>NZ_CP060131.1:7500-2407500 GCF_014235185.1 Pseudonocardia petroleophila | reverse complement strand
TTGTTCTCGTCGAAGACCTGGGTCATCCCGAGCTTGGTGCCCAGGATCCCGGTGATCTGTCGTTCGCTCATGATGTCCGTCAGCCCTACTGAATGTTCACGTCGACGGACGCCGGCAGGTCGATGCGCATGAGCGCGTCGACCGTCTTGGGCGTCGGGTCGAGGATGTCGATCAGCCGCTTGTGGGTGCGCATCTCGAAGTGCTCGCGCGAGTCCTTGTACTTGTGCGGCGAGCGGATGACGCAGTAGATGTTCTTCTCCGTCGGCAGAGGCACCGGCCCGACGACCCGAGCTCCCGTGCGCGTGACCGTCTCGACGATCTTGCGCGCGGAGGCGTCGATGGCCTCGTGGTCGTAGGCCTTCAGCCTGATGCGGATCTTCTGTCCCGCCATGGTCGTCGGTCGTCCTTCTCTGTCCTGCCGCGTGTACGGGTGGTCCGGGTCGGGCCCGGCCCGTGGACCGGCGCAGCGCGCGGTGGCGCTGTCGGTTCGCACGGTCTGGGCTCCGGTCCACGAGGTCGGGCGTGTCGCCGTTTCTCGCGATCCGGTCCCCGGGATCACCCGCGACCCCGGGGGGTCGCTGTGCTCGGGGGGCTGGCGCCGGGCCCGGCACGCGCGGAGACGAACTCCGCGCATGCCGGCGCCCTACGCGCAACCCGTCAAGGATGCCACACGGGTGCGCGGCATCCTTGACCGGGGGTGGTGCGGTCCTACTTGTTGATCTTGATGACCTGGCCGGCGCCGACCGTCCGGCCACCCTCGCGGATGGCGAACTGCAGGCCCTCCTCCATGGCGATCGGCTGGATCAGCTTGACCTCCATGGTGGTGTTGTCGCCGGGCATGACCATCTCGGTGCCGCTGGGCAGCGTGACCACGCCGGTGACGTCCGTCGTCCGGAAGTAGAACTGCGGACGGTAGTTGTTGAAGAACGGCGTGTGCCGGCCGCCCTCGTCCTTGGACAGGATGTAGACCTGGCCCTCGAACTCGGTGTGCGGCGTGGTGGTGCCGGGCTTCACGATGACCATGCCGCGCTCGACCTGCTCACGCTTGATGCCGCGGAGCAGCAGCGCCGCGTTGTCGCCGGCGCGACCCTCGTCGAGGAACTTCTTGAACATCTCGATGGAGGTCGTGGTGGTCTTGAACGACTTCTCGCGGATGCCGACGACCTCGACCTCCTCGTTCACCTTGACGATGCCGCGCTCGATGCGGCCGGTGACGACGGTGCCACGACCGGAGATCGTGAAGACGTCCTCGACCGGCATCAGGAACGGACGGTCGACGTCGCGCTCGGGCTCCGGGATCGACTCGTCGACGGCGTCCATGAGCTCGAGCAGCTTCTCGGCCCACACCGGGTCGCCCTCGAGCGCCTTGAGCGCCGAGACGCGGACGATCGGGAGGTCGTCGCCGGGGTACTCCTGAGCCGAGAGCAGCTCACGGACCTCGAGCTCGACGAGCTCCATGATCTCCTCGTCGTCCACCATGTCGGCCTTGTTCAGCGCGACGACGATGTACGGCACGCCGACCTGGCGGGCGAGCAGCACGTGCTCACGCGTCTGGGGCATGGGGCCGTCGGTGGCGGCGACCACGAGGATGGCGCCGTCCATCTGGGCCGCACCGGTGATCATGTTCTTGATGTAGTCGGCGTGCCCGGGGCAGTCGACGTGCGCGTAGTGGCGCTTCTCGGTCTGGTACTCGACGTGCGCGATCGAGATCGTGATGCCGCGCTGGCGCTCCTCGGGAGCCTTGTCGATCTGGTCGAACGCCGACGCCGCGTTGAGCGTCGGGAACTTGTCGTGCAGAACCTTGGTGATGGCCGCCGTCAGCGTGGTCTTACCGTGGTCGATGTGACCGATGGTGCCGATGTTGACGTGCGGCTTGGTCCGCTCGAACTTCGCCTTCGCCACTGGGGAATCCTCCTGGACTGAGTGACTTCATCCGCCGTGCTGACGGGGGGGTCTGTGGGTGGAACGGGGTCCGGCGGGCCCAGGGAGGGCCCGCCGGGGACGATCTCTTACTCGCCCGTGGCCTTGGCGATGATCTCCTTGGCCACGTTGGTCGGGACCTCCGCGTAGGAGTCGAAGACCATGGTGTAGTTCGCCCGGCCCTGGGTCCGCGACCGGAGGTCGCCGACGTAGCCGAACATCTCGGACAGCGGGACCAGCGCCTTGACGACGCGGGCGCCCGCCCGCTCCTCCATGGCCTGGATCTGGCCGCGGCGGGAGTTGAGGTCGCCGATCACTTCACCCATGTAGTCCTCGGGCGTGGTGACCTCGACGGCCATCATCGGCTCGAGCAGCGCCGGGCTGGCCTGACGTGCGGCCTCCTTGAGCGCGATCGAGCCGGCGACCTTGAACGCCATCTCGGACGAGTCGACCTCGTGGTACGCACCGTCGACCAGGGTCAGCTTGACCCCGACGAGCGGGAAGCCGGCCAGGATGCCGTACTGCATGGCGTCCTGCGCTCCGGCGTCGACCGACGGGATGTACTCCCGCGGGATGCGGCCACCGGTGACCTTGTTGTCGAACTCGTACAGCGCACCGTCGGCGGTGTCCAGGGGCTCGATGGTGATGATCACCTTGGCGAACTGGCCCGAGCCACCGGTCTGCTTCTTGTGCGTGTAGCTGTACTTCTCCACCGTCCGGCGGATGGTCTCGCGGTAGGCGACCTGCGGCTTGCCGATGTTCGCCTCGACCTTGTAGTCGGTCTTCATGCGGTTCACCAGCACCTCGAGGTGCAGCTCCCCCATGCCGGCGAGGATCGTCTGACCGGACTCCTCGTCCTGCGTGACCTGGAAGGTGGGGTCCTCCTCGGCCAGCTTCTGGATCGCGACGCCCAGCTTCTCCTGGTCGGCCTTGGTCTTCGGCTCCACCGCGACCTGGATGACCGGGTCGGGGAAGGACATCGACTCGAGCACGATGGGGTGCTGCGGGTCCGACAGGGTCTCCCCGGTCGTGGTGTCCTTCAGGCCGATGACCGCGTAGATGTGGCCGGCCTGGGCCTCCTCGACCGGGTTCTCCTTGTTGGCCTGCATCTGGAACATCTTCCCGATGCGCTCCTTGCGGTCCTTGGTCGAGTTGACGACCTGGGACCCCGCGGCGACCTTGCCGGAGTAGACCCGGATGTAGGTGAGCTTGCCGAAGAACGGGTGCGCGGCGATCTTGAACGCGAGCGCGGAGAACGGCTCGGTCACGTCCGGCTTGCGGGTGGCGACCGTCTCGCCGTCCTGCAGCGTGCCCTCGACCGGCGGCACGTCGAGCGGGGACGGGAGGTAGGCGATGACCGCGTCGAGCATGGGCTGGACGCCCTTGTTCTTGTACGCGGACCCGCACAGCACCGGGTAGGCGATGCGGTCGGTCACGATCTTGCGGATGCCGTGCTTGATCTGCTCGACCGTGAGCTCCTCGCCACCGAGGTAGAGCTCCATGAGCTCGTCGTCGGTCTCGGCGACGGCCTCGACGAGGGCCGTGCGGTACTCCGCGGCCTTCTCGGCGAGATCGGCCGGGATCTCCTCGACGGTGTAGTCCTCACCGATCTTCACCTCGCCGCGCCACGTGAGCGCGCGCATCTCGACCAGGTCGACGACGCCGATGAAGTCGTTCTCGGAACCGATCGGCAGCTGCAGGGGCAGCGGCGTGGCGCCGAGGCGCTCCTTGATCGTCCGCACGGTGAAGTAGAAGTCCGCACCGAGCTTGTCCATCTTGTTGACGAAGCAGATGCGCGGGACGTCGTACTTGGTGGCCTGCCGCCAGACCTGCTCGGACTGCGGCTCGACACCTTCCTTGCCGTCGAAGACGGCGACCGCGCCGTCGAGCACCCGCAGGGACCGCTCCACCTCGACGGTGAAGTCGACGTGCCCGGGGGTGTCGATGATGTTGATCTGGTGGTCTTTCCAGAAGCAGGTGATCGCGGCGCTCGTGATCGTGATGCCGCGCTTCTGCTCCTCCTCCATCCAGTCCATCGTGGCCGCACCGTCGTGGACCTCACCGATCTTGTAGTTCAGACCGGTGTAGTACAGGATCCGCTCGGTCGTCGTCGTCTTGCCGGCGTCGATGTGGGCCATGATGCCGATGTTGCGGACCTTGCCCAGGTCCGTCAGCACGTCGCGTGCCACAGCTATCTCGCTTCCCTCAAGAGGTTGGCGCGGACGATCGGCCCGTCACCAGCGGTAATGGGCGAAGGCCTTGTTGGACTCCGCCATCTTGTGCATGTCCTCGCGCCGCTTCACGGCAGCGCCCAGACCGTTGCTCGCGTCGAGGAGCTCGTTCATGAGCCGCTCGACCATGGTCTTCTCACGACGCGCGCCGGCGTAGGACACCAGCCAGCGCAGGCCCAGGGTGGTCTGCCGGACGGCACGCACCTCGACCGGGACCTGGTAGGTGGCGCCACCGACGCGGCGGCTGCGCACCTCCAGGGCGGGCTTGACGTTGTCGAGCGCGCGCTTGAGCGTGACGACCGGGTCGGTGCCGGTCTTCTCCCGCGTGCCCTCCAGGGCCGCGTAGACGATCCGCTCGGCGAGGCTGCGCTTGCCGTCCTGGAGCACCTTGTTCACCAGCTGGGTGACCAGCGGCGAGCTGTAGACCGGGTCGGAGACCAGCGGTCGCTTCGGAGCAGGGCCCTTGCGAGGCATCAGCTCTTCTCCTTCTTCGCGCCGTAACGGCTGCGAGCCTGCTTGCGGTTCTTGACGCCCTGCGTGTCCAGCGAGCCACGGACGATCTTGTAGCGGACACCCGGGAGGTCCTTCACGCGGCCACCGCGGACGAGGACGATCGAGTGCTCCTGGAGGTTGTGGCCCTCACCGGGGATGTAGGCCGTGATCTCCATGTTGCTGGTGAGCCGCACACGAGCGACCTTGCGGAGCGCCGAGTTCGGCTTCTTCGGGGTGGTCGTGTAGACGCGCGTGCAGACGCCGCGACGCTGGGGACTCCCCTTGAGCGCGGCCGTCTTCGTCTTGGTGGCCTTGTCCTGACGGCCCTTGCGGACCAGCTGCTGGATCGTGGGCATGAACCGTCTGCTTCTTCCCGTCGGTGGTGCTGGTGCTCTAACTGGACTGGGTCGTGCCGGGGAGGCCGGTAGCACCGGCCGCCCTCCCCCGAGGTCGGGCGTGTCGCACCGACGAACACCGCATGAATGAAGTCGGGGAACCTCACCGGGTGGCCATCGGCCCTGCGCGTCGGGGACGCGATCACGGGCCGGAGCCTGCGATCAGCGGCCCCCGGGCGCGCAGATCGGCCCGACCGTGGTCGAGCGCAAGCACCAAGAGTACCCGCCCCGCAGAGAGGGGGTCAAAACGGGTCCTGGTCAGCGTCTGCCGGTCCGGCCAGAGTGCCGCACCTCGGCGCGCGGTGCAAGCAGACTCGCCCGCTCGCCGCGTAGCGACCCCCGCTCGTCGCAGACGGGCGGGGACCCACCGTGATCCGCGACGTGGCCCGTTCGTGCACGTCCTGGCCCCGGCGAGCCGTTCCGGACACCGGGCACGGGTGGATACCGTCGGGCATGGCCCTTCCGCGCGCCGCCGTCCGGCTGCTCACCCGGGGCGTCGTCGCCCCCCTGCTCTCCCCGCTGCTGCCGCTGCCGGTCAGCAGGCGCCTGCTCGACGCCACGGGGTACGTCCTGCCCCTGCCGCTGGGCACCCGCCGCACCGCGACGACGCTCGGCGGCGTGGCCGTCGAGCGCGTCGCGGCGCCGGGCGCCGACGGCCCGCACCAGGTGCTCTACCTCCACGGCGGCGGGTACAAGACGGGCTCCCCCACCTCGCACCGCGCGCTGACCGCGCACCTGAGCCGGGCCTGCGGCGCGCCGGTGCACGTGCCGGCCTACCGGCTCGCTCCCGAGCACCCGTTCCCCGCCGCCGTCGACGACGCCGTGGCGGTGTGGCGGGCGCTGCGCGCGGCGGGCCATGCGGCACAACGCATCGCGGTGCTCGGTGATTCCGCGGGCGGCGGGCTGGCGATGGCACTGGCGCTGCGGCTGCGCGCCGCGGGCGAGGACCTCCCCGGGTCGCTCGGGCTGATCTCGCCGTGGCTCGACCTCGACCTCCGCTCCCCCTGGGTCACCACCAACGCCTCCCGCGACGCCATGCTCGACCCGTCCACGCTCGCGCCTGCCGCCGAGGAGTACCGCCGCGGCGCCGACGCCCCGGAGCTCGTTCCGCTGACCGCCGACCTGACCGGCTTCCCGCCGCTGCACGTCGTGGCCGGGGCCGACGAGATCCTCGTCGGCGACTCCGACGCCCTCGTCGAGCGGGCCCGGGCGGCGGGCGTCCCGGTCTCCTACACCCGGGCGGCCGGGCTGTGGCACGCCTACCCGGTGTTCGCGGGCCTGCTCGCCGAGGCCGACGCCGCCGTCGCGGAGCTGGGTGCGACCGTCCGGCGCGACTGCGCGGTGGCCCCGGTGCGGGTGGCGGTGGTCGGCGCCGGTTTCGGGGGGATCGGGCTGGGTGCGGCGCTGCACGGGTCGGGCACGGCCGAGGTGACGATCCTGGACAAGGCCGACGGCGTCGGCGGGGTCTGGCGCGCCAACACCTACCCCGGCGCGGCGTGCGACGTGCCCTCGCACCTGTACTCGTTCTCCTTCGCCCCCGGCCGGGAGTGGACCCGCCGGTTCGCCCCGCAACCCGACATCCTGCGCTACCTGGAGCGGGTGGCCGCCGAGCACCGGCTGGAACCGCGGCTGGGCACCGAGGTCACCGAGGCCCACTGGGACGAGGCGCGCGCCGCGTGGCGGCTCGACCTCTCCGACGGCGACTCGATCGAGGCCGACGTGCTGGTGCCGGCGTGCGGCCAGCTCTCCCGGCCCGCGGTCCCGCGGATCCCCGGGCTCGACTCGTTCACCGGCCCGGTCTTCCACTCCGCCGAGTGGGACCACGACGTCGACCTCACCGGGAAGCGTGTCGCGGTGGTCGGCACGGGCGCGAGCGCGATCCAGTTCGTGCCCGCGATCGTCGACGACGTCGCGTCGATGACGGTCTTCCAGCGCTCCGCGCCCTACCTGATCCCCAAGCCGGACCGCGCCTACGGCCGCGTCCGGCGCGCCCTGCTCCGCGTGCTCCCCGCCGGGCGGCTGCCCGCCCGCGCGTTCTGGACGCTGTTCTTCGAGACGGGGGCGCTGGGCTTCACCCGGTTCCCGCTGCTGACGCCCCCGTTCCGGTGGGCGCACGACGCGATGCTGCGCCACCAGGTCCCCGACGCCGACCTGCGCGCGAAGCTGCAGCCCGACTACCCCGTCGGCTGCAAGCGCGTCGGCATCTCCTCGGACTGGTTCCCGGCGCTGGCCCGGCCGCACGTCGACGTCGTCACCGACGCGATCGCGGCCGTGACGCCCACCGGCGTCCGGACCGCCGACGGCACCGAGCACCCGGCGGACGTGATCGTCCTGGGCACCGGGTTCGCCACCACCGACTTCCTCACCCCGATGAAGGTCTTCGGCCCCGGCGGCGTCGAGCTCTCGGACCGGTGGCGCGAGGGGGCCAGGGCCCACCTGGGCATCGCGGTGCCCGGCTTCCCCAACCTGTTCCTGCTCTACGGCCCCAACACCAACGTCGGCTCCGGGTCGATCGTGCACATGCTGGAGAGCCAGATCGCCTACGTGCGCCAGGCGATCACCGCGATCGCGGGCGGAGCGGGCCCGCTGTCGGTGCGCCCGGAGGTGGAGAGCCGGTTCGACACCGAGATGCAGGACCGGCTCGACCGCAGCGTCTGGACGGGCTGCCGGAGCTGGTACCGGACCGCGTCGGGCCGGATCGTCAACAACTGGCCCGGCCTGATGCTCGAGTACCGCAGGCGCACCGCGCACTTCGAGGTCGGCGACTACCGCGACCACTGAGCCGGCGCAACGACGAACGGGGCCGGCCACCTCCACGGGAGAGAGGTGACCGGCCCCGTTCTGGGCCTTCGGGCCGGCGAGCTGCCTAGCGGTAGTCGCGGCCGAAGTCGTAGTCGTCCAGCGGCACCGCGGCACCGGTGCCCGTGCCGAACACGTCGGGGCTGTAGTAGCCGTCGTCGTAGCTCGGCAGCGCGTAGGCGGCCGCGCGGGCCTCCTCCGTGGGCTGGACCTGGATGTCGCGGTAGCGGGCGATGCCCGTACCCGCCGGGATCAGCTTTCCGATGATCACGTTCTCCTTGAGCCCGACGAGCTTGTCGCGCTTCCCGTTGATCGCGGCATCGGTGAGGATCCGGGTGGTCTCCTGGAACGAGGCCGCGGACAGCCACGACTCCGTGGCCAGCGAGGCCTTCGTGATCCCCATCAGGACCGGGCGGCCGGACGCGGGCTCGTTGCCCTCGGCCACGACGCGCCGGTTCTGGGTCTCGAAGTCGGCCCGCTCGGCGAGTGCGCCGGGCAGGAACTCCGTGGCCCCCGAGTCGATGATCGTGACCCGGCGCAGCATCTGCCGGACGATCACCTCGATGTGCTTGTCGTGGATGTCGACGCTCTGCGTGCGGTACACCTTCTGCACCTCACGCACGAGGTGCAGCTGCACCTCACGCGGACCCATGACGCGCAGCACCTCGTGCGGGTCGGCCGTGCCCTCGAGGAGCAGCTGGCCCACGTGCACGTGGTCGCCGTCGGCCAGCGGACGCTCCTGGCCGTCGACCGTGGTCATCGCGAGCCACTGCCGCTTGGACAGCTTCTCGTAGACGATCTCCTCGCCACCGTCGTCCGGGGTGAGGGTGATCTTCCAGAAGCGCTCGCCGTCCTCGATCGCGATGCGACCGTCGACGTCGGCGATCGGGGCCTTGCCCTTGGGGACGCGGGCCTCGAACAGCTCCTGGACACGCGGCAGACCCGTCGTGATGTCGTCACCCGCCACACCACCGGTGTGGAACGTGCGCATCGTCAGCTGGGTGCCGGGCTCACCGATCGACTGCGCCGCGACGATGCCGACCGCCTCGCCGACGTCGACCAGCTTGCCGGTGGCCATCGAGCGGCCGTAGCACATGCCGCAGATGCCGGTGGCCGACGTGCAGGTGAGCGGGCTGCGCACCTTGATCGTCTTGACGCCGGCCGCGACGATCGCGTCGAGCGCCGGGTCGCCGAGGTCCTCACCGCGACGGATGACGACCGAGCCGTCGGCGCCGATCGCGTCCTCGCCCGCGGTGCGGGCGTAGACGCTGGTGCGCAGGTAGCGGTGCGGGATCAGGCGGCCGTCGGAGGTCTCCTCCGTGACGGCCATCGTGACGCCCCGCTCGGTGCCGCAGTCGACCTCGCGGACGATGACGTCCTGCGACACGTCCACCAGACGACGGGTCAGGTAGCCCGAGTCGGCGGTGCGCAGCGCGGTGTCGGCGAGGCCCTTGCGGGTGCCGTGCGTGGAGATGAAGTACTCCAGCACCGACAGGCCCTCACGGAAGTTGGCCTTGATCGGACGGGGGATGTACTCGCCCTTGGGGTTGGCCACCAGACCACGCATACCGGCGAGCTGCCGGACCTGGGTCATGTTGCCCGCCGCGCCCGACTTGACGATCGTCGGGATCGGGTTGTCCTCGGGGAAGTTGGCCTCCATGGCCCGGGCGACCTCTTCGGACGCCTGGGTCCAGATCTTGACCATCTCGTCGTTGCGCTCCTGGTGGGACAGCGCCCCGCGCAGGTACCGCTTGTTGACCTGCTCGGCCTTGACCTCGTAGCCGTCGAGGATCTCCTGCTTGTTCGGCGGCACGATGACGTCGGAGACGGCCATCGTGACCCCGGAGCGCGTGGCCCAGTAGAAGCCCGCGTCCTTGAGCCGGTCGAGGCACTGCGCGACCTCGGTCATCGAGTACCGCTCGGCCAGATCGTTGATGATCATGGCCTGGCGCTTCTTCGGCAGGATCTCGTTGACGTACGGGTAGTCGGCCGGGAGCAGCTCGTTGAACAGCACCCGACCCAGCGTGGTGTCGGCCAGCCACGGGTCGCCCTCGGACCAGCCGATGGACTCCGCGATCGCGGCGGGCGGGGTGACCCCGTGCAGGCGGATCTTCATCGGCGCCTGCAGGTGGAGCACCTTGCGGTCGTACGCCATGATCGCCTCGGCGACCGAGGAGTAGATCCCGCCCTCGCCGTGTGCGCCCTCGCGCAGCCGGCTCAGGTGGTAGATGCCCGTGACCATGTCCAGACGCGGCATGGCCAGCGGACGGCCCGACGCCGGCGACAGGATGTTGTTCGACGACAGCATCAGGACGCGCGCCTCGGACTGCGCCTCGGCCGACAGCGGCAGGTGCACCGCCATCTGGTCACCGTCGAAGTCGGCGTTGAACGCCTCGCACACCAGCGGGTGGAGCTGGATGGCCTTGCCCTCGACCAGCTGCGGCTCGAAGGCCTGGATGCCCAGGCGGTGCAGGGTCGGTGCCCGGTTGAGCAGCACCGGGTGCTCGGAGATGACCTCCTCGAGCACGTCCCACACCTGCGAGCGGCCGCGCTCGACCATGCGCTTCGCGGACTTGATGTTCTGCGCGTGGTTGAGGTCGACCAGCCGCTTCATGACGAACGGCTTGAACAGCTCCAGCGCCATCTGCTTGGGCAGACCGCACTGGTGCAGCTTGAGCTGCGGGCCGACGACGATGACCGAACGGCCCGAGTAGTCGACGCGCTTGCCGAGCAGGTTCTGGCGGAACCGGCCCTGCTTGCCCTTGAGCAGGTCGGACAGCGACTTGAGCGGCCGGTTGCCCGGGCCCGTCACCGGCCGGCCGCGGCGGCCGTTGTCGAACAGCGCGTCGACGGCCTCCTGCAGCATCCGCTTCTCGTTGTTGACGATGATCTCGGGCGCGCCGAGGTCGATCAGTCGCTTGAGGCGGTTGTTGCGGTTGATGACCCGGCGGTACAGGTCGTTGAGGTCGGACGTGGCGAAGCGGCCACCGTCGAGCTGCACCATCGGGCGCAGGTCCGGCGGGATGACCGGGACGCAGTCGAGCACCATGCCCATCGGCGAGTTGCCGGTGGTCTGGAACGCCGCGACGACCTTGAGGCGCTTGAGGGCGCGGAGCTTCTTCTGCCCCTTGCCGCTGCGGATGGTCTCCCGCAGGTTCTCGGCCTCGGCCGGGATGTCGAAGTTCTGCAGCAGCGTCTGGATCGCCTCGGCGCCCATGGCGCCGGTGAAGTAGTCGCCGTACCGGTCGTAGAGCTCCCGGTAGATCGACTCGTCGGCGATGAGCTGCTGCACGTCGAGCTTGGTGAACGCGGTCCAGATCTCGTCGAGCCGGTCGAGCTCGCGCTGCGCGCGGTCACGGAGCTGGCGCATCTCGCGCTCGCCGCCGTCCTTGACCTTGCGCCGGACGTCGCCCTTCGCGCCCTCGGCCTCGAGCTCGGCCAGGTCGGCCTCGAGCTTCTGGGCCCGCTCCTCGAGGTCGGTGTCGCGCCGGTTCTCGACCCGCTTGCGCTCCACGCTCATCTCGGTCTCGAGCGTGGACAGGTCGTTGTGGCGCAGTTCCTTGTTGACCGACGTGATCACGTAGGCCGCGAAGTAGATGATCTTCTCGAGATCCTTGGGCGCCAGGTCGAGCAGGTAGCCCAGCCGGCTCGGCACACCCTTGAAGTACCAGATGTGCGTGACCGGGGCGGCCAGCTCGATGTGGCCCATCCGCTCACGACGCACCTTGGCGCGCGTGACCTCCACGCCGCAGCGCTCGCAGATGATGCCCTTGAACCGGACGCGCTTGTACTTGCCGCAGTAGCACTCCCAGTCCCGGGTCGGACCGAAGATCTTCTCGCAGAAGAGTCCGTCCTTCTCGGGCTTGAGCGTGCGGTAGTTGATCGTCTCGGGCTTCTTGACCTCGCCGTGGGACCACTCACGGATGTGCTCCGCGGTGGCCAGGCCGATGCGCAGTTCGTCGAAGAAGTTGACGTCGAGCACTATTCGCCTCAGTTCCTTCTGTGTATCTGGCTCGGGCAGGCGGTCAGTTGACGACGTCGTCGACGGTCATCGACTCGGAACCGGGGCGGCTGGACAGGTTGATGCCCAGGTTCGCCGCGGCCCGCTCGAGGTCCTCGTCGTCGGTGTCGCGCATCTCGATCGCCTGGCCGTCGCTGGAGAGCACCTCGACGTTCAGGCAGAGCGACTGGAGCTCCTTGAGGAGCACCTTGAACGACTCCGGGATGCCGGGCTCCGGGATGTTCTCGCCCTTGACGATCGCCTCGTAGACCTTCACGCGGCCCGCGACGTCGTCGGACTTGATCGTGAGCAGCTCCTGCAGCGTGTAGGCCGCGCCGTAGGCCTGCATCGCCCAGCACTCCATCTCACCGAAGCGCTGGCCACCGAACTGCGCCTTACCACCCAGCGGCTGCTGCGTGATCATCGAGTACGGGCCGGTGGAGCGGGCGTGGATCTTGTCGTCCACCAGGTGCAGCAGCTTCAGGATGTACATGTAGCCGACCGCGACCGGGAACGGGAAGGGCTCCCCGGAACGACCGTCCATCAGCGTGGCCTTGCCGTCGGACTTGACCATCCGCTCGCCGTCGCGGTTGGGCAGCGTGCACCCGAGCAGACCGGTGATCTCGTGCTCCTTGGCACCGTCGAACACCGGGGTGGCGGTCTTGGTGCCGGCGGGAGCGGAGTACAGGCTCTCCGGGATCTGCTTGGCCCAGTCGAGCCCGTTCTCGTTCTCGCCGCCCTCGATGTCCCAGCCGGTCTTGGCGATCCACCCGAGGTGGGTCTCCAGGACCTGGCCGATGTTCATCCGTCGCGGGACACCGTGGGTGTTCAGGATGATGTCGATCGGGGTGCCGTCGGGCAGGAAGGGCATGTCCTCGGCGGGGAGGATCTTGCCGATGACGCCCTTGTTGCCGTGGCGGCCGGCGAGCTTGTCGCCGTCCTGGATCTTGCGCTTCTGGGCCACGTAGACGCGGACCAGCTCGTTGACGCCGGGCGCCAGCTCGTCCTCGTCGTCGCGGGAGAAGACCCGGATGCCGATGACCTTGCCGGTCTCGCCGTGGGGCACCTTGAGCGAGGTGTCGCGGACCTCGCGCGCCTTCTCACCGAAGATCGCGCGGAGCAGGCGCTCCTCCGGGGTCAGCTCGGTCTCGCCCTTGGGCGTGACCTTGCCGACCAGGATGTCGCCGGGCTGGACCTCGGCACCGATGCGGATGATGCCGCGCTCGTCGAGGTCGGCGAGGACCTCCTCGGAGACGTTCGGGATGTCCCGGGTGATCTCCTCGGCGCCCAGCTTGGTGTCGCGGGCGTCGATCTCGTGCTCCTCGATGTGGATCGACGTGAGCACGTCGTCCTGCACCAGGCGCTGCGAGAGGATGATCGCGTCCTCGTAGTTGTGGCCCTCCCACGGCATGATCGCCACGAGCAGGTTCTTGCCCAGTGCCATCTCGCCGTTCTCGGTGCACGGCCCGTCGGCCAGCACCTGCCCGACCTCGACGCGCGCGCCCTCGAGCACGATCGGCTTCTGGTTGGTGCAGGTGCCCTGGTTGCTCCGGCGGAACTTGTGCAGCCGGTACGTGCGGCGGGTGCCGTCGTCGGCCATCACCGTGATGAAGTCGGCGCACAGCTCCTCGACGACACCGGCCTTCTCGGCCACGACCACGTCGCCCGCGTCGACCGCGGCGCGCAGCTCCATACCGGTGCCGACGAGCGGCGAGTCGGAACGGAGCAGCGGCACCGACTGGCGCTGCATGTTGGCGCCCATCAGGGCGCGGTTGGCGTCGTCGTGCTCGAGGAACGGGATCATCGCGGTGGCGACCGAGACCATCTGGCGCGGCGAGACGTCGATGTAGTCGACGCCGGCCGGGGAGATGTAGTCGACGTCGCCGCCCTTGCGGCGCACCAGCACGCGGTCGCCGACGAAGTTGCCGTCCTCGTCGAGCGGCTCGTTGGCCTGCGCGATGATGAAGCGGTCTTCCTCGTCGGCCGTGAGGTAGTCGATCTGCTCGGTGGCCTTGCCGTCCTCGACCTTGCGGTACGGGGACTGGATGAAGCCGAACGGGTTGACCTGCGCGAAGCTGGCCAGCGACCCGATCAGGCCGATGTTCGGGCCCTCCGGGGTCTCGATCGGGCACATGCGGCCGTAGTGGGACGGGTGCACGTCGCGCACCTCGAAGCCGGCGCGCTCACGGGACAGACCACCCGGGCCCAGCGCGGAGAGGCGACGCTTGTGCGTCAGGCCCGCGAGGGGGTTGGTCTGGTCCATGAACTGCGACAGCTGCGACGTGCCGAAGAACTCCTTGATCGCGGCCACGACGGGCCGGATGTTGATCAGGGTCTGCGGCGTGATCGCCTCGACGTCCTGGGTCGTCATCCGCTCGCGGACGACGCGCTCCATGCGCGAGAGGCCGACCCGGATCTGGTTCTGGATCAGCTCGCCCACGGTGCGCAGGCGACGGTTGCCGAAGTGGTCGATGTCGTCGGTCTCGACCGGGATCTCGACGCCCGAGCCCTCCTCGCCCTCGACGGCGTCGGAGACCATCGTGGTGTCACCGGCGTGCAGCCGGACGAGGTACTCGATCGTCGTGGCGATGTCCTCCTCGGTCAGCGTGCCGACCGGGTTGGGCGTGGACAGGCCCAGCTTCTTGTTGACCTTGTAGCGGCCCACCTTGGCGAGGTCGTAGCGCTTGTCCTTGAAGAACAGGTTCTCCAGGAGCGTCTGCGCGCTCTCGCGGGTGGGGGGCTCGCCGGGGCGCAGCTTGCGGTAGATGTCGAGCAGGGCCTCGTCCTGGCCGGCCGTGTGGTCCTTCTCCAGGGTGGCGAGCATCGTCTCGGAGAAGCCGAAGCGCTTCGAGATCTGCTCGGCGTCCCAGCCCAGCGCCTTCAGCAGCACGGTGACCGGCTGGCGGCGCTTGCGGTCGATGCGGACGCCGACGGTGTCGCGCTTGTCGACGTCGAACTCCAGCCACGCACCGCGGCTGGGGATGACCTTGACCGAGTAGACGTCCTTCTCGGTCGTCTTGTCGATGTTGTGGTCGAAGTAGACGCCCGGCGACCGGACGAGCTGCGACACGACGACACGCTCGGTGCCGTTGATGATGAACGTGCCCTTCGACGTCATCACGGGGAAGTCGCCCATGAAGACCGTCTGGCTCTTGATCTCACCCGTGGTGTTGTTCGTGAACTCCGCGGTGACGAACAGCGGAGCCGCGTAGGTCATGTCCTTGTCCTTGCACTCCTCCTCCGACGCCTTGACCTCGTCGAAGCGAGGGTCGGAGAAGGACAGGGACATCGACCCGGAGAAGTCCTCGATCGGCGAGATCTCGGTGAGGATCTCCTCGAGACCACCCACCGGGTTCTCGTCCCCGGCATCGATCCGCCGCTGGAACCACGCCTCGTCGCCGACCAGCCACTCGAACGACTGCGTCTGCAGGTCGAGGAGGTCGGGGACCCGGAGCGGCTCGCGGATCTTCGCGAAGGAGACCCGGGTGGGGGCTCCGGGGAGGGCCATGTGGTCCGAGGTGGTCGCGGGGGTCTTGGTGGCGTGCGGCGATGCCAAGATGCGTCCTTCCGGAACTGCGCTCTTCATCTGGCGTGCTCCGGGTTCCTCGCGCTACCGTTTCGTTCAGTCCGGTAGGAGCGGGAAGATCCGGGTCACGCCGTCTGTTGTCAGGGCGCGGCCGCCGACCACCTTCGCGAGCGTTTCGGGGTGGACCACCGGGGTGGACTCCTCGATGCGCGCGCGAAGCTGGACGGAGGCAGCGCAAAGAGGCAGTCTAGCTGCATACGCAGCCGCTGTCGAGACAGGTCCCCAAGGAAACCATCGAGACCTAAGAGTGACCTGACAGGCGCACCGAGTCAAGACGCTACGCGTCGGTAAGTGGTCTGTTTCGCGGGACGACCGGCCCCTACGGGCCTGTTCCTGCACTCCGCAACCGGTCACCCCGGAGGTTCACCCCGTCGTGTCGACCGCCGACGGCGCCCCCGTTCGTCGTCGCGCTCCGTGATCGACGCTGCGGCGGCACGGTGAGCGGCCCCCCGTCTTGACAGGCTGTGACAGCCGACATGACGATCGCGGACGTCAACGCTTCTGTCGACACACGAGGAGACAACGATGTCCGACGCCCCCGCCATGCGCGATCTACTGGGTGCCGACGCCCCGTCCAACTGGGGCAAGTGGGGCCCGGACGACGAGCTCGGGGCCCTGAACTACCTCGACGCCGGCGAGGTGCTGCGCGGCATCCAGCACGTGACGTCCGGGGAGACGTTCACGCTGCAGATCCAGATGGGCCGCACCGACGGCCCCGGCGACCCGCTGTGGCCCGGCCGTGAGGGCATCAAGCGCAAGAACGAGCTCGACGAGGGCACCTGGGACGGCGAGGGCGCCCCGGCGTTCCCCGGCGGCCTGCACTACGCCGACGACACCGCGCACATCTTCCTCCAGGGCTCCACGCAGTACGACGCGCTGGGCCACGTCTGGTACGACGGCAAGCTGTGGAACGGCTACGACGCCCGCTCCACCATCGACGCGATGCAGAAGGCCTCCGTGCTCCCGATCGCCGAGAAGGGGATCGTCGGCCGCGGCGTGCTGATCGACATGGCCCGGCACCGCGGCAAGGACTACCTCGACAAGGGCGAGACCTTCGACCACACCGACCTCGAGGCCGCCGCGGCCGCCCAGGGCGTCGCCATCGAGCCGCACGACATCCTCTGCGTGCGCACCGGCTGGATGAAGTACTGGTACGACCTCAACGACCCGGCGAAGTTCTACGAGGGCTTCAAGGAGCCGGGCCTGACCTACTCCCGCGAGCTCGTCGAGTGGTTCCAGGACCGCGAGGTGCCCAACCTGGTCACCGACACCATCGCCAACGAGGTCACCTACGAGCCCGAGACCGGGGTCGCGCTGCCCCTGCACTGCGCCCTGATGCGCAACCTGGGCGTCACCCTCACCGAGATCGCCTGGCTCGACGACCTCGCCGACGCCTGCGCCGCGGACGGGCGCTGGAGCTTCCTCTACGTCGCCGCGCCCCTGAAGGTCGTCAACGGGACGGGTGCGCCGGTGAACCCGATCGCGATCCGATGACCACCGCCGCCGAGTCCACGATCTACGGCTCCAAGCCGTGGCTGGCCCGCTACTCCCCCGGCCAGCCCTCGTCCATCACGGTCGAGTTCGACAGCGCGCTGGACATGTTCCGGGCCGCGGTGGAGCGCGACCCCGACGGCGACATCATCCGCTACTTCGACGGGCGCATCACCCTGCGCGAGCTCGACGGGCTCACCGACGCGTTCGCCGCCGCGATCGTCGACGCCGGGTTCACCCCGGGCGAGCGGGTGGCGGTCTACCTGCAGAACGTGCCGCAGTTCCTCATCGCCCAGATCGGGACCTGGAAGGCCGGCGGCATCGCCGTGTCGATCAACCCGATGAACAAGGAGCGCGAGCTCACCGAGCTGCTCACCGACTCCGGCGCGACCGTGCTCGTGTGCCTGGAGAGCCTGCACCGCGACGTCGCGTCGAAGGTCGTGCCGAACACCTCGGTGCGCACGGTGCTCACCACCTCGGAGCTGGAGTACCAGACCCGCAACGACCCGCGGATCTTCACCGGCGTCGAGCGGATCGCCTGCGAGGGCACCGTCGACCTCGCGGGGGCGCTGGAGCGGTTCGCCGGGCAGTCGCCCCCCGCGGTGTCGCTGGGGCCCGACGACATCGCGTTCCTGACCTACACCTCCGGCACCACCGGCCCGCCCAAGGGCGCGATGACCACCCACCGCAACGTGGTCTTCAACGCCCAGACCTACCGCGACTGGGTGGGCCTGAGCAGCGACGACGTCGTGCTCGGCGTCGCCCCGCTGTTCCACATCACCGGCCTGATCGCCCACATCGCGATCTCGCTGCTGATCGGCGCGCCGCTGGTGCTCATGTACCGGCTCGATCCGGCCGTCACGATCGAGACGATCCGCGACGAGCGGGCGACCTTCACCGTCGGGTCGATCACGGTGTTCATCGCGCTGATGAACTCCCCCGCCGCCGAGAAGGACGCGCTGGCGTCGCTGACCAAGATCCTGTCCGGCGGGGCCCCCATCCCGCCGTCCACGGTGAAGGCGTTCGCGTCGACGTTCGGGCACTACATCCACAACGTCTACGGCCTCACCGAGACCACGTCCCCGAGCCACGGCACCCCGTTCGGCACCGAGGGACCCGTCGACGAGGCCTCCGGCGCGCTGTCGGTCGGGGTGCCCGTCTACGACACCGTGGTCCAGATCGTCGACGACAACGGCGACGACCTGCCCGTCGGCGAGATCGGCGAGCTGGTCACCACCGGCCCCCAGGTGGTCGTCGGGTACTGGAACAAGCCCGAGGAGACCGCCAAGGCCCTGCCCGGCGGCTCGCTGCACACCGGCGACGTCGGCTACATGGACGCCGACGGCTGGTTCTACATCGTCGACCGCAAGAAGGACCAGATCAACGCGGGCGGCTACAAGGTCTGGCCGCGCGAGGTCGAGGACGTGCTCTACGAGCACGAGGCGGTGCGCGAGGCCGCGGTGGTCGGGGTGCCCGACGAGTACCGCGGCGAGAGCGTCAAGGCGTTCGTCAGCCTGCGTCCGGGCAAGGAGGTCTCCGAGGCCGACCTCATCGCGTTCGCCAAGGAGCGGATGGCGGCCTACAAGTACCCGCGGGCCATCGAGTTCCTCGACGAGATCCCCAAGACCGTGACCGGCAAGCTGCTGCGGCGCGAGCTGCGCGGGCGGTAGCGGACACGCGCAGAGGGGCGGCACCCGGTCCGGGTGCCGCCCCTCTGGCGTTCGTGCGGTGGTGACGCGGTGATCAGCTCAGGCTGACCTTCGCGCCGGCCTCCTCGAGCTTGGCCTTCGCGGCGTCGGCCGCGGCCTTGTCGACGCCCTCGAGCACGGGCTTCGGGGCGGCCTCGACGAGGTCCTTGGCCTCCTTGAGGCCCAGGCCCGAGACGAGCTCGCGGACGACCTTGATGACCTGGATCTTCTTGTCGCCTGCGGCGTCGAGGACGACGTTGAACTCGTCCTTCTCCTCCTCGGCGGGGGCGGCGGCGGCGCCACCGCCACCACCGGCGGCGGCGACGGCGACCGGGGCGGCCGCGGTGACGTCGAAGGTCTCCTCGAACTTCTTCACGAACTCCGACAGCTCGATGAGGGTGAGGTCCTTGAAGGCCTCGAGCAGCTCGTCGGTGGACAGCTTCGCCATGGTGGCGGTCCTTTCTGGAAGGTGATCTAGCTCAGGTGGGGGGTGGAGATCAGCTCTCGGCGGCGGCCGGGGCCTCGGTGGCGTCGTCCGCGGCGGCGGAGTCGTCGGTGGCGGCGGCCGGGGCCTCGCCACCCTCCTCCGCACGCTTGTCGGCGAGCGCCTGCGCCAGGCGCGCGACCTGCGACGCCGGGGCGGCGAACAGACCGGCGGCCTTGGACAGGTTGGCCTTCATCGCGCCGGCCAGCTTGGCCAGGAGGACCTCGCGCGACTCCAGGTCGGCGAGCGAGGCGACCTCGGCGACGGTCAGCGCGCGACCGTCCATGTAGCCGCCCTTGATGACCAGGGCCTTGTTGTCCTTGGCGAAGTCGCGGATGGCCTTGGCGGCCTCCGACGGCTCGCCGTTGATGAACGCGATGGCCGTCGGGCCGACCAGCAGCGACTCGATGCCGGTGACTCCGGCATCCTCGGCCGCCCGCTTCACCAGGGTGTTCTTGGCGACGCGGTAGGTGGTGTCGTTGCCCAGAGCGCGCCGCAGGGCGATCAGCTGGGTCATGCTGAGGCCGCGGTACTCGGTGACGACCGAGGCGGACGCGCCCCGGAACCGGCTGGCGATCTCGTCGACCGCAGCGACCTTGTCGGATCGAGCCATTCCCTGCCTCCTCTCGGGTAGTCGTCGGTGATGTGAACCCACCGTCGACCGCCCCTGGAGACGCGAGACGCCCCGGCGCAGAGCGCACGGGGCGTGAACGGCCGCACGACGGCGACCGGAGCTACCTCGTCCTCCTGCGCGGGTCGCCCGCTCCTGGCGGGGCCTTCGTACGCCCCCGTGCTGGCGGGCGCAGACCTGCGGTCTTCGGTGGAACCGTTCGCCAGACTACGCCCCCGCGCCGGGTCCCGGCGCGGGGGGTGGCCGGGTCAGCGGCTCTCGACCGAGGCGATCCTCCAGCGGCCGTCGACACGCTCGCCGGTGACGGTGAGGCGGCCCGCCGCGGCGACCTGCTCGGCCGAGGCCGCGGTGGTGGCCTGCTGGTCCATGAACGCGACGAGCACGGCGGTGTCGCCCTCGATGGACTGCACCGCGGAGACCGTGACGACCGCCGAGACGACCGCCTGCTGCTGCGGGGCGAGCTCCCGGACCTGCGCGAACAGGCGGTCGAACTCCGGGGTGAAGCCCTCGGTGATGACGTCGCGGGCCGCGCGCTCGTTCTCGTCGAGGCGGGCGAAGTCGTAGGAGTACAGCAGCTCCAGCGCGTCGCCGAGCTGGGTGCTCACCTCCGACGTCGCCGTGAGGTCCGTCAGGGCCGTGTTCGCCGCCGACGGGGAGCCCCGCAGCGCCGCGGTCGCGATCCCGAAGAACACCGACAGGGCGACGAGGACGACCAGCAGCGCGGCGAGCACGGGCACGGTGCGCAGGCGCGCCAGCAGGGCGGCACCGCGGCCGGGGCCTGCGGGCTCGGCGGATTCTGCGGACTCGGACTCGGACTCGGGCTCGGCGGACCGCCGGGACCTGCGACGGCCGCGGGGCGCGGTCGCCCGATCGGCCGTCGGGTCGGCGCCGGTCGCGGGCTCCGCGTCGGTGACCGTCGCGGCGGCGGCGGCGGGGGCCTCCGGGGCGTCGGCGACCGGGGCGTCGGCGACCGGGGCGTCGTCGGTGGCCGGGTCGGCCGGCTGCGTCCGGGCGCGGGCCGCGACGGACGCCGCGGGCCGGGGCGCGCGGACGCCGGTGAGGGTGGGGCCGTCGCCGTCGGTCTCGGGACGGCCAGGGGCCGCGGTGCCCGCGACCTTCGGACGGCGGGTGGCGGGGCTGGGGCTCGTGCGGCGGCGTGCGGGCATCGGTCGCACCTCCTGCTCGGGGCGGTCGGGTCGGGGGCCGGTCAGCGGACGACGTCGGCCCGGCTGGCCTTCCAGCCCTGGTCGGTGCGGGTCATCTCGATCTGCAGGCGCTGCCGCAGCAGCACCGGGTCCTCGTCGGGCACGGTGACCTGCACGTCCACCCCGACGACGACGCGGGCCACGCCGGAGCGCAGGTCCAGCTCGGCGACCGCGGCGTCGGTGACGGACGCGGAGGTGCTGCGGCCGGACTCGGTGACCAGCCCGGCGTACTCGGCGCGGTTAGCGCGGAACTCGTCGAGCAGCCCGCCGGTGGAGGACTGCTCCCACAGGTCGAGCCCCGGCTCCACGTCCGCCGCGTCGAGGGTGTTCAGGTTGATCGCGGCCTGCCGGGCGTCGAGCAGCACGACGTCGCGGGCCTGCGCGAGGTCGCGGTCGTCGTCGGTGACCGTCAGGGCCCACAGCACGCCGAGCACCAGTGCGACGAGGGCCGCCACGGCGACCAGCACCGTGAGCAGCCGGACCGGGTCGCGGCGGGGCGCCGCGGCCGGTTCTCCGGCGGTGTCGCGTTCGTCGAGCAGGGTCATGCGCCCTCCATGGGGGAACGCGGCCTAGGGGAGCAGGCCGGTGAGGATCTGGGCCGGGCTGCTCAGCGGGGTCTCCGAGCCGACCGGCGCCGTACCGGCGAACACACCGCCCGAGGGCGGTCCGACCGGGGCGTCCTTGGGCGGCATGGGGGTGTCCGCCCGGGGGACATTCTGCGCCCCGCGCACCGAGATCGGGCTGCCGGGGGGTTCCGCGCAGTACGCGTCGGCGTTCGCGGGGACGTCCTCGATCTCGATGCCGGTGCGCCGCTGGGTGCCCTCGTAGCCCTGCGTGCACGGGTAGGGGTCGAAGAGGTTGACCGCGAGGCCGAGGTGCGCGGTGCCGTCGCCGGGGGCCACCGTGTAGGCGACCGAGGCGAAGGCCGGGTAGGTCACCAGCAGCTGCCGCAGGGCCGTCTGGCGCGGCTCGGCGACGCGGGCGACCGTGAGCAGGTCCGAGATCAGCGTGGACAGCCCCGGACCGCTCTCCCGCAGCAGACCGGTGATCTGCTCGGAGGCCTCGGGGGCGGTCTCCAGCAGGCGCCGCAGGTCCGGGTCGGAGGTCCTGAGCTGCTCGGCCAGCAGCGCCAGGTCGGCGCTGAAGTTCTGGAACGACCCGGACACCTCGTTCTGCGTGGTGAGCACGGTGCGCCCGTCGCGCAGCAGGTCGAGGGTCTGCGGCAGCGCCGCGACGGCGTCCTCGCTGAACGCGTCGGTGGTGGCCAGGATCCGCTGCAGCGGACCGGCGGTGCCGTCGAACGCCGTGCCGAGCTCGGAGACGACGGTCTGCAGCGACTGCAGCGGCACCGAGCGCGCCAGGTCGTCGACGCCGACGACGAGCTCCTCCACCGGAACCGGGGTGCTGGTGCGGTCGACGGGGATGACCGATCCGTCCTCCAGCGACGGCCCGCCGTCGGAGGCGGGCTGCAGGTCGACGTACTGCTCGCCGATCGCGGAGAGGTTGCGGACGGCCGCGTCGACGTCGGCGGGGATGTCCGGGGCGCTGCGCTCGACGTCGAGCTGCACGTCCACGCCCTGGGGCGTGAGCGTCAGCGGCCCGACCCGCCCGACGGTGACGCCGCGGTAGGTGACGTCGGCGCCGGTGAAGATCCCGCCGGAGTCGGCGAGCCGCATCGTCACCGGGTAGGTCGTGGTGCCGAAGACGTCGCCGAACCCCGCGTACCGGAAGCCGGTGTAGCCGACGCCGAGGACGGTGAGCAGCAGGAACGCCACCAGCTGGATCTTCGTCGACCGGGTGATCATCGTCCGCCTCCCAGGAGGCCGCCGAGCAGGCCGCCGCCGTTCTGTCCGGCGTCCGGCTGCCGGGTCGGCGTGGCGGGCGGCGGGGTCGTGGAGCCCTCCGGGGCGCGCTCGGGCAGGGGTTCCACCTGGCCGGGCAGGATCGGCAGGGTGTCGCCGAGGAGCGGGAACTCCTGCAGGCCCTGCAGCGCGCCGGTCGGGCCGAGCAGCGGCCCGAGCAGCTGGCCGGTGGGGGGCAGCGCCGCGAGCGGGCTGTCCGGGCCGAGCAGCGGCTGCTCGGACCGCGTGAGGTTGGCCAGCACGGTCCCCAGGTCGAGGTCGACGGTGGCGTAGAGGTTCGCGTAGTCGCCCGCGAAGGCGGCCTCGCCGGCGTCGGTGAACGGCGGGGTGAACAGCAGCTGCAGCGACTCGGGCAGGTCGGCCCCGGACTCGGCGAGCTTCTGCAGCACCGGGCGCAGCAGCTCGAGGTCGGCCAGCAGGTCGTCGCGGCTGCGGTTGATCACGTCGGTGCCGACGACGGAGAGCCGGTCGAGCGCCTGCAGCATGTCGACGAGCTGCGCACGCTGGTTCTCCAGCTCGGTCAGCCCGGGCTCCAGGTCGTCGAGGGCCACCTCGATCTGCCCGCGGCGGTCGGCCAGGGTGATGCCGAGCCGGTTGACCTCGTCGAGGGCGCGGGTGATCTCGGTCTTGCGCTCGTCGAGCGCGCCGACCAGCGTGTCGACGTCGTCGAGCAGGGCCCGGATCTCCGGCTCGTTGCCGTCGAGGGCCTGGTTCAGCTCGTTCGCGATGGTCCGGATCTGCGCGACGCCGCCGCCGTTGAGCAGCATCGACAGCGCACCGAGCACCTCCTCGACCTCGGCGGCCCGGCCGGAGCGCTCCAGCGGGATCACCGCGCCGTCGGCGAGCGAGCCGGAGCCCGCCCCGTCGGACGGGCCGCCCAGCTCGACGAACTTCTCGCCCAGCAGGCTCGTGGTGCGCACCCGGGCGGACGCGTCCGACGGCAGCTCGACGTCGTCGTTGACGAGCATCGTGACCATGGCGGTCCACCGGTCGCTGACCGTGATGCCGGTGACGGTGCCGACCGGCACGTCGTCGACCATCACGAGGGACTGGGGCACGAGGTCGACGACGTCGCTGAACTCGGCGGTCACCTCGAACGGCGTGTCGCCGAGGTCGGCACCACCGGGGAGGGTGACCCCGCGCAGACCGTCGGACAGCAGCCCGCAGCCGGAGGTGAACACGGTCGCGACCGTGAGCACGGCCGCCAGCCGCAGCTTCCGGGCGATCATCGGCCACCCTCCAGGGGGACGGCGGGAGCGGCGGGCGCCGCGGCCGCGGGGACGGTGGGCAGCGCCAGCCCGGGTACCGGGGGGACCTCGCCCGCCTGCAGCGAGGTGATCACCTCGGCCGCCGACGGCAGCGGCAGCTGGTCGAGCGGGCCGAGCGCGGCGCAGGCGTCGGAGATCCCGACCGGGAGGTCGGCCAGCGCCTCCGGCGTGCCGCGCTCGAGCAGCTCGCAGATCAGCACGAGCGGCGGCAGCGTCAGCTCGTTGATGTTGGCCCGGGTGTCGAGCGTGCCCGACGAGCCGTTGTAGGCGTTGGCGAGGTTGCCCAGCGCGGTCGGGGCCACGTCCAGGGTCTCGGCGAGCGCCTGCTGCTGCCGGACCAGCACCCCGGTGACGTCGGTGAGCCGGTCGACGTTGGAGTTGAGGATCTCGCGGTTGTCGCGGACGAACGCCGCGACCTCGCCGAGGGCGATCGAGAGCTCCTGCAGGGCCGCGCCGAGGTCGCCGCGCTCGTCGGCGAGGAAGCCGGAGACGTCCTCGAGGCGGGTGTTGAACTCGCGGACCTCGGCGTCGTTCGCGGCGATCACCGAGACGAACCGCTGCAGCTCGGTGACCGTGCCGAACAGCTCCTCGCGGGAGTCGGCGAGGGTGCCGGAGAGCTCGCCCAGGTCGGTGATCGTGTCGTTGATGGCCTGGCCGTTGCCGCCCAGGTTCTCGGCGCCGACGTCGAGCACCCGCGACAGCGCCCCGTCGCGGTTGACGCCGTTCGGTCCGAGCGCCTCGGTGAGGTCCGTGGCGGTGCGGGCGAGGTCGTCGACGTCGAGCGGGACCGCGGTGCGCTCCATCGGGATCTCGGCGCCGTCGGCCAGCTCCGGGCCACCGGAGTACGTCGGCGTGAGCTGGACGTAGCGGCCGGTGACCAGGCTCGGCGAGATCACGACGGCGCGTGCGTCGGCCGGCAGGACCAGGTCGGGGTCGTCGATCGTCATCTCGACGCGGACCCGCGTGCCCTCCGGGACCACCCGGTCGATCGTGCCGACGTCGACGCCGAGCACCCGCACCGAGTTGTCCTCGAACACCGCGGTGGCCGAGGTGAAGTAGGCGACGACCGTGCGGCCGGGCGGGCGGGCGATGACGACGAACGCCGACGCCAGCAGCACCGCGATCACCGCGACCAGCCCGACGAGCTGGAACTGCCGCCGGTCGGTGTCGTTGAGCGCCATCAGCAGCCGCCTTCGTTGATCGGGCCCAGCGGCGGGAAGACGAGGCCGCAGATGTAGTTGTCGAACCAGCGCCCGTTGCCGACGGCGTTGGCGAACAGGCGGGTGAAGACCGCCTGCCGCTCCAGGGCCAGGTCGAGGTTGTCGCGGTTGCGCTGCAGGATCTCCGCGACGCCGTCGAGCGCCTCCAGGGTCGGCGTGAGCTGCTCCTGGTTGTCGGCGACGAGGCCGCGCAGCTGCACGGACAGCTCCCGGGTGCCGTCGAGCAGGGCGCTGATCGCGTCCTTGCGGCGCTGGATCTCCGCGAGCAGCAGGTTGCCGTCCCGCAGCAGCCGCTCGAACTCCGGCGCCCGGTCGGCCAGCACGCCGGAGAGGTTCTGTGTGCCGGCGAGCAGCCTGCGGATCTCCTCGTCGCGGCTCGCGATGGTCTCCGACAGCCGGGACAGCCCGTCGAGCGCCCCGCGGACCTCGGGCGCGGTGCCGGAGAAGGTCTCCGACAGCGTGTCGAGGCTGGCCGCGAGCTGGTCGGTGTCGAGCGCGTCGATGGTGCTGGACAGGCCGTTGAAGGCCTCGACCACGTCGAAGGGGGACGCGGTGCGGTCGAGCGGGATGACGGCGTCGGGGGCGATCTCGGCGTCGCCCTGCGGGTCGAGCGCGAGGTACTTCGCGCCGAGCAGGGTCTTGACCTCGATCGACGCCGTCGTCCGGTCGCCGACCCAGGCGTCCTTGACGTCGAAGGTGACCAGCACGCGGTCCCCCGCGAGCTCGACGGAGTCGACCCGGCCGGCCTCGACGCCGGCGATGGTGACCAGGTCGCCGGACTGCAGCCCGGCCGCCTCGCTGAACTCGGCCCGGTGGGTCTCCCCCCGGGTGAGCAGGGCCGGGAGGGTGAACGCCCCCACCAGCACCGCGAGGATGACCACGATGCCGATCAACGCGATCGGGACGGGTCCGCGCTTCTCGGGCATCAGTTCTCCCCCAGCAGCGGGATCGCGGGCAGGTCCGGGGAGGAGGGCAGGGCCGGGAGGGGCCCGCCCAGCAGGCTGGTGTCGCCCTCCCCGCTGCCGGCCGGGTCGGCCCCGCAGCGGGCCTGCGTGTTCGTGTAGGCGTCGAACTGGAACGACGGGACGAACGGCGAGAGGCCGACCGTGCCGCTGGCCTGGCAGAGGTAGAAGTTGAACCAGCTGCCGTAGCTGCCGGCCCGGGTGATCGTGTTGAGCTTGCCGGGCCAGTTGACCAGGAAGCTCTCCAGCGCGGGCTCGCTCGCGTTGAGGTTGTCCGACAGGTCCCCGAGCGCGGCGATGTCGTCGCGCAGCGCGGGCCGCCCGTCCTCGACGAGGTCGGCCGTGACCTGGGTGAGGTCGCCGATGGAGGCGAGCGCCTGGCCGATCGGCTCGCGGTCCTCCGACAGCCCGGACACCAGCTGCTGCAGCGAGATCACGAGGTTCGACAGCTCCTCGTCGCGCTGGTTGACGGTGTCGAGCACGAGGTTGAGGTTGTCGATGACCTGGCCGATGACCGCGTCGCGGTCGGCGATCTCGTTGGTCAGCGACGCCGTGCTCGCGAGCAGGCTCTGGATCGTGCCGCCCTGGCCCTGCAGCACCTCGATGATCTCGAAGGAGAGCTTGTTGACCTGGTCGGCGTCCAGCGCGGCGAACAGCGGCTTGAACCCGTTGAACAGCGTCGTCAGGTTCAGCGGGCCGCGGGTCCGCTCGAGCGGGATGGTGGCGCCGTCGGCGAGGACCTCGCCGGTCGGGCCCGATCCCTGCGCCAGCCCGAGGTAGCGCTGGCCGACGAGGTTCTTGTAGTTGATCGAGGCCGACACCGAGGCGGGCAGGTCCTGCGCGCGGTCCACGCTGAACGCGACCTCGGCGAAGCGGCGGTCGACGATCCGGACGTCCTCGACGGCGCCGACGACGACCCCGGCGATCCGGACGTCGTCGCCGACGAGCAGGCCGGCGGCGTCGGTGAAGCGCGCGGTGTAGGTCGTGCGCTCGCCCCCGGAGCCGTTCGCGATGGTCACGCCGAGCACGGTGGTGGCCAGCGCGACCACGACGGCGAGCGCCAGGAACTTGAGCAGGGGCGCGAGAGGCAGGTTCCTCACGTCAGCGTCACCTCCGTGCCGCGGTAGAGGGGACCGACCATCATCGAGCTCCAGCTCGGCACGGCGGCCGGGTCGCCGCCGTCCTGGGCCGCGACCAGCTCGGCGACGAGCCGGCGCTCACCGGGCGAGTTGGGCAGGCCCATGCCCTCGTAGGCGATGGCCTCGATCGGGAGCTCCGGCAGGCCGGGCAACCCCGGTAGGCCGGGCAGCCCGCCCTCGGGGGCCTCGCCGCGGGCGCTGGACCCGTCCTCGCAGGTGTAGGAGGCGTCGCCGGTGCCGAAGGTGTCGCCACCCAGGTCGTCGACGTCGCCGCGCGGGGAGTCGGCGGGCGGCGGCGGGGCGAGCGAGCCGTCGCAGAACGGGCCGTCCGGCGGCTCCTGCGGGCCCAGCGGCAGGATCGGGTAGCAGCGCGGGCCGCGGTCGTCGAGGTACACGGGCTCGTCCTGGTTCGGGACGTACTTGCCCTTGTTGTTGACGATCTCGACGGTCACGTACACGCCGGGCCGGCCGTTGTTCGCGCCGAACACGTCGTCCAGGCGCGGGATGAGGCCGTTGAGCTGCTCGAAGAAGCAGGGGAACTCCGGCGAGTAGCGCGCCAGGCTCTCCAGCGTCGGCCGCGAGGCAGCCGACAGCGAGATGATGTTCTCGCCGTTGCGGTCGAGGAAGCCGCGCAGGTCGTCGGACGCCGTGGTCACCCCGCCGATCAGCGCGCGGAGCTGTTCGCGCTGCTCGGACACCGTCCGGGTGGTCACGGTGAAGTCCTCGAGCGCGTCGAGCAGGTCGGGCGCGGCCGAGTCGAGGTTGGCCGCGAAGTCGGCGAACTGCGTGATGTCCTCCTGCAGGTCCGGGATCCCCGGGCGGAGGCCGCCGGTCAGCTCCTGCAGGCGCACGAGGGTGTCGCCGAGCCGCTCGCCGCGGCCGGACAGCGCCTGCGACAGCGCGCCGAGCGTCGTCGCGAGGTCGTCGGGCTTCACGGCCTGCAGCAGCGGGAGCAGGCCGTCGAGCGCCGCGTCGATCTCGCGGGCGGTCTCGCTGCGGTCCATCGGGATGACGTCGCCCGCCGCGATCGTGCTGCTCCCGCCGTTCTCCGGCACCACCAGCGACACGTACTTCTCGCCGAACAGCGTCTTGGGCAGCAGCCGCGCCGAGACCCCCGCGGGGATCATGTCGACCATGTCGGGCCGCAGCGACAGCGTGACGTCGGCTCCCGACCCGGTGGTGCTGATCTGCTCCACCGTGCCGACGATCAGGCCGCGCACCTTGACGTCGGAGCGCTCGGTGAGCTGGTTGCCCGCGCGGTCGACCTGCAGGGTCACCGGGACCCCGCTCTCGAACGTCCCGTTGTACTTCGCGATCGCCAGCCCCAGCAGGGTGACGATGACCAGGACGAACGCGAGTCCCTGGATCCGACGCCTGATCATCCGGCCACCCGCACCGAGGTCTCCGTCCCGTAGATCACGAGGGTGAGGAAGAAGTCGAGGATCGCCGTGCTGACGATCGACAGGCGGACCGAGCGGCCCACCGCGATCCCCACCCCGGCCGGCCCGCCCTTGGCGTAGTAGCCGTAGTGGCAGTGGATCAGGATGATCACGATCGCGAAGACGATGACCTTGAGGTAGGAGTACAGGACGTCGCTGACCGGCAGGAACAGGTCGAAGTAGTGGTCGTAGGTGCCGCCCGGCAGCCCGTTGATCAGCGTGACGTTGAGCCGCGAGGAGATGAAGCTCGCCAGCAGGCCGATCGTGTAGATCGGGATGATCGCGATCGTCCCGGCGATGACGCGCGTGGTCACCAGGAACGGCACCGACGGCACCGCCATGACCTCCAGCGCGTCGACCTCCTCGGAGATCCGCATCGCGCCGAGCTGGGCGGTGAAGCCCGCGCCGAGCGTGGCCGTCAGTGCCGCGGCGGCGACCAGCGGCGCGATGTCGCGGGTGTTGAAGTAGGCGGTGATGAAGCCGGTCAGTGCCTCGACGCCGAGCGAGTCGAGCGCGCGGAAACCCTGCAGGCCGACCAGCGAGCCGACGAACAGCGACAGCGACAGCATCACGCCCGCGGTGCCGAGGATGACGATGAGCGCGCCGGAGCCGAAGCTGACCTCGGCGAGCAGGCGCGCGATCTCGGTGCGGTAGCGCCGCAGCGTGCGCGGCACCCAACCGATCGCCCGGCCGTAGAGCGAGAGCTGGTCGCCGAACTCCTCGAGCTGGTCGAGCGGGCCGCGGACGAGGCTGCGGGCCCGGGAACCGATGGTCGCCATCTCAGGAGCCCTTCGGCGGGACGAGGTCCAGGTACAGGGTCGTCAGCACCAGGTTGAGGAAGAACACGAGCACGAACGAGATGACGACGGCCTGGTTCACCGCGTCGCCGACGCCCTTCGGCCCCGGCGGGGGGTTCAGGCCGCGGTACGCCGCGACGATCCCCGCCGTGAAGCCGAACAGCAGCGCCTTCAGCTCGCTGACCAGGATGTCGCTGACCTGCGCGATCGAGGAGAACGCCGCGATGTAGGCGCCGGGCGTGCCGCCCTGGACGATGACGTTGAAGAAGTAGCCGCCCGCCACGCCGACGACCGTGGCCAGCCCGTTGAGGACGACCGCGGTGGTGGCCATCGCGAGGACCCGCGGCACGACGAGCCGCTGGATCGGCGAGATGCCCAGCACCTCCATCGCCGCGATCTCCTCACGGATGGTGCGGGCCCCGAGGTCGGCGCAGACGGCGCTGCCGCCGGCCCCGGCGATCAGCAGCGCGGTGACGATCGGCGCGGCCTGCTGCACGATCGCCAGCACGCTGCCGGCGCCGGTCTGGCTCTGCGCGCCGAACTGGCGGGTGAGCTCGCCGAGCAGCAGGGCGATCGTCGCGCCGAAGGGGATGGTGAACAGCGCCGTGGGCAGCGCGGACACCTTGGTGACGAACCAGGTCTGCTCGATGTACTCGCGCAGCTGGAACGGCGGCTTGAACGCGCTGACGACGACGTCGGCGCCGAGGGAGAACAGGCGGCCGACGGGGGTCAGCGCGCGGGTGAGGGGAGCGCTCATGGTCTCGGGGCCCTACATCCGGGGCCGGTGCCGGCCGGGGCCGGGCGGGGGCGCCTGCGGGCCGGGACCGCTGCCGGGACCGGTGAACCACGTGGGCGGGTTGTCGCCGGGGCGGAGCACCTCGGTGTCGGCGCCGGCGCGCGGGCCGCGCTGGGGCAGGGGCCCTCCCCCGCCGGCCATCGCGGCCACCGGCTCGTTCGCGTAGCTGCGGCGGATCGCCTCCTGTGCGGCGGCCGGCAGGGTGTGCAGCATCTGCTGCACCCGCTCCCGGCGCCGGGCCACGGCCTTGCGCTCGGGCACACCCGGGCTGACCTCGAGCTGCGGCTTCATCTCCGGCAGCCCGGCGAGCTCGCCCGCCTCGGCCATCTCCCGCTGCGCCTGCGCGGTGTCCTTCTCCTCCGACATCCCGATGGGCCCCTGGCGGCGGCCGTTGAGGAACTGGCTGACGACCGGCTCCTCGCTGGTCAGCAGCACCTCCCGCGGCCCGAACATCGCCAGGTGCTTGCGGTAGAGCATCCCGATGTTGTCCGGGACGGTCTGCGCGGTGTTGATGTCGTGGGTGACGATGAGGAACGTGGCGTCGGTCTGCGCGTTCAGGTCGATGATCAGCTGGTTGAGGTACGCGGTGCGCACCGGGTCCAGGCCCGAGTCCGGCTCGTCGAACAGGATGATCTCCGGGTCGAGCACCAGCGCGCGGGCCAGCCCGGCGCGCTTGCGCATCCCGCCGGAGATCTCGCCGGGGAGCTTGCGCTCGTCGCCCTTGAGCCCGACCAGGTCCATCTTCTCCGCGACGATGTCCTTGATCTGCGCCTCGGGCTTCTTCGTGTGCTCGCGCAGCGGGAAGGCGATGTTGTCGAACAGGTTCATCGACCCGAACAGGGCACCGTCCTGGAACAGCACCCCGAACAGCTTGCGGATCTCGTAGAGCTTCGACTCCGAGCACTTCACGAGGTCGACGTCGTTGATGACGATCGAGCCCTTCTCCGGCTTGAGCAGCCCGATCAGGGTCTTGAGGAAGACGGACTTGCCCGTGCCGGACGGGCCGAGCAGCACCGACACCTCACCCGGCGGCAGCGTCAGCGTGACGTCCGACCAGATGTTCGCCCGACCGAAGGACTTCGAGAGCCCCTCGACCTTCACCTCGACACCGGCCACGGCGCCGCCTCCTCGTTCAGGTTCCGGGCGGATCGCGGCCGCGGTGCGGGGAGCGGGCGGCCGACTGCCCACAACACCCCAACGACGAATCGTGAGGTGGGTTACTGACCAGTTGCTGGGAAACCCGAAGTTGGTCCGTTCGCGCCGAGCGCCTCACCCAGCAGGTGTAACCGGTGGTACCCCCAGCTCAGGGCGTCGCTACTGTCGGTCGGGCACCGCTACCGAGCGTGTGCGCGAACCTCCGCCGCGGTGGATCGCCCGCCGCCCCCTCCGCGGACCGGCTCCGGGGGCGGCGGGCCGTACTTCTGCCCGGGCGGGACGGTCAGGCGGCGGCCAGCTCCGCCTCGTCCTCGGCGTGGAAGCGCTCCTCGAGCGCCTCGGGGGCCGCGTCGACGTCGATGACGAGCAGGTCGGCCCCGCGGGCCGACTCGATGGCGCCGAGCCGGCGGCCGATCTTGTCCATCGCGTACTCGGCCAGCTCGTTCAGCTCGATCGCGAACGGGGGGTCGTCGCCCTCGGCGAGCCGGTCGAACGGCTCGGCGACCACTCCCATCGCCGGCACCAGCAGCTCCTGCATGCGCTCGTCGACGGTGTCCCACAGGGAGTCGTCGGCGGCGACGTGGCGGCGGCAGGTGAACGTGCCCCAGGCCATGTGGCGGCGCTCGTCGTCGCCGATGTGCTTGATGAGCTGCTGCATCCCGGGCAGGATCCCCCGGCCCTTGCAGATCTTCGCCCAGATGAAGTACCCGGTGAGCGCGAGCGTCCCCTCGACGATGTGGTTGTAGGTGACGGAGGCGCGGATCTGGTTGCGCGGCGACGGGTCCGCGGCCAGCGCGTAGAGGCTGTCGGGCAGCTCGTGGGTGAAGATCTGCTGGTAGGAGGCGTTGTCGGCGATGTAGGGGTGCAGGTCCTCGGTGATCCCGACGGCGTCGAACCACCGCCGGAAGCCCTCGGTGTGCTTGGCCTCCTCGAACACGAACTGCGTCAGGTACATCTCGTCGGCGAGGCGGCCCTCCGCGGCCATGGCGGCGACGAACGGCTGCAGGTCCTGCGTCACCGACTCCTCGCCCGCCATGAACTGCGCGGCGAGCATCGTCGTCCACCAGCGCTCGGCGTCGGTCATCGCGGAGACGTCGCGGGCGTCCTGGGAGAAGTCGATGTCGGCCGGGTTCCAGTGCTTCGCGTTGCCCTTCGCGAACAGCCGCATCGGGAACGAGTCGAAGTTCAGCCCGCCCGCGCCGAGGGTGGCGAAACCGGTGCGCTTGCCGTGCTCGATCGATCGCGTCATTGCAGACCTCTCCTGAGTCAGTACCGGATCAGGCCGCGGATGTTGCGGCCCTCGCGCATGTCGTCGTAGCCCTGGTTGATCTCCTCCAGGGAGTACTCGCGGGTGATCAGCTCGTCGAGCCTGAGCTGGCCCAGGTTGTACATCTCCAGCAGGCGCGGCACGTCGTGCTGGCCGTTGGAGCTGCCGAACAGGGCGCCGCGGATCTGCTTCTCGTAGAGCGTGAGGTCGAGCAGCGACAGCGACGCGGTGTCCTCGTCGGGGTGGCCCAGCGCGGTGACGACCACGCGCCCCTTCTTGCCGACGAGCTGCAGCGCGGGCTGCAGGTACGCGCCCTCGGCGACGCCGGTCGTCAGGATCGCGGCGTCGGCGAGCTGGCCGCGGGTGATCTCCGAGACGGTGTTCCAGGCCTCGTCCATGCTCGCGGCGACGTGCGTGGCGCCGAGCTCGAGCGCCTTCTCGCGCTTGAACTCCACCGGGTCGACGGCGACGACGTACCGGCAGCCCGCGATCCGCGCCCCCTGCACCGCGTTGGCCCCGATGCCCCCGATCCCGATGACGACGGCGGTGTCCCCGGCGCGCAGCTCCGCGGTGCGCACGGCGCTGCCGAAGCCGGTCGTCACGCCGCAGCCGACGAGGGCCGCGAGGTGCAGCGGGAAGCCCTCGTCGATCTTCACGACCGACTTGACCGGCACCACGGTGTGCCGGGCGAACGTGCCGAGCAGGCACATCTGGCCGACGTCCTCGCCGCGGGCGTGGAAGCGGTAGGTGCCGTCGAGCTGCGGGCCGAGCGTGGCGCCCGCGCCGTCGTCGCACAGCGACGTGTAGCCGCGCACGCAGTAGGAGCAGCGCCCGCACGACGGCAGGAACGTCATGACGACGGGGTCGCCGACCTCCACGTCGGTGACGCCGGGCCCGACCTGCAGCACCCGCCCGGCGCCCTCGTGCCCGCCGACCATCGGGAACCCGACCGGGAGGTCCCCGGTGACGAGGTGCTCGTCGGAGTGGCACAGGCCGCTCGCGGCGAGCTCGACGAGCACCTCACCGGCGTTCGGCGGATCGAGCTCGACCTCCTCGACCTCCCACTTGCCGCCCTGCTCCCACAACACCGCCGCCTGCGTCCGCATGGGGGAAGCATGCCGGGACGGTCCCGTCGTGCGCACCGGCCCGGAGGGTCCGCCCCTGGCCCGCGGGTGCCAGCCCACCCGTCCGGGTGACGGCTCAGGGGGCGGGGAGGGGGAGCTCGAGGTGGGCGACCAGGCCGCCGCCGGCCCGGGGCTCCAGGCTGAGCTCGCCGTCCATCGCCGCCACCAGCGCCTCGACGATCCACAGGCCCAGCCCCGCGGTGCCGCGCCGCTCCCCCAGCGCCACGCCCTTCGCCGTCACCACGCCCTCCTGTCCGGGCGGGAGGCCGGGGCCGCGGTCGCGGACCTCGGCGACCAGCACGCCGTCGGCGTGGCGGAGGTCGAGCTCGACGGGGGCGTCACCGCTGTGCCGGGCCGCGTTCTCGACGAGGTTGGTGAGGACGCGCCGCAGGCGCTGGGGGTCGCAGCGGACGGCCGCCCCCTCCGGCTCCACCGACGGGCGGCGGCGCGCCGCGGCCACCCCGGCCGCGTCCAGCACGGCGTCGGCCAGCTCGGACAGGGGCACGACCCGGGCCCGCACCCGCCCGATCGGGCTCCCGTCGGTGACCGCGACGTCGGCGAGGCCGTCGAGCATGTCGCGCAGGTGCACCGCGTGCTCGGCCAGCAGGCGGGTCGCGACGGCGCGGGACGGCCCGGGCAGCCGGTCCGCGGCGAGGTCGGCGCTCAGCGCGGTCAGCGACGCCACCGGTGTGCGGAACTCGTGCAGCACCACCCGCACGCCGTCGAGCCGGGCCTGCTGGGCGGCGAGCAGCCGCGCCCGCAGGTCGCGCTCCTCCAGGAACGCCTCGTGCTCCGACCGCGCGACGGCCGCCGCCTCCAGCTGCCGCTCCAGCATCTGCACCAGTGCCCCGACCAGCACCGACGCCGCCACCAGGAACCCGGTCCACCACGCCCCCGCCAGCCAGCGGTCGGCGAGCGGGACGTCGGCGTCGGAGCCGAGCACCGACCCCACCGTGAACCCCGCCCCGGCGACGACCGCGGCGAGCCGCCCGACCACCGCCCCGCCGCGCACCGACGCCGCGATGACGATGAGCGGCAGCAGCGCGACCATGATGCTCTCCGCCCCACCGGTCAGCCCGCACGCGACGAGCACCAGCCCGCCGTCGATCGCGGTCGCGACCCGCGGCGGGAGCAGCCGCCACCCCCGGAACTCCGCGACGGCGAGCAGCGCGGCGTAGGCGAACGCGGCCACCACCAGTGCGGTGAGGGGTGCGACGAGGCCGCGGGCGAGCTGCGGCCCCAGCGCCAGCGCCAGCCCGACCGCCGCCACCGCGACGACCCGGATGACGACCGCGGGCCGGTCCTCCCCTGAGTGCTCCACGGGAGGAGCATGACGGGACGGCGCTCAGTAGTAGCCCGTCACCCCGTCGAGCTGCTCGCGGATCGTGTCGAGGTGCCCGACGTGGCGGGCCGTCTCCTCGAGCACGTGCAGCAGGACCCACCGCAGGCTCGCCCCTCCCGCGGAGAAGTCGGGGTGCCGCCCGGTGTCGTCGAGGGAGTGCGCGGCGACGATCTCGTTCGACCGCGCCCACTGGGCGTCGAACTCGTCGAGGAGCCGGGCGAGCGGGACGCCGTCGGGCCGCATGTCGGCGTCCTCGACGTCGGCGTCGAACTGCGGGTTGCCCGCGGACGGCCCGCCGAGGAAGAGCACCTCGAACCAGCAGTGCTCGGTCCAGCGCAGGTGCGACACGAGCCCGGCCACCGTCATCAGCGGCGAGCCGGGCAGGACCGCCCGCCGCGCCTGCTCGTCGGACAGCCCCTCGCACTTCCACCGGACCAGCGCGCGCTGCAGGTCGAGCCAGCCGAGGAGCTGGGTGCGCTCGTCGGCGACGAGCGGGGGCCGGACGCGGGGTGGGGTCACGAGCGCGGACGGTAGGGCCGGCGCCCGCCGCCCGTCGCCTGGTTTAGGGTCCCGTCCCGTGCGCGACGGCCGCTACGTCGTGGTCATCGTCGACGACCACGCCCTCTTCTCGCAGGGCCTCGCCCTGCTGCTGGAGTCGCGCGCGGGCGACACCTTCGTCGTGGCCGGCTCCACCACGGCGGGCGAGGACGCGGTCGCCCTCGTCGGGCGCGAGGCGGCCGACATCGCGATCGTCGACCTCGCGCTGCCCCCGCTCGGCGGCGTCGAGACGATCCGGCGGATCACCGCCGCCTACCCGCGGACGCACGTCCTCGCCCTCTCCGGCACCGACGACCTCGCGCTGGCCACCGCGGCGCTGCGGGCGGGCGCCGGCGGGTTCCTGGGCAAGTCGGCGGACCCGGAGGTGCTGGTGGCGCCGCTGCTGGCCATCCTGGCCGGGGTCCGGGTGGTGCGCCCCGACCTGCTCGACGCCCTGCTCGCGGCGGGCGACCGCACCGGGGACGGGCTGCTGGAGCGCCTGGGCCCGCGCGAGGTGGCGCTGTGGCGGCTGCTGGCCCGCGGCCTGGAGACCAGCGAGATCGCGAAGCCGATGCTGGTCAGCGAGCGCACCGCCAAGCGCATGATCGCCTCCCTGCTGCACCGGCTCGGCGCGGCCAACCGGATCGAGGCGGCCGCGCTGGCCGGGCGCTACGGCCTGCTCGACGACACCGACGGCGGCTCCGGGCGCTGAACCGGGAGCGGCGGCCCTGGCCCGCACGGGCCGCACATGGCCCGTTCGTGGTCCTGCGCGCGGCCGCCGCGGTGCGCCAGACTCCTGCGACCAGCATCCATCCCAGCGAAGGGGCCGACGTGGCGGCGTTCAGCAGCGAGGCAGAGGTCTACGAGTTCCTGGGCGGGGTGTTCCGGCGCGGCATGGACGACGCCGACCTCGTCGCCAAGCTCGAACCCACCGGCATCGTCCTGCGCATCACCTATACCGACCCGGACGCGGTGATCACCGTCGACATGCCGGGCAAGGAGATCCACGAGGGCGCGGGCCTGGGCCCGGAGCCCAACGTCGAGCTGTTCATGACCGCCGACACCGGCAACCGGTTCTGGCTCGGCAAGGTGATCCTGCCGGTGGCGCTGGCCAAGGGGCAGGTCCGGGCGAAGGGGCCGGTCGCGAAGCTGCTCAAGGTGCTGCCGCTGGCCAAGCAGCTGTTCGGCCCCTACCGCGCGCACCTGGAGTCGGCCGGGCGGTCGGACCTCCTCGACGCGTAGCTCGATCGGGTGATCCGCCGGGCCGCCGATCGCGGGCAGCCCGATACTCCCGGTCCATGGACCAGGTGTGGCTCGACGTGCGGATGTGGACCGGCCTGCGGGGCAACTTCCACCCGTTCACCGACGTCGTGTGCGACGCCCCCGAGCCGCTGCCCGAGGTCGTCGACGAGTGGCAGCGGTGGGCCGCCGCCTACCTCGGGGCCGTGGCGACGCACGAGGGGTGGCAGCCCGGCCGCTACCACTACAGCGCCGAGCAGCGCGACGACGGCGGGCACACGCTCGCCGTCTTCGCCCGCGGCACCTGGGACTGGAACACCTGACGCTGCAGCACCCGACGCAGCAGGGCGAGGTCGCCCCACGGTGTGCGCCCGCGTCCGTCCGGCGGACCCCAGCGGCTGTCGACGCCGTAGCGGGGGGCCGCGACGGCGATCAGGACGAGGACGACGTACACCCAGATCTCCATGCCGTCCATCGTCACCCCGATTGGCCTTGGCATCGAAGGCCAATTCCGGGAAGGTGGACCCCATGAACGACGTGGACCGTCGGATCGGCGCGCGCAGCTTCGCCCGGCTGCTCGGCGAGTGGCGGCCACCGGACGGGCGGGGTCTCGCCGACGCGCTCGCCGACCGCGTCCGGCTCCTCGTCCTGGACGGGCGGCTCCCGCTGCAGACGCGGGTGCCCGCCGAGCGCGAGCTGGCCGGGGCGCTGGGCGTCAGCCGCACCACCGTCGCCGCCGCCTACGACGCGCTGCGCGACGCCGGCGTCCTGCTCAGCAGGCGCGGGTCCGGCAGCTGGACCCGGCTCCCCGACGGTCCCGCGGGCGCCACGACGCAGTCGCCGTTCTCCCCGCACGGCGACCGGTCGCTGTACGACCTGGCCCACGCCGCCCTCCCCGCGCCCGGAGAGGAGCTGCGCCGGGCCGCGGCGGGCGCCGTCCACGACCTCGACGCCCTGCTCGGCGGCCACGGCTACGACCTGCTCGGGCTCCCCGCGCTGCGCACCGCGATCGCCGACCGGTTCACCCACCGCGGGCTGCCCACCTCGCCGGACCAGGTGCTGGTCACCGCGGGCGCGCAGAGCGCGATCGGGCTGGTGCTCGCCGCGTTCACCGCACCCGGGGACCGCGTCCTCGTCGAGCACCCGACCTACCCCAACGCCCTCGACGCCGTCGCGGCCCGCGGCGCCCGGGCCGTGCCGCTGCCGATGGGCGCGGGCCCGGACGGCACCGGGAGCTGGGACCTCGACCTGCTCGCCGCCGCCGTCCGCGACGCCGCCCCGCGCCTGGCGTACGTCATCCCGGAGTTCCAGAACCCCACCGGCGCCGTGCTCGACGCCGCGGGCCGCGAGCGGCTCGTCGACCTCACCCGCCGCACCGGCACCGCGCTCGTCGTCGACGAGACGCTGGCCGAGCTCGCGCTCGACGGGCCGCTGCCCCCGCCGGTGGCGACGTTCGGCGACTCCGCGCACCTGCTCACCGTCGGGTCGGCGAGCAAGGTGTTCTGGGGCGGGCTGCGCGTCGGGTGGATCCGGGGCTCGGCCTCGACGGTCCGGCGGCTGGCGGCGCTGCGGGCGTCGATCGACCTCGGCGGGCCCGCGCTGGAGCAGCTCGTCGTCGCGCGTCTGCTCGCCGACGTCGACGCCGTGAGCGCGGCGCGGCGCACCGAGCTGACCGCCGCGCGGGCCCACCTGCTCGGACGGCTCGCCGCGGACTTCCCGCACTGGCGGCCGTCGCGGCCCGGCGGCGGGCTGAGCCTGTGGGTCGACCTCGGCGAACCGGTGTCGAGCCGGCTCGCGGTCGCCGCCCGCCGCCACGACGTGCTGCTGGCCGCCGGACCGCGCTTCGGGCTCGACGGCGCGTTCGAGCGGCGGCTGCGCCTGCCCTACACGCTGCGGCCCGAACGCATCGACGCCGCGCTGGAGCGGCTGCTGCTGGCCTGGCGCGGGCTCGACCACGTCGACGCGGGTGCGACCGCCGAACCGGTGGCGGTCGCCTAGTGTCGGCTCGACGATCACGAGGAGGCTTTGGGTGAGTGGACCGCTGGCAGGGTGCAAGGTCGTGGAGCTGGCCGGGATCGGACCGGGCCCGCACGCCGCGATGATCCTCGCCGACCTGGGGGCCCAGGTCGTGCGCGTGGACCGGCCGGGCGGGCTGCAGCTCGGCGACGCCGACGCCCCCGACCCGACGCTGCGCGGCCGTCGCCGGGTGGCCGCCGACCTCAAGTCGCCCGAGGGGGTCGAGACGGTCCTGCGGCTGGCCGAGCGGGCCGACGTGCTGATCGAGGGCTACCGGCCCGGCGTCACCGAGCGGCTCGGCGTGGGCCCGGCCGACTGCCACGCGCGCAACCCGAAGCTGGTCTACGCCCGGATGACCGGCTGGGGCCAGGACGGCCCGATGGCCCAGCGCGCCGGGCACGACATCAACTACATCTCGCTGACCGGTGCGCTGCACGCCATCGGCCGGGCCGGCGAGCGCCCGGTGCCGCCGCTGAACCTGGTCGGCGACTTCGGCGGCGGCTCGATGCTGGTCGTCGTCGGGGTGCTCTCCGCGCTGTGGGAGGCGGGGCGGTCCGGGCAGGGCCAGGTCGTCGACGCCGCGATGGTCGACGGGGCGTCGCTGCTGAGCCAGATGTTCTGGGGCTTCCTGTCGCGGAAGATCTGGCTCGACGAGCGCGGCTCCAACGTCCTCGACGGCCACGCGCCCTTCTACGACACCTACACCTGCGCCGACGGCAAGCACGTCGCCGTCGGGTCGCTGGAGCCGCAGTTCTACGCGGCACTGCTCACCGGGCTGGGCATCGACCCCGCCGACCTGCCGCCGCAGTACGACCGCGAGCAGTGGCCCGTGCTGCGCGCGCGGTTCACCGAGGCCTTCGCCGGCCGCACCCGCGACGAGTGGGCCGCGGTCTTCGGCGGCACCGACGCGTGCGTCACGCCCGTGCTCGCGTTCGGGGAGGTCGCGGCGCACCCGCACATCGCGGCGCGCTCGACGATCGTGGAGTCCGACGGCGTAGCGCAGGCCGCCCCCGCCCCCCGCTTCTCCCGCACGGTCCCGGACCTCCCGGGGGCGCCCGCCGCCCCGGAGGACGTGGAGTCGGTGCTCGCCGACTGGCGCTGACCCCCGGACGACGAACGCCCCCGCGGCCCGGATCGGGCGGCGGGGGCGTTCGTCGAGCGTCCGGTGTCAGGCCGAGGGGGTCTCGTCCACCAGGAGGTTGCGGGTGCGCAGCGGGTCGACGGGGATGCCCGGTCCCGTCGTCGTGCTCACCGTGATCTTCTTGATGTACTTGCCCTTGGCCGCACTCGGCTTGGCGCGCAGGATCTCGTCCAGCGCGGCGCCGTAGTTCTCCACCAGCTTCTCGGTGTCGAACGACGCCTTGCCGATCACCATGTGCAGGTTGGCCTGCTTGTCGACGCGGAAGTTGATCTTTCCGCCCTTGATGTCGTTGACCGCCTTGGTGACGTCGGGCGTCACGGTGCCGGTCTTCGGGTTCGGCATCAGGCCGCGCGGGCCCAGGATGCGGGCGATCCGGCCGACCTTGGCCATCTGGTCCGGGGTGGCGATGGCGGCGTCGAAGTCGAGCCACCCGCCCTGGATCCGCTCGATGAGGTCCTCGGCGCCCACGACGTCGGCGCCGGCGGCCTCGGCCTCGGCGGCCTTGTCACCGGTGGCGAACACGATGACGCGGGCGGTCTTGCCCGTGCCGTGCGGCAGGTTGACCGTGCCGCGGACCATCTGGTCGGCCTTGCGGGGGTCGACACCGAGGCGCATCGCGACCTCGACGGTGGCGTCCATCTTCGTGCTCGCCGTCTCCTTGGCCAGGTTGGCGGCCTGGAGCGGCGTGTACAGGTTGTCCTTGTCGATCTTCTCCGCGGCTTCGCGGTAGGCCTTGCTGCGCTGTGCCATCTGAATCCTCAGTCTCGTTCAGGTCGTGGTGCGAGCCGCGCCCGGCTCTCCCACGCATGCAGGGGGGGTGGTGCTCAGCCCTTGATCGTGATGCCCATCGAGCGCGCGGTGCCGGCGATGATCTTCGCGGCCTGCTCGATGTCGTCGGCGTTCAGATCGGCCATCTTGGTCTGGGCGATGGAGCGCACCTGGTCCATGGTCACCGAGGCGACCTTGGTCTTGTGCGGCTCGCCGCTGCCCTTCTCCACACCGGCCGCCTTGAGCAGCAGACGCGCCGCGGGCGGGGTCTTGAGAGCGAAGGTGAACGAGCGGTCCTCGAACACCGAGATCTCGACCGGCACGATGTCGCCGCGCTGCGCCTCGGTGGCGGCGTTGTAGGCCTTGCAGAACTCCATGATGTTGACGCCGTGCTGGCCGAGCGCGGGGCCGACCGGCGGGGCCGGGGTCGCGGCCCCGGCCTTGATCTGGAGCTTGATGATCGCGGAGAGCTTCCGCTTCTTGGGGGGCATCTCTGTGTCCTCGTACTAGATCTTGGAGACCTGGCTGAATGCCAGCTCGACAGGGGTCTCGCGGCCGAAGATCGACACCAGCACCTTGAGCTTCTGGGCGTCGATGTTGACCTCGTTGATGGTGGCCGGGAGCGTGGCGAACGGACCGTCCATGACGGTGACGGACTCGCCGACCTCGAAGTCGACCTCGACCGTGGGCTTGCCGCCCGTGCTCGCGCCGGAGTCGGCCTTGCCACCCGCGGCGGCCGGCTTCGGCTCGACCTTGGGCAGCAGGAACTTGATGACCTCGTCGTGGGTGAGCGGCGAGGGCTTCGAGGTGGCACCCACGAACCCGGTGACGCCGGGCGTGTTGCGCACGGCGCCCCACGACTGGTCGTTGAGATCCATCCGGACCAGGATGTAGCCGGGCAGCACCTTGCGCTGCACCTGCTTGCGCTGGCCGTTCTTGATCTCGGTGACCTCCTCGGTGGGCACCTCGACCTGGAAGATGAAGTCCTCGACGTCGAGCGTCTGCACGCGCGTCTCGAGGTTGGTCTTCACCTTGTTCTCGTAGCCGGCGTAGGAGTGCACGACGTACCAGTCGCCGGGCGCGCGCCGCAGCGCGGCCCGCATCTCCTCGACGGGGTCGACCTCTTCCTCGACCTCCGGCTCCACGACCTCGTCCGTGGCGACGTCGTCGGCCCCGGGCTCGTCCTCGGTGTAGCTGTCGGACACGACCTCGGCGCCGTGGGCGGCCTCGACGTCGGCGTCCTGCACGGCCTGCTCGGGGAGATCAGCGTCGGGAGTGGCCTCGGCCGTGGCGTCGAGCGCGGCCTCGTTGGCCTCGATCTCGCTGTCGGACAGCTGTGTGCCGCCGTCTGGGGAACTCACGTACGTCTCGCTTCCTTCTCCGTGTCGTGCCGGGTCACGTGCCGAACAGGTACGTGACACCCTGCGCGAACACCAGATCCAGCAGTGCGACGAACGCGACCATGAAGGACACGAAGACCAGCACGACGATCGTGTAGGTGATGAGCTGCTTGCGCGTGGGCCAGATGACCTTGCGCAGCTCGGCTATCACCTCGCGCAGGAACCGGATCAGCCTGCTCGGCAGCGAGGCCTTCTCGGGACGGCCGTCCCGGACCGCGGTGGCCCGACCCTTGTCGCCGCCGCCGGTCGGCGTGGAGCCGGCCCGTCGACCCCGACGGTCGGCAGCGGAGCCCGGGCGTTCCCGCCCGTCTTCGCTTGCCTCGCGCTCGTCCGTCACGACCGTCCTCCAGCTCGCCGTCGGATGGCCGACCGGCAGGAACTGCCGGTCGGATCCGCTGCTTCCGTCCTGTACGCAGTGCAGGGGTGACAGGACTTGAACCTGCAACCTGCGGTTTTGGAGACCGCTGCTCTGCCAGTTGAGCTACACCCCTAGACCACCCCGCCGGGAGACCTGCCCGCCGACGGAGAGGTGCGTCGCGTGACGACGCACCCAGCACGACGAGTGTACGGCACCCGACGGGGCGGTTCCGCCCGCCCTACTTGTCGAGCGGGCCCAGCGCGACGAGCGCGGCCGCGCGCTGCGCGTACTTCCAGTTGCCCAGGTCGGCGACGGTCGAGATGCCGAGCTCCTTGAGGATGGCGTCGTGCCGCTCGCTCAGACCCTCGAGCGCGGACGGCGGGGCCGCGAGGATCTCCTCGGCGGACTTGTCCTCCCACGCCTTGTCCACGAGCTTGCCGAACTTCACGTCGTGCTCCCTCCGGTCGGGTACGTCTGTGCGTCGCGCAGCATCGACCCACCGCCGCGACGGCGGCGACCCGGGGTGCTCAGGACGGGAGCGCGACCTCGGCCACGGCCCGCCCCAGCACGGTCTTCCCGTCGAACCGGGCGGTGATCGCGACCGTGGCGATCCCGCCCGTCACGTCGGTGACCTTGCCGGACAGCTCGACCAGCGCGCCCTCGTCGTCGTCGGGGACGACCACGGGGCGGGTGAAGCGGACGCCGTAGCTGCGCACCGCGGACGGGTCGCCCACCCACGCCGTGACGAACCGGCCGGCCAGCGCCATCGTCAGCATCCCGTGCGCGATGACGCCGGGGAGCCCGACGCCGGTGGCGACGCGGTCGCTCCAGTGGATCGGGTTGAGGTCGCCGGAGGCGCCCGCGTAGCGGACCAGGTCGGCTCGGGTGACGCGCAGCTCCAGCGGGGGCAGCTCGGTGCCCTTCTCGACGTCGCTCATCCGGCCGTCACCAGCAGTGCCTTCGTGGTGGCGACCGGGGTGCCGTCGACGTCGGAGACCTCGCAGCGCAGCGTGAGCATGTGGCTGCCCGCACGGGTGCTGAGGTCGTCGACGTGGATCACGGTGACCAGCTCGTCGCCGCCGTGGATCGGGCGGTGCAGCACGATCGACTGGTCGCCGTGGACCATCCGCGAGTAGTCCCAGCCGAGCGCCGGGTCGCGCAGGAAGCCCTCGATCAGCGGCATCGTGAACGTGACGGCGAAGGTGGGCGGCGCGACGACGTCGGGATGACCCGCGGCGCGGGCCGCGTCGACGTCCGTGCACACGGAAGCGCCCTCGCCGATGGCGAGGGCGAATTCCTTGATCTTCTCCCGGCCGACCAGGTACGGCGCCGAGGGCGCCAGTGCCGTGCCGACGAACGAGGCGTCGGGCACCGTCAGCGGGTCTCGCGGTGCTCGCGGTGCGTGCCGCAGTTGGCGCAGAACTTCTTGATCGCGAGGCGATCGGGGTCGTTGCGCCGGTTCTTCTTGGTGATGTAGTTGCGGTGCTTGCACTGCTCGCACGCCAGCGTGATCTTCGGCCGGACGTCCGTGGCCTTACCCATCGCGGGTGCCTCCATGCTTGTCTGTCACTGAGTCGAACTGGTAGCGGTGGCCGGACTTGAACCGGCGACACAGCGATTATGAGCCGCTTGCTCTACCAGCTGAGCTACACCGCTATGCGAGGCTGCTCACGCCGCCTCACCGAGCCCCTTTACGGAATCGAACCGTAGACCTTCTCCTTACCATGGAGACGCTCTGCCGACTGAGCTAAAGGGGCGGCACAGGCCTGCGGGCGGTCACTCCCCGCGGCCGTTGAAGATGCTACACACCCTCCGCGGCGACCCGAAATCGCCTCCCGTCACCAGCTCGATGTGCGCAGTCCGGGCAGGTGGCCGGCGTGGGCGAGCTCGCGGAGCTTCACCCGGGAGACGCCGAACTTCCGCAGGTAGCCGCGCGGGCGGCCGTCGGCGGCGTCGCGGTTGCGCACGCGCGTCGCGCTCGCGTCGCGGGGCTGGCGGTTCAGCTCGCGGACCGCGGCGGCGCGCTCGCCGTCGGGCGTGGTGGGCCGGGCGATGACCGCCTTGAGCTCGGCGCGGCGCTCCGCGTGCGCCGCCACGATCGCCTTGCGCCGCTCGTTCTTCGCGATCATGCTGGTCCTGGCCATCAGACCGTCCCTCCCCTGGCCCGGATGCGGGCGACCGCGGCGTCGATACCGATCCGGTCGATCGTCCTGATCGCGTCGGCCGAGAGCCGCAGCCGCACGGTGCGACCCTCGAACCGGTAGCGCTTCACCTGGATGTTCGGGTCCCAGCGGCGGCTCGTGCGGCGGTGGGAGTGCGACACGTTCCTGCCGAAGCCCGGTTCGCGACCGGTCAGCTCGCAGCGCCTGGACATCAGGACCTCCCGGGGCGGGGGTAGGGCAGCAGCGCCATCTCGCGGGCGTTGCGGATGGCCGTGGCCACCTGCCGCTGCTGCTGGGGGGTCAGCCCGGTCACCCGGCGGGCGCGGATCTTGCCGCGGTCGGAGACGAACTGGCGGAGCAGGTTCGTGTCCTTCCAGTCCACCTCGGTGATCTTCTTCGCGTGCAGCGGGTTGACCTTCTTCCGCGGCACGCGCTCGGCGCGGGCCATCAGCGCTCCTCCCGGAACTCGACGTGGCGCCGGACGACGGGGTCGTACTTGCGCAGCGTCATCCGGTCCGGGTCGTTGCGCCGGTTCTTCCGGGTGACGTACGTCGTGCCGGTGCCCGCCGTCGAGCGCATCTTCACGATCGGCCGGAGCTCGGTGCCGCGGGCCATCGCCCACCTCCTTGCGTAACGACATTCGTTTTCATCTACGGTGGAGGCTACCCCACCCCAGGAGGTCCCGTGTCCCGCCCCGAGCTCCTCGTGCTCACCGGGCTCACCGCGCCCGGCGTCGAGGACGTCGTCACCCGTCTCCGCACGCTCGACCCCGACGTGGCCGTGCTGCACCACGACCTGCGCGACGTCGGGGCCGGCCTGGTTCGGCGCCGCCTGCGCACCCGCGACGCCGACGTCACGACCACCGTCGAGCTGGCCCACGGCTGCGTGTCCTGCACGCTGCGCGAGGACCTGCTCCCGCAGCTGCGCGCGCTGGCCGGTCCCGGCGGGCCGGCGCGGATCGTGCTGCACCTCGACCCCGTGCTCGAACCCGAGAACCTCTGCTGGTCGCTGCTGCACGTCCTCGTCGACGGCCGGCCGGTCGTCGACGAGGTGGAGCTGCTCGGGGTCGTCGCCGTCGTCGACGCGGGGACCTGGTTCGCCGACGCCACCGGCGACGCGACGCTGCCCGAGCGCGGGTGCCCGGAGCCGGGGCGCGCGGGTGACGACGCGGACGAGCGGACCGTGGCCCAGGTCGCCGTCGGGCAGGCGGAGTTCGCCGACCTGCTCGTCGTCACCGGCACCGCCGACGCCTGGGAGCGGGCCCGGCTCGACGCCGTCCTCGCCCGGCTGGCCCCCGCCGCCCCGCGCGTGCGGGCCGGGGCGCTCGACGAGCGGGTGTTCGCCCCGGGCGCGGCCCGCCGGGGGCGACCCGACGACGTCCACGCGCCCCTGCTGGCGGGCACTCCCCCGCTCGACGGCGACTGCGGCGTGCGGCTCGTCGTGTTCTCGGCGCGGCGCCCGTTCCACCCGGAGCGCCTGCACGACGCCCTCGACGTGCTGCTCGACGGCGTGGTCCGCGCCCGCGGCCGGATCTGGCTCGCGACCCGCCCGGAGGCCGTGCTGTGGCTGGAGTCCGCTGGCGGCGGGCTGCGGGTCGGCCACGCGGGCGACTGGCTCGACGGCGCGGGCGACGCCGCGTGGGAGGCCGCGTCACCGCAGCGGCAGGCGATCGCGGCGCTGGGCTGGCACCCGCGCTTCGGCGACCGGGCGCAGGACCTCGTCGTCCTCTCGCACGCCGCCGACCCCGACGAGATCGACGCCGTCCTGCGCGAGGCCCTGCTGACCGACCTCGAGCTGGCCGACCCGGACGCGTGGGGCGCGCTGCCCGACCCGTTCGGCTGGTGGCACACCGACCCCTGCGCACCCGCCGCCGACGCGGTGGCGGGCCCCGAGCACCACTCCGAGGAGGAGCACTGATGGCCGTCCCCAAGCGCCGGGTGTCCCGGTCCCGCACCCGCAGCCGGCGGGCGCAGTGGAAGGCGGCGGTGCCCGACCTGGTGCCGGTGCGGATCGACGGGCGCGAGCACCGGGTGCCGCGGCGGCTGGTGCGCGCCTACCAGCGGGGCCTGATCGCCCCTCCCGAGCAGCCACGGGCGTAAGGGCCCTTACCCCGGCCGCCGCGGCGCGCGGCCGGGGAACGGCGTGATCACCCGATGCCGGGGTCCGGGCCTCAGCACGAGGCTGGTGCCATGTTCTTCGACAACCCGCACCTGTCCCTCACCGCCGATCTCCGCCACCGCGAGCTGCTCGCGGAGGCCGAGCTGTTCCGGCTCGGCCGCCTCGCGCGGCTCGCCCGCCGGGCCCGTCGCCCGGAACGGCCGCCGGCGCCGCCGAGGCCCCCGGAGGCCACCCGCTCCCCCTCGGCGAACTCGGACGCGAACCGTCGGTACGCCGTGTCACGATGACCGACGTGACGCGGATCGGGGCGGGCATCGAGCTGGTGGGGCGCCGGCACGAGGTGTCGGTGCTGGCCGCCGCGCTCGACCGCGCCGCCGCGGGCTCGCCGACGGGCGTGCTGCTCTCCGGCGACGCGGGCGTCGGCAAGTCCCGGCTCGTGGCGGAGGCGGTGGCGCGGGCGTCGGCGGCGGGGTTCGCCGTGCTCACCGGCCGCTGCCTCGACACCGCGGAGGCGGCGCTGCCCTACCTCCCGTTCACCGAGCTCGTCGGCACGCTCGCGGAGCGGGAGCCCGAGCTCGTCGCCGCGCACGAGGCGCTGCGGCACCTGCTGCCCGGCGGGCCGCAGCGGGCCGAGCCGGGCGGCGCCCGCGAGCTCGGTCAGCTCCGCGTGTTCGACGCCGTGCTGTCCGTGCTCGACGCGCTCACCGCCGGCACCCCCGCCCTGGTCGTGCTGGAGGACCTGCACTGGGCCGACCGCTCCAGCCGCGACCTGCTGGTCTTCCTGCTCTCCCGCCTCGACGCCCAGCGGCTGGTCGTCCTGGCCACCTACCGCTCCGACGACCTGCACCGCCGCCACCCGCTGCGGCCGGTTCTCTCCGAGCTGGTGCGGCTGCCTGCCGTCGAGCGGGTGGAGCTGGAGCCGCTCGACCCGTCCGACGTGCTGGCGCTCGTCCGGCTGCTCGCCGACGGGTCGCTCACGCCGCAGCTGCTGCACAGCGTCGCCCGCCGCAGCGAGGGCAACGCGTTCTTCGCCGAGGAGCTGGTCTCCAGCTGCTCCGACGGGCTGCCGCACAGCCTCGTCGAGGTGCTGCTGGCCCGCGTCGAGAGCCTCACCCCGGCCACGCAGCGGCTGCTGCGGGTGGCGTCGGTGGCCGGTCGGCAGGTCCGGCACGACCAGCTCGCCGCGGTGGCCGGCCTCGACGTCGACGAGCTGGAGCTGGGCCTGCGCGAGGCGGTGCACCACCACGTCCTCGTCGCCGACGAGCACGCCGGGGACGGCTACGTCTTCCGGCACGCCCTGCTGCGCGAAGCCATCCACCACGACCTGCTGCCCGGGGAGCGCAGCCGGCTGCACGCCGCGTTCGCCGCGCTGCTGGCCGACCCCTCCGCCCCCGACGAGCCGGGCCGCGCGGCCGTGCTCGCCCACCACGCCCTCGCCGCGCACGACCTGCCCACCGCGCTCGCCGCGTCGGTGTCGGCGGCCCGGGAGGCCGACGGGCAGGAGGCCCCCGCGGAGCTGCTGCTGCACGCCGAGCGGGCGCTGGAGCTGTGGCCCGCCGTCCCCGACGCGGAGACCGTCGCCGGGGCCCCGGAGCACCAGCTCACCCGGATGGCGGCCTGGGCCGCGAGCGCCACGGGCGACCCCGAGCGGGGCACCGCGCTGGGCCGGCGCGCGCTGGAGCTGGCCGAGCGCCACGGCGACCCGGTGCTCACCGCGGCGGTGCGCGTCAAGTACGCGCTGCGGCTGCTGGAGCGCAACGACGACGGCTACGCCGACGCCCGCGCCGCCGCCGAGCAGGCGATGGCGGTGTTCGGGACGCGCCCGCCGTCCGGCGACCTCGCCTGGTGCCACGCCGTGCTCGCGCGGGCGCACTACCGGGTCGACGAGTTCCCCGACGCGGTGCGCGAGGCCGAGCTGGCCGTGCGGGTCGCGTCCGCCCTCCCCGACACCGACCACTTCGCCCACGCCGCGGCGGCCGACGCCCTGGTCACGATGGCCGGCTGCGAGGCGTACTCGGGGCGCCCCGAGCAGGCCAGGGCGCGGCTCGCCACCGCGCGCTCGCTGGCCCGCCGGGCCGGCGACCTCGGGGCGGAGCTGCGCACGTACTCCGCCGTCGGCTTCTCGCTGCTGGAGGAGTGCTGCTTCGCCGAGGCCGCCGCCGAGCTGGCCGAGGGCGAGGACCGCGCCGCGGCCACCGGCCTGCGCTGGAGCATGCCTGGCCTCGACGTCCGCGTGGCCCACGTGGCGGCCCGGTTCCTCGGCGGCGACTGGGACGCCGCGGAGACCGCGGCCGACCTCGCGGGGGCCGCGGTGCCGGCGTCGGTGTCGGCGCGGCTGGTCGCGGCGGGGCTGCTGGTGGCGGCCGCCCGCGGGCGGTTCGAGGTGGTGGAGCGCCGGTACGCGGAGCTGAGCGCGCAGCCGGAGGGGATGCAGGCGGTGGTGTACCTCGGCGTCGCCGCCACCGAGGCCGCGCTGTGGCAGGGCAGGCCCGACGACGCGGTGGCCCGTGCGCGGGCGGGGCAGGCCGCGCTGGACGCGATCGAGGGGTACGCGTTCGGCGGCATCGCGCTCGCCGCGCTGGGCATCGCCGGCCACGCCGAGCGGGTCGCCGCGGGCGTCGACGCCGCCGACGCCGCGCCGGCCGTCGAGCGGATGGTGGCCCACGCCGAGGAGACCGCGCGGCGCGGGCTGCCGCGCGGCGCCGAGATGGGCCCCGAGGGCCGGGCCTGGCTGCTCCGGGTGCACGCCGAGCGCACGCGGCTCACCGGGCCCGACCCGTCGGCGTGGGACGCGGTGGTCGACGCGTTCGGCTACGAGCCCGAGGGGCTCGGCTACCGCGGGGCGTACGCACGGCTGCGCCGGGCCGAGGCGCGGCTCGCCTCCGGGGCGGCCACCGACGTCGCCGACGACCTCCGCCACGCCCGCCGCACCGCCACCGCCCTGCGGGCCGCCCCGCTGCTGGCCGCGGTCGACGCGCTGGCCGCGCGGGCCGGAGTCGCGCTCGACGGGACGGCACCGGCTCCCGACGTCCTCACGCCGCGGGAGCGCGCGGTGCTGGAGCAGGTGGCGCAGGGCCGGACCAACCGGCAGGCCGGGGCGGCCCTGTTCATCAGCGAGAAGACGGTGAGCGTCCACCTGTCCCGGGTGATGGCGAAGCTGGGGGCCGCCAGCCGCACCGAGGCCGTGAGCGTCGCCTACGACCGCGGCCTCCTGTCCCCCCGCGTCCCGGCCTGACCCGCCGGATCCCCGGGGGCGCTGGCCCCCGCGGCCCCGCACCGGCCCGCGCGGCCCCCTTGATGGCTACTTCCTGGTAACTAGGGTGGGGTGACCCGACCCACACCGAGGAGGCCGGCGATGCCGCCGAGCACCACCTGGGCCACCCGCCCGGACCTGTCCGACATCGAGCGGTTCTGGACGGCCCCCATCGCCGAGCGGGCGGCGGCGTTCGCGGCCCTGCGCGAGCGGGAGCCGGTGCCGTTCTTCGCCGAGCCCGAGGCCGGCTTCCTGCCCCAGGGACCCGGCTACTGGGCCCTGACCCGCCTCGACGACCTCGTCGAGGCCAGCCGCAACGCGAAGGTGTTTACCTCCGGCGCGGGCGCGACGAACATCGCCGACCTCCCGCCGGAGTTCCTCGAGTTCTACGGCTCGATGATCAACACCGACGACCCGCGGCACGCCCGCCTGCGCCGGATCGTCTCGCGCGGGTTCACCCCGAAGCGCCTGGCCGCGATCACCGACGACGTGCAGGCCATCGCCACCCGGATCGTCGACGACGTGGTCGACGCCGGGGAGTGCGACGCGGTCTCCACGATCTCCGCCCGGCTCCCGCTCAAGATCGTCTGCGACATGATGGGCGTGCCGGAGAGCCAGTACGACTTCGTCTACCGGACGTCGAACGTGATCCTCGGGGCGAGCGACCCGGAGTACGTCCCGGACGCGGAGAACATCGTCGTGGCGCTGCTGCAGGCGGGCAACGAGCTCGCCGAGCTGATGCGCGACCTCGCGCGGCACCGCGAGCAGCGCCCCACCGACGACGTGACCTCGGCGCTGATCAACGCGGAGATCGACGGCGAGCGCCTCACCCCCGACGAGCTCGCGAGCTTCTTCATCCTGCTCGTCGTCGCGGGCAACGAGACCACCCGCAACGCGATCAGCTGGGGCCTCAAGCTGCTCACCGACCACCCCGAGCAGCGCCGGGCCTGGCTCGCCGACCTCGACGGCGTCACCCCGACCGCGGTCGAGGAGATCGTCCGCTGGGCGTCGCCGGTGATCTTCATGCGCCGCACCCTGGCCGTCGACGCCGCGCTCGGCGGGCAGCGGATGAGCGCGGGCGACAAGGTGCTGCTGTTCTACTGGGCCGCCAACCGCGACCCCGCGCACTTCACCGACCCCGACGCGTTCGACGTCCGCCGCTCCCCCAACCCGCACGTCGGCTTCGGCGGTGCCGGACCGCACTTCTGCCTGGGCGCCCACCTCGCGCGCCGGGAGATGTCGGTGATGTTCCGCGAGCTGCTCACCCGCGTGCCCGACATCCACGCCACCGCCGAGCCCAGGAGGCTGCAGTCGATGTTCATCAACGGGATCAAGTCGATGCCCGTGAGCGCCCGGTGAGCGCGCCGTCGCTGGACTACCCGGAGGTCCCCGTCGGGGCCCTGCTGGCCGGGTCGGCGCGGCGCTTCGGCGACCGCACCGCGATCCACTACGCCGGCCGCGACCTGTCCTTCACCGACCTGCACGCCCGGGCCTGCGCGTTCGCGAACGCGCTGCGCGCCGAGGGGATCGGCCGCGGCGACGTCGTCGCGATCCACCTGCCCAACTGCCCGCAGTACGCGATCGCCTACTACGGCATCCTGCTGGCGGGGGCCGTGTTCACCCCGACCAACCCGCTGCTGCCCCCGCCCGACCTGGCCGCCCAGCTCGCCGACGCCCGCGCCGTCGCCGCCGTCACCTGGGCCGCGGCCGCCCCGGCCCTGGCCGCCGTGCGCGACCGCACCGCGATCCGGCTCGTGCTGGTCACCGACCGCGAGCAGGCGCTCGACCCGGCGCACCGGCTCGCCGTCGACGGCATGACGGACTTCGAGGCCTTCCACGCCGACGCCCCGACCGGCGCACCCGCCGTCGACATCGACGTGCGCGGCGACCTCGCCCACCTCGCCTACACCGGCGGCACGACGGGCCGGTCGAAGGGCGTGCAGCTGCCGCACCGCAACGTCGTGGTCAACGTGCTGCAGTACGCCTGCTGGGGCTCCGGCTCCCTGCCCGGGCTCGACGCCGACGGCGGCGTCGTCCTCGACCAGGTCGAGCCGCCCGAGGAGTACCCGACCCGGCTGGGCACCGGCGTGGCGATCGGCCTCGCCCCGTGGTTCCACGCGATGGGCACGATCGGCGGGCTCAACGTCCCGGTACTGAGCGGCTCCACGACCGTGCTGCACGAGCGCTTCGACCCGGGCGCCTACCTCGCCGACGCCGAGCGCTTCGCCGTCACCGGGATGAGCGGGGCCCCGCCGATCTACGGGGCGCTGCTGCACCACCCCGACTTCGCCGTCCGCGACCTGTCCTCGATCCGCAGCATCAGCTCGGGGGCCGCGCCGCTGCCCGTCGAGATGATCAGGGGGTTGCAGGACCGGCTCGGCGCGGACGTCGTCATCGCGGAGGGGTACGGCCTCACCGAGGTGACGATGGGCGCCACCATCGGCCCGGCCGCGCGGTCGGCGGTGCGCAAGGCCGGCACCGTCGGGCTGCCGGTGCCCGACACCGAGGTCCGGGTCGTCGACCCGGCCGGGGACGACCTGACCGCCCTGCCCACCGGCGAGCCGGGCGAGGTCGTGATCCGCGGGCCGCAGGTGATGATCGGCTACCAGGACCGGCCCGAGGACAACGCGGCCGTCCTCGTCGACGGCTGGCTGCGCACCGGTGACATCGGCGTCCTCGACGAGGACGGCTACCTGTCCATCGTCGACCGCAAGAAGGACATGCTGATCTACAAGGGCTACAACGTGTACCCGCGCGACCTGGAGGAGCTGCTGCACGCGCAGCCCGGGGTGGCGGGGGCCGCGGTGGTCGGGCGGCCGGACCTGTCGGCGGGCGAGCTGCCCGTGGCGTTCGTCGTGGCGCCGGGCGCCGACCCCGACGCGCTGATGGCCGCGGTCAACGCGCAGGTCACGCCGTACAAGCGGATCCGGGAGCTGCACCTCGTCGACGCCATCCCGGTGTCGGCGGCGGGCAAGGTGCTCAAGCGTGAGCTGCGGGAACGGCTACGGAAGGACACGAACGAGTGACGCACAGCTAACGAATCAGGGGGCGGGGGCGATGTTCCGGGTGTACGGCCACCCGGCACGCGCGCACCGGACCGGACACGTTCCCCGCCCCACTGATCGAAGACGGTGCCGCCATGTCCTCATCCCCGCTCGCCCCCGCCGGACGCCACCACCGCACCTCCACCGCCCGCGAGCGCGCCCTGCGCACCCTCGACGTGGCGGGCCGGCTGGGCACGCTGGTGACGCTCGCGGCCCTGCTGGTCGTCGCGGGGGCCGTCGGCGGCCTGTTCGACGGCACCCCCGCGACCGAGAACGCCACCGTCACGGCGACGTTCGGCCGCTGACGCCCCCGGGCGCCGGTGCTCAGGCGGCCTCGGCCTGACCGAGCGGCGTCTTGAGGACGTGGTCGACCAGCCGCATGACCAGCTGACCACCGCCCAGGCGGTACCCGAACTCCTCCCAGGTGAGCAGCTCCCGCGAGAGCACCTCGCCCACGGGACCGGGGTACAGCCGGGTCACCCGGAAAGCGGCTGCTCGCAGCCGCATCTTCTCGTGATGATCCATGGGTACGGGGCTCATTCCGACTCACCTCCGCGTGCGATGCGGGGCTCTCAGCGTTGAGGGGCCACCCTGGGGGATCCGTTCATAGTGCTGCCGGCTGCGCTGCCCGCACCCCATCGTACCCGAAGAGTGACCAGGATCTCACCCTCTGCGCACAGGTCGTACGGATGCCGTGACCGAGCGCTAACGTGATCTTCGTGGCTCCCCGTGACGTGCTCTGGTCCGACATCACCGGCATCTACGAGGCGATCCTCGCCCACCCGTTCCTGTCCGGCCTCGCCGACGGCACGCTGCCGCGCGAGGCGTTCCGGCACTACGTCGTGCAGGACGCGCACTACCTGCGCGGCTACGCGAAGGCGCTGGCGGTGTGCGCCGCGAAGGCCCCGACCGAGGACGCCACGGTGATGTTCGCGGGGCACGCCGCCGGCGCCATCGCGGCCGAGCGCGACCTGCACGCGTCGCTGCTCGACGAGCTCGGCACGCTGGACGACCCGGTCGCCCCCGCCACCCAGGCCTACCTCAGCTACCTGCTCGCCACCGCGCACGGCGGCTCCTACACCGACGCGGTCGGCGCGGTCCTGCCCTGCTACTGGATCTACGCCCGGGTCGGGGAGACGCTGCTCCGGACCGGCTCGCCCGATCCCCTCTACGCCCGCTGGATCGCGATGTACGGCGGCGAGGACTACCGGTCGGTCGTCGACGCGGTGCTGGCCGAGACCGACCGCGCGGCCGCGGCCCTGTCCGAGCCCGACCTCGCGCGGATGCGGCGCCACTTCACCACGACGTCGCGGTACGAGTGGATGTTCTGGGACGGGGCGTACCGGCAGGAGCGCTGGCCCGTCTAGCGCTCAGCGCTGGTCGATCCGGTCCGGGATCACGATGTGCAGCACGAACCCGACCACGGCCACCACGATCGCCCCGACGAACGCCGCCCCGAACCCGCCGACGACGAACGGCAGGCCGAGACCGCCCGCGATGAAGCCGACGAGCAGGAACAGCAGCGCGTTGACCACGAGCCCGACCAGGCCGAGCGTCAGGATGTAGAACGGGCAGCCGACGACCTTGATGAGCGGCTTGAGCACCGCGTTGACCAGGCCGAAGATCAGGGCGACGGCCACGAGCGTGCCGACCCGCGCCCCGGTGCCGCCCGCGTCGTTCTCGATGCCGGGGACGATGAGGGTGGCGATCCACAGGCTGACGGCGACGACCGCCACCCGCACGACGAAGGCGAGCGCGTTCGACATCAGTCCACCAGCGCCGAGGTGACGAGCGTGCGCAGCTGCGGGCGGATCGGGTGGGTGCTCGACGGCATGAGCTGGGTCAGGAACACGGCGGTGATCTCCTCGGTGGGATCGACGTAGAACGCGGTGCTGGCCAGCCCGCCCCAGGCGTACTCGCCGGCACTGGTGAGGGCCTTGCCCGCGGCGGGATCGACGACCACGGAGAAGCCCAGACCGAACCCGACCCCGTGGTAGGTCGACTCGGCGAAGATGGGACGGCCGAACTGCTGCAGGTCGACGCCGCCGGGCAGGTGGTTGCGCGTGGCGTAGGCGACGGTGCGGGGGCCGAGCAGGCGCACCCCGTCGAGCTCGCCGCCGCGGGCGAGCATGCGGGTGAAGCGGTGGTAGTCCGCAGCCGACGACACCAGCCCGCCGCCGCCGGAGAGGAACGTCGGCTCGCGCAGCGCGGCGTCGCCCATCCGGTCGTGGCGGTGCAGGCCGCCGCCGGGCCGCGGGACGTAGAGGGCGGCGAGGCGCTCGGGGTCGGCGGCGCCGAACCCGGTGTCGGTCATGTCGAGCGGGCGCAGGACCTCCTCGGTGAGGAACGCGTCGAGCGACCGGCCGGACGCCACCTCGACGACGCGGCCGAGCACGTCGGTGGCGACCGAGTAGTTCCACTCCGCGCCCGGCTGGTGCACCAGCGGGATGCCGGCCCAGGCGTCGCAGGCCGACTCGAGGTCCATCCCCGCCGGCACGCCGAACTCGAAGCCGCGGCTGCGGTACATCTCGTCGACGGGGTGGGCGTGGTGGAAGCCGTAGGTCAGGCCTGCGGTGTGGGTGAGCAGGTGCCAGATCCGCACCGGCTCGGTGGCGGGCTCGGTGCCGGGGTTGGCCGCGGCGCCGCCGCGGTAGACCCGCAGGTCGGCGAACGCCGGGATGTACTGCGCGACCGGGTCGGTCAGGGCGAGCAGGCCGCGCTCGTAGAGCATCAGGGCGGCGACGGAGGTGACCGGCTTGGTCATCGAGTAGATCCGCCACAGCGTGTCGTCGCCGACGGGGCGGGCGGCCTCGACGTCGGCCAGTCCGTGGTGGGTCAGGTGCACGACCCGGTCGCGCCGGGCGACCACGACGGTCCAGCCGGCGAGCCGCCCGTCGTCGACGTAGCGGCTGAAGTGCTCGTCGATCCGGGCGAGCCGCAGCGGGTCGAACCCGACCTCCGCCGGCTCCGCTTCCACCTTCAGTTCGGCCACGCCACCACCCTACTGACGACCGGGCGGGGCGAGTCCGGCCGCGACGTCGTCGATCACCAGGACCCAGTCGAGCTCGGCGTCCTCCGGCCCGGTGACCGGCGGGAAGAACGGCGTCGACCCCGAGCGCTGCACCGACCCGGCGTCGACCGGCTCACCCGTGCGCGGATCGAACCACCAGGCCCGCAGCGCGTCGCCGGGCAGGCCGGTGGTGTCGAGGGCGAAGCCCTCGCCCGCCGGGGCGTGGGCCATCAGGTGGTCGGGGCCGCGCAGGACGCCCGCCGTCCCCTCGGTGAGCAGCCGCGGGGCCGGGGTGCGGGCGCTGCGCGAGTCGGTCAGGGCGCGCAGGTGCGCCATCTGCGTCGCGCCCTCGTCGACGAGCGCGGCGGCCCGGACGGCGGGGTCGTCGGCCCAGGCGGCGTGGTGGCCGTAGGTGTGGCCCGCGGCCCCGGCGAAGACGTCGGCGTAGGCGCTGCGGCGCACGTCGACGGCCTCGGTCCGGCCGGGGCCCGCGCACGCGGGGGCGTCCTCGTAGCTGGGCTGCGCGTCGAGCACGGGGCGGACGGGCGGGCGGCTGCGCAGCCGCGCCACGAGGTCCCCGACGGCGGAGCACGGCCCGCTGCGGAACTGCCCGAACGACAGCCACTCCACCGCCCCGACGGCGTCGGACGACGACCCGCCCGGGCCCGGCGCGAACGTCATGAGCGGGTCCGGCTCCGCGGCCGCCGCGATGCCGTCGGCGACGGCCGACCACTCCGGCGCGTCGTCCCCGGAGCCGTCGCCGAGGACCCAGACGACCCGGTCGCCGTAGCGCTCCCCGAGGAACGGGCCCAGCCCCGGGTCCGGCTGCGCGGGGGTGATCGCCACGCGGAGGCCGCGCTCGGCGGCCTCGGCCACCGCGGTGTCGACGCGGGCCCAGTCCCCACCGGCGGGGACGGCGGTCTGCACGACCGTGAACCCCTGCGCCGCGCGGACGTCGAGGTAGTGCTCGACCTCGGCCGGGTCGCCCGAGGCCAGCAGGCCCCAGGCGGTGTCGGCCAGCCACAGGAACGGCGCGCCGCCCGCGGTGAACGAGCGGCCGTCCGGGCTGATCTCCAGCGGTGTCAGGCCGGGTGCGGGGGCCGCGGCGGCGGTCAGCGGTGCGGCGAGCGCGGTGGCGAGCACCGCGGCCAGCGTCCGGTGCTTCACGGGGCCACCTCCACGAGACGGTCGAGGGCGCGGCGCAGCAGCGCGCGCTCGTCGGGGTCGAGCGGGGCCAGCAGGCGTCGCTCGCACTCGGCCAGCCGCCCGACGGCGGCGGCGAGCAGCGACGCACCGGCCGGCGTCAGCTCCAGGACCAGCACCCGGTTGTTGCCGGGCATCGGGGTGCGCCGGACGAGCCCGCGGTCGTCGAGGCGGCGCACGAGCGTCGCGGTGGTGGTGCGGTCCAGCCCGATCGCGGCGCCGAGCTCGTGCTGGCGCGCGACCGGCCCACCGGCCAGGCGCTCCATCAGCGCGAAGTGCCGGACCGGGAGCCCGACCTCGGCCAGCGCGCGCTCGTCGAGGCTCTCCGCGCGACCCAGCACGGAACGGAGCCGTGCGGTCATCGTGTCCATCCGGTTCCTCCGTCCGGTCGGGCACCGATCCTCGCCTCGCCGGACCCGGGTCACGCGGTGACGCGCGGCGAGGACACCCGAACGGGAACGCGCACCGGTGCGGCAGGGTGGGCCGGATGGACGAACGGACGCGGTCGTGGTGGGGCTGGGGATGGACGCAGGAGGCGCTGGCCGACGACGCCTGCGCCGGGCTGGCCGCCGGGCTGCCGGGCTGCGCGACGGACCCGGTGCCCGTGCCGGCGGTCCCGGCGCTGCCCGCGCCCCGGGTCGCCCCGCCCGCCGCGCTCGCCGACCGGTTCACCGCCGACCCGGCGGCCCGCGCCGCGCACACCTACGGCAAGGCGTTCCGCGACGTCGTCCGCGCGCTGGCCGGGGACCTGTCCGCGGCGCCCGACCTGGTGGCCTTCCCGCGCTCCGACGACGACGTGGCGGCCGTGCTGGACTGGGCGGGCGGCGCGGGCGTGGCGGTGGTGCCCTACGGCGGCGGCAGCTCCGTGGTGGGCGGCACCGAGCACCGCGGCGACGGCCCCGCGGTGTCGCTCGACCTCACCCGGCTCGGCCGCGTCCTCGAGGTCGACGCCACGAGCCGCGCCGCGCGGGTGCAGGGCGGCACGCTCGGTCCGGGTCTGGAGGACCAGCTCCGCCCGCACGGGCTGACCATGCGGCACTTCCCGCAGAGCTTCGAGTTCTCCACCGTCGGCGGCTGGCTCGCCACCCGCTCCGGCGGGCACTACGCGATGGGCGGCACGCACGTCGACGACTTCGTGGAGTCGCTGCGGGTGGTCACCCCGGCCGGGGTCAGCGAGTCGTGGCGGCTGCCCGGGTCGGGCGCGGGACCGTCACCGGACCGGCTGTTCCTCGGCTCGGAGGGCGCGCTCGGCGTCATCACCGAGGCGTGGCTGCGGGTGCAGCACCGGCCGGAGCACCGGGCGTCGGCCGCGGTGCGGTTCGTCCGCTTCGACGACGGGCTGGCCGCGGTCCGCGAGATCGCGCAGTCCGGCGTGACCCTGGCCAACTGCCGGCTGCTCGACCACGGCGAGGCGCACTTCTCCGGCGCCGCGGAGGGCGGGCACGCGGTGCTGGTGCTCGGGGCCGAGTCGGCCCGTGCCCCGGTGGACGTGGCCGGGCCGGTCGCGATCGCCCGCGCGCACGGCGGCGTCGTCGAGGAGCGGGGGGACGCGGTCGGCACCTGGCGCTCGGCGTTCCTGCGCATGCCCTACCTGCGCGACGGGCTCACCCGCTGCGGCGCGATCGTGGAGACCTTCGAGACGGCCTGCACGTGGGACGCCGCCGACGCACTGGTCGAGGCCGTGCGCAGCGAGGTCGGTGCGGCGGTCCGCGAGGTGTGCGGCGTCGACGGGATCGTCAACTGCCGGGTCACGCACGTCTACCCGGACGGCCCAGCCCCCTACTTCACGGTGCTGGCCGGCGGCCGCCCCGGCATGCAGCTCGGGGCCTGGGACGAGATCAAGACCGCCGCGATGGAGGTGCTGACGCGGCACCGCGCGACCGTCACCCACCACCACGCCGTCGGCCGCGACCACCGCCCCGGCTACGACCGCCAGCGCCCCGACCTGTTCGCCGCGTCCCTGCGCGCGGTGAAGGGCGTCCTCGACCCGCGGGGCGTCCTCAACCCCGGGGTGCTGGTCTGATCCGGTCACACAACACCCGGATCGGACGCGACACCGGGGATGATCCGGTCATGCTTCCCCTCCCCGGCGACGACGAGGTGCTCCACGCGCTCGCCCGCCGCCGCGACGGCGGGGGGCGCGCGGACGGCCACCGCATCGCGCTCGTCGTCAGCGGCGGCGGGATGCGCGGCGTCTACGCGGGCGGGATGGCCCACGCCCTGGACGACGCCGGGCTCGGCGACTGCTTCGACGTCGTCTACGGCAGCTCCGCGGGCGCCTACATCGGCGGCGCGCTGCTGCTCGGCGACGGGCGGGGCGCGGCGCACATCTTCTTCGAGGACATGGCGTGCCGGGCGTTCATCGACCCGCGGCGCCTGGGCACCCGCCGCCCGATGGTGTCGCTGGACCACCTGCTCGGCCACATCCTCACCGTCGCCAAGCCGCTGGTGTGGGAGCGGCTGGTCGGCTCCCCGCTGCGGGTGGTCGCGACCGCGGCCGACGACCTCACCGGGCACGTGCTGGAGCCCCGGTCGGCGCCGGAGTGGCGGCTCGCGCTGCGCGCCACCGCGGCGATCCCGGTGCTGGCCGGGCCCGCGGTCCGGCTGCACGGCCGCCGCTGGATCGACGGGTCGGTGGCCGAGCCGCTGCCCGTGCAGCGGGCCCTGCGTGACGGCGCCACGCACGTCCTCGCGCTGCTCAACCGCACCCTGCCCGAGCTGCGGGCCGCCGACCCGGGCGCCGGGCCCGCCCGCTGGGCCCGGGCGCTGGACCGGTTGGCCCCCGGCCTGGGCGCGATGGCGCAGGAGAGCGCGCGGCACGGGCCGTCGCTGGCCGTCCTCGACGACGCGGGCCACCCGTCCCGCGACGGCGCGCACCTGCTCGCCGTCCTCCCCACCGACGACGTCGGCGTGCGGGGGCTGACCGTCGACGCCGCGCGCGTGGAACGTGCGGCCCGGGTCGGGTACGCCTCGATGCAGGCGGCGCTGAGCCGGGCGGACGGGACGGCTCCGGGCCGCCCGGACCGGGGACGGACGGGGTCAGTAGGGTCCGGCCCCTAGCACGAGACGCCCCGGCCGCCGCCCGGTCGCTCGCCGTCAGGTGTCGGGGGTGCCGCTCCGGATGGACGAGACCGCCGCGCTGGTGGCGACGCTGGCCGGGATCGTCGCCGACAACGGCCCGACGAGCCCGCGGCGGATCGGCGAGGCCTGCGTGGCCGCGCTCCCCGTCGACGGGGCGGCGATCACGGTGATGGTGCGTCCGGACCGGCAGGAGCCGGTCTGGGTGAGTGACGACGAGGCGGGCCGGCTCCAGGAGCTGCAGTTCAGCCTGGGCGAGGGCCCGTGCGTCGAGGCCGTCACCGAGCGCCGCCCGGTGCTCGTCCCCGACCTGCGCGCCGCGGGCGGCGACCGCTGGCCGGTGTTCGCCGCGGCCGCCCGGCGCACCTCGACGCGCGCGGTCTTCGCGCTGCCGCTGCAGGCCGGCGCGATCTGCGTCGGTGTGCTCGACCTGTACCGGCGGGAACCCGGCATGCTGGGACCGACGGACCTCGCGGGAGCGCTGCGCGGGGCCGACGCCGCGTTGTGGTCGCTGCTCGGTCTGCGGTCCGACGGGAAGGACGGTACGGGTGAGGACGCCTGGCTGGCGGGGGCACCGCTGCGGCACACCGAGGTGTACCAGGCGACGGGCATGGTGATGGTGCAGCTCGGGGTCACCCCCGAGGTGGCGTTGAGCAGGCTCAGGGCGTTCGCGTTCGTCCGCGACCGCGCGATCGACGAGGTCGCCCGCGACGTGGTGTCGCGGCGGCTGCGGTTCGACGAGGAGGAGCGAGGATGAGCACAGCCGAGCACGACCACCGGGAGCGGTCGCTGGCCGAGGCGTTCGTCGGGCTGGCCGACACCCTCGTCGCCGGGTACGACGTCATCGAGCTGCTGCACCGGCTCAGCGCCGACTGCGTCGCCCTGCTCCCCGTCGACGCGGCGGGGCTGATGCTCTCCGACCAGCGCGGCCGACTCACCGTCGCCGCGTACTCGACCGAGGCCGCCCACGACCTGGAGCAGTTCCAGCTCCGGTCGGCCGAGGGTCCGTGCGTCGACTGCTTCCACCACAGCACGCAGGTGGTGTCGGCCGACCTGGCCGGGGAGTCCCGCTGGCCGCACTTCACGCCGTTCGCGCGCGACGCGGGCTACCTCGCCGTGCACGCGTTCCCGCTGCGGCTGCGCGCGGAGACGATCGGCGCGCTGAACCTGTTCGGCGAGGTGCCTGCGGCGATGTCGGCCGACGACCGCCGCATCGGGCAGGCGCTGGCCGACGTCGCCACCATCGGGATCATCCAGGAGCGGGCGATCGCCCACCGCGAGCTGCTCGCCGAGCAGCTGGAGGGCGCGCTGAACAGCCGGGTGACGATCGAGCAGGCGAAGGGCGTGGTCGCCGAACGCCGCGACGTCGACATGACGGTGGCCTTCGACCTGCTCCGCCGGCACGCGCGGGCCACCAACCGGCAGCTCACCGAGCTGGCCCGCGCGGTCGTCGCCGACAGCACGGTCGTCGACGCCCTGCCCCCGGCCTGAGCCCGGATGGCGGCCGACGTCGTGGCCCGGCTGCGCGCCGCGGGCTGCGTGTTCGCCGAGGACGAGGCCCGGCTGCTGCTCGCGGCGGCCGACTCCCCCGCCGCACTCGACGCGCTGGTCGGGCGGCGGGTCGCGGGTGAGCCGCTCGAGCACGTCCTGGGGTGGGCGGAGTTCTGCGGGCTGCGGATCGCGGTCGGTGCGGGCGTGTTCGTCCCGCGCAGGCGCACGGAGCTCCTCGCGGAGCGGGCGATCGCGCTGACCCGGCCGGGGGCCGTCGTCGTGGACCTGTGCTGCGGCACCGGGGCCGTCGCCGCGGCCGTCCACGCCGCCGTCCCGGACGCCGAGGTGCACGCCGCCGACCTCGACCCGGCCGCGGTCGCGCTCGCCCGGCGCAACCTCCCCCGCGGGCACGTCCACCGGGGCGACCTCGACGCCCCGCTGCCCGCCGCACTGCACGGGCGCGTCGACGTGCTCGTCGCCAACGCCCCGTACGTCCCGACCGACGCGATCGCCCTCATGCCGCCCGAGGCGCGGCTGCACGAGGCGCGCGCGGCGCTCGACGGCGGACCCGACGGCACCGCGGTCCAGCAGCGGGTGGCCGCCGCGGCGCCGCGCTGGCTCGCCCCCGGCGGGCACCTGCTGATCGAGACCAGCGACCGCCAGGCCCCGCTGACGGCCGCGGCGATGGAGCGCCACGGCCTCGTCGCCCGCACGGTCGTCGACGACGAGCGGGGGGCGACGGTGGTGATCGGTAGCGTCGCCGCCGTGGACGAGCCCGAGTTCCTGCGCCGCACCCGCGACTCCTACGACGCCATCGCCGCCGAGTACGTCGGGTACGTCGGCGACGAGCTGCCCCGGCGGCCGGCGGAGCGGGCGCTGCTGCGCTGGTTCGCCGACGTCGTCGGGAGCGGCCCGGTCGTCGACGTGGGGTGCGGCACCGGGCGGATCACCGCGCACCTGCACGGCCTCGGCGTCGACGTCTCCGGGATCGACCTGTCGCCGGGGATGGTCGAGCAGGCCCGCCGCGCGTACCCGGACCTGCGGTTCTCCGTCGGGTCGATGACGGCCCTGCCGCTGCCCGACGCGTGCGTCGACGGGCTCGTCGCCCACTACTCGACCATCCACGTCCCCGACGACGAGCTGCCGGGGGCGCTCGCGGAGTTCGCCCGCGTCCTCTCCCCCGGCGGCCACGCCCTGCTGACGTTCCAGGTCGGGGACGAGCCGCTGCACCTCACCGACGCCCTCGGCCACCCCGTCGACCTGCTCTTCCACCGCCGTCGCCCGGAGCGGATGGCCGCCCTGCTGGAGGCGGCAGGCCTACCGGTGCACGCGCAGACCGTCCGGCAGGCGGAGGACGGCGAGCGGACGCCGCAGGCCTACCTGCTGGCCCGCAGGGCGTAACCCGGTCGCGCCCGGCCGTGCCGCGACGGCAGGGTGGGCCCCGATGCACCCGATCGACGAGACCCTGGTCCGCATGCTGGTCGCCGCGCAGTTCCCGCAGTGGGCCGACCTCCCGGTCGTCGCGGTGCCCCGCCAGGGCGTGGACAACCGCACGTTCCGGCTCGGGGAGAGCCTGTCGGTCCGGCTGCCCAGCGCCGCGGGGTACGTGCCGGCGGTGGAGAAGGAGCTCCGCTGGCTGCCCCGGCTCGCCCCCGCGCTGCCGCTGCCGATCCCCGTCCCGGTCGCGGCGGGTGCGCCGTCGGAGCACTACCCCTGGCCGTGGTCGGTGCGCCGGTGGATCGACGGCACCCCCGTGGGCGACGCCCCGCCGCCCGACCCGCACGCCTTCGCGCGGGACCTGGCCGGTTTCCTGCTCGCCCTGGGGCGGGTCGACGCGTCCGGCGGCCCGGTCGCCGGGGCGCACAGCTTCCACCGCGGGGCCGACCCGGCGTTCTACGACGACGAGACCCGCCGCCACCTCACCCGGCTCCCCGCCGCCCTGACCGCGATCTGGGACGCCGCGCTCGCCGCGACGTGGCACGGCTCGCCGGTCTGGTTCCACGGGGACGTCGCCGCCGGCAACCTCCTGCTCGACGCCGACGGGCGGCTCGCCGCGGTCATCGACTTCGGGACGTGCGGGGTCGGCGACCCGGCCTGCGACCTCGTGATCGCCTGGACCCTCCTCGACCCCGACGCCCGCGCGACGTTCCGGACCGCGACGGGCGCCGACGACGCGATGTGGGCCCGCGGGCGCGGCTGGGCGCTGTGGAAGGCCGCGATCACGGACGACGCGCGGGTCCTCGACGTGCTGCTCGCCGAGCCGTCCCCGTGACGGTCCGCCGCGCCACCGACGCCGATCTCGACGCCGTCGCCGCCTTCCCGCTCGACGACCCGGTCGGCGGGATCGACGCCGACCGCTTCCGGCGCGAGCACGCGGAACGCCGCCTCCGTCCGGAGTGGACGTGGGTGGCCGAGCAGGACGGTGCGATCGTCGGCCGGGCGCTGTGGTGGGGACGCTCGGACGACGACGCACCGGTCGCGCTGGACTGCCTGCACGTCCGGCCGGGCGTCCCCGACCGGGCGGGGCTCGCGCACCGGCTCCTGAGCGCCGGGCACACCGCGCTGGCCGCCCGGCCGCGGTACGAGCTGACGCTGCCGGGCGGCTGGCGCGACCGGCCGGACGTCGTCGACGCCGTGGCCTGGCGGACGGATGCGGCCCGGCGGGCGGGGCTGACCGAGGAGGTCGAGCGGCTGCGCTACGAGTGGATCCCGGACGCACCGGTCCCGCCCCCGTCGACGCGGCTCGCGTTCCGCCCCGAGCCCGACGACGAGGCGTTCGTCGACGCGTTCCGCCGGATCGCCGCGGACAGCCTGGACGTGGCGACGCTGCGCGAGGTCGCCGACGTCGGCGCGGACCGGCAGGCCCGCGACGACCTGGACTTCTACCTCTCGTGCCCGGGCCGGCGGGAGTGGTGGCGGCTCGCGCACGCCGCAGACGGGGCCCTCGCCGGGTTCGCCGTCCCGTCCGCCACCCCGTACGGCCGCAACGTCGGCTACCTCGGCGTCGTGCCCGGGATGCGCGGGCGGGGGCTCGTCGACGACGTGCTCGGCGAGATCACCCGCATCCACGCCGCCGACGGGGCCGAGCGGATCACCGCCACGACCGACGTCGTCAACGCCCCGATGGCCGCGGCGTTCGAGCGGGCCGGCTACCGCGCCACCGAGGTCCGGCTGGTGCTGGAGGTCAGAGGGTCCGGAAGTAGCGGCTGATCGGCAGGTGCGTGAACCCGGCGGCCTCGTAGGTGGCGCGCGCGGGCGCGTGGCCCGGGTCCCCTCCGGTCTCGACCATCGCCGTGGTCATCCCCTGCTCCGCCATCCACCCGAGCGCGAACCCCGTCAGCCCCGCGCCGAGACCCCGGCGCTGGAACGCGGGGTCGACGGCGACCATGTGGATCTCGCCCATGAGGTCGTCGGTGTGCAGGACGACGGCGACGAACCCGGCGACGACCCCGTCGACGTCCGCGACCCAGACCCGCCCGGAGTCGCACACCTCCCCCACCGCCGCGGCCTGCGCGGCCGCCCACCCCCGCGGGTACTGGAGGTCGAACACGCCGGACCCGTGCAGCACGGACCGCAGCGAGGCGAAGACGGGCTCCCAGGCGCGCAGCGACAGCGCCACCACGGCGTCGCGGTCCCCGGACCCGAGCGGACGGATCGTCACGCGCCGCATCCTCACCGACCGCCGCCGCGGGCGCCACGGGAATCCGCCGGCTGCCGCGATCGTCCCCCGGCGGGGATCGCGCTCGGCGTGCCCCGGGAGGCTCGCGAGCCGCCTGTCGGTGGGTCCTGGCACCGTCCGCGCCATGCCCACTCAGAAGGACGATCTGCTCCAGTACCTGAACGAGGCCCGCGAGGCGGTGCTCTGGAAGCTCGACGGTCTCGACGAGTACGCCGCACGCCGGCCGCTGACCCCCACCGGGACGAACCTGCTCGGCCTGGTGAAGCACCTGACCAGCGGCGAACTCACCTACTTCGCCCGCACGTTCGACCGGCCGAGCCCGGACCTCGGCTACCTGGACACCGTCGACCCGTGGCAGAACGAGGACATGTGGGCCCGCGCCGACGAACCGCGCGAGGAGATCGTCGCCCGCTACCGCCGCGTCGCCGCGCACTCCGACGCCATCGTCACCGAGCTCCCGCTCGACACCGTCGGGCGCGTTCCGCACTGGCCCGCCGAGAGGGCCGCGACGACGCTGCACCACGTGGTCGTCCGCATGATCGGCGAGACGCACCGCCACGCCGGGCAGGCCGACATCGTCCGGGAGACCCTCGACGGGGTCATCGGGTACCGGGCCGACAGCGACTCGCTGCCGTCGGACGACCGCGCCTGGTGGGAGCGGTACGTGGAGAGGGTCGAGTCGGCGGCCCGGCAGGCGTCGTCGTCCTGATCGGTCGTCCGGCCCGGGCCGCACCGCGTCCGGGGGCGTTCCGCGGAACGCGTTCACCGGCCCCCGGATCTCCGAGTGGTGTCGGGTTCGGGCGGAGCCCGGCCGCCAGAGGCTCATCAGGCTCGTCGTGCGATCCCTTCAAGGCGTTCCCACTGCTCGCGCCGCTCTGCTTGTCCGTCGCGACTCACCAGGTCGACCTGGGCTGAGTATCCCGCCGACCCGTCGATGAGCTCGCGGACGATGTCGCTGTGACCAGCGTGCCGATTCGCTTCGGCGATGGTGTGGATCAGGATGTGCTGCAGGGTCACGGTGGCCATGGGCTCCGGCCACCACGGGACGTGTCCGATGGCGTCGAGGTCGTTGCCGGCGATGACTGCGTCTGAGGCCGCGCACACCTGCGTGTAGAGATCGAGCAGCTCGGCTCTGGTCTCATGTTCCGCCGCCCACATGTCGGCATCGGGTTCGGCGTCGGCGGCGGACCACGGAAGTGATGCTGGGTCCGGCTCTCCGAATGCAGCGCCGAAGTGGCCCCACTCGACGGTGGCGAGGTGTTTGACGATGCCGAGCAGGTTGGTGCCAGTCGCAACCAACGGACGTCGTACGTCGTAGTCGGACAGCCCGTCGAGCTTCCAGACGGCGGCGCTGCGAGCCGCGCGCAGGTAGTCGTGGAGGTCCGCCTTGAGGCTCGTCTCTGTCATACGGTGACCGTGGCATCTGCAGGGCTGCGACGTCGGATCGGCCCGGGTGACGTCGCGCCGGATAGCGGGCCCCGGTGTCCACGTGGCTCAACGGTGGTGTTCCGGCACCCCAGGTGGCCGCGTGGGCCGGACACGGCGTCGACGTGCTGCTCCGGGTCTACGCCGAGTGCATCCTTGGTCAGGACGCGACGGTCCGGCGCCGGGTCGAGGACCCACTGAGGCAGGGCAGTTCTTGATCGCGTCCGTGGAGGGTCGTGAACAGCCGTCTGGAGCAGGACACAGCGGGACAGACGCAGAAGCGGCCCCCGACCGTGTATCTGCTGGTCAGGGGCCGCTTTCCCGGGGTGTGGCAGGTGAAGGATTCGAACCTTCGTAGGCTAAGCCGACGGATTTACAGTCCGCTCCCTTTGGCCACTCGGGCAACCTGCCCCGGTGCGCCGTAGCGCTGGAGAAGGATACGACAGCCGGAATCCGGGTCCGATCCCGGCCCCGGTGATCAGGAGGACACATGGCAGACCCGTCGTTCGACGTGGTGAGCAAGGTCGACCGCCAGGAGGTCGACAACGCCCTCAACCAGGCCGCGAAGGAACTGTCGCAGCGCTTCGACTTCCGCGGCACCGGCACCTCCATCGCCTGGGCGGGCGAGGAGGCGCTGACGATCGAGTCGGAGACCGAGGAGCGCGCGCTGGCCGCGGTCGAGGTGTTCAAGGAGAAGCTGGTCAAGCGCAGCATCTCGATGAAGGCGTTCGAGGCGGGCGACCCGGCGATCTCGGGCAAGGTCTACAAGGTCAACGGCAAGATCCTGCAGGGCATCGAGGCGGAGAAGGCCAAGGAGATCAGCAAGGCCATCCGCGACGAGAAGTTCAAGGGCGTCCAGGCCCAGATCCAGGGCGACCAGCTGCGCGTCTCGGGCAAGAAGAAGGACGACCTGCAAGCCGTCATCGCCCTGCTCAAGAGCCGGGACTTCGGCATCGCGCTGCAGTTCACCAACTACCGGTGACCCACCGGCCCTGAGCCCGGGCCGTCGTCCTGCGCCCCGTCGATCACGCGACTACGGTCCAGGCCCATGGTCGTCGCCAAGCCGCCCGTCGTCTCCCTCGCCGACTGGAAGGAGGCGGTCGCCCGGACGAACGAGCAGGAGGTGGCCGTCGCCGCCGAGATCGACCGGCTCACCGCGGCGCGCAAGCGGATGCCGATGGTGCGGGTCGAGGGCGACTACCGCTTCGAGGGTCCCGACGGGCCGGTCGCGCTGGTCGACCTCTTCGAGGGGCGCAGCCAGCTGATCCTCTACCGGTTCTTCTTCGAGGAGGGGGTCGGCGGGTGGCCCGACGCCGGGTGCGTCGGGTGCTCGTCGTGGGCGGACGGGGTGGCCGAGCTCGGCCTCCTGCACGCCCACGACATCACCTTCGCCATGGTCTCGCCCGCACCGCAGCCGGCCCTGCGGGCCTACGCCGAGCGGATGGGCTGGACCGACCTGCCCTGGTACACGATCGCGACCGACTCCTTCACCGAGGACTTCGACGCGACGGAGTGGTTCGCGATCAACGTCTTCCTGCGCGACGGCGACGACGTCTACCGGACGTACTTCCTGCAGAACGGGTCGATGGTGCGGCACATCGGCAGCGTCGCCAGCCTGCTGGCCCTGACCCCCTACGGCGACCAGATCGAGGGCGAGGACGTGCCGGACGGCTGGCCCCAGGCGCCCTTCTCGTTCTGGATGCGCCGCCACGACGAGTACGACGAGCCCGCACCGTCCGCCCGCGGATGATCCGCATCCCGGACTACGGCCGCGGTCAGCGGGTCACCGCAGCTCCGACTCCCGCCGGGTGAGCACCAGCGGCGCGTCCTCGGTGACGGCCACGGTGTGCTCCGAGTGGGCGGTGCGGGAGCCGTCGGCCGACCGGATCGTCCAGCCGTCGGGGTCGTAGACGATCCGGTCGGTGGTGCGGGCGAACCAGGGTTCGAGGGCGAGCGTCAGGCCCGGCCGGAGCCTCAGGCCGCGCCCCGCCCGGCCCGTGTTCGACACGTGCGGGTCCTCGTGCATGGTGCGGCCCAGGCCGTGGCCGCCGAACTGGTCATTGACCGGGTAGCCGTGGCGGTGGGCCACTGCGGCGATCGCCGCCGAGATGTCACCCAGGCGGTTGCCCGGGCGCGCCAGCGCGATCGCCGCCTCCAGCGCCTCCTCGGTGGCGTGGACGATCCGCAGGTCCTCCTCCGCGGCGGTCCCGACGATCACTGTGCGCGCCGAGTCGGCCACCCAGCCGTCGATGCCGACGGCGAGGTCGGCGGTGAGCACGTCCCCGTCGCGCAGCACGTAGTCGTGCGGGAGGCCGTGCAGGACGGCGTCGTTGACCGCCAGGCAGAGGACGTTGCGGAACGGCCCCCTGCCGAAGGACGGCGCGTAGTCCCAGTAGCACGACTCGGCCCCCCGACGCCGGATCATGGCGCGGGCGTGGTGCTCCAGGTCGAGGAGGTTGACGCCCACGTCGGCGAGCCCGCCGATCTCGGTGAGCACCTCGGCGACGAACCGCCCGGCCACGTGCATGCGCGCGATCTCCTCGGGCGTCTTCAGCTCGATCACGGGCACCCCCACCTAGCCGGTATAGTTATACCGAACCTAGCACGGCGCCGGGTGCGGTCCGGTCAGGGCGTGTACGTCAGGTGCACGACGCCGTTGTCGAACGACTCGCTGCCGCCGAGCCTCAGCGTCGACCGCGTGCCCTCCGGGAACAGCTTCGGCCCGTCGCCGACCGCGACCGGGTAGAGCCACAGGTGCAGCTCGTCGACCAGCCCGTCGGCGAGCATCGCGCGCACGAGGGTGCCGCTGCCGTAGCAGTAGATCCCGCCGGCGACGCCGTCCTTGAACTCCCGCAGGGTCGCGGCGTCGTAGCCGCCGAGCAGCGAGGAGTGCGCCCAGCCGTCGGCGTCGGTGCGGGACGCGGACACGACGTACTTGGGCGTGTCGTTGAAGAACGGGGCGCCGGGGTCGTCCGCCATGTCGCGCGAGGTCCAGGCCGGGCCCGACTCCTCCCACGTGGTGCGCCCGAACAGGATCGCCTCCGAGCCCCCGGTGGTGAGCCGGCCCATGGCCTCGCCCATCGCGTCGGTGAACGGGTGGTCGAAGGTGAACGTGGGCGCCCCGATCACCCCGTCGAGGGTGATGAACTCGCTGACCTTGATCTGTCCCATGGTGGTCTCCTCCGGCCGGGGTGTCACAGCATGGACGACGACACCGGGCCGGACTCATCGCACAATCGACGGATGGACGTCCGAGAGATCTACACCCGGTGCAGCGCCGCGTTCGGCGAGCGCGTGCACGCCGTCGACGGCCGCTGGGCCGCGCCCACCGTCAACCCCGGCTGGGACGTGCGCGACCTGGTCAACCACCTCGTCAACGAGGAGCGGTGGACACCGCTGCTGCTCGGCGGGGCGACGATCGCCGAGGTCGGCGACCGGTTCGACGGGGACCTGCTCGGCGCCGACCCGCTCGCCACCTACGACGAGGCCGCGGCCGCCGCGCTCGCCGCGGTGCTCGCGGAGGGCACCGTGGAGGGCGTCGCGCACCTGTCGTTCGGCGACCGCCCCGCGCGCGAGTACGTGCTGCAGCTCTCGGCCGACCACCTCGTGCACGCCTGGGACCTCGCCCGCGCGCTCGGCACCGACGAGACGCTCGACGGGGAGGTCGTCGAGGCGCTGCTGGCCTGGTACGTCGAGGAGACCGAGGCGCTCTACCACCGCATCGGGGTGATCGGCCCGCTCGTCGAGGTCCCGGCCGGGAGCGGGGCGCAGGCGGAGCTGCTGGGCAGGTTCGGCCGCACCCCGTAGGAGGAGACCGGTCAGTGCCGGTGCAGGCCCATCTCCTCCAGCCGACGGATGCGGTCCTCCATCGGCGGGTGGGTGGCGAACAGCCGGGCCATGTGCTCCCCGGCCCGGAACGGGTTGGCGATCATCAGGTGCGACTGGGCGGTGAGCTGGGGGTCCGGCGGCAGCGGCGCGAGCTGGGTGCCGGTCGCGAGCTTGCGCAGCGCCGACGCCAGTGCCAGCGGATCACCCGTCAGCGCCGCGCCGCTGGCGTCGGCCTGGTACTCCCGCGACCGGCTCACGGCCATCTGCACCAGCCCGGCGGCCACCGGGCCGAGGAAGGCGATGAGCAGCATCGCGATCGGGTTGGGCCGGTCGTCGGAGCTGCCGCCGAACAGGCCGGAGAACATCGCCATGTTGGCCAGGAAGCCGACGGCCGTGGCGAGCGCGCCCGCCACCGAGGAGATGAGGATGTCGCGGTTGTAGACGTGCGAGAGCTCGTGACCCAGCACCGCGCGGAGCTCGCGCTCGTCGAGGATCTCCAGCAGGCCGGTGGTGGCGCAGACCGCGGCGTGGCGCGGGCTGCGGCCGGTGGCGAACGCGTTGGGGGCGGCCGTCGGGGAGATGTAGAGGCGCGGCATCGGCTGGCGCGCGGCGCGGGAGAGCTCGCGGACGATCCGGTACATCGCCGGGTGCTCCGGCTCGGTGACGGGCCGGGCGTGCATCGCCCGCAGGGCCACCTTGTCGGAGTTGAAGTACGCCCACCCGTTGATCGCCAGCGCGGCCACGACGGCGATCACGAGCCCGGTCCGGCCGAACATCGACCCGACGAGGAGCACGAGCCCGCTCATCCCACCGAGCAGGAGCGCGGTCTTGAGGCCGTTCATGACGGGTTCCGTCCCTTCCGGTGTCGCTTGCACCTTCAACGAGCCACGACGGGGTGGTGTTCCGAAACCGCTTGACCTCCACCCGCTGTCAGGTCGCACTCTCTGGGCGTGACCGCTCTCGACACCGACGGCTACCTGCTGCTCCCCGACCTCCTCGACGCCGCCGCGCTCGACGGCGTCCGGGCCGCGATGGCCGACGCACTGGACCGCGCCGGGCCGCGCGGACCCGGCGGGACGCTGCACGTCGACGACCTGCGCGGGCCCGCGGTCGAGGCGGTCTGGACGGCCCCGCGGCTGGTCGCGGCGGTCGAGCACGTGCTCGGGCCGGAGCCCGTCCGCGGCGCACTGCACGTCCGCGCCCCGCACCCCGGGTTCGGCGCGCAGGCCCTGCACGCCGACTTCGGCGGGCCGCCGCCGCAGCAGCCGCAGGTCGCCGTGGCGGTCGTCGCGCTCGTCGACGTCGCCGAGGACGGGGGCGCGACCCGCGTCGTCCCGGGCACGCACGTCTGGAAGCGCGGCGCACCGGGTGACACGGTCGACCGCGGCTGGCCCGGCGAGCGGCGCATCGCGCTGACGGCCGGGTCCGCGGTGGTCCTCAACGGTCACCTGTGGCACTCCGGCACCCGCAACCGCTCGACGGTCCGCCGCGACGCGCTGCAGGTCACCTGGCGGCGCGGGTGAGGGACGACTGCCCGGGCTGCGGCACCGGGGACGGCCCGCCCGTCCCGTCGGCGGCGTGCGCGGAGCGGGCGCTGGTCGTCGCGGAGCGGGAGTTCTCCGATCCGGCGTACTTCGCCGTGCACCGGATCACCGTGGCCGCCTACACGCTGCAGCACCCGGCGTCGTCGAGCGGGCACGCGGTCGCCGTGCACCTGGCGGCGCTGCGGGGCGCGGTCGAGCGGGGCCTGGAGGGCGACGCGCTGGGCCGGCACGTGCGGTGGGCGTCCGACGCCCTGCGGCGCCGCCCGACCGGGCCGCTCGTCCCGCCCGCCCGCCGGGGCGCGCTCACGATCGTCGACGTGGTGGCCGCCCGCGACGCCGCCGGGCACTGCGCGCTGGTGCGGCGCTGGGCCGCGCAGGTCTGGGAGGCGTGGCGGCCCGTCGCCGACGTGGCGCAGGTGTGAATCACCAGCCGCGCAGGTCCACCGCCCAGGTGTCGAGCACCTCGTCGCCCCGCACGAGGTGCACCCGCTCGTGCATCGCCATGGTCGGGTCGACGTGCGCGGGCACCACCCGGACCCGGTCCCCCACCGCGACGGGCGCGTCGGGCGCGAACGTCAGGTGCTCGTCGGAGCAGAACCACACCTGGGCGTCCGGGACGGCGGGGTTGCCGTGGTCCATCCCCAGCGCCTTGAGCCCGACGTCCGCGACGGCCCACCCGGGCATCCCCCCGGCGGGCGCGGTCACCGAGATCACCGTGCCCAGCACGGTCAGCGCCTGCCGGAACGGCAGCCCGGCCGCGGTGTAGGCGGTGTCCATCAGCGCGTAGGAGCCGGCCTGGACCTCGGTGACCCAGGTGTTCAGCGCGTAGGTGCCGGTGCCGCCGCCGGAGACGACCTCCCCGCCGACGTCGGCGTGCGCCGCGAGCAGCCGCTCCATGCACTCCTGGGTGAGCCGCCCGCGCTCGGCGACGTCGTCGAGCATCATGAGGTGCCCCTCGTAGCCCATGACGCCGCGCACGGTCAGCCCGGCGGCCCGGGCGCGGTCGGCCAGCCACCCGGCCCGCGACGGCGCGATCCCGCACCGCGGCAGCCCCACGTTGACGTCGACCAGCACCTCCCGCACCCCGCCGTCGACGGCCGCGCGCAGGGTCTCCTCGGAGTCGACCGCCAGTGTGACCCGGGCGTCCAGGACCCCGAGGCGCCGGGCGTCGAGGACCTCGTTGGCGAGCAGCAGGTCCGCGCCCAGGCCCGCGGCGGCCATCCCCTCGACCTCGCGGACCGTGGCGCAGGTGAACCCGGTGTGCCCGGCCGCGGCCTGCCGGGCGGCGAGCGAGGTGGTCTTGTGCGCCTTCACGTGCGGGCGCAGCCGGGGGCCGGGCAGCGCGGCGGCCATGTCGGCGAGGTTGGCGTCCAGCGCGTCGACGTCGACGAGCAGGGCGGGAGTGGTCAGGTCGTGGACGGTCAACATCCGAGCACCCGGTCCAGGTAGGGGTTGGTGAAGCGGCGGTCGGGGTCGAGGCGGTCGCGCAGGGCCGTGAACGCGTCGAACCCCGGGTACAGCGGGCGGAGGTCGTCCGCCGTGCGCGTGTGCAGCTTGCCCCAGTGCGGGCGCCCGCCGAGCGCGGTCATGACGTCCTCGACGGCCCCGAAGTACGCCTCGTGCGGCTGCCCGCGGTGCACGTGCACCGCGACGTAGGCGCTGTCGCGGCCGCTCGCCGTCGACAGGGGGACGTCGTCGGCCGCCGCGACCCGCACCTCCACCGGGAACGGCACGGCCCGCGCGTGCCGGGCGGCCGCGGCCCGCATCCCGTCGAACGCCTCGCGCAGCGCGGCCCGCGGCACCGCGTACTCCATCTCCAGGAACCGCACCCGGCGCGGGCTGGTGAACACGCGGTAGGAGCGGTCGACGTACTCGCCGGCCGCCATCCGCGCGGCGACGAACCGGTTGAGCCGCGGCACGAGCGCCGGCGCCGCCCGCCCGAGCCGGCAGACCGCACCGAACCCGGCGTTGCCGAGCAGCTCGTCGCCGACCCACCGCCCGACCCGCCCGCGGTCGGGTCCGGGGGCGACGGGGTCGTTGCGCTTGGTCGCGGCGGTGTCGGAGTGCGGGAACCAGTAGAACTCGACGTGCTCGGCCGAGGTGAGGAACCCGTCGAGGTCCCCGAGCACCGCGGCCAGCGGTTCCACCCGCTCGACGGCGCGGAGCCGGAACGCCGGGACCGTCGCCAGCGTGACGGCGACCAGCACCCCCAGCGCCCCGAGACCCACCCGCGCGGCCGCGAACACGTCCGGGTGCGACGACGGGGACAGGTGCAGCAGCGTCGCGTCGGCCGTCACGAGGTCGAGCGCCCGGACCTGCGCGGCGATCCCGCGGTGCGCCGCCCCGGTGCCGTGCGTGCCGGTGGAGATCGCGCCCGCGACGGTCTGGACGTCGATGTCGCCGAGGTTGGGCAGGGCGCGCCCGTGCTCCCAGAGCAGCGCGTTGAGCGCGTGCAGGGGCAGCCCGGCCGGCACCGTGACGAGCTCGCCGTCGACGCGTACCGCGGCCGGGTCGGCCGGGGCCCGCACGGCGACCCCGAGCGGTGCCCCGATCGCGGTGAACGAGTGCCCGGAGCCGAGCGCGGTGACCCGCAGCCCGTCGCGGCGCGCCGCCCGCACCGCGTCGACGACGTCACCGGCGTCGCGCGCCACCACCGTGCGCACCGGGTCGGTGCGCTGGTTGCCGGCCCAGTTCCGCCACACCGGCTACTCGGGGGTGCCGTGCTCGGCGAAGTGCGTCATCGGTACGACGACGAACAGCGCCGACGCCGTGGCCGCCAGCGGACCGTCGGGCGCGTCCAGCCGGGCCTCGCCCTCGCACCAGATCTTCCGGCCCTCGCGCCCGACGATCCGGGTGCGCAGGTGCAGCACGGAGCCGACCGGCACGGGCTTGCGGAACTGGGTCTGCAGGCTCGCGGTGACGGACGGCTCGCGGTGGTGCACGGCGAGCAGCCCGAGCGCCTCGTCGAACGCGGCCGAGACGACCCCGCCGTGCGCGATGCCGGGCGCGCCCTGGTGGTGGCGCTGCACGGCGAACGTGCTGGTGACCGCCAGGTCCTCGGCGACGACGAAGCTCATCCGCATGCCGCCCTCGAGGTTCCCGCAGCCGAAGCAGCCCTCGTAGTGGGCCGGCAGCCGGGTGCCGGGCGGGGGCGTGTCGGGGTGCGAGGCGGGCCGGACGGCGCTCTCGGGCACGGAGAGGGACATGTACCGGACGGTAGCCGGGGCTGGGGCAGGATGCGGCCATGGCCGACATCACTGTCCACAGCGCGACCACCGACGGCGTCGCGCTCCTCACGCTGTCGCACCCGGCACGCCGCAACGCGATGAACCTGGAGCTCTCGGGGCTGCTCGCCGCCGCGGTCGACGCGGCCGTGGCCGATCCGACCGTCGGCGCGATCGTCGTCACCGGGGAGGATCCCGGCTTCTGCGCGGGCGGCGACCTCGCCGAGCTGGCGACGGCGGACCCCGCCACCCTGAAGCGGGTCTACGCGGGTTTCCTGGCGATCGCCGACTGCCCGCTGCCGACGATCGCCGCCGTCAACGGGGCCGCGGTCGGGGCCGGGATGAACCTCGCGCTGGCCGCCGACGTCCGCCTGGCCGGCCCGAAGGCGAAGTTCGACGCCCGGTTCCTGCCGCTGGGCCTGCACCCGGGCGGTGGGTACACCTGGATGGCGCACCGGGTCCTCGGCGCGCAGGCGGCGGCCGCGCTGACGCTGTTCGGCGAGGTCGTCGACGCCGCCGAGGCCGAGCGGATCGGGCTGGTGCACCGCGCCGTCGACGACGTGGTGGCGGCCGCGATCGAGATGGGTGCCCGGGCCGCGGCCAACCCCCGCGACCTCACGGTCACGACGAAGGCGACCATGCGGCTGGCGGCGGCGCTCTCGACGCAGGCCGAGGTGCTGGAGATCGAGGTCCGGGCGCAGGCCGAGTCGGTGCACTCCGAGGAGTTCCGCACCCGCCTCGCCGCCCTGCAGGCGAAGATCAGCCGTTCCTGAGCAGGGGACGCCCACCTTTTGACGAGGTGTGACATCAGGCAGGGTGCGGGGACACTGGGACGAATTGGGAGTTAACCTCGCCTCAGTACTCTCCGCACCCGTCCGGAACGAGGACACGACCGACCTATGACTGCCACCCCCGACACCGACGTCGACCGCTCGCAGGTCGTGGAGAAGGATCGTGTCGTCATCCGCTTCGCGGGCGACTCCGGCGACGGCATGCAGCTCACCGGTGACCGGTTCACCTCCGAGACCGCCGCGTTCGGCAACGACCTCTCGACGCTGCCGAACTTCCCCGCGGAGATCCGGGCCCCTGCCGGGACGCTGCCGGGCGTGTCGTCGTTCCAGCTGCACTTCGCGAACTACGACATCCTCACCCCCGGCGACCGCCCCGACGTCCTCGTCGCGATGAACCCGGCCGCGCTCAAGGCCAACATCGCCGACCTGCCCGCGGGCGGCGTGCTGATCGTCAACACCGACGAGTTCACCAAGCGCAACCTGACGAAGGTCGGGTACGCGGCGAACCCGCTCGAGGACGACTCGCTGGAGCAGTACGCGGTGCACGAGGTCGCGATGGCCACCCTGACGATGGGTGCGCTGTCGGAGACCGGGCTGAGCAAGAAGGACGCCGAGCGGGCGAAGAACATGTTCGCGCTCGGGCTGCTGTCGTGGATGTACCACCGGCCGCACGAGGGCACCGAGCGGTTCCTGCGGGAGAAGTTCGCGCGCCGCCCCGACCTGGCCGAGGCCAACATCCTGGCGTTCAAGGCCGGGCACGCCTACGGCGAGACCACCGAGGCGTTCGCCGTCACCTACGAGGTGAAGCCCGCGCCGCTGCCCACCGGCACCTACCGCCAGATCACCGGCAACACCGCGCTGTCCTACGGCCTCGTCGCCGCGGGCCAGGTCACCGGGCTGCCCGTGTTCCTCGGGTCGTACCCGATCACGCCGGCGTCGGACATCCTGCACGAGCTGAGCAAGCACAAGGGCTTCGGCGTCACCACGTTCCAGGCCGAGGACGAGATCTCCGGCGTCGGCGCGGCGCTCGGCGCCTCGTTCGGCGGGGCGCTGGGCGTCACCACCACCTCCGGGCCCGGCCTGTCGCTCAAGTCGGAGACCGTCGGCCTCGCGGTGGCGCTGGAGCTGCCGATGATCGTCGTCGACGTCCAGCGCGGCGGCCCGTCCACCGGCCTGCCCACCAAGACCGAGCAGGCCGACCTGCTGCACGCGATGTTCGGGCGCAACGGCGAGTCGCCCGTCCCGGTCGTCGCCCCGCAGAGCCCCGGCGACTGCTTCGACGCCACGCTGGAGGCGGCGCGGATCGCGGTCACCTACCGCACCCCGGTGCTGCTGCTGTCCGACGGCTCGCTGGCCAACGGCTCCGAGCCGTGGAAGGTCCCGTCGGTCGACACCCTGACCCCGATCGACCCGGGCTTCGCCACCGAGACCAACGCCCCCGACGGCTCCGGCGAGTTCTGGCCCTACCTGCGCGACGACGACACGCTCGCCCGACCGTGGGCGGTCCCGGGCACGAAGGGCCTGGAGCACCGGATCGGCGGCCTGGAGAAGGCCGACGGCCGCGGCTCGATCTCCTACGACCCGGCCAACCACGACCGCATGGTGCGGCTGCGCGGCGCGAAGGTCGACGGGATCACCGTGCCCGACCTCGAGGTCGACGACCCCACCGGCGACGCATCGCTGCTGGTGCTGGGCTGGGGCTCCACCTACGGCCCGATCGGCGCAGGAGCCCGCCGCGTCCGGGCGCTGGGCCACAAGGTCGCACAGGCCCACATCCGCTTCCTCAACCCGTTCCCGGCCAACCTCGGCGAGGTGCTGGCCCGCTACGACACGGTCCTGGTGCCCGAGATGAACCTCGGTCAGCTGGTCCTGCTCCTGCGCGCGCGGTACCTCGTCGACGCGAAGAGCTACACGAACGTCACCGGCCTGCCGTTCAAGGCCGAGGAACTGCAGGACCTGTTCCTGAGCTACCTGTCTGGAGAGCTGGCATGACCGCGCTCGATCTCGGACTGCCGTCGATCGGGGGCCTCGACGGGGTCCCCACCACGACCGACAAGCAGACCGCCAAGGACTTCACCTCCGACCAGGAGGTGCGCTGGTGCCCCGGCTGCGGCGACTACGCCGTGCTCGCCGCCGTGCGCCAGTTCCTCCCCACGCTCGGGATCAAGCGCGAGAACACGGTGTTCGTGTCCGGGATCGGCTGCTCGTCGCGGTTCCCGTACTACCTCAACACCTACGGCATGCACTCGATCCACGGCCGCGCCCCGACCATCGCCACCGGCCTCGCCGTGTCGCGGCCGGACCTGTCGGTGTGGGTCGTCACCGGCGACGGCGACGCGCTCTCGATCGGTGGCAACCACCTGATCCACGCGCTGCGCCGCAACGTGAACCTCAAGATCCTGCTGTTCAACAACCGGATCTACGGCCTGACGAAGGGCCAGTACTCGCCGACCTCGGAGGTCGGGAAGATCACCAAGTCCACGCCGATGGGCTCGGTCGACCACCCGTTCAACCCGATCTCGCTGGCGCTCGGCGCGGAGGCCACGTTCGTCGGACGGGCGATCGACTCCGACCGCAAGGGCCTCACCGCCGTCCTCGGCGCGGCCGCCGCGCACCGCGGCACCGCGCTCGTCGAGATCTTCCAGGACTGCCCGATCTTCAACGACGGGTCCTTCGACGTCCTGCGCAAGGGCGACGACGTCGAGGAGCGCCTGATCCACCTCACCGACGGCGAGCCCATCCGCTTCGGCCCCGCCGGGGACGACGGGCTCGGCACGTTCGCCGTGGTCCGCGAGGGCTTCGGGCTCGGCGTCGCGAAGGCCGCCGAGGTCGACGCGTCGGAGATCGTGGTGCACGACGCGCGCGACCACAACCTCGCGTTCGCCCTGTCGCGGCTGTCCGACCAGGACCTCACGCACACCGTCACCGGGATCTTCCGCGACGTCGACAAGGTCACCTACGACGACGCCGCCCGCGCCCAGGTCGCCGCGGCGAAGGAGAAGACCGCCGCGGCCGGCGGGCCCGACCTGCAGGCCCTGCTCAACGGCCGCGACACCTGGACCGTCGTCGGCTGACCGTCAGCGCCCGGGCCCGTCGACCTCGTCGGCGGGCCCGTGCTGCGTCGGGATCGTCGGGGCCAGCCCGGACGGCGAGATGCCGAGCGCGTCCAGCGCGTCGCTCGCCCGGGCGCCGGTGCCCCGGGAGCGGGTCGCCGGTCCGTCCAGCGCCGTCAGCGCGGGGTCGGTGGGCGGGGCGACCGGGTCCGGCGGCGGTGCCTGCACCCGCGGCGGCGCCACCGGGACGGGCTCCGGGTCCGGCACCGGCGGTGCGGCCGGAACCGGTGCCGCGCGGCGCAGCGGCCGCACGAACAGCAGCCAGGTGACGCCCGAACCGAGCAGGAACGCCACCGCGCACAGCACCCACACCTGGGTGACGAAACCGGTCACGCCGCCTCCCTAGCGGATCTCGAACTCGACGCGGCGGCTGGCCGCCCTGGTCTCCAGCGGCGCGTCCGCGCCGCGCCCGACGGTGGTGATCCGGCTGCGGTCGACGCCGGCCGCGGCGAGCGCGTCGGCGACCGCCACCGCCCGGCGCTCGGACAGCGCCAGCGCGCCCTCCGCCGAGCCCGGGGTGTCGGCGACGTGCCCGGTCAGCACCACCGACGCCTCCGGCGCCGCCACCAGCACGGCGGCGACCGCCCGCACGGTCTCGGCGGCCGCGGGCTCCAGGGCGGCGCTGTCGGCGGGGAAGCGGACCGGGGCGGCCGTGACGAGCGCGGCGACCTCTTCGGCGGCGACCTGTCCGGCGGCGGGCTGCGAGGCCGCGGTGGGGGCGGCCGCGGTCGGGGCCGAGCCGTCGGCCGGGGACCCGGTCCCGGACGGCACCGCCGCGGCCGGGGCGGAGGCCGTCACGACATCGGTGCCCGTCCCGCCGCCCGGTGCGGTGACCGCCGCAGTGGCCGTGGGGGCGGGCGGCCCGGGCCACACGGATCCGATCCCCGCGAGGGCCGTCGGGACCGCGAGGAGCGCCGCGCACCACAGCAGCACCGGGGTGCGGCGAGCGGGCATCGGGTCTCCAGGCGCCGGGCGGGGTCGCGAACGAGAGCAGGATGCCATGAGGTGGTGGCGGACACGTCACGGATCGGGGTGTCGCGCGGGCGGCGCGCCGTGCCGTGGCGGCGCCCACGGTGCCGGCGTCGGTCCTCCGGGCGGTTCGGGCCGGGCGGGTTCGGCCGATCCGGGCGCGCAGGGGGCCTGGCGCTGTGCTCCGGCCCGCCCGGTGTTCTGATGGGAGTGTGGCAGCGACGGGACTGGACGGGCGGGGCGTCGCGGCCGCCGTCGGGGCGTACTCGATCTGGGGGCTGTTCCCGGCGTTCTGGCCGCTGCTCGCCCCCGCGGTGCCGGTGGAGGTGCTCGCCCACCGCATCGCCTGGGCCGCCGTCCTGATGGCCGTCGTGTTCACCCTGGTGCGCGGCTGGGGCGAGCTCGGCTCGCTGCGACCCCGCGGCTGGGCCATGGTCGCCGCGGCCGGTGTGCTGATCACCGTCAACTGGGGCTTCTACATCTACGCGGTGTTCGCCGGGCACGTCGTCGAGGCGGCGCTGGGGTACTTCATCAGCCCGCTGGTGAGCGTGCTGCTCGGCGTGGTGGTGCTGCGCGAACGGCTGCGGCCCGTGCAGTGGGTCGCCGTGGGGCTGGCGGCGGTGGCGGTGCTCGTCATCGCGGTGGAGAACGGCAGGCCGCCCTGGCTGGCGCTGACGCTGGCGTGCTCGTTCGGCCTCTACGGGCTGATCAAGAGCACCGTGCCGCTGACGGCGACGGCCAGCCTCACCGCGGAGGGGCTCGTGCTGGGCCCGGTCGCGCTCGGCGTCATCGCGTGGTTCGAGCTGACCGGCACCGGCACGATGACCGACTTCGGGGGCGGCCACCTGTCGCTGCTGCTGCTCGCCGGGCCGGTGACGGCCGTGCCGCTGCTGCTCTACGGCGTCGCCGCGCGGCGCGTGCCGCTGAGCACCATCGGCGTGCTCATGTACATCAACCCGACCCTGCAGTTCCTGTGGGGTGTGCTGGTGCTGCGCGAGGTGATGGAGCCGACGCGCTGGATCGGCTTCGTGCTCGTCTGGGCCGCGCTGGCGGTCTTCACGGCCGACCTGATCCGCACGTCCCGGGCCGACCGCCGCGCCGCCCGCCTCGCCCCCGTCGCCTGACCCGCACCGCCTCCGCCGACCACCGGGCAGCATCGGCGAACTCACCGCGCGGCGCAGGCCAACTCGCCGGGCGTCCGCGGCACACTCGCCGAGTGGCGACGGCACACTCGCCGGGGCAGGGTCACCCCCACGGCGAGTTTGCCGATCTAGCTCGGCGAGTTTGCCGATCTCGCTCGGCGAGTCTGCCGTCGGCGCTCGGCGAGTTGGCCGGTCGTGCGGCGGTCAGGCGGTGCGGTCGACCATGTAGACCGTCAGCGTGGTCAGGGCGTCGGCGGCCGGGCAGGCGGGGAGCCGGGCCAGCTCCTGCTGGGCCTCCTTCGCCTGCAGGGCCAGCACCTCGCGGGCGCGGGCGATGCCGTCGCTGCGGCGCAGCAGCGTCAGCGCCTCGTCGACCTCGGCGTCGTCGCTGATCGGGTTCGCCAGCAGCACGCGGAGGCGGTCGGCGTCGGGGCCGGTGCCCTGCAGCGCGAACAGCATCGGCAGCGTCTTGACGCCCTCGCGCAGGTCCGTCCCGGGCGTCTTGCCCGAGTCCTCCGACGCCGAGGAGATGTCGATGATGTCGTCGGAGATCTGGAACGCGGTGCCGACGATCGCGCCGAAGCGGTGCAGCGACTCGATCTGCTCGGGGGTGCAGCCGGAGAACATCCCGCCGTAGCGGCCCGACGTGGCGATCAGCGAGCCCGTCTTCTGCGCGATGACGGTGAGGTAGTGCTCCACCGGGTCCTCGTCGGGACCGGGGCCGCGGGTCTCGCGCATCTGCCCCGTCACGAGCTCGGCGAACGTCTCGGCGATGATCCGCACGGCGTCCGGGCCGAGGTCGGCGACGAGCCGCGAGGCGTGGGCGAACAGGAAGTCGCCGGTGAGGATCGCGACCGTGTTGTCCCAGCGCTGGTTCGCGCTCTCCGCGCCGCGGCGCATCGTCGCGGAGTCCATGACGTCGTCGTGGTAGAGCGTGGCCAGGTGGATCAGCTCGACGACCGCCGCCGCCCGGACGACGTCGGCCGAGTCGGCTCGCGGCCCCATCTGCGCCCCGAGCAGGGTGAACAGCGGGCGAAACCGCTTGCCCCCGGCCTCGATGAGGTGCAGCGACGTCTCGGTGACGAACCGGTAGTCGCTGTGCACCTCGCGGCGCAGCAGCTCCTCGACCTGTTCCAGGCCGTCCGCCGTGGCGCCGGCCAGCTCCGCGTCACCCAGCTCGACGCCCGCAACCTCGTAGTTACTCACCAGGTCAGCTTACGAACACTCCGCCGGCCGCCCACTCCAAGGCCAGCGTCGGCAGGATGCCGAGCAGCAGGGTGATCAGCACCCCGAGCGTGATCGCGGCCGTGGTGAACGCGCCCGGCACCGTGACGGCGGGGCCGTCGGCGGCCGGCTCGTTGAAGAACATCAGCACGATCACGCGCAGGTAGAAGAACGCCGCGATCGCGCTGGCGACCAGGGCGATCACCACCAGCGGGGCCATCCCGTCGGCCAGCGCCGCCGAGAACACCGCGAACTTGGCGGTGAAACCGCTGGTCAGCGGGATACCGGCGAGGCCGAGCAGCAGGAAGGCCATCGTGTAGGCGACGACGGGCGAGCGCTTGGCCAGCCCGGCCCACTGCGAGAGGTGCGAGGCCTCGCCGTCGGCGTCGCGGACCAGGCTGATCACCGCGAAGATCGCGATGGTGTTGAAGCCGTAGGCGAGCAGGTAGAACAGCGTGCCCGAGATCCCCTCCGGCGTGATGGCCATCGCACCGATCAGCAGGAACCCGGCGTGCGCGACCGAGGAGTAGGCCACCATCCGCTTGATGTCGGTCTGGGTGAGACCGATCACGGCCCCGATCGCCATCGACGCGATCGCGACGGCCCACAGCACCCCGCGCCACTCCCAGCGGGTGTCGCCGAACGCCACGTGCAGAACGCGCAGGATCCCGCCGAACGCCGCGACCTTGGTGCACGCCGCCATGAACGCCGTGACCGGCGTCGGGGCGCCCTGGTAGACGTCCGGGGTCCAGGTGTGGAACGGACCGACCGACGCCTTGAACATCAGGCCGACGACCAGCAGCGCGAGCCCGGCGAAGAGCAGCGCGTCGGAGCGGGCGGAGCCGACGGAGGCCTCCGCGATGTCGGTGAACCGCACGGAGCCCGCGTAGCCGTAGATCAGCGCGAGGCCGTAGAGGAAGAACGCCGAGGCGAACGCGCCGAGGAGGAAGTACTTGACCGCCGCCTCCTGCGAGAGCAGGCGGCGGCGCCGCGCGAGCCCGCACATCAGGTACAGCGGCAGCGACAGCACCTCGAGCGCGATGAACATCGTCAGCAGGTCGTTCGCCGAGACGAACGCCATCATCCCGCCGAGGGCGAAGAACGTGAACGGGAAGACCTCGGTCTGCATGGTCGGCGCCTGGTCGGGCGAGCCGTAGTCGCGGTCGTCCGGACCCGCGCCGGTGCCCCCGGTGGTCCCGCCGCCCGCCGCGGCCCGCGCGACGGCCGAGGAGATGAACGCCCCGCCCGGCTCGACCGACCGGTCGGCGATCAGCAGCACGCTCGCCAGCCCGAGGGCCAGCAGGGCGCCCCACATGAACAGCGTGGGCCGGTCGACGGCCACGGCGCCCGCGAACGTCACCACGCCCTCGCCGGTCGCGCCGCCTGCGTAGATGCCGAGCGTGAGCCCGGCCGCCGCGATGCCGACGACGGAGAGCGCGACCTGGGCGGGCCAGCGCTGGTGCCGCGGCAGGAACGCCTCCAGCAGGACGCCGATGCACGCCGTGCCGAGGACGATCAGCAGCGGCAGGACCGCGCCGTAGTCGATCGGGGGCGACTCGATCCCCTGAGCCAGCGTCGTCGAGACCGTGTTCGTCACGGCGCGAACCCTCCCACCGGGTCGGCCAGACCCACCTCGTTCATGGTGGCCACCACCGACGGGGTGATGACGTCGAGCACCGGTCCGGGGAAGAACCCGAGCACCAGGATGAGCACGATCAGCGGGGTGAGCACGGCGATCTCGCGCCTGCCCAGGTCGGGGAAGCCCGAGGAGTCACGGGCCGCCTCGACGGCCGGGTCGAGCATCGTGCCCGGCCCGCCCTTCGCCCCGACGGTGGCGAGCACCGCGGCGCCGCGCACCGGGCCCTGCATGACCTGCTGGTAGACCCACAGCACGTACAGGGCAGCGAAGATGATGCCGACCGTGGCCAGGATCGTGAAGACGGGCTGGCGCGGGTAGGACCCGACCAGCACCAGGAACTCGCTGACGAACGAGTTGGTGCCGGGCAGCGCCAGCGACGACAGGCCCGCGACGAGGAACGACCCGGCCAGCAGCGGGGCCAGCTTGTGCACGCCGCCGTAGTCGCCGATCAGGCGCGACCCGCCGCGCGCGATCAGCAGGCCGACCACGATGAACAGCATCCCGGTCGAGATGCCGTGGTTGACCATGTAGAGCGTGGCCCCGGCGAACGCCTGGCTGGAGAAGGAGAAGATCCCCAGCGCGATGAAGCCGAAGTGCGCGATCGAGGTGTAGGCGACGAACCGCTTCATGTCGGTCTGGCCGACGGCGAGCAGCGCGCCGTAGAGGACGCCGATCACCGCGAGCGTCAGCACCAGCGGCGCGAGGCGCTGGCTGGCCAGCGGGAACAGCGGCAGGCAGTAGCGCAGGAAGCCGAACGTGCCGACCTTGTCGAGCACACCCACCAGCAGCACGCCCGCCCCGACGGGGGCCTCGGCACCGGCGTCGGGCAGCCAGGTGTGGAACGGCACCAGCGGCGCCTTGATCGCGAACGCCAGGAAGAAGCCGAGGAACAGCCAGATCTGCGTGGTCTCGTCGACGCCCGCGGCCATCCGCTGCAGCTCGACCCAGGTGAAGGTGCTCTGCCCCAGCTCCGTGCCGCTGACGACGAACAGCCCGATCACCGACGCGAGCATGATCAGCCCGCCGAGCAGCGAGTACAGGAAGAACTTGACCGCCGCGTACTGGCGGCGCGGCCCGCCGAAGCGCCCGATCATGAAGTACATCGGGACGAGCATCGCCTCGAAGAACACGTAGAACAGGAAGACGTCGGTGGCCGCGAACACCCCGACGAGCAGGCTCTGCGTGGCCAGCAGCAGCGCGAAGAAGCCGGCGGCGCTGCGGCCCTCGGGGAGCTTCTCCTCCCACGAGAACAGCATCACGATCGGCACCAGCACCGCGATCAGCGCCAGCATCACCAGCGCGATGCCGTCGATGCCGAGTGCGAACGACGTGCCGAACGCGGGGATCCACGGCACCGACAGCTCGAGGGCGAACCGGCTGTCGGACCGGGCGCCGAGGTAGGCGAACCAGACGACGACGGTCAGAACCAGCGACGCGAGCGAGAAGCCGATCGCGACGAGCTTGGCCAGCCGGGCGTTGGTCCCCAGCGTGGCGACGACCCCGGCCCCCACCATGGGGAGCAGCAGCAGGGTGAGCAGCAGCAATCCGGAGTTCATCAGACGAACCTCACCGCGAGCAGGGCCGCGATGACGAGCACCGTGCCGCCGAGCATGGACAGCGCGTAGGACCGGACGAACCCGGTCTGCAACCTTCTCAGGCGTCCGGAGCTGCCGCCGAGCAGGGCTGCGGTGCCGTTGACGACCCCGTCGACGCCCCGGTTGTCGACGAACACCAGCGCGCGGGTGAGCCAGGTGCCCGGCCGCGCGATGAGGGCCTCGTTGACCGCGTTGGCGTAGAGGTCGCGCCGGGCCGCGCGCACCGGCAGCGACACGCGCTCCGGCCGCTCGACGGGCGTGCGCCGGTTGGTCGCGACGGCGACCAGCACGCCGAGCACCGAGATCCCGACGACCAGGAACGGGGTCAGCGCGTGCGGCACGGCGTTGGCCTCGCGCTCCACCAGCTCACCGATCGAGGGGGCCAGCCACTCCTCCAGGACCTTGCCGTTGTAGAGCAGGAAGCCCGCGAAGACCGAGCCGAACGCCAGCACGATCATCGGCACCGTCATCGACAGCGGCGACTCGTGCGGGTGGTAGTCCTGCCCGTCGGCCGACTTCAGGTCCTTCCAGCGCTTCTCGCCGAAGAAGGTCATGAGCATCAGGCGGGTCATGTAGAACGCGGTGAGCCCCGCGGCCAGCAGTGCGGCCCCGCCGAAGACGTAGCCCTGCCAGCCCGGCGAGTCGAACGCCGCGGCGATGATCTCGTCCTTGGAGAAGTAGCCGGACAGGAACGGGAAGCCGATCAGCGCGAGGTAGCCCAGGCCGAACGTGACGAACGTGATCGGCATGTACCGGGCGAGCCCGCCGTAGCGGCGCATGTCGACGTCGTCGTGCATCGCGTGCATCACCGAGCCCGCCCCGAGGAACAGGCCCGCCTTGAAGAAGCCGTGGGTGAGCAGGTGGAAGATGCCCAGCGCGTACCCGGCCGGGCCGAGGCCGACGGCCAGGATCATGTAGCCGATCTGGCTGACCGTGGAGTAGGCCAGCACCTTCTTGATGTCGTCGTAGGCGCAGCCGATGATCGCGCCGATCAGCAGCGTGATGACGCCGATGATCGCGACGACCAGTCGCCCGGTCTCCGACAGGTCGTAGATCGGGGACGACCGGGCGATCAGGTAGACGCCCGCGGTGACCATCGTCGCCGCGTGGATCAGCGCGGAGACCGGCGTGGGGCCCTCCATCGCGTCCGGCAGCCAGGACTGCAGGGGGAACTGGCCCGACTTGCCGCACGCCCCGAGCAGGAGCAGCAGCGTGATCGCGAGGACCGCGCCCGGGTCGACCTGCCCGATGGACGCGAAGACCTCGGTGTACTGCAGCGTCCCGAGCTGCGTCCACAGGATGAAGATCGCGACGGCCAGCCCGACGTCACCGACGCGGTTCATCAGGAACGCCTTCTTGGCGGCCGTGGCCGCGGACGGGCGGTCCTGGTAGAAGCCGATCAGCAGGTAGGACGCCAGGCCGACGCCCTCCCAGCCGAGGTAGAGCATCACGAAGTTGTTGCCCAGCACCAGCAGCAGCATCGCCGCGACGAACAGGTTGAGCTGCCCGAAGAAGCGGCGGCGGCCGGGGTCGTGGCTCATGTAGCCGATCGAGTAGATGTGGATCAGCGACCCGACACCGGTGATGAGCAGCACGAACGTCAGCGACAGCGGGTCCAGGCGCAGGCCGAAGTCGATGTTCAGCCCGGCGACGGAGATCCAGTCGAACAGCGAGAGCTCGCGGGTGCGCTCCGCGGCGGGCAGCCCGACCGTCTCCAGGAAGATCGCCAGCCCGACGCCGAACGACGCGAGCACGGTGAGCACGCCGAGCCAGTGGCCCCAGGCGTTGGCCCTTCTACCCGCGACGAACAGCAGCAGGGCGCCGACGGCGGGGAGGACGAACAGCAGCCACGCGAGAGAGGCGGCGCCTGTGGCGGCCCCGACCTCGGGCAACTCCGTCATCGGGTCACCTCACGCGGGGGGACAGGGCTGGGCACGGGGAGCACTCCAGTGGTGGGCACGTCGGGGACTCAGTACTTGAGCAGGTTGGCGTCGTCGATCGAGGCGCTCCGGCGGGACCGGAAGATCGACATGATGATCGCGAGACCGACCACGACCTCACAGGCGGCGACGACCATCACGAACAGCGCGATGACCTGCCCGTTCAGGTCGCCGTTGATCCGCGAGAAGGTGACCAGGGTCAGGTTCACCGCGTTGAGCATCAGCTCGATGCACATGAACACGACGATCGCGTTGCGCCGCACGAGCACACCGACGGCGCCGACGGAGAACAGCAGCGCCGAGAGCAGGAGGTAGTACGTGGGGGTCACTGGTCGTCCTGCTTCCCGGACTCGTCGGCGGCCGCGGACCGGCCGGTCAACGCGTGGGCGTCGGGGTCGTACTGCTCGATGTCGCGGACCGGGGTGGCGTCGATGATCTCCGAGAGGGACTCGGGGGCGATCGAGCCGTCGGGCAGGAGCGCCGGGACCGCCACCGAGTTGGCCGTGGCGAAGACGCCGGGGCCGGGCAGCGGGGAGATCCGGGCGTGCTCGCCGCGCAGGCGGGCGATCACCGTGGCCCGCTGGCCGCGCTTGTCGTGGGCGGTGGACTGCGCGAGCGCGAAGACCAGCGCGCCGAGCGCGGCGGTCATCAGCAGCGCGGCGGTGAGCTCGAAGGCGTAGACGTAGTCGCCGAAGATCAGCTCTCCGAGCCCGACGACGTTGTTGCCGCTGCCGGCGCCGCCCGCGGCGAGCCCGGCGGGCTCGACCGAGACCAGCGCGCGGGACAGGCCCGCGACCAGCAGCACCGCGAGGCCGACGCCGAGCAGCAGACCGGCGACCCGCTGCCCGCGGAGCACCTCGACCACCGAGTCGGAGCTGTCGCGCCCGACCAGCATCAGCACGAACAGGAACAGCATCATCACGGCGCCGGTGTAGACGATGATCTGCACGAAGCCGAGGAACGGCGCCGACTGGACGATGTAGAACACCGCCAGGCAGAACATCGTGGACACCAGCAGCAGCGCCGAGTGGACCGCGCTGCGCACGAAGATCATGCCGATCGCGCAGGCCAGCGCGATCGGCCCGAGGATCCAGAAGACGATGGCCTCGCCGGTGCTCACGGCACCGGCGGCCTCCTGCGCGAGGACGCTCACCGGCCCGACTCCGCGGCGACCGCCGTGACGTCGACCTTGGCGAGCGACGGCCCCTGGACGTAGTAGTCCTGCTCGTTCTCGCCGAGCCGCATCGGGTGCGGGGGCTGCTCCATGCCGGGCAGCAGCGGCGCCATGAGCTGCTCCTTGGTGTAGATCAGGTTCTGCCGGTCGTCGTCGGCCATCTCGTAGAAGTTGGTCATCGTGAGCGACCGCGTGGGGCAGGCCTCGATGCATAGGCCGCAGCCGATGCAGCGCAGGTAGTTGATCTGGTAGATCGCGCCGTAGCGCTCCCCCGGGGAGTAGCGCTCCTCCTCGGTGTTGTCGCCGCCCTCGACGTAGATCGCGTCGGCCGGGCAGGCCCAGGCGCAGAGCTCGCAGCCCACGCACTTCTCCAGCCCGTCCGGGTGCCGGTTGAGCTGGTGCCGCCCGTGGTACCGGGGGGCCGCGGGCGGGAAGTTCTCGGGGTACTCCTCGGTGACGACCTTCTTGAACATCGTCGAGAAGGTGACACCGAAGCCCTTGAAGAACTCGAACATCTACTCGGCCTCCTTCGGGTCGGATGCGGCGAGCGCCGGCTCGCGGGCCGCGCGGGGGCGCAGCTTGTGGCGCGACGGCGTCGGCACGGCGAGGTCGAGCGGCGGCACCGGGTAGTCGGAGGCGAGCTCCACCACCTGCTCGGGCTGCGACCGCTCGGGCACCAGGAACGCGATGATCAGGACGACGGCCAGGATGATGCCGATCGTGACCAGCAGCGAGGCCAGGCTGTTCTCGCTGCTGCGGAACACCCGGATCGCGAAGATCACGACGATCCACATCAGGCTGATCGGGACCAGGACCTTCCAGCCCAGCTTCATGAACTGGTCGTAGCGCAGGCGGGGCAGCGTGCCGCGCAGCCAGATGAAGAGGAACAGGAAGATCGACATCTTGATCAGGAAGGCGACGAACTGCAGCCACCCGTTGTCGGCGATGAACGCCGGGACGAACGGGATCTGCCCACCACCGAGGAACAGCGTGGTGGCCATCGCCGAGACCGTGACCATGTTGACGTACTCGGCCAGGAAGAACAGCGCGAACTTCAGCGACGAGTACTCGGTGTGGAAGCCGCCGACCAGCTCCGACTCGGCCTCGGGGAGGTCGAACGGGGCGCGGTTGGTCTCGCCGACCATCGAGATCACGAAGACCACGAAGCTGGGGATGAGCAGCCAGAAGTACCAGCCGGACGCCTGCGAGGCGACGATGTCAGCGGTGGACAGCGAGCCCGCGTAGAGGATGACGGCGACGATCGAGAGCCCGAGCGCGATCTCGTAGGAGATGACCTGGGCGGCCGAGCGGAGCGCGGCCAGCAGCGGGTACGGCGAGCCGGACGCCCAGCCGCCGAGCACGATCCCGTAGACGCCGATCGAGGCGCAGGCCAGCACGAGCAGCACGCCGACCGGCAGGTCGACCAGCTGCAGCACCGTCTGCTCGCCGAAGATCGTGACCTCGCCGCCGAACGGGATCACCGAGAACGCGACGAAGGCGGGGATCGTGGAGATGACCGGCGCGATGAAGTAGATCTTCTTGTCGGCCATCACCGGCATGATGTCCTCCTTGAACGCGAGCTTGAGCCCGTCGGCCAAGGACTGGAGCCATCCGCCCGGTCCGGTGCGGTTGGGGCCGGGACGCTGCTGCATCCGCCCCACCACCTTGCGCTCGGCGTTGATCATGACGAGCGTCAGGACCACGCCGATCGCGAACAGCACCACGACCTTCAGCAAGACCAGCCAGATCGGGTCGTCGGCCAGCAGCTGCTGGGTCCGGGTCAACCCCTCCACCGGCTCGGGCTCCTGCGCGAGGTAGGAGATCATGCGGTCACCTCCACCAGGTCGCCGTGCCCGGCGCCGAGCAGCGCGCGGACGCGGGAGTCACCGGAGTTGCCCGGCAGCCACACGACGCCGTCGGGGAGATCGGTCAGCGCCACCGGCAGCGTGATCATGCCGCGCGCGGTGCGGACGGTCGCCGGGGCGCCCTCGGTGAGCCCGAGGCGCTCGGCGGTGGCCGCGTTGACCCGCACCAGCGCCGGGCGCGCCGTGCCGGCCAGCGCCGGCTCGTCGACGGACAGGCTGGCGCGGTCGATCAGCTGGCGCCAGGTGGCGAGCACCGCCTGGCCGGGCGACGTGGGCCGCTTCGGCTCACCGGGCGCCGCGGTCGGGGCCGCGGGGGCGGCACCCGAGCGGCGACCGAGGCGGTCGAGCTCGCCCCCGGCGGCCGCCGGGGTCTGCGTGAACAGGTCGACGTCCATCTCGACGGCCAGGGTGTCGAGCACCCGGCAGTCCGGGAGCACGCCGCTGGCGTCCAGGGCGGGCTCGAACCCGCGACGGCGGCCCTCCCAGTTGACGTAGCTGCCGCCGCGGTGCGCGTCGGGGGCCACCGGGAGCACGACGTCGGCCAGCTCGGTGACCGCGGAGGTGTGCATCTCCAGGCTCACCAGGAACCCGACCTCGCGCAGCGCGGTGATCGCCGCGGCCGGGTCGGCCAGGTCGTAGGGGTCGAGCCCGCCGACGACCAGCGCGGCGAGCTCGCCGTCGGCCGCGGCGGTGAGGATCTCGGCGGTGCCGCGGCCCGGGGTGGCCGGCAGGCTCCCCGCGGCGAGGCCCCATGCCGTCTCGACCTCGGCGCGCGCGGCGGCGTCGGCCACCGGGCGCCCGCCGGGCAGCAGGTTCGGCACCGCGCCGGCCTCGAGCGCCCCGCGGTCCCCCGCGCGGCGCGGCACCCAGCCGACCGCCGCGCCGGTGCGGGCGCCGAGCGCCGCGACCGCGGAGTACAGGCCGGGCACCTCGGCGGCGCGCTCGCCGACGAGGATGACCCCGCCGCCGGTGAGCGCCTCGACGACGTGCGCGGGGAGCTCGGCCAGCACCGCGGCCTCGGCCCCCGGCACGGCCGGGACGAGGTTGTCCTTCGCGGCGGGCGAGGCCGCGCCGGTCTCGGGCGAGGTGCGCTCCACCGCGGGGGTGGTCCACTGGCCGAGGTGGAAGACCCGCTGCCCGTGCTTGCGGGCGGCCTTGCGCAGGCGGAGGAAGACGACGGGCGCCTCCTCCTCCGGCTCCAGCGCGACGCACAGCACGGCGGGGGCGGCCTCGAGCCGCGTGTAGCTCAGCGTCTCCGGGCCCTGCCCGACGACGTGGCTGGCCAGGAAGTCCAGCTCCTCGGCCGAGTGCGGCCGGGCGCGGAAGTCGACGTCGTTGGTGCCGGCGGCGACGCGGGCGAACTTGCCGTAGGCGTAGGCGTCCTCGACGGTGAGCCGGCCACCGGCCAGCACCCCGATGCCCCCCTCGCGGGCGGCGGCGAGACCCTGCGCGGCGACGGCGAGCGCGTCGGTCCAGGACGTCTCGGCCAGCACGCCGTCGGCGCCGCGGACCATCGGCCGCGTGATCCGGCCCGCCGACGACAGGTAGCGGAACGCGAACCGGGTGCGGTCGTCGATCCACTCCTCGTTGACCTCGGGGTCGTTGCCGGCGAGGCGGCGCAGCACCGTGCCGCGGCGGGTGTCGACGCGGATCGCGGCCCCGCTCGAGTCGTGCTCGGTGACGCCGGGGGTCGACTTCAGGTCGAACGGGCGGGACCGGAAGCGGTAGGCCGCGCTGGTGAGCGCGCCGACCGGGCAGATCTGGATCGTGTTGCCCGAGTAGTAGCTCTGGAACGGCTTGTCGTCGGCGACGCCGACCTGCTGCTGCGCGCCCCGCTCCAGCAGCTCGATGAACGGGTCGCCGGCGATCTCCTCGGAGAACCGGGTGCAGCGCTGGCACAGGACGCAGCGCTCGCGGTCGAGCAGCACCTGCGAGGAGATCGGGAGCGGCTTGGGGAACGTCCGCTTGGTCTCCTCGAAGCGCGAGTCGGTGCGCCCCGACGTCATCGCCTGGTTCTGCAGGGGGCACTCGCCGCCCTTGTCGCAGATCGGGCAGTCGAGCGGGTGGTTGATGAGCAGCAGCTCCATCACCCCGGCCTGGGCCTTCTCGGCCACCGCGGAGGTGTGCTGGGTCTTGACGACCATCCCGTCGGCGACGGTCATCGTGCAGCTGGCCTGCGGCTTGGGCATCGGGCGCCCGCCCATCTCCACCTCGACCAGGCACTGGCGGCAGGCGCCGGCCGGGTCGAGCAGGGGGTGGTCGCAGAAGCGCGGGACGATGATCCCGAGCCGCTCGCAGGTGCGGATCAGCAGCTCGCCCTGCGGGGCGTCGATCACGCGGCCGTCGATCGTGAGCCGGACGTGCCCCTCGGGGACGGGCGTGGCGTCGGTGCCCGAGTCCTGGGTCAAGGTCATGCCATTGCTCCAACGGGTTCGACGTTCTGCGCCGCGCACAGGTCCAGGAACTCCTGGCGGAAGTACTTGATGGCGCTGGTGATCGGGCTGGTGGCGCCGTCGCCGAGCGCGCAGAAGGACCGGCCGAGGATGTTGTCGCAGATGTCGAGCATCGTCTCGACGTCGGTGGCGGTGCCGTGGCCCTCCACCATCCGCTCCAGGATCTGCACGAGCCAGTAGGTGCCCTCGCGGCACGGGGTGCACTTGCCGCACGACTCGTGCTTGTAGAACTCGGTCCACTTCATGACGGCCCACGGCACGGACACGGTCTCGTTGAAGACCTGCACCGCGGTGGTGCCGAGCATGGAGCCGGCGGCCGCCGCGCCCTCGAAGTCCAGGGGGACGTCCAGGTGCTCGGCGGTGAACAGCGGGGTGGACGAGCCGCCGGGGGTCCAGAACTTCAGCGGCACGCCGCCCTTCATCCCGCCCGCGAGCTCCAGGAGCTGGCGCAGCGTGATGCCGAGCGGGGCCTCGTACTGGCCGGGGCGCTCGACGTGGCCGGAGACGGAGTAGATCTTCGGGCCGGGGCTCTTCTCGGTGCCCATCGACCGGAACCACTCCGAGCCGCCCTGCACGATCGCGGGAACCGACGCGATGGTCTCGACGTTGTTCACCACGGTGGGCGAGGCGTACAGACCGGACGTGGCCGGGAACGGGGGCTTGAGGCGGGGTTGACCGCGACGACCCTCGAGCGAGTCGAGCAGTGCCGTCTCCTCGCCGCAGATGTAGGCCCCGGCGCCGGCGTGCACCACGATGTCGAGGTCGAAGCCCGAACCGAGGATGTCCTTGCCGAGGTAGCCCCGGGCGTACGCCTCGTTCACGGCGTTGCGGACGCGGCGGATCGGGTGCAGGGCCTCACCGCGGATGTAGATCGCGCAGAAGTTCGCGCGGATCGCGAAGCTCGTGATGATGCAGCCCTCGATGAGCGAGTGCGGGTCGGCCATCATCGTCGGGATGTCCTTGCAGGTGCCCGGCTCGCCCTCGTCGGCGTTGATCACCAGGTACTTGGGCTTGGCCCCGGGGCCGTCGGGGCCCTGCGGGATGAAGCCCCACTTCATGCCCGTCGGGAAGCCCGCACCGCCGCGGCCACGCAGGCCGGAGTCCTTGACGAGCTGGATCAGCTGGTCGGGGTGGGCGGTCAGCGCGGTGCGCAGGGCCTGGTAGCCCTCCAGCTGCTCGTAGGTCTCCAGCGACCACGAGCGCGGCGACTGCCAGCGGCGCGTGAGCACCGGCGTGAGGATGTCGGTCATGACTTCTTCTCCGGCAGGCTCGGGAAGGCGGGCGGGGAGTCCGGCATCGACGGGGCGCTCCAGCCCCGGTCGGTGGCCAGGCGGGCCCCGCGCATGGTCTCGACGGCGCTCGACGCACCCTCGACGGTGTGCTCCAGGTCGGTGAACACCCCGGCCAGCTCCAGCGACACGGTGCGGAAGTCGGTGAGCGCCGCGCCGCGGGTGGGGTGCGGCTTCTCGCCGCGCTGCAGCGCGTCGACCAGCGCGTCGGCGGTGTCGACCGTCTGGTTGTCGAAGAACTCGTAGTTGACCTGCACCACGGGCGCGAGGTCGCAGGCCGCGAGGCACTCGGCGTGCTCGAGGGTGATCGAGCCGGTGCTGCCGGGCTCCCCCGCCGTCTCCTCGTGGCCCACACCCAGCTTCGTCTTCAGCCGGGTGTAGATGTCGTCGCCGCCGAGGACCGCGCACAGCGTGTTGGTGCAGACGCTGACCAGGTGCTCGCCGCACGGCGTGCGCTTGTACATCGTGTAGAACGTGGCGACCGCGGACACCTCGGCGGTGGTCAGCTCCAGCGCGTCGGCGCAGTAGCGGATGCCGTCCTGGCTGACGTGCCCCTCGACGGACTGCACGAGGTGCAGCAGCGGCAGCAACGCCGACCGCGACTGCGGGTACTGCGCCACGATCTCCTTGGTGCGCTGCCGCGTGAGCTCGTCGAACACCGGGCTGACCGGCGACTGCGGCGCCGGGCCGTCCCACAGCCGCTCCTCGGGAGCGGCCACGGGCCCGTTCGTCTCCGGGTTGGGGGTGGTCATCGGTCCACGCCTCCCATGACGGGGTCGATCGACGCGACGGCCGCGATGACGTCGGCGACCATGCCGCCCTCGCTCATCGCCGGCATCGTCTGCAGGTTCACGAAGCTGGGTTCGCGCACGTGCACGCGGACCGGGCGGGTGCCACCGTCGGAGACCAGGTGGAAGCCCAGCTCGCCGCGCGGGGACTCGACGGAGGTGTAGACCTGCCCGGCCGGGACGTGGAAGCCCTCGGTGACGAGCTTGAAGTGGTGGATCAGCGACTCCATCGACTGGCCCATGATCTTGCGGACGTGCTCGAGCGTGTTGCCCATGCCGTCGGAGCCGACGGAGAGCTGCGCGGGCCAGGCGACCTTGCGGTCGGCGACCATGACCGGGCCCGGCTCCATCTTCTGCACGGCCTGCTCGATGATCTTGAGCGACTCGTGCATCTCGGCGACGCGCAGCCGGTAGCGGGCGTAGCAGTCGGCCTCGGTGGCCGTCGGGACCTCGAAGTCGTACTCCTCGTAGCCGCAGTACGGCTCGACCTTGCGCAGGTCCCACGGCAGACCCGCGGAGCGCAGGATCGGGCCGGTGGCGCCGAGGGCGAGGCAGCCGTCGAGCGGCAGGTAGCCGACGTTCTCCAGGCGCTGGCGCCAGATCGGCTGGCCGGTGAGGAGCTTGTCGTAGTCGGGCAGGCGCGAGCGCATGAGGGCCACGAACTCGGTGACCTTCTCCTCCCAGCCGTCCGGGAAGTCCTGCGCGAGTCCGCCGGGGCGGACGTAGGCGTGGTTCATCCGCAGCCCGGTGAGGAACTCCAGCAGGTGGAGCACCTCCTCGCGCTCGCGGAACCCGGCCGTCATGCCGGTGAGCGCGCCCAGCTCCATACCGCCGGTGGCCAGGCACACCAGGTGCGAGCCGATCCGGTTGAGCTCCATGAGCAGCACGCGCGCGACGGTGGCGCGGCGCGGCACCTCGACCTCGAGCAGCTTCTCGACGGCGAGGCAGTAGCCGACCTCGTTGAAGATCGGCGCGAGGTAGTCCATGCGCGTCACGAACGTGACGCCCTGGGTCCAGGTGCGGTACTCGCAGTTCTTCTCGATGCCCGTGTGCAGGTACCCGATCACCGAGCGGGCCTGCGTGACGGTCTCGCCCTCGAGCTCGAGCACCAGGCGCAGCACCCCGTGCGTCGACGGGTGCTGCGGACCCATGTTGATGACGATGCGGTCGTCGTGGTCCTCGTCGAGGAGTGTGTCCCAGTCGCCACCGGTGACGGTGTAGACGGGACCCTCGGTCGTGATCCGCTCTTCGGCGGGAGTGGGGGTGGTCACGAGTACGACCGCCTCTCGTCGGGAGGCGGGATCTCCGCACCCTTGTACTCGACGGGGATGCCGCCGAGGGGATAGTCCTTGCGCTGGGGGTGGCCGTCCCAGTCGTCGGGCATGAGGATCCGGGTCAGCGCGGGGTGACCGTCGAAGATCACGCCGAACATGTCCCAGGTCTCGCGCTCGTGCCAGTCGGCCGTGGGGTAGACCTCGACGACGCTGGGCAGCCGCGCGTCGTCGACGTCGAGCGCGACCTCCAGGCGGATGCGGCGCCGGTAGGTCATCGACGTCAGGTGGTAGACGACGTGCAGCCGCTGGCTGACGCCCTCGCCGTAGTCGACCCCGGAGATCGAGCTGCACAGCTCGTAGCGCAGGCCCTCGTCGTCGCGCAGGGTGCGGCAGAGGTCGAGGATGCGCTCGCGCTGGACGTAGAGGGTGATCTCGCCGCGGTCGACGGTGGTCTGCTGGATCGCGCCGGCGGGCACCCCGCGCTCGACGAGCGCCTCGGCGAGGTCGTCGGCGAACTCGTCGAACCAGCCGCCGTAGGGGCGCTCGGCCGGGGCCGGGGCGTAGCCGGGCAGGCGCAGGCCGCCGAAGCCGGAGGTGTCGCCGGTGCCGGAGACGCCGAACATGCCCTCGCGGGCGCGCGCGGGCGCCAGGCGGGTGCCGCCCTCGGCGGAGGCACCGGTGAGGCCGACCTCGGCACCCTCGGCGTCGACGGCGGCCTGCTCGGGCTCGCCCGCCGTCGGGGTGGTGCCGCCCGCGGCGCGCTGGGCGTCGCGGTCGACGCCGCTCTCCTCGGCCGAGGACTGCTGGCCGCCGGTGGGCTCGGCGCCGTCCTTGGAGGTGCCCGTGGTGTCGTCGGCCGTCACTTCGCCGCCTCGATCGTGTCGGCCGTCTTCGGTGCCTTCTTCGTGGTCGCGTACTTGACCGACGACGGGATCATCGGGGTCTTGTACCCGCTCTCGGCCAGCTCGGCGGCGCGCTTGGCGCCCAGCGGCTCGTCCATGATCTTGGCGTGGATCTTGAGGATCGCGTCCATCAGCATCTCCGGGCGCGGCGGGCAGCCGGGGAGGTACATGTCGACGGGCACGACGTGGTCGACGCCCTGCACGATCGCGTAGTTGTTGAACATGCCGCCGGAGCTGGCGCACACGCCCATCGCGAGCACCCAGCGCGGCTCGGGCATCTGGTCGTAGATCTGGCGCAGGACCGGGGCCATCTTGTTGCTGACCCGGCCGGCGACGATCATCAGGTCGGCCTGGCGCGGCGACGCGCGGAAGACCTCCATGCCGAAGCGCGCGAGGTCGTAGCGCGGCGCCCCGGTCGTCATCATCTCGATCGCGCAGCACGCCAGCCCGAAGGTGGCGGGCCACAGCGAGGACTTGCGGGTCCAGTTGACCAGCTTCTCGACACTGGTCAGCAGGACGCCGCTGGGCAGGTTCTCTTCGAGACCCATGTCAGTTCCACTCCAGTCCGCCACGACGCCATTCGTAGACGTAGGCGAACGCGATGGTTGCGATGTACAGGACGATCGCGACCAGGCCGAACAGGCCCAGCGAATCGGACACGACCGCGTACGGGTAGAGGAAGACCAGCTCGATGTCGAACAGGATGAACAGCATCGCCGTGAGGTAGTAGGCGACCGGCATCCGGCCGCCGCCCACCACGGGCTGCGGCGACGGCTCGATGCCGCACTCGTAGGCGTCCAGCTTGGCGCGGTTGTAGCGCCGTGGGCCGATGTAGGGCGCCGACACCACCGAGAACAGCGCGAACGCACCGGCCAGGGCGAACATCAGCACCAGCGGGAGATACGGATCGAGCATCCTGCGCAGTCCTCGCCGTCGACGGATCACATTCCGGGCGCGACCCTAGGTCGCGGTGACCCTCCCGGCCGAAGCCAGGGGAGCCTTACTCCTACCCCGTGCGGGCCTGGTCACCGTCGTGGTCGTCGATCTCGACGCCCGCTGCGAGTGGTGGTCCGCATGCGGCCTTGCGACTCCTTGTGAAGATATTCACGAAGTCGGGAGGAGTCTAGACACCCGTCCGGGAACGCGCTCGTCCGGTTGGTTCAGCCGTAGGTGCGGCGGGCCCGGTGCAGGGCGACGGCGCCGAGCGTGAGGTCGCGCCAGGCCACCTCTCCCCAGCCCGCCTCCGCGATGCGCGCGGCCAGCTCGGGCTGCGGCGACCAGTCGCGGATCGACTCGCCCAGGTACCGGTAGGCCTCGGCGTTGCTGGAGACCCGCGAGGCGATCGCGGGCAGCACCGTCTCCAGGCCGAGGTAGTACGCGGCGCGGAACGGGGCGAAGGTCGGGGTGCCGAACTCGCAGACGACGAGCCGACCGCCGGGACGGGTGACCCGGGCCAGCTCGCGCAGCGCCCGGTCGGTGTCGGAGACGTTGCGCAGGCCGAACGAGATCGTCACGGCGTCGAAGGAGGCGTCGGCGAACGGGAGGTGCAGCGCGTCGGCGGCGACCTTCGGCACGGCGCGGTCGGACCCGGCGCGGAGCATGCCGAGGGAGAAGTCGGCGGCGACGCACCACGCGCCGGAGCGCTCCAGCTCGACGGTGGAGACCGCGGTGCCCGCGGCGAGGTCGAGCACCTTCTCCCCCGGCCGCAGGTCCAGCGCCCGGCGGGTGAGCCGGCGCCAGCGCCGGTCCTGCCCCGCGGTGAGCACGGTGTTGGTCACGTCGTAGCGCCGGGCGACGCCGTCGAACATGGCGGCGACGTCACGGGGGTTCTTGTCGAGGTCGGCGCGGCTCACGGCTCAGACGCTACCCGGGGCTCCGCCGGCGCGCCCCGCCGCGCAGGTCCCCGTCGGGCGTGTCGCAGCAGCACCGCCCAGTGCGCGAGCAGCACCGCGCAGTACAGCGACAGCGGCAGCGCCGACGCCGTGCCGTCGTCGCCGTACCAGAGCCCGGGCCACTCCTGGCCGATCAGCGCGGCGGCGAGCAGCGGTGCGGCGGCCGCCCGGGACCGGGCCAGCACCACCAGCACGCCCGGGGCGAGCACCACGAGGTAGGTGTTCCAGGTGACCGGCGACGCCACGAGCGACGCCGCGGTCACGGCCCACAGGGCGTCGGGTCCCGAGCGGCGCAGGAGCAACAGCGTCGCGACGACGACCGCGATCCCGAGCACCGTGCCGGCCACCTGCCCGCCGGGCACCTCGACGACCGGCCGCCCCCAGCCGGAGTCGCTGGTGAGCCGCACGAGCGTGGCGGGCAGGGAGGCGTTGTCGAAGAAGGTCTGCACCGGGTGCCCCAGGACGAGCCGCACCCAGGTCACGCTCGCGGCGGGCCCGCACACGAGCACGCCCAGCAGCGTGCCCGCCGCCGCCGCGCCCGCCGCGGCGAGCGCCGTGCGGGTCTCGCGGCGCAGCACGGGCAGCAGCAGCAGCGGCGCCAGGGAGGGCTTGAGCGCCACCGCGATCCCGATGCCGACGCCCGCGGCGACGTCGCGCCCGCGCCGCGCGGCCAGCCACGCCCCGGTCAGCGCGACGGCGAGGAACGCGTAGACCTGCCCGAGCCCGACCGTCGCCAGCAGCGGGGCCCCGAGCAGCACCGCGCCGACCGCGAGCCCGGCGTCGACGGCCGGCAGCCGCACCTCCCGGGCCACGACGAGCAGGCACCCGAGCACCAGCGCCACGGTGAGCAGCGCGAACAGCCGGTAGGACGGCAGGACCTCCAGCAGCCCGAACGGCGCCATGACCACCGTGAGCAGCGGCGGGTTGAGGTTGGGCAGGTCCGCGCCGGTGCGGTAGATGTCGGCGCCGCGCAGCAGGGCGTCGGCGGAGCGCCAGAACGTGGCGAAGTCGGAGTGGTAGCGCAGGTCCGCGCTGGGGATCCGGGCGAGGTTGAAGCTGCCGTGCTCGGCGAAGAGGCGGACCTGGACGGCCACCGCCAGTGCGGCGAGCAGCCACGCCGGTGCGCGTCGCACCATCGCGGACCTCCCCGACGTCGGAGCCGGAACGCTAGCGCCCCGGCCACTGCGCCAGCACCTCGGCGAGCCCGCGCAGGTACTCGGCGCGGGTCTGCTCGGCCAGCGCCTCCCACTCCTCCCGCGGGCGGCTGAGCGCGGAGCCGTCGGCGAGGAAGGCGCCCGTGCCGTGCAGGTTCACCCAGCGGTGGTCGTACGCGTGGGGCGCGGCCCGGTCCCACTCCACCGCGCGCTCGACGAGCCCGCGCACCCGCTCGGGATCGGTGAACGCCCAGCGGTTGATCGGCGGGCCGTGGTGCTCGGTGAGGATCGCCGCCGCCCCGCGGGCCGTGACGTCGGCGCAGCGGGTGACGTCGAACCGCGTGCGCACCTGGGCGGCGTAGAACCAGAACGCACCCTCCTCGTGGCGCCCGTCGGCGAACAGGGCGGTGGCCAGCGCGTACAGGACGGGCGGGGCGAACCGGGCCGGGTCGTCCAGGACGGCCCGCACGGTCTCGGCCCGCCGTCCCCGCTCCGGGCCGGACAGGGCGGCGAGCGCCGCCCGCTGCCCGGCCACGTCGATCGCGGCGTGCTCCCCGGTGGGGGTCACGGGGATCCGGTGTCCGATCGGCTCGCTCATGCGCCCAGGCTCCCGGCCCGCGCGGGCCCCGGCATCCGTGTGCCTACGCAGTCGGTGGTCGTACGGACCCGGCCCCCTGGGGGCGGGGTCACCGTCGCTACGCGGCGGCGCGCGGAGCCGCGGACAGGCCGATGACGTCGTGGTAGTGGGCCAGCAGCTCGTCGCCCACCGTCGACCAGGTCCGGCGCAGCACCGACTTGCGGGCCGACGCTCCGAACCGGCGGCGCAGGGCGTCGTCGGTGAGGGCCTGGACGGCGGCGCGCAGCCGGGCGTCGGCGGCCACGGACGCGGGATCGTCGACGTCGGCGTGGTCGGGCCGCGGTGGCACGAGGTAGCCGGTGCGGCCGGGCAGCACGAGGTCGCGCGGGCCACCCGCGTCCGGAGCCACCACCGGCAGCCCCGACGCGAGCGCCTCCTGCACGGCCTGGCAGAACGTCTCCGAGGGGCCGGTGTGCACGAAGACGTCGAGCGAGGCGTAGATGCGGGCCAGCTCGTCGCCGCCGCGGAAGCCGAGGAACGCCGCGCCGGGCAGGGCCGCGCGCAGCCGCTCCTGGCTCGGCCCCTCCCCGACCACGACGAGCCGCGTGCCCGGAAGCCCGTCCAGCGCGACCAGCCGCTCCACCTGCTTCTCCGGGGCGAGCCGTCCGACGTAGCCGACCAGCAGCTCCCCGCCCGGGGCGAGCTCGGCACGGATCGCGGCGTCGCGCTTGGAGGGGGTGAACCGGCGGGTGTCGACGCCGCGCGCCCACTGGTGCACCCGCGGCACCCCGCGCGCCCGCAGCGCCTCGGTCGCCCAGCTCGACGGGGCCAGCGTGCGGTCGGCCTGGCCGTGCAGCCGGCAGGTCCAGCGCCACGCGGCGCGCGCCGTCAGCCCGAGGCCGTAGGAGGAGGCGAAGCCGGCGACGTCGGTCTGGTACACCGCGACGGTCGGGATCCCGAGGCGGCGCGCGGCGTTGAGGCCCCGGTAGCCGACGACGAACGGGGCCGCGAGGTGCACGACGTCGGGGCGGAACGCGCGCAGCGCCGTGAGGATCCGCCGGCTCGGGACGCCCACCGGCATCGAGTTGACGACCGGCAGGTCCAGCGACGGGACGCGGACGACCGGTGCGCCGCGGTACTCGGCGGGCCCGCCGGTGCCGGGGGCGATCACCAGGACGTCGTGGCCGGCCGCGGTGAGGTGCTCCACCACCCGCAGCACCGAGTTGGTGACGCCGTTGACGACGGGCAGGAAGCACTCGGACACGATCGCGACTCGCACGGGGTGAACCTCCCGCACGCCCATGACCACACACCCAACTCACGGACAACTCCGCGTGGCGGTCGGACAGTTGGCCCGGTGATGGGCGACACGTCATCCGGCCGTTCCACCCCCGACACCGGGCGCGGTGACCCTCGGCCGACATGAGCCTCCAGCACGAGACGCGCCGCCTGCCGCCCGCGGACCCGGGGCTGCTCTCCCGCGCGCTGGAGGTGGCGGGGCGCCTGGCGAACGACGCCGCCGAGGTGATCACCGCGACGGCCGGGCGCGACCGGCTCATCGACACCGTGAAGGCCCACCCGTTCGACTGGGTCACCGACACCGACCGCACGCTGGAGCGGCACACCCGCCGCGTGCTGGCCGCGGAGTTCCCGCAGGTCCCGGTGCTGGGCGAGGAGTACGGCGCCGACGACGGGGTGCACTCGGCACCGCTGCGCTGGGTCGTCGACCCGGTGGACGGCACCGCCAACTACGTCGCCGGGTTCCCGTGGTGCGCCTACAGCCTGGCCCTGGTCGACGCGCACGGCCCGGTCGTCGGGGTGATCGCCGACCCCAGCCGCGCCCAGATCTACGCCGCCGCCCGCGGCCGGGGGGTCCGCGCGAACGGGGTGCCGGTGCGGATCGCTCCGCGCCCGGTGGTCGGGGGTCTGGTGTGCGCGGAGCTGTCGCTGGAGCGCGCGCCGGGGTTCACCGCGCGCGCCACCGCCGCGCACACCGGCGTCCGCGTGCTCGGGTCGGCCGCGCTGGCGATCACGCAGGTGGCGCTGGGGCACGCCGTCGCCGCCGTGCTGGACCGCTACCGCGAGTGGGACGTCGCCGGCGCGCTGTGCCTGGCCGCGGAGGCCGGTGCGGTCGTCGTCGACGCGCAGGGCAACCCCGACCCCCTCCCGGCCGAGGACCTGATCGTCGCGGTGCCCGGGGCGGTGGACGCGGTGCTGGGCTGGTGGCACCACACCTGACCGCCCGCGGGTTAGGGTCCGGACCATCGCCACCACCTCCGGGACCCGCGACGCCGCGGCCCTCCTCGTCCGCGTCACGCCGGTGCTGTTCGTGCTCATCTGGGCCACCGGGTTCGTCGTCGCCAAGTACGCGGCACCGCACGCCGAGCCGCTGAGCTTCCTGCTCGTGCGCTACGCCGGCGTCGTCGTGCTGATGCTCGTGCTCGCCCTCGTCGCCGGGGCGCGGTGGCCGCGCGGCCGGGCGATCGGGCACCTCGCCGTCGCGGGGATCGGGATCCAGGCCGGGTACCTCGGCGGCGTCTGGGGCGCGGTGGCCGCGGGCATGCCGGCCGGGGTGGCGGCGCTCGTCGTCAACCTGCAGCCGGTGCTCACCGCGGTCGTCGCCGGGCTCACCGGCGTCCGGCTGGGCCGCGTGCAGGTCGTCGGCCTGGTGCTGGGCTTCCTCGGCGTCGTGCTGGTGGTGTCGAGCAAGCTGACCACCGTCGGGATCACCGCGACGACGCTCGGGCTCGCCACCACGGCCCTGCTCGCCATCACCGCAGGCACGCTCTACCAGAAGCGGTTCTGCCCCGAGTTCGACCTGCGCACCGGCCAGGTCGTGCAGTTCTTCGCGTCGATCCTGGTGACGCTGCCGTTCGCGTTCGCGTTCGAGTCGTTCCGCCTCGACTGGACCCCGGAGCTCGTCGGCGCGCTGCTGTGGTCGGTGCTGGTGCTCACCGGCGGCGGGGTCTCGCTGCTGTTCCTCATGCTCCGGCGCGGGGCTGCGGCGCAGGTGACCAGCTACTTCTACCTCGTCCCCGGCATCACCGCGCTGCTCGCGCTGGTGATGTTCGGCGAGACGCTCGGGTGGTTCGCGATCGCCGGGATGGTCGTCGCGGTGCTCGGGGTGGCGCTGGCGACGCGGGCGGCACCAGCGCCGCCGCAGGCCCCCTCCTGATCAGGCCCGCTCGCGGCGACGGCGCAGCCACAGCGCCAGCGGGCCGAGCAGCACCCACGTCGCGGCGACGCCCAGCACCGTCGGGAGGACGCCGTCGACGGTGCTTCGACCGGCGACCCGGACCAGTTCGGGCTCGGTGGCGTCGTACTCGACGGCCACCTGCCGGCCCGCCGACAGCCCGCGGGGGTGGAAGACGCCGTTCTCCGGGACGACCGCCTGTCCGTTCGGCAGGGTGAACCGCACGAGCGTGCGGAAGAACGTGGACCCCTCCAGCACCTCGGCCTGCGCGGTGGCGCGGTTCCGGGCGATGGCGGCGTCGTCGACGGCCGAGCCGATCAGGGCGAGCCCGGCCAGCACCGTGACCAGCACCGCGAGGCCGAGGACCAGCTCCGGGAGGCGCCTGCGCACGAACCGCGCGGTGGGCGCGACGGTGGCCGCCATCTCGTCGAGTGCCCGCGGTTCCGCCACGGCGAGGGAGTCTAGACGGCGTCGCCGCGGTCACTGTGGCCAGCGACTCCCCGGGGCGGACGAGCGTCGGGGCCGCGGGCCTCCTACGCTCGAAACGTGACGATCGCTCCGCTACCGACCGGTGTGCGCGTGCGAACCAGGCCCGTCGACGATGTCGGCGGCCTGCTGGAGCTGCTCCCCGACGCCCGCACCCCCAAGTCCTGGGTGCGCGGCGACGACGGTCTCGTCGGCTGGGGCGAGGTGGCCCGCTGGACCGGGTCGGGCCCCGACCGCTTCGCCGACGCCGACGAGTGGTGGCAGGCGTTCGTCGACGGCGTGCGGGTCCACGACGACGTCGGCGAGCCCGGCACCGGGCCCGTCGCGTTCACCAGCTTCACCTTCAGCGACGACTCGCCCGGCTCGGTCGTCGTCGTGCCGCGGGTGGTCGTGGGCCGCCGCGACGGCCGGGCCTGGATCACCGAGTTCTCCCACGGCGACGGGCCGTCGCTCCTGCACACGATCGACCCGGTCCGGCCCAGCGGCACCCTGCGCTACTCCGACGGGCGGCTGCCCGTCGCCCGCTACCGCGCCGCCGTGGCCGAGGCCGTGCGCCGGATGCGGGCGGGCGAGCTCGACAAGGCCGCGCTGGCCCACGACCTCATCGCCGTCGACGACGCCCCGCTCGACCCGCGGCACCTGCTCGGCGGGCTCGCGCGCCGCTACCCGACGTGCTGGTCGTTCGCGGTGGAGGGGCTCGTCGGGGCCACCCCGGAGCTGCTGGTCCGGCGCACCGGTGACGTCGTGGAGTCCCGCGTGCTGGCCGGCACGATGTGGGCGACGTCCCCGGGCACCGGGTCGCTGGGCGACCGGCTGATGAACTCGGCGAAGGACCGCCACGAGCACGCGCTCGCCGTCGACTCGCTGACCTCCGCGCTGGCCCCGCTGTGCGCCTCGCTCGACGCCCCCGCGGTCCCCGACGTGCTGACGCTGCACAACGTCTCGCACCTCGCGAGCGACGTCCGCGGCCGCCTCGACCCGGTCGGCCCCGCGTCGCTGCTGCGCCTCGCCGAGGCCGTGCACCCCACCGCGGCGGTCGGCGGCACCCCGCGCAAGATCGCCGTCGAGCTGATCACCGAGCTGGAGGCGATGGACCGCGGCCGCTACGCCGGGCCCGTCGGCTGGATCGACTCCCGCGGCGACGGCGAGCTCGGCATCGCCCTGCGCTGCGCCCAGCTCGACGGCCCCACCGCCCGCCTGTTCGCCGGGTGCGGGATCGTCGCCGACTCCGATCCCGACACCGAGGTGCGCGAGGCGGCGGCCAAGCTCGTGGCCGTCCGCGACGCGCTCGAGGGCGACTAGAGCTCCAGGCGCGGCCAGTGCGCCGTGTCGCGCAGCAGCCGCCGGTCGTGCGTGGCCAGCACGACCGCGGCGGCGGTGGTCTCCAGCGCCTCGGTGAGCTCGTCGACGAGTGCGGCGGAGAGGTGGTTGGTCGGCTCGTCGAGCAGCAGGACGTGCGGCAGGCCGGCGAGGACCCGGGCCAGGTCCAGGCGGCGCCGGGCCCCGACCGACAGCTCGGCCACCGGCCGCCCCGCGTCCTCGACCAGGCCGAACGTCGGGCCCGGCGGCCGTCCGGCGGGTGCCGACTCCTGGGCGAGCCGGCCGACGCGCACCCCGGGTCCCCGGGTGACGGCCCCGGTCGCCGGGGCGAGGGAACCGGCCAGTACCGCGAGCAGCGTCGACTTCCCGGCCCCGTTCGGACCGGTGACGACGAGCCGCTCCCCTGAGGCCAGTGCGACGTCGCACGGGTCGGGCAACCGCCCCGCCACCGTGACGGCGTCGGCGCGCAGCAGCGGGCCGGGGCGGGTCGGCAGCTCGGGCGGGGTGAACCGCAGCGGCGGCCGCGGCACCGACACCGAGTGCGCGGCGAGCTGCTCCCGGCGCCGGTGCACGGCCCGGACCAGCGCGGGCGCGCGCGTCGCCCGGGCGTGCTTGCCGGTGCCCTTGTCCGGGCGCCACCCGTCGCGCAGGCGGTTCTGCGCGGCGGAGAGGTCGTCGGACAGCCGGCGGCGCTGCTCGACCTGGTCGAGGTGCAGCGCCTCCCAGCGCTCCCGCTCCGCCCGCCGCCCCTCGAGGTACCCGGCGTAGCCGCCGCCGTAGGTGCGCGGTCGGCCGTCGGAGGTGGGGTCGAGGTCGAGCACCGTGGTGGCGACGTCGGCGAGCAGGGCCCGGTCGTGGCTGACGAGCACCACCGCGCCGGGATGCCGGAGCAGCCGGTCGGTGAGGTGGTCGAGGCCGGCGGCGTCGAGGTGGTTGGTGGGCTCGTCGAGCAGCAGCACGTCGTGGCCCGCGCCGAGCAGGCCCGCGAGCCGGACGCGGTGCCGCTGCCCGACCGACAGGGTCGCGAGCGGGCGCGACCGGTCGTCGACGGCGCCGAGCGCGGCCAGCGACACCTCCACGCGTCGGTCGGCGTCCCACGCGTCGAGGGCGTCGACGGCGGCGAGCGCGGCGGCGTAGGCGTCGGCCGACCCCGGCCGGCCCGCGGCGAGCGCCTGCGCCGCCTCGTCGAGGACGCGCAGCGCGGTGCGGACCGCCGCGAGCTCGACGTCGATCAGGTCGCCTACGGTGCCGTCGACGGGGAGCTGCTGGTCGGCGACGCCGAGGCTCCCGGCGCGGCGCACCTCGCCCCGGTCGACGGGCAGCCGCCCGGCCAGGACCTGCAGCAACGTGGTCTTGCCGCGGCCGTTCTCGCCGACGACGGCGAGCCGGTCACCGGCGGAGGCGGTGAGGTCGACCCCGGCGAGCACGGGGCGCCCGCCGCGGGAGAGGTGGACGTCGACGGCCCCGACGTGGGCCGTGCGGACAGGGGTGGTCGGGGACATGGCTGTACCCACTCCAGGTGTGCAGGGGACGACGGACGGGCGCCGCGGCGTGCGGCGCCTGGGGAGGTCGGTCGTCGTCGCTCAGTGGAAGAGCAGCTGCTGCATCACGGGGTGGAGGGTACGGGGGTGGGGCGTCCCCGTCGTCCGGTTTATCCCTCGCGGGCCCGGGCGAGCGCGGCCACCTCGAGCTGCGAGGAGACCTCCAGCTTCGCCAGGATCGACCGGATCTGGGTCCGGACGGTCGCCACCGAGACGACGAACTCCTCGGCGATCGCGGCCGGGCGCCTGCCCGCCGCGATGCGGTCGACGATCTGGAGCTCGCGCGGCGTCAGCCGGTCCCAGCGGTCGCGGTCGAGGCGGCGGGCCTCCGTCCCCGCTGAGGCGAGGTCCTCGAGCCGGGCGCGCTCGTCCGCGGAGATCAGCGGGCGCCCCTGCGCGGCCCGCGTCGCGGCGGCGACGAGCTCGTCGAAGGCCGCGGACTTGCGCACCCGGCCGAGGGCGCCCGCGGCCACGCCGACGGCGATGCGGGTGTCGTCGGTCGAGCCGGTCACGAGCACCACCCGCCAGCCCGACCGCCGCAGGCGCGGCACGAGGTCGACGCCGTCCAGGCCGTCGCCGAGGTCGAGGTCGAGCAGCACCAGCGCGCCGGTGGGGGCGGGGAGGTCGACGCGGGGCAGGAAGTCGGCGGGCAGCACGGCGGTGGCGTCGAGGCCGCCCGAGCGCAGCGCCATGGCGAGGGCGCCCGCGACGAGTGCGTGGTCGTCGACGATGACGACCGGTCCACCCGTCACGCCGGGACCGGGGCCCGGCACCCGACGGCCGGCAGCTCCAGCACCGCGGTGCACCCGGCCCCGGAGACGAGCGAGAAGGTGCCGCGGTGCCGCTCGACGAGGTCGGCGGTGATCGCCAGCCCGAGTCCGTCACCCGACGACGTCGGGCCCCGCACGCCGCGCCGGAGCACGACGTCGGGGGGTGCGCACAGCCCGGGACCGTCGTCGGCCACCTCGATCCGCACCTGACCGGAGCGCACGCGGGCGCGCAGCGCCACCGACGCTCCCGGTGCGTGCCGTCGGCAGTTGACCAGCAGGTTCGTGATCACCTGGGCGAGGACGGCTGGGTCGACCGCCGCCTCGGGGGCCCCGACGACGTCGACGTCCACGTCCAGACCCGTCGCCCGGTGCACCACCGCCAGGTCCTCGAGGACGGTGGCGACGTGCGCCGGTCCGTGCGTCGGCACCGGGCCGTCGAGCATCTGCTGGAGGCGGGCGAGCTCGGCGGCCGCCGCGAGCAGCAGGCGCCGCCCGTCGTCGGATCGGCCCACCTCGTCGTCGCGCAGGACGCTGGCCGCTCCGCTCAGCCCGGCGACGACGTTGCGCAGCTCGTGGTCGCGCTCGGCGACCGACGCCATGACGGCCTCCACCTCGGCGAGCCTGCTGCGGGAGAGCTCCTGCTGGCGCCCGATCGCCCCGATCGCGGCCACCATCAGCGTCCCCGCCGCCACGAGCAGCATGGCGACCGCGCCCAGCTCCAGCGCTCCGGCGAGCAGGGGCCGCCCGGTGAGCGTGCCCACCGCGTGCGCGGACCCGAGTGCGGCAAAGGCGAGACCGGTGCGCCGCAGCAGCGGGTGCTCGATCACCACGCCCCTGCCGACGAGCAGCAGCCCGGCGGCGCCGACCACGGCCCACGCGACGAGATCGACCCATCGCACCAGGTCGGGCGGCGGCGTGTGGTCGGGCGCGAGCAGTGCCACCACCGCCATCGGCACCGTCCCGCCCGTGACCGCCACCGCGACGCCGCGACCGCGGCCCATGCGCCACGACGGCCGGGACGCGAGCGCGAGCAGTCCGGCGACGGCGAGCACCGCGACGCTGCCGACGAGCGCCCACACCCCGCCGTCGGCGCGGACGGCGTTCAGCAGCAGGGCGACCGCCGTGTAGACGCCGACGGCGGCGGCGACGCGGCGGGCCCGCCGACTCGCGCTGAGCCAGGCGGCCACCACCATCAGGATGGTGGCGGCGACCCCCGCGGCGAACGTGAGCGTGCCGAGTGCCCGCTCCGGCATCTCACGCCCCTGGAGGTGGCCGACGACGGCCACCGCCAGGCCGATCAGGACCACCTGCAGGACGACCTCCACCGCGGCGGTGCAGGGCTGCTGCAGGCGTGCGACCGGGCGACCGTGCCCGGCGGGAGTGCTGCTCACGTACGAAACCCCTCGGACGTGCGGGGACGGCCGGCCGCGAGGGCCGGTCGGGTGCTGGGGAGCTCCATCCGGATCTTCGGCGATCCGGCCGCGGCGTTACGACCGTCCATGCTGCGTGTTCGTTTCGCGGCCACGCCTCAACGGTCGCTGCGCCTGCGCCGATCGGCCGTGCCGGCCGTCCGCGAGCGGGGGACCAGCAGGTACGCCGCCACGCACAGCAGCGCGATCCCGGCGGCGAAGTACGCGCCGGGCGGAGTGAGAAGTCGTTCTCGGAGCAGACCCACGTACGGCACGTGGTACCACTGCACACCGCGGACGTCGGCGGCCTCGACCACCCCCGGGTCGTCGGCGTCGTTCGCGTCGCCGCGCGTCACGAACACCGGTCCCGGCTCGACCCGCACCACGCGGTGCGTGACCACCCGCGTCTCGGCACTGCCCTCGTCGCGGTCGATGAACGTGATGACGTCCCCCACGGCGATCCCGGTGGCCGGCCGGGGCCGGACGATCACCGTGGACCCCACCGGCAGCGCCGGTTCCATGCTCCCCGACAGCACCGTCAGCGGGGTGGCCCCGCCGATCGCGGGCACCACGGCGACGGCGAGCGCGAGCCCCACGACGAGCACCAGCGCCGTCCCGGCCGCCCAGCCCAGCACCCGGCGCAGCGGGTGCGGCTCGGGCTCCTCGGCCCCCACGATCGGAATGCGCTCGGTCACCGGTTCCGCAGCCATCGTCCCCCCTCGGACACACGAAGCCCGCAGTATGCGACTCCTGCCGGGGACTGTCGTACCTCAGATGAGGTACGTCCTGACCTGCGCGAATACCCAGCCTGAGGTATGCGCGCAGACCCCCGCTCCCGCCATCGTTCCCGGCAACGCGGTCCGACGGATCGCCCAGCACATCGCGACCCCGAGGAGCACCCGTGTCGATCCTGCAGAAGAACAAGAAGGTGGCCGCCGGCATCGGCGTCGCCGCCGTCGCGGCCGCCGCCATCGCCCTCGGCGCGGGCACCTACGCCGCGTTCAGCGACACCGAGCAGGCGCCCAATGCCACCTTCGCTGCAGGCACGCTCAACCTCACCGTGGGTGCGCCCACCCCCGCCACCCCGGTCGTCATCTCCAACCTCAAGCCCGGCGACCTGCAGAACTTCAGCATCGAGGTCGACAACACCGGCACGGTCGACGGCAACCTGACTGCCTCGTACACCGTCTCGGGCACCGAGAACGGCTGCGCCGAGCCCGAGACCGACGCCGAGAGGCCCTGCGACGACGGCAGCGAGCTGCTCGAGCAGCTGATCTTCGTCTACCAAGGCAGTGACGCGGGTCCGGTGACCGCGGCTCAGAACACCTCCATCCCGCTGGGCGCGCTCCCCGCGGTCGACGCCCCGAAGACGATCAACTTCGGCGTCCGGCTGCCCGCCTCCGCGACCAACGAGGTCATGACCGACACGGCGACCCTGTCGATCACCTTCACGCTGACGCAGCCCACGTCCTGATCCGCCGCCGGTGCGGTGGTCTGCACCGCACCGGCGCTCCCACTGCGATCCACGGATCGCTCCACCCACAGGCGATCCGAGGAGAACCCGTGTCCGTCCTGCAGAAGAACAAGAAGCTCGCCGCCGGCGTCGGCGTCGCCGCCGTTGCGGCCGCCGCCATCGCCCTGGGTGCCGGCACCTACGCGGCGTTCAGCGACACCGAAACCGCCCCCGATGCGACGTTCACCGCGGGCACCCTGAACCTGACCGTCGGTTCCCCCACCGCCGCGCCGCCGGTGGTCTGGGAGAACCTGGCCCCCGGTTCCCGGCAGACGGTGACCATCGAGGTCGACAACACCGGCACCGTCGACGGCTTCCTCAAGGCCGGCTACTCCGCCACCGGCACCGAGAACGGCTGCGCCGAGCCCGAGACCGACGCCGAGAACCCCTGCGACGACGGCAGCGAGCTGCTCGAACAGGCTCAGCTGTACTACGGCGGCAACCTCGTCGGCACCCTGGGTGGCACCAACACCGGTCCCTTCGACCTGTTCTCCCTGCCTGCTCTCGACGCCCCCACCAACGTGACCTTCGAGGTCCGCGTGCCCGACAGCGCGGGCAACGAGATCATGACCGACACCGCGACGATGACGATCACCTTCACGTTGGTCCAGTCCTAGTTCCACCGGCCGGAGGCGGCGGGCACCTGCCCGCCGCCTCCGCTTCGTCGTTCCGGGAGGACCGATGCGCACCAGGCTCGCCGTGGCGGGAATCGCCCTCGCGGGTGTCGCCCTGCTCGGAGCGGGCGGCACCTACGCCGCCTTCACCGACACCGAGAGTGCCGCCCCAGTGCTCGTGCAGGGCGGCACTCTCGACCTCACCCTGGGCACGCAGGCCGGGGCGGACCTCGCGCCGGTCACGTTCGCGAACATGGTCCCCGGTGCAGCACCGACCGCCGGCACCTATGTGCCGTCGCAGAACTTCTCCTACGTGCGGCTCACCAACGACGGGACGCTGCCGGGCCGGGCCCGTTGGTCCAGCCGCGGGGTCTCCGAACTGGAGAACCGCTGCCTCCCACCGGAACGGACCGCCGGGGACACCTCCTGCGGTAACGGCAACCGCGGCGGCGAGCTCGGCGACCAACTCCGGCTGTCGTTCTCCCTGATGCCCGGTGCCGACTGCACCGGTCAGCCGGGGGTCGTGCCGCCCGAGTCGTTCCCGCCGACGGACAACCGCGGTTTCCGCGACATCAAGCCCGGTGGGGCGGGGCCGGCGCTCGTGCTGGCTCCGGGGGCATCCCGCTGCGTCCGGGTCGACGTGTACTTCCCGTCGACGCCGGCGAACAACCTGGCCCAGGGCGACTCCTCGACGTTCCAGCTGTCGTTCCGCCTCGACCAGACCACCTGAGTTCGAAGACTGTCGTCCACGGGGGACCCGACGTGAAGTACCGCACCATCGCCGCAATCTCGGCCGCTGCCGTCGTCGTCGGCGCGTCCGCGGTGGTGATCGGTCTGACCGCCGGCACCACGGCATCGCTGGGTGACTCGGAGCCGAGCACGCCGTCGCAAGCCGGTGCGGCGACGGTGGTGCTCGGTCGAGACGGCCCGGCACCAGACCTGCCGTACACCGGCCTGGAGCCGGGCCGCCCGCAGGTCATCGAGCTCACCGTCGGCTACCAGGGCACCGCCCCTGCCTCGCTGGGCCTGTCGATCACCCCGGACGGCGCCTCGGCGTTCTGTGTCGAGCAGGGCGGCCGGTGGAGTCCGACACCTGGCGTGCCCGTGACCCTGTCGGTCGGCAGCGCAGCCCCGGTCAGCTACTGCGCGCTGTACGACGGCCGCATCCTCGACCTCGGCCGGGTGGAGCCGGGGGCAGCGCCGACGATCCCGGTGACCATCACGCTGTCCGCCGACGCCTCCGCCGCGTCGGCGGGTCTCGATGAGCGGGACGTCATGACCGTTCACGCCGAGGGCGGCTTCACGGATCAGGCGGGCGGCCGCATCTCGATGACGACCGCCGCGCCTCAGAGCCCGGCTTTCGAGGCCGCGCTCGCGGCCGGCCCCGTCGCCGCCGTCGCGGTCGCCCCGGAGGGCGCGCCGACCGCCGTCGCGCTCGACGCCGACGACCCCGCCACGACCGTGAGGACCGCTGTGCCGGGTGCGACGGTCCCGCTCCCCACCGAGTGCACCGACGCCGGGATCGTCGCGACGGACATCACCGAGGTGATCGCGCTCGACCCCGCCGATCCCGTCTGGGACGCCACCGCACGTCGTGGTCTCGGCTCGGGACCCTTCCTGGTCCTGGGTACCGCGGGTGCGGACCGCATCACCGGATCGGCGCGTGGTGACTGCATCGTCGGCGGTGCCGGTGACGACGACATCGCCGGTGGCGACGGGGACGACGTACTGGTCGGCGGCACCGGGCGCGACACCCTCCGCGGCGACGCCGGTGCCGACACCCTCCTCGGGGGCCCCGGTGCGGACGCTCTGGTCGGCGGCGCGGGTGCGGACGTGCTCGACGGCGGCCCGGCTGCCGCGACGTGCGACGCCGACCCCGCGGACCGCACCCGGGCCTGCCCGCCCCCGCCCCCCGCCGATCCTGCTCCACCCGCACCGGTAGCACCCGCGCCCCCCGCCCCCGAACCCCAGCCCGCACCGGCCCCGCCGGTGGCTCCCGAGCCCTCGCCGCCCGCCCCGCAGCCGACCGAGCCCGAGCCGCTGGTCGAGGAGGCGCCGCCGGTCGAGCCGAGCCCCACGGCCTCTCCCGCCGTCACCACCGAGGTCGCTCCGGCCGGGCCCGTCGCCTGATCATGATCGCCGGAAGTGGTGCACAGCTGCCGTCGGTGACCGCTGTGCACCACTCCTGGTGATCATGGGATGCGACTCGAGGCCGGCGATGCGCCCGGTGCCCGGTCAGGCCAGCGCGGCCCGCACGGCCTCCCGCAGCGCGGCGTGCCCGTCGCGCAACGACGCCCGCTCCGCCCGGACCTCCGCCACCCGGATCCCGGACGGCGGATCGAGCGGCAGGCCCGGCACGTGCTCGACGCCCATCGCCGCGCACAGCGCCGCCAGGTCGACGGTCTGCGGCGTGCCGAACACCCGCTCGAACGCGGCCGTGTGCTCCGGGGCGCCCTGCTCCAGCAGGCCGAAGATGCCGCCGCCACCGTCGTTGAGGACGACGATCGTGAGGTCGGGGCGGGGTTCGTCCGGGCCGATGACCAGACCGGTGGTGTCGTGCAGCAGCGTCAGGTCGCCCATCAGCGCGTAGCTGGGCCCGTCGTGCGCGAGCGCCGCCCCGACCGCGGTGGAGACGGTGCCGTCGATGCCCGCCACCCCCCGGTTCGACTGCACCGTGAGGCCGGTCCGCGGGACGGCGGCCAGGGCCACGTCGCGCACCGGGTTCGACGAGCCGAGGACGAGCTGGGCCCCGTCGGGCAGGGCCGCGACCAGGTCCCGGGCCAGCTGCAGCCCCGTCGGCAGGGCGGCCGCGTCCAGCACCGCGGAGGCGCGCTCGTCGAGCTCGCACCACCGCTCCCGCCACCCCGCGGGCGAGGTGATCTCCGGCAGCGATCCGACGGCCCGGACGGTGCCGGGCACGTCGGTCCACGGGCCGCCGTGCGGGTCGGCGAGCGCGTGGACGGCCACGTCCGGGTCGGCGAGCAGGCGGGCCACCGAGCGGTGCAGCGTCGGGCGCCCGGCCACCACTACCTGGGCGGGCCGGACCGCGTCGAGCAGCCACGGCCCGGCGCGCAGCGAGCCGGGCCACATCGCCGACGACGGCTCGGCCACCACCGGGGCGTCCACCGAGAAGCGCGGGGTGCCGGTGCCGGCGATCACCAGGGTCGGGGCGGCCGGGTCGAGCGGCAGCGGCGGGGCCGAGCGGACGACGGGCGGGACGGCGGTCCAGGGCGCACCGCCGGGGCGACCGTCCGGCACCTCGACGGACGGCCCGGGGACCAGCGGCTCGGCGAAGGGCAGGTTGAGGTGCACCGGTCCGGGGGGCCCGCCGGTGGCCGCGGCGAGCACCCGCCCGACGAGCGCCCGCCACGACGCGTTGCCCCCCGCGACCGTCCCGGTGGCCGCCAGCCGCACGGCCCCGGAGAAGATCCCCTCCTGCACGATCGTCTGGCTCGCGCCGGTGCCGATCGTCTGCGCGGGCCGGTCCGCGGTGACGGCGATCAGCGGCACCTGCGCGTAGGACGCCTCCAGCACCGCGGGGTGCAGGTTCGCCACCGCCGTGCCGGACGTCGTGCACACCGGGACCGGCCGCCCCGACCGCAGCGCCAGCCCGAGCGCGAGAAAGCCCGCGGTGCGCTCGTCGATCCGGACGTGCAGCCGCAACCGGCCCGCCGCGTCGGCGTCGTGCAGGGCGAACGCCAGCGGCGCGTTGCGCGACCCGGGGCAGAAGACCGCGTCGGTGACGCCCCCGCGGACCAGCTCGTCGACGAGCACGCGGGCCATCGCCGTCGAGGAGGTCATCGCGCGAGCGTAAACCGTGATCATCCGCACGGCGCGGCACGGAACAGGCCCCGCGGTCCGGGTGGTTGAAGCCTCACGTGACTCAGAAGCCGCTCCCGTCCGACAGCCCGCTCCTCCAGCCGGTCACCGCCGGTGCGCTGCAGGCGAAGAACCGCCTCTGGATGGCGCCGCTGACCCGCAACCGCGCCGACGCCGACGGCACCCCGAACGACCTGTCCGTCGAGTACTACCGCCAGCGCGCGGAGGCCGGCGTGATCATCAGCGAGGGCAGCCAGCCGTCCGCGGTGGGCCAGGGCTACCCGAACACCGCCGGTGCCGTGACCGACGCCAACGAGGCCGGTTGGACGCGCGTCGCCGAGGCCGTCCACGCCGACGGCGGCCTGCTCGTGGTGCAGCTCATGCACGCGGGCCGCATCTCGCACACCAGCACGATCGCCGGGGAGACGCCGGTCTCCTCGACCGCCACCCGGGCTGCCGGCCAGATCTTCACCGTCGACGGCCAGCAGGACCACACCCCGCCCCGCGCGCTCGCCACCGACGAGCTGCCCGGCGTGGCCGCCGAGTTCGCCGACGCCGCCCGCCGGGTCGTCCGCGCCGGCGCCGACGGCGTCGAGCTGCACGCCGCCAACGGCTACCTGCTCCACCAGTTCCTCGCCGACGGCGTGAACGACCGCACCGACTCCTACGGCGGCACGCCCGAGAACCGCGCCCGCTTCGTCGTCGAGGTCGCGAAGGCCACCGCCGACGCGATCGGCGCCGACCGCGTCGGCATCCGGCTCTCGCCCGGGCACCCGTTCAACGACATCACCGAGGACGACCTGTCGGTCTACGAGACCCTGGTCGCGCAGCTCGCCGAGCTGGGCCTCGCCTACGTCCACCTGCTCGCCGAGGCCGACGACCCGATCGTCGGCAAGCTGCGCGCCGTGTGGCCGGGCACGTTCGTCCTCAACACCGGCTTCGGCGTGGACGACGCCCGCGACGAGATCGCGCGCCTGCTGTCCGACGGCGTCGCCGACGCCGTGGCGGTCGGGCGCCCGTTCCTGGCCAACCCCGACCTCGTGACGCGCTGGACGCAGGGCGCCGACCTGAACGAGCCGAACCAGGAGACGTTCTACGGCGGCGGCGCCGAGGGCTACACCGACTACCCGCGACTCGCGGGCTGAGACCCCGCGGGCCCACCACGGCCCGCGGTGGCGAGGCGGGCGCCGGGCGATCCCCGGACGCCCGCCTCGTCAGTACCGGGGACGGTCGCGGCGAACTCGCCGGGTGGGGACGGCAAACTCGCCGGGTGGGGACGGAAAACTCGCCGGGCGTCGTCGGCAAACTCGCCGGGTGGGGACGGCACACTCGCGGGTGGGGTCACAGGGTGATCAGCTCGAACGCCGTCGCCAGCGTCGCCCCCGGCAGGCGCGCGCCGTCCGCCTCGGCCAGCGGGCGCAGGAAGCCGTCCGGGTCGGCCATGTCGCCGCCGAGCGCGTCGAGGTAGGCGCGGTGCGCGGCCAGCGAGGCGACGCCGCGGTCGAAGTGCTCCCCCACGTCGACGGCGTGCGAGCTCCGGGGCGACGCCGCGACCGCCAGCCACCGGGCGCCCGTCCACGGCTCCCCCGTCTCGGGGAACAGCCAGCGGTTGCCCGCGTCGCGCGCCGCGTCGAGCACCGCCCGCCCGGTGGCGACGTGGTCGGCCGTGTTGTAGCCGCCGCCCGGCCAGGTCTCGTGGAAGTTTCCGGTGACGATCAGCTCGGGCCGGTGCCGCCGGATCGCCGCGGTGATGTCGCGGCGCAGCGGGATCCCGTGCTCGATCAGCCCGTCGGGGTGGTCGAGGAACTCGACGACGTCGACGCCCACCGCGGCCGCCGCCGCCCGCTGCTCGGCCTCCCGCAGCGGCCCGCACTCCGCGGGCCCGAGCGTGTCGATCCCCGCCTCCCCCCGCGTGACCAGCAGGTACCGGACGTCCTTCCCGGCCGCGGTCCAGCGCGCCACGGCGGCGGCACCGCCGTACTCCAGGTCGTCGGGGTGCGCGACGACCGCCAGCGCGCGCGTCCAGTCCTCGGGCATCGGCTCGTGGTCCACGGGGCCATCGTGGCCCGGACCGCGTCCACGATCCACCGTCGAGCAGCGCGGTGACGGGACACGCCGGACCGCGCCGCGCCGGACGGATCAGGGTCGTCCCGGCGAGACGGGTTCCGGGCGCCGGGGCAGCAGCAGCCCCGCGCCGATCAGGAGCAGCAGGGCCCCGCCCCCGACGAGCAGGCCGGTCGGGGTCCGCACGAACTCCATCGCGCTCCCGACCCACGGCACCGCGTACCACTCGACGCCGCGGACGTCGGCGGGCGCGACGAGCCCGGGGTCCGGGTCCGGGTTGGCGTCGCCGCGGGTGCGGAACTCCGGGCCCGGCAGCACCTCGACGACCCGGTGGGTGACGACGCGGGTGGCGTCGGAGCCGGGGTCGCGCGCGAGGAACGTGACGATGTCGCCCGCCGCGATGCCCTCGACCGGCTGCGGCCGGACGACGACGACCGACCCGACCGGCAGCGTCGGCTCCATGCTCCCCGACAGGACGGTCAGCGTGGAGCCGCCGACCACGGCGGGGACGACGGCCACGGCGAGCGCGAGGGCCACCGCGGCGAGGACGAGAAGGGTGAGCAGGGCGCTCCACAACCGACGGGCCAGCATTCCGGGATCCTGCTCCGATCTTCCCGACCGCGTGGCATTCCGGCCTTTTCTCCACTCGATCGAGCATTCGACGACGCAGTTGCTCGACGGCCCTGCTAACCATCTGCCATGAGCGTCATGCAGAACAAGAAGGTCCGCATCGGGATCGGCATCGCGGCGGTCGTCCTCGCCGCCGCCGCGATCGGCGCCGGGACCTACGCCGCGTTCGTCGACACCGAGACCGGTCCGAGCGGCACCGTCGCGGCCGGCACGCTGGACCTCACGGTCGGCAGCAACGGCACCCTCGAACTCATCAAGGCGTCGAACATCCAGCCCGGCTTCAGCCAGACCGCCACGATCACCCTGCGGAACGCCGGCACCCTGCCCGGCGGCCTGACCAGCACCCTGCGGGTCGCGGGCACCGACGGGGTGTGCACGGAGCCGGAGTCGGAGGCCGAGGGCAAGCCCGTCGGCACGTGCTCGGCGACCGGCGACCTGCAGAACCAGCTGCTGGTGGCGGTGACCCGCGGGCCGAGCACGACGTCGGCGGTGCCGGTCTCCCAGTTCGTCGGCACCGGCCTGCCCATGCCGGCGAGCATCCCGGCCGGGGCCACCGTCGAGTACGACCTGCAGTTCACGCTGCCGAACCTGCCGGGCGTCGAGAACAACAAGGTGCAGGGGGACGGGATCACCCTGACGTCAAATTTCGTCCTCACCCAGTTGCCGTGATCCGGGGGAAATGAGCCGCCGCATCATGCGACGCAGGGTGATATCCGCCGTCGTGCTCGTGCTCGCACTCACCGCAACGGGCGTCGGAATCGTCATCGGCAGTGACACGTGGGCACGGTTCTCCGATTCCGAGAAAGCGGGGAACACCGCGATCGGGGCCGCCACCGTCGTCCTCGGCGGACGGAGCACGCCGCTGGTGCTGGACTTCGCCGCGATGCGGTCGGGCACGACCCGCACCGTGAACCTGACGGTCGACTACCGCGGCACGGTGCCCGCGACCGTGCAGTTCCAGCTCCCGTCGGGGGCCTCGTCCACGTCGTGCGTGCGCAGCGGCACGACGTGGACGGACGGCGCGCTCGTCGGCGCACTGACGATCGCGTTGGGCAGTCAGCCGGCCGTGCCGTACTGCCCGCTGCTCGACGGGACCGCCCGCACCCTCGTCACGACCGTGAACCCGGGCACGACGACCGTCGTGCCGATCACCATCGGGTTCACGGGCCAGCTCCTGGGGCTGATCAGCCGGTCGGAGAAGGCCGCGGTCGTCGTCCGCGCCGTGGGCGGGTTCACCGACCGGGTCTCCGGCACGATCTCCGTCTCGACGACCGGGGTCGTCGGGCCGCGGTCGCTCGCGGTGGCCGCCCCGGCCGCGGCGCGGACGGCCGCGGTCGCCGCGCCGCCCCCCGCCGAGTGCACCGGCACCTACGCCGAGACCGTCGTCCTCACGGCCGACCGGCCGCGGTTCGTCGCGGCCGAGGACCGACCGGGCGCACCGGGACCGTTCCTGGTGCAGGGCACGAGCGGGGACGACGTCGTCACCGGTTCCGGGGCGGGTGACTGCCTCGTCGGCGGCGGTGGTGCGGACGTCCTCGACGGCGCGGGCGGCGCCGACGTCCTGCTCGGCGGGGACGGCATCGACACCCTGACCGGCGGGACGGGCGACGACCGGCTGCTCGGCGGCGCCGACGTGGACCGGATGGTCGGGGGTGCGGGCGCCGACGTCCTCGACGGCCAGACCGACGGCGGCACCTGCGACGCCGACCCGGCCGACACCGTCACCTCGTGCACGGTTCCGGTCGCGGTGCCGGAGGGCGCTCCCGCTGCGCCGGCGCCTGCACCGACCGCGGATCCGGTGCCGGCTCCCGCCCCGGCCCCGGCACCCGCACCCGCGGAGCCCGCACCGGCCGCGCCCGCGAACCCGGCCGACCCGGCACCGGTCGCTCCCCCGGCCGTCCCGGAGGAGCCCGCGCCCGCTCCGCCGGAGACCGCACCACCCGTGCCCGACGGTGCCGCCGTGCCGGAGGGCGGCGCGGTCCCGGAGGGTGCGGCCGACCCCACCACGGGTCCCGACGGGGTGCGACCGGTACCCCGGTAGCGTTCGGCCCGTCATGAGCGCGACCCTGCAGGCCACCGACCTCGCCGCGGGCCACGGCGCCCGCGTCCTGTTCTCCGGGCTCGACCTCGTCGTCGCGCCCGGCGACGTGGTCGGGCTCGTCGGGGCCAACGGCGCGGGGAAGTCCACCCTGCTGCGCCTGCTCGCGGGCGAGGCCGACCCGGAGGACGGCACGGTCGCGCTGAGCCCGCCGGACGCCACCGTCGGGCACCTCCCGCAGGAGCCGGACCGCAGGCCGGGCGAGACCGTCGCCGCGTTCCTGGCCCGGCGCACCGGCGTCACGGCGGCGCAGGTCGCGATGGACGCCGCGGCGGAGGCGCTCGGCGAGGGGGCCCCCGGCGCCGACGACGCCTACGCCACCGCGCTGGACCGCTGGCTCGCCCTCGGCGGCGCCGACCTCGACGAGCGCGCCGGCGAGACGGCCGCCGAGGTGGGCCTGGGCGTCGACCTGGACACCCCGATGACCGCGCTGTCCGGCGGGCAGGCCGCCCGCGCCGGGCTCGCCGCGCTGCTGCTCTCGCGCTACGACGTCCTGCTGCTCGACGAGCCCACCAACGACCTCGACCTCGACGGGCTGGAGCGGCTGGAGCGGTTCGTGCAGGGGCTGCGCGCCCCGGCCGTGGTCGTCAGCCACGACCGCGAGTTCCTCGCCCGCACCGTCACCCGGGTCGTCGAGCTCGACCTCGCGCAGCAGCAGGTCGGGGTGTACGACGGCGGCTACGACTCCTACCTCGCCGAGCGCGAGGTGGCCCGGCGGCACGCGCGCGAGGCCTACGAGGAGTACGACGACAAGCTCGGCTCGCTCAAGGACCGGGCGCAGATGCAGCGCAACTGGATGGCCCAGGGCGTGCGCAACGCCCGGCGCAAGAGCACCGACAACGACAAGATCGGCCGCAACAAGCGCGCCGAGACCAGCGAGAAGCAGGCCGCGAAGGCCCGCCAGACCGCGAAGATGATCGACCGACTCGACGTCGTCGAGGAGCCCCGCAAGGAGTGGGAGCTGCGCATGACGATCGCCGCGGCCCCGCGCTCGGGCACCGTCGTGGCGTCGATGAGCGCGGCGGTGGTGCGGCGCGGTTCCTTCACGCTCGGGCCGGTCGACGCCCGGGTCGACTGGGCCGACCGCGTCGTGATCACCGGGGCGAACGGGTCGGGCAAGACCACGCTGATCGGCGCCCTGCTCGGCCGGATCCCGGTCGACTCCGGCACGGCCGGTCTGGGGTCGGGGGTCCGCGTCGGCGAGATCGACCAGGCCCGCGGGCTGTTCCTCGGCCCCGCGCCGCTCGCCCGCGCGTTCGGTGACGCCGTGCCGGACTGGGCGGAGTCCGACGTCCGCACGCTGCTCGCGAAGTTCGGGCTCACCGGCGACCACGCGCCCCGCCCCGCGGTGTCGCTGTCGCCCGGCGAGCGCACCCGCGCCGCGCTGGCGCTGCTGCAGGCCCGCGAGGTCAACCTCCTCGTCCTCGACGAGCCCACCAACCACCTCGACCTGCCCGCGATCGAGCAGCTCGAGCAGGCCCTCGACGGCTTCGGCGGCACCGTGCTCCTCGTGACGCACGACCGCCGGATGCTGGAGTCGGTCCGCACCACCCGGCACTGGACCGTGGCGGACGGGCGGCTCACCGAGTCCTGATGGGCCGTTCGGGGGCGCCGCGACCGCGGATGTGACACCCCGTGCCGTGCCCTGCACTCGATCCGGGCCGGTCCGTCCCACCGTGTTAATGCCGCCCGCCGGATCGCCGACGATCGGGGTATGGCGACCCCGGTGGCGACGAGGCTGCCGCCCGGTGGCGCCGCGCTGGCCCGCCGGGTCGGCGACCGTCCGCACAGCGCCGTCGTGGCCACGGTGCTCGGGCCGGGCGGCACCGGCAAGACCCTGCTGCTCGACGCGCTCGCCGACCTCTACGCCGCCGCGGGCGTCCCGGTGCTGCGCGACGACGGGTCGGCACCGCTCGACCCCGCCGCGGCCGTCCTCGTCGACGACGCGCACCGGCTCCCGCCCGGCCGGCTCGACGCCCTGCGCGCCTTCGCCCACACCGAGGGCGCCCGGGTCGTGCTCGCGCACCGCCCGTGGCCGCGCCCCGACGGGCTCGCCGAGCTCAGCGCGGGGGTCGGCGCGCGGCGAATGGTCGCGATCGTCGGGCACCTCGACCGGGCCGCCGTCGCCGAGCGTCTGGCCGCGCGGCTGGACGCGGCCCCGCCGGAGGCGATGGTCGATCTCGTCCACCGGCAGTCCGGCGGGCTGCCCGCGCTCGTCGACCTCGTCGTGCAGGGCCTGCTCGACGGCGGCCGCGTCGACCTCGCACGCCCCGAGCGGTTCGCCGCACCGGAGCGGATCACCGTCTCGACGGCGCTGGCCGAGCGGCTGCGCCACCGCGTCGACGCGCTGCCCGCGCCCGTGCAGGACCTGCTCACCGTGCTCGCGCACGGCGCCCCCCTCGACGGCGACGTCCTCACGCAGCTGCTCGCCCCCGGGGCCGAGCTGGAGCCGACCGTCGAGGCCGCGCGCGCGACCGGGCTGCTCACCGAGCACGGCGAGCTGATCCCGCTGATCGGCGCGCTGTTCGTCAAGCTGACCCCGGTGCTGCGCACCCGCGACCTGCACCGGCGGCTGGCCACGATCGAGCTCGACCGGGGCGGGTCCGTGCTCGCCGCGGGCCGCCGTCTGCTCGGCACCGGGGCGAGCGGCGCGCACATCGCCACCGTGCTGTGCAGCGCGGCGGAGGAGGCGCTGGCCGAGTCGCCCGCGCTGTCCGCCGAGCTGCTGGCCGCCGCCGTCGACGCCGGGCACCCCCGGCTCGCCGTGGCGGGCCGCCGCGCCCACGCGCTCGCGCTGGCCGGGGAGGTCGGGGCGGCGCTGCAGGTCGCCGACGACGCGCTGCACGGGCCGGACCGCGCCGACGCCGTCGTCGCCGCGGCCACCGCGCTCGCCCACCGCGGGCTGCCCGGGCGCAGCGCGGAGCTGCTGGGCACGCTGGACCCCGGCCGGGCCGTGCTCGCCGTGCCCACGCTCGTCGTCACCGGGGACCTGGACGGGGCCCGCGCCGCACTCGCCGCCGCCGAGGCCGCCCCCGGCTCCGGCACCCTGCTGCAGGGGGCGGCGCTGCTGCTCGGCCGCGGGATGGTCGGCACCGTCACCGGCTCCGGGGCCGCCCTGTCCCGGCTCGCGCAGGCCGCGTCGATGCTCGAGCCGGTGGCCGCGTCCTCGCTGCTGCCCGACACCCCCGCCGCGCTCACCGCCGTCGTCGCCGGGCTGTCCGGGCAGCCCGGGGTGGCCGAGTCGACCCTGCGCCGCGCCATCGAGGGCCGCCACGGCGGGCGGGTGGCGGTGCTGCGGCACCGGTTGCTGCTCGCCTGGGTGCTGACGTCGCGGGGCACGCTCGGCCCGCCGACCGGCCTCGTCGAGCGGGTCGCCCGCCAGGAACCCCCGCCGGAGCCCCGCGACGCGCTGCTCGCCGCGGCCCTGGAGGTCGCGCTGGCCCGGCGCCGCGACGACGCGGGCGCCCTCGCGCGGTCCTGGGCCCGGGCCCGCGACGCCCTGGTCCGCCAGCCCGCCGACCTCACCCTGATCCCGCTGCTGGGCGAGCTCTCCGTCGCCGCGGCCCGGCTCGGCGAGGGCTGCTGGCTCGACGCCGCGTTCTCCGACGTCGACGACGTGCTGGACCGCCTGGGCCGCCCCGGCCTGTGGGCCGCGCCGCTGGCCTGGGCCCGGCTGCAGACCGCGGTCGCCGCGGACGGTCGCGCCGACGTCGCCGGGCCCGCCGCGACGCTCGACGCGCTGGCCGCCGCGTCGCCGTACGCCGCCGTCCTCTCCGCCGCGGGCCGCTGCTGGACCGCGGTGCTCGCCGGCACCCCCGACGTCGACGACGTCGTCACGACGGGACGGCGGATGGCGGCGGTCGGGCTGGGCTGGGAGGCCGCGCAGCTCGCCGGCCGGGCCGCGGCGACGACCGCCGACCGCCGCGCCGCGCAGGGCCTGCACGCCCTCGCCCGGTCGCTGGGCCCGGCCACTGCCACGGCCACAGCCGCTGCCACGGCCACTGCCGCGGTCCCCGCCGACGCCCCGGGCGCCGCGGGATCCGACCCGGTCGGATCCGAGGTGACGCTCACCGAGCGCGAGCAGGAGATCGGCCGCCTCATCCTGGACGGGCGGACCCACAAGCAGATCGGGGAGCGGCTGTTCATCTCGGCGAAGACCGTCGAGCACTACGTCGCGCGGATGCGCCAGCGCCTCGGGGTGGCGACCCGCGGCGAGCTGTTCGCCCTCCTGCGGTCCACCCTCGACCCCACCCCCTGACCCGCCGGGTCCTCCGGTCCGGCGGGCGCCGACGGAGCACTCGCTAGGTGGTGACCAGGCCCTCGCAGGTGCGCACCACCGTGCGGCAGGCCGCGGTGACGGTGCGGTCGAGCATCGGGTTCTCCGCGTGCTCCTGCCAGCGGGCGAGGGCGTCGAGTGCGGCGGCGCGCAGATCCGCCGGCGCGGCGTCGGGGGGCAGGCCGAGGCGCGCGGCCGGGCCCGCCCCGGCCTCCCCGAGCAGGGCGGCGCCCTCCGCCGCGAGCGACGGCGGGAACGTCACCGAGCCGAACCGCAGCTGACCGAGCAGCCGGAGCTCGGTGAACTCGTGCGCGCCGGTGAGGATCCGCTCCAGCTGCGCCGACAGCTCGCGCGCGCCGGGCACCGGGTCGTCCTGCACGACCTGGTGCACCGCGAGCAGCGCCGACCGGGCCTTGAGCACCGCGCGCCGCTCGACGAACTGGCTGTTCAGCGCGGCCTGCAGCTCGCCGAGGCCGCTGCGCTGCACGAGGTCGGCGGCGAGCGCCGCCGGCGTCGCCACGCCCTGGCGGATCAGCATCGTCGACAGCCGCAGCCCGAACACCCCGAACCGGCGCAGCAGCCCGGCCCGCTGCGCCGGGGTCAGCTCCGGCACCGCGCGGGCGATCGGCGAGTCCGGCGCGACGAAGCGGTCGACGGTGAGCAGCGAGGCCTCGACGGCCTCCTTCGGCTGCCGCGCCAGCGACGCCAGCACCGTGAACTCGGTCTGGCGCAGCGTCCGCGCGGTCTCCCCGACCAGCCCGGCGACCGCGACGATGTTCTGCGCCAGGCCGCGCAGTGCCGGGTCGGACCGGTAGCGCCGGGCGATCGCGCGCGCCGACACCATCGCGTCGACGCGCCCGCCGCCGATCTCGTCGGCCCGGGAGATCACCGCCAGCGAGTTCACCGACGCCGTCTGCGCCACGCCCTGCCCCCGGAACGCCTCCAGGAACTCCGCGTCGCCCGCGTGCAGGTGGCGCATGAGGTAGACGACGGCGTCGGCGTCGGTCGGGCGCTCGTCGTCGGGGTGCAGGAAACGCAGCGTCCGGCGCCCCACCTCGTGCGACAGCGACGCGAGGCCGGGGGTGTCGATCAGCGTCGCCACCCGCAGGCTCTGCGACGGCCAGTCGACGACGAGCATCTCGACGTCCTGCGCCGACGCCCCCTGCAGGTCGATCACCAGCGCGCCGTCGCGGCGGTCGACCGGCAGCTCGTGCAGCGACCCGTCGGTGCCGACCATCGTCACCGCCGTCTGCGGCGCGTCGCGGTACCAGGTGACGACCTTCGTGCACTCCCCCGCGTCGACGGGCGCGAGCCGCTCCCCGACGAGCGCGTTGAGCAGCGTCGACTTGCCCGCCTTGACCTTCCCCGCGACGGCGAGGCGCAGCGGCTCGTCGAGCCGGTCGACCTGGTGGGTGAGCCAGGCCGCGGTGGCGGGGTCGTCGCGGTAGACGCGGGCGGCGTCGAGCAGCAGCCCGCGCGCGGAGTCGGTGAGCGTGCGGGTCACGGGGTCGGCACGGGCACCGGCTCGACGGCGATCCGCCCGGGCTGCGCGCCCGTGGCCGGCACCAGCGTGCGCACCCGCGCCTGCAGCTTCTCCAGCGCCGCGATCTGCTCGGGGATCTGCGCGAGCCGCCGGGCCCGCTCGCCCTCGGTCGTCTTCACCGAGCGCTCCGCGGTCGACAGCGAGTCCTTGAGCGAGGTGTTGAGCTGCTCGGCGAGCTCGCCGAAGTGGTCGCGCAGGTCGCGCTGGACGTCGCGCAGCATGTCGCGGGAGTCCTTGCCGACCTGGAAGGTGACGTCGTCGACGTAGCGGCGCACGGCCCCCTTCGCCTCGCCCTGGCGGCGGGCGACGATCCGGCGGCGCTCGTCGCTGATGGTCTTGCCGCCGAGCAGCAGCCCGGCGCCGAGCGAGAACGGGTTGATCAGCGTCAGTCCGACGAGCGTGCCGAGCAGCCCGAACATCAGCACGCCGATGTAGCCGCCGCGCAGCCCGGCCAGTGCCTGCTGGCCGAGGTTCCACGGCTCGCCGTCGCGCACCCGCATCTCGCGCGCCGCCCCGACCGCCGCCGACGCCTCGGTGCGCAGCGCGGGCAGCACCGCCTCCCGGTCCTCCGCGAAGTGCGCGGCGACCTGGCCGGCCAGGAACCGCGCCCGCTGGGTGGCCCACAGGAAGTTCGTCGACGCCGCCGCCGCGACCTGCTGCTGGATCCACGCCGAGAGCTGGTCCCAGTTCCTCGTCGGGTCGCCGCCGTCGTCGATCTCCTCCTCGGCGAGGCGGGTGATCTCCCGCATCCGGTCGCGGAGGTCGTGGTCGATGTCGGCGTTGAGGTCGGCGACGCCGTCGCCGAGCGTGTGCTGCCAGCGCGCCGACCGCTCCTTGAGCGCCGCCGCCCGCTCCTGCGCCGCGCGCAGCGAGCGGATGAGGTCCTGCACGCCGTGGGGGTCGCGGTGCGAGGACTCCTCGGCTCGCAGCCCGTCGCGCAGCTGGTCGGTGACGGCGACGACGTCGTGCACGGTGGAGCGCCGCGCGAGCAGGTCGGCCTGGCCGAGCACCTTCTCGCCGAGGTAGGTCTCCAGTGCGGGGAAGCCGGACTCCGCGTTGAGCGCGGCGTCGCCGGTGACGACGGCCTGCCAGCGCACCGTCGATGAGACGGCGATCAGCTCCGCCTCGATCCCGGCGTCGCGCAGGTGGCGGCGGTCGAGCTCGGCGATGCGCCGCCACTCCGGGTACATGTCGGTCTTGGTGAGCACGCACGCGACGTTGGGGCACAGCCGGATCGCCTGGCGCAGGAACTCCAGCTCGGGCGCGGTGTACTCCTGCGAGGCGTCCGAGACGAGCAGCACGGCGTCGGCCGAGGGCAGCGCGGCCATCGTCGCGGCGCCGTGGATCGAGGTGAGCCCCCCGACCCCCGGCGTGTCGACGACCTCCAGCCCGGCCTGCAGGATCGTGCGCGGGATCCCGATCTCCACGGCGGCCAGCCCCTGGCTGTTCTGCGGGTTGCGCGCCTCGGTGACGTACCCGGCGACGACCCCGGACAGCTCGTGCAGCGGGATGTCGGCGCGGTGCGTGCGGACCTGCGCCGGGAGGCCGTCGGGGCCGTCGGGGCGGGTGTGCACGAGCGTGAGCACCGGCTCGTCCGCGTAGGACACGGCGGTGGACACGGCCGTCGCGACGTCGTCGAAGACGGGGCAGACCGGCGCGCTGAGCAGGGCGTTGACCAGCAGGCTCTTGCCCTGCTTGAACTCCCCGACGACGAGGACGCGCACCCGGTCGTCGAGCAGGCGGGCGCGGGCCTGCTGCAGCCGCGCCTCCAGGTCGGGGCGGCCGTACGGAGCGATCGTGGTCAGGGCGAGGTCGACGGCCTTGACCGTCAGGGGTCGCTCCACGGGATCCTCCACGCGGCTCAGTCTGGGGCACCGCACGGGCGTGCGGCGGCGCCCTCCCCCGGACGGGGGAGGGCGCGTGTCGGGCGGGTCAGGCGCCGTCGGGGACCAGTTCCGGGGCGGCGTCGGCGGGGGCGGTCTGGACCACCGCGTAGGAGTCGCCCTCGGCGTAGGTGTTCACCACGGCCGTGGTGCTCGCGTCGTCGAAGCTGTCGGTCACCGTGGTCGAGCTGTCGCTCGCGTCGTTGAGCGAGTCGACGATCACCACGGTCTCGCTGGCGTCCTCGTCGTAGGAGTCCTGCACCACCGTCGTCTCGGTGGTGTTGCCCGCGGTGTTGTCGTCGCCGACGACGACCGTGCTGTCGTCGATCAGGCCGCCCTTGTTGTCGACGCCGTCGTTGTCCTGGTTGAACGAGTCGCGGACGTAGGTGCCGCCCTCCTCCACGTACACGCTGTTGTCGGTGTAGTGGAACTCGTTCGTGTACTGCTTGTACTCGATGTTCGTCGTGACCGACGGCCCGTCGTGGTGCTCGCGGACGACCTCCCGCTCGGCGGTGTGGCTGCGCGTCACGTGGTGGATGACCCGCACGGGGTCGTCGTCGTGGGCGTACCCGCGGTGGCCGCCCCCGCCGTGGCCGCCGTCGTGGCCGCCGCCGCGGTAGGAGACGCCGTCGCAGTCGGCGAGCATCGGCTGCACGTCGCGGACGTCCTGGGCGGTGATGCCGGAGAGGTCGTGGCGGGCCAGCACCCCCTGCGGGTCGCGCGCGAACTCCGCCTGCGCGTCCTCGTCACGCAGCAGGCCGAGCAGGAAGTCGATCAGCGAGGACAGGGAGAGCATGGCGCTTCACCTCCGGAGGTGGGGGCGGTCCGGGCCCGCGGTGCGGGCCCGGACCGGAGGGGTCGGATCAGGGGACGAGGCCGTCGAGGCCGTTGCCGGAGAGGATGTCCCCGATCTCCAGGTCGACGTCGAGCAGGTCGGGGTCGAAGTTGTTCGAGTCGTTGACCGAGTTGTCGTCGCCGGTGTCGTTGTTGTTGCCGACCACGATGTCGTCGATGTCGAGGTCGAGGTCGAAGGACTGGTCGTTGAACGAGTCCGCGACGTTCGTCGAGTTGTCGGAGTAGTCGTTGCCGACGTTGTTCAGGACGGTGCGGACGCTCTCGTCGACGTTGTAGGAGTCCCGGATCGAGATGTTCTCCGTGACGTTGCCGATCGAGTTGCCGTTGCCGTTCGCGACGTTGGAGTTGACGAGGTAGCCGTGGCTGTTGTCGATGCCGTCGTTGTCCTGGTTGAACGAGTTGACCACGTAGCCGTCGTTGTCGAAGCCGTCGTTGTCGCCGAACGCGCCGTTGTCGAAGCTGAGGTCGGCGGAGGTGGTCGTGGCCTGGCCGTTGGTGTTCGCGCCGCCGTTGCCGCCCGCGCCGCCCGCGCCGGAGCCCGCCGTCTGGCCGAGGGCCGGGCCCGCGCCGCCCGCGCCGCCGGCGGCCGCGCCGCCCGCCGCCGCGCCGTTGCCCGCCGCACCGGCCCCGGTGCCGGCGCCGCCGACCCCGGTGCCGACGCCCGGGCCGCCCAGGCCCAGCAGCGACAGGAACGAGTCGCCGCCCTCGCCGAGACCGAAGCCGCCGCCCCCGGTGCCGACGCCGGTGTCGTCGATCTCCTGCGACGCGTCGCCGCCGGTGGCACCGCCGCCCGCACCGCCCTCGCCGAGGGCCAGGCCGAGGTTGGAGGCGTTGCCGCTGTCGCCGCCCGCGCCTCCCGCGGCGTTCTGGGTGGTGTCGTTCACGGGGACGACGAACTGGGCGAAGTTGAAGCTGGGGCCGTTGGCCATGATGCCGGTCCTCTCTCGGTGGTGCCGGTCGCTCCCGGCTTGCGAGAAGACTGGGGCCGGGGCCGCCCCCGGGGCAGCGGGGAGGATCCCGCACCCCGCGGGGACCCCCATGGGGGTCCGGGGGGCGACCCCGTGGGGATCAGCCCGGGAGGGCGGCCAGCACCGGCGGCAGCAGCGACTGCAGCGCGGTGCACGAGTCGGGGACGCCGCCGTCGAGCGCGACGAGCAGCACCTGGTCCGCCGCGACCCCGACGTCGTACTGGCAGAACTCGCCGGACCCGGTGAACGTCTCGAGCGCGGGGTAGCCGGCCAGCCGCACGCGTGTCGTCGTCGGTTCGCTGTTGGCGGCGAGCACGGCCAGCCCGCCGGCGCCGGTGAACACGGTGACGGCGAGCACCTGGCCAGCCGGTCCGCGCCACTCGCAGCGCGGGCCCTCCGGCCCGGCCCCGGCCGTGCCCTCGCCGCCGACCCCCGCGGCGGCCAGCGCCACGGCGTCGGGAACGGCGCAGGCGTCGAGCCCGCGCACGTCCCGCGGGTCGTCCACCGGCGGGACGTCGGGCGTCGTCGACGGGGCGGAGCAGCCCGCGAGCAGCGCCAGCCCGGCCACGATCGCGCCGGCCCTGCGGATCCGCGTCATCTGCACCTCCTCCGATGCCCCACTCCGGTGCACCCAGTGTGACCGACTAGCTCCTTCGGGCGACATTGGGCTGATCGGCGCTAACGGATACTCCATTCTGGCCGATGTCCGAACGATCGCGGTGGGTTTCTGCCTCGTCACGGAGCGACAGAGGGGGCGGTACGTCATGGCTTATCAGCTCGGTATCGACCTGGGCACGACCTGGACGGCAGCGGCGGTGTGCCGCGACGGCCAGGAGCGGCCGGAGCTGCTGCACCTGGGCGGCGCGTCCAGCGCGGTCGCCACCGTGGTCTTCCGGGCGGCCGACGGCGGCCTGGTCCTCGGCGAGGCCGCGCAGCGGCGCGCGCTCACCGAGCCCCGCCGGGTCGCCCGCGAGTTCAAGCGGCGCATCGGCGACGACACCCCGATGGTCGTCGGCGGCGAACCGATGACCGCGGCCGAGCTGTGCGCCCGGTTCGTGGCCTGGGTCGTCGACGAGGCCGCCCGCCGCGAGGGCTCCCCGGCGGAGTCGATCGCCGTCACGCACCCCGTCGAGTGGGGCGAGCACAAGCGCGCGACGTTCGCGGACGCGCTCGCCGCCGTCGGGCTCGGCCACGCCGCCTTCCTCACCGAGCCGCAGGCCGCGGCCGTCGGCTACGCGAGCACCGAGCGCATCGAGCCCGGTGGGATCGTCGGCGTCTACGACCTGGGCGGCGGCACGTTCGACGCCGCCGTCGTGCGCAAGCTCGCCGACGGCGGGTTCGCGCTGCTCGGCAGCCCCACCGGCATCGAGCGGCTCGGCGGCGTCGACTTCGACGACGCGATCCTCGCCCACGTCCGCACCGCGCTCGGCCCGGCGTGGGGCGAGCTCGACGCCGCCGACGCGAGCGTGCAGGCGGCGGTCGCCGGCCTGCGGCGCGAGTGCACCGCGGCGAAGGAGGCGCTCTCCGCCGACACCGAGGTCCTGGTCCCGGTGATGCTGCCCGGCACGCACACGCAGGTGCGGCTGGGGCGCGCCGAGTTCGAGGACATGATCCGCCCGTCGGTGGGCGAGACCGTGGAGGCCCTGCGCCGGGCCGTCGACTCCGCCGGGCTCACCCCCGCCGACCTCGACGCCGTCCTGCTGGTCGGCGGGTCGTCGCGGATCCCGCTGGTGTCGCAGCTGGTCTCCGCCGAGCTGGGCCGGTCGATCTCGGTCGACGCCGACCCGAAGGGCGTGGTCGCGGCCGGTGCCGCGCTGACCGCGCGGTCGCTGGTGGCGCCGGCCGTCCCGCCCGCGGACCTCCCCGCCGATCCCCTCGACGAGCTGCCGGCCGTCCCGCCCGTCGCGTTCGACGCCCCGTCCGACGAGGACGCCGCGCCCCCGCGGCGGCGGCGCGCCGGCACGCTGGTCGTCGCGGCGTCGATCGCCGTCGTCGCCACCTTCGGGCTCTCCGCGACCCTCGCCACCGGGGTGGTGCCGCTGCCCGCCGCGGTGTTCGGCGACGCCGCCGCCGGGGACGCCGGGGGTGCGGTCGCGCAGGCCGAGACCGTCCTCGCCGACGCCCCCGCGGTCGACCCGTGGACCGGGGCCGCTCCCGCCGAGACCACCGTGCCCGGACCGCGCCGGCCCGAGGCCGTCGCCGCCGCCGTCCGGCCGGTCGCGCGGGTCACGCCGACCGGTGCGGCCGGGGCGTCCCGGACCGTCCCGACGCCCGCCGCCGCCGTGCCCGCGGCACCGGTGGCGCCGACGCCGGCGCCGGCCCCCGTGGTGCCGGCGCCCGGCGCCGGCACCGAGGGCGGCGCGGCCGGGGGCGACACCGGCGGAGCGGGCGGCGGCTCCACCGGGGGCGGCGACACCGGAAGCGACACCGGCGGCTCCACCGGTGGGGACACCGGAGGAACGGGCGGCGGGGACACCGGCGGCTCGACGGGCGGCGGGGACACCGGCGGCACCACCGACCCGGGCACCGGCGGCGGCGACACCGGGGGCGGCGACACCGGCGGGACCGAGGGCGGCGGCACCGAGGGCGGCGCGACGGGCGGGGCCCCGGCCGAGCCCGGCACCCCGTCCGGCGGGTCCGAGGCGGTCGCCGCGGGCCCGACGTCGGTCGCGCCGTCCTCCGCCCCGGCCGCCCCGTGAGACGCCCGCTCGGCGTCACGTTCGGTGCGCGGCCGGATGGGTACGGTGACGACGTGACCCCGCACGATCCGCAGCCGCCCGGCCGGCCCCGCTTCGAGTTCCGGCAGCGGCCGTCGGAGGCGGTGGCCCGCCGGGCCCGGTCCGTCGACGTCTCGTTCGCCCTCTGGGCCGTCGCCGCCGTGCTGGGTCTCGCGGCCGCGCTGGTGATGCTGCTCGACCTGGACGGGGTGCAGGCCGCGGTGCGCGGCGTCGTCGACCGGGACTTCTCGAACGAGACGGCCGTGACGCGCGACCGCGCCGTCGCCGCGGCCGCCGCGGTGCTCGTCGGGGGCGCGTTCCTCATCGGCGTGCTCACCGGGCTCGCCGCCACCGCGATGCGCGCGGGGCGCGGCGGGGCGCGGTTCGTGCTGCTCCTGCTGCTCGCCGTCACGGTCGTGGAGATCGTGCTCGCGGTCGGCGCGGTACCGCCTGCCGTCGTGCTGCTGCTCGTGGTGACCGCGGCGCTGGGCGTGGTGGCCGCGGTGCAGATGTACCTGCCGGGGGCGAACCGCTGGTTCGCCGCACGTCGCCGCTGACCCCGACACGGCGACGGCCCCCCACCCGGAGGTGAGGGGCCGTCGCGGCGGACGTCAGGCGTCCGGTCGTTCCTGCTGCAGATCCTCCTGCGGTCCGATCGCGAACCGCAGTTCCTGCTCGCCGTCGACACCCTGCACGGGCTGGACGTCGAGCACCTTGTCGTCGAGGACCTGCGCCGCGACCGGCTCCAGGAACACCGCGACGCCGTCCCCCGACAGCACGACGTCGTCGGCGCTCGGCTGCCCCGCGAGGGACAGCTCGAGGCCCTGGTCCGGACTCGGCGCGGCGATCCGGAGACCGCCGCCGTCGGGCAGCTCCGCATCGGTGGTCAGCGACTTGATGGCTTCGGCCGCGACATCGGTGATTGCCAACATGGGCGTCGACCCTAGGCGCGGATCGCCCGTCCCGCAGTGCGGGGCGTCGATCAGCCGAACTCGTCGGGGTTCGGGCCCATCCGCTCGCCGGTGTCCAGCTCGCCGATCGTCGCCATGTCGGCCGGGGCCAGCTCGATGTCGAAGACGTCGATGTTCTCGCGGATCCGGGACGGGGTGACCGACTTCGGGAACACGATGTTGCCGAGCTCGATGTGCCAGCGCAGCACGATCTGCGCGGGCGTCTTGCCGTACTTCTCCGCGAGCCCGACGAGGCGCTCGTCGGTGAGCAGGTCGCCGCCCTGGCCGATGGGGCCCCACGCCTCGGTCGCGATGCCGTGCTCGCGGTGGTAGGCGCGCAGCTCCTCCTGCGGGAGGTGCGGGTGCAGCTCGATCTGGTTCACCGCGGGGACGGTGCCGGTCTCGGCGGCGAGGCGCTCCAGGTGCGGGACCTGGAAGTTGGAGACGCCGATCGCGCGCGCCCGGCCGTCGGCGGCGAGCTTCTCGAAGCCCTTCCACGTCTCGACGTACCGGTCCTCCGACGGCCGCGGCCAGTGCACGAGGAACAGGTCGACGTGGTCGAGGCCGAGCCGGTCGAGGCTCTCCCCGAGCGCAGCGACGGCCTCGTCGTGGCCGTGGCGGTCGTTGTCGAGCTTGGTCGTCACGAAGACCTCGTCGCGGCGCAGGCCGGACGCGGCGATGGCCTTCCCGACCTCGGTCTCGTTGCGGTACATCTGCGCGGTGTCGACGTGCCGGTAGCCGGCCTCGAACGCCGTGCCCAGAGCCGGTCCGACGTCGTCGGGGTCGATCTGGAAGACGCCGAATCCGAACTGGGGGATCTCGACGCCGCTGTTCAGACGAATGTTCGGTACCTGAGCCATGTCGGGCGGATACCCGTTATGCGCTCTCCCAGACCGCCGCAATGGCCTCCGTCACGTCGGCGGCCTGGGCGCGCCCGGCCCGGGCCGAGCCCGCACGCCGGGCGGGGTCCAGGACGTTGCGCCCGATCGCGGCGACGGCCGCCGCGTCCGGCGCGACCAGCACCACCCGCGACCCGGCCGCGCGCAGCGCCTCGACCTGCGGCGCCGCCGCGACCTGCGGGCCGATGCCGCGCACGATCGGCGCGAGCACGACGACCCGTTCCGCCCCCGCAGCGAGGTCGGCGTTGACGGGCGAGCGCACGCCGCCGTCGACGTAGCGGGTGCCGCCGGTCGTCACGGGCGGGTAGACGCCGGGCACCGCGCAGCTCGACGCGACGGCCTCGACGAGCGGCACGCCCGAGGTGCGGTCGAGGACGCGGAAGGCGCCGTCGTGGGCGTCGACCGCGGTGATCCGCAGCGAGCGCTCCGGCCACTCCTGCACCGGTAGCCGCCGCCCGATCACCGCGAGCCGCTCCGACTCCGGCACCGTGGACGTCCTGCGGGCGAGCCGCCCGATGCGGGCCCGGACGCGCTGCGGGTCGCGCGGGCCGATCAGCGCCAGCCCGAGCCGCAGCAGCGTGCCCGTCCCGAGCGAGGCCGCGACCTCCCCGGCCGGGTCGACGAGCTGCGCGGCGTAGCGCTCCTCCACGTCGACCCCGGTGGCCAGCTGCGCCCCGACGACCGAGCCCGCCGAGGTGCCGACGACGTCGTCGGCCGCCCGCAGGTCCACTCCCCGTTCCGCGAGCCCGGCCAGCAGGCCGAGCATCCAGGCGATCCCGGTGATCCCGCCGCCGCCCAGCACCAGCGTCCGTCCCGTCATGGCCTCATTCAACGGCAGAGCGGGTCCCCGGCGTCAGCTGCTCCGAGGGTCGTTGCCGCGCGATCCGCGTGACGAGCACCACCAGCGCCACCGCCAGCGCGACCAGCAGCCCCGTGCCGACGTTCAGCCCGACTCCGTTGATCAGGACGAACGACAGCCCGCCCGCGAACAGGCAGTAGTAGAGCGTGGGGATGATCGTCATCCGGATGAGGTCGCCCTCCCGGCCCAGCAGCCCGACCGTCGCCGAGGCGGCCACCACGTTGTGCACGGTGATCATGTTGCCGGCCGCGCCGCCGACGGCCTGGGTGGCCACCACCGTCTCCGGGCTCGCGCCGATGTTCTCGGCCGTGGCGAACTGGAACAGCGAGAACGTCAGGTTGGAGACCGTGTTGCTGCCCGCGATGAACGCCCCGAGCGCCCCGATCCAGGGCGCGAGCACCGGCCAGGCCGACCCGGTGAGCACCGAGGCGCCCTCGGCGAGGGTGATCGGCATGCTGGACAGGCCCGAGCTGTTCAGCTCCGGACCCGAGTTGATCAGGATCCGCACCAGCGGCAGGGCGAACAGCAGGGCGACCGCGGCCCCCGCGAGCTGGCTGCCCGCGATCCTCCAGGAGTCGGCGATCTGGCGCAGCGTCATCCGCTGCAGCCCGTAGGTGATCAGGCAGGCGACGATGAAGATGAAGCCCGGCAGGTAGAACGGCTGCAGGGACTCCGAGATCGAGGTCCCGAAGATGTCGTTCACGTCGATCGTGATGCCGGTCAGGAAGTCGGTGACCGGCTCGACGGTGCGGGTGAGCACCAGCAGGATCGCCACGATGACGTAGGGCGACCAGGCCAGCGAGATGTTCATCCGGCGGTCGGCGACCGCGCTCGTGTCGGCCTCCAGCGTGCCGGTCCAGCGGTCCGACCAGCGCTCGCGCGACGGGAAGTCCCAGGTGTCCTTCGGCATCAGGAAGCCGCGGCTGGAGGTGAACATGACCAGCGCGAGGCCGATCAGGCCGCCCAGCAGCGACGGGAACTCCGGGCCGAGCACCGCCGCGACCGTCACCGACGGCACGGTCATCGCCAGCGCGGCGTAGATCGCGAACGGCCACACCTTGAGCCCGTCGACGAAGCGTCCGCCGAAGAAGCCGGTGAGCATGCAGACCAGGAACAGCGGGATCAGCGTGCCGATGACGGCGTGCATCGAGGCGACCTGGAGGCCGAGCACCTGCAGGTAGCCCGGCATGTCCAGGCCCAGGAACGAGATCCGCTGCTCGACCGCGGGGTCCCCGGCGAGCCCCTGGCCCAGGCCGGTCAGCACGGGGGTGCCGGCCGCGCCGAAGCTCACCGGGGTGCTCTGGATGACGAGCCCGACCATGACCGCGGCCATCGCCGGGAAGCCCAGCGCCAGCAGCAGCGGGGCCACCACGGCCGCGGGCGTCCCGAACCCGGACGCGCCCTCGATGAAGGACCCGAACAGCCAGCCGATGATGATCGCCTGCACCCGGCGGTCGGCGCTGATGGTGGTGAACCCGGCCCGGATGGTGGCCAGCGCCCCGCTCGCGGTGAGCGTCTGGAGCAGCAGCAGCGCCCCGAAGATGATGTAGAGCAGCCCGAGCGCGATGACGAGGCCCTCGACGCTCGCGGCGGCGAGCACGGCGGCGTCCATCCCCCAGACCAGTGCCCCCACGATCACCGCGACGGCGAAGCCGACCGGCATCGCGTACTTGGCCGGCCAGCGCAGGCCGACCAGCAGCACGGCGACCACCAGGATCGGTGCGAGTGCGGCCAGGCTCAGAAGAGCGAGGTTGTCCACGCTGACGTCCCTCCGTCGGGTGACCGGCCCGATCCGGTCCGACGGAGCGTCACATCCGGGGAGGAAATGGACAACCCGGGACGGAAAGTACGTTCCGTTCTGTGACCTACTTATTCCGCATCGCGGAAGACGCCCAGCGCGCGGGCGGCGAGCTGGGCGAGGTGCACCGGCTCGCGGGTTCCGGCCTGGCGCAGCTGGGTGCGGCAGGAGAAGCCGTCGGCGAGCACGGCGACGTCGGCGTCGGCGGCCCGGACCGCGGGCAGCAGCACCCGCTCCGCGCACGCCATCGACACCTCGTAGTGCCCCTTCTCGAACCCGAAGTTGCCGGCGAGCCCGCAGCAGCCGGAGTCGAGCACCTCGGCGTCGACGCCGATCGCGGCCATCACGGCCCGGTCGTCGTCGGTGCCGAGCTCGGCGTGCTGATGGCAGTGCACCTGCACGAGCGCCTTCACCGCGGGCCCGGTCGACGCGGCCCTCAGCTCGTCGACGTGCTCACCCAGCACCTCGGCGAACGTCCGCACCCCGGTGGACAGCGCGGCCGCGAGCGGCTCGTCGGGGAGCAGCTCGGGCCCGTCGGCGCGCAGCGCGGCCGTGCAGGACGGCTCCAGCCCGACGACGGGCACGCCCGCCGCCAGCCACGGCTCGATCGTGCGCAGGCTGCGCCGCAGGACGCGGCGGGCGGCGTCGACCTGGCCGGTGGAGGTCCAGGTCAGCCCGCAGCAGACGTCGCGGGGCGGCAGCTCGACGGTGTAGCCGAGCCGCTCCAGCACCGCGACGGCGTCGACGGCGATGGCGGGGTCGAAGTGGTTGGTGAACGTGTCGGGCCAGAGCAGCACGCGCCCCCGCGAGGGCGGAGCGGCCGCGGTGCCGGCGTCTCCCGGCCGCACGGCGACCGTGCCGCCGCGGGAGGGCAGGCGGCGACGCACCGCCGCGGGCAGCGCCGACCGCACCCGCGACGCGAGACGCGCCGCACCGTCGGGCCCCGCCGGGCTCCGCGTGTAGGGCGTCCGCGCGATCGGCGGGATCGCCCGCTCCGGGGTGATGCCGCCGGCCCGCTTGGCGAGCGCGGCGAGCGGGCTGCGCGCGGCCAGGTTCAGCACGTCGACGACCCCGGCCGGCAGCTTCCCGACGATCCGCATCCACCGCGGCAGGGCGCCCATCGAGTAGTGCGACGCCGGGCGCACCTTGCCCTGGTAGCGCTGCGCGAGGAACTCCGTCTTGTACGCCGCCATGTCGACGCCGACGGGGCAGTCGCGCTTGCAGCCCTTGCAGGACAGGCACAGGTCGAGGGCGTCGTCGACCTCGGTGGAGTCCCAGCCGCCCGTGATCACCTCGCCGTTGGCCATCTCGAACAGCAGCCGCGCGCGGCCCCGGGTGGAGTGCATCTCCTCGCCGGTGGCGCGGTAGCTCGGGCACATCACGCCGCCCGACTCCGTGACGCACTTGCCGACGCCCAGGCAGCGCCGGGTCGCCCGGCCGAACGAGCCGCGGTCGTGGCCGAACGCGAGCATCGGCGCGTCGACCATCGTCGGCATCCCGACGAAGATCCGCAGGTCCTCGTCCATCTTCTTGGGGCGCACGACCGAGCCGGGGTTCATCCGGTCGTCGGGGTCCCAGATGCCCTTGAACTCCTCGAACGCCGCGATGATCTCCGGCGGGTACATCCGCGGCAGCAGCTCCGCCCGGGCCGTGCCGTCGCCGTGCTCGCCCGAGAGCGACCCGCCGTGCGACACGACGAGGTCGGCGCCCTCCTCCATGAAGCCGCGGAAGTTGGCGATGCCCTCCCGGGTCAGCAGGTCGAAGTCGATCCGGACGTGCAGGCAGCCGTCGCCGAAGTGCCCGTAGTAGGCGCCGCGGCGACCGTGCCGGGTGAGCAGGGCGTCGAACTCGCGCAGGTAGGCCCCGAACTTCTCCGGCGGCACCGCGGCGTCCTCCCAGCCGGGCCACGCCTCGCCGCCGTCGGGCGAGCGCGTGAGGATGCCGGCGCCGTCCTCGCGGATGCGCCACAGCGCCTTCATCCGCGCGGGGTCGCTGACGACGACCGAGCTGCGCGTGTAGGGCTTCATCGCCGTGACGACGGCCTCCGCGGCCGCCTCGGCCTCCGCCCGCGTGGACCCCCCGGTCTCGACGTAGAGCCAGCCGCCGCCCTCCGGCAGCGCGCGCGACGCCGTCTCCAGCGGGTTGGCCGCCTTGAGCGCCGCGATCAGCCCGGCGTCCATGCCCTCGATCGTCAGCGGCCCGAGCTCGCGGATCGGCATGACGCTGTCGGCCGCGATGTAGGCGTCCGGGAACCCGAGCACGGCCAGCGCGCGGAACGCCGGCGACTCGACGAGCCGGACGGTGGCCCCGAGCAGGGTCGCGCAGGTCCCCTCGGTGCCGACGAGCGCCTTGGCCAGGTCGAACCCGTGCTCCGGGAGCAGCTGGTCGAGGTTGTAGCCCGACACGCGGCGCGTCAGGTCCGGGAACGTGGTGCGCACCAGCTCGGCCGTGCGCTCGCCGAGCGCGCGCAGCTGCGCGGGGATCCCGGCGCCGTCGGTGCCCGGGCCCAGCTCGAGGCGCTGCCCGCGGTAGGTGAGGACGTCGAGCGCGTGGACGTTGTCGACGGTCTTGCCCCACGCCACCGAGTGCGAGCCGCACGCGTTGTTGCCGATCATCCCGCCGAGCGTGCAGCGGTTGTGCGTCGACGGGTCGGGCCCGAACGTCAGGCCGTGCGGGCGCGCGGCGTCGCGCAGCTTGTCGAGCACGACGCCGGGCTGCACGCGCGCGGTGCGGGCGTCGGGGTCGATCGACTCGATCCGGTTGAGGTGCTTGGTGAAGTCGAGGACCACCGCGTGGTTGACGGCCTGGCCCGCGATCGAGGTGCCCGCCCCGCGCGGCAGCACGGGCACGTCGTGCGCGGAGCACACGGACACCGCGGCCTCGACGTCGTCGACGTCGACGGGGGTGACCACCCCGATCGGCACCCGCCGGTAGTTCGACGCGTCGGCCGCGTACATCGCGCGGTGCGCCGGATCGAACCGGACGGGACCGCGCACGGCCCTGCTCAGTGCGGCGGACAGGTCGTCGACGTCGGAACTGCTCACGGGGTCAGTCTGAGCCGCCCGCCGGGGAAGCACCCGTCGACCCCGTGGTGGGCTTCGTCGCAGGCGTCCCGGCGTGACCGTGACCGTGGCCGTGGCCCCCGTGGCCGTGTCCGTGCCCTGTGCCCGCCGCGGGTCCCTGACCAGCGGCTCCGCCGAGCGGGACGTCGCCCGCCCGCAGGGGCGCGGCGTGGTAGCGGCCCTCGTGGGCGATGATCGGGCGCTGGTCGCCGGCGATCTCGGGGTGCTTCGCCTCCACCTGCTGGCGCTTGTCCCACTGGCGGCGCAGGCTCGTGACGTACTCGCGGTCGCCGTTGTAGGTGCCGCGCCAGGTCTGCGGCATCTGCTCCTTGGACAGCCCGGCGCTCGCCTGACCGCCCAGGCTGAACCCGGCGGGGATCTTGCGGGTCTCGCCGCCGCAGGAGGGGCAGCCGGGCGCGGCGGCGTCGAAGGAGGCGAGGTGCTCGAAGCGGTACCCGCACTCGCACTTGAAGACGTAGATCGGCATGTGCACCTCCGGTGCCTGTGCGCGGAAAAGGGGGCCGGGGCCCCCTTTTCCGCGCACGGGGGCTACCAGTTCTCGATGGACCGGGTCAGGATCCCGGCGATGTCGTCCTCGGTCGGCGTCTTCGGGCACGTCGCGAGCAGGCGGGCCTGCTTCATCGTGCCGGGGACGAGGTCCGGGACGTCCGACTCGGTGTAGCCGACGCCGCCGATCCCGTTGGGGATGTCGATGTCGCGCATCAGCGAGACGAGCACCGACGGCAGCTGCTCCGACGGCGTGGAGTGCTTGTCGGCGCGCGGGTCCATCAGCTCCGCGGCCCTCAGGTGCCGCTCCGGGGCGGACTCGAAGGAGAAGCGGAACGCCTCGGGCGCGGTCAGCGACACCGACTGGCCGTGCGGCACCATCGGCTCGTCCTGCGGGTAGCCCGCCGGGCGGTAGTCCTTGACCATGCCCGCGATCGGGTAGGCGTTGGCGTGCGGGATGTGCACGCCGGAGTTGCCGAACCCCATGCCCGCGAACGTCGCGGCCATCATCATGTTCGAGCGGTCCTCCAGCGAGCCCTCCCGGACCGACCCGCGGAACGACTGCGCGATGAGCGCCATCGCCTTCTCGCACCACAGGTCCGACACGGGGTTGGAGCCGCAGTAGGTGACGCGCTCCTCGGGCTTCTTGCGGTCGAACGTCGTGTAGTAGCGCGCGGTGTAGCTCTCCACCGCGTGGCACACGATGTCCATGCCCGACGCCGCGGAGACCTCCGGCGAGAGCGTCATCGTCAGCAGCGGGTCGATCACGGCCAGGGTCGGGCGCAGCCGCCAGTGGCTGATCCCGGTCTTGACCTTCATCGACAGGATGTCCAGCACGCACATCGCGGTGGACTCCGAGCCGGTGCCCGCCGTCGTCGGCACCGCGATCAGCGGCTTGAGCTGCCCGGGCGGGGTCTTGGCCGCACCGATCGGCTTGTTGATGTAGTCCATCAGCTCGCCGGGGTGCGACGTCAGCAGGTTGATCGCCTTGGCCGTGTCGATCGCCGACCCGCCCCCGACGGCCACGAAGCCGTCCCACTCGCCCTGCACCCTGGCGTACTCGACGGCCTTGTTCATCGAGTCGTCGGTGGGCTCGACGTGCACGCCGTCGAAGATCTCCGAGGAGATGTCGTAGCGGGAGAGCGTGTCGGCGATGCGCTGCGGGATGCCCAGCGCGCTGACGCCCGGATCGGTGACGATCAGGACCCGCTTGACGCCGTAGCCGGACATCTCGAAGCCGATCTCGTCCGAGGCGCCCGCCCCGAACTTCAGCGGGGGCGCACCCCACGTGAAGATCGTCTCCTCCTTCAGCTCGATCCCGGTCATGATGTCGCCTCCGCGGGAGGAAGTACGTCGGCGGTCACGTGTACGACCCGTCCGGCGCCACGCGCAGCTGGTGGATCTGCTCGGCGTCGTGGCCGAAGACCATCTGCGCGCCGGTCTTCTCCTGGATCCCGCGCAGCTTCTCGACGGACTTGTAGAAGTCCTCGAGGTTGTTGACGATCGCGGCCGGCGTGGCGGGCGGGCCGAAGCTCTCGCCCATGTAGACGGCGTCGGAGGTGAAGATCATCGTGCCGGTGTCGGGCAGGTCGACCTGCATCGACATCGTGCCGACGGTGTGGCCGGGCGTCTCGATGAGCTTGATGCCGGGGAGGAAGTCGGTGTCGCCGGAGACGGTCTGGAAGTCCAGGCCCTCGTAGTCGGCCTTGAGGTGCGCGCCGTTGAAGGGGCCCTCGAAGTTGAACGCGAAGTCCTTCTCGCGCTCGTGGCAGACCAGCTTCGCGTTGGTGTTCTTGAACATCTGCGCGTTGCCGGCGTGGTCGAAGTGCAGGTGCGACAGGATCACGTAGTCGATCTCGTCGAGGCCGACGCCGAGCTGGTTGAGCCGCGCGTCGAGGTACTCGTCGTCGGAGGCCTTGTCGTAGGGGAAGAAGTCCTGCAGGCCGGTGGGCGCCCAGCGCTCCTCCCAGTCGCTCGGACAGCTGGTGTCCCAGAGGACCTTGCCCTCGTCGGTCTCCACCAGGACGCAGTGCGTGGGGACGTCGACCCACGGCGGCGGCGCGTCCTTGTGGTGGCGGTCGGTGATCGACTTTCCTGGCTTGATCAGGAGCCAGGTGAGGTCGGCCGTCATCGCCCCGCAGGGGATGACGGTGACCTTGTTCGCAGTGGCCATGGGGGATCCTCTCGCCGTCGAGGGACGCGCTCGGACGCGCCTGACCGCACCGTGGCATGTGACATGCCACTCGTCAATCCGTGCGCATCCGATCATGGGTCGTCCAGCCCAGGTCGATCTCGACGGTGCCCGCAGGCTCCCCGCTCTCCTGCGCGATGAGCAGCTCCGCGGTGTGCCGGACGTGCGCGTGCATGGCCGCCGCCGCCCCGTCGGGGTCGCCCGCCTCGATCCGCTCCAGGATCACCACGTGCTCGGCGACGATGTCGTGCAGCGAGCGCGACGACCGCGCCGTCGACACCCCGCGCCGCAGGACCGTGTCGCGCAGCCCGTCGACGTACTGCGCGAGCCGCCGGTTGCCCGACGCCTCCAGCACCGCCCGGTGGAAGCGCCGGTCGTGCTCCCAGAGAGCGAACTCGTCGTCGGCGTCGGCCGCGCGCTCCATCGCCCGGAAGACCCTCCGCAGGTCCCGGCGCCCGGCGGCGTCCAGCAACGCGCAGGCGCGGCGGGTGGCCGGGACCTCCAGCAGCAGCCGCAGCGCGAAGACCTCCTCGAGGTCGTGCAGCGAGGTCTGCAGAACCCGCACGCCGCGGTTGCGCTCGAACCGGACGATCCCCTGCTGCGCCAGCTGGATCAGCGCCTCCCGGACGGGCGTGCGCGACACCCCCAGCTGGGTCGCGAGCTGCTGCACCGAGTGCAGCGAGCCCGGCGCCAGCTCCCCGGAGATGACGGCCGTGCGCAGCGCCCCCAGCACCCGGGCGCCCATCGGGTCCGCGCCGACCTGGTCCACCGCTAGCCCAGGTCCCTCAGCAGCGCCTCGGCCGGGCCGTACATCGCGCGGACCGTCTTGCCGTCGTGGAACTCGCCGATCGCGGTCATCGTCCAGGCGGCGCCCGCGCGGCGCAGCACGCACATGATCACGCCGGTGTGCGGCTTGGAGTCGGTCAGCTCGAATCGGACGAGCTCGGCGCGGGTGTCGAGGTCGACGAGGCGGCAGTAGGCCCGGCTGACCTCGGTGAACTTCTGCCCCTGGAAGGAGTTGACGACGAACACGATCGCCTGCGCGTCGTCGGGGAGCTTCGCGAGGTCGACCTGGATGGTCTCGTCGTCGCCGTCCCCGTCGCCGGTGAGGTTGTCGCCGGAGTGCTCCAGCGCGCCCTTGAAGGCGCTCTTGGACATGAACCACACCGAGTCGGTCTTCTTGCCGCGGCTGCCGATCACGACGGCGGACGCGTCGAGGTCGATGCTGCGCCCGCCCCGCGCCGGGTCCCAGCCCAGGCCCATCGCGACGCGCCGCAGGGCCGGTGCGCCGGTCTTCGTCAGCGAGACGGTCTGCCGCTTGGCCAGCGACACCTTCCCCTTGTCGAGGTTGACGACGGACGGGGCGGCGGGCGGGGCGGGCGCCGCAGGCGCGGCCGCCACCTGCGCCGGCTCGTCGTCGACGGAGATGCCGTAGTCGGTGGCGATCCCGCCGAGCCCGTTCGCGTAGCCCTGCCCGACCGCGCGCACCTTCCACTGCGCGCCGCGCCGGTAGATCTCGACGCACAGCAGCGCCGTCTCCGCACCGAGGCCCTCGGGCGTGAACGTCACCAGCGGCGACCCGCCGACCGCGACGTCCATCCGCAGCCCGCCGAGCGCGCCGAACGTGGCGGGCCCGCGGCCGTCGAGGCTCGCGGTGACGACGACGGTCTCGATCGCGTCCTCCACCGCCGACGGGTCGACGTCGACGCCGTCGGGGTTGTAGCGGACGCCGGCCGCCTGGGGCTGGTTGTAGAACACGAAGTCGGCGTCGCCGCGCACCTTCCCGGTGGCCGCGACCAGCAGGGCCGAGATGTCGACGGGCGCGGCGGCCGTGACGCGCACCGAGACGGGACCGGGCGGGAGCGGCGCGTTGGCGCCCTTGGGCAGGGTCTGCACGGACCCGATCCTGCCAGTGCCGGCGGCCCCGCGGCCGCGCCGCGATCCCGCGAGTCCCGTTACCGGGGCGTCCGGCGCGGCCGCGCGGTGTACGCCAGCGCCCCGCACCCGACGCCGACGGCGAGCACCGCGAGGCCGCCGGAGGGCCAGTAGATGTGGCCGTGCAGGAAGCTCGCCGCCCCGCCGACGAGGATCACCGCGCCGGGCAGGGCCGCCCGCCCGTCGCGACGCACCAGCAGCAGACCGGTCAGCAGCGCGGCCACGAGGAACGACCAGGACCCGATCATCCCGAGGTCGTTGCCGAGCGCGCGCAGGTCGTTGGCCTCCTGGCTGCCGCCCTGGGCCTTCTCGACGAGGTACCCGGCCCCGATGCCGGCCAGCACGTCGAGCGCGGTGTAGAAGGCGGCGTAGCCGTAGGCGGCGATCCGCGCGAGCCACGCCACCACGCCGCGCTCCCCGCGCAGCAGCACCCACAGGGCCACCGCGAGCAGCGGGAACAGCGGCAGCAGGACGACGTGCAGGGTCCACCACTGCGTGGCCGTCGACGGGGCCAGCGCCCCGGGGTGGAACAGCCCCGCGACGGCGAGCACGAGCCCGGGAGCCGCCGCGGCCGCGACCGTCCACCATCCGGCCCGGGAGGTCTGCTCCGTCCGCTCCACCGTCGTCACCCGCCCAGCGTCGCAGACCGGCACGTGGCCCGCGCCCCCACGAGCCCGCCGCGCCCGATCACGACGGGCCGGGCGTCGAGGCGGGCTCCCGCCGGGCCGCCGCCATCAGCGCGCAGCCGAGCGCGACGAGCAGCATCGCGGCGACGCCCACCGGGTGGAAGATGTGCCCCGTCATGAACGGGAAGCAGGCCCCCGCCAGCACGAGAGCGCCGGGGAGCACCCGCGGGCCGTCGCGCCGGAGCAGCGCGAGGCCGGTCAGCAGCGCGGCGCCGAGCAGCATCCACACCCCGGCGTGGCCCAGTGCGTCGCCGACGCCGAACAGCCGCCCGGCGAGCTCGGGGACGCCGGCCTCGACGACGAGCCCGGCGCCGATGCCGGAGAGGACGTCGAGCGCGGTGTAGAAGACGGCGAAGCCGTACGCCGCCACCCGCGCCAGCGCCGCCACCGGCCCCGTGACGCCGCGCAGCAGCACCCACAGCGCGAGCGGGATCAGCGGGAACACCGGCACCAGGTACACGTGCACCGTCCACCAGGCCCGCGCGGTCGAGGCGTCGAGGAAGCCGGGGTGGACCAGGTACCCGACGGCGGCGAGCAGCAGACCGGGCAGGGCGACCAGCACGATCGTCAGCGGGCGTCTCATCCCGCGTGATCCTGCCGCCGCGGTGGGGCCGCCGCCCGCCGCGTACGGGATCCGTAATGTGCGGCCCGTGTCCGAACAGGTCTCCGAGATCTTCGATCCCTCCGCGTGGCGTCCGGTGGAGGGCTTCGACTTCGTCGACGTCACCTACCACCGGGCCGTCGACACCGGTGCCGTGCGCATCGCGTTCGACCGGCCCGAGGTGCGCAACGCGTTCCGCCCCGGCACCGTCGACGAGCTGTACCGCGCGCTCGACCACGCCCGGCAGACCCCCGACGTCGGCTGCGTCCTGCTCACCGGCAACGGCCCCGCCCCCAAGGACGGCGTGTGGGCGTTCTGCTCGGGCGGTGACCAGCGCATCCGCGGGCGCTCCGGCTACCAGTACGCCGACGGCGACACGGCCGACACCGTGCAGGCCGGGCGCGCGGGCCGGCTGCACATCCTCGAGTGCCAGCGGCTGATCCGGTTCATGCCGAAGGTCGTCATCGCCGTCGTCAACGGCTGGGCCGCCGGTGGCGGGCACTCGCTGCACGCGGTCGCCGACCTCACGCTGGCCAGCGCCGAGCACGCCCGCTTCAAGCAGACCGACGCCGACGTCGGCAGCTTCGACGGCGGCTACGGCTCGGCCTACCTGGCCAAGCAGGTGGGGCAGAAGTTCGCCCGCGAGATCTTCTTCCTGGGCCGCGAGTACTCCGCCGCCGACGCGCACCGGATGGGCGCGGTCAACGCGGTCGTGCCGCACGCGGAGCTGGAGGCCACGGCGCTGCAGTGGGCGAAGGAGATCAACGGCAAGTCGCCCACCGCGCAGCGGATGCTCAAGTACGCGTTCAACCTCACCGACGACGGGCTGGTCGGCCAGCAGCTCTTCGCGGGCGAGGCCACCCGCCTGGCCTACATGACCGACGAGGCCGTCGAGGGCCGCGACGCGTTCCTGGAGAAGCGCGAGCCCGACTGGGCCGCGTACCCCTGGCACTACTGAGCCACCGGCCCCGTCGGGTCAGGCGACGCCCGGAACGACCCGCCGTCCGGTGCAGCCCAGCCCGTGCCGGACGTGGGACGGTGCCCGCCGGGCGGCGGTGCGCCGCGGGGACGCACCGCCCGCGCGGATCGCGGCGCCCACGAGCAGGGCGAGCGGCACGGACCCCGCCATCCACGTCGTCACCCCGACCGCGACCCAGCTCATCATCTCCATGACCCCTTATCGCGGCCCTGAGCTGCGGCGTTGCGCGCCGACGGGGTGAGGGAACGCCACGTGTGGGTGGCGGCGCCGGCACCCACCGTGACGGTCGGGCCCCCGGGTGGCCCCGACCGCGGTGACCGTGTGGACTCGGTCCATGCGGACGATCACCCTCGACGGCTCCCCCGACGGCGTCGACGTGCTGGTCGGGGCGCTGGCCGCCGCCCTGGACGGCGGGCCGGCCGTGCTCCCGCGCGCCGGTGCCGCGGTGACCCCGGCCCCGGCCGGGCCGCCCCCGCCGGGCACCGCGGTCGTGATCGCGACGTCCGGGTCGACCGGGGAGCCCCGGCTGGTGGCGCTGCCCGCGGACGCGCTGCGGGCGTCGGCGGCGGCCACCGCGGCCCGGCTCGGCGGACCGGCCCGCTGGCTGCTCGCGCTGCCCGCCGAGCACGTCGCCGGGGTGCAGGTGGTCGTGCGGGCGCTGCTGGGCGGCGCACCGCCCGTCGTGCAGGACCTGCGCACCGGCTTCCGCCCCGACGCGTTCGCGGCCGCCACCGACCGCCTGGGCCCCGGCGCGCGGCACACCAGCCTCGTCCCGACCCAGCTGCTGCGCGTCCTCGACGCGGGCGGGGCCGCCCTGGACGCGCTGCGCACCTACCGCGCGGTCCTCGTCGGCGGGGCGGCGCTGGAGGCGGGGCTGCACCGCCGGGCGCTCGACGCGGGCGTCGCCGTCGTCACGACCTACGGGATGAGCGAGACCGCGGGCGGCTGCGTCTACGACGGGGTGCCGCTCGACGGCGTCACCGTCGACCTGGAACCCGACGGCCGCATCGTGCTCGGCGGGCCGACGCTCGCCCTCGGCTACCTCGGCGGGCCCCCGTTCGGCGGTCGGTTCCGCACCGGAGACCTCGGCCGCTGGACCGGTGGGCGGCTGGAGGTGCTCGGCCGGGCCGACGACGTGATCGTCACGGGCGGGGAGAAGGTCGCACCCGCCGCCGTCGAGCGGGTGCTGGCCGCGCAGCCGGGGATCCGCGCGGTGTGCGTCGTCGGGGTCGCCGACGAGCAGTGGGGACAGGTCGTCGCCGCCGCGGTGGTGGCCGGACCCGCCCGCCCGGACGACGACCGCCTGCGCGACGCGGTGCGCGCGGCACTCGGGCGGGCCGCGGTGCCGCGCCGGATCGTCGACGTGCTGGAGATCCCGATCCGGGGGATCGGGAAGCCCGATCGGGCAGCGGTCGCGCGGCTCGTCACGGTGACGGACGGCCTGGAGCCCCCGAGCGGGTGACCGATAGCGCCATCACATCAGGTCGCTCACTCTGCGTTGATTGACCACTACTCACTCATCCCGTTTGCTGCGCCATCAGAAGCAACACACGCACCAGCAGTCACAGCAACAACACGGGGAGTTCTCACCATGCGGATGAGGTTGCGCACCGCGACCCTGCTGGCCGTCGTCGGCGCACTCGCGCTCGGCACGGCCGGACCGGCCGCCGCCACCGAGACCGGCACGGCGTCGTGGGCTCCCGACCTCGTCGCCGGGGAGAGCGCGGGCGTGACCGTCGACGGCGGGACCGCCCGGCTCGACCACGCGGGCACCCACCTGCTCCCCGACGACGACGGCGCGCCCGTCCCGACCGGCCTGCTCACGCTGCCGACGCACCCGCTCGAGATGCGGACCGACCGCGTCGACGTCGCCGTCGACGGGGACCTCCCCGAGGGCAGCACCGCGGCGGTCGACGTCCGCGGGCGCCGGGCGTCGGGCGGCTGGACGGAGTGGGTGCCCGCCACCTCCGGCACGGCCGCGCTGCCCGAGCCGACCTCGGAGGTGCAGACGCGCCTCGTCCTCACCGGCGACCCGGCCGCCGAGCCGGCCGTCCGGGGCGTCACCGTCACCGCGCACCCGGCCACCGCGCGCACCGAGGCCGTGGTGGAGTCCGCGGCCCTGAACTACCGCGTCTTCGCCACCCGCGAGGGCCTCGCCGGCGGCACCACCGCCAACGGGCACGTCATCGCCGAGCGCGACCACTTCGTCGCCCTGCCCTCCCGCCGCGCCCTCGCGCCGCGCAACACCAGCGACTACTCGGTCAAGGTCTGCGCCCCCAACGGCCGCTGCGCGTTCGCCCCGGTCTGGGACGTGGGCCCGTGGAACACCCGCGACGACTACTGGAACCCCTCCGACCAGCGCCAGGAGTGGAAGGACCTCCCCCAGGGCGTGCCGCAGGCCCAGGCCGCGCACGCCGACGGCTACAACGGCGGGCGCGACCAGTTCGGCCGCACCCCCTCCAACCCGGCCGGCATCGACCTCGGCGACGGCCTGTTCTGGGACGCGCTCGGCCTCACCGACAACGCCTGGGTCACCGTCGACTACCTGTGGACCGGCTCGGTCCGCCTCTCCCTGGTGAGCTCCGACTCCCCGGTCGACGTCCTCGCGGCCCCCGACTCGGGCGCCGAGGTCGTGGGCGTGGCCGCGGAGAGCGCCGCCGTCCCCGTCGAGTGCGCCCTGTCCGCGGCGTCCGGCACCTGGCTGCGGATCGGCACCGACCAGTACATCGAGGCCGACGAGGTGACCGACGCCGAGGGCGTGGCCTCGTGCGACACCGCCCCCGCGACGACCGACGCCCCCGTCGCCGGCGACAGCGCCACCCCCGCCGACGCCACCACCGCCACCTCGTGCGCCGACGCCGGCACCGACGCCACCTCCACCGCCGCCGACGCCGCCTCCGCCGACGCCACCCCGACCGGCACCCCCACCAGCGACACCTCCACCGACGCCACCGCGGCCGCCCCCGCCGACGGCGCCACCGCCGACGCCGCCACCACTACCACCGACACCTCCACCGCCGACGCCACCCCGACCGGCACCCCGTCGGCCGACCCCACCCCGACCGGCACCCCGTCGGCCGACCCCACCTCCGCGACCGGTGCCGCCACGAGCAGCGCCACCCCGGCCGCCACCCCCTGCGACACCACGGGCGCGACCACCACCCCGGAGGTTCCGGCGCCCACCACCACCCCGAGCACGACCCCCGACGCCCCCCTCGGCTGATCGTCACGAGTCGAGCGGCGCGGTCGCCGGACCGACCACCACCCCCGTCCCGGACCGATCACCCGGCCGTCCACCCGCGGTGACCGGTCCGGGGCACCACCCACCCCAGGGGCCGCGGTGACCGGGCCGGATAGCGTTCCCGTGTGGCCACGTTGAACCAGTGGGTGCAGGGCGCCCGCCCGCGCACCCTGCCGACCGCCGTCTCCCCGGTCGTGGTCGGGACCGGCGCCGCGATCGGGGCCGGGACCGTCGCGCCGGGGCGGGCACTGCTGGCGCTGCTCGTGGCCGTCGCGCTGGTCATCGGCGTGAACTACGCCAACGACTACTCCGACGGCATCCGCGGCACCGACGACGACCGGGTCGGGCCGGTGCGCCTGGTCGGGTCGAAGCTGGCGGAGGCCTCCAGCGTGCGCGCGGCGGCGTTCGGCTGCTTCGTGGTGGCGGGGCTGGCCGGCCTGACGCTGGTGTCCCTCGCCCAGCAGTGGTGGCTGATCGCGGTGGGCGCCCTGTGCATCGCCGGCGCCTGGTTCTACACCGGCGGCTCGCGGCCCTACGGCTACGCGGGGCTCGGCGAGGTGGCCGTGTTCGTGTTCTTCGGGCCGGTCGCCGTGCTCGGCACCGTGATCACGCAGAGCGGGCCGCCGAGCCCGCTCGCGGTGATCGGGGCGGTCGGCGTCGGGCTGCTGACGTGCGCGGTGCTCGTGGCCAACAACCTGCGCGACATCCCCACCGACACCGTCTCCGGCAAGCGCACGCTCGCCGTCCTGCTCGGCGACACCGACACCCGGCGCCTCTACGTCGCGCTCGTCGCCGCCCCGTTCCTGCTCTCCGCGCTGGCCGGGCTGCGCAGCTGGCCGATGCTGATCGCACTGGCCGCGCTGCCGCTGGCGTTCCTGCCGGCCCGCCAGGTGCTGCAGGGGGCCGACGGGCGCGCGCTGGTCCGCGTGCTCGGCGCCACCGGGGTGACGCTCCTCGCGTGGTCCGTCCTCACCGGCGTCGGCACGGCGCTCAGCGGCGTGCTCTGACCCGCACGCGCGGGCGGCGCAGCCGCTACTCGGTCTCCCCGCGCAGCCGCGACCGCAGCGCCTCGCGCTCCGCCCCGCGCCGCCGCGACGACTCGGCCAGTGCCGCGTCGAGGCGGGACCGCAGCCCGCGGAACAGCACCATCGACAGCGGCAGCGCCACGATCAGCCCCACCAGCACCGCGACCAGCACCGGGACACCCGCGAGCGCGAGCAGCGCGGCGACGACGGCGACGAGCCCGAGCCGCGCGAGCGCGTAGAGCCCGATGGTGGGCAGCAGGCCCGGGGCGGGTGGTGACGTCATGCCCCGAGCCTACGACCCCGCGGGACGACCCGGACGCTCGTCCGTTTCGTCCTTTAGGCGCCCTTTACCTCCGGACAACCGTTCGAGTACCCGGGGTCCCGAGTGTCACGATGCATCAGGACATTCCACCTGGAGGCGCACCATGGCAGCACCCACGAGCAGCGAGGAAAGACTCCTCACCCCCGGCGAGGTCGCCGGTCTGTTCCGCGTCGACCCCAAGACCGTCACCCGCTGGGCCTCGGCCGGTCGCATCGGCTCGATCCGCACCCCGGGCGGGCACCGCCGCTTCCGCGAGTCCGAGGTCCGCGGCCTGCTCGCCGACCTCACCAGCGAGGCGACGCTACCGCCCGCGCACGGCTGAGCACGCTCCGCCGCATCGCATCCGGCGGCTTCACCCCCGTCACGCCCCACCTCCGCTAATCTCGACGGCGGAGGTGGTGGCCATGTTGTTCTTCATCGCGTTCGTCGGCGCCGCGATCATCGCACTGGTGCTCTGGAAGGCGATGAGCACCGTCGGCGGCGACGAGTCGCCCGCGGGTGAGCGGTCCGGCCCCGGTCCGGCCCGCCCGCGCGTCAGCGGCCCCGACGACGATCCCGACTTCCTGCGCCAGCTCGACGAGCGCGTGAAGCGCCCGGACGACCCGCCGGCCTGAGCGGGGTTCAGCCGCTGCTGTGGGCCGAGGCGAACGCGTCGGCCACGGCGGCGGCCAGCTCCAGGAGCGCGAGGCGCGTCTGGGGCTCCAGCCTGTCCAGATCGACCTCCGCCCCCTCCTGCAGGTGTGCGTCGAAGGGGATCTGCACGACGGCCCGGCAGCGCGCCGCGAAGTGCTCGGCCACCCGGTCCAGGTCCACCCCGCCCGACGAGCGGCTGACGCTGTTGACCACCGCCACCGCGTTGCGCACGAGGTCGCCGTGGCCGTGGGCGTCGAGCCAGTCCATCGTGGCCGACGCGCTGCGCGCCCCGTCGATCGAGCTGGACGACACGATGATCAGCTGGTCGGCCACCCCGAGCACGCCGTACATCGCCGAGTGCATCAGTCCGGTGCCGCAGTCGGTGAGCACGATGTTGTAGAAGTGCTCCAGCAGGTTGACGGTGCGGCGGTAGTCGTCCTCGCTGAACGCCTCCGAGACCGCCGGGTCCTGCTCGCTGGCCAGCACCTCCAGCCGCGACGGCCCCTGCGAGGTGTAGGCCCGCACGTCGGTGTAGCGGCGGACGCGCTGCGCGTCGCGGAGCAGGTTGCGCACGGTCGCGCTGGTCTCCAGCGGGATCTTCTGGCTCAGCGTGCCGCGGTCGGGGTTGGCGTCGACGGCCACGACGCGGTCACCGCGCAGCGACGCGAACGTCGCGCCGAGGGTGGCCGTCATCGTGGTCTTGCCGACGCCGCCCTTCAGGCTCAGCACGCCGATCTTGTAGCAGCCCAGCAGCGGCTGGTTGACGCGCACGGTGAGCTCGCGACGGCGCACGTCCAGGGGGCTCTCCCCCGGGTTGATCAGCCGCCCGGACAGGACGTAGACCAGCCGGCGCCACCCCGACTGCGGGGGCCGCTTGCTGGGGCGCAGCAGCCGGGCCGAGGACAGGTCGGGCTGCTCGGGGTTGCGGGCGTGCTGGGCCTGCTGGGCGGCGACGGCGCCGGGGTCGGTCCAGCGCGGGGCCCCGCGGGGCGGGGTGCGCGGACCGGGGTCGGGCGCGGACCCGTTCCCGGCGGCAGGGGGTCCGGTGACGCCCGAGGGGCCGGGCTGGAACGGGGGGCGCGGCGGACGCGCGGGCGGCGGTACGGCGGCCGCGGGACGGGCCGGCGCGGGGCGGGCGCCGGCTGCACCCTCGCCGGCTGCCCGGTCACGGGCTGCCCGGTCATCGGCTGCACGGTCGTCGGCCGGGCGGTCACCGGCGGGCGTCTCGGCCTGCCGGGCAGCGGCGGGGGGCGCGTCCGGGCGACGGGCGTCGGCGGGCGCGGGACCGGCGGTCCGGGGGTCGGGGACCCGGGCCTCCGGGACGCGTCCGCCCGCCTCGGGCGCCACCGGTGCGGCTCCCGGGCCGTCGGGCTCCGCCGGACGGGTCGCGGCCGCCCGGCCCCGCTCCGCCCAGGCCGCGACGTCGTCGTGCTCGGCCAGCTCGTCGAGCCGGTGGGCCGGGGGGCGCAGGGGCAACGAGGGGTCGCCCGCCGGCGCGTCGGGCTGCTCGCCGTCGGCCGGGGACTCCGACGGCCGGACCGGCGCCACGTACGGGCGGGTCTTGCGAGGTGGGGCCGCGGCGCCCCACTGCTCGCGGACATAGCGACCGACCGAGCCGTCGGCGTAGTCCCCGTCGCTCTCGGACTCACGCTCCGTCATCAACGCTTCCCGTCGAACCCGTCGTACCGACCGCTTGACCCTGCCACGGACGCCGACGGTAGTCGCGTCACCGCCCGCGGTCGAGGCGCGTACGGGTGGCCCTGATCGCGATCAGCCCAGGCCCGCGTAGGAGTGCAGGCCGGCGACCACCATGTTGATGAAGAACAGGTTGAACAGCACGGTGGCGAACCCGGCCACGTTGATCCAGGCGGCCCGGGCCGCCCGCCAGCCCGCGGTGGCGCGGGCGTGCAGGTACGCGGCGTAGATCACCCAGGAGACGAACGCGACGGTCTCCTTGGGGTCCCAGCCCCAGAACCGGCCCCACGCGGCCTCGGCCCAGATGGCCCCGGCGATGACGGCGAAGGTGAACAGCGGGAAGGCGATGATCGTGACGCGGTAGGCGAGCCGGTCGAGGACGTCGGCCGACGGCAGCCGGTCGGACAGCCAGCCGGCGCCCCGCATCAGGAACAGGATGCTCGCGACGCCGGGCACGAGCAGCAGCCCCGACGAGATCGTGATCGTGGTGACGTGGATGACCAGCCAATACGACTGCAGGGCCGGCACGACGGGTGCGGCCTGGGCGTAGAGCACGGTGCCGGCGAGGAACAGCAGCACGACCACCGGCAGCAGGACGAACGGGCCCACGGCCCGCGTGACCGGCGAGCGGCGGAGCATCACCAGCCAGCCGACGACCGCGGCCAGGCAGATCGCCGAGGTGAACTCGTACATGTTGCCCAGCGGCCAGCGCTCCGCGGCCAGCCCGCGCGTGACGATCGAGGCGAACTGCAGCACCGCACCCAGCACCGTCAGCGAGACGGCCATCCGCGCGTAGCGCTCGCTGCGCGCCGGTGGCTCGACGGTGTCCGGTCCGCCTGCCCCGACCAGGACCGGCTTCGCCGACCGGGCGGCCGCGAACTCGGCCGCGTGCAGGACCATCGCCAGCACGTAGACGCCGACGGCGGCCATGAAGAGGAGGTCGCTGTACTGAGCGAGCATCAGGGGTCCTTCACCACGTGGGGTTCCAGCAGGTCCGCCCGGAGGCGGTCGAACTCCTCGCCGTATCCGGCGCGGTCGGTGCGGGCGAGCCCACCGAGCTCCACCACGGTACGTCCGGGCTGGTCGGAGGGGGTGAGGCGGGCCCAGAACCGGCGACGGCGCACGCCCAGCGAGGCCGCCAGCCCGGCGAGCATGGTCACGGCGAACACGAGCACCCAGATCTGGCCGGGATCGTGGCTGATCTGCAGGTTGACCCACTTGCGCACGCCGTCGAACCGGATCTGCGTGCCGTCGTCGAGGGTGAGGCCCTGGCCGGGCACGAGGTTCTCCCGCGCCACCCGCACCAGGGCCCCGGAGTCGACCTGCGCCTGGTCCACCTCGAAGATCGACTGCCCGCGCCCGTCGTCGAGGCCGAGGTCGCCGCGCAGCACGTCGATCGCGACCTCGGGGTCGCGCAGGTCGGGGAACACCGAGGTGACGACGGCGCCGCCGGACGTGGTGGGCGCGAGCAGCCCGGTGATCGCGAGCTGCCCGGTGCGCCGCTGCTCGTCGTCGGTGACGCCGGGCGGCTCGAACTTCGTGGCCCCCTCCGACAGCAGCGTCGCCTGGTCGACGGGACGCCACTGCACGTCGCCGGTGCGCACCTCGCCGCCGGGGAAGGTCACCGTGAAGATCGGCGCGTAGCCGTTGCCGAGCAGGTAGACGCGGGCGCCGTCGGTGCGCAGCGGGTTGTTCACCGACAGCGGGAAGGAGCGCCAGGCGTCGGCGGAGCCTGCGGCGAGGTCCGCACCGGTCTGGTAGCCCAGTGCGGCGTCGTACCGGTCGGGCTGGCCGGTGGGCAGGTAGGTGGCGGTGAAGTCGTCGACGCGGACGCAGAACGGCGCGAGGTCGGTGCCGTCGACGAGCGTGCCCGCGCGGAACGAGTCGTAGCCGAGGATGCCGGTGTTGCAGAACTCGCCGCCGCCCGCGGGCACGATCACCTGGCCCTCGTAGCCGAACAGCTTGCCGGCCGCGAACCCGATCAGCAGCCCGACCAGCGACAGGTGGAAGACCAGGTTGCCGATCTCGCGCGAGTAGCCCTTCTCCGCGGAGAACGTGCGGCGCCCGCCGTCCTCCTCGCGCTCGGCGACCCGCCAGCCGCGCAGCTGCCCGCGCACCCGCTCGGCGGCCCCGTCGAGGTCGGCGTCGAGTGTGCCGCCGCCGTGGTGCGGCAGGCGGGCGAGGTTGCGCGGGGTGGCGACGGGCTTCGCGCGCAGCGCGCGGGCGTCGTCGACGGTGCGGGGCAGGACGCACCCGATCAGCGACACCATCAGCAGCAGGTAGATCGCGGCGAACCACGGGGCAGCGAAGACGTCGAACGCCCCGACGCGGTCGAGCAGCGGCGCGAGGGTCGGGTAGTCGGCGAAGTACTGGTCGACGAGGCGCTGGTTGAGCGAGCGCTGCGGCAGCAGCGCCCCGGGCAGGGCCGCGACGGCGAGCAGGAACAGCAGGATCAGCGCGGTGCGCATCGAGGTGAGTGCGCGCCAGGCGTTGCGCAGCACGGTCCAGCCCGGCGGGCGCGGCTGCTGCGGGGTGGCCCGGACGGGCGCCTCGGTGACCATCTACAGCGCCGGGGTGAAGCCGGCGATCGAGACCTGCAGCTGGGCGAGCAGCCCGCCCCAGATCCCGGTGACGAGGAGCAGGCCGACGCCCACCATCAGCACGCCGCCGCCGATCTGGATCGCGCGGGTGTTGCGGCGCAGCCAGCCGAGCGCGGTGACGGCGCGCGAGGCGCCCAGCGCGATGAGGACGAAGGGCAGCCCGAGCCCGGCGCAGTAGGCGAGCGTGAGCACGACCCCGCGCAGCGACCCGCCCCCGGTGCCCGCCGCGACCGCGACGACCCCGGCCAGCGTGGGGCCGATGCACGGCACCCAGCCGAGCCCGAACACCGCGCCCAGCAGCGGGGCGCCCCACAGCCCGGCGCGCGGCACCCAGTGCACGCGGCGCTCGTTCTGCAGGACCGGGATGAGCCCGACGAACGCCAGCCCCATCGCGATCATCACGACCCCGCCGACTCGCTGCAGCACCGCCTCGTTCGCGACGAGCGTGTCGGCGAGCCAGACGACGCCGGTGAGGATCGCGCCGAACACCACCGTGAACCCGGCGACGAACAGCCCGGCCGCGCCGGCGACGCGCCACCTCCCGGCGCGGCGGGTCTGCACCTGCACCTGCGCCGGGGTGGCCGGCGGGGCGTCGGCGCCGACCAGGCCGGCGAGGTAGGCGAGGTAGCCGGGGACCAGCGGCACGACGCACGGGGACGCGAAACTCACCGCTCCCGCCAGCACGGCCACGAGGGCCGCGACCAGCAGCGGGCCGGAGACCGCGAGGGTGGTCGAGGGGTCCATCACGGTCCAGGGTAGGCCCGTCCACCCCGGTCGCGCGCGCCGGGTTCTACAACGTGTAGTGCGAGTCAGGCCGGCTCGGCCACCAGCCGCTCGACGACCGGGATCAGCTCGGTGATCCGGATCTGCGTCAGGTACACCGCGGCGACCCGGTGCTGCTTGTCCAGCACCAGCGTCGACGGGGTGGTGTTGCGCGGGTAGCCCGACAGCCGGGCGAGGGTGCGGGCCGGGCTGTCGTAGATCGAGTCGAACGTCAGGCCCCGGTCGCGCACGAAGTCGGCGGCGGCGTCACGGGAGTCGCGCACGTCGAGACCGAGCACCGACACCCCCTCGACGGAGTCCTGCACGAACTGCAGGTCGGGCAGCTCGTCGCGGCACGGCCCGCACCACGACCCCCAGACGTTGAGGATCACGACCTGACCGGCGTAGTCGTCGATCCCGATCTCCGTGCCGGGCTCGAGCAGGCTCTCCCCGGAGATCCCGGTGACGCGGCCGCGGTCGGCGGGCGGGTCGTAGAGGATCGTGGTCTGGCCGCCCGGGGCGACGAACGTGAACTCGCCGTCGTTCGCCACGGCGTCCTGGCTGGTGGAGCAGCCGGCGAGCGCGAGCACCGCGACGACGGCGAGGGCGAGCCGCCTCATGCGCCGGTCGTGCGCGGGTCGCTGGCCCCCGCGGGCTCGGAGTAGCGCAGCTGGGTCAGCTCGGCGTCGTCGAAGACCAGCGTCGTCAGCGAGGCCAGCCCGCACTGGCGGCGGCGCGGGTCGTGCCAGAGCCGCTGCCCGGTGACGAACCGGCGCAGCGTCCAGATCGGCAGCTGGTGCGACACGCACAGCACCTCGCGACCCGGCGCCAGCTCGCGCGCGCGGTGCACGGCCCCGAGCATCCGGTGCGCGATCTCCAGGTACGGCTCGCCCCACGACGGCGTGAACGGGTCGCGCAGCTTCGGCCAGTGCCGCGGGCTGCGCAGCGCCCCGTCACCGACCGCCACCTTCAGCCCCTCGAACCGGTTGCCCGCCTCGATCAGCCCCTCGTCGGTTCCGATGTCGAGGCCGTGCGCGGCCGCGATCGGGGCGGCGGTCTCCTGCGCGCGCTGCAGCGGCGACGCGACGACGGCGCCCAGATCGGCGTCGGCGAGCGCCTTCGCGACCAGCTCGGCCTGGTGGCGGCCGTTCTCGGAGAGCCGGAAGCCCGGGATGCGGCCGTAGAGGATGCCGTCGGGGTTGTGGACCTCGCCGTGGCGCAGGACGTGGACGGTCGTGCGCGTCCCCGACGGTGTCGCCGGAGGTGTCGTGGCCGGAGGTGTCACTGCCCCGCCTCGGCGGGCGACGTCGCCGTGGCCGCGGCCTGCGCGGCGGCCGGCAGCGCGGCCTCGATGGTCTCCCAGCACCGGTCGTCGAGCGCCGCGGAGACGAACCAGGCCTCGAACGCGCTCGGCGGCGGGTACACCCCGCGCTCGAGCAGCGCGTGGAAGAACGCCGGGAAGCGCCAGGTCGCGGCGGCCTGGGCGCCCGCGTAGTCGACGACCTCGTCCTCGGTGAAGAAGACCGAGAGCATCGACGCGGCGTACTGCACGCGGTGCGGGACGCCCGCCGCCGACAGCGCGTCGCCGAGCAGCGTGCCGAGGCGCTCCGCGTTGGCGTCGAGGGTGGCGTAGACGGCGTCGTCGGCGGCGCGGAGCGTCGCCAGCCCGGCCGCGACGGCGACGGGGTTCCCGGACAGCGTGCCCGCCTGGTAGACCGGCCCGGCCGGGGCCAGGTGGGCCATCAGCGACGCAGGCCCGCCGAACGCCGCGGCGGGCAGCCCGCCGGACATGACCTTGCCGAACGTGTAGAGGTCACCCGCCACCCCGTCGACGCCGAACCAGCCCGACGGCGACACGCGGAACCCGGTCATCACCTCGTCGACGACGAACAGCGCACCGTGCTCGTGGCAGACGTCGCGCAGCCCCGCGTTGAACCCCGGCTGCGGCGCGATCGCGCCCATGTTGCCCGCGGCGGCCTCGGTGATCACGCAGGCGATCTCGGAGCCGCGCTCGGCGAACACCGCGCGCACGGCGTCGAGGTCGTTGTAGGGCAGGACGACGGTGTCGGCGGCCTGCGCCCCGGTGACGCCGGGGCTGGTGGGGAGCCCGAGCGTGGCGACGCCGGACCCGGCCTGGGCGAGCAGCGCGTCGACGTGGCCGTGGTAGCAGCCCGCGAACTTGACGATCACCTTCCGGCCGGTGATGCCGCGCGCCAGCCGGATCGCGCTCATCGTGGCCTCGGTGCCGGAGTTGACCAGCCGCACCTGCTCGACCGGCGCGACCCGACCGATGATCGCCTCGGCGAGTTCGATCTCCGCGGGGGTCGGGGCGCCGAAGGACAGTCCCTGCCCGGCGGCGCTGCGCACGGCGTCGACGACGGCCGGGTGCGCGTGCCCGAGGATCATCGGGCCCCACGAGCAGATCAGGTCGACGTAGGTGTTGTCGTCGGCGTCGGTGAGCCACGGGCCACGGGCCGAGGTCATGAACCGCGGCGTGCCCCCCACCGAGGTGAACGCGCGGACCGGGGAGTTGACCCCACCCGGGATGACGGCGGAGGCGCGGGCGAACAGGTCCTGGGACGTCGTCGTGCGTGTGGCCACGGCCGCCAGTCTCACATCCGCGCGGACCGGCCGCGCGGGGGCCTCTAGCGCCGCGCGAAGTACGCGTTCGAGGCGGGCAGGAACAGGATGACCACGCCCGCGACGGCCAGGACGACGGGCAGCAGCAGGATCCCCGCGCTCGCCGGGTCGGCCGCGCCGCCGCTGACGGCCGCGAACAGCAGGAACAGGCTGAACCCCGCGGTCATGACGGTGACGAGGATGCGCGACCAGTTGCGGCCCAGGAACGCCAGCACGGCGAACAGGACGTAGAGCAGCGAGAGCACCACGAAGACCACCCCGAACACCCGGACGATCGACAGCAGCGTCTCCACCGTCACACCGGCGGCGGCGATGTCGGGGTTGTCGAGCACCTCGGGCGGGATCGTCGAGCTGTCCAGCGGCGCGACGAGCACCAGCACCCCGAACGCGAGGAAGGGCAGTGCCGCGAGGACCTTCAGCACCAGCGCGACGACCAGGATCCCCGGACGGGCGACCGGGCCGGAGGCCTTGTCGTCGAGTCCGGCGGGGTAGCCGCCGTACGGCGACTGCCCGTACGGGCTGCCCTGCGCGTAGGGGTTGTACGGGTAGCCCTGCGGGGCCTGGCCCGGGTACGGCTGCTGGCCGGGGTGGGACTGCTGGCCCGGAGAGGACTGCTGGCCCGGGTACGGCTGCTGCGGCGCGGGCGCCTGCCCCTCCGGGTACGGGTACTGCACGCCGCCGTAGCCGGTGCCGTAGGTCGGCGGTGCCTGCTGACCCGGGTCGGGCTGGCCCTTCGTGGGGTCCGACGGTGTGCTCACGGCGCCACCGTATGTCCCGGCCCGGGCGCTGTCCACGCGGCTCCCGGACCGGGACCATGATCGTCACCGGCGGTTGTGGATGTCCTCGGACATGCGCACGACGGCGTAGTAGAACTCCAGCGACACGCGCAGCAGCGCGATCGTGAACAGCGCGAAGATCGCCCCGACGATCAGGATGCCGATGCCGGCCGCCGCACCGAGCGCGCCGAAGCCGATCACGACGTAGCCGAGCCAGCCGAGCACGATCAGCACGGTGCCGATGATGTAGAGGATCCGGATCAGGCCGGGCGTCGCGAAGCTGTTGAAGCTGAAGTCGAACAGCGCCGAGAAGAAGCTCTTCGCGTCGGGCGAGCTGCCCGGGCCGCTGCCGGGGCCGGGGCCGCCGGGGCCGACGCCGGGGGGCGGGCCCCAGCCGGCGGGCGGCTGCTGGCCGTAGCCTCCGGGAGGCGGCGGGTACGGGGGCTGCTGCCCACCCTGCCAGCCCTGGCCTCCGGGCTGACCGCCTGCGGGGTCGTAGCTCATCGTTCTCCTCGGTGCGCTCGCTCGGCGCTTCGCAGAAGCCCCGTGATCATTGGCGGCGCCACCGTACACCCGGAAACCGCCGGTGAGAGGTGGTCGACACTCAGCCGCGACCGAGTCGCAACGCCGCCTCGGTGGCCCAGTAGGTGAGGACGACGTCGGCGCCGGCCCGGCGGATCGAGGTGAGCGTCTCGGTGATCGTCCGCTCGCGGTCGAGCCAGCCGTTGGCCGCCGCCGCCTCGACCATCGCGTACTCCCCCGACACCTGGTACGCCGCCACCGGCACGTCGGCGACCTCGGCCACCGCCCGGAGCACGTCGAGGTAGGACAGTGCGGGCTTGACCATCACCATGTCGGCGCCCTCGTCGAGGTCCAGCGCCAGCTCGCGCAGCGACTCGCGGACGTTGCCCGGGTCCTGCTGGTAGGTCTTGCGGTCGCCCTTCAGCTGCGAGTCGACGGCCTCGCGGAACGGCCCGTAGAAGGCCGACGCGTACTTGGCGGTGTAGGCGAGGATGCCGGCGTCGGTGTGCCCGGCGGCGTCGAGGGCGTCGCGGATGACGCCGACCTGGCCGTCCATCATCCCGCTGGGCCCGAGCAGGTGGGCGCCCGCGTCGGCCTGCGCGACCGCCATCTGCGCGTAGACGGCCAGGGTGGCGTCGTTGTCGACGGCCCCGTCGGCGTCGAGCACGCCGCAGTGGCCGTGGTCGGTGAACTCGTCGAGGCAGGTGTCGGCCATCAGCACCGACGCGTCGCCGATCTCGGCGCGGACGTCGCGCAGGGCGGCGTTGAGCACCCCGTCCGGGTCGACGCCCGCGGTGCCCCCCGCGTCGCGCACGGCCGGGACGCCGAACAGCATCAGCCCCCCGACGCCCGCCTCGACGGCCTCCGCGCACGCCTTCCGCAGCGAGTCGCGGGTGTGCTGCACGACGCCGGGCATCGACGCGATCGGCACCGGCTCGGTGATCCCCTCCCGTACGAACAGCGGGAGCACGAGGTGCCGCGGGCGCAGGTCGGTCTCGGCGACGAGCCGCCGCAGGGCAGGGGTGGACCGAAGCCGCCGGGGCCGCTGGGTGGGGAACGCCATGGGGGCACCCTACGACCCGGCGCCCCGACCCCCGGATCGCAGCATGGCCACCTTCACGCAACGTCGTTGCGTGAAGGTGGCCATGCTGCAACTCCGGGGGCTGAACTCAGCGGCGGCGGGCCTTCGCCTTCCGCGGGGGCGGGAGGGCGCCCTCCGCGCGCAGGCGCGCGGCGTGGGCGGCGAGCGCGTCGACCAGGGCGGGCACGCGGGCCTCCTCCGGCTGCACGTCGACGCGCAGGCCGAACTCGCGGGCCGTCTCCGCCGTCTGCGGGCCGATGCACGCGACGATCGTGCGGGCGTGCGGCTTGCCCGCGATCCCGACGAGGTTGCGCACGGTGCTGGAGCTGGTGAAGCACACCGCGTCGAACCCGCCGGTCTTGATCGCCTCGCGGATCGGCGCGGGCGGCGGCGCGGCCCGGACGGTGCGGTAGGCGGTGACGTCGTCGATCTCCCAGCCGCGGTCGCGCAGACCGGCGGCGAGGGTCTCGGTGGCGATGTCGGCGCGCGGGAGCAGGACGCGGTCGACCGGGTCGAGCACGTCGTCGTAGGGCGGGAAGATCCCGAGCAGCCCCTCGGAGCTGGACTCCTGCGACTCCTCGATGTCGGGCACCAGCTCGGGCACGATGCCGAAGCCGCGCACCTTCTCCGCGGTGGCCGTGCCGACGCAGGCGATCTTGACGCCGGAGAACGCGCGGGCGTCGAGGCCGAACTCGGCGAACTTCTCCCACACGGCCTTGACGGCGTTGGTCGAGGTGAACACGACCCACTGGTAGCGCCCGTCGACGAGCCCCTTGACCGCGCGCTCCATCTGCGTGGGCGACCGCGGCGGCTCGACGGCGATCGTCGGCACCTCCTCCGCGGAGGCGCCGTGCACGGCGAGGCGGTCGCTCATGGCCCCGGCCTGGTCCTTCGTGCGCGGGACCAGCACGCGCCACCCGTAGAGCGCGCGCGACTCCCACCAGGACAGCTCGGCGCGCAGCCCGACCTCGTCGCCGACGGTGACGACCAGCGGGCCCTCGAGCTCCGAGGCGTCGGCCGCGAGCGTGGCCAGCGTGGCCTGCACCGTCTTCTGCGTGGTCTGCGAGCCGCTCGCGGTGACCGCGACCGGCGTCTGCGACGCCTTGCCGTGCTCGGTGAGCCCGCTCGCGATCTCGGGCAGGTGCGTCGGGCCGGCGTGCAGCACGAGGACGCCCGGCGCCGCGGCGAGCGCGGCCCAGTCGACGCCCGCGCGGACGTCGGCCTCGATGTGCGCCGACCCGAGCGGGACGCCCGCGTACGCCGGCACCGCGGTGCCCGAGGGCACCCCGGGGACGACGTCGAACGCCACCTCGGCGCCGGACACCGCGATGGCCTCGGCCACCACGGCGTCGACGGTCAGCGGGTCGCCGCTGACCAGCCGCGTCACGGTGCGTCCGGCGCGGGCCTCGGCGACCAGGTCGCGCGCGACGTCGGCGGGCTGGCCCACGGCCGGCCGCACCTCGGCACCCTCCGCGGCGAGCGCGAGGATGGCCTCGGGCACGTCGGGGTCGGTGACGATCAGCGGCGCCGAGGCGATGGCGTCGCGCGCACGTACGGTGAGCAGGCCGGGGTCGCCGGGTCCGCTGCCCACGAAGGCGACCCGTCCGGTGGTAGGTGCTCGGTTCATCTGTTCTCTGAACTCCCGTTAGCGGTTTCCCAGGGACAGCGAGCTGCCCCCCAAGTCGAGCAGCTCCGCGGCGAGTGCCGCTCCGAGCTTCTCTGCGACGTCCATGTCTCCGGTGATCGACGCGCGGATCAGCGCGTCGTCGTCGGTGCCCACCACGGCGCGCAGTGAGATGCGGTCGAGCACGTTGCCGTCGTCGTCGAGATCGGAGACGACGTCGGCGAGGGCCCCGACGGGGGCGCTGCAGCCGGCCTCCAGCGTGGCCAGCACCGCGCGCTCCGCGACGACGGCGGCCCGGGTGAGCGGGTCGTCGAGCGCGGAGGCGAGCGCGTCGGACAGTGCGGTGCCGTCGGCGAGGCACTCGATCGCCAACGCCCCCTGCGCCGGTGCGGACAGCATCTGCACCGGGTCGAGCAGCTCGGTGGCGTCGTCGATCCGGCCCAGCCTGCGCAGCCCGGCCGCGGCGACGACGACCGCGTCCAGCTCGCCGGAGCGCACCTTGCCGATGCGCGTGTCGACGTTGCCGCGGATCGGCACGATCTCCCACTCCGGGCCCAGCGCGAGCAGCTGCGACGCCCGGCGCGGCGACCCGGTCCCGATGCGGGACCCGACCGGCAGCTCGCCGAGCACGAGCCCGTCGCGGGCCACCAGAGCGTCGCGGGGGTCCTCCCGCGGCGGCACGGCGGCGATCACCAGACGGGGGTCGCCTGCGGTGGGCAGGTCCTTGTAGGAGTGCACCGCCACGTCGATCCGGCCGTCGACCAGCGCCTCGCGCAGGGACGAGACGAACACCCCGACGCCCAGCTCGACGACGGGCGCCATCGAGCGGTCGCCCGGCGAGCTGATCTCGACCAACTCGCACTCGTGGCCCGCGCGCCGCAGCCGCTCCGCGACGTGCCCGGACTGGGCGACGGCGAGCGCGCTGGGGCGGGTGCCGATCCGGATCATCGGACGTCCTCCCGTGCTTCGAGTGCGGCGAGCACGTCGCCGCTGCGGGCGAGCGCCACGGCCGCGGGGGTCTGCGGGTCGAGCTCGAACAGCTCGCGCAGCGCCTCGGCGTAGCTGCTGCCGTCCGGACCCTCGGCGAGGCGCTTGATCTGCACCGTCGGGGTGTGCAGGAGCTTGTCGACGACGCGGCGCACGCTGCGGTCGAACTCGGCCCGGACGCGGTCGTCGAGGTCGGGCAGCTTCGCGTCGAGGCGCAGCAGCTCGGCGTCGATGACGTCGGAGGCGCGGCGGCGCAGGGCCGTGACGGTGGGCGTGACGGCGGCGGAGCGCTGCGCAGCGAGGTAGGCCTGCGCCTCGTGGGCCACCAGCTCCTGGGCCTGCGCGACGGCCGTGCCGCGCTCGCCGGTGGACAGGCGGGCCTGCAGCGCGATCAGGTCGACGACGGTGACCCCGGGCAGCGCGGCCACCCCGGCGTCGACGTCGCGGGGCAGGCCGAGGTCGCAGACGGCCAGCGGGCGCCCGCCGCGCACGGCGACGGCCCCCGCCACCACGGACCGCTCGACGACCGTGCCGATCGCGCCGGTGCAGGCCACCATCACGTCGGCGGCGGCGAGCTCGTCGGCCAGCCCGTCGAGCGAGCCGGCGCGGGCCGGCGTGCCGAACCCGGCGGTGGTGGCGGCCAGGTGCTCGGCGCGCTCGACCGACCGGTTGAGGACGACGATCTCGGACGCGCCCGCGCGGCGCAGGTGGGCCGCGGCGAGGGCGCCCATCGCACCGGCGCCGACGAGCACGGCGCGGCGGCCGGCGAGGTCACCGCCGAGCGCGCGGGCGGCGTCGGCGAGCGCCTCGGAGACGACGGACGCGCCCGCGGTGTCGATGCCGGTGCTCGCGTGCACCCGCTTGCCGACCCGCAGCGCCTGCTGCGCGAGCTCGTGCAGCGCCCGGCCCACGGTGCCGGTCTCGTCGGCGGTGGCGTAGGCGGTGCGGAGCTGGCCGAGGATCTGGGCCTCGCCGACGACCATCGAGTCGAGCCCGGCGGACACCGCGAACAGGTGCTGCACCGCGGACCCGGCGTAGTGCACGTAGACGTGCTCGGTGAGCTCGGCGAGCGGCATCCCGGAGTGCCGCGAGAGCACGGCGGAGACGTCGGCCAGGCCGCCGTGGAAGGCGTCGACGACCGCGTAGACCTCGATGCGGTTGCACGTCGAGAGCATCATGACCTCGGAGACGTGCTCCGCGCGCAGCATCTCGTCGAGCAGCTTGGGCACGTCCGGGGCGGACACGGCGGCCCGCTCGAGCACCTCGACCGGCGCGCTGCGATGCGACAGCCCGACCACCAGCACACTCATGCCCGTCCCTCCGACGCCGTCGTCCCGTCCACCAGAGGGAACGTGCGGACGGCTGATGCGTGCCCGTTGCGCCCGTGACCGTTCCCACCCCGTGCCCCCGGAGGATGCTCCGCGACGTGGCGGCGCGCGACGTGGAAGGCCAGCACCTGCAGCTCGACGGCGAGGTCGACCTTGCGGACCTCGACCTCCTCGGGCACCTGCAGGACGACCGGGGCGAAGTTGAGGATGCAGCGCACGCCCGAGTCGACCAGCAGGTCGCACGCGCTCTGCGCGGCCGGGCCGGGGGTGGCGATCATGCCGATGGTGACGCCGCGCTCCGCGCACACCTGCGGGATCGCGCCGACGTGCTCGACGAGGATGCCGTTGATGTGGATGCCGACCAGGTCCGGGTCGACGTCGAACAGCGCGGCGACCGGGAACCCGCGGCCGCCGAAGCCGGTGTAGCCGGCCAGCGCGTGCCCCAGGTTGCCGACGCCGACCACCGCGACCGCCTGGCGGTGGTTGAGGCCCAGCACGCGCTCGAGCTGGTGCAGCAGCGAGGTGACCTCGTAGCCGACGCCGCGGATCCCGTAGGAGCCGATGTAGGACAGGTCCTTGCGGAGCTTCGCCGGGTTGACGCCGGTGAGGCCGGACAGCTCGTCGCTCGATACGGTCTCCGCACCCTGTTCCGCCAGCTCGCCGAGCACCCGCAGGTAGAGCGCGAGCCGGGCGACGCTGGCCTCGGGTATGGTCCGCGACCCGGCGGCTCCACCGTCGGAGTCGGCCTGCGGCGGCACGGTCACGGGCGGAAGCTCCTCGGGGCGGTTCGGTGGGCGATCCGTCGACGGCCCACGGGGCCAGTGGTCCGGGTGAACATCTCCCCGGCCGGTCGATGGGGCCTTGACGGCGACTGGACAACACGGTAGCCGCTTGTGAAGACCCGCACAAAGTTGCGATCTTGGACGCGGCCGTGCTCACGCGGGGCCGTCCGGGCGGCCTACCGGTGGTCGCGGCGAACGGGCCGCTCAACGCCGCAGGGGCGGCCCCGGGAGACCCGGGACCGCCCCTGCGGACGTCGTGCTGGCGAGCTGGGATCAGCTGGCCGGCATGAGGATGGTGTCGATCACGAACACGGTGGCGTTCGCGGTCGGGACGTTGCCACAGAGGTTCGTGGCGGCGGTGCCGTTGCCACCGTCGAAGGTGGGGGCGTCAGCGGTGCCACCGATGGTGACGGTGCCGCCCGAGAGAACGTCGACCGAGCCGGCCTCGACCAGGCCCGCGGCGTCGTAGCGGGTGCTGGAGACGTGACCCTGCAGGATCGGGGCCAGCGTGTCCGGGTCGGCCACGAGCGCCTCGACGGTGCCCGCGGGGAGCGCCTCGAAGGCACCGTTGAACGGGGCGAAGACGGTGAGCGCCGGCGCCGAGTTCAGGGTGTCGGCCAGGCCGGGGACCGCGCCGACGGCGGTGACCAGCGTGGACAGCAGCGGGTTGTTCGACGCGGCGGTGGCCACCGGGTCGTCGATCATGCCCTGGGCGGAGCCTTCGCCCTCGGTCGGGACCTGGTCGCAGGCCGGGCCGAAGATGTCGTCGATGGTGGTGACGCCGTCGCTGGCGGCAGCGGCCTCGGTCGTCGCCGCGGCGGACGGGGCCGACGAGGCGGGGGCCTCGGCGGAGGGGGTCTCGGAGCTGCTGCACGCGCCCAGCGCCACGGTCAGGGCGGCCATGGCGCCGACGGCGGCCAGTCGCTGGATCTTTCGCACGGTGTGTCCTCCTAGAACTGGCCCGGTCTGTCCGGGCCGCTACATCAGAACCTTCGACATCGAGCCAAAGGTGGTTCACTCACGGGACGTAACGTTTCGGCAACGAGGCCGACCATCTCGTGGAAGTCATCAGATCAGACCAACGGGATCGACCGTTAGGCGGTAGATCCGTCATGCATACGGCCTAAGACACGGTGAAGATAGTCGCAGGCCACCCCGATGCGCCGTCCGGGATCGGATCTGCACGCATCTCGGTCTGTGTTACACCATCACGGTCGGTAGCGCGCGTCTGAACGGTGTGGCTGCCCGGCTCGAGATCGAAGTCGGTGCGCCACATCCGCCAGGTGCGGGTGTTGACCTCCTCGGCCAGCTCCGCCTCCTGCCACTCGCCGCCGTCCATCCGGACCTCGACGCGGCTGATCCCCGTGGGCTGCGACCACGCGATGCCGGCCACGGTGAGCCGGCCGGCGGGCTGCGTCGACAGGCCCTTCGGGAAGTCGATCCGCGACTGGGTCTTGATCGGGGCGAACTTCCCCCACCCGCGCTGCAGCCAGTAGCCCTGGGCGGCGTCGAACGTGGTGAGCTCGATGTCGGTGAGCCACTTCGTGGCCGACAGGAACCCGTAGAGCCCGGGCACGATCAGCCGCACCGGGAAGCCGTGCTCGGCGGGCAGCGCCTCGCCGTTCATGCCGACCGCGATCAGCGCACCCCGGCCCGGCTCCATGATCACGTCGGTGGGCGAGCCGGCCGTCCAGCCGTCGAGGCTGGTGGAGAGCACCTGGTCGGCCCCCGGCCGGATCCCCGCCTCCATCAGCACGTCGCGCAGCTCGACCCCGACGAAGTCCGCGGTGGAGATGTACGGGCCACCGACGACGTTCGACACGCAGGTCATCGTGATCGTCCGCTCGACGAGCGGCCGGGACATGATGTCGTCGAAGTCCAGGGCGAGCGGCCGGTCGACCATCCCGCCGATCCGCAGCGACCACGCCTGCTCCGACTGCAGCGGCAGCGACAGCGCCGTGTCGACGCGGTAGAACTCGGCGTTGGACGTGACGAACGGCGGCGTGCCGTTCTCGACGAACGCGGCCCCCGCCGGGATCGCGGGAGCGGTCTCGGTCAGCGTCGCGGCCGCGAGTCGCGCGGTGACGCGGGCCCGCGCGTCGTCGATGCTGGGGGCCAGCAGGACCCCGCCCCCGCCGGCGACCACCGCACCGGCGCCGACGGCGGCGGTCCCGATCAGGACGTTGCGGCGCGACACCTCCGGCCCGCCGGTCCGCGCGACGGCGGCCCGGCTCGCGAGCCGGTGCAGCCACAGGAACGACCCGACCCCGGCGACGATCGACGCGATCGGCGCGAGCACCGACAGCGGGCCGAACGTCGGCGCGAAGATCACCACGACGAGGCCGACCACCCCGAGGACGACCACGAGGGTCAGGCCGGGGCGGACGCTGCGCCGCGAGAGCAGCCCGGCGACCGCCGCGACGATCGCGATGACGACGGCCATGCTGCCGAGCAGGATCGGCTTGTCGGCGGTGCCGAAGGTGGTCTTGGCGAACTCGGTGAGCCACTGCGGCGAGAAGCGGATCACGGTGTCGCCCACGGCGAAGAACGGCGACGAGCCGGGGGCGAGCAGCGCGACCAGGTGCCCGACGCCCAGCGCGGCCGCGACGGCGAGCAGTCCGATCAGTGCAGCGAGGCCGCGCGGGATCGCGGCGGGACGTCCTGGTCCGGTGGTCTGCTCGGGCGGTGCTGCCGTGGTGCTCACAGCGGAAGGTTCGCCCGGAAAGCGGCTTGCGGTTCATCGCAGCCCGGATGTTCACCGGACTGTGGCCAACTCCTTCCGCAGACGCGGCTCGTCGACGCGCCAGAAGCCGTGTTCGCGGTCGTCGACGAGGATCACCGGGACCCGGTCGCCGTACTCGGCGCGCAGTTCCGGGTCGGAGTCGACGTCGACCGCCCCCCACTCGACGCCCAGCTCGCCGCAGATCCGCGCGACGTCGGCCTCCGCGGTGACGCACGCGGAGCATCCGGCGCGGGTGTAGACCGTCACCCGGCTCACGACGCCTCCCCCGACACCTGGGCCAGCTGGCGCCGGGCGACCTTGCCGGTCGGCGTGCGCGGCAGGTCCTCGACGAACGCGATGACCGACGGCGTCTTGAACCGGGCCAGGCGCACGGCGCAGTGCGCCCGCACCTCCTCCTCGGTGAGCCCGGAGCCGGCCGCGCGCACCAGCACGGCCTTCACGGCCTCGCCCGTGCGGTCGTCGGGCACCCCGACGACGGCGGCTTCGGCCACCCCGTCGAGCTCGGCGAGCACCCGCTCGACCTCCCGCGGGTAGACGTTGAAGCCGTTGACGATGACCAGGTCCGACGAGCGGTCGACCAGGTGCAGGTCGCCGTCGGCGTCGAGGAAGCCGACGTCGGCGGTGCGGAACCAGCCGTCCCCGTCGGGGCCGCCCGCGCCGTCGGGCCAGTAGCCGGAGAACAGGTTCGGCCCGCGCACGGCGACCAGCCCGGTGTCGTGGCTCGGGTCCGACACCGCGTCCAGCTCGTCGTCGTCGGGGTCCTCGGTGTCGATCGGCCGCCCCTCGGCGTCGACGAGGCGCAGCTCGATTCCGGGCAGCGCGCGCCCGACCGACCCCGGCTTCGCGACGCCGCCGACCCCGTTCGTCGTGATCACCGGGCCGCCCTCGGTCAGGCCGTAGCCCTCGAAGATCCACAGGCCGGTGGCGGCGCGGAAGTCGGCCAGCCAGCGGGCGGGCAGCGGCGCCCCGCCGGAGGTGCACATGCGCAGGTCGGCGGTGGCGGCGCGCAGGTCGGCCGCCGGCAGGTCGAGCAGGGACCGGAACATCGACGGCACCCCGGCGACCCCGCTCACCCGCTGCGCCACGAGCACCTCGGCGGTGTGCTCCGGGTCGAACCGCTCGGTGAGCACGGCGGTCGCGCCGGCCCAGCACACCTGGAGGAAGCCCGCGGCGAGGCCGAAGACGTGGAACAGCGGCAGCGAGAGCAGCACCCGGTCGACCGGCGTGACGGGGGCCGGACGGAGCTCGGCGGCCTGCGCGCGGTTGGCCAGCAGCGCCCGGTGGGACAGCCGGACGCCGCGCGGGGTGCCCGTCGTGCCGGAGGTGTAGACGAGCAGCGCGACGTCCTCCCCGCCGACACCGTGCGTGACGGTCTCGCCCTCGACGACCCGGGCGGTGAGGTCCGGGGGCCCGATCAGGGTGGCCCCCGAGGAGGCCGCGCAGCCCGCCGCGTCGGCGTCGTCGGGGCTCGCCACGACGACCGCGGGGGCGCAGTCGGCGAACACGATGTCGAGCTCGCGGGGCACCGCGATCGGGCCGACCGGGACGGCCACGGCGTCGGCCCGCAGCGCGCCGAGCACGGCGACGCAGAACGGGGCGCCGTTGGCCAGCCGGACCGCCACGCGGTCCCCGGGACCGACCCCGGCCGCCCGCAGCCGCGCGGCCTCGGCCGTGGTGGCGGCGTCGACGTCGGCCCAGGTCAGCGTGGTGTCGCCGGTCACGTCGACGATCGCGGGGTGATCGGGGGTGCGGGCGGCGGCGCGCGTCACGAGCTCGGCGAGGTGCCGGGGTCCACCGGATCCCTGCGGGCTGGTCGGGCTGTCCACGGTGCTCCTGGGTGCGGTCGGCGGGGTCGACGCGGGGGCGCGGGCCCGGGTGCCGCGGCCCGCCACCCGAGTCTGGCACGGGGACCCGCGCCGCGGATGTGTGTCGCACGACGCGCGACACACACCGGAAGGCGGACAACACGCCCCGCGACCATGACGCTGACCGCGCGTAACCGCCCGCTCACCGGAACAGGACCACGGCAAGTGGATGCTGCGTGCTTCGCCACATCGGTTCGGCCGTATGCTCACCGGACCTTCAGACGTCTCAACGCGTCAGCTCCCCACTAGACGCGGCGACTCACCCAAGGGAGTGGCATGCAGCCTGTAGCCAGCGCACCGCGGGCCGACCCCTGGCGTGCTGACCGACGTACCCGGCTCGCCGGTCGGGAGGCATGACCCGCCCGATGCGACCGTCCCGACTGCTCCGTACCGACACCGCCCGCCGACCCGCGGGCGGGGAGGTCGACATGTCCACGACTGCACCCCCGGCGGCCCCCGAAGCCGCCATGCCGCTGCCGCGACAGCGCCCCCGCGAGACCGCACCCGCCGCCGAGCCCGCCCCCGGGGCCGGCCACCTCCACGCCGCACACCCCCACGCCGGCCATCACGACGGCGCGACCCCCGACGGCGCCGCCATGAACCCCGAGGCCCTGAACCCCGACGACGCCTCGCCCGAGACCGCGGGCGCCTGGTCCCTGGTCCGTGCCGCCCAGGAGGGCGACATGGAGGCGTTCAGCGAGCTGTACGACCGCTACTACGACGTCGTGTTCCGCTACGTCCTGTTCCGGATGAACGACCGGACGCTGGCCGAGGACATCACGCAGGAGGCGTTCGTCCGGGCGCTGCGCCGCATCGGCTCGGTCACCTACCAGGGCCGCGACATCGCGGCCTGGTTCGTCACCATCGCCCGCAACCTGATCTTCGACCACGTGAAGTCGAGCCGCTACCGGCTCGAGTCCACGACGGCCGACATCATCGACCTCTCGCCCAGCACGCACGGCCCCGAGCAGCAGGTGCTCGACGGCGCCACCAACGACGAGCTCATCCGCTGCGTCCGCAAGCTCAACCCGGACCAGCAGGAGTGCATCACCCTGCGGTTCCTGCAGGGGCTCTCGGTGGCCGAGACGGCGCGCATCATGGATCGCAACGAGGGGGCCGTCAAGGCCCTGCAGCACCGTGCGGTGCGACGGCTCGCCCAGCTGCTGCCCGAGGGGTTGAGATGACCCGCGGCTATATCGCCCCACCGGTCACAGACGTTACGGGTGCGGCGAACGAACAACTCGATGCGGTGAACGGTCTCACAGCCGTAACCCCTCGCCCGGAGGCTCGTTGTACCGGCGAAAGTCGAGCAAGCGCAGCACGACCGGGCGCCGCGACGTTGAGCGCAGGGATGCAGTGAGGACGGCCAACATGCCCGCCGGACAGGGCAAGGACGCAGAGCAGCTGGACGCCGCGATCGAGCAGGGGACACCCCCCGGCTCCGTCGCCGACCCCGAGCTCGCGCGTGATCTGGAGATCGTGGCGATGCTGCGGTCCCGGCGTGCGGCGTACGACCCGCACCCCGCGGCCCGCAGCGACGCCAAGCAGCGGATGATGGCTGCGCTGCTGGCAGCGCAGGCCGAGGACCGGGCCGCCCAGGCGGCACCGGTCCCCCATCCCGCCGAGCTCACCGCGCCTCTGCCGTCCGTCGCCGGAGCACCCTCCCCGGTCATCGGGGCCACCGACGAGACCGCCGTCATCGGTCGCGTCACCGACGACGACCTCGACGCCGACACCGGGTCCCCCGCCGAGGCCCCGTCCGTCGAGGCCCCCGTGGTCCGGTCCGCGCGTCCCGGCCGGCACAGCCTGCCGACGCGCCCCGGTTCCCGGGCCCGCTCGCGCGCCGCGAACCGCCCGCCCTCCCGCGGGCTGCGCCGCCGGTTCGCGATGGTCGGCGCGGCCGCGATGGTCGCGCTCGTCGCGATCGCGACGGCGGGCAACTTCGCCAGCCGCAGCGCCCTGCCCGGCGACGCCCTCTACGGCGTGAAGCGCGCCTCCGAGGACACCGGGCTCGCCTTCACCTTCGACGACACCGAGCGCGCCCAGCGCTACCTCGCGCTCGCCACCACGCGTCTCGACGAGGTCGAGCAGCTGGTCCAGCTCGGGGCGGGCGCCACCAGCGTCGACCCCGCGCTCGTCGAGAACGCCATGCGCGACTTCGACCTCTCCACCGGCGAGGGCTCGCGGATGCTGCTCGGCGCGGAGGACGCGGCGGGCGCCCCCGAACTGGGCGACCTGCGCACCTGGGCCGCCGAGCAGGCCGCCCGCCTGTCGGTGCTCCGGTCCTCGCTGCCCGTGTCCGCGGTCCCCGAGGCCGACACCTCGCTCGCGCTGCTCGACCGGCTGGTCGGGCGCACCGAGGCCCTCGAGGCCCGCACCTCGTGCTCCGAGGTCACCTCCAACACCGTCGACGACCTGGGCCGGCTCCCGGCCGAGGGCACCTGCTCGCCGCGGGCGCAGGTCACCGACGACCCGACGACCACGGTCGACGAGAGCGTCGCGCCCACGACGACCCCGGACGGCACGTCGACCACCACCACCCCGGACGGCACCACCGCGCCGGAGACCACGACCCCCGGCAGCGGCGGTCTGCTGCCCGACCTCGGACCGGACGGCCTCCCGCTGCCCGGTTCCGAGGGGCTGTCCACCAGCGGTGGCTCCTCCGAGGGCGACAGCCAGGTGTCGGTGCCGCTGCCGCTGGTCCCGCCGATCCAGCTGCCGCCGCTGCTCCCGGGCCTGCCCGGCGTGTCGATCGGCTGACCCACCGCACGTGCTCGACCCAGGACCGCCGCGGGACCCTCCGCGGCGGTCCTGCTCGTTAGGGTGGAGGCATCCGACGAGCCGACGTATCCGAGGAGCGCAGGTGACAGGCGACGCCCAGCCCGCCATCGACGTGTCGACGGCGCTGGATCCGGCGGTCCGCGCCGGCGAGGCGTCCGCCGCGGCCGCGGTGGCCGCGGGCGACAGCGGCCCCGGCGACGTGCCGCTCACCGACCTCACCGCGGCGGCGTTCTTCGACGTCGACAACACGATGATGGTCGGCGCGTCGATCTTCCACTTCGCCCGCGGGCTGGCCGCGCGCAAGTTCTTCACCACCTCCGACCTCGCCGGGTTCGCCTGGCAGCAGGTGAAGTTCCGCGTCGGGGGCCGGGAGAGCACGTACTCCACGACGACCGGGCGCGACACCGCGCTCACCTTCGTCGCCGGCCGCGGCGTCGACGAGATCACCGAGCTCGGCGAGGAGATCTACGACGAGCTGATGGCCGACCGGATCTGGGCGGGCACCCGGGCGCTGGCCCAGATGCACCTCGACGCGGGCCAGCGCGTCTGGCTGGTCACCGCCACCCCCGTCGAGCTGGCGCTGATCATCGCGCGCCGGCTCGGGCTCACCGGTGCGCTCGGCACCGTCGCGGAGAGCGTCGACGGCGTCTACACCGGGCGGCTGGTCGGCGAGATCCTGCACGGGCCGGCGAAGGGCCACGCCGTCCGCGCGCTGGCCGCAGGCGAGGGGCTGGACCTGCGCCGCTGCACCGCCTACTCCGACTCCGTCAACGACGTGCCGATGCTCTCGGCCGTCGGCACCGCGGTGGCCGTCAACCCCGACTCCGGCCTGCGCGACGTCGCCCGGGAGCGCGGCTGGCAGATCCGCGACTTCCGCACCGGCCGCAAGGCGGCCCGGATCGGCGTGCCGTCGATGCTGGGGGCGGCGGCGGTCGCCGCGGCCGGGATGGCCGTGCGGAGGCGCTGACCTACCCCAGGAAGGCGTTGCGGCGCTGGGACAGCAGCCGGTAGAGCGTGTGCTGGATGGTCTCGCGGACCTGGTCGGTCAGGTTGAACACCAGCATCGGGTCGTCGGCCTCCGACGCCCCCAGCCCCTCGGTGCAGATCGGCTCGCCGAACTCGATGTACCACTTCGACGGCAGCGGGATCAGCCCCAGCGGCCCGAGGTGCGGGAACATCGGCGTCACCGGGAAGTACGGGGCGCCGAACAGGCGGGCGAGCGCCTTGATGTCGCCGAGCTTGGGATAGGTCTCCTCGGCGCCGACGATCGAGCACGGGATGATCGGCACACCGGTGCGCAGCGCCGCGGAGACGAAGCCGCCGCGGCCGAAGCGCTGCAGCTTGTAGCGGTCGCGGAACGGCTTCCCGATGCCCTTGAACCCCTCCGGCCACACCCCGACGAGCTCGCCGGAGGACATGAGGCGCTCGGCGTCGGGCGAGCACGCGAGCGTACTGCCCTGCTTGCGGGCCAGCGAGCCGAGCACCGGCAGCTGGAACATGAGGTCGGCGCCGAGCATCCGCAGGTGCCGCTGGGCGGGGTGGTCGTCGTGCAGGGCGACGGCCGCCATCAGCGCGTCGAGCGGGATCGTCCCGGAGTGGTTGGCGACGATCAGCGCGCCACCGGTGTCGGGCACGTGGTGCATGCCGATGGTCTCGACGCGGAACCAGCGCTCGTAGAGCGGGCGCAGGGCGGGCAGCAGGACGTGGTCGGTGAGCTCGGCGTCGAAGCCGAAGTCGTCGACGGTGTAGTCGCCCGCCAGGCGCCTGCGCAGGAAGGCCAGCGCCTCGACCAGCGGCTCGTCGGCGACGGCGTCGGGCTCCGGCTGCAGCAGCGGCGAGGGCTCCGGCTCCGGCGGCGGGACGGGCTGCCCACCGGCGCCGAGGCGCCAGCGGGTGCGGGCGCCCGTCCGGTCGGCGTGCAGCGGGATGACGTGGGCGTCGGACACGGCGGTCCTCCTCGCGTCGGCGTGCGTCACCGGAGGCTCCGGGCGGCGGCGAGCAGGCCGCGCTCGACCGTCTCGATCTGGTCGGTGGAGATGACCGGGCGCAGTGCGCGGCCGCGCACGTAGTCGTCGAACGCCTGGGTCGTGGTCCAGCGCGGGGTGAAGCCGAACTGGCGGCGCAGCCTGCCGGTGTCGACGACCCGGCCGAAGTTGAGGAAGCGCATCTGCTCCGGGGAGAAGTCGACGAGCCGCGCGCCGCGGAAGATCCGGCTCACCGGCCCGACGGCGCCGCTGGGCACCGGCAGCGGGACGCGCCCGGCGCGGCGGATGGCCTGCGAGAGCAGCAGCACGCCGTCGGCGGCGACGTTGTAGACACCGGGGATGTCGTGGCTCGTGGCGCGCTCCAGCACGGCGAGGGCGTCCTCCTCGTGCAGGAGCTGCACCCGGGCGTCGTAGCCGAGGACCGTCGGGATGACCGGCAGCGCGAAGTAGCGCGTGAGCACCGTGTCGATGCGCGGGCCGATGAAGTTGGAGAACCGCAGGACGGTGACCGACACGTCGGGGCGGCGCCGGCCGAAGCCGCGCAGGTAGCCCTCGATCTCGACGGCGTCCTTCGCGTACCCGCCCGACGGCAGGTCCTTGGGCGTGGTGGTCTCGTCGAACAGCGCCGGGTCGCGGGGGCTCGACCCGTAGACCGCGGTGGTGGACTTGAGCACCATCCGCTTGATCGTCGGCGCCTTCTGGCACGCGGCGAGGAGCTGCATCGTCCCGATGACGTTCATCTCCTTCATCGTGGCGCGCCCCCCGGAGGATCCCGGGTTGGCCGACAGCGACGCGTGCACGACGGTGTCGACCTCGGCGTGCTCGATGACCTTGGAGATGAGCGGGTTCCGGATGTCGGCGCGGACGAACTCGGCGCGCCCCATCCGGCGGAGCAGGTCGCGCGGCGGGGGGACGGTGTCGACCCCCAGGACGCGGTCGATGTCGGGGTTGGCGGCGAGCCGGGCGGCGAGGTGCCCGCCCAGGAAGCGGCTGACCCCCGTGACGAGCACGACAGATGGCGTCACGGGCCTACTCCGAAGAACGAACGATGCGGTGAGTGGCCGATGCTAGACCCTGCGCACCCACCGCGGGGCCGGGTCGTGGTCACCGACACCCGCGGGGAGGGGGCCGGCGGTCACCCGCCGGCGCGCCTCACTTGCCGAGCTTGCGACGCTGCACGCGGGTCTTGCGGAGAAGCTTGCGGTGCTTCTTCTTCGACATCCGCTTGCGGCGCTTCTTGATGACTGAACCCATGCTGGGGTGCCTTCCTGGTCTGCTGGTGGAACCACGGCCCGATCCCGCGGCGCGGTGAGCGCCGGCGGGTGGGCGATGCGTCGGTCCCACCTTACCGGGGCACTCCGGCGGGGTATCAGCCCGCGTCGAAGTACGCGTTGCGGAGGTAGTCCTCGACCGCGGGCTTGGGCACGCGGAAAGAGCGGCCGACCCGCGCCGCCGGTAGTTCGCCGGAGTGCACGAGGCGGTACACGGTCATCTTCGAGACCCGCATGGTCGCCGCGACCTCGGCCACGGTCAGGAACTGCACCTGGGCGAACCCGTGCTGTTCGGATGCCATCCCGCTCACCGCTTTCGTCGGCACTGGTGTATCGCGTGAGCTTAGCTTTCCCCCTGTGACTGCTGTGACACGCATCGCCACACGTGTGTGGGATACAGCCTCGCGTCAGGGTGACGCGGGGTCGTCCGATCGGGTCACCCGGCCTGCCGCCGCGCGACCCAGTTCGACCGATCGATCGCGCGCCGCCTCGATCGCGTCGATCAGCGCGGCCCGCACGCCGTGCTTCTCCAGCTCCCGGACGGCGGCGATCGTGGTGCCCGCCGGGGAGGTCACGGCCTCGCGCAGGATCACCGGGTGGTCGTCGGACTCGCGGAGCATCACCGCGGCCCCGTACGCCGACTGCACGATCAGGTCGGCCGCGACCGCGCGCGGCAGCCCGAGCAGGATCCCGGCGTCGATCATGGCCTCGACCAGGTAGAAGAAGTACGCGGGGCCCGACCCGGACAACGCGGTCACGGCGTCCTGCTGCCCCTCCGGCACCCGCACGACCCGACCGACGGACCCGAGCATCTTCTCGACGGCGGCGAGCTGCTCGTCGGTGCTGTGGGCGCCGCCGGACACCGCGCTCATCGCCTCCCCGACCAGCATCGGCGTGTTCGGCATGACCCGCACCGCGGCGGTCCCGGCGGGCAGCCCGCCCTCGATGACGGCCAGCGGGATGCCCGCGCACAGCGACACCACGAGCGCTCCCGGACGGATCTCCGCGGCCAGCTCGGTGAGCACCGGCACGATGTCCTGCGGCTTGACGGCGATGACGACGATCTCGGCGTGCGCCGCGGCCGCCGCGACGTCCACCGCGGCGACGCCCAGACGCCCGGACAGCTCCGCCGCGCGCTCCGGGTGCCGCTCGGTGAACACCAGGTCCCCGGGCGCCCGTCCTGCCGCCAGCAGGCCCGCCAGCAGCGCCTCGCCGATCTTCCCCGCCCCGAGCACCGCGATCCGTGTCATGGGAGGAGACGGTAGCCCGCCCTACCGGGGCAGCGGCGCCAGCGCCAGCTGCCGGGCCTGGCAGACCAGCCGGCCCGCGGCGTCGACGACGGTGGCGTCCTCGTCGAACCAGGTGCCCGCGACGGTCCGCGACCGCGACTCCACCCGCAGCCAGCCCGGGGCGGGCTTGGCGCGCAGCAGGGCCGTCAGCTGGACGGTGGGTGCCCAGCCGAAGCGGCCGCCGACGTTGAACACGGTCGGCGGGAGGATGTCGCCCGCCATCAGGGCGTAGAGGACGTCGGTGGGCTCGTCGCGCGGGCGGGTCCAGCCGCGCACCACCGGCGCCGCCTGCGCCCGGCGCATGAACGCCGTGGAGGACACGTCGAAGCGCAGGTCGCACGACGTCGACAGGCCGAACACGGTCTCCGCCGAACCGGGGTCGAACGCGTCGGCCGGGGGCTCGGCCGCCATCTCCGGCAGCTCCGCGTACTGCGGCTCGTCGGCGGGCAGCACCCCGCCGGTGACGGTGGCCGCGAGCATCGCCTTCCCGCCCTGGGTCATCCGCACCTGCACCACCGACGCCGTGCGGCCCAGCTTGAGCACCTCCGTCGTCATCTCGACGGGGCCGGGATCCGGCGCGCGCAGGAAGTCGGCGGCGATCGCCAGCGGGTCGGGGGCCGCGCCGGGCGCGTCGGCGGCGAGCCGGGCCAGCCCGGCACGGGTGAGCAGCACCAGCAGCAGCCCGCCGTGCGCCTTGGGGCCGACCGTCCAGTGCTGCCCGAGCTCCGCGGTGAACCGGCCGTCGCCGAGGTCCTCGATGCCGATGGCACGGCGGAACGGCGCCGTCTCGGTACCTGTCGTCATGCGCTAGCTCTACCACGCACCCGCGGCCCGGCCGGTGTGATCAGGGCAACGCGGGATTGGGGGCGGCCTGCAGGTGCAGGCGCGCGAACAGCAGCGACTCGGCCAGCAGCGCCGTGCGCTCGTAGCGGGTGCGGCAGCGGCGCGTGCTCACCTCGAGCACCACGACGCCGGAGAACCCGGACGCCGTGAGCCGCTCGCACACCTCCGCGCACGGCTGCGTGCCGCGTCCGGGCACCAGGTGCTCGTCGCGGGGCGCGCCGCTGCCGTCGGTGAGGTGCAGGTGGGTGAGGCGCTCGCCCATGCGGTCGAGCATGGCGAGCGCGTCGGAGCCCGCGGCGGCGGTGTGCGACAGGTCGAGCGTGTAGTGCGCGTGGCCGACCTCGGTGGGGTCGAAGCCGGGGCTGTACGGCACGGCGCGGACCGGGCCGCGCTGCACCGGGAACATGTTCTCGACCGCCAGCGCGATGCCGCTGTACTCCCCGGCCCGGGCCACCTCGCCGGCGAACTGCGCGGCGTAGCGGCGCTGCCAGCGGAACGGCGGGTGCAGGACGACGGTGGACGCGCCCAGCTTCGCCGCGGCGTCGACGGACCGGCGGATGCGGACGATCGGGTCAGCGCCCCAGACCCGCTGCGTCACGGCGAGGCAGGGGGCGTGCACCGCCAGCACCGGCACGCCGTGGCGCTCGGCGAGCCGGTCGACCGCGGCGACGTCCTGGCTCACCGGGTCGGACCAGACCATCAGCTCGACGCCGTCGTAGCCCAGCTCCGCGGCCACCTCGAAACCCGCCGCGACCGGCTCCGGGTAGACCGATGCCGTGGACAGGGCGACCGGCGGCGAGGGCCTCATCTGCCCATGAGTACCAGGATCGCGGGCGACACGGTGAGCAGGAGCCCCACCAGGACCGCGAAGATCGTGGTGCGGCGGTCGTCGTTGTGCAGCAGCGCGCGGACGATCACCACGAGCCCGACGGTGACCAGCACCGCGGACGCCAGCGCGACGACGGGCAGGTTGCGCCACAGGAACCGGAACAGCACCCACAGCACCGCGCCGCCGAGCGCCCCGGCGATCCACTGCCCCATCACCGCCGCCCACGTGGGGGCGGCGGCGTCCTTCGCCGCGGAACCGCGGCCGAGGCGGCGCTCGCGCGGGGGCGGGCCGTCGCCCCGCTTCTCCAGGTCGACCGCGCCGAGCCCGGCCGGTCCCTCGTCGGCGTCGACGGGGCCCACGGGCAGGGGCGGGCCGTCGTCGACCCCGACCCCGTCGCGCACGGCGTCCTCGGTGCGGGCCCGGTGCCACGACTCGGCCCCTGCGGGGGCCATGCCGATCATCGTCGACGGACCGGCGTCCCCGTCGTCCTCGGCGGACGCCGGATCGGCGGACGCCGGATCGGCGGACGCCGGATCGACGGACCCCGGATCGACGGGTGCGGCCTTCTGCTGCGGGATCGGCCGGGTGAAGAGGTCCTCGGCCTCCGGCGGGTCGTCGCGGTAGCGCGGCATCACGTCGGTGGGGCGGTCGCGCTCCGGGGCCGCAGGGCCCTGCTGGTCGCCCTGGGGCCGGTCGACCTGGGGCCGGTCGGCCGCCGGCGGCGCGACGGGCGGCGTCTGCCGGGCGGGCGGCGCGACCGGTGGGGCCTGCACCGCGGGCGGCGCGACGGCGGGACGGGCCGCGGCGGGCGCCGGGCCCTCGGGCGCCTGGACCGGTGCCGGAGCCGCGACGGGGGGCGGCGGGACCGGCCGGCGCTGCGGCTGCTGGACCGGGGCCGCCGAGGCCTGCGCGGGCGAGACCTGCTGCGGCTGGACCTGCTGCGGCGGCGCGGAGGCCGCCGGGCGGCGCTCGTCGGGTCCGGCGGTGCGCGCGGGCGGGACGGGGTCGCGCAGGACCGACCGGTCCGGCGGCGCGAACGGGGCGACCGGGTCCCGCGTGACGACCGGCGCCTGCGCACCGGGCGGGGCACCCTCGTCGGGCTCGTCGCTCTCCCGGCGGCGTCGACGACGCCCGGACGGGCCGCCGTTGCCGTGCTCGGCGAGCAGCTCGGCGACGGTGCGCTGACGGGGGTGGTCGGTCTCGGAACTCATCCAGTACACCGTGCCTCGTACGACGTCAAGCGTCCAAGTCCGTTCGGCGCGTCCTGCGCCGAGCGGTCGGTCTGTGCCGAGGGCGGGCGGGTCGACGCCTCCAGCGTGTCGAGCCGACGGAGGATGACGCCCTCCCGCAGGGCCCACGGGCAGATCTCCAGCTGCGTGATCTGCAGGGCCCGCATCGCGGCCTCGGCGACCAGCGCGCCCGCCACGAGCTGGTGGGCCCGGCTGGGGCTCACGCCCTCCAGCTCGGCGAGGTCGCCCGCCGACATGCGGGTGATGAACGCGGCGAGCTGGCGCAGCCCGACGTCGGTGAGCAGGCGCCGCGCCCGCGGCCCTGCGCTCGACGGCGCCGCCCCGGTGAGCCGGGCCAGCGAGCGGAAGGTCTTCGACGTGCCGACCGCGAGGTCCGGTGCACCGGCCCGCCTCATCCGCCGGGCGACGGGGGCGAGCTCGGCGTCGAGGTGGGCGCGCAGGGCGTCGATCTCGCGGCGCGAGGGCGGGTCGGACCGGAACCACTCGCGCGTGAGCCGCCCGGCCCCGAGCGGCAGCGACGCGGCCACCGCCGGGTGCTCGTCGCGACCGGCCGCGAGCTCGAGCGACCCGCCGCCGATGTCGAGCACCAGCAGCCGCCCCGCCGACCAGCCGTACCAGCGGCGGACGGCGAGGAAGGTGTAGCGCGCCTCGTCGTCACCGGGCAGGACCTGCAGGCCGACGCCGGTCTCGTCGCGGACCCTGGCGAGCACGGCCGCGGAGTTGGTGGCGTCGCGCAGGGCGGAGGTGGCGAACGCGAGCAGGTCGGTGCAGCCCGCCTCCTGCGCCGCGGCCCCGGCCTTCGCGACGGTGCGGACCAGCCGGTCGGCCCCGGCCTTCGTCAGCGCACCGGAGGGGTCGAGGTTCTCGGCGAGGCGCAGCTCGTCCTTCTCCGACGTCATCGGCGTCGGGTGCCCACCGCGATGCGCGTCCACCACGAGCAGATGGACGGTGTTGGAACCGACGTCGAGCACACCCAGGCGCACGACCCCACGCTACCGCCACTCCGTGACGCCGCCGTGACCGAACCCGTCACACTGCGGATTCAACGGCTACGGGGCGTGACGAACCGGTCTCAGCTGCCCCGCAGGTCGGCCAGCAGCTCGACCTGTCCGGAGAGCACGCCGGTGAGGATCGAGCGGGCCACCGCGAGCAGATCGGCGACCTCGTCGCTGGTCAGCGCGTAGTGCACCGCCGACCCCTCCTTGCGCGTGACGACGAGACCGGCCCGGCGCAGCACGGCCAGCTGCTGCGACAGGCTGCTGGGCTCGACCCCGATCTCGGCGAGCAGCTCCGACACCGCGTGCTCGCGCACGCTGAGCAGCTCCAGCACGCGGATCCGCACCGGGTGGCCGAGGGTCTTGAAGAACTCGGCCTTGAGCTGGTAGAGCGGCCTGCTCATCTCGCGTCGACCCCCTTCACCGGCCCCATCATGCCGGTCCGGCCAGCACCCCGTCGGCCTGCAGCCGCTGCCGCGCCGCGGCGATGGCCTGCGGGGTCGTGCCGAAGACCCGTCCCTCCGCCCGCAGCCGGGTGAGGACGTCGAGGGCGTCGAAGGGGCGGTGGTGGCCGTCGCGGACACCGGAGACGTAGACGACGACCCCCCGGCGCTCGAGCGCGGCGATCGCGTCCCGCAGCGCCAGCGCCCCGCTCGCGTCGACCGTCGTGACGTGCGACAGGCGCAGGATCACCACCGCCACGTCGACGATGCCGGGCAGCTCGACCAGGAACCGGTGGGCCGCGGCGAAGAACAGCGGGCCGTCGAGGCGGAACGCCACGATGTGCTGGGCCAGCAGGGCGTGCTCGCGCTCGGCGTCGCCGGGGGGCAGGTCGTCGGCGAGGCCGACCTGCTCCAGCCGCGCCTGCCGGGCGACCGCGCGCAGGGCGAGCACGCCCGCGGTCAGCAGACCGATCCCGATCGCCCAGATCAGGTCGACGGCGACGGTGGCGACCGCGGTGAGCACGAGCACCGCCGCGTCGGCGCGGGTCGCGCGGGCCATCGACCAGAGGCTGCGCACGTCGACCATCCGGACGGCCGTGGCCAGCAGGACACCGGCCAGCGCCGCGACCGGCACCAGCGCCACCGTCCACGCCGCGAGGTAGACGACCCCGGCCAGCAGAACGGCGTGGCTCAGCGCGGCCAGCCGGGAGGTCGCGCCGGCCCGCACGTTCACCGCGGTCCGCGCGATCGCCCCCGTGGCGGGCACCCCGCCGAACAGCGGGGCGACGAGGTTGGCCAGCCCCTGGCCGACGAGCTCCCGGTCGGGGTCGTGCCGGTCCCCGACCGACAGCCCGTCGGCCACCTGGGCCGAGAGCAGCGACTCCAGCGCGGCCAGCGCGGCCACCGCGGCCGCGGCGGGCAGCAGCGCGCCGAGCGTCGACGGGTCGAGGAAGGCCAGCGACGGCGCCGGCAGCCCGGCGGGCAGCGCCCCGATCAGCCGGAGGTCCAGGGGCGCGACCAGCGCGACCACCGTGGCCAGCACGACGCCGACCAGCGAGAACGGCACGCCCGGGCGCAGGCGCGCCCCCACCAGCGCGAGCGCGGCGACCGCGGCGGCCACGCCGATCTCGGGCCAGTGCGGGGTCGCGACGAAGGCGGCCACGGCGTTCCCGGCGACGGCGAGCACCCGCTCCCCGTCCGCGTGGACGCCCAGGGCCAGCGGGAACTGCTGCAGCGCGATGACGCACGCGATGCCGAACGTGAACCCCTCGACCACCGAGGCCGGCACGTAGCGCATCAGGCGCCCGACGCCCAGCACGGCCATCGCCAGCAGGATCAGCCCGGCCATCAGGCCGACGGTCAGCACCCCGGACGGCCCGTGGACCGCGACGATCGGCACGATCACGACCGTCATGGCCCCGGTGGGCCCGGAGACCTGGGTCGCCGATCCGCCGAAGAGCGCGGCGAGCACCCCCGCGACGACGGCGGTGGCCAGACCGGCCGCCGCGCCGAGGCCCGAGGAGACGCCGAAGCCCAGCGCCAGCGGCAGCGCGACGACGGCGACGGTGAGCCCCGCGGTCAGGTCACGCCGCGGGGACCGCCCCATCGCCCGCAGGTCCTCGGCGGCGGGCAGCAGCCGCCGCATCCCGAACCGCGCCCCGGGCGCGGTCGGGCGCCCCCCGCCCCGACCGATCGCCACCATCGGCTGAGCATTTCACAACATTTGCAAGTGTCGAACACTTCATGGGGAGACCCTGCTCACCGGCTACCCCTCGAACTTGTAGCCGAGCCCCCGCACGGTGACCAGGTGCTTCGGGGCGCCCGGGTCGGCCTCGACCTTGCTGCGCAACCGCTTGACGTGCACGTCGAGGGTCTTCGTGTCGCCGACGTAGTCGGCCCCCCAGACCCGGTCGATGAGCTGGCCGCGGGTGAGCACCCGGCCGACGTTGCGCAGCAGGTACTCCAGCAGGTCGAACTCCTTGAGCGGGAGCGCCACGTCGGCACCTCCCACCGAGACGACGTGCCGCTCGACGTCCATCCGCACCGGCCCGGCCTCCAGCACCGCACCGCTGCTCCAGCCTCCGGATCCGTCCAGCTCCGCGCCGCCCTCGCCGCCGCGGCGCAGCACCGCGCGGACGCGGGCGATCAGCTCGCGCGCCGAGTAGGGCTTGGTGACGTAGTCGTCGGCGCCCAGCTCCAGGCCCACGACCTTGTCGATCTCGCTGTCGCGGGCCGTCACCATGATCACCGGGACGGCGGAGCGGGTGCGCAGCGCCTTGCAGACGTCGGTGCCGCTCATGCCCGGGAGCATGAGGTCGAGCAGCACGATGTCGGCGCCGTTGCGGTCGAACTCCTCGAGCGCGTCCTGGCCGGTCGCGGCCACGGCCGTCGTGAAGCCCTCCTTGCGCAGCAGGAACGCGAGCGGGTCGGCGAAGGACTCCTCGTCCTCGACGATCAGAACCCTGGTCATCCTGTCCTCCTCGGTCCGTGACTCCCCTGCAGGGCGACGCCCTCGGGGTCGTCGTCGTCGATGTCGTCGAGCTCCGCCACGTGGACCGGCAGCCGCATCGTGAACGTGGACCCGGTGCCGGGGCTGCTCCACAGCCGCACCTCGCCCCCGTGGTTGGCCACCACGTGCTTGACGATCGCGAGCCCCAGCCCGGTGCCGCCGGTCGCGCGCGAGCGCGCCGGGTCGACGCGGAAGAAGCGCTCGAACACGCGCGCCTGGTGCTCGGGGGCGATGCCGATGCCGCGGTCGGTGACCGAGACCTCCACCCAGTCCCCGACCCGCCGCCGCGAGACCGACACCGACGCCTCCGACGGCGAGTACGCGATCGCGTTCTCGACGAGGTTGGACAGCGCGGTGACCAGCAGCGTGCGGTCGCCGTCGACCTCCAGGCCGGTGGGCCGGTCGACGGTGATGTCGATGCGCGAGCCCTCGGCGGACAGCCGGCTGCGGGCCATCGCCTCGCGCACCACCTCGTCGACGTCGACGACGCACAGCTCGGGCAGCCGCTCGGCCCCGGTCAGCCGCGACAGCGCGATCAGCTCGGTGACCAGCGCGCCGAGCCGGTTGGCCTCGTTGAGGATCTTCGTGCCGAACCGGCGGACCTCGACGGCGTCGTCCGCCGCGTCCAGCACCGCCTCGGCGAGCAGGCCGACCGCGCCGACGGGGGTCTTGAGCTCGTGGCTGACGTTGGCGACGAAGTCGCGACGGGTCGCCTCGAGCCGCACCGCGTCGGAGGTGTCGGAGGCCTCGGCGACGGTGTAGCCGCCGCCGAGCGGGCGCACGTCGGCGACGACGGCCGCGGGCTGGCGGCCGCGGTGGTCGAGCGGGGAGAGGTCGACGGTGGCGGGCTGCCCCGAGCTCTCCGCCCGCTGGCACGCCGCCCAGGCCCGCGCGTCCGGCAGGCCCCCGCGCACCAGCCCCAGCTCGACGGCGCGGTCGTTGTGCAGCACCACGTCACCGGCGCGGGTGAAGACCGCGAGCCCGGCGTCGGAGGAGCGGAACACGCGCTCCAGGAGGTCGGCCATCGGCGGGCCGGGGGTCGGTGGGGCCGGGACGGGGGCGGGCTCGACCCGCCGACGCCCGGTACGCATCCCGACAACGACGCCGAGCACGAGAGCGGCGGCCGCGATCAGCACGCACAGCAGTGCGGTCACGGGCGGCATCGTAGGCAGCCCGACGGCCGCGTTGGCCAGTCCGGAGGGCCGGTCGTGACCGCGGTGACGTCCGGGAGCGGCACATTTCGGCCCTCGTTCACACCGCGTTCATTCCGCCCGGCGTTCGCCCCCCGATCGCAGCAAGGCCACCTTCACGCAACGAGATGGCGTGAAGGTGGCCTTGCTGCAACGGCGGGACGGGGGTCAGCGCCCCTGCGAGGCCACCGCGGCCGCGGCGTCGGCGGCCGCCTGCGGGTCGAGGTAGGTGCCGCCGGGGACCGTCGGGCGCAGGTCGTCGTCGAGGTCGTAGCGCAGCGGCATGCCGGTGGGGATGTTGAGCCCGGCGATGTCGGCGTCGGAGATGCCGTCGAGGTGCTTGACGAGCGCGCGCAGCGAGTTGCCGTGCGCGGCCAGCAGCACGACCTTCCCGGCCCGCAGGTCGGGCACCACCGCGGACTCCCAGTAGGGCAGGAAGCGCGTCACGACGTCCTTGAGGCACTCGGTGCGCGGGACGGGCGTGCCGGCGTAGCGGGGGTCGCCGCTCTGGTCGAACTCGGAGCCGACCTCGATCTCCGGCGGCGGGGTGTCGTAGGAACGGCGCCAGAGCATGAACTGCTCCTCGCCGAACTCCGCGAGCGTCTGCTTCTTGTCCTTGCCCTGCAGCGCGCCGTAGTGGCGCTCGTTGAGGCGCCAGTCGCGCTTCACCGGGATCCAGTGCCGGTCGCACGCGTCGAGCGCGAGGTGCGCGGTGGAGATCGCGCGGCGCATCAGCGAGGTGTGCACGACGTCGGGCAGCAGCCCGGCCTCGCGCAGCAGCTCACCGCCGCGGCGGGCCTCCTGCTCGCCGGTCTCGGTGAGCGGCACGTCCACCCAGCCGGTGAAGAGGTTCTCGGCGTTCCACGCGCTCTGCCCGTGACGGAGCAGCACCAGGGTTCCCATGGCGATCACTCTGCCAGCCGCGGCACCTGCCCCGGGCACACGGTCGGTGCGTCGAGCCCGTCCAGGATCGTGCGGCCGATCGCGCGGAGCTGCTCCACCTGCTCGGCGGTGAGCCGGTCGAACACGTGCGCGCGCACCGTGGCGACGTGGCCGGGGGCGGCCGCGGCGAGGACGTCGAACCCGGCGTCGGTGAGCCGGGCGAGCGTGCTGCGCCGGTCGTCGGGGCACGGGACGCGCCGGACCCAGCCGTTGCCCTCCAGCCGCGACACCGCGTGCGAGAGCCGGCTCTGCGAGCTCTGCGTCATGACGGCCAGGTCGCTCATCCGCAGCGTGCGACCGGGCACGTCGGACAGCATCGCCAGGATCAGGTAGTAGGCGTGCGGCAGCCCCGCGTCGCGCTGGAGCTGGCGATCGAGCGCCGCGTCCAGGAGCGTGGACGCCGCCTGGAACGTCAGCCACGCGTCGAGCTGGTCGTCGGTGAGCCACCTGTCGTCCGTCACGCCGCACAGCCTAACCGAAGACAGTTGAACTTTCATGTGTTAATCTGTGAGCGTTCAACAAAAGGAGATCCGATGCCCGTCCAGCGCCTCAACCACGCCGTCCTCTACGTCCGCGACCTCGAGACGAGCGTCGCGTTCTACCACGACGCCCTCGGCTTCCGCACCGTCGCCGGCGTCCCCGGCCGCGCCGCGTTCCTGCAGGCGGAGGGCTCGACCAACGACCACGACCTCGGCCTGTTCGCCATCGGCACGCAGGCGGGGGCCTCCGGCGCCGGCCGGAGCACGGTGGGGCTCTACCACCTGGCCTGGGAGGTCGACACCCTCGGTGAGCTGCGGCGCATCGCCGGCGTGCTGCGCGGGAACGGGGCGCTGGTCGGCGCGTCCGACCACGGCAGCACCAAGGCGCTCTACGCGCACGACCCCGACGGCATCGAGTTCGAGGTGAGCTGGCTGGTGCCCGCCGCCCTGCTCGACGGCGACGCGACGCTCCGCACGGAGGCGCTCGACATCGACGCGGAGATCGCCCGCTACGGGGCCGACACCCGCGGCGGCGTGGGCGTCTCGGTGCCCGTCGGCTGAGCGCCGTCGGCCGCGCGCAGCTGGCGGGTCAGCTGGTCGAGGGTGCGCCGGAGCTCGGCGATGTGCTCGTGGGACATCCCGGTGGCCCGGCGGACCCGGCGCTGGATGTCGGGCACCTGCTCGCGCAGCTCGCGACCGGCCGGCGTCAGCGACACCAGCACCGAGCGCTCGTCGCTCTCCTGGCGGCGCCGGGCGACGAACCCGGCCGCCTCCAGCCGCTTGAGCAGCGGCGAGAGCGTGCCGGTCTCCAGCTGCAGCGCCGAGCCGATCGAGGTGACCGTGGCCTCCTCGCGCTCCCACAGCACGAGCATCACCAGGTACTGCGGGTAGGTGATGCCGACGGCGTCGAGCTGGGGGCGGTAGCAACCGATCATCGCGCGGGACGCGGCGTAGAGCGAGAAGCACAGTTGCTCGTCCAGGTTCATCGACCATGCGGTCTCCTGCTGCGCCATCGAACCACTGTAGGCCTCCCGCCGGCCCCCTCGCCCGCGGCCCGCGCGATCCGGCCGTCCGGCTGCGCCGATCGACCCCTGCCGGCCCCCGGTCCGACCCGGATACCGTGCGGCCCGTGCGCCTGGTGACCTCCGTCGACGTCGACGACCCCGCCGCCGTCACGATCACGGTGTCGGCCCGGCACGAGCTGGAGCTCCCCGACGGCCGGCGGGTGCTGCTGCTCGACGACCGCGGCTGGGGATCGACCCAGCGGTGGGCCGGGGCCTCGGCGGAGGGCCTGCGGGAGACGACGCGCGCGGTGGTGGGGCCGGACGAGCCGACCGGCGGCCGCACCGCCGAGGAGATGGCCGCGGGCCACTGGACCCACCTGCAGCAGGTGGCGCGCCACCACGGCGCACCGGTCGACGCGGACGAGCTGCGGCGGCTGCCGCACGACGTCGTGCTGGGCGCGGACGTCCTCGCCCGGATCCGCCCGTCCGGCTAGGCCTACTGCCCGACGCGCCCGTCGATCCGCTCCCGCAGCAGGTCGACGTGCCCCATGTGCCGGGCGTACTCGGTGATCATCTCGACCAGCACCTCGCGCAGCGACATCGGCCCGCCGCCGCTCCCGTGGAGGTTGCCGGGGTCGTCGGCGGTCACGTCGAGCCCGGGGGCCGCGTCGACGAACCGCGTGGCGAAGTCGACCTCGGCCCGCCACGCCTCCCACGCCCGGGCGACGACCCCGGGGTCGGGCACGGCCCCGTCGAAGTCGCCGTCGCGGTCGGTCTCCGAGGTGAACAGCCGCGGCGCGTCCCGGCCCGCCATCAGCACCCGGAACGTCAGCCGCTCCACCTCGGCGAGGTGGCGCACCAGCCCCAGCAGCGACATCGTCGACGGGGGCACCGACCGCCGGGCCATCGCCTCGGCGTCGAGGCCCGCGCACTTCAGCTCCAGCGTGAGGCGCTGGGCGCGCAGCGCCTCGACCAGCGTGGTGCGCTCGTCACCGGCGCGTGGCCGGTGCTCGCGCGGGTCGTCGTCGGACGGCCTGCCGTCGTCGGTGAACATGTCGGCTCGCCGGGTCGTGGTCACGACGCCATCCTGGGCGCCGGGCCGCACGGCGCCAACCGGGTGGGGGGGGGGCCGCCCACCGGGCGGCCCCCGACCCCGGCGTCAGGAACCGGCGTTCTCCCGGGCGCGGAGGTCCTTGCGCAGGATCTTGCCGCTGGCCGACTTCGGGATCTCGTCGATGAACTCCACCACGCGCACCTTCTTGTGCGGGGCGATGCGCTCGGCGACGAAGGACATGACCTCGTCGACGGTGATCTCGGTGCCCTGCTGCGTCACGACGAACGCCTTCGGGACCTCCTCGCCCTCATCGTCCTTCACCCCGATGACGGCGGCGTCGGCGATCTTCGGGTTGGTCAGCAGCAGGGCCTCCAGCTCGGCGGGCGGCACCTGGTAGCCCTTGTACTTGATCAGCTCCTTGACGCGGTCGACGATCGAGAACACGCCGTCCTCGGTGACCTCGGCGACGTCGCCGGTGTGCAGGTAGCCGTCGTCGTCGAGCGTGGCGGCGGTGGCCTCGGGGTTGTTGAGGTAGCCGACCATCACGTTGGGGCCCTTGACCCACAGCTCGCCGCGCCCGCCCGGACCGACCTCCTCGCCGGTCTCCGGGTCGACGAGCTTGCACTCGATGTTCGGCAGCGCGAAGCCCGAGGAGTTGAGGTCGAGGTCGGCCCGGTCGTCGGGCATGCAGTGGCTGACGGGCGAGAGCTCCGTCATCCCGTAGCCCTGCAGCACGGTGCAGCCCAGGCGCTTGCCCATCGCGTGCCCGAGCTCGGCGTCGAGCGGGGCGGCGCCGGAGAAGATGATGTCGATGCAGGACAGGTCGTACTGGTCGACGATCGGGTGCTTGGCCAGCGCGACGGCCACCGGCGGCGCGATGTAGACGCGCTGGATCTGGTACTCGGAGATGATCCGCAGGAACTCCGGCAGGTCGAACTTCGGCATCGTGATCACCGTGGCGTTCGCGTGCAGGCCCTGGTTCATCATCACGGTCATGCCGTAGATGTGGAAGAACGGCAGGACCGCGAGGATCCTCGTCTCGCCGGTGACCGTGCCCATCTGCTGGATCTGCAGCAGGTTCGCGACCAGGTTGCGGTGCGTGAGGATGACGCCCTTGGCCAGGCCCGTGGTGCCCGAGGAGTACGGGAGCACCGCGGTGTCGCCCGCGGCGACGTCGGCGGCGGGCACCTCGGCGGTGCTGCCGAGCAGGTCGCGCAGCGAGGGGTAGCCCTCGGCGCCGTCCAGCACGATGATCGAGTCGGCGGGCAGGCCGGCCTGCTCGACGGCCGCGGCCGCACGGTCGAGGAACGGCGACGCGGTGAACAGCAGCTTCGCGCCGGAGTCCCTGAGCTGGTGGGCGAGCTCACCGGGGCTGTAGAGCGAGTTGGCGCTGGTGACGATCGCGTTCGCGCGCAGGATGCCGTGGAACACCGCCGCGTAGTACGGGGTGTTCGGCGAGAAGATGCCGACGACGTCGCCCTTGGTGATGCCGCGCTCGGCCAGCGCCGCCGCGATCCGCTCGGACATCCCGCGGAGCTCGGCGAAGGAGATCGAGGCGCCCGAGCCGCCGTCGATCAGGGCCGGTTCGGCGTCGCGGCCACCGAAGTCGGTGAACAGGAAGTCGAACAGCGAGATCTCGGGGATCTCGACGTCCGGGTACGGGCTGCGAACGGGCATTGCTGCACTCCCTCGGGCACACCCGGACGGACCTGCTCCGGCGGGCGGCCCCAACTCTAGATCCCGGACAGAACGCCCATCGCGTGCCTCAGCCGGTACCCGCACCGGGGACCGCGGGCGCCTCGACCGACGGGAACCCGGTGCCCAGCTGCTCGAGCGCGGACTGGGCCCGCCCCAGCTGGACGTACCCGTAGATCACCACGGCGATGAACAGCAGGCTGGCCAGCGACGTCAGGACGTACGCGGTGATCCGCAGCGCCGTCATCGCCGTGCCGTCGCGCGGCGGGATGATGACCGTCCTGGTGCGGGTCTGCGCGGGCGGGGCGGCCTGCGGGAACGGGTGCGACGGGTGCCCGTAGGGGTCCCGGGGCCCGCGCTGCGGCGGTACGCCGGGCCGGTGCTGCTGCTGGTGCATGTCGGTCACGGCCCTGGCTCCCGTCCTCGCGCGCGACGTCCCCCCGGACGTCTCCTCCCCTGTCGCACCGCCCGGACCAGGCGTTACGTCACCGGCGTGGCGCGGCGACGGCGGCGCACCACCAGCCACACGAGCCCCGCCACCACGGCGGCCACGGGGAGGAACGGCAGCAGGAACCCGAGCACGGTGCCGACCCCGGTGCCCAGCGCCAGCAGCCCCTCCCACCCGGCGGCGAGACCCGGCCCGAAACCGGCGGCCGTCGGCTCGTCGTCGTCGAGGACGTACGGGACGCGGAGGTCGACGGTCAGGGTGGAGAGCGAGACCTGGTCGCGCAGGGCGGCCAGCCGCCCGGTGAGCGAGTCCAGCTCGGCCTCCCGCGCCGTCAGCTCCGACTCGATCGCGACGACCTCGCCGATCGTCGTGGCCTCGGCGAGCAGCGCCCGGACGCGCGCGACGCTCGCCTGCTGGCTGGCCACCCGCGCGTCGAGGTCGACGACCTGCTCCGTCGCGTCGACGACCGACGAGGACCGGTCGGTGACCTCCCCGACGGCGGCGACGGCGTCGAGCACCCGGTCCAGCGCGTCGGCGGGGACCCGCAGCACCACGGAACCGCCGCGGTCGCCGGAGCTCTCCTCGGCGACGAACCCGCCCGCCGCGACGGCGGCCGCGCGCACGTCCCGCACCCCCGCGGCGGCGTCCGGCACCTCGACGGTGACCTGCGCGGTCCGCACCAGCGAGCGCTCCACCGCCCCGACCGGCACCCCGGGCGACGCCGGGGCCGACGGCGCCGCCGCCTCGTCCGCCGACAGCACGCCGTCGCGCGCCCCGGCCCGTTCGGGGGCCGGCTCGGCGAACCCGATCGACGGCGCCGCGGACACCGACGACGAGTCCCCCGCCGACGACCCGCCGCCCCCGCCGACGAGCACCACCGCGAGACCGGCCGACACCAGCAGCGCGGCCCCCACCGCGACCGCCACCCTTCGCGACACCCGTCGAGCCACCCTGATCGCCTCCTCGGCGCCCGGATCCGTTCCGGGACTCCCACCGCAGGGACGGGACCGCCGGCCCTCGCGGTTGGCCGGGCCGGGTCACGATCAGGTGAAGAGGTGCTCGAACGCCTTCAGGTTCGCCGTGGACTCGCCGCGCTCGGAGCGCCACGCGTGCTCGCGGCGGATCGAGCTCGCGAACCCGAGCTCCAGGAGGGTGTTGAAGTCGCCGTCGGCGGCCTCCAGCACCTGGCCGAGCACCCGGTCGACCTCGTCGGTCGTGACGGCGTGCAGCGCGATGCGGCCGGTGAGGTGGATGTCGCCGATGCGGTCGAGCGTGTAGTGCACGCCGTAGAGCCGGGCGTTGCGCTGCAGCAGGAACCGGTAGACCGCCTCGAACTCCTCGTCCGGGCGGCGGCACACGAACGCCTGCACGAACACGGCGTGGTCGCGGACGACGAGCCAGCAGTGCGTCTGCAGGCGGGCCGTGCCGGGCAGCGTGACGAGGAACTGACCGGGCTCGCGCCGGTGGTGGTCGACCTCCAGCTCGGCGAGTGCGGTGGCGATGAGGGCCTCGGTGCGCGGGTCGGGACTCACAGGGCGATCATCCCCGCGGGCACTCCCTGGCGCTCGCCGAACTCCGCGGCCGCGCCGGCGTAGGTCTCCAGCAGTGACTCCGTGGTGCGGTCCCAGGAGAACCGCCGCGCGTGGACGACCGCGCCCGCGCCGAGGTCGTCGCGGCGGGCCAGCCCGGCGCGCAGCGCGTCGGCCCATTGGCCGGACCCGTGCCCGGGCACCAGCAGCCCGGACCGCCCGTCGGCGACGGCCACCGGCAGCCCGCCCACCCGCGCCGCCACGACGGGGGTGCCGCAGGCCTGCGCCTCCAGCGCGACGAGCCCGAACGACTCGTTGTGGCTGGGCACGGCGACGAGGTCGGCCGCGCGGTAGACGTCGACCAGTCCCGGCCCGCGCTGCGGCGGCAGGAAGCGGACGACGTCGGTGATGCCCAGGGTCGACGCGAGCGCCTGCAGCGACGTCGGCTCCGCGAGCCCGCTGCCCGACGGCCCGCCCGCGACGAGGACGACGAGCCGCTCGCGGAGGGCGGGATCGCGCCGGAGCATCTCGGCGGCGGCGCGCAGCAGCACGTCGGGGGCCTTGAGGGGCTGGATCCGGCCGACGAAGGCGAGCACGACGGCGTCCGGGGCGAGGCCGAGCGCGCGGCGGGACGCGGCGCGGTCGCCGGGGACGAACCGGTCGAGGTCGACGCCCGGCGGGATCGTGACGACGCGGCGCGGGTCGGCCCCGTAGAGCTCCACCAGCTCGCGCGCCTCGGAGTCGGTGTTGCCGATCAGGCGGTCGGCCTCGGCGACGACCTGGTCCTCGCCGATCACGCGCACCATCGGCTCGGGCGGGTCCCCGTCGGCGAGCGCGGCGTTCTTGACCCGCGCGAGGGTGTGGGCGCTGTGCACGAGCGGGACGCCCCACCGGTCGCGGGCGAGCCAGCCGACCTGGCCGGAGAGCCAGTAGTGCGAGTGCACGACGTCGTAGTGGCCGGGGTCGTGGCGGGCCTCGGCGCGCAGCACGCCCGCGGTGAACGCGCAGAGCTGGCTGGGCAGGTCGTTCTTGCCCAGCCCCTCGAACGGCCCGGCCGCGATGTGGCGCACCAGCACGCCCGGGGCCAGCTCCGCGACCGGCGGGTGCTCCGAGGACGTGGCACGGGTGAAGATCTCCACCTCGACGCCGCGCTCGGCCATCCGGCGCGCGGTCTCGACGATGTAGACGTTCATGCCGCCCGCGTCGCCGGTGCCGGGCTGCTCCAGCGGCGACGTGTGCACCGAGAGCACGCTGACGCGGCGGGGCCGACGCTGCAGGGTCACGCTTCTGTGTAGCACGTGTCGTTCACTCCGCAAGTAGTGCCAGGAGGGCCCGGAGGGGGTCCTCGGCGTGCCAACCGCCGACGCCGTCGGGCCAGGCGGGGACCCGGAAACGGCCGGTGACCGGCCGGGAGAGGCCCACCCACAGCTCGTCGTGGCGGATCACCGACCCGGCGGGGACGGCGACGCCGAGCGTGTGGCACGCCACCACGACCTCGGCGACGTCGGCCCAGTCGACGGGCTTCCCCGCCCCCTCGACGGTCCCCGCGACGACGTCGGTGGCGAGCGGGAGATCGAGCAGGTCGGCGAGCAGCGCGGGGTCGCCCCCGGCCACCAGCTCCCCGGCGGGGAGGACGGAGGCGGGCCACGGGGCGTCGAGGACCACGGCGACGTCGACGGAGACCACCGATCCGTCGAGGGCCCGGACGCGCTCCGGGGCGTCGAGGTCGGCCGGGTCGACCCGCCCGTCGGCGACCGCGTCGGTCAGGGCGATGTGCGCCTCGGCGACGAGGGCGACGTCGGGGTGCCGGGCGGGGTCGGCGAGGCGGTCGAGCAGGTCGGCGGCCGCACCGGCGTCGGCGACGGCGAGGTCGGCCCGCACCCCGGCCGCGCGCCACACCGCCTCGTGCGCGGGAACGGCCGCCGCATCCGCACAGGGGTCGCAGAGGGCGGCGATCCCGTGCGCCGACGGCAGCCGCCAGTGGCCGGGGCGTCGGCCGCCGAGGCGCGCGTGGCGGGCGAGCCACCACGGCGTGTACCCGCCGCCCAGCGCCTCGCGGGTCTCCCGCCCGGCGCCGAGCAGAGCGAGCGCGGCGGGCCAGGCGTCGTCGGCGACGAGGTCGAGGTCGCGCACCGCCACCAGCCGCCGCGGCGGCTCGGGCAGGGAGTCCCACCAGCGCTCCTCGTCGTCGAGGTCGTGGTCGGGACCCGCCGGCTCCTCGTCGACGACGACCGCGAACCCGTCCAGCACGCCGACCGCGACCAGCGCGGCGCGGTCGGCCCACGGCGCGTCGACGACCCCCAGCGGCGGGTCCGCACCGAGCAGCGGGGCGAGCGCGGCGTCGGGGAGCATCAGCTCGTCCGCGCGGGCGGGGAGGCCGTCGTCGGCGGGCAGGGCGAGCGCGCCGCAGCCGTCGACGGCGCCCACCTGCGCGACGAGCCCGAGCACCGCCTCCGCGAGCGGGCGGACGTCGAGACCGGCCTCGGCGTCGTCCAGGGAGCCCTCGACGGCGGCGAGCAGCGCGGGGTGCCCGAGCAGCGCGCGGGCGTCGGCCGCGGTGGCGCCCAGGCGCGCGAGCAGCGGGTGCACCGCGTCGGGGTGGGCGAGGTGCAGCCCGGGCAGCGACACCCCGAACGCGACGTCCGAGGGCAGCAGCACCGTGGGCGGCCCGTGCGCGACGCGGCCGTCGGCGAGCGGCACGGGCAGCGCGCGCAGGTCGTCGGACAGGCCGGGGACGACGCCGACCAGCGGCGCGAGGGCGGCGTAGAGGGACCTCCACCAGTCCGGCGGCCGGTCGACGCCGGTGAGCCGCTCCACGAGCCCGGCCGCGGAGAGCCGCTCGACCTCCAGGGCGGCGGGCGGCGGGGCGGCCGCGAGGTCGGCGAACCCGAGCAGGGCCAGTAGGTCGTCGGAGTCGGGGAGGTCGAGCCAGCGCGCGCGGGACGGGACCAGCTCCGAGCCGTCGGCGGCGGGGAGCCACGCGGTGCGGCGCAGCGCGTCGACGACCTGCTCGCGCAGCCGGCCGTCGAGCGGTGAGCGCGGGAGGCCGGGCTCCGGGACGAGCGTGGCCCGCTCGGCGGGCGGGGTGGCGCGGACCAGGTCGAGGTAGGCCGCGACGGCCCCGGCGAGAACGGCGTCGGTGCCGGGCCCGGTGCGGGCGCGGCGGCGGTCGGGCTCCATCGGGACGGTCGCGACCAGCCGCGCGGGCAGCCCGAGCCGCTCCCCGGTGGCGGTGGGCGCGTGCAGGACCTCGTCGTCGCCGAGCGCGCCGTCGAGCGGGAGGGCCCAGGTGGCCGACCAGTCCCGGCGACCGCGCTGCTCGACGGCCTCGTCCGCGGGCCGCTCCAGCCGCCCGGCCCGCCGGGCGAGGCGCCACCGCCGCCCGGCGACGCGCACGTCCGGGCCGTCGGGCTCGCGGCGCAGCACCTCGCCGTCGACGACGATCTCGTGCAGGTCGGGCAGGGCGAGCAGCAGGTCGGGGGCCTGGTCGCGGGCACGGGCCAGCAGCGCGGCCGCGTCGACGCCGGGGCGCGGGGGCAGCCGGACCTCGGTGTCGAGGCCCGGGGTCCCGTCGGACGGCCAGACCAGCCGCAGCACCGGCGGCTCGTCGCGGCGGGCGAGCTCGGCGACGACGGCGGGCAGGTCCGCGACCGCGGCCGTGGTGCGGGCGGCCGAGAACGCGACCCCACCGGTCGTCGACAGGACGCGGGGGGCGTCGGTGACGGCGAGGACGGCGGCGAACCCGACCCCGAACCGGCCGACGGAGTCGGCGTCGCGCTTGGCCGAGGCCCGCAGCGAGGCCAGCGCGGCCACCCCGGCGGCGTCGAGCGGGGCGCCGGTGTTGGCGACCCGCAGCTCCCCGCCGACCGCGTCCACCAGCACCCGGCCGGGCACCCCGGCCGCCCGGGCGGCGTCGGCGGCGTTCTGGGCGAGCTCGACGAACCACGCGTCGGCGTAGCCGCCGAGGCGCAGGTCCTCCTCGGCGTTCGCGTCCTCGCGGAACCGGGTCGGCGAGGACGCCCAGGCGTCGAGGACCGCGGCCCGCAGCGACGCGGTGCCGAACGGGTCGCTCACGGGCCGGGGACCGGCTCCAGGTCGACGCCGTCGTCGTAGACCAGCTCGGCGACCACGACGGGCGAGCTGGCCTCGACCACCACGTCGGAGTGCGCGCCGCAGCCGAAGCCGACCGCCACGACCGCGCCGTCGGCGGGGGAGTACTCGTTGCCGCAGACGCCGAACGCGCCGCGCATCGAGCCCGCCAGTGACAGGAAGAACCCGCAGGTGCCGCACGAACCGGGGGCGGCCTTGGCCATGTCGGTGCCGGGGCCGTGGGGGCCGTCGAACCAGCGGTCGGCCGCGGAGTCGCGGCCTGCGCGGGACAGCACCTTCGTGCGGCCCAGCCCGACCTCGACCGCGATGTGCACGTCGAGGTCGGCGTCGTCGACCGCGACGTAGCCGGGGACGAGGCGCTCGTCGCCGTCGGGGGCGGGGAGCAGGTCGCCGACACCGAGGTCGCCGGGGCGCACGCGCTCCTGCCACGGCACCCAGGCGGGCGCGGTGACCGCGTCGGCGCCGGGCAGCAGCACGACCTCGCACACGGTGATCGGGCCGTCGTCCTCGGGGGCGGCGACGGTGACCGACCAGCGCCAGCCCCGGTAGCCCCCCTGCGTCGCGGCGAAGAAGTGGGTGAGCGTGCCCGGGTCCTCGACCACCGCGTCGAGGTGCTCCCCCACGGCGGACTCGGCGCTCGCGCGGCCCAGATCGGCGGCGGCGTCCTCGACGGCTGCGGCCCTGGCCAGCTCGACGGCGTGAACGAGCCGGGCGGGAGGGGTGGATTCGGCGCTCACCGCGGTGATTGTGCCACCCTGCCGACCATGACGTTCGGGCGCGCGCTCGTGTTCGCGACCGTGCTGGCGATGGCGGGCTGCGCGGCGGCCGTCCCCGCCGACGCGGTCCCGGTGCTGCGCCCCGAGGTCGTGGCCGAGATCCCGCACGACCCGTCGGCGTTCACGCAGGGCTTCGAGATCGCCGACGGCACGCTCTACGAGGGCACCGGGCTGGTCGGGAGCTCGCAGCTGCGCGAGCTGGACCCCGCCACCGGCGCCGTCCGCCGGGCCGTCCCGCTCCCGGACGGGGTGTTCGGCGAGGGGATCACCGTCGTCGGCGATCGGATCTGGCAGCTCACCTGGCGCGACGGCGTCGCCTTCGAGTGGGACCGGGCGTCGCTGACGCTGCTGCGGACCGTGCCGCTCTCCGGTGAGGGCTGGGGGCTGTGCGCCGACGGCGACCGACTCGTCCGCTCCGACGGCACCGCGCTGCTGCGCTTCCACGACCCGGTGACCTTCGCCGAGACCGGGTCGGTGACCGTCACCGGGGGCGGGGTGCCGGTGACGCAGCTCAACGAGCTGGAGTGCGTCGACGGGCAGGTGTACGCGAACGTCTGGCAGACCGACCGGATCGTGCGGATCGACCCGTCCGACGGGAGGGTCACCGCGGAGGTGGACGCGACCGGCCTGCTCGACCCCGCCCGCCGCGCCGACGCCGACGTCCTCAACGGCATCGCCGACGCGGGGAACGGGGAGCTGCTGCTCACGGGCAAGCTCTGGCCGTCGACGTTCCGGGTCCGCCTCGTCCCCACCCCCTGACCCGCCCCCCCCTGACGCGCCCCCCACCCCGCGAGTTTGCCGTCCCCACCCGGCGAGTTTGCCGTCCCCACCCGGCGAGTCGGCCGCTGGCGCCCGACGAGTTCGCGGTCCGTGGCCGGCGGGGTCCGCACCACGGGTCGGACCGGGTCGTGCGGTTCGCAGCGGTCACCCACCGGGCCCGCCGGCGTGATCACTACCGTCCGCACGCGGTGGCCATCGGCGGCGCCGGGACGTGCGGCCGGGAGCGATCCTCCGCCGGTCCCGCGCCGCACCCGGCGCCCTGCGGTCCGCGGCGCGGCGGGGCGGGCCGGTGATCGTCGGGAGTGGTCGGACGGTGTCCCGGGCGACACCTGCCGACCACTTCCGGCGATCATCGCCCGCGGCCCCGCCACGCTGCACCGGCGACGGTCTCCCGCAGGGCCGCCGATGCGTCAGAATGGGTCCGTGGCGCGCTCCGGGTTCCCCTTCCTCCGCCGCCGCACCGCGTCCCGCGCGCCCCGCCCGGCCGGCACCCCGCGGCCCACCGCGCAGTTCCCGGCGCCGCACCCCACCGCACCCCCCGCGACGGCCGCGTTCCCGGCCGCCCCGCACCCGACCACGCCGCCCGAGGCCACCCCGCACCAGACCGCCCCGCACCAGACCGCCCCGCACCAGACCGCCCCGCACCAGACCGCCCCGCACCAGACCGCCCCGCACCAGACGGCGCCGCACCCGGCCGTGGAGCACCCCACCACCCCCGTCGACGACCGGTACGCCCCGCGCCGCCGCTACCCCTGGCACGACGACCCCGGCTACGACCCGGCGGCGCACCGCCGCACCCCGCCGCCCGCACCGCCGTGGACGCCGACGACGGTCACCCCGCCGGTCCCGCCGCAGTCCTGGACGCCCGGCCCGCCCGACGCGCGGGACGAGGTGCTGTGGACCGAGGCCGGACCCCCGCCGGTCGCCGAGCCGGAGCCCGCGGCGGCCGCCCCCGCCGCGCCGAAGATGCCCCGCAAGCTCACCGTCACCCGGGTCGCGGCGATGCGCAGCCGCCAGATCACCGGCAACGGCATCCGCGCGTTCCAGCGCGCCGCGAGCGCCGACGGGGCCGACCGCTCCGGTCTCACCGCCCTGACCTACGCCACGATGATGACCTACGCCGTCGACGCCGCGGTGGCCGTCGCGCTGGCCAACACGCTGTTCTTCGCCGCGGCGACGGCCGAGAGCGTCACCAACGTCGCCCTCTACCTCGCCATCACCGTGGCCCCGTTCGCGGTGGTCGCGCCGGTGATCGGCCCGCTGCTCGACCGCCTGCAGCGCGGCCGCCGCGCCGCGCTCGCCGTCTCCTTCGGCGGGCGGGCGGTCCTCGCCGTCGTCATGGCGCTGAACTACGACAACTGGGGCCTCTACCCGGCCGCGCTCGGCGTCATGGTGCTGAGCAAGACCTACCACGTGCTCAAGTCGGCGGTCACGCCCCGCGTGCTCCCCAGCCGGATCACCCTGGCCACGACGAACTCGCGCCTCACCACGTTCGGGCTGGTCGCGGGCGGGGTGTTCGGTGGCACGGCCGCCGGCATCGCGGCGCTGGCCGGCTCACCGGGGGCCCTGTTCTTCACCGCGGCGCTCGCCGTGGCCGGCACGCTGCTGTGCCTGCGGATCCCCCGCTGGGTGGAGTCGACGGCGGGCGAGGTCCCGGCGGCGCTGCGCAGCACCCACCGCGGGCGGCGCCGACCCGTCAGCCGCGGTGTCGTCGTCGCCCTGTGGGGCAACGGGTCGATGCGGTTCCTCACCGGTTTCCTCACGCTGTTCGTCGCGTTCACGGTGCGCGCGCAGGCCGGCGAGGACCCCGCCCGCCAGCTGTTCCTCATCGGGATCGTCGGCGCCGCGGCCGGGCTCGGGTCGTTCGGCGGCAACGCGGCCGGGTCGCGGCAGCGGTTCAGCAAGATCGACACGGTGATCGTCGGCTGCATCGCGGTGGCCGTGGCGGCCGCGGTCGTCGCCGCCGTCCTCCCCGGCATCGCGACGGCGGCGATCGTCGCGCTCGTGGCGTCCACCTGCAGCGCGCTGGCCAAGGTCTGCCTCGACGCGGTGATCCAGCGCGACCTCCCGGAGGAGTCGCGGGCCTCGGCGTTCGGCCGGTCCGAGACGGTGCTGCAGCTGGCGTGGGTGTTCGGCGGCGCGCTCGGCGTCCTGCTGCCGCACGACACCTACGGGCTCGGGTTCGTCGTCGCCTCGGCGATGGTGGCGATCGGCGGCGTCCAGACGGCCCTGATCGCGCGAGGGCACAGCATCCTGCCGTTCCTGGCGCCGCGGTCGGAGCCCGCCCGCACCCGTACGTAGGGTGGCGCCGTGCGCCGCGTCCTCGCCCTGGCCCTCGCCGTCCCGCTGCTGGCCGCCTGCGGGGCGGGCGACCCGCCCGAGGTGACGTTCGCGGCCGGGACGCAGTCGGCCGTCGCCGCACCCACCCAGTACTGCCAGGACGACTTCGTGACCTGCACGAACGACGCGAACGCCCCCGTCACGCTGCCGGTGCCCCCGGGCACGCCGGTGCTCGTGACGGTCCCGACGGCCGTGTCCGACACCCCGTGGCAGATCGTGTTCACCTACCGCGACGGCGCGGGCGAGCAGGTCGACGAGCGCACGACGGTGTTCACCCCGCAGACCCAGCAGACCTACTCGCTCGAGCTCCCCGCGGACGCCCGCCTGCTCACCGCGCAGGTGCAGCAGTACGGGCCGCCCCCGGAGATCGACGAGGCGACCGGCGAGATCGTGTTCCCGATCCGGTCGAGCTGGGTGCTGACGGTCTCCGGGTAGCTCAGCCGTCGAGGTCGCGCGCCACGGCGCGGACGACCTCGGCCGCCAGCTTCGCGGTCTTGCGCTCCGGGTAGCGCCCGCGGCGCAGGTCGGGCTGCACCTTCGTGTCCAGCAGCCGGATCATGTCCTCGATGAGGCTGTGCAGGTCCTCCGCGGGACGGCGCGCGGCCTCCACGACCGACGGCGGCGCGTCCACCAGCTTCACCTGCAGCGCCTGCGGGCCGCGCCGGCCCTCCGCCATCCCGAACTCGACGCGCTGGCCCGGCTTGAGCGACTCCACCCCGGCCGGCAGCGCAGCCTTGCGGACGTAGACGTCCTCGCCGCCGTCCTGGGCGAGGAAGCCGAAGCCCTTGTCGGCGTCGTACCACTTGACCCTGCCGCTCGGCACCTGGTCTCACCCGTTCCTTGATCGTCGCGTTCCTCGCGCACCGCGTCCTCGCGGATGCACGACGAACGCGCCCTGATGCCTGGGCCGCCTTCTGGGCCCACCTGACGACACCGGGACGCGCCCGTCCACCTTAGCCCGGCGACACCCGTCCGTGCAGCCGCTGATCAGCGTCGGTGGGACCACCGTTCCGCCCCGCCGCCCCCGCGACGACGATGGGCCGGTGCCCGACACCGCCACCCGTCACGAGCGCCGGCTGCTCGTCGCCGCCCGACCCGCGCTGGCCGCGCTGCTCCTCGGCGGGCGCCTCGCCGTCCCGATCCGGCGGGTGCCGCGGCTCGGCTGGGTCAGCGCCGACCCGCGGATCGCGCGGGAGGTCCTCACCGACCACCGCTCGTTCACCCTCGTCGCCGAGGGCGGGGTCGGGCACCTGTGGGCGCAGGTGCTGGGCGAGTGGGTCCTCGACCTGTTCGACGGGCCGGGCCACCTCGACCTGCGCACCCGTGCCCGGGACCTGTTCACCGAGGCCACGGCCGCGCGGCTGGTGAGCGGGGCGTGGGCGCGGCGGCTCGCGGCGGCCCGCACCGACCTCGCCTCCGGTGCACCGGTGGACGCCGCGGACCTCGGCCGGGTGCTCGTCGGGCGGATGCTGGCGTCGCTGCTCGGACTGGGCGACCTCGACGATCGGCGGGCCCGCACGCTGTTCGCCACCGGCGAGCGGCTGGCGGCGACCGCTCTGGGCAGCGCCGCCGACACCACCCTCACCCCCGCGGCGGTGGCCGGGGCGAAGGCGATCGTCGACGACCTGACGCGCGGCGTCCCCGACGCCTGGCGCGACGCCCCGCCCGAGACGCTGCTCGGCCGCTGCCGCGAGCTGGGTCTGGGGCTGCGGGAGACGACCGGGCTCGCCGCGCTGCTCATGGTGGCCGGGACCGAGACCGCGGCGTCGGCGATGGCGCGCACGGTGGCGCTGCTGCACGACACCGGCGAGCAGCACCGGCTGCTCGCCGAGCCCGCCCGGCTCCCCGACGCCGTCCGCGAGGGCCTGCGCGTCACGACCCCGGCCCCGGTGATCGGCCGGTCGGTCCGGCGCGACGTCACCGTGGCCGGGCGGCGGCTGCGGGCGGGCGAGCGCATCCTGCTGCTGACCTGGACCGCCAACACCGCCCCCGGCGGGTTCGACCTCGACCGCCCCTACCTGCCCGACAACCGCCGGCTGTGGTTCGGCGCGGGCCGCCACCTCTGCCTGGGCGCGGCGCTGGCTCAGGCGGAGGTGGGCGCGATGCTGGAGACGATGACGGCCGCCGGACGGCCCTGGACGGTGCAGCACCGCCGACCGGCCCGCCGGGCCCTGATCCCCACCTACCGCGAGCTCTCGGTGCGGCTCACCTAGGCGTTGCGCACCGCCGCTGCGTCCTCCAGGCCGAGGAGCCCCACGCTCTTCTCCCGCATCTCGATCTTGCGGACCTTGCCCGTGACGGTCATCGGGAACTCCTCCACCACCATCACGTAGCGCGGGATCTTGTAGTGCGCGAGCTTGCCGGTGGCGAACTCGCGCACCTTCTCCACCGTGAGCTCCTCCGCCCCGTCCCGCAGCGTCACCCAGGCGCACAGCTCCTCGCCGTACCGGGCGTCGGGCACGCCGATGACCTGGGCGTCGACGATGTCGGGGTGGGTGTAGAGGAACTCCTCGATCTCCCGCGGGTACACGTTCTCGCCGCCCCGGATCACCATGTCCTTGATCCGGCCGGTGATGTTGAGGTAACCCTCGTCGTCCATGATCCCGATGTCGCCGGTGTGCATCCAGCGGGCGGCGTCGATGGCCTCGGCGGTCTTCTCCGGCTCGTTCCAGTAGCCGAGCATCACCGAGTAGCCGCGGGTGCACAGCTCGCCCGGCTCGCCGCGGGGCAGCGTCAGGCCGCTCTCCGGGTCGACGACCTTGACCTCCAGGTGCGGCCCCACCCGTCCGACGGTCGACACGCGGCGCTCCAGCGAGTCGTCGGCGCGGGTCTGGGTCGACACCGGGGAGGTCTCGGTCATGCCGTAGCAGATCGACACCTCCGTCATCCCCATCCGGTCGACGACCTGCTTCATCACCTCGACCGGGCACGGCGAGCCCGCCATGATCCCGGTGCGCAGCGAGGAGAGGTCGTAGTCGCCGAAGGTGGGGTCGTTGAGCTCGGCGATGAACATCGTCGGCACGCCGTAGAGCGACGTGCACCGCTCCTGCTGGACGGCGTGCAGCGTCGCCTTGGGGTCGAAGCCCGGTCCGGGGATCACCATCGTCGACCCGTTGGAGGTGCACGCGAGGTTGCCCATGACCATGCCGAAGCAGTGGTAGAAGGGCACCGGGATGCAGACGCGGTCCTCGGGGCCGTAGCCGCACAGGCGGCCGACGTTGTAGCCGTTGTTGAGGATGTTGTGGTGGCTCAGCGTGGCGCCCTTGGGGAAGCCCGTGGTGCCCGAGGTGTACTGGATGTTGATCGGGTCGTCGGGGCTCAGGTCGGCCTGGCGGCGCTCCAGCTCCGCGGGGTCGGCGCCGCGGCCGGGGCCGACGAGTGACTCCCAGTCGTCGGTGCCGATGAGCACCACCCGGCGCAGGTCCGGACAGCTCGGCCGGACCTCGGCGATCATCGCCGCGTAGTCGGACGTCTTGAACGCGGTGGCCGCCACCAGCACGGAGATCCCGGCCTGCTTGAGCACGAACTCCAGCTCGTGCGTGCGGTAGGCCGGGTTGATGTTGACCAGCACCACGCCGAGCTTCGCGGTGGCGTACTGGATCAGCACCCACTCCGCGACGTTCGGGGCCCAGATCCCGAGCCGGTCGCCCTTCTCCAGGCCCGCGGCGACGAGCCCGAGCGCGACCGCGTCGACCTCGGTGCGCAGCTCCCCGTAGGTCCATCTCCGCCCGGTGGGCACCTCGACCAGCGCGTCGACGTCGGGCTGCGCGAGCGCGGTGCGATCGAAGTTGTCCCCGATCGTGTCGCCGAGCAGGGGCACCTCGGAGGTGCCGGACGCGTAGGAGGGGACGGCAGGGGCCAGGGACACGGGACGACCTTTCAGCACGGCAGTGTGGTTCACCGCACATCCTGCGACGGACGGGTGCCCGTCGCCACCTCCGGATGGAGGGAGGCGTGCCCGTAACCCGCTCGCACACCGCCGATACCCTGGACCGATGCACGACCCCCGCGTCCTGCTCGACCCCGCCACCGACGCCGTCCGCAAGCTGGGCCGCCGCGGCTTCGCCCTCGACGTCACCGCGCTCGAGAAGCTGCTGGCCGCCCGCAACTCCGCGATCGGGCGCGGTGACGACGCGCGCGGGGAGTCCAAGCGCGTCGCCACCTCGGTCAAGGGCGCCTCGCCCGAGGAGCGCCCGGCGCTGGTGGAGCGGGCCCGCGAGCTCAAGGCCGTCGTCGCCGCGGCGGAGGAGGAGCACCGCGCGCTGGAGGCGGAGCTGCAGGAGCTGCTGCTCGGCATCCCCAACCTCCCCGCCGACGAGCTCCCCGACGGCACGTCCGACGCCGACGCCGAGCTCGTCCGCACCTGGGGCGAGCCGCAGCGGATCGCCGAGCCGCTCGACCACGTCGACCTCGGCGAGAGGCTCGGCATCCTCGACCTCGCCCGCGCCACGAAGCTGTCGGGCCCGCGGTTCGCGGTGCTGAAGGGGAAGGGCGCGAAGCTGGAGCGCGCGCTCGCCCGCTACTTCCTCGACCTCGCCGAGCAGCACGGGTACACCGAGTTCTCGGTGCCCACGCTGGTCAACGCCACCACGATGACCGGCACCGGGCAGCTGCCGAAGTTCGAGCAGGACCTGTTCCGGACCGGGGTCGACGAGCGCGCGCTCTACCTCATCCCGACCGCCGAGGTGCCGCTGACGAACCTGCACGCCAAGGAGACCCTCGCCGCCGAGGACCTCCCGCTCGCCTACACCGCGCACACGCCGTGCTTCCGCTCGGAGGCCGGCTCCTACGGCCGCGACACCCGCGGGCTGGTGCGGCTGCACGAGTTCTCCAAGGTCGAGCTCGTGCGCCTCGTCGACCCGGCGCGCTCGCGCGAGGAGCTGGAGCTGCTCGTCACGCACGCCGAGGCGGTGCTGCAGGGCCTCGGGCTCGCCCACCGCGTCGTGCGGCTCGCGGCGGGCGACATCGGCTTCTCCGCGGAGTACACCTACGACATCGAGGTGTGGCTGCCCGGGCAGCAGGCGTACCGGGAGATCGCGTCGGCGTCGGACTTCGGGGTGTTCCAGGCGCGCCGCGCCGGGATCCGCACGAAGGCCAAGGACGGCACGCGCGGGTTCGCGGCCACGCTCAACAGCTCGGCCCTGCCGATCGGCCGCACGCTCGTCGCGATCCTGGAGCAGGGCCAGCAGCCCGACGGGTCGGTCCGCCTCCCGCCCGCCCTGACCCCCTACACCGGCTTCGACGTGCTGGAGCCCGCCTGAGCCACCGGCTCAGAGCCCGCCGGTGTTGAGCAGCAGGTTGGGGGTGTCGCCGGTCTCGCCGCCGCGCACCACGCCGGGGGTGGCGTTCTCGACGATCCACCGCTCGACGGTGCCGCTCGGGGCGTCGCCGAAGGTCTCCTTGTACAGCGCCGCCACGCCTGCGGCGTGCGGAGCGGCCATCGAGGTGCCCGTGTAGGACGCCGTGCCGCCGCCGGGGACGCTGGAGACGATGCCGGTGCCGGGGGCGTAGAGGTCCACGCACTCCCCCGTGCTCGACGAGGAGGCGCGCTGGTCGTCGATCGTCGAGTTCGCGACGACGAGCACGCCGTCGGAGGCGCGGGGGGCGACGCCGCAGTCGTCGCCGCCGGTGTTGCCGGCCGACGACGCGACGAAGACACCGCGCCCGACCAGCTCGCTGACCGCGGCGAGCAGCACGTCGGACGGGCCGTAGCTCCAGGACATGACCGCGACCGACGGGCCCTGCTGGTTGCGCGCCACCCAGTCGATGCCCGCGAGCAGCGAGGACAGCGTGCCCGCTCCGCTGCAGTCGAGGACCTTCACCGACCGCACCTGGGCGCCCTTGGCCACGCCGAAGTCCCGGGACGCGGCGATGCCCGCCACCACCGTGCCGTGGCCGTCGCAGTCGCCGGAGATGTCGTCGACGGTGTTCACGGCCTCGCTCGCGCGGCCCCCGAACGCCGGGTGGGTGACGTCGACGCCGGTGTCGAGCACGTAGACCGTGACGCCCTCGCCGGTCGCCCGGGTGGAGTAGCTGTTGTCCAGCGGCAGGCTGCGCTGGTCGATGCGGTCCAGGCCCCAGTTCTGCGGGTTGGTCTGGACGCTCTCGGTGAGCTGGTCGCTCATCCGCTGCGACCGCGGCTCCAGCGGGGTGATCCGCCGGTCCTCCTCGACGCCGAGCACGCCGGGCCGGTCCTGCAGCTGCGCCACCTGCGCGCGCGAGAGGCGGGCGGCGAACCCGGAGAAGGCCCGCTCGAAGAGCACGGTCGGCTCCACGCCCAGCGCCCGCGCCGCGGCCCGGGCCTCGGCGGCGGTGCGGGCGTGCACGACGTAGTCGGTCGAGATGTCGGGCTCGGGCTGGGTCGCGTACGCGGCGGGGCCGAGCAGCGTCGATGCGCACAGCAGCGCCATCACCAGTGGGGCGATGCGCAGGATCAAGCGGGTCACGGGGAGCGACGCTACGTTCACCACGCGATCACCGACAGGGACACGATCGGGGCTCGGGTGACGCATGTGCCTGATGGTGTGACGCTGGGTTGACGGCCCTATCCTCGGCCCGCATGAGCCGCACGCCGTCGTTCGCGCTGGTCACCCCGCTGGTCGCCCTGCTCCTCGCGGCGGGCTGCACGAGCGCCCCGCCCGGCACCCCGGTCCCGTCGGTCGACCCGCAGGCGACGAGCGCGACGCCCGCCGCCGCCGCGACGACGGCCGCTGCGGAGGCCCCTCCCACCGCCGTGCCGACCGCGACCGAGGCCGCGTCCGACGCCACCGGGTTCGGTCTGCTCACCGCCGTGCGGGTGGCCGGGCAGGGCACCACCGACCGGATCGTGTTCGAGTTCGCCGAGGCCGTGCCCGGCTACCGGATCTCCTACGTCGACCTGCCGGTGTACTCCGACCCGGCCGGCGAGGAGGTCCCGCTGGCGGGAACGGCCGCGCTGCAGGTGTCGTTGATCGGGTCGAGCGCGTACCGCGAGGTCGGCGACCCCGAGCCGGCGTTCGACGTGCCCCGCCGGCTCTCCGGCGACACGGCCCGGGTCACCGAGCTGGTGAACCTCGGCGACTTCGAGCGGGTGCTCGTCTGGGCCGCCGGGGTGCGCGGGCGCACCGGGTTCGCCGTGAGCACCCTGGAGGCCCCGCCGCGCCTGGTGATCGACGTGGCCCGCTGACCGCTCAGCCTGCGCCGTGGATGGCCACCTCGGTCGCCTTGACCACGAACCAGAGGTCCGCCCCGGGCTCCACGGCCAGGTCGGCCACCGCGGCCGGGGTGACGTCCGCGGCGAGGCCGTCGACCCAGGCGGGGCCGCCCGGCGCGGCCCCGGCGCGCAGCCGCACGACGTCGCCGCGGGGCTCGATCGCGGCCAGCCGCACCGGGAGCACGTTGCGCGGGCTGCCCTCGGGCGGGCTCGCGTAGACGGCGACCGCCGACGGCGGGAACACCGCCACCGCCGCGTCCCCGACCTCGACGCCGTCGGCCCGGCCGGAGACGAGCAGGCCGTCGGGGGTGCGCAGGCCCGCGGCGTCGCGGACTCCCGGGACCAGGTCGAGCCCGGCGATCCGCGCGGTGAACGGGCTGCGCGGGCGGGCCAGCACGTCGCGGGTGCCGCCGACCTCGACCACCCGCCCGTCGGTGAGCACGACGACGCGGTCGGCGAGCACGAGGGCGTCGAGCGCGGAGTGGGTGACGAGCACGGCGGTCCGCTTGCCGTCGCGGACGACCCGGCGCAGCAGCGCGCGCATCGCCGGGGTGGCGTCGACGTCGAGGGCGGCCAGCGGCTCGTCGAGCAGCAGCAGCCCGGGCTCCGGCGCCAGCGCCCGGGCCAGCGCGACCCGCTGCTGCTGGCCGCCGGACATCTGCGACGGCTTGCGGTCGCCGAGCGCGGCGGCGTCGACGCCGGCCAGCAGCTCCTCGGCCCGCTCCTGGGCCTCCCGGCGCGGCATCCCCCGGGCGCGCGGCCCGAACGCGATGTTGTCGAGCGCGGAGAGGTGCGGGAACAGCAGGGCCTGCTGGGCGAGCAGGCCCACCCCGCGCCGGTGCGGCGGCACGTGCACGCCCGCCGCGGTGTCGGTGACGACGCGGTCCCCCACCCGCACGAACCCCTCGTCGGGGCGCAGCAGCCCGGACAGCACGCCGAGCAGCGTCGACTTGCCCGCGCCGTTGGGCCCGAGCACGGCGAGCACCTCGCCGGGGGCCGCGGTGATCGACACGTCGAGGGTGAACGCGGGGCGGCGCACGACGATCCGCGCCTCGAGACCGGTGCTCATCGCACTCCCCCGCTGCGCGAGCTCGGCGCTGCGGACGGCCGCCGCGCCCATGACGAGCTCGCGGGCTCGCTCATGACGCCACCGTCCGGGGCCGCGCGATCGCGATGACCAGGACCGCGACGACGACGAGCAGCAGCGACAGCGCCACGGCGGCGTCCACGTCGGACTCCCTGGCCAGGTAGACGAGCAGCGGCAGCGTCCGCGTCGTCCCCTCCAGGCTCCCCGCGAACGCGATGGTCGCCCCGAACTCGCCGAGGCAGCGGGCGAACGCGAGCACCGCCCCCGACAGCAACCCGGGCAGCACGAGCGGCACCGTCACCCGCCGGAACGCGAGCGCGGGCGAGGCCCCGAGGGTGGCCGCGACGGCCTCGTAGCGCTGCCCGGACGTGCGCAGCGCCCCCTCCAGGCTGACGACGAGGAACGGCAGCGCGACGAACGTCTGCGCGAGGACGACCGCCGCCGTCGTGTACGGCACGGTGATGCCGAACGCCAGGTCCAGACCCTGCCCGACGAGCCCGGTGCGGCCCACGAGGTAGAGCAGCGCCAGCCCGCCGACGACGGGCGGCAGCACCAGCGGCAGCAGCACCACCGACCGCAGGAACTGCAGGCCGGGCAGGTGGCCCCTGGCGAGCACGACCGCGAGCGGGCCGCCCAGCAGGATGCAGATCGCCGTGGAGCAGCTCGCCGTGATCAGCGACAGGCGCAGCGCGTCGAGCGAGGCCTCGCTGAGCAGGAGCTCGGGCAGCCGCGGCCAGTCGGTCCGCAGACCCAGCCCGACGACGGGCAGCGCGATCAGCGCGAACGCGAGCCCCGCGGGGATCCACAGGAAGCGGGGGAGGCCGACCGCCGCCCGATCGGCGCGGCCGGCCCTCCTCGCGGTGACCGGTGTCGTCACGGAGCCCCGACGAAGCCGGCCCCCGTGAGCACCGCCTGGCCGTCGGCGCCGGTGACCAGGTCGGTCCACGCCCTCGCCAGCTCGGGCTGCGGTGCGGAGGTGAGGACGCCGATCGGGTAGTCGGTGACCGCCGAGGCGGACTCGGGGAACGCGATGCCCTCGACGCTGTCGCCGGCCGACGCGACGTCGGTCACGTAGACCAGGCCGGCGTCGGCGTTGCCGGTGGTGACGCGGCCCAGCGTCGAGCGGACGTCGGGCTCCTCGCTGACCGGCGTCAGCGTGATGCCGGTGGCCGTCTCGATCTTCTCGGCCGCGGCCCCGCAGGGCACCTGCGGGGCGCAGACGACGACCTGCAGGTCGGGTCGGGCCAGGTCGGCGAAGCCGGTGATGTTCTCCGGGTTGCCGGGCGCGGTGACGATCTGCAGCTCGTTCTGCGCGAACACCTCCGGGGTGCCCTCGATCAGGCCCGCGTCGGTGACGGTCGCCATCGTGGCCGCGCTGGCCGCGGCGAACACGTCGGCCGGCCCGCCGTTGACGAGCTGCTGCGCGAGATCGGACGACGCGCCGTAGTTGAGGACGACGTCGACGCCCGGGTTGTCGGCCTCGAAGCGCGTCTCCAGCTCGGTGAACACGTCGGTCAGCGACGCCGCGGCGAACACCGTCAGGGTGCGCTCCTCCGGGAAGGCCGACTCCGCGGGTGCGGGATCGGCGGCGCCGCCTCCGCAGCCCGCCAGTACCAGCGCGGCCGCACCGACGGCCAGCAGACGCAGCTTCATGACGCTCCTCCGGGGGTCTCCACGACCACGTTGGTCGACTTGATGACGGCGACCGCGAGGACGCCGGGCTCGAGCTTCATCTCGTGGACCGCCTCGGCCGACAGCAGCGAGACGATCCGGTGCGGGCCGCACTGCATCTCCACCTGGGCCATCACCGGGTCGGTCTTCACCGAGGTCACAAGCCCGACGAGGCGGTTGCGCGCCGAGCGCTGCACCCCCGAGGGGTCCGGCGGGACGTGGGCGCTCTCGCGCGCGAACCGGGCGAGCGCGGCCCCGTCGATCACCTTGCGGTTGGACGCGTCGGGCTGCGCGGGGAGCGTCCCGGCGTCGACCCAGCGACGGACGGTGTCGTCGCTGACCCCCAGCAGGCGGGCGGCTTCGGCGATCCTGAACTGCGGCACGCGGTGGACTCTATATCCGATCCTGCGGTTCGGAGGAGGGCGGTGCGGAGATCGTGACCGGACACCCGGTCCCTGTGGTGTGATGCGGACGTGGACTTCGAACCCAGCGCCGTGGCCGCCGACTACACCGAGCGCATGCGCGCGTTCCTCGACGAGCACGTCCTCCCGGCCGAGGCCGCGTACGACGCGTTCCGCGCCGAGCGCCGGGGGACGCCCGACGAGTGGGCCCTGCCGCCCGTCGTCGAGGAGCTCAAGACCGAGGCCCGCAGCCGCGGCCTGTGGAACCTGTTCCTGCCGTCGCTGTCGGGCCTGAGCAACCTCGAGTACGCGCAGGTCGCCGAGGTGTCCGGCTGGTCGCCGGTGATCGCCCCCGAGGCGATCAACTGCCAGGCGCCCGACACCGGCAACATGGAGACGCTGCACCTGTTCGGCACGCCCGAGCAGAAGGCCGAGTGGCTCCAGCCGCTGCTGGACGGCGAGATCCGGTCCGGGTTCGCGATGACCGAGCCCGACGTCGCGTCCTCCGACGCCACCAACGTGCAGACGACGATCCGCCGCGAGGGCGACGAGTACGTCATCTCGGGCCGGAAGTGGTGGATCTCCGGCGCGGCCGACGACCGCTGCAAGATCTTCATCGTCATGGGCAAGACCGACCTGGAGGCGGCCACGCACCGCCAGCAGTCGATGGTGCTGGTGGCCCGCGACACCCCCGGCCTGACGATCACCCGCAACCTGCCGACGTTCGGCTACCAGGACCAGCACGGCCACTCGGAGCTGCACTTCGAGGACGTGCGCGTGCCCGTGTCGAACCTGCTGGGCGAGGAGGGCGGCGGCTTCGCCATCGCCCAGGCCCGCCTCGGCCCCGGCCGCATCCACCACTGCATGCGCCTGATCGGGATGGCCGAGCGCGCGATCGACCTGATGGTGCGGCGCGCGCAGTCCCGCGTCGCGTTCGGCCGCCCGCTCTCCGAGCAGGGCGTGGTGCGCGAGCAGATCGCGCAGTCGCGGATCGAGGTGGAGCAGGCCCGCCTGCTCGTCTACAAGACGGCGTGGCTGATCGACCGGTACGGGGCGAAGGGGGCGGCCACCGAGATCGCCGCGATCAAGGTGATCACCCCGCGGATCGCCTGCGACGTCATCGACCGCGCCATCCAGATCCACGGCGGCGCCGGCATGAGCGACGACACCCCGCTGGCCTACTTCTACGTCTGGGCCCGCGCCCTGCGCCTGGCCGACGGACCCGACGAGGTGCACCTGCGCACGGTGGCCCGCCAGGAGCTGGGCCGACACGGCTGACCTTTCGGACAGCCGTCGAAACCCGGGCATCTGCGGTACGCAGCGCGAATCGGATCCGCGTCTGCGGAGAAGTGCGTTTGCGCAGGTCGGCGGCCGAATGGCCGAGTCACGGGCCGGTTACGCTGAGGGGGTGACGCCCTCCGAGCTCGGCCTCCCCGCAGTGCGTGGAGCCACCACCCGAGACCCGGCCCGCCCCGACGACGCCCGGCTGATCGACACCTTCGGGCGGGTCGCCACGGACCTGCGGATCTCGCTGACCGACCGCTGCAACCTGCGCTGCTCCTACTGCATGCCCGCCGAGGGCCTGGACTGGATGCCGCGCGACGAGCAGCTCACCGACGACGAGCTGATGCGCCTCATCGGCATCGCGGTGCGCGACCTCGGCATCGAGGAGCTGCGCTTCACCGGCGGCGAACCCATGCTGCGCAAGGGCCTGGAGGGACTGGTGTCGGCCTCGGCCGCACTGGAGCCCCGGCCCGACATCTCGCTGACGACCAACGGCATCGGCCTCGCGCGCCGCGCCGAGTCGCTGGCGGCCGCGGGCGTCAACCGACTCAACGTCTCGATGGACACGCTGCGCGCCGACCGGTTCGCCACCATCACCCGCCGCGACCGCCTCTCCGACGTCCTCGACGGCCTCGTCGCGGCCCGGCAGGCCGGCCTCGGCCCGGTCAAGATCAATACTGTGCTGCTGCGCGGGATGAACGACGACGAGGCCTGCGACCTGCTGCGCTTCGCCGTCGAGGGCGGCTACGAGCTGCGCTTCATCGAGCAGATGCCGCTCGACGCCCAGCACGGCTGGGAGCGCACCGAGATGATCACCGCGGGCGAGATCCTGGACAAGCTCCAGGCCGAGTTCACGCTCACCCCCGACGCCGTCGCCCGCGGCGGCGCGCCTGCCGAGCGCTGGATCGTCGACGGCGGGCCGGCCGCGGTGGGCGTCATCGCCTCGGTGACGCGCCCGTTCTGCGGCGCCTGCGACCGCACCCGCCTCACCGCCGACGGGCAGGTCCGCTCGTGCCTGTTCGCGCGCACCGAGACCGACCTGCGCGCGATGGTCCGCGGCGGCTGCTCCGACGCGGAGATCGCCGACACCTGGCGCCACGCCATGTGGGGCAAGCTCGCCGGACACGGCATCGACGACCCAGGCTTCCTGCAGCCGGACCGCCCGATGAGCGCCATCGGGGGCTGAGAGGATGGCTGCCGTGACCACCACCACCGTCGCCGTCCGCTACTTCGCGGCCGCCCGCGCGGCCGCGGGAGCGGAGACCGAGAAGGTCCAGCTCCCGGCCGACGCCACCGTCGCCGACGCGCTCACCGCGCTGCGCGCGCAGCACGGTCCGGAGTTCGGCACGGTGCTCGACCGCTGCAGCTTCCTGCTCGACGAGGTGGCCGTGCGCGACCGCTCCGCCGTGCTGGGGCCGGACGCCGTCCTCGACGTCCTGCCCCCCTTCGCCGGGGGCTGACACTCCCCCGGCGACGGGGCCGACTCAGGCCAGCGAGCGCGCGAACCCGGTGACGTCCCGCACGGCCGCGGCGTACACGTCGGGCAGCGCGGCCGGGAACAGGATCTCGCCCACGTGGCACAGGCCCGGGTTGATCCGGCCGACCGAGCTGACCCCGGCCCGGAGCAGCAGCCGGTGGTAGGCCAGTCCCTCGTCGCGCAGCGGGTCGAGCTCGTTGACCGTGATGGCGTGCGGCGGCAGCCCCTCCACGTCGGCGACGCCCGCGGCGTACGGCCAGCACGTCGGGTCGTCGGCGTGCGCGCCGTCGGGGTCGTAGACGGCCGCCAGCACCGGGAACAGCGAGACGTTGAGCCAGTACTGGTCGTTTTCGCGCAGCGACGGCAGCTCGGCCGGGACGTCCGCCCACGACCCGAGGATGTACGGGCTCTGCGCGTAGACCCCGGCGATCTCGTCCGCCCAGCCCTCCCGCTTCGCCTTGAGCGCCAGCGCGAGGGAGAGGTTGGCCCCGCCCGAGTCCCCCGTGACGACGACGTGCGACCCGCCCAGCTCGCCGAGGTGCGCGTGCACCCAGCGCAGCCCGGTGGCGCAGTCGTCGAGGCCGGACGGGAACGGGTGCGACCCGAGTGCGCCGCCGCCGTTGCGGTACTCGACCCCGACCACGACGGTGCCGGCCGCGGCGAGGCGGCGGCGCCAGTGCGTGTAGAGCGGGCCCTCGGTGGCCAGCATGACCATCCCGCCGCCGTGCACCTGGTACAGGCACGGCAGCGGGCCCTCGACGCCCTCGGGCCGGTGCACGTGCAGCCGGATCTCGTGCCCGCCCTCACCGGTGATCGTGATCAGCTCCTCGCGGACCCCGTCGACCGCAGGGGCGTCCTGCGCGAGCGCGGTGAACAGGCCCTCGAACCCGACCTCGACGGCCTCGACGAACCCGAGGAGCTCCTCGCGCGGGGCGTCGGGGCCGAGCGGGGCGCCGTCGGCGGGCCCGTCGATGCCGAACGCGGCGAACACCGCGACCATCCGGGGATCGGCCCGCGGGTCGGTGCCGATCGTCAGGTCGGGGTCGCCGAGGCGGCCGGGTGCAGCGCTCACGGTGGCGTCGGTGCTCATGCGCTCTCCTCGTCGAGATCGTGCAACACGTCGGCCGACTGTCGCGTGGATGCGACACGACCGCCCCTCTGTCGCTAGTATGAGGTGGGTCACAGAAGGCCGTCAACGCCGCCGGGAGGGACCGTGTCCGCCACACCGCTGCAGCGCCGGCTCGCCGGGGGCACCGCGGAACGCCCCACGGCGCTCGACGCGTTCGCCCTCGCCCGCCGCACGTTCCAGGCGGGGCTGCGGCTGGACATGCAGGCGCTGGCCGCGGAGCTGGGCGTCAACCGGGCCACGCTCTACCGCTGGGTGGGGTCGCGCGAGCTGCTGCTCCGCGAGGTGATCTGGTCGCTCACCGAGCGCACGCTCGCCCGCTCCCCCGACGGGACGCCCCTCGCGGAGACGCTGACCGGCTTCGTCCGCGACGTCCTCGCCCATCCCGGCATGCACCGGTACCTGGCCGAGGAGGGCGAGTCCGCGCTGCGCCTGCTGACGCTGCGCGCGGGGGGCTACCAGCAGCGGCTGGTCGCGCTCGTGCGCGGGCGGATCGAGGCCGACACCGCGGCGGGGCGGCTGCACAGCCCGATCCCGGTGGACGACCTCGCCTACACCGTGGTCCGGATCGTCGAGTCCTACGTGTACCTCGAGGTGATCACCGGCGAGGAGCCCGACGGCGACCGCGCGGGCCGGGTGCTGCAGGCGCTGCTGCCCGCCCGTCCCGGAGGACCGGCTCAGCCGACCACGTCCCGGTAGCCGCGCCACCCGCCGACGGACCCGGCCGCGAGCACGGCGTGGACCGTCGCCCGCGAGACGACGTCGGCCGCCGCGGCCTGCACCGCGAACAGCTCCTGCGGTCCCGGCGCCGGGCGGGTGGTCGTGGACAGGCCGAAGACCACGTCCCCGTCCATGATCGTGTGCACCGGGGAGACCGCGCGGGCCAGCCCGTCGTGGCCCATCGTCGCGAGCCGGCGGCAGCCCGCCTTGTCGAGCGCGACGTCGGTGGCCACGACGACGAGCGTGGTGGCGGTGCCCGGCTCGGGGGACGGCGGCGGCTGCCGCAGCACGGCGCGGGCGGCGTCGTCCACGGCGATCTCCGGGAACTCGCCCGGCAGGCCCGTCCGCAGCCCGAGCGGCAGGCCGGTGGCCGGGTCGAGCGCCGAGCCCACCGCGTTGAGGACGACCAGCGCCGCGACCGTCGCACCGCCGTCGAGCACCGCACTCGCCGTGCCGACGCCGCCCTTGAGCCCGCCCGCCACGGCCCCGGTCCCGGCCCCCACGGCACCCTGCGCCACCGGGCCGGCGGAGGCGGCGTCGTACGCGGCGGCCCCCAGGTCCGCGTCCGGGCGCGCGCTGAAGTCGCCGCCGCGGCCCAGGTCGAACAGCACCGCACCCGGCACGATCGGCACCACCCCGCCGGGCACCTCGAACCCGGTCCCGGCCGCCTCCAGCCGCGCGACGACCCCGCCCGCGGCCGCGAGCCCGTACGCGCTGCCGCCCGTCAGCAGGACGGCGTGGACGCGCTGCACGGTGGCGCCGGGGTCGAGCAGGTCGGTCTCGCGGGTGCCGGGGGCGGAGCCCCGCACGTCGACGCCGCCGACGGCCCCACCGGGCGGCGCCAGCACGACGGTGGTGCCGGTCAGGGCACCCGGCCGGTCGAGGGCCGCGTGCCCGACCCGCAGGCCGGCGACGTCGGTGAGGCCGTTGTGCTCGCCCGTCTTCATCGGCCCATCCTCACCCCTCTGCTCAGTCGTCCACGCGGGTGTCCGACACCGGCTGCCCGTCGAGGCAGGACAGGCGCATCTCCACCTCGGTGTCCTCGGACTCGAAGCGCACCCGCCCGGCGTCCTCGGCACCCTCGTCGTGCACGCGGAAGCCCTGGGCCGGGCTGGCCGACACCACCTCGACGGCGCCGCCGGTGCACCGGGCCACGACCGTTCCGCCGGGCCCGGCCAGCACCACCGGGGCGGTCGTGGCCGGGCCGGCCGCCGGCGTCGTCGGCTCCGCCGCCGCGGGCGCGGAGGTGGCCAGCAGGCGCTCGACCTCGGCGGCGGTCAGCGGGTCCGAGCCCGACCCCGCGGTCCCGGCTCCCACGATCCCGGCCCCGATCGCGCCGACGGCCGTCAGCCCGATCGCCGTCGACCCGACGACCGCCGCGGCCCAGGCGAGCACCGCGGTGAGGGCACGGGTGGTCGGGGGCACCGGACCAGGATGCCGCGCACCGGCCTAACGGAGCCCTAAGGCGGGCCCAACAGCACCGCCGGAGGAGTTCCCGCACCCCGCCAGCTGGCCTACGGTTCGGCCGTGGCCCAGGTGCTCCTCGTCGAGGACGATCCGACGATCCGTGCCGCGCTGATCCGCGGGCTGACCGAGCGCGGCCACGCCGTCGACTCGGCGGGCACCGCGCTGGCGGGGCTGGAGCGCGCCGTCACGCACCGCCCCGACCTGGTCGTCCTCGACCTCGGCCTGCCCGATCTCGACGGCACCACCGTGCTGCGGATGCTGCGCGGCGCCAGCCGGGTGCCCGTCATCGTCGCGACGGCGCGGGACGACGAGCGCGAGATCGTCGCGGTGCTCGACGCCGGGGCCGACGACTACCTGGTCAAGCCGTTCAGCGCCGCGCAGCTCGACGCCCGGATCCGCGCCGTGCTGCGCCGGGGCGGGGAGAGCGCGGGCGATCCGGAGGTCGTCGTCGGCGGGCTGCGGATCGATCCGCGGTCGCGGCGCGCCAGCCTCGACGGCACCCCGCTCGACCTCACCCCCCGCGAGTTCGCGCTGCTGCACCACCTCGCCGCCCGCGCCGACGCGGTCGTCAGCAAGAAGGAGCTGCTCACCGAGGTGTGGCAGCTGCCCTACGGCGGCGCCGACAAGACCGTCGACGTGCACCTGTCGTGGCTGCGCCGCAAGCTCGGCGAGACCGCGCAGGCCCCGCGCTACCTGCACGCCGTGCGCGGGGTGGGCGTGCGCATCTCCGCCCCGGAGGCCTGAGCGGTGCGCAGGCGCGTGCTGGTGCTCGTCGCGGCCACCACCTCCCTCGTGCTGATCGCGTTCCTCGTGCCGCTGGCGCTGCTGCTGCGGACGGTGGCCGCGGACCGGGCGGTGCAGGCCGCCACCTCGGAGGTGCAGACGCTCAGCTCGCTGGTGGCCACCTCGGACCGCGCAGGCCTCGCGCTCACGGTGCAGCTGCTCGACGCCACTTCCGCCGCCGACGTCACGGTGTTCCTCGCCGACGGCACCGTGGTGGGGACGGCCGCGGCGCGCAGCCCGCTGGTCGAGCTGGCCGCCCGGGGCCGCAGCGCCACCGGCATCGTCCCGGGCGGCCGGGAGATCGTGTTCGCCGTGCGGGACCCGGCCGGGGCCGCCGCGGTGATCCGCACGTTCGTGCCCGACGCCGCGCTCACCGCCGGGGTGACGCGGGCCTGGCTGCTGCTGGCCGCGCTCGGCGTCGGGCTGCTGGCGATCAGCCTCCTGGTCGCCGACCGGCTCGCCCGCTCCCTCGTGCGCACCACCGCCGAGCTGGCGTCGGTGTCGCACCGGCTCGCCGACGGCGACCTCGCCGCGCGGGCCGCCACCGACGGGCCCGCCGAGCTCGCCGTCGTCGCGGGGGCGCTGAACGGCCTCGCCGGCCGCATCGACGGGCTGCTGCGCGAGGAGCGCGAGGCCGTGGCCGATCTCGCGCACCGCGTCCGGACCCCGCTCACGGCGCTGCGCCTGGACGCCGAGGCCCTCGCCGAGCCGGCCGACGCCGCCCGCATCGGCGACGGCGTCGACGGCGTCCAGCGGGCCGTCACGCTCGCCATCGAGCAGGCCAGGCGCCGGACCCCCGGCCCCGGCGCCGCGGCCGGCTGCGACGCCGCGGCGGCCGTACGCGAGCGCGTCGCGTTCTGGGCGGTGCTGGCCGAGGACACCGACCGCCCGACGTACGTCGACATCGCCCCCGGCCCGCTGACCGTCGCCGTCGCGCGGGCGGACCTCGAGGCCGCCGTCGACGCCCTGCTCGGCAACGTGTTCGCCCACACCCCCGACGGCACGGCGTTCGCGGTGCACCTCGCCCGCGGCGCGGACGGTGCCGGCGCCGTGCTGACGGTGTCCGACGACGGCCCCGGCCCCGCACCCGGCAGCGACCCGCTGCGCCGCGGTACGAGCGGTGCGGGCTCGACCGGGCTGGGCCTCGACATCGCGCGGCGGGTCGGCGAGCGGTCCCGCGGGGGCCTCGACCTGCACCCGGGTCCCCGGGGCGGGCTGGCCGTCGTCCTGCGGATGGGCGCGCCGGACGAGGGCTCCCGTTAGGGATCGCGCAGCGCGTCGCTAGCCCGGTCCCGGCGAACGTGGTCCCCACAGCGGACGTCACCCCGACGCCGCCGGACCCACCGGAGGACCCCGTGACCACCACCCGCATCGCCACCCTGGCCGCCACCGCCTCGATCGCCCTCGTCGCGCTCGGCGGCACCGCGCTCGCCCTGGGCGCGGACGACACCCCCGCACCCACCCCGGTCCCGGTCAGCGCGGGCACCGTCGACGACCCCACCCCGACCACCGCCCCCACCACGACGGGCGGCGCCACGCCGACGAGCAGCGCCGGCTCCACCCCGGACGACCCGGCGGACCGGGAGCGGGCCGTGACCGTCGCGCTCGAGCGCATCGGCGGGGGCCGGGTCACCGGCGTCGAGCGCGAGACGGAGCACGGCCGCACGGAGTGGAAGGTCGAGATCGTCGAGGGCGGCGTGGAGCACGACGTCCGCGTCGACACCGCCACCGGAGCGGTGACCCGGGTGGACCTCGACGACGACCGCGGCGGCGACGACCGCGGCGGCGACGACCGGCTCGGGGACGACCGGGGCGGGGACGACCGGGGCGGGGACGACCGGGGCGGGGACGACCGGGGCGGCAGTGGTCGTGGCGGCCACGACGACGGCCCCGGCCACGACGTCGGCGACGACCACGGCGGCGACGACGACTGACCGAACCGCACCCCGGCACCGCAGCCGCCGACCGGCGGGTGCGGTGCCGGTCAGGGCCGGTCCGGGGTGCGGGCTCCGCGCAGCACCAGCTCGATGCGCTCCAGCAGGAGCGTCGTGAGATCGGCCGGGTCGGCGGAGTCCAGCCAGCGGCTCAGCGTGTCGAAGTACACGGCCGTCAGCACCTCCCCGATCGTCGTCGCCGGGGTGCCCGCGTCGAGCTCTCCCGTGGAGAGGCCGTGCTCGACCGCGGCCAGCACCGAGTCGGGCACGACCCGCCGGCGGGCGATCGCCTCGTAGTGCGGGTGGAGCGCGCGGGCGAGGTCGCGCTCCGCCTCGTTGATCCCGGCGAGGGCCCGGTAGACCCCGGTGAGCCGCTCGGTCGCCGTCCGGCCCGCGGCGACCGACCCGGCCGCCGCGTCGATGAGGCGACGGCGGCGCTCGCCCCACGCCAGCACCAGGTCGTCCTTGCGCGGGTAGTGGTTGAGCACGGTCTGGCGCACCACACCGGCCGCGGCCGCGACGTCGGCCATGGACGTGCCCTCGTAGCCGTCGGCCGCGAACAGCTCCAGCGCGGTGTCCAGGATCGCGGCGCGCGTCCGCTCGCGCTTGCTCACCGGTCGCCCTTGACATTTATGGGCACCAGACCAAAAATAGGCACATGACCAATCTAGCAGACACGAGCTTCCGCGAGTTCCTGGTCGACCGGATCGCCGCGTCCGACGCGTTCGTCGACGGGGAGATCGGCCCGCTCGACACGATCTCGACCCGCACGTCGCCGGCCAGCATCTTCCCGCCCAACGGGCTGACCGTGACCGGAGCCGACGAGGTCAACGCGTTCAACGCCCGGGGGCCGCCGCCTTCGGGCCCGGCGGCGAGAACGCCTTCGAGGTGATCCACAGCTCGGCCGACGGCGACCTGGCCTACCTCGTCGGCGTCCAGCACTCCCGGGTGCGGATCCAGGGACAGCCCGATCCCGTCCCGATGCACCTGCGGCTGACCGAGGTCTTCCGCCGCGAGACCGACGGCTGGAAGCTGATCCACCGGCACGCCGATCCGGCGGCCCGGGAGGACGGCGACTGAGTGTCCGATTCCCGCCGGAACGGGGTCGTGCCGGGGGCGAGCATGGACGCATGCGCACCCCCGCGACCCCCGCCCGGACGGACCTGGAGCACCAGCTCGACACCGACGGCGTGGCGACCGTCCCCGGACTCCTCACGCCGGAGCAGTGCGCCGAGCTCGTCGCGGTGTTCGACGACGACGCCCGCTTCCGCAGCACCGTCGTGATGCAGCGGGTCGGGTTCGGGGCCGGCACCTACCGCTACTTCGCCGACCCGCTGCCCGAGCTCGTGCAGCACCTGCGCCGCACGCTCTACCCCCGGCTCGCGGCCGTGGCCAACGAGTGGGCCGGACGCCTCGGCGAGGATCCCTACCCCACCTCGCTCGACGGCCTGCTCGACATGTGCGCCGACGCGGGCCAGCACCGCCCCACCCCGCTGCTGCTGCGCTACGGGCCCGCCGACTACAACTGCCTGCACCAGGATGTCTACGGGGACGTCACGTTCCCGCTGCAGCTGCTGGTGATGCTCAGCCGCCCGGACGAGGACTTCACCGGCGGCGAGAGCGTGTTCGTCGAGCAGCGGCCGCGGCAGCAGTCGCGGCCGGTGGTGCTGCGACGGTCGGCCCATCCCCGACCGCCGTGAGGCCACCCCGCCGCCGGGGACGGCGGCAGGGTGGCCTCAGGGTCGCGTACGACGCGCGGGGCGCTCAGGCGCGGGCGCGCCGGATCAGGAGGACGATCAGGAACAGCAGTGCGCCGCCGCCGAGGACCGGAGCGAGGCGCTTGAGGACGGGCGAGCCCGCGGTGTCGAGCAGGTCGATCGCGTCGATCTCGCTCTTCATCGGGGTGAACTGCCGGGCGGCGGGCGCAGTGGCCGTGACACCGGACGACGCCGGGGTCGACGACAGCGCCGGGCCGGCGGACGCGGTGCCGTTGGTGCCGGCCGGGGCCTCGGCGACGGGGGCCGGGGCGGACTCCGCGGGGGCCTCCACCTCGGGCGACAGCTTCTTCGCCACGCACGCCGCGAACTGACCGATGATCTTGTCGGCGACGTCGGAGATGACGCCGCGGCCGAACTGCGCGGGGCGCCCGGTGATCGTCATGTCGGTGACCATCGTGACCGCGGTCTTGTTCGGACCGTCGGCGACCATCGTGCCGGTGACCGTGGCGTTCGCGGTGCCGTTGCCGCGGGAGTCGCGGCCGCTGGCCTCGATCTTCACCGTGTGGTTGGCGTCGTCGCGGTCGACGTAGGTGCCCTTGCCCTTGTAGGTCAGCGAGATCGGGCCCAGCTTCACCTTCACGGTGCCGCTGAACGACTCACCCTCGTACTCGGTGAGCGTGGCGCCCGGGAAGCACGGCGCGATCATGTCGGGGGTGTTGAGAGCGACCCAGGCCTTCTCGATGGGTGCCTCGATGGTGAACTTGTTCTCCAACTGCATGGGGTCTCCTCACGAGACAGACGCCCGCCCCGGTGGCCGGGACGGGCGTCTGCGTAATCGGTACGAGCGTCAGCCCGCGGCGGCCAGCACCGCGCGGCCGGTCAGCACCTTGGCCAGGTGCTCACGGTAGTCCGCGGCGGCGTCGGCGTCACTCGGTGCCGCCGTGCCCTCGGTCGCACGCTCGGCCGCGGCGCGCACCGCGTCGGCCGTGGCCGGCTGTCCGACGAGCGCCTGCTCCACGCCGGTGGCGCGGATCGGCGTGGTGCCCATGTTCGTCAGCCCGACGCGGGCCTCGGAGATGGTGCCGCCGTCGACCTTGATGGCCGCGGCGACCGCGCACATCGACCAGGCCTGCGCCGTGCGGTTGAACTTCTCGTACTGGCTGCCCCAGCCGGTGTACTTCGGGAACCGGATCTCGGTGAGGATCTCGCCCTCGCCGATGGCGGTCGTGAAGTAGTCGACGAAGAACTCCTGCGCCGACACCGTGCGGGTGCCGCCGGAACCGGCGATGACCAGCTCGGCCTCCAGCGCGAGCGCCGGGGCGCCCAGGTCGCCCGCGGGGTCGGCGTGGGCGAGCGAGCCGCCCAGCGTGCCGCGGTGGCGCACCTGGTTGTCGGCCACCGTCTCGACGGCCTGGCCGAGCAGCGCGACGTGCTGCTTCACCAGGTCGTCGCGGACGATGTCGTAATAGCTGGTCATCGCGCCGATGGCGATGCGGTCGCCGTCCTCGCGGATGCCGCGGAGCTCCGCGATCCCGCCGAGGTCGATGATCACCGACGGCGCCGCGAGGCGCAGCCGCAGCACGGGGATCAGGCTCTGGCCGCCGGCCAGGATCTTGGCGTCGTCCCCGCCCTGCTCCAGGGCCGTGATCGCCTCGGCGACGGACGCCGGCTTGACGTAGTCGAACTTGGAGGGAATCACTCGGTCTCTCCCTGCGGGTTGTTCGGGTCGATCGAGCCCAGGCCGGCACCCGGCGAGTGGGTGTCGATCGGGGTCTCCTGGGTGGTGTTGCCCTTGGCCTCCTGGATGGCCCGCCACACCCGCTGCGAGGTGCAGGGCATCTCGACGTTCTTCACGCCGAGGTGGCGCAGGGCGTCGATCACCGAGTTGACGATGGCCGGGGTGGAGGCGATGGTGCCCGCCTCGCCGACGCCCTTGACGCCCAGCGGGTTCGACGTGGCCGGCGTGGACACCGTGGCGGTGTCGAAGCTGGGCAGGTCGGCCGCGGACGGCAGGGTGTAGTCGACGAACGTGCCGTTGACCAGGGTGCCCTGGTCGTCGTAGTTCGCCTCCTCGAACAGGGCCTGCGCGATGCCCTGGGCGAGACCGCCGTGCACCTGGCCCTCGACGATCAGCGGGTTGACGACGGTGCCGATGTCGTCGACGCAGACGTACTTGCGCAGGTCGACGTGCCCGGTCTCGGTGTCGATCTCGACGGCCGCGAGGTGCGTGCCGTGCGGGAACGAGAAGTTCTCCGGGTCGTAGACGGCGTCGGCGTCGAGGTTGGGCTCCATGTCCTCGGGATAGTCGTGCGCCATGAAGGCGGCGAACGCGATCTCCTGGATGGCCTTGCCCTTGTCGGTGCCCTTGACCGTGAACTGCCCGGCCGAGAACTCGATGTCGTCCTCGGACGCCTCGAGCAGGTGGGCGGCGATCTTCTTGGCCTTGGCGACGACCTTCTCCGCGGCCTTGACGATCGCGATGCCGCCGACGACCAGCGAGCGCGAGCCGTAGGTGTCGAGGCCCTTCGGCGAGATCTGCGTGTCGCCGTGCAGGATCTCGACGTCCTCGAACGGCACGCCGAGCTGGTCGGCGACGATCTGGCTGAACGCCGTCTCGTGGCCCTGCCCGTGCGCGGACGCACCGGTGATGACCTCGACCTTGCCGGTGGCGAGCATCCGGATGCTGGCGGCCTCCCAGCCACCGGCGCCGTAGGCCAGCGAGCCGAGCACGCGGGACGGCGCGAGGCCGCACATCTCGGTGAACGTCGAGATGCCGATGCCGAGCTGGACCTTGTCGCCGTTGGCGCGGCGCTCGGCCTGCTCGCGGCGCAGGCCCGCGTAGTCGAAGGACTCCATCGCCTGGGCGGTGGCCTGCTCGTAGTTGCCCGAGTCGTAGGTCAGGCCCACGACCGTGGTGAACGGGAACTCCTCGTGGGTGATCCAGTTCTTCTTGCGCAGCTCCATCGGCTCGATGCCGAGCTCGACCGCGAGCTCGTCCATGATCCGCTCGATGCCGAACGTGGCCTCGGGACGACCGGCACCGCGGTAGGCGTCGGTGAGCGTCTTGGTGGTGAACACGTTGGTGCAGGTGAACTTCAGCGCCGGGAACTTGTAGATCGAGTTGAACATGAACGCGCCGAGGATCGGCACACCCGGGCCGACGAGGCCGAGGTAGGCGCCCATGTCGGCGAGCAGGTGGACGTCGAGGCCGGTGACCGTGCCGTCGCGCTTCGCCGTGATCGTCAGGTCCTGGATCTGGTCGCGGCCGTGGTGCGCGGCGAGCAGGGACTCCGAGCGCGTCTCGTTCCACTTGATCGGCTTGCCGGTCTTCTGCGCGAGGACGACGCAGAGCATCTCCTCGGGCAGGACGCCGATCTTGCCGCCGAAGCCGCCGCCCACGTCGGGGGCGATGACGCGCAGCTTGGACTCCGGGACGCCGAGCGTCACCGTGGTCATGGTGCGCAGGATGTGCGGGACCTGCGTGGCGGCCCAGACGGTGATCTGCTCACCGGTCGGGTCGACGACGCACGCGCGCGGCTCCATGAACGCCGGGATCAGGCGCTGCTGGATGAAGCGGCGCTTGAGGACGATCGAGTCGGGGTCGGCCTCGGCCGCGGCGATCGCGTCGTCGATGCTGCTGCCGGTGCCGGCCGCGCCCGAGTCGAAGACCCAGGTGGCGTTCTCGTTGGTGCCCAGGTCCGGGTGGACCAGCGTGGCACCCTCCTTGATCGCGTCCTCCATGTTGAGGACGGGCTCGAGCGGCTCGTAGTCGACCTCGACGAGGTCGGCCGCGTCGCGCGCCTCGGCGGCGGAGCGGGCGAGCACCACGGCCACGCCCTCACCGGCGAAGTGCACGGTGGTGGAGGCGAGCAGCGGGCGCTGCGGGGACTTCATGTCGGGCGTGATCGGCCAGGCGCAGGGCAGGCCGACGGCCTCGACACCCAGGTCGGCGGCCGTGTAGACGCCGATGACGCCGGGCGAGGCCTCGGCGGCGGACTTGTCGACACCGGTGATCGTGGCGTGCGCCAGCGGCGAGCGCACCACGTGCAGGTGCAGCATGCCGTTGAGGTTGATGGAGTCGGTGAACTTGGTCCGGCCGGTGATCAGGCGCGCGTCCTCCTTGCGGGTGCGCGCCTTGCCGAACTCGAGCGTGGTGGGATCAGCGGTGGTCGTCATGCTCAGCTACCCCCTCCGGCCACGGAGACCGGGGCGTCGGTCTGGGCGTGCGCGCCCGGCTTCATCTTCTGCGCCGCCGACTGCACCGCCCGGACGATGTTCTGGTAACCCGTGCAGCGGCAGAGGTTGCCCTCGATGCCCTCACGGACCTCGTGCTCGTCGGGGTCGGGGTTGTCCCCGAGCAGGTCGATGGCCTGCATGATCATTCCCGGCGTGCAGTAGCCGCACTGCAGGGCGTGCTTCTCGTTGAAGGCTTCCTGCACGGGGTGCAGCTTGCCGTCACGGGCGATGCCCTCGATCGTGGTGACCTCAGCGCCGTCCGCCTGGACCGCGAGGACCGAGCAGGACTTCACGCTCTGGCCGTTGAGGTGCACGGTGCATGCACCGCAGTTGCTGGTGTCACACCCCACGAGGGTGCCGGTCTTGCCGAGGCGTTCCCTCAGGTAGTGGACCAACAACGTACGGGGCTCGACGTCGTCGGCGTAGTTCACGCCGTCGACGGTGACCCGGACCTGTGCCATATGTCTTCTCCTAGGCAACGACGTCGGTGACTGTTCACGCACCACTGCCTTGTGGTGGCGCCCACATCTCACCGCTGATCATCGGGCCGTGCAACGAAGCCGACCCTGACCTCACCGGCCACGATCGGCCCTGGTCACGCCCACCTCACGCGGACTCCGCTGAAGCGGATCAGATCGCTGATCAGGTCCGCAGGAGCGGAGCAAGATCCTCCCGTTTGTCAACCATTTGGACCAACCCGGACGGACGGTCCCGACGGCCTCAGCGGCGCGGCCGTGCGGTGCGCCGCGGCCCCCCACCAGAGCCCGGCGCCGTAGGCGAGGTCGTCGAGGCGGTGCGCGAGCACGTGGGAGGCCGGGTCCGGGCGCACGCGGGCGTCGCGGTCGCGGTGCCGCCACCAGTCGAGGGCCCCCTCGGCCAGCGCGATCGCGAGCACCCGGCGGCGGGCCCGGCGCGACACCGCGCACGCGACGAGCGAGAGCGGCCAGTAGTGGCGCGTCACGGCGTCGGCGGTCTGCGAGAGCGCCCCGACCGACCCGAGCCCGACGAGCCGCGCCGCGGTGGCGCGCGGGTGCCGGACGTCGAGCCTGCGGGACAGCCGCTCGACGGCCACCGCCCCCACGACGCCCGCGGCCGCGACGGCCCACGGCCGCGCGAGCAGGGCCAGCGCGGCGACGGCGGCCGAGGTCGGGCTCAGCACCATCGGCGGCACGGAGCCGTGGTGGCGCAGCGCGAGCGGGGCCGCCCCCGTGCCGTACTGCGCCTTGCGCCACCACCACGTCCCGAGCGTCGTGCGGTGGTCGTGGGCGACGCGCGAGCCGGGCGCGTACCGCAGCCGCCAGCCGTCGGCGTGCAGGCGCAGCACCAGGTCGACGTCCTCGGCCACGTGCATGTCCTCGTCGAACCCGGCGCCCGCGGCGTCGCGGCGCACCACCATCGCCGCGCTCGGCACGTAGGCGACGCGCGAGCGCGGGACGATCAGCGCCGGGTCGGGGCCGAGGTCGAGCGAGGAGTGCACGGCCTCGTAGCGGCCCAGCCAGCCGACGACCGGGGCGAGCGCGACGATCCGCGGCGCGGCCAGCCCGACGGCGGGGTCGGCGAACACCGCGAGCAGCGGGGCCAGCCAGCCCTCCTCGGGCACGACGTCGGAGTCGAGGAACGCGACCAGCGGCGTCGCCGCGGCGCGCAGGCCCGTGTTGCGGGCGGCCGAGGCCCCCCGGCTCGTCCCGTGCCGCAGCACGGTGGCCCGCGGACCGGCGGCGGCGCGGATCGCGGCGGGATCGGCCGAGCCGTCGTCGACGACGACCAGCGCCCCCACCCCGCCGGGCGCTCCGACCTCGCCCAGCGCGGCCACCAGCCGCTGCAGCCCGTCGACGCGGTCCTTCACCGGCACGACGACGGTGACGGCCCCGGGCCCCGGCCCGGGCGGCCCGTCGACCGGGTGGGCGATGCCGACGTCGAGCAGGCGGCGGGCGAGCGCGCGCGACGTCGGGCCGTCGACGGTGACCGCGCCCGAGGACAGCAGCGCCCGGCCGGCGGCCGCCAGCCGCAGCATCCGCGGCGGCGCCCCGCCGAGGAGCACGGCGCCGTCGTCGACGCTGCGGGTGCGGCGGTCGAGCGTCACCCGCACGCCGTCGGGGAGCGCGGTGTCGGCCGGCCCGGGGGTGCGCATCCCGGCAGCGTAGGTCGGCCCGTCTCTGGCACGCTCGGCGCGTGATCGACCTCCCGCGCTACGGCCACCGCTCCCTCGCCGAGGTGCTGCCCGCGCTGATGCGCGCGCTGGGGATGCCGGAGCCGGCGTCCGACCTCGTCGTGGAGCCGGTGCGGGCGGCGGCGCTGCTGCTCGTCGACGGGCTGGGCTCGGAGCTGCTGGCCGCGCACGCCGCCGACGCGCCGTTCCTCGCCTCGCTGGCCGACGCCGGGCCGGTGACCGTGGGCTTCCCGTCCAGCACCTCGATCAGCCTGGCGTCGGTGGGCACCGGGTTGCCGCCGGGTGCGCACGGCCTGCTCGGGATCACCTTCCGCGTCGACGGCGAGCTGCTCGACTCGCTGAAGTGGACCTCCCACGGCGTGGACCGCCCGGTCGACCTGCGCGAGTCCCGGCCGCCCGAGACCGTCCAGCCCACCCCCACCGCGCTGGAGCGCGCGTCCGCGGCCGGGATCGGGGTCACCGTGGTGTCGAACCAGGTGTTCCGCGGCTCGGGCCTGACCCGCGCGGCGCTGCGCGGCGGGCGCTACCGCGGCGTGCACGCACTCGGCGACCTGGCCGTCGAGGTGATCGCCGCGCTCGCCGGTCCGGAGCGCCGGCTCTGCTACGGCTACCACGCCGACCTCGACGCGATGGGCCACCTGCACGGGCCGGGCAGCCTCGCCTGGCGGATCCAGCTCGCCCAGGTCGACCGGCTCGCCCAGCGGATCGTGGAGAACCTGCCGCCCGGAGCGGTGCTGGCGATCACCGGCGACCACGGGATGGTGCACGCCGACCGGATCTTCGACGCCGACACCGACGAGGCCCTGCAGCACGGCGTCCTGCTGCTCGGCGGCGACGCCCGCGCCCGGCACGTCTACGCGCGACCGGGGGCCGCCGACGACGTGCTCGCCGCGTGGCGGGCCGTCCTGCGCGACGACGCGTGGGTGGTGCCGGGCGAGCAGGCCGTCGCCGAGGGGTGGTTCGGGCCGGTCGCGCCCGGGATGCGCGACCGGGTCGGCGACGTCGTGGTGGCGGCCCGCGGCACCGCCGCCGTGATCCGGTCCGGGGCCGAGCCGCTGATCTCGCGGATGCCCGGCCAGCACGGCTCGCTGACCTCCGCCGAGCAGCTCGTGCCGCTGCTCCTGGCCACCGGCTGACCCGTCGGCCGGCTCAGCCCAGGCGGCCGCGGTCGTCGGGCAGCCAGCGGTGCAGGCGCTCGCGGAGCTGCCCGACCATGTGCCCGAGCAGCTCCTCGCCCTCCCGGGCGGTGGCGCCGCGGGGGTCGCCGAGCACGCCGTTGGGGCTGGCCGCGGCCACCCCGCCGCGCACCAGCACGGGCAGCAGCTCCTGCAGCGGGGCGGTGTTGCCGGGCTCCAGCGCCTCGATCCGGACGACGGAGGGGTCGAGCGCGAGGAGGATCGACGTCTCGGTGCGGCCGGCGTGGGCGTCGCCGGCGGGGACGGCGCAGCCGAACCAGGCGACCTCGCGTCCCTCGTGCCGGAGCTGCGCGACGGCGTCGGGCACGGTCGGGAGGTTGCCGCCGTGGCCGTTGACGAACACCAGCCGCTGCGCCCAGCGCGCCGCGCTGCGACCCAGCTCCACGAGCACCGCGCGCAGGGCGTCGTGCCCGATCGACAGCGTGCCGGCGAAGCCCTCGTGCTCCCCGGACGCCCCGTAGGCCAGCGGCGGCGCGACGAGCAGCGCCGGATCGCCGTCGGCGGCGCGGCGGGTCACGGCGGCGGCGATACGCGCGTCGGTGTCGAGCGGCAGGTGCGGGCCGTGCTGCTCCAGCGAGCCGACGGGGACGAGCACGGTGTGCGGGCCGCCGAGGTCGGTCCAGGCGCGCTCCCCGAGCCGGTGCGCGCCGTTCACAGCGCCACCGCCGCGCGGTCGCCCTCGACCACGGCCGCGTGCACGCGGCGGGGGGCGAGGCAGTCGCCGACGCGGTGCACCGGGCGCGGGCCGTCGCGCAGGGCGGTCCACAGCGCGTCGTCGGGTTCGGGGGGCACGACGGTGACGACGAGGTCGTAGCGCCGCTGCTCGACCGAGCCGACCGTGTGGTGCAGCACCGTCACCTCCGGCCCGTCGGCGGCCGCGGTGACCACGCGGTCGGTCGTCAGCGTGATGCCGGCGGCGTGCGCGCGCCGGTGGAACAGCTCGACGTCGAGCGTGGTCCCGAGGTCCTGGGCCACCACCAGCCCGGGCGTCATGATCTCCACGGTGCCTCCCTCCGCCGCGAGCCGCTCCGCGGCGGCGGGCGCCTGGTGGAAGCCCAGCTCGTCGTAGACCAGCACCGACCCTGTCGAGGTCACCTTCCCCGACAGCACGTCGCGCACGTCGACCACCCCGTCGGTCCCGCGCGCCCAGTCCGGGAGCCGCGGGCGCGCGCCGGTCGCCAGCACCACGACGTCGGGGGCCTCCCGGTCGACGTACGCCGCGTCGACGTCGGTCCCCGTCCGGATCTCGACGCCCGCGGCCCGGCACCCGGCGAGCAGGTCGCGCACGACGTTCCCGAACTCCGCCCGTCCCGGCGCGGCGGCCGCGAGGCGCACCGCGCCGCCGGTCGCGGTGTCGCGCTCGCACAGCACGACCCGGTGGCCGCGCGCCGCCGCGGTGGCCGCCGCCCGCAGCCCGCCCGGGCCGCCCCCGACGACGAGCACCCGCTTCGGGACGCCCGGCGCGGGCAGCGCCACGGCCTCCCGCCCGGCCCGCGGGTTGACGACGCAGCCCAGCCACCGGTTCCGGCCCACCCGCCCGACGCACTCCTGGTTGCAGCCCACGCACGCGCGCACCGGGGCCGAGGCGAACGCGGGATCGGCGATCTGCCCGCGCACGACGCCGACGAGGTCGCAGGCGCCCTCGGCCAGCGCGCGCTCGGCGTCGGCCGGGGTGGTGAACCGCCCGACCCCGATCACCGGCAGGTCGACGGCCCGCCGGATCGCCGCCGGGATCGACAGCGCGTGACCCGGGGCGAAGCGCAGCGAGGCCTCGACCAGGTAGAGCGTCGAGGTGGCGACGCCGATCGCGGTGTTGAGGTACTGGACGTGCCCGCCGTCGCGCAGGACGCGGGCGGTCGCGACGGCGTCGTCGATCCCGATGCCGTGCGCGATCCCCTCGTCGCCGCACAGCCGCACGCCGAGCACGCGGTCGGGTCCGATCGCGGCGCGCACGGCGGCGACGACCTCGACCAGGAAGCGGTCCCGGTCGCGGCCGTAGGCGTCGGTGCGCCGGTTGGTGGCGGGCGAGAGGAACTGCCGGACCAGCGACGAGTGCGCCCCCTGCAGCTCGACGCCGTCGAACCCGCCCGCGACGCACCGGGCCGCGGTCTCCGCGTAGCCGTCGACGATCCGGGCGATGCCCGCCGCGTCGAGCTCGACGGGGACCTCGCGGAACAGCGGGTCCGGCACCGGCGACGGCGCGTGCACCGGCCGGCGCGTGTACATCCCGCTCGACTGCCCGCCGTTGTGCGTGAGCTGGGCGAGCACGGCGGCGCCGTGGGCGTGCACGGCGTCGGTGATCGCGCGGTAGCCGGGCAGCGCGTCGGCGCAGGAGTGGATCAGCTTCTCGTAGGGCCGGTCGTGCGGGTCGACGCCGTGCTCCTCGGTGATCACCAGCCCGGCCCCGCCCGCGGCCCGGGCGGCGTAGTAGGCGGCGTGCTGCGCAGTGGGGAGGCCGTCGACGGCGTAGTTGGTGAGGTGGGCGGAGAACACGACCCGGTTCCGCAGGGTCAGCGGGCCGAGGCGCAGCGGGTCGTTCAGCACGGCGGCTGCGCCGCCCGTGCGCGAGAACGGTCGCCCCGACCCCCTTCTCCGCGCACGACCTCCGCCGCGGCCCGGCGACCCTCCAGCACGGCCTCGTGCACGGTGCGGGGGGCCACGCAGTCACCCGCGCGCGGGTGGTGGGGGCGGGCGCGCCACAGGGCGTCGTCGGGGAGGCGGTGGCCGCAGTCGACCACCGCGCGGCACTCCACGGAGCGCTGCTCCCCGGTCCAGACGTGCTCCAGCACCGCCCGCCCGGCACGTGCACCGACCAGCCGGGAGCACAGCTCGCGCGCCACCCCGGCCCGCTCCAGGCGGGCGTTGGCCGGGGCGAGGTCGCCGGTGAGCGCGAGCTGGGTGCCCGCGACCTGGTCGGGGGTGACGAGCACGGTCTCCCGGCCCGCGGCGGCGAGCTGCTCGGCGATCCCGACGCCCGTCCAGTCGCCGAGCGGGTCGTGGACGAGGACGGGGCCGGGTGGCAGGCCGGCGTCGGCGTGGCCGGTGGCCAGGACGGCGGCCTCGAACTCGGCGGCCGCGAGCACGGGGACGTCGCAGGGGTAGTCGCGCGGGCCGGGCCGCGATCCGGTGGCGAGCAGGACGGCGGCACCGGCGGCGTCGAGGTCGGCCGGCGTCACCCGCACGCCCGTGTCGACCCGCACCCCGAGACGGGCGAGCTCCCGCTCCCACCACGGCACGAGCACGCCCATCCGCTCCCGCCCGGCCACGGCGGCCGCGAGCCGCAGCGCGCCGCCCAGGACCTCGGACCGCTCGACCAGGCGCACCCGGTGCCCCGCCGTCGCCAGCACCCGCGCGGCCTCCAGCCCGGCGGGTCCGCCGCCGACGACCAGCACGTCGCGGGGCGGGCCGTCCGGCGCGGGCACGGGGTCGGTCTCGTGCCCCGCGTCGGGCTCGGCCTCGTCGGAGACGACCGGGTTACGCGGGTCGCGCACCTGCGACCGCTGGTTGGACAGGGTGCAGGGCCGGATCCGCTCCGGGGTGCCCGCCCGGACGCGGGCGACGAGGTCGGGGTCGGTGATCTGCGCGCGGGTCATCTCGACGAGGTCGCACACCCCGTCGTCGAGCGCGGCCTGCGCGGCGGCCGGGTCGACCACGGACCCCTGCAGCACCACCCTTTGCTCTGCATACCCGTACGCATCACCCCCGGCCAGACCGGTGCGTAGGGGTAAGCAGAGCAAAGCGTTGAAGCCAGGAGGGGTGTGCAGATCGGGACGGGTGGCCGACACGGTCATCCCGCTGCCCCGCACCGGCACGACGTAGTCCGTCCAGGCCGCCACCGCGCGGACGGTGCCGACCGCGGAGTCCGGCGTGATCCCGGCCCACGGCGCCAGCTCGTCGCAGCACAGGCGCAGGCCCAGCACGTGATCGTCACCGGTCGCGGCGCGCACGGCCGCCAGCACCTGCCGCAGCAGCAGCGAGCGGTCGAGGCCGTACCCGTCGGTGCGGTGGTTCGTCAGCCCGGACAGGAACTGCCGCAGCAGCGAGTGCTGCCCCGCCTCGATCTCGACGCCGTCGCACCCGGCCTCCACCGCGAGCGACGCGGCGGCGGCGAACCCGGCCACCAGCGCATCGATCTCGGGCTGTTCCATCGCCATCGGGACCTCCCGCGAGGCCACGTCGGCGACGCGCGACGGCGCCCACAGCGCCTGCTGCCCGTACGCCGAGCTGCCCTGGGAGCCGGCGTGCCCCAGCCCGGCGAGCACGAGGGCCGGGCGGCACGCGTCGGCGACGGCCCGCCAGCCCCCGGCGCAGTCGGCCGCGAGCGGGGCGCGCTCGTAGGGCCAGTCGGAGTCGTGCACCGACGCCGTCTCGGTGACGACGACGCCCGCACCCCCGGCGGCCCGCCGGGCGTAGTAGGCGACGTGCCGCGGGGAGATCGAGCGCCGGTGCCCGAGGTTGGTGACGTGCGGGCCGAACAGCACCCGCGACGGAGCGGTCCGTCCGCGCAGCACCACCGGCCCCGCCAACGCGCGAACGGCGCTCCCGTCCGTACCCACCGGAGGAGAGCGCCGTTCGTGTCGGGACGGGATCAGGCCCGCGCCGACGCCTGGGTCAGCGGCGCCGGGGCGGCCAGCGGGCTCGGGTCGCACGACTTGTCCGGACGGCCCATGCCGATCTGCAGCATCACCGGGGCCTTGGGGGTGCGGGAGTTGCGCGGCGCCGAGCGCGAGTGGTCGACCTCGGACTTGGGGATCTCCACGCCGTCGCGCGCGGCGAGGGCCTCCTCGCCGAACCCGCGGACGCACTCCGGGTCGGGCCCGTCGAGCGGGAGGCCGGTGAAGAACTTGGCCGCCATGCACCCGCCCTGGCACGAGTCGTAGTGCATGCAGGACGCGCACGCGCCACCGGTCTGCGGCTGGCGCAGCTCGGTGAACAGCTCCGAGTTCTCCCAGATCTCCTGGAAGCCACCGGGCGAGCGGAGGTTGCCCGCGAGGAAGTTGTCGTGGATGGCGAACGGGCAGGCGTAGACGTCGCCGACCGGGTCGATCAGGCAGACCACGCGCCCCGCGCCGCACAGGTTCAGCCCGGGCAGGGCCTCGCCGAACGCGGAGAGGTGGAAGAACGAGTCGCCGGTGAGGACCGAGTCGCCCTTGGCCACCAGCCAGTCGTACATCTGCTTCTGCTGCGACGGGAGCGGGTGCAGCTCGTCCCAGACGTCGGCGCCCCGGCCGGACGGGCGCAGCCGGGTGATCCGCAGCTGCGCGTTGTACTTGTCGGCGATCGACTTGAACTCGTCGAGCTGGTCGACGTTCTGCCGCGTCATCACCACGGAGATCTTCGGCTGTCCGAAGCCCGCCTCGGCGAGGTTCTCCAGCGCGCGGATCGCGGTGTCGTAGGAGCCGGGTCCGCGCACGTGGTCGTTGACCGCGGCGGTCGCGCCGTCGAGCGAGATCTGCACGTCGACGTAGTCGGTGCGGGCGAGCTGCGCCGAGCGCTGCTTGTCCAGCTTAATGCCGTTGGTGGAGAACTTGACGCCGACGTTGTGGTCGATCGAGTAGTCGAGCAGCTCCCAGAAGTCGGGGCGCACGGTCGGCTCGCCACCGCCGATGTTGATGTAGAAGACCTGCATCCGCTGCAGCTCGTCGATCACTCCCTTGGCCTCGGCCGTGGAGAGCTCGCGGGGGTCGCGACGGCCGGAGGACGACAGGCAGTGCACGCACGCCAGGTTGCAGGCGTACGTGAGCTCCCAGGTCAGGCAGATCGGGGAGTTCAAGCCGTACTGGAAGTGATCGACAAGTTTCACGAACGCTCCTCGATGGTTCCGTTGGCGGCCAGTCCGGCCAGTGCGCTCAGGTAGGCGGGGCGCTGGGACTCCTCGACGCCCGCGGCCTCGATCGAGGCGTGCACGTCGGGGTACTGGTCCAGGTCCCGGACGACCACCACGAGCTGGGGCGTCTTCAGGAACGAGAGCTTGCGGGTACCGAAGTGGTAGACCAGCGCGCCGAACGGCTCGGGGCGCAGCGCCACGCTCGGGCTGCAGCGGTGGGGCAGCGAGGGGTCGAACGCCGGGCCCGCCTCAGCGGACCCGGCGTCGACAACAGCCGCCACGGTTCTAGTAGACACCGCACATGCCGTCGATCGAGACCTCTTCGACGAGGGTCTCCTCGACCACGGGCTCCTCGGGGGCGGACTGGGCATCGGGCGCGGGGGCCATGGGCGGCTCCTGTCGTCGAGAGATGAGGACGGGTCGGACGCTAATTGGCACCGGGTGCCAGAGACAAGACCCGCCCGCCCAACGGTCGGTACGCCCCCTCCGATCGGAGGGGCGCAGGATGACGCCGTGAGCGACGTCCTGCTGCACCTGGCCACCACCGCCGAGTGGCGCGAGCACCTCACCGCGGGCGTGATCGCCCCGTCGGTCGCGGAGTTCGTGCACCTGTCCACCCCGGACCAGGTGGCCCTGCCCGCGAACCGGCTCTTCGCCGGCCGCACCGACCTGAACCTGCTGGTCCTCGACCCGGGCCGGATCGGCGTCGAGGTCCGCTTCGAGCCCGGGCTGCCCACCGACCCGGCGTCGATGCGCTTCCCGCACGCCTACGGCGCGATCCCGGTCCACGCGGTGCTGGCGGTCGTCCCCTACCGCCCGGCGCCGGGGGACGGGTTCGGGACGCCCGTCCTCCCGCGGACCGACGCCGCGGGACGCCTGTCCGCGTTCGAGCCGTCCCTGCTGCGCCGCGTCGCCACCGCCGAGGTCCCCGTGACGGGCGGGGTCGCCGTGCGCACCGACCCGGTGCCCGCCTCGCACCGGCACAACCGGCTCCTGATCGACGGCGCCACCGACGCCGCCACGGTCCTCGCCGACGCCGAGCGCACCGGCCTCGCCCGGGTGACCCTGTCCGGCGCCGGGCACGCGGCCACCGCCACCGCCCTCGCCGACGCGGGCAGGCGGGTCACGGCGCTCGTCGGGATGGCCGGCCCGGCGGGGGGCGTGCGCGGCCGCACCGAGGTCGTCGACGTCGAGGCGCTGCGCCCCACGTGGGACGCCGAGTGGCGCCGGTACGGCGTCGACGACGCCGTGGTCGCGCAGCTCACCGACCGCCTGCTGCTGGAGGAGCGCGTCGTCGACCTGCGCCCGCTGGCCCTGCGCGTCGACGGCGAGGTGGTGGCGTCGGCCGTGCTGCGCATCGACGGCGCCACCGCCGACCTCGACGGGCTGGAGGTCGTGCCCGCGCACCGCGGACGCGGCCACGGCGACGCCCTGCTCGCCGACGCCCGCGCGATCGCCGCCGGTGCGGGCTGCGACCTGGTGACGCTCTCCGCCGCGGCCGACGACCACCCCCGCTCCTGGTACGCCCGGCGCGGTCTCGCCGAGGTGCACCGGTCGTGGGAGATCGACCCCAGCTAGTCGCAACTACATGGCAATAACAACTGCAGGGCACCATCGGAGGGGGTAGCTACCCGATCAGACGGGATTCCCCCGTCCCTCCTCATGGGCTTTCTATGCCGGGGGTCACACAGGTCCTAGCGTCGGGCCTCGACCCATTACCTGCACAGAAAGGGCTGCCCATGCAGGTCGAAGAGATGCTTCCGCAGTTCCCGATCAAGGAGTTCCACCCCTTCCCCCGTGCCCTCATGGGTCCGGGCGCTCACGAGCTGATCGGTCCGGAGGCCCTCAAGCTGGGCTTCAAGAAGACGCTGGTGATGACGTCGGGCCTGCGCGGCTCCGACATCGTCCACAAGATCGTCGAGTCGATGAAGTACCACGGCCTCGAGGTCGTCGTGTACGACAAGGTCGAGTCGAACCCCAAGGACTACAACGTCATGGACGCTGTGGGCCTCTACCAGCAGAACAACTGCGACAGCTTCGTCTCCATCGGCGGCGGTTCCTCGCACGACGCCTGCAAGGGCGCGCGGGTCTCGGTCGCGCACGACGGCCGCAACGTCAACGAGTTCGAGGGCTTCAACAAGTCGGAGAACCCGAAGAACCCGCCGCACATCGCGGTCTCCACCACGGCCGGCACCGGCTCGGAGACCTCCTGGGCCTACGTCATCACCGACACGACGACGGACCCGGACAACCCCCACAAGTACGTGGCGTTCGACGACGCCAGCGTCACCACGCTGGCCATCGACGACCCGGTGCTCTACTACAGCTGCCCGGTCGACTACACCGCGCAGTGCGGGTTCGACGTGCTCGCGCACGCCTCCGAGCCCTACGTCTCCCGGATCAACTTCGACCCGTCGCTGGGCAACGCCCTGCACGCGATCAAGCTGACCAACCAGAACCTCCGCGAGGCGGTCTGGAACCCGCAGGGCTACGAGGGCCGCTTCGGGATGATGAACGCGCAGTACATCGCGGCGCAGGCGTTCAACTCCGGTGGCCTCGGCATCATCCACTCGATCAGCCACGCGGTGTCGGCGTTCTACGACACCCACCACGGCCTGAACAACGCCGTCGCGCTCCCGCGCGTGTGGGCGTTCAACATGCCGACGCACTACAAGCGCTTCGCCGACATCGCCCAGGCGATGGACATCGACACGCACGGCATGACCAACGTCCAGGCCGCCGAGGCCGCGCTCGCCGCGTCCATCCGGCTGCTGCGCGACGTGGGCATCCCGGAGCGCTTCGTCGACGTCAAGCAGGACTCGTACTCGAAGAACCGGCTGGGCCAGGGCCCGACCAAGTTCTACGAGAACGAGTCGATCATCAAGGGTGACGCGGCGGACGTCGACCGCATCACCAACCACGTCCTCGGCGACGCCTGCACCCCGGGCAACCCGAAGGAGTGCACGTTCGAGACCGTGCGCCCCGTGGTCGACCACTGCATGAACGGCGACCTGGACGACCTGCTCACCTGAGTTCGAACACATACAGTCGAGGGGGCGCCGGCAGCTGCCGGCGCCCCCTCGGCCAGGTAGTCACTTGGTCATGGAGGAACGGAGCAGCATGTCGCAGTTCGAGTCCGGGAGCGGACAGTTCGATTCCGTCGACGAGGTCGTCGACGCGCTGGGCGAGCAGGGCTACATTGCCGACGCCCGTCTGGCCACCACCGTCTTCCTGGTCAACCGGCTCGACAAGCCGCTGCTCATCGAGGGCCCCGCCGGGGTGGGCAAGACCGAGCTGGCCAAGGCGCTGGCGAAGGCCACGGGCCGGCGCCTGCTGCGTCTGCAGTGCTACGAGGGACAGGACGAGACCAAGGCCCTCTACGAGTGGGACTACGGCAAGCAGCTGCTCTACACCCAGATCCTGCGCGAGAAGATCGGCCAGGTCGTCGCCGACTCCCCCACCCTCGAGGACGCCGTCGACCGCATCGGCGCCCAGGAGAGCGTGTTCTTCTCCGAGCGCTTCCTCGCCTCCCGCCCGCTGCTGGAGGCCATCCGCTCCGACGAGCCGGTCGTGCTGCTGATCGACGAGGTCGACCGCGCCGACGAGGCACTCGAGGCGGTGCTGCTGGAGACCCTCGCCGAGTACCAGGTGTCGGTGCCCGAGGTGGGCACGTTCACCACCGACAACCCGCCCTACGTGGTCCTGACCTCGAACAACACCCGCGACCTCTCCGCCGCCCTCAAGCGCCGCTGCCTGCACCTGTTCCTGGACTACCCCACCGCCGAGCGCGAGCTGGAGATCGTCCGGAGCAAGAAGACGGGCCTGCCGGACGCGCTCGCCGAGCAGCTCGTCGGCATCGTCCGCGGGCTGCGCGAGCTGGAGCTGCGCAAGTCCCCGTCGATCTCGGAGACCATCGACTGGGCGCGCACGCTCGCCGTCCTGGGGGTCGAGGAGCTCAACGCGACGGTCCTGTCCGACACCGTGTCGGTCGTCGTCAAGTACGACAAGGACGTGCGCAAGGCCATCGGTGCGCTGCCGAAGCTGGTCGACCCGAACGCCACCGTCCCGGAGAAGGGCCACGGGCACGGTCACGGGCACGGTCACGGGCACGACGAGGAGCCGGAGAAGCCGCGCAGCACGAGCCGCGACGACGACTCCGAGGACGAGGTCGACGGCCGCGCGATCCGCGCCGCGAAGGACACCCCGGGCCGCTTCGGCAACACCTACGGCTCCAACCCCCTCGGCGGCGACACCGGCGCCAAGGCCGTCACCCCGCCGAAGGTCCCGGCCGACCGCGGCAAGAGCAGCTTCGGTGCGGGCCTCGGCCGACGGCGCGCGCTGTAGCGGACGGAGGAGCACCCGATGGAGAACGCGCTGCACCGCTTCGTCCGGCTGCTGCGCCTGCGCGGCATCCGGATCTCCATCCCGGAGGCCCTCGACGCGATGGCGTGCGCCGCCCAGCCCGGGATGATGCAGGACAAGGAACAGCTGCGCGCCGCCCTGCGCGTCGCCCTGATCAAGGACCGGCGCGACGAGGAGATCTACGACGACATCTTCGACCAGTTCTTCGCGCTGGTGAAGGTGGGCGGCGAGGACGTCGGGCACGGCCACGGGCACGGCCACGGCGACCTGTCCGACTCCGGTGAGCTGGAGTCGTTCACGCTGTCCGAGGAGCCGAGCAACACCCCCGAGCAGGGCCACGAGCACGGCAAGCCCGCCGACATCCGCGACTACTTCGACCCCGACGACCTGGCGCAGCAGTACAACCTGCACCAGGAGGCCAACAAGATCGACATGGCCGCGATGACCGACGAGATCGTGCTGTCCAAGGACAGCCAGGGCATCGACGGCGAGGGGCAGCGCGTCCAGATCGAGACCGACAGCCTGCACAACGCGGGGATGCCGGGCGAGATCAGCCAGCAGCAGGGCACGAAGGTCGACGCCGACCTGTCCGTCGCGCAGCAGGAGATGCTGCTGGGCTGGCTCAACGCCGCCGACGACGAGTCGCAGGAGGGCACCGAGGACGACGCGGCGGCCCTGCGGCGGCGGATGACCGGCGTGCTCGCCGGGCTGCCCGAGGCCCTGAAGAAGCACCTCGAGGCGCTGATGGCGCTGGAGAACAAGGTCGTCGAGGGCGTGGAGGCGGAGAAGGTCCGCGAGGTCGACCGCGTCGGCGAGCACGAGCGGATGGAGCTGGAGGAGTCGATCCGCCGGCTCGCGCACACGCTGCACGGCGGGCTCACGCACAAGCGCAAGGTGTCCAGCCGCGGCCGGATCGACTCGGGCCGCACGATGCGCCGCAACATGCGCTTCGACGGGATCCCGTTCTCGCCGGTCACGGTCACGCGCTCGGAGGACAAGCCGCGGCTGGTGATCCTGGCCGACGTGTCGCTGTCGGTGCGGGCCACCGCCCGGTTCACCCTGCACCTGGTGCACGGGCTGCAGAACCTGTTCGGGCAGGTGCGGGCGTACGCGTTCGTCTCCGACATGGTGGAGGTCACCGACCTGTTCGAGGACCACCCCGTGGAGCAGGCCCTGGGCCTGATCTTCGGCGGCGACGTGCTCGACGTGGACGCCAACTCCGACTACGGCAAGGCGTTCGGCACGTTCCAGGAGGACTACGCCTCGGCGGTCAACCGGCGCTCGACGGTGATCGTCCTGGGCGACGGGCGGGGCAACGGCAACGACCCGAACCTGGAGGCGTTCGCCGAGATCACCCGCCGCGCGCGGGAGACGATCTGGCTCACCCCGGAACCCCGCTACTCCTGGGGCCTGGGCGGCTGCGACCTGCCCGACTACGCCGAGTACTGCTCCCGGGTGCGGGTCGTCCGCGACCTCACCGGCCTGGAGACCGCCGCGCACGAGATGGCGGCGGAGCTCGTCGGGCGCTGAGCCACGGCGGTCAGGGCACCGTCACCGTCGTCGCGGCGGTGTCGGTGCCGCCGCCGAAGTCGGTGACGGTCAGCCCGGCGTACAGCGTGGACCCGGACGGCAGCGGGGCCAGGTCGTAGCGCAGGGCGGGCAGGTCGGCGTAGAGCCCGACGTCGGTGGTCGCGGTCCAGGTCTGCTCGCCGTCGGCACCGACGGCGAGGACCTCCGGCACGATGATCCCGGCCGGGTCGGCCGTCAGCTCGCCGAAGGTGCCGAGCACCTCGTCGTAGGCGTAGTAGGTCTCGTCGAGGACATCGCCGGTGGCGCCGTCGACCGTGATGGTGAGCAGGACGTCCTGGTACTCCTGGGCGCCGGGGGCGTAGTAGGCCATCGGCACGTCGATGCTCGACACGCCGTCCCCGGCGTCGGTCAGCGTGAGGTAGGCCTGGGCGGTGTCCACGCCGTCGGAGATCGTCAGCTGCGTGAGGTCGTAGACGCCGACCACCTGCCCGTCGTCGTCGACGGTCGCGGGCTCCTCGCCGAGGAACGTGGTGCCGCCGTCGTCGTCGACGAGGCCGTAGGTGATGACGGCCTCGGACACCGCGGCCGCGGCGGCCGGGTCGACCGCGCCGACCAGGGTGAGGCCGTCGGCGTCGAAGGAGGCGTCGGGGTCGCCGAGGAAGCGCGGCCGCCGGTCGGCGGGCAGGGCGTCGCCCGCGCCGTAGAAGCCCTGCAGGAACCGCGTCCACGGTCCGGCGCCCGGCACGTCGGCGTAGGCGGCGTCGAAGTACTCGGCCTGGGGCGGGAAGTAGATCGACAGCCCGGTCGCCCCGCGCACCGCCTGCCCCGCGACGCGGTCGACGACGGCGTCGTTGAGGGCCCGGACCAGCGCGTCGGCCTCGTCGGCGACGTCGAGCGCCTCGACGCCGATCTGCGCGGCGAGGATGCCGAGGTCGGCCATGTGGGTGTCCTCGACGGGGTCGGGACTGCGCCCGAAGCCCAGCGTGCTCGCCCGCTGCGCGCCGACGACGGGGGCGAGCGTCGCGACCCGCTCGGTGAGCGCCCCGCCGAACGCGGTCATCGCCTCCTCGACGGCCGGCATCCGCGTGAGGTCGACCAGGGACAGCGTGATGTCGGCCCCGGTGCCCTCCTCCTTCGCCTGGGCGTCGAAGCCGTCGATCAGCGCGCCGCCGAGGGCGTCGACGGTGGTGGCGGGGTCGTCGGCGAGCACCTGCAGCACGCGGTAGTCCCAGCCGTGGCCGGGTTCGAGCTCCTGGGAGGCGAGCATCCGGTCAGCGACCCCGGTGAACGCGCTCGCCGTCTCGTAGGTCGCCATCAGGCAGGCGTCGAAGCCGAGCAGGTCGAGCTTCTCGACGCCGGCGTCGGCGAGGCCACCGGCGACGGCGTCGCGCATCTCGGCCAGGGTCAGGACGTCGGAGCCCGCCGACTCGTCGCCCCCGACGCCCGACCAGGCCGCGCCGTGGTCGGTGAGGATCACCGCGGTGTTCTGCGCGGGGTGCGCGGCCAGCCCGTCGGCGACGAAGCGGCGCAGGACGTCGGGGTCGCCGGTGTTGACCTCGCCCAGCTCCTCGACGACCTCGACACCCGCGTCGGTGTACCGCAGGACCTTCCCGCCCTCCCAGTCGCCGAGGCCGAGCGCGGGCTCGTCGGTGTAGCCGGCCGCGCGGTCGGCCAGCGCGGAGATCGCGACGTCGTCGGACGTGCCCACCTCGCCGAGCTCGCCCAGGTCGGTGAGCAGGAACGGCTCGAGGTCGGTGTCGGCGATCGAGTAGACCAGCACGGTCCACCCCTGCGGGGCGTCGTCGGGGATGGGCCCCGCCGAGCACCCCGCGGCGAGCAGGCAGGCGACGATCGGCCCGGCGAGACGACGACGCATCGGAGCCCTCCTCAGGTGCACCGACGGCCGGTGGCCGCCGATTACTACCAGACGCGCGCGGGGGCACGGCCTGACCGTTCCGGCAGGTGTCCCGGCGCGGGGGGCGACATAGGGTCGGACGATGACCACCGCGACCGTCCCCCGGCTCACGATGGGCGCCGACGGGCGGCTGCGGCACCGGATCTCCGCGGGCGAGCTCAGCAACGACCTCGCCGGCTGGATCGCCGAGGACCTCGTCGCCCCGGGCCACATCGAGGCGTCGGCGTTCGAGCGGACGTTCGTCTCCGTCGTCGCCTCGGTCGACCCCGGCTGGACCGCGTTCTACCGCAACACCCTCGACGAGCTGGGCCGCGGCGGCGCGCCCGGCGGCACCAACGCCGGGATGGCGCCGGTGCACGACCGGGCCGTGGAGCTCGCCGTCGGCTCCGTGGTGGAGCTGGGGTGCTGCTTCGGGTTCCTGTCGCTGCAGCTCGTCGCGGCCGGGCACGACGTGACGGCCGTCGACCTGTCGGCGGGCACGGTCCGGCTGCTCTCCCGGGTCGCCCCGGCGCTCGACCTCCCGCTGCACACCCTCACCGGCGACGCCACCGCGGTGCCGCTGGCCGACGCGTCCGCCGACACCGTGTTCGCCGTCCACCTGCTGGAGCACCTGCCGCCCGCGCTCGCCCCGGTCGTCGTCGGGGAGATGCTGCGCCTGGCCCGGCGGCGCGTCGTGGTGGCCGTGCCCTACGAGGACGAGCCGAACCCGGCGTGGGGCCACGTCCGCACGTTCGACGCCGCCGACCTCGACGCGCTCGGCGCCGCCACCGGCCGCCCGTACCGGGTGGAGGACCACCACGGCGGCTGGCTCGTCGTCGACGCCTGATCAGACCCGCACCGCCCCGCGGTGCAGGCGGTGCGCCAGTAGCTCCAGCGGTCCGCGCGGGAACCGCCGCAGCCACGCGGGCGCGGCCAGCAGCAGCACCAGCGAGATCGCGGCCCACAGCCCGACCACCCACCACGGCCGGGCGTCGGCGAGGCGGCCCGCGAGACCGAGGCCCCAGTCGGAGCACAGCGCGGCGGCGAGCACGTTCTGCAGGACGTAGCACGACAGCGCCGTCCGCCCGACGGCCGCGAGCCGCCGCCGTACCGCCCCGCCGCGGGTGCGCGCGACCAGCTCGGTGACCGCGCCGAGCAGCCCGAGCGCCACCAGCGGCGGCACGAGGTAGCGGTCGACGAGTACCCAGTCCGGTCCGGCGAGCGCGGTCGCCGCGTTCAGCGGGACGCCCAGCCCGAGCCCGTACGCGGCGAGCCGCCGACGCAGCCGGGCGCCCCCGGCGTCGAACACCCCTGCGCGCGGCAGCCGGGACCCGACCAGGAACAGCACCGTCGCCGACGGGACGATCAGCAGCAGCTCGGCGCGGTAGAGGGCGAACCCGGTCACCCGCTCCGCGACCTGGGCGGTCCAGCTCGCGGTGCTCCCCACCGGACCCGGCCCCGCGGCCGTCGGCGGGGCGGTGACCAGCAGCGCCGTCACCCCGAGCACCGCCACCGCGAACGCCGAGCCGACGCCGCCGATCCAGGCGCGCACGACCCGGTCGCTGCGCCCGACCAGGTGGGCGACGAGCAGCGAGGTGATCGCGTAGCCCATGAGCACGTCGAACTCGAAGACCAGCAGGTAGTGCAGCAGCCCTCGACGAACAGGATCGCGGCCCGCACCGGGTACCGCCCCGGCCACGGCACGCCCCGGCGCACGGCGGACCGGTACTGGATCTCCAGGCCGATCCCGAACAGCAGCGTCAGCAGGGCGAGGAACTTGCCGTTCGACAGCGTGACCAGGGCGGTCTGCACGGCACCGGTCGTGTCGATGCCGCCGTGGAGCAGCGCGGCCGGGCCGCCGGGGGCGGTGAACAGCCAGACGTTCGACGCGAGCGTGCCGAGGATCGCGACGCCGCGCAGGACGTCGAGGGCCTCCACGCGGTCAGGCACGGGCGGGCTCCCGCGGCGGGGCCGGCGTCGTCCACACCGGACCGACGACAAGCCGGATCACCACGACCGGCAGCACCTCGCACGCGGCGACGAGGATCACCAGCGGCTGCGACACGAACTCGACCATGGCGACGAGCGTGCCGTGCGGGGCCGCCGGCGCCGTCGGGCGCGAGGACCATCCGGTGTACCTCCTTCGATCGACGCGCACCGGGCGCACCCGTGGTGGGATGGGGTGCGTGACCGCCCGGGAGATCCGCGAGGACGTGCTGCGGGCGGTGCTGCTCCTCGCGCTCGGCGTGCTCCTGCTGGCCGTCGTCCCCGACGCGGCGGTGCAGTGGGGCGGACCGGCGGGGTCGACGGGGGCGGCCGTCGGGCTGCTCGCGCCGGCCTGCTCCGGGGTCGTGCTGCGTCGCCGCCGACCGGTGGCCGGGCTGCTGGTCACGACGGCCGCGCTCGTCGCGAGCCCGTTCGTCGTGGGCGTGACGCACACCGGGATGCTGCTGGCCTTCGGCGAGGCGCTCTACAGCGCGGTCCTGCACTCGTCGCGGCGGGCGGGCCGGTGGGTGTGCGCCGCCGCGGGCGCGGTGGCGGCGCTCCTGGCGCTGCACAGCCTGCTGGTCGAGGGCGCCGCCGCGGCCGTCGGCACCGTGATGGGCCTGGGGCTGCTCCTCGCGATCCCCGTGTGGTGGGGCCAGGAGGTGCGCCGGCACCGGGACCGCGCCGACGCCGAGCGCGACCGCGCCGAGCAGGAGCGGCGGATGGCCGAGCTGGACCGCGCCGCGGCCGTCACGGCCGAGCGCAACCGGATGGCCCGCGACCTGCACGACGTCATCGCCGGGCAGCTCTCGGCCATCGCCATCCAGTCGGAGGCGGCGCTGACTCTGCCGGACGCCGACCCCGAGGTGCTGCGGCGGGTGCTCACCCAGGTGCGCCGGGGTAGCGTCGCGTCGCTGGCGGAGATGCGCACCATGATCGGGCTGCTGCGCGCCGACCCCGACGACGAGGCGCGCACCGCGCCCGCCGGGCTCGACCGGATCGAGGCGCTGCTCGACGCCGGCCGGGCGTCGGGGCTGCGGGTGGAGCTCGACGACCGCCGCCCGCCGGGCGACCTGCCGGCCGCGGTCGACCTGGCCGCCTACCGGATCGTGCAGGAGTCGCTGACCAACGCCGCCAAGCACGCCCCCGGCAGCGCGGTGCGGGTCGTGCTGCGCCGCAGCGCCGACGAGCTGCGCGTGGAGGTGGCCAACGACCTGGTCGACGACGCGGCCGACGGCGGGGGCACCGGCACCGGCCTGCTCGGGCTCGCCGAGCGCGCCGCCGCGGTCGGGGGCCGGATCGTCGCCGGGCGGGGCGACCGGGCGTGGACGGTGCGCGCCGCGCTGCCCGCCGGGCCGCCGCGATGACCGTCCGCGTGGTGGTCGCCGACGACCAGGCCGCGATCCGCACCGGCCTGGTGATGATCCTCGACTCGGCGCCGGACGTGGAGGTCGTCGCGGAGGTGGGTGACGGGCTCGCGGCGGTCCGCGCGGCCGCCGAGCTGCGCCCCGACCTCGTGCTCATGGACATCCGGATGCCCGGCATCGACGGGATCGAGGCGACGCGGCGGCTCGCCGACACCTGCCCGGTGCTCGTCCTGACGACGTTCGACCTCGACGACTACGTCGACGGTGCGCTCGCCGCGGGCGCCGCCGGGTTCCTGCTGAAGTCGGTGTCGGCCCCGCAGCTGCTCGACGCCGTGCGCGCGGTGGCCCGCGGCGACGGGGTCCTCGCCCCGGAGGTCACCCGCCGGGTGCTGGCCCGGCTGGCCGCCCCGGTGCGCCGCTCCGAGCCGCCCGCCGGGCTCGCCGACCTCACCCCGCGCGAGACCGACGTGCTCGGCTGCCTGGGTCGCGGCCTGTCCAACGCCGAGATCGCCGACGCGCTGGTGATCACCGAGGCGACCACGAAGACCCACGTGTCCCGGGTGCTCGCGAAGCTCGGCGTGCGCTCGCGGGTGCAGGCGGCGATCGCGGCGCAGGAGGCCGGGCTGTCCTGATCCGCCGGGCCGTCCTGATCCCTCGGCCCGACCTGATCCGCTGCGGTCCGGGGGTCAGCGCTCCCCGGCCGCCGGGACCACCGCGGGACTGGCGACGACGGGGGCCGGATCCTCGGGCCCGAGCAGGAGGGCGGTGCCGCCCGCCGCGGCCAGGACGAGGGCGGTGGCCGCCAGCGGCACCACCGCGCGTCGGCGGCGGGGGTGGCTGCGGCGGTGCCGTCCCCCACCCGCCGCGGAGGGTGCGGCGTGCAGCGGGGTCGCGGCGAGCGCCGCCGCCACCGCGGCGGCCGTGGGCCGGGCCGCGGGGTCGTCCTCGGTCATCGCGACCAGCACGGCGCCGAGGTCGGCGGGGAGCCCGTCGGGGACGTGCGGGCGGCGGTGCAGGCGGGCCGTCGCCGACTCCGCGGCGCGGCCCGGGTACTCGCGGCGGCCGGTGAGCGCCTCCAGCAGCACGAGGCCGAGCGCGTAGACGTCGGCGGGCGGGCCGACGGCCTCCCCGCGGGCCTGCTCGGGGGCGAGGAACGCGGCGGTCCCGACGATCATCCCGGCCTCGGTGACGGCGGCGCCGTCGAGGGCCTTCGCGATGCCGAAGTCGGCGAGGTGCGCGTGCGTGCCGTCGCCGAGCAGCACGTTCGCGGGCTTCACGTCGCGGTGCACGATGCCGCCGTCGTGGACGTGCGCGAGGGCGTCGGCGAGCTCCGCGCCGAGGCGGCGGACCTGCGCGGGCGGCAGCGGCGCGACCCCGATCTGCTCGGCGAGCGTGGGGCCCTCCACCAGGTCGGTGACGACGAACGGGCGCCCCGACTCGGTCCCCCCGTCGCGCAGGCCGACGAGCCCGGGATGCTGGTCCAGCCGTGACAGCGCGTCCATCTCCCGGCGCTGCTGGCGGCGGTCGTGCACCGAGCCGCCGGGGTGGAACAGCTTCACCGCGACCCGGACGCCGTTGCGGACGTCGCGACCGCGGCGCACCACCGCCGAGGACCCGATCCCGATCACCGGACCGAGCCGGTAACGGCCGGCGACGAGCCGGCCCTCTGGCTCGCCCTCGCCGTCGGTGCTCACACCGACCACGTTCCCCCGTTCGCGACGTTTCATGCGCGACCGACACGGATCGTGTCGCCGCTCCCGCGGGTCCCCGACCGCCCGGTGGCGGAGGGGACCCGCGGGGCCGGGATCAGGCGCCGGCGGCGGCCGTCGTCAGGGCCCGCTTGGTCAGGACCCGGGCCAGGTGACGCCGGTAGTCGGCCGTGGCCGTCAGGTCCGCCGTGGGCTCGGTGCCCTCGGCGGCCAGCGCCGCGGCGTCGGCGATCGACGCCCCGTCGGCCAGCGCGGCCTCGGTGGCCGTGGCCCGCAACGGCGTCGGGCCCATGTTGACCAGCCCCACCCGCCCGTCGACGGCGGCGACCGCGACGATCGCCCAGTCGTTGGCCCGGCGCGTGAACTTCTCGTACGCCCAGCCCGCGGCCCCGGTGCGCGGCACCCGGACCTCGGTGATCAGCTCGTCCGGCTCCTTCACCGAGGAGAACATCCCGGTGTAGAACTCCGTGATCGGCACCGAGCGCTCGCCCCGCGGCCCGCGCAGCACGACCGTGCCGCCGAGCGCGAGGACGGCGGCCGGCAGGTCCGACGCCGGGTCGGCGTGCGCCAGCGAGCCGCCGAGCGTGCCGCGGTGGCGGATCTGCGGGTCGCCGACGGTGCGCGCGACGGCCGCGAGCAGCGGCACCTCCGCACCTACGACCTCCGAGGCCTCGACGGTGCGGTGCTTGGTGCCCGCCCCGATCGCGACCTCGTCGCCGTCGACGCGCACGTAGTCCAGCTCCGTGAGCCTGCCGATGTCGATGACCAGCTCGGGGGTGGCCAGCCGCAGCTTCATGACGGGCAGGATCGAGTGCCCGCCCGCCAGGACCGTGGCCTCGTCGCCGTGCTCGGCGAGCAGCGCGAGCGCGCCGTCGAGGGTGTCCGGACGCTCGTAGGCGAAACCGACGGGGATCATGCGCCGCTCCCGGTGGAGAAGCCCGGTTCCGCCTCGAGGCCGCCGGAGGGCGCCTGCTGGGCGTGCCCCCCGCCGGTGACGGCGTCGGGGTCCTGGCCGCTCGCGGCCAGCACCGCCCGGACGATGTTGTGGTAGCCGGTGCACCGGCAGAGGTTGCCCTCCAGGCCCTCGCGGACCTCGCGCTCGGTGGGCTTCGGCGTCTCGGCGAGCAGGCTCACCGTGGCCATCACCATGCCGGGGGTGCAGAACCCGCACTGCAGGCCGTGCTCCTCGCGGAACGCGGCGGCGACCGGGTGCAGGTCGTCGGAGGTGGGCGAGAGCCCCTCCATCGTCTGCACGGTCGCCTCGTCGGCCTGCACGGCGAGCATGGTGCAGGACTTCACCGACTCCCCGTCGACCAGCACGGTGCACGCACCGCAGGAGGTCGTGTCGCAGCCGACGTTGGTGGCCTTGAGCCCGAGGGTGTCGCGCAGGTAGTGGGCGAGCAGCAACCGCGGCTCGACCTCGGCGCTGGTCTCCGCGCCGTTCACCGTCATCTGGACCTTCACTTGGCGCCCTCCTGGGCAGCGGCGTTGATGGCCTCCCAGACCCGCAGGGGGCTGGTCGGCATGTCGATGTGGCGGACGCCGAGGTGGGAGACGGCGTCGACCACCGCGCTCTGCACGGCGGGCGTGGCACCGATGGTGCCCGCCTCGCCGATGCCCTTGGCGCCCAGCGGGTTGATGTGCGTCGGCGTGGCCATGTCGAGCAGCGTGAAGCTGGGCAGCTCGGCCGCGGACGGGAACGCGTAGTCGGCGAACGTGGCCGTCAGCGGGTTGCCGTCGGCGTCGTAGACGACCTCCTCGAGCAGGGCCTGCGAGATGCCCTGCGCGATGCCGCCGTGGCGCTGCCCCTCGCACAGCAGGGGGTTGAGCACGGGGCCGGCGTCGTCGACGGTGATGATCCTGTCGACCACCGCCTTGCCGGACTCCACGTCGACCTCGACGACGGCGACGTGCGCGCCGAACGGGAAGGTGGGCGCGCCGCTGTCGAAGTTCGAGTCGACCTGCAGCTTCTCCTTCTCCGCCAGCGCCGCGAGCGTCACGCCCTTGTCGGTGCCACGGACGTTGACCGAGCCGTCGACGACCTCGAGGTCGTCGACGTTCGCCTCCAGCAGGTCGGCCGCGCGCTGCTTGGCCAGCTCGACGAGCTCGCCTGCCGCCTGGTAGACGGCGACGCCGCCGGTCTGCAGGCTGCGCGAGCCCATCGTGCCGCTGCCGCGGGGGATGAGGTCGGTGTCGCCGTGCAGCACGGTGATCTTGTCGATGCCGATGCCGAGGTGCTCGCTGGCGAGCATCGCCCACGCCGTGGCGTGGCCCTGCCCGTGCGGCGAGGTGCCGGTGAGCACGGTGACGGTGCCGTCGGGGTGGACCTCGACGGAGGCGTCCTCGCTGAACGCCCCGCCGCCGGTGATCTCGACGAACACCGAGACGCCGATGCCCAGCTGCACGACCTCGCCCGCCTCGCGGCGACGCTTCTGCTCGGCGCGCAGCTCGCTGTAGCCCGCGCCCTCGAGGACCTTGTCGAGCGCCTTCTCGTACTCGCCGCTGTCGTAGGGCGCGCCGCCCTTGGTGGTGAGCGGGAACTGCTCGGGCTGCAGCAGGTTGCGGCGGCGGACCTCGGCCGGGTCCATGCCGATCTCGGCGGCGAACATGTCCATCGAGCGCTCGATGGCCGCGGTGGCCTCGGGGCGCCCGGCGCCGCGGTAGGCCGCGGTCGAGGTGGTGGTGGTGACCAGCACCCGCGCCCGCGACTCGACCTTCGGGATGTCGTAGACGCCCGGCGCCATCATCCGCGTGAACATCGGCAGGACGGCGCCCAGGCGCGGGTAGGCACCCGCGTCGGCCAGCACGTCGAGGCGGTAGGCGAGGACCTTGCCGTCGCGGTTGCCGCCGATGGTGACCGTCTGCAGCTGCGCGCGGCCCTGGACCATCCCGGTCATGTTCTCCGAGCGCGTCTCGTTCCAGCGCACGGGACGGCCGGTGTGCTTGGCGAGCCACGCGACGAGCGCGAACTCGGGGTCGGCGCCGATCTTCGCGCCGAACCCGCCGCCCACGTCGGGGGTGATCACGTGCACCTGCGAGGAGTCGACGCCGAGCCAGCCGGCCACCTCGTCGCGGGCGCCCTGGGCGGCCTGGGTGGAGCACCAGAGCGTGAGCCGCCCGTCCTCGCCCCACGCGGCGCTCGCGGCACGGGTCTCCAGCGACGCCGCGGCGAGGCGCTGGTTGACGATCTCCTTCGTGACGACGACCTCGCAGTCGTCGAACAGGTGCTCGTCGAACTCGTCCTTCAGCCCGAAGCCGTTGGAGGTGTTGGTGCCGACCTCCTCGAACAGCAGCACCTCGTCCGAGGCGGCGGCCTTGAGGTCGACGACCGCGGGGAGCGGGTCGTAGTCGATCTCCACGAGGTCGGCGGCGTCCTGGCCCTGGTAGGCCTCCTCGGTGAGGACGGCCACGACCGGCTCCCCGACGAAGCGGACCTTGTCGGTCGGCAGCCAGGACCGGACCATGCCCTTGTTCGCGCCGCCGAACAGCAGCGCGGGCTCGAGGTCGATCTCCGCGCCGGTGATCACCGCGACGACGCCGGGGGCCCGACGGGCCTCCTCGACGTCGACGGAGGTGATGCGCGCGTGCGCGAGCGGGGACCGGACCAGCGTCAGGTGCAGCGCACCGGTGAGCCGGTCGTCGGTCAGGTCGTCGGTGTAGGTGGCACCCCGCGAGAGGAAGAGGGGGTCCTCTCTGCGGACCACGCGCGTGCCCATGATGCTCATTCTCGGGACATTAGCCGGACGCGGTCGGCCCTGCCGGGGCCGACCTGTCGCGCACAACATTCCGGGCGGATCGGCCCGCGGATGCGGAGCGGAGTCGTCGCCCGTTCCGCAGGTGCGCGTCGCCCGTCAGCCGGTCCACCACGGTCGCACCGCCCACAGCGGCGACACCGGACCGTGCCCGGCCCCGAGCGGGTACGCGTGCCGGACCGCCTCGGTGATGTAGCGCTTCCCGAGCGCGACGGCGGCGGGCACGTCGAGCCCGCGGGCGAGCCCGGAGGCGATCGCCGAGGCCATGTTGTCGCCGCCGCCGTGGGTGTGGCCCGTGGCGAAGCGGGGGCCGGGCAGCTCGGTGAAGGTGTGCCCGTCGTAGAGGAGGTCGACGCACACGTCGGCGTCCTCGGCCAGGTGCCCGCCCTTGACGAGCACGTGGCGCGGGCCGAGCGCGTGCAGCGTCTTCGCCGCGTCGTACTGGCCCGCGCGGTCGTGCACCTCGACGCCGACCAGCAGCCGCACCTCGTCGAGGTTGGGGGTGACCAGCGTGGCGCGCGGGAACAGCAGGTCGCGGAAGGCGTCGAGGGCGTCGTCGGCGAGCAGGGGGTCGCCGTGCATCGAGGCCGCCACCGGGTCGACGACGAACGGCGTGCGCCCGCCCGCCCCGATCCCGGCGCGGTCGCACGCCGCCACGATCGCCTCGATCGTCGGGCGCCCGGCGAGCATCCCGGTCTTCGCGGCGTCGAGCCCGATGTCGGAGGCCACCGTCTCGATCTGCGCCGCGACCGTCTCCGGCGGCAGCACGTGCACCCCGCTGACCCCGAGCGTGTTCTGGACGGTGACCGCCGTGACGGCGACGCAGCCGTGCACGCCGCACGCCGCCATCGCCCGCAGGTCGGCCGCGACGCCCGCGCCGCCGCCGGAGTCGGTGCCGGCGATCGTCAGCACGCGCGGCGGGGTGGTGCCCACGGTCGGTTTCATGTCCGTACCTCCTGCAGCCGGCATTACCCGGTCTGGTTCGACGGTCGGTGGCGGGTCAGCCACCCTCTCAGCCCGCTGCCGCGAGCTCCCGTGTGATCGGTGACCGTAGCCCGCCCGGCGTGGCGCGGGGAAGCCGTGTTCGATGGGGGCATGCCGCTTGAAGGAGAGTACGAGCTCAGCCCCGAGGGCTGGGTCCGCGACCAGACCGAGAAGATCCTTGAGACCGGGACGACGGAGAGCGTCGACATCAAGGGACGCCCGGTCATCCTGCTGACGACGCGGGGCGTGAAGTCGGGGAAGCTGCGCAAGGTCCCGCTGATGCGCGTGGAGCACGACGGCGAGTACGCGATCGTCGCGTCGCTGGGCGGGGCGCCCAAGCACCCCGTCTGGTACCACAACGTCAAGGCCGATCCGCACGTCGAGCTGCAGGACGGCACGGTGACCAAGGACTACGACGCGCAGGAGATCACCGGCGAGGAGAAGGCGATCTGGTGGGAGCGCGGCGTCGCCGCGTTCCCCGACTACGCCGACTACCAGGAGAAGACCGACCGCGAGATCCCGGTCTTCAAGCTCACCGAGCGCGCCTGACGTCGCCGCCGCAGGCCGGTCCCGCCGCGGCGGGGCCGGCCCGCGCTGCGGTGGTCAGTCCTCGCGGGCGCCCTCCGTCGTCACCGACCGCAGCAGCGGGCGCGACGCCGCCGACGCCCCGGCCACGAGCAGCACCCCCGCCACCACGACGACGCCGAGCAGCAGCAGCCCGGACGGGGCGAACGCGTCCGAGGCCGCCGCGAACGGAGACGCGCAGACCAGCCCCATCGCCAGCCCGATCCCGCCGAGCACGAGCAGCGGCCGGATCGTCTCCGCGCGCCGGGCCGCGTCGAGCACGCCCAGCGGCGTGCCGGCCAGGCGCAGCAGCCGCAGCGGGCGCCGGTGGTCGAGGATCCGGGCCGCCGCGGCCGTGCCGGTGGCGGTCGCGGCGATGACGAACGTGCCGACGAGCACGACCAGGGTGCCGCGCTGCAGGTCCTGGGCGAGGACGGAGTCGGCCCCGGTCCCGTCCTCGCCGAGCCCCGCCGTCAGCGGTGCCAGGAACCCCGCGACGAACACCGCGAGCGTCAGCCCGGCCAGCGGGCGGAAGGCGCCCTTCGGGTCGTCGAGCAGGCGGCGCCCGGCGAGCAGCGTCCCCGCGGACCGGGCCGTGCGCACCATCCCCGCACCGAGCAGCCGCACCACCAGCGGCCCGACCAGCGACACCGTCCCGAACAGGATCAGGACGCCGACGCCGAACACCAGCCCGGTGACGTTCGCGGGCCCGGCGTCGCGCACGGTGTTGACGATCCCGAACGCGACGAGGCCCGCCCCCACCCCGAGCAGCCGCAGCAGCCGCGCCCCGCCGGCCCCCTGGCGGCGCACCACCCCGAGCGGCCCGACGACCACCTGCCGCATCCCGCCCACGGCCGCGGCCGCCGCGAGCAGCGCGACCCCGGCGACGACGGCGAGCAGCGTCGGCGGGGCCGGGCGCACGTCGTCGGGGAACCAGCGGCCCCCGCCCAGCTCGATCCACGCCACCGCCGGGGCGGCCAGCCAGTACAGGGCGACGCCGAGCGCCGCGGCCGCCGTCGCGACGGCGACGACCTCGGTGACGGCCGCGACCGTCACCTGCCGGGTCGACGCCCCGAGCAGCCGCAGCAGCGCGAGCCGCTCCGTGCGGCGCGCGGCGGTGAGCCGGGCCGACGCCCCGAGCAGGCTCGCCACCGGGAAGACGAGCAGCGCCGCCGCCACGTAGGTGAGCTGGCGGTAGACCTCGATCGGGCCGAACCCCGCGGGCGGGCCGAAGCCCGCGAGCGGGACCAGGTCCGGGTCGTCGGCGGACACCCCGGCCACCGCGACCAGCTCGTCGGGGCCGCGGAGGCCGTCGTCGGAGATCACTCCGGTGGGGGCGAGGCCGGCGACCGGGTGCCGCGCGAGCAGGTCGCCGAGCGCCGGGGACACCAGCACCTCCCCCGGCGCGGGCACCCGTTCCAGGCCGGGCGGCGGGGTCCGGACGGGCGCGGCGGCAGCCACGTCGACGACCTCCACGTCCCGGCCCGCCACGACCTCCGTGCGGCTCGCGGCCAGCACCACCGGGACCGCGGCCGGCTCCCGCTGGGCCAGGTCGGACCGCCACCCGGTGCGCTCCTCGCGGGCGTCCCAGCCGTGCACGCCGCCGAGCGCGAGGGCCAGCAGCACCGTCCCGACGGCCACCCCGGTCGCGACGAGCCCGGCCGACAGCGCGGCCCGCCGTCCGCCGAGCCGCAGCAGCCGCAGCGACAGGCGCGCGACGCCGATCACCGGACGCCCCCGTCGACGAGTCGCCCGACGGGCGGGTGGGCCCGGCCGTCGCGCAGCACGACCGTGCGGTGGCAGCGCGCCGCCACCTCCGCGTCGTGCGTGACGACGACGAGTGCGGTGCCGGTGCGGGCCACCAGGTCGCGCAGCAGGGCCATGGTCCGCTCGCCGGTGGCGGTGTCGAGCGCCCCGGTCGGCTCGTCCGCGAACACCACCTCCGGCGACGTGACGAGCGCCCGCGCGATCGCGACCCGCTGCTCCTGCCCGCCGGAGAGCCCGCCGGGCCGCCGCTGCTCCAGCCCGTCGAGGCCGAGCGGGCCGAACCACGACGCCGCGCGCGTCACGGCCTCGGCGCGGCGCATCCCGCCCAGCATCAGCGGCAGCGCCACGTTCTCCACGGCCGGCAGCTCTGGCAGCAGCTGCCCGAACTGGAACACGAACCCCAGGCGGGAACCGCGCAGCGCGGTGCGGCGCGACTCCGACCACCCGTCGATCCGGTCCGGGCCCAGCCACACCTCCCCCTCGGCGGGCCGCAGGATGCCCGCCAGGCAGTGCAGCAGCGTCGACTTCCCCGACCCCGACGGGCCCGTCACCGCGACGGTCTCCCCGGGGTGCACCGCGATGTCGACCTCGTGCAGCACCGTCGCCGCACCGAAGCGGTGGGTGAGCCGCACCCCGCGCAGCGCGGCGTTCACCGCCCGCTCCCGAGGCGCTCGAGCCAGGGCAGTGCCGCCATCACCAGCAGCAGGAGCACTCCCGCCGTCCACGCCGCGGTGCCGAGCACCGCCGAGATCAGGTCCATGACCGGGACGATGCGCCCCGCCGGGCCGCACCCGCCTCGGCCGCCGGACCGACATCCCGTCCGGGTGCTCGTACTTCCGGACGAGGGGCCGGCACCACCGCCCGCCCTAGGCTCGACCCGTGATCCGCCTGCTGCGCCGGGTCCGGCGGCACTCCGGGCTCACCGCCGAGGTCCTCGGCTACCTGATCTGGTACCTCGTCGACGTCCTGCTCCTGGTCTCCGGCGGATCGCGGATCAACGTGGTGGGCGGGCTCGTCGTCCCGCTGGTGGTGCTGTGGCGCCGCCGCACGGGCGTCGCGCTGGTCCCGGTCGCGGCCGTCGCGATGGGGGCCTCGATCGTCGTCACGGCGGTCGTGGCCGTGGCGGGCCCGCCGGTCGCCACCGACATCTCCTTCGCCGAGCAGCTCGCACTGGCCGTGCTGGTGGTCGCCGTGCTCCGCCGGGCCCCGCTGCGCACGGCGGTGCTGCTCACGTCGGTCGCCGCGCTGGCCATCGTCGGCTCGGCGTGGCTGCGCACCCCGGAGGGCATCCCGTCCCTCGCCGTGCTCTCCGCACTGGGCTGGGGCGGAGCGGTGGGCATCGGCCTGCTGGTGCGCGACGCCGAGACCCGGCGCCGGGCGGCGCTGGAGGAGGTGCGGTCCGGCGAGCGGATGGAGCTGGCCCGCGACCTGCACGACGTCGTCGCCCACCACGTCACCGGCATCATCGTGGCCGCGCAGGCCGCCGCCGTCGTCGCCCGGACCTCGCCCGACGACGTCGACCGCGCCCTCGCCGCGATCGAGAACGCCGGCGTCGACGCGATGGCGGCGATGCGCGCGATGGTCGGGGTGCTGCGCGGCCAGGACGCCGAGGGGGCGCGGACGCCCGGGGCCGAGCTGGGCGGGCTGCCGACGCTGGTCTCGCGGTTCGACCCCGGCGGGGAGGTCGTGCGGCTCGCCGGCGACCCCGGCCTGGTGCACGCCGTCCTGCCCGCCGGGGTCGCCGCCACCGGCTACCGGGTCGTCCAGGAGGCTCTGACCAACGTCCGGCGGCACGCGCCGGAGGCTGCGACCGTGGAGGTCGATCTCCGACTCCGTGGGGAGGAACTGCTCGTGTCGGTGCGCAACGACGGGGTGCCCTCCGCGCTGCCCGCCCCGGGCCCGCGCGGGTTCGGGCTGGTCGGGATGGCCGAGCGGGTCACCGCGCTGGGCGGCGACCTGACCGCGGGCCCGGCCGGGCCCGGCCTGTGGTCGGTGGCGGCCCGGATCCCGCTGGCGCGCCGGTGATCCGCGTCCTGCTCGCCGACGACCAGGAGATGGTCCGCACGGGCTTCCGGCTGATCCTCTCCGCCGAGGACGGCGTCGAGGTCGTCGGGGAGGCGGGCAACGGCGTCGACGCGGTCGCGCGCGCCCGGGCCCTGCGCCCCGACGTCGTGCTGATGGACATCCGCATGCCCGAGCTCGACGGGCTGGAGGCCACCCGGCTGCTCACCGCCGACGCCGAGCCGCCCCGGATCGTCGTCGTCACCACCTTCGACCTCGACGAGTACGTCTACGGCGCCCTGCGCGCGGGGGCGTGCGGGTTCCTGCTCAAGGACGCCGGGCCCCGGCTGCTGGTGGAGGCGGTGCGCGCGGCCGCGGCGGGCGAGGCGCTGGTCTCCCCGGCGGTCACGGTGCGCCTGCTCGAGCACTTCGCCGAGCCCGCGCGGCCGGCGTCGGTCGACGGCGTGCTGTCCCCCCGGGAGCTCGACGTCGTGCGCTCGGTGGCCCGCGGCCGCACCAACGCCGAGATCGCCGCGGAGCTGTTCGTCTCGCTGTCCACCGTCAAGACGCACCTGACGAACGTCCAGAACAAGCTCGACGCCCGCAACCGCACCGAGATCGCCGTCTGGGCGTGGGAGCACGGCCAGGTGCGCTAGACGTCGTCGGCCTGCTGCGTCGACGGGTCCCAGGCCAGGCCGGGCACGCCCCAGCCGAGGCGGCGCAGCTGCTTCTTCGCGGCGCGCGCGTTGCGCCCGACGAGCCGGTCGACGTAGATCACGCCGTCGAGGTGGTCGACCTCGTGCTGCAGGCAGCGGGCGAGGAACCCGTGGCCCTCGACCGCGACCGGGGCCCCGTCCACGTCGACCCCGGTGACCGTCGCCCGCTCCGCCCGCCCCGTCGGGAACGCCTCGCCGGGCACGGAGAGGCAGCCCTCCTCGTCGTCCTCGGGGTCGGGCATGCCCTCGGGCCGCGGCGAGGTCTCCAGCACCGGGTTGACGACCACGCCGCGCACGCGCGAACGGGTGACCTCGTCCGGGCAGTCGTAGACGAACACGCGCAGGTCGACGCCGATCTGGTTGGCCGCCAGACCCACCCCCTCGGCCGCGGCCATCGTGTCGAACATGTCCGCGACCAGCACTTTCAGCTCGTCGTCGAACACCTCGACGGGTCGCGTGGGGGTGTGCAGGACGGGATCACCGATGATGCGGATCGGTCGGACGGCCACGGGTCCGGAGCCTACGACGTACCGGATCGTCACCCGTCGGGCGGCGCGTCCCTGCCCCGGTCCTGTCGGTCCCCCGTGGTTGAATGGCCGCCGTGAATGACACGTGTGTCATTCAGTTGAGCGAGGCCGCGAGGAGCGTGATGGAGTCCGCCACCGAAGCCAGTGGGGCATCCGCCACAGGCAGCAGCACCGCCCGTGTCCTGGACCGCCGGGAGCGGGAGATCCTCGCCTTCGAGGGCCAGTGGTGGAAGTACGCGGGCGCCAAGGAACAGGCGATCCGCGAGCTGTTCGACATGTCCGCCACACGCTACTACCAGGTGCTGAACGCGCTCGTCGACAAGCCGGAGGCACTCGCCGCCGATCCGCTGCTCGTCAAGCGGCTGCGCCGGCTCCGGCAGAGCCGGCAGCGCACCCGTGCGGCGCGTCGGCTGGGCATCGAGCCCTGGTAGGGACACCATGATCCTCCGCACGACCTGACCCGACATCGGAGGACACCCGTGACCGCACCCGCCCCGTCCGGGGGCCCGTCTCCCCTGCGGATCGGCGGTCTCGCCCTGCTCGGGGTGGGCGCCGTCGCCGGCATCATCGGCATCGCCACGCTCGCCACCGGCGGTGGCGACAGCGGCTCCAGCGCCGCCCCGTCCACCAGCGTGACCGCCGCCCCCGGCGACGGCTTCACCACCACCGACGGCGTCACGCCGCCCGGCGGCGCGGCCCCCACCGACGGCGCGACCGGCGGCGAGGGCGGCGTGCCGGTCCCCTCGTTCGGCCCGGAGCCGACGGGCGGGATCGCGGCACCCGGCGACGGCTCGGCCGAGGCCGGTGGCGGCTCGGGCGGCAGCGGCTCGGCCGGCAGCGGCTCGGCCGGCGGATCGGGCGGCGGCGCCGCGTTCGGCGGCGGCTCCGGTGCGTCCGGTGGCGGGGCGGAGAGCGTCCGCATGCCGCTGCGCGTCTACAACAACAGCACGATCCCCGGGCTCGCGGCCCGCGGCGCGGCCGACTTCGAGTCGGCGGGGTGGACCGTCACCGACACCGGCGGCTACAACGGCCTCATCCCCACCTCCACGGTCTACTACCGCGAGGGCACCGCGGAGCGCGACGCCGCCGAGTTCCTGGGCAACGCGTTCGGCCTGCGCGTCGAGCCGCGGTTCGACGGCATCCAGGACTCCACCCCGGGCGTCATCGTCATCCTGACCCGCGACTACCAGGGCGCCTGACCGGTCAGCCGCGGCGCTCGGCGTACGCGGCGAGCTCCGCGAGCTGCACCGGGTCGAGCGACGCCGGCACGGCGGCCCGGGCGGCCGCGATGTGCGCGGCCGTCACCTCGGCGGCCTCGCGCGACTCGCGCATCGCCGTGAGCGCGGCCTCGCGCAGCACCGCGGCGCAGTCGGCCGCGGAGTAGCCGTCCAGCTGGGCCCCGAGCGCGTCGAGGTCGACGTCGTCGGCGAGCGGGGTGTTGCGGCCCGCGGCGCGCAGGATGTCGGCGCGCGCCTGCGCATCCGGCGGCGGCACGTACACCAGCCGCTCCAGCCGGCCCGGGCGCAGCAGGGCGGGGTCGATGAGGTCGGGCCGGTTGGTCGCCCCGACCACCACGACGTCGCGCAGCGGCTCGGCGCCGTCGAGCTCGGTGAGCAGCGCGGCCACGACCCGGTCGGCCACCCCGGAGTCGGTGGAGCCACCGCGGCGCGGGGCGAGCGCGTCGATCTCGTCGAGGAAGACCAGGGCGGGCGCGGCGTCGGCGGCCCGGCGGAACAGCTCGCGCACCGCGCGTTCGGACTCCCCGACGTACTTGTCCAGCAGCTCCGCCCCCTTCACCGCGATGACGTTGAGCTGCCCGGTGCCCGCGAGCGCGCGCAGCAGGAAGGTCTTGCCGCAGCCCGGCGGGCCGTAGACCAGGACGCCGCGCGGCGGGGCGACGCCGAGCCGGGCGAACGAGTCGGGGTACTGCAGCGGCCACAGCACGGCCTCGGTCAGCGCCTGCTTGACCTCGACCATGTCGCCGACCTGGTCCAGGGTGATCCCGCCGGTCTGCAGCGTGGCCGAGGACGACATCGAGATGGGCCGGACGGACCCGACCGCGTCGAGCAGGTCGGCCTGGCCGATGTCGTCGCCGCCGCGCAGGGCCGCGCGCACGGCCGCCTCGCGGCGCAGCGCGACGAGGTCGGCCACGACGAACCCGGGCGTCCGCTCGGCCACCGCCCGCAGGTCGACGCCGTCGGCCACCGGAACGGCGGCGAGCAGCCGGCGCAGCAGCTCGGTGCGGACCCGCAGGTCGGGCAGGGCGAGGCCGAGCTCGCGGTCGGCGAGGTCGGGGGCGCGCAGCCGCGGGTCGACGCCCTCCGGGGCCGACGTCGTGGCCACCAGCACGAGCCCGGGCGTCGAGAGCGTCTCCCGGAGCGCGTCGAGGACCAGGGTCGACAGCGGGGGCGGGGTCGCGGCCGGCAGCAGCGCCTCGACGTCGGTGACGAGCAGCAGCACCCGCTCCCCCGCCCGGGCCGCCGTGCGGGCCGCGGCCAGGACGTCGTGCACGCGCTGGGAGGCGTCGGCCGTGGCCACGACAGCGGGTCCGGCGAGCTCGACGCACCGCGCGTCGACCGCGGAGGCGACGCTGCGCACCAGCGTGGTCTTGCCGACCCCCTCCGGCCCCACCACGAGCACGCCGAGGCGCGCCGACCCGCCGAGGCGGGCGAGCAGCTCCGGCCGGTCCAGGCTCAGCTCCAGCCACTCCGCGAGGCGCCGGGCGGCGCCGGTGTTGCCGATCAGGTCCTCGACGGGCAGCGCGGGGACCGGGGGCGCCGGCGGGGGGACGGCGGCGGCCGGGGGCCGGGAGACCGGCGACTCCCGGGGCGCGGGGGAGGGGCCCGCGGGGGTGTCGGCCGTCGACGGGCCGTCGTGCCAGCCGACGACGCTGCTCGGGTGGACCGTGACCGCCCCGGTGGGGTCGACCGCGGCCACCGTCAGGAGCTCGGAGGTCCAGGCCCCGCCCAGCGCCCCGGCGACCCGGCTGCGCGCCAGCGCGGGGTCCAGACCGGGCGCGGGCTCGAGGTCCTGCGGGAGCAGCGACACGGCGTCGCCGCCGGTCACGATCTTGCCGAGCAGGGCGAGCCGCAGCGTCTCCGGCGGCACCGACGCCCGGGCCAGCCGCGACCCGGTCAGCAGCACGCGGCGCGCGGGCTCCACCCCGGCCGCCGCCACGACGACCGCCGCCCCGTCGGACAGACCGGCGTTCGACAGCGTCACGTCGTCGAGGGTGGCCTGCCCCGCCGGACCGTCGCCGGGGGCCGCGAGCGCGGTCGTCACGCGGGCACCGGTGAGCGTCACCGCGTCCCAGGAGCGCAGCCCGAGCGCGTCGAGGACTTCGGGGTGCAGGCGCACGACCCCCCGCCGGGCATCGGCGGCGGACGCGGCGAGCCGGGCGACGAGCGTGATCACGACCCCACGCTATCCACCCCGCGAGTTTTCCGTTCACGTACGCCGTGTTGGCCGATCACGTACGTCGTCCCGGCCACGCCCCGAGCGCCGACGGCCGACTCGCCGGGTGGCATCGGCACACTCGCCGGGTGGGGACGGCCGAATCGCCGGGCCGCGGCGGCCAACTCACCGGGCGGCAACCGCGAACTCACCGGGCGGCAGCCGGAAACTCGCGGGGTGGGAGCGGCAACTCGCCGGGTGGGAGCGGCAAACTCGCGGGGTGGGAGCGGCGAACTCGCGGGGGCGTGGGGAGGTGTCAGCGGCGGCGGGCCCGGCGCAGGCCCAGGCGGTTGCGGTCGGGCGGGGGCGCGGCCGGGCCGGGGCCGGGGGCGCGCCGCGGCGGCGGCCCGTCGTCGCCCAGGCGCCGCACGGCCCCCCGCGACGGCCCCGCGGGCCCGGCCCGCCACCTCGCTCGCCCGGCCCGCGACCCGGCGGCGCAGCGGCGGGCGCAGGCCCAGGCGCCGGGCCGACCGCGCGGCGCGGACCACGGCCCGGCGCTCGCGACCGGGCACGTCCCAGGCCTCGGGGTGCCGGGACAGCCAGCGGTAGCGGTAGACCGTGTACGGCAGCGCGCCGAGGTAGAGCAGGCCGACGACGGCCAGGGTGAGGAACGGGGCGGTCACCAGCACCGCGGCCAGCAGCCCGACCAGCACGAGCAGCGGCGCGATCAGCCGCGGCGCCACCCGCACGGTCTTGAACGACAGCGTCGGCAGCCTGCTCACCATCAGCGCGGCCGCGACCAGCATCCACACCCCGACGACGACGGGGGCCGACCACCAGCCCTCGCCCAGGTGCAGCGAGGCGAACAGCGGGATCCCGGCCACCAGCGCGGCGGCCGGGGCGGGCACCCCGACGAAGAACTCCTTGGCGAACGGGTACTCGTCCTCCTCGTCGAGGAGCGTGTTGAACCGCGCGAGCCGCAGCGCCATGCACACGGTGAACGTCAGCGCGACGACCCAGCCGAACCGGCCCTCGCTGCCGATCTGCCACGCCTGGAGCTGCCAGACGTAGAGCACGAGCGCGGGCGACACCCCGAAGGAGACGAGGTCGGCCAGCGAGTCGAGCTCCGCGCCGATCCGGGTGCTGGCGTCGAGGAGCCGGGCCAGCCGTCCGTCGAGGGCGTCGCACAGCGCGGCGACGCCGACGGCGAGCACCGCCATGTCGAACCGCTCGCCGAGCGCGAAGTACACCGAGGACAGGCCTGCGCTCAACGCGATGACGGTGACGGCGTTGGGCAGCAGCCGGACGCCCGCGGGGTAGGGGGCGGGCACCGCTCAGGCCCTCTCGGGCAGGGTCGCCAGCACCGTCTCGCCGCCGACCGTGCGCTGCCCCACCGCCACCTCGACGACGCTGCCGGCCGGGAGGTAGGTGTCGACGCGCGAGCCGAAGCGGATCAGGCCGTAGGTCTCGCCCGCGGCGACCTCGTCGCCGGGGGCCACGTCGCAGACGATCCGGCGCGCCAGCAGCCCCGCGATCTGGACGACGCCGACGCGCGCGCCGCCGGTGCTCTCCAGCAGGACGGAGTTGCGCTCGTTGTCCTCGCTGGCCTTGTCGAGGTCGGCGGAGAGGAACGCGCCGGGGGTGTAGGTGACGGCGAGGACGCGGCCGTCGACGGGCACGCGCTGGGTGTGCACGTCGAGCACCGACAGGAAGACGCTGACCCGCGGCACGGTCTCGGCGGGCAGGCCGAGCTCCGGAGGCGGCAGCACGTCGGAGACCGTGGCGACCGTGCCGTCGGCCGCGGCCAGCACGACCCCGGTCCGCGGCGGCGGCACGCGGTGCGGGTTGCGGAAGAACGCGGCGGTGGCGGCGGTGGCGAGCAGGCCGGTGGCGGTGCCCCGGCCGGAGAGGGCCCGGACGATCCCGGACGCGAGCGCGACCGCGGCGACCAGCGGGCGTCCACCGGGGTGCATCGGCGGGATCGCCTCGCGCACGAGGCCGGCGACGTGGCGGGGGGAGAAGCCGGCGGGGGTGTCGGGATCGGACATGGGGTGCGTTCTCGGCTCCTCCGGCGAGGGATGACCCGGCGAGGGGGTCGCTGTGGCCGCGGCTACGGTACGCGACCGCCCGGACGCAAAAGGGCCGGGGCCGTCATCCCCCGAGACGACGACCCCGGCCGTGGAACCGCTCGTCCGCTCCCCAGCGACGGGCGGTAGGTCCTTTGCGATGGGCCCTGGTTACCCGGGCCTGCGGAAAGTATCCCTGAGCGTGCGATCGATCGTCCAGATCGCGGAGAGATGATCCCCGCGATGTGCACCGATCGGCCGAACGTTCACCGGTATGACGTCCCCGGCCCGCCGAATGTTGCATCCTTGGACTGTGACGTGCCTCACATCAGAGGCCCGGATCATCCGTCCAGCAGCCAGACCTCCACCGGTGAGCCCTCCGGGAGGTCGGTCACCTCGGCCGGGACGGACACCAGGCACTCCGCCCTGGCGAGCGCGGCGAGCAGGTGCGAGGCCGGGTTCCCGACCTCGGCGACCGTCCCGCGCACCGCGTCGACGGCCGCGCGACGGAACTGCCGCCGCCCCGACGGGGACGTCCAGTGCTCACCCAGCGTGGCCGTGACGACGGGCCGGTCCGGGTGCGGATGCCCCATCGCGGCCCGCAGCGCCGGCCGGAGGAACACCTCGAACGACACCTGCGAGCTGACGGGGTTGCCGGGCAGCGTCACGACCGCGACGCCGCCCAGCGCGTCGACCCGCCCGGCGCCCTGCGGCCCGCCCGGCTGCATCCCGACCTTCACGAACTCGACCCCGCGCCCGGTGAACGCGTCCTTGACGACCTCGTAGGCCCCGGCGCTGACCCCGCCCGAGGTGATCACCAGGTCGACGCCCTCGATCCGCTCCGCGAGCCGGCCCAGGAACTCCTCGACGTCGTCGGGCACGAACCGCAGGAGCTCGGCGACCCCGCCGGCCTCCTCGACGGCCGCGGCCAGCATCGGGCCGTTGGACTCGTAGATCTGGCCCGGCCGCAGCGGGGAGCCGGGAGCCACCAGCTCCGACCCGGTGGACAGCACCAGCACGACCGGGCGTCGGCGCACCGGGAGCTCGGCGAGCCCGACCGCGGCCGCGATCCCGATCTGGGCCGCCTGCAGCACCGTGCCGGCGTCGATGACGACCCGGCCCGCCACGACGTCCTCGCCGATCCGGCGGACGTGCACGCCCGGCTCGGGCGCGTGCCGCAGCGACACCCGCTCCGTGCCGCCGTCGGTGAACTCGACCTGCACGATCGCGTCCGCCCCGGCCGGCATCGGCGCCCCGGTCATGATCCGCGCGACCGTGCCCGGCTCCAGCGCGGGGACGTCGGTGCGCCCGGCCGGGATGTCGGTCGCCACCGGCAGCACGACGGGCGCGTCCTGCGACGCCCCCGCCAGCTCGGCGGCCCGCACCGCGTACCCGTCCATCGCGGAGTTCTCGAACGACGGGAGGGAGACGCCCGCCACCACGTCCTCGGCGAGCACCCGCCCCCGGGCCTGGGCCAGCGGGACCACCTCGGTGGGCTGGACGGGGACGAGGGCCGCGACGACGGCCCGGTGCTGCTCCACGGATCGGATCACGGCGCTCATCCTCCCCCACCGGGACCACCTTGCACTCGCCGTACCCGAGTGCTAGAACCGCGTTGGCACTCGGCACGGTAGAGTGCCAATCAGTCGGGCCGGTGAGATCGGCGCAGGGTTGCCGGTCGTCCGTCGCGGGCACCGGGTTCGACACAGTGACTTTTCGGTCATCCCAAACGGAGGACTACACACCCATGGCGAAGATGATCGCTTTCGACGAGGAGGCGCGCCGCGGGCTCGAGCGCGGCATGAACACCCTCGCCGACGCCGTCAAGGTGACGCTCGGCCCGCGTGGCCGCAACGTCGTCCTGGAGAAGAAGTGGGGCGCGCCCACCATCACCAACGATGGTGTGTCGATCGCCAAGGAGATCGAGCTCGAGGACCCCTGGGAGAAGATCGGGGCCGAGCTCGTCAAGGAAGTTGCGAAGAAGACCGACGACATCGCGGGTGACGGCACCACCACCGCCACCGTGCTGGCGCAGGCGCTCGTCCGCGAGGGTCTCCGCAACGTCGCCGCCGGCGCCAACCCGATGGCCCTCAAGCGCGGCATCGAGAAGGCCGTCGAGGCCGTCTCGCAGCAGCTGCTGAAGACCGCCAAGGAGGTCGAGACCAAGGAGCAGATCGCCGCCACGGCGTCCATCTCCGCGGCCGACACCACCATCGGCGAGCTCATCGCCGAGGCGATGGACAAGGTCGGCAAGGAAGGCGTCATCACGGTCGAGGAGAGCCAGACCTTCGGTCTGGAGCTCGAGCTCACCGAGGGCATGCGGTTCGACAAGGGCTACATCTCGCCCTACTTCGTCACCGATGCCGAGCGCATGGAGGCCGAGCTGGAGGACCCCTACATCCTCCTGGTCTCCTCCAAGATCTCGACGGTCAAGGACCTGCTCCCGCTGCTGGAGAAGGTCATGCAGGGCGGCAAGCCGCTCGCGATCATCGCCGAGGACGTCGAGGGCGAGGCCCTGGCCACGCTCGTCGTCAACAAGATCCGCGGCACGTTCAAGTCCGTCGCCGTCAAGGCGCCGGGCTTCGGTGACCGCCGCGAGGCCATGCTGGCCGACATCGCCATCCTCACCGGTGGCGAGGTCATCTCGGAGAAGGTCGGCCTGAAGCTCGAGAACGCCGACCTCTCGCTCCTGGGCACCGCCCGCAAGGTCGTCGTCTCCAAGGACGAGACCACCATCGTCGACGGGGCCGGCGACGCCGACCAGATCGCCGGCCGGGTCTCCCAGATCCGCAACGAGATCGACAAGACCGACTCCGACTACGACCGCGAGAAGCTGCAGGAGCGCCTGGCCAAGCTGGCCGGCGGTGTTGCGGTCATCAAGGCCGGAGCCGCGACCGAGGTCGAGCTCAAGGAGCGCAAGCACCGCATCGAGGACGCCGTTCGCAACGCGAAGGCGGCCGTCGAGGAGGGCATCGTCGCCGGTGGCGGCGTGGCGCTCATCCAGGCCGGTGCGGGCCTGTTCGAGGGTCTCGGTCTCGACGGTGACGAGGCCACCGGCGCGAACATCGTCAAGGTCGCGCTGGAGGCTCCGCTCAAGCAGATCGCCATCAACGCCGGCCTCGAGGGCGGCGTCGTCGCGGAGAAGGTGCGCGGGCTCCCGGCCGGCGAGGGCCTCGACGCGGCCACCGGTGAGTACAAGGACCTGATCAAGGCCGGGATCATCGACCCCGCCAAGGTCACCCGCTCGGCGCTGCAGAACGCGGCGTCGATCGCGGCCCTGTTCCTCACCACCGAGGCCGTCATCGCCGACAAGCCGGAGAAGGCCCCGGCCGGCGGCGGGGGCGACCCCACCGGTGGCATGGGCGGCATGGGCGGCATGGACTTCTGAGTCCCGCCTCCCCGCAGTACCCGCACGTCCCGCAGGGGCGGCACCCGAGTTCCGGGTGCCGCCCCTGCGGCGTTCGCACTCAGGCCCCGAACTGCGCCTGGAAGACCGCCATCGGCAGCAGGTAGCCCGACAGGCTGACCAGCACGCGGACGAACAGGGCGTCGGCGTCCGGCGCGCGCCCGCCCCACACGCGGACGGCCACCGGGACCGCCGACGTCGCCAGGCAGCTGGCGAGCACGAGCGCCGCGGCCCGCGCGGAGCCGTCGGCCGCGGCGAGGACCGCCACCCCGAAGGCCGCCGTGAGCACGGTCGCGGCGGAGGTGGCCCGGACGGCCCGGACGTGTGCTGCGCTGGTCATGTCCGGAGACGCTAGGGATCCCGCCGGGCCGGCGCCTCCGTACGACTACTCGTCGGTAACCCCGGCGGCGCCGGCCGGAGTCGGGCACTGTCGAGGGATGGAGGCGCTCTGGTTCGTGCTCGCCGCGGTCTGCGTCGCGGCCGGGCTGGTCCTGCTGTGGCTGGACCGCCGTCGGCGGTCCGGGGCTCCGGCACCGGTCCCGGAGCCCAATCCCGACGAGCAGCCGGGCGCCCTGTTCCGCGACGACGGCCCGCGGCGCTGACGACGACCGGCGCCTCACGGCCGGTCGTGGTGCCGGGCGGTGGCCAGCGCGCGCCGCGCCACGGCCCGGCGCAGCTCCGGCGGGGCCAGCACCTCCGCGTCCGGGGCAAGCCCCCAGACGACCGTCTCGGCGTGCTCCGCGCCGCCGAACCGCACGTCGAGCACGACGTGGTGGCCGTCGGGCTCCTCCGCGTCGACCGGGAGGGTCGACGGCAGGTCCGCCCGCCGGGTCGCCGGGACCCGGATCCGCACGGGCAGGTTCGCCAGCCCCTCCCGGAAGCGGGTGCGCCGCTCCTCCCACAGCCGCGCGACGTCCACGTCCGCGGCCGTCGCGGCGGGCTCGTCGAGCACCTCGGCCGCGCGGGCCCGGGAGAGCCGGTAGGTCCGGTCGGCGCCGTCGCGGGTGCCGAGCAGGTACCACTGCCCGCCCGCGTCGACCAGGCCGAGCGGGTCGACGGTGCGCCACCGCGGCTCCTCGTCGCGCGCGGCGTAGAGCAGCCGCACGCGCCGGGCCGAGAACACCGCCTCCTGGACGGCGCGCAGGACGCCGCCGTCGTCGGCCGCGCGGTCGGACAGCATCCGCTCGGGCCGCTGCACGACCCGGCCCGCGGCCCGGGTCGCGGTGTCGCGCTGGGCGTCCGGGAGCGCCGCGACCACCTTGCGCATCGCCGCGGCCAGCGCGGGTGACGGGGTGCGCGCCCCGGCCACCAGCAGGGCCCGCGCCTCGTCGTGCGTGAGGCCGGTCAGGTCGGTGGTGTAGCCGGGCAGCAGCGCGAACCCGCCCGTGCGGCCGCGCTCGGCGTAGACGGGCACGCCCGCGAGCGACAGCGCCTCGATGTCGCGCAGCACCGTGCGCGTGGAGACCTCCAGCTCGCGCGCGAGCGCCGCGGCCGACATCCGGCCGCGGTGGCGCAGCAGCAGGATCAGCGAGAGGAGCCGGTCGGCGCGCATCCGTCGAGGATGCCACGAATACACGACAGGAGATGGCGTGATTACGCGCGAGGCTCCTCCCATGACCACCACGGAGATCACCGACCCCCGCCCCTCCTACGCCCGGGCCCTCACCTGGGTCCGCGAGCTGATGGCCGCCGTCCCGGCCGACCGGCTCGACGACCCGACCCCCTGCGCGGAGTACGACGTCCGGGCGCTCCTCGGGCACCTCGTCGCCACGGTCGGGCGCGCCCGCGTCATCGGCGAGGGCGGCGACCCCACCACCGAGCCCACCGTCGTCACCGGCGTCCCCGACGACGGGTGGGCCGAGGCGTACGCCGCGGCGACCGAGCGGATGTGGCCGGTGTACCGGGCCGACGGCGTGCTGGACCGCGAGGTCGTCGCCCCGTGGGGCAGGGCGCCCGCCCGGACCGCGGTGTGGGCGTACCTCAACGAGACGCTGGTGCACGGCTGGGACCTGGCCGTCGCCACCGGGCAGCCGGTGGAGTTCCCCGACCCGGCGGTGCCGGAGCAGGTGCTCGCGGTCGTGGCGCCCCTCGTCCCGGCCGCCGTGCGGGGCGGGCCCGTGCCGTTCGCCGCGGTCGTCGCGTCCGGGCCGGACGCGGGTCCCACGGAGCGGCTCGCCCACTGGTCCGGGCACGCCCGCCCCTGATCCGGTCCCGGGCCGTTAGGAGGCGGGCTCCTCCGGCACGAGGATCCACGCGGCGACGTAGGCGATGGCGCCGGCGCCCGCCCCGAACACGGTGAGCAGGACCAGGGCCAGGCGCAGCAGGGCCGGGTCCAGGCCGTAGGCGCGGGCGGCGCCGCCGCAGACGCCGGCGACCATGCGGTCGTCGCGGCTGCGCGTGAGGCGGACGACGGGGCGGGTGGGGACGGTGTCGATGTGCTGTTCCATGGCTCCCAGCGTGCCGCCGGGCGGGACCCCGGACCTCGGGGACGACCCCGATCCCGACCCCGGGAACGCCGACGGGCCCCGGGGGTGCGTACCCCGGGGCCCGTCGGTCGAGCGGGTCAGCTCTCCTGGAACGGAGCCACGTAGGACTCGGCCTCCGGCGAGGTGAACAGCGGCGCGACCTCGCGCAGCCCACCCTCGACGGAGCCGTCGACCTGCGCGATGTAGACGCCGCGCGTGGGGGGCGCGCCCGGCGAGCTGTAGTCGAGCACGTCGACGAGGCCCTCGGTGTCGACCGAGGTCAGCGTGGTGAGCGCGGTCTTGACGCCCGCCCGGCTGAGGTCACCGGCCTCGCACGCCGCCTCGAGCACGTTCTGCCACACCAGGCCCTCGGTGTAGCCGGTGGTGATGCCCGCGTTGCGCGGGGCGTCCGGGTACGCCGCCTTGAACTCCGTGGTGACCTCGACGGCCTTGGGGTTCGGCGAGGAGAACGGCGCGTTGGACGCCGAGACGTAGAGGTTGCCCAGGGCCGACGCGGCCGGGGTGTCCAGCAGCGCCGGGTCGAACGTCGGGTTGTTGCCGAGCACCGGGACGTTGAGCCCGAGCGCCTGGTTGGCGGCCAGCGCCGACGCGGTCTGGCCCGGGGTCGTGGTGAGCACGATGGCCTTGACGCCCGCGCCGCGCATGCCGGTGACGATGCCGGTGAGGTCGTTGTCGGTCGAGGTCACCTTGGCCTCGTTGATCGTGAGGCCGTGCTGCTCGGCGTAGTACTGCGAGCCCTTGAGCCCGTTGCCGCCGTACTCGCCGTCGATGTAGATGTGACCGATGGTGTCGCCGTCGGCGATCAGGCCCTGCTGCTGCAGGTAGGCCAGGCCGTTGACGACCTCCAGGTCGTAGGTGGTGCCGATCATCATGATGCCCGGGTTGTCGAGCACCTCCGAGGACCACGACGCCGGCGCCGCCAGCATGTCGTCCTCGATGAGGTTCGGCTCCAGCGCGGCGAGCACCGGGGAGCCCAGCAGCTGCACCATGCCGAGGACGTTCGGCTCGAGCTGCGGGTACAGGGTCTTCGCGACGTCGGCCTTGTAGCCGTGGTCGACGACCTCGATCTCGACCTGGCGGCCGCAGATGCCGCCCGCGGCGTTGACGTCGTCGGCCCACAGCTGGTTGCCGGCGTTGAGGCCGGCGCCGAGGTTCTTGAACACGCCGCTGGTGTCGCCCATGATCCCGAGCGTGATCGTGGTGTCGGTGACGCCCTTGTCGGTGATCACGCCGCCGGCACCCTCGGTGCCGCCCGCGGTGTCGGCCGTGCTGCCGCACGCGGCGAGCAGGAGTGAGCTGGCCAGTGCGCCGGCGATCAGCGCCGACCGCCCGGCTCTACGCGCTGCGATCATGATCGATCCTCTCGGGGGGTGGTCCGTCCGCCATCGTCGGTGGACGGGACATCTGGGGAGCGGCGGCGGCCCAGCAGCCGCCTGCCGATGGCGGCCATGCCGCCGGGTTCGAACAGGATGACCAGCACGATCGCGGAGCCGTAGACGAACGCGCTCACGACCACGGCGCTGAACCCGCCGAACTGGGCGTCGGCGAACCAGCCGAACTGCTGGGAGCCGAGCAGGAAGAACTGCTGCAGGCCGAACACGAGCGTCGCGCCGACGACCGCGCCGGGCACCGAGCCGAGCCCGCCGATGATCACGACCGCGAGGAACGCGATCGCCACCGTCAGGGAGTAGGTGCCGGTGAACTCGTTCTCGTCGGGCTTGACCAGGTCCAGCCACAGCGCGGTCATGACGCCCGCGAGGCCGGCGAACGCCGAGGAGATGACGAACGCGCCCGCCTTCACCCGGGTGACGTGGACGCCCATCGAGGTGGCTGCGGCCTCGTTGTCGCGCACCGCGCGCCACGAGCGGCCGATGCGGCTGTTCACCGCGCCGCGGGCCAGGAAGTAGCTCATCAGGGCGAACGCCAGGAACAGGTACCAGAGCCGCTGCTGCTTCTGGATCGCGACGCCGGCGATCGTCGGCGCGGGGGTGGAGTTGGCGAACTCGAAGCCGAACAGCGCGAACACCGGCGCGTTGCGGCCGCTGGAGGTGCCGCCGGAGAACATGTCGAGCGACTGGCCCAGCCAGAGCCCGAGGAACACCAGCGACAGCGACGCGACGCCGAGGTAGATGCCGCGCAGCCGCCCGGCCACCGGCGCGAACGCCAGCCCGACGAGCCCGCAGAGCACGATCGCGCCGATGACGGCGACCAGCGGCGGCAGCCCGAGACCGACGAGGTCGTCGGACTCCTCGGGGTCGCCGGCCAGCACCGCGTAGCCGACGGCGCCGACGAGCAGGAAGAACGGGTGGGCCAGCGACAGCTGCCCGGCCTGCCCGACCAGCAGCGTCAGGCCGATCCCGCCGACGGCGCCGATGAGGATGTACTGCGCGAGCTTGAGGTAGGCCACTCCCCCGTTGCCGACGATCACCGGCAGCAGCAGGAGCACGACGAGGAACACCGCGGTGGCGACGATCTTGAGCCAGTTCCGGCCCGGCGTGCTCGCCGGCGCGGGAGGGGGCGTCGTGGTGGGGGTGGCGGGCGGGGTGAGCGTCTCAGACACGACTGAGCTCCTTCGTGCCGAACAACCCGCTCGGTCTGATCACCAGCACCACCAGCATCACGAGGAAGACCGCGCTCTTGGAGAACTCGAAGGAGATGTACTGCGCCGACAGCGCCTCGGTGAGCCCGACGACGATCCCGCCGACGACGGCGCCCTCGGTGGAGTCGAGGCCGCCGAGGATCGCGGCCGGGAACGCGATCAGGGCGATCGCGTGCGTGCCGCGGCCCAGCCCGGCCCCGGAGAAGTCCTGGGTGGCCATGAACAGCACCGCGACCCCGGCGAGCGCACCGGCGACCAGCCACGCCGTGGCCGTCACCCGGGAGCTGTTGATGCCCATGAGCGCAGCGGCCTCCCGGTTCTCCGCCTGCGCGCGCATCGCGACGCCCCAGTTGGAGTAGCGGAAGGTCAGCAGGAACGCCGCGATCAGCACCGCGCCGACGACCAGCGCGATCGCCTGCGTGCGGAAGACCGTGAGGTCGCCGATCTGGATCGGCTGCGAGTCGTAGGGGTCACCGATGAACGGGATGTCGGCGCCGACCCGGCGCACGACCTCCTCGGTGATGATCACGTCGATGCCGATCGTGAGCAGCGCGAGGCTGTTGTGGTCGGCACTGCGCGCGTTGCGCAGCAGCACCCGCTCGATGAGCAGCGCGGCCAGCGCCGCCCCGACGATCCCGATCACGGCCGCGAGGACCCAGCCGAGGCTGTCCTTGAGCTCGTAGACCAGGTAGCCGCCGATCAGCACCAGCGACCCGTGCGCGAAGTTGACCACCTCGGTGGCCTTGAAGATGATCACGAAGCCGAGCGCGAGGAGCGCATAGACCGCGCCCTTGCCCAGCCCGTTGACCAGCAGTTGCAGGAAGGTGTTCATTCCGCGGCCTCCTCGGCCTCGGTGCCCAGGTAGGCGCGGATGACATCGGGATCGGCCTGGACCTCGGCCGGGAGCCCGTCGGCGATGAGCTTCCCGAAGTCCAGGACGGTGACGCGGTCGGCGATGCCCATGACCAGGCCCATGTCGTGCTCGACGAGCAGCACCGAGATGCCGAGCGCGTCGCGCAGGTCGCGGATGGTGACCGCCATCTCGGCGGTCTCCGTGGCGTCCAGGCCGGCCGCGGGCTCGTCGAGCAGCAGCAGGGTGGGTTCGACGGCGAGGGCGCGGGCGATGTCGACCCGCTTCGCGATGCCGTAGGGCAGGGACCCGACCGGGGAGTCCAGCCGCTCGGCCACGCCGAGGAAGTCGCAGATCTCCTCGACGCGCGCGATGTGCCGGCGCTCGGTGCGCCGACCCAGCCCGAGACCGCCGGAGAGGAACCCGCCGGTGGTGAGGACGTGGCGGCCGAGCATGACGTTGTCGCGGACGGTGGAGCCCGGCGACAGCGCGATGTTCTGGAACGAGCGGCCGATGCCGAGCGCGGCGAGCCGGTGCGGTGCGAGCGCGGTGAGCACGTCGTCGCCGAGCCGGACCCGGCCCTCGGTGGGGCGGTACAGCCCGCTGATGACGTTGAAGCAGCTGGACTTGCCCGCGCCGTTCGGCCCGATCAGGGCGTGCACGGTGCCGGGCGTGACAGTGAAGCTGACGTGGTCGAGCGCGGTGATGCCGCCGAAGCGCAGCGTCACGTCCTCGATCGCCAGCTCCCGGACGCCCTCGCGGAGCTCGACGGGTGCGGCGGTCATCCCGTCCACCTCGACAGCGTCTTGCCGGCCCGGTGGTCGAGCGCCTCGTGCTGCTCGGCCTCGGCCTGCTCCTGCGACTCGGCGTGCCCGCCGAGGTAGAGCCGCTGCACGTCGTCGCTCGCGGCCAGCTCGGCGGCCGGTCCGGACAGCGCGACGCGCCCCACCTCGAGCACGACGGCGTGGTCGGCGACCTGCAGCGCCATGGTGGCGTTCTGCTCGACGAGCACGACGGCCGTGCCCTGGGAGTGGATCTCGCGGATGATCCGCGCGATCCGGCCGACCATCTGCGGCGCGAGGCCCAGCGACGGCTCGTCGAGGAGCAGGAGCTTCGGGCCGGACATCAGGGCCCGGCCGATCGCGAGCATCTGCTGCTCGCCGCCCGACAGCAGGCCCGCGCGCTGCCCGGACCGCTCGTCGAGGACCGGGAACAGCGTCCGGATCCGCTCGCGGGCCGCCGTGCGGACCTCCGCCGACCGCGCGCCGAGCCCTCCGGCCCGGAGGTTCTCCTCGACCGTCATGCGGGCGAAGACCTGACGGCCCTCCGGCACCGCGACGACGCCGGCGCGCACGATCAGCGCCGGGTCGAGCTTGTCGATGCGCGTGCCGTCGAACTCGATCTCGCCTGCCGACACCGCGCCGCGGTGCAGCGGCAGCGTCCCCGACACCGCGCGCAGCAGCGTCGACTTGCCCGCGCCGTTGCCGCCCAGCACCGCCAGCACGCCGTCGGCCTGGACCTCCAGGTCGACGTCGGACAGCGCGTGCACCGAACGTCCGTACCGGACGGAGAGCCCGCGAGTGCTCAGCACGGTTGTTCCCGGACCACGTCTCCTCCTTGCCGCCACCCCCGGTCGGAGCGGCGGGCACATCGTGTGGGCCGTCACAACCGTCGGGCACCCCCACGTGGAGAGGGGTCCGGGAAAGATGACTGTCCGTTACCTCCGGAGAGTCACGATCCGGCGACCGGACGAACCCGGGGACACTCCTCAGAGCAGTCCGGCCTCGCTCGCCTTGCCGATCGCCTCGACGCGGTTGCGCGCGCCCAGCTTGTGCAGGGCCGACTGCAGGTAGGTCTTGACGGTGTTGCGCGCGAGCCCGGTGCTCTCGGCGATCTCGGGGTTGGTGCGGCCCTGCGCGGCGAGGCGCAGCACCTCGTACTCGCGGCGGGTGAGGCCGCTGCGGGCGAGGGCGGCCTGGTTGCCGGCCGGGCCCGAGCCCATCCGCGGGTCGGACACGCGCTCCCCCCGCAGCACGCGGCGCAGCGCCGCGACCAGGTCGGTCGCCGCGGCGTCCTTGAGCAGGGCCCCGTGCGCACCCGCGTCGAGCGCCGCCTGCACCCCGTGGTGGTCGCCGTGCGCGGTGAACACCACGACCTTCGCCTCCGGGCACGCCGTCCGCAGGCCCGCGACCACCTCCGGCGCGAGCATGTCGGGCAGCCGCAGGTCGAGCAGGACCAGGTCGGGCCGCAGTCCCGGCGCCCGCTCCAGCGCGGTGCGCCCGCTCTCCGCGGCCCCGACCACCACCAGCGACGGCTCACCCCGCAGCAGCAGCGCGACGCCGTCGCGCACCACCGGGTGGTCGTCGACGACCATCACCCGCGCGGGACTCACCGGTGCACCGGCAGGAGCATACGCAACGTCGTGCCACCGTCCTCGTCGTGGACGAGGCTGACCCGTCCGTCCAGGCGCGCGGCCCGCTCGACGAGCATCCGGATCCCGAGCCCCGCCCCGTCGGCCGGGTCGGCCGCACCGCTGTCGGCCGGTGACCCGTCGTCGGCCACCGCGATCTGCACCCCGCCGTCGACCATGCCCAGGCTGACGACGACGGTCGCCGCCCCCGCGTGCTTCTCGACGTTGAGCAGGCCCTCGCGGACCGCCCCGATCAGCAGCGCGGTGCGCTCGGCGTCGAGCGGGGCGACCTCACCGAGCTGCACCAGCCGCGCGGGGACGCCGGTGCGGGCCTCGAAGCTGCGGCAGTGCTCGGCCAGCTCGATCGGCAGCGCCCGCTCGGGGCTCGACTCGGACAGGGCCAGCAACGACTCCCGCAGCGCGAGCGACGCGGCGGACACGTCGGACTCCAGCCGCCCCAGGCGCGTGCTCAGGGCCGGGTTGTCGGGCACCGTCGTGCGCAGGTCGCGGACCTGCGCCCCGATGGAGAACAGCATCGCGCCGACCGAGTCGTGCAGCGAGGCCTGCATCCGCTGGCGCTCGGCGGCCACCGCGGTGGACCGGCCGGCCTCGGCGCGGTCGGCCAGCCGCAGCGCGCGCGCCGCGTCCCGGGCGATCGCCTGCACCGCGCCCACCGCGTCGTCGCCGAACTCGCCGGGCCCGCGCAGCGCCGCGTACGCCACGGCGACCGTGTCGACGCGGCCGTCCCGCTCGGACAGCACGGGCACCGCGAGCATCGCCGACATCGCCTCGCGGCGCACCATCCCGTCGAAGTGGTGGGTGATCGTCGCCGACGACACGTAGTCGCTGACCCGCACGGGCTGCCCCACCGCGAGCACCCGGCCGCCGACGCCCTGCCCGATCGGCACGGCGAGGTCCTGCAGCGAGTCGGTGCGGCCGCCCGCGATCCAGCGGATGACGGCCCGGCCCGGCCCGTCGAGGTCGGCGACGAACCCGGCGTCGGCACCGGCGGCGTCGCGGATCAGGCGGGCCGTGCCCTGCAGGGCCAGGACGCGGTCGAGCACGGAGAGCAGGCCGTCGCGTTCGGCGAGGAGCGCGTTGAGGGCGTGCTCCTGCTCACGGGCCCGCTCCGCGGCGCGATCACTCGAGGGCATCCGCGGACGATCGCACACCGGACGCCCCGCACGACACACCCGCATGCAGGGGTCAGCGACCGCGCAGCTCCCGGTCGCGCTCCACGGGCAGCGCACCGGGCAGCGACTCCGGGGCCCGGCGCGGGGAGGGGATGCCGACGACCGGGCGCCGCGCGGAGCTCCGCTCGCGGGGGTCGCCGGGCGGGACCTGGCGGTCGCGCAGGCGCACCACCCCGCCGATCGTGACCGCGACGCCCAGCGCTGCGGCGCACCACGCCGCTCCGACCAGCACGACCCATCCGATCACGGACCCGTTCACCCCCCGACACCTCGTGTGCACAGAGTGTGGGCCCTCGTCCCGCCGCGCGCACGGTTGTACACCCGGATGTGCGTACCTGATCGTGCACACGCCGCACCTCACAGCGACCGGACGGGGGCGTCCGGTGCGGCTACCCCACGTCGGGGACGGCCGGGCCGAGCAGGTCGTCGGCGTCGACGATGCGGTAGGCGTAGCCCTGCTCGGCCAGGAAGCGCTGCCGGTGGGCGGCGTAGTCGGTGTCGAGCGTGTCGCGGGAGACCACGGAGTAGAAGTGCGCCTGACGCCCGTCGCCCTTGGGCCGGAGCAGCCGGCCGAGGCGCTGGGCCTCCTCCTGCCGCGAGCCGAAGGTGCCCGACACCTGGATCGCGACGCTCGCCTCCGGCAGGTCGATCGAGAAGTTCGCGACCTTGCTGACCACCAGCACCGGCAGGTCGCCCTGGCGGAACTGCTGGAACAGGACCTCCCGCTCCTTGTTGCGGGTGGACCCCTGGATGACCGGGGCGTCGAGCGCCTCGCCGAGCTCGTCGAGCTGGTCGAGGTAGGCCCCGATGACGAGCGTCGGCTCGCCGGGGTGCCGCGCGATGATCGACTTCACGACGGCGAGCTTCGTGTGCGCCGTGGACGCCATCCGGTAGCGCTCCTCGGCCTCCGCGACGGCGTAGGACATGCGCTCGGCGTCGGTCAGGGTGACCCGGACCTCGACGCAGTCGGCCGGGGCGATCCAGCCCTGCTGCTCGATGTCGCGCCACGGGGCGTCGTAGCGCTTGGGCCCGATCAGGGAGAAGACGTCGCCCTCGCGGCCGTCCTCGCGGACGAGCGTGGCCGTGAGCCCGAGGCGGCGCCGGGACTGCAGGTCGGCCGTCATCCGGAACACGGGGGCGGGCAGCAGGTGCACCTCGTCGTAGATGACCAGGCCCCAGTCGCGGGAGTCGAACAGCTCCAGGTGCCGGTACTCGCCCTTGGACTTGCGGGTGATCACCTGGTAGGTGGCGATCGTGACCGGGCGGATCTCCTTGCGCTCGCCGGAGTACTCGCCGATCTCCTCCTCGGTGAGGCTGGTGCGGGCGATGAGCTCGCGCTTCCACTGCCGCCCGGCGACGGTGTTGGTGACCAGGATCAGCGTGGTGGCCTGAGCCTGCGCCATCGCGGCCGCGCCCACCAGCGTCTTGCCCGCCCCGCAGGGCAGCACGACGACCCCGGAGCCGCCCGCCCAGAAGCCCTCGACGGCCTGGCGCTGGTAGTCGCGCAGGTTCCAGCCGTCCTCGGCCAGTGCGATGGGGTGCGCCTCGCCGTCGACGTACCCGGCGAGGTCCTCGGCGGGCCAGCCGATCTTGAGCAGCGCCTGCTTGAGGTGCCCGCGCTCGGACGGGTGCACGATCACCGTGTCGTCGTCGACGCGCGCACCGAGCAGCGGCGAGATCTTCTTCTGCCGGAGGACCTCCTCCAGCACGGCGCGGTCGAGCGCCACGAGCACCAGCCCGTGCACCGGCGACTGGACGAGCTGCAGCCGCCCGTAGCGCCCCATCGTGTCGACCACGTCGACGAGCAGCGCCTGCGGCACGGCGTAGCGGGAGAACCGCACCAGCGCGTCGACGACCTGCTCGGCGTCGTGCCCGGCCGCGCGGGCGTTCCACAGCGCGAGCGGGGTGACCCGGTAGGTGTGGACGTGCTCGGGTGCGCGCTCCAGCTCGGCGAACGGCGCGATCGCGACGCGGGCGGCACCCGCGTCGGCGTGGTCGATCTCCAGCAGGAGCGTCTTGTCGGACTGGACGATGAGTGGTCCATCGGTCACGGCGAGTGTGCCTCCGAGCGAACGAGTGTGTGATCGGCGTCTCGGTGAGCGGCGCGCGGTCGTCGACCGGCGGCCGTCACGACGACGGGGGCGGCGCCGAGGTTGGGCTATGCTCGACGCGCACCATCAGCGAGAACGCACGAGTCCCAGGACGATCATACCCGCTCCGAGCGGCCGCCACCCTTCCCCAGAGGGCGCGTGTCGCCGACATCCCGGGTGCACGGAACGACGCGGACGCCGGCGACCCGGCGGCCGCCCACGACAGAAGGCGCGCATGCCCGACCCGACACCCCGAACGCTGCTCCCCGCACCCGACGGGCGGCCACCCACCGCCGCTGGAGAGCGTTTCGGCTCCCTCGGTCTCGCGGTCGGGCACCCCGGCGTGTCAAGGTTCGTCGGATCGTCGCCGGCAATCCTCAGGGGGACGTTGACGTGACCACCACCGAGCTCGGGGCCTCGTGGTCCGAGCGCCTCAACCCGCGCAACTGGTCGCTGGCGTGGAAGCTCATCGCCATCGGCCTGGTGCCGGCGCTGCTGGCGCTCGCGCTGGGTGTGCTGCGCATCTCCGACCAGGCGGGCGACGCGGCGACGCTGGGCACGAGCAACCGCCTGCTGGAGATCCGCGGTCAGGTCGCGGGCGCCGCCGACGCGCTGCGCCAGGAGCGCGACGAGGCCACCCTCTTCGTGGCCGCCGGCCGCACCGAGGACCGCGGCGTCCTCGACATCGGCATCGGCCAGACCGACGCCGACGTGCAGGAGGCGGTCGACGCCGTCGCGGGCGCCGGAGCGGACGAGTTCGACACCACCACGCGCAACGCGCTCACCGGCACGCAGGAGGCGCTGGGCCAGCTCGGCGCGCTGCGCACCGACGTCGCCACCAGCCAGAACACCGGCCCCGACCAGGTCGTCGACCGCTACAGCGCGGTCATCGCCCGCGTCGACGGGCTGGAGCGCGCCCTGCTGCGCCAGCTCCGCACCCCCGACGTCGCCGGACTGGCCGACGCCCTCACCGCCACCACCAGCGCCGGCGAGCAGCTCGCCGTGCAGCACACGGTGCTCGGTGCCGCGATCCGCGCGGGCCAGCTCCTCGACCCCGCCCGCGAGGAGAGCGTCGCCGCCGACAACCGGCTGGCCTCGGCCTACAGCGACTACCAGGTCGCGCTCACCCCGGAGCAGCTCGCCGCGTTCGGCACGTTCGACGGCGGCGACGCCACCGGCGCGCTGACCACCGTCAAGCAGCAGATCCTCGCCACCCCGCCCGACCGGCCGGTCGTCGTCGACCCGGCCCAGTGGGACGCGGCCTACGCCACGGCGCTCGCCGCAGTGCAGGAGTCCGGCTCGCTGATCCGCGACGACATGGTCGCCCGCAGCACCGCGGCCGAGGAGCGCGCCAGCAACCTGGCCGGCATCAACTCCGTGATCCTCATGCTCGGCCTGCTGGCCGGCATCACGATCGCGATCCTGGTCGCCCGGGCGCTGGTCCGGTCGCTGCGGGTGCTGCGCACCGCGGCCCTCGACGTCGCCGAGCGGCGCCTGCCGCAGGCGGTCGAGAGCATGCGCGCGGGCGACGCCCCCGACGTCACGGTCGACCCTGTGCCGCTGAACACCCGCGACGAGGTGGGCCAGGTGGCCCGCGCCTTCGACGCGGTGCACGGGCAGGCGATCCGCCTCGCGGCCGACCAGGCCGCGCTGCAGACCAACGTCAGCTCGATGTTCGTCAACCTCTCCCGCCGCAGCCAGGCCCTCGTCGAGCGCCAGCTGCAGCTCATCGAGCAGCTGGAGAGCAACGAGCAGGACCCCGACCAGCTGTCGAACCTGTTCCAGCTCGACCACCTCGCCACCCGCATGCGCCGCAACTCCGAGAACCTGCTGGTCCTCGCGGGCACCGACCTCGCCAAGCGCAACATCGCGCCGGTCCCGATGGTCGACGTCCTGCGCGCCGCGGTGTCGGAGATCGAGCAGTACCAGCGCATCGTCGTGCAGGCCCCGCCGACCACCACGATCGTCGGGCGCGCCGCGAGCGACCTCGTCCACCTGCTGGCCGAGCTGCTCGACAACGCCACCAACTTCTCCCCGCCCGACTCGCAGGTGGTCATGAGCACCACCCGCACCGCGGAGGGCGACATCCTCGTCGAGATCTCCGACCGCGGCGTCGGGATGATCGACTTCGAGCTGGCCGACGCCAACCAGCGCCTCGGCGGCCCGTCCGCGGTCGACGTCTCCGCGTCGCGCCGCATGGGCCTGTTCGTGGTCGGCCGCCTCGGCGCCCGCCACGACATCCAGGTGCAGCTGTCCACGTCGTCGACGGGCGGGGCCGGCACCGGTCTCACCGCGTCGGTCACCGTGCCCGCGCAGCTCGTGCCCACCACCGAGCGCGAGCTGGCCCGGCCGGTCCCCGCCGTCGCGCAGGGCGGGCGCGGCCCGTCCGCGTTCGACGTCCCGCCGCAGCGCGGCACCAGCAACGGCAACGGGCGGTCGCTGTCGGCCCTGGTCGCGGGCACCGACGGCCCGTCCACGCCTGCCTCGGCCTTCGACCCCGGCCCCGGCGGGTACCCGCCGGTCAACGGCTCGGCGGCCGCCACGCCGTCGCTGCCCACGCGGCGGCCCGGCTCGTCGCTGCACCCGGACGGCCCCTCGGTCGCCGAGCAGGCCCGCCAGGACCAGCTCGCCGCGGCCGAGCGGTCGCGCCAGGAGCGCTCCGACCAGGACGGCCCCGGCCCCGGCCCCGACGACGCCGGGCCGCCGGTCGTCGGGTCCACCGGTGACGGCTCCGACCACGACCGCGCCGACCACGACGCCGCCGACCACGACGCCGCCGACCGGGACGCCGCGGACACCGCCGCGGCCGGGGTCGACACCGCCGATCACGGGGCGGCCGCACAGCTCGACGGGACCGACGACGACACCGCCACCACGGCGTACGCGATCGTCGCCCCGCGCGAGCAGCCCGCCGCGGAGGCCGACCGCGCCCGCCACGTCCTCGCCGAGCCCGACGAGGACGAGCACGACGCCGCCGCGCACGACGCCGCCGACGAGGAGCCGGGGTCCGACGACCGGCCCGCCGACCCCTCCGACGACGCCGACTCCCCCGACGACGCGACCAGCGGCCCGGCCACCGGCCCCGCCGCCGGAGCGGCCGCCGCTGGTGCGGTCGCGGCGGGCGCCGCCTCCGATGGTCACCCGGCCGAGGAGCGCACCCCGGCGAACGGGGCGATGCCGCGCAACCCGTGGCCGCAGGGCGCGCCGCCGCACGCCCCCCAGCCCCCCACCGGCCGGCCCTTCGCCGCCCGGCCGCCGGTCGCCCAGCCGCCCGCCGCGGCTCCGGCGGGCTCCACCAACGGCAACGGCGCGGCCCCGCACACCGGCAACGGCACGGCCCCGACCGCGAACCCCGCGGCCGATCTCCCGGCCCCGCCCGCGCTGCCGCAGCGCCGCCCGTCTCCGGTCCGGCCGCCCGCGGCCGAGCCGACCGCCCCGGCGACCGCTCCGATCCCGGTGTCCCGGCAGGCGACGCCCCCGGCGCCGCCCACCTCGATGCCGCCCGCGCCGCCCGCCGCGCCGTCGTTCGCGGACGCACCGGGCCAGGAACCCGCCGACGGCCTGTTCGCGCCGAGCACGCCGGCCCAGCAGACCGAGGCCCCGGCGGCCCCGGCCGACGCCGTCCCGACGGGCCGGCCCGAGGGCAGCGGCTTCGAGCTCGGCGAGACCACCCCGATCTTCGAGGAGATCGCGTCGGCGTGGTTCCGCTCCAACCGGCCGCTCCCGGTCGACTGGGAGGCGGAGGCCCGGTCCGCGGGTCCGTCGCCGCAGGCCCGGCCCCGACCGGCCGCGGCGCTGCCGCCGTCGCTCCCGGTCCGTCCGGCCCGGCCGGTCGCCGGCCCGCCGCCGGTCGCGCCCCCCACGCCGGGGGTGCAGCCGTCCGCGGCTCCGCTGCCGTCCGCGCCCCAGCCGTCCACACCGCAGCCGTCCACACCGCAGCCGTCCGCGCAGCCGTCGTCGGCGCAGCCGCCGGCCCCGCCCGCGGCTCCGCTGCCGTCGCCGGTCCAGGCCGCACCGCCGGTGCGGGCCCAGCCGCCGGTGCAGCCGCGGCCCGCCCCGGCCGCGCCGCCCGTGCCGGCCGAGCCGGCCCCGGTGCTGTCCGCGCGGCCCGAGGCCTCCGCGTTCTCCACCTCCGCCGACGAGGGCTGGCTGGCGGCCAACAACGCCGCGCCGGTCACCGACCGGCCGGACGAGGTCACCGCGGCGGGGCTGCCGAAGCGCCGTCCGCGCGCGCGGCTCGTCCCGGGCAGTGCAGGATCGGCCGTGCTGGCCCCGCCCGTCTCCCCCGCACGGAGTGCGGAGAGCGTGCGCGGCCGGCTCGCCAGCTACCAGCAGGGTGTCCGTCAGGGGCGCGAGAGCAGGTACCGCGGCGACGCCAACGGTGCCACCGAGTCCGCCAACGCGGGCGGCAACCACGACGAGGAGCGACAGTGACAGCGCCACAGACACAGCCGAGCAGGTTCGGATGGCTGGTCACCAACTTCGCGGAGCGGGTCCCCGGCGTCGCGCACGCCATCGTGGTCTCGGCCGACGGCCTGCTCCTCACCAGCTCCGACCGCCTCCCCCGCGACCGGGCCGACCAGCTCGCCGCGGTGGCGTCGGGCCTGATCAGCCTCACGCAGGGCGCCGCCCGCTGCTTCGACGCGGGCGGGGTGGTGCAGACGGTCGTCGAGATGGACCGGGGCATCGTCCTGCTGATGTCGATCAGCGACGGGTCCTGTCTGGCCGTGCTGGCGTCACCGAGCTGTGACATCGGCCTGATCGGATACGAGATGACCCTGCTGGTCGACCGCGTCGGCCAGCTGCTGACCCCCGAGCTGCGCGCCGAGCTGCAGGGCTCCTTCGGGCCCTGAGCCCGGGCCCTGGAGCACGGCACGTCCCATCCACGATCGGTTGAAGAAGGCAGGTGATGTCCGATGACCTCCGGTCCCGACGACGAGCGCCGGCAACCCTCGGAGCCGACTTTCGCCGACGTCATGAACGGCTTCAGCTTCGACAGCGCGCGTCCGTCGCGCCGTCGACGCTGGGGTCGCAAGCGCACCGACGACGCCGAGCAGGCCGCCCCCGCGGCGGCCCCCTCCGCCGTCCCCGCCGCACGCCCGCCCGCCGAGCCGGTCACGCCCGGCCCGATGACCGGGCCGATCGACATGCGGGTCAACGACGCCGAGCAGTTCGGCGCAGGGGGCGGCGCGTCCGCCGTCCGGCCCTACGCGTGGACCCGCGGACGCACGAAGTCCGGCTTCGACCTGGCCATCGAGACACTGGTCTCCACGAGCCAGCGCGGCCGCGACCAGATGGGCCTGTTGCAGGTCGAACACCGCGCTGTGGCCGAGCTGTGCGAGGCCACGCGCTCGGTCGCCGAGGTGGCGGCCCTCCTCTCCCTGCCCCTGGGCGTCGCCCGGGTGCTGCTGGGCGACATGGCGGGCCTCGGCGTCGTCACCGTGCACCAGACCGCGAGCAGTGCCGGCAGCGCGCCGGACCTCGCCCTGATGGAAAGGGTTCTGAGTGGACTCCGTCGGCTCTAGGCCTCAGACGATCGCCACCGCGGCGACGATCTCGGCCAAGATCGTGGTGGCCGGGGGCTTCGGCGTCGGCAAGACCACGTTCGTGGGCTCGGTCTCCGAGATCGTCCCGCTCACCACCGAGGCCGTGATGACCGAGGCGAGCGCCGGTCACGACGACCTCACCGCCACCCCGAACAAGACCACCACGACGGTGGCCATGGACTTCGGCCGCGTCTCGCTGGACAAGGAGCTGATCCTCTACCTGTTCGGCACGCCGGGCCAGCACCGCTTCTGGTTCATGTGGGACGACCTGGTGCGCGGCGCGATCGGCGCGGTCGTCCTCGTCGACACCCGGCGCCTGGCCGACTCGTTCGCGGCCATCGACTTCTTCGAGGACCGCGGGCTGCCCTACGTGGTCGGCCTCAACTGCTTCGACGGGCTGCAGCAGCACCGCATCGAGGACGTGCGGGAGGCGATGTCCATCGACCCGGCCGTCCCGATCATCACCTGCGACGCCCGCAACCGGGAGTCGACGAAGGCCGCCCTGATCTCGCTGGTCGAGCACGCGATGGCCCACCGGATGGCCGCCCGCGCCGGACGCTGAGCGCCGGGTCAGTCCTCCACGAGCGCGATGGAGGTGATCCGGTGCAGCGGCACGCGGTGCAGCCCGCCGTCGGTGCGGTCGCGGCCCTCCACGACGCCGCCGCCGACGCTGAGCGGCTCGAGCACGCGCTCGCCCGCCACTCCGTGCCCGTCGACGAACCCGAGCCACACCGTCAGCTTCTCCTGGGCCGCGCGGCGCAGCGTGTCGAGCGTGCTCGACCGGCCGTTGGCGGCGCTGCGGCGCACGCCGGTCAGCGCGTCGCCCGCCCGCATGCGCGAGACCAGCGCGGTGAGCTGGGCGGGATCGGGCTGCGGCGGCAGACTGCGCTCGGGTGAGCGGCGGGCGGGCGTGGTGCGCCGCCCGCGGACCGCGAGGTCGAGCACCGCTCCACCGGTGTCCTCCGCCGCCGGGGTGAACCCGGCGGCGCGCAGCCCGTCGAGCAGCTCCACCAGCGGCAGCGGGCTCACGACGACCGTCGGGGCGATCCGGCGCAGCTCCAGCCCGATCGTGTCGGGGTGCGCGAGCACCTCGGAGATCAGCACCTCGTCGTCGGAGCGCAGGAAGGCGGCGGCCGCGCCGCCGCGCAGGCGGCCGTGGCGGCGCGCGACGTCGTCGACGAGGTAGGTCAGGCCCTGCGGCACGGGTGTGGCGGAGCGGCGCCTGAGGAGCTCGTGCAGGTCGGCGGCGCTGCGGCCGGCGTCGAGCGCCCGGCGGACGGTGGCCTCGGTGAACCGGTACACCGTGGCCCCGCCCGCGGACTCGACCTCCGCCACCAGGTCGAGCTCGCGCGCCAGCTCGGGCACGAGCGGGCCGGGCGCGACGGCGGTGAGGTCGGCCTGCAGGAGCACGTGGTCGACCGGCTCGGGCAGCGCGGCCCGCAGCGCGGCGACGATCCCCTCCGGGTCCTGCAGCACCGCGCGGCCGGGGGTGGACAGGGCGTCGAGGGCGACGACACCCAGCACGGTGCCCTCGGTGACCGCCCAGCCGACGACCTCGTCACGCAGCCGGCCGCCGCGGCGCGGGGCGCGCCAGGCGAGCAGGTCGGCCAGCGCGGCCGGGGAGGACGGGGCGGTGCCCGGCGGGAGCTCGGCGAGCCCGGCGAGGACGCGCCTGCGGTCGCGCGGGGCCAGTGGGCGGCGCACGGCGTCGGACAGCGGGCTGATCGGGCGCCCGGCGTCGTCCTTGCGGCCCACCAGCCCGGGCAGCCGCGGCAGCGCCAGCCAGGTGCGGGCCAGCAGCGACCAGCGCACCTCGGGGCCGCCGGCCAGCCACACGTCGGCGTGGGTGGTGGGCAGGAACTCCGCGGGCACGCCGTCGGTGCTGCCGACGAGGTCGGCGGCCACGACCAGCTCGACGAGCAGCGCCGCCGTCGGCTCGTCGACGTCCATCTCCTTCGCCGCGCGCCGCAGCTCGCGGACGCCGAGGCCCCCGGAGCGCAGCGCGGGCGGCGGGTTCCTCCCCCACGACGCGAGGAGCAGCTCCACCTGCCGCAGGACGCCCAGCGCGGCCCCGGCCGCCGTGCCGTCGACGACGTCGGCGCCGCGGTCGCGCGGCGCGATGTCGGGCGGGACGACCGTCACGGACCCCAGCGGCCGGTCACCGCGCAGGGCCAGCCCGACCTGGCGGGGCAGCTCGACGGTCTCCGGGTCGATGCGCAGCAGCAGGCCCCGGGCGAGCAGCCGACCGACGGGGGTGTCGCCCGCGGCCCGGCTGCGCCCGATCGGCGGGCCGGCGGCCAGGGTCTCCAGCACCCGCCGCTCCTCGTCGTCGACGCCGGCGAGCAGGTCGGGCAGGGCCGAGGACCCGGCGGGCCCCGTCGACGGCCGCCCGAGGCCCCCGGGGTGGCGCGGCACGACGTCGCGGACGGCGGGGACGGCCGAGAGCTCGCTGTCGGGGCCCCAGGCGATCGCGCGGGCGCGCAGCGCGTCGAGGGCGTCGGTCAGGACCGCGGCGGGGACGTCGGGGCCGAGGAGGCGGGCGACCTCGGCCCGGGGCACGGACGCGGTGTCGGCGTCGGCCACGGCGAGGGCCTCGAGCACCGCGAGGGTGACGGTGTCGAGCTCGTCGCAGGCGCGGTGGACGGAGGCCCGGATCGCGGCGCGGGTGGCGAGCACGGTGACGTCGGCGGGCGGGGGCACCCCGAGGTCGGGCCGCAGCGCGAGGAGCCGGGCGAGCGTGTCGTCGTCCTGGGCGCGCAGCCAGTCGACCAGCGGCGTGGGCACCGGTCCACGGTAGTCGGTGCCGTGGGAGATACTGGCGGTCGACCACCGACACCTGGAGGAACCGTGGCGAAGGCCGCCCCCGCAGGACGCATCGACCCCACCTGGCCGGAGCTGCCGGAGGGCGAGCACCCCGTCTCCGAGCTCGCCAGCCCCGTGCAGGGCTCGCTGTCCCCCTTCGGCGACGTCGAGTTCCCGCTCGACGAGGTGCCCTACGTGCACCCCGTCACGGAGATCAACCGCTGACCGACCGGACGACGGTCACCGGGCTGCTCCTCGCGGCCGGTGCGGGGCGGCGGATGGGCGGGCCCAAGGCGCTCGTCGGGATCGACGGCGAGCCGCTGGTCCGCCGGGCCCTGCGGGTGCTCGCCGACGGCGGCTGCGCGCCCCTGGTCGTGGTGCTGGGCGCCGCGGCCGACGAGGTGCGCGCGGTGCTGCCCGCGGGTGTGCGGGCGGTCGAGGCCGCCGACTGGTCCTCCGGGATGGGGGCGTCGCTGCGCGCGGGCCTCGCCGCCCTCGACGCCGACACCGCACTCGTGCACCTGGTGGACCTGCCCGGGGTCACCGCGGAGGCGGTGGCGCGGCTCGTGGCCGGGCCGGTGGGGCCGCGGACGCTGCGCCGCGCGGCCTACGACGGCCGTCCGGCCCATCCCGTGCTGCTCGGGCGCTCGCACTGGGCCGCGGTGTCCGCGTCGGCCACCGGTGACGCCGGGGCCCGCGCCTACCTGGGCGGCAACCCCGACGTCGAGCTGGTGGAGTGCGGCGACGTCGCCGATCCCGACGACGTCGACACCCCGGAGGCGCTCGCCCGGTTCGCGGATCAGAGCGACAGGCGCTGACCCTCGCGGATCATGTTCGGGTTCGCCGCGAGGCCCGGGTTCTTCTCGACGATGGCCTGCCAGCCGCCGGCCACGCCCTGGGCGCTCGCGATGCGGCTGAGCGTGTCGCCGCGCTGCACGACGTAGCCGCCGTCGGTGGTGGGGGCGCTCAGGCGCACCCGCTCCGGCTCGGCGGCCGGGGCGGAGCGCTGCGAGGGCGCCTCGCCGCGCACGCCGGTCTGGCGCGAGCAGCTCGGCCAGGCGTTCCAGCCCTGGACGGCGAGCACCCGCTCCGCGACGACGATCTGCTCCGCGCGGCTGGCCTGGTAGGCGACCGGGGCGAACTCGCCGCCGCCGAACCCGCGCCACGTGGTCGGGGAGAACTGCAGGCCGCCGTGGTAGCCGTTGCCGGTGTTGATGTCCCACCGGCCACCGCTCTCGCACTGGGCGAGGCGGTCCCAGGCGCTGTCCGGCGCGGCGCTCGCGGCGGGGGCCGCGACCACGAGCGGGACGCCGGCGACGGCTCCGGCGAGCGCGGTGCGGGCGATCGCCCGTCCGGCGCCGTCGAACCTCGCGGGGGCACGGTGACGGCCGCGGTATCGAGCCATGGGACTTCTCCGGCGCGGCGCACGAACGCGGGCGGGGAGCGGCCGGTCCGTTCCTGTCCCACGCGGAATCCGTGAGGAGGTCGGGTCTCCGGGTCGCCGGACAGGGGAGCGCTGCGACACCGGGGGCCGTCCGGATCGGGGGTCCGGGCGGCCGTCGGCGACGCTACGTGCGGCTGGGGCGGACTCCAAGACGGCGTGTCCGCGCGACTCGCCGTCCAACCTGGACAGGGCCCACCCGATGGGGTGACGTCTGCGCAGGTCACCGCGACCGCCAGTCACGACGTGCGTCACCGGAAAGGGTTGCGCCGATGTGATGCACATCACGTGGGTCGGCGGTTCCGTGGCGGCCGACACGTCGCGGAGGCGGCGCCGTAGGGTCTGCGTCGTGGAGCTGACGCACGTGGACGAGGCCGGCGCGGCCCGGATGGTCGACGTCACCGACAAGGTGGCGACGGCGCGGACCGCGGTGGCGACGGGGGTGCTGCGCACCACCGCGGAGGTGGTCGACCTGCTGCGCCGCGACGGGCTGCCCAAGGGCGACGCGCTGGCGACCGCCCGCATCGCCGGGATCATGGGCGCCAAGCGCACGCCGGACCTCGTGCCGCTGTGCCACCCGATCGCGCTGAGCGGCGTCGTCGTCGACCTCACGCCCGACGGTGCCGAGGTCGGCATCCGCGCCACCGTGCGCACCACCGACCGCACGGGCGTCGAGATGGAGGCGCTGACGGCCGTCGCCGTGGCCGGGCTGGCGCTGCACGACATGGTCAAGGCCGTCGACCCGGCCGCGGTGCTCGACCACGTCCGCGTCGAGCGCAAGGACGGCGGCAAGACGGGCACCTGGGTCCGACCGGAGGACCGCTCGTGAAGCGCGCCCGGGTCGTCACCGCCTCCAACCGCGCCGCGGCGGGCGTCTACGCCGACCGCGGCGGGCCGCTGATCGCCGACTGGCTGCGCGAACACGGCTACGACACGCCCGACCCCGCCGTCGTGCCCGACGGGGAGCCGGTCGGCGACGCACTGCGCGCCGCGGTCGCCGACGGCGTCGACGTCGTGATCACCACGGGCGGCACCGGCATCTCGCCGACCGACGCCACGCCGGAGGTCACCCGCGGCGTCCTGGACTACGAGGTGCCCGGGCTGGCCGACGCGATCCGCGCCGCGGGCGCGCCGACCGTGCCGACCGCCGTGCTCTCGCGCGGCCTCACCGGTGTCGCGGGCCGCACGCTGGTCGTGAACCTCCCCGGATCGACGGGGGGAGTCCGCGACGGTCTCGGTGTGCTCGCGGGAGTGCTCGACCACGCCGTGGACCAGCTCAGAGGAGGCGACCACACATGACGATCGTCCTACGTGCCGCGGTGGGCGAGGAGCCCCTCGACGTCGCCGAGCACGCCGCACTGGTCGACCACGCCGCCGCGGGCGCCGTGGTGACGTTCGCGGGCGTCGTGCGCGACCACGACGGCGGCCGTGCGGTGCGCGGGCTGGAGTACAGCGCGCACCCCACGGCCGGGTCCGTCGTGGAGCAGGTGGCCGCCGACGTGGCGGCCCGGGCGACCGGCGTCCGCGCCATCGCGGTGAGCCACCGGGTGGGCCGCCTGGAGATCGGCGAGGTCGCGCTGGCGTGCGCGGTCGCCGCCGATCACCGCAAGGAGGCGTTCGACACCTGCGCCGAGCTCGTCGAGGAGGTGAAGCGCCTGCTGCCGGTCTGGAAGCACCAGGCGTTCGCCGACGGGTCCGACGAGTGGGTCAACTCGACCTGATCGGTCGGTGGGGTCAGACCTGGATCGACTGACCGACGCGCAGCACGTTCGGGTTGCTGAGCACGTCGCTGTTCTGGCTCCACAGCTGCTGCCACGTGGTGCCGTTCGCGGCGGCGATCTTGGAGAGCGTGTCGCCCGAGCGGACGGTGTAGTTGCCGCCGCCGGACGACGACGGCGCGGCGGCCGGGGCCTCGACGGGGGCGGAGGCGCGGACGCGGGTGGGCTCGGCGGAGCCGTTGAGCCCGAGCTTGCGGGAGCAGCTGGGCCAGGCGCCCCAGCCCTGCGCGGCGAGGGTGCGCTCGGCGACGGCGATCTGCTCGCTGCGGCTGGCCTGGTGCGGCATGCCGGAGCCGCCGAAGGCGCGCCAGGTGGTGGGGCTGAACTGCAGGCCACCGTAGTAGCCGTTGCCCGTGTTGATGCTCCAGTTGCCACCGCTCTCGCACTGGGCCAGGCGGTCCCAGTCGGAGTCGGGTGCGGCGTTGGCGGTTCCGGCGAGGGCGAGGGGGGCGCCCACGACAACTGCGCCGGCGACAGCCAGCCGCAGGAGACTTCGGCCCGTGGTGAATGCAGGTCGAGAAGTCATTTTCAATGCTCTCCAATTCGCGCCGTATCGGAGGACGTGCTCGTCGGCGGTAGGGAGTGATCCGCTGACGCGTCCTTTGCCGGTTCCGCGACCACCGTCGTGCAGTGGCCGGGAATCGGCGTCCTCATCCCTGTCCCGTATTCATCTCGACGGACCGGAGCCGCGGGACAGGGTGTGGCGCGACGGTTCCGGATGCATTCTCGGACGATCCTCGCGGATCGACCGACGGACGACGCTACGAGCCGGAACAGGCAGAACGGCAAACTTCTGCCGAGTGACGATCGTCACGGTAACGGCAGCATTACGTGGGCGATACGTGAACATCACCAGGTCACGCGCATGACATCACGGGTCGATCACGGTCGAACCAATGCGTCCAAAGTGAAAGTATTGCCGAACCCGTCACACCTTTCGGTCGACCCAGCGTCATGACCCGTGCACCCACCGCGAGGGGCCGGCGGCCCGAGGTGGCCTGCACCCCGGCGGTCCGTCATGCTGGAGCCGTGAACGATCGCCCCGCAGGTCCGGCGGACTCCCCCGCCGCGTTGGCCGCCGCTCTGCGCTCCACCGGATATCTCGCCGACGACGGGCTGGCGACCGCCACGTTCCTCGCCATGCAGATGAATCGACCCCTGTTCTGCGAGGGCGAACCCGGAACGGGCAAGACCGCGCTGGCCCAGGCGCTCGCCCAGGTGCTGGGCGCGAAACTGATCCGGCTGCAGTGCCACGACGGGATCGACGCCTCGCAGGCGCTCTACGACTGGGACTTCCCGCGCCAGCTGCTGCACCTGCGCGCGCTCGAGGCCACCGCGGGCAGCGGCGCCCTCGACACCGACGCCGTCGAGGCCTCCCTCTACGACCCGCGCTTCCTGCTGGCCCGCCCGATCCTCGAGGCCCTGCAGACCACGCCGAGCGTGCTGCTGATCGACGAGATCGACCGCGCCGACGACGAGTTCGAGGCCTTCCTGCTGGAGGTGCTCACCGAGCACGCCGTCACCATCCCGGAGATCGGCGAGATCCGGGCGACGGTCCCGCCGCTGGTGGTGCTCACCTCCAACCGCACGCGCGAGGTGCACGACGCCCTCAAGCGGCGCTGCCTCTACCTGTGGCTCGACCACCCCGACCTGCAGCGCGAGATCGAGATCCTGCACTCCCGGCTGCCCGGGATCCCCGAGCGGCTCGCGGCCCAGGTGGCCGGGGCCGTCCGCGCACTGCGCCAGGCCGACCTCCTCAAGCCCCCCGGCGTCGCGGAGACCATCGACTGGGCCCGCGCGCTGCAGCTGGTCGGCGCGAGCCACCTCGACGTGGACAGCGCGGCGGCCACCCTCGGCGCCGTCCTCAAGTACCGCGAGGACGCCGACCGCGTCCGCAAGCAGCTCGACACCCTGCTCGCCTCCTGAGGGGCCCGTGACCAGCACCGAGGTCCCGGTCGGCGACCCCATCGAGGGGCTCGTCGGCTTCACCGTCGTCCTGCGCGCCGCGGGGCTGGCCGTCACCACCGACCGCGTGGCGGCCTTCCTGGCCGCCCTCGACGCGCTCGACGTCACCAGCCGCACCCAGACTTACTGGGCCGGCCGGCTCACCCTGTGCTCCGACCCCGACGACCTGCCGCGCTACGACCGCGCGTTCGACGACTGGTTCACCCCGCCCCGCGGGGGCGGCCGCACCCGCGTCGTCGACGAGCGCAAGCCCCCGCCGCCGAAGCTGGCCGCGCTCACGCCGTCGACGCAGGGCGAGTCCGACGAGGACGACGCAGGCGAGAGCACCCAGGTCTTCGCGCGGGCCAGCGGCAACGAGGTGCTCCGCAACCGCGACCTCGCCGAGCTCACCCCGGCCGAGCGCGAGCACCTGCGCCGGCTCCTCGCGCTGCTGCGCCCCGAGCTGCCGACGCGCCGCTCCCGGCGCCTGCGCCCGTCCCGCCACGGCCCGACCGACCCGGGCCGCACCCTGCGCGCCGCGCTGCGCGACCAGGGCGAGCTGCGCCGCCTGCACCACCGCGACCACTCCCGCCGCCCGCGCCGGGTCGTCCTGCTCGTCGACGTCTCCGGGTCGATGGAGCCCTACGCCGACGCCCTGCTGCGCTTCGCCCACGTCGTCGTCCGGCGCTCGCCCGGGACCGTCGAGGCGTTCACGCTCGGCACCCGGCTCACCCGCATCACCCGCGAGCTGCGGATGCGCGACGCCGACCGCGCGCTCGCCGCGGCGGGCCGCGCCATCCCGGACTGGTCCGGCGGCACCCGGCTCGGCGAGGTCATGCGCGCGTTCGTCGACCGCTGGGGGCAGCGCGGCGCGGCCCGGCGCGCGGTCGTCGTCGTGTTCTCCGACGGCTGGGAGCGCGGCGAGACCGACCTGCTCGGCGTGCAGATGTCGCGGCTGCACCGGCTCGCGCACAAGCTCGTCTGGGTCAACCCGCACGCGGGGAAGGACGGGTACGCCCCGGTGCAGGGCGGAATAGTCGCCGCCCTACCGTACTTGGACGATCTGCTGGCCGGGCACAGCCTGGCCACCCTGGAAGAGCTTCTCGAGGTGGTTCGGAATGCGTGACGTACTGGGCAAGCTCGACGAGTGGTGGGCCAAGGGCGAGACGGCCGCGCTCGCCACGGTCGTCGGCACCTACAGCTCCGCGCCCCGCCAGCCCGGCGCGTCGATGCTGATCGGGCCGGGCGGCGAGGCCGTCGGCAGCGTGTCGGGCGGCTGCGTCGAGGGTGCGGTCTACGAGCTGGGCCAGGAGGTGCTGGCCGACGGGCGCCCGCTGTTCCAGCGCTACGGCGTGTCCGACGAGGACGCCTTCACCGTGGGCCTGACCTGCGGCGGGATCATCGACATCTTCGTGGAGAAGGTGAACCCGGAGACCTACGCCGAGCTCGGCCGGATCGCCGAGGCGATCCGCGACGAGTCCCCGGTCGCGGTGGCCACCGTCATCGCCGGGCCGGCCGAGCGCCTGGGCACGCGGCTGATCGTGTGGCCCGACCACGTCGAGGGCGGCACCGGCTCCCCCCGGCTCGACGACGCCATCCGCGACGACGCGCGCGGCCTGCTCGACGCGGGCCGCAACGGCCAGGTCACCTACGGCGTCGACGGCCAGCGCCGCGGCGAGGGCCTGACCGTGTTCGTCGAGTCCTTCGCCCCGCCGCCCCGCATGATCGTGTTCGGCGCGATCGACTTCGCGGCGGCCGTCGCCCGCATGGGCAGCTTCCTCGGCTTCCGGGTCACGGTCTGCGACGCGCGGCCGGTGTTCGCCACGGCGTCGCGGTTCCCGGGGGCCAACGAGGTCGTCGTGGAGTGGCCGCACCGCTACCTGCAGGCCGAGGCCGACGCCGGGCGCATCGACAAGCGCACGGTGCTCTGCGTGCTCACCCACGACCCCAAGTTCGACGTGCCGCTGCTGGAGGTCGCGCTGCGGCTGCCCGAGGTCGCCTACATCGGCGCGATGGGCTCGCGGCGCACCCACGACGACCGGCTGGAGCGGTTGCGCGAGAAGGGGCTCACTGAGGCCGAGCTCGCGCGCATGTCCTCGCCGATCGGGCTCGACCTCGGCGCCCGCACCCCGGAGGAGACGGCCGTGTCGATCGCCGCGGAGATGATCGCGCAGCACTGGGGCGGGGCGGGCATCCGCCTCGCGGAGCGCGAGGGGCCCATCCACGTCGGCTGATCCCGTCCGGACGGGGAGGGTCGGTTCGGGCGACTGCGGCATCGGGACCACCGGGGCTGTCCGATCGGGCCAGACCGCACCCTTCTGCCCCGCCCACTCGGCCCGGACCTCTTGTAACCTCGACGACGCTGTGCATCACGTCACCTCGGGTGCACGGGCCGAAGCAATGCAAGGGGGCAATGTGGTCCTCGTCGGAGAAGCGCGCCGGGTCGGCGACTCGGTGCTGCTCGCTCGACGCAGCCCGGAGCAGCGTTCCGAGCACCAGCCGCTGCGGCTGTCCAAGTTCCATGCCCCGGAGATCGTGTTCGGCGAGGGATCGCTGTCCGAGGCCGCGCACGCCGCGGGTCGCCTCGGGGCGCGGCGGCCGTTCGTCGTCACCGACCCGGGCGTCATGGAGGCGGGCTGGCCCGCGGAGCTGCTGGCGCAGCTGACCGCGGCCGGGCTCGCACCGCAGGTGTGGCTGGACCTCACGCCCAACCCGAAGGACCACGAGATCCAGGCGGGCTACGAGCGCTACCTCGAGTCCGGCTGCGACGTCGTGCTCGGCATCGGCGGCGGCTCCGTCATCGACGCGGCCAAGGGCGTCGCGCTGCTCGCCGCCAACGGCGGGCGGATCCTCGACTACGAGGGCATCGACCGGATCGCGCACCCGATCCCCCCGCTGATCATGATGCCCACCACGTCGGGCACCGGCGCCGACGTCTCCCAGTTCTGCATCGTCACCGACACTGAGCGGCACACCAAGATCACGATCATGGGCCGGGCCCTCGTCCCGGACGTCTCCGTCGTCGACCCGCGGCTGCTGGTCACGATGCCGGAGTGGCTCAACGCCGCCACCGGCCTCGACGCGCTCACCCACGGCATCGAGGCCTTCGTCTCGCTGGCCCACGGGCCGCTCACCGACCACCACGCGCTGCAGGCGATCTCCCTGGTCAACTCCAACCTCGCCGAGACGATGCTGCGCCCGCGCAACGCGGAGGCCCGCTCGCTGATGGCGCAGGCCGCCCTGGAAGCGGGGCTGGCGTTCACCAACGCGATCCTCGGCGCCACGCACGCCATGAGCCACCAGGTCGGCGGGATGCTCGACCTGCCGCACGGCGTCGTCAACGGGGTGCTGCTGCCGCACGTCATCCGCTTCAACGGCGCCGACTCCCCCGAGCGCTTCGTCCCGATCGCGCAGGCGATGGGCCTGGACGTGCTCGGCGCTCCCGCCACCGAGGCCGTGCACCTGGTCGCGGAGTCCGTGCGCGAGCTGGGCGACGAGGTCGGCGTGCCGAAGGGGCTGTCCTCCCTCGGCGTCACCGACGCCGACATCCCGCGGCTGGCCCAGCTCACCCTCGGCGACGCCTGCCTGACGACGAACCCGCGCGGCGCGTCGTTCGACGACATCGAGAGCCTGTTCCGGGCGGCGATGTGACGGCCAGGTGACCACCGCGGCGTGGCCCCCCAAGCGCACCCCGGCCCGGCCCCGGCCCGACCTCGAGGCGCTCACCGGCCTGCGGTCGGGCAAGCCGCACTACTACCCGGAGTACCGGGTGTCCGCGGAGCGCATGCGCCGCGTCATCCACGCGCTGGAGCGGATCTCCGCCGCGCTCGTCCGCACGATGGAGGGGTCCGAGGCACTGGTGCGGGCCGTCGTCGAGGCGGCGGCCAACCACCTCTCCGCCGAGTGGGTCGCGTTCGCCCTCGTCGACGGGGAGCTGCCCGACGCCCGCCCGCGCCACCTCGTGCGCGGCCCGGACAGCGCCGAGTGGCCCGACCTGGCGACGGTCCCGGTGCGGATCCGCGACCACGTCCGGCACATCCACACCGGCCGCGCCGACGACCACCCCCATCCCGCCGAGGTCACCCGCCGGCACCTGCACGTGCCCGTGCGGCTCGACGGACGGGTCGTCGGCGGGTTCATCGCGTGGACGCCCGAGGAGCGCGAGATCGACGGCACCGACCAGTCGGTGCTGCGCATCCTGGCCGGTCAGACGGCCGCGGCGCTGCAGAACTGCGCGCTGCACGAGCACTCGGCCCGGCTCTACGCCCACGCCACGCAGCAGGCCGACGACCTCAAGGCCCGCAACGACCAGCTCGTCGCCACCCAGGCCGAGCTGGGGGCCGCCCGCCAGCGCGAGGTGCTCGACGTCGAGCGGCACCGGATCGCGCGCGAGCTGCACGACAGCGTCACCCAGTACGCGCTCTCGGCGGGCATGCACATCGAGCTCGTGCGCTCCGAGATCGACGACGAGCGGCTGCGCGGCCAGCTCGACACCGCGAAGGACCTCACCCGCCGCGCGGTCGAGCAGCTGCGCTCGGCGATCTACGCCCTCAACGAGCGCGACGGCTGCGCCGACGAGGACCTGCCGTCGATGCTGCGGCGCCTGTCCGGCGTGCACATGCCCGACGAGCTGCGCGTCGAGGTGCGGATCGGCGGCAAGCCGGTGGCGCTGCCCGCCGACTGCGAGCAGTCGCTGTTCCGGATCGCGGGCGAGGCCCTGTTCAACACCGCGGTGCACGCCGACGCGAGCAGGGCCGTCGTGCGGCTGGCCTACACCTGCGGGCAGGTCCGGCTGACGATCTCCGACGACGGCCGCGGCAGCCCCGACGCCGTCCGGCGCAGCCTGCGGGCCAGCGTCGTCGCCCCGTCCGGCGAGCACCGCGGACTGGTCAACATGCAGACCCGCGCCCGCGAGCTGGGCGGGTCGCTGACGTTCCGGCGGGCCCGGCTCGGCGGGCTGCAGGTGCAGGTGGACGTCCCCGTCCCCTGCGCACCCGACAGGAGCACGCCGTGAACGCCGCCACCCGTACCGAGCCCCCGACGCGCGCCCGGCCGATGCCGACGCGGATCGTGCTCGTCGACGACCACTCGATCATGCGACAGGGACTGCGCGCGGTGCTGGAGCGCGAGGACGACCTGCGCGTCGTCGGCGAGGCCGGCACCCCGAACGACGCCATCGCCGCCGTCGCCGCCTCCCGGCCGCACGTCGTGCTGCTCGACCTCAAGCTCACCGCGGGCCCCCAGACCGACGGCCTCGACGTCTGCCGCCGCCTCTGCGCCGCCCACCCCGGCCTCGGCGTGCTCGTGCTCACCACGTTCGCCGAGGACCGGCTCGTCGTGGAGTCGGTGCAGGCGGGCGCGCGCGGGTACGTCGTCAAGGACGTCGACACGACCGAGCTGGTGCGCGCGATCCGGGCCGTCTCGCGCGGGGAGAGCGCGTTCGACGCCCGCAGCGCGTCGGCGATGGTCCGGTCGCTCTCCGGCGGCGTCCCGGACCGGGAGCGGCTCACCGAGCGCGAGCTCGACGTCCTGCGCCTGCTCGCCCGCGGCCTGTCCAACCGCGCGATCGGCGCGGAGCTGTTCATCTCCGAGACCACGGTGAAGTTCCACGTCGGCAACCTCATGCGCAAGCTGATGGTGAGCCGCCGCGCCGAGGCCGTCTACGCCGCGACGAAGCTCGGCCTGCTCTGACTCCGGCGCTCGCCGGGTCCGGGCCGCGGATACGCTGCGCGGCCATGCGTCCCTACGCCGAACACCCCGTCCGCATGGCGCTCCAGATCCTGGCCGACGTGCTCACGGTGCTGTGGGTCGTGGTGGTCGTCAACGTCGCGCTGGCGACGAAGGCGCTGGTCAACGGGCTGCAGGGGCCGGCGATGACGCTGGCCGACGCCGGTGACGCGGTGCGCGGGGCGTTCACCGACGCCGCGAACGCCGCCCGCGGGCTGCCCTTCGTGGGCGAGGACCTGGCCCGCTCGCTGGGCACCGGGACCAGCGCCGGGCAGTCGCTGGGCGACGCCGGGCGGGAGCAGGTGGCCGCGGTCGCCACCGCGGCCACGGGCACGGCCGTCGCGATCGTCGTGATCGGCGCGGCCCCGGTGGTGGCGCTCTGGCTGGCGCTGCGGGTGCGCTGGATCGTCGCGGCCCGCGCCGCGCGGACGGCCCGCTCCGTCGGCCCCGACCTGCTCGCCCTGCGCGCCCTCACCCGCGCACCGGTGCGCCGGCTGCTCGCCGTCTCACCCGACCCGATCGCCGCATGGCGCCGCGACGACCGCGCGACGATCGACGGCCTGGCCGCGCTGGAGCTGGCCGGGCTGGGTCTGCGGCCCCCGCCCCGGCCGGCTCCCCCCGCGGGCCCGGCGCCCGTCGAGGGTCCGGTCCCCCCGGACGCGCGGCCCTGAGTCAGCCGGTCACCGTGATCGCCCGGTCGTCGGTGAGGACCGGGCGGCCCTCCCCGTCGGACGGGTCGTCCTCGGAGATGCGCACGACGTACTCGCCGGGCGCCAGGTCGAGCGCGAACGCGAACGGCGCGAACACCTGGCCCTCCGCGGTACCGGCGACACCGGAGGCGACGACCTCGCCGTCGCGCAGGACCTGCCACGGCAGCGTCGCCTCGAACACCGCCGCCTCGCCCGTCACCTCGACCGGGGAGGTGACGACGGCCCCGTGGGCGGGGGCGTCGATCTGCACCAGGGAGCGGGTGGCGTAGAGGTCGGCGCGGGGCACCGGGTCCGCCGTGGACACCGCGCCGAACAGCTCGTCGACCGGCTCACCGTCGAGCAGCACCCGCACCGGGTCGGTCGACTGCAGCGCGCCCTGCACGGTGTAGACGAGCTGCTGCACCGCCCACACCGCACCCGCGGAACCCACCTGGGCGCCGGGCGGCACACCCGTGAGGTCCACCGTGATCACCCCGCCGCCGGTGGTGACCGGGGAACGCAGGTCCGACCCGGACGGCCACGGCGTGCGGTAGTCGGGGTCGGTCGCTCCCGCGAACATCTCGCGCACCGCGTCGCTCGCCGGGTCGGTGGAGGCCACCCGGTGGAACTCCCGGTACAGGCGCGGCCCGGCGGCGGTCTCGGCGACGAAGTAGACGGGGAGCGCCGCGGCCGTGGGCGCTGCGGTGCCGGGGTCCGCGGGCACCGGAACGGGGTCCGGTTCGGCGGCAGCGCAGCCGGCCAGCAGGACGAACAGGGCCACGAGCGCGATGCGTCGCATCGGAACCACCTCACCGTCGACGTCCGGTGGAGGGCGGACGCACCGGACGCCCCCCAGGTTGCCCCCTGCCCGGGCCATCCCCCGCACGGACCACTCGACCGGGTGCGGCACCGTGTACCCATGCCGCTGTTCTCGTTCGAGGGGATCTCCCCCACCGTGCACCCCGACGCGTTCGTCGCACCCACCGCCACCCTCGTCGGCGACGTGCGGGTCGAGGCGCACGCCTCGATCTGGTACGGCGCCGTGCTGCGCGCCGACTTCGGGCCGATCATCGTGCGCGAGGGAGCGAACGTGCAGGACGGGTCGGTGCTGCACGGCGGCGACGACCCGGTCACCGAGATCGGGGCGGGCGCCACCATCGGCCACCTCTGCGTCGTGCACGGCTGCGTGATCGGCGCGGAGGCCCTGGTCGGCAACGGGTCGACCATCCAGGACGGGGCCCGGATCGGCGCGCGCTGCCTGGTCGGCGCGGGTGCGACGGTGCCCCCGAACACCGTCGTCCCCGACGGGCAGCTGGTGCTCGGCGCCGTCGCGCGGACGAAGGGCCCGCTCACCGAGACGGCCCGCTGGTGGGTGGAGGGCAACCCGCAGATCTACCGCGACCTCGCCCGCCGCCACCGTGACGGGGTGCGGCCCGTTGAGTGAGCACGACCGGCAGGTCGAGCGGCTGGAGCACGAGGTCAGCCTGCTGCTGCGACGCTCGCGCAGCGTCCTGCGCACCCTCGCCACCCGCCTGCACCCCGACGTCGACGCGGCGAGCTACGCGATCCTGCTGGCCGTCGCCCGGATGGCGCCGCTGCGCCTGGTCGACCTCGCCGAGGAGTTCGGGCTCGACAAGTCGACGATGAGCCGCCAGGTCTCGGCGCTGCTGGCGCTCGGGCTCGTCGTGCGCCGGCCCGATCCCCTCGACGGCCGCGCGTTCCTGCTCGAGCTCTCCGACGACGGGCGCAGCCGCCTCGAGGAGGTCTCCCGCGCGCGGCACGAGGAGTGGCTCACCCGGCTGGAGTCCTGGTCGACCGAGGACATCGCCACGCTGGCCGACGGGCTCACCCGCCTCGCGGCGACCCTCAACCCACCGGAGCCCGACCTATAGGTTGCATGTCGCAACCATGTTCCATATAGTTGTCCTATGCACACGATCTCGGGCGACGACGCGGTCGACGAGCTGGCCGACGCCGTCACCTGCCTGGTGCGGTCCTGGCGCGGCGCCGGACGACGCATCCCGAACGCCACCCACTCGACGCTGGCCCTGCTCCAGCTCGCCGGGCTGCTCGACGAGGGCGAGCACCGCATCGGGGAGATCGCCGAGCTCCGGGGCGTCGACCAGTCGGTGGTGAGCAGGCAGGTCGGCGAGCTCGCCTCCCGCGGGCTCGCCTGCCGCCGCCCCGACCCGACCGACCGCCGCGCCGGTCTGGTCTCCCTCACCCCCGCCGGCCACGAGCTGGTCGAGCGGACCCGCCGCCTCAAGCGCGACCTGGTCCGCAGCGCGCTCGAGCGCAGCGACGCCGGCGACGTCCACACCGTCGCCCGGCTCGTCGTCGCGCTCGCCGAGGAGATCGACGCCCGCGCGGGCGACCTCGCCGCCCTCTCCTGACATCCACCACCGCACTCCCGAAGGACCCGTCATGACCACCACCGCTCCCGCGCGCGCCGTCCCGGCCACGCCGCCGGAACCCGTGCGCAGCCGGCGCGAGGTGCTCACCGCACTCAGCGGGCTGCTGCTCGGCCTGTTCATCGCGATCCTGTCCAGCACGATCGTGTCCAACGCCCTGCCGACGATCGTCGCCGACCTGCACGGCGACCAGACCGGCTACACCTGGGTCGTCACCGCCACCCTGCTGACGACCACGGCCTCCACCCCGATCTGGGGCAAGCTCGCCGACCTGTTCAGCAAGAAGCTGCTGGTCCAGGCGGCCATCCTGGTCTTCGTCGGCACCTCGATCGGGGCCGGGCTCGCCGGGTCGATGGGCGAGCTGATCGCCTGGCGCGCCGGGCAGGGCCTGGGCGCGGGCGGCCTGCAGGCGCTCGCCCAGGTCGTCATCGCCGCGCTGATCCCGCCCCGCGAGCGCGGCCGCTACTCCGGCTACCTCGGGGCCGTCCTGGCCGCCGCCACGGTGTCCGGACCGCTGATCGGCGGGCTGCTCGTGAGCACCCCCGCGCTGGGCTGGCGCTGGACGTTCTTCATCGGCGTGCCGATCGGCCTGCTCGCGCTCGCCGTGCTGCAGAAGACGCTGCACGTGCCGACGATCAAGCGCGAGGTGCACCTGGACTACCTCGGTGCCGCGCTGATCTCCGGTGGCGTCTCGGCCCTGCTGATCTGGATCTCGCTGGCCGGCTCGCAGTTCGCCTGGGGCTCGCCCGTCTCGCTGTCGCTGGCCGGGCTCGGCCTCGCCGCGCTCGTCGCCGCGGTGTTCGTGGAGCTGCGGGCGAAGGAGCCCGTGGTCCCGATGACGCTGTTCCGCGAGCGCACCGTCGTGCTGTCGGTGGTCGCGAGCCTGGTGGTCGGCGTCGTGATGTTCGGCAGCACGGTCTACCTCGGCCAGTACTTCCAGATCGCGCGCTCCTACGACCCGACGACCGCGGGCCTGCTCACGCTGCCGCTGGTCGGCGGGCTGGTGGTGGCCTCGACCGGGTCCGGGCAGCTGATCAGCCGCTTCGGGCGCTGGAAGGCCTTCCTCGTCACCGGCGCGGTGCTGATCACGACCGGCCTCGCCCTGCTCACCACGATCGACCACACGACGCCCGTGCCCCGGATCGGGGTGTTCCTCGCGGTCCTCGGCCTGGGGATCGGCATGAGCATGCAGAACCTGGTGCTGGCCGTGCAGAACACCGTCGACGTCCGCGACGTCGGTGCCGCGAGCTCGCTCGTGGCGTTCCTGCGCTCGCTCGGCGGCACGGTCGGCGTGACGATCCTCGGGGTCGTGCTCGACGCCCGGGTCACCGCGCTCAGCGGCACGTCGTCGGGACTCGGCGGCCTCGCCACCGACAGCCCCGCCCAGGCCGAGGCGGTCCGCGCGGCCTACGGCGACGGACTGGCCCTGGTCTTCGGCATCGCGGCCGTCGCGTCGCTGGTGACGCTGGTGGCCGTGCTGCTGATCCGCGAGGTCCCGCTGCGGACGACGGTCGGGGCGGCCCCCGAGCCGGAGCCCGCCCCCGTCGCCGACGCGGCGGCCCCCGCGGGCCGGCACGCCGACCGCACCGAGGAGGCCCGGGACCGCCTGCTCGCGGTGCTCGTCCCGCAGCCGCACGCGGCCCTGCAGGCCATCGACGAGATCGAGGCGGCCCGGCGCGACCTGCGCGCCACCCGCGACCGGCTCGACGCCTCGCTCAAGCGGCTGCGCGAGATCGGTCTGAGCGAGCGACAGGTCGCCCGCGTGACCGAGCACTGACCGGTCCGCGCGCCGGTCCGGGTTCCGCGCGCCGTCGGGGGCGCGCGGAACCCGGGAGGGCGCGCGGGCGGCGTCAGGCGTCGGGGTCGGGGGACGACGCCTGCGCCCAGTACCGCCGCGGGATCCGGCCGGCGCCGTGGGCCGCCCGGCCCGCCTCCACGCCCAGGCGCATGGCGTGGGCCATCCGCTCCGGGTCGGCGGCACGGGTGACGGCGGTGGCGAGCAGTACGGCGTCGCAGCCCAGCTCCATCGCCTGCGCCGCCTCCGACGCGGTGCCGATCCCCGCGTCGAGGACGACCGGCACGCCCGCCGCCTCCACGATCATCGCGATGTTGTGCGGGTTGCGGATGCCCAGCCCGGTCCCGATCGGCGACCCCAGCGGCATGACGGCCGCGCACCCGACCTGCTCCAGCTTCCGGGCGAGCACGGGGTCGTCGTTGGTGTAGGGCAGCACCGTGAACCCGTCGTCGACGAGCTGCTCGGCGGCGTCGAGGAGCTCGATCGGGTCGGGCAGCAGGGTGCGGTCGTCGGCGACGACCTCCAGCTTCACCAGCGCGGTCCCCAGCGCCTCCCGCGCGAGCTGCGCGGTGAGCACGGCCTCGGCCGCGGTCCGGCAGCCCGCGGTGTTGGGGAGGACCTCGATGCCGAGGCGGCGCAGCAGGTCGAGCACCCCGGTCCCCGTCGCGGCGTCGACGCGGCGCATCGCCACCGTCGTCAACGTGGTGCCGGACGCGACCAGCGCGCGCTCCAGCACCTCCAGGTTCGCGGCGCCCCCGGTGCCCATGATGAGCCGCGACGCGATCTTCCGACCGCCGATGACCAGCACGTCGTCCATCTCAGCCTCCCTGCACCGCGGTGAGCACCTCGACGCGCGCACCGTCCGCGAGCGCCGTGCCGGCCCAGTCGGCCCGGCGCACGACCGAGCCGTCGACGGCCACCGCCACGCCCGTGCGCGGCGCGCCGATGGCGTCGAGCGCGTCGAGCACCGACGCGTCGTCGGACAGCTCGGCGGCCTCCCCGTTGAGGAAGACGGTCATGCGAGGACCTCCTGGAACCGGGTCGGGTCGGCGTCGGCCGGGCCGGGCGCGCCGCGGAGCACGTCGAGCACGGCGTCGGCGGTGAGCGGGGCGAGCAGCATCCCGTTGCGGCCGTGGCCGGTGGCGACGAGCAGGCCGGCGGGGCCGAGCGCGCCGATCAGCGGGCGGTTGTCGGGGGAGCCGGGCCGCAGCCCCGCCGCGGACTCGCGCAGCGCGTACTCGGCGATGCCGGGCAGCACGCGCTCGGCGTCGCGGAGCAGGTCGCGGACCCCGCCGACGGTGACCTCCGTGTCGAACCCGGTCTCGGTCTGCGTCGCGCCGACGACCAGGCCGCCGCCGTCGCGCGGGACGAGGTAGACGGCCCGGCCGTCGACGAGCGCGCGGACGGTCCGCCGCGGCGGCGGGAACGCCCCCGGCCGGTGCGCGAGCCGCAGGATCTCGCCCTTCACCGGACGCACCAGCCCGTCGAGGACGGGGTGCAGCGACCCGGAGCGGGCCCCGGCGGCCACGAGGACGGTGGAGGCGGGGAGCACCCGCCCGTCCTCGCCCGCCAGGAGCACGCCGGTCACCTGCGCCCCGTCGTCGACGACCGCCTCGACCGCCACCGCGACGAACCGCACCCCGGTCGCCTCGGCCGCGCGCCGCAGGGCGGCCAGCAGCTCCCGGTTGTCCACGGCGAGGTCGCCGGGCACCGACAGCCCGCCGCGCACGTCGGGCCCGATCGCGGGTTCGAGCCGCCGCAGCTCGCGCCCGGACAGCCGCTGCACCTCGCGGCCCAGGCGGGCGAGGTGCGCGGCGACGGCGTCGAGCTCGGCGCGGTCGCCCGCCCCCGTGGCCGCGACGACGGTGCCCTCGGTGCGCAGCCCGCACGGCCCCAGGTCGGCGGCGAAGCCGGGCCAACGGCGCAGCGACTCGACGCCCAGGTCGAGCAGCTGCTCCTCGCCGGGCCAGGCCTCCGTGACGGGGGCGAGCATGCCGCCCGCCACCCAGGACGCCCCCGACGACGGCGCCGGGTCGACCACCGTGACCCGCCACCCCGCCGCGGCCGCCCGCCAGGCGCAGGACAGGCCGATCACGCCCGCGCCGATCACCGTCAGTTCCTGCATGCTCCCCGCTCCCTGCGCCGGCATGACCCGGATCAGGTTCGACGGTCGGGATCCGCGGATCCCCTCTCAGCCCCACCGGGGCTCCCGTGCGTCACCTGTCGGTCAGCCTACGCTCACGTCCGTGCCCGGACTCGATGGTGACGCCCTGCGCGCGCGGCTCGACGACGCCCGCCTCTACCTCTGCACGCCCGCCCGCCCGGACCTCGCGGAGTTCGCCGACGCCGCGCTGTCCGGCGGCGTCGACGTGATCCAGCTCCGTGACAAGGGCATGGAGGCCCGCGACGAGCTCGCCGCGCTGGAGGTGCTCGCGGAGGTGTGCGCGCGGCACGGGGCCCTGCTCGCGGTGAACGACCGGGCCGACGTCGCGCTCGCCGCGGGGGCCGACGTGCTGCACCTCGGGCAGGACGACCTGCCCGTGGACTGGGCGCGCCGGATCGTCGGCGACGACGTCGTGATCGGGCGCTCCTCGCACAGCCCGGACGAGACGCTCGCGGCCGCCGACGAGCCCGGCGTCGACTACTTCTGCGTAGGCCCGTGCTGGCCGACCCCGACCAAGCCCGGCCGCCCGGCACCCGGGCTGGGCCTGGTCCGGACGGTCGCCGGGCGGGCGCCCGCCCGCCCGTGGTTCGCGATCGGGGGGATCGACCACGAGCGGATCTCCGAGGTCCTCGACGCCGGCGCCGAGCGGATCGTCGTGGTGCGGGCGATCACCGAGGCCGAGGACCCCGAGGCGGCCGCGACGGCGCTCGCCGCCCGCCTGCCCTGAGCCCCGCTACCGGCCCGGACGCGGGTCGAGCGACGGCAGCAGGTCCTCTGCCGTCGGCTCCGGGGTCGCGGTCGGGGTCGCGGGGTCCGGCGTCTCCGTGGGCTCGGCACCCCCGGTGGCCCCGGCGTCCTCCGAGGGCGGCGTCGCGTCCTCGTCGGAGGGGGCGTCGGGGTCCTCGGCCGGGGACGGGTCGTCGGCGGGCGCGCCCGCTGCGGGATCCGGGGTCACGACCCGGCCGACCGAGGTGCCCGACTCGTCCGTGGTGAGGCTCGACCCGTTCGCCCACTCCAGCCCGGTGACGGCGGCCAGGCCCAGCACGAACACGACCAGCGCCCCGACCGCGGCCCGGCGCCACCGGCGGCGCGGCGGCGGGACCGGGGCGAGGACCACGGTGTCGGCGTCGGGATCGGGACCGCCGCCGTGACCGTCGGCGGGGCCGCGCTGCGCCGGGACCACCGGCCGGATGCGGGCGACGACGGTGTCCCGGGTCCGGTCGAGCGAGCGCTGGTAGAGCGTGGTGGCCACGGTGCTCGCCACCGACCCGATCGCCGCCCCCGCGACGGTGCCCGCGGCACCCAGGTAGGACCCCAGCACCGCGGCGGTCGCCGCGGCCCCCGCTCCGGCGATGATCTTGTTCACCGTCAGGTCGGGCGCCCTGGGCGGCGTCACGACCTCGACGGTGGGCGGCTCGGGCGGGGCGGTGGGGTGGCGGGGCATGGCTCCGTTCGCGTTCCTGATCGGGACGGGGTGTCACCCTGTTCAGCGAACGGCGGCTCTGGATCGTTTCCGACGATCATGCGCGAGTGGCGACGCTCACCGGGGGTGCCGGATCCCCCCGTGCCCCTCGGGCAGCGCCGAGCGCACCAGCGGCCAGGACGAGGCGACGCAGATCGCGACCAGCGGCCAGGTCAGCACCGTCTGGGCGACGCCGAGCGCCACCACCGCGCCGGCGGAGTACAGCGGCAGGAACACCGCCAGCCGCACGACGTACTGGGCGACCCAGACCCAGCTCGCGCGCTGGTAGCCGCGCAGCAGGTCGGGATCGCGGCGCCAGCGCGTGTGCTGGCCGAGCGCCGTGCCGACGACGAGCCCGAGCAGCGGCCAGCGCACGACGATCGACACCGCCCAGGCCAGCGCGCTCACGGCGTTGCCCAGCAGCCGGACCAGGAAGAAGTCGGCCGCGTTGCCGGTGGCCAGTGCGACGATCGCGGCCACGGTGACGCCCAGCAGCCCGAACACGACGGCCCGCGGCCGGGTGCCTCCGCGCAGCCGCACCACCGCGACGACGCCCGCGGCCAGCACCGCGGCCCCGCCGCCCCAGGCGATCGGACCGGGCCAGCCCAGTGCCCCCGCCAGGCCCCAGGCGAGGACGAACGCGGCCACGGGCACCGTCGCGTCGACGGCACCGCCACGGCCGCCGAGCACCTCGGTCAGCGACGGTTCGGAAGGGGCCATCCACTGAGGGTGCCCTATGGACACGGATAGATCACCGGCACTGGCGCGGATCGTCGCCGATGGGTGATCCTGGGATGACCTTCATCCGTCGGTCGGATGGAGCCGACGTGAACAGGAGGCGGTCGTCATGGGCAGCTGGAACAGCTTCGTGGCCATCGGCGACAGTTTCACCGAGGGGCTCGACGACTGGCGACCCGACGGGTCGCCCCGCGGCTGGGCCGACCGCGTCGCCGAGCACATCGCGGCGGGGCGGCCCGGGTTCCGCTACGCCAACCTCGCGGTGCGCGGCAAGCTGCTCGACCAGATCGTCGCCGACCAGCTCCCGATCGCGGAGCGGCTGCGGCCGGACCTGGTGGCGTTCTGCGCGGGCGGCAACGACCTGATCCGCTTCGCCTGCGACACCGACGACCTCGCCCGCCGCTTCGACGACGCACTCGGCCGGGTCACCGCCACCGGCGCCGAGGTCTTCATCTTCACCGGGTTCGACCTCGGCCGGATGCACCCGCTGATCCGCAGGCTCCGCGGCCGCGTCGCGTGCTTCAACGAGTCGATGCGGGCCATCGCGGAGCGGCACGGCAGCCACGTCGTCGACCTGTGGGGGATGGCCCCGCTGGCCGACCCGCGCGCGTGGGGACCCGACCGGCTGCACCTGCGTCCCGACGCCCACCGGCGCGTCGCGCTGCGGGTGCTGGAGACGCTCGGCCAGCCCGTGTCGGAGGACTGGCGCGCGCCGATCCCCGACGGCGACCCGATGCCGTGGCGCGCCCGCCAGGCCGACGACCTGCGCTGGATGCGCGAGTTCGCCGTGCCGTTCGTCCGCAAGCGGATCCAGGGCAGGCGCACCGGCGACGGGTTCGTGCCCAAGCGGCCCGACCTGCTGCCGCTCGACGCCGGGTAGGGCGGGTCAGACCGGGGCCACCGCGCGCGCCGCGACGTGCCGGGGCCGCGGGGCCGGGGCCGCGAACGGCTCCTCCAACCGGTTCTCCACGCTGTTGAACACCACGAAGATGTTCGACCGCGGGTACGGGGTGATGTTCCCGCCGGAGCCGTGCATGCAGTTGGAGTCGAACAGCGTGGCCGACCCGGCCGCACCGGTGATCATCGCGATCCCGTGCCGGTCGGCCAGCGCGGTGAGGCTCTCCTGGTCGGGGGTGCCGACCTCCTGCTCCTTGAGCGAGTCCTTGTAGTGGTCGGCGGGGGTCTCCCCCACGCAGGCGACGAACTCCTTGTGCGACCCCGGCATGATCATCAGGCAGCCGTTGTGCGCGTAGTTGTCGGTCAGCGAGATCGAGATGCTCACCGCGCGCGGGGAGGGCATGCCGTCCTCGGCGTGCCAGGTCTCGAAGTCGGAGTGCCAGTAGAACCCGCCGCCGCCGAAGCCGGGCTTGTAGTTGATCCGGCTCTGGTGGACGTAGACCTCGGAGCCGAGGATCTGCCGGGCCCGGCCGGCCACGCGCTCGTCGGCGATGAGGTCGGCGATCGTGCGGCTCAGCGCGTGCACCTCGAAGACCGAGCGCACCTGCCCGGAGGACTTCTCGGTGATCGTGCGCTCGTCGGCGTGCACCGCGGGGTCGGTGGCGAGGCGGTCGAGCTCCGCGGAGAACCCGACCACCTCCTCGGGGGGTGAGCAGTCCCGGGACCGATACGAAGCCGTCGCGTTCGTGCGCCGCGAGCTCCTCGGCCGAGAGCAACCCCGGTGCCGTGCTCCACACCGCGGGTTCCGCCCGGTCGATGATCACCGGGCGGTCCGCCACCCGCGTGGGGTAGCGGTCGCCGTGGCGTGCCGTCCGTCGGTCCGTGACTGCCATGCCCTACGAAGCCTCCTTCTCCTCCTCGTCCACCGTGATCAGCGGGTACACGCCGTTCTCGTCGTGCACCTCGCGACCGGTGACGGGAGGGTTGAACACGCACACCGTCCGCATCTGCGTGCGCGGACGCAGCTGGTGGCGCTCGTTTCCGTTCAGGACGTAGATCGACCCGGGCGCGAGCGCGTAGGTCGTGTCGTTGTCCTTGTCGTACAGCTCGCCCTCACCCTCGGTGATGAAGACGGCCTCGATGTGGTTCGCGTACCAGAAGTCGTTGACGGTGCCGGCCTTGAGCACCGTCTCGTGCACCGAGAACCCGACGCGGTCGCCGCCGAGGACGATGCGCTTGCTGCGCCAGTTCTCGGTCTTGACGTCGCGTTCGGTGTCGGTGATCTCGTCGAGCGTGCGGACGATCATCTACTGGGACATCCCTTCGGTGACGGCGGCCACGGACTCCGCGACGATGGCGAGACCCTCGTCGAGCTCGGCATCGGTGATGGTCAGGGCCGGGAGGATCTTCATGACCTCGTCGGACGGGCCCGAGGTCTCCATGAGCAGTCCCCGTTCGAACGCCGCGGCACACGCCTTCGCCGCGAGCTCCGGCTGCCCGAACTGCAGACCGCGCGCCAACCCACGACCCTTCGGGGTCAGCTCCACGGTCTGCGAACGCGCCGCGATCTCGGAGAACGCCTCGTGCACCCGCTCCCCCTTCGCGATCGTCGACCGCTCCAGCGCGTCGTCGGACCAGAACTCCTTGATCGCCGCCGTCGCGGTGACGAACGCGGGGTTGTTGCCGCGGAAGGTGCCGTTGTGCTCGCCGGGACCCCACACGTCGTGCTCCGGCTTGATCAGCGTCAGCGCCATCGGCAACCCGTAACCGCTGATCGACTTGGAGATGCACACGATGTCGGGCTGGATACCCGCGATCTCGAAGGAGAAGAACGGGCCGGTGCGGCCGATGCCCATCTGCACGTCGTCGACGATCAGCAGGATGCCGTTGCGCTTGCACAACGCGTCCAGGCCCTGCAACCACTCCACCCGCGCCGGGTTGATCCCGCCCTCGCCCTGCACCGTCTCCACGATCACCGCAGCCGGCTCGTTCAACCCCGAACCGGAGTCCTGCAGCAGCTTCTCCATCCACAGGAAGTCCGGCTGCGTACCGTCGAAGTAGTTGTCGAACGGCATCGGCGTGGCATGCACCAGCGGAATGCCGGCCCCGCCGCGCTTCATCGAGTTACCCGTCACCGACAACGCACCCAGCGTCATCCCGTGGAACGCGTTCGTGAAATTGATCATGGCCTCTTTGCCGCTGATCTTCCGCGCCAGCTTCAACGCCGACTCCACCGTGTTCGCACCCGTCGGACCGGGGAACTGCACCTTGTAGTCCAACCCACGCGGCTTGAGGATCCCGTCCTCGAACGCGTGCAGGAACTCACCCTTGGCCGTGGTGTACATGTCCAGCCCGTGGGTGATCCCGTCCCGGGCCAGGTACTCCAACAACGGCTTCTTCAACGCCGGCGGGTTGTGCCCGTAGTTCAACGCCCCCGCCCCGGCGAAGAAGTCCAGATAGGTGTTCCCGTCGACATCGGTGAGGCGCGAACCGACCGCGGTGTCGAACACGACCGGCCAGTTCCGGCAGTAGCTGCGGACCTCGGACTCCAGGTCTTCGAACACGGTCATCTCGTCATCACCCTCGCGTCAGCGTCTTCAGATCCATGGGCCCGATGCGGTAGAAGTACTCGGGATCGTGCTCCGTGCCGAGTTCGGACTCGCCGAACAGTTCCGTGCGTTCCATCGTCGTCCCGGTCCGCTTCGCCAGACCCGCGAACATCGCGAGCGAGGCGGCGTTGTCGTCGGTGACGGTCGTCTCCAGGTACGGCACCCCGACCCGGACGACCAGGTCGTCGAGCATCGTGGACGCCGCCCGCTTCCCGCGCGCCGCCTCGTCCACCGCCACCTGCCACACGAACAGCGTGTCGGGCTGGTCCGGCCGGACGTAGCCGGTCACGAACCCGACCACCCGGTCCCCCAGGCGGGCGACGATCGACGTCGCGGCGAAGTCGCGACACCAGAGGGCGTACGCGTAGCGCGAGTTGACGTCGAGGAAGGGCGAGGCGGACACGATCTCCCACATCGCCGCACCGTCGGCCGTGGTGGGGATCGACGTCGTCGTCGGGCCGGTTGCGGACATGACCTGGAAATCTACAGGCAAAGCCCTCGCAGGACAGGCGTGCGGAACCCGCCGCGACCCGTTCCGGGCGGATATCCGTGACGCCCGTCACCATCACGTTTGCCGGATTCCGGGAGCGGCTACCGCCCTGTTCCCGCTGCTCCGGACGCCCGCCGGTGGGGGCCCGAACGCCGCGCCGGGCGGCCTCCCGCGTGGTTCGCGAGGTCCGTCACAACCGGCTCACGTCCGCCGCAGCAGGCTCGTGAACGCGGCGAGCGCGAGCGCCGCGACGAGCCCCGCGAACACCACGGCGGTGGGCACGAGCCCGAACACCCGGGCCCCGGCGCCGACCCCGATCACCGGGATCGAGATCGCCACGTAGACCAGCAGGAAGTAGCTCGACGAGACCTCGCTGCGCTGCTCCGCGGGCGCCGCGCCGGTGACCGACTGCAGCCCCGCGCGGAAGCTCGAGCCCTGCCCCAGCCCCGCGACGACCGCTCCCGCGACCAGCACGGGCAGCGACTCCAGCCCCACCCCGAGCCCGACGACGGCGATGCCTGCGGCCAGCGCGAGGCAGCCCCCGAGCAGCGACGTGCGCAGCGGCAGCCGCGCGGAGAGCAGCTGCCCGGCCGTCGAGCTGCCGAGCAGGGAGAACACGACGAGCCCGGAGAGCAGGTGGCCCGGTTCGCCCAGGGTCTGCGCGACGAACAGCGGCGTGACCGCGGTGAAGAAGCCCAGCACGGCGAACCCGGCGAAGCCCGCGATGCCGGCGCGCACGAACACCGCGCGGACCTCCGCGGGCACGGAGAGCCGCTGGATCTCCAGCCGCACCGGCCCCGGCTGCCGCGTGACCGGCTCGGGCACCGCGGACACCGCGACGGCGCCGACGACCACGAGCCCGAGGTGCACGAGGTAGGGCAGCACCAGCGGCAGGGGGGCGAGGTCGGCGAGCGCGCCCGCGAGCACCAGACCCAGCCCGAGCCCGAGCATGTTGACCGCGGCGGCGAGCAGCCCGGCCCGGGCCCGGTCCTCCGGCGGGGCGAGGTCGACGATCGTGGCGGTCGCGACGCCGGTGAAGATGCCCGCCGAGAGCCCGGACAGCAGCCGCCCGACGAACAGCGCGGGCAGGCTGTCGGGGATGAGGAACACCAGCGAGCTGACCGCAGCGAGCGCGAGTCCGGGCAGCAGCACCGGCCTGCGCCCGATCCGGTCCGACAGGCGCCCGAACAGCAGCAGGGCCGCCAGCACCCCGACGGCGTAGGTCGCGAACACGACCGTCACCATCAGCCCGCCGAAGCCCAGCTCCTGCTGGTAGATCGGGTAGAGCGGGGTCGGCAGCGTGGTGCCGACCATCGTCGCGAGGAACGCCGCCGCGACGAGCGGCCCGGGCGCCGTCCTGGTCCGCACTTGATCCACTCGGCCACAGTAGGCCGCTACTTCAGGGTGCGCCCCGCGACGATCGAGAAGGGGCGCTGGTAGGCCGAGCCGAGCAGGCGCACCACCGCGTCGAGCACCTTGGCGTCGTTGCCGACGAGCACCCGGGCGCGGTTGCGGCGCACGCCGGACAGGATGATCTCGGCGGCCTTCTCCGGGGTCATCCGCAGCATCTGCTTGTCGAAGCGCTCCATCGCCGCGCCGTCCTCGAAGCCCTTGCCGCGGGCGGCGTTGCGGGCGATGCCGGTCTTGATGCCGCCGGGGTGCACGCAGGTGACCTGCACCGGGTACTTCGCGATCAGCATCTCCTGGCGCAGCGACTCGGTGAACCCGCGCACCGCGAACTTCGCCGCGTTGTACGCGCTCTGACTGGGCACCGAGAGCAGCCCGAACAGGCTGGACACGTTGACCACGTGCCCGTCGCCGGAGTTGATCAGGTGCGGCAGGAACGCCTTCGTCCCGTTGACGACGCCCCAGAAGTCGATGTCGACGACGCGCTCGATCTCCTCGAACTCCGAGGTGAGGATGTTGCCGGCGAAGGCGATGCCGGCGTTGTTGTAGACCTGGTTGACCCGCCCGAACTGCGCCACGACGTCGTCGGCGTAGGCCAGCACGGCCCCGCGGTCGGTGACGTCGAGCGCGTCGCTGCGCACCTCGGCCCCGGACAGCGAGCCGACGGTCTCGGCCAGCCCGTCCTTGTCGACGTCGGACAGCGCGAGCCGGGCCCCGCGGCGCGCGAGGTCCTGGGCCAGCGCCCGTCCGATACCCGATCCCGCCCCGGTCACCACAGCGACGCGTCCCGCGAACTCACTCATGCCGCCAGATGGTGCCCTACCGACGAGTAACTGGCTAGCGCGACGTCAGCTCGAACCCCGGGTAGCCGTCGGCGGCCACCTCGTCGCAGGCCCGCACGTAGGCCGCGAACCCGCCCGCGTACGGCATGAAGACCCGTGGCTTGCCGGGCACGTTCGCCCCGAGGTACCACGACGTGCCGGCCTCCGGGAGCAGCGTGCGCGCCGCCGCCTCGTTGACGTGCGCGACCCACGCGTCCTGGGCGGCGGTGGTGGCCTCCATGCGGTCGACGCCCTCCTCGCGCAGGTGCTCGACGGCGTCGGTGATCCAGTCGACGTGCTGCTCGATCGAGGTGGGCATGTTCGTCAGCACCGAGGGACTGCCGGGCCCGGTGATCGTGAACAGGTTGGGGAAGCCGGCGACCTGCAGGCCGAGGTAGCTCACCGGCCCGGCCGCCCAGCGGTCCCGCAGCGCGACGCCGCCGGCGCCGCGGATGTCGATGCCGAGCAGCGGGCCGGTCATGGCGTCGAAGCCGGTGGCGAACACGATGACGTCCAGCTCGTGCTCGCCGTCGGAGGTCCGGACGCCGGTGGCGGTGACCTCCTCGATCGGCGTGGCCCCGACGTCGACCAGGGAGACGTTCGGCCGGTTGTAGGTCTCGAAGTAGTGCGTGTCGATCGGCGGGCGCTTCGTGGCGAACGGGTGGTCGAGCGGGACGAGCTTCTCCGCCGTCGCCGGGTCGTGGACGATCCCGCGGATCTTGTCGCGGATGAAGTCCGACGCCGTGTCGTTGGCGGCGCGGTCGGCCAGCAGGTCGGCGAACGACGCGCGGAACCGCAGCCCGCCCCGCTCCCACGCGGCCTCGTACACCGCGCGGCGCTCCTCGTCGGTGACGGCCAGCGCGGAGGTCGGGCTGATCGTGAACGGGTGGCCGTTGGTGGAGGCCCGCTGCCGGGCGCGGATGTCGGCGTAGCCCGCCTTCACCTCGGCCGCGAACTCCCGCGTCATCGGGCCGTTGCGGGCCGGGATGCTGTAGTTCGCGGTGCGCTGGAAGACCGTGAGGTGCGCGGCCTGCTCGGCGATCACCGGGATGGCCTGGATGCCGGTGGACCCGGTGCCCACGACGCCGACCCGCTTCCCGGCCAGGTCGACGCCCTCGTGCGGCCAGCGCCCGGTGTGGAACCACTCGCCGCCGAAGCCGTCGAGGCCGGGGATCCGCGGGATGTTCGCCGCGGACAGGCAGCCCACCGCGGTCACGAGGAACTGCGCCGACCACCGCTCGCCGGACTCCGCGCGCACGTCCCAGCGGCCCGTGTCGTCGTCGAAGGCGGCCTGCGTGACGCGGGTGCCGAAGCGGATGTCGCGGCGCAGGTCGAACCGGTCGGCCACGTGCTCGAGGTAGCGCAGGATCTCGGCCTGGGTCGGGTAGCGCTCGGTCCACTCCCACTCCTGCTGGAGCTCCTCGGAGAAGGAGTACGAGTAGTAGTAGCTCTCGGAGTCGCAGCGGGCCCCCGGGTAGCGGTTCCAGTACCAGGTGCCGCCGACGCCGTCACCCGCCTCCAGCACCGCGGCCGACAGCCCGGCGCCGCGCAGCCGGTGCAGCATGTAGAGCCCGGCGAAACCGGCGCCCACGACGACGACGTCGACCTCCGTGCGACCCATGCCACCACCTTCCCAGCTCGGCCCGACGTCCGCCGGGTGTCAGACTGCGCGGGTGTCGGACTTCCGTTCCGCGTACCGCCACGGCTTCGTGCGCGTCGCCGCCTGCACCCTGCACACCGCGCTGGCCGACCCCGCCGCCAACGCCCGGGCGGTGCTGGAGTCGGCCCGGGCCTGCCACGACGAGGGCGTCGGGGTGGCGGTGTTCCCCGAGCTGACGCTGTCGGGCTACTCGCTCGAGGACGTCGTGATGCAGGACGTCCTGCTCGACGAGGTGGAGCGGGCGCTGCTCGACGTCGTCGCGGCGTCGGCCGACCTGCTGCCGGTGCTCGTCGTCGGCGCCCCGCTGCGGCTGCGGCACCGGATCCTCAACTGCGCGGTCGTGGTCCACCGCGGCGCGGTGCTCGGCGTCGCCCCCAAGTCCTACCTCCCAACGTACCGGGAGTTCTACGAGAAGCGCCAGATCGCGGCGGGCGACGACGTGCGCGGCACGATCCGGCTCGGCGGCGGCGACGTGCCGATCGGTCCCGACCTGCTCTTCGCCGCCGACGACGTGCCGGGACTGGTGCTGCACGCCGAGGTCTGCGAGGACATGTGGGTGCCGGTGCCGCCGAGCGCGGAGGCCGCGCTGGCCGGGGCCACCGTGATCGTCAACCTGTCCGGCAGCCCGATCACCGTCGGCCGGGCCGACGACCGCAAGCTGCTCGCGCAGTCGGCGTCGGCCCGCTGCCTCGCCGCCTACGCCTACGCGGCGGCCGGCGAGGGCGAGTCGACCACCGACCTGGCCTGGGACGGCCAGACGATGATCTACGAGAACGGGCGGCTGCTCGCCGAGACCGAGCGCTTCCCGATCGGCCCGCGCCGCTCCGTGGCCGACGTCGACCTCGACCTGCTGCGCGCCGAGCGCCTGCGGATGGGCACCTTCGACGACAACCGCCGCCACCACGCCCCCGAGACCCGGACCGTGGCCTTCCGGCTCGACCCGCCCGCCGGCGACATCGGGCTGCTGCGCGAGGTCGAGCGCTTCCCGTTCGTGCCGTCGGACCCGGCGCGGCTGGAGCAGGACTGCTTCGAGGCGTACAACATCCAGGTCTCCGGGCTGGAGCAGCGGCTGCGCGCGATCGGCCAGCCGAAGATCGTCATCGGGGTGTCGGGCGGGCTCGACTCCACCCACGCCCTCATCGTCGCCGCCCGTGCGATGGACCGGGAGAAGCGCCCGCGCACCGACATCCTCGCGTTCACCCTGCCCGGGTTCGCCACCGGCGACCGCACGAAGAACAACGCGACCCGGCTGTGCGACGCCCTCGGGGTGACCTTCTCCGAGATCGACATCCGGCCCACCGCGGAGCTGATGCTGCGCAACCTCGGCCACCCCTTCGGCGACGGCGAGCCCGTCTACGACGTGACCTTCGAGAACGTGCAGGCCGGGCTGCGCACCGACTACCTGTTCCGCGCGGCCAACCAGCGCGGCGGGATCGTGCTGGGCACCGGGGACCTGTCCGAGCTGGCCCTGGGCTGGTCGACCTACGGCGTCGGCGACCAGATGTCGCACTACAACGTCAACGGCGGCGTGCCCAAGACGCAGATCCAGCACCTCATCCGCTGGGTCGCGGCCACGGACCTGTTCTCCGACGAGGTGTCGGCGATCCTGCTCGACGTCCTCGACACCGAGATCACGCCCGAGCTCGTGCCCGGCGACGACGTGCAGAGCAGCGAGGCCACCGTCGGCCCGTACGCGCTGCAGGACTTCACCTTGTGGCACGTCCTGCGCTACGGGTTCCGCCCGTCGAAGATCGCGTTCCTGGCCTGGCACGCCTGGCACGACGCCGAGCGGGGCGACTGGCCGCCGGGCCTGCCCGCCGACCGGCGCGCGGCCTACGACCTCGCCGCGATCCGCCGCTGGCTGGAGGTCTTCGCGCAGCGCTTCTTCGGGTTCAGCCAGTTCAAGCGCTCGGCGCTGCCGAACGGCCCGAAGGTGTCCTCCGGCGGCTCCCTGTCCCCGCGCGGCGACTGGCGGGCCCCGTCGGACATGTCGGCCCGCATCTGGGTCGAGGAGATCCGCCGCGAGGTGCCGGACGAGTGACCGTGGCCGACCCGGGTCCGCCATGATGGCCCGATGTCGAGCGACCACGACCGCACCGACGCGTTCCGCGGGGCCCGGTTCACCCGGTCCGACCTGTCCGGGGCGACGTTCCACGACTGCGACCTGAGAGGGGCCCGGATCACCGGGTCGTTCCTCGACGGCCTGTCCGTCTCGGGCGTGTTCGGCCGGTTGCTCGTCGACGAGGTGGACGTCACGGAGTACGTGACGACCGAGCTCGACCGGCGCCATCCCGAGCGGGTGCAGCTGCGCGCGATGCGGACCGCCGACGAGCACCGCGCGGCCTGGGAGCTGGTCGGGCGGCTGTGGGCACGGACCGTCGAGCGGGCCGAGCGGCTGCCCGAGGCGGCCCGCCACGAACGCGTCGACGGCGAGTGGTCGTTCGTCGAGACGCTGCGCCACCTCGTGTTCGCCACCGACTGCTGGGCGGGCCGGATGGTCCTGGAGCGGCCCGAGCCGTACCACCCGCTCGGCCTGGTCCCGACCGACTTCGACCCCGCCGACGCCGCGACGGCCGGGCTCGACGCGGACGCACGGCCGTCGCTCGCGGAGGTGCTGGCCGTGCGCGCCGGGCGGGTGGCGCTGGTCCGCGACCTGCTCGACGGCCTCACCGACGACGGCCTGGACCGCGTCTGCACGGGCTCCCCGTGGATCGGCGACCCCGACCATCCGCGCCCGGTCCGCGAGTGCCTGCACGTGATCATGGACGAGGAGTGCGAGCACCGCCGCTTCGCCGAGCGCGACCTGGCGGTGCTGGAGGCGCGCTGACCGATGAGTTCGGGGGCCGGCCGGAGTCCTACCGGCACCTGAACCCTGGAGGTCACATGACCGGAGTGCGAGTACTCGTCGGCACGCGCAAGGGCGCGTTCGTCCTGTCCGCGGACGGGGCGCGCCGGGACTGGACGGTGGACGGGCCGTTCTTCCCGGGCTGGGAGGTCTACCACGTGGCGGGCTCGCCCGCGGACCCCGACCGGATCTGGGCGTCGCAGTCGGGCGGCTGGTTCGGCCAGCAGATCCAGCGCTCCGACGACGGCGGGCGCACCTGGGCCGCCGTCGGCAACGAGTTCACCTACGCCACCGTCCCGGGCACCCACCAGTGGTACGACGGCACGCCGCACCCGTGGGAGTTCGCGCGCGTCTGGCACCTGTCGCCGTCGGCCACCGACCCGGACACGGTGCTCGCCGGGATCGAGGACGCCGCGCTGTTCCGCTCGGTCGACGGCGGCCGCACCTGGAACGAGCTGCCCGGCCTGCGCGAGCACGGCTCGGGCCCGCACTGGCAGCCGGGCGCGGGCGGGATGTGCCTGCACACGATCCTGCCCGACCCCCGCGACCCGTCCCGGATGCTCGTCGCGATCTCCGCGGCCGGGGTGTTCCGCACCGAGGACGGCGGGAAGTCCTGGCAGCCGGCCAACCGCGGGCTGCTCAGCGACGGCATCCCGGACCCCGACGCCGAGGTGGGGCACTGCGTGCACAAGCTCGCGCTGCACCCGGACCGGCCGGAGACGGTCTACATGCAGAAGCACTGGGACGTCATGCGCACCGACGACTTCGGCCGGAGCTGGTACGACATCGGCGGGAACCTGCCCACCGACTTCGGGTTCGTCGTCGACGTGCACGCCCACGAGCCCGACACCGTCTTCGTCCTGCCGATCACCAGCGACGCCGAGCACTTCCCGCCGGAGGGGAGGCTGCGGGTCTTCCGCAGCCGCACCGGAGGGCACGAGTGGGAGCCGCTGACCCGCGGCCTGCCCCAGGAGCACTGCTACGTCGACGTCCTGCGCGACGCGATGGCCGTCGACTCCCTCGACACCTGCGGCGTCTACTTCGGCACCACCGGCGGGCAGGTCTACGCCTCGCCCGACGCGGGCGAGAACTGGGCGCCGATCGTGCGGGACCTGCCGGCAGTGCTGTCGGTGACCGTGCAGACGCTGTCGTGACGGCGCCCGGCACGACCGTCCGGGTCAAGCTGCCCACGCACCTGCGCAGGCTCGCACAGGTCGACGGCGAGGTGCAGGTCGACGTCGACGGCCCCGTCACCCTCGTCGCGGTGCTGGACGCGCTGGAGGCGCGCCATCCCGTGCTGCGCGGGGCGGTGCGCGACCACGGCAGCGGGCGACGCCGCCCGTTCGTGCGGTTCTTCGCCTGCGAGCAGGACCTCTCCCACGACCCGCCCGACGCCCCCCTGCCCGACGCCGTGGCCCGCGGCGCCGAGCCGCTGCTCGTCGTCGGGGCGATGGCGGGGGGCTGAGCAGCGGCTCCGCCGCCCGTGAGCGGAAACGGCGGCCGGGGCCGCCGTTTCCGCTCACGAGGCCTACGAGGTGTGGTGCACCTCCTGCAGCTTGTAGACCGGCGTCGGGATGCCCTCGACGCGGGCCTTGAGCTGCAGGGCGAGGTAGAGCGAGTAGTAGCGGCTCTGGTGCAGGTTGCCGCCGTGCACCCACAGGTTCTCCACCTGCGTCGGCTTCCACATGTTGCGCTGCTCGCCCTCCCACGGGCCCGGGTCCTTGGTGGTGTCGCTGCCCAGACCCCAGACCTTGCCGAGCCGGTCGGCCGTCTCCTGCCCGAAGATGCCGGCCGCGGTGCCGTTCATCGAGCCGTAGCCGGTGGCCCAGACGACCAGGTCGGCCTCCAGCCGGGTGCCGTCGGCGAGCACGACCTCGTTCTCGGTCAGCTCCGTGACCTGCCCGTGCGCGAGCTTGATGCTCCCGTTCGCGACGAGCTCGGACGCGCCGACGTCGATGTAGTAGCCCGAGCCGCGGCGCAGGTACTTCATGAACAGGCCGGAGTCGTCGTCGCCGAAGTCGAGGCGGAACCCGGCCTTCTCCAGCGCCGCGTAGTAGTCGGCGTCGCGCTCGCGGATCGCGTCGTAGGTCGGCTTCTGGAACTGGTGCATGATCCGGTACGGCAGCGACGCGAAGATCGTGTCGGCCTTGAACGTGGTGACGCCCGCCTCCAGCGCCCGCTCGGAGTACAGGTCACCGAGCCCGAGGTCCATCAGCGAGTCCGACCGCACGATGTGCGTGGAGGACCGCTGCACCATCGTGACGTCGGCCCCGGCCTCCCACAGCGCACCGCAGATGTCGTGCGCGGAGTTGTTGGAGCCGACGACCACGGCCTTCTTGCCCTTGTAGGCGTCCGGCCCGGGGTGGGCCGAGGAGTGGTGCTGGTCGCCGCGGAACACGTCCTGGCCCGGCACGACCGGCACGTTCGGCTTGCCGGAGACGCCGAGGGCGATGACGACGTGCTTCGGCCGCAGCGTCACCTCTTCGCCCGCGCGGTCGACCACGACCTCCCAGGTGTCGCCGGCACGGGTCGCCGACTTCGCCGTGGTGGAGCCCCAGTAGTTCAGCTCCATGACCCGGGCGTACATCTCCAGCCAGTCGCCGATCTTGTCCTTCGGCGAGAACACCGGCCAGTTCTTCGGGAAGTCGAGGTAGGGCAGGTGGTCGTACCAGACCGGGTCGTGCAGGGCGAGGGACTTGTAGCGCTTGCGCCACGAGTCACCGGGCCGCTCGTTGCGCTCGACGATGATCGTGGAGACGCCGAGCTGGCGCAGCCGGGCACCGAGCGCGATGCCGCCCTGCCCGCCGCCGATGATCACGACGTCGGGCTGGGTCGTGTAGCCCAGCTCCGCCGCCTCCTTCTCGCGGCTCTCCAGCCAGGTGACGCGGTCGGGGTTGGCCCCGTGCTCGGCGCCCATCGGGCGGCGGTCGCGCGAGGGCTCCTCGTGGCCCTTCAGCTCGTCGAGCGTGGTCAGGAACGTGAACGCCTTCCCGTCGGCGGTCAGGCGCAGCAGCCCGCTGCCCCGCCCGACGGCGGTCTCGAACGCGATCCACGCCGTCGTCACGCCGTCGGCCTCGGCCGGCTCCTCGGTGACGCGGAAGTCGGTGGCGCCTGCGTCGGTGTTGCGGAGCAGGTCCGCGACGCCGGCGGGGCCCTCGACGGTGGTGATGTTCCAGGTGAAGGCCACCAGGTCGCGCCAGTAGCTCTCCGCACCGAACAGCGCGGCCGCCGCGTCGGCGTCACCCGAGGTGAGGGCGGCCTGGAACGCTCCCAGCCACTCGTCGACGCGGACGGCGGCGTCGGTGCGGTCGATCGTGGACGTCATGCTGCTCCTTCTGCTGCTGCTGTGCTGGGCATGGCTGTGACCCACCTCATCCCGTCGGACGCACCGGGGCAACCGTTGCAGCCGGGTTGCACGCCGCGAGCCCGCGGATCCCCGGGGCTGTCGACGTGCGCAGGACGCCCAGGTCGGGCACGACGACGTCGACCTCGGGGGCGATCCGGTAGGGCCGGGCCTGCAGCAGGCCGCCGAGCGTGCGGCGCAGCCGCGACATCTCCGCCCGCACCGTGACCAGGTGCTCCCGGTCGCCGTAGAGGGCCGCCGACAGCGCGCCGGCGTCCATCCCGGCCCCGCCCGCCGCGGCGAGCAGCACCAGCACCTCGGCGTGGCGCGTGGACAGCGGATGCACCCACCGGTTGGCGCCGTCGACGACGGCCCGGGGCGGGCGCTGGGCGAGGTCGAGCTCCAGGCGGATCGGTGCGGCGCTCGCGACGCGCAGCAGCCAGCCCCCGGGGACCGGCTCCGGGAGGCACACCCCGACCCCGTGGATGGCGATCGGGTGGCCGGGCCGGGGCACCGCGATCCGGTCGACCGCGGGCATCCCGGCGACGGCCGCGACCCAGCCGTGCTCGTCGGCCACCAGCCCGGGCCCGCGCAGGTCGACCAGCAGCGGCGCGGCGACGTTGCGCAGCATCTCCAGGCGCGTCTCGTGGGTCCGCCACAGGCTCGCCTCGGCGAGCTTCACCGCCGTGCCGACGAGCGCGACGGTCGTCGGGTGGACGGTCTCGGCGGGGCCGCTGACGTCGACGACACCGAGCAGCTCGCCGGTACGGGGGTCGTGCACGGGGCAGGCGGTGCAGGTCCAGACGTGGTGGCTGCGCACGAAGTGCTCGGCGGCGAACATCTGCACCGGGGTGGCCTCGGCGAGCGCGGTGCCGATGCCGTTGCTCCCGACCACGCCCTCCGACCAGTTCGCGCCCTCGGTGAAGCCCAGCCGGTCGGCGCGGTGGCGCACGGCGGTGGAGCCCTCGCGCCAGAGCAGCACCCCGTCGGCGTCGGTGATGACCATGATGTGCCGGGCGTCCTCGGCCACGGAGGTGAGCGCGGCCCGCAGCTCCGGCAGCACCCGCTGCAGCGGGCTCGCCGCGCGCCGGGCCTCGACCTCGTCGGCCCCCATCAGGTCGGGCGGGTCGCCGAGGTCGGGGTTGACGCCCTGGGCCCGGACCCGGCGCCAGGAGCGCGCGACCATGCCCCGCGGGTCGGCCGGCAGCCGGTCACCGGAGAGCAGGGCGTCGTGCACGCGCGCGAGCATGCGGGCGTGCCGGGCCACGTCCACGCCCGACCGGACCGCGCAGACGCCTTCGTCCACGGCCACCTCCACCGTTCCCGCTCTCCCGGCACCATAGCCGCCGGTGGGCCCCGGCGGGACGGGCCGAGATCAGCCCGGGCGGCTCAGGAACGCCTCCGCGTGGAACCAGCCGTCGGCCTCCCGGCCCGCCGGGTCCAGGCCGAGCAGCGCGATGTCGTGCAGGGCGGCGTCGGCCTCCGCGGTGTCGGCGAAGCGGCGTTGCGGGAAAGTGCCGGGCAGCTTCTCGGTGACGAGCCCGTGGCCCGCGAGCGCCGCGGCGACGTCGTCGTAGGGGAAGACCCGCAGGACGAACGCGAGCACCCAGGCGTCGGGGGCGTGGGTGCGGATCCGGTCGAACGTGGCCGGGCCGACGTAGCCGACCCCGCCCGTGCACAGGACGAGCGAGACGCCGGCGAGCGCGTCGATCAGCGACGGGGACGGGTCGGCCGCCTCCAGGTCCTCGGCCCACCCGTCGGCCATCACGCCGGTGGCGACGGCGTAGTCGATCGCGGGACGGGACACGTCGAGGCCGAGCACCCTGAGCTCGGGCCGGCGGCGGCGGGCGGCGAACCACGCGGCGTCCTCGGCGATCACCTGCTCCGGCGCGAGCCCCGCCCGGCCGGGGTCGACGGCGTGCGCGCCGAGCCCGTCGAGGTCGACGTCGTGGCGCAGCAGGGTGGCGTTGATCCCGTAGGAGCAGCAGACGTCGAGCACGGTGCCCGGGTGCTGCTCCAGCACCGACTCGACGACGGGCAGCGCGTGCTGCGGCACCTGGTACTCCAGCGGGACCAGCGTGCGGAAGTACGCCCGCGGGTCGCGCCCCTGGTAGACGTCGGTGAAGTCGGCCTTCTGCTCGCCGGTCTGCGTGCCCTCATCCACCATCGGTCAGCAGGTCCTCCAGCTCGCGGACGGCCACCGGCAGCTCGCGGGCGAACACCGCCATCTGCCCCGCCACGGTGGCCGGGGTGCTCAGGTACAGGTCGAACCGGTCGGGGAGCATCGCGTAGCCGACGCCGATGCACTTCTCGCTGGTCGACCCGAAGCCCCAGTAGCGGATGTGCGGCGACGGCACCGCGCTCGTGCTCAGGTAGTCGTCGCGCATCACGGTCCAGCCGGGCGAGTCGAACAGGGCCATCGGCTCACCGCCCCCGTTGCGCCGCTGCCGCATCTGCAGCTCCCACAGGTGCTGCTCCGGCGCGAGCCCGCCCTGGCACTCCCGCGCCCGCGCGACGTGCGCGTCGGCGGCGGCGCGGAACGCCGTGCGCCGGGCGTCGAGGTCGGGCTCGTCCATCGCCGCGACGAACGCGAGCACCTCGGGGGTGACCACCCGCATCGCCTCGGTGCGCCCGTGCCTGAACGAGCGGGTGGCGATCGACTCGTAGGTGGCTCCGACGTGGCCCTTGGCGCGCCGGTGCGCGAGCTGGAAGGCCATCTGCGCGAACGCGTCGGGCGAGCACTTGAGCGCCTTGGCGCGCTCGGCGTCGAAGTCGACCGAGAGCGTGACGGTGGCCGTCGACGCCGCGAACGCCGCGAAGTCGGCCCGGGCGGCGGCGATGTCGGCGCGCAGCGCGTCGTCGAGGACCCACTCCAGCCGCCGCGTCGCCGGGACGCCCGTGCCGCCCCCGCCGTGCGGCTCGGCCTCCAGGATCGCGTCCAGGAAGGCGATGATCGTGGTGCCGTCGAGGTTGCAGTGCTCGCCGTTGAACCCGGCGGTGCCGTCAGCGAAGACGATCAGCGACACGCCCTTGTCGAACCAGCGGTTCGCGGCGTCGCCGTGCAGCAGGGCGTCGGAGGCGGCCAGCGGGTCGGCCGGGGTCGCGTCCTCCAGCACGACGCAGAACAGCGCGCGCTCCAGCACGTCGAGGGTCCCGGCGTTGCCGGCGTCGAGCAGCGCGGCGCGGCTCGCGGCCCACTCCGCGCGGGCCTTGCTGGTCAGGGCGCCGACCCCGTCGCCGGGGGCCTCGGCGAGGACGGCGCGCAGCCCGGTGGCGATCTCGTCGGCGGTGTACGGCCGGCCGTCCGGGTCGACGACGTCGAGCGCGATCGCGGCGCCGCGGTGCAGCACCACGACGTGCCGCTCCTGCGACGGTCCGGGCCACTCGTCGGTGTAGGGGGTGCGGGAGGTGTCGCGCGGGTCGCCGGGGATGCGGGTGGCGGAGAACAGGTAGCGGTTCTGCTGCATCGACAGCGGCTTCCCGCGCTGCTCCGCGACGGGCAGGGTCTCGTCGTCGATGGAGAGCTTGTAGGCCACCGCCGACGCCGTGAGGTGCGCGGCGCGCTCGACCTGCCCGAGATCGGAGTCCTCGAACAGGAAGAAGAAGTTGGCGTTCAGGGCTATCCGGTCGCGGCGGCCGAGGTAGCGGTCGCGCCAGAAGTCGTCGAGCCAGCTCGCGACGTCGGGCCGCGCGTCGTAGGCGACCAGGTCGGCGTGCAGGGCGTGCGCGGGCGAGCCGGGGGCCAGGAGGTCGGCGACGGCGGCCTCGGTGGCGGCGCGCTCGTCGTCGGTGAGCAGCGGGGCGCTCCAGGCGAGGAACCGCTCGGCGGTCTCCTCCAGGCCGGGCAGCGGGACCCGGGGGAGCTCGTCCTCGCGGGAGAAGGTCGGCACGTCGTCGTCCTCGATCTCGTCAGTCCATCAGCCGGTCGACCCGCACGCGGGCCTCGGCCGCGCGGTGGGCGGGCGTGACGCGGCCGAACAGCTGCCGCGTCCGGGCGACCGTACCGACCACCCCCGGCCGCTCGCTGTAGGCGAAGATCGCGGAGTGGCGCGCCGTGGCGCCCGTCACGGGCGTGACGCGGTGCAGCGAGTAGCGCCCGGCGAACAGCTGGAGGTCGCCGGGGCGCAGCGCGAGGCGGCGGGAGGGGAACGTGCCGTCGAGGGCCGCGCGCACGTCCTCGACGTTCTCGGCGCGGGCGGAGCGGATGTTCGGGCAGTACTCGAATACCCCACCGCCCTCGGGCTCCTGGGTGAGCATGCTGACCGTGAACTCGTTCGTGTCGAAGTGCCACGGGTGGCTGCGGCCGGGCGTCACGACGTTGAGGACGAGCCCGGAGAGCGGGTCGGCCAGCGGGAACACCTCGGACAGGCCGAAGCAGTCGGCGACGAACCGCTGGAACCGCGGATCGGTGTAGAGCCGCTCGATGATCGCGCCCGCGGGCAGCGCGTCGCGGGCGACGAAGGCGTTGCCGCGCTCGACGGTGCGGTGCGCGGGATGGTCCGGCGGCAGCGACGGGTCGGGCGCGGTGTTGTAGACGTTGACCGTCTCGACGTCGTAGTACGCGCCCGGCGCGGCCGCCGCCCCCTCCTCCCGCAGCACCTCGTGGAGCTCGGCGGGCACGAAGTCGGTCACCACCGAGCACCCGTGCTCGGCGAGGTCCCGGCGCACCCGCGCCACCGTGTCGGCCAGGTCGACGTCGTCGTCGATCAACTGCATCCGTCCATCCAATCCCGGGGACGCCGCCGTGTCGACGGGGCTACGTTGCGTTGTGCGCGAGATCGCCTGCGACGAGTCGGGCTACGAGGGCGACCGGCTCGTCGGCGGGGTCACCGACGTGTTCGCGCACGCCGGGGTCGACCTGTCGCCGGACGCCGCGGGCGGGTGCGTCGCCGACCTGCGGCGCCGGATCCGCTCGCCCGCGCAGGAGTACAAGGCCAACCACCTGCTCCGGCCCAAGCACCGCGGCACCCTGCTGTGGCTGTTCGGCCGGACCGGTCCGGTGCTCGGGCACGCCCACGTGCACGTCGTCGACAAGTCGGCGTTCGCGGGGACCGACCTGCTCGTCCCCGCCCTGCGGGAGACCGTGCGGGTCTGGGGCGACGACATCACGATCGTGCACGACCGGCAGAACGCCCTGACCCCGGCGCGGCTCGCGCTGGTCGGGTGCCCGGTGCGGTTCGTCGCCTCCGGGGACGACGCCCGCGTGCAGGTCGCCGACTTCCTCGCCGGTTTCGCCACCCGGGTGGGCTCCGAGGCCCGCGCCGGCCGCCCCGACCCCGAGCTCGCGGCGCTGCTGGCGCCCTACCTGACGCCGACGTCGGACCCGCTGCTGCCGGTCAGGAGTCGAAGTCGACCGTGACCTTCTCCGACACCGGGAGCGTCTGGCAGGTCAGCACGTAGCCGGCCGCCACCTCGTCGTCCTCCAACGCGTAGTTGCGGCGCATGGTGACCTCCCCGTCGGTGACGCGGGCCCGGCAGGTGCCGCAGACCCCGCCCTTGCAGGCGAAGGGGAGGTCGCCGCGCACCTTCTGCGCGGCGTCGAGGACGGGGACGTCGCGCGGGAGCGTGAGCGGGGTGGTGCGGCCGTTGAGGACGACCGTGACCTCGCTGCCCTCCCCCGTCTCCTCCTCGGGGCGGTGCACCTCGGGCGGGGGCTCGTCGACGTAGAACAGCTCGCGGTGCACCCGGTTGCGCGCGACGTCGAGGGAGGTGAGGACGGCGACGGCGTCCTCGGTCATCCCGAGCGGGCCGCACAGCCACCAGTGGTCGACGTCCTCGACGTCGACGAGCGCGCCGAACAGCGCGCGCATCCGCTCGGCGTCGAGGCGGCCGTTGAAGATGTCGGCCTCGGTGGGCTCGCGGGACAGCACGTGCAGCAGGTGCAGGCGCGGGCCGTGGGCGTTCTTGAGGTCGGCGATCTCCTCGGTGAACATGACGGTGTCGGTGCGGCGGTTGCCGTAGAGCAGCGTGACGCGGGTGTCGTCGTGCGCGGCGAGCAGCGACGCCGCGATCGACAGGACCGGGGTGATGCCCGAGCCCGCCGCGACGAGCCCGTGGTGGGTGCCCGGCTCCAGCTCGGGGGTGAACGAGCCGGCCGGCACGCCGACCTCGACCTCGTCGCCCGCGGCGAGCTCGTCCACCAGCCACTGGGAGAACAGCCCGCCCGCGACGCGCCGGACCCCGACCCGCGGCGGCGCGCCGACCGGGGCGCAGATCGAGTACGAGCGGCGCTCGTCGCCCTGCTTGAGGGTGAGGAACTGGCCGGGCCGGAAGGCGTAGAGCTCGCGCAGGTCGTCGGGCACGTCGAAGGTGACGGCCACGGCGTCGTCGCAGAGGCGGTCGACGTCGGCGACCGTCAGGGTGTGGAAGTCCGACACCTCAGATCTCCTTCATGTGCTCGAACGGCTCCCGGCACGACGGGCAGCGGCGCAGCGCGGTGCACGCGGTGGGCCCGAAGCGGGAGATCTCGTCGGTCGCGGGCGCACCGCACTGCGGGCAGCGCACCGCCTGCGATGGCGGGGTGAGGGTGAGCGGGATCGGTCCGCTGCTGCGCAGCCCGATGCGCGCGGGCGGCGCGATCCCGGCCTCGGCGAGCTTGCGCAGGCCGTCGGAGGAGATCCAGTCGGTGCTCCACGGCGGCGAGAACACCGTGCGCACCTCGACGCGCGTGTACCCGGCCTCGGCCAGCGAGGCCCGGACGTCGGCGCGCATCTCCTCAATCGCGGGGCAGCCCGAGTAGGTCGGGGTGAGCGTGACGGTGACGCGGTCACCGTCCTCCTCGACCGACCGGACGACACCGAGGTCGTCGAGCGTGAGCATCGGCATCTCCGGGTCGACGACCGAGGCCACGGCCGCCCGGGCGCCCTCCGGGGTCACCACGTCGCGCCCGGGTGCTGCCGCGCCAGGCTCTGCATCTCCGCGAGCGCGTGGCCGAGGTGCTCGGTGTGCACGCCCTGGCGCCCGCTGCGGCCGCCGATGGTGCCGATGAAGGGACGGTCCGGACGGGTGAGCGTGGCCTTCTCCAGCACCTGGTCGAGCACCGCGTCGACCTCCTCGCGGGTGTCGGCCGGATCCACCGCCACCCCGGCCTCGACGAGCCTGCGCTCCTCGTCGGAGGTGCGGAACAGCTCGCCGACGTAGGGCCACAGGGCGTCGAGGGCGGCCTGCATCCGCGCGTGCGACTCGTCGGTGCCGTCGCCCAGGCGCAGCGTCCAGCGCGCCGCGTAGTCGCGGTGGTAGGTCAGCTCCTTGACGCCCTTGCCCGCGACGGCGGCGATCACCGGGTCGGCCGAGCCGAGCAGGCGGTGCAGCAGCGCGAGGCGCCACGACGAGAAGATCAGCAGCCGGGCGATCGCGCGGGCGAAGTCGAGGTCGTCGGACAGCTCGGCGAGCGCGACGTTGCGGAACTCGGCGTCGGTGCGCAGGTAGGCGAGCGCGTCCTCGTCGCGGTCCCGCCCCTCGACGTGCCCGGCGCGGGCCAGCAGCACGCGGGCCTGGCCGAGGAGGTCGAGCGCGGTGTTGGCCAGCGCGACCTCCTCCTCCAGCTCGGGGGCGTTGCTGACCCACTCGGAGAGCCGGTGGCTGCACAGCAGCGCGTCGTCGCCGAGCATCAGGCAGTAGGCGGCGAGATCGGCCGGGTCGACGCCGTCGGGCACCGGCGAGGTGATCTCCGCCGCCACGTCCTCGACGCCCGTGCCGAACGCCCAGCGCGGGTCGTCGTGCTCGGTGGTCTCGGACAGGGACTGGTAGGCGTTCTGCTCGGTGTCGTGTGACGCGTTCACAGGTGCGGCACGTCCTCGGGGATCGCGTAGAACGTCGGGTGGCGGTAGACCTTGTCGGCCGCGGGGTCGAAGAACGAGTCCTTCTCGTCGGGGCTCGACGCGGAGATGTGGTCGGCCTTCACCACCCAGATGCTGACGCCCTCGTTGCGGCGCGTGTAGACGTCGCGCGCGTTGTGCAGCGCCATCTCGTCGTCGGCGGCGTGCAGCGAGCCGACGTGCACGTGGTTGAGACCGCGCTTGCCGCGCACGAACACCTCGTAGAGCGGCCAGGAGCGGCGCTTCGGCTTCCCGGAACCGGTCTCGACGCCCTCGGTCGGTACGGCCCCGTGGCCGCCCTCCGCGGTGAAGCCGTCGCTCATGCCGCGACCGCCTTCCGCGCGTCCTGCTTCTCCGCGTACGCCCGGGCCGCCTCGCGCACCCAGGCCCCGTTCTCGTGGGCGCGGCGGCGGTGCGCGACGCGCTGCGCGTTGGCCGGGCCGGACCCGGCGATGACGGCCTTGAACTCGTCCCAGTCGGGCTCGCCGTAGTCGTGCGCCTGCCTCTCCTCGTTCCACACCAGCTCCGGGTCCGGGAACGTGACGCCGAGCGCCTTCGCCTGCGGCACCGACATGTCGACGAAGCGCTGGCGCAGCTCGTCGTTGGTGTGGCGCTTGATGCCCCACTCCATCGACTGCGCGGAGTTGGGCGAGTCGTCGTCGGGCGGGCCGAACATCATCAGCGACGGCCACCAGAACCGGTTCACCGACTCCTGCACCATCTCGCGCTGGCGGTCGGTGCCGTTGACCATCGCGAGCAGCAGCTCGTAGCCCTGCCGCTGGTGGAACGACTCCTCCTTGCAGATCCGGATCATCGCCCGGGCGTACGGCCCGTAGGAGCAGCGGCACAGCGGCACCTGGTTGCAGATCGCCGCGCCGTCGACCAGCCAGCCGATGACGCCGATGTCGGCGTAGCTCAGCGTGGGGTAGTTGAAGATCGAGGAGTACTTCTGCTTGCCGTCGATGAGCTTCTCGGTGAGCTCCTCGCGGTCGACGCCGAGCGTCTCGGCGGCCGCGTAGAGGTACATGCCGTGCCCGGCCTCGTCCTGCACCTTGGCCAGCAGGATCGACTTCCGGCGCAGCGACGGCGCCCGCAGGATCCAGTTGCCCTCGGGCTGCATCCCGATGATCTCCGAGTGCGCGTGCTGCGCGATCTGCCGGATCAGCGTCCTGCGGTACGCCTCGGGCATCCAGTCCCGGGGCTCCACGCGCTGGTCCGCGGCGATCGTCGCGTCGAACTGGGCTTCGAACTCGTCCACCGGGCGCCTCCTACCGAATGTTCGTTCGGCTCAAGGGTGCCGCACGGCGCCCGATGACGCAAGGGCGGGCCTCAGCGGTGCAGCCGCACCAGGCCCGCCGCGGTGGGCGCGAGGCCGCAGCGGTCGAGGTAGAAGGGGCGCAGGTCCTCGGCGAAGTCGACGTGCAGCCAGGTGCAGCCCGCGTCGGCGGCCGCCCGCACCGCCCGCGCCACCAGCTCCCGCCCGACGCCGCGCCCGCGGTGCTCCGCCGCGACGACCGTGTCCAGCAGGAACGCGTGCCGGTCGCCGTCCCACGCGACGTTGACGAACCCGATCAGCCGCCCGCCGTCGTGCGCGGTGAACCAGGTGAGGCTGTGGCGCTCCAGGCGGGCGCCCCACGCGACCAGCCGGGCGTTCTCCCCGAACGCGGCGGCGTGCAGCTGCGACAGCGCGAGGTCGTCGACGGGACCGCGCTCGGCGAACTCCGTCATCGCGCCGGGAGGATCCCCTCGAACGCCGCCCGCGCCACCTCGTCGGGCAGCGTCGACGTGCCGCGGCCGGGCCGCGCCCACTCCACGACGGAGTTGACCAGCCCGGACAGCAGCCGCGCCGCCAGCGCGGGCTCCACCCCGATCCGGATCTCCCCCGCATCGACGGCCGCGCGCACCAGCGCGGCGATCTGCGCGTCGAACTCGCGGCGGCGCTCCAGCGCCCACCGCTCGCTCTCGGTGTTGCCCCGCACCCGCAGCAGCAGCGTCACGTAGGGCAGCTCCTCGACCAGCACCTCGACCTGGCCGCGCACGATGTGGCGCAGCCGCGTCAGCGGGGTGCCGGTGCGGGCGCCGTCGGTGTCGAGTACGGCGAACAGGCCGTCGATCGCGCGCTCCAGCGCCGCCCGCAGCAGCGCCTCCTTGCCCGCGAAGTGGTGGTAGAACGACGACTTCGTGATGCCGGCCGCGCGGGAGAGGTCCTCCATCGACGTGGCGTCGTAGCCGCGGGTGTTGAACTCCCCGACGGCCACCTCCAGCAGCGACCCCGGCCCGTGGCTGGGGCGGCGGGCGCGCGCGGCGCTGGTCATCGGCCCCGGAACTCCGGCTTCCGCTTGTCCAGGAAGGCGTCGACGGCCCCGACGTGGTCCTCGGTGGCGGCGAGCCGCGTCTGGGCCGCCCCCTCCTCCGCGAGGACGGTCGGCAGGTCGGACACCGCCCCGAGGTGCACCGCGCGCTTGACCTCCGCGTACGCCCTCGTCGGCCCGGCGGCGAGCTTCCGGGCGAGGTCGAGCGCCGCGGACAGCACCTCCTCCGCCGGGACGACGGCCCGCACGAGGCCCCAGTTCGCGGCGTCCTCGGCGGTGAAGGTCTCGTTGAGCAGCAGCAGCTCCTTCGCGCGGGGGACCCCGACGGCGTGCGCGAGGCTCGCGGAGAGCCCGGAGTCGGCCGTCAGCCCGATCCCGACGAACGCGGTGGAGAACTTCAGGCCCGCGGCGGCGATCCGCAGGTCGCACGTCATCGCGAAGCCGAGACCGGCTCCCACGCACGGCCCGTTGATCGCGGCGACCACCGGGAACGGCAGGTCGGCGAGGCCCAGGACGATCGGGTTGTAGTGCTCGGTGACCGTGTCGAACGCGGAGGACGCCTCGGCGCGCAGGGACTCCGCGTGCTCGCCGAGGTCCTGGCCGACGCAGAACGCCTTGCCCGACCCGGTGACCACCAGCGCGCGGACGTCGTCGGCTGCGGCCAGTTCCCGTACCGCGGCCAGCAGCGCGGTCTTCAGCTCCACGGTCAGCGCGTTGTAGCGCGCCGGCCGGTTGAGCGTGAGGACGGCGACGGCCGGGTCGACGTCGTCGCGGGCGAGCAGGACGGCGGGGTCATCGGTCACGGTCGCAGCGTAGCGCCGACCGAACGATCGGTCCGCCCCGCGAGCCCTGTCGGCGACCGCCGGCTCGTGCTAGCGTCCCCTCCCGAACGAACGGTCGGTACAGCCGAGTCTTCCGGAGGCGTCGTCGATGACAGTCCTGCGCAGCCACGTCCAGGGGAGCTGGTTCACCCCCTCCGTCGAGGGCAGGCCCCTGCACGACGCGGTCACCGGGGAGGAGATCGCCCGGATCTCCTCCGACGGCGTGGACTTCGCCGGGGCGCTGGAGTACGGCCGCACCGTCGGCGGGCCCGCGCTGCGCGCGCTGACCTTCCACCAGCGCGCCGCGCTGCTCAAGGCGCTGGGCCAGCACCTGCGCGAGCACCGCGAGGAGCTCTACGCCGTCTCCGCGCAGACCGGCGCCACGCTCGGCGACTCGAAGTTCGACGTCGACGGCGGCATCGGCGTCCTGCTCGCCTACGCCTCCAAGGCCAAGCGCGAGCTGCCCAACGACACCGTCTACGTCGACGGCGCCGTCGAGCCGCTGGGCCGCGGCGGCACGTTCCTCGGCCAGCACGTCTGCACCCCGCTGCACGGCGTCGCGGTGCAGGTCAACGCGTTCAACTTCCCGGTGTGGGGGCCGCTGGAGAAGTTCGCGCCCGCGTTCCTCGCGGGCGTCCCGAGCATCGTCAAGCCGGCCAGCCCGACCGCGTTCCTCACGGCGAAGCTCACCGAGCTGGTCGTCGGCTCCGGGCTGCTGCCCGACGGCGCGTGGCAGTTCGTCGCGGGCTCGGTCGGCGACCTGTTCGACCACCTCACCGGCCAGGACCTCGTCTCCTTCACCGGATCCGCGTCGACGGCGCAGACCCTGCGCACGCACCCCGCGATCGTCCGGAACTCGGTGCGGTTCTCCGCGGAGGCCGACTCGCTCAACCTCTCCGCGCTCGGCCCGGACGCCGTCCCCGGCACCGACGAGTTCGACCTGTTCGTGAAGGGCCTCGTCGCCGAGATGACGGTGAAAGCCGGGCAGAAGTGCACCGCGATCCGGCGCGCGTTCGTGCCGACCGAGCACGTCGACGCGGTGGTCGAGGCGGCCTCGGCGCGGCTGGCGGAGGTCACCGTCGGCCACCCCGGCGCCGACGGCGTCCGGATGGGGGCGCTGGCCAGCCTGGAGCAGCGCGAGGAGGTGCGGCGCAGCGTCAAGGCGCTCGACGACGCCGGACGCATCGTCTTCGGCGACCCCGACCAGGTCGACGTGGTGGGCGCCGACGCCGACCGCGGCGCCTTCGTCTCCCCGATCCTGCTGGTCGGCGACCCGGAGCGGTCCGAGCCGCACGAGGTGGAGGCGTTCGGGCCGGTCTCGACGATCCTCCCGTACACCTCGACCGAGCAGCTGATCGACTTCGCCGCCCGGGGCCAGGGCAGCCTGGCCGGCTCGATCGTCACCGCCGACACCGCGTGGGCCCGCGAGGTCGTGCTCGGCGTCGCGCCGTGGCACGGCCGGCTGCTGGTGCTCAACGCCCGCGACGCGAAGGAGTCGACGGGCCACGGCTCGCCGATGCCGCAGCTCGTGCACGGCGGCCCCGGCCGCGCAGGCGGCGGCGAGGAGATGGGCGGCATCCGCGGGGTCCTGCACCACATGCAGCGCACCGCGATCCAGGGCGACCCGGACACCCTCGCCGCGATCACCGGCCGCTGGGTCACCGGGGCGCAGCGCCACGAGAGCGACGTCCACCCGTTCCGCAAGCACCTCGAGAAGCTCCGGCCCGGCGACACGCTCGTCGCCGGGCCGCGCGTCGTCACCCAGGAGGACGTCGAGCACTTCGCCGAGTTCACCGGCGACACGTTCTACGCCCACATGGACGCCGAGGCCGCCGCGGCGAACCCGCTGTTCGGCGAGCGCGTCGCGCACGGCTACCTGATCGTCTCCCTGGCCGCCGGCCTGTTCGTCGACCCCGACCCCGGCCCGGTGCTCGCCAACTTCGGCGTCGACGACCTGCGGTTCCTCACGCCGGTGAAGTTCGGCGACGCCCTGACCGTCACGCTCACCTGCAAGCAGCTCACCCCCCGCGACTCGGCCGGTTACGGCGAGGTCCGCTGGGACGCCGACGTCACGCGCCAGGACGGCGAGTCCGTCGCGCGCTACGACGTGCTGACCCTCGTCGCGAAGCAGGAGTCATGACCGCAACCACCCGGCGCCTCGGCGACGCCCCCGCCCCGGAGACCCTCGACGCGGCCGAGCGCATGTCGGTCGACGAGCTGCGCGCGCTGCAGCTCAGCCGCCTGCAGTGGACCCTGCGGCACGCCTACGACAACGTGCCGCACTACCGCCGCTCCTTCGACGCCGCGGGGGTGCGTCCCGAGGACTGCCGCGAGCTCGCCGACATCGCGGCGTTCCCGATGACGACGAAGGCCGACCTGCGCGACAACTACCCGTACGGCATGTTCGCCGTGCCGCAGTCGGAGGTGCGGCGCATCCACGCCAGCTCCGGCACCACCGGCCGCCCGACGGTCGTCGGCTACACCGCGCAGGACATCGAGGACTGGGCCGGGCTGATCGCCCGCTCCATCCGCGCGGCGGGCGGGCGCCCGGGCCAGCGCGTGCACAACGCCTACGGCTACGGCCTGTTCACCGGCGGCCTCGGCGCCCACTACGGCATCGAGAAGCTCGGGGCCACGGCGATCCCGATCTCCGGCGGCATGACCCCCCGCCAGGTCCAGCTGATCATGGACTTCGAGCCGGACGTCATCATGGTCACGCCGTCCTACCTGCTCACGATCATCGACGAGTTCGAGCGCCAGGGCATCGACCCCCGCTCCTCGACGCTGAAGGTCGGGATCTTCGGCGCGGAGCCGTGGACCGAGCAGATGCGCCTGGAGATCGAGGAGCGCATGGACATCCACGCCGTCGACATCTACGGGCTGTCCGAGGTCATGGGGCCCGGCGTGTCGCAGGAGTGCGTGGAGACCAAGGACGGGCTGCACGTCTGGGAGGACCACTTCCTGCCCGAGGTCGTCGACCCGCTCGACGCCACCCCGCTGCCCGACGGCGAGGAGGGCGAGCTGCTGTTCACGAGCCTGACCAAGCAGGCGCTGCCGATCATCCGCTACCGCACGCGCGACCTCACGACGCTGCTGCCCGGCACCGCCCGGCCGTCGATGCGCCGGATGGCCAAGATCACCGGCCGCAGCGACGACATGATCATCCTGCGCGGGGTGAACGTGTTCCCCACGCAGATCGAGGAGATCGTGCTGCGGACGCCGGGGCTCTCGCCGCACTTCCAGCTGCACCTGACGACGCAGGGCCGCCTCGACGCGCTCGGGGTCCGGGTCGAGGCCCGTCCGGACGCGTCCCCGGCCGACCGGGCGGCCGGCGCGGCCGCGCTGACCAAGGCCGTCAAGGACACCGTCGGGGTCACCGTCACCTGCGAGGTGCTGGACCCGGACACCCTGGAGCGCTCGGTGGGCAAGCTCAAGCGGCTCTACGACGAGCGCGACCGCTGATCCCGTTCACCCCGACAGGGCGGCGATCCGGGCGAGCCGCAGCTCGAGCTCGGTGACCCGGAGCAGCGACCGGACCAGCGAGGCGACGACCGACCCGAACGCCTCCACGGTCCGCAGGTCGGCCGGGAGCAGCCCCCGGTCGGACCGGGTGATCACGAACAGGGCACCGACGGGCTCGGCGTCGTCGGCGCACAGCGGCACCGCCGCGCCGTGCCCGGTCGAGCGCGGCTCGGGGAACGCGACCTCCGCCGGGTCGAACACGCGGTGCCGGCGGGCGGAGTGGGCCTGGGCGACGGCCGCGGGGGCGGGGGTGTCGGCGAGCCGCTCGGCCAGCCAGCGCGGCACGCCGAACGCCGCGCAGAAGCGCAGGCCCGCGTCCTCCCCGGCCAGGTAGACGCCCGCCGACTCCGCGTCCAGGGCCCGGGCCAGCGGGCGCACCGCGGCCCGGACGGCGGGCACGAGGTGCACCGCCTGGGGTGCGGGGTCGGTGGGCGGCGGCGCGGGCGCGGGACGGGCCCGCCCCAGGAAGCGGTCGAGGTCGGCGGGGTCGTAGCGGCGGTGCCCGCCCGGCGTGCGGCTCGGCACGAGCAACCCGGACTCCTCCGCCGCGAGCAGCGTCGTGCGGCACATGCCGAGCGCGCGGGCGGCCTCGCCCACCGTCAACAGCCGGGGCACCGTCATGAGCCGCCTCGATTCGCCCGGATCCGTTCAGGAACGACTTGGGACCGTCACCCGTCGGTGGTACACCTCACGCGACGACGCGGTCAACCTCCGACAAACCGGACACGACCGAAACGATTCCGGACGGTTCGGAGGTGGTGGCCGTGGCAGCGAAACCCGTCGACCTCACCGGACAGGTCGCCCTCGTGACCGGCGCGGCGCGCGGCCAGGGCCGCTCGCACTGCCTCGCCCTCGCCGACGCCGGGGCCGACATCGCCGCCCTCGACGTCTGCACGGACCTCGACGTGCCCGCCTACCCGCTGGCCACCCGCGCGGAGCTCGACGACGTGGTCGCCGAGGTCACCGCGCGCGGCCGGCGCGCGGTCCCGCTCGTGGCCGACGTGCGCGACCCCGCCTCGGTCGAGGCCGCGGTCGCGGCCGTCGAGGACGCGTTCGGCCGGCTCGACGTGCTAGTGAACAACGCCGCCGTCGTCACCAGCGCCCCGTTCTGGGAGCTGTCGGAGCAGCAGTGGAGCGCCGTCGTCGACACGAACCTGTCCGGGGTCTGGCGCACCACCAAGGCCGCGTCCGCGCTGCTGCGGCGCTCCCCGCGCGGCCGGGTCGTGCACATCGGGTCCACCGGCGGGGTGCGCGCGGTGCCGGAGTTCGCGCACTACGTGGCGGCCAAGCACGGCGTCGTCGGGCTGACGCGGGCGATGGCGATCGAGCTGGCCCCCGACGCCGTCACCGTCAACGCGATCCTGCCCGGCGCCGTCGACTCGCCGATGCTCTCCGGCCTCGCCGACGAGCTCGGCCTCACCCCCGACGACGTGCACAAGCGCTGGCTGCACGACCAGCTGCTGATGGAGGTCATCTCGCCCGACGAGGTGACCGGGGCGCTGATGTGGCTGCTGTCCGACCCGGCCCGGCACGTCACGGGCCACTGCCTCGCCGTGGACGGGGGAGCACTCGCCCGCTGAAGTCACCACCGACGCTCGAGGAGGAGCGATGGGGAAGTTCGACGGCAAGGTCGTACTGATCACCGGAGGGGCCCGCGGCCAGGGCCGCTCGCACGCGCTCGCGTTCGCCCGCGAGGGGGCCGACATCGCCTTCTGCGACATCGCCGCTCAGCTGGAGTCCGTGCCCTACCCGATGGCCCGGCCGGAGGACCTCGACGAGACCGTCGCGCTCGTCGAGGAGCTGGACCGGCGCTGCGTCGCCGTCCGCGCGGACGTGCGCGACCCGGGCCAGGTGCAGGCGTTCGTCGACCGGGCCCGCACCGAGCTGGGCCGCGTGGACGTCCTGCTGGCCAACGCGGGCATCTTCACGTTCTCCACGATCGCGGAGATGACCGACGACGCCTGGCGGGAGATGATCGACGTCAACCTCACCGGCGTCTTCCACGCGATGCGCGCCGTGCTGCCGGCGATGGTCGAGCAGGGCTCCGGCCGGATCATCGCCACCTCGTCGACCGCCGGGAAGATGGGCTTCCCGAACATCGGGCACTACGTGGCCACGAAGTGGGGCGTGATCGGGCTGGTGAAGTCGCTCGCGCAGGAGGTCGGCGGCAACGGGATCACGGTGAACGCGATCTGCCCCACCGGCGTCGACACCGGCATGATCCAGAACGAGGCGGCCTACCGGCTGTTCCTCCCCGACCTGGAGAACCCGACCCGCGACGACGCCGCGCCGGCGTTCCAGACGCTGAACGCGATCCCGGTGCCGTGGATCGAGCCCGTCGACATCTCCAACGCCATGCTGTTCCTGGCCTCCGACGAGGCCCGGTACATCACCGGCGAGACCCTCGCGGTGGCGGCGGGCGCCACCGCGACCAACGCGGGCTGAGAGGACGAGACCATGGCTGGACGCCTGGAGGGCAAGGTCGCGCTGGTCTCGGGGGCCGCGCGCGGACAGGGACGGTCGCACGCGGTGCGGCTGGCGCAGGAGGGCGCGGACGTCATCGCTTTCGACGTGTGCAGCCAGCTCGGCACGGTCCCCTACCCGCTGGCCACCCCGGACGACCTCGCGGAGACCGTGCGGCAGGTCGAGGAGCTGGACCGCCGGATCGTCGCCCGCGAGGCCGACGTCCGCGACTCCGGCGCGCTCACCGCGCTGGTCGCCGAGGGCGTCGGCGAGCTGGGCCGGCTCGACGTCGTGTGCGCCAACGCCGGCATCGCCACGTTCGCGGAGAACGCGTGGTCGATCACCGACGAGGCGTGGGACGAGATGATCGCGGTGAACCTCACCGGGGTGTGGCGCACGGTGCAGGCCGCGATCCCCACCATGATCGACGGCGGCGACGGCGGCTCGATCGTCATCACCAGCTCCACCGCGGGCATCAAGGGCATGGCCGGGATCGCGCACTACGCCGCGGCCAAGCACGGGGTCGTCGGGCTGATGCGGACGCTGGCCATCGAGCTGGCCCCGCACTCGATCCGGGTCAACACCGTGCACCCGACCGGGGTGAACACGCCGATGGTCGTCAACGACTTCACGGCGCAGTTCCTGGCCACCGACGACGGCGCGGCCAACATCCAGAACCTGCTGCCGGTGGAGATGGTCGAGGCCGTCGACATCTCCAACGCGGTCGTCTGGCTGGCCTCCGACGAGGCCCGCTACGTCACCGGGGTGTCGCTGCCCGTCGACGCGGGGTTCCTGCAGAAGTGACCGCCACCCGCGCGTCCCGGCGCGACGACATCGCCCGGACCGTCGTCGGACGCCGCCGCGAGCTGGACCTGGTGCTCGCGGCGGTGTCCGCCGGACGGGACGTGATGCTGGAGGGCCCGCCGGGCACGTCGAAGTCGACGATCCTGCGGGCGATCACCGCGAACTGGGGCGTGCCGTTCGTCCTGGTCGAGGGCAACGCCGAGCTGACGCCCGCGCGCCTGGTCGGCCACCACAACCCCGCCCGGGTGCTGCGCGAGGACTACTCGGCCGACAACTTCGTCCCCGGCCCGCTCGTGGAGGCGATGCAGCAGGGCGGGTTCCTCTACATCGAGGAGCTCAACCGCGCCCCGGAGGACACGCTCAACACCCTGCTCGCCGCGATGGCCGAGCGGGAGGTCGCGGTCCCCCGCGTCGGCCTGATCACCGCGCTGCCCAAGTTCCGGGTGCTGGCGTCGATGAACCCGTTCGACAACGTCGGGACCGCCCGGATCTCCGACTCCGTCTACGACCGCTGGTGCCGCCTCGCGATCGGCTACCAGGACGCGGCGGAGGAGGCCGACATCGTCGCGGTCCGCACCGGTTCACCGGACGGTGAGCTGGTCGCCGACGCCGTCGCGCTCACCCGGGCCACCCGGGCCCACCCCGACCTGCGCCGGGGATCCAGCGTCCGGGGCGCGATCGACCTGGCCGCGATCGCCGCGGAGCTGGAGCACCTGGGCAGCTACGACGGCGACCGGCCCCGCCGGATCCTCGACGCCGCCCTGCTCGCCCTGTCCGCGCGCGTCGGCGTGGACGAGGCGGCCGACGTCACCCCGGAGCAGGTGATCACCGAGATCTGGGAGAACCATTTTTTCTCGCGCCCCGGCGGGCCGCGCCGGGACCCCACCACCTCGACATCGACAACGCCGTAGAGCTGCCCGGGGCCGACCGCGGCCCGCGCGGCCTCACACCCCTGCGGCGCAGGCCCAAGCAGCTCGCCGAGGCCCCGGCGCTGTTCCGCACGGGGGCGGGCACCCCCGTGGTCGTCGACCTGTCCGGCGAGCGCGGCACCGGTGACCTGGCGCAGGCCGCGGGCGGGCAGGGCGTGCTCACCACGCAGCAGACCGCGCGGCACCGCGAGGTCGCCGAGCTGCTGGAGGACCGCACGCCCGACCCCGAGGTGGCCGCGCTGGCCCAGCGGATCGCCCGGCGCCTCGCGATCCGCCGCCGCCCGCGCGACCCCCGCGCCGAGCGCGGCTCCGGCCGGCTGGCGTCGGTGCCCTACCGGTACCGGTCCGACGACATCGACCTCGACCGCACCATCGAGGTCCTCACCGAGCGCCCGGTCCCCGAGGACACCGACATCGTGGTGCGCGAGCGGATGCGCTCGCGCCGCGACGTCGTGCTGGTCGTGGACGTGTCCGGGTCCATGCGCGGGGAGAAGGTGCGGATGGCCGCGGCCACGGTCGCCGCGCTGTCGGCCGACCTCGTCGACGACCGGCTCGCGCTGGTCGCGTTCTGGTCCGACGCCGCGCTGCTCACCCCGCTCGAGCAGTACGTCCCCGCGTCCCGGCTGCTCGACCAGCTGCTCCGCATCCCCGCCCGCGGCCTCACCAACGTGCACTTCGCGCTGACCGTGGCCCACACCGAGCTGGCCCGCTCCTCGGCCCGGCGCCGCACCGCGGTGCTGCTCACCGACGCCGTCCACAACGCCGGGCCCGACCCCCGCCTCGTCGCCCGCCGCTTCCCCGAGCTGCACGTCCTGCTGCAGACCGACGGCGAGCACGACGCCCCCCTCGGCGCCGACCTCGCCCGGCTCGGCCACGGCCGGTTCGCCCCCGTCGCCGGGCACCGCGACGTCGCGCCCGCCCTCAACCGGCTGCTGCGCTGAGACCGGCTCAGTCGGCGTCGCGCAGCCGCAGGACCACGCGCAGGACGTACTCCACGGCCGTCTCGTACGACCCGCCGCGCAGCTCGCCGCGCTGCGCGAGGTTGCGGGAGGCGAACTCCAGCTGCCGGTCCGGCCCGGCCCGGCGGACGACCACTGCGGCGATCTCCTCGAGGTCGAGACCGGGGTGGTCGAGCCGCGCGAGCGCGAACTCGACCACCAGCTCCTCGTCCGTCACCCGATCATCGTCGCGCGTTGCGCACCGCCCACGCCAGGACGTAGTCGGCGATCTCCTCCCAGCCGGGCGCGGCCGGCAGCAGGTGCGGCTTCCCGCCGAACTCGACGTACTCGGTGAGCGTCCCGGCCGCGGTGTAGTGCTTCGCGTTGGAGCGCTGCACGGCGGGCGGCATGATGTGGTCCTCGCTCGCGCCGACCAGCAGCAGCGGTGCGCGGCCCGCGTTGGCGTAGTCGACGTGGGTGCCGCCGTGGCCGGGGGTGAGGTTGGCCAGCGCGCTCTCGAACAGGATCCGCCCGGAGACCGGGACCGCGTAGCGCTCGTAGAGGGCGCGGGCGCGGTCCTCGGGGAAGGTGTTGGTGAAGGCGTAGTTCCAGTGCTCGAAGTCGTAGGCGATCGCCTTGTGCCGGTTGGCCGGGTTCTTCAGCACCGGGAACGTCGCCTTGATCTGGCTCAGCGGCACGATCGGCACGCCCTCGGTCGGCGCCGAGTTCAGCGCCACTCCGGCGGCGCCGAAGCCGTGGTCGAGCAGGATCTGGGTGAACGCCCCGCCGGCCGAGTGACCCATGATGATCGGCGGCGTGTCGAGCCCGCCGACGACGGACTCCAGGTGCTCGACGATCGAGGTGATGGTCACCGCCTCGACCGGGGACGGGTCGGCGTTGAGGGACTCGACCTCGACCTCGAAGCCGGGGTAGGCGGGCGCGAGGACGCGGTAGCCCTTCGCCTCGTAGTGCGCGATCCAGTCCTCCCAGCTCCGGGGGGTCACCCAGAAGCCGTGGACGAGGACGATCGTGTCGGGTGCGGTGGTCATGACGGGCCTTCCGGTGGGGCGATGGGGACCCGTCGAGCGTGGCCGCGGCACCCGCCCGGTGGCGAGGTTCCCACGGACACCGCTGGGGCGTCCGGATTGTCCGCACGCACACCGGCCCCCGGGTCCTAGGCTCGCGCCGTGGCCGACGTCCCGAGCGCGCTGCACCTCGTCGCCCCCGCCCTGCTCCGGCGCCTCGACGAGGTGGCCGACCGGATCGTCGCGCGCGTCCAGGACGGCATCCCGCTCTACCGCGACGAGACCTTCGTCAGCACCGGGGCGCTGCGGACCGCCGCCGTCGACAACGTCCGGTACCTGCTGCGCACCGACCCCCTCCCCGACGGCGCCGACCTCGCCGCCGCCCGCCGCACCGGCGAGCTGCGCGGCCGGGCCGGGGCCCCGCTGCCGGAGCTCCTCGCCGGGTTCCGGATCGGTTTCGCGGTGTTCTGGGAGCTCCTCGCGGCCGAGGCGATCGGGGCCGGCGTGGACGCCCCCGGGCTGGCCGCGCTGGCCACGCACGTGTTCTGGAAGGCCGACGAGTACTCCGCGATGCTCACCACGGCCCACCGCGACGCCACCGCGCACCAGCTGCGCCGCCACGAGCAGGAGCGCTCGGCGCTGGTGGAGGCCCTGACGACCGGCGCGGCGGGCTCGGTGTGGGAGATCGCCAACGGCCTGGACCTGCCCTCGACCGGCTCGTTCGTCACCGTCGCGGCGGAGGTGGCGGCGGTCGGCACGGTCGCACTGCCGGAGATCGCGTCGAAGCTGCGCGCCGTCAACGTCTCCTCGGCCTGGCGGCTGCTGCCCGACGTCGAGGTCGGCGTGGTGTCGCTGCCCGGCCCGGACCCGTCCGACGCGGTGCGGATCGTCGGTGGGGCCGCCCCGGGCCGCGTGGGCGTCAGCCCGGTCTACCCGGCGCTGGGCGAGACGCCGCGGAACCTCTACCTCGCCCGCATCGCCCTGCAGAGCGCGCCCGCCGGCGCCCCGTCGGTCCGGCGCTTCGACGACACGCCGCTCGCCACCCTCGTCGCCGCCGCGCCGGAGGCCGCCGTGCAGATCGCCCGCCGGGTGCTCGGCGACCTGCTGGAGCTGCGCCGCGACGAGCAGGACCTGCTGCTCGACACGCTGGAGAACTGGCTCGCCGCGGGCGGGTCGGCCACCGTCACCGGCACGCGGATGTTCCTGCACCCCAACACCGTCCGGCACCGCCTGCGCCGCATCGCCGAGCACACCGGGCGCGACCTGGAGCACCCCACCGCGCTCGCCGAGCTGTCGACGGCGCTGCACGCGCTGCGCCTGCTCCCCGGAGTCCGCCCGGCGTCGCACGATGAGACGCCCGTCACCGGGCGCGGGTGAGATCGTCCCCTGACTGCGCCTCCGCAGCCAGACAGGAGAGTCCATGTCGGACACCGAGGCACCCCTCGGCCCCACCACGTGGCACCGGCACCTGTTCGCGCGGGTGGAGCGGTGGCCGTGGTTGAAGTCGCTCGAGGAGTCGGTCTCCGCCGTCTCCCAACCGCTCTACGACCGCCACCGCGACAACCTGGTCGTCGAACTCATGCACGGGGGCCGCTGGGCCGGTCACTCCCTGCACGCCGCGCTGAGCGACCTGCCGATCGGGTTCTGGGCCGGCACCGTCGTCCTCGACGCGCTGGGCAAGGACGAGCCCGACGGCCGCGGCGGCCTCGACGCCGCGGGCACGCTCAGCGCCGCCGGGCTGCTGGCCGCGGCGGGCACCGTCGCCACCGGGTTCACCGACTGGACCGTCAGCGACGGCGACGACCGCCGCACCGGCCTGTTCCACGGCCTGCTCAACCTCGCGGGCACCGCGCTGCAGGGCGCATCGCTCGTCGCGCGGGTCAACGGGCACCGCCGCCCCGCGCAGGTGCTGGGCCTGGCGAGCATGGCCGTCACCGGTGCCGCCGGGTACGTCGGCGGGCACCTCGTGCAGGGCAAGGCCGTCATGGTCAACCGGGTCGCCACGACGACCGGCCCGACCCGCTGGGTGCAGGCCGTCGAGGAGTCCGACCTGCCCGACGGCGCCACCGCGGGCGTCACCGTCGACGGGCGCCAGGTGATGCTGCACCGCTCCGGCGACGTCGTGCACGCGATCGACGACCTGTGCAGCCACGCGGGCGCGCTGCTCTCGCGCGGCCCGGTCGAGGACTGCGTGGTGACCTGCCCGCTGCACGAGTCGAAGTTCGACCTGCGCGACGGCCGGATCGTCCGCGGCCCCGCGCACCACCCCCAACCGGTCCTGCCCACGCGCATCCGCAACGGCTGGGTCGAGGTCCGGGGCTCCCTGCCCGCAGCACGACGCAAGAAAAACTAGGAGGAACCATGGCGTGGGAAGCGGTCGCGGACCTGGACCAGCTCGAGGAGGGCGACATGATGCTCGTCCAGCTGGCGGGCGAGCCGGTCTGCCTGGTCCGGCTCTACGAGGACGAGGTCGCCGCGGTGCACAACACGTGCACCCACCAGCAGCAGCCGCTCAACGAGGGCTACCTGCAGGAGGACGACACCCTGATCTGCCCGGCCCACAACTCGTGCTTCGACCTGCGCACCGGCGAGCCCAAGGGCGTGCCGGCCGTGGCCCCGATCCCGGTCTACGCGTGCAAGATCGAGGACGACGCGATCTGGGTCGACATGGACCAGCAGCTCAACGACGCGGCGATCCCGCACAAGCCGTTCCACTGAGCCCGGAGCCCGCGGTGGAGCAGTGGCGGACCGTCGACGAGGGATGGGGGCGGCGGGCCGCCGACTTCGCCACGCTGATGGAGCCCGCCGCCGTGCGGGAGTACCTGCACGTCCACCGCCTGCTCGGGATCGGGCCCGGCAGTGCCGTGCTCGACATGGCGTGCGGCTCCGGGCTGGCGATGGAGCTGGCCCGGCTGCAGGGGGCCGAGGTGTCCGGGGTGGACGCCTCGGCGCGGCTCGCCGCGGTGGCCGCGCTGCGCAACCCGGACAGCCGCGTCGTCGTCGGCGACATGGCCGAACCGCACTTCGCCGCGGCCTCCTTCGACGCCGTCACCAGCTTCCGGGGCATCTGGGCCACCACCCCGGGCGCGATCGCGCAGGCGCGCCGCGTCCTGCGCCCCGGCGGGCGGGTGGCGGTCACGTTCTGGGGCGAGATGGCCGCGTCGGAGGGCGGGCCGCTGTTCGCCCCGTTCCGGCTGGCCACACCGCCGCAGGTCGACCGCCAGTCCGACATGGTCGCCCTCAAGCGCCCGGGGGTGGCCGCGGAGTTCCTCGCCGCGGCCGGCCTCGAGCCCGGTGAGCTGTTCGACGTCCCGTTCGTGCTGGAGTTCGCCGACGCCGAGCACTACGCCCGGGGCCTGGCGTCGACCGGTCCGGGCTTCGAGGCGGTCGCCGCCGCGGGCGAGGAGGCCTTCCACGACGCGTGCCTGCGGGCGGCCGCCCCGTTCGTCAGGACAGGGCTGCCGATCCGGGCCACACTCCAGCTGCGCGGGATCATCGGCACCGCACCCGCCTGACGACCCGGGAGACCGCAGTGGAGATCGTCGACACCATCGCGCGGACCGCGGCGGCGGCCGCGGTGCTGTTCCTCGACGCCGACGGCCAGGTCCTGATCGTCGAACCCACCTACAAGCCCCGCTGGGAGATCCCCGGCGGCGACGTGGAGAAGGGCGAGACGCCGCGCGACGCGTGCGTGCGGCTGCTGCACGAGGAGCTGCGGCTCGACCTGCTGCCCGGGCGGCTGCTCGTCGTCGACTGGGCGCCGCTCGTGCGCGAGGAGCGGGTCCGGTTCGTCTTCGACGGCGGCACGCTCACCGAGGCGCAGCTCGACCGGATCGAGCTCGCCCCCGACGTGCTCACCTCGTGGGCGTTCCTGTCGCCCGACGAGCTGTTCGTGATGATGGAGCCCCGGCTCGTCCGCCGGGTCTCGGCCGCGATCGACGCCCGGCGGGCGGGCGTCCCGACCTACCTGGAGCACGGGCTCCCGGCCGGCTGACCCGCGTCCCCGGCGACGGGCCCCCCTGCGATCATCCCCGCCATGGACATCTCCGGCCTCACCACGGCCGAGGCCGACGCCCGTCGCCGCGCCGGGGAGTCGAACGTCGCCGTCAGCGGCACGTCGCGGACGTACGCGACGATCCTGCGCACCAACGTCTTCTCCTTCTACAACTCGATCCTGTTCGCCATCGGGATCACCCTGCTGGCTCTGGGCCGCTACAACGACGCGCTGATCAGCGTCGGACTCGGCCTGGTCAACGCGGTCATCAGCGCCACCCAGGAGATCCGCGCCAAGCGCAAGCTCGACGGGCTGCAGCTGCTCGACCGCGCGGTCGTGGTCGTCGTCCGCGACGGGGCCGACGTCGAGGTCCTCCCGGTCGACGTCGTGCGCGGCGACGTGGTGCTGGTGCGGCCGGGCGACCAGGTCGTCGTCGACGGTCCGCTGCTCGACGGCACGCGCGTGGAGATCGACGAGTCGCTGCTCACCGGCGAGTCCGACCCGGTCGCGAAGGCCCCGGGCGACGAGCTGCGCTCGGGCAGCCTGTGCGTGTCCGGTGCGGGCCGGATGCTCGCCCGGGACGTCGGCACCGCGAGCTACGCGGGCCGGCTCACGCTGGAGGCGCGGCGCGTCACCACCGACAAGACGCCGCTGCAGCGGCGGATCGAGTTCGTCGTCCGCCTGGTCATGGCGCTGACGGTGCTGATGAGCGGCGCGATCCTCGCCCAGGCCGCGATCGAGGGGATCTCGCTGCTGCGCGTCGTGCAGACCACGGCGGTGCTGTCCGGGCTGGTGCCCTACGGGCTGTTCTTCCTCATCGCCGTCGCCTACACCGCGGGGGCGGCGCGGATCGCCGGGCGCGGGGCGCTGGTGCAGCAGGTCAACGCGGTGGAGTCGGTCAGCAACGTCGACGTCGTGTGCACCGACAAGACCGGCACGCTGACCACCGGCACGCTCGTGCTCGAGGAGGTCGAGCCGGTCGGCGGGGCCACCGGCGCCGAGGCCGCGCTGGGCGACTTCGCGCACAGCGTCGCCGACGCCAACCTGACGACCGCCGCGCTCGCCGCCGCCCTGCCCGGCACCGCCCGCCCCGTGCACGACGAGGTGCCGTTCACCTCCGCGCTGCGGTGGTCCGGCATCACCACCGACGACGGCACGTGGGTCCTCGGCGCCCCCGACGCGCTCGCCCCGCACCTCGCCGACCCGGCCGCCCTCGACGCGGCGGTGGCCGAGCGGGCCGCGCGGGGACTGCGGGTCCTGCTGCTCGCCCGCGCCGACGACCTGCGCGACGGCGACGGCCGCGCCGCGCTGGGCCGGCTGGAGGCCGTCGCGATCATCGTGCTCGCCGACGAGCTGCGGCCCGAGGTCACCGGGTCGATCGCCCGGTTCCGCGCGGCCGGGGTCGCGCTCAAGGTGCTCTCCGGCGACGACCCGCGCACGGTCGCGGCCCTGGCCGTCCAGGCCGGGCTCGACGCGGGCGAGCCCGTCACCGGCCGGGACCTGGACGACCTCGACGATCCCGCGCTCGACGCGCTCGTCGCGCGCACCACCGTGTTCGGCCGGGTCGCCCCGGAGCAGAAGGAGCGGATCGTCGCGTCGCTGCGGCGCCACGGCCACTACGTCGCGATGATCGGCGACGGCGTCAACGACGCCAGGGCGCTCAAGGGCGCGCAGGTCGGCGTGGCGATGCGCAGCGGCAGCGCCGTCACCCGCGACGTCGCCGACATCGTGCTCGTCGACGACTCGTTCGCCGCGCTGCTGCCCGCCCAGGCCGAGGGCCGGAAGATCATCAACGGCATCGCGATCTCGATGTACGTGTTCCTCGCGCGCGTCGCGACGCAGGGCGTGGTGATCCTCGCCGTCACGATGCTGGGGCTGGGGTTCCCCTACTCGCCCACCCAGGTCGGGCTGACGCTGCTCACGGTCGGCGTGCCGACGCTGTTCCTCACGTTCTGGGCCCGGCCCGAGCCGCCGGACGAGAACCTGCTGGGCAACCTCGCGCGGTTCGTCGTGCCCGCCGCGGTGATCACGGCGGGGTTCGGCACGGTCGTCTACACCGTGCTGTACCAGTCGGTGCTGAACGGGCTCTCGACCGGCCGCACGCCGGAGTTCGTCATCGACGCCTTCGAGGGCTACACCGGCCTGACCTATGGCACCGACGCCGACTTCGTCGAGGCGGCCGCGACGATCGCCGGCCAGACCGGCCTCTCGACGTTCGTCACGCTGGCCTCCTTCGGGCTGATCCTGCTGCTCCGGCCCCCGGCCCGGCTGTTCTCCGCCTGGACGCGGCCCACCGGCGACCGCAGGCCCGCCGTGCTCGTCGCCGTGCTCGTCGTGGCGTTCGGGTTCGTGCTGTTCGTGCCGGCCCTGTCCGACTACTTCGGGCTGACGGGCCCGGCGCGGCCGGTGTTCACGACGGTGCTGCCCGCGCTGCTGACCTGGTTCGTGGTGCTGTCGCTGGCCTACCGCTTCCGGGTGCTCGACCGACTGCTCGGCCTCGACGCGCTCCCGCGCTCACAGCAGACGCACAGCTGACCCACCGGTCGCTCCCACCCCGGCCGCCCACCCTGGGCGTACCGAGACGACGAGGAGCATCCGTGAACAGCGAGCAGCCGGCCAGCGGATCCCGCTGGGAGCCGACGGCGCACGACGAGCAGCCCACCGGGGCCGGGGCCCCGGCCCCGGAGCCGGTCGACACCCGGCCGGCCCGTCCGGGTCGACGGCGCCGGGCCCTCGTGGCCGCGGCCGCCGCCGGGCTGCTGCTCGTCGGCGGGGCGGGCGGGTTCGCGGTGGGACGCGCGACGGCCCCGGTCGGCCCGCCGACGTCGGCCCAGGCCGACCGCGACGGGTTCCGCGGCCCCGACCGCGGCTTCCCCGACGACGACGACGCGCCCGCCCTCCCCGGCGCCGCCGGGCCGTCGACGTGACCGCCGTGCTGGACGGCCCGCGGGCCCCGGTGGTCACCCCCCGCCCGGCCCGCGCCGACGCGACGGCGCGCACCGCGGCCGTCGTGCTCGTCGGGGCGAGCCTGCTCGTCGTCACCGGCCTGTGGGTCGCGGGCGGCGGGCTCTCCGCGCTGTCCGGCTGGGCCGGCGGCCTGACCTCGCTCGGGCGGCTCACCGGGCTGCTGGCCTCGGACCTGCTGCTGGTGCAGGTCCTGCTGATGGCCCGCATCCCGGTCGTCGAGCGGGCCGTCGGGCAGGACCGCCTCGCCCGGATGCACCGCCTCGCCGGCTTCGCCTCCTTCACCCTCCTGGTCACCCACATCGGGCTGATCACCGGGGGCTACGCGGCGGGCGAGCTCCCGCGGGTTCCGGGCACGCTGTGGGACCTCACCGTCGGCTACCCGGGGATGCTGCTGGCCGCGGCCGGCACGGCATGCCTGGTGCTGGTGGTCGTCACCAGCGTCCGGGCCGCGCGGCGCCGGCTGCGCTACGAGTCGTGGCACCTGCTGCACCTCTACGCCTACCTCGGCGTCGGGCTCGCGCTGCCGCACCAGCTGTGGACCGGCCAGGAGTTCCTGCTCTCGACCCTCGCCACCGTCTACTGGTGGACGCTGTGGGCCGCGGCCGCCGGAGCGGTACTGGCCTTCCGGGTCGGGCTGCCGGTGGCGCGGACGCTGCGCCACGACCTGCGCGTCACCTCCGTCGTCCGGGAGGACCACGACGTCGTCTCGGTCTACGTCACCGGCCGCCGCCTCGACCGGCTGCCCGTGGTCGCCGGGCAGTTCCTCACCTGGCGGTTCCTGACCGGGCCCGGCTGGACCCGCGCCCACCCCTACTCGCTGTCCGCCGCCCCCGACGGGCGCAGCCTGCGGATCACCGTCAAGGCGCTCGGCGACGGGAGCGCGCAGGTCGCGGCGCTGCGGCCCGGCACGCGGGTGGTCGTCGAGGGGCCCTACGGGCGACTCACCGAGCGGCCCCGCACGCGGCGCAGGCTCGCGTTCGTCGGGGCCGGGGTCGGCGTCACGCCGCTGCGCGCGCTCGCCGAGGGCCTGCCCTACGCCCCCGGCGACGCCGTGCTGATCCAGCGCGGCACCCCGCTGTTCGCCCGCGAGCTCGACGTCCTCGCCCGCGAGCGCGGCCTGCGGGTGCTGCACCTGCCGGGTCCGCGCCGGGCCCCGGACTCCTGGCTGTGCTCCGGCCCGGCCGACGACCGCACCGCCCTGCTCGGCTGGGTGCCCGACGTCGCCGAGCGCGACGTCTACGTCTGCGGCCCCGAGGAGTGGACGGCGGCGGTCCGGCGCACGCTCGTCGCGGCCGGGCTGCCGGCCGCGCAGCTCCACGTCGAGAGCTTCGCGTGGTGAGCGGCGTGCGACGGGTCAGCGCGTGGTTCCTCGGCACGGTCGCGGTCGTGACGCTGCTGTTCGGCTACCGGACCTCGACCTCCGGACCGGACGTCGTCCCGGCCGCCGCGGCACCGGCGACGACCTCCCCGACCCCGGCCACGACCTCCCCGTCCGCGACGGCGGCGGCGTCGGCGACCGTCACCGGCTCCGCGGTGCAGACCCGCTGGGGCCCGGTCCAGGTGCAGCTGTCGGTGGTCGACGGTCGGATCACCGGCGTCGACGTGGTGCAGTACCCGCAGGGCAACCGCGAGGACCAGCAGATCAACTCCCGCGCGCTGCCCGTGCTGGTGGAGGAGACGCTGACCGCGCAGAGCGCCGACATCGACATGGTCAGCGGGGCGACCGTCACCTCCGAGGGCTACCTCGGGTCGCTGCAGAGCGCCATCGACCAGATGGCGCCGGCGTGATCCGGCACGTCGAGCACGTGATGGGGATGCCGATCAGCGTCGCGCTGCGCGGCCGGCACGCCGCCGACGCCCGCGGCAGCGCCGCCTGGGCCGACGCGCTGGCCGTGCTGCGCGCGGCCGACCGGGTCTTCAGCACCTACCGGCCCGGCTCGGTGATCTCCCGCCTCGGACGCGGCGAGATCGCCCTCGCCGACTGCCCGCCCGAGGTCGCCGAGGTCCTGGGGATCGGCGACGCCGCGCGCCGGGCGTCGGGCGGGGCGTTCGACGTGCACCGCCCCGACGGCACGCTCGACCCGTCCGGCGTCGTGAAGGGCTGGGCCGCGGAGCGCGCGGCGGTCCACCTCGTCGCGCTGCCGGAGACCGACTTCTGCCTGTCCGCGGGCGGCGACGTCGTCTGCCGCACGCTCGACCCGGACGCCGCACCGTGGCGGATCGGGGTCGAGGACCCGCACGACACCGGCCGGGTCGCGGCGGTCGTCCCGCTGCACACCGGCGCGGTGGCCACGTCCGGGACGGCGCGCCGGGGGAACCACGTCGTCGACGGGCGCACCGGGCGGCCGTCGGAGGGGGTCGCGTCGGTCACGGTCGTCGGCGACTCGCTGACCGTCGTCGACGTCGACGCGACGGCCGCGTTCGCCCTCGGCTCCGACGGCGAGGACTGGCTGGCCGGGCGCGGGCACCGGGCCGTGTTCGTCGTGCCGAGCCGGCGGGACTAGCCGGCGAGGTGCAGGCGGCGACCCGGAGCGGGGGCGACCTCGGGCTCCATCGCGGACAGCACCATCATCAGGCGGTGCTTCGCGGCCTCGCGGGCGCCGGGCTCGGGGTCCAGCGCCGGGCGCAGACGCCGCAGGGCGTTCATCACATCGAGCTCGCGGTCGGTCGCCTCGTACGCTCCGACGCCGGTGACGTGGGTGTTCATCGGGGCTCCTTCCGATCGGGTGTCTCAAGCCCTCCATCGCAGTTACCCAGTGCAGCGTTTCGGTAACCACATGCTGTCACCCGATCGTGTGGTCTCCGGCGGCCGGGGTCGGCTGGTCTAGGTTGACCCGGTGAAGGTGCTCCTCCTGGAAAACATCCACCCGGTCGCGGCCGAGGCGTTCCGCGCCGCGGGCTTCGAGGTCGACGTGCGCTCGGGCTCCCTGAGCGAGGACGAGCTGCTCGACGAGCTGCCGGGCGTCTCCCTGCTCGGGATCCGCTCCAACACGAAGATCACCTCGCGGGTGCTGGAGGCCGGGAAGGACCTGCTGGCCGTCGGCTGCTTCTGCATCGGCACCAACCAGGTCGACCTCGCCGACGCCGCCGAGCGCGGCATCGCGGTCTTCAACGCCCCGTTCTCCAACACCCGCAGCGTCGTCGAGCTGGTGCTCGGCGAGATCCTCACCCTCACGCGCCGGCTGCCCGAGAAGACCCAGCGCATGCACGACGGCGTGTGGGACAAGTCGGCCAAGGGCAGCCACGAGGTCCGCGGACGGACGCTCGGCATCGTCGGCTACGGCAACATCGGCACGCAGCTGTCCAACCTCGCGGAGGCCGTCGGACTGCGGGTGATCTTCTACGACACCGCCGACCGGCTGGCCCACGGCAACGCCCGGCGCGTCCCCTCGCTCGACGCGCTGCTCGCCCAGGCCGACATCGTGAGCCTGCACGTCGACGGCAGGCCCGGCAACGCGGGCCTGTTCGGCGCCGACCAGTTCGCGAAGATGAAGCCGGGCTCGGTGTTCATCAACGCCTCGCGCGGGATGGTCGTCGACGACGCCGTGCTGCGTGAGCACATCCTGTCCGGCCACCTGTCCGGCGCGGCGATCGACGTCTTCCCGATCGAGCCCAAGGCCCAGGGCGACGCGTTCGAGTCGCCGCTGCGCGGCCTCGACAACGTCATCCTCACCCCGCACGTCGGCGGGTCGACGCAGGAGGCGCAGGAGGAGATCGGCCACTTCGTCTCCACCAAGCTGATCGGCTTCGCCACGGCGGGCGCCACCGCCCTGTCGGTGAACCTGCCCCAGGTCGCGCCGCCGACCCCCGCGGGCGCGTTCCGGATGGGCTACCTGCACACGAGCCGCCCCGGCGTCCTGGCCGGCATCAACCAGCTGCTGGCCGACACCGGCGTCAACGTCATCGGCCAGTCCCTGTCGACGAGCGGGGAGCAGGGCTACGTCGTCACCGACACCGACGCCGTGGTGACCGAGGCCGCCCTGTCCGAGCTCCTGCGCTCGCCGGAGACCATCTGGCTGAGGTCCTGGCGCCCCTGACCCTCGCGCTCCGCGTGGTGTCCGCCGTCACGATTCGTCAGCCTCGGGCCCCTGGCCCGGGACCTCGCCGGCACGGTCGCCCGGGTGCTGGGATCCCGGCCCGGGTGCCGGGTCACCAACGAGGACGGCGTCGTCCCCACCGGCACGTTCACGGCCACCGACCTCGTCTGCCAGGACTGGCCCGTCTTCCCCGCCGGCACCCCGGAGGGGTTCCGGGACCTCATCGCCGCGCAGGGGGAGGGCGAGGAGGCCACCGAGCGCTTCCTGGCCGAGCACCCCGACATCGCCGAGGCGGGCGCCACGGTCGCGGCCGAGTCGGGCCAGCCTCCGCTGTCGTGGGCCACCGCGGCGTTCAACTCGCTCAACGCGTTCCGGCTCGTCGACGCCCGCGGCGCCGGTCGCTACGTCCGCTTCCGCTGGTCGCCGGAGAAGGGCGAGCACAGCCTGCCCCCCGAGCAGCGGGCCACCGCCGACCCGCACTACCGACGCGGGCAAGGCCTGGCCCGCCGACGGCGAGTGGGTCGAGCTCGGCGCCGTCGAGATCACCGGCCCGGACACCGAGCGAGAGCGCGACGGCGACATCCTCGTCCACGACCCCATGCGCCTGACCGACGGCATCGAACCCTCCGACGACCCGATGCTGCGCATCCGCACCCACGTCCACAGCGAACCGGTCCGCCGCCGCACCGGCGTGGAGCGTCCGCGGGAGTGACCGGTGTAACACACCTCGTCCCGTTCGCGAAGGCCGTCGGTACGCGCTCCCCGCCGCTCCCCCGGGCGGAGCGCGTTGCTCCCCGCACTTCGACGACGACGTCAGAGGACCCCCATGCGACTCCGCACCCTCACCGTGTCCCTCGTCGCGGCCGCCGCCGCGACGCTCCCCCTCGCCGGCGTGGCGCTCGCCCAGACCGGCGACCGCGACTGCAAGGACTTCTCCTCCCAGGAGGAGGCGCAGGCCGCGCTGCTCCCGGGCGACCCCGAGCGCCTCGACGCCAACGACAACGGCCTGGCCTGCGAGAACTACGACTACGACTCGGCCACCCCGGCGCAGACCACCGACCCGGTCGACGAGGAGCCCGAGGCCGCCGCACCCACCACCCCGCCGGTCGCGGAGCCCCAGGTGTCCGTCGTGCCGCGCGGCGGCGTCGACACCGGTGACGGCACCTCCGGCTCGGAGCCCGTTCCGTTCCTCGTCGGCGGGGTGCTGGTCCTCGGCGCGGCCGCGGCCGCCGCGCGCCGTCGCGCGCACTCCGCCCGCTGAGCGTGCGCATCCCGACCGGCCGTCCCCGCCACCTCGTGGCGGGGGCGGCCCTCGCGCTGCTGCTCGCCGGCTGCGGCGGCGCCCCGGCCCCGGCACCCTCCGTCACCGCCCCGGCCACCGCGCCGGTCACCTCCGCACCCGCGGCGGGGGCGACGGCGCTGGCCGGGTCCCGTCCGGAGCGCGTCGTCATCCCGGCCCTCGACGTCGACGGCGCGATGATGGACCTGGGCCTGCAGGACGACGGCACCATGGAGGTCCCGCCCGACGGCACCACCGCCGGCTGGTACTCCCTCTCACCCACCCCCGGCGAGATCGGGCCCGCGGTGCTCGCCGCGCACGTCGACTGGAAGGGCGAGCCGGGGGTGTTCTTCCGCCTGCGCGACACCGAACCCGGTGACGAGGTGCAGGTCCGGCGCGCTGACGGCACCACCGCCGTCTTCACCGTCGACCGGGTGGAGCAGTACGCCAAGGACAGCTTCCCCAGCGACGCCGTCTACGGCGACGTGGACCGCGCCGAGCTCCGCCTGATCACCTGCGGCGGGGAGTTCGACGACGGCTCGGGGGACTACGAGGACAACATCGTCGTCTACGCCCACCTCACGGGCACGGTCTGAGCCGACCCCGCGGGATCAGTCCACCAGCCCGTGCTCCCACGCCCACGCGGCGATCTCGACCCGGTTGCGGGCCACGAGCTTGTGCCGGACGTTCGTGATGTGCGTCTTGACGGTCGACGTCGTCACGTGGAGCACCGCGGCGATCTCGGCGTTCGTGCTCCCGCGGGCCACGGCGCGCACCACGTCGAGCTCGCGGCGCGACAACGGCCGCCCCCGCACGGACCGGGTCACGCGCGAGCCTCCCGGCCGACGCCCTCCGGCTCGGCGCGCTCGTCGTCGACCCACTCCAGCAGGTCACCGGGCTGGCAGTCGAGCACCCGGCACATGGCCTCCAGCGTGCTGAACCGCACCGCCTTCGCGCGGCCGTTCTTCAGCACCGCCACGTTGGCCGGGGTGAGCCCGATCCGCTCGGCGAACTCGCCCACGCTCATCTTCCGCCTCGCCAGCTCGACGTCGATCCGCACGACGATGGCCATCAGATGACCGCGTCCATGTCGGCCCGCAGCGTCGTCGCCTGCCGCAGCAGCGCCCGCATGACGACCATCAACAGCCCCACGGCCGCCCCGACGAGCACGAGCACCAGGTGCAGGGCGGCCAGGCCGGGGGCGTCGTCGAGCTGGGCGACGACGTAGACGGGCACCGCCGCGCACAGCAGCAGCACCCACCCGGCGACGATCGCCCGGACGATCGCGTCCACCCACGGCAGCGCGTCGTCGGTGAAGATGCTGTCGCGGGCGACCATCGACAGCAGCTTCCCGGTGCAGACGATGACCACCTGCACGCAGAGCAGGCCCAGCAGGGCGACCGCCAGCATCGCCCAGCCCGGACGGGCCAGGTCGACGGTCGCCCCGGAGCTCAGCTCGGCCCATCCCTCGTACACCACCGCGACCTGGCCGGCCGTCACGACCAGCAGGAGCAGACCGAGCAGGACCCCCAGCGGCACCACGGCCACACGCGTCGTCATGGTGCCGAGTATCGATCTCTATCTATCGAAAGTCAATCGGTCCGGCGTGACCCGGCGCCGGATCCTCCGCTCCGGGGAGCGACTGAGACCCGGTCAGACCTGGAGCCGGAGGTCGGGATCGAACCGACGACCTCTCGCCCACCGTTCACCACGGTCCCGCGGCCCATCCCGTGACACGAACCGGTCTCGGGACGTGACCACGGACGTCACACCGTCCCCGGTGACGACCGTTCCTCGTGGAGGTCAGCAGTAGCCGCGGTCCTGAGCGATCCGGACCGCATGGATCCGGTTCCGCGCGCCCACCTTCGCGTAGATGTTCTTGAGGTGGTACTTGACGGTGTCCTGGGTGACGAAGGTGGCCCGCGCGATCTCCACGTTGGTCATGGAGTTGCCGACCATGATCAGCACCTCCTTCTCGCGATCGGTGAGCTCGATGCGGGCCGCCGACCGTTCCGGTGGTCCGCCGAGCGCGCCGCGACCGGCCTCACGTCCGACGGCATCGGGCCGCAGCGCTTCGATGAACCGACGGCGTGCCGCTGCGGCACTGCCTTCCGGAGCCGAGCGGACCGACTCGCGATGCGCGTCCAGCAGCTCCAGGATCTCGTCTCCCTCATCGAGGAAGCTCTGACGGCAGTTCCCGGGCGCAGCGAGATCGAGTGCGGCGGCCAGTCGACGGTGGGCGACGAGCCGGTCGCCGAGCCGTTTGTGGGCCGCCGCGGCCAGGAGCTGCAGCTTGATCTGCCGGAGAGCCCGTCCCTGGCGGGCCGCGATCTGGAGGACCGGCGCGATCACCTCCAGTGCCCGCTCCGCCGATCCGCGGTGGAGGTGCAACCTGGCCGCGAAGATGTGCTCGTCCTCGATCTCCTCCGAGCATCGGACCACCGTGCCGGCGGTGCTGCGGGCGACACCGCCGACCATCACCCGGGCCTGCTCCGATCGACCGGCGAGCAGTTCCAGGCGCGCGCGTTCCAGGACCAGTAGCCGGGCGGCGCGGGGCCACTGGTGGGCGTGGGCCAGCCCCTGCCCGCGTTCGAGGACGGACACCGCGGCTGCGGTCTCCCCGCGCAGCGCGTGGGCCCGAGCGACCGACCGGTGCGCGAGGACGAGGTAGTCGTGGATGGCACCGACCTCGATGAGTTCGCGGAACTCGTCGAACTCGGCCAGCAACCGGTCGTGCTCACCGGACTCGTAGAGCCCGCTGATGTGCCCGCTGACCAGGCTCGCCTCCGCCAGCGACCCCTCGAGGTGCTGCATGGTCTCGCTCCGAGTGGTGGCCCACAGTTCCAGGGCGTCGACCAGACGGGCCTGCGACATGAGCACGAGGGCGGTCTTGCCGGTCGAGTAGGCCAGCGCGAACATCGAACCGATGCGGTGGTTGAGCCGCCGTCCCAGCGACAGCACGTCGATCGCCCTGGAGAGATCACCCTCGGCGAGGTGGCGGTAGCCGCGCGCGTTGCACACGACACCGAGCTCGAAGGTGCGGAACCGGTTCGCTCGGCCATCGGGATCCGGTTCGATCCCGTCGAAGAAGCGCTCGGACTCGACGAGGTCGTCGGCGAGCACATCGATGACCCCCCGGACGACCGCCGGGTCGGCGGAGCCGTGGCCGACCGACGACCGGGGCGTCGCCGTCCACAGGTGCAGGATCTCGTCGCGCTTCTGATGCCGGGACAGGAACGCCAGTGCCCACAGGACCTTCACCATGAGCGTCGGGAACCGGACCAGCACCTCGGTCGGGAAGATGCCCAGCCACCGTTCCACCGTGACCATGTGCCCGTCGGGGATCAGGTTGTCGAGCCATCGATCGAACACGTCGGCCGCGAGAGCCAGGTCTCCGGCCGCGGCGTAGTGCCGCAGCGCCTCTTCGAGGTGCCCGTTCGTGTCGAACCAGGATGCAGCGCGCAGGTGCAGCTGCGTCACCAGCTCCGTGGAGCCGCGCCGCAGCTGATCGCGCAGGAACGTGGCGAACACCATGTGATAGGTGAACCATCCGTCCGCCGTGCTGAGCCGGCGGACGAACAGACCGCGCTGCTCCAGCACACCGAGCATCTCCGCCGAGTCGGACCGGTCGAGCATCTCGTCGCACAGGTCGGCGCACATGCGTTCCAGGACGCACGTCGCCAGGAGGAAGTCCCGGACTCGTGGCTCCTGGAACTGCAGGACGTTCTCGCTGAGGTACTCGGTCAGGTGGCCGCTGCCGCGCACCTCCCCCTGCCACGCGCCCGGCACGAGGTCACCCGATGCGCGGGCCAGGCGATAGAGCTGCAGGGCCGCGGGCCAGCCCTCCGTGGCCTCGGTGATCGCACGCAGCTCGGACTCGGGTATCCGCGCACCGAGCGACTGGTCGAAGAACTCCCGGGCCTCCGACGGGCTGAACCGCAGAGCCTCCGCATCGATGACCATCGCGTGACCGGTGACCACGAGCCGAGTGGAGCCGATCGGGAGGTGCGTCCGAGTGCCGATGAACCAGCGGATGCCGGGCAGCGGCCGGGCGAGCAGATCGGCCAGCAGCCCCAGCGCAGCGCGGTTCCGCACGAAGTGGACGTCGTCGATGAACACCGCACCGGCGGCCGAGACCGAGGCGAAGCGCTCGACGACCCGGCTCTCCCGGGGCGGCCGTCCCAGCTGGCCGCGGTGCGATGACGCCTCGTGCCGGGAGTCGGGCGTGAGCCGGTCGGCGAGGTCGAGCAGGTGGTCGAACAGTCGGCTGGCGTCGTCGTCGGTGTCGTCGAGGGTCAACCACCCGGTCGAGCACCCTCTGGCACGGCAGGTCGCCTCGGCCTGGAGCAGCAACGAGGTCTTCCCGTGACCGGCGGGCGCCTGCAGGACGACGACACGGGGCTCGTGCGGCGGCGGGGCGAACATCCGCCCGAGGAGGTCCCGGCGGGCGATGGCGTTCCAGTGCCCCTGCGGCACGACCAGCTTGTGATCGGCAGGCCGCCGGGACGAGGGTGGCGCCTCCGGGGGACACCGTTCCGGTGGCAGCTCCGTTGCCATGTCGAGAGGATAGGGGCTGCGTCGATCAGGCCCGGAACTCCTCGGACGTCCCGTCGCCGCCCGGGCCGGCGGACGGGGTGCCGGTCCGGAGCGCCCCACGACCCGGTGACGGCCGGAGCACGCGGAGCTGCAGCTCGGCGACGAACCGGTCCACCGGATCGTCCAAGCGCAGGCCGGTGAGGTCCTGCATCCGGCGCAAGCGGTACCGGACCGTGTTCGGGTGCATGAACAGCGATTCGGCGGCGGCGCCGACGTCGCCGCCGTGGTCGAAGTACGCCATCAGCGTCCTGATGTAGTCCGTGCGGCCGTCGGCATCCGAGCGGGCGAACCACGCCACGTGCCCGCCGAGGAGATCCGGGCGACGGGAGACCGCATCGCGCAACCGGTCCAGGACGAACTCCGACTGGATCTCGGTGACCCCGACGATCCGTCGATGCGCCCTCACGAGGAGCCAGTCGAGCATCACGTCGAGCAGTGCCGTGCGGTGCGGCTCGGCGGCGCGGGTGCACAGTTCGCTGTCGACGGCCGCAGCGGCGATCGACGACGGTCCGGACGTGCGGTGCTGCCGCAACACGGAACCGATCTCGTGATCGGGAGGCCGGAGCGGGTCGGTGGACCTCAGTCGTACGTACAACCGGATGCCACTCGGACCGACGACGATGTCGCGATCACCGGTTCCCAGTACGCCGCCGATCCACTGCGCGATCGCGGCCCTCTGGCCCGGGTCGTCGAACGCGACCGCGATGATCCGATGACGGGTCATGCAGATCGCGCGGACCGATAGGATCGACCTGCACGCGTTTCACGGAATTGCCGCTGCGCCACCTCGCCACGGTCGCCGTGGCACCCACCGGGCGCCCTACCGCTTCGGGTAGTCCTCGGAACGCCGCCGGAGAATGGTCGCGAACTCGATCGATGCCGACCTTGTCCGGCGCTCCAGAGTCGTCACGCAACTCGTACCGAGTCCTTCGAGTGCGTCGTTTCCGCTTGAGCACGTGCCACTCCCCGGCGCGTGCCGATGCTCGCACCGTCGTGCCGCGGCCGGGAGCCCAGTCGGCGCCCCGGCGACGAGAGGTACGAGCACTGATCAGGCGATGTGTCGAGGAGGACAACGCGTGAGTACGACGAGAACACGGCCGTGGTGGTCGGCCAGGCGGGCCCGGATCGGGCTCGGCGTGGCCACGGCCCTCGCCGCTTCGGTGGTGGCGTTCCCCCCGGCCGCCATGGCCACCGGCCCGGCGGGCGGCGACGCGGACACCAGCGCACCCGGCGGCGACGACGGGACGTGGGTCACGGCGTGGTCGGCCTCCCCGCAGGGGCCGAGCACGCTCGGCCAGTTCGGGGCCGAGACCCTCAGCGGCACCAACCAGCTCGGTGCGGTCCAGGACCTGGTGCCCCCGCCGACCACGTTCAGCGACGAGACCATCCGTCAGGTCATGTACCTGCACCACGGCGGTAGCGCGGTGCGGGTCCAGCTGGCCAACGACTTCGGGCAGGGCGACACCACGTTCCCGTCGGTGACCGTCGGCAGGCGGGCCGGCGACTCCGGGGCCGATGTCGAGGGCGACGCGCTGCCGGTCACGTTCGGCGGACAGCGATCGGTGACGATCCCACAGGGTGAGCGCGTCCTCAGCGATCCGGTGCCGCTGACCACCGAGGCGCTCGACCACCTGGTCGTGAGCATGTACGTGCCCGCCGGCCAGGGTGCGGCAACGGTGCACGGCAACGCCATGCAGACGTTCTTCGTCGCCGCCGGCGACCGGACCGACGACGTCGACGACTCCGGCTACGCCGAGCGCGGCATCGTCCTCGACCGGTTCACCTCGACCCTGACCACCGCGGTGTACTACGCGACGGGGATCCAGGTCGAGGGGGACGAAGGCGACAGGACCATCGTCGCCCTGGGCGACTCCATCACCGACGGGTTCCTGTCGGACGGCAACACCGACGGCCGGTACCCGGACGTCCTGGCCAGGCGGCTCCACGCCGACCCGGACACCGCGAACCTGTCCGTCACCAGCCAGGCCATCTCGGGTGGTCGCGTCACCGGCGACGGCATCGGCCCGTCCACGCTGGATCGCCTGGACGTCGACCTCGATCAGCCCAACCTCGGTGGCGTGATCCTCCTGCAGGGCATCAACGACATCGGCACGGCGATCCTCCAGGGCCCGTCGGTCAGCGCCGGGGAGCTCATCGCCGCCTACCGGGAGATCGCGGACCGCGTGCACGCTCGGGGGGTGCCGATCTACATCGGAACCCTCACCCCGGCCGGGAACCTGGCCCGTCCCGCACCGTACGGCGTCTACTCGACCCCGGAGAACGTGGCCAAGCGCAATCAGGTCACCGAGTGGATCCGCACCGAGGGGGCACAGGTCTTCGACGGTGTGATCGACTTCGACAGGGTGATCAGGGACCCGCTCATCCCCGACTGGATCGCGCTGCAGTACGACGCCTTGGACAACCTCCACCCGAACCAGGCCGGCTACCGGGAGATGGCCGACAGCATTCCGCAGGAGTACCTCGACGAGATGGCTGCAGGCTGACCGTCGTTCACGCGTACCGGACCGAGAGCCGTCGACCCAACGGGTCAACGGCCCTCGGTCCGATCGTGGAGCACCCGGCCGCCCCGCCGCGGGCCTGGCCGCAAACGATCGTGCTGCCAGCGACACCGCTGGTCGGACCTGGAGCCGGAGGTCGGGATCGAACCGACGACCTTTCGCTTACAAGACGTCCGTTCAATGACCCACAGGGCATCTACCAGCGCCGATGCTCCGTGCGCCAGCCTCACCGATTGCGTATGGACACTCCACTGACAACGATTTCGCGGCCCATCCCGTGGCACAGTGCGAGACCTCGCCCTATCACCCAGAGTAGCCCTGCCGCTGGCAGTTCACCGCACGATCGCTCGGCCCAGAACCGCGACCATTCTCATGGAGCCGGTAACAAGCGCAGCATTCGAGACGACGCCGCCCATGCCGCGGCGCGGCCCAGTAGGACCATGCGAGCAGGTGCGCGGACAGGGCCTGCGCCCGGGTGACCGCGCCGATCCCTGCCGGAGGCGATCGGGCCCGTCCCTCAAGCTAACGAGCCACCGGTCGGTGCTGTGGAACGTCGCGGTGGCGGAGAACATCCGCGAGGAGCACGCCGACCTCGGGAGCGGGCGGCCGGCCGGATCGAGCGCGACCCGTGGCGAGATCGACCCATCGCGACTGGTCGCCCGGTATGGGCTACCAGACATCGCACGATTCGGGCAATATGAAGTTCCCCATCTGTCGGCAGGGTCCTCTACTCGCAGAACGGACCGGCCCACACCAGCGGGAGAGGTGACCCATGTCCGATGGTGCACCGCGACGGCCCGGCGGCCGGATCGCGCCCAGCGCCCCGTACACCGGCGCGTCACCGAGCTCGGCCGATCCCGGTGACCTTACCGCGGCGTTGCGCCGCGGACAGGAGGCCGAGGAGGCGGGCCGGGAGGGGCTGGCGCTGCGCTGCTACGAGCAGGGGGCCGCCGTGTACGCGACGGCCGCGGCACCGGCGGAGGTGGCGCGACCGCAGGTGGCACTCTGCCTGCTGCGGTCGGCGGCGCTGATGGACCGTTCCGGCACCTACCGGGCGGCCGGGCAGCGCTACCTGGAGGCTGCCGACGTGCTGGAGATGCTCGGCCGGGACGCTGGGCGTCGCGGGGCCTCGACGGTCGCGGCGGTCGCCCGCGCGGAGGCTGAGCAGGCCCGAGCGTCGGCCGAGTCTGCGATCGGCAGGGCCACGGAGGCGGGCCGCCGGACGGACGGGCTGCTCCGCGCCGACGCCGCCCAGCGGTCCGCGCACTTCGACGCCTTCGCCCGCCTGCTCGGCCGGATCTGAGGGGCCAGCGTGGACGAGTGGACGCGCCAGCAGCTGGAACAGCAGGAGCGCAGCCGGCGGGACGGGATGGACGCGTTTGATGCCATTAACCGGCTATTCCAGATGTTGGCGAAGGACCACGAGCGCGAGGTCCGTGAGTCGGAAGAGCGGAACGCCGCGCACCGCGACGGGTGGGCTGGAGCCGCCTCCGCGCACCTGCTTCCCGGTCCGGCCGAGACCGCCGCTGAGCAGCGCGAACATCGGCGGTGGGAGCAGCCGGACGGCTATGGCGATCCCCCGCCCGTGCGGCCGGAGTCCCGGCCGGCGCCGGACCGCTTCGAGCCGTTCACGGAACGCAGGGCGCCGGAGCGCGATCCTGCCGACTGGCTCGACCGGTTCGAACCGGAGCCGCGCCACCGTCCCGGCCGGTCCGATCCCGCGCCGCCGCCGGTCGACGACGCGCCGCGGCCGCCCGTCACCCTCGCGGAGCGGGCCTCCGTTGCGGACCTGGTCGACGGGATGTGCGCGACCTACGAGCAATACCGCAGCCAGGCCGATGTCGCGTTCCGGGATGCGCAGGCCATTGCCGGGTTGCTGTCGCGCAGCGAACGGCAGGAGCTGCTCCTGGCTGCGACGTGCCCGGAACCCGCGACGCAGGAGGTCGTGGCCCGGGCCGTCGAGCGCGCCGAGTGGCTGTACTGGAACGACCCCGGCACCGGCTTCTGGGCCTGGCTGCGCCGCCAGGACGAGTTCGCCGACCGGCGCCGCCAGGAGATCCTCGCCCAGTTGGAAGCCGAGCGCCTCGACCGGGACACGTGGAGCGACCTGCCCGGCGACGGGCGCGCGGCCCCGCCCCCGGGGGTGGGTGCCACGGCAGCCGCGGCCCGCGAGTCGGGCTTGGAGGACGCAGCCGTGGGCCGGCTGGGCTTCGCCCCGCACAGCCGGGCGCGCGAGCTACGGGAGGCGATCGGGCTGGATGTCGCTGGGTATCAATCGGCGCACGTGCTGGGCCAGGCGATGGGCAAGCTCATCCCGCACTACTCGCCGGGGCAGGCGCTGACCACGTTGCTGCCGCCCGCGGCGCACGCGGCGTTCGACCAGGGCTGGGTGCATGTCTGGAAGCGGGAGAGGCGCAGCGGACGGGGCATCACCGCGGGGATGGCTTACACCATGCTCGTCGAGGCGCTGGAGGCGGTGCCGGACCACCATCTCTCGCCCGCCGCGCGCGGCACCCTTGCTGCGCGTCTGCACCAGGAGATGTTCGGCGAGCTCCGCCTGCGGTACGAGACCCAACTCGTGGCACCCGCAGTGGACTGGACCTGATCGCACGAGGAGGAGATCGCGGTGGCTTTCGGACGAGGACGGGACCGGGTGCGGGCGAGCGGAAACGGCGATCCCGCGGGTGCACCGTTCCGTTTTTCCGCAGACAGCATGCTGGCCTTCCCGTCGCAGCATCCCGGAGCTCCCGGATACACGACCTGGTACACGCTCAAAGAGGGCGGCGTCGTGACCGTGGCGACGCCGTTCCGGGCACCGAGCGACCCGGCACGGTACCGTCTCGCCGATCTCCCGATTGGCGAGTGGCTGCCACTGGAGGACCAGGACGGCCGCCCGATCCCGCTCGCGCTGTACGTCGACGAGTTCGGCGTGCAGGGGCGCTGGGCCGTCCGGTGACCGAGCCGCTGCGCTCCGATGTCGACGCCGCCGCCGGGACGGCGGTGATCCTGGGCGGGGTGTACCGCGAGGTGTGCCTGCGGGTCCTGCAGCGCTTCCTTGAGGACGGGGAGGCTGTCGTCCGTATCGTGTCGTTCGGGACCATGCTGGCGGTCAAGGGCCTGCTGATGCTCACCGACCGGCGGCTCGTTGTTATGCCGGTGCACCCGTTCTCGGGCCGGGTGCCCGACGTCTACACCACGATCGACCCTGCGGTCGTGGAGCGGGTCAGCTGGGTCCCGGGAACGATGTTCGGTCGCCTTGAGCTCATCGGGCCTGGCTTCGTGCACTCCTTCGGCTCGATCGACATACAGGCGGGCACGGAGCTTGCGGCCGAGTTGCCGGGTGGCGGCCGCCCCGTCGCGGCTGACTCGGGCACGCCCGCGCCGGGGCGCGCGTTCGAGATCCACGCGCTTGGCCCGTCCGGCTCGGGCAAGACCGTCCTCATGGCGAGCCTCTACCAGCGGCTGAGGCTGCGGCGCCCCGAGCTGGCGTTCTACCTGCGTTCCGACCCGGACACCTCGCTGCACCTCAACGCCGTGTTCAACCGGATCGTCGATCCCGACCAGGAGTGGCCAGAGGCGAGCCAAGGGATCGAGGCCTGGAACTTCAGCGCCTGCGTCCCGTCGCCTGCTGGCGACTTCGAGCCGGTGTCCTTCCGTTACCTCGACTACCCGGGCGGGGTGCTCACCGACCCGCGCGGCGCGCACGACGCCACGATCTCGGGGCTGGTCTCGTCGCTCCGCTCGGCGAACGCGCTGCTGATCCTGCTCGACGGGCAGGCGATGCTCTCGCTCGTTGAGGGCAGCCAGCGCGGCCGCCGCTACCTCGACTTCGAGATCACGAGCAGCCTGGAGATCGCCCAGCAGAGCCGGTGCCCGGTGCACTTCGTAGTCACCAAGTGGGACTTGGTGGAGGGGCGCTGCACCCTCGACGATATCCGCGACGCGCTTCTGCGCGACGAGAACGTAGGCGACCTGGTGCGGTCGAAGGCCGAGGACGCGCCGACGACGATCCGGTTGATCCCGGTCAGCGCGGTGGGCCCGGGTTTCGCCGAGCTTCTTCCGGATGGGCAGATGCGCAAGATCGGCGCGCCGGCGCGCCCGCAGCGGGTGGAGCTGCCGCTGCTCGCGGTGGTGCCGGACTTCCTGCAGTTCGCCTACGCCGAGATCGAGGACCGCGACCGGCGCCTCGCACGTGACGCCGATTCCGCCGCCGGTCCCGGCAGGTCGTGGTCGCCGCTGGTCAACCGCGTGGCCGAGCTGTCGGTGCCGACTCTGCGCGGCGCTATCGTGAAGCGCTACCCGGCGCTCGGCCAGGTCCTGTCCGAGGACGTGTTCCACCAGGCGCTCGGGTACGCCGACCGGCTGGCAGAGCGGCGCGCTGACCGCCTGGCCGCGGGCCGTGAGCGATACGCGCAGGAGTTGCAGAAGCAGCGCCAAGACGTCGACGGCGACCGGTCGGCGCTGGAGTTGCTCGAATCGCAGTGCGAGAACGCCGTCACCGCGTTCGAGGAGGAACAGCCCGCGTCGGTTCTGGCCGGGGGCGCACAGCGCTTCGGCAGCTACGTCGCCGCGGCCCGATCCGGTGGGTGAGCCGGTCGAGGTGTGGCCGTTCGTCGTCACTCGCAACCCAGTGCTGGACTGGCGCGCCATCTACGCCCCCGCCTTCCTGGTGGCGGGCAACGACGACTACCGCCTGGTCACGGCCACCGCCGGCCGCCATCCGGAGCCCGGGCGCATCAAGCGGTCCGGCGGGCTAACCCTCGCCTTCTGCAGCCGCCCGGCCGGAGAGGTGCTCGGTTCCACCCGTTCCCGAGACCGCTTCGGCAGGCTCGTCCACGTCGTGGAGGGCGTGCTTGCGCAGGGGGGCGCGGCGCTCGGGCTGCACCACCTCGACGCCGTGCGCGAAGTCGAGGCCGGGCGGATCAAGGGGCTGGTCGCGGACTTCTGGGGACGGACCGAGGAGGGCGTGCCACCGGTGGCGAGCACACCCCACCTCGTCTGAAATGTGCGGTCTGCGGTCCCGCCTACCGCCTCTGCGCCGCGACTCTCCGCAGGTTGTCAACGAACGCCGCCAGCGCGGTAGCGCGGGCGTTGGGCCCAGGCCCGCTGGACCGACAACGGGCGCACGGTGGGCACCAGCACCCGGCGGGCGCGGCGTTTGGGACGGCGACCGTCCCCGGATCATGCCGGGCTCGCGGCTTGCGCAGCCCAGTCAAAGCCCCGAGCTGCGCGGTCAGCGTGGTCCGGGTCCGCGAGATCGGCGAGCAACCGCGACCCCGCATGCGTTGGGACCACCCGTCGTTGACGGTACGGACGGAGTTCCTCAAGCCCGAGAAGGGCCAGTACCTGCACCCGCAGTGGGACCACGACCATCCCGAGAAGCGCGTGAACCGCGTGATCACCCACCTCGATGCCGCGTTGCTGCAGGACTTCCGGAGGACACGTTCCTGTGGTGAGGCTTGAAGATCCAGATCGCCAAACAGATCGGGAACGCGGTACCCGTCGGCTTGGCGGTTGCGATCGCCGGCCATCTCCGCAAGCACCTCGACTGATCAGCACTGATACGACCTCTACCGACGGGCACGCTCGAACCTCGGGACGGTCGCAGCGAGATCGAACAGGTCCACCTCGCCCTGCTCGGTCAGGCCCGGAATCACGACGATCAAAGTGTCGGCCACGCGAACCCGGTACTCCTGGCGGCCGCGATCCATCGCCGCCACCACGAGGGCGTCGGATGCCGCTTCGACCGCCTCCGATCTCGTCGCCGCGGTGCCACCGGCCAGGGGCTGCACGTTCTCGGCTCCGGCGCTGAGCACGCCGAGCGTCCAGTTGGTGTCCATCGGCGCATCCTGACGCGAACGGGGCGGCCGCGTCGGCGACCGCCCCGAGTTGTCCACAACCCCGCGCGCTACTCGTCCTCGGTGGGGTTCTCCCCCAGCAACCGGGCCGCCTGGCGCCACGCGCGCAGCATCGAGGTGTAGGCGGTCGAGTCGCACACCTCCCACGTGACCGGGCCGATCTCGATCCGCAGCATCGCCGGAACCGCCCCTCCGGCGCGGGCGGGCACGAACGCCGAGTTCACCTTCGGCTGCCCGGCGAAGCGGATCATGGCCGCGACCGTCGTCGGTCCGATCAGCAACGGCCGACGGCCCGCGACGGCCGGGGCCAGGGACTGGGCGCCGACCGCCGCTGCGCTCCAACCGTCGGCGACCGCCCGGGCGGTCACTCCTGCGCGGATGTAGACCAAGACGGTGCCGAGGGTGAGGCCGAGCTGCTGTTCCGCGGTCCCGACGTGGGCGAGATCGAGACGGACGGGAACGAGTCCGGCGGCGCGGACGGTCAGGCTCGTCACCACCGAGGACTTGGTGATCATCCGCAATTGCGTGGTCGGGCTCTGCTGCTCGACGATGCGGCTGCGGTCGGTACGTGCGGGCATGGCGGCCTCCCGGGTCCGGGTGGGCCTGTCGGCCCGCCCCTTGGGGTGGCGGGGCGCTGTGTTCCCCGCCGCCGTAAGGCGTCCCAACACGGCCGGAGAGGCTCACAGTCACGGGCGGCCGCAGGCCGTCGCGCAGCGACGCGGAGCGCAGCGGAGCGCCCTTGACGGTGAGGCCGGCCGTGTTAAGCCACAGGGCCGATAGGCCCCCGCCGAAGGCGGTCCATCAGCACTTTCTCGGCCGCGCGGCCTTGAGCGCGATGCAGTGCGCGGGCGGGGTCGCCGGGATCCCCTAACGGGCTTTCAGGTCAACCGCCGGGGGAGCACCGAGAATTGATCTTGACGTGCCGCCGCGCGACGCCCCCGGCTATCCCGTGTCAGGACACCACGCCGGCGGCTCCGCCCGTACCGGGGGCACTCTCATCGGAATCAGAAGGCACTTCGGCCGGCGCATCAGAGGTCGGCGGCGTGGTCGGCTCACCTGCTGGCGTGGTCGGATCCGGCGATCCTTCGAACAGAGGCGGCCGCGTCGTGGTGGTCGAAGGCGCAGTTGTCGGCTCCGGAGCTGGCGGGTCAACTGTCGGCGGCGCGAGCGGGGGTGTCGTGTTTGGAGGCGCGCTGCCGTCCACCGGTGTGCAGTAGAAGCCCGGGGTTCTGTTGATCGGCGTGCAGTACATATAGAAGCCGCCGTCGGACGGGGCACCGGACACGAGATCTGGCGGTGGCTGTGGCTTCGGGGTCTCCGCCTCCGCCTCCGGGACGCACCCGGTCAGGGCACCCACCACGACGGTCGTCATCAGGACAAGAGCAGCAGAACGCGTCGTGCGGGACATTCGGGCCTTTCGGGGAGCAGTCACGTGCCGATAGGTGATCGACATCCCGGGTGTTTCGTTACGCCGTGCCGCTGCTGACCTGTTCATTCGCCGCAAGATGTCGGGGGTTCGGTCCACACTGGGGTGATGGACCCCGCGCTGGACGCGCTGGTCGACGCCGTGGAGTCGGGCAGCGTCGACCTGGCCGACGCCGACCTGCGTAGAGATGGAGCGGTGCCGCCGCCGGCGGTGCACCTGCTGCACAAGCATCTGCGGCAGCCCTACGTCGGCAGCGTGGCCTCCCGACCGTTCCGACGTGGTGCGGACGCCGCGGCTGCGGTGACCGCGCTCGGGCTTCTCCCGTCGGTCGTTCTCGCGACCCGGGTGGTCGTCGTCTGGGAGTACTCCGATCTGTGCGCGGCCCTCGACCTCCCGGGCGGGCCGTTCCCGCTCGGACTCGTCCTTCTGGATGCGGACCTGGTCGAGCACGTCGTCCGCTGGCACCCCTTCCAGCTCCGCGGCGAGCCCGTCCGGCCGGAGTGGGGGCCGGTGGTGCGCCATCCGGGCGCGCAGCTGCCCGCGCCCGTGGCCGAGTTGTTGGCGCTGTGGCGCGAACTGCGCCGCCAGGACATCGCCGAGACGCGGGCGGAGCTGGAAGGGGCCGGGTTCGTTGTCACGTGGGCGGCGGACCTGGCTGCGAGCACGGCGGCGGAACAGCGGGACCTCACTCGTCGCGACTAAGCACGGGGAAGTCGTCCACGAGTCCGTCGGCGTCGTGGCCCGCTTCGGCGGACCAGTCGGTGAGTTCGGCGCGTCGAGCGGACTCGGCGGCGTCTCGTGCAGCCGCGTCGGACTCCTCCCGTGCGGCGTCGGCCGCCTCGCGCTGCGCGATCTCCGCCAGCGACAGCTGCGCACGATGGACGGCGACCGTCGTCTCGTCCACGGGCCTGACCCGGCGCCGCTGAGCCGGGTCGGCGGTCTCCGTCGGATCCATTGTGCTGACATCCCGCACATCCGGGAACTCGGTCTCGACGCGATCGCGTTCGGGAGGCCTCGTCGGGCTGAGCTGCTCGTCGTCCCCCCGCTCGTCGACGTCGGACTCGGTGACGGGTTGTTCGCGCTCCCGGTCCGCCTGCTCCGCGCGGTGCAGAGCGAGCCATTCCGGGCCCGTCGTCCGGTCCGCCGGATGGTCGGGGTCGACGCCGCGGGCCTTCAGCTCGACGCCGGACCGCTCGGCGAGGTCTCGGGTGACCGCGGTGTGGGTGAACCACCGGGCCCGGGCCTCGTCCGCGACCTCGAGCTGCGTGATCTGCTCGGCGAGTCGGGCGGCTTCAGCCCGAGCTTCTTCGGCGTCGGCGCGGAGCCGGGCCGCGTCGGTGGGGTCGGTGTCGGGTGCGTCGGCGCGGGCGGTCCACACCGTCGCGTCGGTCGTGGCGCGGCTGTGGGCCCGGTGGGCGGCGGCGAGCTCGTCGTCGACCCACCGCGGCGCCCAGGTCAGCTCGCGCTCGTAGGCCCGTACCCGGGAACGCAGCGCGCCGTCGGACAGGTTCGCCTCCTCCGCTCCGGCGTCGACGAGGGCCAGGGCCTCGTGCGCGGCCCGGAACATCACCGCGTGCTCGACGCGGCCCTTGCCGGGAGCATTGCCGAGCGGGTCGTGCTCGTCGGTGTGGTCGACGAGTTCCCGGTAGGCCGCGGCCCAGCCGGCACGCTGCTCCCAGTCCTGGCGGGCGACGACCTGCTCCGGGTCCGGGACGGGCCCGAGGGCGTCGATCGCCCAGGCGGGCGCCTGCTCCGCCGTGACCGCGCCGAGTTCGTGGCGGCGGGTGTCAGCAGCGTCGGCGAGCTGGTGCAGCCGGGTGGCGCGCTTCTCGTCGACAGGTAGCGCGTCGGCGGCGTCCCGGAGGTGGTGCGGGATGAGGTCGGCCGCGCCCCCGCTGAGGTGCGGGGTGAGCCGGCCGTTCAGGGCGTGGGTGATGCGGTGGTGGATGACCTGAGCCGGGGAGTCGGCGCCCATCAGGCTGCGGGCCTCGATCGCGTCGGTCAGCACCTGGTCGGCGTCGTGCCCGGCGAGCTCGGCGGTGCGGAGCAACCGCTCCAGCGAGCCGAGGGCGTCATCGGCGGCCAGGAGGCCGCGCTCGTGCGGCGTGAGGTGCCCGCCGGCTGCGAGCCGGTCGAGTGTCGAGGCGGTGCGGCCGGCGTTGACCTCGCGGATGAGGTCAGCCATCCGGTCGACCTGGGTCATCACCGAGCGGGCATCGGTCTCCGCATGGGCCTGCTCGGCCTGCGCGGAGCGGTCCTCGCGCAGGTTCGCGAGACCGTCGGCGAGCACGGCCTCCGGGGTGCGCTCGGCGACGTCGAACGTCTCGCCGGTCTCGGCGTCGGGCGCGAGGTGGCGGGTGACGGCGTAGATCGTGTTCCGCTCGCGGCCGCGGGTCGCCGGGACGTAGAGCCCGGCGGCGTCGGTGCCGGGGCCGATCACGGAGTGGCTGGTGTCGACGTTGCGGCCCTGCGCGGCGTCCTTCGTGCTGGCGTAGCCCAGGCTGACGTGGTCGCGAACGTAGGTGCCGGGCAGCTGCATCGGCGTGCCGAGGATCTCGCCCCAGGCATTGCGCTCACCGTCCTCGGCGGCGCGATCGACGGGTGCGACGGTCAGCCCACCGTCGGGGCGGGTGGCGAGCACCCGATACGTCTTACGGGTGATCGGGGCGGCCGTGTTGCCCTCGAACCCGCGTAGGTGCCAGGCGAGCGCGCGGGCCTGCACGAGGTCGCCGACCCCGGCGACCGTGCCGCGCCAGTCGGCGAGCGCCGCCCCTTCGCCGAGCGGGACGCCGTCCTCCTCGACCCGGCCCAGCCGGACCAACTCGGAGCGCAGCCCGGCCGCGACCCGCGCGGCGGTCGCGTTCGTACCGACCATCAGCAGCGACTCACGTCCGTCGAGCGTGTCGGCCAGCCACGCCCGCGACGCGGCCGCCTCGGCCTGCTCGGCCGTGCCGCCGTCGACGAGCCGGCCGCGCTTGGCGTACTCGGCGAGCACGTCGGGGTCGCCGTCGCGCAGCCGCAGCGACGCCGGGCCCTCCCAGGCGTTGTCGAACCGCCGGACCTCGGAGAGCTGGTAGGTGATGCCGTGCTCGCCGATGTCGGCGAGTGCACCGCCAGGACCGATCGCCGTCAGCTGGCGTGGGTCGCCGACGAGCAGGAGCTTCGCCCCGGCCGCCTGGCAGCGAGCGTGGACCGCGACGAGATCGCCGGTCTCGGCGGTCCCAGCCTCGTCGACGACCACCAGGTCGCCGCGCCGGAGCCGCCACGCCTCGTCGTCGCCGGTCGGGCCGGTGGCGTTCTGGCCGGGGCGGACGCGGTCGATGCGGTTCTGCGTCGAGAGCCACGCCCGCACGTTCTTGGTCGCCAGGCCTTCACCGGCGAGTACCTCGGCCGCGTTCTGGTACGGCGCGAGCCCGAACACGCGTCGGGGCGGCTCGTCATCGGGATCGCCCTCCGGGTCGGTCCAGGCGCCGGCGATCGCTCCGACGACGAACGACTTGCCGGTGCCCGCCGCAGCGGTCAGGACCTCGACCTGCGCACCGGAGGTCAGCACGCCGCGCAGCGCGGCCTCCTGGTCCGGGCCCAGGCGCGTGCCGGACTCGGCGAACCGCCCGCACACCTCGTCGACCCGGTCCCCGGTGAACCGGTGGGCCCCGCGCTGCACCGCGGCCGCGATCAGCAACCGCTCCGCCGCGAGCTGGCCGGGCGTGGAGTAGCGGACCGACCCGTGCCGGGCGTACACCGACTCGCCGTTCGCGAGCCGCAGCTCCTCGGGCAGCGCGTCGGCGTCCTCGACCGGTGTGAGGCGCTGGGCGAGATCGAGTGCAGCATCGGTCAGTCCCATCAGCAGCGGTTCGACGTCCTCGGGCGCGACGCCCAGGTGCCCGGGCAGCGCGTTCGAGACGGCCTGGACCATGTCCGAACGCGAGTAGTGGGCGCGGGTCGCGCTGATGTCGGCGACCGCCCGCTCGATGACGTCCCGCGGGGAGAACTCGGCGTCCTCGCCCGGGTCCTGGGCGCGGGCGACCAACTGCTCGGCGAGAGCGGTGAGCCCACCGGTCACCCGCCCGCGGGCCATCTCCTCCCACCGGGCGAACTGCTCCTCCCGCGTCTCGCCGTCGTGCGACTTGGCTTTGCGGGTCACGAGCGTCGCCTGCTCGTGGATCACGACCTTCTCGTAGGGCGACGGCTCGCGGCCCTGCGCGGCGGTGAACTGGCGGATTAGCTCGGCCGCCTTCGGGCCGATCTGCGCGCGCCGCGACGAGTACAGGTCCATCAGGTCGCGGTCGACGCCGACGACCTCGCGCGCCTTCCCGTCGGGCCTGGTCTCGGTCCGCACTCCGAGCGACTGCGCGAGGTGCGCCTCCATGACCCGCTCGGCGATCGCGCCGGCGGCCGCCTTGTGCTCGTCGATCGCGCGCCCGTCGACGCCGCGCCAGACGCCATCGGCGCACAGGACGCGGTTGAGGATCGCGTTGTGGATGTGCCACTGCGGATCCCGCTCGCGGGAGTCGTGCTGGAAGAACTGGGCGACGACGAACTCGTGGGCGTCGATCCAGCGCCCGGCACCGCCACCGTGGTGGCCGACGCGGGAGTAGCCGGCGTGCTCCTGCAGGTAGGCCAGCCCGGCGCGGACACCGGCCATCATCGCGTCCTCGACGGCCCGGGAGTGGGTATCCCACGCCTGCGCGGCGGCGTCGTCGCCGCGCAGGCGGGCGTCGTTGGCGGCACGCTCGAACGCCAGGCCGGTGACGGTCACCGACTTCGGCGCGGAGAACGTGACGTCGATGAACGACACGGCCTGGCGTGCCGAGCGTCCGGCCTGGGCCCGCAGGGCTGTGCGCTCCTCGGGGCCGGCGTCCGGTCGGGCGTCGAGCAGCGCGGCGTAGATCTGCTCCGCACTTCGGTACTTCCGGTGCCCGGCGGCGAGCGGGGCGGCCTCGTCCCACGTCTCCCGGTTGTGCGCGGCGGCGTCGCGGGGGTCGAGCAGGCGCGTGTAGACGGCCTCCATCAGATCGGCGTCGACCTCCCCGGTCAGGCCGAGGGTCTGTGCACCCCGGCCCCACCACTGCCCGGGCGGCTCCCCGGCCGCGACGGCGCCGGTGTAGTAGCCCTCGCGCGCCGTGGCGACCTCGTCGGTGAGGTACCGGACGGAGTGCCCGCGGTGGATGCTCAGCACGATGGCCTCCAGCCGCCGGCCTCGTCGTCGGCGCGCCAGCGCACGAGCACGTCGTACCGGGCCGCCAGCGCGGCGGCGGGGTCCGGGCCGAGCATCGCGGCGATCGCCCCGCGGGCCCGCATGACCGAGTCGGCGAACTCGGCGGCGTCCGTAGGGTCGATCGAAAGCCAGCGGGGGTCCGGTCCGGCGTCGTGGCGGCGGGCGTCCTCGACGCAGCGCCGCGCGGCCACGCGCTGGAACCGCTCGGCCTCCTCCATCCGCCCGATCCAGGCCGCGAGCTCGGCCACCGGATCGGGGCACCACGGATCCTCCGCTGCGAGGGCTGCCGGGCTGTACCCGCGGGCGAGGCAGAGGTTGCGCTGTGCGACGGCCAGGAACGTCGCGCCGCTGCGCTCGGCCGGGTAGCCGGCTTCGGAGTGCGGGTGCCTTCTGGTCCGGGTCACGGTGTCCTCCTGGGCGCCGATGCGCCTCTCCGAGCGGGCCCGCCAGGGCCCGCGACGGCACCACGGGATCGTGATGCGTGGGTGTGGGTCTTGCTCTTGCTCGCGTTGGTACGGGTCTTCTCTCGGTCGTCGTCCTGCTGACTGGTGGTCTCGGAGTGGTGCGTAGTCATCGGCTTCTGCGTGTTCTGGATCGGATCGGGACGTCGTTGGCTCGGAGGATTCGGAGGACGGTGTTCGGGCTGCTGTCGAGCAGTGCGGCGATTCCGGCGGAGCTCGCTCCACCTCGGTAGAGCCGGGCGACGCGTTCGGCATCGATCGGTCGGGCAGCCGAGCGGCGGTGGCAGGAGCGGCACCGTGGGCGGTAGCGGAGGAGGTCGAGGCTGTAGCGGTAGCCGCGTGGCGGGTCGGTCCGCTCGTCGGGATCGGTGCCGTCGTAGGACCACAGTTGGGCCGGGCGGGGGCATTCCGCGCAGGCCCGGCCTGCGGCCGGGCCGCGTCTGGCCGTGAGCCTGCGACGGACGGTGAAGTAGCTCGGTGCCACCGAGGCGTCGCGGATCGGGTCCTCGGGCCGGAGAGTGCCGCGACGGGCGCGGCGCCAGTGCGGCCGGCACCAGCCGCGCGCGTGATGGGGGCGCCCGCACCCGGGCACGCTGCATCCGGTCATCGGCTCCCCCGGTGCTGCGTGTACTCGGCCCGCTCGGCCTCGGCGAGCACCTGCTCCGTGGGCGCAGGCCCGGCCGTGCGGGTGGCCACCCAGCAGGCGGCAACGGCGGCCTGGTGCCCGGCGAGCGGCGGCGGGACCGGCTCAACGACGTCGGCACGGCGCCCGTTGCGGTCCGCGTGACGCGACAGCGAGCACTTGCCGAGAAGCCCGTTCACGCGACGCTCGACCCCGGGGCGTTGACGGTCGTGCCAGTCCCCGACACGCATCCACGAGCCGCCCTCGGGGCTGTAGGCGTCGGCGTGCGCCCGCCGCAGCCACCACAGCTCCTCGAGGACCTCGGGGTGCCACAGCCAGCAGGAGGACAGCTGCGCCCGGGTGTAGCGGACGTACACGTGGCCCACCCAGTCCACCAGGTCGGCCACGTCCCGGACGGCCTGCTCGACGTCGGTGGCGAGCAGCCAGGACCGGACCGGTGGCGGGCCGGTGGGCAAGTCGGGGTCCGCGGCCGGGGCCGGCGGTGGGGCGAGCGCTGTGCGCAGTGCGGCGACGTCGGACGCGAGCTGCAGCAGGTTGGTGTCCATCGTGTCGATCCGGCGCAATGCGCGCGCGAGGGATCGGCCCAGCGCGGCGACCGTGGGATCGGGCGCGGTCATCGTGACCCTCCCCTCCGTCCGCCGGGTGGTGCGCAACGCCGGGCCGGGACCACGGCGGGCGGGAGCCGCCACCCCGCGCCGCGCCGTCGCTGCGCCCGCCCGAAGCGCGGGCGGTGGTGGCGGGTCATCGCGCGTCCCCCCACGGGTCGTCGTTCTGGCGGCGGACCTCCGGCGGCGGGAACGGGATCACCTGCCCGGGGACGACGGGCGGGCCCTGGTAGCGGACCGGACCGCCGTGCCCGGTGACGCGTACCCGCAGCGCCGTCCAGCGCGTGGAGCACCAACCGGTCGCCGCCCGGCGACGGGCGACGACCCACGTCCGGGCGGGCCGGGTGTTGCGGGCGACGGCTGTGGCGGTGCGGGCGACCTGTCGGCGCCGCCAGGCCCGGGCGCGGACGGTGAGGGCGTCGGGATGGTGGACGGCGTGGACGTCGGCTCGACGCCATGCCTGCTCGGCCCGTCCGACGACGGGCGGCATGTCCCGGCGGAACACCACGACCCGCCCGGCCGGGAGGTTCGCCAACTGCGCGGGCCCGAGAACCGGGACCCGTCGGGTGGTGCGGGACGCGACCCGCCCGTGCATGTCGGTGGTGGTCGTCGGTTCGTCCCGCTCCCCCGCCAGCGTCGACCAGTAGTTGAGGTCGTCGCGGTCGGCAGTGCCTCCGAACAGTGCCCGTGCTCCCGAGTTGTTGAGGGTGACGGCGGCCTTGGCGACCCCGTAGCAGTCCACCAACTGCGCCCGGCTCTGGAAGCAGGCCACGATCGAGATGCCCCGCCCGCCCATGTCCGCACTCCACTTGTCGAGCGGGATGGGGCAGATCAGCGCGGCCTCGTCGAGGCGCAGCGACAGCGGCGGGTCGAGCCGGCCGCCGGGCTGCCGGTCGGCGAGGCGGCGGGCCTGCCGGGCGATGTAGCCGGTGAGCGCGCAGACCAGCGGGGCGACCTGCGCCTCGTCGCCGCCGAGCATGTAGACCGTCGCCTTCGCGGCGAGGAGCGCGGTGACGACGAACGGCCGCCCGCCCTCGGCGATCGGCCGCGCGGCCTCCCTGGCCGGGGCGTGGGTGAGCCAGCCGATCGCGGGGGCGATGGTGGACGTGATCGACGTGCGGGTGCGCTCGTTCGTCCCGATGAACTGCCGGACGGCGGCCTCGAACGCCGGCTCCGGGCTGCGGTTGCGCAGGAGCAGCAGGATGCGCTGCTGGTGGTCGTCCAGCGCGGACAGCCACGTGCCGACGTCGGCCATCGTGTGCCCGCCGAGTGCGGCGGCGTGCATGAGTGCGGCGAGGTTGCGGCGGCCCTGCTCGTCCCAGAACTCGCGGTCCGGCCCGCCTCCGCGGTTGACGGCGGCGATCATGTCGGCGGCGCGCTCGTTGGCGGCCGCGGGGTCATCGCAGTCGGTGAGCGGGTCGAACGTGATCGACGACGGGAGCCCGCCGAGCCCGACGGGGTTGAACACGGACACCGGCCCGACGCGGGCCCGCAGGGCGGCGGTCTGGTTCAGCAGGTCCATGCGGGTGCTGGTGACGAGCACGGCGCCGGGGGCGTCGATGATCCGTCCGGCCAGCCACTGCGACTTGCCGACACGCGGGCCGCCGAACGCGAGGACGACGTCCTCGATCGAGGCCCACACCCTGAGTCCCGCGACCCGGCACAGCTCGACGGCCACCGAAACCGCGGGGAGCCGGACCAGCTGCACGAGCCGCGCCCGCCGCGAGCTCGCGCGCAGCGACGGCCGGACGTGGGGGGTGCGGCGGCGCATGGCCAGCGCCGATCCCGAGCGGACGATGTCACCGGTCGACGCGACGCCGGCCTTGCGGCGGGCGCTGCTGCCCCAACGGGTGACCGTGGCCATCGTGCGGCCGTGCCGCATCCAGAGCCAACCCGCGACGGCCACCAGGAGCGCGGCGAGCAGCAGCGGATGGGAGGTGCGGATCAGGGCCCACCCGGGCAGGGCCGCGAGCACGGCGGATCCGAGGGCCACCGCGCGGGCGCCCCGGCGATGGGAGATCGCGGCGATCGCGACCAGGACCACGAACAGCGTGAGCAGGGAGGTGTTCATGACGGCGTCCTTCCTGAGCCGTTGACCGCGAGGTCGTGGGGCTCGGTGCGGGTGCGGTCGAGTAGTTGCCGGGCCTCGTACTCGCTGATGCCCAGCTCGCGGGCCAGCCGTCGGCGGCCCGCCCCGGCGGCGATCAGTTCCCCGACCCGTTCGGTCGGCTGTGTGGGGTCCTCCGACTCCGGGGCGCCGTCCTCGTCGACGCGGCCGACGAGCACGGCGAGATGTACGACGGCCCCGAGGACGGCCGGAGCGACGGCGGAGACGATGACGACGACCCACCAGGCCGGGGCGAGCGCGAACGCGGCCAGGCCGTGTCCGAGCGCGTTCGCGGCCACCGACAGCGTCAGCAGGGCGAGCGCGAGCGAGCGGGCGAAGATGCGGGCGGAACGCGCAGTCCGTCCGCCCAGCCACACCAGCGAGCCCGCAGCGGCGCCCGCGTCGACCACGACCGGGAGGAGCCAGGCCAGCTGCGGGGAGAACCCGCACACCAGGGCCAGGTCCCGCAGGGCCGCGAAGGAGAGCACTGCGGCTGCTCCGGCGACGATCGTGAGCAGGCCGTAGAGCACCACTCGGGCGGTCACCGGTCCGCTCCCACCGCGTGTGCGACCGCCGTGGCGACCGCGCGGGCGTTGGCCGGGCCCATCGCCCGGAACCGGAACCGGTCCGTCCCCAACGTGATCGCCAGGTCCAGGACCGCCAGCTCCGTCGACGACCCGGTGTCGAACGCGCCGTTGTCGAACGCCGTGCGGGCGGCACGGAAGTCGATCCACCACCCGCCATCCGGGCTGCGGTTCACGCACGCCCGCAGGAAGTCCGCGCGGCGCGGCCACACCTCGTGCGCGAGCAGCAACCACACCGCGGCCTGCACGTGCGGGTCATGACCGTCGATCCACCGGTGCAACCCGTCGACCACGGCCCCGCTGCCGCCGATCACGCGCACCCGGTCCGGCGGGGTCATCGGGGCACCTCCGCCGACGCGGCATCCTCGACACCGATGTGGCTGATCGCGTTCCAGTAGCGGTCCGCCGACCAGATCACCGCGCCCAGGCCGTCGGCGACGGCCTCCATCTCGACCGCGGCCGCGGTGAGCCGCTGGTGCGGGTCGACCTCGCCGGAGTCGTCGTAGACCCCGCGCTGCTCGCCGTAGCGCTGCACCTGCCGGTCCAGCAGACGGGCCAGATCGTGCAGGGCGCGCAGGGTGGCGACCATGTCCCCGCCCAGCGCGTAGAAGTCGCTGTGGTCCGCCGACGCGTCGAGCTGGTGACGGACGGCCGTCACCCACGCCTCGGCGCCGGCTTCGCCCAACTGGACCGCCTTCGGTCGGTCGTCGTGCTCGTCGGGGGTGTTCATCTACGCTCGGTTCCCTTCCGCTCGTGTCCCTGCCTGGGTTGCTGTGTGGGAGATCTGGAGGGGAGCCCGGTGGCCGCCGGCGCTCCCCTCCGTCCTGCGTCGGCCGCGCGTTCCGGACGTTGCGGTGCGGGCCCACCGCTGGGCGGTGCGCAGGCTGACCAGGAACGTCCCGGCCACCTCGTGCACGTCCATCCCCGCGGCGAGCGCGGCCCGGCCGGCCCGGGTGACCTCGGCGCGCGTCCCACCAGCGGGTCGTTCCGCTGCGGGGCGGCGGCGTCGGGCGCCGCGCCGACGGGTCCGCTCCTGGCGGCGCTCGTGCTCCGTCATCCCGCCGGCGATCCCGTCCGGGAGGCGGGTGAGCGCCCAGTCGAGGCACTCGGTACGCACCGGGCAGCCGTTGCACACCGCCTTGGCGATCCGTACCTGCCGATCGACCTCCCGGCCCTGCACGGCCGTCGGGAAGAACACCTCCGGATCGACCGAGCGACACGCCGCCCGGTGCCGGAAGTCGTCCGGGTGCTGGTGCCCGGCCACCGGTTCGCGGAGGGTCGCCCGTGTCGACGCGGCGGTCATCCCACTGCCTCCGGCCCACCGGTGAGTGGCTCCGACGCCTGGGAGACCGACGACATGAAGTCGGTCAGCATCCCGGGCAGCCCGGCCCCGGCCGGGGTGGAGATGAAGAGACCGAGCGCGATGAGTGCGAAGAGGATCGCCCCGCCCGCGCTGCGCGCTTTGGCGCAGATGACCGCGCCGACGACGGCGAAGAAGATGAGCACTCCGATCGTCCCCACGACTCACACCACCCATCCGGCGGCGTCGACGACGGTCTGCTCGGCCGTGGCGGTGTCGGCCATCGCGTCTACGGCCTTCGCCGGGACGATCAGCCGGCCGCGGATGCGGACGGCGGGGAACTCCCCCGCGGCGATGGCGCGGTAGAGGGTCATCGGCGACATGCCGAACATGGCGGCGACCTGGGCGACGCTGTAGAACTTCGGCGCTGCCGTGACCACCTGGGGCTGGAACTTCCTCATTGCTTCTCTCCTGACTCGGGAACCACCTGAGGACTAACCGTAGTACTAATATTAGCACTCACGTTGGCCGGATGACCTGCAGTTGCCTTCGACCTGTGGATGGGGCGCTAGCCTCGGTACTGAAATCAGCAGGTACGGAGGCACGCGTGACGAAGGACTGGGACGGCGTCGCCGCTGCGATCCGGGCACGCATGGCCGAGATCGACATGACGCAGGCGGACCTCGCCGCCCGGGCCGGCGTGGCGCTCATGACCGTCCGGGAGCTGCAGCAGAACCTCCAGCCGCGGCGGCGCAACCCGCGCACGCTGGCCGCCGTGTCCGAGGCCCTCGGCTGGCCGGGCGATCAGATCGCCCGGATCCTGGAGGGACAACCCACCGCGGACGTCGACCAGGACGATCCGGTCCTCGCCGAGCTCGACGCGGTCAAGGCGGACCTGACTGCGATCTACCGACGGCTCGACGCCATCGAACGTCGGCTAGGTACCGGCGACGAGCCCTCCTGAGCTGCTCGACGCGTTCCAGCGCCGCCACGACCTCCGCGCGGAGTTCCTGAATCGCCCTCGGAGTGTCGGGAGGCTGTGGTGCACTGGGGTTCATGCCGATGACGATCGCGACCCTGGGCGGGACAACGCAGGTCAAACGCCCGGCACCGCACGGCAGAACCCCGGCATTCGAGCGGTAGGCGGCGGAGGGACCGACCATGACCGGCGTGCAGGACGCGTTCGACGAACCGTGGGGCCACCGCCTACGCCGGTGGCGCAGCGAGACGATGAACTGGTCGCAGGAGGAACTCGCCGCCCAGGTCGTCCGCGTCGCATGGGAGCGCAAGGAGGAACGCGGCACGTCGCTGGACGCGCGCCTCATCAACCGGTGGGAGAACGGCCGCGTCAAGCGACCCCAGGCCGTCTACCGGCGACTGCTCGAGCAGCTCGGCGCGCCGCCGCCCGGCGAGTCCGGCCCCGCGATAACCACGCCCCGAATGCCGGGGACTTGCCCTGTCGATGCCCCCGAACCGTCCCTAGCGTCGGTGACGACCGCTGACGACTTCGACCTGGGAGACGGTGACCCCTCGGTGCAGCGACGCGACTTCCTCCGCACGGGCTCCACGCTCGCGATCTCCGGCCTGCTCGCTGCGGTCGTCGGCGGCGGGACCGGCGCGGGCAGTGCCACGCAGGAAGTCGTCGACGAGCTGCGGCAGCGCCTCGTCAGCCTCCGCAAGCTCGACGCGACGCTCGGCGGCGGCGACACCTACCGGCTCTACGCAGCGGAAGCGGAGCTGACCGGCCACCTGCTCCGCGAGGGTGTCGGCCGGGAGTCGGTGCACCGCAGCCTCCTTGCGCTGCACGCCGAGCAGTCGCAGCAGGCCGGCTGGGCGGCGTTCGACGCGGGCTGGCACGGCGACGCGAGTGACCACTACCGGCGAAGCCACGCAGCGGCGGCGGAGGCGGGCGACGCAGGACTCGCTGGCAACGCCCTGGCCTTCCACGCCTACCAGCTGATCGGCCTCGGACGGCCCGCCCGAACAATCTCGGAGAAGTCGGTGCACGCCGCAGACCAGCCGGGCGTCGACCCCGGAGTCCGCGCACTGCTCCTGTCCCGCGCCGCCTGGACGTTCGCCCTCGACGGCGACGCGGACGCCACGGCCCGCTGCCTCGGCCGGGCGGAGGATGCCCTCGCGCTCGCCGACGGCCGGACGCCGGACTACGCGGCCTGGATCGACGAGACCGAACTCGCGATCATGACCGGCCGCTGCTGGAGCGAACTCCGCCGCCCGCTCCGGGCGGTCCCGGTGCTGGAGTCCGCGCTCGCGCACTACAGCGACTCGCACTCACGAGACAAGGCGCTCTACTCGTCCTGGCTCGCCGAGTCGTACATCGATGCCGGCGAGATCGAGCAGGCCGCGGCCGCGGTCGAGTCGAGCCTCACGGTCATGGGCAACGTCTCTTCCGTCCGACCGCGCGGGCGGCTGGTAAAGGTCGCAAGCCGCCTCGCCGAGCACGGCGACCTACCCGTCGTTCGCGACCTTCTTGGCCGTCACGCGCTCAACCCACTCGACGTACGCCGCTGACGCCCGGGCGATCGGGACTGCCGTCACCTCGGGGTTCCGCCACTCATGGTGCTCGATGAGGTGCGCCTCCAGCTCGTCGTAGCGTTCCTCGGTGGTCTTGAACGAGACCACCCACTCTTTACCCTGCCCGAACTCGCCGCCGTGCCAGAACACCGATGCGACGGGACCAGATACTTGCCCGCCCGCGGCGAGACCAGCTGAAGTTGCGGATTCTGCGAGTCGAAGTCCCGCCTCGCGCGTTGGGGCGGCGGTCGAGACAGTGAGAACCTTAGTCACGACGATACTGTACGGCGGGTGCTGACTACATGGCACTCAACTTCTCAGGTAGCGGGCGGACCAGCCTTTTGTCTAGTCCAGAACGCAACCAGCTTCGCGCTTAGCAGGATCAGCTCGTCAGACTCAATACGCCCCATTCGTGTATCATTGATCGTTGGGCATACGAATTCACCGGTTTCATCGGCTTCGAGATGCTCTGGGAATAGCTGGAACGTCAGCTCGAAGTATTGCGCGGGCAGCCAGTAGGGATCCGTAAAGGAGAAGAAGGCGGCGCCGAACTCACCGATCTCTCCAAGGTACATGACCTCCGACGGGGCGAGTTCACGGGCCTTCAAAACCAAGTTTCTGGCCTTGTCCGCGTTCAGTAAGGTCATTGCCTTCAAGGGTGCAAACTGCAGCCGCTCGACGCGAGATTTGCCGCTGTTGGTTCTCTTATCTAGGACACAGCCATGCGTCAGCAGGATCGCCGGCCCGTTGCTGACGCGGGGCCGAACTGTCCCCCTTCCTTGCAGCGCTACGTCAACGACTGGCACGTCTCGGAATATGTCACCTTGACATAGCCACGGCAGGTGAGGGCGCATTGGCCTACTTCCGTCAACATCCTAGGGCAGCTTCACCATTCATCGTCGGCCTCAACCAAAGGAACGAGATTCATAGGCGCTAATGGCGCCTCAGGGCCGTCGTAGAAGTCTAACGCCCTCGTCATAGACGATGGCACAACGGGCCTCGTAACAAGGTGTCGCGCACCACGACTACCGCCGCTTAGCTGCTGACCTAGAGCCCGTTGTGCATCGTCAAGGAAGTGAGAGGCCGACGCCGTGAACCTTACCCCGTCGTCGCGCACCCCGAAATCAAAACCACTAACTGCTACTGGCATCAGCTAATCAGCCCCCTTGTCGCGTCGGTAATGCATGCCTCGAAGACATAATTCTTCATTAAACGCAGATCAGCTAGGGCGGTCCAAAGATCGCCATCTTCTTGAAAGTCCTCCACTATCCTGGTCGCTCGCCAGCAATCGATGTCGAGAACGAGCGAAAGCTCGTCTTCTTTTCCAGGTGGAGCAATGGTTGATGTGATGGTCGCGATACCATCGTACTTCTGCACCGGAACCTGAACCTGCAGATAGTAGCCTGCAATCATTTGCGGCAGATACGGTGATAGGTTGACATTAGTACGAAGGTAGTCACTGATCTCGATATGTCGACCAGCAACATCGATCCTGTTGATGTACCGAACACCGACTCGGTCAACAGACTTTGGAACGATCTGACTCAAGAACCTAGCCCAATGCGTCCCCACCTCTTCCTGAAAGTTCGTCCAGTTCTCGTAGTTTCCGACCCACGAGAAGGCGAATCCGTCCAACTTGACGAAGACTTTCCTCGCCTCATCATCGCGGACATAGCAGTATCCGACGACAGATCCGGTAGTCTCCCCACGAAAGTCGCTACCAGATACGTCTATAGTACTCTCTGCGTTAAAAAGCTTCTGCGACTGCGTATAGTCGTCCTGATCTGCCATCACGGCAGCAAGGTCATCTAACGTCACATTCTCTGCGAGTGAGCAGCGAAACTCGATAACGGCTTCAACAATGCACGCCCGGTCGTAATGGAGGTTGGTTGACGGTAGCTCCATCTCAACCTCTGGGAGAAACCGACGAACGTTGTTCATCCCGCCTCATCCCCTGTCCAGAGCAGCAGCAAGTAGCGTCCCACCTCGTGATCGTAGGCACTCGTCACACAGAGTGCTTTTTGACCCCCTCAAGTCACTTTGCGTAGCGACCATGTGGCCCCTGTCATAGACTTAGCTTCAGTCTAGTGCGCAGCTAACGAAGCGCACCACGAATCGTGACGCTGTGCGCAGCTCGGTCTTCTCCGACAGCTATTGCTGCTAGCCCACCGAGGTGGGCAGCTGCACCAGCACGGCCTCCATCCCGGGCTCGATCAGCTCACGAGAGCTGGGGTGGCGGACGACGCGGCATTCGAGCGCTTAGACGTTCCGCTGCCCGCTGATCGGCCTCAGAGACCCACGCCGAGTAGGTCTTGAGCGTTGTAGTTCCGCCGCCACCGTGTCCGAGCCGACCTGCGACCGTCCGCGGGTCAACACCTGCGGCTATGAGCTCAGTGGCCGAGTAGTGGCGGAGGCGGTGGAACGTCGTCGCGATGTCGAGGCGCACGGCCAGGCGGTCGTACCGCTGGGTCACGCTGTCCGGGATCGGGAAGGTCGAGCTGTCGGGCGAGCCGGAGAACAGGAAAGCGCTGGCCGGCAGAACGAGCCCGAGGGAAGCGGCGCGAGCACGAGCCCGCGAGATGTGCTCGCGCAGGATCTCCGCCGTCTCCACGTCGAGCGCGACCCGGCGCTGCTGGTGTGTCTTCAGCTCTGCCTCGACGAGCACACCGTGCTCCTTTCGGATCGCCCGGCGAAGCCACAGCGTCTCGCGCCCCTCGTCCAGGTCCACCGACAGCAGGCGGATCGCGCACAGCTCGCCGCGGCGGGCACCCGTCGTCATCGCCGTCCAGACCAGCGCGCCCCAGTCCGGGTCCTTCCACGACTCCTCGACGATCCGCGCCGCCTCCCGCGGTGACGGCGGCTGCGGGTTCGGCCGTGGCGCGGGCGGTGGCGACGCCATCGTGACCGGGTTGATCCCGACCCACCGCCACCGCACGGCGCGCTCGAACGCGCCGGAGAGCAGGAAGTGGACGTGCCGGACGACCGACGCACCAAGGGGGCGGCAGACGTGCGGGCGGGTGCAGCGGCGGTCGCACGCGTGCTCGTGACGGCTCCAGTGCTGCGGACCGCGCTTGCCGTTGCAGTGCAGCCGGCACCGGCGGAGCTCGGCGTACAGCGCGTCCAAGATCTCCGCGTCGAGCGCCCCGACCTTCACGTGCCCGATGAACGGAGACACGTGGTTGCGCAGGTAGCTGCGATAGATCGTCAGCGTGTTGGGGGCGCCGTCGAACTGGTCGAGGTAGCGGGTGAGGAGCTGGTCGACCGTCGCGGACGTGCGCGGGTTCCGCTTCTCCGCGATCTCGTGCAGGAACCGATCGAGGGTGCGCTTCGCTTCGCGCTTGGCGTCGGGGCCGGGCGGGATGATGGCCACCAGGTCGTGCCGCTTGCCCGTCACCGGGTCGACGCCGGCGTACACCCGCACCCTCAACGCACCGCTACGGAGAGTGCCGATGTTGCCCCTCGCGCGGGCTCTACCTGCCGCTGGACGCCCTGCCATGACGTCAATTGTCCCGCGGTTCGCGGCACATCCCGTGGCACGAGTGTCGCAAAGACGATCTTCTCAGCAGAGAAACCGCTGGTCGGACCTGGAGCCGGAGGTCGGGATCGAACCGACGACCTTTCGCTTACAAGGCGAGTGCTCTACCACTGAGCTACACCGGCCGGTGGGTCGAGCCTAGAGCGTCCGGGCCGGGTCGGCGGTGATGGCCCGGGACAGGCGGTCCAGTGCGGGGGCGGCGGCGCGGAGGTGGGCGGCGTCGGCGGGGTCGAGGTCGGCGAGGAGGTCGGCGAGGATCGCCGCCCAGGCCTCCTCCAGCATCTCCCGGTGCCGGAGCGCGGCGGGGCTGGGCCGCAGTAGGGTGCGGCGCTGGTCGTCGGGGTCGGGGGTGCGGTCGACCAGGCCGCGGGCGACGAGGGCGCGCACGGAGGTGCTGACGTTGCTGGTCTGCAGGCGCAGGGCGCGGGCGATCTCGGAGACCGACGAGCCGGGGCGGGCGCCGATCTGCTGCAGCACCTTCGACTCCGACGGCGGCAGGACGTCGAGCCCCACCTGGGCGACGCCGCGGCGGTGCAGGGACCGGGAGAGCACGTGGACGGCCGCGGCGATGGTCCGGAGCTCCGAGTCGGTCACATCCCGCAGACTACGTGAGCAAGTTATATCTAAAGTCATAACCATGTCGCGTGCCGAGAAGGTCTGGATCACCGTCCTCGCCCTGCTGACGTCGATCGCGCCGCTGGCCACGGACATGTACCTGCCCGCGCTGCCCCGCGTCGTCGACGACCTCGGGACGACCGCGTCGGGCGTGCAGCTCACGCTCACCGCGTTCCTGGTGGGGCTGGCGCTCGGCCAGCTCGTCATCGGCCCGCTGTCCGACGCGCGCGGGCGGCGGCCGCTGCTGCTGATCGGCGCCTCGGTGTGCGCGCTGGCCGGGCTCGGGGCGGCGTTCGCGCCGACCGTCGGGGTGCTGGTGGGCGCGCGGTTCGTCCAGGGCTTCGCCGGGGCGGCCGGGATCGTGCTGGCCCGCGCCGTGATCGTCGACCGGACCTCCGGCCGCCGCACCGCCCAGCTGTTCACGCTGATGATGGCCATCAACGGCGTCGCCCCGGTCGTCGCCCCGCTCGTCGGGAGCGGCCTGGTGGACCCGATCGGCTGGCGCGGGATCTTCGTCGTGCTGGCCGGCCTCGCCGTGCTGATGGTGGTCGGGGTGCTGGTGGCGGTGCCCGAGTCGCTGCCGGTGGAGCGCCGCCGCACCGGCGGTCTGCGCCGCACCGCCGCCGACATCGCCTCGGTCCTGCGCCGCGGGCCCTACGTCGCCTGGACGCTCGTGCTCGCCCTGTCGTTCAGCACGATGTTCGCCTACATCTCCGGCTCGTCGTTCGTGCTGCAGGACGTCCTGGGCCTGTCGACGGTCGGGTACGCGGCGGCGTTCGCGTCCAACGCGGCCGGGCTGGTCCTCGTCTCGGTGCTCGGCGCGCGCTGGGACGTCGACCCGCGGCGCAAGGCCACGATCGGCGTCGCGATCCTCGTCACCGCGGCGGCCGCGCTGCTGGCCGTCACCGCGGCCGGCGCCCCGGTCTGGCCGGTGCTGGTCCTGCTGTTCCTGGCCGTGTCGAGCCTGGGCCTGATCATGGGCAACGCGACGGCGCTGGCCACCGGCCACGCCCGCGACGTCGCCGGCACCGCATCGGCCCTGCTCGGGGCGGGTCAGTTCGGGCTGGGCGCGGCGGTCTCACCGCTCGTCGGGTCGAGCGCGTCCGCGATGGCGGCGGTGATGCTCGGCGCGTCGGGCCTGGCGGTGATCGCCCTGGTGACGGCGCGGCGGCTCGACCCCGCCGACGCCCCGACGACGCCCGCCGCTGCCGCAGTCTGACGGCCCCTACCCTGGCGTCCATGCCCCGCACGACCCCTGCCGTCACGAGCGGCTGAGCATGTCCGACCAGACCCCCCGCTTCACCCGGCGCGTCCGCAGCAAGCTCCGCAAGGAGGCCCACGACCTGCTGCAACCCGGCCCGCCCAGCGTGCAGCTGCTGTGGCCGATCGGACCCCAGGTCCCCGACGACGCCCGGGTGCAGGAGGTGCTCGACCTCTGCATGCGCGTGGGCGAGGTGCTGCTGTCCAGCGGCGAGAGCGTCGACGAGACGACGGGCGTCATGCTGCGGCTGGCGGCGGCGGCGGGCCTGTCCGCCGTCGACGTCGACATCACGTTCACCTCGATCACGATGTGCTGCCACCGCGGGATGGCCGCGGCCCCGGTGACGTCCATGCGGCTGGTGCAGTACCGCTCGCTCGACCTCACCCGGCTGCTCGCGGTCGGGGGGATCGTCGCGCGCGTCGAGTCCGGCTCCGTCGACGTGCGCACGGCGGCCACCGAGCTGTCCGAGGCGGTCCGCTCGCGGCACCCGTACCCGCGCTGGGTGGCCACGGTCGGCTGGGCGGCGCTGGCCGCGTCGATCGCCGTGCTGCTCGGCGGCGGCTGGGTCACCGGCCTCTACGCGTTCGCCGTCACCGCCGCGATCGACCGGATCGGGCGCCTGCTCAACCGGCGCGGGCTGCCCGCGTTCTACCAGCAGGTCGTCGGCGGGGCGCTGGCCACGGGGGCCACGGTGACGCTGTTCGGGCTGGGCGCGTTCCCGCCGGGCACCCGGCCCTCGCTTGTCATCGCCGCGACGATCACGGTGCTGCTCTCCGGGCTGTCGGTCGTCGGCACCGTGCAGGACGCGATCACCGGCAACTACGTCACGTCCGCCGGCCGGGCGATGGAGATCCTCCTGCTCTCCGCCGGGCTGCTGGTCGGGGTCGTGATGGGCCTGCGCGTCGGGCTCGAGTTCGCACCGCCGCTGGAGGTGGCCGGTGAGCTGCCGACGGGCGTCGGGCGGTTCTGGCTCTCGACCCTGGCCGCCGGGGTGGCCGCGGCCGGCTACGCGCTCGCCGGGTACGCGCCGTGGCGCTCGCTGCTGGCCGCCGCGATCGCCGGGGCCGCGGGCTTCGGCTCCTACAGCCTGCTCGTGCAGCTCGCGGGCATCGGGCCGGTGGCGGCGACCGGGGCCGCCGCGATCGTCGTCGGGCTCGCCGCGGGGCTGTTCCGCCGCGGGCGGATCGTCCCGCCGCTGGTGATCACCCTGGCCGGCATCACCCCGCTGCTGCCCGGGTTCAGCGCGTACCGGGGCTTCTACCAGCTCGCGATCGAGGGCGTCTCCGACGGCCTGGTGACCATCACGCTCGCGCTGGGCATCGGGCTCGCGCTCGCCGCCGGGGTGGCGCTCGGCGATTTCCTGACCCGCCCGCAGCGCCCGACCGGACCGGCCGTCGCGGAGCCCGCACCGGAGGCCGGTCCCGCGTAGGCTCACCGCCGTCGATGACCCGTACGACGAGGAGAGTCCGTGGCCGAACAGAGCGCCGAGTTCGTGGTGGTGGCCAACCGGCTGCCGGTGGACCTGGAGAAGCTCCCGGACGGCACGCAGCGGTGGAAGCGCAGCCCCGGCGGCCTGGTCACGGCGCTGGAGCCGATGCTGCGCAGCCGGGAGGGCGCGTGGGTCGGCTGGCCGGGGCTCGCCGACGCCGAGGCCGAGCCGTTCGTCGAGGACGGCCTGGCGCTGCACCCGGTCATGCTCACGGCCAGGGACGTCGAGGACTACTACGAGGGCTTCTCCAACGGCACGCTGTGGCCGCTCTACCACGACGTCGTCGCGCCGCCGGCGTTCCACCGGCACTGGTGGCAGGCCTACGTCCGGGTCAACAAGCGGTTCGCCGAGGTCGTCGCCGAGGTCGCCGCCCCGAACGCCACCGTCTGGATCCAGGACTACCAGCTGCAGCTGCTCCCCGCCGAGCTGCGCGCGCTGCGGCCCGACCTGCGGATCGGCTTCTTCCTGCACATCCCGTTCCCGCCCACGGAGCTCTACCAGCAGCTGCCGTGGCGCAAGGAGATCGTCGAGGGGCTGCTCGGCGCCGACCTCGTCGGCTTCCACACCCCCGGTGGCGTCCGCAACTTCCGCTGGCTGGCCACCCGCTTCACCGACGCCAGGCCCGGCGCCCGCAACGAGGTCAGCTACGACGGGCGCACCGTCAAGCTCGGCGCGTTCCCCATCTCGATCGACTCGGCGCAGCTCGACGAGCTCTCCCGCACCCCCGAGGTGCAGCAGCGCGCCAAGGAGATCCGCAACGACCTGGGCAACCCCGAGCGCGTCATCCTCGGGGTCGACCGCCTCGACTACACCAAGGGCATCGACGTCCGGCTGCGCGCGTTCGAGGAGCTGCTGCAGGAGGACCGGGCGGGCGACACCGTGATGATCCAGCTCGCCACGCCCAGCCGCGAGCGCGTCGAGCACTACCAGACGATGCGGGCCGGCATCGAGCAGTCGGTGGGCCGGATCAACGGCACGTTCGCGCGCGTCGGGCACCCGGTGCTGCACTACCTGCACCAGTCCCTGCCCCGCGACGAGCTCGCCGCGTTCTTCGTCGCCGCCGACGTCATGCTGGTCACGCCCCTGCGCGACGGCATGAACCTCGTCGCGAAGGAGTACGTGGCGTGCCGCAGCGACCTCGGCGGGGTGCTGGTGCTCTCGGAGTTCGCCGGGGCCGCGATCGAGCTGAAGGAGTCGGTGCTGGTCAACCCGCACGACACCGACGGCGTGAAGAACGCGCTGCACCGGGCCCTGACGATGCCGGCCGACGAGTCGCGCAAGCGGATGCGGTCACTGCGCCGCCAGGTCCTCGCCTACGACGTCGACCGCTGGGCCCGGTCCTTCCTCGACGCGCTGGGGCTGCCGTCGTGACGGACCTCGACCAGGCGGTGCGCGAGATCGCCGCGGTCCCGACGCTGCTCGTCGCCCTCGACTTCGACGGCGTGCTCGCCCCGCTCGTCGACGTGCCGTCGGAGTCGCGGCCGCTGCCGGAGTCGGCCGCCGCGCTCGGCTCGCTCGCCACGCTTCCCGGCACCGTCGTGGCGCTGGTCTCGGGCCGCGGCCTCGCCGACCTCGCCGCGACCTCCGGCTTCGGCGCCCCGATCCGGCTGGTCGGCAGCCACGGCGGGGAGTTCGACGACGGCGGCGCCGTCCTCGACGACGACCAGCGCGCCCTGCTCGACGCCCTGACCGCCGAGGTCACCGCGCTCGTCGACGGCGAGCCCGGGGTGAAGCTGGAGCACAAGCCGGCCGGGATCGCGGTGCACGTGCGCGGCGCCGGGCCCGGGGTCGGCCCCCGGGTGCTCGACGCCGTGCGCACCGGTCCCGCCGCCCGCCCCGGCGTCGAGGCCACCCCGGGCAAGGACGTGCTCGACCTCGCGGTGCTGCAGGTGAACAAGGGCATGGCCGTCGACGTGCTGCGCGAGCGCGTGGGCGCCGACGCGGTGCTGTTCGCGGGCGACGACGTCACCGACGAGACCGCGTTCGCCCGGTTGGGCGCGGGCGACGTCGGGGTGAAGGTCGGCGACGGCGACACCGCGGCGGCGCACCGCGTGGCGGGCCCGCCCGACGTCGCCCGGCTGCTGGAGCTGCTGCTCGCCGCCCGCGACCGGGGCTAGCCGCCCAGCGCGGCCCGCACCTCGTCCTCGACCAGCGGCACCATCGAGGTGGCGTAGGACGCGCTGAGGTGGTTGTCGTCGAGGTAGACCAGCACGTTGCCGATCGCGGCCGGGCAGAACTCCGGCTCGCAGACGCTGTCGGCGATGTCGAGGAACCGGACGTTGTCGGGCAGGTCGTCGAGCGCGGCCCACGGCGGGGACGCGGTGTAGAGCTCCTCCCGCGGGGCGCCGCACCGCGCCGGGTCGCCCTGGATCGCGCAGTCCGGCATGGAGGAGTCGAACCGCGGGTTGTCGCGCACCGCGAGGACCGGCAGGCCCGCGTCGGCGAGCCGCCTCCACTGCTCCACGAACCCCGGCGGGGTCCGCTCGGTGAGCCCGACCCGCACGTCGCGGCTGGCCAGGGTGACCACCCCGGTGGCGCCCATGTCGAGGATCTCCGCGGCGGCCGCGTCGTTCCACTCCACGCACCCGGTCCAGGACGGGTCGACCTCGGAGGCGGTGGAGAACGGGCACGCGCCCAGCAGGATGTGGGCCAGCTGCCAGCCCTCGTCGGCGGCCACGGCCTCCAGCACGGGCAGGAGCTGCTACGCGTGGGAGTCGCCGACCACGACGACGCGCTCGCGCGGCTCCCCCTCGAACGGTTGGACGCACACGTCGGAGGGGTAGCGGCTCATCGGCGCGCAGTCCCAGTCGACCTCGGCCCAGTCGTCGTAGACCGCCACGGGGGCGGGGAGCAGCGGGGCCGGGTCCACCGGACCGGACACCAGCGCAACCGCGCCCGGGTGCGACGCGTCGCCCACGCCGACCGTCCCCGGGTCGCGCTGCATCGCCTCGACCTGCCACGCGGCCGCGACGAGCAGGACCACGGCGGTGCAGACGGCGCCCAGCCGGAAGCCCTGCCCGGTGCCCGGAGCGCGGGCGATCAGCGGCCGCTCCACCCCGTGGTAGGTCGCGACGGCCAGCACGAGCGACAGCGCGACGATCCCGAGCCCGCCCCGCAGGCCGACCTCCTCCCGGCCCTGCACCACCAGGTAGAGGACCAGCACCGGCCAGTGCCACAGGTACAGCGCGAAGCTGAGGTCACCGAGGTGCTGCATCGGACGCGCGGACAGCACCCGGTCGACGCCGCGGGCGTCGCCCGAGGTGCCGGCGCCGAGGACGAGCACGGCGCAGGCGGTCGGCCACAGGGCGGCCCATCCGGGGAACGACGAGCCGACGTCGAGGACGAACCCGCAGGCCACCATCCCGACCAGCCCGACCCATCCGGCCAGGAGCCGCGCGCGCCGGGACAGGACCAGCGCGTCGACGACGAGCGCGAGCAGCCCCCCGAGCGCGAACTCCCACATCCGCGTCGCCGAGTGGAAGTAGGCGAGCGGCTGGTCCTGCGCCGTCATCACCACCGAGCACGTCAGCGAGACGACGAGCACCGCGGACAGGGCCGCGAGCAGCCGGGCCCGCACCCCCGCGAGCGGTCCGGCCAGGACGACGACCGCGACGAGCAGCGGCCAGACCACGAAGAACTGCACCTGGATCGACAGCGACCAGAACTGCTGCACGACGCTGGCCACGTCGTTGCGGGCGGCGTAGTCGACTGCGTCCGAGGCGAGCTGCCAGTTCTCCAGGTACAGGGCCGCGGCCACGACCTCGCGCACGGTCTGCGCCCACCGGGACTCGGGCAGCACCAGCGCCGCGGCCCCGACGGTGCCCACGAGGACCACGCAGACCGACGGCACCAGCCGCACCACCGTGCGGCTCCAGCGCCGCACGAGATCGAGGGGCGCGCCGCGCTCGGCCGCCCGCGCGAGCTGCCCGGTGAGCAGGAACCCCGAGATCACGAAGAAGACGTCGACGCCGCCGGAGACCCGGTCGAACCAGACGTGGTAGACCACGACCAGCGCGACGGCGACGGCGCGCAGGCCCTGCAGCTCGGGCCGGAACCGCGAGCGCACCGGGGCCGCGTCCGGTGACCGGGCGGGCCCGACCGGTGCGGGACTGGCCACGCACGCTCCCTCGATCGTCCGACGCGACCCGTCGACGCTAGGCGATCGCCGCGGTGGGGTCCCGATCGGCCCGGATCACCAGCCCGGGAACCAGCGCTCCTGCGCGCGCGGCGCCGCCCCCGTGGTGCCGACGATCAGCTCGGTGGGCAGCAGGACGGTGCGGGGTCGGTTGCGGTCGCCGCGGTCGAGCAGCAGCTCGCCGGCCGCCCGCCCCTTCTCCAGCACGGGCTGGCGCACCGTCGTGAGCCCGGCCCGCAGTCCCTCGGGGACGCCGTCGAAGCCGGTGACCGTCAGGTCCTCGGGCACCCGCAGCCCGCGCTCGGCGGCGTGGCGCAGCGCGCCGAGGGCGAGGATGTCGGACGTGCAGGCGATCGCGGTGATCTCCGGGTGGGCGGCGAGCAGCTCCGCCGCCGCCGACTGCCCCGCGTCGACGCTGTGGGCGAACCGCTCGTGCACGGGGACGCCCGCCCAGTCGATCCCCGCCTCGGCGAAGCCGTCGCGCAGGCCGCCGAGCCGGTTGCGCTGCACGGGGTAGGTCGCGCCGTTCTGCCGGTCGACGTCGGCCGGGCCGTCGTAGCGGCCGGTGCCCAGGCGCATGCAGAGCACCCCGATGCGCCGGTGGCCCAGCCCGGTGAGGTGGCGGGCGAGGTCGAGCATCGCGGCGCGGTCGTCGATCCCGACGCGGTCGACGCCCTCGACGTTCAGCGGCTGGTCGCACACCACCGTGGGCACCGGGCGCTCGAGCACGGCCTTGAAGTGGGGGTCGTCCTCGCGCACCGAGTAGACGACGAACCCGTCGACGCCCGCCTGGTGCACCGCGGTGACGTCGGCCAGCTCGGGGCTCACCGGCACCAGCAGCAGCCCGGACCCCGCCCGCTCGCAGGCCAGCGCCAGCCCCTCCAGGAAGCCGGTGGCGGCGGGGTCGCGGAACGCGTAGGACAGCGCCTCGGTCAGCAGCAGCCCCACCGCGCCCGCGCGGCGGGTCCGCAGGGACCGGGCGACGGGGTCGGGCCCGGGGTAGCCCAGCCGCCGGGCCGCCTCCAGGACCCGCGCCCGCAGCGGGGCGGAGAGCTGGTCGGGGCGGTTGTAGGCGTTGGAGACGGTGGTGCGGGACACGCCGAGCTCGGCGGCCAGGGACGCGAGCGTCGCCGGGCGCCGTACGTCACGGGATCCGCGCATCAGGGCAACCGTAACGGTTCAGACGCGGGCTCGAAAGCCCGGCGGCCCCGCACCCGCACCACACGCTAGAGTGAATCGACAACGGTTATCGCTACTGCACGGGAGTTCGTCGCATGCGACTGCGTCCACTGGCCGGGGCGGCCACCGCCCTCGCCGCCCTCACGCTGACGGCCTGCGGCTCGGGCGGGGCACCCGCCCCCGCCGCCGCCGAGGACGGGACGCTCACCGTCGTCGCGTCGACGAACGTCTACGGCAGCATCGCGCGGGCCGTCGGGGGCGATGCGGTCACGATCACGTCGCTGATCAGCGACCCCGCCGCCGACCCGCACTCCTACGAGAGCACCCCCACCGACGCCGCCACCGTCGCGGGCGGCGACGTCGTCGTCTACAACGGCGGCGGGTACGACGAGTTCATGCCGCAGCTGCTGGAGTCCGCGGGTGGCGAGCGGACCGTCATCGACGTCGCGGAGCTCTCCGGGCTGGTCCCCGCCGAGGAGGCGGGCGAGGAGCACTCGGCGGACGACGGGCACGACCACGGCGAGTTCAACGAGCACTTCTGGTACAGCCTGCCCACGATGCAGACCCTCGCCGACCGGCTGGCGCAGGAGCTCGGGGCCGCCGACCCCGCGAACGCCGCCACCTACACCGCGAACGCGCAGTCCTTCGACGCGGCGGTCGCGGGGCTGATCGAGCGGGCGCAGGCCGCGGGCGCCTCGGTGCCGGGCGGCCGCGTCGCCGTCACCGAGCCGGTCCCCGGCTACCTCATCGAGACCTCCGGCCTGATCGACGCCACCCCGCCGGAGTTCTCCGAGGCCGTCGAGGAGGACACCGACCCGCCCGCGGCCGTCGTCGCCGCCACGCTCGCCCTGTTCGACCCGGCCACGCCGGACCCGCTGCGCGCCCTGATCCTCAACGCCCAGACCGAGACCCCCACCACCGACCAGGTGCGGCAGGCCGCGGAGGCGGTGGGCGTGCCGGTCGTCGAGGTCACCGAGACCCTGCCCGAGGGCACCGACTACATCGGCTGGATGACCGACCAGGTCGAGGCACTGACCGCCGCGCTCAACCCCGTCTGATGGTCGTCACACTGGAGCGCGTGCCCGTCGTCGCCCCCGCCGTGGCCCTGCGGGGCGCGAGCGTCCGCTTCGGCGAGCGCACGCTCTGGGACGGTCTCGACCTCGACGTCGCGCGCGGGGAGTTCCTCGCCGTGCTCGGCCCGAACGGCTCGGGCAAGACCACGCTGATGCGGGTCCTGCTGGGCCTGCTGCCGCTCTCCGGTGGCGAGGTGCGCATCGCGGGCTCCGCGCCCCGCCGGGGCAACCCGACCATCGGGTACGTGCCGCAGCAGAAGGCGCTCGACCCCGACCTGCCGCTGCGCGGGCGCGACCTGGTCGGGCTCGGGCTCGACGGCCACCGGCTCGGCCTCGGCCTGCGCGGGCGCCGCGAGCGCCGGGCCCGGGTCGACGCGGCGCTCGCCTCCGTCGGGGGCACGGCGTACGCCGACTCCCCGGTCGGGCGCCTGTCCGGCGGTGAGCAGCAGCGCCTGCGCGTCGCCCAGGCGCTCGTCGGCGACCCCGACGTCCTGCTGTGCGACGAGCCGCTGCTCTCCCTGGACCTCGCCCACCAGCGCACGGTCACCGACCTCATCGACGCCCGGCGCCGCGACCACGACACCGCGGTCCTGTTCGTCACCCACGAGATCAACCCGGTGCTGCCGCTCGTCGACCGCGTGCTCTACCTGGTCGACGGGAGGTTCCGGATCGGGCCGCCCGAGGAGGTCATGACCTCCGAGGTGCTCTCCGAGCTCTACGGCACCGACGTCGACGTCCTGCGGGTGCGCGACCGGCTCGTCGTGGTCGGCGCCGACGGACGCGGGGCCGACGGGTCGAGCGGGGCGCACCACTGATGGACCGGATCTTCACCTTCGAGGGCATCGGGCAGCTGCTGACCTTCGACTTCGTGCAGAACGCGCTCATCGCGTGCGCGGTGCTCGGGATCGTCGCGGGCGCCCTCGCCCCGCTGATCGTCTCCCGCGGGATGGCGTTCGCCGTGCACGGCACCGCGGAGCTGGCCTTCACCGGCGGCGCGGCCGCCCTGCTGATCGGCGTCGGGGTCGGGATCGGGGCCGTCGTGGGGGCCGTCGTCGCCGGGCTGGTGTTCGGGATACTGGGGCTGCGGCAGCGCGAGCGCGACTCCGTCATCGGGGTGGTGCTGGCGTTCGGGCTCGGGCTCGGCGTGCTGATGCTCTCGCTCTACAGCGGGCGGGCGTCGAACAAGTTCGGGCTGCTCACGGGCTCGATCGTGTCGGTCAACTCGGCCGACCTGATCGTGCTCGCGGTCGTCGCCGTCGTCGTGGTCGCGGTGCTCGCGGTGCTGTACCGGCCGCTGCTGTTCGCCAGCACCGACGCCGACGTCGCGGTCGCCCGCGGGGTGCCGGTGCGGGCGCTGTCGCTGGTGTTCGCGGTGCTCGTCGGGCTCGTCACGGCGCTCGCGGTGCCGATCGTCGGCGCGATCCTCGTGCTGTCGGTGATGATCGCGCCCGGGGCGGCGGCCGCGCGGGTCACCGCGAGCCCGCTGGCCGCCACCGTCATCGCGGTGGTGTTCGCGGAGGTCGCGCTGGTGGGCGGCGCCGTCCTGTCGCTGGCCCCCGGGCTGCCGGTGTCGGGCTACGTGGCCGCGATCTCGTTCCTGCTCTACGTCGGGTGCCGGGTGGTGGCCCGCCTGCGCGGGCGGGCCACCGTCGCCTGAGGCCCGGCGCAGGCCGGGTTCAGCGCCGGACGGGTTCAGCGCAGGCGGGACCGGCGCTGGCGCGCGATCTCGGCCAGCACCACACCGGCGGCGACCGAGGCGTTGAGGCTCTCGACCGGGCCGGCCATCGGGATCGACACCGTGAGGTCGCAGGTCTGCTTGACCAGCCGGCTCAGCCCCTTGCCCTCCGACCCGATCACGACGACGACCGGGTCGGTGGCGAGCTCGAACTCGTCGAGGGTGACGTCGCCGTCGGCGGCGAGGCCCGCGACCATCAGCCCGGCGCTCGCGTACTCCTGCAGCGTCCGCGTGAGGTTGGTGGCCCGGGCCACCGGCACCCGTGCCGCGGTGCCCGCCGAGGTGCGCCAGGCGACCGCGGTCATCCCGGCGGCCCGGCGCTGCGGCACGACCACGCCGTTGCCCCCGAACGCGCCCACCGACCGCACGACGGCGCCGAGGTTGCGCGGGTCGGTGACCCCGTCGAGCGCGACGACCAGACCGGGCTCGCCGCTCTCGGCCGCGATCTCCAGCAGCTCGTCGGGGTGGGCGTAGGCGTACGGCGGCACCTGCAGGGCCAGGCCCTGGTGCAGCGCGCCGCCCGCCATCTTGTCCATGTCGCCCTTGGCCACCTCGAGGATCGAGATGCCCAGGTCGGCGGCCAGGTGCAGCGCCTCGCGGACGCGTTCGTCGGTGGTGCCGCCGATGACGACCTGCAGGGCCGTGGCCGGGACCCCCGCACGCAGGCACTCGACGACGGGATTGCGGCCGAGCACGGTCTCCGGGGTCTCCCCGTCCCCCGCGCGACGGCGGTTGGCGGTGGTGCCGGAGCGGCCGCGGTTGGCCGCGGAGCGCTCGGCGAGCTTCGCCCGGCGCGCCGCGGGGTGGTGGGGGCGCTCCTCCTTGGGCGGGGTCGGGCCCTTGCCCTGCAGCTGCTTGCGCCGCTGCCCGCCGGAGCCGACCACCATCCCCTTCTTGGTGCCGTCCTTGCGCATCGCACCGCGACGCTGGGAATTGCCGGCCATCTACTTCTCTTCTCTCACAACAGGATCAAGCATCTTTGAGCGTCCAGGTGGGGCCGTCGGGGCCGTCCTCGACGGACACCCCGGCGGCGGTGAGGCGGGCGCGCACCTCGTCGGCGGTGGCGAAGTCGCGGTCGGCCCGCGCCTTCGTGCGCTGCGCGAGCAGCCCCTCGACCAGCGCGGTGAGCGCCGACGCGGTGGCGTCGTCGGCTCCGGAACCGGCGAGCCAGCGGGGGTCGAGCGGGTCGAGGCCGAGCACGGCGGTCATCGCGCGCACCGACTCCGCGGCGGCCGTGGCACCCGCGCGGTCGCCCGCGTCGAGCGCGGTGTTGCCCTCGCGCACGGCGTTGTGGACCGCCGCGAGCGCGCCGGGCGTGCCGAGGTCGTCGTCCAGGGCCGCGCCGAAGGCGGCCGACGGCGCGCCGATGTCGGGCAGCCCGACGCGCTCGCGCACCCGGTGCACGAACGACTCGATCCGCCGGTACGCCGCCACGGCCTCCTGCAGCGCCGTGTCGGAGAACTCGATCGAGGACCGGTAGTGCGGCCCGACGAGGTAGTAGCGCAGCTCGACGCCGCGGACCTTGCGCAGCAGCACCTCGATGCCCAGCGTGTTGCCCAGCGACTTCGACATCTTCTCGCCGCCCATGGTGACCCAGGCGTTGTGCAGCCAGTAGCGGGCGAACGGGTCGCCCGCCGCGTGGCTCTGCGCGAGCTCGTTCTCGTGGTGCGGGAACACCAGGTCGAGCCCGCCGCCGTGGATGTCGAACTCCGCGCCCAGGTACGCCGTGGCCATCGCCGAGCACTCGAGGTGCCAGCCCGGACGGCCGGCGCCCCACGGGGTCGGCCAGCTCGGCTCGCCCGGCTTGGCCGACTTCCACAAGGCGAAGTCGACGGCGTCGCGCTTGTCGCCGCACTCCACCTCGCCCTGCTCCACCTCGTCGACGCGCTGACCGGACAGCGCCCCGTACTCCGGGAAGGAGCGCACCGCGAAGTAGACGTCGCCGCCCGCGGAGTAGGCGTGCCCGGCGTCGATCAGGCGCTGCATCAGCTCGATCATCTGCGGCACGTGCCCCGTGGCCCGCGGCTCGATCGACGCGGGCAGGCAGCCCAGCGCGTCGTAGGCGGCCTGGAAGGCGCGCTCGTGCGTGGCGGCCCACTCCCACCAGGGGCGACCGTGGTCGGCGGCCTTGGTGAGGATCTTGTCGTCGATGTCGGTGACGTTGCGGACGAGCGTGACGTCGAGCCCGGAGTGGGCGAGCCAGCGCCGCAGGACGTCGTAGTTGAGCCCGCTGCGGACGTGCCCGATGTGCGGCAGGCCCTGCACGGTGGCCCCGCAGACGTAGATCGACGCAGCCCCGGGACGCACGGGGACGAAGTCCCGCTGCTCTCGTGTGGCGGTGTCGAACAGGCGCAGGGTCACGTCGTCCAGACTACGGACCGCCCCCGACCCGCCTCCTAGCAGGGGACATCCGCTTTGTCCACGACGGGGGGCGCGCGGTGCGTCACCCTGGCGCCATGACCGATCTCTACCCCCGCCTCGTCGTGAACGGCGCCGACGACGCCCTGGCCTTCTACTCCGCAGCGTTCGGCGGGGAGGTGACCGAGCGCTTCGCCGGACCCGACGGGAAGGTCCAGCACGCGATGGTCGCCGTCGACGGCGTGCGGTTCGCGGTGAAGGACGCCGACGGGTACGACCCCGCCCCGACCCCGGGCGCCGTGCCGGTGATCGTCGCCCTCTACGTCGACGACCCGGACGCGGTGGCCGACCGGATGGTCGCCCACGGCGCGACCGTGGTGTTCCCGGTGACCGACCACGAGTACGGGGAGCGCGGCGGCCGCCTGGCCGACCCGTTCGGGCACCTCTGGATGCTCGCCCGCCCGCTCTGACCGCGAGTTTGCCGCAGACGATCGGTGTCTTTGCCGGCCAGTAGGACAAGACACCGTGCGCGATCGGCAAACTCGCGGTCAGGGGTGCAGGAGCAGGGCCGTCGCCACCGCCGCGATGCCCTCGCCACGACCGGTGAGGCCCAGACCGTCGGTCGTCGTGCCGGAGACCGCGACCGGTCCGCCGACGGCGTCGGAGAGCACTCGCTGGGCCTCGGCCCGGCGGGTCCCGATCTTCGGGGTGTTGCCGATCACCTGCACCGCCGCGTTGCCGACGACCCACCCGTCGGCCTCGACGAGGCGGCGCACCTCGGTGAGCAGTGTCACCCCGCTCGCACCGGACCACTCGGGGCGGCCGGTCCCGAACACCGCGCCGAGGTCGCCGAGGCCGGCGGCGGAGAGCAGGGCGTCGCACAGGGCGTGGGCGGCGACGTCGCCGTCGGAGTGGCCCGCGCACCCGTCGACGCCGGGCCAGAGCAGGCCGGCGACCCAGCAGGGGCGGCCCGCCTCCACCGGGTGCACGTCGGTGCCGATCCCGACCCTCACGGCCGGACCGCCCGCTCCGCGAGCGCGCGGTCCCAGTCGTCGTGGACGGCGAAGGCAAGCGGGTGTCCGGGCACGGTGTGCACGGTCTCACCCGCCCCGGTCCAGGCCCGCACCGGATCGTGCTGCGCGACGTCGAGGACGGCGCGCAGCAGGGACCCGTGGAAGCCCTGGGGCGTCTGCACGACGCGCAGTCCGGAGCGGTCCGGGGTGGCGCGCAGCAGCCCGTCGCCGTCGACCTCCTTGACCGTGTCGACCAGCGGCAGCACGGGCACCACGACCCGGTGCCCCGCGCGCACGGCGTCCACGACGGACCGTGCCGTCGCCACCGGGACGAGGGGCCGCGCGGCGTCGTGGACGAGGACGCAGGAACCGTCCGTCATCGGACCGTCACCAACGGTGCCACCCGATCGTTGACCGCCGTGTGCCCCGTGACCGCCCGCGCAGAGAGCAGCGACCGAGCCGTGCACGGTGACGGGCAGCCCGGCGCACGCGTCGTCCACTCCGGACACGCGCGACGGCGGCACCAGCACCTCGACGCGCCGGATCCCCGGAACGGCCAGCATCGCCCGCACGGAGCGCACCACGAGGGGTGCACCTCCGAGCAGGGTGCCGGCGTCCGGGGACGGCGCGACGACCACGACCGCGTGGACGAGCACGCGGTGCGGGATCAGGCGTTGGCGGTGGCGAGGACCTCGTCGAGGAGGACCTCGGCGCGCTCCTCGTCGGTGCCCTCGGCCAGGGCCAGCTCGCTGACGAGGATCTGCCGGGCCTTGGCCAGCATGCGCTTCTCGCCCGCGGACAGGCCACGGTCCTTCTCGCGGCGCCACAGGTCGCGGACGACCTCGGCCACCTTGTTCACGTCACCGGAAGCCAGCTTCTCGAGGTTGGCCTTGTACCGGCGCGACCAGTTCGTGGGCTCCTCGGTGTGCGGTGCACGGAGCACCTCGAACACCTTGTCGAGACCCTCTTGGCCCACCACGTCACGAACGCCGACGACCTCGGCGTTCTCGGCGGGAACACGCACCGTGAGATCACCCTGGGCCACCTTCAGGACGAGGTACTTGCGCTCCTCGCCCTTGATGGTCCGGGTTTCGATGGCCTCGATGAGAGCGGCACCGTGGTGCGGGTAGACAACGGTCTCTCCGACCTTGAAAACCATGTGTCCATAGCCCCTTTCGCTGACCCCAGGTTAACACGGCCGCACCGACCCCCGCCGGTCGGGGCGCACCGTCGTCGCAGGTCAGGGGATTGACAAGGAGAGGCAAACGTGGTGGGCACGGCCGCGTCGGCGGCCCCGTGATCGCCTGACTAGGCTGGAAGCCCTGGTCGCCGGTGCGCCCGTGGCGCGACGAATCCCCCGCCGGCACGGAGAGGACGAAGCAACCGTGAGCCGCACTGCGCGCACCCGCCCCGCCACCCCGTCACCGAGGTCCGGCCTGTTCGCAGGCGTGCTGGTCGCAGCACTGGCCCTCACCGGCTGCGGCGCGGGCCAGGTCGCCGGAACCGCCCAGCAGCAGGCCGCGGTGGCCGGCAACAACACGACGGTCGGGCCGATCGCCGTGCGCGACGCCGTCATCGCGTTCGCCGAGCAGCCCGTCCAGGGCGGCGCCGTGCACGCCCGCGGCGGCGACGCCCCGCTGAGCATGACGATCGTCAACGAGGGCACCGAGGCCGACCGCCTGGTCTCCGCCAGCAGCCCGTGGGCGAGCTCGGTCGAGATCGCCGGCACGACCGAGATCCCGGCCGGCCGGTCGATCGTGGTCGAGGGCGGCGCCCCCGAGGTGCTGACGCCGACCACCGGTATCCCCACGTCGGGCGCACCGTCGACCCCCACGGCCACCCCGTCGGCCACCCCGTCCGCCGAGCCCACCGGCGAGCCGGCCGCCACGGAGGGCACGCAGATCGTCCTCACCGGACTGCTCGACGACATCCGCGCGGGCGTATCCTACGACGTCGTCCTGGTCTTCGAGCGCGCGGGCGAGGTCCGCATCCAGGCCCCCGTCGGCAGCACCGAGGAGCCGCGCGAGGACGAGCCGGCCGAGTGACCGCATGACGGGACGCACCCGCGCCCCCCGCAGCACCTACCGCTGCTCGGACTGCGGACACCAGGCCGCGCAGTGGGTCGGGCGCTGCCCGTCCTGCCAGGCCTGGGGCACGCTGGAGATCACCGCGGCCGCGGCCGCCCCCGCCCGCTCCCGGGTGGTCGCCGCGGGCGCCCCGAGCTCGCCCGCCCGCCGCATCGGCGACGTCGGCCTCGACGTCGCGCGCGCCCGGTCCACCGGGGTGTCCGAACTGGACCGGGTCCTCGGCGGCGGCATCGTCCCCGGCGCCGTCGTGCTGCTGGCCGGTGAACCCGGCGTGGGGAAGTCCACACTGCTGCTCGAGGTGGCCGCGCGAGCGACCGGGCGCGTGTTGTACGTCACGGGCGAGGAGTCGGCGGGGCAGGTCCGGCTGCGGGCCGAGCGCACCGGGGCCGTCCACGACGAGCTGTACCTGGCCGCCGAGTCCGACCTGGGCGCGATCGTCGCCCACATCGACGAACTGCGCCCCGACCTGCTGGTCGTCGACTCGATCCAGACGATGTCGACGGCGGACGTGGACGGCTCGCCGGGCGGCGTCACGCAGACCCGCGCGGTCACCGTGGCGCTCACCGGGCTCGCGAAGGACCGCGGGCTGCCGGTCGTCCTCGTGGGACATGTCACGAAGGACGGCAACATCGCTGGTCCGCGCGTGCTGGAGCACCTGGTCGACGTCGTGCTGTCCTTCGAGGGCGACAAGCACTCGACGCTGCGCATGGTGCGCGGGGTGAAGAACCGCTTCGGTCCCGCCGACGAGGTGGGCTGCTTCGAGCTGCGCGACACCGGGATCGTCGGCCTCCCCGACCCGTCGGGGCTGTTCCTGGCCCGCTTCGGCGGCCCGCCGGTGCCGGGCACCGCGGTCACCGTCGTCATGGACGGGCGCCGGCCGCTGCCCGCGGAGCTGCAGGCCCTCGTGACGGGCAAGGACATCCCCAGCCCGCGCCGGGCCGTCAGCGGGCTGGACAACTCGCGCGTGGCGATGCTGCTCGCCGTCCTGCAGAAGCGCGCGAACGTGAGGCTGCACGACGCCGAGGTCTACGCGGCGACCGTCGGCGGGATGCGGATCGTCGAACCCGCGGCCGACCTCGCGATGGCGCTGGCGATCGCCTCGGCCCGCACCGACGTCGCACTGCCGTCCGATCTCGTCGTGCTCGGCGAGCTGGGGCTGGCGGGCGAGGTGCGGCGGGTCACCGGGCTGGACCGGCGCCTGGCCGAGGCCGCCCGGCTGGGCTTCACCCACGCGCTCGTGCCGCCCGACCCCGGCACCACCCCGCCGGGGATGCGGATCACCGAGGTGCGCGACATCGACTCGGTCGTGCGCACGCTGCGCTGAGCCCGGCGGCGGGGACGCTCAGGGGTTGCGCAGGAACGGCGCGGGCTCGCTGATCACGTCGTCGACGCGGGTCAGGACGCGGTAGGCGCCCGCCGGCACCTCGGTGCGGGTCTCCGCGCACCCCGGCGTCGACGTGCGGCCCGCCCAGCGCACCGCGAACGCGACCGGCTGGCCGGGCACCAGGGTGCGCAGGTCCACCGTCGCCGGGTTGACGCAGTCGTTGCTCGACCACAGCCGGTCCACCCCGTCACCGCTCCACACGACGATCTCCTGGCGGGCTCCGTCGAGGTCGCGCACGCACGGCTGCTCGCTGATGTTGACCACGACCAGGCGCAGCGTCGGGCGCTCGCCGACGCGGTGCTCGGGCTGGTCGATCTCGGCGCCGACCGAGATCATGTCGTTGGTGCACGGCACCGGCCCCGAGGGCGGGACGGGCACCGACGGCGGCACCGGGACGGCCGCGCGGGGCGTGTCGTCGGGGAGTACGACCTCCGACGTCGTGGCCGAGGCCTCCGACGTGGCCGACTCCGTGGCCGACCCCGCGGCGCTCGCCGAGGCCTCCCCCGCGGTCGGCGACGGACCCGTCCCCGGTGTCGACGCGGGCACCGGGGACGGGTCGGCCTGCTGGGGAGCGGTCATGGCAGCCCGTCCGGGCTGGGTGGTGGGGGTCGTCGCGGGCGGGGTCAGCAGCGCGGCGGTCGTCCACGCCACCGCGACCAGCGCGGCGACCGTCGACAGGATCGCCACGAACCGCCGCCTCCAGTAGACCGAGGCGGGAAGCGGACCGACCGGCTCCCACATGTCACGGAGCGTATCCGAACAGTTACCACGAGTTGCGCACCACCGCGGCGTCGGCGCGTCGGAGGGGAACCGTAACCACCCGACCGGCGGACCGGCTTGCTCCGCGGGTGCGTGTCGCGGTTGACTCATGCCGTGATGCGCATGCTGCTCGAGGCCTTCTGGCCGAGCCGTCGCGTCGTGCAGTTCGACGAGTTCTGTCGCCCGGCCGCGTAGCGCGACCCGCACCCTCCCCTCCGCCCGGTCGCCGCGCGGCCTGCTGTGCCCACGTGTCGTGGGCGCTCGCCCGCGACATCCCGCTCACCGAACACGGAGAACCCCATGTCCGTCACGGACGAACTGCTCGCCAACAACGCCGCGTACGCGGAGTCCTTCCAGGGTCCCCTCCCCCTGCCCCCGGCCAAGCACGTCGCCGTCCTCGCCTGCATGGACGCCCGGCTCAACGTCTACGGGATCCTCGGGCTCCAGGAGGGCGAGGCGCACGTCATCCGCAACGCCGGCGGCGTCGTCACCGACGACGAGATCCGCTCGCTGGCCATCTCCCAGCGCCTGCTCGGCACCAAGGAGATCATCCTCATCCACCACACGGACTGCGGGATGCTCACCTTCACCGACGACGAGTTCAAGAAGGGCATCCAGGACGAGACCGGCCTGAAGCCCCAGTGGGCCGCGGAGTCGTTCACCGACCTCGACACCGACGTCCGGCAGTCGATCAACCGGATCAAGGCCAGCCCGTACATCCCGCACACCGACCAGGTGCGCGGCTTCGTGTTCGACGTCGCCACCGGCAAGCTCGACGAGGTCGTCTGACCCGACGCCCCGGGCAGTGGCACGATCCTCCCGTGCCACTGCCCGACTCCTCCCTGGCCGACCTCGTCCTCGGCTGGTTCCGCGCCGAGGCCCGTGACCTGCCGTGGCGCCGCCCCGGGACGACCCCGTGGGGCGTGCTCGTCAGCGAGTTCATGCTGCAGCAGACGCCGGTCGCCCGGGTCGAGCCGATCTGGACCGAGTGGATGGAGCGCTGGCCCACCCCGTCGGCCTTCGCCGCCGCCTCCCGCGCCGACGTGCTGCGCGCCTGGGGCAAGCTCGGCTACCCGCGCCGCGCGCTGCGCCTGCACGAGGCCGCCGCCACCATCGCCGCGGCGCACGCCGACACCGTCCCGTCCGATGTGGACGCGCTGGAGGCGCTGCCGGGCATCGGTTCCTACACCGCACGGGCCGTCGTGGCGTTCGGGTACGGGCGGCGGGCGCCCGTCGTCGACACCAACGTGCGGCGCGTCGTCGCGCGGGCGGTGCACGGGGCCGGTGACGCGGGACCGGCCCGCACGAAGCCCGACCTCGCCGACGTCGACGCCCTCCTGCCCGCCGACGACGCCACCGCCGCTGAGGTCTCCGCGGCGCTCATGGAGCTCGGCGCGGTGGTCTGCACGGCGCGCGCGCCCCGCTGCGGGACCTGCCCGGTGCACGCCGCGTGCGCCTGGCAGGCCAACGGCCGCCCGGCCTACGACGGTCCGCGCAAGCCCGTGCAGGGGTTCGCGGGCACCGACCGCCAGGTCCGCGGCCGGCTGCTCGACGTGCTGCGCGGCGCGGCGGACCCGGTGCCGCGCGACGCGCTGGACGCGGTGTGGCCCGACGCGCCGCAGCGCGACCGCTGCCTGCACTCGCTCCTCGTCGACGGCCTGGCCGAGCAGCACGACGACGGCCGCTTCGCGCTCCCGGCCTGACCCGGCCGTGGCCCCCACCGTCCGCTTCCGCCTCGACCCCGACGCCGTCGCCGCGCTGCACGCCCTGCGCGGCCGGCTGCCCCGCGACCTCGCCGCGGCCGACGAGCCCGCCGTCACCGTCGCCGCGGCGGCGGTCGTTCCGGCCGCCGCCCGCGCGGCGCTGGACGCCGAGCTGCGGCTGCTGGCGCTCCCGTCGATCTGGCTGGCCACCCTCGGCACGGTCGCGGGGCGACCGGACCAGCTGGTGCTCGCCGCCGTCGTCGACGCGGAGCTGCTGGCCGTGCACGCCGCGGTGCACGACGCCCTCGCGGGCCGGGTGAAGGGGCCGGTCGCGGCCCACCTGCCCGGCGCGTGGTTCCCGCACTGCGTGCTCGCGACCGAGCGGCCCGCCGAGGCGTTCGCCGCGCTGCACCCGGTGACACCGGTGTGGGCGCGCGTCGTGGGGCTGGAGGTCAGCGGGTGAGGAACCCCTCCACCGCGGCGCGGTAGGCCCCCGGCGCCGCCGCGTGCACCAGGTGGCCGGTCCCCGGGATCCGCACGTGCCGGGCGTCGGGCAGGCGCCGGGCCATCTCGGCCATCTGCCCGGGCGGCGCGACGGACTCCGCGGCCTCGATCAGCAGCACCGGGCAGCGCACCGCGTCGAGCAGCGGCCAGAAGGCGGTGCGCGCCCACTCCCCGGCGATGTCGGCGGCGTGACCGGCCTCGGTGCTCAGGTACAGGCCGTCGGGCTCCTCCCGCACGCACCGCGCCATGTAGTCGCCGAACTCCGGTCGCGGCCACCCGAAGGTCTCGCGCACCGCGTCGAGCGAGGGGAACGGCTGCGGCACGGCCGCGAACCAGGCGCGCGCGGCGGCGGCGTCGCGCCCGACGAAGTCGACCCCCATGTCCTCGACGACGAGCGCGCGCACCAGGTCGGGCCGGGCGGCGGCGAGCGCGATCCCGTGCAGCCCGCCCATCGAGTGCCCGATCACCGTCGCCGGCCCGTCCAGCACGCCCGCGGCGTCGGCCGCCATCCGCTCGACCGTCCACGGCCCGGCCGCCCCGGAGCGCCCGTGCCCGCGTGCGTCGAGGCCGAGCACCCGGCCGTGCGCGGTGAGCCACCGCGCGACCGGCTCCCAGGTGGCCGCGCAGCCCATCAGCCCGTGCAGCAGCAGGATCGGCGGGCCGTCGCCGCCGAAGTCGCGGACCGCGAGGTCCACCTCGTCGCGCCGGGACATGCCCCCACCCTCCCGCATCTGCGGCATGCTGGGGTGATGGACGAGCAGCAGCGGGCCGCGGAGCTGGTGGCGGCGGAGGAGAAGGCCGAGGAGCTGTTCGCCGAGATCGCCCGGCGAGGCCTGATCGAGCCCGGGGTGCGGGAGACGGTCGTCAGCGACCGCGTCCGCGACCTCGGCGCCGAGCTGTTCGGCATCGAGCGCCACTGGCACAAGCGGGTCGTGCGCGCCGGCCCGAACACGCTGCAGCCCTACCGGGAGAACCCGCCGGACCGGGTCATCGAGTCCGACGACATCGTGTTCCTCGACCTCGGGCCGCTGCTCGCGCAGTGGGAGGCCGACTTCGGCCGCACCTACGTCCTCGGCGACGACCCGGCGAAGCTCGCGCTGCAGGCCGACCTCCCGCGCCTGTGGGCCGCGGGCCGCGCCCACTACGAGGCCACCCCCGGCATCACCGGGGCGCAGCTCTACGCCCACGTCGCCGAGCTGGCCCGGGAGGCGGGCTGGGAGTTCGGCAACTCCCACGCCGGGCACCTCGTCGGGGAGTTCCCGCACGAGCTGGTCGACGGGGAGAAGATCGAGAGCTACATCGCGCCCGAGAACCCCCACCCGATGCGCCGCACCGACCGCAGCGGTGCGGTGTGCCACTGGATCCTGGAGATCCACATCGTCGACCGGGCGCGGGGGTTCGGCGGGTTCCACGAGCAGCTGCTCACCCTGCGCTGACCGCCCGCGCCGCCGCCCGGCGCACCCGCACCGCGTAGAGCAGGGCGGACGCGGCGAACAGCACGCCGGTGACGCCGAGCCAGCGCCCGAGGTAGACGTCGGTGCCCAGCCCCGTCGCGCCGACGAACGCGTCCTCGCGCCCGCCGAGGATCAGCGGGAACCAGACCAGCATCAGCAGCCCGGAGAACGCGACGGGCACCCGCAGGTGGTTGATCCACGCGACGCCCGACACCGCCGGCAGCGGACGGCGCCGCCGGAACAGCCTGCTCTGCGCGGTCGCGTCGACGAGGGCGTAGGCGGGCAGGAACACGAGGTCGTGCAGCACCGCGGCCCCGACGAACCAGGTCAGCAGCGCGAACCAGGGCGCCCCCTCGGCGAGCACCCGGCTCGCCGCGTAGCCGGCGAGCCCGATCGCGGCGAGCTGCAGCAGCAGGTGCACCGGGTGCTCCCCGTAGAACCTCCGGAACGCGTTCACGCCGACACCACCGTGAGGCGCCCGACCCACTTGGTCGCGTGCACGCCCGGTGCCGCCGGGATGATCGTCCGGGCCGGGTAGCCGTGGTCGAGCGAGAGCTCCTCGCCGCCGACGAACAGCGCGAGCAGCGACTCGTCCGCCTGCGACTGCCCGACGCTCAGGCTCACCTGCCCGAACGCCCCGCCCGCCTGGAACGACTCGACGAACAGCCGGTCGTCCGGGGTGCCGCCGGCGAGCCGCACCAGGTCGGCGAGCCGCACACCGGTCCACGTGCACGAGACCGACCAGCCCTCGACGCAGGCGATCGGCAGGTCGTGGGTGTACTGCGGGAGGTCCGTCAGCTCGGCGCGGGTGAACCGCCGCGTCCCCGACGGCCCGGCCAGCTCCAGGCGCCAGGCGTCGGCGCGCTCCCGGGTGACGCCCGCCGTCGCCGCGGTCTTGTTGACGGGGAACGCGTTCGCGCCCTCGCCGAGGTCGCGGTCGTGCGGCGCGAACAGGGCGGTGCGGCGCAGCGGGCCGTCGAGGGTCTGTCCGATGTAGAGCCCGAACAGGGTCGCTGAGGCCCCCCCGACGAGGGCCGCGGCGCCGCGGCGGGAGATCGTCGGCGGGGCGGGGTCGGTGGCGACCAGCGGGCCGTCGGGGTCGGGGAGCGTGTCGGCGGTGGACGTGGTCAGCACCTCGCGCACCGGCCGCGCCCGCAGCGACCGCAGCAGCGTCGGGAACTTGAGCAGCACGTGCGCGACGAACGCCCCGATGAACACCCACGCCCCGTAGAGGTGCGCGGTGTAGAAGGAGAACGGAAAGACGTAGAAGACCTGGATGTTGAGGATGCCGGTCACGAACTCGAACACGATCCCGCCGACGAGCAGCAGCAGCGTCGCCCGCTCCAGCGCGTGCGCCACCGACCGCACCGGCGGCAGCTCGAACAGCTTCGGGATCACCGACCACAGCTTCGCCAGCACCACCGGCACCAGCGCGATGCCGAGGGCGACGTGCGCGCCCTGGGTGAGCCGGTAGAGCCACGGCGGGTCGGTCGGCCAGTCGAACAGGTAGAAGCCGAGCAGCTCCTTGCTCGGCGTCGCGTCGTTGCCCGGCAGGCCGGGCTCGTACGCCGCGTAGGACAGCAGGCCCGTCACGATGACGACGACCAGCGGCACGAGCAGGGCCAGCCCGAGCGCGGCGGTCAGCCACGGGCCGCGCAGCGGGCTGCGCCAGATCGTTCTCTCCCGGATCTCCACGCGACAGTGATAGCCCCCGAACGGCCGTCCGGAGGCCCGGGTCACCGTTCCGTAAGCGGATCCCACCCGCCCGGCTAACCTGGACGGCATGTCCGTTGTGAAGATCAACGCCATCGAGGTCCCCGACGGCGCGGGCCCCGAGCTGGAGCAGCGGTTCGCCAACCGCATGCACGCCGTCGACGGTCAGCCCGGGTTCGAGTCCTTCGAGCTGCTGCGTCCGGTCGCCGGGGAGACCCGCTACTTCGTGATGACGCACTGGGCCGACGAGGAGTCGTTCCAGGCGTGGATGAGCGGGTCGGGGATGGCCGCGCACGCCGGCGAGCGGGCGCGTCCGGTCGGGACGGGATCGGCGGTGCTCGAGTTCGAGGTCGTGCAGCGCTCCGTCGCCTCGTCCTGACCTCCGTCATCGATCTCGACGCCGACCTCGACCGCGCCGCCGACCTGCTCCGCGGGGCGGGGGCGCTGCTGGTGTGCGCGGGGGCCGGGATCGGCGTCGACTCCGGCCTGCCCGACTTCCGCGGGCCCGAGGGGTTCTGGCGGGCCTACCCGCCGTACCGGGCGCTGGGGCTGCGCTTCGCCGAGATCGCCGACCCGGTGCACTTCCTCGACGACCCTGAGCTCGCCTGGGGCTTCTACGGCCACCGGCTCGGCATCTACCGCGCCACGGTCCCGCACCGCGGCTTCGCGGTGCTGCGCGCCTGGTCGCGCGCACGGCCCACGCGCGTGTTCACCTCCAACGTCGACGGCCAGTTCCAGCGGGCCGGCCTGACCGACGTCGCCGAGTGCCACGGCTCCATCCACCACCTGCAGTGCACGCTCGACTGCGGGCAGCCGGTGTGGCCGGCCGACGGGATCGCCGTCACGGTCGACGAGACGACGATGCGCGCGGTGTCGCCGCTGCCGCGCTGCCCGTCGTGCTCGGGGCTCGCGCGGCCGAACATCCTCATGTTCGGCGACGTCGAGTGGGAGCCGGCGCGCTCGGGCCTGCAGATGGCCGCGCACCGCGCCTGGCTGCGCGAGCACCGCACCGACCTCGCCGTCGTCGAGATCGGGGCGGGCACGGAGATCCCGACGGTCCGGCGCGAGGCCGAGCTCGCCTCCGCGGCCACCGGGGCGCTCGTCCGCATCAACCCCCGCGAGCCCGACGTGCGGCACGGCCGCGGGGTCGGTCTCGCGGCCCCCGCGGCCGCCGCGCTCAGCGCCCTGGACGAGCGCGTCCGAGCACGCTGACCAGCTCGGGGTGCCCGGCGTGCCCCGCCCACTCGGCGGGGGTGGCGGCGAAGCGCCCGTCGCGGACGGTGGGGTCGGCGCCCAGGTCCAGCAGCAGCCGGGCCAGGTCCACGGCGCCCCGGCCCGCGGCGTGGTGCAGCGCCGTCTCCCAGCCCTGCTCCGACGGGACGTCGGTGCGGGCACGGGCGGAGACGTCCCAGCCCAGCTCGACCGCGAGCCGCACGGCGTCGGGCCCGGCCGCGACGGCGGCCCACACGACGAGCCCCGGGCGTGCGGCCCTGGCCCGGGCCAGCACGTCGGGGTCCGGCACCGCCGACCGGTCACCGGCGAGCACCGCGGCGAGGACGCGCTCGGTCGGCTCGAGCGGGACCGCGGCCCCGAGCCGCTCCAGGAGGTCGGCCACCGCGAACCGCCCGCTGGTGAGCGCCACGGCGTACGGCGGGCGCTCGGCGACCCCGTAGCGGCCGGGCAGCGGGGCCAGCAGGTCGACGCCGTGCTCGGCGAGCAGCGCGACGCGGCCGACGAGGTCGTGCGTCACCGCCCAGGACAGCTGCTGGCGCAGCAGCTCCGCCGGGCTGTCCAGGGCGGAGCCCAGCCGGCGCCGCCACGGCCCGCCGTCGCCGTGGCCCAGGCCGGCGGCGAGCAGGATCTCCAGGTGGTCGTCGGCGGGGTCGAACATGCGGTTGTAGAGGGCCTGGGCGTCGTTGGGGTCGGCGCCCGCGTCGAGCAGGACGCGGGCGAGCGCGTGCTGGTGCGGGTGCGGCGGCTGCCCGCCCTCCCCTCCCCCGAACGCGCCGGTGAGCAGCGTGAACGGCGACGGCAGGCCGTGCCAGAGGTAGCCGGTGTCCGGGTCGGCGCCGTGGTCGAGCAGCAGTCGGGCGGTCGCGACGACGGCATCGCGGCCGGGTGCCGGGTCGTGCCGGGCGAACACCAGGTACGCGATCGGCGGCCAGCGGTGCGGACCACCCTCGCGCACGGCGAGGCCCGGATCGGCGGTGAGCAGGCGGGCCACCTCGTCGACGTCGGCCCGGGCGGCGGCCACCCACACGTCGCCGCGGGCGATGCCGGGGTGCGCGTCGAGCACGGCGGCCGCGGTGGCCTGCAGCGGCCCGTCGGCGCCGCCGAAGGTGAGGCACACGCGGCGCAGGAACTCCGTGGCCGGGTCGTCCGACGGGGGCGCGGTGTCCGGGGCGCGGCGGTGCTCGGCGACGATCCCGACGTGGCGCACCATGGCGGGCCAGCTCGGGAAGCGGTACAGGCGGGCGAGGACGAGCTGGGCGGCGTGCAGCGGCCAGCGCGCCGGATCGGCGGGGGCGCCGTCGGGATGGAGTTCGGCGACGAGGTCGAGCGAGCCCGGCCAGGCCGCGCGCACGCTCGTCTGCAGGTCCCGGGCCTGCTTGCGGAGCTGACCGAGGTCGGGGTCGTCGGGCAGGGGGACGGTCGGCATGGCGACCTCCTTCACACGGCCCGCGGTCCGCGACGCCGGCCGGAAGGAGGTGGTGGTCCGGGCCGTACGGGGAGTGCTCCCGTGGGGCTCTGCCCTGCCCGCGGACCGGTGGCGTACGGGAACGCCGGGGCCGAGGATAGTGGGTGCCCGTGAAGACGTCGATCGTCGACCGGTTCCCCGCGGTCCTGCTGCTGGCCTGGCGACCGCACCTGACCGTCGCGCTGCTGGCGGCGGCCGTCGCGGGGGCGTCGCGGGCGTGGGGCGGTGCCGCGGCGGCCGCGGCGCTGGCCGTCGCGGCGCCCGCGGTGCTGCACCGGCGACCGGCCCCGACCCCGCCCCCCGCGGACGGGGACGTGGTCGTCCTCGTCCTCAACGTCTGGCACGGCCGCGCCGACCCCGCCGCTCTGGCCGCGCTGATCGGGCGCGAGCGGCCCGACCTCGTCGTGCTGCCGGAGGCGGGGCACGCCTACTGCGGGCGGATCCTCGAGCGGGTCGCGGGCTACCGCGGCGTCGCGTCGCTCCAGCCCGGGCGGCGCGACGGGTGGGGCGTCACGGTGCTGGCCGGGCCGCGCGCCGCCGGCGTGGCGATGGAGCCCGGGCACGCGATGCGGCTGCCGCACGTCCGGGTCTCCGGGGGCCTGCTCGGGCACCGGGCGCTCTACGCCGTGCACACCACCGCCCCGGCCCGCCTCGGCGTCGTGCACGACTGGCGCCGCGACCTGCGCGTCGCCGCCGGGTGGAGCGCGGAGGGGGCGATCGTCGCGGGCGACATCAACGCCACGGTCGACCACCGCCTGCTGCGCGCGGTCGGGCCGAGCGCGGGCCCGCTGGGCGCGGGCACGTGGCCGGCCCGGCTGCCGCGCTGGGCGGGCATCCGGATCGACCACGTGCTGCTGCCCGACGGTGCGGTGTCCACCGGCGCGTCCGTGCACGACGTGCCGGGCAGCGACCACCGGGCCGTCGTGGCGCGGGTCCGGCTCTAGTCCGGGATGCCGGCCGAGGTCGGGACCACGATCCCGAACAGGTCGGAGATCGCCGCGAGGCTGGTGGCCTGCAGGACCGACGCCGGCACCGGTTCGCCGTCGACGCCGGGGAGCGCGCGGGTGGCCGTCGCCCCCGCCACCACCGACGGGCGGTGGCCGAGGCTGAACGCGCCGCGGGCCGTCGAGTTGATGCACATGTGCGTCATGAACCCGGCGAGCACGAGGTTGCTGCCGGGGGCGAGCCGGTCGTTCAGGTCGGTCGCCGTGAACGAGTTCGGGTAGTTCTTGACGATCACCGGCTCGCCGTCGCGGGGCGCGACGCGGTCGACGATCGCCCCGATGTCGGCACGCACGTCGTAGGCCGACCCCTCGCCCGAGTCGTGCTGGATGTGGATGACCGGGATCCCCGCGGAGCGGGCCCGGTCGAGCAGCGCGGCCGCCTCGTCGATGGCCGGCTGCACGTCCTCCAGCTCCATCACGCCGCGGGTGTAGGTGTTCTGCAGGTCGACCATGATCAGCGTGGACTCGGCAAGGCTCGCCGGTTCCTTCGGCAGGCCGACCAGTGTGCGCAGGGTCGTGGGCTCGGACATGGTTCCTCCGGTACTCGTGCGCGGATACGGCTGCCTGGGCAACCGTATCCGCGCACGGGGTGGTGTCATCCGCCGTTCAGCTCCGCCGACTCCTCGTCGGAGAGCAGCCGGGAGCGGATCATGAACCGGACGCCCTCCGGCGCCTCGACCGAGAACCCGCTGCCGCGGCCCTGCACGACGTCGACGGTGAGGTGCGTGTGCTTCCAGTACTCGAACTGCGACTCCGACATGTGGAAGCCGATGGGCCGCTCCAGCCCGTCGACGACCAGGTCGCCGAGATGGACGTCGGATCCGCCGAGCCTGAAGTCCCCGTCCGGGTAGCACATGGGCGAGCTGCCGTCGCAGCACCCGCCGGACTGGTGGAACATCAGCGGGCCGTGGGTCCGCGTCAGCCCCACGAGGAGGTCCGCTGCGGCGGGCGAGAGCGCGACCCGCTCGGCCATCAGAAGAAGCCCTGGGCGTTCTGCGAGTAGCTGACCAGCATGTTCTTCGTGTTCTGGTAGTGGTCCAGCATCATCTTGTGGTTCTCGCGACCGATGCCGGACTGCTTGTAGCCGCCGAACGCCGCGTGCGCCGGGTAGGCGTGGTAGTTGTTCACCCAGACCCGGCCGGCCTGGATGTCGCGGCCCGCCCGGTAGGCCACGTTGCCGTCGCGCGACCAGACGGCCGCGCCGAGTCCGTAGAGGGTGTCGTTGGCGGTCCGGACAGCGTCGTCATAGTCGGCGAAGCGCGCCACCGAGACGACCGGCCCGAAGATCTCCTCCTGGAAGATCCGCATCGAGTTGTCGCCCTCGAAGACCGTCGGCTGCACGTAGTAGCCGCCGGACAGCTCGCCACCGAGGTCGGCGCGCTCGCCGCCGGTGAGGATCTTCGCGCCCTCCTGACGGCCGATGTCGATGTAGGACAGGATCTTCTCGAGCTGGTCGTTGGACGCCTGCGCACCGATCATGGTGTCGGTGTCGAGCGGGTGGCCCTGCTTGATCTGCTCGGTGCGCTTGACCGCGTCCTGCAGGAAGTCGGTGTAGATGCCGCCCTGGATCAGCGCGCGCGACGGGCAGGTGCAGACCTCGCCCTGGTTGAGGGCGAACATCGCGAAGCCCTCGAGCGCCTTGTCGTAGAAGCTGTCGTTCTGCGCCGCCACGTCGTCGAAGAAGACGTTGGGGCTCTTGCCGCCGAGCTCCAGAGTGACCGGGATCAGGTTCTCCGACGCGTACTGCATGATCAGCCGGCCGGTGGTGGTCTCGCCGGTGAAGGCGATCTTGCGGATGCGCTTGTTCGACGCCAGCGGCTTGCCGGCCTCCACGCCGAACCCGTTGACGATGTTCAGCACGCCCGCGGGCAGCAGGTCGCCGACGAGCTCGTTGAGCACGTGGATCGACGCCGGGGTCTGCTCGGCCGGCTTGAGGACGACCGCGTTGCCCGCCGCGAGCGCCGGGGCGAGCTTCCAGATCGCCATGAGGATCGGGAAGTTCCACGGGATGATCTGGCCGACGACGCCCAGCGGCTCGTGGAAGTGGTAGGCGATCGTGTCGGCGTCGATCTCGGAGATGCCGCCCTCCTGCGCGCGGATCGCCCCCGCGAAGTAGCGCAGGTGGTCGATCGCGAGCGGGATGTCGGCGGCCAGGGTCTCGCGGCAGGCCTTGCCGTTCTCCCACGCCTCGGCGATGGCGATGTGCTCGAGGTTCGCCTCGATGCGGTCGGCCATCTTGTTGAGGATGTTGGCGCGCTCGGCCACGGCGGTCCTGCCCCAAGCGGGGGCGGCCGCGTGCGCGGCGTCGAGGGCGAGCTCGATGTCCTCGGCCGTGCTGCGGGACACCTCGGTGAACGTCTGGCCCGTGATCGGCGTCGGGTTCTCGAAGTACCGCCCCGTGACCGGTGCGACGTACTCGCCGCCGATGAAGTTGTCGTAGCGGGGCTTGAAGGTGACGACACTGCCGGGGTCGCCCGGGTTCGCGTACGTGGCCATCTGGCTGGTCCTTCCACATCGTCGAGGGCAGGTGATGCCCGACACTAGGAAGACCGGGGTTGCAGGCGGGTTGCACGCAGATGCGGATCCCACCACCTGACCCATCCGCCAGTGCGATCCTGACTCAGGGTTGCCTTGACTGATCTGCAGGAGGACGATCGGGGCCGTGTCGGTCGACGACCAGGTGCAGCACGCCCGGACCCTCGCGCGCGTCCGGGAGGCGGCCCTCGCCGGTGACCGGTCCGGGCCCGCCCCGCGCGAGGTCGTCTCGGAGTCCTGGCGGCGGTCGCTGGCGGCGAGCGTCGACCCCGAGGAGCACGGCGGCCCGCCGCACGTCTACTCCCCCGCCGAGGTCGGCGGCATCCGCGACGGCCACCCGCTCGCGGCGGTCGTCCCGGTGCTGCGCGACACGCTCGTCTCGATCGCCGACGAGGCGATGCACATGATGATCGTGACCGACGCGCAGGGGCACATCCTGTGGCGCGAGGGCCAGCGCGACGTGCTGCGCCGCGCCGAGGGCGTCGGGCTGGTGGAGGGGACGCGCTGGACCGAGGACAGCATCGGCACCAACGCGATGGGCACCGCACTCGCCGCCGACCGGGCGGTGCAGATCCACTCCGCCGAGCACCTCGTCCGGACCTACCACAGCTGGACCTGCGCGGCCTGCCCCGTGCACGACCCCGACTCCGGCGAGGTGATCGGGGCCGTCGACGTCACCGGACCGGCGCGCACGTTCCACCCCACGACGCTCGCGCTCGTCGTGGCGGCGGCGCGGCTGGCCGAGGGCCACCTCGCCGCCCGGCTCGCGATGCGTGACGAGCGGCTGCTCGCGCGCAACCTCACCCACCTCATCGGGCTGCGCGACGAGCCGGGCGCCCTGCTCACCCCCGGCGGCCGGGTGCTCGCCGCCCAGCCGCACGGCTGGCTGCCCGCGCGCGTCGAGCTGCCGGCGGTGGGTGACCGGGTGGCGCTCGGCGAGGCGGGCGAGGGCGTGCTGGAGCAGCTCGCGGAGGGCTGGCTGATGCGGCTGCACCGCACCGGGTCGGCGCCGCGGCCGGTGCTGTCGCTGCCCTTCCTCGGGGCCGTCCGCCCGCTGGCCTGCCTCGACGGCGGGCACGTCCGGCTGACGCTGCGCCACGCCGAGGTGCTCACGCTGCTGGCCCTGCACCCCGACGGCCTCACCGCCGACGAGCTCGCCACCGCCCTGCACGGCGACGCGGGCAGGGCCGGCACGGTGCGGGCGGAGATGCACCGCCTGCGCGCCGCGCTCGGGGCCGGGGTCCTGCGCACGCAGCCCTACCGGCTCCGCGCCCGCGTCGACGCCGACTTCGTCGCGGTCCGGTCGGCGCTGGCCGAGGGCGACGTCCGCGGGGCCGCTCGCGCCTACCGCGGCCCGCTGCTGCCCCGCTCCGAGTCGCCCGGGGTGCGGGAGGAGCGGGAGCTGCTCGCCGTCGCGCTGCGGCGGGCCGTGCTCGACAGCCGCGACGTCGACGCGATGTGGGCGCTGTCGGAGACCGTCGACGGCGCCGACGACCCCGAGCTGTCCCAGCGCCTGCTCCGCGCTCTCCCCCCGCGCGACCCCCGCCGCCCCGTCCTCACCGCCCGCCTGACCATCGCCGCCCCGTGAGCGGCACCCGGGTCAGCCCGTGAGGTGGGCGAGGACCTCCCGCCAGAACGGGACGACGAGCAGGTGCCCGACGTCCGGCAGCACCTCGAGGCGGGCCGCGGGCAGGACCTTCCCCCACCACCGCCCGTGGTCCGGGCCGACCGCGGCGTCGGCGGCGCCGTAGCCCAGCAGCACGTCGGCCCGCACGTCCGCGGGGTCGAAGCCCCACGGGGCGAGCGTGTAGCCGCCGACGTCCGCGGCCAGGCCGGCCGCCCCCTGCCGCACTGCCGCGTCGAGCATCGCGCGCAGCCGCTCGGTCACCCCGGGAGCGGCGAGCGGGACCGCGTCCGCCGTCGCGTCCGCGACGTGCGTGAGCAGGGCGTCGCCCGTCGTGTGCTCGAGCATCTGCGCGAACGCGCCGTCGAGCGCCGCACGGGCGTCGGGCTCGGGCCGGCCGCGCAGCTGGTCGATCATCGCCCCGAACTCGCCGTACCAGGGCACCTCCTCGTCGGGGGCGGGCGTGCCGACCACGGCGACGCGCCCGGCCAGCTCGGGCCGCCCGGCCGCCACGGCGAGGGCGACGCGCCCGCCGGCCGACCATCCCGCGAGCCCGGCCGTGCCGCCCGCGGGGAGCACGTGGTCGAGGACGGCGGCGGCGTCGTCCGCGGCCAGGTCGACGGTCACGAGGCCCGGGACCGGGTCGGACCGGCCGTAGCCGGGCCGGTCCGGGGCGATCAGCCGGACGCCCGCCGCGGCCGTCGCCGCCGGGTCGGGGTCGAACGCGCCCGAACCCGGGGCCGGGTGGGAGAACAGGACGATCGGCGCGCCGGCCGGGGCCTCGGGGGTGAGCTCGTGGACGGCGACGCGTCGGCCGTCGGGACGGTCCAGGTGCCAGATGGTCATGGGACCAGGGTGACGAGGGGTCGGTGACACCGTGGTGTCACCGGTTCCGGGGCATCCTCGTCCCCGTGAACCGCACCGAGCGCCTCTACGCGATCGCCGAGGAACTGCGCGCGGCCGGACCGGCCGGGCGCACCGGCGCCTGGCTCGCACGCCGCCTGGAGGTCTCGACGCGCACGATCAAGCGCGACGTCGACGCGCTCCTGCAGGCGGGCGTGCCGCTGTGGGCGCAGTCCGGCCCCGGCGGCGGGTACGTCCTCGCCGCCGCCGCCGCGCTGCCGCCGCTGAACCTCACCGGCGCCGAGGCCGCGGCGATCGCGGTGGCACTGGCCGCCCTGCCGACCCTGCCGTTCGCCGCCGACGCCCGCACCGCGCTGAGCAAGGTCCTCGCCGCCATGCCGGACGCCGAGCGGGCCCGGGCCGAGTCGATCGCGTCCCGGCTGTGGCTGCGCATCCCGGAGCAGCCGCCGCGCCCGGCCGTCGCCCGCGTGCTCGACGAGGCGGTGCGCCGCCGCCTGGTCACCGTCCTGCGCTTCGCCGACCGGCACGGCACCGTCACCGAGCGGGCCGTCGAGCCGGCCGCGCTGGCCGCCACCGGCGGGCACTGGCACCTGCTGGCCTGGTGCCGGCTGCGGCAGGGCCCGCGCTGGTTCCGCACCGACCGCATCCTCGCCGCGCACCTGACCTCGGAACCGGCGCCCGAGCACGACCCCGCGACGGTCTTCGGCACCCCGCCCGACGACGCCCGCCCCGTCGACCTGCACCGCGGATAGCGCGTCAGCCGCCCGGCCACCCCGCCCGGGGCTCCGGCGCGTCCGCCACCAGGATCCGGCCGGTGCGGTCCGCGAGGGCCGACTCCACGCCCTCGACGCCCCGCCAGTCGGCGTCGCACAGGAACAGCGACCGCCCGTCGGGCCCGCCGAGCATGGCCGCGAAGCCGAACTGCTCCTGCGGTACGCGGTGGGTGACCTCCCCGTCCAGCACCCGTACGCAGACGTCGCCGCCGGTCGCCCCCGGCTCCTTGGCCGCGTGCGCCCACACCGCCCCGGCGGCGTCGAGCGTGATCCCGTCGGGCCCGAGGCCGTCGGCCCACGTGCGGCGCCCGGACAGCCCGCCGTCGGCGTCGACGTCGTACGCCGTGATGCAGCCCGCGAAGGACTCCGCGACCAGCAGCGTCCGCCCGTCGGGGGTGATGACCATGCCGTTGGGGAACCGCAGCCCCTCGGCGACGCGGCGGACCTCCCCGTCGGGACGGACCAGGTCGATCCAGCCGGGCGAGGGTGCGTCGCCGCCGAGGAAGTCGAACGCGAACCCGTTGACGTAGGCGTTGCCCGCGCCGTCGACGACGATCTCCGCACCGCCGACGCCCTCGGCGTGCGGGACGACGGTGCCGTCGGGTTCGTGGCGCAGCAGGCGCTCGCCGGTGACGAGCATCCGCCCGTCGGGCAGGAAGTCGAACGACCAGCCCAGGCCGTCCGGGCCCGCGGCCACCACCTCGGCCCGCCCCTCCGGGTCGACGGCGACGATCTCGCCCGCGCCCCAGTGGGCGAACCACAGGCGGCCGTCGTGCCAGCGCGGCGACTCGACGTAGGCGAGGCCGTCGAGCAGCACGCGGGGCCGGATCAGCTCAGACATCGGACGCTCCATCGGTGGTCGAGACGAGGTAGTCGGCCAGCTCGGCCGGGCGCGACAGGGCGACGAGGTGGCCGCCGGGCAGCACGTCGGGGTCGATCCCCAGGCGTTCGCGGGCGACCCGGCGCTGGAAGTCGACGGGGAAGAAGCGGTCGTCGCGGGTGGCGAGCACCCGCGTGGGGACGTCCGGCCACGCGTCGAGCGGCCAGGTGCCCGCGAAGATCCCGTCCTCCTGCTCGAAGGGCCGCGCGAACGCCGCCTCGGTGACGTCGGGAGGGACGTCGTGGAACATCGTCTCCCGCTGGTCGGGGTCGGCCTCGAGGTCGCGCCCGTCGCGCTCGGCGGCGGCGGAGATCGCCGCCTCGAACCCGGTGGTGTCCCACCAGGAACCGAGCGGCTCGCCCGGCAGCGGGATCATCGCGTTGACCAGCACCAGCCCGGCGGCGTCCAGCGGCCCGCAGGCCAGCGGGGCGCTGAGCCCGCCGAGCGAGCTCCCCACCAGCACGACGCCGGTGCGCCCTCCCGCCGCCGCGACGATCGCGGTCGCGTAGTCGGCGACCCCCGCGTCCGGGTCGCCCGACGGAAGGTCGACGGCGACCGCGCGGTGCCCGCGACCCTCCAGCTCCGCGACGACGCGGTGCCAGTACCAGGCCGACCCGCCCGCTCCGGGGACCAGCACGAACGTGCTCACCGTCCACGCTCGGCGAACCCGGCGGGGAAGCGGGTGCGGAAGTCGAGCGCGCCCACCCAGGTCGGGCGCAGACCGATCCGCACCATCCGGACGCCGGGCACGTCGATCTCGGCCCGCGCGGCGGCCGCGGACTCCGGACCGAGGTAGCGGACCTGCATCTGCGCGTACTCGGGCAGCACGCCGTCGACCTCGGTCAGCTCGACGCGCCCGCGCAGCAGCAGGACGTCGGGCGGCGGGCCGATCCTGTCGATCGTGACCGCCACGTCGGGCCGGGCCCGCAGCGCGGAGACCTTCGCCGTGCCCGCGAACGTGGCGAGCACGAGCTCGTCGCCCGTCCAGAGGAACCACATGGGCATGACCCGGGGGGTGCCGTCGGCGGCCGTGAGGGCGAGCCGGGCGGGCTCCGTCGAGGCGAGGAGGTCGCGGGCGAGGTCGGTGTCGAGGAGGGCGGTGTCGCCCTGTGTCGTCGTCGTCATACTCCTAGATTAGGAGTAACAACTCCTGAAGTGCAAGGTATAGTTGCGGCATGCGGAGCTACGACGATCCCTGCGGCGTCGCCCGGGCCCTCGACGCGGTCGGCGAGCGCTGGGCGCTGCTGGTCGTCCGCGACCTCCTGCTCGGCCCGAAGCGCTTCACCGACCTCGCCGCCGGGCTCGGCGGCATGAGCCAGAACGTCCTCGCCCAGCGGCTGCGCGACCTCGAGAGCCGGGGGATCGTGCGGCGTCGGGTGCTGGGGCCGCCGTCGGGTGCCCGGGTCTACGAGCTCACCGACGCGGGGTACGAGCTGGAGGAGACTGTGCTGGCCCTGGCGCGGTGGGGCAGCCGGGCCCCGCGGCACGAGCGGGCCGCGCTCACCGCCGACGCCTTCGCCCTCGCCCTGCGCACCACCTTCGACGCCGACGCCGCGGGCGGCCTGCGGGCCACGGTCGTCCTGCACCTGGGCCCCGACCGGTTCACCGCCGAGGTCGACGACGGGCGCTTCCGGATCTCCCGCGGCGAGGCCGCCGACCCCGACGCCGTGCTCGTCGCCGACGCCGCGACCGCGCAGGGGATCGTCTTCGGCGGCGCCGACCTGCCGGCCGGCGCGGTGCGCGGCGACCGCGCACTGGCCGCGCGCTTCGTGCGGCTGTTCCCACGGCCGGAGCCGCGCCGGGAGTCAGCGGCTGGGTGAGTCCGGGTGCTCGTCGAGCCCGTCGGGGATGCCGTCGTCGTCGCTGTCGGGCAGCAGCGGGTCGGGCCGACCGGCGCGCACGGCCTCCAGCTGCGCGGCCAGCGCGATCCCCGCCAGCAGGGCGATCCCGGTGAGGTTGGCCCAGATCAGCAGCGCCATCACCGCCGTCAGGGGGCCGTAGGTCTCGTCGAACCCGGCCGCGGCCACCACGTAGAGGGCGAGCAGGCCCGACGCGATCAGCCAGGCCAGCACCGTGACCGCCGCCCCCACCGCGAGCCAGCTCAGCTCCGGCTGCTTCCGCCGCGGCGCGTACCGGAACAGCAGCGTGACGGCGACGACGAGCAGCGCGAGCCCCACCGGCCAGCGGACGACGTCCCAGACCGTCTCCGCGGCGTCGCCCCAGTGGTAGACCTCCTCCAGCGCCTCGCCGAACGGCTCGCCCGCGACGATCAGCAGCAGCCCGGCCGCCATCGCGACGCCCGCGGTGGCCGTGAGCAGGGCCGCGTTGCCGTACTTGCGCAGGGCGGGCCGGTCGCGCTTGGTGCCGTAGATCCGGTTGGCGCCGCGCTCGAGCTGGGCGAACGCCGAGGTGGCCGCCACGAACGCCGTGAGCAGCCCCAGTACGACCACGACCTCGCCGCGCTCGCTGCCCTCGTCGTCGCCCGCGATGACGTCGGCGAGCAGGGCGTCGCTGCTCCCCGGGGAGATCGCGACGACGGTCCGCGCCACCACCTGCGCGATCGACTCCGCCCCGAGCGCGGTGGCGAGCCCGGCCCCGGCGATGACGAGCGGGACGGCGGCCAGCGCGAGCTGCAGCGCGAACGCCCGCGCGTGGCTGAACCCGTCGCCGTAGCGGAAGCGGACGAACGCCGTGGAGAACAGGTGCCCGAGGTGGTAGCGGCGCACGGTGTGCCAGGCGTCGTCGGCGGAGAGCTCCTCGCCCATCAGCTCGGTCTCCGGGACCGCACGCACCGAACTCACCAGCAGAACGTACGCGAACGGCCCGCCGGGACCGAAGTCCCGACGGGCCGTTCGCGGTGGTGCGGGGTGACTACTCGTCGCCCGACTTCGCCAGGTCGACCGGCGGGGAGTCGGGGACCATGACGGGCTTGGGCTCACCGCGGAAGGTGAACTTCGCCTTGTCGTCGGCGGCCTTCGAGTCCTCGGCGTCGGGGTCGATGCCCTCGACGTCGACGAGCACGATCTGCCCGGGCGAGATCTCCCCGAACAGGATCTTCTCCGACAGCTGGTCCTCGATCTCGCGCTGGATGGTGCGGCGCAGCGGCCGCGCGCCCAGCACCGGGTCGAAGCCGCGGCGGGCCAGCAGGCCCTTGGCGGCCGGGGTGAGCTCGATGGCCATGTCCTTGTTGGCCAGCGCACCCTCGACCCGGGTGATCATGAGGTCGACCATCGTGATGATCTGCTGCTCGGTGAGCTGGTGGAACACCACGATGTCGTCGATGCGGTTGAGGAACTCCGGGCGGAAGTGCTTCTTCAGCTCGTCGTTGACCTTCGACTTCATCCGCTCGTAGTTGGACTGCTCGTCGTTGTTCTGGGCGAAGCCCAGGCCGACGGCCTTGGAGATGTCCTGCGTACCGAGGTTGGACGTGAAGATGATGACGGTGTTCTTGAAGTCGACCGTGCGGCCCTGGCCGTCGGTCAGGCGACCGTCCTCCAGCACCTGCAGGAGCGTGTTGTAGATCTCCTGGTGCGCCTTCTCGATCTCGTCGAACAGCACCACCGAGAACGGCTTGCGACGCACCTTCTCCGTCAGCTGGCCGCCCTCCTCGTAGCCCACGTACCCGGGAGGGGCACCGAACAGGCGCGAGGCGGTGTAGCGGTCGTGGAACTCGCCCATGTCGATCTGGATGAGCGCGTCGTCCTCGCCGAACAGGAAGTTGGCGAGCGCCTTGGACAGCTCCGTCTTACCGACACCGGACGGGCCGGCGAAGATGAACGAGCCGGACGGGCGCTTGGGGTCCTTCAGGCCGGCGCGCGTGCGGCGGATCGCCTTCGCGACCGACTTGACGGCCTCCTCCTGCCCGATGATCCGCTTGTGGAGTTCGTCCTCCATCTTGAGCAGCCGGGAGGTCTCCTCCTCGGTGAGCTTGAAGACGGGGATGCCGGTCCAGTTGGCGAGGACCTCGGCGATCTGCTCCTCGTCGACCTCGGCGACGACGTCGAGGTCGCCCGACTTCCACTGCTTCTCCCGCTCGCCCTTCTGGGCCAGGAGCTGCTTCTCCGAGTCGCGCAGGTTCGCGGCGCGCTCGAAGTCCTGCGCGTCGATCGCCGACTCCTTGTCGCGACGGACTCCTGCGATCTTCTCGTCGAACTCGCGCAGGTCCGGCGGCGCGGTCATCCGGCGGATGCGCATCCGGGCGCCGGCCTCGTCGATCAGGTCGATCGCCTTGTCCGGCAGGAAGCGGTCGGAGATGTAGCGGTCGGCCAGCGTGGCCGCCGACACCAGGGCACCGTCGGTGATGGTGACGCGGTGGTGCGACTCGTACCGGTCGCGCAGACCCTTGAGGATCTCGATGGTGTGCGTGACGGTCGGCTCGCCCACCTGGATCGGCTGGAAGCGGCGCTCCAGCGCGGGGTCCTTCTCGACGTACTTGCGGTACTCGTCGAGCGTGGTGGCGCCGATCGTCTGCAGCTCGCCGCGGGCCAGCATCGGCTTGAGGATGCTGGCGGCGTCGATCGCGCCCTCGGCCGCGCCCGCCCCGACGAGGGTGTGGATCTCGTCGATGAACAGGATGATGTCGCCGCGCGTGCGGATCTCCTTGAGCACCTTCTTGAGGCGCTCCTCGAAGTCACCGCGGTAGCGGGAACCGGCGACCAGCGAGCCCAGGTCGAGCGTGTAGAGCTGCTTGTCCTTGAGGGTCTCGGGGACCTCGCCCTTGATGATGTTCTGGGCCAGGCCCTCGACGGCCGCGGTCTTGCCGACGCCCGCCTCACCGATCAGGACCGGGTTGTTCTTGGTCCTCCGGGAGAGGACCTGCATGATCCGCTCGATCTCCTTCTCCCGGCCGATGACCGGGTCCAGCTTGCCCTCACGGGCCTGCTGGGTGAGGTTGCGACCGAACTGGTCGAGCACCAGCGACGAGCTGGGGGTGCCCTCGCCACGGCCACCGGAGGCGCCCTCGGCGGGCTCCTTGCCCTGGTAGCCGGAGAGCAGCTGCAGGACCTGCTGGCGGACCCGGTTGAGGTCGGCTCCCAGCTTGACCAGGACCTGCGCCGCGACACCCTCGCCCTCGCGGATCAGGCCGAGCAGGATGTGCTCGGTGCCGATGTAGTTGTGGCCGAGCTGGAGCGCCTCGCGCAGCGAGAGCTCCAGGACCTTCTTGGCCCGCGGCGTGAACGGGATGTGCCCGCTCGGTGCCTGCTGGCCCTGGCCGATGATCTCCTCGACCTGCTGCCGGACGCCCTCCAGGGCGATCCCGAGGGACTCCAGGGCCTTGGCGGCCACTCCCTCTCCCTCGTGGATGAGGCCGAGGAGGATGTGCTCGGTGCCGATGTAGTTGTGGTTGAGCATCCGGGCCTCTTCTTGGGCCAGGACGACAACACGCCTTGCTCGGTCGGTGAACCTCTCGAACATTTCGTCTCCTCGCCTGCTGCGCCGTGCTACGCGCCTGCCCCACTGTATCGGGCGGGCCCGGGTGCGCGCCTCCGTTGCGGACAGCACGTACGTGGTCGTCGCAACATGCGACGGTCACGCGGCATTCCGCCTCAGTTCTCCCGGTGGTAGGCCTCGAGCACCTCGGAAGGGATCCGGCCCCGGTCGGACACCTTCATCCCGTGGCTGCGCGCCCACTCGCGGATGGCCTGGTTCTGCTCGCGGTCGATCACCGGACGGCGCGCGGCGGGCGCCGCGGCGGAGCCGCGCCGGCCCCGGCCACCGGCGACCTTCCGCGCCGACGCCACGAATTCGGCGAACGCGTCGCGCAGTCGTCCCGCATTGTCCGACGAGAGGTCGATCTCGTAGCTCTTCCCGTCGAGGGAGAACTCGACGGTCTCGTCCGCGGACTTCCCGTCCAGGTCGTCGACGAGCCGGATCTCCTTGACCTGCGCCACCGCGAGGCTCCGTTCCTGTTGTCCTGCACGGCGGTCCTGCCGTTCCCGGACAACATACCTACTCGCGCGTAGCGGCCTACTCGGCTCGCACCAACGGGTACAGGATCGTCTCCCGGATACCCGTTCCGGTGAGCGTCATCAACAACCGGTCGATCCCCATTCCCATACCCCCGGTGGGGGGCATTCCGTACTCCATCGCGCGCAGGAAGTCCTCGTCGATCTGCATCGCCTCGACGTCGCCGGCTGCGGCCAGCAGCGACTGCGCGGTGAGCCGTTCGCGCTGCACGACGGGGTCGACGAGCTCGGAGTACGCCGTGGCCAGCTCGGTGCCGAAGACGATGAGGTCCCAGGCCTCGGCCAGGCGCGGGTCGCTGCGGTGCTGCCGGGTCAGGGGGCGGACCTCGACCGGGTAGTCGCGCACGAACGTGGGTTCGCGCAGGGTGTGCTCGACGAGCTTCTCGAACAGTTCCAGCACGATCTCGCCCGCGCCCCAGGAATCCTTGAGCTCGACCTCCCGGTCGGCCGCGATCTTCTGCAGTTCGGCCACCGACGTGTCCGGGTTCACATCCGTTCCCACGGCTTCGGCCACCGCATCGTGGAGCGTGACGGAACGCCACTCGCCACCGAGATCGTGTTCGGAGCCGTCGGCGTGCCGGACGACCGTGGAACCGAACACGGCGCGTGCGCTCTCGACCACCAACCGCTGCGTGAGATCCGCCATGTCGTCATAGGTGGCGTAGGCCTGATAGGCCTCCAGCATCGCGAACTCGGGCGAGTGCGTGGAGTCGATCCCCTCGTTCCGGAAGTTGCGATTGATCTCGAAGACCCGCTCGATGCCGCCGACCACGCAGCGCTTGAGGAACAGCTCCGGCGCGATGCGCAGGTACAGGTCCGCGTCGAGCGCGTTCGCGTGCGTGACGAACGGGCGCGCGGTGGCCCCGCCGTGCTGCAGCTGCAGCATCGGGGTCTCCACCTCGACGAACGACGCGTCGTGCAGCACGGAGCGGACCGTGCGCACCACCTCGGAGCGCGTCCGCACCATCTCGCGGGCCTGCGGCCGCACGATGAGGTCGACGTAGCGCTGCCGCACCCGCGTCTCCTCGGACAGCTCGCGGTGCGCCACCGGCAGCGGCCGCACCGACTTCGCCGTCATCGCCCAGGCGTCGGCCATCACCGACAGCTCGCCGCGCCGCGAGGTGGCGACCTCGCCGTGCACGAACACGTGGTCGCCGAGGTCGACGCTCGCCTTCCAGCGCGTCAGCTCCTCCTCACCGACGAGCGCCAGGCTCAGCATCGCCTGCAGCTCGGTGCCGTCGCCCTCGCGCAGCGTGGCGAAGCAGAGCTTGCCGGTATTGCGCAGGAAGATCACCCGACCGGTGACGCCGACGACCTCGCCGGTGGCGGTGTCGGGCTCCAGGTCGGGGTGGGCGTCGCGGACCGCGCGCAGGCTCGTGGTGCGCTCGACGGCGACCGGGTAGGGGTCGACGCCCGCGGCGAGCATGTCCGCCCGCTTGGCCCGGCGCACCCGCATCTGCTCGGGCAGCTCGTTCTCGGGGGCGTCAGGCGCGTCGGTGCTCACCGCCCAAGGTTAATGAGGGCGGCATCCGGGACTCCCGGCGGTAGCCTCCCGCCCGTCTCCGACGCCCCACCCGTGCCGGCCGTCACCGACGGGCGGCGGGCCGTCCGGCTGCCGTGACGGCGGGCGCCTCGGCGTTGCGCAGGTAGGTCAGGCGCAGGCCGACCAGCGTCAGGTCCGGGACGTACTCGGTGATCGTGTCGGACACCCCGGTCATCAGCGGGGCGAGCCCGCCGGTGCCGAGCACCGTCACCGGGCCGGCCTTCGGGCCGAGCTCGGCGAGGATCCGGCGGACCAGCCCGTCGACCTGGCCGGCGAAGCCGTAGAGCACGCCGGACTGCAGGCACTCCACGGTGTTCTTGCCGATCACCGACCGCGGCGCGACGAACTCGACGGTGCGCAGCGCGGCCGCGCGCGCGGCGAGGGCGTCCATCGAGATCTCGATGCCCGGGGCGAGCGCGCCGCCCAGGAACTCCCCCTTCGCCGAGACGACGTCGATGTTCGTCGACGTCCCGAAGTCGACGACGATGCACGCCGTGCCGAACATGCGGTGCGCGGCGAGGGTGTTCATGACCCGGTCGGCGCCGACCTCGCGCGGGTTGTCGACCAGCAGCGGCACGCCGGTGCGCACCCCGGGCCCGACGACCACGGCCGGGTCCCCGCGGCGCTCGATGAGCAGGCGCAGCTCGCGCAGCAGGCTCGGCACCGTCGACAGCGCCGCCACCCCCGTGACCCGGTCGGCGTACCGGCCGAGCAGCGCGCCGAACGCGACCTCCAGCTCGTCGCCGGTCATCCGCGGGTCGGTGCGCATCCGCCAGTCGCGGACCAGCGCGGGGCGCACCTCGTCGGGATCGCCGTCCGGGTAGACGCCGAGCGCGATCTGGGTGTTGCCGACGTCGACGCAGAGCAGCACGGGGGCTACGCCGCCCCGGACAGCAGCCCGGAGCCCTCCGGCGCGTGCGCGGGGTCGGAACCCAGCTCCACGATCCGGTTGGCCCCGTCGACGAACACCACCCGCGGCGCGTACGCCGCCACCTCGGCCTCGTCGAGCTGGCCGTAGGCGATGAGGATGACGAGGTCGCCGGGGTGCACGAGGTGCGCGGCCGCACCGTTGATCCCGATGACGCCGCTGCCGCGGGCGCCCGGGATCACGTAGGTCTCCAGTCGGGCGCCGTTGGTGATGTCGACGATCGCCACCTGCTCGCCCTCCAGCAGGCCTGCGGCGTCCATCAGGTCGCGGTCGACGGTGACCGAGCCGACGTAGTGCAGGTCGGCCTGCGTCACCGTCGCGCGGTGGATCTTGGAGGTCATCATCGTGCGGAGCATGGCCGTCCCCCTAGAGCTGGATGGTGATGTTGTCGATGAGTCGGGTCGTGCCCAGCCGCGCGGCGACGAGCAGCCGCGCCTTCCCCTGCTGCACGTCGGGCCGCAGGTCGGGGTCGCGGAGCTCGAGGTAGTCGAGCTCCAGCGCCGGCTCCTCCGCGAGCACGGCCCGCGCCGCCTCCAGGACGGCGTCGGGCCCGTGCGCCGAGACCGACGCCCCCGCCCGCAGCGCCCGCTGCAGGGCGGACGCACGGGGGCGGTCGGCGTCGGAGAGGTAGGCGTTGCGGCTCGACAGCGCCACGCCGTCGCCCTCGCGGACGGTCGGGACGCCGACGACGTCGAGCGGGAAGTCCAGGTCGCGCGCCATCTTCCGCACCAGCACGAGCTGCTGGTAGTCCTTCTCCCCGAAATACGCGACGTCCGGAGCGACGACGTGGAACAGCTTCGACACGACCGTCAGCACCCCGGCGAAGTGCCCGGGGCGGACCGCGCCCTCCATGACGGACCCGAGCGCGCCCGGCGCGACGGTGGTGTCGGCCCCGTCCGGGTACATGGCCTCGACCCCCGGGGTGAAGACGAGCTCGACGCCCTCCTCGCGGCAGATCTCCAGATCGGCCTCGAGCGGGCGCGGGTAGCGCTCCAGGTCCTCGCCCGCACCGAACTGCAGCGGGTTGACGAAGATCGACACGACCGTCACCGACGCGCCCTTGGCCAGCCGCGCGTGCCGGATCAGCTCGCGGTGGCCCGCGTGCAGCGCGCCCATCGTGGGCACGAGCGCGATGCGCCGCCCGGCGCCCCTGAGCGTGCGGGTGACGGCGTGCAGGGCCGCGGGATCGGCGTGCACGGTGAGCTGCCCGGCGGTGAACCCCCGGGGCTTGGTACTGGTCACTGGGGGTCCTCCTGCAGGGTGCGCAGCACGTCCTGCGCGGCGTGGTCGGGGAGCATCCCGGCGGCCTGCGCGCGGTGCGCGGTCCGGGAGGCGAGCGCGCGGTAGGTGCGCGCGAGATCGGGGTCGACGGCGTCGAGCTCGCGGAGGTGGACCGCGACGGTGCCGGCGTCACCGCGGGCGACGGGCCCGGTGAGCGCGCGGTCGCCGTGGCGCAGCGCGTTGTCCAGCGCGGCCGAGAGCAGCGGGGCGATGAGCCGCTCGGCGGGGCGGATCCCGGCGCGGTCGAGCAGGTCGGCGCAGTCGCGCACGAGCGTGACCAGGTGGTTCGCCCCGTGCGCGAGGGCGGCGTGGTAGAGCGGGCGGACGGCCTCGGGCACCCGGACCGGCTCCGCCCCCATCTCGACGACGAGCGCCTCGCCGACGCTCCAGCCCACCTCGTCGTCCTCGGTCGCGGTCACCCCGACGCACGCGCCGTGCAGGCGGGCCACGTCCTCGCTGCGGCCGGTGAACGTCAGCACCGGGTGCAGGGCCAGCGGCAGCACCCCGTGCTCGACGGCGGGCGCGAGCACGCCGACCCCGTGCGCCCCGGAGGTGTGCACGACGATCTGGCCCGGACGGAAGCAGCCCGCGGCCGCGAACCCGCGGACCAGTCCGGGCAGCACGTCGTCCGGCACCGCGAGCAGCGCGAGGTCGGCGCCCGCGACGACGTCGTCGGGCGCCTTCAGCGGCACGTCCGGGAGCAGCGCCTCCGCGCGGCGGACCGAGTCGCGGGAGACCCCGGAGGTGGCGACGACGTGGTGGCCCGCCGCGGCCAGCGCGGCCCCGAGGACGGCGCCCACCCGCCCGGCGGAGACCACTCCGACGGCGAGCCGCGCAGGACGGCCGGCAGCCATTGCCACTCCTCACACCCGTTCCAGTCCCGCGGGCGGGTACCGGACGTCGCGCCGCCGTCGTCGGCGGCGCGAGCACAGGCTAGGGCCAGCCGCCCGTCACCGACGAGCCGCGGTGACGGGCTTCACCGGTGGTGCGGGCGACCGGGGGGGTTCGCGGGCGGCCCTGATCGCAGCATGGCCACCTTCACGCAACCTGGTTGCGTGAAGGTGGCCATGCTGCAAAGCGGGGGTGGGGCCGCGATGCGGGGGTCAGTCGTCCCGGTCGCCCCGGATGAAGTCCTCGACCGCGTCGCGGGCCTCGCTGTCGCTGTACTGCACCGGCGGGGACTTCATGAAGTAGCTGCTCGCAGACAGGATCGGGCCGCCGATACCACGGTCCTTCGCGATCTTCGCGGCGCGCACGGCGTCGATGATGATGCCCGCCGAGTTGGGCGAGTCCCAGACCTCGAGCTTGTACTCCAGGCTCAGGGGGACGTCGCCGAACGCGCGGCCCTCGAGGCGGACGTAGGCCCACTTGCGGTCGTCGAGCCAGGCGACGTAGTCGGACGGTCCGATGTGGACGTTGTCCTTGCCCATGTCGCGGTCGACCTGCGAGGTGACCGACTGCGTCTTGGAGACCTTCTTGCTCTCCAACCGCTCGAGCTCCTTCATGTTCAGGAAGTCCATGTTCCCGCCCACGTTGAGCTGCATCGTGCGGTCGAGCTGCACGCCGCGGTCCTCGAACAGCTTCGCCAGCACGCGGTGGGTGATGGTGGCGCCCACCTGGCTCTTGATGTCGTCGCCGACGATCGGCACGCCCGCGGCGCGGAACTTCTCGGCCCACACGGGGTCGGAGGCGATGAACACCGGCAGCGCGTTGACGAACGCGACGCCCGCGTCGATCGCGGCCTGGGCGTAGAAGCGGTCGGCCGACTCGCTGCCGACGGGCAGGTAGGACACGAGCACGTCGGCGCGGGTCTCGCGGAGCACCTGCGCGACGTCCACGGCCTCCTCGTCGGACTCGGTGATCGTCTCGCGGTAGAAGCGGCCGAGCCCGTCGAGCGTGTGGCCGCGCTGCACCGGCACGTCCAGCGGCGGCACGTCGGCGATCTTGATGGTGTTGTTCTGGCTGGCGCCGATGGCCTCCGACAGGTCGCGGCCGACCTTCTTGGCGTCGACGTCGAACGCGGCGACGAACTCGATGTCGCGGACGTGGTAGCCGCCGAAGTCGACGTGCATCAGGCCGGGGACGCGCTGGGTCGGGTCGGCGTCGGCGTAGTACTGCACGCCCTGGACGAGCGACGCGGCGCAGTTGCCGACGCCGACGATGGCCACACGAACCTGGCTCATGGCCGGCTCCTTCTCACTCGGGGTGGTGTTCGGGGGCGTCGCGGTGCTCTGCCCGTTCGTTCTCGATCAGTTCGTTGAGCCAGCGGACCTCGCGCTCGGACGAGTCGAGCCCGAGCTGGTGCAGCTCACGGGTGTAGCGGTCGATCTGCTCGCCGGCCCTGGCCAGCGCGGAGCGCAGACCCTCCCGGCGCTCCTCGACGGCCCGGCGCCTGCCCTCGAGGATCCGCATCCTGGCCTCGGCGGGGGTCCGCGAGAAGAACGCGAGGTGGACGCCGAAGCTCTCGTCGTCCCAGGTCTGCGGCCCGGAGTCGGCCAGCATCTCCGCGAAGCGCTCCTTGCCCTCCGCGGTGATCCGGTAGACCTTCCGGCCGCGGCGCGACCAGGCACCCGGCTCGGACTCCGGACCGGTGTCCTCGACGATGAGGCCGGCCCGGGTCAGCCGGCGCAGAGCCGGGTAGAGGGAGCCGTAGGAGAACAGCCGGAACCCGCCCAGCCGGACGCCGAGCTGCTTGCGCAGCTCGTAGCCGTGCGCGGACGCCTCGTGGAGCAGGCCGAGGATCGCCAGCTCCAGCACCCGGACCCCCTCCTGTCGCCATGACCGGCCTCTGCGCCGTTGTTCCGCCCCATCATATCGCCGCGATACATCTGCGCGACGGGTCGAGACACTCGTCACTCCGCGCGGAACCGATCACCCGCCGATCACCGACCGCTCGACGGCGCGGTCACCGGGCGTTCTCCCCACCCCGTACGACGGCCCGCGTACCCTGACCGGGTGCGCACCCAGCGACAGGTGGTCGACTACGCGTTGCAGCGCCGGGCGCTGCTCGCCGACGTCGAGGCCGGCCGGGTCGGCACGGCGTCGGTCTGCGACGCCGGCCCGTACCTGCTGCGGGCGGCCCGCTTCCACGGCGAGCAGACCGACCTGCCCTGTCCGGTCTGCCGCCGGGAGAACCTGACGAACGTGTCGTGGATCTTCGGCGACGCCCTCAAGCACGCGTCCGGCTCGGCCCGCAAGCCGGCCGAGCTCGACGAGCTGGCCGCGCGGTACGACGACTTCTCCGTCTACGTGGTCGAGGTCTGCCGGAGCTGCAGCTGGAACCACCTCGTCCTGTCCTACGCACTGGGCACCGGAGCCCCCGCCAAGCGACGCCGGACCGCGGCCGAGTGAACTCCCCACACTCGCGGCGCGTGTACCGGACACCCCCGATCCACAGGAGCCAGTGGTGACCGACCAGCGCGACCCCCGCCTCGGCAGGGGACGTCCCCCCGGCCGCGCGGACCTGCCCGCCGGTCCCCGACCGGGCCCCGTCCCCCCGCCCCGCCCGCAGCGACCGTTCGGCCCGCCGCCCGGGCAGCCCCCGTACGGCCCGCCGCCCGGTGGCCACGGTCCGCCGCCCGGTGCCCGCCCCGGCGGACCGCGCCCGGCCGGGCCGCCTGCCCCGCCGCCCGGCCGCGTCCCCCCGCAGCGCCACGTGCCGCCCGCCGCTCCCGAGGAGCGCGCCCCGTACCGCTCCGGCGACATGCCGCTGCTCACCCACGAGGAGACCGGGTCCACGTCGGTCGCCCGCACCCACGCCGTCGCGCTGGCCGAGCGGCCCACCGGGACCGGCCGCCCCGAGCGCCGCAGCCCCGCACCCCGCCGCAGCGCGTGGTCCCGGATCCGCAAGGCGATCTACGTCCTGCTCGGCCTGCTGATCCTGGGTCCGGTGGTCGCGTTCGTCGTGGGCTGGCTGATCTTCCCGGTGCCGTCCTCCGACGAGCTCGCGGTCGACCAGGTCTCCCAGTTCACCTTCGCCGACGGCTCGCCGCTGGCCACCGCGCGTCCCGAGGGCGTCAACCGCCGGGTCGTGCCGCTCGAGGAGATCCCCGAGCCGGTCCGCCAGGCCGTGCTCGCCGCGGAGAACCGCTCGTTCTACAGCGACCCCGGGTTCGACATCACCGGCATCCTGCGCGCGGTCTACAACCAGCTCACCGGCGGCGTCGGCGGCGGGTCCACGATCACGCAGCAGTACGTCAAGGTGATCACCGGCGACGACGACTTCTCGCTGATCCGCAAGTACAAGGAGGTCGTGCTCGCGGTGAAGATCACCCGCGAGCAGACCAAGGACGAGATCCTCGAGAACTACCTCAACGTCATCTACATGGGCCGCAGCTCCTACGGGATCCAGGCCGCGAGCCAGTCGTTCTTCGGCAAGGACGTCAAGGACCTCACGGTCTCCGAGGGCGCGATGCTCGCCGGCATGATCCAGGCGCCGTCGCGCTGGGACCCGGCCGAGGACCTCGAGGGCTCGCAGCGGCGCTGGACCTACGTCATGGACCAGATGGCCGACGCCGGGTTCATCAGCCCGGCACAGCGCTCCACCGAGGTGTTCCCGACGAACTGGCTGCCCGAGGCGCCCGCCGTCGAGGGCATCCCGGCCGACGACCGCTACCACATCTACGAGCGCGCCAGGGACGAGGTGCTGGCCCGCGGCATCGTCACCGAGGACGAGTTCAACACCGAGGGCCTGACGGTCACCACCTCGGTCGACCCGGCGCGGCAGCGGGAGGCGGTCGAGGCGGCCACCGAGCAGCTCGACGGACAGGACCCCGACCTGCGCACCGCGCTCGTGGCGATCGACCCGCGGACCGGCGCGATCCAGTCGTACTACGGCGGCAGCGGGCCGGGCACCGACTACGCCGGTCAGGGCCTGCGACCGCCGGGCTCGTCGTTCAAGCCGTTCGTGCTCGCCGCCGCGATGGCCCGGGACCCCTCGATCGGGCTGGGCAGCACCTACGACGGATCGTCCGGGCAGACGCTCGCGGGCACCGTCGTCGACAACTCCGAGGGCTTCGACTGCGCCCGGTGCAGCATCGAGACGGCCATGACGCGGTCGATCAACACGATCTTCTACCAGCTCGGCCTCGACGCCGGGCCGCAGAACGTCATCGACACCGCGCACGCGCTCGGCATCCCGCAGGACCTGTTCCCCGAGGCCCGCGGCGGTGTCGCCCTCGGCGACCAGGACGTGCACCCGATCGACATGGCCTCGGCCTACGCCACGCTCGCCGCGGACGGGGTCTACCACGAGCCGTTCCTGGTCTCGCGGGTCACGGCGGCCGACGGACGCGTGCTCTACGAGCGGGCCGAGAGCGCGGGCGAGCAGCGGATCGACCCCGTGATCGCCCGCAACGTCACCGAGTCGATGCTCGCCGTCGCCGAGTCCTCGCGGATCGGGCTGTCCGGCGGCCGCGAGGTGGCCGGAAAGACCGGCACCCAGCAGCACCCCACGCTCGACCGGCAGAACAAGGACGCGTGGATGGTCGGCTACACGCCGTCGCTGGCCACCGCCGTGTGGCTGGGCACCGACAGCAGCAAGCCGATCCAGACCGCGGGCGGCGCCCCGATCTACGGCCGCATGATCCCGGGCTCGATCTGGCAGAGCTACATGAACGCGGCCCTGCGCGGCACGCCGAACGAGGAGTTCTCCCCGTTCGTCGCACGGGGCGCGCCCCCGTACGTCGAGCCGACCGCCACGCCCGAGCCCGACAGCAGCTCCGACGACGAGAGCTCCGACAGCGGCGACGGCGACTCCGGCGACAACGGCAACGGCAACGGCAACGGCGACAACGGGAACGGCAACGGCAACGGCGACAACGGGAACGGGGACAACGGCGACAACGGGAACGGCGGGGACTCCGGCAGCGGCGACTCCGGCAGCGGCGACTCCGGGTTCGGCATCTTCGGGGCCGACCCGAACGCCGGCAGCGGCGGGTGAGCCGTCCCGACCCCGCGGAACCCCGCGGCGTCGGCACGCAGGACCCTCCCGGACCCGCGTCGCCGCGTCAGGGGGTCCGGGTCGTCCCGACCTGGTCCGACCCCCTGGCCGCGGCGGCGAGCCGGGTCGTCGGGGGGCCGCTGGGACGCCACGCGCTGATCGGGCGGTCGGCGTTCTGGACGCCCCTGCGGGTGGTCCTGCTCGTGGCGGTGGCCGTGCTGGCGCTCGGCTGGCTGGGCAAGTCCCCGTGCCTGCAGCAGTACCGCACCGACGAGGGCGGCCTGGCGCTGGACTGGCGCGAGAGCCGCCAGTACGTGGCGATGTGCTACTCCGACACCGTCCCGCTGTGGAGCATCGAGAACCTCGACGACCCGTCGGCCCTGCCGTACCGCGACCCGTGGTTCGAGAACGCGGGCGAGGCCGACGAGACCGCGCGCTACATGGAGTACCCGGTGCTCACCGGCTTCCACCAGTGGGCGGCGGCCCGGTTCGCCGACGGCTGGCGGGCCGCAGCCGACGCGGTCGGCTGGCTGCCGACGGCGCTGCCGGTCGTCGTGTACTTCGACGTGTCCGCGGCGTGGCTGGCCCTGGCGTGGCTGGTCGCGGTCTGGGCCGTGCACGCGCTGCGCCCGTCGCGGCCGTGGGACGCCGTGCTGGTCGCGCTGTCCCCGCTGGTCGCGGTGCACGTGTTCACCAACTTCGACGCGCTCGCCGTGGCCGCGGCCACCGCCGGGATGCTCGCGCTCGCCCGCAACCGGCCACTGCTGGCCGGGGTGCTGCTCGGGATCGGCGGCGGCTTCAAGTTCTACCCGCTGCTGCTGCTCGGGCCGATCCTGCTGGTGGGGCTGCGCCGGTGGCACGACGGCTCCGGCCCGCTCGCCCCCGCCCTGCGCACGGCGGGGGCCGCGATCGTCACGGTCGTCGCCGTCAACCTGCCGGTGGCGCTGGCCTGGCCGGTCGGCTGGGCGGAGTTCTTCCGGCTCAACCAGACCCGCCCCGCCGACCCCGACTCGATCTACTTCGCGATCAGCCACTTCAGCGGCTGGGCCGGCTTCGACGGGCAGCTGGCGCCCGGGGAGCCGCCCGCGGTGCTCAACCTCGTCTCGCTGGTGCTGTTCGCCCTGTGCTGCGCGGCGATCGCGGTGCTCGCCTGGTGGGCGCCCCGGACGCCGCGGCTCGCGTCGCTGGCCTTCCTCGTCGTCGCGGCGTTCCTGCTGGTCAACAAGGTGTGGAGCCCCCAGTACTCGCTGTGGCTCGTGCCGCTCGCGGTGCTCGCGCTGCCCCGGGCCCGGCTGCTGCTGGCCTGGATGCTGGTCGACGCGCTGGTCTGGGTGCCGCGGATGTACTACTACCTCACGCCGGCGAACATGGGGCTGCCGCCGGAGTGGTTCCTCGGCGCGGTCCTGCTGCGCGACGCCGCCGTCGTCGGGCTCTGCGTGCTGGTGGTCCGCTCGGTCCTGCGGCCGGTCACCGACCCGGTGCGCGCGGTCGGCGTCGACGACCCCGATTGGCCCTCGGTCGCCGCACCCGTCAGGGTCGGGGCATGACCGGTCGATCCGACGTCGTCGCCGCACTGGCGGCCTTCACCCCCCGGCCGATCGACCGCCCGGAGCTCACGCGCTCCGCGGTCGGGATCGTGCTCGTCGAGGAGCCGGAGGGCCCGGCGTTCCTGCTGACCCGGCGCGCGTCGACGCTGCGCCGGCACTCCGGGCAGTGGGCGCTGCCCGGCGGGCGCACCGACCCGGGCGAGGGGCCGGGCGAGACGGCGCGGCGCGAGCTGTTCGAGGAGCTGGGCCTCGGCCTCGACGACTCCGCCGAGCTCGGCGTGCTCGACGACTACGCCACGCGATCCGGCTACGTCATCACGCCGGTGGTGCTGTGGGCCGGTCCCGTCGGGGAGCTGACCCCCAACCCCGACGAGGTCGGCGCGGTCCACCGGGTGCCGCTGTCGCTGATCGACGTGGAGCCGCGGTTCCTCACGATCCCCGAGTCGGACGCGCCGGTGATCCAGCTCCCGCTGTTCGACCGGTTCGTGCACGCCCCCACCGGCGCCGTCCTGCACCAGTTCCGCGAGGTCGTGCTGCACGGGCGGGCTACGCGGGTGGCGCACCTGGAGCAGCCGGTGTTCGCCTGGCGGTGAGCGCGTCCCCGTCCCGCCCGGCCCACGGATCGGGCAGGCGCAGGAACAGCACGAACAGCACCACCAGCAGTGCGGCCCGGCCCCACACCCCGAGCACGACCGCCTGCGCGGCGAACCCGTCGTAGATGCCGCCCTCGCCCGCCTTGAAGGCGTAGAACCAGCGGAAGATCCCGATGCCCATGACGGCGTCGGCGACGAGGTAGGCCGCGATCCAGCGCCACGGCACCGCGAGCAGCACCAGGAACGGGAGCAGCCACAGCGTGTACTGCGGCGAGTGGACCTTGTGCAGCAGCATGAAGCCGCACAGCATCGCCGCGCTCACCGCGACCCACGGGTAGCTGCCCTCGCGCCGGAACCGCCACCAGCCCACGGCCGCGGCCACCGCGAAGGCGAGCAGCACCAGCAGCGGGGAGACGACGTCGATCGCGTCCTGGAAGTCGAGGTTCTCCGGGTCGGACTCGGGCCGGAACCCCCAGTACCAGATCGAGTTCGTCGTGAAGTCGACGTCGCGCAGCTGCTGGAAGGTGAACGACGCCCGCCAGCCCTCGTAGCCGACGACCGCGAACGGCAGGTTGACCAGGACGACCGTGGCCGCGGCGGCGAGCGGGACGCGCAGCGCGCCGCGCCAGTCCAGCGACCCGGGCCGGGACTGCGCGAGGACGTGCAGTGCCAGCGGCAGCACGAACGCGCCCGGGTAGAGCTTGAGCGCGAAGCCCAGTCCGAGCAGCACGGCGGCGACGGTGGCGCGGTCGGCCAGCGGGCGGTCGCCGCCCCGCCCGTGCACCACGTAGATCGCGCCCACCGCGCAGGCGACGACCGGCAGGTCCCAGTTGTGGAAGGCGTAGAGCACCAGCGGTGGCCCGACCGCCCACAGCAGTGCGCGCCACCGCGCGAGCCGGCCCAGCATCCAGCCCGTGAGCAGCCCGAACGGGGCCATCAGCACGGCGGAGGCGAGCAGGAACGCACCGTCGGTGTCGGCGAAGTACGCGCCCGCCCAGATCAGCAGGCCGGTGAGCACCGGGTACTCGACGACCCCTCCGACGAGCCGGCCGTCGGGCGTGATCGAGCCGGAGACGTAGGGGAAGACGTGCTTGTCGACGTCGCGGCCCAGCCACAGGTACTGGATGTCGGAGTAGCACACGTCGCGGTCGACGCGGATCTCGTAGTCGGGGACGCTGCGGCCCGCCGCGTCGTACCCCGGCCCGGTGCAGCGCGCCTTGTTCGCGTACCCCAGCAGCATCGTGAGGCCGGTGAGCAGGACGAGGACCGCGAGGACGACCCGCGTTCCGGCCCCGGCGCCGCCTGCGGGGCGCTCGGGCGCCCGCGGGACGTCGAGGGCCGTGCGCGTCACCGCGTCAGCCGCTCGCGGAGGAACGCGATGTCGCCGGCCTGGCCGTCGGCCGGGGTCTCCACGACGACGGGCGCGTCGGCCGCGGCGCAGACGGCGGCCAGCAGGTCGGGCTCGATGGTGCCGGAGTCGATGTTGGCGTGCCGGTCGCGCGCGGAGTCGAACCCGTCGCGGGAGTTGTTGAGGTGCACCAGGTCGATCCGCCCGGTGATCGCCTTCGCCCGGTCGACGACCCCGACCAGGTCCTCCCCGCCCGCGTGCGCGTGGCAGGTGTCGAGGCAGAACCCGGCCCCGAACTCGCCGATCGCGTCCCACAGCCGGGCCAGCGCGTCGAAGCGGCGGGCCATCGCGTTGTCGCCGCCCGCGGTGTTCTCGACGAGGATCGGCACCGCGAACCCGCCGTCGTCGGCCTGGCGGGAGAAGAACTTGCGCCAGTTGTCGACGCCGGTGGCCGCGTCCTCCCCCTGCGTGACGTGCCCGCCGTGCACGACCAGCCCGATCGCCCCGACCTCCGCCGCGGCCTCCGCGTGCTGCACGACGAGCTTGCGGGACGGGATGCGGATGCGGTTGTTGAGCGAGGCGAGGTTGACGACGTAGGGCGAGTGGACGACGACCGCCACGTCGCTCGCGCGCAGCTCAGCGGCCTGCGGGTGCGACGGCGGCTTCTTCCAGCCCTGCGGATCGGCCAGGAACATCTGCACGATGTCGGCGCCCCGCTCGGCCGCCGTGGCGACCGGGTCGTCCTCGTACACGTGGGCCCCGATGAGCATGGTCACGAGGATAGTGTCCGGCACCGACGCTCCCCGGCGCGCACTCCCCGCGGCGGGCACCGGGCGGTGCCGGGCGCGGGTGTTCGCGCTGGTAGCCTCGACGGACGTCATCCCGACCGGCGTCCTCCCGGACGCCGTGGTCGCCCCCCGGTCCGCTCGCGGGGCCCTGTTCTGTCGGGGTGCGGTGAGAACCTCCTGTCGCGGACATCCCGCGACCGTCAGACCGTAGGAGGTGAGTGGTTCTCATGCGCCATTACGAATTGATGATCATCCTGGACCCCAGCCTGGACGAGCGCACCGTGACGCCGTCGCTGGAGCAGTTCCTCACTGTCGTGAAGAACGACAAGGGCACCGTCGAGAAGATCGAGGTCTGGGGCAAGCGCCGCCTGTCCTTCGAGATCCTCAAGCACGCCGAGGGCATCTACGCCGTCATCGAGATCACCTGCGAGCCGGCCACCGTCGCCGAGCTCGACCGCCAGCTCGGGCTCAACGAGTCCGTCCTGCGCACCAAGGTGCTGCGCCGCGAGCCGAAGAAGCGGGCCGCCCCGGCGCCCGCCGTCGCGGCGAGCTGAGGCGGGACCGATGGCCGGCGAGACTGTCATCACCGTGGTCGGCAACCTCACCGCCGACCCGGAGCTGCGGTTCACCCCGTCCGGTGCCGCGGTCGCCAACTTCACCGTCGCGGCCACGCCGCGCACCTTCGACCGCGCCTCCGGCGAGTGGAAGGACGGCGACGCGCTGTTCATGCGCTGCAACGTCTGGCGCCAGGCGGCGGAGAACGTGGCCGAGACGCTCACGCGCGGCATGCGCGTGATGGTGTCCGGCCGGCTGCGGCAGCGCTCCTTCGAGACCCGTGAGGGCGAGAAGCGCACCGTCGTGGAGCTCGAGGTCGACGAGGTCGGCCCGTCGCTCAAGTACGCCACCGCCAAGGTCAACAAGGTCAGCCGCGGCAGCGGCGACGGCGGGGGCTTCGGCGGCAGCGGGAGCGGCGGCGGCTCCGGGGGTTCCTCCGGAGGCGGCTACGGCGGCGGCGGGGGATCCCGCGGCGGCCAGAACGACGACCCGTGGGGCTCCGCCCCTCCCGCCGGCAGCGGCCCCGCCGCCGACGACGAGCCCCCCTTCTAGATCCACCCCCTCCCGCGCGCCCGGCGCGCGGTGACCGAGAACCACCAGGAGTACCCCCATGGCCAAGCCCGTCCTGCGCAAGCCGAAGAAGAAGGTGTGCGCGTTCTGCAAGGACAAGGCCCAGGACATCGACTACAAGGACACCGGCCTGCTGCGGAAGTTCATCTCCGACCGCGGCAAGATCCGGGCCCGTCGCGTCACCGGCAACTGCCGCCAGCACCAGCGTGACGTCGCGGTGGCGGTCAAGAACTCCCGCGAGGTGGCCCTGCTGCCCTACACCTCGACCGCCCGATAAGCGAGGACTGACCAGATGAAGCTCATCCTCACCGCCGACGTGCCCAACCTGGGCGCCCCCGGCGACATCGTCGAGGTCAAGGACGGCTACGGCCGTAACTACCTGCTCCCCCGCTCGCTGGCCATCACGGCCACCCGCGGCGCGGAGAAGCAGGTGGCGTCCATCAAGCGCTCCCAGCAGGCGCGGCAGATCCGCGACCTCGGGCACGCCAAGGAGGTCGCGAGCCAGCTCGGCGACCTCGACGTCACCGTGAAGGCGAAGGCCGCGGGCGACTCGGGTCGCCTGTTCGGCTCCGTCACCACCGCCGACATCGTCGAGGCCGTGCGGGCCGCGGGCGGTCCCGCCCTCGACAAGCGCGCCGTCGACGTGCCGCAGATCAAGACCACGGGTTCGCACGCGGTCACGGTCCGCCTGCACCCGGAGGTCACCGCCGAGGTCCGGGTGGCCGTCGTCGGGCAGTAGCAGCACCCGCCGGCTCGCCGGCATCGATCACGCACCGTAACCGGGGCGGGGTCCGGGCTCCGAGCCCGGGTCCCGCCCCGGTGTCGTTGCGGGGAGCGGCCGCCGCAGCGCCCGGCGGCCGCGCGGTGATACGCCGGGAGGTTGCGGTCGCGTCGGCGAGTGACCGCCCGGATGCGCCGGGTGGGGATCGTCGCGACACGCCGAGAGCGGCGTGTCGCGCGACACGCCCACAATGTTGTCCACACCCACCGATCACGGCCTGAGCTGCGAAGATACCGCTTATCGGCGAGTTGTCCCCACTTTGTCCACAGCACGCTCCCGACGCCGTCCAGGGCATCCACCGATCCGTGCACAGGTCCTCCCCAGGTCCGTGCACAGGTCTGTTAGGCGAGCCCGGCCCGAGCGCCTACCGTCGGGAGCAGGTTCGATCGACGAGCCGGGCGACACCGGCCGTTCACCGGTCGGTGGACGGGACGTCGCCCGTGCGTCTCGAACGCTCGTTCGATATACTGGAAGTGGGGGTGACGCTGCGTATGAGCCGGAACCAGGTGTCCCGAACACGGGTGGCGCACGCATGGCACTGACCGACGACCGGCCGGCCGGGCGGCGGCCGGGTTCGGACCGACCGCTGCGCCCCGCGGGCGAGGGCGGCGACGCGGGGTCCCCGTTCGACCGCCAGCCCCCGCAGGACCTCACCGCCGAGCAGTCCGTGCTCGGCGGGATGCTGCTGAGCAAGGACGCCATCGCCGACGTCGTCGAGGTGCTGCGGCCCGACGACTTCTACAAGCCCGCCCACCAGACCGTCTACGACTGCATCCTCGACCTCTATGGCCGCGGCGAGCCCGCCGACGCCGTCACGGTCTCGGCGGAGCTGCAGCGCAAGGGCGACCTGATCCGCCTGGGCGGTGCCCCCTACCTGCACACCCTCATCGCCACGGTCCCCACCGCGGCCAACGCCGCCTACTATGCCGAGATCGTCGCGGAGAAGGCGATCCTGCGCCGGCTGGTCTCCGCGGGCACCCGCATCGTGCAGCTGGGCTACCACGGCGCCGACGGCGCCGACGTGGCCGACGTCGTCGACCGCGCGCAGGCCACGCTCTACGACGTCAGCGACCGCTCCACGAGCGAGGACTACGTCGCGCTGGAGGAGCTCCTCCAGCCCACGATGGACGAGATCGACGCGATCGGGTCCCGCGGCGGGGCGTCGGTGGGCGTGCCCACCGGGTTCGCCGACCTCGACGCGGTCACCAACGGCATGCACCCCGGCCAGATGATCGTCGTCGCGGCCCGGCCCGGTCTGGGCAAGAGCACGCTGGGGCTCGACTTCGCCCGCTCGTGCTCCATCAAGCACGGCATGACCAGCGCGGTGTTCTCGCTGGAGATGAGCAAGTCCGAGATCGTGATGCGCCTGCTCTCGGCCGAGGCGCAGATCAAGCTGGCCGACATGCGCGCCGGCCGGATGAGCGACGAGGACTGGACGCGCATGGCGCGGCGGATGAGCGAGATCAGCGAGGCGCCGCTGTTCATCGACGACTCGCCCAACCTCACGCTGATGGAGATCCGGGCCAAGGCGCGGCGGCTCAAGCAGCGCCACGACCTGAAGCTGATCATCCTCGACTACCTGCAGCTGATGACGTCCGGCCGCAAGGTCGAGTCGCGCCAGCAGGAGGTCTCGGAGTTCTCCCGGCAGATCAAGCTGCTGGCCAAGGAGCTCGAGGTGCCGGTCGTCGCGATGAGCCAGCTCAACCGCGGTCCGGAGCAGCGCACCGACAAGCGGCCGATGCTGTCGGACCTGCGCGAGTCGGGCTCGATCGAGCAGGACGCCGACATGGTGATCCTGCTGCACCGCCCCGACGCGTTCGAGCGCGACGACCCCCGCGCGGGCGAGGCCGACCTGATCCTGGCCAAGCACCGCAACGGCCCCACCACGACGATCGTCGTGGCGCACCAGCTGCACTACAGCCGGTTCGCCGACCTCGCCCACGGCTGAGCGCCGCGGGCGGCGGCGTCAGGCGGGGCTGAAGCCCGCGGTGCCGTTGCGCTGGAAGGCGACGACGAGTGCGCCGGCGGCCACGGCCATGCCGAGCACCGCGACCGGGACGGCCATGACGGCGGACCCGAGGATCATCAGCGCCAGCCCGAGCACGAGCAGCAGGCTGGGGTTCATCCCGGTGCGGCGCGGAGCGACCGTGCGGAAGAGCTGGGTGAACTCCGGATCGGTGATCGCGAGGTGGTGCTCGATCCGGGCGAGGACCTGTCTCTCACGGTCGTTCAGCACGTGCGATCGCCTCCGATGGGCTCGTGTTCGATCCCGAGCTCCTCGTCGACCCCGGTACCTTCCGTCGCGCTCAGAATAGGCGGCGGGGGGCCTGGCTAAACGGAGGGGTTGGTCACCCGGCGGAGTGCGCGGCGATCAGCTCAGTGGCCTGCGCCGATTGCTCGATCGTCGCGAGGTGGGCCGCGTCGAGGACCTCCAGGCGGGCGCCCGGGATGCCGTCGACGATCGTGCGCGCGTGCGGCTCGACGGGCGTCGACGGGTCCGTGGCGCCGGCGATCACCAGCGTGGGGGCGGTGATCGCGCCCAGGCGCGGGCGGTGGTCGAAGTCGCGCAGGGCCGCGCAGCAGGCCGCGTAGCCGTCGTCGGGCGTCGTCGCGACCTGCCCGACGGCGTCGGCGACGACGTCGGGGTGCTCGGCCGCCCAGCCGGGGGTGAACCAGCGCGACACGACCGTCTCCGCGATCGGTCCCGTGCCGCCCGAGGAGACCGCGGCGATCCGGTCGACCCAGACGGCCGGGTCCGGCCAGTACGACGACGTGCAGCACAGCGTCAGCGCGCTGATCCGCTCCGGCGCCTCGGACGCGAGGTGCATGCCGACGCAGCCGCCCATCGACAGACCGCAGTAGGCGACGCGGTCGAGGCCGAGGGAGTCGAGCAGCGCGAGGACGTCACCGGCCAGGTCGGCGACCGAGTACGGGCCGGGCGGGACGGGCGAGCCGCCGTGGCCGCGGTGGTCGACCCGGATCACACGGAACCGCTCGGTCAGCGGGGCGACCTGCGGGCGCCACATCTCGACGGTGGAGCCCAGCGACCCGCACAGCACGATCGCGGGTGCGTCGCGCGGGCCCTCGTCGACGTGGTGCAGCGCGACGCTCACGAGCCCACCGTCCGCAGCCCGCGCAGCGTGGTCAGCTCCCGCTCGGTGGGCGGTGCGGTGATCTTGAGGTCGGGCGAGACCTCCAGCTCCCAGCCGGTCTCCGCGTGCACCTGCTCGATCGTGATGCCGGTGTGCAGCGCCGAGAGCACCAGCTCGGCCGACTCGGGGTCGGGTTCGAGCACCCCGAGGTCGGTGATCACGCGGACCGGTCCGGCGCCGCGGAGGCCGAGCCGGGCGCGGTCGCCGGGGCCGGACCCGTGGCCGACCGACGTCACGAAGTCGACCTGGCTGACGAACGCCCGCAGCCGCTGGCGCATCACGACGATCACCTCGCGGCACGACGCCGCGATCTCCGGCGCCCCGCCGGACCCGGGCAGCCGCACCGACGGCTCGGCGTACTCGCCGATGACGGTCGTGTTGATGTTGCCGAAGCGATCGATCTGGGCCCCCGACAGGAAGCCGACGTCGATCCGGCCGGGCTGCAGCCAGTAGTTGAAGATCTCCGGCACCGAGACGACCGACAGCGCGGACTCGGCGAGGATCCCGTCGCCGATGGACAGCGGCAGCTCGTCGGGCTCGGTGCCGATGGTGCCCGACTCGTAGATCAGGACGAGGTCCGGCGCGTGCAGGCGGCGGGCGAGGTTGGCGGCGGTGGACGGCAGCCCGATCCCGACGAAGCACGCCTGGCCGTCACGCAGCGCGCGCGACGCGGCGACGCTCATCATCTCGTCGGCGGTCCACGTCAGCTCTGCGGTCGTCACGACGACTTCTCCTTCAGGTCCTTGAGCCACACCGAGAACGCCTCGCGGTCCCGACTGACCTTGTCCCACGCCCTGTAGGCGGCGTTGTCGCGGTCGTAGTAGCCGTGGGCGTAGGACGGGGCGGCACCGCCGGGGGCCACCGCCACCGCGTCGAGCACCCAGTGGGGCAGCACCACCGCGCCGGGCACGGGCGTCAGCTCGTCGACGATCTCCTCGACGGTGACGATCGCCCGCTCCGCCGCGAGCACCGCCTCCTTCTGCACGCCGAGGATGCCCCAGAACTGCACGTTGCCGGCGCGGTCGGCGCGCTGCGCGTGCACGATCGACACGTCGGGGTTCAGGGCCTTCACCGCGGCGAGCTCCTCGCCGGTGAACGGGCAGGTGACCGTGGAGATCGTGTCGGTGTGCTCGGGCAGCTCCGTGCCGGCGTAGCCGCGCAGCACCGCGAACGGCAGCCCGGACGCCCCCGCGACGTAGCGGTTGGCCATCCCCGCGTGGCTGTGCTCCTCGATCTGCAGCGGCACCGGCCAGCCTGCGCCCAGCGCGTCGCGCATGCGGTGCAACGACCCGACGCCGGGGTTGCCGCCCCAGGAGAACACCAGCTTCGACGCGCAGCCCGCACCGATCATCTGGTCGTAGACCAGGTCGGGGGTCATGCGCACGAGCGTGAGATCCCGGCGGCCCTGCCGGATGATCTCGTGTCCCGCGGCGAACGGGATGAGGTGCGTGAAGCCCTCCAGCGCGACGACGTCCCCGTCGTGCACCAGCTCGGACACCGCCTGCGGCAGGGACTGGATCTTCGATGACGCGATCTTTGCCACGGCGGAACGCTAGCCCCCGCCGTCGGGCCCGGCAATCGCGCGTGACGCGGTCGGCGCGGCGACGACGGTCACGATCAGCGGCGGGCCGGTGGCGGGCGGTGGAACGTGGAGGGATGACCTCCCCCTTCCGCATCGGCGACGGGCCGGCCGTGAACCGGCTCGGCTTCGGCACCATGCAGCTGACCGGCCCCGGCGTGTGGGGCCCACCCGCCGACCCCGAGACCGCGGTCGCGGTCCTGCGCCGGGCCGCCGAGCTGGGCACCGACCTGTTCGACACCGCCGACTCCTACGGGCCCGAGGTCGCCGAGGACCTGCTGCGCCGCGCGCTGCACCCGTACTCCGGGCTGACGGTCGCGACGAAGGCCGGGCTGCTGCGCACCGGCCCCGGTGAGTGGCACCCGTGCGGGCGTCCGGAGTACCTGCGTCAGCAGTGCGAGCTGTCGCTGCGACGCCTGGGCGTCGAGCGCATCGACCTGTTCCAGCTGCACCGCATCGACCCGGCCGTCCCCGCCGACGAGCAGTTCGGCGTGCTCGCCGCGCTGAAGGCGGAGGGCAGGGTCGCCGAGGTCGGGCTGTCCGAGGTGGGGATCGAGCAGATCGAGCAGGCGCGCCGGGTCGTCGACGTCGCCACGGTGCAGAACCGCTACAACCTCGTCGACCGGGCCAGCGACGCGGTGCTCCGCTACTGCACCGAGCAGGGCATCGGCTTCCTGCCGTGGTTCCCGATCGCGTCGGGCCGCCTCGCGGAGCCCGGCGGGCCGGTCGCCGAGACCGCGGAGCGGCTCAGGGCCACCCCCGCGCAGGTGGCGCTGGCCTGGCTGCTGCGCCGCTCGTCGGTGATGCTGCCGATCCCGGGCACGTCCACGCTCGCGCACGTCGAGGAGAACGCCCGGGCCGCGGACCTCGAGCTCGACCGGGAGGCCGTGGAGAAGCTCGACGCGGCCGCGTAGCCCCTACCCGTCGACGTCCGGCGGTGCCGGGCGCAGCCCGCGCAGGAACAGCCGGATCCGGCCGGGGCCCGGCGGCGGGAGCGGTGGGCCGGGCTGGGCCCGGCGCGGGTCGACGGCGTCGATCGTGGCGGGGGCGGGCTCGGCGTCGGCCGTCAGCGACTTGACCGCGGTGTTCAGCACGGCCAGCAGCGGTACGGCCAGCAGCGCCCCGGTGATCCCGGCGACGACGACGCCAGCGGCGACGGCCAGCACCACGGCCAGCGCGTGCAGCCGGACGGCCCGCCCCAGCAGCAGCGGCTGCAGGATGTGGCCCTCCAGCTGCTGCACGCCGATGACGATCAGCAGCACGACCAGCGCCGGGATCGGGCCGTTCGCCACGAGCGCCACCAGCACCGCGACGCCGCCGGTCACCACGGCGCCGACGGTCGGCACGAACGCCCCGAGGAAGACCAGCGCGGCCAGCGGCACCACCAGCGGCACCCCGACGATCGCCAGCCCGAGCCCGATGCCCACGGCGTCGACGACGGCCACCAGTGCCGTCGCGCGGACGTAGCCGACGAGGCAGGCGAACGCGCGCCGCCCGGCGACGTCGACGCGGTCGCGCCGCGCGCGGGGCGCCGCGCGGAGCAGGAAGCGCCAGATCACCGGGCCGTCGTAGAGGAAGAAGATCAGCGCGAACAGGGCGAGCGCGGTGCCCGCGGCGATCTCGGTGACGGTGGCGGCGGTGCTCAGCGCCCCGGACGTCAGGGCGCTGCGGTTGTCGCTGATCGCCCGGCCGAGCTCGGCGGGCAGCGTGCGCAGGACGTCGGGCGGCAGGTTGAACGGCGCGCCGGAGAGCACCCGCTCGATCGACTCGAAGCTCGCGGTCAGCTGCTCCTGCAGCGCGGGGAAGCCGCCGATGAAGGTGTTGACGACGAACGACAGCAGCCCGCCGAGCACCGCGAGGCCCGCGACCAGCACGAGCGCGGTGGCCAGACCGCGGGGGACGCGGCGGGTCGTCAGCCACTGCACGGCCGGCGCGAGCAGGGCGGCGAGCAGCACCGCGATCGCCACCGGGATGACGACGACCCGCAGCTGCACGACGAGGTAGATCAGCAGGGCCAGTGCCGCCGCGACGACCAGCAGGCGCGCGCACACCTCGGAGGTGACGCGCAGCGGTGTGGGGATCGGCGATCGCCGTTCGGTCACGACCCGCACCGTACTGCTCCGCAGGGGCCACGGGCCGGGCTCCGGCGCGGTCGGCGCCGCCCACGATTCCGGGCGGCCGACTGGGCCGTTCGACACGACTCTCCGCGATTCCGCACGACGATTCTCACGATGCGTCGACGGAAACCCGGTCAGTGGACGTTCGAAAGCGGCTGCGCTGCGTCACCCGGGTGAAGGACGGTCACTCTCCGCCGGAACGGGGCTCGCGGTGGACGCACCCGCCGATCGGCCCGGACCGGTCCACGGCCGGTCCGCCGGTGCGTCGACGGGCCCGGCGCGGGGGCGGGGCCTCGCTCGCACCGGGCATCCGCGGGCCTCCGACCAGCGCGCGGACCGCGCGGTCCGCGCGTCCGGCCCGCACCGGCGGGCGGCCGGGAGGCGCCCGGACCCCGGCGCCGGGGCGCCGCCCCGATCGGGGCGGCGCGGATCGGGGTCACTCCGCCGGGCGCCCGGTTCGCCGCGCCGGATCGCCTGCGCGCCCGTGCCCACCGACCTGATCGGGTCGTCGGCGACCCCGACGGGCACCGTTCGGACACCCGTGAGTGTGCGTTCCGGAACGGGAGCCACCCGAACGAGCGTATTCCGGCCGAATCGCTGTAACCGTCGCCCGTGAGCCGTTTCCCCGAGAGAGTGTCCCCCGTTGTGACTATCAAGTGCGCTGAACGGTCCACATCAGCAGTGCACTCGGAGCAGCGGAGGTGCGTGGTGTCGGACGTGGTCAGGGGATACGGCGAGATGCGGCGATCGGCCGTCCACGGGGGCGGTGCCGCGGGGCGGCACGCCATCAACGAGGACGCGGTGCTGACCCCGATCTTCCACGCGCTCAACCACGCGGACTGGCCCCGGCGCCAGACCGAGGCGCCCGCGCGCCGACGTCACGACGCGCCGGCGCGCAACGCGGTCGACGAGTTCCGCCGCGACCCGCTGACGGCGCCGATCCCGGTGCAGGCCTTCGCGGCCGCCGCGGCCCCGTCGCCCGTGCTGCCCTCGCGGCCCCCGCGCCGCCGCCGGTCGGCGACGACGGACTCGGGCGCCCACGCGCTCGTCGAGCCGCGCGAGGGCGGGCGGCACCACTTCCGGCTGGAGACGGCCGGGAGCCGCTGAGACGGCCGTCGCCCCGGATCGTGCCGGGGCGGCGGGGACGCGGTCGGCTGGGGAGCGGACCGCGGGCACGGACAGGGCCGGAGGCCCGTGGGTGACGGCGACGACGGACCGCCGCACCCGCGGCCCCGGCCCTTCCGCGTCAGCGGCGCAGGCGGGCCGCGACGTCGCGGATCGCCGCGGTGGTCGCCGCACGCTCCACCCGGGTCGGTTCGCCGCCGGCCAGCACCCGGTCCCCCGCCACCCACACGTCGCGGACCAGGCGGGAGCCGCCCGCCCACACCAGGTTCGACAGGAGCTGCGCGTCGTCGGCCGGGTCGGTGAAGACGGGGTCGTCGAGGTCGACGTGCACGAGATCGGCCCAGCGGCCGGGCTCCAGTGCGCCGAGGTCGTCGCGCCCGATCGCCGCGGCCCCGTCGCGGGTCGCCATCAGCAGCAGCTCCGACGCGGTGAGCGCGGCCGCGTCACCGCTGGTCACGCGGGCGAGCAGGCCGGCGAGGCGGGCCTCGGCCCACACGTCGAGGTCGTCGCCGGAGGCGGGGCCGTCGGTGCCCAGGCCGACCCGCACCCCGGCCCGGCGCAGCGCCGTGACCCGCGCGATCCCCGCGGCCAGCTTCGCGTTCGAGCCGGGGCAGTGGGCCACGGCGGTGCCGCGCGCGGCGAACAGGGCGATGTCGTCGTCGGAGAGCTGGATCGAGTGGGCGGCGAGCACCCGCCCGTCGAGGACGCCGAGGGAGTCGAGCAGGGCGGGCACGGAGCCGTGCGACGCGCGCGCGGCCGCGTCCTCCTCGGCGGCCTCGGCGACGTGCACGTGCAGCAGCGCCCCCCGGGCCCGCGCGTGCTCGCCGATCGACGCCAGCGCCTCCGGCGGCAGCGTGTACGCCGAGTGCGGCCCGTACCCGAGCTCGACGCGGCCCTGCACGCGCCCGCCGTCGTCGATGCGGGCGGAGATGTCGTCGCGCATCTGCTCCCACGTGCCGAGGCGGTCCCAGCCGGGGGCCGCGATCACGCCGGGTGTGAGCACCACCCGCGACCCGACGGCGTCCACGGCGTCGAGCACGGCCTGCGTGTGGAAGTACATCTCGACGCTGGTGGTGCAGCCCGTGCGCAGCAGCTCGACGCCGCCCGCCGTCATCGCGGCGCGCACGTCGTCGCCGGTGAGCCGCGCCTCCATCGGCCACATGACCTCGTGCAGCCAGCGCAGCAGCGGCAGGTCGCCCCCCGCGCCGCGCAGGGCGAGCATCGGGGTGTGCGCGTGGGTGTTGATCAGCCCGGGCAGCAGGACGCCGGGGAGCGCGTGCACCGGGCCGTCCGACTCCGGGGCCCGCTCCCGCGGCCCGACCCAGGTGATGCGGCCGTCGTCGCCGACGTCCACCGCGCCGTCGCGCAGGACCGAGCACGCCGGGTCGCACGGGAGCACGACCGGCGCCGTCAGCCGGATCACCGGCGGGGCTCCAGCAGCGAGCGCAGCGAGCGGAAGGGCGGCAGCCAGGCGCCGCCGTCGGGCAGCGAGTCGAGCGTGATCCGCGGCAGCGGCTCGCGGAAGACGCCGTCGATCTCCTCGAGGTCGACGAACTCCATCACGTCCGACGCCACCGCGAACGTCGCGTGCTCGCGGAACCCGATGACCGTGACGTAGGTGCCCTTGGCCCGCAGCTCCTCCAGCGGCTCGCGGAACGCCCGGCCGTCCCCGGAGGCCACGACGACGTGCTCGAGCAGTCCCTCGTCGGCGCGCAGGCGGATGTGGGCGAGCATGTCGTCGTCGACGTCGGAGTCGTCGGAGATCTTCGGCTTCGCGAACACCGCGAAGCCGACGTTGCGCAGCGCCTCCACCCACGGGCGGACGACCTCGGTGCTGCCGGGGACGACGTTGGTGAACACGGTGGCCTCGGCGAGGGAGTCCGGCCCGGCGAGGTCCAGCAGCCAGCGCCCGACGGCGTCGAACCGGGGGCGGAACGCCGCCGTCGGCCGGGCACCCAGCAGCGAGCCCAGGCTCATGTCCATGTTCGGCGCGTCCCAGACCAGCAGCACCCGGGGAGCGGGCGGCGAGGTCGGCGCGAGGGTCGTCATGGCCCGGACCCTATCCCCCGGCCCCGGATAGCATCCCGCCACGATGACCGAGCCCACCGAGACCGCCCGCCGCACCTCCGAGGCCATGACGCGCCACGACGCCGCCGCCCGCGGCGCGGGTGTCCGGCTGCTCGACGTCGCCCCCGGCACGGCCGCCGTCGCGCTGACGGTGACCGAGCACCACCTCAACGGGCACGGCATCTGCCACGGCGGGTTCGTGTTCCTGCTCGCCGACGCCGCGCTCGCGCACGCCTCCAACAGCCACGGCGTCTCCGCGGTGGCCGCCGGGGCCGACATCACGTTCCTGCGGCCCGGGGCGCTGGGCGACGAGCTGGTCGCGACGGCGGTGGAGCGGGCGCTGACCGGCCGCTCCGGCCTCTACGACGTCACGGTGCGGGCGGGCGACGCGGTGGTCGCGGAGTTCCGCGGCCGCACCCGCCAGGTCCCGGGACTCGTGCCGCCGGCCTAGGCAGGCACCCCGAGGTCGCGGCCGAGGAGGTCGGCCAGGCCCGTCGCACCGACCGGCGTGAGCCGCACCGCCCGGTGGCGCGGGAGCGGCACGACCCACTCCCGCCGCAGCAGCTCCCGGTGCAGGACCGCGCCGAGCCGTCCGCCGAGGTGCGGACGGCGCTCCGTCCAGTCCAGGCAGGTCCGCAGCAGCGGCCGGGAGCCGCGGGCCCACAGGGCGGTCTCCCCCGCGAGGCCGGTGAACCACTCCCGCCCCGGACCGGTCAGCGCCAGGCCGTCGCGGGTGCGCACGAGGTCGGCGCCGACCAGCGCGTCGAACAGGGCGACGCCGAGCGCACCGGCCAGGTGGTCGTAGCAGGTGCGGGCCGCGGACAGCTCGCCGGCGGCGCGCGCGGAGCGCAGCGACACCGGCGGCCGGGGAGTGCCGACGGCGCCCGCGAGGTCCTCGACGAGCGCGGCGATCCCGGGGCCGGCCAGCCGGACGTACCGGTGCCTGCCCTGGCGCTCCTCGGCGAGCAGACCGGCGGAGACCAGCGCGGTGAGGTGCTCGCTCGCCGTCGAGCGCGCGACGCCCGTGTGCGCGGCGAGCTCCCCGGCCGTCCACGCCCGGCCGTCGATCAGGGCCAGGCAGATCCCGGCGCGGGTGCGGTCGGCGAGCAGGGCCGCGAACGCGGCGACGGACCCGGCGTCGACGTCCATGCGGGAAGGGTAGGGCGCGGACCGTTCGGTGACGGCCGCATCGTCACCGCCCTACGGTCGCGGCATGGACACCGCACCCGCCGAGGCGTTCCGCCGCCTGCACCACGGCCCCGCGCCGCTGCTCCTGCCCAACGCCTGGGACGTGGCCTCGGCGCTGGCGCTGGCCGCCGACGGGCACCCCGCGATCGGCACGACGAGCCTGGGCGTCGCGGCCGCGGCGGGGCGGGCCGACGCGGCGGGGGCGACCCGGGCCGAGACCGTCGCACTGGCCGGGGCGCTGGCGGGGCGCGGGATCCTGCTGACCGTCGACGTCGAGTCCGGCTTCTCCGACGACCCGGACGCCGTCGCCGACCTGGTGGTCGAGCTCGCCGACGCGGGCGCGGTCGGCGTCAACATCGAGGACGGGCGCCCGGACGGCACGCTCGCCCCCGTCGAGGTGCTGGCGGCGAAGGTCGCGGCGGTGCGGGCCCGCACCCCGGCGGTCTTCGTCAACGCCCGCACCGACGCGTTCTGGCTGCCCGGATCGACCGACCGTCCGCTCGAGGAGGCGCTGCGCCGGGCCGCGGTCTACCTCGACGCCGGGGCGGACGGGATCTTCGTGCCGGGGGCGCTGACCGACGCCGCGACCCGCACGCTCGCCGACGGCGTCGCGGCCCCGCTCAACGTCCTGGCCGGGCGGCACACCGTCGCGGAGCTGGCCGGGACGGGCGTGCGCCGGATCAGCACGGGATCGCTGCTCTACCGCACCGCGCTCTCGGCCGCCGTGGCGAGCGCCGCGGCGATCCGCGACGGCCGCGAGCCCGACGGTCCCCCGCCCCTGGGCTACGCCGAGGTCCAGGGGCTCGCGGGGCCTCAGGCGGTGGGCGGGAGGTAGGCCGGGCGCGTCGCGGGGTCGGGCTCGTCGTAGTAGCGGTGGTAGACCTTCGTGAGCCCGCCGCTGACCGGCGGCACGATCCAGCTCCAGTCGGCCGGGCAGCGCCGCCCCGCGCTCTCCTCGCGGGCGACGTGGGTGAGGAAGCGCTCCGACTCGGTGTGGTGGTCGGCCATCGTGACGCCCGCGGTGTCGAACGAGTGCTGCACGGCGCGCAGCATCTCCAGCATCGCGCGGTCGCGCCACAGGGTGCGCTCGGAGGTGGTGTCGAGGCCGAGGCGGTCGCCGATCACCGGGAGCAGGTCGTAGCGGTCGGCGTCGGCGAGGTTGCGGGCGCCGATCTCGGTGCCGAGGTACCAGCCGTTGAACGGGGCGGCCGGGTAGGTGACGCCGCCGACCTCCAGCGGCATGTTGCTGATCGCCGGGACCGCGTGCCAGCGCAGCCGCAGCTCGGCGAACCACGCGTGCTCGGGATGGTGCAGCGGGACCTCGAGGACGGCGTCGGGCGGGATCTCGAACAGCTCCGGCGCGGCGTCGCCCCGGGAGACGAGCAGCGGGAGGACGTCGAACCGGCCGGGCGGATCGGGGCGCTCCCAGCCCAGCCCGACGGCGCGGTCGGTGAAGTCGGCGTAGCGGCCGTCGCCCCGGACCCGGCCGCTCGCGGTGCGGTGCCCGGCGTAGCGGACCAGCTGCTCGTTGTGGATCCGCGGACCGGCCTCGCCGGGGCGGTCCGGCGCGAACACCGTGATGGTCGAGCGGATCCGGCCGTCGCGCCCGGCGTCGCGCAGGTGCGCGACGCACTCCGCCGCCACGTCGGACGGTGCGGAGACCCCGCGGCGGTCGCGCACGCGCAGGCTGTTCCAGTACAGGCGGCCGATGCAGCGCGCGGCGTTGCGCCACGCCACCCGTGCGCCGAACGTCAGCTCGTCGGGGGTGTGGACGTAGGTGCCGGTCTCGTCGATCTCGCGGCGCACCTCGTCGAGGCGACCGGCGAGCGTCTGCGCCGGCGTCGTCTCGGCGTGGAACTGCTCCAGGAACGCCGTCGCCGCGTCGACCGAGACCGCGGTCGTCCGCGGGGCGGTGGGGGTGTGGTCCACCGGGCAGGAGCGCGGTGTCGGGACGACGGTGTCCTCGTCGACGAACGCCGTCACACACGCCCCCGGTTCCCGCAGCAGTCCCTTCCCCGTACCGGGGCCGTCGACCTTCCTACACGGTCACGAAGCGTGATCGCTAGTGCGCCCAGCGGAGCGGCGCCGGTAGAGAAGATCATGGACGGCGCGTCCTTCGAGGTGGGCGCGCTGCTCGAACTTGGTCACGGGGCGCCAGTCCGGGCGCGGGAACCAGCCACCCGGAGCATCGGCGGCCGTGTTCACCAAAGAGTGCTCACCGTCACAGACCGCACGCATCTGGGTCGCGTAGTCCTCCCAGTCCGTCGCCAGGTGCAGGGTCCCTCCCGGCGCGAGGCGGGACGCGACGAGCGCCGCGACCTCCGGCTGCACCAGGCGCCGCTTGCGGTGCTTGCGCTTGGGCCACGGGTCCGGGAAGTAGATCCGGACGGCGCTGAGCGACCCCTCGGGGACCCGCGTCCGCAGCAGCTCGACGGCGTCGCCGCGCAGCAGGGCGAGGTTGGTCAGCCCCAGCTCCTCGATGCGCATGAGCAGCTGCGCGAGGCCGGGCTCGAAGACCTCGACCGCGAGGTGGTCGTGCTCGGGGGCGGCCGCCGCGAGCGCGGCCGTCGACTCGCCCATGCCGGACCCGATCTCCAGCACCAGCGGGGCGGTGCGGCCGAACCAGGCGGACGGGTCGTAGGCCACGGACCCCTCGACGACGTCGGCGACGTCGCGGCCCAGCACCGGCCACGACCGGTCCCAGGCCCGCTGCTGGCCCTCGGTGAGCCGGGCGCGGTGGTGCACGAAGCTCGTGATCCGGGGCCGGTCCTCGGGCGGCGCGCCGAGCGGCGGACGCGTGGTCACGCGGGCTCCTTCGACGGGGGACTGGACGGCCGTTCACGATCGCACACCGCTGTCCGGTTCCCGCCCGCGCCGGTCCGCGGCCTGTCACGGTGCCGCCATGCCCGACCGCTACGCCGACGCCGTACGCGCCCGGCGCCACGAGCTGCGCGCCCTGCGGGCCCTGCTCGTCCCGGCCCGCACCGACCTGCGCGACGCCCTCGCGGCGGCCCGGACGGGCGCCCTCACCGAGGCCGCGGCCCGGTTCGCGGAGGTCCGCCGCGACCTGGACGGCCATCCGCCGGCCGCGGTGTCCGCGGCGGCCCGGGCGATCGAGGCGGCCGCCCACGCGGGCTGGGCCGACCGCGCCGTCGCCGCCGAGCGCGGAACGGGCGCCGACCGGGGCGTCGCGCTGCCGGTGCCGCCGGACGACCCGCCCCCACCCGCCGCGCCGGATCCGCCCGTGCCGCGCCGCGCGCGGGTCGTCGAGGTCCTCGCCGACGCCGGCGCGTGGCGGCTGGCGGTGCTCCCGCTCGCCGCGCTGTCCGGCGTCGCGGGCCCGGCGGTGCTGCTGCCCGCGCTGGGCGGGGCCGTGCTGGTGCTCGTGGCCGTCGTCCGGTCCCGGCGGGCGGCCGTCGACCGCGCGCGGGCCCGCCGGTGGGGCACCGACCTGCTGGCCGTCACGCACGCCCGGATCGACGCCGAGCTGACCCGCCGCACCGCCGCCCGCGCGAGCGCCGCCACCGCCCGCCTCGAGGCCGCACTGGACCGCCGACGTGCGGAGATCGACGCCGAGCTGGCCCTGCTCGCCCCGCGAGAGCCCGCCGGTGCGTGACCCCCGCGCGGTCCCCGACGACGACGGCTGCCCGGACGTCACCGGCGGGTTCGACACCGACGGCGACGGCACGCCCGACTCGCTGTTCACCGACGCCCCGTCCGGGGACCTGCTGCTGCACACCGACCTCGACGCCGACGGCCTCGCCGACCGGACCCTGGCCCTGCACGCCGACGGGAGCACCGACGTCGGGCCGTGCGCGGAGGAGCCGCCGACCGTGGTGGACGTGCTCACCCGGCTGCTGCGCTGGTGGTCGTGAGCAGGCGTCGTGACCCGTCCGTGACCGGATCCGGGTAGCCGTACGCATCCGCCCGGGCCTCCCGGACCCGATCATGGCCCCATGACCAGCACATCCGACCCGACGGCCGCGTTCACCGCCGAGCTCGCGCGCCTCGGTGAGCGGCTCGACCGCGTCGAGGCCCGGCTGCAGCTGCTCGGCGCGCCCCACGTCGGGGCGGACGGGGTCACGGCCGTGCTGGAGCGGCCGGGGGCGGTGCCGCCACCGGTGGCGGCCGAGCCGGGACCCGCCGGACAGGGACCCGCCGGACAGGGGCCGGCCGGGCCGCGCCCGTGGTGGGCCGCCCCGCCCGCCGACGCCGGACACCCCGGCCCGGATCCGGCCCTGGCCGCGCCCGGGCAGGCCGGTTGGGCCGCGCCGGGGCAGGCCGGGCCGGGGCAGCCGACCGGATGGGCCCCGGCCCCGCCGTGGGTGCAGGCTCCCGGGCTGCCGTCGGGCTGGGCCCCGTCCGGACCGGCCCCGACCGGCGTCCCCGCGCCGCGCGCGACGGCCGGTGGCGCGCGGCTGCTGGCCTGGACCGGTGCCGCGATGACGCTGCTGGGCGTGGTGCTGTTCCTGGCCCTGGCCGCGTCGCGCGGCTGGGGAACGCCCGCCGTCCGGGTCGGGGCGGGGACGGTCCTCGGCGTCGTGCTGGTGGCGATCGCGGTGCGGCTGCACCGCACGGAGACGCGACGGGCCGGGGCGATGGCGCTGGCCGGAACCGGGTTCGGCGCGCTGTACCTGGTGGTGGCGGCCGCGAACCGGCTGCTGGACCTGCCGGGCCCGCCCGCGGTGCTGCTCGCGCTGGTGGTGGCCGGGGCCGGGCTGGCCCTGTCCGACCGGTGGCGCTCCGCGCTGCTCGCGGGCGGGATCGTCGTCGGAGGCGCCTGGCTGGCCCCGGTGCTGGCCGAGGGTCCGCTGCTGGTCGCCCTGCTGCTCGCGCTGCAGGCCGTGACCGCCGCGGTCTCGCTGCGCCGGGGCTGGGCGTGGCCGGCCGTGCTCGCCGCCGTGGGTCCCGCGCTGGCGGCGGCGGCCGTCGCCGTCTCCGACGACCCCCTGCGCGCCGTCGCGGCGGTCGCGGTGACGCTGCTCGGCCTGGCCGGTGCCGCGCTCGCGGTGCGCCGCCTGCCCGAGCAGGCGGTGGTCGCCCTGGTCGCGCTGGCCCCGCTGCCGATGCTGGTGCTCGCCCCCGCCCTCGACGGCTGGGGCGGCGCGGGCGTCGCGGCCGCCGCCGCGCTGCTGGTCCTCACGCTCTCCGCCGTGCCGGGCGTCGGGGCGCGGCTGCGCACCGCGATCGCCGCGGTCGGCGCGGTCGGGGTGCTGGAGGCGGTGCTGATCGGCCTGGACGGGCCGGTCGCCACCGGCGCGCTGCTCGTCGTCGCGATCGCGCTGTCCGTCGTCGCGGTCGCCGTCCGCGACCGGCTGCCCCTGCGCGTGTCGGGCGGGTTCTGGCTGGTCGGGACGGTGCTGGCGCTCGCGGCCGACGCCCCGCTGCTCGCACTCGTGGACTTCCCCGCCGACCCGTACGTCGTCGACGGGACCGCGCAGCCGGGCGCGCTGGTGGCGGGTGCGGTGGTGTCGCTGCTGGTGCTGCTGGCGTCGGCCGCGATCACCGTGGCGGCGGGCCGGCTGGGGGTGGTGCGTCCCGACTCGGGCACCGCCGGGATCTGGGTGCCGCTCGGCGTCGCGGGCCTGTACGGCACGGCCGGGCTGATCGTCTCGCTGGCGCTGCTGGTGGCCCCGGACCGGACCGCGTTCACCGTCGGGCACGCCGTCGTCACCGTCTCCTGGACGGTGGTGGCCCTGGTGCTGCTGGCCCGCGGTCTGCGCCGGCCCGCGCTGCGGGCGACCGGGCTGGTGCTGGTGGCGGGCGCGGTGGCCAAGCTGGTGCTGTTCGACCTGGTGGTGCTGGACGGGCTGGTGCAGGTCGCGGCGTTCCTCGGGGCCGGGCTGGTGCTGCTCGCCGCCGGGACCCGGTACGCGCGGATGGTCGCGGAGGCCCAGTAGGTTCGGATCATGCCCGATCTGGACCCGACGTTCGCGAGCCTTCCCCTGGCCGCCCTCGCCGACGCCGCCCTCTCCCGCGCCCGCGACCTCGGCGCCCAGCACGCCGACCTGCGGGTCGAGCGGATCGTGACGCAGTCGGTCGACCTGCGCGACGGGCGCGTCACCGGCGTCGCCGACGACGTGACGGTCGGGCTGGCCGTCCGCGTGATCGTCGACGGGGTGTGGGGCTTCGCCTCGCACGGCGACCTCACCCCGGACCGGGCGGCGGCCACGGCCGAGCGCGCGGTGGCGGTGGCCCGGACGCTGGCGCCGGTCGCGATCGAGCGGGTGGAGCGCGCCGACGAGCCCGTGCACGTCGCGGAGTGGATCTCCGACTACGACGTCGACCCCTTCGCCGTGCCGACGCGGGAGAAGGTGGAGCTGCTCACCGAGTGGTCGCAGCGGTTGCTGGCCTCCGACGGCGTCGACCACGTGCAGGCCGGCGTCGCGCAGGTGCGGGAGAACAAGTTCTACGCCGACCTCACCGGCACCCGCACCACCCAGCAGCGCGTGCGGATCTCCCCGGCCTTCACGGCCACCGCCGTCGACCGCGGCGCGGGGGCGTTCGAGACGATGGGCACCCTGGCCCCACCGGTGGGCCGCGGCTGGGAGTACCTCACCGGGACGGGATGGGACTGGGACGCCGAGCTCGCGCGGGTGCCGGAGCTGCTGGCCGAGAAGACGAAGTCCCCGAGCGTCGCGGCGGGGGCCTACGACCTCGTCATCGACCCCACCAACCTGTGGCTGACGATCCACGAGTCGGTCGGGCACGCCACCGAGTACGACCGCGCGATCGGCTACGAGGCCGCGTACGCCGGCTCCAGCTTCGCCACGCCCGACCAGCTCGGCACGCTGCGCTACGGCTCGGAGCTCATGCACGTCACCGGTGACCGCACGGTGCCGCACGGCCTGGCCACCGTCGGCTACGACGACGACGGCGTGGCCACCTCGACCTTCGACCTCGTGCGCGACGGCGTGCTGGTCGGCTACCAGCTCGACCGCACGTTCGCGCCGCGCCTGGGGCTGGACCGCTCCAACGGCTGCGCGTTCGCCGACTCCCCGCACCACGTCCCGATCCAGCGGATGGCGAACGTGTCGCTGCAACCCGATCCGGTGCGCGACACCTCGACCGAGGAGCTGATCGCGGGCGTCGAGCGCGGGATCTACGTCGTCGGCGACAAGTCGTGGTCGATCGACATGCAGCGCTACAACTTCCAGTTCACCGGCCAGCGGTTCTACCGCATCGAGAACGGTGAGCTGGCCGGGCAGCTGCGCGACGTCGCCTACCAGGCCACCACCACCGACTTCTGGGGCTCGCTCGACGCCGTCGGCGGCCCGTCGACGTGGGTGCTGCACGGCGCGATGAACTGCGGCAAGGCCCAGCCCGGCCAGGTGGCGGCCGTGAGCCACGGCTGCCCGTCGGCGCGCTTCCGCGGCGTCACCGTGCTCAACACCCAGGAGGAGGGCTCGTGATGCGGGCGCAGGAGATCGTCGAGCGGACGCTGGCCGCGGCCGCGCACCTGCGGGGGTGCGTCGTGCTCGTGCAGTCCACCAGCGAGGCCGTGCTGCGCTGGGCCAACTCGACGATGACGACCAACGGGCACACCACCGCCGGCCGCGTCACGGTGATCGCGCTGGTCGCCGTCGAGGGCGGGACGGCGGCGGGCGTCGTCAGCACGGCGGTGACGATCAGCGACCAGGCCCGGCTCGACGACCTGGTGCGCGCGGCGGAGGCGTCCGCGCACGACGCGGGGCCCGCGCAGGACGCGTCGGACCTGCCCGCCCCGGCCGGTACCGACGCGAGCTGGGACGACGACGCCACCGAGACCTCGATCGGGGTGTTCGGCACGTTCGCGCAGGGCCTGGCCGAGGTGCTCGCCGGGCCGCAGCGCCAGTACGGCTTCGCCAGCCACGAGCTGACGACGACGTGGCTCGGCACCTCGGCCGGGGTGCGGCGGCGGTGGGTGCAGCCGACCGGCTCGGTGGAGCTGAACGCGAAGACCCCCGACCTGTCCGGCTCCGCGTGGGTGGGCGCGTCGACCGCCGACTTCGCCGACGTCGACGTCGTGGACCTCGCCGCGCAGGCCGCGCGCCGGCTGGAGTGGGGGAAACGGCGCGTCACGCTCCCGGCCGGGAAGTACGAGACGCTGCTGCCGCCGTCGGCCGTGTCGGACCTGATGATCTACCTGGCCTGGTCGATGGACGGGCGCCCGGCGCAGGAGGGCCGCAGCGCGCTGTCCGGCCCGGACGGCCCGCGCGTCGGCGAACGCCTCACCGACCTGCCCCTGACGCTGACCTGCGACCCGTCGGCCCCCGGCCTGGAGTACGAGCCGTTCCTGACGGCCACCCGCTCCGGCGACGCGATCTCGGTGTTCGACAACGGGGCCCCGACCCGCCGCGTCGACTGGGTCCGCGACGGCGTGATCTCCGAGCTCGGCTACTCCCGCGCGGAGGCCGCCGAGTTCGGCACGTCCTTCACCCCGCCCGGCGACAACCTGCTGCTCACCGGCGGGACCGACGCCTCGATCGAGGAGATGGTCGGCCGCACCGAGCGCGGGCTGCTCCTGACGTGCCTGTGGTACATCCGGCTCGTCGACCCGGCGACGCTGCTGCTCACCGGCCTCACCCGCGACGGCGTGTACCTGGTGGAGGGCGGGGAGATCGTGGGCGAGGTCGACCACAACTTCCGCTTCAACCACTCCCCGCTCGACGTCCTGCGCGCGGCCACGGAGGTCGGCGCCACGGAGCGGACGCTGCCGCGGGAGTGGAAGGACTGGTTCACCCGCGCCGCGATGCCGCCGGTGCGGGTGCCGGACTTCACGATGTCGTCGGTGTCGCTCGGCCGATAGGGGCACACCATCCGGCGATCCGCTGGTCACCCGCCCGGGGTGACCAGTCGCACACGGCGCGTGATGGACACCATCGGGCGACACCCGGCGCGCCGGAGAGGACCCGGCCGGGGTCGGTGCCGTTGACTGTGCGAGCGCGCCGACGACGTCGCGGGAAACCCGGTTCGAGCCCGAGAGGGGCGTGCCCGTGTCCTACGAGATGGTCAGCGCCTACACGCTGCTGGTCGGTCAGACCGACGGCGAGCCCAGCGTCAGCGTGCACACCACGGCCGACGACGCCTGGCGCACGCTGGACCGGGTGGTCCGCGAACGCTGCGGCATGCGCCCCCGGCCGCGTCGCAGGTCCGACGCCGACGCCACCGCCCGGCTGGCCAACGCCTGGCGCGCGGGCGACCCGGAGAACCGCTACTGGAACGTCACCACGCACCGGCTGCCCATCCCGGTGCCGGAGATCGCCCGCAACCCGGCACCGGTCGAGCCCACCCCGACCCTGGTGCGCGCGTCGTCGCGATGGATCTTCGGCTAGAGCTGCCGACCGGGCTGGTCCGGGCGTCCGCCGGGTCCGCGGATCGCCGCGCCTGGCTCGCCGACCTGCCCCGCCTCGTCGAGCAGCTGGCCGGGCGCTGGTCACTGACCGTCGGTCCCCCGTTCCAGCCGGGCGGGGAGACCGCGTGGGTCGCCCCCGCCCGTGACGCGGCGGGCCGCGACCTGGTCCTCGAGGTCGGCCGGCGGCACACCGAGGGACGGCACGAGGCCGACGGCCTGCGGGCCCTGGAGCGGCCGCGGCGCCGTCGCCGTGCACGCGTCGTGGGCGCAGGGGTCGACGATCGCGCTGCTGCTGGAACGGGCCCGCCACGGCACCCCGCTGCGCGACGCCCGCCCGCTGCCCGAGCAGGACGAGATCGTCGCCGCGGCCCTGCGCGCGCTGTGGCGCCCCGCGGGCGCCCCGTTCCGCCCGCTGGCGCAGGTGTGCGACCTGTGGGCCGACGAGGTCGAGCCGCTGCTCACCGCCGACGTCCTCGATCCCGGCCTGGTGCGCGACGGGCTGGCGCTCCACCGGGCGCTGCCCCGCGCAGACCTCGAGCCGGTGCTGCTGGTGAGCGACCTGCACGCGGGCAACCTGCTGGCCGCCGCGGGCGGGACGTGGCGGCCGATCGACCCCCAGCCGTACCTGGGCGACCCGTGCTTCGACGTGCTGCAGCACATCCTCAACGACCGCCGGGTCGCCGACGACGCCGGCGCCGTGGCGGATCGGATGGCCGGCCTCACCGGGCTCGACGCGGGTCGTGTGCGCACGTGGCTGTTCGCGCGGAGCGTCGTGGAGTCGGCGTGGTCGCCGTGGATCTGGCCGGTGGCGGCCGCGCTGGCACCCTGACCGGCCGGTCATCCGATCCGGTGGGGTGCGATCGCGCGGCGCGGGGTGCGCGTGGGGTCGATCCATCGGGGTGGGACGAACTCCGGTAGCCCGTCGCGGATCCGGACGGTCCAGTCCGAGTGGTGGATCTGGCGGTGGTGGGCCTTGCACAGCATGACCAGGTTGTTCAGCTCCGTGGGACCTTCATGCCCCCAGTGATCCACGTGGTGGACGTCGCACCAGGAGGGTGGTCGGTCGCATCCGGGGTGGGCGCAGCCGCGGTCTCGCACGGTGATGGCTTTGCGGAGTCCGTCGGGGATGGTCCGCTTCTCCCGGCCGACGTCGAGGGGTTGGCTGTCGCCGTTCATGACGATCGGGATCACGCCGGCGTCGCAGGCCAGTGTGCGCAGGGTGGCGGGGGTGATGGTGCCGCCGAACTCCAACATCGCCCCGCGTGCCCGTGCCTCGAGGTCTTCCAAGCGGATGGTCACGGTGAGGTGGGGTCGGCGGCCGCCGGTCTCGGGGAGGTCGTCGCCGTGGTCGAGGACGTAGCCGCAGACGTCGGCGAGTGCTTCGGCTTGTCGCTGGGCCGCGGTCCGGTCGTCGTCGGCGGTGAGCGGCTTGGCCTTGGCGTCGATCACGGCGGCGATGGCGTCGTAGAGGGCGGGGTCTCCGAACCGGCCCTTCACCGACCCACCGGCCCCGCCGCGGTGACGGGTCAGGCGCAGCTCGTTCACCGGTGGCGGGGTGTCGTCGGGTTCGGGCCCGTCCTGATCCAACCGGTCGATCAGCAGGGTGCCGAAGCTGAGCAGTTGTCCTGGCTTGGCCTGCTGGGCGTACTCGGCGAGCTGCGCCTCCGCGCCGGTCCACGCTGATGTGGTGAGCCGTTCAGCAGCCCGGGTGCCCAGGACGCGGTGGATGACCTCGACGTGTCGCCACCCGATCAGTCCCTCGTCGAGGGCGGCGGCGGTGGCGGGCATCCGCGCGGGGAGCTGTTCCCCGCTGAGAGTGGTGCGGCCGTGGACGTCGGTAGCGGCAGCGGTGAAGGACCGCGCCTGCCGCTGGTCCCAGGACAACAGGTCCGACAGAGCGGCCGCGGTGCTCGGATAACCGCGCGACAGGAACGTGCCCCGGTCATCCAGGACGGCCACCGCGGCACTGGAGATCGCCTCGACCCGCCGGGTGAGTCCCTCGCAGACGGTCAGAAGCGAGATGAGGTCGTTCTCGGAGGCGTGGGTGGTGGCTGCGGCGAGGTCGTCGAGTGCGGCAGCGAGGTGCTGGTGCGCGTCTTGGAGGGTGTCGCCGACCATGACCTGATCCTACTAGAACATGCGTTCGAGTAGTAGCAAGTTATCGCAGGCCAGGGACCGTTCGACGCATGGACGGTCGCTTCGGATGGTGGCCTTCTTCGGCGTGGTGCGCTTGTGCCGGTCGGGCGTTGGGTCGTCTGGGATGAACTACCGGATGACGTGGCGGGGTGGGCGGCCGTCCCCGACCGACGTGCCCGACCCGGGCTCGGAGGCTCGGCCGGGTCGGGCGAGACGCCCGGTGGTCCCGAACCGCGACCCCACCGCCTGGATCGACCCCGAGCCCGACCGGCTGGCGTCCTGGCCGCAGTAGCCCGGACCGGGCCGGGACCGGCAGCCGACATGCCCGACGAGCCCACCACCGACCAGTTCGCCGAGCCCGGGCCATGGCACAAGTGCCCGAGCCGGATCGCCCCGCGAGCTCGCCGACACAGCTCACTCGGTCGACACCATCTCGACCGGGCGGCAGAGACGACCTCCGCAGCCCTCCGACGACCGACTCGCCGAGCGGCAACGGCCAACTCACCGAGCAAGAGCGGCACACTCGCGGGACCACAGAGCCAACCACCGGACGGCGGCCGACTCGCCGAGCGACAGACCCGCCGAGCCCCAGCGGTCAACTCTCCGGACAGCAGCAGCCCGCCCGCCGGGCAGGGGCGGACAACTCACCGGGCCGGAGCGGCAGACTCACCGGGCCGGAGCGGCCAACCCACCGGGCCGGAGCGGCCAACCCACCGGGCCGGAGCGGCAAACTCACCGGGAGCAGCGGCAAACTCGCCGGACGGGGGCGGCCAACCCACCGGGCTGCAGCGGCAGACTCACCAGGCCGCAGCGGCAAACTCGCCGAGCCCGAGCGGCAAACTCGCCGGGCGGGGCCGGCACACTCGCCGGTCAGGGGTCGGCGACCGGGAAGTGCTGCCGCAGCCGGGCCAACAGGTCCTCCACGCCGAGCCCGGGCGGGAGCGGGGTGCCGGTGAGGGTGCGCAGGTACAGCCCGTCCCCCACCAGCTGGGCGAGCCAGGCCAGCACCGGGTCGTCCAGCTCCGCCCGCAGTGCGGCGAAGGCGTCGGCGTCGACCTCGGCCAGCGCGTCGCGGATCGCCTGGCCCGTCGCGCTCCCCTCGGAGATCCGCAGGACCGCGAGGTAGCTCCGGGTGACCCCACCGGGGACCGGGCCACCCGGGGCGGACGTGCGCAGGTAGTAGGCGACGGCGCCGTCGGGGGAGGTGCGGATCGCGTCGGCGTCGGCGGCGCTGCGCTCCCGCAACCGGTCCAGCAGGCCGGCGACCAGTGCGTCCTTGGACGCGAAGTGGTAGAGCAGCCCGCCCTTGGAGACCTCGGCCGCGGCGGCGACGGCGTCGAGCGTGGCCGCGCCGGGGCCGTGGTCGATCAGGAGGGTCTCGTACGCGTCCAGCACGCGGTCGCGGGCGCCGGTCATCGGCCGAGTCTAGGTGGCCGAGGCCACGACGCGGACGGGCCGGGAATGCCGAGCGCTACTGTACCGTCCGGACGGTATACGAACGCGTGAGGAACCGTCATGACCGTCATCGCCCCCCGCCCCGTCGACGCCCGCGCCGGACTCCGCGCATGGGCGGGCCTCGCCGTGCTGTTCCTGCCCACGCTCCTGGTGGCGGTCGACAACACGGTCCTGAGCTTCGCCCTGCCCGCCATCAGCGAGGCGCTGTCGCCGTCGGCCACGCAGCAGCTGTGGATCGTCGACGTCTACCCGCTCGTGCTCGCCGGACTGCTCGTCACGATGGGCACGCTCGGCGACCGGATCGGCCGGCGACGCACGCTGCTGATCGGCGTCGGCGGGTTCGGGGCCGTGTCGCTGGCCGCCGCGTTCGCCACCGACGCCGCCCAGCTCGTGGCCGCCCGCGCCCTGCTCGGGTTCTTCGGCGCCATGCTCATGCCGGCGACGCTCGCCCTGCTGCGCACCCTGTTCCCGGACCGCACGCAGCGGCGCCTCGCGGTCGCGATCTGGGCCACCGGCTTCGCGGCGGGCGCCGCCGTCGGCCCGATCGTCGGCGGCCTGCTCCTCGCCCACTTCTGGTGGGGCGCGGTGTTCCTGGTGAACGTGCCGCTGATGCTGCTGATCCTGGTGGCGGGCGCGGTGCTGCTGCCCGAGTCGCGGATGGCGGAGCCCGGGCGGCTCGACCCGATCGGCGTGCTGCTCTCGCTGCTCGCCATGGGCCCCACCGTGCTCGCGGTCAAGACCGTCGCGCACGACGGCGTCACCGCCACCGCGGTGCTGTCGCTGCTCGTCGGCGCCGCCTCGGCCGTGCTGTTCGTCCGCCGCGCCCGCGCCCGGATCGCCGCGGGCGAGGAGCCGCTGCTCGACGTCACGCTGTTCTCCTCGCCCGTGCTGCGGCTGTCCGCACTGGCCAACGCGACGACGATGTTCGCGCTCACCGGGCTGCTGTTCTTCTCGGCGCAGCACCTGCTGCTCGTCGCCGGGCTCGACCCGCTCGACGCCGGGCTGGTCCTGCTCCCCGGCTTCGCGACGACGATGGTGGCCGGACTCGCGGCCAGCCGGCTGGCCCGCCGCTTCCCGCTGCGCGTGCTCGTGCCGACGGGCCTGCTGCTCGCCGCGGCCGGCTACGTCCTGTGCACGCAGCTCACCGGGGCGTCCGCGGTCGGCCTGCTCGCGGTGGCCACCGTGCTCGTCGGGGCCGGGATCGGGCTGTCGGAGACGATCACCAACGACGCGATCCTCTCCGCGGTCCCCGCCGACCGCGCCGGGTCGGCGTCGGCGGTCTCGGAGACGGCGTATGAGATCGGTGCCGTGCTCGGCACGGCCGTCCTCGGCAGCGTGCTCGCCGCGGTCTACCGGGGCGGCGTGACGGTCCCCGGCGGCATCGGGCCCAGCTGGGCGGACTCCGCGCGCGAGACCCTCGCCGGCGCGAGCGGCACGGCCGACCGGATCGGCGGTGCGGACGGCGCCGACCTGCTGGCCTCGGCGCGTGCGGCCTTCGACGCGGGCGTCGGCGTCACCGCGACGGTCGGGGCGGGAGTGCTCGTCGCCGTCGCGGCGGTCGTGGCGGTCGGGCTCCGGCCCCGCGCCTGACGGGACTCAGGGCTGCTTCGGGATCACCGGCTGCGTGCTGATGCGCTCGTCGGCAGCGGGCCGCGGGGCGGGGGCGGAGCGCTCCGCGAGCCGCTCCTGCACCTGCTCGGAGACCTGGTCGACGCGGCGGCGCTCGCGGACGCGGATCAGCACCAGCATCGAGACACCGTAGGCGACGCCGAGGACCAGCAGCACCACACCGAGCTTGACGACGAAGTTCTGCAGCGGCTCCTGACCCCCGGCGATGTCGACCACCGAGATGATCGCCAGCACGCCCAGGGTGATCAGGTGGAACAACACCGAGAGCAGCAGGTTGACCGACCGCGTGACCTTGGTGTCCTGGAACACCTCCTGCAGGAACGGCTCGCCCGCGGTGACCAGCAGGCGGCCGACGAGGAACGTCAGGGCGATCGCGACCACGAGCAGCGTGACGTACATGGCGGTGTCGCTCATCTTCGCGCTCCCTCGGTACGGCCTGATACGGGCGAAACGCTACGCCCGGCCGGACGAGCGGTCCAGGCGGAGCAACCGGGCCCGAACGTCGCGCACGTCACCATGAGCCCGGGGGTAATGGGGCCGTGACCTCTACTGAATCGATTAGTTGACCGGTTCTGTGAGTGAATCGACAGCGGCCAGCGGTGGGGAAAGCCGGACACCGCCGGTACCGTCGCTATTCATCTTCGACAGGCGCGTCCGGCCGTTCCCACGGCTCGGGCGCGCGCAGCGTTCCCGAATGACCCGGTCCGCCGGTGAGGAGACAGGACGAACATGACAGCAGCCACCGTGCCAGGGCTCGACGAGTCGCCGACCGACAACACGCGACTGCTCTCCTGGGTCCGTGAGGTGGCCGAACTGACCACGCCGGACCGCGTCGTCTGGGTCGACGGGTCCGACGAGGAGTGGGAGCGGATGACGACCGCTCTCGTCGATGCCGGCACCTTCACGCGCCTCGAGAAGAAACCGAATTCGTTCTACGCCGCGTCCGATCCCGACGATGTCGCGCGCGTCGAAGAGCGCACCTTCATCTGTTCCGCGGAGCAGTCCGGGGCGGGCCCGACCAACAACTGGGTCGATCCCACCGAGATGAAGTCGACGATGACGGATCTGTACCGCGGTTCCATGCGCGGTCGCACGATGTACGTCATCCCGTTCTGCATGGGCCCTCTCGACGCCACCCCGCCGATGCTCGGCGTGGAGATCACCGACTCCGAGTACGTCGTCGCCTCGATGCGGATCATGACGCGGATGGGCGCCTCGGTGCTGCCGCTGTTCGCCGAGCGCGGCGACTCGTTCGTCAAGTGCCTGCACTCGGTCGGCGCCCCGCTCGAGCCGGGCCAGGCCGACGTCGCGTGGCCGTGCAACACCGAGAAGTACATCAGCCACTTCCCCGAGACCCGCGAGATCTGGAGCTACGGCTCCGGATACGGCGGCAACGCCCTGCTCGGCAAGAAGTGCTACGCCCTGCGCATCGCCTCGGCCATCGCCCACGACGAGGGCTGGATGGCCGAGCACATGCTCATCCTCAAGCTGATCTCGCCGGAGGAGAAGGCGTACTACGTCGCGGCGGCATTCCCGTCGGCCTGCGGCAAGACCAACCTCGCGATGCTGCAGCCGACCATTCCGGGATGGCGCGCCGAGACCGTCGGCGACGACATCGCGTGGATGCGTTTCGGCGAGGACGGCCGCCTCTACGCGGTGAACCCCGAGTTCGGTTTCTTCGGTGTCGCGCCGGGCACCAACTGGAAGACCAACCCCAACGCGATGCGCACCATCGACGAGGGCAACGCGCTGTTCACCAACGTCGCCCTCACCGACGACGGCGACGTGTGGTGGGAGGGCCTCGAGGGCGACCCGCAGCACCTGACGGACTGGAAGGGCAACGACTGGACGCCCGAGTCCGGCACCGACGCCGCCCACCCCAACTCCCGCTACACCGTGCCGATCGGGCAGTGCCCGGTCGTCGCGCCGGAGTGGGAGGACCCCCGCGGCGTGCCGATCTCGGCGATCCTGTTCGGCGGGCGCCGCAAGACCACCGTCCCGCTGGTCACCGAGGCCCGCGACTGGCAGCACGGCACGTTCATGGGCGCCACCATGTCGAGCGAGAAGACGGCGGCCGCGGCAGGCGGTCTCGGCCAGGTCCGTCGCGACCCGATGGCGATGCTGCCGTTCCTCGGCTACAACGTCGGCGAGTACTTCCAGCACTGGGTGAACGTCGGCAAGGGCGCCGACGCCGACAAGCTGCCGAAGATCTTCTACGTCAACTGGTTCCGCCGCGGTGACGAGGGCCAGTTCCTGTGGCCCGGGTTCGGCGAGAACAGCCGCGTCCTCAAGTGGTGCATCGAGCGCATGGAGGGCACGGCCGCGGCCACCGAGACCGCGATCGGCTACGTCCCCACCTCGGACCAGATGGACCTCGACGGGCTCGACTCGGCGATCGCCGACATCGACGCCGCGCTGGCCGTCGACGTCGAGGAGTGGAAGGCCGAGATCCCGCTCATCGAGGAGTGGTTCGACAAGATCGGGGACGGCCTGCCGACGTCGATGCGCGACGAGCTGGAGGCCCTCAAGCTCCGCCTCGGCGCCTGACCCACCGGACCGGACGGCCCGCCGCACCCGCGGCGGGCCGTTCGTCGTCTCCGGATCGGTGCACCCGGACGGCTGACAGCGCACGGTCCGGGCCTTATGGTCGCCACACACGCGGAGCCGTCGGGGGGCTCCGCGAGGACTCGAGGGGTGTGGGCGACGTGGCCACCACGGAGATGTCGGGCGCGCGGCAGCCCGACGGGACGGCGCGCAGGCGACCGGACCTGCGGCAGATCCTGATCTGGTCGGCGGTGGCCCTGGTGGGCGCCGTGGCCTGGGGGGTCGTCGCGCTGAGCCGCGGCGAGGAGATCTCGGCCGGCTGGCTGGTCTTCGCCGCGCTGGCGTCCTACGCCATCGGCTACCGTTTCTACTCGCGGTTCATCTCGCGCAAGGTGCTGCAGGTCGACGACACCCGCGCCACCCCCGCCGAGCGGCTCGACGACGGGCAGGACTTCCAGCCCACCGACCGCCGCGTGCTCTTCGGCCACCACTTCGCCGCCATCGCAGGCGCGGGCCCGCTCGTCGGGCCGGTGCTGGCCGCGCAGATGGGCTACCTGCCCGGCACGATCTGGATCATCGTCGGCGTCATCTTCGCCGGGGCCGTGCAGGACATGGTCACGCTGTTCTTCTCCACCCGCCGCGGCGGCCGGAGCCTCGGCCAGATGGCGCGCGAGGAGATCGGCCCGGTGGGCGGCATCGCCGCGCTGATCGCCGTGCTCGCCATCATGATCATCCTGCTGGCCGTGCTCGCCCTGGTCGTCGTCCAGGCGCTGGCCAAGTCGCCGTGGGGCACGTTCTCCCTGGTCATGACGATCCCCATCGCCCTGTTCATGGGCTGCTACCTGCGCTACATCCGGCCGGGGAAGATCATCGAGGGCTCGGTCATCGGCGTGGCGCTGCTGCTGCTGGCCATCGTCGCGGGCGGGTGGATCGACAACTCGCCGCTGGCCGAGGCGTTCACGCTGTCCGCCAACCAGCTCACCCTCGGCCTGGTGATCTACGGCTTCGTCGCCTCGGTGCTCCCGGTCTGGATGCTCCTCGCGCCGCGCGACTACCTGTCGAGCTTCATGAAGATCGGCGTCATCGTCCTGCTCGCGGTGTCGATCCTGGTGGCCTGGCCGACGATGCAGGCCGAGGCGTTCACCGACTTCGCCGCCAACGGGATGGGCCCGGTCTTCGCCGGCTCGCTGTTCCCGTTCGTCTTCATCACGATCGCCTGCGGCGCGCTCTCCGGCTTCCACGCGCTCGTCGCGTCGGGCACCACGCCCAAGCTGATCGAGAAGGAGTCGCAGATCCGACTCATCGGCTACGGCGGCATGCTCACCGAGTCGTTCGTCGCGATCTGCGCGCTCGCCGCGGCGTGCGTGCTCGACCCCGGGCTGTACTTCGCGATGAACATGCCGGCCACGGTGCTCGGCCCGACCGTGGAGACCGCGTCGGCCGCGGTGGCCAACATCGGTTTCACGATCTCCCCGGCCGAGCTGGCCGCGGCGGCGGCCGCGGTGGAGGAGGAGACCCTCGTCGGCCGCTCCGGCGGCGCCCCCACGCTGGCGGTGGGGCTGTCGCAGATCTTCTCCGAGGTCTTCGGCGGCGACGCGCTGCGCGCCTTCTGGTACCACTTCGCGATCATGTTCGAGGCGCTGTTCATCCTCACCACGGTGGACGCCGGCACCCGCGTCGGGCGCTTCATGCTGCAGGACACCATCGGCGCCGTCTGGCCGAAGTACAAGGACACGTCCTGGAAGCCGGCCGCCTGGTCGGCCAGCGCGATCATCGTCGGCGCGTGGGGCTACCTGCTCTACGCGGGCGTCAACGACCCCCTCGGCGGGATCTACCAGCTCTTCCCGCTGTTCGGCATCGCCAACCAGCTCCTCGCGGCGGTGGCGCTGGCGGTCTGCACGACGCTGCTGATCAAGTCCGGGCGGGCCCGCTACGCGTGGATCACGCTGGTGCCGCTGGCCTTCGACGCCGCCGTCACCCTGACGGCGAGCTACCAGAAGATCTTCTCGCCGGACCCGACCCTGGGCTTCTGGGCGCAGCGCCAGCGCTACCAGGCCGCCCTGGACGCCGGGCAGACGAGCCTGGGCACCGCGAAGAGCGTGGAGGACATGCAGCAGGTCGTGTTCAACACGACGCTCGACACCGTCCTCACCGCGCTGTTCGCCAGCCTCATCGTGATCATCCTGATCGACTCGATGCGGGTCTGGGTCACCGCGCTGCGCGGGGGCCCGCTGCCCAGCGGCTCGGAGGACCCGTACGTGCGGTCCACCATCGTCGCCCCGGCCGGGCTCATCGCCACCCGGGAGGAGAAGGAGGCCATCCGGGAGCACGAGCTGGCCGCGGCGGGCAGCCGGGAGCCGACGTGAGCGTGCGGGAGGGGCTGCGCGAGGCGTGGCAGCTGCTGCGCGGCTTCGCCGGGGAGCAGGCCTACGAGCGCTACGTGACCCACCACGTCGCGCACCATCCCGGGGTGCCGCCGATGGCCGAGCGCGAGTTCTGGCGGAAACACACCGATCGTGGCGATCACGCACCGTCGGCACGCTGCTGCTGACCGCTGGTCGTGCTGAAACGACCGTTCGGCGACATCGTCGATCCACGGTGACGCGACACCGCCGTTCACCACGATGTCACGGTGTCGTCGTTCGGCCGTTCACTCGAAAGAGTGCCGGACACCGCCGAGAGTGACCTTTCGGCGGCGCACGATTGCCCCGCCACTCGTCGGGGGTGCAACATTCTGTGGACCCTTGCGATACGAAGGGTGATCGCTGCCACGCCGGGCGGCGACAGTCGGAGGTGACCGCGGTGATGGATGTCGGACCCGGGAGCGCGCACGCCCGCGTAGCTGCTGGAGAGGACGCCGAGGACCTCCTGGTGTTCGTCGACCGGCTCGCCGCGGCGGCCCAGGACGAGCCCACGACGGCGCGGGCCAGGGAGCAGATCGGCGCCGTCGTCCGCGCCGGTTCCACGCCCCCCGGGCTGCGCCGCCTCGCCGAGGCGCTCGCCGCGTCGGTCGCGGAGGTCCCGCCGGCCCAGCGCCACCCCGCCGACGACCCGACATCGGTCGTGCCGGCGATGCGCAGCACCGCGCTCGTCGTCCTCGACGAGGCCGGCCCGGCCGAGGTCGCCACGGCCGTCTCGGCGCTGGTCGCCGACGGCAGGCGCGTCGTCGTCACCGCCGAGACCGACGCCGAGCTCGACGAGGTCCGGATCGGCGTGGCCACCGGCCGCACGGTCGACGCGCTCCCCGACATCCCGCACGCCGAGCTGCGCGAGCTGCGCCGCCTGCTGGCCACCTCCACCGCGGCCGCCCGGGCCCGGGCGGGGCAGGACCTCCCCGCCGCCGACGCGCTGCCGTCGGCCGACGAGGTCCGCAGGCTCTGCGAGCAGGCCCTCCGCTCCGGTCGCCCCGACGACGAGGTCACGGTCGTGCCCGCGCTGCTGGCGCGGGTGGAACCCGACCGCCGCGAGGCCGTCACCTCGATCGCCCGCTGCGTCACCGCGCGGCTCGACGCGCTCGGCTCCCGCCGGCAGTTCCCGTGGGAGTGGGAGCTGCTCGGGCACCTGATCCACACCCGGCACCGGGCCACCTTCGACCGGACGCAGGAGGACGTCGCGCAGGCCGCCACCATCGTGCACGCCCGCCGCAACGCCCCGCCGGTCACCTTCCAGGGCCCGCTCTCCTCCGACGCCGTCGACCTGCTCTGCAACTACTACGAGTTCCTCGAGTCCGGCGGCCGCACCCGCGCGTACTTCCGGCCCACCGTGCAGCGCGACGTGCAGCCGGTACTGCGGCGCATCCGCGTGGCCGACCGCGAGCCCGTCACCGCACCCGACGTGCTGCGCGTCCTCGACCACCTGGAGCTCACCGAGCGCATGGGCCGCATCGTCGCCGGCTGCACGGAGATGGGCGTCCCGGCGCCGAGGGGCCCCGGCGACCTGTCCGCGCTCGCCGAGCGCCTCGTGCTGGTCGCCAACGCGGCCCGTTCGGTGGGGGCGCTGCGCCACGACGTGCTGTTCCTGGCCACCGACTCGCCGCTGTCCGTGCCCGACGTCGACTCCGCGGCCCGGGTGTCGGCCGCGATCCTCGACTACGCCGAGAACGGGTCGGCCGCGGAGGCGGAGCACCGCCTCGGCCTGCTCGCCGACCAGCTGGCCGACCGGGCCGCCGTCACCGTCACCGCCCCGGAGCACCGGCGCGCCGTCGACGCGCTGCGCCGCTACGACGCCGACGCCTACGAGGAGGCCGTCGACGCGCTGGGCGCGGCCCGCCGGGAGCTGCGCGACGAGGTGCGCCGCACCACGCTGCTGCGCAGGCTGCGGGCCACGGCGCCGGCGCTGGCCGCCGCCTGGGACGAGCTGCACGAGCGCGACTCCGGCTCCTACGGCCTGGCCTGCTTCACCCGCAGCGACGTCCTGCTCGGCACGCTGCCCGCCCCCGACAGCGCCGACGTGGTCGTCGTGGTCGGGGCGGCCCAGCTCGGCGTCGAGCGGCTGCTGCTCACGGCGGTGGCCCCGCGGATGATCGCGGTGGTGGCCCCCGACGAGCAGCCGGAGGGCTCGCCGTCGCTGCTCAGCGTGCTGCAGCGGGCCGCGGCGCTGGTGATCCGCGGGCGCACCACCGACAGCGGGCCGACGGCCCGGGTGGTGCAGTTCAACCCGGCCGCGCGGGCGGCCGGGGCCGTGTCGGCGGTGGGTCAGGCCGGGGCCTGAGCCTCCAGCAGGGCGATCGGGTCCGGGCCGTCGGAGGTCCGGGTCCAGCCGCGCCCGTCGGGGCGGTACAGGGTCCAGTGGCCCGCGTCGTCGAGGTGGAGGCGGGCCAGCGGCGTGCTGCTCCACTCCACGTCGAGCTCCGGCTGCGCCGGGGCGCGCCGGTCGCTGATCGTCACGGTCCCGTCGCGCACGACGAAGCCGATCCGGCGGTGCTCGCGCTCCCCCTCCGGGATCTGCCGCGCGCACCAGTCCGTCAGCGAGTGGCCGATCTCCTCCGGTACGTCCATGGCTGCACATCGTCCTCGGCAGTACGGTCGGACGCCATGGGAGACACGCACGAGGTGAGCCGGTTCGGACACGTGGAGCTGGCCGACATGCCCGACGACCTGCGCGAGCGGATCGGGGCGATCGCGGAGAGGTCGGGGTTCGTCCCCAACGTCTTCCGCGCACTGGCCAGGCGGCCGCGCGAGCTCCGCGCGTTCCTGGACTACCACGACGCGCTGATGGAGTCGAACGACGGACTGAGCAAGGCCGAGCGCGAACTGATCGTCGTCGCCACGTCGGGGGCGAACAGCTGCACCTACTGCGTCGTCGCGCACGGGGCGATCCTGCGGGTGCGCACGAAGGACCCGGAGATCGCCGACCGCGTCGCCACCAACCCGTTCGGGGTGGCGCTGTCGCCGCGGGAGCGCGCGATCGTCGACCTCGCCCTGCTGATCGCCACCGACTCGGCCGCCCTCACCGAGGCCGAGCTCGACGACGCCCGCCTCGCCGGGCTGTCCGAGGACGAGATCTGGGACATCGGGGCCATCACCGCGCTGTTCGCGATGTCCAACCGGCTGGCCCACCTCACCGCGCTGCGGCCCAACCCGGAGTTCTTCCTGATGGGCCGCCTGCCCCGATCGTGACGGCCCGATCGTGACGGCCCGGTCGTGACCCGGCGCAACCGCGTCGACCCCTGGGGCGACCTGCACGCCGACCCGGCACGGGGGATGTTCACCGGCAACCGCGGGTGCCTGGTCGACGGCGCGGGCGCGCTCGTGCGGCACCACCGCGGGAACCTGTGGATCACCTGCGTCACCCGGTTCCGGGACCGCCGGGTCGGGCTCGCCCGGCCCGGCCGCTGGACGCCGGTGTTCTTCCTCGACGACGCCGTGGCGCTCGCCGCGGGGCACCGCCCCTGCGGGGAGTGCCGGCACGCCGCCTACCTGGCCTACCGGGAGGCGGTGGCGGCGTCGCTCGGGGCGCCGGTCCGGGCGGGCGACCTGAACCGGGCGCTCGCCGCCGAGCGGCTGCGCCCCGGGCGGGGGCTGGACCGGGCGCGCGACCGCCGCACCTGGCGCGGCACCGACGTGCCCGACGGCACCGTCGTCGTCACCGACGGGCCCCGGCTGGTGCTCGGCGACCGGCTGCTCGCCTTCTCCCCCGGCGGCTGGCGCGACCCCGCGCTGCGCCCGGCCGGGGAGCTGACGGTGCTCACCCCGCCCACCTCGGTCGCGGCACTGCGGCACGGCTTCGCCCCGGAGCTGGACCAGCGGTGAGGCTCGGCCGTCGACGAGGCTCGGGCACCGACGGGGCTCAGACGTCGACGAAGGAGAAGCGGTACTTCGCGGCGACGCCGGCCATCGCCGCGATGTCGGCGAGGTCGAGCGGCGGGGGGAGCTCGCCGCGTCGGCCGGGGCGCCCGATCTCCGGGAACATGCCGTCCATCCCGGCCGGGCTGTACAGGAAGAGCATGCGCGCGGGACCGTCGCCGGTGTTGCGGTAGCTGTGGGCGACGTCGCGCGGCACGAAGACCACCGACCCTGCCGACGCGTCGTGGGTCTCGCCTCCGACGGTGAACGACATCGTCCCGTCGAGCAGGACGAAGGTCTCCTCCTCGCCGTGGTGGGCGTGCGGCGGGGGTCCCGCCTCCGGCATGACCAGGGCTTCGAGCAGCGTGAACGCGCCTCCGGTCTGCGCCCCGGACAGCAGCGTGGTGTACGTGTCGCCGACGAGGAAGACGCTCTCGCCGCCGTCGGGTCCGACGTGGACGGGCTGCAGGTCGGTCATGACCGGACACTCGGGAACCCGTTCCGGCCCGTTACCGCGGGGCTCCCACCATGCGGGAGATCGGGATTACCGGCCGTCGCTCTCGGTTACACCTCCACAGAGGCGCGTTAGGTCGCGCACGACAGATTCGTACGGAGGGATCCGCATGGCCACCGTCAACGTCGGCACCGAGAACGACACCCCCATCGAGCTGTACTACGAGGATCACGGCTCCGGCCGCCCGGTCGTCCTCATCCACGGCTGGCCGCTGTCCGGCCGCTCCTGGGAGGCCCAGGTTCCCGCGCTGATCGACGCCGGCTACCGCGTCATCACCTACGACCGCCGCGGCTTCGGCCAGTCGTCGCAGCCGTGGGACGGCTACGACTACGACACCTTCGCCGAGGACCTGCACGCGCTGCTCGTGCACCTCGACGTCACCGACGCCGCACTGGTCGGTTTCTCGATGGGCGGCGGCGAGGTCGTCCGCTACGTCGCCAAGCACGGCGACAACGGCCGCGTGAGCCGGGCCGTGCTGGCGGCCGCTGTGCCGCCGTACCTCTACAAGTCCGACGACAACCCCGACGGCGGGCTCGACGACGCCACCATCGAGGCGTTCCAGGGCGGCGTGACGGGCGACCGGCTCGCGTTCCTGGAGGAGTTCACCACCACCTTCTTCTCGGCGAACGGCGAGCTGAAGACGAGCGAGGACCAGCGGCTCTACGCCAAGGCCATCGCCGCGGGCGCGTCGCCGAAGGGCACGCTCGACTGCATCACCGCGTTCGGCCGCACCGACTTCCGCGAGGACGTCGCCGCCGTCTCGATCCCGACGCTGGTGATCCACGGCGACGCCGACGCGGTCGTGCCGTTCGAGGTCAGCGGCAAGCGCAGCGCCGAGGCCATCAAGGACAGCGAGCTCGTCGTCATCGAGGGCGGCCCGCACGCGATCAACGCCACGCACGCGGAGGAGTTCAACGCCGCCCTGCTGGAGTTCCTGGGCAAGTAGCGTCGGGCGCGATGGTCGCCCGCATCTCGCACACCTCCGTCGACGCCCGGAACGCCTACGCGCAGTCGGTGTTCTGGGCGTCGGTCCTCGGCTGGGTCCGTGACCCCGACGACCCGGACGCGCCCGGCGACGAGGAGTGCCTGATCCTCGCCCCGGACGGCACCCAGCGGCTGCTGTTCATCGAGGTGCCCCAGGGCAAGCAGGTCAAGAACCGCATCCACCTCGACCTGCAGCCCGTCGACGGCACCCGCGACGACGAGCTGGCCCGCCTGCTGGAACTCGGCGCGGTGACCGTCGACGACCGGCGCCTCCCGGACGGCACCGGCTGGGTCGTGCTCGCCGATCCGGAGGGCAACGAGTTCTGCATCCTGCGCAGCGACGCGGAGCGGAACCCGTCGCCCTGATCAGGTGGCCTTCTGCAGCACCCGGGCCAGGAAGTCCCTGGTCCGCTGCTGCTGGGGGTTGCCGATGACCTCCGACGGCGGACCGATCTCCACGATCCGGCCGTCGTCGATGAACAGCACCCGGTCGGCCACCTCGCGGGCGAACTGGATCTCGTGGGTGACCACCAGCATCGTCATCCCCTCGGCGGCGAGCGTGCGCATGACGCCGAGGACGTCGCCGACGAGCTCCGGGTCCAGCGCGGAGGTGGGCTCGTCGAACAGCATGACGTCGGGGTCCATCGACAGCGCCCTGGCGATCGCCACGCGCTGCTGCTGGCCGCCGGAGAGCTGACCGGCCTGCGCGCTGCCCCGCCCGGCGAGGCCGACCTTCTCGAGGTTGGCCAGCGCGACCTGCTCCGCCTCGGCCCTGCTCCGCCCGAGCACCCGGCGCTGGGCCAGCGTCAGGTTGGCCAGCACGTCGAGGTGGGCGAACAGGTTGAAGGACTGGAACACCATGCCGACGCTGCGGCGGGCGGTGTCGATGTCGCAGTCCGGGTCGGTCATGTCCCGCCCGTCGACGACGACGGTGCCGCTGGTGGGCTCCTCCAGCACGTTGACGCAGCGCAGCAGCGTCGACTTGCCCGAGCCGGACGGGCCGATGATGCACAGCACCTCACCGCGCGGGACCGTCAGGTCGATGCCCTTGAGCACCTCGCGCGACCCGAACGACTTGTGCAGTCCGGTGATCACGACGGCCGCGTCGCTCATACGTCCACTCCCTGCGGGTTGCCCGCGCTGCCGAACCGGCGCTCCAGGCGACGGGCCAGGAACGACAGCGGCAGCGTGATGATCAGGTAGCAGAGGCCGACCACGAGGATCGGCGTGAGACCGGGGTTCTGGTTCAGCGCCGCCCGGCCGAACTGGGCGAGCTCCTGCTGGGTCAGCGTCGTGCCCAGCAGGAACGCCAGCGACGAGTCCTTCGTCAGCAGGATCAGCTCGTTGGTCAGCGGCGGCAGGATGATCCGGAACGCCTGCGGGATCACGACGAAGACCATCGTCCGGGCCGGGGACATGCCCAGCGACCGGGCCGCCTCGACCTGACCCTTCGGCACCGCCTGGATGCCGGCCCGGATCGTCTCGGCGATGTAGGCCGAGCCGACGATGCCCAGCGCGGCCGTGATCGTCACCAGGCGGTCGAGCTGGACCTGGAACGCCAGCGGGACGCCGAACCCGATCGCGATGAAGATGAGCAGCGCCGGCAGGCCGCGGAAGAACTCGATGTAGACGGTCGCGACCCACCGGTACACCCCGAGCGACGACAGCCGCATCAGCGCCAGCACCAGCCCGAGGGCCAGCGCGAGCGCGAAGCCCAGCACGGTGAACGTCAGCGTGTTGAGCAGGGCGGTCGTGATCACCGCCGGGAACAGCCCGGCCGCCACCTCGACGTTGAAGAACGTCCTGGCGATGACGCCCCAGTCGGCGGTGAACGCCACCACCACCACGACGGCGATCGCGATGCCGTACTGGATCCCCCGGGACAGGCGGGCGCGTTGCCGTCGGGTCAGGGCCACGGCGTGCTCAGTTCGCCGGCGCCGCGGTGCCGAACCACTTCTCGTACGCGGCGTCGTAGGTGCCGTCGGTCCGGGACGTGGCCAGCACCTCGTTGACGACGTCGAGCAGCGCGGTGTTGCCGGTGCGCACGCCCATGCCGTACTGCTCACCGGTGTCGAACTCGGTGGTCACCGCGAACTCGGGGTTCTGGGTGGCGAAGCTGAGCAGCGGCCCGTTGTCCTGGATCACGGCGTCGACCTGACCGGTCTGGATCGCGGTGGTGAGCAGGCCCAGGTCCTCGAAGGTGACGAGGTTGGCGCCCGGGATGTTGGCCGCGGCGTAGTCGGCGCCGGTGGTGCCGTTCTGCACGCCGACGTTGCGCCCGGCGAGCTGCTCGGCGGTCGTGATGCCGGAGTCGGCACGCACCAGCAGGGCCTGGGTGGCGTCGAAGAACGGCTCGGAGAAGTCGAAGTTCTCCTCGCGCGTCGGCGTGATCGTCATGCCGGCGGCGGCCAGGTCGCAGGTGCCGACGGTGAGGTCGGTGCCGGACTGGATGCCCTCGAACGCGGTGACGACCACGGTCGGGGTCGCGTTCAGGCGCTCGGCGATCAGGGCGACGAGGTCGACCTCGAACCCGACCACCTGGTCACCCTGCTGGAACTCGAACGGCTCGTAGGGCAGCGAGGTGCACCACGTCAGCTGGCCCGGGTTGGTGAGCTCGACACCGCCCTCCGCGGCGGGAGCGGCGCTGTCGCCCCCTCCGCCGCAGGCGGCGAGCCCGACGGTGAGCACGGCGACGGAGACGGCCGCAGGGATGGTGCGACGGAACACGATGGGGACCTCCACGGTGGTGTGAGTACCGGCGGCATGGTGCCATCAGGTCACCCGGATGACACGTTGGAGTGGTTGCGGTCGTGTGAAATGACCCTCCGTCACGCACGTCCGGTGGAGAGTGATCACCGTTCGGGATGGGTACCGTGAACAGATGTCCCTGTTCAGAAGACTCGCCACCCTCGCCACGGCCGCAGAGGCGGCCCGCCGCTACGCCAGGAGCAACCCCGACAAGGCCGGGAAGTACCTCGACCAGGCGGCCGCGTTCGTCGACAAGCAGACCAAGGGCAAGTACCGCACCCAGATCGACGGGGTCGCGAAGAAGGCGAAGGGTGCGGCGGGCATCCCGTCCGGCCCCGGCGCCGCGGGCAACGGCCACGGCACCTACGGCCAGAACCCCGCCTACGGTCAGCCCACCGCGTACGGCCACGACGCCCCGACCCAGGTGAACCCGCCGGCGCAGCCCGGTGGGTCGGACTTCCGGCCGCCGCAGCCCGGGCCGCGCGAGCACGGGGCCTGATCCACCGGGACTCCTCCGCGGACGCTCCCGCATCGCCGCCTCCTCGTGTCAGGATGGCGGGGAAGATCCGTCACGTGCGCGGGCCCACACCCCGGGCCCGCGCGCGCCGGACGACCCCGTCCCGCGCCCGCCACGAACCGGACGCGGGCCGACACCGCGAGGAGCACCCGTGTCCACACCTCAGGACTGGACGCCACCCACGTCCACCGACTCCCACCCGGGCCACGACCACGTCGTCGCCGGGCTGAAGGGCACCGACGAGGGCGGCGCCGACCTGGTCCAGCTGCTCACGCCGGAGGGCGAGCGGGTGCCCGACCCCCGCTTCGACGCCTACGCAGCCGACGTCGACGTCGAGATGCTCAAGAACCTCTACCGCGACCTCGTGCTGGTCCGCCGGTTCGACCGCGAGGGCAACGCGCTGCAGCGCCAGGGCCAGCTCGGGATCTGGGTGCCGCTGCTGGGCCAGGAGGCCGCGCAGATCGGCGCCGGCCGCGCGATGGCGCCCCAGGACATGGCGTTCCCGTCCTACCGCGAGCACGGGGTGGCCTGGACCCGCGGCGTCGACCCGACCGACCTGCTCGGCATCTTCCGCGGCACCGACCACGGCAGCTGGGACCCGAAGGCCGCGGGCTTCCACCTCTACACGATCGTCATCGGCAACCAGTGCCTCAACGCCACCGGGTACGCGATGGGCCAGAAGTTCGAGGGCAGGGTCGGCGGCGACGACGGCGAGGCCACGATCTGCTTCTTCGGCGACGGCGCGACCTCGCAGGGCGACGTGCACGAGGGCTTCGTCTGGGCCGCGGTCTACGACGCGCCGGTCGTCTTCTACTGCCAGAACAACCAGTGGGCCATCTCCGAGCCCACCGAGCGGCAGACCCGCGTGCCGCTCTACAAGCGCGCGCAGGGCTACGGCTTCGACGGCATCCGCGTCGACGGCAACGACGTCATCGCCTGCCTCGCCGTCACCCGCTGGGCGCTGGAGGAGTGCCGCACCGGCAACGGGCCGGTGCTCGTCGAGGCGTTCACCTACCGGATGGACGCGCACACCACCTCCGACGACCCCACCCGCTACCGCCTCGCCGACGAGCTGGAGCTGTGGAAGCTCAAGGACCCGATCGAGCGGGTGCGGGTGCACCTGGTGCGCTCGCTCGGCGTCGAGCCGGAGTTCTTCGACGGCGTGCAGGCCGAGGCCGACGCGCTCGCCGCCCGGTTCCGCCAGCACTGCGTCGACATGCCGGCGCCCGCCCCGGACCGGATGTTCTCGCAGGTCTACGCGGAGGGCTCGCCCGCCGTCGACGCCCAGCGCGAGGCTTTCCTGGCCTACCACGCGTCCTTCGAGGGGGTCTGACATGGCCGTCCTGACTCTGGCCAAGGCGATCAACGACGGGCTGCGCGCCGCGATGGAGCGCGACCCGAAGGTGCTGATCATGGGAGAGGACGTCGGCAAGCTCGGCGGCGTCTTCCGCGTCACCGACGGGCTGCAGAAGGACTTCGGCGAGCAGCGCGTGCTCGACACCCCGCTCGCCGAGAGCGGCATCATCGGCACCGCGGTGGGCCTGGCGATCCGCGGCTTCCGGCCGGTGTGCGAGATCCAGTTCGACGGGTTCGTGTTCCCCGGCTACGACCAGATCGTCTCCCAGCTCGCGAAGCTGCACTTCCGCTCGCAGGGCAAGGTGCCGATGCCGGTGGTCGTGCGCATCCCGTTCGGCGGCGGGATCGGGGCCGTCGAGCACCACAGCGAGTCGCCCGAGGCGCTGTTCGCGCACGTCGCGGGGCTGAAGGTCGTGGCCTGCTCCAACCCGGTCGACGCCTACTGGATGATCCAGCAGGCCATCGCCAGCGACGACCCGGTGATCTTCTTCGAGCCCAAGCGGCGGTACTGGGAGAAGGCCGAGGTCGACGTCTCCGCCGAGCCGCAGCCGCTGCACAGCGCCCGCGTCGCGCGGCCCGGCTCGTCGCTCACGCTCGCCGGGTACGGCCCGGTGCTCAAGACCTGCCTGGAGGCCGCAGAGGCCGCGGTCGCCGACGGCCACGACATCGAGGTGATCGACCTGCGCACGCTGTCCCCGCTCGACCTGGGCCCGGTGTTCGACTCGGTGCGGCGCACCGGGCGGCTCGTCGTCGTCGCGGAGGCGCCGTCGGAGACGTCGGTGGCCGCGGAGGTGTGCGCGCGCGTGCAGCAGGAGTGCTTCCACTCGCTGGAGGCGCCGGTGCTGCGGGTGACGGGGTTCGACACCCCGTACCCGCCGTCGAAGTGCGAGGAGGACTACCTCCCCGACCTCGACCGGGTGCTGGACGCCGTCGACCGCTCGATGGGCTGGTGACCGGCGATGCTGCGTGAGTTCGCCATGCCCGACGTCGGCGAGGGGCTGACCGAGGCCGAGGTCGTCACCTGGAACGTGGCGGCGGGCGACGTCGTCACGGTCAACCAGATCCTGTGCGAGATCGAGACGGCGAAGGCGGCCGTCGAGCTGCCGTCGCCGTACGCCGGGACCGTCGGGAAGCTGCTGGTGGAGCCCGGCCAGACCGTCGCCGTCGGGGCGCCGATCATCAGCATCGAGACGGCGGAGGCGGCCCCGGCCGCCGCCGCGGCCCCGGTGGAGGAGGAGCAGGGCGCGAAGATCGGCGAGCCGGGCAAGGACGGCCGCATCGCCAACCTGGTGGGCTACGGCCCGCGCCCCGGTGCCCAGACCCGCCGCCCCCGCCGCGGCGCCCCGGCCCCCGCCACGCCCGCACCCGCCCCGGCCCCCGGCCCCGCCCCGGCCCCGTCCCCGTCCCCGTTGCAGGAAGGCCACCTTCAAGCAGCGCCGTTGCGTGAAGGTGGCCATGCTGCAACCGCCGCCGCCCTGCCACCGCCCCCGGCGCCGGCGCCCCCGCCCCCGACCGCTCTCGCCGGGTCGGTCGTGCCGCTCGCCAAGCCGCCGGTGCGCAAGCTCGCCCGGGACCTGGGCGTCGACCTGCGGGCCGTCACGCCCACCGGCGCGGGGGGTGTGATCACGCGGGAGGACGTGCAGGCGCACGTCGCCGCGCCCGCCGCACCGGCCGTCCGCGCCCCCGCCTCCTCCACCGGCGGGGAGCGGCGCGAGCCGATCCGCGGCGTCCGCAAGCACACAGCGGCGGCCATGGTGAGCAGCGCGTTCACCGCACCGCACGTCACGGAGTTCCTCGCCGTCGACGTCACCGCCACGATGGCCCTGCGCGACCGGCTCCGGGCCACGCGCGAGTACGCCGAGGTGAAGCTGACGCCGCTGGCGTTCGTCGCGAAGGCCGTGTGCCTGGCCGCGCGGCGCACCCCGGAGCTCAACGCGCGCTGGGACGAGGCCGCGGGCGAGATCGTCTACTTCGACCGGATGCAGCTCGGGATCGCCGCGGCCACCCCGCGCGGGCTGATCGTGCCGAACGTCCGCGACGCCGACACGCTCACGCTGCGCGAGCTGGCGTCGGCGCTGGGCGAGCTGACGGCCACCGCGCGGTCGGGGAGGACGCCGCCGGCCGACATGGCGGGCGGCACGTTCACGATCACGAACGTCGGGGTGTTCGGGGTCGACACCGGCACGCCGATCCTCAACCCGGGCGAGGCCGGGATCCTGGCCGTCGGCGCCATCAAGCCGACGCCGTGGGTCGTCGACGGCGAGCTGGCGGTGCGCACCGTGTGCCAGCTCGCGCTGTCGTTCGACCACCGGCTCGTCGACGGCGAGCAGGGCTCCCGCTTCCTCGCCGACGTCGGCGCGCTGCTCACCGACCCCGGGCTCGCGCTCACCTGGTAGCGGCCGGGAGCTTCCGCAGCAGGCGCCGGTACCTCGGGCCCAGCACGAGGTCGTGCAGCACGAGGACCGGCGCCGGCAGCTGCTCGCGCAGGAACGCGACGCGGTCGGGCTCGGAGTAGGCCAGGAACATCGGCAGGAGCACCGACGTGTCCCGCCCGTGGCCCTGCTCGGCCAGTGCGGCCTCCAGCGCCGCCCAGTCCGTGGCGGTGATCCGGTGGCGCATCACGGGCAGCACCAGCTCCTCCTCCGACGCGAGGTGGCGGCGCAGGTAGGTGTCGAGGCGGGCGATCGCCGTGGCGAGCCGGTCGGCGGCGAAGGCGAAGTCGGGCCCGGTCAGCGTCCCGAGCTCGGCCAGCCCCGTCGTGACGGCGGCGAGGTCGGCGTCGAGCGGGACGTGCTCGGCCTCCAGCCGCTGCACCTCGGCGGTCAGCTCGGGGGCGGTGGTCAGCACGAGCGGCCAGAGCTCGGTGTCCTCGGCGACGTGGTGGTGGTGCAGGGCCCGGGAGAACACCGCCCACCAGCGGACGAGGGCCCGGGCGGCCCGGCGGTCGCCCGCCCGCAGCGCCCGGACGTGACGGGCCGCCTCCGGGACGACGGCGCGGATCTGGTCGTGCATCAGCAGGAAGCCGCGGACGTCGTTGCCCGGGCCGGCCGAGGAGTCGCTGGACGTGCGGATGGACGGATCTGTCGAGGTCATGTCGGGATCGTGCGCGCCGGCGCTTGACGCGCACTGCGTCCCGCGGCACCAGCGCGCCGCAAGCCGCCCGCAAGTCGGCGCGGCAGACTGCAGGCATGACGACCGGGGCCGAGTCGCACCTCATGCGCCGCACTCCGCGCCAGGGCACCGCCCCCGACGGCACCGTCCGGTACACCCTGGAGGACCTGACGGACCCGGCGGGCGAGGACCCCAAGGCCGTCATCGAGGTGCTCCGGACGGGATCGGTGGCCCGGGTCGTCGGGGGCGGCGTGCCCGAGCGGCACCTCGGCCACGGCCACGGGCGGCGCCTCGCCGCGCAGGTGATGGCCGCGCAGCGGGCCGAGGGCTGCCGCACCGTGCTCATGGCCGAGACGACCGAACCCGCGGGCCGGCGGATGATGGTGGAGCTGGGCTTCGTGCCGCTGGAGCCGGGCACGTGGCAGCTGACGCTCTAGCCCCCTACCCTGCTCCCGTGCAGTTCCGGGTGCTCGGACCCCTGGAGGTCGTGTCCGGCGGGCGGCCGGTCGACCTGGGCAGCCCGAAGCTCCGCGCGCTGCTCACGCTGCTGCTCGCCGACCACGGCCGGGTCGTGCCGCTGGACCGCATCAACGAGACGCTCTGGGCCGGGGAGCCGCCCGCCACCGCCACCGGGACCCTGCAGTCCTACGTCTCCCAGCTGCGCCGCCTGCTGGAGCCGGACCGGGCCCCGCGGGCCGCGCCGCGCGTCCTGCTGACCCGCCCGCCTGGCTACCTCCTCGTCGTCGACGACCTCGACGTCGTCCGGTTCGAGCGGCTGCTCGCCGACGGTCAGCGCCGGCTGGCCGAGGGGCGCCCGGCCGAGGCCGACGCGCTGCTGCTGGAGGCGCTGGCGCTGTGGCGCGGCGAGCCGTTCTCCGACCTGGGCGACGGCGAGCGCGCTGCGGTGACCGCCGACCGGGCCCGCCTCGCCGAGCTGCGCGCGGTGGCCCTGGAGCGCCACGTCGAGGCGATGCTCGCCGACGGGCGGCCGGAGAGCGCGGTCGCGGAGCTGGAGCGCCTGGTCGCGGTGCACCCGTTGCGCGAGCGGCTGTGGGGGTCGCTGATGCTCGCGCTCTACCGCACCGGGCGCCAGGCCGACGCCCTGCGCGCGTTCACCACCTGTCGCGAGCTGCTGCGCGACGAGCTGGGGATCGACCCCGGCCCCGAGCTGCGCCGCCTCGAGCAGGCGATCCTCACGCAGGACGCGACCGTCGACGGTCCGCGCCCCGCCCCCGCGCCCGTCCCGGCGGATCCGGCCCCCGTCGAGCCGCCGCGCCGGGCCGGGTTCGTCGGGCGCCGCGCCGAGCTCTCGACGCTGGTCGGGCGGCTGGCCGCCGCGGCGGACGGATCCGGGGCCGTCGTGCTGGTGGGCGGGGAGGCCGGGATCGGCAAGACCCGCCTGGCCGAGGAGGCCGTGGCCGCCGCCGGGGCGTTCGGGGCGCGGGTCGCGTGGAGCCGCTGCGCCGACGAGGCCGCGGCCCCCGCGCTGTGGCCGTGGACCCAGGTGCTCCGGGCGCTCGGCTCCGACGCCGGCGCGACGACGGCGGGGCCCGGTGACTCCGACACCCGCCGCGCCGAGCTGTTCGAGGACATCGCCGCCGCGCTGCTCGCCGCCGCGCGGGAGCGCCCGCTGCTCGTCGTCCTCGACGACCTGCACGGCGCCGACCCGCTGTCGCTGCACCTGCTCCGCTTCCTCGTCGGGCGGATCGCCGCCGCGCCCGTGCTCGTGCTGGCCACGCTGCGCGACACCGCCGACGAGCGCACCGACGCGCTCGTCCACACCCTCGCCGACCTGGCCAGGGAGCGGTCGGTCACCCGGCTGCGCCTCGGCGGGCTGCCGGTCGAGGAGGTCTCCGAGCTGCTCGTCGACCGCGGGCTCGCCGACCCGGCGCTGGCCGGGGAGCTGCGCCGGCGCACCGAGGGCAACCCGTTCTTCCTGGTGGAGCTGATCGAGCTGCTGCGCAGCGAGCGCCGCCTCGACGCGCCGTCGTTCGCGCCCGCCCACCCCGCCGACATCCCCGCCTCGGTCCGCGACGTGCTGGAGCGGCGGCTCGGGCGGCTGCCCGCCGACACCCGGGCGCTGCTCACGATGGCCGCGGTGATCGGCAGGGAGTTCCCGCTCGGGGTGCTGGAGGCCGCCTCCGAGGTCGACGCCGAGCAGATCGCCGCGCTGCTGGAGCCCGCCGTCATCACCGGGGTGGTGGTGGAGGAGGGCGACGGCTGGGTGTGGCGCTTCGGCCACGAACTGGTGCGCGAGACGATCGTCGCCGGGCTGACGCGGCTGCAGCGGGCCCGGCTGCACCGCCGCATCGCCCAGGCGCTGGAGGGGCTGCCGGTGGCCGGGAACCTCGACGCGCTCGCCCACCACTCCTACCTCGCGGGCCCGTTCGCGGGGGCCGGCACGGCGCTGCGGCACGCGATCGCCGCGGCCGACGCGGCGCGCGACCGGTTCGCGCACGCCACCGCGGCCGGGCACCTGGCCCGGGCCGTCGAGCTGGCCGACGGCGACACCGCCCTGGAGCTGCTGATCGCGCTGGGCCGCGACCTGCGGGCGGCGGGCGACCTGGTCGGGGCGCAGGCCGCGCTCTCGCGGGCGATCACGCTGGCCACCGAGGCGGGCGACGCCGACCGCGCGGCCGAGGCGACGGGCGTCTTCGGCGGGGTGGCGCTGTGGAACTGGCGGGCCTACGGCACGAGCGACCCCACCGTCATCGCCCGGATCGACGACCTGCTCGCGGGCACCGGGAGCGGAGGGGGCGACGGCGTCCGGCGCGCCGAGCTGCTCGGCACCCTGGCCTGCGAGCTGTGCTACACCGACCGGCGCGCCGAGGGCATGGACGCCGCCCGCGAGGCCGCCCGGCTCGCCCGCGACCTGGGCGACGTCCCGCTGCTCGGCCGGGCGCTGAACAACTTCTACCTCGCCGGCTGGGTGCCGGGCGAGGAGGCCGCCCGCCGGGCCGCGCTCGACGAGTCGCTCGCCCTGGTCGGCTCCGGGCTGCCCGTCCACACCGAGGCCGTGGCCCGGCTGCACCGCGCCGCGCTCGCCCTGCGCTTCACCGAGCTGGACCTCTCCCGCGCCGACCTGGCCCGGGCGTCCCGGCTGGCCACCGAGCTGGGACTCGCCGAGCTGCGGGCCCAGGTGAGCTACCAGGAGGCCGGCCACGCGACGCTGCGCGGCGAGTGGGACGACGCCGAGAAGCACGCCGAGGAGGCCTACGCGCTGCAGGGGCGGACGAGCCTGTGGGGCGCGAACTGGTGCCGGCTCGTGCAGCGGATGACCGTGCGCCGCGGCCAGGGCAGGCTCGACGAGGTGGTGGCCGAGCTCCTGGACGGCACCGTGCACGAGTTCGCCGCGCTGCGACCGGTGGCGCTGCTCGCGCTCGTCGAGGTCGGCGAGCCGGAGGAGGCTCGGCGGCTGCTGGCGCGCACCGACGTGCAGATCCCGGTCGACTGGAGCACCGACTTCCTGCTCTGCGCGTGGGGCGAGGTGGCGGCCGCGCTCGGGGCCCCCGATCCCGGCCGGCTCTACCGCGAGCTGCTCCCGCAGGCCGCCGAGCTGGTCGTCGCCGGCACCGCCAACGCCGCATGGGGCTCGGTGCACGGGGTGCTCGGGCGCCTCGCCGCCCGCGCGGGTGACGTGGCGGCGGCCCGCGCGCACCTCATTGAGGCCGTCCGCGTCGACACCGCGCTGGGGGGCGACCCGTGGGCCGAGCGGGCCCGCGCGGACCTCGCCGGACTGGGCGCTCCCTAGCCGCTCGCAAGTCGTCCCCCGCCCCCCGCAAGGGCGGCGATCCACGGTGGTCCCACCACGGCAGCCGACCCGGCCGCCGGACCGAACCGGAGACCCCGATGACCACGTCCCACCCCCGCCTCCGCGCCGCACTGCTGCTCGCCGGAGCCGCCGGGCTCACCCTCCTCACCGCGTGCGGCACGTCCGCCCCCGCCGACGCCGTCGAGCAGCAGATCGTGTCGCAGCTCGGCGCCGCCACCGCCGACTGCCCCGACGACCTCGACGGCACCGTCGGCGCGGTCCTCACCTGCAGCGCCACCGACGCCACCGGCTCCTTCGACGTGACCGTCACCGTCACGTCGCTGACCGGCAGCGACATCGCCTTCGACATGGAGCGGGTGTCGTGACCGCCTCCCTGCACACCCTGCGGGTGGTCGGACCGGTGCTCGACGGCGCCGACCCCCGGGTAACCGACGAGGTCGCCGCGTTCAACACCACCCACACCCCGCGGCCCGCGCTGGTCGTCGGCGCCACGAGCGCCGAGGACGTCGCCGCCGCGGTGCGCTGGGCGGCGGAGCACGGGTTCCGGGTCGCGGTGCAGTCCACCGGGCACGGCCTGTCCTCCGACCTGGCCGGGACCGTCCTCGTCAGCACGCGGCGGATGTCCGCGGTGGCGGTCGACCCGGCGGCCCGCACCGCGCGCGTCGGGGCCGGGGTGCGCTGGCGCGAGGTGATCGACGCGGCGGCGCCGTTCGGGCTGGCCTCGCTGAGCGGCTCGTCGAGCGGGGTGGGGGTCGTCGGCTACACCCTCGGCGGCGGGCTCGGCCCGCTGGCGCGGCGCCACGGCTTCGCGGCCGACCACGTCCGGTCCGTGCAGCTCGTGACCGCGGACGGCGCGATCCGCCGCGTCGACGCGGACGGCGACCCTGACCTGTTCTGGGCGCTGCGCGGCGGCTCCGGCAACTTCGGGATCGTCACGGAGCTGGAGTTCGACCTGGTCCCCGTCACGACCCTGTACGGCGGCGGGATCTTCTTCCCCGGTGAGGCCGCGGCCGACGTGCTGCACGCCTACCGCACCTGGGTCGGCACGCTGCCCGAGGAGACGACGACGTCGGTCGCGCTGCTGCGGCTGCCCCCGCTGCCCGAGCTGCCCGAACCGCTGCGCGGCCGGTTCGTGGTGCACCTGCGGTTCGCCCACCTCGGACCGGCCGACGAGGGCGCGGCGCTGCTCGCCCCGATGCGCGCGGCGGCCCCCGCGGTGCTGGACCTGGTCGCCGACATGCCCTACGCGGCCGTCGACTCCATCCACATGGACCCGACCGACCCGATGCCGACCTGGGAGCGCGGTACGACGCTGCGCGAGCTGCCCGCCGCGGCCGTCGACGAGCTGCTCGCCGTCGCCGGACCGGACGTGGCGGTGCCGCTGATCATGGTGGAGCTGCGCCATCTCGGCGGGGCGGTCGGGCGGCCGGCCGCGGTGCCCAACGCCGTCGCGGGTCGCGACGCCGCGTTCTCGCTGCTCGCGCTCGGCCCGACGGCCGGCCCGCTGGCCGAGACGATGCCCGCGATCACGCAGTCCGTCGTCGACCGGATGGCCCCGTGGGCCGCCCGGGGGGCCCTGCTCAACTTCCTCGGCTCGGCGGGCCCGGAGCGGGTCGGCCGGCTGTGGGACGACGCCGACCGCGCGCGGCTGCTCGCCGTCCGCGACCGGCTCGACCCGGACCGGCGCCTCGCCCCGGGGCACGCGCTGGTGAGGTGACACCAAGTCGTGACAGATCGACGGGAGCACGAACGGCCCCTCGTGCGTTGTGGGGGTATGCCGTTCGTGCTCCTGTACCTCGTCGTCGAGATCGTCGCGCTCGTCGCGCTCGGCTCGGTGATCGGTCTCGGCTGGACGATCGTGGTCCTGCTGGCCGGTTCCCTGCTCGGGCTCTGGCTCGCCCGCCGGGAGGGGGTGCGGGCCGCGCAGGCGCTCGCCGAGGCCGTGAACAACCGCCGGGTGGCGCACGCGGAGGTCACCGACGGCCTGCTGGTGGCCGCGGGCGGGGTGCTGCTGTTCGTCCCGGGCCTGGTCACCGACCTGGCCGGGCTGCTGCTGGTGCTGCCGCCCACGCGCGCGCTCGTGCGCAGGCGGCTGGTGAAGGCGGCGGAGCAGCGGTCCCCGGGGCTCCGGACGGCCCGGATCCGCTCCGAGGGCACTGTCGTCGACGGGACGGTCGTGGACGAGCCCGCCCCGCCCGGCACGCCGGTCATCGAGGGCGAGATCGTCGACCCGCAGGACCGGAAGGCGAGCTAGAACCCCCGGCCCTAGATGTACTGATCGGACAGGTTAGTCAATCTGGTGATCGGTGGGTGTCCGCCGCAGGCGGTGTGGGGTCGGTGATGGTTGTACTCGTGAATCCAGCCCGGTAGGGCTTTGCGGCGGTGGGTTTCGCTGGCGTAGAGCCGGCGGAACGCCCATCCCTCGACCAGGGTCCGATGGAACCGTTCGACCTTGCCGTTGGTCTGCGGGCGGTAGGGGCGGGTGCGGCGGTGGCGGATCTCAAGCTCGGCGCAGGCCTCGCGCCACAGGTGTGAGCGGTAGCAGGCGCCGTTGTCGGTCAGGACCGCCCGGACGGTGACGTGGCGGGCGGCGAACCAGGCCACTGCCCGGTGCAGCACGGCGACCGCGGTGGCGGCGGTTTCGTCGTCGCACATCTCGGTGTAAGCGACGCGGGAGTGGTCGTCCAGGACGGTGTGCAGGTAGCCGGTGCCCATCTTGGGATGGTGGTGACGGTTGCGCGGCTTGCCCGGGGTCGCGGCCCGATGACGCTTGCCTTGGGCGCGTCCGACGAAGCGCCATCCGCCGCCGTCGGGGATGTTGCCCAGCTTCTTCACATCCACGTGGGCCAGGTCGCCGGGGTGGGGATGTTCGTAGCGGCGCACAGGTTCCCCGGTGGCCCGGTCCAGGTGGGAGAGCCGGTTGATCCGGCACGAGGTCAGGATGCGGTGCACCGTGGAGGTCGACAGCCCCAGGATCGCGGCGATTCCGACCGGCCCCAGGCGTTGCTTCCAGCGCAGGTGCACGACCTTGCGCACCGCCGGGGCCGGCGTCGCGCAGGGTGAGTGGTGCGGGCGGGAGGACCGGTCTTGCATGCCGGCCTCGCCCTCGCAGGCGTACCGGTCGGCCCAGCGTTTCGCCGTCGGCCAGGACACCTGGAACCGTTCCGCAGCCCGGGCGACGGGCCAGTCCTGCTCGACGACCAGCTTCCCCAGCCGTAGTCGTGCGGTCGGGGTCAGCGCGGCGTTAGCGTGCACGGTGAGGACCTCCTGGGTCGTGGTGTGGGTGCCGTCAGACAGCTCCACACCACCCCAGGGGGTCCTCACCTATCAAGATCAGTCAGACCGTGTCGTCACACGACCTCGACCAACGTCTCCGATCAGTACACCTAGAACCCTTCGGTGACGCGTCCGCTCCACACCGGTTCGACACGCGCCCAGTCCGCCGCCCAGCGGTCGCTCTCGCTCTCGTCGAGGCGACGGCGGCCGACGGTGCCGACGCACGCCACCAGCGTCCATCCGACGAGCAGGGTGCCGAGCGCGGCGAGCGACCCGTCACCGGCGGCGCCCCCTCCGGTGACCGACGGCCCGGCGGACGGGGTGACGACCTCCTGCCACTCGGTCGTCGCGGCGGCCCGCGCGTCGACCCGGGACTGCACGAGGTGTCCCACGCCCACGGCCGCGAGGACCACCCCGACGGCGAGGATCAGCTGCGCCCACACGAGGGTGCGCCGCAGCGGTGCGGTCGGTCGTCGAAGTGGCTGCTCCACGACTCTCTGTCGCACCGGACACGGCGGTGTTACGCCGTCGACTACGCAGAGGTGGCCCACGTCGTCGTGCACTGCACCGAGACCCGGACGGGTTCGGGCTCCAGCCCCAGGTCACGGACGTCCGGGCCCGCGGAGTCCGCGGCCATCGCCATCCGCATGGATGCCCCGATCGGGTGATGCCCCGGCGACTCCGACAGCCGCAGGAGACCGCCCAGCGTGACGCCCAGCGCGGCCGCGTAGCCCTCCGCCCGGTCGCGGGCGTCGGCGACGGCGCGCCGCTGGGCCTCCCGGCGGGCGGCCGCGGGGTCGGCGAGCACCCAGCGCGGGCCGTCGAGGCCGGTGGGCTCGGCGCCGATCAGCGCGGAGAGCACCTGCTCGAGCACCCCGACGTCGGTGACGACCAGCCGGACGTCCTCGCCGGCCCGGCAGCCGACGACGCGGTCGCGGCGCCACTCGTTGTGCACCCACAGCCTGCGGTGCTCCACCGTGAGCCCGGCGGTCTCCAGCACGGGCGCCGCGGCGGCGAGCCGATCGGCGAGCGCCGAGACCGCCGCAGAGCGGGTCGTCGCGGTGGCGGTGAACCCGACGTCGAGCTCGGCCCGGTCGCCCGGTTCCTCGAACCAGCCGCTGCCCTCGGTGACGATCTCGGTCATCGGCCCAGCCAACCAGATCGCGCTCTCTACGGAAATCTTCGGAATCCGCGAGAAGACCGGAGAATCCGCGAGGAACGGCGGGACGGGAGGATGGTCGGGTGACCGGCCCGCTCGTGCGCCTGCGCCGCCTCGTCCGGGGCGGCCCGTCCGACGCGCCCGGGCCCGTCGTCGACGCGCTGGGTCGGGTCGGGCTCGTCGGCTACGGGCTGGTGCACGTGCTCGTCGCGTGGCTGGCCCTGCAGGTCGCCTTCGGCGTGCCCGACGCCCCCGCCGACCCGGACGGCGCGATCGGCACCGTCACCCGCACGCCGGGCGGGTTCGCCACCCTCGCGCTCGGCGCCGTCGGACTGGTGGCCTTCGCGGTCTGGCAGCTCAGCGCCGCCGCGCTCGGGTTCCGCTGGGTGCACGGCGGCGAGCGGGTCCGCAAGCGGGTCGGCGCCGTGGCCAAGGCGATCGCGACGGGCGGGCTCGCGCTCGTCGTCCTGGACTACCTGCTCGGGGTCCGCCGCCGCGGCGGCGACTCCGCGGTCCGTGCGCTCGCCGCCACCGCGCTCGGCCTGCCGTTCGGCCGGCTCCTGCTGGGCGCCGCCGCCGTGGGGGTGCTCGGGCTCGCGGTCGCGATGACCTACACCGGCGTGCGCCGCACCTTCCTCGGCGATCTCGACCTGCGCCGGGTCGGGCCGGTCGCGCGCGCCGTCATCACCTGGCTCGGCGTGGCCGGGCACCTGTGCCGCGCGCTCGCGCTCGCGGTGATCGGGGTGCTGGCCGGGGGTGCGGCGATCTCGTCGGACCCCGGCCGCGCCGGCGGGCTGGACGCGGCGCTGCGCGCGCTCGGGTCGTCGGTCGCGGGGGCGGGGCTGCTGATCGTCGTTGCCGCGGGGATCGCGGCGTTCGGGCTCTTCTGCCTGGCCGACGCGGCCACCCGCCGGGCGTAGCGGAGTATCCGGTTCTCTAGCGAGGGAGCGAGAGAGCCGGATACGGAGCGATCGACGACACGCCATCGCCCTCGATAGCGATGTCTACGGTTTCACCGAGAACCGCGGATACCGTCCGATGCGTGGACCCCGTGCGCAATCCCTTCGCCCCCGGCGCCGGCCAGCGGCCGCCCGAGCTCGCCGGCCGCGACCGCGAGCTCGACGCGTTCGAGATCGTGCTGGAGCGCGTCGCCCGCGGGCGCCCGGAGCGCAGCCTCGTGCTCACCGGGCTGCGCGGCGTCGGGAAGACGGTGCTGCTGGGGGAGCTGCGCTCGATGGCCGTCCGGGCGGGCTGGGGCGCCGGGAAGATCGAGGCCCGGCCGGACGCCGACCTGCGCCGTCCGCTGTCCGCGGCCCTGCACCGCGCGATCCGCGACCTCGCCGTGCGCCACCCCGACGGCGAGCGCGTCGACGAGGTGCTGGGCGTGCTCAAGGCGTTCGCGCTGCGCTCGGCCCCCGCCGACGCGAAGCTGCGCGACCGCTGGCAGCCCGGCATCGACGTGCCCGTCCGCACCGGCAAGGCCGACTCCGGCGACATCGAGATCGACCTCGTCGAGCTGTTCACCGAGGTCGCCACGCTCGCCGCCGACCTGGAGACCGGGGTGGCCATCCTCATCGACGAGATGCAGGACCTCCGCGCCGACGACGTCTCCGCCCTGTGCGCGGCGTGCCACGAGCTCTCGCAGTCGCGCTCGCCGCTCGTCGTCGTGGGCGCGGGGCTGCCGCACCTGCCCGCCGTGCTCTCGGCGTCGAAGTCGTACTCGGAGCGGCTGTTCCGCTACGCCCGGATCGGCCAGCTCGACCGCGCCGACGCCGATTTCGCCCTCCTCGCCCCCGCCGAGCGCGAGGACGCCACCTTCGACGTCGACGCCCTCGACGCCCTCTACGAGCGCTCCGGCGGCTACCCCTACTTCGTCCAGGCCTACGGCAAGGCCGCGTGGGACGCCGCGCCCCGGACCCCGATCTGCGCCGCCGACGTGAAGATGGCCGCACCGGAGGCGGAGGCGGAGCTGGCCGTCGGCTTCTTCGGGTCGCGCTTCGAGCGCGCCACCCCGGCCGAGCGCGAGTACCTGCGCGCGATGGCCGAGCTGGCCGACGGCCGCGACGAGCCCGTCGGCACCTCGGGGATCGCCGAGCACCTGGAACGGCGGGCGTCCTCGCTGTCGCCCGCCCGCGACAGCCTGCTCAAGAAGGGCCTGGTGTTCTCCGCGCAGCGCGGGCAGATCGCGTTCACCGTGCCCCACTTCGGCCGGTACCTGCTGGCCCAGACCTGATCGTCGCTGCACCGAACGGGTGAAAAGCCGGATCGGAGCGGCCGGGCGTTAACGGTTCGGGCCCGCGGCCCGATTCCCAGTACAGCCTCGCGGTGCTGTCGGACCCCCGACCTGACAGCACCGCGGGGCTTTCCACTTCCCGGGGGCCGTCGCAGGCGCCCGTCGGGGCGTCGGCGGGGGCCCGTAGCATCTGCGCGGTGCAGGACAAGCTCGAGATCCAGATGCTGCACGACCGGGTGATGGTGCGCGACACCGAGGGCACCGGGGAGCGCCGCAGCAGTGCGGGGATCGTCATCCCGGCAACCGCAGCGGTCGCCAAGCGTCTGGTCTGGGGAGAGGTGTCCGGCATCGGGCACCACGTCCGCACCGTCAAGGTGGGGGACCGCGTGCTGTTCGCGCGGGACGACCAGTACGAGGTGGAGGTGCAGGGGATCACGTACCTCGTCATGCGGGAACGTGAGCTCCACGCCGTCGCCACCGAGCGGACGGAGCACGGCACCGGCCTGTACCTGTAGGCCGTGCGACGGCGGTGACGATCGGAGCCAGGCGGCCCGGTCGCGTGTTTGAGGGGAAGACGGACCACATGCCCGAGCGGCAGTCCTCGCCCGGCGAGGCGACGACGCGTCCCGAGACGGACGGGTCGACCAACGGCAGCTCCACCCACGAGAACGGCTCACCCGGGAACGGGGTCCCGGTCAACGGGGACGCCCGGCCCGCGGGCATCCCGGACGCCGGGCGGCCGGGGGACGGCGCGCCCGTCGCCGACCAGGTGGCCGAGCAGGTCGCGGCGGAGCCCGAGGCGGTCGATCCGGCCCCCGCCGGCCCGGGTGACGAGGTGCCCGACGGTGGCGAACCGGTGATGACCGGGGACCGTGCGGTCGACATCGCCGAGGACACCCGCGCCGGGGACGCCCCGGCCGCTGCCGCACGTCCGGCCCCGCAGTCGCTGTTCGACCCGATCACCCCGCCCGGTGACGGCCCGTCGATGCACCCGGCCGCGCCCGGCGCGGCTCCGTCGGTGCAGGCGCCGTCTGCGCAGTCCCCGTCGACGCAGGCCCCGCCTGCCCAGTCCCCGTCGGCCCAGACCCCGTCGGCCCAGCCCCCATCGGCCCAGTCCCCGTCGGCCCAGACCCCGTCGAGGGAGCCCGTCGCACCGGCGGCCGCACCCGGCGCGGCGGACCCAGCCCCGGAGGCCGGCGGCCGGGTGGACGAGCCCGACCGCTCCGGTGTCGAGGCGACCACCACCGCCGTCCCGGCGGCCACGCCCCGCCCGCGGCCGCGCCCCACCCCGGCCCCGGTCGCCGACCCGGCCCGCCCCGAGGCGCCGGACGCGGAGGAGGGCCCGACCCGCCCGACGCCCCGGCCGGACACCGACGGGCCGACCGTCGCCGTGGCCGCCGCCGCGGCCACCCCGGCGGCCACCCCGGACGCACCGCCCGCCGAGACCGACCCCGCGCACACCGAGCGCACACCGAACTGGGATTCCGAGGCGACGCAGGTGATTCCGATCAGCACGGGAGCCGCGGCCGCGGAGCCCTCCGCGAGCGGACCGACCGACCCGCCCACCGAGCGGATCCCCGTCGCCGCCGCGGCGGCCGCGCCGCCGAGCCGTCCCTCCGACGGCGGGCCGCCGTCGGGCGGGCGCTCGCGGCGCCGCCTGCCGCTGCTGATCGTGGCCGCGGTCGTGGCCGTGCTGGCGCTCGTCTACGTCGCCGACCTGCTGCTCAGCTCCGGATCGGTGCCCCGCGGGGTCACCGTCGCGGGCGTCGCGGTGGGCGGGATGAGCCTGGCCGACGCCGAGCAGGAGCTCCGCACGGAGATCGAGCCCCGCACCACGGTGCCGGTCGAGGTCACCGCGGGCGAGGTCACCACCCAGATCGACCCCGTCACGGCCGGACTGGCCGTCGACTGGGCCGGCACACTGGCCCGCGCGGGCGAGCAGCCGCTCAACCCGATCACCCGGATCACCTCGTTCTTCACCCAGCGCGAGATCGGCGTCGCCACCACCGTCGACCGCGCGGCCGTCGACGGGGCGCTCGGCGAGCTCCTGCCGATCGTCGACAAGGTCCCCGTCGAGGGCACCGTGCGGTTCGAGGGCGTCACGCCCGTCGCCGTCGACCCGGTCCCCGGCCAGCACCTCGACCAGCCCGCCGCCGTCGACGTGCTGTCGCGCGACTGGGCGTCGGGCCGACCGGTGGCGCTGCCGCTGATCCCGCTGCCCGCGAAGACCACCCCCGAGGACGTCGCGAACGCGATCGAGGAGGTGGCCGGCCCGGCCGTGTCCGGGCCCGTCACCGTCATCGGCGAGAACGACTCCGAGGGCGTGCTCGAGCCGGCCGTCATCGCCGAGTCCCTGACGTTCGAGCCCGGCGAGGCGGGCGGGCTGGAGCCGGTCCTCAACCCGACCGTCGTCACCGATGCCCTCGACGACCAGCTGGCCGGTTCCGAGCGCGAGCCCGTCGACGCGAGCCTGGACTTCTCCACCACCCCGGCCACCGTCGTCCCGTCGCAGGACGGGCGGGGCGTCGACTACGACGCGACGCTCGCCGACCTGCTCACGGTGCTGACCGGCACCGGCCCCCGGCAGATCACCGCGGTGTACGCCGACCAGCCCGCCGAGGTCACCACCGAGGAGCTGCAGTCGCTCGGCTCCGCGGGCGTGATCAGCGAGTTCCAGACCGGCGGGTTCGCCGCCGACTCCGGCATCAACATCCGTCGCGCGGCCGAGCTGATCAACGGCATGGTCGTGGCCCCCGGCGAGACGTTCAGCCTGGACGCCGCCAGCGGTCCGCGGACCGCGGCCAACGGGTACGTCGAGGCCGGTGTCATCGACAACGGCCAGCCCGCCCGCGGCATCGCCGGCGGGGCGTCGCAGGTCTCCACGACGCTGTTCAACGCGGCCTACTTCGCCGGCATGACCGACATCGAGCACCGCGCGCACAGCTTCTACATCAGCCGCTACCCCCCGGGCCGCGAGGCGACCATCTCCGACGGCACGATCGACATGCGCTTCCGCAACGACACCCCGACCGCGGTGCTCATCCAGACCGTGTGGACGCCGTCGTCGATCACGGTGCGGCTGCTGGGCACCAAGTACTACGAGGTCGAGTCGCTGACCGGGCCGCGCACCAACCCGACGAGCCCGAACACCGTCAACGTCCCGGCGGGCGAGGACTGCAACCCGAGCCAGGGCGCGCCCGGGTTCACGATCACCGACACGCGGCGCCTGACCGACGTCCGCACCGGTGAGGTCCGCACCGAACCGACCACCACCACCCGCTACAACCCCTCGCCACGGGTCGTCTGCGAGTAGTTCGTCCCGATCGCGCAGTAGCCCGTCCGTGGCCGGGGTCTTCCGTGACCCCGGCCACGTTCGTACCCTCGGTGCATCCAACGACGGATCGGGGACGGCATGCGCATAGCGGACGTACTACGGAACAAGGGCACCGAGGTGGTGACCGTCGCCCCCGCCGCGTCGGTGGCCGAGCTGCTGGGCCTGCTCGCCGAGCGCAACGTGGGCGCGCTGCCGGTCGTCGAGGACGACCGGCTGGTCGGGATCGTGTCCGAGCGCGACGTGGTGCGCCGCCTGCACGCGGGCGGCGCGGCCGTCCTGGAGTCGCGGGTCGCCGAGATCATGACCACCACCGTCACCACCTGCTCCCCCGACGACGACGCCGCGGCCCTCGCCGGGGTCATGACCACCGGGCGCTTCCGGCACCTGCCGGTCGTCGTCGACGGGGCGCTCGCCGGGATCGTCAGCATCGGCGACCTGGTGAAGACCCGGATCGACATGCTCGAGGCCGAGCGCGAGCAGCTGCAGAGCTACATCGCGAGCTGACCCGGGAACGGGGATCACTGGTCTCCCGGGAACGGTCCGCCCGATCGTCGGTGCTCCACCGACGATCGGAGACCGCCATGACCACCGCCCCCGTCCAGCCGCCCCGCACCGACGGTGCGCTCCACCGGACCGCCGGGTGGGGGGCGGTGCTCGCGGCCGTCGCCTACCTGGGGCAGCCCCTGTCGGTGGCCCTGCTGTTCACCGAGGACCCCGACGCGCCGATCGCCGACCAGATCGCGGCCACCCCGTGGAACGGGGCGATCGAGGGCGCGATCTTCGGCGGGCTGGGGCTGGGCATGCTGTTCCTCGTGCTGGCCGTGGGCCGGCTGCGGGGCGGCGCGTCGGTCGCCGGTCGGGTCGGGGACGTCCTGGGCCTGGTCTCGGCCACGGCGTGGATCCTGATCGGCGGGATGTCGCTGGCGAAGTACAGCTCGGTCACCGCGGGCATGGCGGAGGGCCTTCCCGGCGCGCAGGACCAGCTCGCCGTGATCACCGCGTTCGACACCGTCATCATCGGTCTGGTCGCCACGGCCGGTCTCGGCGCCGTGGGCTGGCTGGTCGCCCTGGCCACCGCGGGCCGCCGGGCCGGGGTGGTCGGCACGGGCCTCGCCGTCGTGTGCGTCGGCGGGGCCGCGGTGATCCTGGTGCCGATGCTCGTCCTCGCCGTGCCCTTCGGGGTGCTCGTGCTCATCCCGGTGCTGCTCGCGCTGGGCGTCGCCTTCCTGCTCCGCGGACGGCGCACTACCGCGGACCACGTCCGGACCGGATGATCCGACCATCATGGACGGCGATCTCCTCCTGCTCGCGAGCGACGTCACGGGCCAGCTGACGGCCTGGCCGCTCGTGGCGCTGCTCGCGGTGGCGGTCGCCCGACGCCGGTGCCCCGCGTTGCCCGCGCTCGCCGTGGCCGCCCTGCTGGTGGAGCTGGCGCTGCACCGCGTCGGGCTCGACTCCGGCGGCGCGGTCTGGTTCGCCGCACTCCCGCTGCTGCTGGCGGTGTACCCGGACGGCCGGTTCGTCCCGCGCTGGTTCGTCGTGCCGGTCGTCGTCTCGCTGGGGATCGGGGTGGCCGTCCTCGCCACCGGCGGAGCCGTCACCGACGCGCCGGGGTTCGCCCCGTGGGTGGGGATCGCCCAGGGCCTGCTGATCGGCGGGCAGGTGCACCGCTACCGGCGGCGGGCCTCCACCGCGGAGCGCGAGAGCGTGCGGTGGGCGATCCTCGGGCTGCTGGTGTGCGTGCTGTGCTTCGCCCTGCTGGCGGCGGTCGGGGGCCCGATCGGGGAGGGCAGCGCGACCGCGGTGGCCCTGGCCGATCTCGCCGTGCTGCCCGCCCCGGTCGGGGCGGCGATCGGCCTGCTCCGGCCGCGGGTCGTCGACGCCGACGCCGCGCTGCGGATCGTGCTCGCCGTCGCGGTCGCCGCCCCGGTGCTGGCGCTGGTGTACGGCGGGACGCTCGCCGTCGCCGGTGGCTGGTGGGGTGCGGCCGCGGTGGCCGCCGCGGCCGTCCCGGTGATCCGGTGCGCCGGCCGGGCGTCGGCGTGGGTGGTGTACCGCGGACGGCGCGACGGGGGCGCGGCCGTCACCGACCTCGGACGGCGCCTCGACGCCCAGCCGCAGGCCCGACTGGTGCCCGAGACCGTGCTGCGCACCGTGGTCGACAGCCTGCACCTCGACGGGGCCGCGCTGCGCGGAGCCGGGGCCCTCGACGCCGCCGTCGGCGAGACCCCCGGGACCGCGGAGGAGTTCCCGGTCGTCTACCAGGGCGAGCAGCTCGCGGTACTGGCCGTCGCGCCGCGGCGCGGGGAGACCGGGCTGACCGGCCACGACCGCCGCGTGCTGCGCCTGCTCGCCGTCCACGCCGCCCCCGCCCTGCACGGCGCGCGGGCGCTGGACGAGCTGACCGCCACCCACTCCCGGATGCTGCTGGCCCGCGAGGAGGAGCGCCGCAGGCTGCGCCGCGACCTGCACGACGACCTCTCGCCCACCCTCGCCGGGCTCCGGCTCGGGGCCGCGGCCGTGGCCCGGCGGGCCGCCGGGTCCGACCCGGAGCTGGCCCGGCTCGCCGCCGACCTGCAGGACGACATCGCCGGTGCGGTGGCCCAGACCCGCGAGATCGCCTACGGCCTGCGCCCACCGGTCCTCGACGACCTCGGGCTGGTCGCCGCGATCGCCGGGCGCGTCCACGGCCCCGACGAGCTGTGCGTCCGCATCGACGCCCCCGGCGGGCCGCTGGAGCTCCCGGCCGCCGTCGACCTGGCCGCGCTGCGGATCGTGCAGGAGGCCGTGTCGAACGTCCGCCGTCACGCCGGGGCCACGCGGTGCACCGTGGCGCTGGCCCTGGACGACGACACCCTGACCGTGCGCGTCACCGACGACGGGGTGGGGCTGCCCGCCCGGCTGCGACCCGGCATCGGGCTCACCTCGATCCGCGAGCGGGCCACCGAGCTGGGCGGCACGGTCGAGTTCGGCGCGGCCGAGGACGGGGGCGCCCGCGTGGACGTCCGGCTGCCGGCCGGGGGCGCGGGGTGAGGGCCCGGGTGCTCGTCGTCGACGACCACCCGGTCTTCCGCCGGGGGATGACGGCACTGCTGCGGGCCAGCGGTTTCGACGTCGTGGCCGAGGCGGCCAGCGGCACGGAGGCGGTGGCGGCCGCCGCGCGGGAGCTGCCGGACGTGGTGCTGATGGATCTCGGGCTCCCCGACCTCGGCGGGGCGGCGGCCACCGAGCGGATCACCGCGGCCCACCCGGACGTACGGGTCGTCGTGGTCACCTCCTACGACGACGAGGCGTCGGTGCGGGCCGCGCTGGACGCGGGGGCCGACGGCTACGTCACGAAGGACGCCTCTCCCGACCAGATCGTGGCGGCCGTCGAGGCGGCGAGGATGGGCGCGCTGTGGCTGGGCAGCGGGGTGCCGCGCCCGGGGGCGACGGCCCCGGCCCCCGCCCCGGCCCTGCCCGGTCTGAGCCCGCGGGAGGCGGCGGTGGCCGAGCTGGTCGGCAAGGGGCTGTCCAACCCGGTGATCGCGACGCGCCTGGGCCTGTCGCCGAAGACGGTGGCGAACTACGTCTCGACGGTCCTGCTGCGGCTGGGGGCCGCGGACCGGGCGGAGGCGATCCGCCTGATCCGCGACCGCCGCAGCGGCTGACGGGACCCTAGAACGCGGCCTCGGCCAGGTCCATCAGGCTGTTGTCGGCCTGCTCCAGGATCACCCGCTGGCTGGTGAGCAGCGGGAGCTGGGTCTTGGCGAAGAACCGGGCGACGCCGAGCTTGCCCTCGTAGAAGGCCTGGTCCTTGGCGGAGACCGAGCCGCCCAGCGCGGTCAGGGCGACCTCGGCCTGGCGCAGCAGCAGCCAGCCGACGAGCAGGTCGCCGAGCGCCATCAGCAGCCGCACGCTGTGCTGGCCGACCTTGTAGATGCTCGACGGGTCCTCCGCCGAGGCCATGAGGTAGCCGGTGAGCGAGCCGAGCATCCCCTGGACGTCGGCCAGCGCGGTGGCGAGCAGCGCGCGCTCCTCCTTGAGCCGGCCGTTGCCCGACTCGGCGTCGAGGAACGCCTGGATCTCCCCGGCGACGTGCCCGAGCGCCTGCCCGTTGTCGCGGACGATCTTGCGGAACAGGAGGTCGAGCGACTGGATCGCCGTGGTGCCCTCGTACAGGGAGTCGATCTTGGCGTCGCGGATGTACTGCTCGATCGGGTAGTCCTGCAGGTAGCCGGAGCCGCCCAGCACCTGCAGCGCCTGCGGGAGCTGCTCGGTGGCCCGCTCGGAGCCGACGCCCTTGACGATGGGCAGCAGCAGGTCGTTGACGCGCTCCTCCAGGGAGACGTCCTCGCCCGCGGCCTTCCCGACGCGGATCCGGTCCTGGAACGTGGCGGTGTAGAGGTACACCGCGCGCAGACCCTCGGCGTAGGCCTTGTTCGTCATGAGCAGGCGGCGGACGTCGGGGTGGTGGGTGATCGTGACGCGCGGAGCGGTCTTGTCGAGCATCTGCGGCAGGTCGGCGCCCTGGACGCGGTCCTTCGCGTACTCCAGCGCGGCGAGGTAGCCGGCCGACAGCGTGCCGATCGCCTTGGTGCCGACCATCATCCGCGCGTGCTCGATGACCTCGAACATCTGCGCGATGCCGTCGTGCACCTCGCCGAGCAGCCAGCCGACGGCGGGGGTGCCGTGCTGGCCGAACGTGAGCTCGCAGGTGGTGGAGGCCTTGAGCCCCATCTTGTGCTCGACGCCGGTGACGAAGGCGCCGTTGCGCTCACCGGGCTCGCCGGTCTCCGGGTCGAAGTGGAACTTCGGGACCAGGAACAGCGACAGGCCCTTGGTGCCCGCCTTCGCACCCTCGGGGCGGGCCAGTACCAGGTGCATGATGTTCTCGGCCATGTCGTGCTCGGCCGAGGTGATGAAGCGCTTGACGCCGTCGATGTGCCAGGTGCCGTCGGCCTGCTGCACCGCCTTGGTGCGGCCCGCGCCGACGTCGGAGCCCGCGTCCGGCTCGGTGAGCACCATCGTCGCGCCCCAGGCCCGGGAGATCATCAGCTCGGCCCAGTGCTGCTGCTCCTCGGTGCCGTTGCGGTGCACCACGGAGGCGAAGTTGGGGCCGGCCATGTACATGAACGCGGCCGGGTTGGAGCCGAGGATCAGCTCGGCGGCGGCCCACTGCACCGTCGGCGGGATGCCGTAGCCACCCAGCTCGACGGGCAGGCCCAGGCGCCACCACTCGCCGTCCCAGAGGACCTTGTAGGAGTCCTTGAACGACTGGGGCAGCGTGACCGTGTGCGTCGCCGGGTCGAAGACGGGCGGGTTGCGGTCGGCGTCGGCGAAGGGCTCGGCCAGCGGCCCGGTGGCCACGGTGTTGAGCTCCTTGAGCGTGTCGCGCGCCGTCTGGAGGTCGACGCCCTCGAACGGCCCGCTGCCGAGTCGGTCCTGGACCGCGAAGACCTCGAAGAGGTTGAACTCGAGGTCTCGCAGGTTGCTCCTGAAGTGGCCCATGGCCCCGTCACTCCTTCTACCCGTCGGTAACAACAGCGTATTACTCATCGGTAACCACGACAAGAGGGGGTACCGCCCGGCGACGCACCCCTCCCGGGCGATCACACCTTGGTGTCGTGCTGTTGTGCACGGTGCGTGAGCGAAGCAGGGTTCTCCTGGGTCGGATGGTGCGCAGGGGGAGTAACAGTGGGTGCAGCACGTGTCACGCGGCGTGGTTTCCTTCTCGGCGGAGCCGCCCTGCTGGCCCTTCCCGGGACGGCGCTCGCCTCGACCGCCCCGGAGATCGCCGACTGCGCCGCCTGGGGGGCGCGACCCAACAGCCGGGTCGTCAACGTCGTGACGCAGCGGCCGGTGAAGATCCTGGTGCACCACACCGCCACCCCCAACGTCACCGACCTGTCGCGCGGTGCCGCCGACGCACTCGCCCGCGGCATCCAGAACTTCCACATGGACCGTCGGGGATGGCTCGACTCCGGGCAGCACTTCACGATCAGCCGCGGCGGGTTCGTGCTGGAGGGCCGCCACCGCAGCCTCGAGGCGCTGCGCAGCGGGCACAAGCAGGTGGAGGGCGCGCACTGCACCGGGCAGAACCTGGTGTCGGTCGGCATCGAGAACGAGGGCACCTACACCGACACCGAGCCCACCGGCGTCCTGTGGGACCGGCTCCGCGAGATGTGCGCCTACATCTGCGCCCAGTACGGGATCGCCCCGACCGAGATCTACGGCCACCGCGACTTCAAGGACACGCTGTGCCCCGGCGACGTCCTCTACGGGATGCTGCCGCGGCTGCGCGGCGAGGTCGGCGGGATGCTCGGGCGGCGGCTGGAGGGGTCCTCGGTGCGCGCGGCGTCGTGGCCGGTGCTGCGGGAGGCCGACCGCGGCCCGGTGGTCCGCGCCGCGCAGCACCTGCTGCGCGGGGCCGGGCGCACCGAGGTCGCCGTCGACGGCGACTTCAGCGCCGCGATGGCCGAGTCGGTGCGCGTGTTCCAGGCCGAGCACGCCACCGAGGAGGTCAACGGGATCATCGGCGGCGAGACCTGGCCGCTGCTGGCCGCGCCCGTGCGGGCCGGGGACGGCGGGGAGGCGGCGGAGGCGGTGGAGACGCTCGTCGCCACCAGCTCCACCCGCCCGCCGTCGCAGGTCGGCCCGGTGCAGTGGCAGCAGCTGCTGACCGCGGCCCGGTGAGTCAGTCCCAGAGCTTCCAGGGGGCGTCGCCGGCCGCCCACAGCTCGTTGAGCGCCTGGTAGTCCTTGTAGGTGTCCATCGCGGCCCAGAAGCCCTCGTGCTTGTTCACGGTGAGCTGCTGGTCGCGGGCCAGGCGCTGCAGCGGCTCGGCCTCCAGGAACAGGCCCTCCGAGTCGTCGAGGTAGTCGTCGAGGAAGCTGCGGTCGAACACGAAGTACCCGCCGCTGACCCAGCCGGTGACCTGCGTCGGCTTCTCGTTGAACTCCGCGACGACGTCGCCGTCGACGTTCATCTCCCCGAACTTGGACGTCGGGTGCACGCCGGTGACGGTGCCGAGCCGCCCGGCCTTCTCGTGCAGCGTGGCGAGCTGCTCGATGTCGACGGCGCTGACGCCGTCGCCGTAGGTCATCATGAAGTGCGGGGTGTCGATGTAGTCGCGGATGCGGCGCAGGCGGGCGCCCGTGCCGGCGTCGAGACCGGTCTCCGCGAACGTGATCTCCCAGTCCTCGTCGCCGCGGCCGTCGACGAAGCGCGGCTCGTGCTCGCCGTCGGACAGGGACAGCGTGAAGTCGGCGAGGTGCGCCCGGTAGTCGAGGAAGAACTGCTTGATCTCCCAGCCCTTGTAGCCCAGGCACAGGATGAAGCGCCGGTACCCGTAGTGGCTGTAGAGCTTCATGATGTGCCACAGGATCGGGCGGCCGCCGATGTCGACCATGCCCTTGGGGAGGCGTTCGCTGACCTCGCGGATGCGGGTCCCCTGACCTCCGCAGAGGATGACGACGGGGGTGTTGGGGTCCATCAGCAGTGCTGTCCTTCCATCAGGGGCGGCGCCGCGGCCGAGGCGATCCGGTCCAGGACCGCCAGCTCGTCCGGCGTGGTGACGTGCAGGTTGGCGGGGTCGCCGGGCACCGTGTCGACGCGGTGCCCGCGTTCGACCAGCAACCCCGAGTTCTCGACCGGCCGGGGCCGGTCGGCGTGCGCCTCGCGCAGCACCGCGGCGTCGAACGCCTGCGGGGACTGGGTCAGCACGAGGTCGTGCTTGGGGAGCGTGGCGACGACGCGCCCGGCCTCGACGCGCTGCACCACCTCGAGGATCGGCACCACCGGCACCGCGCCGTCGGCGCCGCGGCGGACGGCGTCGACGACGTCGAGGAACAGCCGGTCCGGGGCCAGAGGGTGGGCCGGGTCGCAGACGACGACGATCGCGGTGGCGTCGGGCACGGTGGCGAGCCCGGCGCGCAGCGACTCCGACTGGTGGTCGCCGCCGACCGCGAGCGCGTCGACCGGGTCGCCGTCCCAGGCCGTCCCGGGCGGCAGGACGACGGTGACGCCGGAGCAGGTGCGGCGGGCGGCCGCGACCGTGCGGTCGATCATCCGGACGCCCCCGACCGGCTCGAACTGCTTCGGGCGCCCACCGAAGCGCTGCCCGCTGCCGCCGGCGAGCACGAGCGCCCAGACGTCCGTCACGTCTGCGCATCCTTCCAGTGCCACCCGATCGGGCGGGGATCGGGCGGGGATCGGACGGTGCGCAGGGGCGGAGGGTGACCGGCGCTACGCTCGCCTCCGCCCGGCCGGACCGACGGAGGGGGAGCCGAACGGTGAACGCGTCGACACTCGCCGACGGAGCCCGGTCCGTCCTGCGCGACATCGCGGCGGACCCGGTCACCGCGCGCCGGATCGACGTCGTCGGCCCCGGCGGGTACGGCAAGACCACCCTGCTCGCGGCACTCGCCGCCGCCTGGGCCGACGCGGGCGTCCCGGTGCGCCGTGACGCCCCCGCCCCCGGCGAGACCCTCGCGCCCGACGTCGCGCTCGTCGTCGACGACGCCCACCTGCTCCCCGACGACCGGCTGCGGCACCTCACGGCACTGGCCGCCGGCGACGCGGGCCGGATCGTGGTCGCGCACCGGCCGTACCCGGAGTCGCGGGCGATGGCCGCGCTCGGCGCCGAGCTCGCGCACCGCGGACGGCCCGTGGTGCTGGGCGTGCTCGACCGCCCCGGGGTCGCGGCCCGCGCGGAGCTCCTGCTCGGCGGGCGGCCGGACCCCGACGTCGTCGACTCCGTGCTACGCCGCACCGCGGGGATCCCGGCGCTGGTCGACACCCTGCTCGGCGCGCACTCCGCCGCCGAGGCCAGCGTCCTCGCGCAGCTCGGCTACGCGCTGGAGGAGCTGCCGCCCGGGGTCCGCGACCTGCTGCTGGCCCGGGCCGTCGGCGCGCCCGTCGACGCCGAGTTGCTGGTCCCGCTGCTCGGGCTGCCCGGCGCCGACGCCGTCGACGGGCTGGTGGTCGCGGCGTGGGCGGAGGGGCGGCTGCTCGCCGGGGGCGGGGCCGTCCCGCTCGTCTCGTCGGCCGTGCTGGCCCGCACGCCCCCCGCGGCCGCCGTCGAGATGCGCCGGGCCCTGGCCGAGATCGAGCTCGACCGCGGCGGCGACGTCCTCGGCGCGGCCCGCGGGCTGCTGCGCGCGGGGGCGACGGGCAAGCGGGTGGCCGCGGTGTTCGCCGCGGCGGGCGACCAGGCCGTCCGGACCGCGGCGGCCGAGGCCGACGAGTTCTACGAGGCCGCGATCCGGGCCGGGGCCGCCCCGCTGCTGCTCGCCCCGCGCCGGGCCGAGGCCGCCGTGATCGCCGGGGACCTCGACGTGGCGCTGGACCACGCCGATCTCGTCCTGGACAACGTCGACGGCGTCGAGGACTCCGGGGCCCGGCGGGCCGGGGCGGTGGCCGCCGCGGTGCTCGCCCGGCGCGGCAACCTCGCCCGCTCCGCCGACCTCTACCGCTGGATGTCCTCCCTCGGCGGCTCCGCGGCGCTCGCGGTGCCCGCGCTCGTCGGCACCGGGGCGCTCGACGAGGCCCGCGCCGCGTTGACCGGGCCCGCCCCGACCGACCGCAGACCGCCGACGCTGCGCTCGGGCGCAGAGGAGCTGACCGCCCAGGGGGTGCTGGAGTCGGTGGTGGGCGCCCCGACCGGCGCGATGTCGAAGCTGGTGCGCGCGGCGGGGCTGCTGGAGCCGCCCAACCGGGCCGCCCTGCTCACCGACACCCCGGCCGCGCTGGCCGCGCTCGTCGCCGTGCAGTGCGGGGAGCTGGCCGTCGCGCAGTCGGTGCTCGAACGCGCGGAACGCGCCGGGCTCGGCGGCTGCGGCGCGGCCGTCCGCCACCGGCTGCTGCTGGGCTGGATCGCGATGTACCGCGGCGCGCACGCGACCGCCCGGGCCGCCCTCGACGTGGGCCGCCCCCTCGAACCCCGCGACGAGCTGCTCGCCGCGGCCCTGGAGGTGGCGCTGGCCCGGCGGGCGAGCGACCCGGCCGCGCTGATGGTCGGGTGGGCCCGGGCGCGCGAGGCGATCGTGCAGCACCCCGTCGACCTGTTCGTGCTGCAGCCGCTGTCCGAGCTGCGGGTCGCGGCGGCCCGGCTGCGCGAGCAGAGCTGGGTCGCCCCGCACCTCGACGAGGCCGCCGCCCTGCTGGCGCGGCTGGGCAACCCGCTGCTGTGGGCCGCCCCGCTGCACTGGGCCGGGGTGCACGCGGCGATGTTCGCCCAGAACCCCGACGCCGCAGCGCCCGACGTCGCCGCGCTGGAGGCCGGGTCCTCCACCAGCCGCTACGCCGCCGCGATGGCCGTCGGGGCGCGGCAGTGGCTGCTCGTGCTGCGCGGGGAGGTCGACCCGGCCGCGGTCGAGGCGGCCGCCCGCGGGCTGCACGCCGTCGGGTTGACCTGGGACGGCGGACGCCTGGCCGGCCAGGCCGCGATCCGGACGCGCGACAAGAAGGGCATGGCCTCGCTGCTGGGCACCGCCCGCGCGCTGCACGTCGTGGAGCAGGTGACGGCCGTCGAGCTCACCCCGACGGCCCCGGCCCCCGCACCCGGCTCCACCCCCGAGGACGTGCTCAGCGACCGCGAGCGCGAGGTGGCCGCGCTCGTCCTGGAGGGCCTGACCTACAAGCAGATCGGCGAGCAGCTGTTCATCTCGGCGAAGACGGTGGAGCACCACGTCGCCCGGATGCGCCAGCGCCTGGGCTCCGGCAGCCGCGGCGAGCTGTTCGCCCACCTGCGCTCGATCGTCCGGACCTAGCGGGGCAGGCTCGCGAGCAGTCCCTCGCAGGTGCGGACCAGGGTGCGGGCCGTGCTGACCTGCGACCGGTCCGACAGCGGGCTCTCCGCCCGCCGCTGCCACCCGCCGAGGGCGTCGAGGACGGCCTCGCGCAGCTGCGCGGGATCGGCGGACGGGTCGAGCCCCAGTCGGGCCGCCGGGGTGCCGCCGTCGCCGCCGAGCAGGCGCTCCGCCTCGACCCGGACGTCCTTCGGCAGCGTCACGACCCGCGTCCGCAGCGCGGTGAGCAGGCGCAGCTCGGTGAACTCGTGCGCGCCCGCGGTGATCCGCTCGACCTCGCGCGCCAGCGGCAGGGACGCCGGGATCGGCTCGCGCGCCAGCACCAGCTCGAGCGCGAGCAGCGCGGAGCGGGACTTCAGCAGGTCGCGGCGCTCGGTGAACTGGGTCGTCAGGACGGTGCGCAGCTCGTCGAGCCCGCTGCGCTTGACCAGCTCGGCCGACAGCCGGCTCGGGTCGTCGGTGCCGCGGCGGATCAGCGTGATCCCCAGGCGGACGCCGAACAGGCCGAAGCGGTCGAGCAGCGCGGCGCGGGTCTCCGGGTCGAGCGGGGCCGTCTCCGACGCGCGGACGAACCGGTCGGCCGAGAGCAGCAGCGGCTCGGTGTCGGACGCCTCGGCCCTGGCCAGGGTCGCGAGCGCGGTGAACTCGGCCTGGCGCATCGTGCGCCCGCTCTGCGCGAGCAGCCCGGCGACGGCGACGACGGTCTGGCACAGCGAGCGGAGCTTGTCGTCGCGGCGGTAGCGGCCGGCGATCTGGCGGGCCGAGGCCATCGCGTCGAGCCGTCCGACGCCGATCTCGTCGGCGCGCGAGAGGATCGCGACGGTGTTGACGGGCGCGGCCTTCGCGACGCCCTGGTCGTGGAAGGACTCGAGGAACCGCACGTCGGACTGGTGCAGGTGGCGCATGAGGTAGAGCACCGCGTCGGCGGGGGCGGGGGCGTCCTCGGGGACGAGGAACGCGCCCGCGCGCGCGGAGGTGTCGGCCGACATCGACGCGATGCCCGGGGTGTCGATCAGCGACGTGGTGCGCAGGCTCTGCGAGGGCCAGTCGACGACGAGCCGGTCGACGCGCTCCGCGGGTGTGCCGCCGAGGTCGATCGTCAGCGCGCCGTCGCGACGGACCACCGTCAGCGGCCGGGAGGGGCCCTCGCGCGGGACCATGATCACCCGGGGGCTGGGCCCGTCCTGGTACCAGGTGACGACCCGCGTGCACTCGCCCGCGTCGGTGGGCGCGATCTCCTCGCCGACCAGCGCGTTGAGCAGGGTGGACTTGCCCGCCTTCACCTTCCCGGCGATCGCCACCCGCAGCGGCTCCTCGAACCGCGCGAGGTGCTGGCGCAGCCAGGCGGTGGCCTGCGGGCTGTCGCGGTAGGCCTCGACGCCGTCGCGCAGCACCCCCCGCACCGCGACGCCCAGCGCCGTCACGCGAGCACCTTCCGCGCCCCAGGGACGAGCGCGCGCGCCTTGTCCTCCAGCTTGCCGATGCGGTCGAGCTCGGCCTCCAGGTCGCGGATCCGGGCCCTGCGCACGTTCTCGTCTCCGCTGACGGCCTTCTGCGCCGCCTTCACCGACGTGTCGACGGAGGTCTGCAGCTCCTCGGCGAGGGAGGTGAAGTGGTCGCGCAGCTGGCGCTGCACCTGGCGGAGCATGTCGCGGGAGTCCTTGCCGACCTGGAACGTCACCTCGTCGAGGTGCTTGCGCATCGCCGCCTTCGACTCGGCCTTGCGGCGGGCGAGCTGGCGCGCCTGCTCCTCGCGCACCGTCTTCGCGCCGAACAGCAGGCCCGCGCCGATCGAGAGGGGGTTGAGCATCGCGAACCCCGCGAGCGTCGTCGCGAGCCCGATCATCAGCATGCCGCCGTACCCGCCGCGGGCGCCGATGTAGAGCTTCTGCCCGAAGCCGATCCGCTCCTGGTCCGGCCGCTCGACGCGGCTGACCTGCCCGTGCGCGTCGGAGGAGCGGCCGGTGCGCAGCGCGGGCAGCACGGCGTCGCCCTCGGCGGCGAAGTGCTCGGCGACCTGCGCGGCCAGCCACTCCGCGCGCTGCCCGGCCCACACGAAGTTCGCCGACATCGCCCCGGCCACCTGGCCCTCGAGCCACTCGGCGAACTGGTCCCAGATGTCGGCGGGGTCGGCGGCGTCGAGGAGCTGCTCGCCCTCGCGGCCGATCGCGCGCAGCCGGTCGCGCATGTCGTACTCGATGTCGGCGGTGAGGTCCTGCACGCCGTCGTTGAGGGTGTGCTGCCAGCGCGCGGAGCGGTCCTTGAGCGCGGCGGCGCGGCCGCGCGCGATCTCCAGCTCCGACACCAGCGCCCCCGCCAGCTGCGGGTCGCGCTGCGCGGAGAGCTCGGCGCGCATGCTCGCGCCCAGCTGGTCGGCGACGGCGAGCACGTCCTGGCTGGTGGAGCGGCGGTCCAGCTCGTCGGCGCGGGCCAGCACCTCGGTGCGCAGGAACGTGACGAGCTCGGCGAACCCGGACTCCTTGTTCAGCTCCGCGTCCTCGCTGCGCACCGCCTCCAGCCGCAGCACCGACGACACGGGGAACAGCTCCGCGGTGATCCCGGCCGTCGCGAGGTGCCCGCGGTCGAGGTCGGTGATGCGGCGCCACTGCGGGTAGAGGTCGGTCTTGGTGATCACGCCCGCGACGTTGGGGCACAGCCGCATCGCCGTGGAGAGGAACTCCAGCTCCGGCGCGGTGTACTCCTGCGAGGCGTCGGAGACGAGCAGCACGGCGTCGGCGGTGGGCAGGGTCGCCATCGTGGCCGCGCCGTGGGCCGAGCCGAGCCCGCCGACGCCGGGGGTGTCGACGAGGACCAGCCCGTCCTTGAGCAGGTTGCGCGGCAGCCCGACCTCGGCGCGCGAGAGGCCCTGCCGGTTGCCGGGGTTGCCGGCCTCGGAGACGTAGTCGGCGAGCTTGGCCACCGGAACGTCGGTGCGCCGGCGCTGCTCGCCGTCCCAGACCAGGGTGACGGCCGGCTTCTCCGCGTAGAGGACGGCGGTGGGCACGGCGGTGGCGAGGTCGTCGTCGACGGGACAGACGGGTGCGTTGATCAGCGCGTTCACCAGCTGGCTCTTGCCCTGCTTGAACTCCCCGACGATCAGGACCCGGACGTCGGGGTCCTCGAGGCGGCGGCGGGTGTGCTCCAGCCGGGCCGTCAGGTCCGGACGCTCGTAGGCGGTGGTCGCCCGCAGTGCGAGATCGACCAGCTCCATCGCAGCAGGTACCGCCACCGACGCATCCCTCCCCGGACAACGGGGGTCACCATACGGCGACGCCGCCGCCACTCCCGGGTATCCCCGGGGGTGGCGACGGCGTCGTGTCGTGCGATCGACCCGATCAGGTCAGAGGTTGAGCTCGTTGTCGGAGATCGTGGTGTTGCCCGAGTCCTCGACATCGAAGGAGTCGTTGACCGAGGCGTCGGTGTTGAGGGAGTCGTTCACCGAGGCGTCGGTGTTGAACGCGTCGTCGACATCGACATCGACGGTGGTGTTGCCCGAGTCGTTGACCGAGTTGTCCGAGTTGTCGGTGTTGGTGATGTCGTTGTCCTGCGAGTTGTCGTCCTGCGAGCCCGACGCGCTGCTGCCGTTGGTGGCGTAGGCGCCACCGTCGTCGACCGACACGTCGCCGGCCACCGAGCCGGCACCGAACGCGCCGTCGCCGACCTGGTTGCCGTTGCCGATGATGTTGTCGTCACCGGTCACGATGTTGCTGTCCTCGATGTCGTCGCCGGCCGCCACCGCGCCGTCGCCCGAGGCGGAGACGATGTCGTTGTCGAAGGTGACGTCGCCGTCGGCGATGACCGTGCCGTTGAAGGACTGGTCGTTGTAGACGTCGTTGTCCTCGTTGGTGATGTAGGTGTCGCCGTAGTTGTGCACGATCTCGGTGAGGTGCCGGGCGATGGCCTCGTGGTCGCTCTCGCCGTCGCGGGGGACCGTGTTGGTGAAGGTGCCGCCCAGGTTGACGTCGTCGCGGCCGTTGTTCTCGACGAAGGCGACGATCGCGTCGTCGAAGTCGGCGCAGGACAGGTCGTCGAGGCCGTTGTCGGCCAGGAAGCCCTCGGGGTCGGCGAGGAAGGCGGCGCGCTCGGCCGGGTCGCCGAAGATGTTGTTCAGGAACTCCATGATGGTGGCGCTGAGGCTGGCACTCATGATGACTCCAAGGTGTGTGGGGAGAGCTCGGTGTGGGTATCGCGTCACCGGCTGATCCGGCGTTGGGGCAAACGTTAGGCACCCCGGGGCCCCGGGCCATCGGGGATCGCCCACAGTTCGCCCGCGGCGGGGGGCGGGGGAATCGCGTTAGGGGGCGTTAGGGGTTGGGGGATGCAGGCCCCGATCGGGTCGTGCACGAGGATGGCGGCTAACAACTGGGTGTGCCGCTCCGATGGCGTGGAGTAGGGCGCGCCATCGGGGGCACGAGGGGACGGCCATGGGATACCAGCTCGGGATCGATCTGGGGACGACGTACACCTCCGCGGCGGTGTGCCGGTCCGACGACCGTCGCTGGGTGGAGCCCGAGGTCGTCACGCTCGGGACCCGCGGCGCGACCGTCCCCTCCGTGCTGTTCCTGGCCCCCGACGGCTCCGTGGTCGTCGGGGACGCCGCCGAGCGCAGGGCGCTCACCGACCCCGACCGCGTCGTCCGCGAGTTCAAGCGCCGCATCGGCGACCCCACCCCGATCGTCGTCGCCGGGCGCGCCTGGGCGCCCGAGGAGCTCTCCGCCCGGCTGGTCCGCTGGGTCGTCGACCGCGTCGCCGAGCGCGAGGGCGGGCCCGCCACCCGGATCGCCGTCACCCACCCCGCGTCGTGGGGCCCGCACAAGCGCGACCTGCTCGCCGGGGCCCTCGCCGCACAGGGCGTCTCGGTCACCTACCTCGCCGAGCCCCAGGCCGCCGCCCTGCACTACTCCTCGGCCGAGCGCGTCGAGCCGGGCTCCACGATCGCCGTCTACGACCTCGGCGGCGGCACGTTCGACGCGGCCGTCGTCCGCAAGGCCGACCCGTCGCGGGCCGGTTCCGGGACCGCCGGGTTCGGCCTGCTCGGGCGGCCCGAGGGCCTGGAGCGCCTGGGCGGCATCGACTTCGACGAGGCCGTCTTCGACCACGTCCGCGACGGCCTGCCCGAGGTGTTCGCCGGCCTCGACGCCACCGACCCCGCCACGCTGTCGGCCGTCGCCCGCGTGCGCCGCGACTGCACCGAGGCCAAGGAGGCGCTGAGCAGCGACACCGAGGTCTCCATCCCGGTGCTGCTGCCGGGGTCGCGCGGCTCGGTCCGCCTGCACCGCAGCGAGTTCGAGTCGATGATCCGCCCGCAGGTGGAGGAGACCGTGGCCGCGCTGCGCGGCGCCGTCCGTTCCGCGGGGCTGACGCCCGACCAGCTCACCGCGGTCCTGCTCGTCGGAGGGTCCTCCCGGATCCCGCTGGTCGCGCAGCTGGTGTCCGAGCAGCTCGGGCGCCCCGTCGCCGTCGACACCGACCCCAAGAACGCCATCGCCAAGGGCGCCGCGCTCGCGGTCTCCCCGAAGCCCACCGCGTCGTGGCCCGGGGTGTCGATCCCCGTCGTCGCGGGTGCGGGGGCCGCTGCCGTGGCCGGCGTCGGCGGGGCCGAGATGGTCACCTCCCGCGTCGCCACCCCCACCGGGCCGCCGCCGCGCCCGGCCCGCGGCACGGGCACCCCGCCGCAGGGGATGGCCCAGTCCGGGATGGCGCCGCCGGCGCCGCCGCGCTCCCCGGCGTACGCGCAGCAGTCCTACCCGCCCCAGCAGTCGTACCCGCAGCAGCCCGCCACCCCGTCCCGCGGCGGGCCGACGCACGAGCCCGCCACCGCCCTGCTGTCCGGCCAGGGCGGGCCGCCCGCACCGCCGCGGCCCCGCGCGCTGCCCCCCACCGACCACGACGACTACGACCGCTACGACGACTGGTCCGACGACGAGCCGCGGAGCCGCCCGATCGGGCTGCTCATCGGCATCGGCGGGCTGGTCGCCGTGGCCGTGCTGATCATCGCGGTGGTGCTGTGGCCGCGCGCCGAGGGCGGGGTCACCGGGACCCCGTCGATCGGCAACGCCGGCGACACCTCCGTGCCCACCAGCGAGGCCCCGGCCCCCACCGAGGCGCCCGCCGCCCCCGGGGCCGGTGGCGACTCCGGGTCGTCGGGCGGGAGCGGCTCGGGCGGCGGGTCCGGCTCGGGCGGGTCGACCGGATCGGGCGGCGGCTCCGGGTCGGGCGGCGGGTCCGGTGGGAACACCGGCGGTGGCACGGGCGGCGGCAGCACGTCCGCGCCTCCGGTGGTCGTCGACCCGCCGGCCGTCGAGCCGCCGCCGACCGTTCCGGACACGGGGACCGCACCCGCTCCGGGCGGCGGCACCACGACCATCCCCGAGGGACAGGGGCCGACGCCTCCCACGGGTGGAACCGACCCGGTCGTCGATCCCGTCGCCAGCCCGTCGCCGCCCTCCTCGGCCGCGCCTGCTGCCACCACCGGCCAGGCCGTCTGAGGCCACGAACTCCTCCGCCCTTCCGGGCGGAGGTGGGGCTGGGATCGGCGCGGAGGGGAGCCCCGCGCCGATCCCGGACTCGAGCACGTACGACACGACGAGAAGGCGGAGTGGGTCCTGTGGTGAGGGTGGGTGCGGCGGTCGTCGCGATGGAGGTGGCGGCGCTGGCGTTGGCGACGCTGTGGTTCGGCCTGGTGGCACTGGTCGTCGGGGCGCCGGTGCTGCTGGCGACGGTGCTGGTGCTGGTCGGGCTGTGGGTGTCGCGCCGGCCGCTGCGCCGGCTCCAGGAACGACGCACCGCGCAATTCGAGCCGGACGGCCCCGAGCGCGGCGGCCTGATGAGCGGCTTCTTCGAGGCCCCCGCGGCCTGATGCTGGAGCTCCGGCGGGCGCGGCCGGGCGAGGCCGCCGAGCTGGCGGCGCTCGCCGTCCGCTCGAAGGGGCACTGGCCCTACCCGCCGGAGTTCCTGGCCCGGTTCGCCCGGGTCCAGGGCCTGACCGAGGAGGTCGTGGCCGCCAACGAGGTGTGGGTCGGCGAGCGCGCCGGCCGGGTGCGCGGCTTCTGCACGCTGCTGCACCGCGCCGACCGCGCGATCCTCGACGACCTGTGGCTCGATCCCGCCGAGATCGGCCGGGGCAGCGGGCGGCTGCTGTTCGAGCACGCCGTCGCGCGGGCGGTCGCGGCCGGGGCGCGGGTGCTGGAGTGGGACGCCGACCCGCACGCCGTCGGCTTCTACGAGCGGATGGGCGCGGGCACGGTCGGCTGGTCGGACTCCCCGCTCGGCCGCCCCCTCCCGCTGATGCGCCTGACGCTGGACGGGTGACCTCCCGGCGGTGCGCGGATGCCGGTGGCCACCGGTCGGGGCATGCTGGCTCCCGTGCTGATCGGGGTGGGAGCGGCGCTCGTCGCGATGGTCCTGAACAGCCTGGGCGCGCTCCTGCAGGCCGACGGCGCGCTGCGCGCCAGCCGGGCCCGGCCGATCGCGGTGCAGCCGCGGTACCTCCTCGGGCTCGGCGCCGACGCCGTGGCCTGGCTGTTCAGCGTCGTCGCGCTGCGCTTCCTGCCGGTCTTCGCGGTGCAGGCCGTGCTGGGCGGCACCATCGCCCTGACGGCGCTGGCCGGGGAGCGGCTGTTCGGCACGGTGCTGCGGCGCGTGGACCGGTACGCGGTGCTCGCGTGCCTGATCGGCCTGGTGCTCGTGGCGGCGTCGGCGGGGGAGACGCGGCCGCCGATGCGCTCGCCGGTCGTCGACGTCGTGCTGCTGGTGTCGGTCCTGCTCCTGTCGGTGGTGGTGCTCGTGCAGCGCCGGGGGCGCCGGGCGTGGCCGCTCGCGGTCGTGGCCGGGCTCGGGTTCGGCGGGTCGACGCTCGCGGTCCGCGCCGCGCACGTGCAGGGCGGGCTCGACCCGTCGATGCTGCTGGTGCAGCCGGCCAGCTACCTGGTGCTCGGGTTCTTCCTCGTCGGCCTGCTCGGGTACTCCGCGGCGCTCTCGCGCGGGGAGGTGTCGTCGATGACGGCGCTGCTGACCGTCACCGAGGTCGTCGTCCCCGGCCTCGTCGGCATCTGGCTGCTCGGCGACCCGGTCCGCCCCGGCTGGGAACCCGTCCTCGCGGCGGGCCTGACGATCGCGGTCGCGGGCGTGGTGGTGCTGGCCCGCTCGCCCCACGAGCGGCCGGCGCGGCGGTGAGCTCCGTTTCGTCCAATCCCGCGGACCCCGGTGGCTACCGTGGCGCGATGGACCCAGAGCGGCAGCCCGTCCACCTCGCGCCCGGAGCCGGGCGCCGCTACGCGATGGGGCGCATCGACGCGGTGTTCAAGGCGGACGGGCCGGAGACGGCCGACCGCTACTCGATCTCGGAGTGGTGGCTCGAGCCGCACACCGCGGGCCCCGGCGCGCACACCCACCCGGAGGACGACGTGTTCTACGTCCTCGACGGCACGGTGTCGTTCCTGCTCGGCGACCGGTGGGTCGACGCCCCGAAGGGCTCGTTCGTGCTGGCACCGGGCGGCTTCCCGCACGACTTCGAGAACCGCACCGACGAACGGGCCGGGGCGCTCAACTTCTCGGCCCCCGGCGCCTTCGAGCCGCACATGCCGGGCATCGCGGCATGGTTCCGGGGTCGCGATGCCTGACTGGGCCGACGTCGTGCGGATCGGGGGCGCGCTGCCGGGGGTCGAGGAGTCGACCTGGTACCGCACCCCGGCGCTGAAGGTGCGGGGCAAGGGGTTCGTGCGGCTGCGCACCGAGGCCGAGGGGCTGCTCGTCGTGATGTGCGGGCTGGACGAGAAGGCGGCGCTGCTCGCGTCCGGCGACCCGGCGTTCTCCACGACCCCGCACTACGACGGCCACGGCGCGATCCTCGTCGACCTCGGCGCGGTCGACGGGACCCAGCTCGCCGAGCTCGTCGAGGAGGCGTGGCGGCTCAGGGCGCCCGCCGCGCTGCGGTCCACTCCGCGCGGGTGAGCGCGTAGAGCACGTCGCCGTGCTCGGTGCCCGGGACCGGATCGTCGTAGTGCGGGTGGACGGTGGCCACGTGCCGCATCCCCAGCTTCTCCAGCACCCGCCGCGAGCCGGTGTTGACCGTCATCGTGTCGGCGACGACCGTGTGGATCGGCAGTTCGGTGAACCCCCGGTCGACGAGCGCCGACGCGCCCTCCGTCGCGAACCCGCGGCCCCACGCGGCCCGGTGCAGCCGGTAGCCCACCTCGATCACCCCCGGCTGCGGGTCCTCGCGGGCCGGACGGAACAGGAACCAGCCGAGGAACGCGCCGCCGTCGCGCTCGATCGCCGCGCGGTAGCCGTAGCCGCCGCCGGGACGATCGAAGGAGCGGTAGTAGGGCAGCAGCACGTCGCGCACGTGCTCCGCGGTCTCGTCGCACGGGCCCAGGTAGCGCATCACGGCCGGGTCGTTGTGCAGGGCGACGAGGTCGTCGACGTCGTCGGGGGTGAATCGGCGCAGGACCATCCGCTCGGTCTCGATGTCCACGGCACCCATCCTGCCGCCGACGATTGACCGCCGGCGAGTGCGTGTACGACGATCCGGACGGCGTGGGAGGAGGCCCCGGTGGCGGTGTGGGACGTCGCGGCCCGGCCCGACCGGGAGCAGTTCGACTACTGGCACGAGGTCATCTGCCAGGCGTTCGTCCCGCTGGTGCCCCGCCGCGCCGGGCCCGGCACCGGCTTCGCCGCCCGCGTCGAGACGCGCCCGCTGCAGCGCGTCGTGCGGGCCCACATCGCGTCGCAGCCGCAGGAGACCGTGCACGGTCCGCGCGAGGTCGCACGCACCGACGACGCCTACTTCTTCGTGAACCTGCAGGTCGCGGGCCGGTGCCGGGTGCGGCAGGGCGGGGCGGAGTCCGTCGTCGGGCCGGGTGAGTTCACGATCGTCGACACGACCCGGCCCTACCGCTTCGACTTCGACGACCCGTGGCAGATGCTGTCCTACCGGGTGCCGCACGCGCTGCTCGACGGCCGGGCCGCCGCGGTGCACAAGCACGTCGGCGGGCGGTTCGGCGGCGACGGGCCGGGCGCGGTGGTGCGGGCGATGGTGGCGTCGCTGTGGGACGTCGACGCCGGGCCGGTCGCGGCCGCGGAGCTGGAGCAGGCCCTCGCCGGCACCCTGTCCGCCACGACGTCCGGGCGGGCGGGCGACGGGCCGCCGCGCGCGGTGCTGCGGGCGGAGATCGAGCGGTACGTGCGGGGACGGCTCGGCGACCGGTCGCTGTCGGTGCGCACGGTGGCGCGCCGGTTCGCGGTCTCCCCGCGCACGCTGCACGCGGCGTTCGCCGACGGGGAGTCGTTCGCCGCCACGGTGCGGCGGCTGCGCCTGGACCGGTGCGCCGCGCTGCTTGCCGCGCCCGGGCCGGGCCCCACGATCACCGACATCGCCGCGTCGGCCGGCTTCGACGACGCCGCGTCGTTCAGCCGGGCGTTCCGCCGCGAGTTCGGGTGCACACCCAGCGACGTGCGCCGCGGTGCACGGGATGCACACCCGCGGCGCACGCGGGGACAAGACGGCGACGGCCCGGCGCAGGAGCCTGGCGGCTGACCGCCACCCCCGACCGCCGGAGGATCCCGTGCCCGTCTCGTTCTCCCTCTCCCCCGAGCAGGAGCAGCTCAAGCACGGTGCGCGGCAGTTCGCCGAGGCCCACCTGCGCGACCTCGCCGACGCCGTGCGCGCCGAGCCCGACCCGCTGCGCCGCGCCCTGCTCGCCCGGCCCGCGTTCGAGAAGGCCGTGGAGGCCGGGTTCCTCAAGGGGTTCGTCCCGGTGCCGTTCGGCGGGGCCGCGGGCGGCGGGGTCGACGCGGCCATCCTCATCGAGGAGTGGGCCGCGCACAGCCCCGACTTCGTCATCTCCATGGCCGGGCCGCTGATCGCGCTGGCGCCGGTCTACCAGGTCGGCACGCCGGAGCAGATCGAGCGGTTCGTCGCGCCGTTCCTGGCCGACGCCGGGGCGCCCGTCGCCGCGATGGCGTACTCCGAGCCCGGCGGCAGCGCCAACTTCGACCTCCCCGCGCCCGCCGAGGGCACCCGCACGACCGCGGTCGACGACGGCGACCACTGGGTCGTCAACGGGCGGAAGGCCTGGGCGTCGCACCTGCCCGGCTGGGACGGCGACGGCCCCGACGTCATGACGATCGTCTGCCGCACCCCCGGCGGCGTCTCGCTGGTCGTGGCGGAGCGCGAGCACCTCGCCGGGCACATCGAGGTGGAGCAGTACTACGACCTCCCCGGCCTGCGCGGCTGCCTCACCGCCCGGATCCGGCTGGTCGACGTGCGCGTCCCCAAGGCCAACCTGCTGGGGGCGGAGGGGCAGGGCGTCGAGCTCACCCGCAACGCGTTCGTCGGGAGCGGGGCGTCGATCGGGACCTTCGCCGTGGCCGCGATGCGCCGGGCGTTCGACGTGGCCCACCGCTTCGCCACCACCGAGCGCCGCGGCGGGGCCGTGCCGATCATCGAGCACCAGTCCGTCGCCGACGTCCTGGCCGACGCGAAGGCCCGGATCGAGGCCGTCCGCCTGCTGTCCTGGCGCGCGCTCGACGCCGCGCTGTCCGGCCACCCGTCCGGCCTGGAGTGGGCGCTGCACGCGAAGGTGTTCGGCTCCGAGACCGGTGTCGACGTCATCAACGACCTGATCAAGCTGGTCGGGGTGTCGGCGTACGACCACGACTTCCCGCTCGTCCGGTACCTCAACGACGCGCTGGCCTACCCCGTCATCGAGGGCTCCAACATCGGCGTCCGCCGCCGCCAGATGCAGGCGCTGCTGACGGGCGAAGGCTACGACGCCCTGGCCGCCTCCGGGATGAGCTGACGGCACCGCCGTCCCGCGACGCGGGACGCGCTGCGTCGGTACCGTCGGCCGGGTGCTGAGCCTGGACCGCATCCTGGAGACGGCGATCGCGCTCGGCCTCGACCGGTTCAGCGTGGCCGGGGTCGCGCGCGACCTCGGCGTCACGGACATGGCGATCTACCGCTACGTCCGCGGCCGCGACGACCTCTACACCCGGGCCGCGGCCCGGGCCCACGCCTCGTTCCCGCTCCCCCGGTCGCACCCGCAGTGGCGGGCGCACCTGCTCGAGGTGGCGGAGAACGCCTGGCTGCTCGCCCACCGGCACCCGGGCGTCGAGCGTTACCTGCTCGATGGGCCCTACCACCCCGAGACCCTCGCCGTGTTCGACGCGGGCATCGCCCGGTTGCGCGCCCTGCACCCCGACTTCGGCCCGGAGGAGGCGTACGTGCTGCTCAGCCGCGTCACCTCGGTGGCGCTGGCCGCCGCCGACAACGCGCTGAGCCGGCGCTACCAGGAGGACCCGGACCGGCCCGGCGAGCTGTTCGGCTGGACCGTGCGCGCGCTCGTCGACGGCATGGCCGGCCTGCTCGAGCGCGGTGACCTGCCGACGAACCGGGCGGCGCTGACCCTGGGCCCGGAGAGCGCCGTCAGCCCGTAGCGGCCTGCAGGAACGGCACCAGCCGGTCGACGCCGTACGGGATCGACAGCACCGACGGCGCCGACAGGGACAGGTCCGGCAGGAACTGCGCGCGACCCGCGCGGACGGCCCCGAGGTTCGCCAGCCCGGCGTTGGCCGCCAGCGCCTGCTCCGGGCTCCCGTCGATCGCGTAGATCAGCACGACGTCCGCATCGACCTGCGGGAGCAACTCGGCGGACAGCGCCGACTGCGTCTCCTCCGCGGGCAGGCCCGCGACGTAGGGGGTGTCGACGAACCCGAGCTCGCGCATCGTCGTGACGACCGTCGCCTCCCGGCCACCGACGTAGGCCTCGCCGGCGAGGACGTCGAGGTAGGTCAGCGTCCGCCCGGCGAAGGAGGGGTTCTCGGCCGCGACCTCGCGCAGGTGGTCCTCGGTCGCGGCGACCAGTCGTTCGCCCTCGGCCGCACGCCCGAGCGCCTGCGCGATCAGCCGGGTCGCGTCCTGCCAGCGCGGGGCGTACGGCGCGGCGCCCGCCGGCAGCGCGATCGTCGGTGCGATCCGGGAGAGGGTGTCGTGCTCGGCCGGGTCGCCGCCCGACCCGACGTTGACGATCACGTCCGGCCGCAGCGCGGCGATGGCCTCGAACTGCAGCTCGTTGCCCGCCGTGACGACCGGATCGGCGTCGCCCAGTGCCGCCTCCGCCCATGGGCCGACACCGCGCTCGAAGCCGTACCGGCTGTTGATCCCGACCGGCACGACGCCGAGCGCGAGCACCGCGTCCGCGTCGGAGGGACCGAGGGTGACGACGCGGGTGGGCTCCCGCTCGATCGTGGTGCTACCGAGCGCGTGCTCGACGGTGACGGGGAACGTGCCCTGCGGGGAGGAGTCCGCGACGGCCGCGCGTTCCCCGCCCGGCGTCGCACATCCGGCCAGGGCCACCAGGAGGGCCGCCGCACCCACGACGATTCGCTTCATGAGGTGAGCCTAACCAATAGTGTGACTTCCAAACAAGACGTCGCCCGCCGGCTCCCCCCGTCCCCGAACAGGTGAAAGCGGTCCGTTCGCGCACCGCCGCAGGTGGGGTCGCGTTGATCGACCGAGAGCTCCCCATCGAATAGTCGAGGATGTCCATGCGCCGTCGTATCGCCGTGATCGCCGCACTCGGTGCGGCGGCAGCCGCCACCATCGTCACCGCCCCCGTCGCCCTGGCCGACCAGGAGGTCGTCGAGGTCCCGATCTCGTTCACCGTCCAGAACACGAACACGACGTCGGTGCCGTGCGCCTCGGACGGCGCGGAGTACACCGTGCGGGGCACGCTCGTCGCCCCGCAGGAGGCCGTCGAGTCCGGCGGGTCGGTGTCGCTGCTCCTGCACGCGGTCACGTTCGACCAGGACTACTGGCAGTTCGACGGCGTGGAGGGCTACAACGTCGCGCGCCGGCTGGCGGAGCAGGGCCACGCCATCGTCGCGGTCGACCGCCTCGGCTACGGCTCGAGCGACCGCCCGGCCGGCCTCGCCACCTGCTTCGGCTCCGAGGCCGACGTCGCGCACCAGATGGTGGACGCGCTGCGGGCGGGGGACTACGAGCTGGACGAGGCGAAGGCCCCGGCGTTCGACCGCGTCTACCTCGGCGGGTCGTCCGTGGGCGGGCTGATCTCGAACCTGGCGGCCGCGCACTACGGCAACGTCGACGGCGTGCTGAACTTCGCCTGGGGCGACTTCGCCGCCTCCCCGTACGGCGTGGCCGAGGTCGCCGACGCCTCGCAGCGCTGCCTGCTCGGCGGCGACCCGGACGCGGAGCCGGACTACGCGGTCTTCGCGAAGGACTCGATCGACACCTTCTACTTCAACAGCGCCGAGCAGGCCGTCCGCGACGCCGTCCCGGCGCCGAACGCCGACCCGTGCGGCCAGATCCTCTCGCTCGGCCCGGCACTGGCGGTCGACACCGTGATGCTCGCCCGCATCGACGTGCCGGTCCTCGTCCAGTTCGGCGACGCCGACGCGATCTTCCCGCCCCCGGCCGCCGACCTGCAGGCCGCCCGCTACCTGGGCAGCCCCGAGGTCACGAAGTCGATCATCGCGGACGCGTCGCACTACCCGGTGCTGGAGGCGAACCACGACCAGGTCGTCGACGACGTCGACGCCTGGCTGGACGCCCGCGCCGGCTGATCCCGCCACGCCACGACGACCGCACCCCCGCGCACACCGAGTGCGCGGGGGTGCGGCGTCTCAGACCTGCGCCTTCCGGTTCCAGAGCTGGTGGGTCAGACCGCTCGGCGAGGCGATCGACTCGACGGTGAAGCGGTCCTCGACGCCGCTCACCCCGTCCCACAGGGACACCCCCCGGCCGAGGGTGATGGGCACGACCACCAGGTGCATGAAGTCGACCAGGTCGGCCTCCAGGAACTGGCGGACCGTCGACGGTCCGCCGCCGATGCGGACGTCACCGCCGCCGGCGGCCTCCCGGGCCAGGGCGAGCACGTCGTGCGGCGACCCGTCGACGAAGCGGAAGCTCGTGCCGTCGGCGAGGTCGATCGGCGGACGCGGGTGGTGGGTCAGGACGAACACCGGCGTGCGGAAGGGCGTCTCCTCGCCCCACCAGCCCTGCCATCCGTCGTCGGGCCACTCGCCGACCTGCGGCCCGAACTTGCGGCGCCCCATGATCTCGGCGCCGATGCCCTGCCCCCACAGCGTGGTCAGCGCGCGGTCGAGGGTGACGGGCGCATCGACCTCGCCGATCCCGTGGATGAACCGGCCGTCGAACCCCCCGAAGAGCCGCTCGGCCCCGCCGATCGGGTGGTCGAGGGTCACGTGCTCGCCCGCGGCGTAGCCGTCGAGCGAGATGTTCAGGTTGTGCACCCGGGTCCGGGACATGGTGACTCCTCGAGATCGCGTGGACCGCTGTCCCGTGGGTGGACCGCCGAGGACCGCAGGACTCATCGGCGGGATCCGATGGGGCACCGACGACGAAGGCCCAGTGCCGGAGGAGTGATCCTCTGACCTGGGCCTTCGTGTCTGAGCGGATGACGGGAATCGAACCCGCGTATTCAGCTTGGGAAGCTGATGTTCTACCATTGAACTACATCCGCACTGCGTGTCCCGACTCTAGCAGCTCACTGTGAGTGAGGACAGTTACGCATCGAGTACCACCATCCGGGTGGTACCTGCTCCGGATGCCTCGCCAGGTGGGATCCGGGCTCGACGGGTCGTGCCCCGCCGGTTCACACTGTCGGGGCCCCGTAAGGCCAGCTCCCCCGGCCGAGAAGGACCCGAGCATGACCCGGATCGAACCACCCCTGGGCCCGCTCCCGGATCAGGACCACGACCACGACGTCCTGTTGATCGCCGGCAGCCGCCCCGAGGTCGCCCGCCTCGCCCCCGTGGCCACGGCGTTCAACGACGCCGACCGCATCCGTGCGCTCACGATCGCCACGGGCGTCGACCCGATGGGCGTGCACGAGGCGTTCGAGGCCCTCGGCGTGCCCGCCGACGTCACGCTGCTGCTGCGGGAGCCGCCCGGGGAGCACCCGGCCGCGGTCGGCGCGATGCTGATGACCCGGATCGACGAGCTGCTCGTCGACCTCGACCCCTCCGCGGTGATGGTCTACGGCGGCGGGATGACGGCGGCGATGGCCGCCCAGGTGGCGTTCTGGCGCCAGATCCCGGTCGTGCACCTGCAGGCGGGGGTGGCCAGCGACGACCTGCTCTGCCCGTTCCCGCAGGAGGCCAACCGGCGCATCATCGGCCAGCTCGCCTCGCTGTTCCTCACCACCGGCGGCGCGGCGCTGGGGAGCCCGATCGGGCCGAACGCGATCCCCGTCGGCGACACGATGGCCGCCAACCCCCAGCCGGCCGACCTGCGGTTCGCCCGCCTGGTCCGCCGCGTCCGCGCGGGCGACTCGAAGCTGGTGCTGGTCGGTCTCGACCGGCCCGACTCCCTCGGCGTTCTCGCCGGGCTGCCCGACCTGCTGGACCGCGAGTCCGACGTCGAGATCGTCGTCTACGGCGAGCTCGCGGCCCACGGTGCGGCGGCACCGATCGCCCAGCACGACCGGGCCATCGCGGTCCGTGCGCTCCCGCTCGCCGAGCTGGTCGGCCTCATCGCCGCGGCCACGGTGCTCGTCTCCGACGATCCCGAGCTGGTCACCGACGCCCCGGGGCTCGGCACGCCCGCGGTGCTGGTCGACGGCCCGCACGTCGCGCAGCCGGGCGACTCGATACGGAGCATCCTCAGCCCGCGCGTGATGACCACGGTGCGGCAGGTGCTGGCCGTGTCGCCGAAGCACGAGACGGAGCCGTCGGACGGCAAGGAGGCGCAGCGCGTCGAGCAGGCCGTCGCCTGGATGTTCGGGCTCACGCCGTCGCCGGTGCTCGCCGAGCCGGTGGTGCCCGAGCAGGCCACCGCGGAGCCGGTCGTCCGCACCGAGGACGCCGACGAGCCGTCGAACACCGAGGCCTAGTCTGACCTCGTGCTCCTGTCCGACGGTGACCTGCTGAAGGAACTCGACGGCGGCCGGCTGGTCCTCGATCCCTGGGACCCGTCGATGCTGCAGCCCTCGAGCATCGACGTGCGCCTCGACCGGTTCTTCCGCGTGTTCCAGAACTCGCGCTACACCCACATCGACCCGGCCGAGCAGCAGGACGAGCTCACCTCCGCCGTCGAGCCGGAGGGCGACGAGCCGTTCGTGCTGCACCCCGGCGAGTTCGTGCTGGGCTCGACGTTCGAGGCGGTGACCCTGCCCGACGACCTGGCGGGGCGGCTGGAGGGCAAGTCGAGCCTCGGCCGGCTGGGGCTGCTCACGCACTCCACGGCCGGGTTCATCGACCCCGGCTTCTCCGGCCACATCACGCTGGAGCTCTCGAACGTCGCCAACCTGCCGATCACGCTGTGGCCGGGCATGAAGATCGGGCAGCTGTGCCTGTTCCGGCTGTCCAGCCCGGCGCAGCGGCCCTACGGCAGCGACGGCGTCGGGTCCCGCTACCAGGGGCAGCGCGGTCCGACGCCGTCGCGGGCGCACCTCAACTTCCACCGGATCGACACCCGGCGCTGACCCCGCTCAGACGCGCGGGTCCCAGCGGAACCGCCGCTGCGCGAGCACGGAGAACGCCGCGGTCCACGCGATCAGGCTGACGATCCCGGGCAGCGCCGCGGGCAGCCCCAGCAGGCCGGGGGCCCAGGTGCCGCCGGAGAACGCGAGCTGGGTCAGCAGCCCGATCGGGGCGCCGGGCACCAGCACGAGCGCCTGCCACCACGAGTCGACCGCCAGCATCGGCACCACGAACGCCGCGCCGAACATCAGGAAGAACAGCGGCAGCGTGGTGATCTGCGCGCGCTCCGGGGTCGGGGTGACGATCGAGGTGACGAACCCGGCGGTGACGCACACCGCGAGCCCCCCGGCGACGGCCAGCACCAGCGGCACCACGTCGGCCGGGAACGGGGCCCCGAGCAGCGTGTTGATGACCGCGTAGAGCGCGAGGTGCACCAGCGCGATCGCGACGGCCGGCCCGGTCGTGGCGAGCAGCACCCCCGTGTCGGACAGGCTGCTGGTGCGCATCCGCTTCAGCACGCGCGTCTGGCGCCGCGCCACCATCGTCTGAGTGATCGTGATGTAGACGCCCATCGTGAACGTCAGCACCAGCTGCAGGGCCGTGATCATCCCCCAGATCCCGGGCCCGGTCTCGGCGCCGGAGTCGAAGCTGAAGGCGAAGAACACCCCGAACGCGATCGGCAGGAACAGCGACGAGATCGCGGCGGTGCGGTTGCGCAGCAGCAGCCGCACCTCCGCGGCGCCCAGCGCGAGGACCCGCGAGGCGCTGCTCGTGGAGGCGGGGGCGGCGGTGGTCATGAGTGCTCCGATCCGGTGCGCACGGCGTGGTAGATGTCGGCGAGCGACGCCGGGGCCGCCCGCAGGTCGGACAGCCGCACCCCGCGTTCGGCCGCCCAGGTCAGGAACGCGGTGAGGTCGCCCTGCAGGTCCTCGGTGCGCACGCGGACGCGGTCGCCGTCGCGCTCCACCTCCCCGCCGACGACGGGCAGCTCGTCCGCGCCCGCCGGCAGCGTCGCCGAGAACCCCGACGGCTGCGCCGCGACGATGTCGGCGAGCGAGCCCGACACCGCGACGCGCCCCTCGTGCATGATCGCCACCCGGTCGGCCAGCGCCTCGGCCTCCTCCAGGTAGTGCGTGGTGAGCACGACGGTCCGCCCGGCGTCCTGCAGCTCCTGGATCGCGTCCCAGGTCCGGCGGCGCGACTCCGGATCGAGCCCGGTCGTCGGCTCGTCGAGGATCACCAGCTCCGGTGAGCCCCACACCGCCATCGCCAGGTCCAGCCGGCGCTTCTCCCCGCCGGAGAGCCTGGAGACGGCGACGTCGCTGCGCCCCGTGAGCTCGAAGCGCTCCAGCAGCCGCTCGGGCCGGTCCGGGCGCTCGACGAGCCGCTGCCACAGCTGCAGCGTCTCCAGCACCGTCAGCTCGTCGACGAAGCCGCCCTCCTGCAGCTGGATCCCCATCCGCGGCTGGAGCGCGGCGCGGTCGACGGCCGGGTCGACGCCGAGCACCGACACCGTGCCGCCGCTGCGCCGGCCGAACCCCTCCAGCACCTCCAGCGTGGTGGTCTTGCCCGCGCCGTTCGTGCCGAGGAGGGCGAAGACCTCGCCGCGGCGGACGTCGAGGTCGATGCCGCGCACCGCGTCGAAGTCGCCGTAGCTGACGCGCAGCCCGCGCACCGAGATCGCGGTGTCCCGCTCCGTCGGCCGCGGGACGGCGGCGGGTCCGGTGGTCGTCTGTGTCATGGCGACGAGGGTGCCGGGCGCGGGTGGGACCGCAGTAGTCCCGACGGTCACCACCGGGCATGACAGCTGTCATCGACCTCGCCGGTGCCGGCGGCCGCTCGGCTACGGTGGCCGCGTGGACAGCTCGCCGCCCGGGTTCGAGGAGCGCCGTGTGCGCACGGCCCGCCGGTTCGGGCGCATCGGCCTGGTCAGCACCCTGCTCTACCTGCTGCTGGTGCCGATCCCGCTGTTCCTCGGCGGCCTGCGGCCCGGGTTCGCCGCGATCATGGTCGTGCTCTACGTCGTCGGGTTCGGGCTGCACCTGTGGCGCATCCGCGAGCTCATGCGGTCGCTCGGCCGGCCGGCCGCACCGTGGTTCACGATCTCCGCGTCGGTGGTCGGGCTCGCCGTCACCGTCGTCGGGATGGGCAGCGGCGCGCTCGGCTTCACGTGGGCGCTGCTGGGCGGCGTGCTGCTCGGCGACGTCGTCGGCGGCCTCCGGGCCCGGGCCACCGTCGTCTGGGTGGTGGCGGCCACCGCCCTCACCGGCGTCCTCGGCTGGTACGTGACCGGCCTGATCTACCCGACGGATCCCGCCTCGCAGGCCTTCCGCGGCATCACGGTGGCCGTCGCGGTCACCTACGTCGGCGGCATGTGGATCCTCGACGTCGAGCGGCTGTGGTGGCTCAAGGCGGTCATCGACATCGACGGGGCACGGCGCACCGCCGCCGAGCTCGCGACGGCCCGCGAGCGGCTGCGCCTGGCCGACGACCTGCACGACATCCTCGGGCACGCGCTCGAGGTCGTCGCGTTCAAGAGCGAGCTGGCCGCACGCCACCCCGACCACGAGCGGGCCCGCGCGGAGATGGTGGAGGTGCAGCGGGTGGCCAGGGAGTCGCTGACGGAGGTGCGGGCCCTGGTCCGCGACACCCGCTCGATCGACCTGGTCACCGAGCTCGTCGGCGCCCGCGCCGTGCTCGACTCCTCCGGCATCGCGCTCGTCGTCCGCGGCGACCCCGAGACCGTCGGACCGACCGCCCGCACCGTGCTGGGCCGGGTGCTGAGAGAGGCGATGACCAACGTGCTGCGCCACGCGGAGCCCAGCCGGTGCACGATCGAGATCGACGTGGTCGACGGCGACGCGCGGCTCGTCGTCGTCAACGACGGGGCGCTGCCGGCCGCCGAGACCGACCCCGGCACGGGGCTCGCCGCCCTGGAGCGCCACCTCACCGAGCACGCGGGCCGCCTCGACGCCGGGCTCACCCCCGAGGGCACGTTCCGGCTCGACGCCTCGGTCCCCGTGGGGGCCCGATGAGCGCGATCCGCGTCGTGCTGGCCGACGACGAGTCGCTGACGCGCGGCGCGGTCGGGGCGCTGCTCGGGCTGGAGTCCGACCTGGAGATCGTCGGGGAGGCGGGCACCGGTGACGAGGCCGTCGTCGCGATCCGGGACCACCGCCCCGACGTCGCCGTGCTCGACGTCGAGATGCCCGGCCGCGACGGGGCCGAGGTGGCGCAGTGGGTCGCGGCGAACGAGCCCGGCACCCGCTGCATCATCCTCACCCGGCACGCCCGGCCCGGGGTGCTGCGCCGGGCGCTCGCCGCGGGCGCGGCGGGGTTCGTCACCAAGAGCGCCCCGGCCACGGTCCTCGCCGACGTCATCCGCCGCGTGCACCGCGGCGGCCGCTACGTCGACCCGGACCTCGCGATGACCGCGCTGATGACGGAGGACTGTCCGCTCACCGACCGCGAGCTCGACGTCCTGCGGCACGTCGACCCCTCCGGCACCGCCGCCGACATCGCCGAGCGCGTGCACCTCTCGCCGGGGACGGTGCGCAACTACCTGTCGTCGGCGATGCACAAGCTCGGGGCGGGCAACCGCTCGGAGGCGGTCGAACGCGCCCGCGACCACGGCTGGTTGTAGACGCCGCGCGTCCGTAGGGTCGGTGGGCGATGGACGAGCCGCGCGCACCCGGGGGACCACCCGTCCCGTGGAACCCCTCCCCTCCGCCCGCCCCGTGGACCGGCGACGTCCCGCCGCCGCCCCCGCCGTCGCGCGGCGAGCTCCTGTGGAAGCGGCTCACCCGCACCCCCCACGGCACGGCGGCGCTGGGCGTCGGGGCCACGGCGGTCCTGCTGACGCCGTTCTCCGGGTGGTCGCCGTGGCCGTGGCTGGCCGGGGTCGCGGTGCTGGTGCTGCTGGCCCTGCTGCGGGTCGACCGGCTGCTCGGGCGCTGGGTGTGGCCGCTCGGCGGGCTCGTCGTCGTCGCCGGGCTGATGCTGTCGACCACGCCGTGGGCCTGGGTGCTGGCCGCGAGCATCGGCGTGCTCGTCGCGGGGGTGCTGCGGCTGCCGCGGTGGCGGCTCGCCGCGGTGGGGGCGGTGCTGTGCGTCGTCAGCGGAGGGGCGTACGCGTTCGTCAGCGCGCAGGACGCCCAGGAGGCCGCGGAGGCGCAGGCCCGGACGCAGCAGGAGAGCAAGGGCCTGCAGGGCGTCCCGGCCCCGGCGCGGCTGCTCCCGGTGCTGCTCAACCGGCTGGCCTACGGCGACCGCCCCGAGGCCCCCGGCGCGGTGTGCGACAACCTGCTCGCCGAGGCCGCCCGCACCGCGTTCACCGCGTCCGTGCGGGCCCCCGACTGCGTCGCGGCGGTGCAGACCGTGACCGCCGGGATCACCGACCGGAACTCCTACGCCGACGCCGAGGCCCCGACCCAGGAGCAGGGTGACGGCCTCGTCGTCGACGCCTGCGAGCTGACCTGGGACGACGGCGTCGCCGGCCCGCAGCTCGGGGTGCTCACGGTGGGCCGCGAGCCGACCGGCCAGAGCTACGTCGTCACCGGCTTCGCCCCCTGCGGAGCGCCGCCGGCCGGGTGACGGCCGGCGGCGTCCGCGGGGATCGTCAGCTCTGCGAGTCGCCCGCCGCGGGCTCCTTCTCCTCCGCCGGCGTGGAGCCGTCGGTGGAGTGGCCGTTGGACGAGGCGTCGCCTCGCTTGACCGCGGTGAGCAGCATCTGCGAGACGTCCTGGACCTGCATGCCCTCGCCGGAGCCCTCGCCCTGCTTCTGGGTGAGGCCGTCGGACAGCATCGTCTTGCAGAACGGGCAGCCCACCGCGATGGTGCCGCCCGCGGCCGCGCCGTCGGACCCGGCGACCGGGCCCGTCCCGTTCGCGCCCGCCGCGTTCAGCGTCGCCTCGCTCGGCGTCGCCGCGCCGGACAGGGTGGCGATGGCCTCCTCGGTGCGGTTGACGTTGACCCGCTGCCCGATCCGCTCCTCCATCCACATCTGCGCACCACCGGCGCCGCAGCACATGGAGCGGTCGGCGTGACGCGGCATCTCGGTCAGCGTGGCGACCGCGCCGACGAGCTCGCGCGGCTCCTCGTAGACCTCGTTGTGCCGGCCCAGGTAGCACGGGTCGTGGTAGGTCACCGGCGCGAGCGCGTCCTCGGCCGGGGCGGCGACCGGCACGAGCTTGCCCTCGCGGACGAGCTTGTTGAGCAGCTGGGTGTGGTGGATGACCTCGTAGTGCCCGTCGAGCTGCGGGTACTCCCGGCCCAGGGTGTTGAGGCAGTGCGGACACGTGGTGACGATCTTGCGGGTGCCCGCCTCACGGCCCTCGAACACCGCGTTGAGGACCTCGACGTTCTGCTGGGCCAGCATCTGGAACAGGAACTCGTTGCCCGAGCGCCGCGCCGGGTCACCGGTGCAGGTCTCCTCCGGCCCCAGCACGGTGTAGGTCACCCCGGCCCGGTGCAGCAGCTCCGCGGTGGCCTGCACGGTCTTCTTCGCGCCGTCGTCGAACGCCCCGGCACACCCGATCCAGAACAGGTACTCCGTCTCCGGGGCCAGCTCCCCGTCGAACACGTTGACGGTGAACCCGAGCTTCTTCGTCCAGTCCAGGCGCTCCTTGGCGTTCTGCCCCCAGGGGTTGCCCTTGTTCTCCAGGTTCTTGAACAGCGTGCCCAGCTCGGAGGGGAACTCCGACTCGATCAGCACCTGGTTGCGGCGCATGTCGACGATGTGGTCGACGTGCTCGATGTCGACCGGGCACTGCTCCACGCACGCCCCGCAGGTCGTGCACGCCCACAGCACGTCCGGGTCGATGACCCCGCCCTGCTCCGCGGTGCCGACCAGCGGGCGCAGCGCCTGCTCCGGCCCGGACCCGCGGACCCGCTCGAACCCCGACTCCGGCACGCCGTGCCCGGGGTGGGCGTCCAGGCCCGCGGCCCAGTCGATCGAGCCCTCCTCGGGCATGTCCCGGCCACCGATCATGTACGGCGCCTTCGCGTTCATGTGGTCGCGCAGGTCCATGATCAGCAGCTTCGGCGACAGCGGCTTGCCGGTGTTCCACGCCGGGCACTGGGACTGGCAGCGACCGCACTCGGTGCAGGTCGCGAAGTCCAGCATGCCCTTCCAGGTGAAGTCCTCGATCCGGCCGCGGCCGAAGACGTCGTCCTCGCCCGGGTCCTCGAAGTCGATCTTCTTGCCGTTGGACTCCATCGCCGGCAGCGGGCCCAGCGCCTTCGGGAACCGCTTGGCCGAGACGTTGATCGGCGCGGTGAAGATGTGCAGGTGCTTGCTGTAGGCGATGATCACCGTGAAGACCAGCATCACGCCGATGTGCAGCAGCAGACCGACGCTCTCGACGACCTCCAGCACCGGCTCGGACAGGCCCGTGAACAGCTGCCCCAGCCCGATCGACGCCCACGCACCGCTCTCGTAGGGCAGGTAGCCCAGCGCCGAGGCCGCGGCCCGGTAGAGGAACAGCGTCCACAGCACGTTGAAGATCATGAACAGGATCAGCCACGCACCGCCGGTGTGGCTGCCGTAGAACCGCGACTCCCGCGCCTTGCGCTCCGGGGCGTTGCGCACCCGGATCACCGAGAACACGCCCAGCGAGATCAGCGCCAGCACCGCGATCGTGTCCTGCAGGAACCCCAGCACCGGCCAGGTCCCGATCAGCGGGATCGCGAAGTCCGGCACGAACAGCGCGCCGTAGGCCTCGAGGTAGACCGTGATCAGGATGACGAAGGCGTAGAAGGTGAACAGGTGCGCCAGACCCGGCACCGACCACTTCAACAGCTTGCGCTGCCCGAACACCTCGACGAACTGCGCCCGGATCCGCTGGTTCAACCCGTCGGTCCGGTCGTTCGCCGGCTGACCCGACGAGATCAGCTTGTAGATCCACAGCGCCCGACGGCCCGAGACCGCCAACGCGATCACGGTCATCGCCAAGCCGATGATCAGTCTCACAACCACGGGTGTTCCTCCCAGAACTGGTCCGCGAGTGGTGGATCGCGGGCCGTTGCGCAGCAGACTAACCCGCCGTCACCTGCTCCGACGGGGTCCGGACCGCGCATGAACTTACCCGCCGGTAACAGTCACCGCGGGGGCGGCACGGGTGAGAAGGCTCGCACGACCGGCCCGCCGGCCGGATCGGACGCGCCGACACGCACCGGACGTGGCGCACCCGGGGGTACCGCCGAACGGCGGGTGACGACCGCGGGCCCGGTCGCCCGCCGTGAGATCCGTGTGTGCGCCTGCGAACAGCCGCGCCCGGACGGGCCGTAACCGGGCGTGCACCCTAGGATTGTCCGGTGACTCGTGTTTCACTCGGTGCCGGGCTGTGCCGGACGGTGCCGCCTGCCCGCACTGGGACGTGCACGCCCCACGAACGGGAGGAGTCGCCGTGATCGATCCAGAACTGTTCGCGCTCGCGCAGGGCGGAGTGGGCACCGGGGGACTGCAGACCTGGATCCAGGAGAACGTCGTTCCTCTGGTCCTCCTGGGGATCGCCGTCATCCTGCTGTGGATCGGCGGCCGCGGCGACAACGCCGGCGTCGCCCGCCGGAGCGTCGGCCTGATCATCGGTCTGGTGGCGCTGGGCATCGCCGTGTCCGGGAACGGACCGCAGATCGGCAGCTTCCTGGCCAGCCTCCTCACCGGGTGACGGGCGTGCTCGTCCGCACCGATGACGAGGTGTACCGGGTCGACTCGGTCTGGCTCGGGCCGCCGCGCGCCACCTTCCCCTGGCGCGCCCGCTACGTCTCCTACGGCGTCGGCCTGCTCGCGATGATCCTCGTGATGTTCGTCCAGCGGCGCCTGGGGATCGGGCTCGACTTCTTCTCCGTCGCCTGGGCGCTGGTGATCACCGTCGTGGTCACCCGGTTCCTCGGGCAGCGCATCGACGACGAGCGCCCGCTGGGCCAGGTCGTCGCCCTCTTCGGCCACGAGGTGCGCGGGCCGCGCGCCAGCACGGCGACGGCCGGGGGCGCGGTGCGCTCCGGGCACGTCCGCACCGGCCCGTCCGCCGCACCCGCCCGACGGAGGAAGGGGCGTCGGCGTGGCACGGCGTGACCGGGGCGCCGCGGCCGAGGAGAAGCCGCGCCGCCGCCGGGGGCGGTCCCTGGCCGGGGAGTCCGGGCTGCCGACCTACACCCCCGAGATCGCGCTGCGCTCAATCGACGGCCACCTGACGCGCACCGGCACCCAGGTGATGGCCTGGTACCGACTCGCCGCGCAGGCGTGGAGCTTCCGCAGCGACTCCCAGCGCGAGGTGCTGATCCGCCAGATCGCCGCGCAGCTCGGCGAGCTGCAGGGCCGGTGGCTGCACCTGCGCGTCACCACCCGCCCGTACCCGGTGCACATGTGGGCGGAGTCGTTCGACAACAACGCGCTCGGCCGCATGCCCGACGTCGCGGGCGCACTGGGCTGGGACGGGTTCCTCGAGGGCGAGCAGCGCCACCTGATGGGCCTGAGCATGAGCGACAAGGAGGTCTTCCTCGGCATCGAGGTCTCCGGTCGCGGGATGCTCGACCGCTGGGTCGACGCCGCCGCCCCGGTGCTGGAGCGGATCGCGCCGGCCGCGGTGCGGGCCGAGCTGGCCGCGCTCGACTCCGAGGTCACCCACATCGACGAGCTGGTCGCGGGCAGCGGACTCGACGCCGTGCCCGCCCGCCCCGACGACGTCGCCTGGCTCATGCAGCGCTCCTGCGCGCTCGGCCTGCCCGCGCCGCGGACGCTGTCGGTCGTGCCGGGCGGGGTGTCGCGCTGGGAGACCGAGGACCTCGCGGGCTTCACCGACGGCGTCGACATGTACCAGGAGCCGTACGCGCCGACCGTCAAGGTGATCGGGCGGATCCGGTCGCAGACGGTGCAGCGCAACGTCGCCGTGCTCTCCGTCGGGCTGATGGAGGGGCTGCGGATCCCCGAGATCGACGACCCGTGGATGCAGCACAGCGACCGCCTCCCGTTCCCGGTGGAGTGGTCGGCGCGGATCTACGTCCGGCGTCCGGAGGAGGTCGCAGGCGAGCTGCAGCGCCAGATGGGCAAGGTCCGCAGCCAGATCCGGCACTACACCCACGACCACGACCTCGACCCCCCGATGTCGCTGGCCCGCCAGGCCGACCGGGTGCTGGAGGTCGAGGACGAGCTGACCACCGGGCTGACCCAGCTCAACACCCGCCTCTACGGCTGGTGGCGGGTCGCGGTGTCCGGCAAGGACGAGGCCGAGGCCGTCAGCCGCGCGCAGCAGGTGCTCGACGTCTACCGGCCCAAGGTGCAGATGGAGCACCCGGAGGCGCAGTACAAGTACGCACGCGAGTTCATCCCGGGCGAGCCGCTGGCGTCCACCGCCTACCGGCGCCGGGGCTCGGTCACCTGGGCGGCCGCCGCCGTCCCCGCGGCCACGGCCTCGGTCGGCGACCGGCGCGGCATCATGATCGGCGAGACCTGCACCGCCACCCGGCGGCCCGTGGCCTGGGACCCGTGGCTCGCGCAGGAGGTGCGGCGGGCGTCCGGCCTCACCGCCGTCGTCGGCGGGCTGGGGTCGGGCAAGTCGTTCCTCACCGGTCTGATCGTCTACAAGACGCTGCGCTCCGGGGCGCGCTGGACCGTGCTCGACCCGTCGGGCCCGCTCGCCGAGCTGACGCGGCTGCCCGAGCTCGCCCCCTTCTCCCGGCACATCAACCTGCTGCGCGCCGACCCGGGCATCCTCAACCCCTACCGCGTCGTCGCCGAGCCGCGCCAGGACCACTTCGCCGACGAGGAGGACCCGGAGCGCGCGTGGCGCCGCGAGCGGTCGCTGGCCGCGGCCACCCGCAGGCGCCTCGTGCTCGACGTCCTCACCGGCCTGCTGCCCTACGACATCTCCCGGATGCCGCACACCCGCATCGTGCTGCTGCGCGCGGTGCGCGAGGTCGGCGGGGCCAACGACCGCCACCCCGGGCTCGTCATCGACGCCCTGCGCCGCCACGCCCGCGACGGCGAGGAGCACGCCGGGGTCGTCGCCGACTTCCTCGAGGAGCGCCGCGAGCTGCCCCAGGCCGCGCTGCTGTTCCCCGACACCAGCCGCGACGACCCGTGGCAGGACGAGCGCGACTACCGGCTCACGGTCCTGACGATGCAGGGCATGACGCTGCCGCGGCCGGGCAGCCCGCGCGAGGAGTGGACCGACGGGGAGTCCCTGGCCGTCGAGCTGCTCAACCTCGCGTCCTGGCTCACCCAGCGCACCATCTACGAGGCCGACCGCAACCTGCGCAAGGGCGTCGCGCTCGACGAGACGCACTTCCTGTCGCAGGTGCCCACCGGCAAGGTGCTCATCGACCGGCTCGCCCGCGACTCCCGCAAGTTCAACGTCCGCGCGCTGTTCGCCTCGCAGCTCGCGGGCGACCTGCTGCGGGTGTCGGGCTTCGCGTCGCTGGTCAACGCCGTGTTCGTCGGGCGCACCGACGACGGCGAGGCCCAGGACGAGGCGCTGCGCCTGCTCAAGGTGCCCACCGGCGTCGGCTACGAGCAGATGCTCGGCACGCTCTCGCCGCGCCCGCGCCACGACGACCGACCCGACGACACCCCGCGCCAGTTCGTCTTCGCCGACGGCCACGGCGGCGTCGAGAAGATCCGGATCGACCTCGAGGGCCCGCACCTGGAGCACGTGCGCGCCGCCCTCGACACGAACCCCGACGCCAGCCGCGTCTCCGCGAGCGGGGTCCCGGTGGCCGCCGCGGCGGCACCCGCCGCGGTGCGCGCGCCCGACGAGCCCGCCCCGCCGCGACCGGTCACGATGCGCTACGACGGCCTGCCCGCCGAGATCGACGACTCCCGCTCCGACGACGAGCTCGACGACGTGTTCGCCGACGACGACGTCCTCGACGACTTCGCCCCGCACGTCCCGCCCGTCCTCCCCGCGGGCGCCGAGCTGCTCGACGACGAGGAGCTCGACCTGGTCGACGACCTCGACGGCAGCCCCGCCGGGCACGACCGGGCGCCGCACGCCCACGGCAACGGCCACGACCGGGCGCGCTCGGCCGGGGAGGCCGTGAGGTGATGGGGGCACCGGCAGGCCTGCTGCCGGTGGGGTTGGTGATCCTGGCCGCCCTGCTGGTCGCGGCCCATCGACGGCGCAGGCGCGAGGGCGCCCCGCGCTCGCGGCGCGCGGCCCTGCTGGTGGTCACCGCGCTCGTCGGCGGCTCGGTCCTGATCGGCACCCCGGCGATGGCGCAGCCGTTCGACTGCAAGGAGTCCCCGGAGCCCGACCGCCCCGGCACCGGGCTCGTCGGCTCGCTCGACCCCCCGGTGTACGGCGTCGGGGAGCCGGGCAGCGTCTACGACGAGGTCGGCTACGCCGGGCTGCTCTGGCACAACTACGACCTCGGCTGCGCGGGCTCCGCGGTGTTCAACCCGGCCAGCACCACCGACACGTGGCTGGGCAACCAGGCGTTCAACGTCGCGAAGTTCACCGTCGGCGGCGTCAACTGGTCGCACTACCTGATCGCCGACGGCGGCGAGCTGCTCTCCCCGCTCGACGACCTCATCACCGCGGGCACCACCGCCATGTACGACGCGGTGTTCTCCACGTTCATCGGGCCCGTGCTCGCGATCCTCGCCGTGATCCTGCTGGTGCTGGCGCTGCGCGGGGACCTCGCGCAGCAGGCCCGCCGCGGGGCGTTCGCCGTGGCCGCGCTCGTCATCGGGTCGGCGGCCTACCTCACCCCGATCGACTGGGCCAAGGCCGCCGACGGCCTGCTGCTCGACGGCGTCACCTCGATGCAGGAGGGGTTCCTCGACCAGGTCGGGCTGGGCAACCGCGACACGCTGCCCACCGTGCTGGTCGACAACGTGATCTACCAGAACTGGTTGCGCGGCGAGTTCGGCGCGCCCGACGTGCCGCAGGCCCAGGAGCTCGGCCGCGACCTGCTGCGCGCGCAGACGTTCACCAAGGCCGAGATCGCCGAGGGCCGCGACACCCTGGAGCTGGCCGAGCAGAAGAAGGCCGACTTCGCCGCGATCGGCGAGCAGATGGGCGACCGGTACCCGTACTTCACCGGGGAGGCGGGCAGCCGCACCGGCGCCGGGATCCTCGCCGTCGTGCAGGCGATCTGCATCGCGCTGTTCCAGCTGCTGTCCAAGGTGCTCGTGCTCGTCGCGATGCTGCTGCTGCGGCTGATGGTGATGACGGCCCCGGCGATCGCGGTCGTCGCGGTGCTCAAGCCCGACATCCTGCCCGCGCTGCTGCGCGTCGGCGGGGCGGCGATCGTCAACACGCTCGTCGTGGGTGCGCTCGCCGGGCTGCACGCGCTGCTGGTGGTCTCGCTGTTCCGGCCCGGGGCGGGCATCGACCTGTGGCTGGCGCTGCTCGTCACCGGCGTCGTCACGGTGGTGCTGTGGGCCGTCGCGCGGCCGTTCCGGCGGCTGGTGTCGATGGTCTCGCTCACCCGGGAGCAGTTCGGCGGGATCGTGCCCGGCGCCGGCTCCGGGCCGATGTCGCGGGTCTGGCAGCGGATGCGCGGCGGGCCGGAGGACGACCGGCAGTCGCGCTGGTGGGACGAGCGCCGCGGCGCAGCGGCCGGGGCCACCGTCGGCGGGGGCAGCCGGCCCGAGGCCGAGGCGCCGATGCGGGTGCGCGCCACCGCGGAGCGCGTCGGGCGGCCCCGCACCGAGATCGAGATCCCCTCGACGCCCACGCTCGTGCCCGGGGCGCGGCGCCCGGCGCTGCCGTCGGGCGGCGGCGGGGTCGGCGGCACGGGGGCGACCCCGCGCTGGTCGGAGCCCGGCGAGGTCGACGACCGCACGATCTACCGCAGGCCCGACTCCACCCCGATGCGCCCGGGCGCCGCCCGCCCGGTGCAGGCCGAGATCGTCGACGGCGTGCCCGTCTACCGCATCTACCGCCCGCCGACGCGCGGCTACACCGGCCCCGTCTACGACCGGACCGGCGGCGGCCGTGCCGATTAGGTCCCCGCGCGGCCGCGCTGCGGCCTACCGGGCGGTCTGGCAGTGGCCGCTGCGCTCCCCGGCTCGGCTCGCCGTCACGGCGGTGGCCGTGCTGGCCGTCGTGCTGGGCGTCAGCACCGCGCTGGGCGCGGTGAACCCGCCCGACCCCGCCGCCCCGGGCGGCGTCACGGCCACGGGCACCACGTCGACGACGGGCGGCACGCGGGCCACGCGGGCTCCGAGCTCGCCCGTGCCCACCGCGCTGCCGCCGGTCTCCGAGCTCGCCCCCACCACCCTGCCCGTCTCCAGCGCGCCCGCGGCGGCGCTGCAGGCCGCCGCCAGCTGGTCGGCCGCCTGGATCCGGCCGCCCGACGGCACGCCTGCCGACCGGTGGATCGAGGGCCTGCGCCCGTTCACCACGGAGGAGTACCTCGGTGTGCTGGCCACGGTCGACCCGGGCGCGGTGCCGGCCACCGTCGTCACCGGGCCGGCGCGGGCGGTGCGGGTCGCCACCAGCTCCGTCGACGTGGAGGTCCCCACCGACGCCCTGACCCTGCTCGTGCTCGTCGTCCGCACCGAGAACGGGGACTGGCGCGTCTCCGGCTACGACCGGGCGGCCTGACGTGCGCCTGCTGCGGCCGATGCGGCTGCTCGTCCCCGCGATCGCGGTGTTCGTCGCACTCGGGCTGGTGCTCGTCGTCAGCCTGATCGCGTTCACCGTCAACGGGGGCGGGGCCCGGTCCAGCACCTCCTCCGGCTCCTGCGACGCCGGGCTGCGCGGCGGGATCGACCTCGCGGGCGGTGCGGGCGGCACCACCGCGGCCACCCTGTCCGAGGAGCAGCGCACCAACGCCGCCACGATCATCGGGGTCGCCCGGGGGATGGGCGCCCCGCCGCGGGCCTGGCTGGTGGCCCTGGCCACGGCGATGCAGGAGTCGACGCTGCGCAACATCAACTACGGCGACCGCGACTCCCTCGGGCTGTTCCAGCAGCGCCCGTCGCAGGGCTGGGGCAGCCCGGCGCAGGTCACCGACCCCGTCTACAGCACCACGATCTTCATCGAGCGGCTGCTGGAGGTGCCGGGCTGGGACACGATGCCGGTCACCGTCGCCGCCCAGACCGTGCAGCGCTCCGCGTTCCCCAACGCCTACGCCAAGTGGGAGAACCTGGCCGCGGAGCTGGTCCAGGGGCTGGCCGACGTCGCCGACCCGATCGGCTGCCAGCCCACGGCCGTGCTCGCCGACGGCGTGGCCGGCACCGCGATCGCGTTCGCGCTGGGCGAGGTCGGCTCGCCGTACCTCTGGGGCGGCAACGGCCCCGACCGCTGGGACTGCTCGGGGCTGCTCGTCGCCGCGTTCCGCGAGGCCGGGATCACGCTGCCGCGGGTGTCGCGCGACCAGTACAACGCGGGCGGGCACCTCCCCGTCCGCGAGATGCAGCCCGGTGACCTGCTGTTCTACGCCACCGACCGCAACGACCCCCGGACCATCCACCACGTCGCCATGTACATCGGCGACGACCAGATGGTCGAGGCCCCGTACACCGGCGAGTTCGTCCGCGTGCGGCCCGTGCCGTGGGACTACGAGGAGCTCGTCCCCCTCGCCACGCGCCCGGGAACCGCCCCCAACCGGGCGTGACGGCGCTTCTGGGACAGTGGTGGGGCACGCGCACGGACCAGGAGTTGTGATGCCCACCGAACCGTCCACCCCGGCGTCCACCACTCCGGTGGCCGACTACCTCGACCGACCCGCCCGCGGCGCCACCGAGGACCACCTCGTCGTGCCGCGCTCGCTCGCGCAGTCGATGCCGCTGCGCTGGCAGCAGGTGTTCGTCGGCCTGCTCGCCGACCTGCACGACGCCTACGGCGACCTCCCCTGGCCGGACTACCGCGTGGTCCCCAGCCGCTGGGAGCTGCTCGTCGACCTCGACGAGGAGCAGCTCGCCGCCGCCGGCTACCACGCCGACCTCGGCCCCGACGGCGAGCTGGAGTACCGCGACGCCCGGGACGAGCCCGTCGCGGACCCGGCCGCCCACCGCGTCCTCGCCCCGGTCGACGACCCGCTCCCGCGGGCGACCGAGGGCCGGGTCGAGCCCCGCCCCGCCGCTCCGCTGTAGGAGAGCTGGGCCACACCTCCCGGGGCGCTCCGGGGAGCCGGAACAACCGCGCCCGCTCCGCCGTTGGACGGTTCGAGCAAGTTGAGCCAGACCCACTCAACCCGAGTGGACAGGTCGTGGCAGACTTGAGCCGGACCAACGCAAGGCAGAGGAAGAGGGGCAACACCATGGCTCGTGCGGTCGGGATCGACCTCGGGACCACCAACTCCGTCGTCGCCGTCCTGGAAGGCGGCGAGCCGACGGTCATCGCGAACTCGGAGGGTGCGCGCACCACGCCCTCCGTGGTCGCCTTCGCCCGCAACGGCGAGGTGCTCGTCGGCCAGTCGGCGAAGAACCAGGCCGTGACGAACGTCGACCGGACGATCCGCTCGGTCAAGCGCCACATCGGCAGCGACTGGAAGACCGGCGACATCGACGGCAAGACCTACTCCGCGCAGGAGATCAGCGCGCGCGTGCTGCAGAAGCTCAAGCGCGACGCCGAGTCCTACCTGGGCGAGGACATCACCGAAGCGGTGATCACCGTCCCCGCGTACTTCGAGGACGCCCAGCGCCAGGCCACCAAGGAGGCCGGCGAGATCGCGGGCCTCAAGGTGCTGCGCGTGGTCAACGAGCCCACCGCCGCCGCGCTGGCCTACGGCCTCGACAAGGGCGACAAGGACCAGACGATCCTGGTGTTCGACCTCGGTGGCGGCACGTTCGACGTGTCCCTGCTGGAGATCGGCGAGGGCGTCGTGGAGGTCAAGGCCACCAACGGCGACAACCACCTCGGCGGCGACGACTGGGACGAGCGGATCATCACCTGGCTCGTCGACAAGTTCAAGAGCAGCCAGGGCATCGACCTGACCAAGGACAAGATGGCGGGGCAGCGCCTCCGCGAGGCCGCCGAGAAGGCCAAGATCGAGCTGTCGAGCCAGAACACGGCCACGATCAACCTGCCCTACATCACGGTCGACGCGGACAAGAACCCGCTCTTCCTCGACGAGACGCTGTCGCGCTCGGAGTTCGAGAAGATCACCGCCGACCTGCTCGACCGCACCCGCAACCCGTTCAACCAGGTCGTGAAGGACGCCGGCATCTCCGTCGGCCAGATCGACCACGTCGTCCTCGTCGGCGGCTCCACCCGCATGCCCGCCGTCACCACGCTCGTCAAGGAGCTCACCGGCGGCAAGGAGCCCAACAAGGGCGTCAACCCGGACGAGGTCGTCGCGCTCGGCGCGGCGCTGCAGGCCGGCGTGCTCAAGGGCGACGTCAAGGACGTCCTGCTGCTCGACGTCACCCCGCTGTCCCTGGGCATCGAGACCAAGGGCGGCGTGATGACCAAGCTCATCGAGCGCAACACCACGATCCCCACCAAGCGGTCGGAGATCTTCACGACGGCCGACGACAACCAGCCGTCCGTGCAGATCCAGGTGTTCCAGGGCGAGCGCGAGATCGCGGCCTACAACAAGAAGCTCGGCATGTTCGAGCTGACCGGGCTGCCGCCCGCGCCGCGCGGCGTGCCGCAGATCGAGGTCTCCTTCGACATCGACGCCAACGGCATCGTCAAGGTCTCGGCGAAGGACCAGGGCACGGGCAAGACCCAGGACATGACGATCACGGGCGGCTCGGCGCTGGGCAAGGACGAGATCGACCGGATGATGCGCGAGGCCGAGCAGCACGCCGAGGAGGACAAGAAGCGCCGCGAGGACGCCGAGGTCCGCAACCAGGCGGAGTCGCTCGTCTACCAGACGGAGAAGTTCGTCAAGGAGAACGACGAGAAGCTCCCGTCCGACGTCAAGGACGGCGTGCAGGCCGCGATCACGGAGACCCAGGAGGCCCTCAAGGGCACCGACTCCGCCGCGATCAAGGCCGCGTCGGAGAAGCTCGCCACCGAGTCGCAGAAGCTCGGTGCGGCGCTCTACGCCCAGCAGGAGGGGGCCGCCCCCACCGGTGACGCCCCCGGCGCCGACGGTGCGCAGGCCCAGGCCGACGACGACGTCGTCGACGCCGAGATCGTCGACGAGGAGAAGGACCGGACGTGACCGACCACGACCGCAACACCGAAGGTGAGCCGGTCGTGGTCCGGGACCGGCGCCGGGTCGACCCGGTGACCGGTGAGGTGCGGACCCCGGCCGAGGAGCCCTCGGCCGGGGACGCCCCGGCACCAGCGGAGGAGGACGTTCCCGTGAGCGAGACCGGCCTCGACCCCCGTGTCGAGGAACTCACCGCCGAGGTGGCCGAGCGCACCGCCGACCTGCAGCGGGTCAGCGCGGAGTACGCCAACTACCGGCGCCGCGTCGACCGCGACCGGGAGTCGGTGCTGGTGGGGGCGCGGGTGCAGTTCGTCTCCGAGCTGCTCACGACCCTCGACGACATCGACCGGGCCGCCGCGCACGGCGATCTCACGGGCCCGTTCAAGTCCGTCGCCGACAAGATCGTCGCGGTGGCGCAGAAGCAGGGCCTGGAGCCGTTCGCGGCCGACGGCGACCTGTTCGACCCGTCGCTGCACGAGGCCGTCCAGCACGAGAGCGGCGACGTGGCCGGGCCGTCGGTCGCGGTCGTGTCGTCGGTGCTGCGCCGCGGCTACCGCATCGCCGACCGCGTCCTGCGGCCGGCGATGGTCACGGTCGTCGACCAGGCCGTCGACCCGTCCGCTCCCGACCTGGTCGAGAGCCCCGAGCAGTAGCGAGAGGAGCGAGGCGACATGACCCAGCGCGACTGGATCGAGAAGGACTTCTACCGTGAGCTGGGCGTCTCCTCCGAGGCCACCGGCGAGGAGATCAAGAAGGCGTACCGCAAGCTCGCCCGCGAGCTGCACCCGGACGCCAACCCCGGTGACCCGAAGGCCGAGGCCCGGTTCAAGACCGTCTCCGAGGCCTACGGGGTGCTGTCGGACGACAAGAAGCGCAAGGAGTACGACGAGACGCGCGCGCTGTTCGCCGGGGGCCGCATCCCCGGCGGCTTCGGCGGCGGCGGCTTCCCGGGAGGCGGGGGCGGGGCCCAGGGCTTCGACCTCGGCGACATCTTCGGGCAGGCGCAGCGCGGCGGCGCCGGGGCCGGTGGTCTCGGCGACATCTTCGGCGACATCTTCGCGAACCAGGGCGGCGGCCGCCGCGGTGGCGCCCCCTCGGGGGCCCGCCGCGGCGCCGACGTCGAGACGGAGCTGCGCATCGACTTCGTGCAGGCCGTCCGCGGCGCCGACGTCCCGATCCGGCTGTCCTCACCGGGCCGCTGCGACCGCTGCGGCGGTACCGGGGCGAAGCCGGGCAGCACGCCGCGCCAGTGCCCCACCTGTGACGGGGTGGGCCTGGTCAGCCGCAGCCAGGGCGCGTTCGCGTTCTCCGAGCCGTGCCGCGACTGCCGCGGCACCGGCCGGCTGATCGACGACCCGTGCCCCGAGTGCGGCGGCGACGGCGTGAGCACCCGCACCCGCCAGCTCACCGTCCGCGTCCCCGCGGGCGTCGACGACGGCAACAAGGTGCGGTTGAAGGGCCAGGGCGAACCCGGCCGGGGCGGTGCTCCGGCGGGCGACCTCTACGTCACGGTGCACGTCACGCCGCACCGGCTGTTCGGTCGCTCCACCCGCAACGCCGACGACCTCACGCTCACCGTGCCCGTCACGTACCCCGAGCTCGCGCTGGGGAGCACGCTGACGGTGCCGACGCTGGAGTCCACGGTCTCGCTGCGCATCCCGGCGGGCACCACGTCGGGCCGCACGTTCCGGGTCAAGGGGCGCGGGGTGGAGCGCAAGACGTCGAAGGGCGACCTGCTCGTCACCGTCGAGGTGGCCGTGCCGAAGTCGCACGACGAGGCCGCCACCGAGGCCCTGCAGTCCTACGCCGAGGCCACGAAGGGCTTCGACCCCCGGGCCGACCTGCTCCGGGGTGCGACGTGAGCTTCCCGGGGCTGCCGCCGGGCACCACGCCGGACAGCCCCGTGTTCGTGATCTCGGTGGCCGCGGAGCTGGCCGGGCTGCACGCCCAGACGCTGCGCAGCTACGACCGGCTGGGGCTCGTGAGCCCCGGCCGGTCGCCGGGCGGCGGGCGGCGCTACTCGGCGCGCGACATCGCCCTGCTCCGCGAGGTCCAGCGCCTGTCCCAGGAGGAGGGCGTCAACCTCGCGGGGATCAAGCGGATCATCGAGCTCGAGCAGCTCGTCGACGAGCTGCGCACCCGGCTGGAGGAGCTGGCCCAGGAGGTGCTGTCCGCCCGGGCCGCAACCGACCAGGCCACGGCGAACGTGCACGCCTCCTACCGGCGCGATCTCGTGCCGGTGGAGCGCAACCAGGCCCTCGTGGTGTGGCGTCCGAAGCCCCGGACGTAGCGGCTCGGTCAGTCCATCGTGAACGGGTCGTAGCGGATGCGGTCGAGCGGGGTGCCCGCCACCAGCATCCGCGAGACCGTGGCCCGGATCATCGACGGCGAGCCGCAGACCAGCACGTCGTGGTCGGCCCAGGCGCCGTAGCGGGTGACGACGTCGGCGAGCGTGCCGTGCTCGGCGCCCGTCTCGTCCTCGTCGGACTCCACCACGGGGATCACGTCGAGCCAGTTGTTGGAGTACGACAGCTTGCGCAGGGCGCCGAAGTCGTAGAGGTCCTCCCAGGACCGCCCGCCGACGAAGACCTGCGTGCGCGGCCGCTTCGGCTGCGCCGCCAGGTCCTCCAGCAGTGCCTTGAGCGGGGCCATCCCGGTGCCGCCCGCGATCATCAGCAGGTCGCGGTCGGACTCCTTGTCGATGCTCATGCGGCCCATCGGGGGGCCGATGCGCCAGGTGTCGCCGACGCGGGAGTGGGCGACGATCGCGCGGCTGACCCAGCCGCTGTTGACGGCGCGGACGTGGAACTCCAGCGTGCCGTCGGGGCGGGGGGCGTTGGCCGGGGAGAGGTAGCGCCACAGCCGCGGGCGCTGCGGGGTCTCGACGCTGAGGTACTGGCCGGCGCGGTAGGGGATCGGCTCGCTGGTCTGCACGGTGATGACGGCGAGGTCCCAGCCCACGCGCCGGTGGCCGACGACCCGGCCCAGCCACGACGCGGGCCCGCGCTCGGCCTGCGCCGCGGTGCGCATGGCTTTCGCGACGACGGTGTAGGCGTCGTGCCAGACCTTCTCCACCTCGGGGGTCCAGGCGGCGCCCGCGTACTCGCCGACGGCCGACAGGAGCGCGACGCCCACGGCGTCGTAGTGCTCGGCGAGCACGCCGAACTTGCGGTGGTCGCGGCCGAGCTGCTCGAGGAACGGCACCAGATCGTCGGGCTGGTCGACCATCTGGACGACGTGCACGAGCGCCCGGAGCAGGCGGCTGCGCTGCACCTCCATGTTGACCGGGAACAGGTCGCGCGTCTCGGGGGCGCGGCTGAACAGGGTGGCGTAGAAGTGCCGGCCCACGTTCTCCGTCTGCGGCTCCACGACGGCCCAGCTCGACCGGATGATCTCGACGGCCCCGGTCGCCTCGCTGCGGGACTCACCGACCGTGGGGAGATCGGCGGTGAGCAACTGTTCAGCGGTCATGGACGGCCGGCTTCCTCTGCTCGTGGTGGGCCTGCGTCGGGGAGCGGTGACGCGGGGTGCTAGGGGGGTCAGCCTAAAGCACGAGCAGGGGGGTGACGCCACCCGGCGACATCCGCCTCACGTGACCGGACGGGGTCGCGGGTGGCACGGTGGGGGGGTGACGCCGCGAAACCCCGCACTCGCCCGACGCCCGTCCACGGCGCCCACCGAGGTCACGGCGCCGGTCGACGCCCCGGAGCGGCCCGGATCCGACGGCGAGCACGCTCTCCAGTGCGCCTACGGCACTGAGGACCGGGCCGAGACGTTCTACTCCGAACAGGTAAGGAACCGGCTACTCCCCGCGATGGTCGCCTTCGTCCGACGCATGGAGATGGTCTTCGTCGCGACGTCCGACGCCGGCGGCGAGTGCGACGCCTCACTGCGGTCCGGCCCGCCCGGGTTCCTCACCGTCCTCGACGACCGCACGCTCGCCTACCCGGAGTACCGCGGCAACGGGGTGCACGCGAGCCTGGGCAACATCTCGGAGAACGCCCACGTCGGGCTGCTGATGCTCGACTTCGAGCAGGACCGGATCGGCCTGCACGTCAACGGCACCGCGCAGATCGTCGCCGCGGAGCGGTTCCACGCGGTGCACCCGGACGTGCCGCACGACCCGACCCGCGGACGCCAGGCGGAGCGCTGGGTCGTGGTGCACGTGGAGGAGGCCTACGTGCACTGCCGCAAGCACATCCCGCAGATGCAGCGCGTCCCGCTGCGCCGGGCGTGGGGCACCGACGACCCGGCCCGCAAGGGCGGCGACTACTTCGGGGCGAAGAACAGCCCCTGATCAGCTCTTCCGGTGGCGCCGGGCGAGCCCGACGGCCACCGCGACCACGGCGAGCAGCGCCAGCACCCCCCACACCAGCATCGCGCCGGCGGCGACGCCGGTCACCGCCACCAGTGCGAACAGCCCCACGCACAGCACGAGTGCGACGCAGGTGAACGCGAGCGGGCGGTCGGCCCGCACCGCGGCGAGCGCGGCGGGGCGGGTGCTGGGCGGCAGGTCGCGGACCGTGCGCCAGGTCAGGAGCGCGACGACTGCGAGCACCAGCGCGCCGGCGACCCGGACCGCGCCCGTCGGCGTCCCGCCGTCCCCGGCCCCCACCCCGACCACCACGAACACGGCCACGACCAGCACGATCCGCAGCAGCCACGCCAGCCGCCACACCACGGCGGCGATGTTGCGCAGCACCAGCGGCTGCGTCGGGTCCATCGTGCCCGCCTCCACCAGCCCGCGCAGGGCGTCGCCGGGGCGGTGGGAGTGCAGGTCGAGCACGGCGAGGTCGTGGCGGGCGGCGGCGTTGTCGGGGTCGAGCCGCAGCGTCTCGGCGTAGGCGCGGCGGGCGGTGGCGGTGTCGCGGCGCTGCGCGGCGATGTCGGCCAGCCGCAGGTGCGCGGCGGGTTCGGCGGGGGCGAGCGCGACGGCCCGCAGCGCGACCTGCTGGGCGTCGTCGAGCCGTCCGGCCAGCTGCAGGACGGTGGCGTAGCCGAGCGCGGCGAACGGCTCCTCCGGCGCGAGGCTCACCGAGGTGTACCCGGCCTGCAGTGCCTCGGGATGGCGGCCCAGCCGGGCCAGCAGCACCCCGCGGATGCGGTGCACGCGCTCGTCCTGCGGCGCGGCGGCCGCGGCGGCGTCGGCGACGGCGAGCCCGTCGGCGTTGCGCTCCGCCGAGAGCAGGACGGCGGCGAGCTCGGTGAGCAGGGCCGCGTCCTGCGGGTCGGCGGCGAGCGCCTCCCGCGCGATCCGCTCGGCCTCGTCGAGGCGGCGGAGCGTCCGGAGCTGCGCGACCCGGGACGCGGCGCCGCTCACAGCTTCCGGTTCCGCTTGAGGTAGGCGGCCAGGTCGTCGTAGCTCCCGTCGGAGTTGGCGAACGCGACGACGTTGCGGGCGGTGGCGAACCACGGCCCGGTGCTCGGGCGCACCTCGCGCAGGGCGACGTCGAAGTCGGCCATCCCGACCGGCCGGACGGTGCCGAGGCGCACCGAGTCGGCCAGCGCACGCTCGACGGCCGTGGTGCACAGGTGGGCGAGGTCGGCGCCGGAGAAGTGCTCGGTGGAGCGGGTCAGGCGGTCGAGGTCGATGCCGCTGACCGGCCGGTCGCGCAGGTGGTGGCGCAGGATCGCGGCCCGGGCGGGCGGGTCCGGCGGGAGGACCAGCAGCATCCGGTCGAAGCGCCCGGGGCGGCGCAGCGCGCTGTCGACGTCCCACGGGTGGTTGGTGGCGCCGAGCACGAACACGCCCTCGTTGCGGCCGGCGTCCATCTCCGCGAGCAGCGTGTTGACGGTGTTGCGCATGCTCGAGGAGTGCGTCAGGTGCGAGCGCTTCTGGCCGAGCGCGTCGACCTCGTCGAAGAACAGGACGCACGGCGCGTTGCGGCGCGCGGCCTCGAAGACCTGGGTGAGGTTGCGCTCGCTGGACCCGGTGTACATGTCGAGCACGTCGGAGACGCCGACCTCGTAGAACGACGCCCCCAGCTCGCCCGCGACGGCCCGCGCCACGAACGTCTTGCCGCAGCCGGGCGGGCCGTAGAGCAGCAGGCCGCCCCCGGTGCCCGTGCCGAACGCCCGCGCCAGCTCGGGGTTGCGCATCGGGCCGAGCAGCGTGAGCTCCAGCCGCGCCTTGACGTCCTCCATCCCGCCGACGTCGGCGAGGCGCAGCGAGGGCCGCTCGACGTCCTCGGTGACCGCGTCGGGGCGGTACTCCTGGGCGAACTCCGGCTCCGCGATCGGCCCGATCTCCTGCTCCGCCCGCTGCCAGTCGAACGGCTCGGGCTCGACCGGGCGCGCGATCGCCGCGGTCAGCCGCTGCAGCATCGCGACGGCCTGCGGGTCGCCCGGCGCGCGCGACAGCGCCTGCGTGACCTGCGCCAGCGCGTCGGGGAGCCGGTCGCGGGAGGCGAGCAGGTCGGCGACGTGCAGCCGCAGCGGCACGTCGTCGGGGGTGGCGTCGACCGCCGCGAGCAGGCTGGCGAGGAGGGCGTCGTCGGGCACGTCCCCAGTATGGCCACGGCACCCGCGGGCCCTCCCGGTGATAGGACTCCTCCATGACCCCGACGCGCGTGGCCCGGTTCTGCGAGCGGTTCGGCCTGCGGGTGCCGATCCTGTCCGCCCCGATGGCCGGGGCGTGCCCGCCCGCGCTCGCCGTCGCCGTCGCGGAGGCGGGCGGGATGGGCGCCGCGGGAGTGGTGCTCGACGGCCCGGAGCGGATCGCGGAGTGGACGGCGGAGTTCCGCGCGGGCTCGTCGGGGGCGCTGCAGCTCAACCTGTGGATCCCCGACGAGCCGGTCGACGATCCCGCGCGCGTCGCCGCCGCGTCGGCGTTCCTCGGCCGCTTCGGCACCCCCGGCGGGCCCGGACCCGCCGCGCCGGTCTTCGCCGAGCAGTGCGACGCGGTGCTCGCGGCCCGGCCGACCGCCGTCTCGTCGATCATGGGGGTGTTCGACGCGGGGTACGTCGCGCGGCTGCACGAGGCCGGCGTCGCCTGGTTCGCCTGCGCCACCACCCTCGACGAGGCGCTGGCCGCGCAGGAGGCGGGGGCCGACGCCGTCGTGGCGCAGGGGATGGAGGCGGGTGGGCACCGCGGGACGTTCGACCCGGCCGCCGCCGAGTCCACGACGGTCGGGCTGTTCGCGCTGGTCCCGCGCCTGGCGGACGGCCTGGACGTCCCGGTGATCGCCGCGGGCGGGATCGCCGACGGCCGGGGCGCGGCCGCCGCGATCGCGCTGGGGGCGAGCGCGGTGCAGGTCGGCACGGCGCTGCTGCGCACCCCGGAGGCGGCGATCGCGCCGGAGTGGGCGGCGTCGCTCACGGGGCTCGCGCCCGAGGCCACCCGCACGACCCGGGCCTACACCGGTCGCCTGGCCCGCGCCGCCCCGACGCCGTACGTCACGGCCTGGGCCGCCCCCGACGCCCCGCTCCCCGCCCCCTACCCGCAGCAGCGCGCGCTGGTCGCGCGCGTGCGGCGCGGGGAGCCGGCCGGTCTCGACCGCTCCAACCACTGGGCGGGTCAGTCCGCGGCGCTCGCCACCGCGGAGCCGGCGGGTGAGGTCGTCACCCGGATGTGGCGGGAGGCGCGCGAACTCCTCTCGCCTTGAGCGGAACACACTCAACTTTCCTGACGTTGGGACAGTCGACGGGCACGATAGGTGCCCTGGCGACTCGCAGGAGGACCCGAGCGGATGGACTCGTTCAACCCCACCACCAAGGCCCAGCAGGCCATCTCCGCCGCGGTGCAGGCCGCGGCCCTCGCCGGCAACCCCGACGTCGGCCCCACCCACCTGCTCGGTGCGCTGCTCGCGCAGGGCGACGGCATCGCCGCGCCCCTGCTCACCGCGGCGGGCGCCGACCCCGCCGCCGTCCGCTCGGAGCTGACGACGCTGGGCAACCGGCTGCCCTCGGCGTCGGGCTCGACGGTCAGCGCCCCGCAGCTCAGCCGCGACGCGCTCGCCGCGATCACCGCGGCCCAGCAGCTGGCCACCGAGATGGGCGACGAGTACGTCTCCACCGAGCACCTGCTCGTCGGGCTCGCCTCGACCGGGAGCCCGGTGGCGCAGCTGCTCGGGCGCCACGGCGCCACCCCCGACGCGCTGCGCGAGGCGTTCAGCAAGGTCCGCGGCTCCGCGCGGGTCAGCAGCCCCGACCCGGAGGGCACCTACCAGGCGCTGGAGAAGTACGGCGTCGACCTCACCGAGCGCGCCCGCTCCGGCGAGCTGGACCCGGTGATCGGGCGCGACACCGAGATCCGCCGGGTCGTGCAGGTGCTGTCGCGGCGCACCAAGAACAACCCGGTGCTGATCGGCGAGCCCGGCGTCGGCAAGACCGCGATCGTCGAGGGGCTGGCGCAGCGGATCGTCGCCGGTGACGTGCCGGAGTCGCTGCGCGGCAAGCGCGTCGTCTCGCTCGACCTCGGCTCGATGGTCGCGGGCGCGAAGTACCGCGGCGAGTTCGAGGAGCGGCTCAAGGCCGTGCTCAAGGAGATCACCGACTCCGCGGGCGAGGTCGTCACGTTCATCGACGAGCTGCACACCATCGTCGGCGCGGGCAACGCCGAGGGCTCGATGGACGCCGGCAACATGATCAAGCCGATGCTGGCCCGCGGGGAGCTGCGGCTCGTCGGCGCCACCACGCTCGACGAGTACCGCCAGCGCATCGAGAAGGACCCGGCCCTGGAGCGCCGCTTCCAGCAGGTCTACGTGGGCGAGCCGTCCGTCGAGGACGCCGTCGGCATCCTGCGCGGGCTCAAGGAGCGCTACGAGGTCCACCACGGCGTGCGGATCACCGACGCCGCGCTCGTCGCCGCCGCCACGCTGTCCGACCGCTACATCACCGCCCGCTTCCTGCCCGACAAGGCGATCGACCTCGTCGACGAGGCGGCGTCGCGGCTGCGCATGGAGATCGACTCGCGACCGGTGGAGATCGACACCGTCGAGCGGTCGGTGCGTCGGCTGGAGATCGAGGAGATGGCGCTGGCCAAGGAGTCCGACGCCGCGTCGGTCGACCGGCTGGCCGGCCTGCGCGCCGAGCTGGCGGAGAAGAAGGAGGAGCTCTCGGCCCTGACGGCCCGCTGGCAGAACGAGCGGGGCGCCATCGAGGACGTCCGCGAGCTCAAGGAGCAGCTGGAGTCGCTGCGCGGGGAGTCCGAGCGCGCCGAGCGCGACGGCGACCTCGGGCGCGCCGCCGAGCTGCGCTACGGCCGGATCCCGGAGCTGGAGAAGAAGCTGGCTGCGGCGCCGGTGTCCACGGGGGCCGACCTCATGCTCAAGGAGGAGGTCGGGCCCGACGACGTCGCCGACGTCGTCAGCGCGTGGACCGGCATCCCCGCCGGCCGCATGCTGGAGGGCGAGACCGCCAAGCTGCTGCGCATGGAGGAGGAGCTCGGCAAGCGGGTCGTCGGGCAGACCGAGGCCGTGCGCGCCGTGTCCGACGCGGTGCGCCGCGCCCGCGCGGGCATCGCCGACGAGAACCGGCCGACCGGCTCGTTCCTGTTCCTCGGGCCCACCGGCGTCGGCAAGACCGAGCTGGCCAAGGCGCTCGCCGGGTTCCTGTTCGACGACGAGCGCGCGATGGTGCGCATCGACATGAGCGAGTACTCCGAGAAGCACTCGGTGGCCCGGCTCGTCGGCGCCCCTCCCGGCTACGTCGGCTACGACCAGGGCGGGCAGCTCACCGAGGCGGTGCGGCGCCGCCCGTACACCGTGGTGCTGTTCGACGAGGTCGAGAAGGCCCACCAGGACGTCTTCGACACGCTGCTGCAGGTGCTCGACGACGGCCGGCTCACCGACGGCCAGGGCCGCACGGTCGACTTCCGCAACACGATCCTGGTGCTGACGTCGAACCTCGGCTCGGGCGCCAACCAGGACCTCGACGACACCCAGCGCCGCGCGTTCGTCATGGACGCGGTGCAGCGGCACTTCAAGCCGGAGTTCCTCAACCGGCTCGACGACGTCGTGGTCTTCCACGCGCTGTCCACCGAGGAGCTGACGCACATCGTCGACATCCAGCTCGACGTACTGCGCACCCGGCTCGCCAAGCGCCGGCTCACCCTCGAGGTGTCCGACGCCGGGCGCGAGTGGCTCGCGATGAACGGGTTCGACCCCGTCTACGGGGCAAGGCCGCTGCGGCGGCTTGTGCAGAGCTCGATCGGCGACCAGCTCGCCAAGGAGCTGCTGTCGGGGGAGGTCCGCGAGGGCGACACCGTCCGCGTCGACCTCGACCCGTCGGCCGCGGGCGGCACGGGCGGCCTCCTGGTGGGCCGCGCGGTCCCGGCGAAGGCCCTCTGACCCCGCGCCCCCGCTCCGCGGATCGCAGTGGGGTGGCTCTGCTCCAACCTCGTTGGAGTGGAGCCACCCCACTGCCACGCGTGGGGGGCGCGCCGGGGCGGCGCGCGAGCGGGGCGGCGCGCGACGCGGCGGGTCGCGGTTCCCGGGTTCTGCCACCGCGCGGGGCTAGGGTGCCGCCGTGGGCATTCCGTCGGGCGTGTGGTTCGTCATCGCCGTCATCGCGCTGCTGATCGGCATCGCACTGCTGGTCCTCGACCGGCGCCGGGCCGACGGGGGCGGGGCGCGCGACCGCCGCCGCTGGGCCGCGGCCCGCGGGTGGGAGTACCTGGACAGCGATCCGGTCCTGCCCAGCCGCTGGCGCTACGGCACCATCCACCAGGGCGGTCCGGGCGTTGCCCGCAACCTGATCAGCGGCGACGTCCCCACCCCGGACGGCCCGCGCCAGGCCTACCTGTTCGACCACGAGCAGGCCGGGCGGCTCAGCTCGGTGCTCGCCGCGGTGCAGGTGCGCAACCCGGTGCCCGCCGCCGTCGAGCTGCGGCTGCCCTCGGCCCCGCTCCCCGACGACGCCGGGCTCGACCTGCTCGAGCCCGTCGGCGCCCGTTACGCCTTCGTCGCCGACGCCGAGGCCGTGCGCCCGCTGCTCACCCCGCGCCTGGCGAAGGCCGCCGACGAGGTCGGCGACGACGTCGAGCTGCTCTGGGCCGAGGAGGCCTGGGTGCTCGCGACGGCGCCGCTGAACTCCACCGTCGAGCGCCTGCAGGACCTGCTCGCCGACCTGTCCGAGGTCGCGACCGCCCTGGAGCGCGCCGACCGCAGCACCACCCCGCACTAGTCGGGTGCCCACGGCACTGGTCACCGGCGCCACCGCCGGCATCGGGGCGGCGTTCGCCTCCCGCCTGGCCCGCGAGGGCCGCGACCTCGTGCTCGTCGCCCGCGACCGCGCCCGCCTGGAGTCCACCGCGGCGGCGATCACGGACGTCGACGTCGAGGTGCTGCCCGCCGACCTCTCCACCCCCGACGGCCGCGCCGCCGTCGCCGAGCGGCTGACGGCCGGGGCACCCGTCGACCTGCTCGTCAACAACGCGGGCTTCGCGATGCACGGCACGTTCCTCGAGTGCGCACCCGACGACCTGGCCCGCCAGCTCGCCGTCAACGTCGAGGCGGTGCTGCTGCTGACCAGGGCGGCCCTGCCCGGGATGGTCGCGCGTGGGCGCGGCGGGGTGGTCAACGTCTCCAGCGTCGCGGGGTTCCTGGCCGGGCGCGGGTCCACCTACAGTGCCGACAAGGCGTGGGTCACGGCGTTCACCGAGGGGGTCTCGGCGTCGCTGCACGGCACCGGGGTACGCGCGATGGCGCTGTGCCCGGGGTTCGTGCGGACGGAGTTCCACGAGCGCGCGGGCATCGACGTCGGCTCCCGCACCGGACCGCTGTGGCTCGACGCCGACCGGGTCGTCTCCGACGCCCTGGCCGATCTCGCGAGGGGGAAGACCGTGTCCGTACCGAGCCCGCAGTACAAAGCGATCGTCGCGCTGGCCGACGTGCTGCCGCGCGCGCTGATCCGCCGCGTCACCGCCGCCTTCGACCGGGACCGCACGTGACGTCCCCCGCGCAGGCGAGCGCGGAGCTCGCCGAGCTGGCCGCGCTCGTCCGCGAGCACGGCGTGGTGCACGGGAGGGTCACGCTGTCCTCCGGCGCCGAGTCCGACCACTACGTCGACCTGCGGCGGGTCACGCTGCACCACGCGGCTGCCCCGCTCGTCGGACGCCTGATCCGGGTGCTCACCGCCGACTGGGACTACGAGGCCGTCGGCGGGCTCACGCTCGGCGCCGACCCCATCGCCGACGCCGTGCTGCACGCCGCGTCGGTGGAGCCCGACGCCCCGGGGATCGACGCGTTCGTGGTGCGCAAGTCCACGAAGGAGCACGGGATGCAGCGGCTCATCGAGGGCCCCGACATCACCGGCCGCCGGGTGCTCGTCGTCGAGGACACCTCGACGACCGGCGGCTCCGTGCTCACCGCCGTGCGCGCCGTCCGCGCGGCGGGGGCGGAGATCGTCGGCGTGGCCACGATCGTCGACCGCGACACCGGGGCCCGCGAGGCCATCGAGGCCGAGGGGCTGGCCTACCGCGCGCTGCTGGGACTGCCCGATCTGGGTCTCTAGGGCTCTCTAGTCGGTTACCTGTTGGCAACCGTTCGGCCGATCCGCCGCGACCTTTCGTGACGCATACTCGTGCATCACGAGAAGGTCACGGCGGGAGGCCCCCATGCGGTTCCGCACTGGTCAGCGTTCCGTCGCCGCGCTGATCGTCGCCGTTGTCGGCGCACTTCTGACCGTTTCGTGCGGTTCGCCGGAATACGCCTACATCGCGAACTCCGACGACCGCACCTACGTCCGGCTGCCCGTCGCGTGGCAGGCCGTCGACGAGACGGAGCTGGCCACCTCGCTGGGCCTCGACCCGAGCCTGACCGCCGCCGACCAGGGCGTGTGGCTGGAGGGCTACGACGCCGACCTGCTGCCCTCCACGGCCCACCTCCTCGGCCCGCACGCCCCCGCACCCACCGGGCTGCTGCTCGTGCAGGACGTCCCGCAGCCGATGCGCGGGACGTACTCCCTCGACCGCCTCCGCGACCTGTTCCAGCCGACGTCGCCGAGCGGGCGCCAGCAGCTCGCGGCCAATCCCGGCGCCGCGCTGAGCGACTTCGCCCTGCTCGCCGACGAGGTGCTCACCCCCGGCGACGGCATCCGCGGGGTGCACGTCGTCTACCGCTACCGGGTCGCGGGCGGGCCCGTGCAGGTGTTCGACAAGACCGCGTACGTCAACGACGACGCGAGCAAGTTGTACGTGTTCGTCGCCCGCTGCTCGTCGGAGTGCTACGCGCAGCGCCAGCAGGAGATCCAGCGCGCGGTCTCCTCGTTCACCGTTCTGGAGGACCGCCCGTGACCGCCGCCCCGCCTCCGGAGACCGTCCCGCCAGCGGGAGCCGCAGCGCCCGAGGGCCTCACCCCGCCCGACGAGCACCCGACCCCGCAGCGCCCGACCCGCAAGCCCGCGGCGCTGTGGGACCGCGTGCGGCTGCTGCTGCTCCTAGTGCTCGCGTGGTTCGTCGTCGTGTGGGCGGCGATGGCCGACAACCCGCTGCTGCCCTTCGTCGACGCGATGCGGATCCACGTCGTCGAGTCGCAGTGGCTGCTGTGGCTCGCCGGGGCCGAGGTCGTCCGCCAGCTGCACTTCCTCGTCAGCGAGCGCTCGGCCGGCTACCACCGGTTCTGGTCGCACACCGTGTTCGGCGGCACCGACCGCCAGCTGCGCCGCCGGTTCTCGGACTGGTCGCGCTTCCGGCTGGCCCGGATCCTCAAGTGGCTGGCGTTCGTCACGCTGTTCGCGCTGGTCGCGGCCCAGATCCTGGAGACCAGCCCGCCGCTGGCCCTGTTCGAGGCGCCCGCGCTGCTGTTCTCCGCGCTGCCGTTCGTCCTGCAGCTCTCCTTCGGGTTCCTGTTCATCGCGGTGCAGTTCGGCGGGCTGTTCTGGCTGCTCTCGCGCGGCGGCGTCGACACCTACTACCCCGACGACATCTCGACCCGCTTCCGCGACGTGTGGGGCCAGGACCACGTGGTCGACCGGATCAAGGAGAACATCCTGTTCCTGGAGGACCCCGAGGAGATCGAGCGCAAGGGCGGCTACGTCCCGGGCGGCATCCTGCTGTGGGGACCGCCCGGCACCGGGAAGACGCTGATGGCCGAGGCGGTGGCCGGCGAGACCGGCAAGCCGTACGTCTTCGTCGACCCGGGTGCGTTCATCAACATGTTCATGGGCGTGGGCATCCTCAAGGTGAAGTCGCTGTTCCGGAAGCTGCGCAAGCTCTCCCTGCGCTACGGCGGGGTGATCGTCTTCTTCGACGAGGCCGACGCGCTGGGCAACCGCGGATCCCTCGCCGGGGTCGGCCCCGGCGGCGGGGTGCGCGGGTTCGGACCGTTCCACGCCGCGGGCTGCCACGGCGCCACCTACCTGTCGAACGACACGCGCTGGATGCTGGCCCGCTCCTCGGCCGCGGCCGCCGGACCGGTCGACACCGGGCGCGACAAGATCATCATGGGTGGGATGGGCGGCGGCGGGGGCGGCGGCATGGGCACGCTGCAGGCCCTGCTCACGGAGCTGTCCGGGCTGAAGAAGCCGCGCGGGCTGATCAACCGCTGGGGCCGGCGGGCGCTGGGGATGCGCCCGAAGGCGCCGCCGAAGTACCGGCTGCTGGTGATGATGGCGACGAACATGCCGGAGTCGCTCGACGAGGCGCTGCTGCGTCCGGGCCGCATCGACCGCATCTACAAGGTCGGCTACCCGAGCAAGGCCGGCCGGATCCGCACCTACCGGGGCTACCTCGACAAGGTGCCGCACGAGATCACCGACGAGGAGCTCGACAAGCTCGCGACGATCACGCCCTACGCCACCGGCGCCACGATCAAGGACCTCGTCAACGAGGCCCTGATCACCGCGATCCGCGACGGCCGCGAGGTCATCGCCTGGCGCGACGTCCTCAAGGCGAAGAAGCTCAAGGACCTCGGCCCGCCCGAGGACGTGGAGTACATCGAGCGCGAGCGGCACGCCGTCGCCGTGCACGAGGCCTGCCACGCCGTCGTCGCGTACCGCACGCGGCACCACATGGAGATCGACCTGGCCACCATCGAGAAGGGCAGCGACTACCTCGGCATGGTCGCGTCGATCCCGCCGGAGGACCAGTTCACGCGCTGGCGCTCGGAGTTCGAGGCCGACATCCTCGTCTCCCTCGCGTCGCTGGCCGGGGAGCGGATGTTCTTCGACGGCGACTCGTCGTCCGGGGTGTCGGGCGACCTGGAGTCGGCCACCGCGATCGCGTCGTTCATGGAGGGCTACTGGGGCATGGGCTCCACCGTGTCGTCGTACTCGACGGCCCGGCGCCTGGAGGTCGGCAGCCCCGGTGGGCGCGGGGCGAGCGCCCCGGAGAACCCGGAGGCCCTGCTCCGGCGGGCGCTCGCCGACCGCATCGAGGACTCCCTGTCGGGCCTGCTGGAGCGCGCCGGTCAGATCCTGCGCGACAACCGGGCGTCGGTGCTCGCGGTGGCGCACGCCCTGGAGACGCACAAGACGCTCACCGGTGACGACATCGAGGCGGTCCTCGACGGGCGCGAGGGGCTCTCGGTCGACGGGCGCGCCTACCACGACCCGGCGTTCGTCGCGCAGCTCGAGGAGTACCACGCGGCCGCCGCGGGGGCCCACCACGGCCACGGCGCGGTCACCCTGGCCCTGCCCACCGGAGGGCGGCTGGTGCGGCCGGGGTCGGAGGCGGCCGCCACCCCGCACGAGGCACCGCACTGATCCGGCGGCGACCCGCGGGCGCTGCGCGAGGTGACAGCGGGGTGTGCGAGGTGCCGCTCGCCGAGCGGTCGTAGGGTCTCGCCGTGACCGACGACGACGGGCCCGGTCCGACGGAGTGGGGTGAATCGGTCGGGGTCGGCCCCTGGGCCGGCCCGTGGCCCACCGCAGACCACTACGACCCCGAGCTCCTGCGCGACGGGGACCGGCGCAACGTCGTGGATCGCTACCGGTACTGGCGCCGCGAGGCCGTGGCCGCCGACCTGGCCCGCCGCGCCCACCCGTTCCACGTGGCGATCGAGAACTTCGGGCACGACCACAACATCGGCACGGTCGTGCGCACCGCCAACGCGTTCGGCGCGGCGGGCGTGCACATCGTCGGGCGCCGGCGCTGGAACCGGCGCGGGGCGATGGTGACCGACCGCTACCTCGACGTGCGCCACCACGAGGACGTGGCCGGGCTGCTGGCGTTCGCCGGCGAGCACGACCTCGCGGTGGTGGCCGTGGACAACACCCCCGGCGCGCAGCGGCTGGAGACCGCCGACCTGCCGCGCCGCTGCGTGCTGCTGTTCGGCCAGGAGGGCCCCGGCGTGACCGGGGACGCCCGTGCCGCCGCCGCGCTCACCGTGTCGATCGCGCAGTTCGGCTCCACCCGGTCGATCAACGCCGGGGTGGCGGCGGGCGTCGCGATGCACGCGTGGGTGCGCCAGCACGCGGACCTGCGCACCGCCTGGTGACTCACCCGCAGAACGCGCAGCAGCCGTCCTCCCCGGGCGTCTCGACGAGGTCGTCGGCCGGCACGACCAGCAGGGCCGGGACCGCTCCGCCGTACAGGTCGTGCGCGGCGTAGAGCCAGTGCTCGGACTCCGGGAACGCCAGCAGGTGCACCCCGCCGCTGGGCAGCGCCACGCGCTCGCCCGGCTCCAGGATCCGCCCGGCGCGCACCAGCTCACCGAGGTCGTTGAGCACCGTGGCCGCGGTGGCCTGGGAGGTGGCGAACAGGATCAGCTCGGGATGGCCGAACCCGTAGAGCCCGATCGTGTAGACGAACGGGGGCGACTCCTCCTCGCCCAGGACCGCCTGCAACGCCCAGCCGTGGAGGCGGATCGTCTCGCGCTGCCACGCGTCGTACTGGTCGACCTGGTGGATGAAGCGTTCGGTGGTCATGGCGGGCACGGTAGGGCCGACCCCCGACAGTTCCGGGCCTCCTAGGCTGTGCGCGTGCCCGTCGATCCGCTGATCTCGCCCGCCGTCTCCTGCGTGTTCGTCTGCCACGACGCCGACGGCCGGATCCTGCTGGCGAAGCGCGGTGCCGGGGCCCGCGACGAGCCCGGCACCTGGGACTCCGGGGCCGGGGCGCTGGAGCACGGCGAGGAGCTGGCCGAGGCCGTGGCCAGGGAGGTCCGCGAGGAGTACTCCGTCGACCCGGTCGCCGTCGAGGTCATCGGCGTGCGCAACGTGCTGCGCGGCGACCCGGTGGCGCACTGGGTCGCCGTCGTGCACGCGGTGCTCGTCGACCCGGCGGGGGTGGCGATCGGCGAGCCGGGGAAGTTCGACGAGCTGGGCTGGTTCACCCTCGACGACCTCCCGCACCCGCTGCACAGCCAGCTCCCGGCCGCGCTCGCCCTGTTCCGCGACCGCCGGTAGCCGCAGGTCGGCGCACCGCCTCCCGGGGCTGCACGGCCGCGGGGGTCCGCTCGTCGCGTCCGGGACCCGCGGTCGGTGAGCGCCGCGCGGGCGTCGACGGTGGTGGTCACGCCCGCACCGCCGCGTACTCGGCGATCCGCGCCATGACCTCCGCGCCCACGCGCGACGGGTGGCCCGCGTCGAACGGGGGCGCCGGGTCGTACTCGACCAGCGTCTGCGCGGCCCGGGCCGCGACGTCGTCGACGAGCAGTGCGACGAGCCGCAGAGCCATGTCGATCCCGGCGGACACCCCGGCCGCGGTGACGATCCGCTCGGGCAGGTGCTCGACGACGCGCTGCGTGACGGGCTCGGCACCGAGGCCGCCGAGCGTGTCGAGCAGGGCCCAGTGCGTGGTGGCGGTCAGCCCGTCGAGCAGGCCGGCCGCGGCGAGCACGAGCGATCCCGTGCAGACCGAGGTCGTGAACCGGGTCCCGGTGTGCGCCGCGCGGACCCACTCCGGCAGCGGGCCGTCGAGCTGCGACCGGGTGCCGATGCCACCGGGCACCAGCACGACGTCGGGGGCGGGCACCTCGTCGAACGCGGCGTCGACGGTGAGGCCGAGGAACCCGTTCTCGGTGCGCACCTCGCCGCGCCGCTCCCCGACGAACACGACGTCGAGCGAGGGCACGCGCTGCAGCACCTCGTAGGGCCCGACCGCGTCGAGCGCGGTGACCCGCGGGAACAGGGCGATGGCGACCTGCACGGTCAGCTCCTCTCGGTGGGGGCGGCGAAGTGCCGCCGGTAGTGGTCGGGCGGGACGCCGAGCCGGCGCAGGAACGCGCGGCGCATCGTCTCGGCGGACCCGAAGCCGGCGCGGGCGGCGACGACGCCCACGAGCAGCGGCTCGGACTCCAGCAGCCGCCGGGCGGTGTCGACGCGGACCTGCTCGACGTAGTCGCCCGGCGGGCAGCCGACGAGCCGGGTGAACTCGCGTCCGAAGTGCCGCTCGCTCATCCCGACGTGCGCGGCGAGGGCGGGGACGCGCAGGTCCGCGGCCGGGTCGGCGTGCACGAGGTCCTGGGCGGCGCGCACCGACGGCCGGGGCGCGGGGTCCGTCCAGACCGGTGCGGCGAACTGGCTCTGCCCGCCGGGGCGCCGCAGGAAGACGACGAACTCGCGCGCGAGCTCCTGCGCGACTGCGGCGTCGTGGTCGGCCTCGACGAGGGCCAGCGCCAGGTCGATCCCCGCGGTGACGCCGGCGGAGGTCCAGATCCGGCCGCTGCGCTCGTAGATCGAGTCGGGACGGACGTCGACGGCGGGGTGGGCGGCGGCCAGCGTGCCCGCCCAGCGCCAGTGCGTGGCGGCCCGCCTGCCGTCGAGCAGGCCCGCGGCGGCCAGCACGAACGCCCCGGTGCACACCGACGCGACCCGCTGGGCGCGACCCGCGGCGCGGCGCACCCAGCCGACGAACTCGGGGTCGGTGGCCGCGGCGCGGGTGCCGGACCCGCCGGGGACCAGCAGCGTGCCGATCGGACCGGTCTCGGGCAGTCCGTGCGTGGCGACGACCTGCAGCCCGCTGTCGCCGCCGACCGGCCCCGGCCGCGCCGCGACGAGCGCGACGTCGTAGCCGCGGTCGGGTTCGCCGCGCGCGGCGAACAGGGTCGACGCGCCCCTCAGCACCTCGTGCGGCCCGGTGACGTCGAGCGGCTGGAACCCGTCGAACAGGGGGAGGACGACCTGGTGGGCGGGCACCCGTCCACGGTCGCGCGGTCGCGGGACGGCGTCAACGACGCGGTTCCCACGGATCCGGCCATCAGTGGGCGGCGTGCGCCCCCGGCGTCCGGCGCGCCCGGATGATCTCGATGACGATCGGTACGACGGACAGGAACACGATCAGCAGCAGCATCAGCTCGATGTTGTCGCGGACGAACTGGAACTGGCCGAGCCAGAACCCCAGCACCGTGACGCCCGCGGCCCACAGGACGCCGCCGATCAGCGAGTACGTGAAGTAGCGCCGGGCGTCCATCCTGCCCACGCCGGCCATCACCGTGATGAAGGTGCGCACGATCGGCACGAACCGGCCCAGCACGATCGCCCGGGTGCCGTACTTGTCGAAGAACTCCTGCGTGCGCGCCACGTGCTTGGGCTTGAACAGCCTCGACTCGGGCTTGTCGAACACGGCGGGGCCCGCGGCGCGGCCGATGTAGTAGCCCGCGACGTTGCCGACGAACGCGGCGACCACGAGCAGGGCGCACACCGCCCACAGCGGGAACCCGATCGCCCCCTGCGCGACGAACAGGCCCGCGGTGAACAGCAGGGAGTCGCCCGGCAGGAAGAACCCGAGCAGCAGGCCGCACTCGGCGAACACGATGAGCGCCAGCCCGACCAGCGCCCACGGGCCCAGCCAGCTGATGATCACGTCGGGCTTGAGCCACTCCGGGCCGAGGGCGAGCGTGGTCGTCATCACCGGCGTGACGATACCGAGACCGGCTCAGCCCAGTGCGGGCAGCACTCCCGGCGCGAGGAGCGAGAGCAGGGCGAGGACCGTGCCGAGGACGACGCCGCCGAGCAGGGCCAGCAGCAGCGCCGTGCGCACCGACATGCCGGGGGCGGGCTCGGGCTCACCGCGCGGGGGCGCCATCGGGCGGCCGCCGCCGCGGGCCTGCGCGCGCAGGGCCTCGGCGAGTCGGCGTTCGGGATCGGCGGTCACGGGATCACCGGGCGTCCTTCGGCTTCAGCACGTGCGAGACGGCGTCGAGCGCCCGGCTCGCCGTCGACTTGACGGTGCCGCGGCTGATCCCGGTGGCGTCGGCGATCTCCGCCTCGCTCAGCCCCCCGTAGTAGCGCAGCACGAGCACCTCGCGCTGGCGCGGGGGCAGCGTCGCGAGGGCGTCGACGACGGCCTGGTGCTCGGCCGAAAGCATCGCCAGCGACTCCGCCGACCGGGCGTTGACCTGGTGCGGGGGGACGTACTCGCGGGCGGTGCGGCGGCGGCGCAGCACCGACCGCGACCCGTTGACGACGGCCGTGCGCAGGTAGCCCACGGCGGCGGCCTCGTCGCGGAGGCCGGACCAGTGGCGGTGCAGCCCCGCGAACGCCTCCTGGACGACGTCCTCCGCGGTGGCGGGGTCGTCGACCAGCAGGACGGCGAGCCGGACCAGGCGCACCCGGTGGTCGCGGTAGAGGTCGGCGAGGGTCAGCGGCGCGTTCGGCAGCGGCGCGGGCGGGATCGGGTCCAGCCTGCGCAGGCCGCTGAGCGTCTGCTCGACGGCGCGCTCGATACCGTCGGCAGCCACGGAGCCCAGCGTAGTGCGCGATACTGCCGTCGAAGAAGCGCACCGGTCAGACGTCGAGGAGGGCCACACCCGTGCCTATCGCCACGCCCGAGATCTACAACCAGATGCTGGACAACGCCAAGAGCGGCCAGTTCGCCTACCCCGCCATCAACGTCACCAGCAGCGAGACGCTGAACGCGGCGCTGCGCGGCTTCGCCGAGGCGGAGAGCGACGGCATCATCCAGGTCTCCACGGGCGGCGCCGAGTTCCTCTCCGGCACGCGCGTCAAGGACATGGTCGTCGGGGCGACGGCGCTGGCCGAGTTCGCCCACGTCGCCGCGCGGCACTACCCGATCAACGTGGCGCTGCACACCGACCACTGCCCCAAGGACAAGCTCGACGGGTTCGTCCGCCCGCTCATCGCGATCAGCCAGGAGCGCGTCGACCGCGGCGAGAACCCGCTGTTCCAGAGCCACATGTGGGACGGCTCCGCGGTGGAGCTGGAGGAGAACCTGTCCATCGCCGCCGAGCTCCTGGAGCTGGCCGGCAAGGCGAAGATTATCCTCGAGGTGGAGATCGGCGTCGTCGGCGGCGAGGAGGACGGCGTCGCGAACGACATCAACGACAAGCTCTACACCGCCCCCGGCGACTACGAGCGCACCGTCGAGGTCCTCGGCGCCGGCGAGAAGGGCCGCTACCTGCTCGCCGCCACGTTCGGCAACGTGCACGGCGTCTACAAGCCGGGCAACGTCAAGCTGCGCCCGGAGATCCTCAAGCAGGGTCAGGAGGTCGCGATCGCCAAGCTGGGCCTCGACGCGTCGGCGAAGCCGTTCGACCTGGTCTTCCACGGCGGATCGGGCTCGCTGATCGAGGAGATCCACGAGGCGCTCGACTACGGCGTCGTGAAGATGAACGTCGACACCGACACCCAGTACGCGTTCACGCGGCCGATCGCGGGCCACATGTTCAGCAACTACGACGGGGTGCTCAAGGTCGACGGCGAGGTCGGCAACAAGAAGACCTACGACCCGCGCACCTACCTCAAGGCCGCAGAACTCAACATGGCCGAGCGCGTCACGCTGGCCTGCGAGAACCTGCGCTCGACGGGCCAGAAGCTGAAGTAGGGATGGCGGCGGAGGACCCGGCGGTCCGGGTCGGGGACACCGAGCGGCGCGCTGCGGACGAGCGTCTGCAGCGCGCCCACGGCGAGGGGCGGTTGACCCTCGCCGAGTACGAGGAGCGGTCCGCGGGGGCCTGGGCGGCCCGGACCCGCGCCGACCTCGACGCGCTCACCGCGGACCTCCCGGCCCCGGGCCCGGCGGTCCCGGCCGCGGCCGGGCCGGTCGCCGTCGACCGGGACCCCGGTGCGCCCGCCTGGGTCCGGCGCGCCGGCGGGCTCCTCGGCACGCTCGTCGTCGGGGCGGCGGTGCTCTGGGGCGGCGGACAGCTCCTCGGCCGCGACGACGGCGCAGCGGTGTTCGGCAGCCGCACGATCGCCCTCGCGCCCGGCGACGACCGCGTCGAGCTCGGGTTCCTCTTCGGCAGCACCGACGTCGTGGTGCCCGACGACGCCCGGGTCGTCGTGAACGGGGCGGTGGTGTTCGGCTCCGTCGACTGCGACGCGGCCTGCTCGGGCACCGGCGTCCGCGAGATCACCGTGGACGCCTCCGGCGCGTTCGGCAGCGTCGACGTCCGGACGGCGAGCGAGGCCGCGGCCGCCGACCGGGACGACGACCGGGACGACGACGGGGACGACGACTGACCCACGGGCGCACCGGCCCGGACCCGAAGCAGGCAGGATGGGCCCATGACGCTGCACGGCAACCTGCTCGGACCCGACCCCACCCTGCTCCCGGTCGACCCGGCCGCCGCCGAGCTCGACGGCGGCGCCGACCCGGCGAAGGTCGCCGCCGACCACCCGACGTCGGCCATCGCCTGGGCCCAGCTCGCCGAGAACGCGCTCGCCGCGGGCGAGACGATCACCGGGTACGCCTACGCGCGCACCGGCTACCACCGCAGCCTCGACATGCTGCGCCACAACGGCTGGAAGGGCTTCGGCCCCGTGCCGTGGTCGCACGAGCCCAACCGGGGCTTCCTGCGCGCGCTCGCCGCACTGCACCGCGCGGCCGTCGCGATCGGCGAGTCCGACGAGGCCGAGCGCACCGCCACGTTCCTCGTCGAGTCCGACCCCGCCGCACCCGCGGCACTCGGCCTGAGCTGACCCGTGCGCGGCCGTCGCCTGCGGGCCCACCTGCGCGCCCGCGGCCGGCGCGTCGCGCTCTCGGCCCTGCCGATCCTGCAGTGCGCGATCGCGGCGGGGCTCGCGTGGTACGTCGCGAGCGACCTCGTCGGCCACGCCCGGCCGTTCTTCGCCCCGATCGCCGCGGTGATCAGCCTCGGGCTGTCGCTCACCAGCCGGCTGCGCCGCGTGGCGGAGCTGGTGGCGGGCGTCAGCGTCGGGGTGCTGGTGGGGGACCTGCTGATCTCCCAGATCGGCTCCGGGGCCTGGCAGATCGTGCTCGTCGTGGCGCTGGCGATGTCGGTGGCCGTGTTCGCCGACGGCGCCACGCTGCTCGTCGCCCAGGCCGGCTCGTCCGCGGTGCTGGTCGCCACGCTGCTGCCGCCCGGTGACGCCGGGGGCATCGACCGCTGCGTCGACGCCCTGATCGGCGGCCTCGTCGGCGTCGTCGTGGCGGGGGTGATCCCGACCGACCCGGTGCGCCCGGTGCAGCGCGGGGCCCGCGCCCTGCTCGACGAGCTGGCCGCCGTCCTCGCCTGCACCGGCGACGCGCTGCGCGTGCGCGACCCGGCGATCGCGCTCGCCGCGCTGGAGCGGGCCCGCGCCTCCCAGCCCCTGATCGACGAGCTGCGCTCCGCCCTGCGCGGCGGGCACGAGGTCGCCACGGTGGCCCCGCTCTACCGGCGACGGCGGCGGCAGCTCGGCCGCTACAGCGAGCTGGCCGAGCGCGCCGACTACGCCATGCGCAACGCCCGCGTGCTCGCCCGCCGCGCGTACCAGGCCCTGCTCGACGACGAGCCCGCCGCCCCCGAGCTCGCCGACGCACTCGGCGAGCTGTCCGCGGCCGTCGGCACGCTCACCTCCGAGCTCGGCCGCGAGGGCGACCGGGAGCGGGCCCGCGAGCCGGTGCTCGACGTCGTCCGGCACGCGGTGGTGCTGTCGGAGGTGTGGGTGCCGGGGCCGTCGGAGCAGGTGATCGTCGCGCAGCTCCGGAGCATCGCCCTGGACCTGCTGCAGGCCACCGGCCTGACGCGCACCGAGGCCCTGACGGCCATGCGCTCGTAGCCCGCAGAATGCGGGGATGACCCCCGACGCCGTCGCCGACGCCCTCGACCGCTCGCTCGCCGGCGTCGACGCCGCCCTCGACCGCGCCTACCCGGGCGATCCGGGCACGCGCCAGCCGGTGCACACCGTCTACGTGCCCGCCGACCGGTTCCACCCGGGCACCTCCGCGGAGTGGGGCGCGGCGGCGCTGGAGCTGTTCGACGCCCACGCCGCCACCCCGGCCGACGTCGCCGCGGTGTGGGGGCTCCCGCCGGAGCTGGCCGCGGAGGTGCACGGGCGGGTGCGGGCCAAGCTCGCCGCCGAGCCGATCGAGGACCTGCGCGTCGACTTCGAGGACGGCTACGGCCCGCGCGGTGACGACGAGGAGGACGCCGAGGCCGTCCGGGTGGCGGGGGAGATCGCGGGGGCGGCCCCGTTCGTCGGCATCCGGTTCCGCAGCCTCGAGGCCGCGACGCGCCGGCGCGGGGTGCGCACGCTGCACGCGTTCCTCGGCGCACTGGGCACGGTGCCCGCGGGGTTCGTGCTGACGCTGCCGAAGGTGACGGCCCCGGAGCAGGTGTCGGCGCTGGTCACCGTGCTGGAGGGGCTGGAGGCCGAGCACGGCCTCGCCCCCGTGCGGTTCGAGGTCCAGGTGGAGACGCCGCAGTCGGTGCTCGGCCCCGACGGCACGTCGCCGCTGCCGCGGATGATCGCGCTGGCCCGCGGCCGCTGCACCGGGCTGCACTACGGCACCTACGACTACTCCGCGTCGCTCGGCATCGCCGCGCAGCACCAGAGCACGGAGCACCCGGTCGCCGACCACGCGAAGGCCGTGATGCAGGTGGCGGCCGCGGGCACCGGCGTCCGGCTCTCCGACGGGTCGACGAACGTGCTCCCCGTCGGGTCCCGCGACGAGGTCCGCGCGGCCTGGTCGCTGCACGGCCGGCTCGTGCGGCGCAGCCTCGAACGCGGCTTCCACCAGGGCTGGGACCTGCACCCCGGACACCTGCCGAGCCGGTTCGTCACCGGGTTCGCGTTCTACCGGGAGACCTTCCCCGCGGTCGCGGCCCGCCTGCGCGCCTACCACGAGCGCGCCGGATCCGGCTTCCTCGACGAGCCGGCCACCGCCCGCGCGATGGCCGGCTACCTGCTCCGCGGCCTGCGGTGCGGGGCGGTCGACGCCGCGGAGCTGGAGGCGGCGACGGGCCGCCCGGTCGACGCACTCGGCTAGCGCTCCGTGCCCGGAGTTCACAGGGATGTGCGACGCCGGGACGCGGTGATCGGGGAGGATGGGCGGATGCGGTTGGAGACCTTCAACGCCCTGCCCGAGCGGGACGCGGAGACCCTGCTCCACGACTGCTGCTCGTCGTACGACTGGTCGGAGCCGGTCACGGCCGGGCGGCCCTACCCCAGCGTCGACGCGCTGATCGCGCAGGGCGACGTCGAGTTCGCGATGCTCACCGACGACCAGGTGACCGACGCGCTGCACGGCCACCCCCGCATCGGCGAGCGGCTGACCGACCACGTCTCGCCCGCCTGGTCGCAGCAGGAGCAGGCCGGCGTCGTGACGGCCGACGCCGAGATCAGGGAGGCGTTCAAGAAGGGCAACTTCGAGTACGAGGTGCGGTTCGGGCACGCGTTCCTGGTCTGCGCCGACGGCCGGTCCGCCGAGGAGCTGCTGGCGGTGCTGCGGGAGCGGATGCGGAACGACCCGGCGACCGAGTCCCGCGTCCTGCGCGCCGAGCTCTCCAGGATCACCGCGCTGCGGCTGCGGAGGTTGTTCGAGTGAGCCTGTCCACGCACGTGCTGGACGCCGCCCTCGGCCGTCCCGCCGCCGGGGTGGCCGTCGCGCTCACCGCGCCCGACGGCACGGTCCGCGAGGGCGTCACCGACGACGACGGGCGCATCGGCGACCTCGCCCCCGGGGCGCTGCCGGGCGGCACGTACCGTCTCCGCTTCGACACCGGGTCCTACTTCTCCGCCACGGGGCAGGCCGGTTTCTACCCGGAGGTCGTCGTGGCCGTCACCGTCGACGCCGACCGGCCGCACACCCACGTGCCGCTGCTGCTGTCGCCGTTCTCCTACTCGACCTACCGAGGGAGCTGAGCATGGGAACCGGGATGTCGGACCAGGACTGGCTCACCACCGCCGTCGACCTCGCCGTCGCCAACGTCGGAGCCGGGGGCGGGCCGTTCGGTGCCGTGCTCGTCGCCGACGGGGCGCAGATCGGCAGCGGGCAGAACCGGGTCACCCGCGACAACGACCCCACCGCGCACGCCGAGGTCGTCGCGATCCGGGGGGCGTGCGCCGCCCGCGGCGACTTCTCCCTGGCCGGGAGCACCCTCTACTCCTCGTGCGAGCCGTGCCCGATGTGCATGGCGTCGGCGCTGTGGGCGCGGGTCGACCGGATCGTCTACGCCGCCGACCGCTACGACGCGGCCCGCGGCGGGTTCGACGACCTGGAGTTCTACGAGCTGTTCGCCCGCGACCGCAGCACCTGGGCGACGCGGGTCGACGCCGTCGCGCTGCCGACCGGCCCGGCGCCGTTCGACACCTGGCTCGCCGCGGCCGACCGGGTCGCGTACTGATGGACCTCCCCACCGTCACCGCCCTGCGCCGCCCCGTCGACCGGGCGGGGCTGGCCGGGCTCGGTCCCGGCGCGGCCGTCCTCGCCGGGGGGACGTGGCTGTTCTCCGAGCCGCAGGACCACCTGCACACCCTCGTCGACCTCGACGGGCTGGGCTGGCCGCCGGTCACCCGCACCGCCGACGGCGTGTCGGTCGCCGCCACCTGCACCCTCGACGAGCTGGTCGCGGCCGGGATCCCGCTCGCGGACGAGTGCGTCGGCGCGCTGGCGGCGTCGTTCAAGATCACCTCGCTGGCCACGGTCGGCGGCAACGTCTGCCTCGCCCTGCCCGCGGGGTCGATGACGTCGCTGGCCGTCGCGCTCGACGGGGTCGCGGTGCTGTGGGGGCCCGCCGAGGACCGGCGTGTGCCGGTCGTCGACCTGGTCACCGGGGTGCGGTCCACGGCGCTGCGCCCGGGCGAGGTGCTCCGCTCCGTCGACCTGCCGGCGGCGGCGCTCGCCCAACCGCTCGCGTTCCGGCGCGCCGCGCTGTCGGCGCAGGGCCGGTCGGGCGCGGTGGTGATCGGGCGCCGGGGGACCGGGCTCGTCCTGTCCGTCACCGCCGCGACCTCGCGCCCGCACCGCATCGCCTTCCCCGGCGTGCCGACCGCGGAGGAGCTGGTCACAACCCTGGACGCGATCCCGGAGTGGTACGACGACCCGCACGGCTCGCCCGACTGGCGCCGGCACGTCACCGGGCTGCTGGCCGAGGAGATCCGGACGGGGCTCGGGTGAGGTTCGAGGTCGACGGGTCCCCGGCCGAGGCCGACCCCGCCCCGGGCCGGTGCCTGCGCACCCTGCTGCGCGAGCTCGGGCACACCGCGCCGAAGAAGGGCTGCGACGCGGGCGACTGCGGCGCGTGCACCGTCCTCGTCGACGGCGCACCCGTGCACGCCTGCGTCTACCCGGCGGTCCGCGCCGACGGCCGGTCCGTCACCACCGCCGCGGGGCTGGGCACCCCGGAGGACCTGCACCCGGTGCAGCGGCGGTTCGTCGACGCGGGCGGGTTCCAGTGCGGGTTCTGCACCGCGGGGATGGTCGTCACGGCCGCCGCGCTGCCCGACGGCGACCGCGGCCGGCTGTTCAAGGGCAACCTCTGCCGCTGCACGGGCTACCGCGCGATCCGCGACGCCCTCGACGGGACGGTCACCACGGAGGACCGGTCCCACCCCGGCAGCTCCCTTCCGGCGCCGGCCGGGGCCCGCATCGTCAGCGGTCGGGAGCCGTACACGCTCGACGAGCCGCCGCCCGGGGTGCTGCACCTCGCCGTGCTCGGCAGCCCGCACGCGCACGCGCGGGTCCGGTCGGTCGACGCGTCCGCAGCCGCCGCGCTCCCCGGCGTCCACGCCGTGCTCACCCACCTCGACGCGCCGCCCGTCGCGTTCTCCACGGGCCGCCACGACGACCGGCTCGACGACCCCGACGACACGCTCGTCCTCGACCCCGTCCTGCGCTTCCACGGGCAGCGCGTCGCCGCGGTGGTGGCCGACTCGGTCGCGGTGGCACAGGCCGCGTGTCGGGCGCTTGTCGTCGACTACGAGGTCCTGCCGGCCGTGCTCACCCCGGCCGCCGCGCTGGAGCCGGGGGCGCCGCTGGTGCACGGGGACAAGGGCGCGGACGCCCGGATCGCCGACCCGTCGCGGAACCTGGTGGCCGAGCAGCACGGCGAGGTCGGGTCGGTCGCCGACGGGCTGGCCGCGGCCGACGTCGTCGTGTCCGGGACCTGGCGCACCGGGCGCGTCGCGCACACCTCGCTGGAGACCCACGGCACCGTCGGCTGGCTCGACGGCGACCGGCTCGTCCTGCGCACCGGCACCCAGGTGCCGTTCCTGGTGCGCGACGAGATCGCCCGCGTGTTCGGGCTGCGCGACGTGCGGGTGTTCGCCGCGCGGGTCGGCGGCGGGTTCGGCGGCAAGCAGGAGATGCTCACCGAGGACCTGGTCACGCTCGCCGTGCTCACGACCGGGCGGCCCGTCCAGTACGAGTTCACCCGCACCGACGAGCTGACGGTGGCGCCCGCACGGCACCCGATGAGCGTGTCGGTGCAGGTCGGGGCCACCGCCGACGGCGTGCTGACGGCGCTGGCGATCGACGTCGTCGCCGACGCGGGCGCCTACGGCAACCACAGCCCCGGGGTGATGTTCCACGGCTGCCACGAGTCGATGGCGCAGTACCGGTGCGCGAACAAGCGGGTGGACGCGCGGTCGGTCTACACGCACACGATCCCGTCGGGGGCGTTCCGCGGGTACGGGCTCGGGCAGGTGATGTTCGGGATCGAGGGCGCGCTCGACGAGCTGGCGCACCGGCTGGGGATCGACCCGTTCGAGCTGCGGCGGCGCAACGTCGTGGCGCCGGGCGACGCGTTCGTCGCCTCGTCCGACGAACCGGACGACCTCACCTTCGGCGGCAGCTACGGGCTCGACCAGTGCCTGGACCTGGCCCAGGCCGCCCTCCGGCGGGACGCACTGCCCGCCCCCGAGGGATGGCCGGTCGGTGAGGGGATGGCGGTCGCGATGATCGCCACGATCCCGCCGCGCGGGCACCACGCCGAGGCGTCGGTGACGCTGGAGGCCGACGGCACCTACACCGTGCGCGTCGGCACCGCGGAGTTCGGCAACGGCACCACGACGGTGCATGTGCAGTTCGCGGCCACCGCGCTGGGCACCACGGCCGACCGCGTCCGGATCGTCCGGTCCGACACCGACGCCGTCGGGTACGACACGGGGGCGTTCGGGTCGGCGGGCTCGGTGGTGGCCGGGCGGGCGCTGCTCGCGGCGGCGACGGAGCTGCGGTCGCGGATACTGGCGGCGGCGGGACCGGTGCGCGAGCCGGTGCTGGGGCCGCAGGGCGTGCAGGACGGCGAGCGGTTCGTCCCGCTCACCGCGCTGGCCCCGCTGCGCGCCTCCGCCGTCCACGACGGCACGCCGCGGTCGGTCGCGTTCAACGTCCACGCGTTCCGGGTGGCCGTCGACCCGGGGACCGGGGAGGTCGCGATCCTGCGGTCCGTGCAGGCCGTCGACGCCGGGACGGTGCTCAACCCCGAGCAGTGCCGAGGGCAGGTCGAGGGCGGGGTGGCGCAGGCGCTGGGCTCGGCGCTGTTCGAGGAGGTCGTGCTCGACGGCACCGGCCGCGTCACCACCTCGGTGCTGCGCGACTACCACGTCCCGCAGCTCGCCGACGTCCCGCGCACCGAGGTGCTGTTCGCCGACACCCACGACGAGCACGGCCCGTTCGGGGCGAAGTCGATGAGCGAGGCCCCCTACAACCCGGTGGCCCCGGCACTGGCGAACGCGATCCGCGACGCGCTCGGCATCCGCCCGACGGAGCTGCCGATGACCCGCGACCGCCTCTGGCGCCTGACCCCTGACCCCTGACCCCTGACCCCTGACCCCTGACCCCTGACCCCGCGAGTTTGCCGCTCCCACCCCGCGAGTTTGCGGTTCCCGCCCCGCGAGTTTGCGGCTCTAGCCCGGCGAGTTTGCCGACTGCGCCCGGCGAGTTTGCCGCTCACGCCCCGCGAGTTGGCCGCTCACGCCCGGCGGGCTCGGCGCTCTGGTGCGCCTGTTCGGCCGTTGACGCCCGTCACGGATTCGCGGGGTCCCCCGAAGCGGTCGCCACCCATCTGGTCGTGTCCGGGCGGCTCACCGGGCGGATCGGCCGACGTGATGGGCGGACTCGCCGCGCGAAAACTCGCCGGGCGCAGTCGGCAAACTCGCCGGGGGTGAGCCGGCAAACTCGGCGGGGTGGGAGCGGGCGATGCCGCTGTCGGGGTGCGTGGTCGGGTGCAGGTGCTTACTGCAGCGTCGGGACCGCCGCCGCCAGCACCTCCGACGACCAGCCGGGGTGCGCGGCCACCGCCGTCGCCAGGTCGCGGGCCGCGCGCGGTCGGCAAACTCGCCGGACGCGGTCGGCAAACTCGCCGGGGGTGGTGGGCAAACTCGGCGGGGTGGGAGCGGGCGATGCCGCTGTCGGGGTGCGTGGTCGGGCGCAGGTGCCTACTGCAGCGCCGGGACCGCCGCCGCCAGCACCTCCGACGACCAGCCGGGGTGCGCGGCCACCGCCGTCGCCAGGTCGCGCTGCGTCGTCACCGCGTCCGGGCCGACCGCCGTGGCCAGCGACCCGCCCCGGGCCAGCGGCGTGAGCGACCACCACTCGCCCGCCACCGCCTCCGCCGGGTCCGCGCCCCACACCAGCACCTCGGTGGCCAGCACGCGGCGCCCGGCGAGGTGCGCGGGCGAGGGGTCGAGGTCCTGGGTCTGCACGAGCAGCGGCCCGGCGGGCCCGTCCACGCGCGTCGACCCGCGGTAGCGCCCGGCCCGCTCACCGCTGCGCCCGGCCACCAGCACCTCCCGCGCCCGCAGCCGCGCCCCGGCACCGAGGACGGCGTCGAGGACGGTCACGTGATCGGCCCGGCGCGTCACCACGGTCGGCTCGGGCAGGTACCGCACCGAAGCGCCGTCGCCGATCTCCAGGCGCACGGCGAACCGGCTGCCCCCCGGCGCGGCCAGCGCGACCGCGGCGGCCACGCCCGTCAGCACGAGGTGCGCCCCGGGCTCCACCACGACGTCGAGCTCCACGTCGTCGCCGGACAGCGGGGTCGCCGCCGACCCGACCAGGTGCACGGTGAGCGCCGGGTCCCGCCCGGCCGCGGTGCCGCGTCGCGGCAGCAGGGTCAGCGGGGCCTGCGAGCGCAGCTCCCGCACGACCCCATCCGCCGACACGACGAGCCGCGCACGCGACCGCACGTCAGACGACCGCCCCGCGCACGGCCGCCACCTGCGCGAGCACCCACTGCGCCACCTCGGCGGCCGCGGGGTCGTGCACCAGCGACTGCGTGACGACGGGCAGCGCGCCCCGCACCCGGGCGGCGTCGCCGGTCATCACGGCCATGTCGGCGCCGACGAGCGGGGCGAGGTCGACCTTGTTGATGACGAGCAGGTCGGCCGTGGTGACACCGGGCCCGCCCTTGCGCGGCACCTTGTCCCCGCCCGCGACGTCGACGACGAAGATCTGCCGGTCGACCAGGCCGCGGCTGAACACCGCGGTGAGGTTGTCGCCGCCGCTCTCCACGAGCACGAGGTCGAGGTCGCCGAAGCGCTCCTCCAGCAGCTCGACGGCGTCGAGGTTGGCGGTGATGTCGTCGCGGATCGCGGTGTGCGGGCAGCACCCGGTCTGCACGGCCTCGATCCGGTCGGGGGCGAGCACGCCCGCGCGACGGAGGAAGTCGGCGTCCTCGGTCGTGTAGATGTCGTTGGTGACGACGGCGAGGCGCAGCCGGTCGGCCAGCGTGCGGGCGAGCGCCGCGACCAGCGCGGTCTTGCCGCTGCCGACGGGGCCGCCGATGCCGATGCGGACCGAGCGCCCGGTCTCCGCAGGCGCCGGATCGGGGTCGGGGTCGACGGCCGTCGGGTCGAGCGAGTGCCCGTGACCGTGTCCGTGGGGTTCAGCTGGCAAAGAGACGCACCTGCTCTCGGTGGTGGGTGACGTGGGCCTGGGCCATGAGGTCGAGGACGGGCGCCCCCGGGGCGGGCAGCTCCGCGACGGGTCCCGCCGCGGACCGCACCGCCGAGTCGACGACGCCGTCCAGCACGCCGGCCAGGCCGGTGACCACGGCGTTGACGGCGAACGGGTCGAGCCCGAGCAGCCGGATCGCCGCCGAGGCGGGCCCGCTGACCGCGAGGTAGCCGACGCACTGCGCCGCGTCCGCGGGCGTGCCCCCCTCGGCCCCGACCACGGCCCCGACCAGCAGCGCGTGGTGCGGGCGGGGGTCGACGGCGCACAGGGCGTCGAGGGCGTCCGACGGCCAGGCGAGCCGGGCGGCCCGCAGCGTCGCCCGGCCCTGCGCGCGGGAGACCGTGCGCTGGGCGGGGGAGGGGGTGCGGGCGTCGAGCTCGGCGTCGAGGAGGGCGAACCCCGTCCCCCCGGCGGCCGCCGCCGCGAACGACGCCGCCACGAGACCGGCCGTCCGCAGGCGGCCGTCGAGGAGGGCGGCGAGGTCGTCGACGCAGGTCACGAGCCCGCGGGCGACCGCCTCCTCCACGCCGCCGGAGTGCACGTGTCCGCCGCCGGGGAAGCGGGCGTCGGCCAGGGTGAGGGCGGCGAGGGTGGCCATCAGGCGGCCGCCGCGTGAACGTCACACCTGTGGGTGCGGAACCTTCGCGGCTCCGCAGGCGTCCTATCCACGTGACCATCCTCGACATGCCCCGGAGCCGCCTCCTGCGCGTCGCCGCCGTGTGGGTGGCGGCCACCCTGTTCGGGCTGCTCGTCGCCGCGACCACGAGGATCGGCCCCATCGTCGCCAGCCTGAGCTACAACCACGGCGTGCACCTGGGCGATCTCCTGGCCTTCGCCGCCGCCTACCTCGTGGCCGCCGCCGTCACCGTCTCCGAGTTCGAGCGGCATCAGAACAGGAAGTAGCGCTGCGCCATCGGCAGCTCGCTCACCGGGGCGGGCTCCACGAGGTCGCCGTCGATCCGCACCGCGAACGAGTCCGGGTCCACCCTGACCTCGGGCGTCGCGGAGTTGCCGACCATCTCCGCCTTCGTGACGCGCCGCGTGTCGGCGACCGGGACGCACGGCGTGCGCAGCTCCAGGTGGTCGAGCCCGGCCTCGAGCGCCGCGGCGGAGACGAAGGTGCGGCTGGTCGCCGACGCCACCGCGGGCGAGGCCCCGAACATCGGACGCGCGAGCACCGGCTGCGGGGTGGGGATCGAGGCGTTCGCGTCGCCCATCGCGGCCCACGCGATGAACCCGCCCTTGAGCACGACGTGCGGGCGGATCCCGAAGAACTTCGGGTCCCACAGCACCAGGTCGGCGAGCTTGCCCACCTCCACCGAGCCGATCTCGTCGGCCATCCCGTGCGCGATCGCCGGGTTGATCGTGTACTTGGCGACGTAGCGCCGGGCCCGCACGTTGTCGGCGGCACCGTCCCCGGGCAGCGCACCGCGCGCGGCCTTCATGACGTGCGCGGTCTGCCAGGTGCGGATGATCACCTCGCCGATCCGGCCCATCGCCTGGCTGTCCGAGCTCATCATCGAGATCGCGCCCAGGTCGTGCAGCACGTCCTCCGCCGCGATCGTGGTCGGCCGGATCCGGCTCTCCGCGAACGCCAGGTCCTCGGTGACCGACGGGTTGAGGTGGTGGCAGACCATCAGCATGTCGAGGTGCTCGTCGATGGTGTTCACGGTGTGCGGGCGCGTCGGGTTCGTCGACGACGGGAGCACGTTGCCCTGCGAGACGACCTCGATGATGTCCGGTGCGTGCCCGCCACCCGCGCCCTCGGTGTGGAACGCGTTGATCGAGCGGCCCCCGATCGCCTCCAGCGTGGACGCGACGAAGCCGGCCTCGTTGAGCGTGTCGGTGTGGATCGCCACCTGCACCCCGGACGCGTCGGCGACCCGCAGGCAGGCGTCGATCACGGCGGGGGTGGTGCCCCAGTCCTCGTGCAGCTTGAACCCGCCCGCCCCGGCGCGCAGCTGCTTCCACAGGGCGTCGGCGCTGGTGGTGTTGCCCTTGCCCATCAGCAGCAGGTTGATCGGGAGGTGGTCCATCGCCTGCAGCATCCGGCCGATCGCGCGCGGCCCGGGCGTGATGGTGGTGGCCTTGGTGCCGTCGGCGGGTCCGGTGCCGCCGCCGGCGAGCGTCGTCAGACCGCTGGCCAGCGCCGTGTCGACGAGCTGCGGGCAGATGAAGTGGACGTGGCAGTCGATGCCGCCCGCGGTGAGGATGCGGCCGTTGCCCGCGATGATCTCCGTCGACGGGCCGATCACCAGCTCCGGCGTGACACCGTCCATCACGTCGGGGTTGCCGGCCTTGCCGATGCCGACGATGCGCCCGTCGGTGACGCCGACGTCGGCCTTGACGACGCCCCAGTGGTCGAGGACCACAGCCCCGGTGATGACGAGGTCGGGGGCGCCCTGCGCGGAGGTGCGCGCCGACTGCCCCATCGACTCGCGGATCACCTTGCCGCCGCCGAAGAGCACCTCGTCGCCGGAGGCGGCGCCGCGGCTGCGGTCCTCGGTGACCTCGATCAGCAGGTTCGTGTCGGCCAGCCGGATCCGGTCGCCGACGGTGGGACCGAACAGGTCGGCGTAGCGGCCGCGCTCGATGCTCGTCATCGGTCGAGGTCCCCCGCCCACTCCGGACGCAGCCCCGGCACGGTGCGCGCCCCCGCCAGCGGCACGAGCACCACCTCCCGCTCGACGCCCGGCTCGAAGCGCACCGACGTGCCCGCAGGGATGTCCAGGTGCGTGCCCCACGCGGCGTCGCGGTCGAACTCCAGGCCGGGGTTGACCGCGGCGAAGTGGTAGTGCGACCCGACCTGCACGGGCCGGTCGGCGGCGTTGACCACGACCAGGGTGGTGCGCTCGCGCCCGGGGTTGAGCGGCACGTCGCCGTCGCCGGGGAGGATCTCGCCCGGGATCACGGGATCGGGCTGTGGACGGTGACGAGCTTCGTCCCGTCCGGGAAGGTGGCCTCGACCTGCACCGAGTCGATCATCTCCGGGATCCCCTCCAGGACGTCGCCGCGGCCGAGCACCGACCGCCCGCTCGACATCAGCTCGCTCACGGTGCGCCCGTCGCGGGCGCCCTCCAGCACGTGGTCGGTGATCAGGGCGACGGCCTCCGGGTAGTTGAGGAGCACGCCGCGTTCGCGGCGCGCACGGGCGACCCCGGCCGCCACGTGCACCAGCAGCTTGTCCTGCTCCTGCGGGCTGAGGTACATGGCGGCCATCCTCACGGTGCGCTGTTACTCCCGTGTGGCGGGGGTGTTACCCGCGTCCGCGCAGGACGTCCCACGTCGACGGGCGCAGCCCGCGCGGGACGCGGGCGGCCGGATCGTCGGTGCCGCTGCTGGTCAGCACGGGGGGCAGCCAGGTCGGGGGGAGCGCGTCGGCGTCGAGCAGCTCGTCGGCCCAGCGGTGCAGCGGGCCGTCGAGGTCGAGCCGGCGCGCGACGAGCTTCCGGTAGGCGGGCCCGAACCAGCTCCAGGCGACGGGCCGCGCCGGCAGCCCGAGCCACGAGCCGCCGAACGCGAGCGGCGGCTCGGACGAGGTCGAGTACAGCTGCCGCCCGGTCCAGGTGAGGTCGCGCTGCACCGAGGCGGACGCGTAGAACGCGCCCGACGCCGCGGCGATCGCGACGAACAGGTCCTGCGCCGCGGCGCGCAGGGCCGGGTCGTCGAGGGCCGTCCGGTCGACGGTCAGGCCGTGCGTGCGCACCGGCCCGCGACCCGCCGCGGCGGCCAGCGACCCCTCGTAGCAGGGCCGCGCGGCGCGGTAGTACACGGCGTCGGCGACGTGCGCGGCGACGAACGCGGCGTCGCCGTCGACGTCCAGGCGCAGGCGCGGCGGCTCCGACGGCCCGAACCGCACGGGCAGCGCGGCGGGCAGGTGGGTGCGGCACAGGTGGAGCCAGCGCTGCGCGAGATCGGCCGGGGCGTCGGCGCGGCGGACGTACCAGCGCAGCTGAACGACGTCGACGAGCCGGTCGCTGCTCGACGTGGGGGTGTGCAGCGTGCCCGCCGACCACAGCCCGGTCGCCGGGTCCTCGACGATCCCGGTGGCACCGGCGAGCGCCCGGGCGAACGCCACCGCCCGCTCGACGCCCGCCGGGGCGCTGCCCTGCACCACGACCGACACGCTCCAGCGGCAGGACGCGACGTCCAGCTCCGGCACGTCGGCGGGCTCGACCTGCGTCGGGACGTCGCCGGGCTCGACGGGTTCCGGCGCGCCCACGTCAGCGACGTACTCCCCGCCGAGCCGCAGGACCCCGTCCCCGCCGATCACGAGGCCGACGGCCCGGGCCGCCGCCGCGGGATCGGGACGCTCGCGCAGGTACACGCTCAGATCGCGGGACACGCCGCCATCCTGCCGTCGGCCAGGGCCACCTCGCGGCCTGCCCACCGGCGGCGCAGCCACCGGTCGTGGCTGGCGACGACGACCGCGCCCGGGCTCCCGCCGATGGCCTCCTCCAGCTCGTCGCACAGGGCGGGGGACAGGTGGTTGGTCGGCTCGTCGAGCAGCAGGAGCTGCGGGGCGCTCGCGACGAGCAGCGCCAGCTCCAGGCGCCGCCGCTGGCCCACCGACAGCACGCCGACGGGCCGGTCGACGTCGCGCGGGTGGACGAGGCCGAGGTCGCGCAGCGGGACGGGGTGGTCCCCGTAGTACTGCCGCGGGGTGCGGTCCGGGTCCGGCAGCTCGACGTCCTGCGCCAGCAGCCCGATCCGCAGCCCGCGCCGCCGGTGCACCGTGCCCTCCGCGGGCAGCCGCCCGGCCAGCACCGCGAGCAGCGTCGACTTGCCCGACCCGTTCGCGCCGGTCACGAGCACGCGGTCGGACGCGCCGACGTCGAGGCGGGGCAGCTCCAGCCGGCCCACGACCCGGACGTCCCGCAGCGCCGCGGCCGGGCCCGTCCCCGCCTCACCGACGGTCGCCGCGAACCGCAGCGGCACCGGCGGGCGGCGCACCTGGTCGCGGTCGAGCTCGTCGAGGCGGCGCCGGGCGTTGCGGACGCGGCGGGAGACCTGGCTCTGCACCCGCCCGCGCTTGAACCCGTAGAACAGCTTGGGCTCGTTGCCCCGCGGCCGACCCGGCGCCACCTGGTGGGCGGTCACCGCGACCGAGACCCGCAGGTCGGCCAGCTCCTCCTGCTCGTCGGCGTAGCGCTGCTCCCAGCGCTCCCGCGCCGCCCGGCGCTCGGCGAGGTAGGCCGAGTAGCCGCCGCCGTACCGCGTCGGGCCGTCGACGGCCGGATCGAGGTCGACGACGTCGGTGCACACCGCGTCGAGGAACGCGCGGTCGTGGCTGGCGAGCACGACGACCCCGGGCAGCCCGCGCAGCGTCTCCTCCAGGAAGGCCGCGGCGGTGTCGTCGAGGTGGTTGGTGGGCTCGTCGAGCAGCAGCGCGTCGGGCCGCCGGACCAGCAGCGCGGTCAGCCCCACGCGGCTGCGCTGCCCGCCGGAGAGCGAGTCGAGCGTGCGGTCGTGCGGGATCCCGGCGAGGCCCAGGCCGTGCAGCGTCAGCTCGGCGCGCCGGTCGGCGTCCCAGGCGTCGTGGTCCTGGGCCCACTCCAGGCGCTCGGCGTAGTCGTCGGCCCGCTCGGGGAGCAGCGCGGCGAGCGCGTCGACCGCGGCGACCGCGGCCCGGGCGTCGCGCAGCGCGTCGTCGAGGACGTCGGCGATCGTCGCGGAACCCGGGTACGGCAGCTCCTGGTGGCCGAACCCCAGGTCGGTGGGCCGCTCGACGGAGCCTGCGTCGGGCTCCTCGACGCCCGCGAGCAGCCGCAGCAGCGTCGACTTGCCCGCGCCGTTCTCCCCGATCAGCCCGATCCGGCGGCCGGGGGCGGCGGTGAGGGAGACGCCGTCGAGGACGGTGCGGTCGCCGTACGCGCGGACGACGTCACGGGCGAGCAGGGCTGAGGGCACGGGCGCACCACCGGGGAGTTCGGGTGAGGGGCAGCCGCCGGGCGAGGCCTCGGGCGGGTGCGGGTGCGCTCAGATCCACATGAGGGGGCCGAGTCTGCCCCGGGCGCCCCGACGCCCGCAACCGGATTCGCGGATGCGCCATCCGGGTGGCCCCGCGCACGCGCGGGAACCGGCCGGTCACGCCCGGCGTTCCCCGCCCGTGCATCTCCTCGTGCGCTTCCTGCTGGCCCCGATCGCCCGGCTGCTGTGGCGGCCCGTCGTGCAGGGGGTCGAGCGCCTGCCGAAGCGGGGTGCGCTGATCATCGCGGCCAACCACCGGGCGGCCGTCGACACGGCCGTCATCGCGCTCACCGCGCGCCGGCCCGTCGCGTTCCTCGGCAAGGCCGAGTACTTCGTGGGGCGGGGGATCAAGGGGCGGGCGCTGGCCCGGTTCCTCTCGGCGCTGGGCTACGTGCCGGTCGACCGCGGCTCGGCGAAGGCCGGGCTCGCCGCCCTCCACGCGGGCCGGTCCGTGCTCGACGCCGGCGGCGCGTTCGCGATCTACCCGGAGGGCACCCGCTCCCTCGACGGCCGCCTGCACCGCGGCCACACCGGCGTCGCCACGCTCGCCCTCGGCGCGGGCGCCCCGGTCGTGCCGGTCGCGCTGCTCGGCACCGAGCGCGTGCAGCCGGTGGGGAAGCGCCTGCCGCGGCTGCGCCGGGTCGTGATCCGCTACGGCGCCCCGCTCGACTTCTCCCGCTACGACGGCCTGGAGAGCTCCCCGGCGATCCGCCGCGCGGTCACCGACCAGATCATGGACGCCATCGCCACGCTGTCCCAGCAGGAGTACGTCGACACCTACCACGAGCGGCCCGCCGCCTAGATCCGGTCGAACCGCCCGGACCCCGCTCGGGTCAGGGGAGGGCGAGGAGCCAGTCCGACGTGTGCCGGTACCAGGTCCGGCGCTCCAGCGGGCGGGGGTGGGCGACGCCGTCGGACACCGCGGTGAACGGCCGCCCGCCCACCTGCACCGCCCGGCCCAGGGCCGAACCGCGGCCCCGACGGGCGGTGGGGGCGACGGGACGGACCGCGCCGGTGGGCAGCCGGGAGCCGCGGCCGGCCCGCACCGCGATGCCGTCCGGGCCCGGGGCCACCACCAGGCGGGGGGTCCGGCCGCGCAGGACGAGCGCGTCGTCGCAGTAGCACTCGCCGTCGAGGTCACGGACCTCCCCGCGCCCGACGAGCACGCCTCCGGTGTCGTCGCGCACCAGCGGCACCGCCGTCGCCCGGCCGTGCAGCGCCGTCCCGACCGGGCCCAGCCCCCAGATCGCGGCCACAGCCGACCGCCGCGACGACGGGACGTAGCCGATCTCCACGTGCAGCCGCTCGGTGCGCAGCAGGCGGAGCAGGACCGCGGCCAGATCCGCGTCGGTGCCGTGCACGACCACCCGCTGCGGATCGTGCTCGACCAGCAGCGGGTCGAGCTCCGCACGGCCGGGCCGGGCGGGCAGCGCGACGGTGGGCACCCCGTCGAAGGCGGGCGGGCGCCGACTACCGTAGAGCGGGAGCCGCCGCTCCCGGGCCGGGTCCGCGCAGGTCAGCACCAGTCGTCTCGAGTCGATCGTGACCACCTGATCGGTTACCCTCCCGCCGCCACGTTGCTCTAGGTCTGGAGTCTCACATGCCCGCGATCGTGCTGATCGGCGCCCAATGGGGCGACGAGGGCAAGGGCAAGGCCACCGACATCCTCGGTGACCAGGTCCAGTGGGTCGTCCGCTACCAGGGCGGCAACAACGCAGGACACACCGTCGTGCTCCCCGACGGGCAGAACTTCGCGCTGCACCTGATCCCGTCCGGCATCCTCACGCCGGGCGTCAAGAACGTGATCGGCAACGGCGTCGTCGTGGACCCGGGCGTGCTGCTCACCGAGCTGAAGGGCCTGGAGGACCGCGACGTCGACACCAGCGGCCTGCTGATCAGCGCCGATGCGCACTTGATCATGCCGTACCACGTGGAGATGGACAAGGTCACCGAGCGGTTCCTGGGCAAGGCGAAGATCGGCACCACCGGTCGCGGCATCGGGCCGGCCTACCAGGACAAGGTGTCGCGGGTGGGCGTCCGCGTGGCCGACGTGCTCGACGAGAAGATCCTGCACCAGAAGGTGGAGGCGGCCCTGCACCTGAAGAACCAGGTCCTGGTCAAGGTCTACAACCGCCGCGCGCTCGACGTCGAGCAGGTCGTCGACACCGTGCTCGGCCACGCCCAGCAGTTCGCCGGCCGCATCGCCGACACCCGCCTGCTGCTCAACAAGGCCCTCGAGGCGGGCGACTCGATCCTGCTGGAGGGGTCGCAGGGCACCCTGCTCGACGTCGACCACGGCACCTACCCCTTCGTCACCAGCTCGAACCCGACGGCGGGCGGCGCGGCGGTCGGCTCCGGCATCGGCCCGAACAAGATCACGCGGGTGATCGGGATCCTCAAGGCCTACACCACGCGCGTCGGCTCCGGCCCGTTCCCGACCGAGCTGCTCGACGCCATGGGCGAGCACCTGCGCAAGACCGGTGGCGAGGTCGGCGTCACGACCGGGCGTCCGCGCCGCTGCGGCTGGTTCGACGCCGTGATCGGCCGCTACGCCGTGCGCGTCAACGGCATCACCGACTTCTTCCTCACCAAGCTCGACGTGCTGTCGGGCCTGGAGACGGTGCCGGTGTGCGTCGCCTACGAGGTCGACGGCAAGCGCGTCGAGGACATGCCGATGACGCAGACCGACGTGCACCACGCCGTGCCGGTCTACGAGGAGCTGCCCGGCTGGTTCGAGGACATCTCGGCCTGCCGCACCTTCGACGAGCTGCCGGCCAACGCCCGCGCCTACGTGCAGCGGATCGAGGAGCTGACCGGGGCCCCGGTCAGCGCGATCGGCGTCGGCCCCGGCCGGGACGAGACGATCACCCGCGACGTCTGATCCCCCGTGCGCGGGAACGGTGGCCCCGGCCGTCGTTCCCGCGCACGGGCTCAGTTCGCGCAGGCCCCGGTGTCGACCTCGGCACCGAGCTGGGCCTGCGGGTTGACCGACGCCGCGACCTGCTCGTTGGTGAGCACGAACCCGGTCTCGCTGTCGTCGAGCGCAGCGCCGAACACCACGCCGATGACCTGGCCGTCGCGGTCGATCATCGGGCCGCCGGAGTTGCCGGAGCGGACCACCGCCCGGACGGTGTAGACGTTGCGCGAGACGGTGGCGTCGTCGTAGATGTCGGGGCCGTTGAGCGTGATCTCCTGGCGCACCTTGGCCGCCGACGCCGTGAACGGGCCGTCGAGCGGGTAGCCGAGGATGATCGCGTCCTCGCCGACCTGCGCCGGGGCCGGGCGGAACGGCAACGTGGGCGCGTCGAGGTCGGGGATGCGCAGGACGGCGATGTCGACCGCCGGGTCGTAGAGCACGACCTCGCCGCCCAGCTCGACGGTGCGCCCGCGGCTGTTGACGACCTCGACCCCGACGTCGTCGGTGCCGGCGACGACGTGGGCGTTCGTCATGACCAGGCCGTCGCCGATGACGAAGCCGGTGCCCTCCAGCGCCCGCTGGCACGACGGCGCGCGGCCGCGCACCTTCAGCACGCTGTCGGCGACCTCGCTGACGATCGGGTTCGACGCGAGCGACGGGTCGGGCGGGCCGACCTCCTCGATCGGGGTGCGGTCGAACGAGTCGAGGATCCGCGGGAACCCGGACGTGTCGAGCAGCTGGCGCAGCTCCTCGGGGAGCGCGCGGGCCCCCTCCGGCATCACCGAGTCGACGACGCGCAGCACCTCCGAGCTGCGGACGCCCGACGCGAGCCCGGGGAAGCTCGCCGAGGCCAGGGGCAGCGCCACCAGCCAGGCCGCGATGACGACGGTGAGCGCCTGCAGCACCGAGCCCAGCGTGGAGTCGACGCGCAGGGTGTTCTCGCCGGTGATCCGGTCGCGGATGCGGCGGCCGAAGAAGACGCCGGTGGTCTCGCCGAGCGCCACGAGCAGCACGACGACCACGATGCTGACGATGATCCGCGTGCTCGTGGACTCGATGCCGGAGGCGAGCAGCGGCGCCAGGCGCACGCCCAGGATCGCCCCGCCCAGCACCCCGACGAACGACAGCAGCGCGACGGCCATCCCGTGCCGCCACCCGGACACCCCGGCGACGAGGGCGAGCGCGATCACGATGAGGTCGACCCAGCTCACGACGGTCTCCTCATGCTTCCGCGCGGGCCCGTGACCACGCCTCGTCCAGATCCAGCACCCGGGTCGGCTCCCAGGGCTGTGCCCACCCACCCAGATCCAACAGCGCGGACAATAGGCCCCCGGTGAAGCCCCACACGAGCAGGCCCGCGACCAGGAACCCCGGCCCGGTGAAGCCGCTCGGATGCCCCACCGAGATCCGGTTCCCCGGGTCGGCGAGCACCGCCAGCGGCACCCGGACGACGGCCGCGGTCTCCCCGGCGTCGACGGCGTGCACGTCGCTCGGCCGCTCCCACTGGGCGAGCACCGGCGTGACGACGAACCCCGACGGCGGGATGAACAGCTCGGGCAGCAGGGCCAGCGGGACGACGCCCGCGGGGTCGAGCCCGGTCTCCTCCTCGGCCTCGCGCAGCGCCGTGGCGACGGCGTCGGCGTCGCCCGGGTCGGAACCGCCGCCGGGGAAGGCGACCTGGCCCGCGTGGTCGCGCAGCGTGCTGGCGCGCTCGACCAGCAGCACGTCGGGTCCGTGCCCGGGATCGTGGCCGACCAGGATCAGCACCGCCGCCCGGCGGCCGCCCTCCGGCGGCGGGACGCGGTGGCGGCTCAGGGTGAACGCGTCGACGTCGCGGACGGCCGTGAGCAGCGGGCGCAGCGGCTCGACGACCCGTTCCGGGCGCAGCGCGCTCACGACAGCTCCGCCACGGCGGCGGCCACGGCGTCGGCGCTCGCGAAGGGCACCGGGGGGTCGACGCGGTCGACCGTGCCGTCGGGCCGGGCGAGGAACGAGTACGGCAGGCCGGGCGGGACGTCGAGGGCGGTGCGCAGGGCGGAGCCGGTGTCGAGCGCAGACGGCAGGTCCACCCCGAGCTCGTCGAGGGTGCGCAGGGCGGCGCGCGGGTCGTCGTCGACGTCGATCAGGAGCACGGGCACCGACCCGGGCCGCGCCGCGTACTCGGCGAGCGCGGGGAGCTCCTCGCGGCACGGGCCGCACCAGGACGCCCACAGGTTGAGCAGCACGGGACCGTCCGCCGCGACCGCGCCGAGGTCGACGGGGCCCTCCGCGCCCAGGCACGCGACCGTGACGCCGGCCAGCGGACCGTCGGCGGCCCCCGCACCGGGCACCGGGCAGACCGGGAGACCGGCGTCGGCGCGCAGCGGGGCCAGCTCGGCGTCGGACACCGCGACCGCCTGCTGCGCCACCGGCGCGTCGACGCCCGACGGGGACCCGGCCGGGCGCGGCCACAGGGCGAACACCGCCAGCCCGACGAGCAGCACGACCACCGCGGTGGAGACGAGCTCCGCCCGACCCGGCCCGACCCGGGCGCTCACGCGACGTCCGGCGCGGCGCCGGCGGGCGCCGCGCACGCGGCCGGGTGGGTGGGCGCTGCGCGTCGCCGCGTCACGGCACGTCCTGCTCGGCCGCCTCGGGCGAGGCCGCCGCGGCGTCGAGGCCGGCCGGGGAGTCGGCGGGGACCTCGAGCGGCGCGCCGTCGTCGGCCAGCCCGGCGCGCGCGAGCAGGAACGGCCGCGACGGGCCCTTGACCAGCTTCGCGGCCAGCACCGGGTCGGTGGGGCCCTCGCCGTAGGCGGGGCAGTCGGCGGCCAGCGTGCAGGCGCCGCAGGCGGGCTTGCGGGCGTGGCAGACGCGGCGGCCGTGGAAGATCACGCGGTGCGACGCCATCGTCCAGTCGCGCTTCGGGATCAGCTCGCCGACCGCGTGCTCGACCTTGACCGGGTCCTCCAGGTCCGTCCAGCCCCAGCGCCGCACCAGGCGCCCGAAGTGGGTGTCGACGGTGATGCCCGGGACGTCGAAGGCGTTGCCGAGGATGACGTTGGCGGTCTTGCGGCCGATCCCCGGCAGCGCGACCAGCTCGTCGAGCGTGTGCGGCAGCTCGCCGCCGTGCTTCTCGACCACGGCGGCACCCAGACCGATCAGCGACGACGCCTTGTTCCGGTAGAACCCGGTGCTGTGGATCATCTCCTCCAGCTCGGCCCGCTCGGCCTGCGCGTAGGCGAGCGCGGTGGGGTACCGCTCGAACAGCGCCGGGGTGACGAGGTTGACGCCCTTGTCCGTGCTCTGCGCCGACAGGATCGTGGCGACGGCCAGCTCCAGCGGCGTCCGGAAGTCGAGCTCGCAGTGCGCGTCGACGTGGGTGTCGGTGAGCTCCCGCAGCATCCGGCCGACGCGGCGGGCCCGCCCGAGCGACGGCTCGCCGGCCGCCACGCGCTTCGCCAGAACGGCCGCCTTGCGGGTCAGTGCGGAGGATCCGGTCACGCCGTCGAGCCTACGGCGGGCCCCCGACGACCCGTCGTCGGTCACCGGAGCCGAACACCCGGACACGTTTGGGTATCACCGCGGCGGCGCACCGACCCCGGTCCACCGTAACTTCCGGGCGTGCGGGACCATCTTCCTCGACATGACTGCCTGGCTCTCCGTCCTCGTACCGCTGCTGGTGATGTTCTTCGCGCTCGGCATGGAGCGCGTCGAGTCCAAGCTGCGGGAGTCCACCGTGCGCCCCGAGGAGCTCGAGGAGCTGCTCGAACGCCCCCGTCCGGACGAGGTTCGCGCCCTGTTCCGCCAGGGCACGGGCCGCGCGCTGGAGCTGTTCCGGCTGCGCAACCGCGCGCCGCGCGGCCGCAGGCCGCAGAAGCGCGACAAGGCCGCCTGACCTCCACCGGGGCTCCCGGAACGGGTCGCGGCGGCGAATCGACCCCGATGTCGCCCGGTCGTGCACGGAAAACGACCCGCGCGACGTCACAGAGTGTGGGCGCACCCCCTAGACTGGCGCGCCGGTGATCCGCCGCGAGGCCGCGGCCGGAACGAGGAGCGGTGAAGTGGACGAGATTCTGATCCGCGCAGGCATCTTCCAGGGGGTCGAGCCGCACGCGGCCGACGCGCTGGCGCAGGCGCTGGAACCGGCGGAGTTCCCGCGAGGGCACGTGATCTTCGCGGAGGGCGAGCCGGGCGACCGGCTCTACATCGTCGCGTCCGGGAAGGTCAAGATCGGTCGCAAGTCGCCCGACGGCCGCGAGAACCTGCTGATGGTGGCCGGCCCGTCCGACATGTTCGGCGAGCTGTCGATCTTCGACCCGGGGCCGCGCACGTCGTCGGCCACGGCCGTCACGGAGGTCCGCACCTACACGATGGACCGCACCGCGCTGCGGGAGTGGATCGGCAAGCGGCCCGAGATCGCCGAGCAGCTGCTCCGCGTGCTCGCCCGCAGGCTGCGCCGCACCAACAACATGCTCGCCGACCTGATCTTCACCGACGTCCCCGGCCGCGTGGCGAAGTCGCTGCTGCAGCTGGCGCGCCAGTTCGGGTCGCAGGAGTCGGGCCTGCTGCGCGTCACGCACGACCTGACGCAGGAGGAGATCGCCCAGCTCGTGGGCGCGAGCCGCGAGACCGTCAACAAGGCGCTCGCCGACTTCGCCCACCGCGGCTGGCTGCGCCTGGAGGGCAAGAGCGTGCTCATCCTCGAGCCCGAGCGGCTGGCCCGCCGGGCCCGCTAGACCCCATCGACGGACGGCACCTCCCTGACCGGGGAGGTGCCGTTCGTCGCGTCCGGGCCCAATAAAGTGGTACGGCCGTGCCAGATCGTGCGACCCTGCTCGGTGTGTCCTCCTCGTCCGCGGCCCTGGCCGACTACCGCGCTGCCCTGACCTCCCCCGGTGCACTCGTGCCGACGCTCGCCTCCGCGCTGGCGCGGCTGCCGATCGCCATGACGACGCTGGCCGTGCTGCTCTACGTGCAGCGCGCGACGGGCTCCTACGCCGTGGCGGCCGTGGTGTCGGCGGGCACGCTGGCCGGGGAGTCCCTCGGCGCGGTCGCGCAGGGCCGGTGGATGGACCGGGTCGGGCCGATGCGGCCGCTGCTGCTCGCGGCCGGGCTCTACGCCGTCGCCGCGACGGGGCTGATCCTCGTGATCGAGAACGGTGCGGCGATCCCGGTGCTGGTGGCCGCGGCGGCGCTGTCCGGGCTGGTCCGCCCGGCGATGCCCGGGGCCTCGCGCGCGCTGTGGGGGCGGCTCGTCCCCGCGGGCCCGCGCCGCGACGCGGCCTACAGCTACGAGGCGATCAGCCTGGAGACCTTCTTCATCCTCGGGCCCGCGCTCGCCGCGTTCCTGGTGACGGCCCCGTGGCCGGGCACCGCGCTCGTCGTCGCGGTCTCCGGGATGGTGGTCGGCACGACGGTGTTCGCGCTGAGCCGCCCGGTGCGGACGCAGGAACCGGCCGTCGGGGGGCCGTCGATCGGGCTGCTCGGGGCGGTGGCGCGGCCCGGGATGCGCACGGTCGCGCTGGCGTCGCTGGGGTTCGGGCTCGTCATCGGGTCGGTCGAGGTGGGCGTCAACGCCGTGGCCACCGAGCAGGGCTCGCCGACGCTGGGCGGGGTGCTGCTCTCCGCGTGGTCGGTGGCCTCGGTGCTCGCCGGCATCCTCTACTCGCTGCGGCCGTGGCCGCGCCCGCTGCACCTGCGGATGCCGTTCCTGCTGGGGGCGTTCGCCGTCTGCGTGGCGGCGATGGCGCTGGTCGGGCCGCTGGCGTCGCTGCCGGTGCTTGTCGTCGCGATGCTGGCGGCGGGCGCCCTGATCACGCCGCAGGTCACCGCGCACTCGCTCGGGGTGGAGGCGACCGCCCCCGCCGGCACGGCCACCGAGGGGTTCGGCTGGATCGTCACCGCCGCGGTGCTCGGGATCTCCGCCGGCCAGGTCGCGGCGGGGGTCGCCGTCGACGTCGCGGGGGCCGCGAGCTCGTTCCTGGTGGGCGGGCTCGCCGGGGCGGTGATGGCCGGGATGCTGTGGTGGCGGCGCGCCACCCTGGCCCCGCAGCCGCAGGAGGCGCTGGCCCGGGCCTGACGGCCGCGCCCGGGTTGCAGTGGGGTGGCTCTGCTCCAACGGGGTTGGAGTGAAGCCACCCCACTGCGATCCGGCGGGGTGCGCGCCGGCGCGTCAGCCGCGCAGGTAGGCCAGCTGCGCCTGCACCGACCACTCCGCGGCGGGCCACAGCGACTCGTCGACGTCGGCGTAGACCAGCTCCACCACCTGGCGGGCGGTCGCGCCGCTGCCCAGCGTCGTCAGCGCGTCGCGGACCTGGTCCAGGCGCTGCTCGCGGTGCGCCAGGTAGGCGGCGGCCACCGCGGGCGCGTCCGGCAGCTCCGGGCCGTGCCCGGGCAGCACGGCCGTGCCGGGGGCGAGGTCGGCGAGGCGGCGCAGCGAGTCGAGGTAGGGGCCCAGCTTCCCGTCGGGGTGGTCGATGACGGTGGTGCCGCGGCCCAGGACCGTGTCGCCGGTGAGCACGGCCTGCGCGGCGCCGGGTCCGTCGAGCAGGAACGACACCGAGTCCGACGTGTGCCCCGGCGTCGCGACGACCCGCAGCTCGACGCCCGCCGCGGCCACCACCTCGCCGACGCCGAGCGCCTCGGACCCCAGCACCAGCGACGGGTCGAGCGCCCGGACGGGTGCCCCGGTCAGCTCGGCGAAGCGGGCCGCCCCGCCGGCGTGGTCGTGGTGGCGGTGGGTCAGCAGCACGAGCGCGACCGGACCCTGCGCGGCCACGCGCTCGAGGTGCCCAATCTCGTCGTCACCGGGATCGACGACGACGCACCCCTCGACGCCGGGCGCGCGCAGCACCCAGGTGTTGGTGCCCTCCAGCGTCATCGGCGAGGGGTTGTCGGCGAGCAGCACCGACGCGAGCGGCGTGACCGGGCGCAGCGTCCGGTAGGCGGGGTGCGTCACCGGAGCTCCCCCGGCGTCAGGTGTCCCGCTGCGACCTCGAACCCCTCGTCGCCGGGCAGCACGACCACCACCTCGTCCCCCTCGCGCTTGACGCGCGGGACCATCGGGCGGACGGTCCGCGCGGCGGCCGCGGCGAGCACCGACGCGGTGTCGGGGTACTCGGCGATCTCCTGCAGCGTCCGGAACGTCGGCGCCATCAGCTCCATCTCGCCCGCCCGCCAGCGCTCCAGCGCCTCCTCGGGATGCCACCACGCCGCCTCGACGGCCTCGGTGGTGTGCGCGTCGGCCTGCTGGCCGTGCGGCACCGCGGCGACGAAGAACGCGGTGTCGTAGCGTCGCGGCGACTCCTCCGGGGTGATCCAGCGGGACCACGCGTCGAGCAGGTCGGCGCGCAGCACGAGCCCGGTCCCGGCGAGGACCTCGCGCAGGGTCCGGCGGTGCGCGACGAGGTCGGCACGGGCCTCCGCCAGGACCATCGGGTCGGGGACCGAGCCGTCGGGGCGCGCGGCGAGCAGCACCCCGCACTCCTCGAACACCTCGCGGACGGCCGCGTGCACGAGCCGTCCGGCGGACTCGGCGTCGGCCTCGAACCGCTCGCCCCACCACGCCGGGTCCGGGCCGTCCCACAGCGCGGGGTCGGGGGTGTCGTCCGCGTCGACGCCGCCGCCCGGGAACACCGTCATCCCGCCCGCGAACGCCATCCCGGCCACCCGGCGCTGCAGGAACACCTGCAACGGCCGGTCACCGGGGACGTCCCGGAAGAGCAGCACGGTCGCGGCGGGTCGGGGTACGACCGGTTCGGGGGTCACGAGAGGTCACCCTAGATCGAGGGACGGCATGATGACGGACGTGAGTGCTCTGCGGGTGGGACTGGTCGGGGGCGGGCCGTGGGCGCGGCGGGTGCACGGGCCGGCGCTGGTCGCCCATCCCGGCACGGAGCTGGCGTCGGTGTGGACCCGGCGACCCGAGGTGGCCGCCGACCTGGTCGGCGAGCTGGGCGGGCGGGCCGTCGGATCGTTCGAGGAGCTGCTCGCCGACGTCGACGCGGTGGCGTTCGCGGTGCCGCCGCAGGTGCAGGGCGAGCTGGCCGTCCGCGCCGCCGCGGCCGGCAAGCACCTGATCTGCGAGAAGCCGCTGGCCGCCGACCTCGACGGGGCCCGTGCGGTCGCCCAGGCCGCGGCCGGGGTCGTCTCGGCGGTCGTGCTGACGCTGCGCTACGACACCGGGATCGCCGGGTGGCTCGCGGGCGTCCCGGCCGGGGCGGGGCCCGACACCCTCGGCGCGATCCGCTGGCTGTCCGGCTCCCTGCTCGGCGGGCCGTACGCGACCTCGCCGTGGCGGGCGGCGCACGGCGCGCTGCTCGACCTCGGTCCGCACGTCGTCGACCTGCTCGACGCGGCGCTCGGCCCCGTCACCGGCGTCGACTGGGCGCACCTCGTCGAGCCCGACCTCTGGCGCTTCGCCCTGCGCCACGATGGCGGCGCGCACAGCACCGTCACGGTCTCCCTGCGGCTGCCCGTCGACCCGTCGGAGATCGAGCTGACGGTCTTCGGCGGCGTCGGGCGGCACCGCTTCTCCGGAGGCGCCGCCGACGCCCGCACCTGCTACGGGCGGCTCCTCGACGGGTTCGTCGACGCCGTGCACGGCGGCCCGCCGGTCGTCCTCGACGCCGCCCGCGGGCTGCGCCTGCAGGAGGTCGTCGACGAGGTGGCCCGGGCCGCCGGCTGAGCGTCAGCCCGCGATGTCCGGCGGCGGCGGGTGCGGTCCGCGGCCGTTCGGGGCCCCGTTGCCGTTCTCGCCCGCGATGCCGGCCCGGCGCGAGACGCGCGGGCGGGGGGCGTCGCCGCCGCCCAGCTCGGACTGCAGGCGGGCCAGCAGGTCGCGGTCGGCGTCGGAGAGCCGGGCGGCCGTCTCCGACGGCGCCGGCGCGGCGGGAGCCGGCGGGCGGACCGGGGACGGGCGCGGGACCGGCCGGGCCGACGGCTGCGGGGCGGGCCGGGGAACGGGCCGCGGCGGCTCCGGCGACGCCGGGGCGTCCTCGACCGGGCCCGACAGCCCCGGGAGCGGCTGGTCCGGGTCGAGGGGGTCCGGGGAGGACGTCGAGCGGGAGATCGCCCAGTCGCCGGAGATCCAGTCGGCCAGCCAGTCGTCGGAGACGGGGGGAGCGGGCTCCCCCGCGTCCTCCCCGCCCGCGCGGTGGGCAGCGTCGTGCTCGACCGGGAGCCGGCCGATGCCGAGCGGATCGGCCTCGTCGATGGGGGGCAGCGTCCGGGACGCCTCGCGGTCGTCGATCGGACCGCCGAACGGGTCGCCGATGGAGGCCAGCGCGGGGGAGTCCGACCCGGCGGGCGGGCCCGGGTGGCGCGGGAAGTCGGCGACGGGGGCCAGCGGGCGGCGCCTGCCGAACGGGGTGGGGCCGGGCGGCTCCTGGTCGGTCGGGCGCGGAAGCGGGGACACCGCGGTGGGCCGCGGGCGCGGCAGGTCGGTGCGGGAGCGCAGCGGGGTGACCGGAGCGGGCACGGCCGGCTCGGTGTCCGCGGCGTGGTCGGTGTCGAGGTCGGTGTCGAGGTCCCCGTCGCGGTCGGCAGCGTCGGCCGCGTCCTCGGTCGGGTCGAACGACGACGCGGCGGCGAGCGCCGCGGACCGGGACCGCGCGAGGGCGGGCCAGCCGGACAGCGGCTGCTCGGCCGCGTCCCCCCGGTCCGGATCGGCGGGGGCCGGCTCGGCCCGACCCGGCCCGGTGGCGGGCCGGTCGACGCCGTCCCGCTCGGCCGCGTCCCGCTCGGTGGCGTCCTGCTCCGTGGCGGCCCGGTCGGTGGGGGAGGGCTCGGGGGCGGGCCGGTCGGTGTCCGGCCCGTCGAGGGGCCGGTCCGCAGCGGCCGTGATGCCTGCGGCCGGGTCAGCGTCCGCCCGGCCCGTGTCGGGCCGGTCCGCGTCGGGCCGATCCGCGTCAGGCCGGTCCGTGTCGAGACGGTCCGCGTCAGGCCGGTCCATGTCGAGACGGTCCGCGTCGAGACGGTCCGCGTCGAGACGGTCCGCGTCGAGACGGTCCGCGTCGAGACGGTCCGCGTCGAGACGGTCCGCGTCGGGCCGATCCGCGTCAGGCCGGTCCGTGTCGAGACCGTCCGCGTCGAGACGGTCCGTGTCCGGACGGGCTGCGCCCGGACCGCCGGTGTCGGAACGGTCGATGCCCGGACGGTCGGCATCGCCGCGGCCGGCACCGGTGTCGTGGGCGGAGGCGCGGTCGGCGGTGTCCGGCTCGGCACCGGACCCGCCGAACAGGGCGGACCCGTCGGCGTCGGAGGCGAACGGCCGGACCACGGGCGTACCGCCGGCGGGGGTGGCCCGGTCGACCCCGAAGTCCCACGAACCCTCCGCACGGGCCTCCCCGGAGTCGCGCGCCTCGCGCCGCGACCGGCGGTCGAGCGGAGCGGGGTCGGGCTCGGGGGAGCGGAACGCCCGCACCGGCGGCGGCATCACCAGGCTCCCGAGCGACGGCCACGCGGACGCGCCCGACGACTCCGGGATCCCGGACGCCGGCGTCTCCGCCTCGGACTCCGACGACTCGGACCCCGGCGACGGGGACGGGGCGGGCGACTGGGCCGCGAAGGTGTCGGTGTCGGTGTCGGTGTCGGTGTCCGCCGACGCCGACCCGGTGTCGTCGTCGGCGCCGTGCACCGGGACGGCTGACGCGAGCGCCGCCCGCTGGTAGCCGGGCCGCGCGGAACCCGCGACCACGACCTCCACCGCGGACGGGGCCCCGACGCGGGCGCAGGCGATGGCGAGCTGGTAGCCCAGTACGTCGACGGGGCGCTGGTCGTCCGCCGCGACCTCGACGACCACGACGGGCTGGGGCAGCGGGCCCGGCGCGGACCCGGCGGGCGTGGTCCGGAACGTGACCCAGGTGCGGCAGCCGGCGACCAGCCGCTCGGGCAGCGCCCCCACGGCCGCGGCCAGGTGCTCGACGCCGGGACCCGCGGCGAAGCGGTGGGCGGTGTCGGTCTCGGCGGCGGCAGGCGGGAGGGCCGCGTCGACGTCGAGGTCGGTGCGGGCGGCCCGGGCCGCGGCGACGACGGCGGCCCGGTCGCGCGGCGGGAGTGCGGTGCCGTCGGCGACCAGCGTGCCGGTGATCAGCTCCAGCGCGCGGCCGTCCTCGCCGACCGCGACGAGCTCGCGGCACCAGGCCAGCAGGTCGTCGTCGATGCGGCCGGCCAGCGCCAGCAGGATCTCGTGGGGCGAGTCGCCCGTGGTCCGGTCGTCCACCGGCCCTCCCGTTCCGTGCGTCTGCGTCTCAGCCGGCTGCGACGGGCTCCATCGACGACGACGACGCCGTCGACTGCCACAGCGGCGCCGATCCGATGATGGCCGCCTGGTGGTAGGCCGGGGGCTCCCCGTGCGCCGGGAGCACCTCGACGCACGGTGTGCGGTCGCCGTGGGCCCGCAGGACGCGCTGCAGCGTGCCGGCCAGCAGCCACGGCCGCTCACCGCCGTGGACGACCAGCACGCGCTGGTCGCCGCGCGGCCCGACCCGCCACGCCTGCCGCAGCTCGACGCACCCCGGGTGGCCGCGGACGACCCCCAGGACGCTCAGCGCGGCCGCGTCGAGGGCGTCGGGGCCGGAGCGGAACACGACGTCGGTGTGCAGCGGCCCGTCGAGCGGCAGGACCGCCTCCAGCAGCCGCCGCGACGCCCCCCACTCGCCCGCACCCGCGACGAGCAGCACGCGCTCGGCGTCGGTGAGGCCGAGGCGGTGGCGCAGCAGCTCGCGGGTGAGCATCGCGGCGAGCGGCTCGTGCGCGCCCGCGGCGAGCCAGTCGCGCAGCCGCCACAGCACCTCGTCGGGCAGCCGCCCGGCCAGCGCGACCAGCAGGTCGTGCGTCGACCGCTCCGCGGAGGTCATCCCGCCACCTCGACGACGATCTCCACCTCGACCGGCGCGTCCAGGGGCAGCACGGCGACCCCGACGGCCGAGCGGGCGTGCGCACCCGCCTCACCGAAGACCTCGCCGAGCAGCTCCGACGCCCCGTTGATCACCGACGGCTGGCCGGTGAAGTCGGGCGCGGAGGCGACGAACCCGACGACCTTCACCACGCCGACGACCGCGTCGATCCCGACCAGCGCGTCGACGGCGGCCAGCGCGTTGAGGGCGCAGGTGCGGGCCAGGTCACGGGCGGTGTCGACGTCGACATCGGCCCCGACCTTGCCGGTGGCCGGGAGCGCGCCGTCGACGAAGGGCACCTGACCGGCGGTGAACACCAGGTTCCCGGTGCGCCGCGCCGGGATGTAGGCCCCGGCGGGGGCGGCGACGGTCGGCAGCTCGATCCCGAGCTCGCGGAGCTTCGCCGAGGCCGTCACGTCTGCGCCGGCCGCTTGAACCACGCCACCAGCTGCTCGCCGTTGGCGCCGGAGGTGACCTGCACCAGCTCCCAGCCGTCGCGGCCGAAGTTGTTGAGGATCGCCTGCGTGTTGTGGATCAGGACGGGTGCGGTGAGGTATTCCCACCTGGTCGCTGAGGGGGAGCTCATGGAGGGGACTGTAGCCAGCGCCTCACCCCGATCGGGCGACCGGGCAGGTCGTCGGCTCGTAGCCTGGCGGACATGACGACACCGGGGTGGCCCGATCAGCTCGCGCAGGCGCGGCTGCACGTGGTCACCGGCAAGGGCGGCACCGGCAAGACGACGGTGGCCGCCGCACTCGCGCTCGCCCTCGCCGCGGGCGGCAAGCGGACGCTGCTGGTCGAGGTGGAGGGCCGGCAGGGGATCGCGCAGCTGTTCGACACCGCCCCGCTGCCCTACGAGGAGCGCCGGATCGCGGTCGCGCCCGGCGGCGGCGAGGTCCGCGCGCTGGCGATCGACCCGGAGGCCGCCCTCCTGGAGTACTTCGAGCTGTTCTACCGGCTCGGGATGGCCGGGCGGACGCTGCGCAGGATGGGCGCCATCGAGTTCGCCACCACGCTCGCGCCGGGCCTGCGCGACGTGCTGCTGACCGGCAAGGTCAAGGAGTGCGTCACCCGCAGGGACAAGGACGGCACCCCCGTCTACGACGCCGTCGTGCTCGACGCCCCGCCCACCGGCCGGGTCGTCAGCTTCCTCGACGTCACCAAGGCGATGGCCGACCTCGCCAAGGTCGGCCCGATCCACACCCAGGCCGCGGGCGTCGTGGAGCTGCTGCACTCCCCGCTCACCGCGGTGCACCTGGTGACGCTGCTGGAGGACCTGCCCGTCACCGAGACGCTCGAGGCGATCGAGCAGCTGCGCGACGCCGAGCTGCGGCCGGGCGCGGTGATCGTCAACCAGGTGCGCCCGCAGTGGCTGCCCGACCGCTCGGTCACCGCCGCCGCGAACGGCCGGGTCGACGCCGAGCGGATCCGCGCCGGTCTGGCGTCGGCCGGGCTCGACCTGGCCCCGGACGTCATCGACGGGCTGGTGGCCGAGACCGTCGACCACGCCGTCCGCATCCACGCGGAGGGGCTGGCGCTCGCCCGCCTCGACGCCGGGACCGACCAGCCGAGGCTGGAGCTGCCGACGCTGCTCGACGGCGTCGACCTCGGCTCGCTCTACGAACTCACGGAGGAACTGGTGGCGCAGGGCGCGGGCACGGGGGTGTCGGTGTGAGGACCGCACCCGACCTGGACGTCGACGCCCTGATCGACGACCCGGCCACCCGCGTGATCGTGTGCTGCGGCTCGGGCGGGGTCGGCAAGACCACCACGTCCGCGGCGCTGGCCATCCGCGCCGCCGAGCGCGGCCGCCGCACGGTCGTGCTGACCATCGACCCGGCCAAGCGGCTGGCCCAGGCGCTGGGCCTGCAGGCGCTCACCAACGAGCCCGGCCTCGTCGAGGACGCCGACGGCGACCTGCACGCCATGATGCTCGACATGCGCCGCACCTTCGACGAGATGGTGGAGACGCACGCCGAGCCCGGCCGGGCCGAGACGATCATCAACAACCCCTTCTACCAGACGATCTCCTCCTCGTTCTCCGGAACGCAGGAGTACATGGCGATGGAGAAGCTGGGGCAGCTCGCGGCCACCGACGACTGGGACCTGATCGTCGTCGACACCCCGCCGTCGCGGTCGGCGCTCGACTTCCTGGACGCCCCGCAGCGCATGTCCACCTTCCTCGACGGCCGGATGATCCGGCTGCTGTCCGCCCCCGCGCGGGCCGGCGGCCGCGGCCTGATGAAGATCGTCGGGGCCGGGTTCTCGCTGTTCGCGAAGGCGGTCTCGACGATCCTGGGCGGGCAGCTCCTCGCCGACGCCTCGGCGTTCGTGCAGGCCTTCGACACGATGTTCGGCGGGTTCCGCGAGCGCGCGGAGGCCACCTACGCGCTGCTGCGCTCGCCGGGCACCGCGTTCGTCGTGGTGGCGGCCCCCGAGCCGGACGCCCTGCGCGAGGCCGCGTACTTCGTGGAGCGGCTCTCGGCGGAGGACATGCCGCTGGCCGGGCTCGTGCTCAACCGCACCCACCCCGCCCGCGCCGACCTGTCGGCCGGGCGGGCCCGGGACGTGGCCGACGGCCTGCGCGGCGCCCCGCTGGCCACCGCGGTGCTGCGGCTGCACGCCGACCGCGTCGACCTCGCCGAGCGCGAGGAGCGGCTGCTCGCCCGCTTCGCCCACGCCCACCCCGGCGTCGCCGTGGCCCGGGTGCCGGTGGTGGCGGCCGAGATCTCCGACCTCGACGGGCTGCGCGAGGTGGGCAACCGACTCGCCGCGGCGGCCACGCCCCCGCCGACCCCCACCCCGCTGCGCACGGCCCAGTAGGCCTACGCCGACTCGCTCAGCCGCCGCGCCGTCCGCTCGGCCACCGCGTGCTCCGCGGCCCGGGCCAGCCCGGCCGCGGTGTGCTCGTAGGGCGTGGCGTCCGGGTCGGCGGCGTAGTAGGCGGTGCGGGCGCCGGTCAGCAGGTCGTGCCAGGACGTGACCTCGGGCCGGGTGCGCAGCAGGGCGCGGCGCTCGCGCTCGGTCATCCCGCCCCACACCCCGAACTCGACGCCCTCGTCGAGCGCGTGGGCGAGGCACTCGGTGCGGACGGGGCAGGAGCGGCAGAACATCCTCGCCTCGCGCTGCTGCGCGCCGGTGACGAACAGCTCGTCGGCGTCGTCCGTGCGGCACCTCGCCGCGCTCCGCCAATTCCACCGCTCCGTCATGGCCCCTCCCGAGGTAGGTCGACTCGACCCGCTACAGACGGATCCTGGGTCGCCGCGGTTCCCTCCGGGAGGGAGCAAAAATACTCACCTGACGGGGTCCCGACACGGGGCCGCGTAGGCTCGGTCTCCGTGAGCCTCCCGCGCCATCTGATCCGGCCGGTCGGCCTGTTGCTCGGCCTCTGCCTGCTGGCGGGGATCGTCACGGCCGGCATCGCGTTCCCGGCCGCGATCGGTCTCGGGCTGGTCGCGAACGACGCCAGCGACAGCGTCGGCAGCGTGTCCACCGAGGTCCTCGACCAGCCGCTGCCCCAGACCAGCATCGTCACCGACAACGCGGGCAACACCATCGCGCAGCTGTTCGTCCCCGACCAGAACCGGCGCTCGGTCACCTCCGACGAGATCTCCCCGGCCATGAAGGCCGCGATCGTCGCCGTCGAGGACCGCCGGTTCTACCAGCACCAGGGCGTCGACTGGCAGGGCACGGTGCGCGCCGTCGTCACCAACTCGGTGTCCGGCAGCATCGAGCAGGGCGCCTCGACGCTCACGCAGCAGTACGTCAAGAACTACCTGCTCTACGTCGACGCGCAGACCGAGACCGAGCGGCTCAAGGCCACCGAGCAGACCCCGGCGCGCAAGCTCAAGGAAGCCCAGATCGCGCTGCAGCTCGAGCAGTCGCTGAGCAAGGACGAGATCCTCACCCGCTACCTCAACATCGTCCCGTTCGGCAACGGCGCCGCCGGCATCGCCTCCGCCGCGCGCACGTACTTCGGCGTGACCCCCGCCGACCTGACGGTGCCGCAGGCCGCGCTGCTCGCGGGCATGGTCCGCAGCACCACCGCGACCGACCCGGTGCAGAACCCGCAGGCCGCGCTCGACCGGCGCAACCTGGTGATCCAGCAGATGCTGGAGCAGCAGATGATCGACCAGACGCAGGCCGACGCCGCGCTGGCCCAGCCGCTGGGGATCTCCTCGCCGCTCAACACCCAGGCCAACGGCTGCATCGGCGCGGGCCCGGCCGGGTTCTTCTGCCAGTACGTGCAGGAGTACCTCACCGAGGCCGGCTTCTCCACCGAGCAGCTCCGCCGCGGCGGCTACACCATCCAGACCACGCTCGACCGCACCGTGCTCGACGCCATGCAGGCCTCGCTGACCGCCGAGGTGCCCCCGGACCAGCCGAACGTCGCCAACGTGATGGCCACCGTCCGCCCCGGCACCGACCGGCACGAGGTGCTCGCGATGGGCTCCAGCCGCGTCTACGGCCTCGACGGCGACGCCCTGGAGACCAGCTACGGGCTGCCCTACATCCCGGTCCCGCTCGGCGCGGGCTCGGTCTACAAGACCTTCACCGCGGCCACGGCGCTGGAGAAGGGGCTCGGCATCAACTACCAGCTCTCGGTGCCCCCGAGCGGCTACGCCTCCCCGATCTACGTCGACGGCGGCGGCCGCCCGCTGCCCGTCCAGAACTCCGGCAACTACGCCGAGCGGCTCTCCCTGTCCGACGCGCTGGCGCAGTCGCCGAACACCGCGTTCGTCAAGCTGATGGAGTTCACCGGCGTCCCCGACGTCGTCGACATGGCCGTGCGCCTGGGCATGCGGTCCCTGGCGACGGAGCGCTTCGTCGACCCCAACACCGGCCTGCCCACCGACCGCTCGATCGCCGAGGTCACCAAGGCGCAGCGGCAGGCGTCGTTCACCCTCGGCGTGAGCCCGACGAGCGTGCTGGAGCTGTCCAACGTCGGCGCGACGCTGGCCAGCGGGGGCATGTGGTGCCCGCCGACGCCGATCGCGTCGATCACCGACTCCCTGGGCAACCCGGTGCCGGTCACCGAGGCGCCCTGCGAGCAGGTCGTCGAACCGGGCCTGGCCAACGCGATGATGACGGCGATGAGCAAGGACGACCTCCCCGGCGGCACCGCGGGTGCGGCGGCCCGCCAGGTCGGCTGGGACCGCCCGATGGCGGGCAAGACCGGCACGACCCAGGACCACAAGTCCGCGGCGTTCCTCGGCTACCTGCCGACCATCTCCGGCGCGGTCATCACCTACGACAACGACAACCGCCCCGACCAGCTCTGCGACGGCGCGGGCGCCCCGTTCGCCTGCCGCAGCGGCAACATCTTCGGCGGCAAGACCCCGGCCGAGACGTGGTTCGGGACGATGACGCCGCTGCTGGAGGGCCAGCCGGTCGACCCGCTGCCCCCCGTCGACGAGCGCTACCTCGAGGGCGGCGCCGAGTCGCGGGTGCCCGACGTCGTCGGCAACGGCCAGAACGACGCCCGGGCCACGCTGGAGGCGGCGGGCTGGGTCGTCACCACGCGCACGCAGGACAACGCGGCGGCGCGCGGCACCGTGATCGGGCAGAGCCCGCGCGGCACCGCGCTGCCCGGCGAGACGATCGTGCTGACGATCAGCAGCGGCGAGGTCCCGCCGCCGCCCGAGGCACCCACCGAGGCCCCGTCCGACGAGGGCGACGCACCGCCGCCGGAGGGCGGTGACGGAGGGGGAGCGCCGCCGGGTGACGGAGGCGCGCCCCCCGCCGACGGGGGATGAGCTTCGCCCGTGCGGGTGGTCGGTCGCCGCACCGCCGGTGATCACCGCCCGGGCCGCCTAGCATCGCGGTCCATGAGGCTCGGCGACGCACCGGACGGTCCGCAGGTGTCCCGGATCGCCGAGGCGGTGCCGATCACGTCCCGGTCCGGAGGTGTGGCCCTGCTCGACGCCGACGACCCCGCCACCGGCCTCGCGCCGCCGTGGCAGCGGATGCCGCAGACCCGCCCCGCCGTGCGCCTGGCCGCGGCGCCCGACGCGCCCCCCGCCGGACCGCGGCCCGGCGCTCCCGCGCGCCCGGTCCGGCCGGTCACCGAGCTCGCCACCCGACGGCCGACGCCCGTCGAGCACCGGCCGCCCGTGCTGTCCGCGCGCCCGCCGGTGGTCGAGGAGCCGAGCATCCTCGGGCTGTCGCGGCGGGCCCGCAGCCGGCTCGGGTCGCGCCTGTTCACGCTGTTCTTCGTCGCCGTGTTCACCCTGATCGCGGTGCAGATGGTGCTGGCGATCCTCTACGGCTGAGCGTCGGGCCCACGACTACCCTGGCCGTCGGCGAGTCCCGCCGGTCGCAGAGGAGGTGAGCCGGGATGACGACCCCGTCCGCGCCCACCTCGCACCGCGTCCGCAGCGTGCTGGCGATCCCCGCCTTCCGCCGCCTCTGGCTCGTCACGGCCGGGTCGGCCACCGGTGAGTGGCTGAGCCTGCTCGCGCTCTCCGCGCTCGCCACCCAGCTCACCTCCGGCTACCAGGCGCAGAGCTTCGCGCTCGGGGGCGTCGTCGCCACGAAGCTGCTGCCCGCGCTGCTGCTCGGGCCGCTCGCGGGCGCGCTGGCCGACAAGTTCGACCGCAGGCGCGTCATGGTCGTCTGCGACGTCCTGCGCTTCGGCCTGTTCGTCTCCATCCCGATCGTCGGGTCGCTGGTCTGGCTGTTCGTCGCGGTGTTCCTCATCGAGATCTGCGCGATGTTCTGGATCCCGGCGAAGGACGCCGCCGTCCCCAACCTGCTCAAGCGCCCCGACCAGGTCGAGACGGCCAACCAGCTCGCACTCGTCGTCACCTACGGGGTGGCGGTGCTGCTGGCGTCCGGGCTGTTCACCGCGCTGTCGAGCATCGGTTCCACCTTCGGCGGCGACGCGGGGGAGACGGCCACGCTGTACGTCGCGCTCGCCGTCACCGGGGGCGCCTACCTCGTCATGGCGATCACCGTGGGGTTCTTCATCCCGGAGATCTCCGGGCGGGCCACGGCGGTGCGCGAGCAGGCTCCGGGCGTCGTCACGCTGCTGCGCGACGGGGCGAGGTTCGTCGTCGGCACGCCCCTGGTCCGCGGGCTGGTGGCCGGCATCGTCGGGGCGTTCGCGGCGGGCGGCACCGTCGTCGGCTCGGCCACGCTCTACGCGGCGAGCCTCGGCGGCGGCAACGCGGCCTACGGCATCCTGTTCGCCGCCGTGTTCGTCGGGCTCGCGCTCGGCATGGCCGTGGCGCCGGGCATGGCGCGACGGATCCCGCACAACCGGCTGTTCGGGGCGGCGATCGTCGCGGCCGGGCTGGCGCTGGTGCTGGTGGCGCTGGCGCCGCACCTGTTCGTCGCGATCGCGGCGGTGGGGCTGGTCGGCGGGTTCGCCGGCATCGCCTTCCTCACCGGGCTCACGATCATCGGCACCGAGGTCGCCGACGACATCCGCGGCCGCATCGTCGCGTTCGTACAGTCGATCGTGCGGCTCACGCTGCTCGGCTCGATGGCGCTGGTCCCGCTGGTGGTGGGGCTGGTCAGCACGCAGCGCGTCGAGCTGCTGGGGCGGTCGTTCCTCATCGACGGCACCCGGATCGTCATGCTCGCGGGCGGGCTGGTGGCCGCGGTGGTCGGGATGGTCGCCTACCGGCAGATGCACGACCGGCGCACCGAGCCGATGCTGCCCGACCTGCTCGCCGCGCTGCGCCGGGGCGTGCCGCGCGTCGGGTCCGGGGTGCTCGTCGCCGTGGAGGGCGCGCCGGCCGAGGAGACGGCCGGGCAGGCCGCCCGGCTGGCGGCCCGGCTGCGGTCGGCCGGGCACACCGTGGTGGAGCTCGACGACTCCGGGCGCGACCGCGAGCGCTGGGAGGCCGCCGTCCGCGAGGCCGCGCTCGGCGGGGCGCGGGCGCAGGCGCTCGCCGCCGCAGCGGTCCGGGCCGACCTCGTGGAGCGCGTGATCCGGCCCGCGCTGGCGCAGGGCGCGGTCGTCGTGGTCGACCGGTTCCTGGCCGGGCTCGTGGAGTACGGCGTCGCGGCCACCGAGGTGGAGCCGCGCGAGCTCGACAGCCTGGTGCTGTGGGCCACCGGCCGCCTGCGCCCCGACGTGTCGGTGCTGCTCGACCGCGCCGCACCCGCCGCCCCCACCGGCCTGCTGCCCGGCGAGGAGCACCTGCGGGTGCAACGGCTGCTCACCCGCATGGCCGCGGCCGAGCCGCACCACTACGTCGTCGTCGAGGCCGGGGGCACGGCCGACGAGGTCGCCGAGCGGGTCTACGCCGGGCTCGCCCCGATGCTGCCCGCCCCCGGCAGCCCCACCGCCGTCGGCGCGCCGTGAGCGTCTGGGACGAGGTCGTCGGCCAGCCCGCCGCCGTCGAGGAGCTGGGGCACGCGGCGCAGGAGCCGTCGGCGATGACGCACGCGTGGCTGTTCACCGGGCCGCCCGGGTCGGGCCGGTCGGTCGCGGCGCGGGCGTTCGCGGCGGCGCTGCAGTGCCCCGAGCACGGCTGCGGGCACTGCGCGGCCTGCCACACCGTCCTGAGCGGCACGCACGCCGACGTCCGGGAGGTCGTGCCGGAGGGGTTGAGCATCGGCGTCGAGGCGATGCGGCGGCTGGTCGCGCTCTCGGCCCGCCGCCCGTCGACGGGGCGGTACCAGATCCTGATCATCACCGACGCCGACCGGCTCACCGAGAGCGCCGCCAACGCCCTGCTCAAGGCCGTGGAGGAGCCCGCCGAGCAGACGGTGTTCCTGCTCTGCGCGCCGTCGGACCACCCGGAGGACGTCAGCGTCACGATCCGCTCGCGCTGCCGCGTCGTCCCGCTGCGCACGCCGTCGGTCGACGCCATCACCGCCGTGCTCGTGCAGCGCGACGGCATCGACGCCGACCGCGCCCGGTGGGCGGCGTCGGTGTCGGACGGGCACGTCGGCCGGGCCCGGCACCTGGCCCGCGACGAGGACTCCCGCGCCCAGCGCGAGGCCGTCCTCGCCCTGCCCCTGCGCACCCGCTCGCTCGGCGACGCCTTCGCGTTCGCCTCCGATCTCGTCCGCGGCGCGAAGGCCGAGGCGGGTGCCCTGAGCGAGGCCCGCGACGGCGCGGAGCGCGAGGAGCTCGGGATCGCGATGGGCGGCGGCGGCGTGGGCAAGGGCGTCGCCGGGGCCGCGCGCTCCGCGAAGGCGGCCGAGCGCGACCTGGAGAGGCGTCAGAAGCTGCGCAACACCCGCAACCAGCGCGACGCCCTGGACCGCGCGCTCGTCGACCTCACGTCGTTCTTCCGCGACGTCCTGGTCACCTCCGCCGGCGCCGACGTCCCGCTGGCCAACCCCGACCGCACCGCCGACGTCCGCCGCGCCGCCCAGGAGTGGACGCCGGAGTCCACGCTGCGCCGGCTCGAGGCCGTCCTGGCCTGCCGCGAGGCGCTCGACCTCAACGTCAAGCCCGAGATCGCGGCCGAGGCGATGATGACCGCGATCCACACGGGTTGAGCCCCCGTCGCGGCGGGGTAGCCGGGACGATGCAGGACAACGAGATCACCGACGACCGCGCGCGCCGATTCGCCGCCGGTCTGCGCACCTTCGAGCAGGACTCCGACGTCACCCCGTTCGCCGACCTGTTCGCCGCGGACGCGATCACCCAGCGCTTCGACGCGCGCGGCGAACGCCACGGCGAGGTGGCCGAGTTCTGGACCGAGTACCGCGACCAGTTCACCGACATCGAGACCACGTTCTCCGACGTCGTCGAGGGCACCGACCGCGTCGCCCTGGAGTGGACCAGCACGGGCACGCTGCGCAACGACCGCCCCATCTCCTACCGCGGCGTGACGGTGATCGACCTGGCCGACGACAAGATCGTCCGGTTGAGCACCTACTACGACTCCGCCGCGTTCGTCCCGGTCCCGGCGGAGACCACCTGACGTCGGGGGCGCCGGACCCCGCCGGTACACTGGCGCCCGCACATCGCCGCCTTAGCTCAGTCGGTTAGAGCGACGCACTCGTAATGCGTAGGTCTGGGGTTCGACTCCCCAAGGCGGCTCCGCAGGTCAGAAGCACGTGCTGGCCCTCCCGGAACCCACTCCCACGGTCCCCGTGGCCTCCTTCGTGGCACGACCGGTCGGTCGTCGCCGGATGGCGGCCGGGCTTCCCCTCGTTGCTCAGCCCAACCGGCTGCGGATCTCGCGGGCCAGGTCGATCGAGGCGTCGATCTCGACCTTGCGGTTGGTGAGGCTCTCGACGTTGATCCCGAACGGCAGGCCGAGTCGGCGGCAGAACGCGATGAGGATGCGGGCGTTGACGACGCACTGCTCGTACGACACCGCCAGCGGGTCCGCGGACCGGGTGATCTCGGTCCGCAGCCAGTCGGGGACGGAGATGCCGAGCCAGGACATGAACTCCAGGGTCTTCGTCGAGCCGCACGGCGCGAGGGTCAGCACGACGGGCCGCGGGGCCCGGCCGAGGTCCCGGCAGCCGTAGGCGTAGTCGGACAGCAGGTTCCGGGTGCGGTCCAGGTCGTAGCAGATCTGGGAGACGAAGAACTCGCAGCCCGCATCCTGCTTGCGCAGCATGCGCCGGTGCTCCGCCCCCGCATCCGCGTGCCGCTCGGCGATGACGACGCCGCCCATGCGCGGCGGGCGCGGGAGCCCGGCGTGCCGGCGGTAGGCCTCGGGCAGGCTCGTCCGCACCGCCTGGTCCCGGGACGCGGCCCCGACCAGCACGGTCAGCACCCGGTCGCGCTGGACCTCGGACAGCCACCGGCCCAGCTCGTCGCCGGTGTACTTGCTCACGGCGCGGTAGACGACCACCGGCCCGTCCCAGGCGGCCAGGTGCCGGTCGAGGAAGTCGGCCGGGTCCATCATCGGCAGGAACGGGAACGGCCGCGGGGTCGATGCCCGGTCCACCTCGGCGTCCACGTCGTAGAGGATCAGCCCGTCGACCTGCACCGACCGGAGCCGGGTCAGGGCCGCCTCGGCGACGGCGTCCGCCTGGTCGGCGGTGGTGGTCGCCCGCGGCGGGGTCAGGCCGTAGAGCAGGACGCCGTCACGGGTCCTGTCCAGGAGCTCGGCGGCGCTGCTGGTCTCGGGAGGAGCCATCCGTCAATCATGGGGGGTCGACGGGCGCGGACCGCTTCCGGCAGGGCTCCGGGAGCCGCCCGGACCCGAGTCCGGCACCCCCGCGTAGTCCGGCAGCTCGATGCCGTCGATCGCGCGCCCGGCCAGCTCCATCATCGCCTCCATGTCGGGCTCCGGGGCCGGCGGCGCGTCCGGCCCGGTGGCCGCGAGGCTCTCCACGTGCAGCCGGCCGATCTCCTGGTTGGCCTCGACGAACGCCCGCATCCGCCGCTCGTACCCGGCGAACCCGGCCTCCGGGTCCCACCCGGCGGCGGCCAGCTCCCCGGCCAGCAGGTAGGCCCCGACCAGCGCCAGCCCGGTGCCCTGCCCGGACATCGGCGAGGGGCAGAACGCCGCGTCCCCCAGCAGCCCCACCCGCCCGACCGACCAGCGGTCCATCACCACCTGGGCGACCTGGTCCAGGTAGAAGTCCGGCGCGTCGTCGAGGTGCGCGAGGATCCGCGGGGTCTCCCAGCCCAGGCCCGCCATCCGCTCGCGCAGCAGGTCCTTCTGGGCCGCGACGTCGCGGTGGTCGACGTCGAAGTCGGCCGCGGGGAAGGACAGCACGGCCATCACCTGCGCCGGGTCCCCGGTCGGGCGCAGGCCGGCCGAGCGCCCGGTCCCCGGGTCCTGGTGGTCGATCAGCCAGCTGTCGACGCCGAACTCGTTGGGCACGCTGTAGAAGGCCAGGACGAGCCCGAGGTGGTGGACGAACCGCTCGCGCGGCCCGAAGACCATCGCGCGCAGCGCCGAGTGCAGGCCGTCCGCCCCGATCACCAGGTCGAACCGCCGCCGGTCGCCGCCCGCGAGGACGATGTCGACGCCGTCGGCGTCCTGGGTGAGCTCGACGATCCGGTCGCCGAAGACGTACTCGACTCCGTCGCGGGTGTCGTCGTGCAGCACCCGGGACAGGTCCCCGCGCAGGATCTCGATGTCGGCGATGTAGCCGTCGCCGCCGTCGTCGTCGGCGCGGTGGGTCTCCAGCACGGTCCCGTCCGCGTCCACCGCGTGCGCGCCCGCGGTGTCGGTGCAGGCCGCGCGCACCTGCGCGTCCAGGCCCATCCGCCGGATGACCTCCTTGGTCACCCCGCGCGCGTCCACCGCCTGCCCTCCGGGCCGCAGCGCCGGGGCCCGCTCGACCACGGTCACCTCGGCCCCCCGCCTGCGCAGCCAGTGGGCCAGCGCGGGCCCCGCGATGCTCGCCCCCGCCACCAGGACCCTCGGCCCGCTCATCGCGCCCCCTCCTCGCCCGTGCCGTTCCCGGAGGGATCCTCCCCCCGGCGCACGGCGTAGGTCAGGTGGGTGGCGCGCCGGCCGGGGACGACGACCGGGTCGTCGAATCGGTGGGGTCCGGCGGCGAGGTCCGCGAAGTGCGGGATCCCGCGGCCGAGCAGGACCGGGACGAGGCTGATCGACACGGCGTCGAGGAGCCCCAGGTCGAGCGCCTGCGCGGCGACGCTCGCGCTGGCGACGGCGACGTCGGCGTCCCCGGCGATGTCCCGGGCGGCGGCGATCGCCTCCGCGACCCCGTCGACGAAGGTGGTCCGCGGCCGGCGGGCGGCGTCGGCCGGAGGGGTGTGGGTGACGACGACGACGGGTGCGCCGAGGGGATGGCGATCGCCCCAGCCGTCGGTGATGTCGAAGAGCCGGCGCCCGCAGACGAGGGCACCGGTGCCGGCGAGGATCTCGCGCAGCACCCCGGCGCTGGCCTCGTCGACCCGGAACGGGGGGAGGTCGCCCTCGGTGGGGACGGTCACCTCGCCCGCGTCGTACCAGCCGAAGAGCTCCTCGATGCCGTCGTCGGGGTCGGCGATGCAGCCGTCGAGCGACATCGTCATGTGCGAGTAGACCTGGCCCATCGCGTCCTCCCGGGGGTCGGTGTGCCACCTAGGACGCCCGGGGCCGGCCGAACTCATCGGCGGGGGATGAGACCGTTGTCCGTGCCCGTCCCCGCCGGCCCCCCGCCGACCTCGATCCTGCTCTGGAACGCCGAGGAGCTGCTCGACCCACCCGCTGCTCCCTGCTGCCTGCGCCCGACGCGCGCCGGGGACCGCGCCGTCGTGTACCGGACGGGGCCCGGCGGGGGTGTCGCGGCGGTCGTCGACTTCACCGAGGACGCGCAGGAGCGGCCCGACGGCGGGCGGTCCGCGCCGTGCGCCGTCCACCTCCTCGACGACCCGCTGCCCCGCGCCGCGCTGCTCGCCGACGACCTGCTCGGGCCGGTGTTCCGGCACCTCCGCGGACGGCGCCGGATCCCGGAGCCGGCGGCGCGGCGGCTGGAGGAGCTACTGGCGCGGTGACGCCGCCACCCGCACGCGGGTGCTCGCGCCGTCGGACAGGAAGCCGGCCAGCGCCCGGCCCTCCTCCGCGACGGCCGCGCGGTCGGCGCGGGAGAAGCGGCGCAGCGGGCTGACGGTCACGGTCCCGGAGTCCACCGTCCAGGTCGCCGCCACCCGCCCGTCGACGAGGACGGCGCGCTCCCCGGCCACCGACAGGCCGCGGTGGGCGTCGTCGACGATCCGCGTGCGGTCGTCGTAGCCGAGGATCGCGTTGTCGAACGCCGGGAGGAACCGCACCGGGGCCGGGGTGTCGGGGTCGGGGCGGGGGGCGTCGGGGAGGTCGAGCAGCTCGCGGCCGCGCTCGTCGCGGAAGGCGACCAGCTCCGGCCGGACCGCCGCCACGGCCGCGGGCAGGCCGGCGACGCCGCACCAGGCGCGCAGGTCGGCCGAGGCGGCCGGGCCGAACGCGGCCAGGTAGCGGCGCACCAGCGCCTGCCCGACGAGGTCGGGATCGGGGTCGGGGCGGTCGGGGTCGCGGCCCAGCCAGGCCGCGAACGGCACGTGGCGCGCCCCCGCCGTGGCCCGCCACACCCCGCGCGGAGGGACCTGCACCGCGGGCACGACGGTGATCGCCGCCTCGCCGAGCACCCGCGCGGCGGGCCCGGGGAAGCGGTCGGCCATGGCCCGCCCGAGCTCGCCCGTCGTGCGCGGCTCCCCGTCGGCCAGCACCTCCCGGGTCGCCGCGGCGAGCACGCCGAGATCGACCCCGGACAGGTCGCGCCGGTACACCCCGAGCATCCGCTGGCACAGCATCGCGTTGTGGCGGGAGCGCCAGGCCAGTGCGTCGTCGGCGGTGACGAGGTGGACCGTGCGGCGCATCAGGTGGGTCCGCACCACCCGCCGGTCGGTCAGCAGGCCGGAGAGGACCCCGGGGTCGAAGGCGCGCAGCCGCGACCACAGCCCGACGAACGGCTCCTGCGGCTCCTGGGCCTGCAGGCCGCCGAGGTGCGTGACCGCGTCGAGGACCGGCGCGTCCACCCGCGCGAGCAGCAGCTGGCGGGCGAGCGCGGCGCGGTTGAGGGCACGGGGGCCGAGGACGGTCATGGAACCATCCTGACGGGAGTAGCGGTCAGGATCCGTCCTCATCCCGACTGCTCGTCCCGGGGCCGGAGGTGGTCGGCCCACCGGGCTCCGGGACGCGTTCGCGCCCCCGTCACGCCTAGGCTCCGGGCATGCCACCCACCGGCGGGGAGGACCCGCGCCAGCAGCCCGCGCGCACGGCCGCGCTCACCGGCGCCATCAGCGACGCGGGGGGCGGCGGCCGACGGGCGTTCATCGACGCCACCGGGGCGTCGGTGCTGCTGCCGTCGTCGATCCGCCGGCTCGTCGCCACCGACGAGTTCGTGGCCGGGCTGCTGCGGGAGCTGGGTGCGGAGCTGGTCGGCTGCGCCGGGAACCTCGACGGCGTCGAGCCGGTGGGGGAGCCGCGGGCGCCGGACCTGCGGGCCGTCGCCGCGGCCAAGCCCGACGTGATCGTGGCCGGGGCCGTCGACCGCGCCCACGACCTGGCCGACGCACGGCTGGTCGCGGCGCTGCGGCGGGTGGCCCCCGTCGTGGCCGTCGACGCCGGGCGTCCGGCCGCGGCGCGGGCCGACCTGCGGGCGCTGCTCGGCCCCGGCAAGGCGGCACCGTCGACGGCGAAGCCCCCGCGGCCCCGGCCGCCGGCGCCGAACCGCTCTCCCGGGCCGCCGACCACGACGCCCGACCTCTTCTAGGACTCCGGGTGCGCGGGGGTCACCCCGGACGCGTGGAGGTTCCGGCGGCGCGGTCGAGCAGGTAGCGCTGCTCGGGGGCGCTGAGCGTGCGGGCGGCGGCGCGGCGGTAGTGCTCGCGGGCACCGTCGGCGTCGCCGGCGCGGTCGAGCAGGTGCGCGCGGACGGCGTCGACGCGGTGGTGCCCCACCAGCGCGGGGTCGGTCGCCACCGCGTCGAGCTGCTCCAGCGCCTCGGCCGGGCCCCGCACCATCGCGACGGCGACGATCCGGTTCAGCGTGACCATCGGACCGGGGGCGAGCACGGCGAGCGCCTCGTAGAGCCCGAGGATCTGCCGCCAGTCGGTGTCCTGCGGCCGGGCGGCCTCGTCGTGGACGGCGGCGATCGCGGCCTGGATCTGGTACGGGCCCGGCGCCGACGTGGCCAGGGAGCCGGTGACCAGCGCGACCCCCTCCGCGATCGCGGCGGCGTCCCAGAGCCCGCGGTCCTGCTCGTCGAGCGGGACGAGCGCCCCGTCCTGCCGGGTCCGGGCGGCGCGGCGGGCGTCGGTGAGCAGCATGAGCGCGAGCAGGCCGGTGACCTCACCGTCGGCCGGGCGCAGCCCGTGCAGGATCCGGGTCAGCCGCAGCGCCTCCCGGGTGAGCTCGACGCGCTGCAGCGCGTCGCCGGAGCTGGCCGTGTAGCCCTCGTTGAAGACCAGGTAGAGCGTCTGGAGGACGGCGGGCAGGCGCGTCTCGTCGTCGGCGTCGCCGAAGCGCCCGCCCGCCGCCCGGATGCGCGCCTTCGCCCGGCTGATCCGCTGCGCGACGGTGGCCTCCGGCACGAGCAGCCCGCGGGCGATCTCGGCGGTGGTCAGGCCGCCGACGGCGCGCAGCGTCAGCGCCACCTGCGACGGCGGGTTCAGGGCCGGGTGGCAGCACAGCGTCAGCAGGGCGAGCGTGTCGTCCTCGTCGGGGACGGGGCCGTCCCCGACGGACGCGGAGACGGCGTCCTCGCGACGGCGCCGGGCCGAGTCCGAGCGCCAGGTGTCGATCAGCCGGCGCTGCGCCGCGGTGACCAGCCAGCCCGTCGGGTTGGCCGGGACCCCGTCGACGGGCCAGCCGAGCGCGGCCGCGATCAGCGCCTCCTGCACGGCGTCCTCGCAGGCGTCGAACCCGCCGTGCCGGCGCACGAGCACGCCGAGGACCTGCGGCGCGAGCTCGCGGAGCAGGTCCTCGACGCGGCCGCTCACAGGTCGACGTCCCCCCGGCCCAGCACCGGCCGCACCTCGACCAGCCCCCACACCGCGTCCGGGACGCGCGCGGCGATCTCCAGCGACCGCTCGGCCGTGCACTCGACGAGGTAGAAGCCGGCCAGGTGCTCCTTGACCTCGGCGAACGGCCCGTCGGTGACGGTCGTGGCGCCGTCGCGCACCGCGACGCGCCGCCCGAGCGCGGGGTCGGCCAGCCCGCCGGACACCACCAGCTCCCCGGACTCCAGGAGCTCGTCGGTCAGCGCCCGGTGCCCGAGGCCGAAGTCGGCGCGCTGGGCGTCGGTCAGCCCGGCCCAGCGCTCGAGGAAGTGCGCGTCGCTGTGGACGAGGATCAGGTACTTCACGGACCACCTCCGGATCGGATGTCGTCGGGGTGTCGAGACCGGGCCGGCGGTCTCGACACCCGGGTGCGACCGGATGACGAGAGGATCCCCCGATGGACCTGGACCACGACTTCACCGCCGTCCTGCTGAAGAGCCCGAAGCCCGGCGGCTGGACCTACGTCACCATGCCCGGATCCGCCGCGTTCTTCGGCACCCGCGGCCTGGTCAAGGTGCGCGGCACGATCGACGGCCACCCGTTCCGGAGCGCGTTCATGGCGCTCGGCGACGGTACCCACAAGCTGCCCGTGAAGGCCGACCTGCTGCGCCTGCTCGGCAAGGAGGCCGGAGGGAGCGTCACCGTGCACCTGGCCGAGCGGATCGAGGGGTGAACGCGCTCGCGGTCGCCGGGGCCGCGGTGGCGGCGTTCGTGCTGAGCGGCGGCTACTACGGCGCGCTCGCCGCCCGCCTGGCCCGGCTCTCGCCCGCCTACGCCGGGCAGCGGCGCTCCGCCGCCGCGACGGCCGCGGTCGAGCTGGTCCGCAACGCGGTGCTGGCGCTGGTGGTCGCCGGGCTGGCCGACGGGCTGGGCGTCACCGCCCCCGGCCCGGCCCTGCTGCTCGCGCTCGCGCTGTGGGCGGCGTTCCCGGCCGTGCTGCTGGCCGGGTCGGTCTTCCACGAGCGGGTCCCGGTGGCCCTGGCCGCGATCCACGCGGGTGACTGGCTGCTCAAGCTCCTGGTCGTCACCCTGGTCGTCGGGCTGCCGGGCTAGCCGACGTTGACCCCGAAGTCGCGCGCGATGCCCGCCAGCCCCGACGCGTAGCCCTGCCCGATCGCGCGGAACTTCCACTCGCTGCCCCGCCGGTAGAGCTCGCCGAAGAGCATCGCGGTCTCCGTGGACGCGTCCTCGGTGAGGTCGAAGCGGGTGATCTCGGACTCGCCCGCCGCGTTGACGACCCGGATGAACGCGTTGGCGACCTGGCCGAAGCTCTGCCTGCGGTTGTCGGCGTCGTAGATGCTCACCGGGAAGACGATCTTGTCGACCTGCTGCGCCATCCCGGCCAGGTCGACCTTGAGCTGCTCGTCGTCGCCGTCGCCCTCGCCGGTGAGGTTGTCGCCGGTGTGCTCCACCGTGCCGTCGGGGCTGGTCAGGTTGTTGAAGAAGACGAAGTGCGCGTCGGAGAGCACGCGGCCGTCGGTGCCCAGCATGATCGCGGAGACGTCGAGGTCGAAGTCGGCGCCGGTCGTGGCGCGCACGTCCCAACCCACCCCGACGATCACGTTCGTGAGGCCGGGGGCCTCCTTGCTCAGGCTGACGTTCCCACCCTTGGCCAGGCTGACACTCACGTCGCACACACTCCGTCCGGTCGGTGATCTGCACTGCGATGCTAGGGGTATGAGCGTGCGCTGGGGGATCGTCGGGCCGGGTCGGATCGCGTCGAAGGTCGTGGCGGACTTCCCGCACGTGCCGGGCGCCGAGGTGGTGGCCGTCGCGTCGCGGTCGGCGGAGCGCGCGTCGGCGTTCGCGGCCGGGTTCGGCATCGGGCGCGTCCACGACTCCTACCGCGCGATCGTCGACGACGACGGGGTCGACGTCCTCTACATCGCCACGCCGCACCCGCAGCACCGCGCGGTCGCGCTGGCCGCGCTGCGGGCGGGCAAGGCCGTGCTCGTGGAGAAGGCGTTCACGGTGACGCCCGCCGCGACCCGCGAGATCGTCGACGCCGCCGCGGCGGCGGGCGTGTTCGCGATGGAGGCGATGTGGACCCGCTTCCAGCCGGCGATCGTGCGGATGCGGGAGCTCATCGCCGACGGGGCGATCGGCGAGGTCCAGTCCGTGCAGGCCGATCTGGGCGCCCAGCACCCCACCGACCCGTCCGACCGCTTCTACGACCCCGCCGTCGGGGGAGGGGCGCTGTTCGACGTCGGGGTGTACCCGATCTCCTTCGCGCAGATGGTCCTCGGCACCCCGGACGCCGTCGCCGCGCACGGCGCGCTGGCCCCGAGCGGCGTCGACGTCGAGGAGGCCGTGCTGCTGTCGTACCCCGGCGGCCGCACGGCGTCGCTGCTCGCCTCGCTGCGCTGCGCCACGCCGGGCACGGCCCGCGTCGTCGGCACCGGGGGCTGGATCGACGTGCCGCCGCGCTTCCACCACCCCTCCTCGATCGTGCTGTGCCGCAACGGGGCGGAGCCCGAGCGCATCGACGCCCCGGCGGCGGGTGCGGGGTACGCGCACGAGCTGCGCGAGGTGACCGGGTGCGTCGCCGACGGGCGGCTGCAGAGCGACGTCATGCCGCTGGCCGACACGGTGGTGGTGCAGGACGTGATGGACGCGGTGGCGCGGCAGCTCGGGATGGAGCCCCAGGAGGGACCGGCCGAGCTGTAGCCGTCCCGAGGCCCGGGGGGACCGTCCAGCCCCCTCCGGCGGACGGGCCCCCCGCACCGGACACAGAGGTAGTCCGCCGACCGGCCGTGTACAACTGAACCGTGCGCGCTGCTCGTATGGCGGACAACTGACCGTCGCGAACCGGACTGCGCACAACAGGCATAGTCCGGATGGTCGAGTGCGCCGGACCCCGATCTCGAACTACCCTCCTGCCTCGACCGTTGGGGGTTCTTCCGTGATCGAGGTTCTTCCGTGACGGAGTCGTTGATGCGGCTGCACATCCGCACCAGGGATCCGGACGAGGCCCACGACTGGCTGCGCGGCGCCTACGCCGACCACAAGGTGTCGCTGTCCGGACCGTCGACCGCGTTCGAGTTCTCCCACAGCGTCGCCGACCTCGGGGCCGCCAAGATCGGCGTCGCCCGGCACACGATGACGCTCCGCGGCACCTGGGACCCCCTCGACGACATCCTGCTGTTCAGCCACCTGCTGGAGGGCCGGTTCACGATCCGGTCGCCGACCAGCGAGGTCGCGGCCGGACCCGGCGACCTGTTCTCCTACGACCCCGACGTCCAGATGGCGGTCGAGTGGCACGACATCCGGATGGCGCAGGTGCGCATCCAGCGGTCGCTGGTGGAGCGGGTCGCCGCCGAGCTGCTCGGTGACGACCGGCACGTGCACCCGGTGTCCTTCGACCTCGGACGCCCGCTCTCCCCGTCGAAGGCCGTGCACTGGAAGCGGCTCCTGCAGTACATCACCGGCGACGTCGCGAAGAACCCGGCGGCCCACGGCAGCCCGCTGGTGATGCGGCAGGTCCAGCACCTGCTGATCGCCTCGCTGCTGGACACGTTCCCGAACTCGGGCACGTCCGACCCGCCCCGCTCGTCCCACACGCCCGCCTCCCCCGACGCCGTGCGCCGCGCGATGGTGTTCATGGAGGAGCACGCCGCGCAGGACATCGACCTCACCGCGATCGCCCGGGCCGCGCACGTCGGCCCGCGGGCGCTGCAGCGGGCGTTCCGCCGGGCGATGGACACGACACCGCTGGGCTACCTGCGCTCGGTGCGGCTCGACCACGCCCACGACGACCTGCGCGCCGCCGACCCGAGCGACGGCGCCACCGTCGGCGCGATCGCGTCGCGCTGGGGGTTCGGCCATCCCGGGCGGTTCGCCGCCGACTACCGCGCGCGCTTCCGGAGATCACCCAGTGACACCCTGCGGGGATGACGGGACACTGTCCCCCATGTCGATGATGACGATGCGCGTTCTGCGGCTGGTGGTCCACGTGCGGACCCGCGAGCCGGTGCTGCTGCTCGGTGAGGTGGACGGCGAGCGCTGCCTGCCGGTCTTCCTCCGCAGGCCCCAGGCCGACGCGATCGCGCTGGGCGCGCGCGGGGAGGACGACCCGCAGCTGCCCCAGGACGTCATCGTCCCGCTGCTGCAGGGGCTGGGCCACGAGATCGTCGGGGCGGAGATCGTCGCGCTCGTCGACAGCAAGTTCCAGGCCGACCTGGTGTTCGCCGACGGGGCGCGGGTCGAGCTGCGCCCCAGCGACGCGCTCGCCGTCGCGGTGCGGGAGGGCCTGTCGATCGGGGTGGAGTCCGCGATCCTCGACGACGTGGGCCAGCCCATCGCCGACCTGTTCCCCGACGGCACCGACGCACCGCCGGAGAAGCAGCTCGAGGACTTCAAGAAGTTCATCGACGAGGTCTCGCCGGAGGACTTCGCCTGACGCTCGCGGCGGGCGGTGGCCTCAGAACCGGCCGCCGCCGCCCCGGCGTCCCCGCGACGACGAGCCGCCGAAGCTGCCGGGCGAGCGGCCGCCGCCACCACCGAAGCCCCCGCCACCGCCGCCGAAACCGCCCCCGCCCCGGGTCGCCCCGGAGATGATGCCGCCCAGGATGAGGCTGCCCAGGTCGACGCCGGCGCTGCCGCCCGACGACGGCCCCGACCAGTTCGACACGTCGGACTGCGCGAGCCGCAGCGCCTCCTGGGCCAGTGAGTCGGCCTGCTGCGCCTCCCGCAGCGCGACCGCCGGGTCGCCGCCGGACGTCGCGAGGGCGAGGTGGCGCTGGGCCTCGGCCAGCCGCGTGCGGGCCTGCTGCCCGACGGCGCCGCGCCGGGTCGTGACGAAGTCGGCCGCCGCCGCGACGGCCGAGCGGGCGGTGAGGACGGTCTGCTCCAGCACCGCGGCGGTGCGCCGGCGCCGGTCCTGCTCGGCGCGGGCGGCGGCGATGGCGTCGTCGAGGGCCGCCCCGGCCTCGTCGAGCAGGCGCAGGGCGGCGATCGGGTCGGACGCCTCGGCCTGGTCCGCCGCGGTGACCGCGGCCTCGGCGCGGGCGACGACCGGCGCGAGCGACGGGTCCAGTGCGCGGGCCTCGGCCAGGTCCTGCTCGGTCTCCGCGCGCGCGGCCGGGAGGGCCGCCGCCGCCTCGACCAGCTCGGTGCCGCGGCGCGGGATGCCGTCGAGCAGCGTCTCGGCCTGCGTGATCGCGTCCTCCGCGGCCCGGCCGGACACCACGGCGGCGGGGCGGGCGCCCGCGTCGAGCCCCGAGCGGGCGGCGGCGACCTCGGTACCCGCGACCTCGAGCAGGTTCCGGGCCCGGTCCAGCGACCCGGCCACCGGCTCCAGCGCGCTCGGGGCGTAGCGGGCCGACAGCGCGGCCCACGTCGACTCCGACTGCGGGATCCGGGCGAGCACCGTCTCCCGGCGGGCGGCGAGGCCCGCGACGTACTCCGGGGCGGTGGCCTCGAGGTTGCGCAGGGCGTCGAACGCGGCGACCTGGGCGTCGAGTCGCTCGTCGGCGGCCCGGCACGCGCGGATGATGTCGGCGTGCATCCGGCGCTGCGTCGGCTCGTCCTCGGGCACGTCGTCGTCGAGCTGCTGGCGGACGCCGAACGCGCGCAGCATGTCGGCCTTCGACGCCTCCAGCGCCGCGGCGAACCCGGCGACGGCCTGGTCGCCGAAGTGGCCGCGGGCGGCCGACAGCTCGACCTCCGACGTGCGCACGGCCTCGTCGACCTCGATCAGGCCGGCGCTGGCCCGGTAGGCGAGGTCGTCGGTGGGGACGTCGGTGAACTCGTCGCGCGGTGCGGCGGGCCCGTCGGTCGGGACCTCGGCCTGCGCGGTGCGGGTGCGGCGGCGGCGCCCCACCAGGTAGACGCCCCCGCCCACGACGACGACCCCGCCGAGCACGGCCGCGGCGACGGGGAACCCGCCCGCCCCGCCGCCGAGGCCGTCGGACAGCGCGATCGCCGCGCCCGCCCAGTCGTCGGCGGCGAGCCGGTCCTCGGCGTCGGTGATCGCGGAGGCCACCGTGGAGTCCGACTGCCCGTAGTCGTCGGCGACCGAGACGCCGTAGGCGCGGTCCCCGGTGGCGACGGCGAGCAACACGTCGTCACGACCGAACTGCGACAGCGACGCGGCCTCGTCGGCCCAGTCCTGCCCGCCGGCGCCGTCGAAGGAGTCGACGTAGACGACGAACAGCTGCGTGCCGTTGGCCTCGCGCAGCCGGGCGAACGCCTCGGTGATCCGGGCCTCGTCACCGGCGGCGAGCACGCCGACGGCGTCGGTGACCGCCGGTCCGACGCGCGTCGGCGGCTCGGCCGCGGCGATCCCGCCCCCGAGCAGCCCGACGCCGACCAGCAGCGCCCCCAGCACCAGCAACCTGCGCACGACGACCTCCGCACCCGGGGATGATCCGCACATCATGTCCTCCCGGCCGGCCCCCGGCGCCACGGACCGCCCGCGGGGCCACCCGGGCCGGATTGGCCATGGTCGATCGGTCCGCACCGGCGACGATGGACGCATGGCCGCGATCGAGCTCCGCCCCCTGCCCGTCACCCAGGACCCGGTCCGGCGGCTCGCCCAGCTGATCGCCGGCCTCGCGCTGTACGGCACCTCGATGGCGATGCAGATCCGCGCGACGCTCGGGCTCAACCCGTGGGACGTGCTGCACGAGGGGCTGACCGAGCAGACCGGGCTGGGGTTCGGGCTGATCACCGCGATCACGGGCGTCGTGGTGCTGCTGCTGTGGATCCCGCTGCGCCAGCGACCGGGCGTCGGGACCGTGGCGAACGTGCTGGTCATCGCCGTCACCGTGGACGTCGCGCTCGCCCTGGTCCCCGCGCCGGACGGCCTGGCCGCCCGCATCGCGCTGATGACCGCCGGGATCGTCCTCAACGGGCTGGCGTCGGCGGCCTACGTCGGGGCGCGACTCGGCCCCGGCCCGCGCGACGGCCTGATGACCGGCCTCGCCGCCCGCACCGGGCGCTCGCTGCGGCTGGTGCGGACGGGCATCGAGGTCACGGTGCTGGCCGCGGGCTGGCTGCTCGGCGGGACCGTCGGCGTCGGCACGGTGCTCTACGCGCTGGCCATCGGCCCGCTCACGCAGGCCTTCCTGCCCCACCTGGTGGTGGGGGCCCGGCGTCAGTGAGCCGCGACGGCGTCGGACTCCACGTCGGCCAGCGTCCACGGCCGCACGACCGTGAGCAGCACGACGAGCGCGAGCACGAGACCGCCCGCGACGACGGTGCCCATCGCGAGCGCGTCGTTGCCGAGCACCCCGACCACCGGCGAGATGACCGCGCCGATGCCGAACTGGACCGCGCCGAGCAGGGCGGCGGCGGTGCCGGCGGCCTCGCCGTGCCGCGACAGCGCGACGGCGGGGGCGTTGGGCAGGGCGAACCCGACGGTGAACAGCACGACCCACATGGCGACGAGGAGCCCGACCAGCCCGCCCGCCCCGGTGGCGGCGACGGTCACCAGCACCGCGCCCGCGACGGCCCCGGCGGCCACGGCGGCGGTGAGGATCTGGCGGGGGTCGAACCAGCGCAGCAGCACCGGGTTGGCCTGGGTGGCCGCGATCAGCCAGATCGCGCCGGACCCGAAGACCAGCCCGAACTGCTGCTGGTCGAGCCCGTACTGCTGCTGGAACACGAACGACGACCCGGAGACGTAGCCGAGCAGCGCCGACATCGCGAGGCCGGCGACGATCACGAGCCCCACGAACGCGCGGTCGCCGAACAGGGCGCCGTAGTCACGGAACGTGCCCGCGACGCCCGCGGTGCGGCGCCGGGCCGGCGGCAGGGTCTCGGGCAGCAGCCGGTACGCGATCGGGACGAGGACCAGGCCGTACACGGCCAGCGCGGCGAACACCCCGCGCCACGACGTGACCGACAGCAGGGCCCCGCCCAGCGTCGGGGCGACGACCGGCGCCACGCCCATCACCAGGATCAGCCGGGAGAGCATCGTGGCGGCCGGGCGGCCGGTGTAGAGGTCGCGCACGATCGCCAGCGCGATGACGGCCCCCGCCGCCGCGCCGACGCCCTGCAGCACGCGCAGGCCCCCGAGCACCGCGACGTTGGGCGCGATCACGCACAGCACGGACGCGAGGACGTGCAGCCCGGTGCCGAACAGCAGCGGGCGCTTGCGGCCGAACGCGTCGGACAGCGGGCCGATCATGAGCTGGCCCAGCGCGAGCCCGATCAGCGTTCCGGTCAGCGTGAGCTGGACCGTGGCGCTCGTCGTCAGGAACTCGGCGGTGATGGTCGGCAGGGCCGGCAGGTACATGTCGATCGTCAGCGGGCCGAGCGCGATCAGCGCGCCCAGGATGACGATCAGCCGCAGCCGCTGGCCCCGGTCGGGGGCCGTGCTCAGCTCGACACGATCGGGGGTAGTCGTCACTGAGCGGTCAAGGAACGACGGCGGGCGCGTTGTTCCCGTTCGTCGACGGGTGTGACGGCGCGCACAGGGTGCGGCGGGTTACCGTGCGACCATGCTGGTCGAGCGGATGCGACCGTTCACGTCCACGATCTTCGCCGAGATGTCGGCGCTGGCCCTGCGGACGGGGGCGATCAACCTCGGCCAGGGCTTCCCCGACACCGACGGACCGCCGTCGCTGCTCGCCGACGCCGCGGCCAACATCACCGGCGGGCTCAACCAGTACCCGCCCGGCCCGGGGATCCCGGCGCTGCGGTCGGCGGTCGCGGAGCACCAGAGCCGCTTCCACGGCCTGTCGGTCGACCCGGACGACGTGCTGGTCACCACCGGGGCGACCGAGGCGATCGCCGCGGCGGTGCTCGCGCTGTGCGACCCGGGCGACGAGGTGGTCACGTTCCAGCCCTACTACGACTCCTACGCCGCGACGGTCGCGCTGGCCGGCGCCGTGCTGAGGGCGGTGCCGCTGCGGCCGCCGTCGTTCGGGTTCGACCCCGACGAGCTGCGCGCGGCGTTCTCCGAGCGCACGCGGGTCGTCCTGGTCAACACCCCGCACAACCCGACCGGCACGGTGCTCACCGCCGCGCAGCTCGCGGAGATCGGGGCGCTGGCGACCGAGTTCGGCGCGGTCGTCGTCGCCGACGAGGTGTACGAGCACATGGTCTTCGCCGGCCACGCGCACGTGCCGATGGCGACGCTGCCCGGGATGGCCGAGCGGACGCTCACGATCTCCTCGGCGGGCAAGACGTTCTCGGTCACGGGATGGAAGGTCGGCTGGGTGCACGGCCCGTCGGAGCTGGTGGCGGCGGTGCGCGCGGCGAAGCAGTTCCTCACCTACGTCAGCGGGGCGCCGTTCCAGCCCGCCATCGCCGCCGCGCTCGCCCTGCCCGACTCCTTCTACTCCGACCTGGCCTCCGGGCTGCAGCGCAAGCGCGACCTGCTGTCCGAGGGGCTGCGCGCGGCGGGCCTCACCGTGTACCCCTCGGCGGGCACGTACTTCGTCGTCACCGACGTCGCACCGCTGGGCGTCACCGACGGCGCGGACCTGTGCTGGCGGCTGCCCGAGCTGGTCGGGGTGGCCGCGGTGCCGGTGTCGGTGTTCTGCGCCGACCCGGAGCTGGGCCGCACGCTGGTGCGGTTCGCCTTCTGCAAGCGCGACGAGGTGCTGATCGAGGCGGTCTCCCGGCTCGCCGGGCTGCCCGCCGCGCTGGGGGCGACCGCGTGAGGGCCTACGGGTTCACCGCCGCGGGCGGGCCGGAGCACGAGGCGTTCCTCGACGTCGCCGAGCCCGAGCCGGGGCCGGGCGAGCTGCTCGTGCGGGTCCGGGCGGCCGGGGTGAACCCGGGCGACTGGCGGCTGCGCGAGGGCGCCTACGGCGTCGAGCCGCCCGCCGTGCTGGGGCGGGAGGTGGCGGGCACGGTCGTCGGCCTGGGCCCGGACGTCACCGGGTTCGCCGTCGGGGACGAGGTGTTCGGCGGCTGCCCCGGCATGGTCGGCGGCTGGGCGCCGCTGGCGCGGGTCACGGCGTCGTTCGCCGCGCACCGCCCGGAGGGCGTTTCGCCGGCCGACGCCGCCGTGCTCCCGGTCGCCGCAGGCACCGCCTACGACGCGCTCACCGGCCTCGACCTCCCGGCCGGGGCGACGCTGGTGGTCAACGGCGCGGGCGGCGGCGTCGGGGTGGCCGTGGTGCAGCTCGCGGTGGCCCGCGGCCTGGCGGTCGTCGGCATCGCGAGCGCGGCCAAGCAGTCGCTGCTGCGCCGCTTCGGGGCGGTCCCGGTGGTCTACGGCGACGGCGTGCTCGACCGGGTGCGCGCCGTCGGGCCCGTCGACGCGGTGTTCGACCTCGTGGGCGGCGCCGCGCTGCGCACCGTCGCCGCACTGCTCGACGACCGCTCCCGGTTGCGACGCCGGGTCCCCGCACGTCACCGCGGCCGACGTCGCCGTCCGGATCGGGCCCGCCGCGGCCGCCGAGAGCTACCTGTCGATCGAGAAGGTGATCGCGGCCGCCCGGGCGACCGGCGCGCAGGCCGTCCACCCCGGCTACGGCTTCCTGTCCGAGAACACCGCGTTCGCCGCGGCGTGCGAGGAGGCGGGGATCGTGTTCGTCGGCCCGCCCGCCCCGGCGATCGAGGCGATGGGCGACAAGATCCGCGCCAAGCAGACGGTCGCGAAGGCCGGCGTCCCGGTCGTCCCGGGTTCGGACGGGTCGGGCCTCGACGACGCCGCGCTCGCGCTGGCCGTGGAGCAGGTCGGTTACCCGGTGCTGCTCAAGCCGTCGGCGGGCGGCGGCGGCAAGGGCATGCACGAGGTGCACCGGGCCGAGGACCTCGACCACGCCATCGCCGCGGCCCGCCGCGAGGCCCGCGGCTCCTTCGGCGACGACACGCTGCTCGTCGAGCGGCTCGTCACCACCCCGCGGCACATCGAGATCCAGGTCCTCGCCGACGACCACGGCACCGTGATCCACCTCGGCGAGCGCGAGTGCTCGCTGCAGCGGCGGCACCAGAAGATCGTCGAGGAGGCCCCCTCCGCCCTGCTCACCGAGGCGCAGCGCGCCGCGATGGGCGAGGCGGCCTGCGAGGCCGCACGGGCGTGCGGCTACCGGGGCGCGGGGACCGTGGAGTTCATCGTGGGGGCCGACGCGCCCGACGAGTTCTTCTTCATGGAGATGAACACCCGCCTGCAGGTGGAGCACCCCGTCACCGAGCTGGTCACCGGGCTCGACCTGGTCGAGCTGCAGCTGCGGGTGGCCGCGGGCGAGCCGCTCCCGCTCACCCAGGACGACGTGCGGCTCGACGGGCACGCGATCGAGGTCCGGGTCTACGCCGAGGACCCCGCCGCGGGCTTCCTGCCCACCGGCGGCGACGTCCTGCGCTGGGTCCCCCCGGCCGGCGTGCGCGTCGACGCGGGGATCGCCGAGGGCGGCGTCGTCGGGTCCGACTACGACCCGATGCTGGCCAAGGTCATCGCCCACGGGGCCGACCGCGCGGAGGCGGTCCGCCGGCTCGACGCGGCGCTGCGCGACACCGTCCTGCTCGGGCTGGGCACCAACATCGGCTTCCTGCGGGCCCTGCTCGCCGACGACGACGTGCGCGCCGCCCGGCTCGACACCGGTCTGGTCGGGCGCCGCGTCGAGGACTGGACCCGGGCGGAGCTGCCCGACGACGTGCTCGCCGCCGCTACCGTCCACACCCTGCTGGAGCTGGAGCCCACCGGCGCGGTCGTCGACCCGTTCGACGTGCCGGGCGGCTGGCGCGTCGGCGAGCCCGCGTGGACGACGTGGCGGATGGCCGTCGCCGGTCACGACCCCGTCGACGTGCGGGTGCGCGGCCGGGCGACCGCGGCCGAGGTGGCCGTGGGCGACGCCGCACCGGTCGCGACCCGGGGGCGGAGGACCGGCGACCCGCGGGGGGTGGTGGTGGCCGTCGACGGCGTCACCCGCACCTACGCGGTCGCCCGCGCCGGCGACACCCTGTGGATCGGCCGCGACGGGCGCACCTGGGCCGTGCGCGAGCAGGCCCCGCTCGACGCGGCCGCCGAGGCCGACGCCGGGGCGGGCGGGCCGGTGCTGTCGCCGATGCCCGGCACGGTCACGGTCGTCGAGGTCACCGAGGGCCAGCGGGTCGCCGCGGGCGACCGGCTCGTCGTCGTGGAGGCCATGAAGATGGAGCACGTCCTCACCGCCGCCGTCGACGGCACGGTGCGGCAGCTCCGCGCCACGGCGGGCGCCACCGTCGCGCGGGACGCCGCGCTCCTGATCGTCGAACCGCTCGGAGAGGAATGACCATGGACCTCACACTCAGCGAGGAGCACGAGGCGCTGCGCGCCACCGTCGAGGACTTCGCGCGCAAGGAGGTCGCCCCCGTCATCGGTGACCTCTACGAGCGCGAGGAGTTCCCGTACGAGATCGTCGCGAAGATGGGGGCGATGGGCCTGTTCGGGCTGCCCGTCTCCGAGGAGTACGGCGGCATGGGCGGCGACTACTTCGCCCTGTGCCTCGCGCTGGAGGAGCTCGCGCGCGTCGACTCGTCGGTGGCGATCACGCTGGAGGCCGGCGTCTCGCTGGGCGCGATGCCGATCTACCGCTTCGGGACCGAGGAGCAGAAGCGGGAGTGGCTCCCGGCGCTCGCGGCGGGGGAGAAGCTGGGCGCGTTCGGGCTCACCGAGGCCGGTGGCGGCTCCGACGCCGGCGCCACCCGCACCACCGCCCGGCTCGACGGCGACGAGTGGGTGATCAACGGGTCGAAGGCGTTCATCACGAACTCCGGCACCGACATCACCAGCGTCATCACCGTCACCGCGATCACCGGCGAGCGCGACGGCGGGAAGAAGGAGATCTCGGCGATCATGGTCCCGGCCGGGACGCCGGGGCTGCGGGTCGCGAAGCCGTACTCGAAGGTCGGCTGGTGCAGCTCCGACACCCGCGAGCTGTTCTTCGACGACGTGCGCGTGCCCGCGGCGAACCTCGTCGGCGAGCGCGGCCGCGGCTACGCGCAGTTCCTCTCCATCCTCGACGAGGGCCGCGTCGCGATCGCGGCCCTGAGCGTGGGGCTGGCCCAGGGCTGCGTCGACGAGTCGGTGCGCTACGCCCACGAGCGCGAGGCGTTCGGGCAGAAGATCGGGAACTACCAGGCCGTCGCGTTCATGATCGCCGACATGGAGGTGCGCGCCCACACCGCGCGCCTGGCCTACTACGCGGCCGCGGCGAAGATGCTCAAGGGCGAGCCGTTCAAGAAGGAGGCGGCGATCGCCAAGCTCGTCTCCTCCAACGCGGCGATGGACAACGCGCGCGCGGCCACCCAGGTCTTCGGCGGGTACGGCTTCATGAACGAGTACCCGGTCGGGCGCTTCTACCGCGACGCGAAGATCCTGGAGATCGGCGAGGGCACCTCGGAGGTGCAGCGCATGCTGATCGCCCGTCAGCTCGGCCTCTGACCGGGAGTCCCGCCCGGCTGCGCGGGTGTCGGGGCGACCGGCGAGGATGAACGGGTGAATGCACGGTTCGCCCGGTTCGTCGTCCTCGTCAGCGGCGCAGCGATCCTCGTCGTCGAGACGCTGGCGACGCGGCTCGTCGCGCCCTACGTCGGGCTGACGCTGGAGTCGACGACCGCGGTCATCGGCGTCGCGCTGGCCGGCATCGCGGCCGGGGCGTCGCTCGGCGGGCGGTGGGCCGACGTGTTCCCGCCGCGGCGCGTCGCCGCCGGGGCGCTCGCCGCCGGCGGGCTCGGCGTGCTGGCGGTCCGGCCGCTGGTGCGGCTGCTCGGGCCGGTGCTCGGCCCCGGACCGGTCGCCGCGATCCTGCTCGTCGCGGCGTCGACCCTGGTGTCGGTCACGGCGCTGGCGATGGTCACACCGGCGATCACGCGGGCCCGCCTGACGACCGTCGACGGCTCGGGCAGCGTGATCGGGGAGCTGTCGGCGGCGGGCACGATCGGGTCGCTCGCCGGCACCTTCCTCACCGGGTTCGTGCTGGTCACGTTCCTGCCGGTCACGGCGATCCTGCTGATCACCGCCGCGGCCTGCCTGGTGCTGGCCCTGCTCGTCGTCGAGGACGCCCGGCGCTCGGCGCTCACCCGCGGCGGCGTGGCGGCCGTGCTGCTGGCCGTCGCGCTGGTCGCCGTGCCGGGCCGCTGCGACGCCGACACCGTCTACTACTGCGCCCGCGTCGACGCCGACCCGGAGCGGGCGAGCGCGCAGGTCCTCGTCCTCGACGACCTGCGCCACTCCTACGTCGACCGCGCCGATCCCGCGCACCTGGAGTTCGCCTACACGCAGCGCTTCGGCGACGCGATCGACGCCGCGTTCCCGGCCGGGGCGCCGCTGCGCGCGGTGCACGTCGGCGGGGGCGGGTTCACGATGCCGCGCTGGCTCGCCGCGACCCGCCCGGGCTCCACGTCCACGGTGCTGGAGGTCGACCAGGGGGTGGTCGACCTCGGGCGCCGGGAGCTGGGCGTCGACGAGATCCCCGACGTCGACATCCGCGTCGGCGACGCCCGCACCACGCTGGCCGCGCTGCCCGACGGCTCCGCCGACCTCGTCGTCGGCGACGCGTTCGGGGCCCGCTCGGTGCCCTGGCACCTGGCCACCACCGAGTTCGTCGACGAGGTGCGGCGCGTCCTGCGCCCCGGCGGCCTCTACGTCCTCAACATCATCGACCGCGACCCGCGCGCCCTGCTCGCCGCCGAGACCGCCACCGTCGCCGGCCGGTTCGTCACCGTCGCCCTGCTCGTGCGCCCCGACCAGCTCACGCCCGGCGGCGGGGGCAACGCGGTGCTCGTCGCCTCGGACCGGGCCCCCGACCTGGGCGCGCTCGCCGCCGCCGCGGCCGCCCGCGGGGAACCCGGCTCGCTGCTCGACGACGCCGCCACCCGCGCGCTCGCGCAGGACGCCCCGGTGCTCACCGACGACCGCGCTCCCGTCGACCAGCTGCAGACGTAGTGGCGGTACGGTCCCGGGCATGGCGAGCTGGGACGACCTGGGGTCCTTCGTGCGGGTGCGCTACGAGATCATGCGCCAGCGCGAGGGCGAGCTGTGGTTCAACCTCCCCACCACCGGCGAGCGGACGCAGATCGTCGCCGTCCGCCTCGTCACCGGCGAGGACGCGCACCCGTGGGCCCAGATCACCTCACCGGTGGGCCGGCCCGGCCAGATCGACCTGACGAAGGCGCTGGAGATGGCGGCCGAGCCCGTCACCGGCGGGCTGGTCGTCGAGAACGGGCTGGTGCTGTTCCGGCACTCGATCCCGCTCGGCGACACCGCGCTCGACGGCTTCGACCGCTCGTTCCACCTCGTCGTCGGTGTCGCCGACCGCATGGAGCACGCGCTGACCGGGGCCGACGAGCACTGAGCGTCAGGCCGGGCCGTCAGATCTCCTGGGCCGTCAGATCGGCTGGGGCGCCAGGTCGAGCGCCTGCTCGAGCAGCACCCGCATGCGGGCGAGCAGCTGATCCGCTTCACCGAAGGTCAGGGCCCCGCACTGGACCCCGGTGCGGATCTCGTCGGCCACCGTCCTGGCGAAGTGGGTGCACCACTCGGCGCTGCTCTCACCGTCACGCATCGTGAGATCATGCCCTGTGACGCACACCACATCGTCACCGGGGTCACTCAGTTCACAGCAGCCCCAGCCCGCACGCCGGGCCGGGCACTGATCGACTCCAGGCGCGTCAGCGTGGGGTGGCCCTCGACCAGCAGCGCGGTGTCGGTGCCCGGCTCCGGCGGGGTCGATCCGCCGAAGGTCATGTGCAGCGCGTGCCCGTCGTCGCCGGAGCGGTGGTCGACCCGCACCTGCACCGCCCCGAACGGGGCCAGCGTCGCCTCGCGCAGCTCGCCCAGCTCCTCGGGGGCGCGGTCGGGCACGTTGAGGTTCAGGACGGTGGCCTCGTCCTCGGCGAGCAGGATGTCGAGCACCGAGGGCAGGACGTGCCGCACGGCGTCCCAGCGCGGGCGCTCCGGCGGGTCCCACCCGGTGTCGAGGGAGACCGCCAGCGCGCGCCAGCCGTGGATCCCGGCGGTCAGCGCCGCGCCGACCGTGCCCGAGTGCAGCACCGCCCGCCCGACGTTGGAGCCGAGGTTGATCCCGGACAGCACGACGTCCGGGGCCGGGTCGAGCCAGCCGCGCGCCGCCGAGTGCACGATGAACGCGGGGTGGCCCTCCACCGCGTAGGCCGGCACGCCGTCGAGGCCGGGCAGCTCGCGGGGGTGCAGCCGGACCCGGCCGTCCTCGCGCACGGCCAGCACCGACCCGCCGACCCCGCTCGCGTCGACGTGCGGCGCGGCGACGGTCACCTCGAACCCCGCGTCCCGGGCGCCCGCGGCGAGTGCCCACAGCCCCGGGGAGTCGATCCCGTCGTCGTTGGTGATCAGGGCCCTGAGGCCGGATGCCGGGAGTCGTCGCGAGGAGGCCACCCCTGCACGGTAGGCGAGGGAGGTGGCCGGGGGGTGGCGCCGCGACGACGCTCACCCGGGACCCGCCCCGTCCCGTACCCTCCCGGCGTGATCAAGCCGATGCCGCCGACGGGCGAGCAGTTCGAGATCCGCTCCGGGACCGCGCGGGCCGTCGTCACCGAGGTGGGGGCGGGGTTGCGGGCGTTCTCCGTCGACGACCGCCCCTACGTCGAGACCTTCGACGTCGACTCCCGCCCGCCCCGCGGCGCGGGCTGCGTGCTGGTGCCGTGGCCCAACCGCACCGCGCGCGGCCAGTGGCTGTGGGACGGCGGGCCGCAGCAGCTCGCCCTGTCCGAGCCGGCCGCGGGCAACGCGATCCACGGGCTGCTCCGGCACACCCTCTACCGGCCCGAGGAGCAGTCGCCGGACGCCGTCACCCTCTGCGCCGTCGTCGCCCCGCAGCCGGGCTGGCCGGTGCCGCTGGCGACGTCGGTGCGCTACGCCGTCGACGCGGGCGGGCTGACCGTCACCCACGCCGTCACCAACGTCGGGACGGCCGCGGTGCCCTTCGGCGTCGGCGCCCACCCCTACCTGCGCGCCGGGGCCGCCGACACCGACGACTGCACGCTGCACCTCGCCGCCACCACCGCGCTCCCGCTCGGCGGGGGCCTGCCGGTCGCGCCCGCCGCGCCCGTGCCGCCGCCGGAGATCGCGCTGCGCGGCGCCGAGCTCGACCACGCCTTCGGCGGCTGCGTGCCCGCCGACGGCGACGACCTCGTGCGCCACCGCCTCTCCGGTCCCGACGGCGACGTCGAGCTGTGGGCCGACCCCGACTTCGGCTGGGTCCAGGTCTTCACCCCCGACGACCACCCCGGCCGCGGCCGCGCCGTGGCCGTCGAGCCGATGACGTGCCCGCCCGACGCGCTGAACTCCGGGACCGGGCTGCTGGTCGTGGGGCCGGGGGAGACCTGGACGGGCCGCTGGGGGATCTCGCCGCGATGACGTTCCTGACCGGGCCCGAGGTCCTCGTCCGGCAGGCCACCGCCGAGGACTGGACCCTGGAGGAGGAGCTGGTCTACCAGGGCCGCACGGAGCGGTTCGTGGTGCCGCGGGGCACGCTCACCGACTTCGCCTCGGTGCCGCGCGTGTTCGTCTGGCTGGTCCCGAAGTTCGGCCGCTACACCGCGGCCGCGGTGCTGCACGACCACCTCGTGCGGGTCGAGCGGCCGGCCGGGCGGATCAGCGCGGTCGACGCCGACGGCCTGTTCCGCCGGGCCATGCGCGAGCTCGGCGTGCCGTTCCTGCTGCGCTGGTTCATGTGGGCCGCGGTGCGGTTGGGCTCGCTCACCGACCGCGACGGCCGCGCCGGCTGGCTGCGCGACCTGCCCGCGGTGCTGGCCGTCACGCTCGTCGCGCTGCCGGTGGTGGCGCTGCCCGCCGTCGCGATCGTGGTCGGGCTGGTGCTGTTCGGGGCGCTGGAGTTCCTGGTCTGGCCGGTGCTGCTGGTGGGCCGCCTGCTGCGCCCCGACAGCGACCGCGCCGTCAACCGGCCCGACCCGGGCTTCCGCACCTGACGGGCCCCGTCGCGGTCACCGCGCGTCTCAGTTGAGGTGCGCCCGCAGGCTCTTCGCCGCGGTCCGCAGGCGCTCCGCGTGCGCCGCCGACGCCGCGGGCACCCGGTCCTCCAGCAGCTTCGCGCCCTCCAGCCAGCGGCCCTGGTCGCCCAGGGCCTCGCCGAGCTCCAGCACGTCGGCGAGCCGGACGCCCGGCAGCAGCAGCCGCATCCGCAGCACCCACTCCAGGTCGCCGGGCCGGCGCCGGGCCCCGTAGACCGCGCGCAGGTTCTCCAGCATCCGCACCAGGATCGCCCGGGTCGGGGTGGCGGTGAGCAGGTGCGGGCCGAACGGGATCTCGGGCCCCGCCCCCGTCGCCCCGCGGAACAGCTCCTCGCACCGCGCCCCGCTGATCTCGACGCCGCCCGCGAACACGTCGAGGTAGCGGCTGGTCCCGGTCGGGCGGACGAGGAAGTGCCCGGGCATGCCGACGCCCTCCATCGGCACCCCGGCCCGGCGCCCCACCTCCATCGTCACGACGGCGAGCGTGATCGGGATGCCGAGGCGGCGGCCCAGCACGTGGTGCAGCAGCGAGTTGCGCGGATCGGTGTAGTCGCCGACGTTGCCGCCGAACCCCTCCTCGACGAACAGCCGGTGGAGCAGGCCGTCGACGGAGGTGACGCCCGCGGCGAGGCGGTCGAGCTCGCGGAGCCAGCGCGTGACGTCGAGGTCGGGCTGGGCCCCGGCCGCGAGCGCCAGCGCGGCCCGGTCCAACGGGGGATCGGGGGCCGCGACGACCCGACCGAACCGCTGCACGGCGTCCACGGGTCCATCGTGCGCCCCGGACCGCCGGGAGTCGAGCGGCCGGGTAGACAGGGTCCATGACCGACAACCACCAGGTCCGCCTCGCCGCCCGTCCCGAGGGCCTCCCGACGCCCGAGGTGTGGGAGCACACCACCGAGCCCGTGCCGGAGCCCGCCGACGGCCGGTTCGTCGTCCGGGTCACGCACCTGAGCCTCGACCCGGCCATGCGCGGCTGGATGAACGCCGGCCGCTCCTACGTGCCGCCGGTGGGCGTCGGGGAGGTCATGCGGGCGCTCGGCGCGGGGCAGGTCGTGGCCTCGCGGCACCCCGACTTCCCGGAGGGCGCGTGGGTCACCGGCATCTTCGGGGTGCAGGAGTACGCGGAGTCCGACGGCGGCGGCGTGACCGTCGTCGACCCGTCGGTGGTGCCGCTGCCCACCTACCTCGCCGTGCTCGGCATGACGGGGATGACCGCCTACTTCGGCCTGTTCGACGTGGGCGCGCTGCGCGACGGCGAGACCGTCGTGGTGTCGGGCGCGGCCGGCGCGGTCGGCAGCGTCGTCGGGCAGCTCGCGAAGCTGAAGGGCGCCCGCGTGATCGGGATCGCGGGCGGGGCGGAGAAGTGCGCCTGGATCGTCGACGAGCTGGGCTTCGACGCGGCGATCGACTACCGCACCGAGGACGTGGGGAAGGCCCTGCGCACGCACGCCCCCAACGGCATCGACGTGTACTTCGACAACGTGGGCGGGGAGATCCTCGACGCCGCGCTGGCCCGGCTGCGGCTCGGTGCCCGCGTGGTGGTCTGCGGCGCGATCAGCACCTACAACGCCACCGACCGCCCGGCCGGACCGGCGAACTACATGTCCCTGCTGGTCAACCGTGCGCGGATGGAGGGCTTCGTCGTCTTCGACTACGCCGACCGCTACGCCGAGGCCGCCGTCGAGCTGGGCGGCTGGCTGCGCGAGGGGAAGCTGCGCAGCCGCGAGGACGTGGTGCGCGGGGGCGTGGCCGACTTCCCGGACACGCTGCTGCGGCTGTTCCGCGGCGAGAACACCGGCAAGCTGATCCTGCAGATCGGCGAGTAGCCCTACTCGGTGTGCACGCGGATGACGGTGCCGTCGTCGTCGCTCCACACCTGCAGCACGTCGGTCAGCTCGGACGCCAGCCACAGGCCCCGCCCGCGCGCACCCGTCGACGGCGGGCGCACGAGCCCGGGGAACGGCACGTTCATCCGGCCCCGGTCGGTCACCTCCGCGACGACCGACCCGGGGGTCGCCCACAGGCGGAGCCGGGCCGACCCCGGGCCGTGCTCGACGCTGTTGGTGGCCAGCTCGTTGACGGCGAGCACCAGGTCGTCGACGCGGTCGTCGTGGAGACCGGCGGAGGCGCCGGCCGCGGCGACACGGCGGCGGACCGTCGGCAGGTCGGCCATCCGGAACGCCAGCTCGGCGTCGGCCGGGCCCAGGTCCGGCGGCGGGGGCGGCGGGTACTCGACGAGCGCCTCGGGCGGGGGCCGGTAGCCGGGCCCCGGGCGCGGGCCGTCGGCGGTGAGCAGCTGGGGGTGGGTCCGCCCGATCGCCGGGTCGGTGTCGGGGCAGGCGCACAGCACCGTGATCGGCAGGCCCTCGATGGCCACGTCGATGGCGAGGTCGAGCCGCGCCCAGTGCTCGGCCCCCACGTCGGGCAGCGTCAGGTGCTGCCCGATCACCAGCACCCGGCCGGCGACGGCCTGGCGCGCGAGCCGCGCCCAGCGCACGGCGACGGTGAACGCCGGGACGGCGTGCACCCGCGCCGGATCGGCGAAGTCGACGCGTGCGGCGTCGGACCCGAGCAGCGCGCTGACCGCGTCGCGCTCCGCGTCTGCCAGCACCGCGAGCACCGGGTCGCCCGCCGCGAGGGCGCCGCTCAGCGCGGGCTCGAGCCGGGCGGCCAGCTCCTCGACCCCGGAGTAGGGCACGGCCAGGTGGTCGACGACACCGGTGGCCCCGCTGTCCATCGCACCCCCCGCCGACTCGCCCCGGCGGACAGTAACCGCCGCCACCCCGCACAGCAGTGCGGAGCGTGGCAGGGTGAGCGCGGAAACGGACGGCGAGAAGATCAGGAGCGGTGATGCGCGTCTTCGACGGAGTGGACGACCTGCGGGCGGCGAAGGGCACGCAGCTCGGCGTGGGCGAGTGGGTGACCATCGACCAGGGGCAGATCGACACCTTCGCCGACGCCACCGACGACCACCAGTGGATCCACATCGACGCCGAGAAGGCCGCGGACGGCCCGTTCGGCACGACGATCGCGCACGGCTTCCTCACCCTGTCGCTGCTGTCCTCGCTCGTCGCGAAGGTCTTCGCGGTCGAGAACACGAGGATGGGCGTCAACTACGGCCTCAACAAGGTGCGGTTCACCTCGCCCGTCCCGGTCGGCAGCAGGGTGCGCGCCAACGTCGAGCTGACCGACGTCTCCGACGTCGACGGCGGCGTGCAGGTCACCACGAAGGTGACCGTGGAGATCGAGGGATCGGAGCGCCCGGCGCTCGTCGCCGAGTGGCTCACCCGCCGGTACGTCTGATGCGCGACGCGGTGATCTGCGAGCCGCTGCGGACGCCGGTCGGCGGCTTCGGCGGCTCCCTGCGGGACGTCCCGGCCCACGAGCTGGCCGCCACCGTCATCCGCGGCCTGCTCGACCGCACCGGGCTCGCCCCGGACGCCGTCGACGACGTGGTGCTCGGGCACTGCTACCCGACGATGGACGCCCCGGCCATCGGGCGCGTGGCCGCGCTCGACGCCGGGCTCCCGGTCACCGTCACCGGCCTGCAGCTCGACCGCCGCTGCGGCTCGGGCCTGCAGGCCGTGCTCTACGCGGCGATGCAGGTGCAGGCGGGCGCGTCGGACGTCGTGCTGGCCGGCGGCGCGGAGTCGATGTCGAACGCGTCGTTCTACTCGACGTCGATGCGCTGGGGGGCGAAGGCGGGCCCCGGCGTGATGCTGCACGACTCGCTCGCGCGCGGCCGCGTCACGGCGGGCGGGGTGAACTTCCCGGTGCCCGGCGGCATGCTGGAGACCGCGGAGAACCTGCGCCGGGAGTACTCCATACCCCGCGAGGAGCAGGACGAGTTCGCGGTCCGCAGCCACCACCGGGCGGCCGCGGCGCGCGACGCCGGCCGGTTCGCCGACGAGATCGTGCCCGTCACCGTGACGGGCCGGAAGGGGGACGTGGTCGTCGACGCCGACGAGCACATCCGCGCCGACTCCTCGGTCGAGAAGCTCGCCGGGCTGCGCCCGATCCTCGGCAAGGGCGACCCCGACGCCACCGTCACCGCAGGCAACGCCAGCGGGCAGAACGACGGTGCGTCGATCTGCGTCGTCACCACGCCGGAGAAGGCCGCGGAGCTGGGCCTGCGCCCGCTCGCGCGCCTCGTGTCGTGGGGCGTCGGCGGCGTGGCGCCCGCGACGATGGGCATCGGGCCCGTCCCGGCCGTCGCGAAGGCGCTGGACACCGCGTCGCTGACGCTGGCCGACATCGACCTGATCGAGCTCAACGAGGCGTTCGCGGCGCAGGTGCTGGCCTGCGCGCGCGAGTGGAAGCTCACCGACGCCGACTTCGACCGGGTCAACGTCAACGGGTCGGGCATCTCGCTCGGCCACCCCGTCGGGGCCACCGGCGGCCGCATCCTGGCCACGCTCACGCGCGAGATGGTCCGGCGCGACGCGCGCTACGGCCTGGAGACGATGTGCATCGGCGGGGGCCAGGGACTGGCGGCGGTCTTCGCCCGCGTGTGAACGGCGGATGTCCGCATCTGAAACACCCGGACGGCGGTAACCGATTCATCCTGTAGCACGTCGAGCGCAGGGGAGTCGGGGATGACGGACACGCCGGTCCGGATCACGGTCAGCGGACGAGAACGGGCGCTGCTGCGGGCGGTGGCGGCGGGCCGCTGCCAGTTCCGCGGCGGCTGCGAGCCGGTGCTGCTCGTCGACGGTCTGGCGTGCGCCGACTGGTCGGTGGCGCGGCGCCTGGTCGAGAGCGGTCTCGTCGAGACCCCCGACCCCCGCGTGCCCCTGGCGCCCGCCCGGCTCACCGAGGCCGGGTCGGCGCTGCTCACGACGGGGTAGGTCACACCGCAACCGGGTTGCCGAACACCCGGCCCCGGGTACATGCTTGCATCCGACAACTTGTTGTATGCCACATGCAAACCCGAGGTAAAGCCCGTGCCATCCGATGCCGAGCTGGAGACCGCCGACGTGGTCGGCACCCAGCTCATGCGGCTCGTCCGGCTGCTGGAGCGCACGCACGCCCAGTACCAGGCCGAGCACCCCGACGCCGTCGAGCGCGCCACCTACATCCTGCTCGTCCACCTCGTGAAGGACGGGCCCCAGCGCGCGGGGACGCTCGCCGAGTCCGTGCACTCCGACCCGTCGACGATCAGCCGGCAGATCGCCCAGCTCGTGCGCCTCGGCCTCGTCGAGCGCACCGCCGATCCCGAGGACGGCCGGGCCACGCTGCTCGCCGCCACGGTGGAGGGCGTGCGCGTGTTCGAGGAGAACCGCCGCTCCCGCAACGAGCGCATCGCCGCGCTGACCACCGGATGGGACCCCGACGACCGCACGCGGTTCGCCGACCTCCTCGTCCGCTTCACCACCGCCTTCGAGAACCACAAGAACGACACCTGGGTCGCCGCCGCGGCGACCCGGTCGTGAGGAGAACCCCCATGTCCGCCCCCTCAGCGGAGGCCTCGCCCCCCGCCGGACTGCTGACCCACCGGCAGATCCTCACCATCTTCGCCGGGCTGATGATCGGCATGTTCCTCGCCGCGCTCGACCAGACGATCGTGGCCACCTCGATCCGCACCATCGCCGACGACCTGGACGGCCTGAGCCTGCAGGCCTGGGCCACCACGGCCTACCTGATCACGGCCACCATCACCACGCCGCTCTACGGCAAGCTCTCGGACATCTTCGGCCGCAAGCCGCTGTTCCTCACGGCCATCGGCATCTTCGTGCTCGGCTCGATCGCCTGCACGTTCGCCACGTCGATGTACCAGCTCGCCGCGTTCCGGGCGATCCAGGGACTCGGCGCGGGCGGCCTGTTCTCCCTGGCCCTGACGATCATCGGTGACATCGTCGCCCCCCGGGAGCGCGCCAAGTACCAGGGCTACTTCGTCGCCGTGTTCGGCACCTCGAGCGTGCTCGGCCCGGTCGCGGGCGGCTTCTTCGCCGGCCAGGCCGAGATCCTCGGCATCACCGGGTGGCGCTGGGTCTTCCTGATCAACGTGCCGCTGGGCATCCTCGCGCTGATCGTCGTCACCAAGGTCCTCAACGTCCCGCACACCAAGCGCTCGCACCGCATCGACTGGCCCGGCGCGCTCGCGCTCGTCGTCGGACTGGTGCCGCTGCTCATCGTCGCCGAACAGGGGCGGACCTGGGGCTGGGACTCCGGGCGCGCGATCACCTGCTACGCGCTCGGCGTGCTCGGCATCCTCACGTTCGTCCTGCTGGAGCGGCGCATCGGCGACGACGCGCTGCTGCCGCTGCGGATGTTCCGCAGCGGCGTCTTCAGCTGGGGCTCGATCGCCGGGTTCGTCGCCGGCGTCGGCATGTTCGGCGCGCTCGCGCTCCTGCCGCTGTACCTGCAGATCGTCAAGGGGTCGACGCCCACCGAGGCCGGCCTGCAGACCCTGCCGCTGGTGCTCGGCATCATGAGCATGTCGGTGTTCTCCGGGCAGATGATCTCCCGCACCGGCCGCTACAAGATCTGGCCGATCATCGGCCTCTCGCTGATGATCGTCGGGATCGGCGCGCTGTCGCTCGTCGGCGTCGACACCCCGTACTGGCAGGTCGCGCTGATCATGGTCGTGATCGGCTGGGGACTCGGCGGCAACATGCAGCCGCTGACGCTCGCCGTGCAGAACGCCGCCGCGCCCCGCGACATGGGCGTCGCCACCGCGTCGGCCACGTTCTTCCGGCAGATGGGCGGCACGCTGGGCACCGCGGTGTTCATCTCGGTGCTGTTCAGCGTCCTGGGCGGGCAGGTGGCCGACAACTTCCGCGCCGCGGCGGGCACCCCGGCGTTCCAGGCCGCGCTCACCGACCCGGCGGTGCTGGCCAACCCGGCGAACGCGCCGATCCTGCAGGGGCTGCAGGGCGGCGGCGGACTCTCGCTCGACGACTCCTCGTTCCTGGCCTCCGCCGACCCGACGCTCGCCCGTCCGATCCTGGAGGGCTTCGCCGGCTCGATGAGCATCGTGTTCCTCGGTGCCGCCGCCGTGCTGTTCATCGGGCTCTTCGCGGTGATCATGATGAAGGAGGTGCCGCTGCGCACCCAGTCCGGTGTCGACGCCCGCAACGCCGAGGACACCACCGCCGCCGCGGCGGCCGCGGCCGAGGGCGGGCCCGACGCGGTCCCGGCCCCGGTGGGCCGCAACGGCTCGGCACCCGACCGCGGCGGGGAGGTCACCGCGGGTGCGGTGGCCGCATCCGGGACGTTCGGCGCCGTCGCCCCGGCCGGCAACGGCTCGGCGAACGGGAACGGGAACGGGAACGGGAACGGAGCCGCGCACACCAACGGCTCGACGGGCCTCGGGGTGCTGGCCGAGCCGCGCACGGAGCGGATCGCGGCCCCCACCGGCGCCGACGCCCGCGACCGGCTGCTCGCGATGCTGCTGCCCGACCCGGACCGCGCGCTGACCGTCGTCACGACCGCCGAGCGGGCCCGGGACGCGGTCCGGCTCGCGCGCGCCGAGCTGGAGGTGCGCACCGCCGAGCTCGACGGGGCCGCCGAGGAGCTCGTCGCGCAGGGCCTGAGCCCGCGTCAGGTGCAGGACCTGCTCGGCCTCTCCGAGGACGAGGGCCCGCTGGCCGCGCGGCACGGGCAGCACGCGGCGGAGTAGTAGCCCGACCCCGTTGCAGGAAAGCCACCTCGCCGCCACCAGACGGCGGCAAGGTGGCCTTCCTGCATTTCGGGGGAGGGTCGTCCGCCGGGAGGCTCAGTGCTCGGCGGACTCGCCGTCGGCCGCCTCGGCCTCGAGGTCCTGGGCGCGCTTCCACGAGGCCTGGATCTCGCGCTCGGCGTCGGCCCGGCCGACCCAGGTGGCGCCCTCGACGCTCTTGCCCGGCTCGAGCTCCTTGTAGATCTCGAAGAAGTGCTGGATCTCCTGGCGGTCGAACTCCGCGAGGTGGTGGATGTCGCGCAGGTGCTCCTGGCGCGGGTCGGCCGACGGGACGCAGAGGACCTTGTCGTCACCGCCCATCTCGTCCTTCATCCGGAACATGCCGATGGCCCGGCACAGGATGATGCAGCCCGGGAACGTCGGCTCCCGGACCAGGACGAGCGCGTCGAGCGGGTCGCCGTCCTCACCGAGGCTGTCGTCGATGAACCCGTAGTCGGCCGGGTACTGGGTGGCCGTGAACAGCGTCCGGTCCAGTCGGATCCGCCCGGTCTTGTGGTCCACCTCGTACTTGTTGCGGCCACCTTTCGGAATCTCGATGGTGACGTCGAAGTCCACGAGGGTGCTCTCCTGAGGTTCGGGAACGTGCGTGCGTCGGACCCCTCTAGTGTGGGGGACCGCCTCCCCGTGGACGTGACCGGCCGACAGTGCTGTTGCGCACCCCCCTCCGGGCGAGGCGGACGAGGAGGGTCGGCGTGGGTTTCGGCGGACGGATCGGTGACACGCTGCGCGTACCCGGTCGCGGAGTGCGACGGGCCGTCGCGGTGGTCACCGTGCTGGTGCTGGCGGCGGGGATCGGCAGCGCGGTGTCGCTGACCGCGCCGACGCTGGTCTCCGACCTCGGGCTCACCGGGTCGCCCGCCGCCCCGGAGCCGGTCCCGCCCGTCCCGGCGCTCGGCCCGCTGGCCGCCACCGCGCCCCTGCCCACCACCGCGGGGCTGGAGGCGGCGCTCGGCGAGGCCGTCGCCGACATGCCGGGCCGCTTCACCGGCACCGTCCTCGACCCGGCCACCGGTGCCGTCCTCTGGGCCTCCGACGCCGAGCGCGCGCTCGTCCCCGGGTCCACCGCGAAGATCCTCACCGCCGCCGCGGCCCTGCTGACGCTCAACCCGACCGACGGCTTCGTCACCCGGGTCGTCGCGGGGACGCAGCCGGGCACCGTCGTGCTCGTCGGCGGCGGCGACCCCACGCTCACCGCGCTGCCGGAGGGCGAGGACGGCGTCTACCCGGGGCCCGCCCGGCTCACCGAGCTCGCGCAGGAGGTGCAGGAGCGGATGCCCGGCCCGATCGACACGGTCGTCGTCGACACCAACCGGTACTCCGGCCCGACGTCCGCCCCCGGCTGGGACCCCGCCGACGTCGGCGCGGGCTTCGTCACGCCGATCGAGCCGCTGATGCTCGACGGCGGCCGCCTGGACCCCACCCTGCAGGACACCCCCCGCACCGACGAGCCCGCGCTGGTCGCGGGCCGGGCGTTCGCCGAGCTGGTCGGGGCCGACGAGGTCGAGACCGGGACGGCCCCCGGCCAGGGCGAGCGCCTCGGCTCGGTGACGTCGGCGCCGTTCAGCGAGCTGGTCGAGCACACCATGCGCACCTCCGACAACGTGCTCGCCGAGGCGCTGGCCCGCGAGGTCGCGGTCGTGCGGGGCGGGCAGCCGTCGTTCGCCGGCGCCGCCGAGCAGACCCTCGCCGCGCTCACCCAGGCCGGGTTCGACCCGTCGGGCGCGGTGCTGGTCGACGGCAGCGGGCTCTCCACCGACGACGAGGTGCCCGCGCAGGTGCTCGGCGCGCTGCTCGCGGCCGCGGCCACCCCCGCCGAGAGCGACCGCGACACCGACTTCCTGCGCCCGCTCATCACCGGCCTCCCGGTCGCCGGTGGCGACGGCACGCTCGACGACCGGTTCGGCGTCGACGCCCCGTCGGCGTCGGGGCGGGGGACCGTGCGGGCCAAGACGGGGACGCTGACGAACGTGAGCAGCCTCGCCGGGCTGGTCACCGACGCCGACGGGCGGCTGCTCGTCTTCGCGTTCATGTCGAACGGCGCCTCGCCCGCCACGGTGCGGCCCCGGCTCGACGCGCTGGCCGCCGAGCTGGGCGGCTGCGGCTGCCCCTGACGGTGCGTAGCGTGGGTCGGGTGCCGCAGACGATCGAGGACATCCCGACCGAGCAGGGCCTACCCGTCGACTGGCGGCTGGCCGCGCGCACGGCGGCCCGCCTGACGTCCTCCGGCCCGCCGGCCACCGTCACCGAGGCCGCCGAGCTGGTGGCCCGCCTGCGTGCCGACGCCGCCGTCGCCGAGGGGCACGTCCGGGACGTCACCGGGCTCGGTGCGGGCCTGCCGCTGCTGCCCGCCGACGTCGTCGACCGGCCGGCGTGGGCCACCGCGGCCGTCGACGGCATGCGCTCGCTCACCGACGGCGCCCGGCTGCCCGCCACCCCGCGGCTGGCCCGGGCCGTCACCGCCCGCACCGCGGGCCTGCAGATCGGCGGCGTCCTCGCCTACCTCGGCGGGCGGGTGCTCGGCCAGTACGACCCGTTCGGCGGGCCCGACCGCGGCGGCCGCCTGCTGCTCGTCGCCCCCAACGTGCACGCCGCCCAGCAGGCGCTCGACGTGCCGTCCACCGACTTCGGGATGTGGGTCTGCCTGCACGAGGCCACCCACCGGCTGCAGTTCACCGCGGTGCCGTGGCTGCGCGGCTACTTCGCCGACGAGGTCGGCTCGCTGCTGTCGATCTCGCAGGCCGGGACGGCCGGGCTGGCCGAGCGGCTGCCCGAGGCCGTGCGCGCCCTGCGCGACTCCAAGGGCGACGCGCTCGCGATCGTCGAGCTGCTGCAGGGGCCGGAGCAGCGGCTGGTGCTCGACCGCCTCCTCGCCCTGACCACCCTGCTGGAGGGCCACGCCGACCACGTCATGGACGCGGCGGGCCCGGAGGTCGTGCCCAGCGTCGCCACGATCCGCCGCCGGTTCACCGCGCGCCGGCGCGGCGGCGGCGTGGTCGACCGCGTGCTGCGGGCGCTGCTCGGCGTCGAGGCGAAGGTCAAGCAGTACGCCGTGGGTGCGGCGTTCACCCGGCACGTCGTGCTCGCGGCGGGCATGGACGGCTTCAACACCGTCTGGACGGGCCCGGAGACCCTGCCCCTGCGCTCCGAGCTGGAGGACCCCGCCGCCTGGCTGCGCCGCGTGCGTCCCTGACCACGGCTCCGCCGGGCGCCCGGGCGGATCGAGGTGCACCCGCACGCCCTCCTGCGGCTGGACGGCCGCACCGCGCCCGCCGCACACGCCGGACCCGCGCGGCGGGGGCGTGAGCGGACCGACGTGGGACCGTGGACGCGTGTCCGATCCTGCCGTCGCCGAGGTGCGGCGGGCCGTGCGGGCCGCGGTCGCACCGTTCCGCGACGTCCCGGTGCTCGTCGCCTGCTCCGGGGGGGCCGACTCCCTCGCGCTCGCCGCCGCCGCGCGTGCCGTCCACGACGACGTGCACGCCGCGGTCGTCGACCACGGGCTGCAGGAGGGGTCGGCCGACCGGGCGCGCGCGACCGCCGCGCTGCTGGCCGCGCGGGGTGTGCCCGCGCGGGTGCACCGCGTCGACGTCGACGGGCGCGGGGGCACCGAGGCCGCCGCCCGCCGCGCCCGCTACGGCGCGCTGCGCTCCGCCCGCCCGCACGCGGACGCGCCGGTGCTGCTCGGCCACACGCTCGACGACCAGGCCGAGACGGTGCTGCTCGGACTCGGCCGCGGGTCAGGGGCCCGCTCGCTGTCGGGCATGCGGGCGTGGGACGACCCCTGGCTGCGCCCGCTGCTCGGCGTCCGCCGCGCGACGACGCGGGCGGCCTGCGCCGCCCAGGACCTGCCCGTCTGGGACGACCCGCACAACACCGACCCCCGGTTCACCCGCGCGCGCCTGCGCCACGAGGTGCTGCCGCTGCTGGAGGACGTGCTCGCCGGCGGGGTGGCCGGGGCGCTGGCCCGCACGGCCGCGCAGCTCCGCGAGGACGACGAGGCCCTGACGGCGATCGCCGACTCCGTGCTGGCCTCCGCGGTCGACGGGGACGGCCTCGCCCACGACGCGCTGTCCGGGCGACCGGTCGCCGTCCGCAGGCGGGTGCTGCGGGCCTGGCTGCAGGCGTCGGGCGTCACCGGGCTGACCGCGGAGCACCTGCACGGGGCCGACGCGCTCGCCGTCCGCGGGCCCGATCGAACGGGTACGGCGCTGCCGGGCGGGTTGGACCTGGTCCGCGCGCGTGGCAGGCTCGTGCTGCGACCGGGGAACTGGCCCGGGACCCGCTGACCACGAACCAGGAGGCTCCCCGCCGTGTACGACGGTGACATCGCAACCACGCTGGTCACCGAGCAGGCCATCCGCGAGAAGACCGCGGAGCTGGCGGCGCAGGTCGGCAAGGACTACGCGGAGAGCTGCTCCGGTCTCGGCCGCGACTCCGACCTGCTGCTCGTCGGCGTCCTCAAGGGCGCCGTGATGTTCATGACCGACCTCGCGCGCGCCCTGCCGCTGCCGGTGCAGCTGGAGTTCATGGCCGTGAGCTCGTACGGGTCGTCGACGTCGTCGTCCGGCGTCGTCCGGATCCTCAAGGACCTCGACCGCGACATCGCGGGCCGCCACGTGCTCATCGTCGAGGACATCATCGACTCGGGGCTCACGCTGAGCTGGCTGCTCAAGAACCTCGAGTCGCGTGGGCCGGCGTCGCTGGAGGTCTGCACGCTGCTGCGCAAGCCCGACGCGGTGAAGGTCGAGGTGCCCGTGAAGTACGTGGGCTTCGACATCCCCAACGAGTTCGTCGTCGGCTACGGCCTGGACTACGCGGAGCGCTACCGCGACCTGCCCTACATCGGCACGCTCGACCCGTCCGTCTACGCCTGAGGACGGACGGGGACCCCCTCTGGGGTCAGCCGGTGACGGGCGGCCCGGCCGGCGGGGAGACCGCCGTCAGCGGCACCCCGGCGGGCAGGGCGGTGAACGCCTCGGTGCCGGGCACCAGCGCGATGTCGCCGACGTCGCCGAACTCGTTCGCGTAGGCCAGCGCGAGCGCGAGGTCGGCCACGCCGTTGCTCACCGGCAGCGGGGCCAGGTTGAGCGTGGACAGGATGCCGACCGCGTCGCCGTCGCCGTCGAGGAACGCGCTGCCCGAGTCACCGGGGACGCCGGGGGTGACGGTGTAGACCTCGTGGGAGAAGCCGCCGCCGGTGTCGCCCGCGCTCACGCCGACCTTCGGGCTGAGCTGCTCGACGCCCATCCGCAGCGGCGAGTTGCCGTAGCTGAAGACCTGCTCGCCCGCGGGGAGGCCGTCGGTGTCGAGCCCGACCGGGCCGCCGAAGAACGGGATGCTCGGGTTGACGTCGGCGACGTCCTCCGGCGCGATCTCGACGAGCGCGAAGTCGTTGAACTGGCAGGTGTCGGGGTCGGCCTCGCCGTTGGCCTGCATCGTCACCCAGGAGCTGTAGGCCAGCGTGCCCGCGCGCTGCGTGCCGTCGGCGGCCAGGATCGTCACCGCGGTGCCGACCGGGCCCGTGCCGGAGTCGCAGCCGTTGGTCTCGGTGGCCTCGCCGGTGCCCGCGCAGTGGGCGGCCTGCCCGATGAAGGTGCGGTCGCCGCTGGTGAAGATGAAGTTGCTGGTGCACGCGCCGCCGCCGGCGGACTCGGTGACCACGCCGGGCCGGATCGCCGCGGTGTCGGCGGGCGCCCAGTCGGCTGCGGCGGGGGCCTGCGCCGGGGCCGCGAGGGCGGGAGGTGCGGCCGTGGCCGTCGGTGCGACGAACACCGCGACCGCCAGGACACCGGTCACCGCGCCGAACGACGCCAGAGAACGATTGCTGACCCTCATCCACGAACCCCCGTCTTCGCCGGGCTGCCCGTCACATCCCCGCGGCAGGTTAACGACGGCGCAGTGGCGTGCGTTACCCACCCGTTGGGGTGAGCGGGAACATCGCCCCTGCGGCGTTCGTTGTCCGTGCAGCAATCCCGCCCGGCGTCCCCCGTCGACAGCCACGGCGCAACGCGCCCTCCCGACCGCTACCCTGGTCGGATCAGGGCCGGTCGCGCCGCGGATGGTCGCGGACGTGGCTCCCTCGGCAGGGCATTTCCGTACCAGGGAGGGTGAAGGCCGACTCAGGCCGAAGCTGCATGGACCGCAAGCGTCTGCTCCGCAACCCGTTGATCTGGATCCTCGTCGCGGTCCTGGTCTACTTCACCTTCAGCCTGCTCTTCGACGACACGCGCGGCTACAGCCGCGTCGACACGTCGGTGGCGCTCGCGCAGATCGAGTCCGGCAACGTCACCGAGGCGCTCGTGGAGGACCGCGAGCAGCGCCTGCGGCTCACGCTCGCCCAGCCGGTCGACGGCAGCAACGAGATCCTCACCCAGTACCCGGCGCAGACCAGCGACCGGATCGTGCAGGCCCTGCAGACCGCGCCGAACGCCCCGTCGTTCGACGTCGCGGTGCGCCAGGACTCGTTCCTGACCACGATGCTGATCTACCTGATCCCGCTCGGCCTGGTGCTGCTCGTCCTGTTCTGGATGATGAACAACGCCCAGGGCGGCGGCAACCGGGTCATGTCCTTCGGCAAGTCGAAGGCCAAGCAGCTCAACAAGGACATGCCGAAGACCACCTTCGGCGACGTCGCGGGGGCCGACGAGGCCGTCGAGGAGCTCTACGAGATCAAGGACTTCCTGCAGAACCCGCAGCGCTACCAGGCGCTGGGCGCGAAGATCCCCAAGGGCGTGCTGCTCTACGGCCCTCCCGGGACGGGCAAGACGCTGCTCGCGCGCGCCGTCGCCGGTGAGGCGGGCGTGCCGTTCTACACGATCTCCGGCTCCGACTTCGTCGAGATGTTCGTCGGCGTCGGCGCCTCCCGGGTGCGCGACCTGTTCGAGCAGGCCAAGCAGAACAGCCCCTGCATCATCTTCGTCGACGAGATCGACGCGGTCGGCCGCCAGCGCGGCGCCGGCCTCGGCGGTGGCCACGACGAGCGCGAGCAGACGCTCAACCAGCTACTCGTCGAGATGGACGGGTTCGACGCCCGCGGCGGCATCATCCTCATCGCCGCCACGAACCGCCCCGACATCCTCGACCCGGCGCTGCTGCGCCCCGGCCGCTTCGACCGGCAGATCCCCGTCGGGGCCCCCGACATGGCGGGCCGCCGCGCGATCCTCCAGGTGCACTCCACCGGCAAGCCGTTCGCCCCGGACGTCGACTTCGACTCGCTCGCCAAGCGCACCGTCGGCATGTCGGGCGCCGACCTCGCCAACGTCATCAACGAGGCCGCGCTGCTCACCGCCCGCGAGAACGCCACGCTGATCAACGGGGCGGCGCTCGAGGAGTCGGTCGACCGCGTCGTCGGCGGACCGCGACGCAAGGGCAAGATCATCTCGGAGCAGGAGCGGAAGATCACGGCCTACCACGAGGGCGGGCACGCGCTCGCCGCGTGGGCCATGCCCGACCTGGAGCCGGTCTACAAGCTCACGATCCTGCCCCGCGGGCGCACCGGCGGCCACGCGCTCGTCGTCCCCGAGGACGACAAGGGCCTGATGACCCGCTCGGAGATGATCGCCCGCCTGGTGTTCGCGATGGGCGGCCGCTCGGCCGAGGAGCTCGTGTTCCACGAGCCCACCACGGGTGCGTCCTCCGACATCGACCAGGCCACCAAGATCGCCCGCGCGATGGTCACCGAGTACGGGATGAGCGCCCGCCTCGGCGCCGTCCGCTACGGCCAGGAGCAGGGCGACCCGTTCCTGGGCCGCTCGATGGGCAACAAGGCCGACTACTCGCTCGAGGTCGCCCACGAGATCGACGAGGAGGTGCGCAAGCTCATCGAGGCCGCGCACACCGAGGCGTGGGAGATCCTCAACACCTACCGCGACGTCCTCGACGCGCTGGTCTTCGAGCTCCTGGAGAAGGAGACGCTCACCCGCAAGGACCTCGAGCGGATCTTCGACCGGGTAGAGAAGCGGCCGCGGATCACCGCGTTCAACGACTTCGGCGGGCGCACCCCGTCCGACAAGCCCCCGATCCTGACGCCCGCCGAGCGGGCCAAGGAGCGCGGCGAGCCGTGGCCGCCGAACGCCGAGCCCACCCGCGAGCCGACGCCCGTCGGGTCGTTCCCCGGCGGTGGCGCGCACGACGTGCCCGCCCCCGGGCCGCAGGGCGGCTACCCGGGCGGGTTCCCGACGCACCAGCCGACCGGGCCGCAGCAGACGTGGGGCACCCCGGCCCCGCAGCCCGACGCCCGGCCCAGCTCGGTCCCGCACAACTACGGCGCCCCGCCGGACTGGCGCCCGGCCACCACGCCGTCCGGCCAGGCCTGGCCGCCCGCGGGTCAGTGGGAGCCGCCGCGCCAGCCCCCGGCCCCGCCGTGGGAGCGCCCCACCGGGGCCAACGGCAACGGCGGTGCCCCCGGCCACGCTGCTCCCGGCAACGGTGTCCCCGGCAACGGGAACGGCAACGGGACCCACCCCGTCGAGCCCGGCCCCACCGGCGGCGGTCCTGCCGGCAACGGCCGGACCGACGACCGCACGGGCGAGCCGAACGGCGACGCCGACCCGGGCGGGTCGCGCTGAGCGCGGGGGTCCCCGGAGGCACGATGACCACGCCTGCGGGCTCGACCACGGACGGCACCGCCCCCGGCCGGCCGGTGGTCGACCGGGCGCGCGCCGAGGCGGCCGTCCGGGAACTGCTGATCGCGGTCGGCGAGGATCCCGACCGCGAGGGCCTGCGCGAGACGCCCGCCCGGGTCGCGCGCGCCTACGAGGAGATCTTCGCGGGGCTCTACACCGACCCCGACACCGTCCTGGAGAAGACGTTCGACGAGTCGCACCGCGAGCTCATCCTCGTCAAGGACATCCCGATGTTCTCCACCTGCGAGCACCACCTCGTGCCGTTCCACGGGATGGCGCACGTCGGCTACATCCCGGGGGAGAACGGGCGGGTCACCGGCCTGTCCAAGATCGCGCGCGTCGTCGACCTCTACGCGCGGCGCCCGCAGGTCCAGGAGCGGCTCACCGGGCAGGTCGCCGACGCGCTGGTGCGCAAGCTCGCCCCCCGCGGCGTCATCGTCGTGATGGAGGCCGAGCACCTGTGCATGGGGATGCGCGGCATCCGCAAGCCCGGGTCGCGGACGATGACCTCGGCGGTGCGCGGGCTGTTCCAGACGTCGCCCTCGTCACGCGCCGAGGCGTACTCCCTGATCCGGGGTACCTGACGGTCATGCTGCACCTGCCGCACCCCGGCCGTTGCGCCGTACTCGGCGTCCTGAACGTCACGCCCGACTCCTTCTCCGACGGCGGCCGCTACATCGACCGGGAGCACGCCGTCGCGCACGGGGTCGCCATGCGCGACTCCGGGGCCGACCTCGTCGACGTCGGTGGCGAGTCGACCCGGCCGGGAGCCGCCCGCGTCGACGCGGCCACCGAGCGCGACCGGGTCGTGCCGGTGATCCGCGACCTCGTCGCGGAGGGCGTCCGGGTCAGCGTCGACACGACGCGCGCCGCGGTCGCCGAGGCCGCGATCGAGGCGGGGGCCACCGTCGTCAACGACGTCTCGGGCGGCCTCGCCGATCCGCGGATGGCCGCCGTCGTCGCGGCGGCCCGGGTGCCCTGGATCCTCATGCACTGGCGGGGGCACAGCGACCGGATGGGCGAGCTGGCCTCCTACGAGGACGTCATCGGCGAGGTCCGGGCGGAGCTGGTGGCCCGCGCCGACGCCGCCGTGCTCGCCGGCGTCGACCCCGGGCTGCTCGTGCTCGACCCCGGTCTCGGGTTCGCCAAGACCGCCGCGCACAACTGGGCGCTGCTGCGCCGGCTCGACGTGCTCGTCGCGCTCGGGTTCCCGGTGCTGGTCGGGGCGTCGCGCAAGCGGTTCCTCGGCGAGCTGCTGGCCGACGCCGACGGCACCCCCCGCCCGACCCCCGGCCGCGAGGGGGCCACCGCGGCGATCACCGCGCTGGCGGCCCACGCCGGGGCGTGGGGCGTCCGGGTGCACGACGTCGACGGGAGCATGGACGCCGTCGCGGTGGCGGCGGCCTGGCAGCTCGGGGCGTCGCGGGCGCGGACCGGCCCCCCGGCCAACCCGTACTCGTGAGCCACGGGGACCGGATCGAGCTGCGCGGCCTGCGGGTCCGCGGCCACCACGGCGTGTTCGACCACGAGCGCCGCGACGGCCAGGACTTCGTCGTCGACGTCACCGTGTGGATGGACCTCGCCCCCGCCGCCGCGTCCGACGACCTCGCCGACACGCTGCACTACGGCGAGCTGGCGCAGCGGGCCGCGGAGATCGTCGGCGGCGAGCCGTGCGACCTCATCGAGACCGTCGCCGGGCGGATCGCGGCCGACGTGCTCACCGACGCCCGCGTGCAGGAGGTCGAGGTCGTGCTGCACAAGCCGCAGGCCCCGATCCCGCTGGAGTTCGCCGACGTGGCGGTGGTGGCCCGACGGACCCGGCCGGCCCCGTGACGCGCGCCGTGCTGTCCCTGGGCTCCAACCTGGGCGACCGCGTCGCCCACCTGCGGGCCGCGGTCGCCGGGTTCGCCGACGTGCTGGTCGGGGTGTCCCCGGTGTACGAGACGGCGCCGTGGGGCGGCGTCGAGCAGGCCGACTTCCTCAACGCGGTGATCGTCGTCGACGACCCGGGCGCCGACGCGCGCGAGTGGCTGCGCCGCGGGCAGGCCCTGGAGGACGCCTCGGGCCGGGTCCGCGAGGTGCGCTGGGGCCCGCGGACGCTCGACGTCGACGTGGTGACGGTGACCGGGCCCGACGGTCCCGTGCTCAGCGACGACCCGGACCTCCTCCTCCCGCACCCCGGCACGCCGGAGCGGGCCACCGTCCTGCGGCCCTGGCTCGACGTCGACCCCGACGCCGTGCTGCCCGGGCACGGGCCGGTGGCCGCCGTCCTCGCCGCCCTCGGGCCGGACGCCGAGGACGGGATGCGACCGGGACCGGTCCTGTGAGCGCGTGGCGGCGCGTGCGCCAGCGCTCGGGGCGGCGCCGGTGACCGCGACCCGCTCGCGCGACCTGCTCGTCGCCGCACTCGTCGCGACCGTCGTCGTGAACCTGCTGGTCCGGCTCACCTACGGGTCGCTCCCGGCCATCCCCCCGTTCGCCGGGGTCACCCTGGGCGTGCTCGGGGTCGCCGAGGCGATCGCGGGCCGGGCGATCCGGGCCCGGATCGAGCGGCGGCCGGGCACGACGCCGGTGCCGCCGCTGGTCGCGGCGCGGGCGGTGGTCGTGGCGAAGGCGTCCGCGCTCGGCGGCGCGATCGTGGCCGGGGCCTGGGCCGGGCTGGCGCTGCACGTGCTGCCCCGGGCCGCGGACGTCGTCGCGGCCGCCGCGGACTCGGCGGGTGCGGTGATCGGGCTGGTGTGCGCGCTCGTCCTGGTGGGCGGGGCGCTGTGGCTGGAGCGGTGCTGCCGCACCCCGGAGGACCGTCGTCCCGGACCCGGACGATGATCGGCCCGTAGGCTCCCGGGGCATGACGCAGCTGACTCAGGGGTGGGGGGCGCCGCCGCAACTGCCGACGCCCGGACGGCAGCGCCGGATCGTGCTCGGGCCGATCGTCGGCCTGGTGGTGCTGGCCATCTGCGGCCTGCTGGTGATCGGGCTCGTCGCGGGCAGCGTCGGGCCGGGCGGGGTGGTCGTCGGGGCGCTGTGCGCCCTGCTCCCGGTCGGGCCGGTCGTCGCGGCGTTCCTGTGGATCGACCGCTGGGAACCCGAGCCGCCGATCCTGCTGCTGTTCGCCTTCCTCTGGGGCGCCTGCTTCGCCACGCTGTCCGCGCTGCTGATCAACTCGGGTGCGGCGCTGCTGATCGACCAGCTGACCGGGGCCGGTGACGTCTACGGGGCCGTGATCGTCGCACCGATCGTCGAGGAGGCGTTCAAGGGCGCGTTCCTGGTCGGGCTGCTGCTGTTCCGCAACCGCGAGTTCGACGGCGTCGTCGACGGCATCGTCTACGCCGGGCTGGTCGCGGCGGGGTTCGCGTTCACCGAGAACATCCTCTACATCGGCCGCGCGTTCGCCGAGGACTCGATGGCCGGGCAGAGCGGGGCGGTGCTCGGCGTGCTGCTGGTCCGCGGGGTGCTCTCGCCGTTCGCGCACCCGCTGTTCACCGCGATGATCGGCATCGGCGCGGGGATCGCGGCGCGGCACCGCAGCCCGCTGGTCCGGGTCGTCGCGGTCGCCGTCGGCTACCTCGCCGCCGTGCTGCTGCACGGCCTGTGGAACGGCTCGGCCACCGTCGGGGGCGGCGGCGCGTTCCTCGGCGTGTACGCGTTCGTGATGCTGCCGCTGTTCCTCGCCATGATCGGCGTCGTCCTCTGGCAGCGGCGCCGGGAGCAGCGCACCGTGGCCGAGCAGCTGCCGCTGTTCGCGCAGAACGGCTGGATCGCGCCGAGCGAGGTCACCCTGCTGTCGAGCCTCGCGGGACGGCGGGGCTGGCAGGCCGCGGTGCGGCGCCGGTCCGGCCGGGCCACCGCGAAGGCCGTCGTCGAGTACCAGGCGGCGGTCACCGAGCTCGCGTTCCTGCGGGCCCGGATCGCCCGCGGCACGGTCGGGTCGTCGGCGCCGATCTGGCACGAGCAGGCCCTGGGCACGCTGCGCCGCGCGCGGGCCGCGGCCGTCGGACACCCGGAGGCGCTGACGGTGGCGATGCAGCACCGCGGCCCGCAGAACTGGACCCCGCCGCCGCCCGGGCCGCCCCCGCCGCCCGCGGCCGGGCCGCAGTCCTGGCCGCCGCCCCCGCCGTACCGGCCGGGACCGCCCCAGCAGGGCCCGCCCCAGCCCGGACCGTGGCCGCCAGGGCCCCGATAGTCCTTCGCTCCTGCAACCTTTTCAGAATGCCTCGGCGGTACCGGACCGGAACATTTTTCACTCGTTCAGCCGGATCACGGCTCGATTTCGGTGCGGACGGCGGCGCAGCTCACCCGCGGGACGCGGTCCGGCCCGTGATCACCGGGATCACGTCCGTGTGATTCGTCTTTTCGGGGTCGGAAACCGGTGAGGACGATCACAAGAACGGACCACAGGTAAAGAGACCTTGGTCATGCTTTTCCGGGAAATGCGTTCGTAATGTGGCGCCCGGCCGTGCGACACCCCCGCTCACCCGGAGCGGAGGGCGCAGGGTCACCGTCCCGACGGGCGGGGAACGAACGGCGTGCCCGCCGACGACGGCGGCACGCGCCCGGCAACCTCGTGGGCGTTCCCCGTACGACCGCCGCGTGCTCCCCAGCCCGCGATCGCCGTCGGACGGTGCGCACACTGAGGACCCCCATCCGTGCCGATCCACCCCGTTCAGATCGACTCCGCGCCGGACCGGACCGCGACCACCCCGTCGCCCGCCCGCCCCGCGCGTCGCCACCTCCGCCGGTACGCGACCCGTGCCGCCGTCGTGGCCACCACCTCCGCCGCCGCCGCGGCGCTGGTCGTCTTCCCCGGCTCCGCCCAGGACGCCGCCCCCGCGGCGGCCCCGGCGCCGTCGGTCACGACCGTCCTCCCGGCTGCCGCCCCCGCGCCGGTCCTGACCACGCGGGTCGACCTGGTCGCCGCACCCACCGCGGCCTCCGCGGCGCGGCTGTCCGCGGTCGACCTCGCGCTGTCCAAGGTCGGCTCCCCGTACCGCTGGGGCGCGACCGGCCCGTCGGCGTTCGACTGCTCCGGCCTCGTCAACTGGGCGTTCGCGCAGGCGGGCATCGACGTGCCGCGCACCTCGCGCGCACTGTCGCAGACCGGCACCCCGGTCTCCCGCGACCAGCTCCAGCCCGGCGACCTGGTGTTCTTCTACTCGCCGGTGAGCCACGTGGGCATCTACATCGGCAACGGGCAGATGGTGCACGCCAGCACGTCCGGCAAGCCGGTGGCGATCGCCCCGATCGACGGGCGCCAGTACAACTCGGCCCGCCGCCTCTGATCCACACCGGCTAGTGTGCGGCCGCATGAAGCCCGTCGCACTCGTCACCGGGGCGTCCCGGGGCATCGGTGCCGCCGTGGCCCGGGCCCTGGCCCCCGGCCACGACCTGCTGCTCGGCGGGCGCGACCACGCCGCGCTCGCCGCGCTCGCGGCGGAACTGCCCGGATCGCGGCCGTGGCCCGTCGAGCTGACCGACCCCGCCGCGCTGGCCGAGGCCACCGCGGGCATCGAGCGGCTCGACGTGCTCGTGCACTCGGCGGGCGTCGGCCTGCTCGGCACCGTCGCCGACACCCCGGCGGCCACCTGGCGCCGGCAGTTCGAGGTCAACGTCGTAGCCGTCGCCGAGCTCACCCGGCTGCTGCTGCCCGCGCTGCGGGCCGCCCGCGGCCGGGTCGTGCTCGTCAACTCCGGCTCGGGCCTCACCGCCCGGGCCGGGTGGGGCTCGTACGCGGCCAGCAAGTTCGCGCTGCGGGCCTTCGCCGACGCGCTGCGCGCCGAGGAGGCCGCCGCCGGCGTGCGCGTCACGTCGGTGCACCCGGGCCGGGTCGACACCGACATGCAGCGGGCCGTCGTCGCCCACGAGGGCGGCACCTACGAGCCGTCCGCCTACCTGCGGCCGGAGTCGGTGGCCGGGGCGGTGCTGCTCGCCGTCACGGCCCCGCCCGACGCCGTGCTCACCGAGCTCGTGCTGCGGCCGTCCGGATCGGCCTGACCTCCTGACAGTTGTCACCATCCTCCGCACGACCGATGCGCGGGCGGCCCCGCCGCCCTTACTGTGGAGGACGTGAGCGGGGACATCGAACGCGCGGAACTCCGGGCCTCCGACGCCGACCGGTCGGCGGTCGCCCAGCGGCTGCAGCTCGCCGTCGACGAGGGCAGGCTCGACCTGTCCGACTTCGACGAGCGCCTGCGCGACGCCTACGCCGCCCGCACCTACGGCGAGCTCGCGAAGCTCACCGCCGACCTCCCCGCCCCGGCCCCCGCGGTGCCCGCGGTCGCCGACCGGAAGGCCGTGGAGAAGGCCGAGTGGCACGACGAGTGGCGCTCCTGGGGCGGCACGGCGGTCGTGCTCGTCACCATCTGGGGCATCACCTGCCTGGCCTCCGGCTCCCTGCTGTTCTTCTGGCCGATGTTCCCGCTCGGCATCTGGGGCGCCATCCTGCTCGCTTCGGCGCTCGGCGGCCGTTCCCACGGGTCGCACTGACCCCGGCAGCGGTACCGTCGACAGATGCTCGATCCGGATTCGGTTGATCTCGACGAGCTGTGCGCGGCCCTGGACGACCGCACCTCGGGCGTCTCGTGGTGGATCGACCCCGACACGGGGGCGATCACCTCGCACCTGGCCGACGTCGGCGGCCCCAAGCCGTCCGGGGTGCGGATCCGGCGCACCGAGTCGCGCGAGAGCTACCAGGACATGGCGCAGTTCGTGGCCGCCGTGCACCACCGCCGCGCGGCCGACCTGCTCGACCGCGCGATCAGCGGGCCGGGCGCGTTCCGCCGGTTCAAGGACACCCTCTTCGAGTTCCCCGAGCTGCGCGACCAGTGGTTCCGGTACCGCGGTGCCCGGGGGCGGCGGCGCGCGGTCCACTGGCTCGCCGACGTCGAGCTGATCACCCGCGCCGAGGCCGAGCGGCTCGCCGCGGGCTTCCCCGACCCCACCGCGGGCGACGAGGACCTGCCCGCCGCCGTCGCCGTCGACCTCGGGATGCTCTACGGCGACCGGCTCGAGCAGGTGCTGGTGTTCGGGTCCTGGGTCCGCGGCGAGGGGCCGGGGGAGTTCGACCTGCAGCTGCTCGTCGTGCTGGCCGACCTGCGCTCGCACTGGGAGGAGCTGCACCGCATGGACGACGTGCTGTGGCAGCACACCGAGCGGTCCGGGTTCACCGTGACCGCGGTGCCGGTGAGCGCCGCGGAGCTGGCCGCGCCGCACACGTCGCTGCTGGTGCGGGCCGTGGCCGAGGCGCGGGTGGTCGCGTGAGCGGCGTCGGGGTGGTGCGCGCGCGCGAGGAGCTGTTCGCCGCGCACCTGCTGGGCACCACCGGATTCGCCGCGCAGACCGTCGCGCTCGCCTTCCGCGCCGCGCTGGCCGCCGCCGAGGCCGCCCTGCTGGAGCTCCAGCGCCCGCCCGAGCCCGAGGCGGCCGCGGTGGTGGCCGCGTTCGTCCGGCACGTCGTCCGCGAGCGCGGCCTCGACCCGCAGGTCGGCCGGCTGCTGCGGTCCCTGCACAACCGGGCCGAGCTCGCCCACGCCGACGGCACCGTGCCCACCGCGGAGGGCCCGATCGCGATCAAGGACGCCACCGAGGTCGTCGACGCCGTCGAGGCCTGGCTGACGCACGCCGACTTCGTCGCCATCGCCCGCGGTGCCCCGAAGGCGCCGGCGGGACCGAAGCCGAAGCCCCCGCCCCGCCGACGCCGCTGAGAACGGTCAGAGCACCACGTTGACCAGGCGGCCGGGCACCACGATCAGCTTGCGCGGGTCCTTGCCGCCCAGCGCGGCCGCCACCTTCTCGTCGGCCAGCGCCACGGCCTCGACCTCGGCCGGGGTGGCGTCGGCGGCGACCGTGACCCGGGAGCGGACCTTGCCGTTGACCTGGATCGGGTACTCGACGGTGTCGGCCACCAGGTAGCGCTCGTCGGCCACCGGGAACGGGGCGTAGGCCAGCGTCTCGGTGTGCCCCAGCCGCGACCACAGCTCCTCGGCGATGTGCGGCGTCAGCGGGGCCATCATCAGCACCAGCGGCTCCGCCACCGACCGCGGCACGCCGGTGCCGGCCTTCGTCAGGTGGTTGTTCAGCTCGATCAGCTTCGCCGCGGCGGTGTTGTAGTGCAGCGCCTGGTAGTCGGCGTGCACGCCCGCGATCGCCTTGTGCAGGGCGCGCAGGGTGCCGGCGTCGGGCTCGGCGTCGGTGACGCGCACCTCGCCGGTGTGCTCGTCGATCAGGTTGCGCCACACCCGCTGCAGGAAGCGCTGCGAGCCGACGACGTCGCGCGTGGACCACGGCCGGGAGACGTCCATCGGGCCGGTCGACATCTCGTACAGCCGGAACGTGTCGGCGCCGTAGCGCTCGCACATCTCGTCGGGCGTCACCACGTTCTTCAGCGACTTGCCCATCTTCCCGTACTCGCGCCGCACGGGCTCGCCGTTCCACGTGAAACCACCCTCGGCGGTCTCCGTGACCTCCTCGGCCGGGACGTACGTGCCGCGCGCGTCGGTGTAGGCGAACGCCTGGATGTAGCCCTGGTTGAACAGCCGCCGGAACGGCTCCTCGGAGCTCAGGTGGCCCAGGTCGTGCAGCACCTTGTGCCAGAAGCGGGCGTACAGCAGGTGCAGCACGGCGTGCTCGACGCCGCCGACGTACAGGTCGACCCCGCCCGGGTCGCCCGGCTTCGACGGGTCGGCCCCCAGCCAGTACCGCTCGATGTCGGGGTCGACGAACCGCTCGGTGTTGTCGGGGTCCAGGTAGCGCAGGTGGTACCAGCACGAGCCCGCCCACTGCGGCATCGTGTTCGTCTCGCGGCGGTAGGCCGCGGGGCCGTCGCCCAGGTCCAGCTCGGCGACGACCCAGTCCTCGTTGCGCGACAGCGGCGGCTCCGGCTCGGTGTCGGCCGCGTCGGCGTCGTAGGTCTTGGGGGAGTAGTCGTCGATCTCCGGCAGCTCGACGGGCAGTTCGGAGTCGGGCAGCCCGACCGGCAGGCCGTCGGCGTCCCAGACGACCGGGAACGGCTCGCCCCAGTAGCGCTGGCGGGAGAACAGCCAGTCGCGCAGCTTGTACTGGGTGACGGCTTCGCCGTCGCCGCGGGCGACCAGCCACTCGGTGATCGCGCGCTTCGCGTCGGCGACGCCCATCCCGTCCAGGCTGATCTCCTCGTTGGCCGAGTTGATCGCCGGGCCGTCGCCGGTGAAGGCCTCGCCCTCCCAGGCGCCCGGGTCGACGGTGCGCACGACGGGCAGCCCGAACGCGGCGGCGAAGTCCCAGTCGCGCTGGTCCTGGCCGGGCACGGCCATGATCGCGCCGGTGCCGTAGCCCATCAGGACGTAGTCGGCGACGAAGACCGGGATCTGCTGCCCGTTCACCGGGTTGACGGCGTAGGCGCCGGTGAAGACGCCCGTCTTCTCCTTGTTCTCCTGGCGGTCCAGGTCGGTCTTGCGCCCGGCCTCGAACCGGTAGTCCTCGACGGCCAGCGCGGGCGTGCCGGCCCCGCCGGTCCACCGCTCGTCGGTGCCCTCGGGCCACTCCAGCGGCGTCAGGCTCCCGACCAGCGGGTGCTCGGGGGCCAGCACCATGTAGGTGGCGCCGAACAGGGTGTCGGGGCGGGTCGTGAAGACCTCGATGTCGACGGGCGAGCCGCTGCCGGTGGCCGTGCCGAACCGGACGACGGCGCCCTCCGAGCGGCCGATCCAGTTGCGCTGCATGGCCTTGACGGAGTCGGGCCAGTCCAGGCGGTCCAGGTCGGCGACCAGGCGGTCGGAGTACGCGGTGATCCGCATCATCCACTGCTTGAGGCTGCGCCGGAACACGGGGAAGTTGCCGCGCTCGCTGCGGCCGTCGGCGGTGACCTCCTCGTTGGCCAGCACCGTGCCCAGCCCGGGGCACCAGTTGACCGGCGCCTCGGAGATGTAGGCCAGCCGGTGGCCGTCGATGATCTTCCGCTGCTCGACGCGGGACAGCCCGTCCCACGGACCGCGGGTGCCGGCCGCGTACTCGGCCTCCAGCTCCGCGATGGGGCGCGCCTTCTGCTGCTCCGGGTCGTACCAGGCGTTGTAGATCTGCAGGAAGATCCACTGCGTCCAGCGGTAGAACTCGACGTCGGTGGTGGCGACGGAGCGGCGGTCGTCGTGGGCCAGGCCCAGCTGGCGCAGCTGCTCCTTGTAGCGCCGGATGTTGGCCTCGGTCGTGGTGCGCGGGTGCGTGCCCGTCTGCACCGCGTACTGCTCGGCGGGCAGGCCGAACGAGTCGAAGCCCATCGTGTGCAGCACCGTGCGGCCGTTCATCCGCAGGTAGCGGCCCAGGACGTCGGTGCCGATGAAGCCCAGGGGGTGCCCGACGTGCAGTCCCGACCCGGAGGGGTACGGGAACATGTCCATCAGGTAGACCTTCTCGCCCGCGTCGGGACCGGGGCGGCTGGGCGTGTGGAACGTGCCCTCGCTCTCCCAGCGGTCCTGCCAGCGGCGCTCGATCTCGGTGGCCAGCGCGGCGCCGTAGCGGAACGGCGGGGCGTCGGTGTCGGCGACGGTGCTGGTGTCGGTGCTCATGTCCATCCCGGTGATGTCGTGTGGGCCCGGAAAGCAAGGAACCCCTCCGCCGTGAGGCAGGAGGGGTCGCCGCGCCGGTGTCGTGTCAGACCGGCACGGCCTCGAGGAGAAGGCGACGGGCCACGTGCCCAGGGTAACGCCGGGCCGGGTCGCGCCGCGATCGGGTTGACCTACGCTGGTCCCGTGCCCCTCGTGCCCCGTCTAATCATCGCCGCGCTGCTCGTGCTCGCCGGTCTGGCGCTGCTCGCCGTCGCGGTCCTCGGGGCGCGCGGGCGGCTGCGGCGCAACCGCTGGATCGGGGTCCGCACCACCGAGACCCTCGCATCCGAAGCCGCCTTCGCGCTGGCCAACCGCGTCGCCGCCGCCCCGGTCGGGGCGGCCGGGGCGGTGGCGCTCGTCGGTGGGGCCGTGCTGGCCGCCGGGCCCGTCGGCGCGGTGTCGGTCGTGGTGCTCGCCGTCGCCGTCGTCGGCACGCTGGTGCTCGGGGCGTTCGGCGGGATGGTCGGTCAGCGCGCGGCGGCGACGGTCCCGGTCGAGCCGGAGCCCGTGGCCTGCGGCGGGGTGTGCGCCGGGTGCGACCTGGTGGCCGGCTGCCGCCCTACCAGCCCCACGAGCCCGGACCTCCCTTGAACGGCCCCACCACCTCCGGGGTCACCCAGCCGCCGTAGAAGCCGCCGGGCTGGGGCACCACGGTCATTCCGTCGAGGGTGATCTCGTCGAACGGCGCGGCGTAGACGGCGACGCGGTCCCGCAGCTCGGGGTAGCGGCGGTCCGGCTCGGGGTACCACCAGCCGACCTCGCGCAGCGGCTCCGCGCCGGGCACCACGACGTCGACGTAGCGGGCGACGCCCTTCCACTCGCAGAACGTGGTCTTCTCGACCGGCGTCAGGAACGCGCCGAACGCGGTGCGCGGCAGGTAGAACGTCGGCGGGTGGCTGGTCTCCAGCACCCGGACGAGGTCGGTGGTGTCGGCGACGACCACGCCGCCGTGGCGCAGCACGGCGCGTCGGTGGTCGGGCTCGGCGCGGGGCGGGCGCGGGTAGTCCCAGACGGACTCCTGGCCGGGGCCTGCGGGTTCGGGGCGGGGTCGGGGCACGGGTCCATCCTGGCGCGCCCGGCCGGCGGCCGCGCGGCGGTCAGTTGAGCTTCACGTCGTCCGGGAACGTGGCCAGCAGCGCGACCGGGACCCCCTGGCGGCGCAGCACGCGGGCCCACAGCTCGGGACCGTGCCCGGCGACGACGTCGTCGGGCAGGGCGGGCACGACGATCCAGTCGCCGCGCTCGATCTCCCCGGCGAGCTGGCGGGCGTCCCAGCCGGAGTAGCCGGCGAACACCCGCAGCCCGCGCAGCCGGGGGGCGAGTGCGCGGGGGTCGCCGTCGAGGTCGACCAGCGCCACCGGGCCGCGGACGGCGACGAGCCCGTGCACCCCCTCGACGGTCTGCCCGGTGCGCAGCGCGGCCAGGCACAGCGCCGTCTCCGACTCCACCGGCCCCCCGACGAACACCGCCTGCGGCGTCGACGACAGCGGGGCCCACGACGGGAGGACGTCGTGGACGGTGACCTCGCTCGGCCGGTTCAGCACGACGCCGAGGCTGCCCTGCTCGCGGTGCTCGATGACGTAGACGACGGTGCGCTTGAAGTTCGGGTCGGTCAGCCCCGGCGCGGCGACGAGCAGCATGCCGGGCGCGACTCCGGTCGGGTCTGGGGCACGGTCGTCCACCACGCGCCCATCGTCGCACCTGCGACCCCTGTCCAGCCTCCCCGGTGCGTAGCCTTCCCCCGTGCCGACGACCCCGCCCGAGGACCGGCTCGGGTTCGCCGGCCTCGTCGCCACGCCCGGCTTCGCCCGCCTGCTGGGGCTGCGGTTCACGGCCCAGTGGGGCGACGGGCTGTTCCAGGCCGCACTCGGCGGTGCGCTGCTGTTCAACCCGGAGCGGCAGGCCGATCCGCTCGCCGTCGCCGCGGGGCTCGCGGTGCTGCTGCTGCCGTACTCGCTGATCGGACCGTTCGCGGGCGCCCTGCTCGACCGCTGGGACCGCCGCCGGGTCCTGCTGTACGCCAACCTGCTGCGCGGGGCGCTCGTGCTCGTCGTCGCCGCGGTGGTGCTGGGCGGGGTCACCGGGCCCGGGCTGTACGTGGCCGCGCTGTCGGTGGCCGGGGTGGCGCGGTTCGTGCTCGCCGGCCTGTCGACGGCCCTGCCGCACGTGGTGCCGCGCCGGCACCTGGTCGAGGCCAACACGCTCGCCGTCACGGCCGGGGCGGCGGTCTCGGCGCTCGGCGGGGTGAGCGCGGTGGGGCTGCGCGCGCTGTTCGGCGCCGACGACGCGGGCTCGGCGGCCACGGTCGCGATCGCGGTGCTCGGGTCGGCGCTGGCCGCGGTGTTCGCCGCCGGGTTCGGGCGCGGCCGGCTCGGCCCGGACGGCACGACCGGCGGGGAGCGCACCACCGCGGCCGCCGTCGCCAGGGGGTTCGCCGACGGGGCACGGGCCGTCGCGGCCACCCCGACGGTCGCGGCCTCGTTCGCCGCGCTCGCCGCGCACCGGTTGGCCTTCGGCGTCAACACGCTCACGACCCTGCTGCTGTTCCGCTACGCCTTCACCGACCAGGGCGTCCTGCGGGCCGGGTTCGCCGGGCTGGGGGAGGCCGTCGTGCTCGCGGCGGCCGGGCTGGGGGTCGCGGCGCTGGTGGCCCCGTGGTCGATCCGGCGGATCGGCCGGGCGCGGACGGTGCGGACCGCGCTCGTCGTCGCCACCGTCACGCAGCTGTCGCTCGCCGCGTTCCTCAGCCTGCCCGCCGTCATGGTGGCGGCGTTCGTGATCGGCCTGACCGGGCAGGTCGTGAAGCTGTGCACCGACGCCGCGGTGCAGGGCGAGGCGGGCGACGGCGTGCTGGGACGGGTGTTCGCGCTCTACGACATCGTGTTCAACGTCGGCTACGTGCTGGCGGTCGCGGCGACGGCGCTGCTCAGCCCGCCCGACGGCCGTGCGCCGCTGCTGCTTACCGGGGCGGCGCTGCTCTACGTCGCCGGACTGCTGGCGCACGACCAGCAGTTGCGGCGACGCCGGCCCGCGCTGCAGTAGGCCCGCTCAGACGTTCTCGGCCGCCCACCGCCGCAGCTCCGCCTCCGCCTCGTCGCGCGTGAGCGGGCCCTGCTCCATGCGCACCGCGAGCAGGTGCTTGTAGGCCCGGCCCACCAGCGGACCCGCGGGGACGCCGAGGATCTCCATGATCGCGTTGCCGTCGAGGTCGGGCCGGATGGCGTCGAGCTCCTCCTGCTCCCGCAGTGCCGCGATCCGCTCCTCCAGCCCGTCGTAGCTGCGCTGCAGCGCGGCGGCCCGGCGGCGGTTGCGGGTGGTGCAGTCGCTGCGCACCAGCCGGTGCAGGCGGTCCAGCAGCGGACCGGCGTCGGTGACGTAGCGGCGCACCGCGGAGTCGGTCCACGCCCCGTTGCCGTAGCCGTGGAAGCGCAGGTGCAGGAACACCAGCTGTGCCACCTCGTCGACGACCGACTTCGGGTAGCGCAGCTCGCGCAGCCGCCGCCGCGTCATCTTCGCGCCGACGACCTCGTGGTGGTGGAAGCTGACCCGCCCGTCGGGCTCCTTGCGCCGGGTGGCGGGCTTGCCGATGTCGTGCAGCAGCGCGGCGAGGCGCAGGACGAGGTCGGGCCCGTCGGTCTCGCGGTCGATCGCCTGCTCCAGCACGACGAGCGAGTGGACGTAGACGTCCTTGTGCTGCATGTGCTCGTCGACGGCGAGCCGCATCGCGGGCACCTCGGGCAGCACGATCTCGGCCAGCCCGGTGTCGACGAGCAGCTCGATCGCCCGCCGCGGGTGGGCGCCGAGGAGCAGCTTGGACAGCTCGGCCTGCACGCGCTCCGCGGTGATCCGCGACAGCTCGCCCGCCATCGCCGTCATCGCGGCGACGACCCGGGGCGCGGGGGTGAGCCCGAGCTGGGAGACGAAGCGGGCGGCGCGCAGCATCCGCAGCGGGTCGTCGGAGAACGACTCCTCCGGGGTGGCCGGGGTGTCGAGCGTGCCGGCGTGCAGCGCGGCGAGGCCGGAGTGCGGGTCGACGAACGTGCGCTCGCCCGTCAGCTCGACGGCCATGGCGTTGACCGAGAAGTCGCGGCGGACCAGGTCGTCGTCGATCGACTCGCCGAAGGCGACGACCGGGTTGCGGGTGACGCCGTCGTAGCTGTCGGCGCGGAACGTCGTGATCTCGACGGTCTGGCCCTTGCGGCGCGCCCCGACGGTGCCGAACGCGATCCCGGTGTCCCACACGGCGTCGGCCCAGCCGGCGAGCGCGGCGAGCACGTCGTCGGGGCGGGCGTCGGTGGTGAAGTCGAGGTCGTTGACCCCCCGGCCGAGCAGGGCGTCGCGCACGCTGCCGCCGACGAGGTAGAGCCGGTGACCGGCCGCGGCGAACCGCTCGGCCAGCTCGTCGGCCACCGGCGGGATCGGCACGAGGTCCACGAGCGCATTGTGCTGCGCGCGGAGGAGGTCGGTGGGAGGCACGACCGGTCAGTCTAGGTGGCCTCGGCGGGGTCACGCGCCGGGACACCGGCCCGCGCGTCCCCGGTGCCTTCGCGATCGGCTCGTTACCATCGCCACATGTCCACATCCCGCGGTCGCTCGGGTGGGCGCCGCGCGGGTGGCCCACCGGACCGACGACGCCGGCTGCGCACGGTCGACGAGACGTCGGCGGGCGGCCTCGTCGTCGACCACGCCTCCGGCACGGCCGCCGTGATCGGACGCCTCGACCGGCGCGGACGGCTGCTCTGGTCGCTCCCCAAGGGCCACATCGAGGCCGGTGAGACCGCGGAGCAGGCCGCGGTGCGCGAGGTCGAGGAGGAGACCGGCATCATCGGCACCGTGGTCGCACCCCTGGGCACCATCGACTTCTGGTTCGTCGCGGAGGACCGCCGCGTGCACAAGACCGTGCACCACTTCCTCATGCGCGCCCTGGGCGGCGAGCTGTCCGACTCCGACGTCGAGGTCTCCGAGGTGGCATGGGTGCCGCTGCGGGAGCTCGAGTCGCGGCTCGCCTACGCCGACGAACGACGGCTGATCCGGCGGGCCACCGAGCTGCTGGAGGATTCGGCGTGAGACCGGTCGCGGCCCTGGTCGCGATCATCGTCGTGCTGCTCGTCGGCCCGGCCACGGGTGCGGCGCTCGCGGCACCCCGCCAGCCTGCCCCGGTCCCGGCGCCCGGTGCCCTCACCCTCGTCCTCGACGAGCTCGCCCCGCGGGTCGTGACCGGGTCCGGCCCGACCGTCCTCACCGTGACGGGCACGCTCACGAACACCGGCGACGAGACCGTCACCGACATCGGGGTGCGCCTGCAGCGCGGCCAGCCGCTCACCTCCGAGGGCGCGGTGCGCGACGCGCTGGAGGGCGACGCCCCGACCGACTCGATCGCGCCGCAGTTCCAGGAGCTCCCCGACGCGCTCGGCGTGGGCGAGCAGGTGCCCGTCCGGCTGACGGTGCCGCTGCGCGGGGCCCCCGAGACCACGCTGGCGCTGGCGGCGACCGGCGTCTACGAGCTGCTCGTCAACGTCAACGGCGTGCCCGGCGACGGCGACCGCGCCCGGCTCGCCGCGGTGCGGATGCTGCTGCCGGTGGTGGGTCTGCCCGACGTCGCCGACGCGGGCACCCCGCCCACGGCCGCCACCCCGTTCTCCCTCCTTTACCCCGTCGTCGACGTCCCGCGGCGGCTGACGACGGCGCCCGGCGAGCCCGTCCGGCTCACCGACGACTCCCTCGCCGACTCCTTCGCACCCACCGGTCGGCTCGGCGGGCTCGTCACCGCGCTCGCCGAGGCCGCCCCCGCCGGGTCCCCGGTCCGCACGGCCACCTGCGTGGTCACCGACGCCGACCTCCTGCAGACCGCCCAGGGGATGAGCCAGGGCTACGTCGTCCCCGCCGCCGACGGCTCGCTCGTCCCGGGGCGCGGCGCGGAGGCCGCGGGGGCGTGGCTCGCCGCGTTCGCCGAGGCCGCGCGCGGGATGTGCGTGCTCGCGCTCCCGTTCGCCGACGCCGACGTCGTCGCGCTGGCCCGGGGCGACCTCGCGGGCAGCGCCGTCGGGGCCGTCACCGCCGGGCGCGGGCTCGTCGCCGACCTGCTCGGCACGCCCGTGCTCGAGGGCACGGCCTGGCCGGCCGACGGCGTCGTCGACGAGGCCGGGCTGGCCGCGTTCACCGAGGGCGACGTGCGGTCGCTGGTGCTCTCCGCCGACGGGCTCGACCTGCCCGCGCAGGCCGAGTCCGCCGGCACGGTGCCCGTCGCGACGGCCGGGCCCGCCGTCACCGCCGTCGTCACCGACCCGCTGGTGACGCTGGCCGCGGGCGGCCGCAGCACGAGCACCACCGCGGTCCCCGGCCGCGGCGGGGCGGCCGCGGCCACCACGGCCGGCGGACCGCTCTCCGGTCAGGACGTGCTCGGCACCGTGGCGTTCCGGGCCGTCGAGGAGGCGCCGACCGGGGGTCCGCTGGTGATCGCCCCGCCGCACCGCTGGGACCTCGACGGCGGCGCCGCCCGGGCCCTGCTGGACGGGTTCGGCACGCTGGTCGACGCGGGGTTCCTCAGCCCGCGCGGCCTCGGCTCGGCGCTGGCCACACCCACCTCCACGGCCGAGCGCACGCTGGACTACCCGATCGACGCCGGGGCCCGCGAGGTCGCCCCGGCCGCCGTCGCGGCCATCGGCCCGGTGCTCGACGACATCGCCGACCTCGACTCCTCCGTCGTCGACGACGAGCTGGGGGTCGACCCGGACGACCTCTTCGACCCCCTGGTCCTCGGCGCCGTCCGCCCGGCCTCGGCCGCGTGGCGGGGCAGCCCCGAGCAGGCGACGGAGGCCGCCGACGCGCTGGCCGACCGCGTCGCCGAGCTCCGGGGCGCCGTCGCGGTGCTCGAGCCCCCGAGCCCGTTCTCCCTCGGCACCTCGACGTCCCCGCTGCTGCTCACGGTGGCCAACGGGCTCCCGGTGACCATGCGGGTGCGCGTCGAGGTGTCCAGCACCTCAGGGCTGCGGGTCGCACCGATCCCGGTCGTCGAGGTGCCCCCGTTCGGGCGCCGGCAGATCCAGGCCAGCGCGGAGGTCCAGCGGTCGGGGGTGTTCACCGTCGACGCCACCGTCCGCTCGATCGACGGCGGTCTGCTGGGGTCACCGAGCCGCCTGCAGGTGCGCTCCACCGCCTACGGCACGATCACCCTGTGGCTGACGGGGACCGCGGGAGTGCTGCTCGTGGTGCTGGCGGCACGCCGGATCCTGCGGCGGATCCGCTCGGAGCCGGGCCGGAACACGCCCCGGCCGCCGCGGCCGGGCTCCCCGGAGACGATCCCGGACACCGCGGAGACCGCGCTGCCGGCCGACCGGCCGGGGACGCGGCCGCCCCCGACGACCCCATCCCGGACCGGCGCGGGGGAGACGGCGACGACGGCGGGGGACCGGACGCTCCCGGTTCCCGCGCTCACCCCGCATCCCCTTCCCGCACCGAACGGACCGATCCCGGCTGGCCCAGCCACTGGCCGGAACCGACCCGCCCCGTCCGCCCCGTCCGAGCCGTCCGGCCCGCCCCCGGTGGTGCGGCGTCCGGACGTCCCGGTCCCGCCCGGTTCCGTCCCGCCGCGGCCGGGCCGACCCCCGGTCCGTCCGCCGGGGTCCCGCTAGTGCCCGGCGGCCCGGGCGGGGACGCGCACCCCGACACCCGGCAGCCCGAGGACCGGCACCCGGACGACCGACCGCCCGCACCCCCGCACGCCGGCGGCCGGGTGCCGCCGGACGCCCCGGGGCCCGTCCCGGCCGGACCCGGTCCAGCCGGCCCCGTCCCGCCCGGTGCGGTGCCGCCCGGGCCCGCCCAGCCCGGTCCCGTGCCGCCCGGTGCCGCAGCACCCGGCCCCGTGCCGCCCGGTGCCGCCCGGCCGGGCGCCGTCCCGCCCGCCGGCGGTCCGGCCGGCCCCGGCCCGCGTGCGCCCGGGCGGCCCGGTGGGCCGGTCGCTCCGCACGGACCCGGGCCGCACCCCGACGCGCCCCCGTTCGCCGGGCCCCCGTTCGCCGGGCCCCCGCCGCACGGCTCTCCTCCGCCCGGGCAGGCGCCCGGACCCCCGCAACCCGGACCCCAGCAACCCGGACCCCAGGGCCCCGGCCCCCGGCACGCCGGACCCCAGAACCCCGGGCCCCAGAACCCCGGACCGGTCCCGCCGGGCCGACCCCAGCCCGGCCGGCCCCCGGCCGGTCAGCACGCCGCCCCGCCCCGTCCCGGCGGGCCGCCTCCCGGCGCGCCCGGCGGCCCGCCCGTCCCACCGGCGGGCGGACCGCCGCCGCCCGGCCGTCCGGTCGGCGGCCCGAACCGGTTCGGCGGCCCGCCGCGCCGCCCGCCCGCTGGCCCCGGCGGGCCCGACCCGCGCGGGCGTCGACCCCAGGGACCCGCACCGCAGGGACCACCGCAGCAGGGGCCACCGCCTCAGGGACCACCGCCCGGGCTGCCCGGCGTCCCGCCGCCGTGGGCCGACTCGCGGCGCCCCGGCGCGTCGCGCCCCGACCGCAGCGGCGACCAGCCGACCAACATCATCCGGACCCGCTACGCCCCGCCGCCGAGCTCGGACGAGATCACCCAGATCTTCGCGCCGGTCACCGACGCCGAACCGGCCCCGTCGCTCGGCCGCTCCAGCAGCCTGATGGCGATCGCCAGCCTGGTGTCGCGGGTGACCGGGTTCCTGCGCCAGATCGTGCTGGTCGGCGTGCTCGGTCTCGGGCTCGTCAACAGCTCGTACACGGTCTCGAACAACCTGCCGAACATCATCTACGAGCTGCTCATCGGCGGCGTGCTGTCCAGCGTGCTGATCCCGCTGCTGGTCCGCGCCCAGACCGAGGACGAGGACGGCGGCGACACCTACACCCGCCGCCTGCTCACCCTGGCCGGCTCGGCGCTGCTCCTGGCCACCGTGGTCGCGATGGTCGCGGCCCCGCTGATCACCTCGATCTACGTCGGAGCGGCGGACGACGCCGCCACGGGCCCGCTGACCACGGCGTTCGCCTACCTGCTGCTGCCGCAGATCTTCTTCTACGGCCTCGGCGCGCTGTTCGGCGCGATCCTCAACAGCCGCGGCGTGTTCGGCCCCTTCGCCTGGGCCCCCGTCCTCAACAACGTCGTCGTGCTGCTCGTGCTCGGCGTCTTCGTGCTGATCCCGGGCGAGATCAGCATCGACCCGGTGCGGATGGGGGAGCCCAAGCTCCTCGTCCTGGGTCTGGGCACCACGCTGGGCATCGTCGTGCAGGCCGCCGTGCTGATCCCGGCGATGCGCCGGATCGGGTTCCGCTACAAGCCCACCTGGGGCTGGGACCGACGCCTCACCGAGACCGGCGGGCTGGCCCTGTGGGTCGTGGGCTACGTGCTGATCGGGCAGATCGGGCTCGTCGTCACGACCAACGTCGCGATCGCCGCCTCCCCGGGCGGCCCGGCGACCTACACCAACGCGTGGCTGCTGCTGCAGGTCCCGTACGGCATCCTCGGGGTCTCGATGCTCACCGCGCTGATGCCGCGGATGAGCCGGGCCGCCGCCGAGGGCCGCACCGCCGACGTCGTGGCCGACCTGGCGCTGGGCAGCCGCCTGTCCGCGGTCTTCCTCGTGCCGATCTCGGCGCTGATCACGGTGTTCGGCACGCCGATCGCGCTGGCGCTGTTCGCCTGGGACGCCGACAACGTCCCGGGCGCGCAGGTCCTCGGCAGCGCGCTCGCCGTCTCCGCGTTCGGCCTGCTGCCCTACGCCATCACCATGCTGCAGCTGCGGGTGTTCTACGCGCTCGCCGACAGCCGCACCCCGACGCTGGTGCAGGTCTTCACCGTCGGGGTGAAGATCCCGATGCTGCTGCTGGCGGGCGCGGTGCTGCCGCCGGAGCAGGTGGTGCTCGGCCTGGCGGCGGCCAACAGCGCGTCGTTCGTGTTCGGCGCGGTGCTCGGCCAGTTCCTGCTGCGGCGCCGGCTGGGTCCCCTGCCCACCCTCGAGGTGCTCGGGACCATGGCATCGGTCACGGTCGCGGCGCTGCTGGGCACCTTCGTGGCGTTCGGCGTGGTGACGCTCCTGCCCCTCCCGGCCGGCTGGTCGGCCCCCGCCACGGCGTGGACCTCCCTGGTCGTCGCCCTGATCGTCGCCGCGCCCGCGATGCTGGCCGCGATGAAGCTGCTCAGGGTCAAGGAGGTCGACGGGGTCGTCGACCGATTCTCCCGGCTCGCCGCGCGCGTGATTCCTCGTCGTGGGAGCGGTGCCTGACGTAGGCTGTGCGACGGGCGGAACGGCCGATCATGGTCCGGGGGAGGTACGTGGTGAGCGAGCTGGCTAGCCGCCCGTCGCCGCCCAGCGAACCCCCGGGACTGATCCCCGTGCAGGCCGGTCCGGCCGACCGCGACTCCGCGCCGCCCGCCGGCCCCGGGGCGATGCTCGCCGGCCGCTACCGCCTCCGCACCCGCGTCGGGTCCGACCTCCTCGCCGGTGCCGAGTTCTGGCAGGCCCAGGACACCGTGCTGCGCCGCGACGTCGCCGTCACGCTCCTGCGCACCCTCGCCCCCGAGCACGGGGCCATCGGCGGCGACGAGGACCCCACCGGCGCCACCCGCGCGGGGGAGATGATCGTCCGGGCGCTGCGGTCGGGGTCGTTCGAGCACCCCGGCTGCGCCCGGCTGCTCGACGTGCTCGCCCCCGGCGCCCCCGGCCTGCCGGGCGACGTGCTCGGTGCCGCCGTCACGGAGTGGGTCAACGGGCGCAGCCTCGCCGAGGCCGTCGCCGAGGGGATGCTCCGGCCGCTGGCCGCCGCCCGGGCCGTCGTCCCGCTCGCCGCCGCGGCCGAGGAGGCCCACCGGCACGGCTTCGTGCTGGGGTGCGACCACCCGCAGCGCGTCCGCGTCACCCCCGACGGCCGCGCCCGCATGTGCTTCGCCCTGCCGCGGCCCGACCTGCGCCCCTCCGACGACGTGCGCGGCCTCGGAGCCGTCCTGTTCACCCTGCTGACGTCGCGGTGGCCGCTGTCCGGCGCCGACGCCGCCCGCGCCGGGCTCCCCGCGGCCACCCGCACCGCGGCGGGAGCGCTGGAGCCGCCGTCCGCGGTGCGCCCCGGTGTGCCGCTGGAGCTCGACACCGTCGCCCGGGGCGCCCTGGGCCCGGAGAACGCGCCCGGCCACGTGCACACCGCGGCGGCCGTGCACCGCGTCCTCGGCGACGTCGTGGCCGAGGACGAGCGCAACGCGCTGTTCCCGCCCGCACACGACGGCGTCCCCTCCGACCCCGACGACGTGTGGCAGGACCGCGGCCGCCCGGTCGACCCGCCGGACCCGGTGCGCCGCAGGCGCCTGCTCGTCGGGCTGGCCACGCTGGCGGCGGCCGTCCTGCTCGTGCTGGGCTACGTCGGGGTGCAGGTCACGTCGCTGTTCTCGGACCCGTCCACCCCCACGATCGTCGTCGGCCCGAACGCCGGCGGCAGCGATCCGCCCCCCGCCGCCGACGGTGCGGCGGCTCCCGTCGCCGGACCGGTCCGGGTGGCCGAGGTGACCGTCGTCGTCGAGACGGGCGACCGCGACAACCTCAACCGGGTCAGCCGCGTCATCGACGGCGACCCGTCGAGCACGTGGAGCACGGTCACCTACCGCCAGCAGCTCCCGGCGCTCAAGCCCGGGATCGGGATCATGGCGTCGTTCGCGTCCGCGGTGCAGCTCTCCGAGCTGAGCATCACCTCGCCCAGCGCGGGCACGCGCGTCGAGGTGCGCTCGGCCCCCTCGGCGGACGCCTCCGTCGACGACACCGAGCTGATCACCGACGCCACCCTCGACGCCGGCACCACCGTCGTCGCGCTCGACGGGAGCCAGCCCGTCGAGCACATCCTGCTGTGGATCACCGAGCTCGCCCCGTCCGGTGACGGGTTCTCCTCGGAGGTCGGCGAGGTGGAGTTCCGCCGCGCGGGCTGAGTCGTCCCGTTCGGCCACGGGGGCCGAGTTGCCCCGTTCGGCCACGGGGGCGGGGGTCGCCGACCTACCCTCCGCGCGTGACCACCCCCCGGAGCGACGCGCAGCTCCTCGCCGCGCACCGCGACGGCGATCCGGGCGCCTTCGCGGAGCTGGTGGGCCGGCACACCGACCGCATGTGGGGGGTGGCGGTGCAGACGCTCGCCGACCGCGACGCCGCCGAGGACGTCGTGCAGGAGGCGCTGCTGTCGGCGCACCGCAACGCCCACCGGTTCCGCGGCGACGCGTCGGTCCGCACCTGGCTGCACCGCATCCTCGTCAACGCCTGCATCGACCGCATCCGGCGGGAGGCGGCGCGGCGCACCGTGCCCTGGCCGTCGCACGACGTCCCGTCCCGGCGGCCCGACACCGCGAGCGAGCTGGCCACGCGGATGGCCGTGGCCGACGCGCTGGCCGAGCTGCCCACCGAGCAGCGGCTGGCGGTCGTCCTCGTCGACGTGCAGGGCTTCTCCGTCGCCGAGGTGGCCCAGATCCTCGACGTGCCCGCCGGCACGGTGAAGAGTCGGTGCGCCCGCGGCCGCACCCGGCTGGCGCGGTTGCTCGGACACCTGCGGGAGGAGGCGTGATGACCGACCCGGACGTCGAGCTGCTGGCCGATCTCGACGCCGGCCTGCTCGCCCCCGCCCGCGCCGACGAGGTGCGCCGGGCCGCGCTGGCCGACCCCCGCTGCGCCGCGGTCCTCGACGCGCTGGCCGCTACCCGGGCCGACCTCGCCGCCCTGCCGGTGCCCCCGGCACCGGCCGTTCTGGGGCGCTGGACCGCGCCCGTCGACGATCCCGGCGCCGACCCGGGCCCGCCCGACACCGCGCCGCCCGACTCCCCGTCCACCGCCACCGGGCCGTCCACCGTCGCCGGCCACCCCCGGCGGGCCGCCGGGCCGTCCCGGATCCCGACCGGCGCCGTGGACGGCCGGCGCGCCCGCCTGCGTCCCGGTCCGGCCCGGTCCGGGGCCGGTCGCCGGGCGCGATGGGTCCTCGCCGCAGCCGCCGCGGCCGCCGTCGCGCTCGTTCCCGGCCTGCCGGCGACCCGCTCCGACGGGGTGCTCGACGTCGACCGGGTGGAGCTGGCCGCCGCCGCCCGCTCCACCGTCGGGCTCACCGACCTCGGGGCACTCGCCGACCCGGCCCGCCGCGACGGGTGCCTGAGCGCCGTCGGGGTCGACGGGGCCCGGGTCCTGGGCGGGCGGCAGGTGCGGCTGGAGGGCGCACCGGGGGTGCTGCTGGTGCTGTCCACGGGCGAGCTGGGGCGGTTCCGGGTGCTGGTCGTCAGCCCGTCCTGCTCCGTGCTTGACGACACGGTGGTCGGCGGTCCCTAGCCCGGTCCGGCACGGAATGTCGGCCCCTGGGATCGTGTTGCAGGCGATGTACCACCGCACAGTCGAGAGGACGGGGTAGCAGTGACCACCGACGAGGTGCACGAGCTGATCATCATCGGCTCCGGACCGGCCGGCTACACGGCCGCGGTGTACGCCGCGCGCGCGCAGCTGGCCCCTCTGGTCTTCGAGGGCACGCAGTTCGGCGGTGCGCTGATGACCACCACGGAGGTGGAGAACTACCCCGGCTTCACCGACGGCATCATGGGCCCGGAGCTCATGGAGCAGATGCGCGGCCAGGCCACCCGCTTCGGGGCCGACCTGCGCGCCGAGGACGTCGAGAAGGTCTCGCTGACCGGCGACGTCAAGACGGTCGAGGCCAACGGGGTCACCTACCGGGCCCGCGCCGTCATCCTCGCGATGGGGGCGGCCGCGCGGTACCTGAACGTGCCCGGCGAGCAGGAGCTCCTCGGCCGCGGCGTGTCCTCCTGCGCCACCTGCGACGGGTTCTTCTTCCGCGACCACGACATCACCGTGGTCGGGGGCGGCGACTCCGCGATGGAGGAGGCCACCTTCCTCACGCGCTTCGCGAAGTCGGTCACGATCGTGCACCGCCGCGAGGAGTTCCGGGCGTCGAAGATCATGCTGGAGCGGGCCCAGAATGACCCGAAGATGCGCTGGGCGCTCAACGCCGAGGTCGTCGGCGTCGAGGGGGAGGGCAGCGTGTCGGGCCTGAAGCTGCGCGACACCGTCACCGGCGAGGAGCGCACGCTCGACGCCACCGCGATGTTCGTCGCGATCGGCCACGACCCGCGCAGCGAGCTCGTCAAGGGCCAGCTGGAGCTCGACGACGCCGGCTACGTGAAGGTGCAGTCGCCCAGCACGCACACCGCGATCCCCGGGGTCTTCGCCTGCGGCGACCTCGTCGACCACACCTACCGGCAGGCGATCACCGCGGCCGGTTCCGGCTGTTCCGCGGCGATCGACGCCGAGCGCTGGCTCGCCGACGGGGCGGTCAGCACAGAGATGGCGGGCGGTGGCTACGGCCAGGCGTCCGAGCAGGTCGCTGCCGTCACCGGCTGAGACCGTCCGACCAACACGAGAGGGAGCAATCCACCCATGGGCAACAACACCGTCGACGTCACCGACGACACCTTCGACGCCGACGTCCTCAAGAGCGACAAGGTCGTCGTCGTCGACTTCTGGGCCACCTGGTGCGGCCCGTGCAAGATGGTCGCGCCGGTGCTGGACGAGATCGCCGGTGAGAACAAGGAGAAGCTCACCGTCGCGAAGCTCGACATCGACGCCAACCCGGAGACCGCCCGGACGTTCCAGGTCATGTCGATCCCGACCATGATCGTGTTCCAGGACGGCAAGCCGGTCAAGCAGATCGTCGGCGCCAAGCCGAAGGCCGCCCTCCTCAAGGACCTGGCCGACTACCTGGGCTGATCCCGGCCCGCGTGCTCCGCTCCCGGTGGAGCGGGGCACGCTTTTATCACGACTCGAACACGCCGGGGAACCGACCGCTGTCCTCCTTCCGGGTACCGGCAGGGCACAATGAGTCCCCGGACCGCCCGGAGTCGGGTGGTGTGAGCGACACCGAGTGAGGGGTGCATGCAGCTGTTGCGCCGAGGTGACAGCGGTCGGGCCGTGGTCGAGGTCCGGGCGACGCTGCGGCAGTTCGGCATGCTGCCCGGGCCACAGCCCGGCTTCCCGGACGAGATCTTCGACGTCCACGTCGAACAGGCCGTCCGGGCGTTCCAGCAGCGCCGGGGCCTGATCACCGACGGGATCGTCGGGCCGGCCACCTACCGCGCACTGCGCGAGGCGGGCTGGAGCCTGGGCGACCGGATGCTCGCCCTCATGATCTCCGCGCCGATGAGCGGCGACGACGTCACCACGCTCCAGGAGCGCCTCCTCGAGCTCGGGTTCGACCCGGGGCGCCCGGGCGGCGTGTTCGACGAGCGCACGGAGAAGGCGCTGCGCGCGTTCCAGCGCGAGTACGGCCTCGTCCCGGACGGCGCCTGCGGGCCCGCCACGCTCCGCTCGCTCAAGCAGCTGGGCCGCAAGGTCACCGGCGGGCGCCCGCACCTGCTGCGCGAGCAGGAGCTGCTGCGCGAGGCCGGCCCGCGGATGCGCGGCAAGCGGATCGTCGTCGACCCGGGGCACGGCGGGCTCGACCGCGGCGTCGCCGTCGCCGGGGCCACCGAGGCCGACCTGATGTGGGACCTCGGCCGCCGGCTCGTCGGCCGCATGACGGCCACCGGCATGGAGGCGATGCTCTCGCGGCGCGAGGACACCTGCCCCACCGATCTCGAGCGGGCGGAGTTCGCCAACAGCGCGGGCGCCGATCTCGTGCTGTCGCTGCACACCGACGCCAACCAGAGCATGCACGCCAACGGGCTGGCCACGTTCCACTTCGGCAACGGCTCCGGCTCCACCTCGACGGTGGGCGAGGCCCTGGCCGGGCTGATCCAGCGCGAGCTGCTCACCCGCACCGCGATGACCGACTGCGGCACCCAGGGCCGCACCTGGGAGCTGCTGCGGCTGACGCGCATGCCGACGGTGCGCATCGAGGTCGGCTACCTGACCAACCTCGGCGACCGGCGCAACCTGCTCGACCCCGGATTCCGCGACGTCGTGGCCGAGGGCATCCTCGTCGGCGTCAAACGGCTCTACCTGCTCGGCCAGAACGATCAGCCGACCGGAACGTTCACCTTCTCCGACGTGCTCGCGCGCGAACTGGAGCGGGGCGGGGCGCAGGCGATCTGAAGGCGCGTCCCGGGCCCCTCACCTGCGGTGACCCGGGACAGGGCGCCAGCGTTGATCTCAGGGCGCCCTGAGATCGCCGCTGACGGGTGATCAGGACCGGGCCGGTACCCGCTCGACGGGCGCCGCGGCCTGCATCGGGATCGTGATCGAACCCAGCAGCTGCTCGAGCGCCGCCTCGACGTCTTCCTTCCACGTCATCGCCGACCGCAGCTCCATCCTCAGCCGCGGCCAGCGCGGGTGCGGGCGCACGGTCTTGAAGCCGACGCTGCGCAGGAAGTCGGCCGGGATCATGCAGCCGGGCTCCGTGCCGGGGCGCGCCTCGCCGAAGACCTCGATCGCCTTGACGCCGCGGCGGGTCAGGTCGCGCACGACCGCCTGCGCGAGCATCCGGCCCAGGCCCTCGCCCGCGAACTCCGGCATCACCTGCATCGTGGTGAGCAGCACGGCGTCGGCGCTGACCGGACCGGTCGGCAGTTCGGCGGCCCGGGGGGAGGCCGAGGGCGGCGCGTAGATGACGTAGCCGGCCGGGGCGCCGTCGACGTGGACGATCCGCCCGCACGACCCCCACTCCAGCAGGACCTCGGAGACCCACGCCTCCTTCTCCAGCTCCACCGAGCCAAACTCGACGGCCTGCTTGCCGAGCGTCTCCGACAGCTCCCAGAACACGCACCGACGACACCGCTTGGGCAGATCGTCCAGATTGTCCAGAGTGATCGGAGCAACGTGCCAGGACACAACTACCTCCGGCGGCGAGCTCCACGATGCCGCCGCCCGACGCGCCGACGTCCCGACGATAGATCGATCCAGCGCGGGAGACCAGGCATTGTGCTGCGACCGGTGCCTCACCCACGACGAAGGGCAGCGTTCCACCCCACCTGGTTACACTCGATCGGATCTCTACCTCCGGGAGGAACCGTGTCCGACGCGCTGCCCCAGCCCCACCGACCGTCCGCGACGGCCCCGGCGGAGCGGTTCGCAGCCCGGACGGCGGGGATGACGGCGTCGGAGATCCGGGCCCTGTTCGCCGTCGCGAGCCGGCCCGAGGTCGTCTCCCTGGCCGGGGGGATGCCCAACATCGCGGCGCTCCCGCTCGACGCGCTCGCCGTCGAGGTGGCCGATCTCGTCGCCCGCGAGGGGCAGGTCGCCCTGCAGTACGGCTCCGCGCAGGGTCGGCCCGAGCTGCGCGAGCAGATCTGCGAGGTGATGGCGCTCGAGGGGATCCGCGCCGATCCCGACGACGTCGTGGTCACCGTCGGCTCCCAGATGGCGCTCGACCTCGTCACCCGCATCTACTGCGACCCGGGCGACGTCGTGATCGCCGAGGGGCCCTCCTACGTCGGCGCGCTCGGCAGCTTCGCGGCGTACCAGGCGCGGGTCGTCCACGTGCAGATGGACGAGCACGGGCTGGTGCCGTCGCTGCTGCGGTCGGCGCTGCAGTCGTTGGCGCAGCAGGGGACCACGCCCAAGTTCCTGTACACGATCCCCAACTTCCACAACCCCGCCGGCGTCACGCTCGCCGTTCCGCGGCGCGCGGAGATCCTGGCGATCTGCGCGGAGTACGGCGTCGCGGTCGTCGAGGACAACCCGTACGGGCTGCTCGGGTTCAGCGGCACCATCTACCCGGCGCTGCGGTCGATGGACCGCGACGTCGTCTACCTCGGGTCGTTCTCCAAGACGTTCGCGTCGGGGCTGCGCGTGGGCTGGGCGCTGGTGCCGCCCGCCGTGCGCGACCGGCTCGTGCTGGCCGCCGAGTCGGCCACGCTGTGTCCGCCGTCGTTCAACCAGATGCTGGTGTCGCGCTACCTCGCCGCGCACGACTGGCGCAGCCAGGTGAAGACCTACACCGAGGCGTACCGCGACCGCCGCGACGCGATGCTCCGCGCTCTGGAGACCCACCTCCCCGAGGGGTGCACGTGGAACGTCCCCGACGGGGGCTTCTACGTGTGGCTCACCGTGCCGGAGGGCGTCGACACGAAGGCGATGCTGCCGCGCGCCGTCACCGCCCGGGTGGCGTACGCGTCGGGCACCGGCTTCTACGCCGACGGGTTCGGCAGCCGGCAGCTGCGGCTGTCCTACTGCTACCCGACGCCCGAGCGCATCACCGAGGGCGTCCGGCGGCTGGCCGCGGTGCTGGAGGCCGAGCTCGACGTCATGCGGACGTTCGGCACACCGGCCCGCCTGCCCGCCACCCCGCCGGAGCCCCGCGACGGCCCGCAGGCCCCCTCGCCGCACACGCCGTAGCCCACCCGACACGCGTCGTCGGTGCGGGATCGGCGGCTGATGCGCCCTTCCGAGGGCGCACAGACGGGCGGAACCTGCTCTCCGTACCGACGCCGGCGGCGCGGAACCGGTGACGCACCACCCTCCCGGCCGCGGCCGCCGATGAGTGTCCCGCGGAACGCGGCGCTCGGCGCGGCACACCGGCCTCCGATCGCACCTCGGCCGCGCGGGTCCGCCGCACCGGACCACCGCCTCGACGCGCCGTGGCGCAGAATGCCCCGGTGACTTCGAGAACGGTGGCCGTGCTGGCCGGTGGGCTGTCCCACGAACGTGAGGTGTCGCTGCGCTCCGGGCGCCGGTTGGCGACGTCGCTGCGCAAGGCGGGGCTTTCGGTCGTCGAGTGGGACGTCGACGCGACCCTGCTCGGCCGCATCCGCTCGGACCGCCCCGACGCGGTCGCGATCGCGCTGCACGGCGGCGAGGGGGAGAACGGGTCGGTGCAGGCGGTGCTGGACCTCGTCGGCGTGCCGTTCGTCGGCACCCCGGCCGCGGCCTGCCGCCGGGCGTGGGACAAGCCGACGGCGAAGGCCGAGTTCCGGCGGGCCGGGCTGACGACGCCGGACTGGGTGGCGCTGCCGCACAGCACGTTCCGCGAGCTCGGGGCGCAGGCCGTCCTGGACGCGATGGTCGAGCGCCTCGGCCTGCCGCTCATGGTGAAGCCGGACCAGGGCGGCTCGGCGCTGGGCGCGCAGGTCGTCCAGCAGGCGGCGGAGCTGCCCGCCGCGATGGTCAGCTGCCTCGCCTACGCCGACACCGTGCTCGCGGAGCGGTTCGTCGCGGGCACGGAGGTGGCGGTCTCGGTGGTGCACGACGGGGCCGAGCCGCGCGCGCTGCCGCCGGTGGAGGTCGACACCGCGGGCGGGGTCTACGACTACACCGCCCGCTACACACCGGGGGCCGCGACGTTCCACTGTCCGGCCCGGCTGGACCCCTCCACGATCGCCGCGCTGGAGGAGGCCGCGCTCGCCGCGCACCGCCTGCTCGGCCTGCGCGACGTGTCCCGGCTCGACGCCGTCGTCGACGCGGAGGGGCGCGTGCAGATCCTCGAGGTGAACGTGTCGCCCGGCCTCACCGACACCTCGCTCCTGCCGACCGCCGCTGCGGCGGCCGACATCGAGCTCGGCGACCTCTACGCGGCGCTCGTCGAGCGCGCGGTGGAACGCGGCCACTGAGCTCCGTTCCACGTGAAACACAGGGTTGTGTTTCACGTGGAACAACCCTGTACCGCGACGACCGCAGCGCGCGCATCACGGGCCGCGCGACACGGGCGCACCCCATCGTTGCGAGCCGGGGCGGGGAATCGAGCCGGGGCGGGGGCAGTCGGCGCCGCGACCTCGCGGGACGGACCGGCATCGCCTCGCCGTCCGGATCGGTCGACCGGCATCGCTCGCTGCGAACAGCCCCGCCCCTGGGTCCGGGCCGGCGCGCTGCTCGCCGCCACCGCACTCGCGGCTCGGCGTCGTCCGCTGCACAGGTCGACCGGCTAGGACTCGACGGCAGTCGAGGTGGACCCAGCGCGGCCAGGCCGGTCCACCGGGTCAGGCCCGGTCAGGCCGAGGCGTGCCAGGCGGGGCCGGGCCGGGTCGAGCCGGGCCGGCCTGAGCCGAGCCGGGCTGAGCCGAACCGGGTCGGGGCCGGGGGCCGGGCCGAGCCGAACCGAGGCGCGGGGCCAAGCCGAGCCGGGCCGGGGCGGCCGGGCCGAGTCGAGCCGAACCGGGTAGAGCTGGGCGGACCGGGTAGAGCTGGGCGGACCGGGTCGAGCTGGGCGGACGGGGTCGAGCCGGGCGGGCCAGGCTACCCGTGCGGACCGGGGCGGACCGGGGCGAGCCGGGCGGGCACATAATCGCGCCCAGCAGCCTGCTCAGGATCAGATACGGCGCCTGCACGAGATCACGCTCCGCGAGCTGCACGAGATCGTGAGCCGCCAGCTGCCTGCACCTGCGCGGGCGGCCGCTGCAATGGCAGACGAGAGCGTGTTCGCGATCGTCCGCGAGACCTGAGCGACCACGGGCCGAGTCCGCGCCGCCACCGGCCCGGTGACCGAGCGCCGCGCACGCACGCCGGATCACCCCGGGGGCCGGCCGGGCCCGCGGCGATCCCGGTCGACCACGCAATCCGCCCGCCACGCGAACGGTGCCGGGGGCGCCTCGAACCTCGGGCAGCGGGCCGCGCCTGCATCTCGGCGCGAGGATCGGCCCGAGTCGTGCGCGGTGGAGCTGCCGGGGCCAGTCACGGCGATCGTCCGCAGAGCCACGCAGGACGACGACCACCGGAACGATGGAGGACGGACTCCGCCTCGACCGGTGCGTCGACGCCGACGGCTGGTGGTCGCCGACGTCTCGGCCCACGCCGTACCGCACCTGGCCGGCGCGGACCGCGACGAACTGCACCGGCAGAGGAGGCGTCGTGGCGCGGGCCGGGTCGCACGCCCGTCGGGCCCGCCACCGACGAACCCGGTTGTGCCCGCACCCGGGTCCGCGGCGGCGACCGCGACCGCTCCCGACGCGGGCGATCCACACACCGGTCAGGGCCGGGAGCAGGAGAGCAGACGGAGACGATCGCCGCGACCCGTCCCGGTCCGCACGACGGCGGTCACGCCGCCCTGCGTCCTGAACCGACACCTCGGGTCGGCTACGACGGCTGAATTCGGGCGGCAGCCGCAGGCCCTCCACGTCCCGCCACGAACGACGGCGGCCGATGGGGTCCCACCCACGCGACGGTCGGCTGCCCCGCCCGTCGTCCCGGGTCGCCGGCCCGCGCCCCGTATACCCCCGGCGGGACGGGCAGGGCCGGTCGACACCGACACCGGCCGGCCGGTCGGAACCGGACGCGCCGAGCACCTGCGCGCGCGTCGGACCGATCGCCGGGAGGAATGCACCGACCGGGCCACCCGCGCTGTTTCACGTGAAACAGCGACGCCGTCAGTCCTGGGGGACCGACCGGTTCATCAGGCCGGCGATGCGCTCGAGGTCGTCGACCGACCCGAACTCGACGACGATCCGCCCCTTGCGCTGACCCAGCTCGACCTTGACCCGGGTGTCGAACGCGTCGGACAGCTTCTCGGCGAGCTCCTGCAGACCGGGCGCCTGCATCGGGCGGCGGCGGACCGGCTTCGCGGTGGGGGTGTCGCGGCGGGCGAGGACGACCGCCTCCTCGGTGGCGCGCACCGACATGCCCTCGGCCACGATGCGCGTGGCGAGGTCCTCCTGCGCACCGGGGTCCTCGAGACCGAGGAGTGCGCGGGCGTGCCCCGCGGACAGCACGCCCGCCGCGACCCGGCGCTGCACCGACACCGGCAGCTTCAGCAGCCGGATCGTGTTGGTGACGACGGGGCGGCTGCGGCCGAGGCGGTCGGCCAGCTCGGTGTGCGTGACCCCGAACTCGGCGAGCAGCTGCTCGTAGGCGGCCGCCTCCTCCAGCGGGTTGAGCTGGACGCGGTGGATGTTCTCCAGCAGGGCGTCGCGGAGCATGACGTCGTCGCCGGTGCTGCGGACGATCGCCGGGATGCGCTCCAGCCCGGCGCGCTGGGTCGCGCGCCACCGGCGCTCGCCCATGACGAGCTGGTACGAGCCGGGGGAGACCTCGCGCACGACGACGGGCTGCAGGAGCCCGAACTCGCGGATCGAGTGCTCCAGCTCCGCGAGCGCCTCCTCGTCGAACTGCGAGCGGGGCTGCTGCGGGTTCGGGTGGATCGCCGCGACGGCGATCTCGCGGTACTCCGCCCCCTCGACGGCGGACGGAGCGGCCTCGGGCGCGGTGCGCGGGGCCGGGGCGCCGTGGTCGAACGAGGTCATCACCGGCGCGTCGTCGAGGACGGGCGCGGCGAGCACGGGAGCCGGCGGCGGCCCGGTCGGGATCAGCGCGGCCAGCCCCCGGCCGAGCCCGCCCTTGCGCTCCGGGGTCTTCCGTTCGGCCACCGCCCTACCGCCCGTCGGTCCGGATGCGTCCGGAGGCACCGCGTTCGGCGATCTCCCGGGCGGCATCGACGTAGCTCATCGCCCCGCGCGAGCCGGGGTCGTACGCGAGCACCGTCTGGCTGTACCCCGGCGCCTCGGAGACCTTGACGCTGCGCGGAATGACGGTGCGCAGGACGGTCGGACCGAAGTGGGTGCGGACCTCGGTGGTGACCTGGTCGGCCAGCTTCGTGCGCCCGTCGTACATCGTCAGCAGGATGGTCGACACATGCAGGTCGGTGTTGAGGTGCGCGCGGACGAGGTCGATGTTGCTCAGCAGCTGACCCAATCCCTCCAGCGCGTAGTACTCGCACTGGATCGGGATGAGCACCTCGTCGGCGGCCACGAGCGCGTTGACCGTGAGCAGGCCGAGCGAGGGCGGGCAGTCGATGAGGACGTAGTCGACGTCGAGCTCGTCGAGGGCGTCGGCGGTCAGCGCCTGCTTGAGCCGCTGCTCCCGCGCCACCATGCTGACGAGCTCGATCTCCGCGCCCGCGAGGTCGATCGTGGCGGGGACGCAGAGCAGGTTGGGCGACGCGGTGCTCGCGACGGCCGCCTCGGCGAGCCGGATCTCCCCGAGGAGCACCTCGTACACCGACGGCGTGCCGAGGCGGTGCTCGACGCCGAGCGCGGTGGAGGCGTTGCCCTGCGGGTCGAGGTCGATGACGAGGACGCGGACGCCGTGCATCGCGAGCGCCGCGGCCAGGTTCACCGTGCTCGTCGTCTTGCCGACGCCGCCCTTCTGGTTGGCGACCGTCAGCACCCGGCGGTGCACCGGGCGCGGCATGCCGTGCCGGTCGGGGTGCAGGACGCGGGCCGCCCGTTCCGCCTCCTCGGCGATCGGCGTCCACTCCGGTGTTCCACGTGAAACATGCTGCTCGGTCAACCGCACGAACCCTCCTCGCCGACGCGCCCCGGCACGACGGTCATCTCCTGTCCCGGCGGGCCGGGCGGGACGTACCCCGCAGCCGCTCCACCACGACGACCGTGGTGGGCGGGTCGACGGCACCGGTGCCGCACAGCACGATCTCCGGGTCGCCACCCCCGAGCTTGCGGACGGCGACGGCGTCACGCGCGATCTCCTCGGGCGCCGAGGCGCCCTTGACCGCGAGCAGCCGTCCACCGGTGCGCAGCAGCGGCAGCGCCCACCCGGCGAGGCGGGCGAGCGGCGCGACGGCACGGGCGGTGACCACGTCCGCTCCCTCCCATCGCCGCCGCACGGCGGTCTCCTCGACCCGGCCCCGGTCGACCCGGACGTCGAGCCCGAGATCGGCGACCACCTCGTCGAGCCAGTCCACCCGGCGGGCAAGCGGTTCGACGAGCGCGATCTGCAGATCGGGGCGGGCCAGGGCCAACGGTATCCCGGGCAGGCCCGCGCCCGAACCCACATCCACCAGACGGGCGCCGTCCGGCAGGAGTTCGGCGACGACCGCGCAGTTGAGGACGTGCCGGTCCCAGATCCGCGGTGCCTCGCGCGGGCCGATCAGCCCGCGTTCGACGCCGGAGGTGACGAGGTGCTCCGCGTAGCGCCGGGCCAGCGGGAGGCGGTCACCGAACACGCGCTCGGCGACCGCCCGGTCGACCACCAGATCGACGTCAGCCATTGCGGAAGACGACGACCTGCCGACGCGGCTCCTCGCCCTCGCTCTCGCTGGACACGCCCTTCACCCGCGCGACGGCGTCGTGGACGACCTTGCGCTCGAACGGGGTCATCGGCCGCAGCCGGGCCGACTCGCCCGACTCGAGCACCTCGTTCGCGGTGCGGGTGCCCAGCTCGGTGAGCTCGTCACGGCGGCCCTGGCGCCACCCGGCGATGTCGAGCATCAGCCGGCTGCGGTTGCCCGACTCCTGCTGCACCGCCAGCCGCGTGAGCTCCTGGAGCGCCTCGAGGACCGCCCCGCGGTCGCCGACGAGCTTGTTCAGGTCGTCGCCACCGTCGATGCTGACGATCGCCCGACCGGCCTCGACGTCGAGGTCGATGTCGCCGTCGAAGTCGAGGACGTCGAGCAGCCGCTCCAGGTAGTCACCGGCGATGTCGCCCTCGCGGACGAGCTGGTCCTCCGCCGTGGTGGCCGCCTTCGGCGGGGTGGCGGCGGTGTCCTCGGCCGTACCGTCCTGCGCAGTCTGGGGCACGATGCGTCTCCTCTCCGAGATGGGCCGGTGCCGCCCGGATGGTCCCGGACGTCACCGCAGCGACCGCCGACGCGGGCGGACGCAGGTGGTTCGTGGGTCAGCGGCGCTTGCCCTTGCGGCGCGCCGGCGGACGCGAGCCCCCGCCGGCGCGGCGCGCGGCGGCGCCTGCCGAGGTGGCCCCGCCCGCGGGGCTGCCGTTCGGGGCGCTGCTGTCGGTGGTGCTGTCGGCGGCCGGGGTCCCGTTCGCCGCGGCCCCGTTCGTCGCGGATCCGTTCGCCGCCGATCCGTTCGTCGACGTGCCGTTGCCGGAGGACCCGTTCGCGGAGGAGCCGTTGCTCGACCCCGCCGGGGACTTCTTGCGCAGGACCGGCTTGGCGCCGGGGGTCTTCTCCGGGGCCTCGACCGCGGCGGTCTCCGGACGCACCGGCTTCTGGCCGGGCTTGGGGGCGCGGGCGGTGCGGTCGACGACGGCCTTCTCGCGCTTCGCCGTCTCCTCGACGTCGATCCGCTTGTAGACGACGTACTGCTGGCCCAGCGTCCACAGGTTGTTGGCGACCCAGTAGAGCAGGACCGCGAGCGGCAGGAAGGGCGCACCGACGACGACGCCGATGGGGAAGACGTAGAGCATCAGCTTGTTCATGATCGCGGTCTGCGGGTTGTCGCCCTGCGCCGCGGTCTGGCGGGCCACCGAGTGCCGCGCCGTGATGTGGGTGAAGATGCCCGCCATGATCATCAGCGGGATCATGACGATGAGCATCGACGTCATCGACGTGCCCTCGGCCAGCATCGCCTCGGGGCCGTTCACCACGATCGCCCCGAGCTTCGCGCCGAGGAAGTCGGCCCGGATGAAGGAGAAGACCTCCTCCTGGCCGAAGAAGTAGTTCTCGGTGCGGGGAGTGCCGTTGCTGTTGAGCGGGGTGAAGTTGCGCAGCACCTGGAACAGGCCGATGAACACCGGGACCTGCACGAGCACCGGGAGGCAGCCGGCGACCGGGTTGACGCCGTGCTCCTTCTGGAGCTTCTGCATCTCCTCGGCCTGCTTCTGCCGGTCGTTGCCGTACTTCTTGCGGAGCTTCGCGATCTCCGGCTGGAACTCCTGCATCTTGCGCATGGAGCGGACCTGGCTGACGAACGGCTTGTAGAGGATCGCGCGCAGGGTGAAGACGAGGAACACGACCGACAGCGCCCAGGCGATCCCGTTGTCGGCGCCGAGGACGGCGCCGAAGACCTTGTGCCAGACCCACAGGATGAACGAGACCGGGTAGTAGATGAAGTTCAGCACGGCGCTTGCTCCTCGTGGTGGTTCGGTCGGGCCGGAACCAGGTCGATACCGCCAGGGTGCCACGGCGCGCACTTGAGCAGGCGCCGGAGCGTGAGCCAGGAACCGCGCAGGGCCCCGTGCACCTGCAGCGCCTCGACGGCGTAGCTGCTGCAGGTGGGGTGGAACCGGCACACGGGGGGGAACGCGGGGGAGACGTAGGTCTGGTAGCCGCGGAGCAGGGCGATCAGGGGACGGGCCGCGCGCGAGGCCGTCATCGCCGTGGTCCGGAGGCCGGGAGCTTGCGGAGCGCGCCGCGCAGGCCCGCGTCGAGGTCGACGGCGAGCTCGGCCGACGTCGCCGTGCCCGCCGGGGGGAGGGCCCGCACCACGACGCAGGCCCCGGCGGGCAGCGAGGCCAGCCGGGGTGCGAGGAGGTGGCGCAGACGCCGGGACACGCGGTGGCGCACGACGGCACCTCCCACGGCACGGCTCACGACGAGACCGGCGCGCGGCGCGGCGTCGGTGTCTCCCATGATCTGCAGATGAACGACCATCCGGGGCCTGCCGCTGCGTCGACCCCGACGGATGACCGAGGCGAACTCGTCGCCCCTGGTCAGTCGGGAAGCGGCCGGCAGCACCGGCGGGGCCGGATCAGGCCGAGATCTTGTCGCGGCCCTTGCCGCGACGGGCGGCCAGGATCGCGCGGCCGGCCCGGGTACGCATGCGCAGCCGGAAACCGTGCGTACGCGAACGGCGGCGGTTGTTCGGCTGGAAGGTGCGCTTGCCCTTGCTCACGGTCGGCTCTCCTGCTCGACGGCGCGGGGACCGACGCCGCGGACTCCGGCGACGCGTCCGCCGTCCGCTGTTGTCTCGGAACGGTGTGACTGCTTGACGTACTGGTACATGCGGTGCCCAACCTGCGGCACTCCTGGGACCAGGGTACGCAGCCCGCTCGATGAGGGTCAAACCACCCCGGCCCGTCCCGCCGGCGGGCGGCTTGTGACTGGCGGGCGGTGTTGTTACCTTGCCCCCTCACAGTGTCGATCCGGGGGGATCGGTCGCACCACAGCAGGACAGCACGGGCCCGCGGGGCCTCCTTCCCGCCGGCCCGCGTACGGTCCTGCACACAGGTGTGGACAAGTCTGGGGATGGTTCCCCGGCCGGCCCGCGGCGGCCACTGGATCGAAGCGGAAGGGGGTCGGCGTGGCTGATCAGCCGGGCGACCTCGGACAGGTGTGGAACCGCGTCATCGCCGATCTCTCGGGTGCGGCGGGCGGCCCCAACTCCCTGCAGGCGCTGTCGTCGCAGCAGCGCGCCTTCCTCCGCCTGACCCGCCCGCTGGGCCTCATCGACGGCACCGCGCTGCTGGCCGCGCCGAGCGAGTTCGCGAAGAACGCCATCGAGCGCGTGCTGCGCCAGCCGATCAGCGACGCGCTGGGCCGCCACCTCGGGGTCACCGTCAACCTCGCCGTCGTCGTCGACGCCTCCGCGGCGTCCGGCGGCACCGAGGTGCCCGACCCGCCCGGTCAGCAGAACCACGACCACCGGCACCGCCCGGACGACCGCGGCGGCGACCCGATGCACCGCGGCGACCCGATCGGCCGCGGCGACGCCGAGGGCACCGGACCGCTGCCCGTCCGCGCCCCGGGCTACGACGGCGCCGACGCCCACACCAACGGCGACGCCCCCGACCGGCGACCGGGCCCGCCGCTGGCGGTCGACCCCCCGCCCCGCGGCGACGAGCCGGGTCAGCCCGACGGCCGCACCACCGACGGGCGGATGCCGGACGGGCGCATCGGCGAGGGCCGGGCCGAGGTCTGGCCCACCTACTCGGCGCCGCACGCGAGCGAGCCGGCCGCCGCGCCGCGCTCCCAGTCGCGCCTCAACGAGAAGTACATCTTCGACACCTTCGTCATCGGGGCGTCCAACCGCTTCAGCCACGCCGCGGCCGTCGCCGTCGCCGAGCAGCCCGCGCGGGCCTACAACCCGCTGTTCATCTGGGGCGACTCCGGGCTCGGCAAGACGCACCTGCTGCACGCCGTCGGGCACTACGCACAGCGGCTGTTCCCGGGGATGCGCGTGCGGTACGTCAGCACCGAGGAGTTCACGAACGACTTCATCAACTCCCTGCGCGACGACCGCAAGGTGGCGTTCCAGCGCCGCTACCGCGACGTCGACGTGCTGCTCGTCGACGACATCCAGTTCCTCGAGGGCAAGGAGGGGACGCAGGAGGAGTTCTTCCACACCTTCAACACCCTCCACAACGCGAACAAGCAGATCGTCGTGTCCTCCGACCGGCCGCCCAAGCGCCTGGAGACCCTCGAGGACCGGATGCGCACGCGGTTCGAGTGGGGCCTCATCACCGACATCCAGCCGCCCGAGCTGGAGACGCGCATCGCGATCCTCCGGAAGAAGGCCGCGCAGGACCGCCTCGCCGTCCCCGACGACGTCCTGTCCTTCATCGCCGAGCGCATCGAGCGCAACATCCGCGAGCTCGAGGGCGCGCTGATCCGGGTCACGGCGTTCGCGTCGCTCAACCGCCAGCCCGTCGACACCCAGCTCGCCGAGATCGTGCTGCGCGACCTCATCCCCGACTCCGGCGCCTCGGAGATCACCGCGTCCACGATCATGGGCGTCACGGCCGAGTTCTTCGGCGTCACGATGGACGAGCTGTGCGGGCCGGGCAAGACGAAGGCGCTCGCGCAGAGCCGCCAGATCGCCATGTACCTGTGCCGCGAGCTCACCGACCTGTCGCTGCCCCGCATCGGGCAGACCTTCGGCGGCCGCGACCACACCACGGTCATGCACGCCGACAAGAAGATCCGCAACGAGATCGCCCAGCGCCGGAAGACCTTCGAACAGGTCCAGGAACTGACGGCCCGGATCAAGCAGCGCGCACGGCACTGAAAGTCCTCCCGCCCGGTCGTGATCGTCGCGAGATGTGCGTCCGCGCGGTCGCGGCCGCTTTCCGGCACGTTTCGCCGCGATCACGACCGGCCCCCGCACCCGGCGTCGGCGACACGCGTCCCGTCACGGGCCGGCGACTCGCCGACGGAGGCGGACCGTTCGCCGTCGAGGGGATCGCGTTCGGCGCCGGACGGCGTGTCGGTCACGAACGGAAAGTGACCGATGTGGTGACGCAGCGTTGAACCGGGTGTGCCGCGCGGGAACTCTGTGAGTTCCGCGCCGCCGAACGGCCACGCCGAGCGCGACCAACCCGTCGCCGTGCGTCCCCGTGCGGGCGCACTTTCACCCACATCTGGGGACAACTCTGTGGATCGGCGTGCGCAGACCGGTGGACGGATGGCCGTGAATCGGTGGACAACCGGTGTCCAGCCGGGGGACAACCCGGTGGGTCCGGTGTCCATCCACCGGTCGACCGAACCGTCCCCCGGCCGTCCCCCGCCGGGGTGCACAGGACGCCACACCCTGCGACCTGCGGCGATGCGCTCCATCCACACAACCCACAGGTGTGAGTACTACTGCTGGATCTCTCTTCTCCATGAACTACAAGAAGAACCGGTGTGTGGACGGAGCGCCGGTCGGGGAGCGGTCGAGCGCCGATCGGGCGGGATGACACCCGCCGCCGGGAGGCTCTACGGTGGTGGTCCTCCCGGCTCCCCAACCGACCGGTGAGTCCTTCCCTGCCGCGAGAGGTCCCCGCCATGAAGTTCCGGGTCGAACGCGACGTCCTGGCCGACGCCGCCGCGTGGGTGGCGCGCAGCCTCCCGGCGCGGCCGCCGGTCCCCGTGCTCGGCGGGGTGCTGGTCGAGGCGAGCAGCGGCGCGGACGGCGACCGGCTCACGGTCTCGGGCTTCGACTACGAGACCTCGGCGCGGGTCGAGCTGGACGCCACGATCGGCGACCCGGGGCGGGTGCTCGTGTCGGGGCGCCTGCTGGCCGACATCACGCGGGCGCTGCCCTCCAAGCCGGTCGACCTCGTCGTCGACGGGTCGCGGGCCACGATCAACTGCGGCAACAGCCGGTTCAGCCTCCCGACGATGCCGGTCGAGGACTACCCGCAGCTGCCCGCGATGCCGCAGCACGCCGGCACGGTCGCGGGCACCGACCTCGCCGAGGCCGTCGCGCAGGTGGCGGTCGCCGCGGGCCGGGACGACACGCTGCCGATGCTCACCGGCATCCGCCTGGAGATCGAGGGCAGCCGGCTCACCCTCGCCGCCACCGACCGCTTCCGGCTCGCCGTGCGCGAGCTCGACTGGGAGCCCGGCGAGGACCTGGCCTCCGGTTCCGTCGCGGTCCTGATCCCGGCCAAGACGCTGTCCGACGTCGCGAAGTCGCTCGCCGGCGCGGGCCGCGTCGAGATCTCGCTGTCCGCGGGCGACGGCATGCTCGGCATCACCGGCGCCGGCCGCCGGGCCACCACCCGCCTGCTCGACGCCGAGTTCCCGCGCTTCCGCCAGCTGATCCCGGCCGAGCACACCAGCGCCGCGATCGTCGAGGTGGCGGGGCTGGTCGAGGCGATCAAGCGCGTCGCGCTGGTCACCGACCGCGTCGCGCAGGTCCGCATGGAGTTCGGCGAGGACGGGCTGCGCCTGGCCGCGGGCGGCGACGACGTCGGCAGCGCGGAGGAGGAGCTCCCCTGCGAGCTCGACGGCTCCCCGCTGACGATCGCGTTCAACCCGACCTACCTGCTCGACTCGCTGGGCGCGCTGCACACCGACCGCGCCCAGCTGACGTTCACGACGCCGAACCGGCCCGCGCTCGTCCGCCCCGTTCCCGCGCCGCCCACGGGCACCGGCGATGATGGCGCGGGCGCCACCGCCGACGCCGTCCCCGGATACCTGCACCTGCTGATGCCCGTCCGCCTGCCCGGCTGAGCCCGGTCCCGCACGGCGTCAACCCGAGAAACCAGGAGAGCGACACCGTGCAACTCGGACTCATCGGTCTGGGCAAGATGGGCGGCAACATGCGCGACCGCCTGCGCTCTGCCGGCCACGAGGTCGTGGGCTACGACCCGCGCCCCGAGGTCACCGACGTCGACTCGTTGGCCTCGCTCGCCGCGGCGCTGACCGCCCCGCGCGTCGTCTGGGTCATGGTGCCCTCCGGCGACGCCACGCGCGGCACGGTGCAGGCGCTGGCCGACGTGCTGGAGCCCGGCGACCTCGTCATCGACGGCGGCAACTCCCGCTACACCGACGACGGCCCCAACGCCGCCCTGCTCGACGCGAAGGGGATCGGCTACCTCGACTGCGGCGTCTCCGGCGGCATCTGGGGCAAGGACAACGGCTACGGGCTGATGGCCGGTGGCTCCGCCGAGCACGTCGAGATGGCCATGCCGATCTTCGACGCCCTGCGCCCCGAGGGGCCGCGCGAGGAGGGCTTCGCGCACGCCGGGCCCGTCGGCGCCGGGCACTTCTCGAAGATGGTCCACAACGGCATCGAGTACGGCCTCATGCAGGCCTACGCGGAGGGCTTCGAGCTGCTGTCCGCGGTCGACCTCGTCACCGACGTGCCCGCGGTGCTCCAGGCGTGGTCGCGCGGCACCGTCGTCCGCTCCTGGCTGCTCGACCTGCTCGTGCTGGCGCTGAAGGACGACGCCTCGCTGAGCAGGCTCGACGACTACGTCGACGACTCCGGCGAGGGCCGCTGGACCATCGAGGAGGCCATCACGCACGCGGTGCCGCTCCCGGTCATCTCCGCTGCGCTGTTCGCCCGCTTCGCCTCGCGGCAGGACTCCTCGCCCGCGATGCGGGCCGTCGCGGCGCTGCGCCAGCAGTTCGGCGGGCACGCGGTGCGGGCCGCCGCCGGGCCGTCCGGCACCCCCGGTGAGCACGCCGGCCCCAGCTCGGGCACCGGTTCCACCCAGAGCTAGTGCACCTGCGCCGCCTGGCCGTCACCGACTTCCGCTCCTGGGAGTCGGCCGAGCTCGACCTCGAACCGGGCGTCACGGTGCTGGTCGGGCCGAACGGCGTCGGGAAGACCAACCTCGTCGAGGCGGTCGGCTACCTGGCGACCCTCGGCTCGCACCGGGTCGCCTCGGACGCGCCGCTGATCCGGCGCGGGGCCGAGCGGGCGATCGTGCGCGGGTCGGTGGTGCACCTCGGGCGCGAGCTGCACGTCGAGCTGGAGATCACCGCAGGCCGCGCCAACCGGGCCCGCGTGAACCGGGCGCCGGTGGCGCGGCCGCGCGACGTCCTCGGGATCCTGCGCACCGTGCTGTTCGCCCCCGAGGACCTCGCGCTGGTGCGCGGCGACCCGGGGGAGCGCCGCCGGTTCCTCGACGAGCTGCTGACGATCCGCTACCCGCGCTACGCCTCGGTCCGCTCCGACTACGACCGCGTGCTCAAGCAGCGCTCGGCCCTGCTCAAGACCGCCCGGGGCGGCCGGGCCGACCTCTCCACCCTCGACGTGTGGGACGGCCACCTCGCCCGCACCGGCGCCGCGCTGCTGGCCGGGCGCCTCGACCTCGTGGCCGGGATCGCGCCGTACACCGTCGAGGCGTTCGCGGAGGTCGCGCCGACGTCGGACCCGATCGCGCTGCGCTACCGCTCCAGCGTGCCCGGCGAGCTGCCGGCCTCCCCGGCCGAGCTGGAGCCCCTCCTGCTCGACGAGCTGGCCCGGGTGCGCCGCCAGGAGGTCGAGCGCGGGGTGTGCCTGGTCGGGCCGCACCGCGACGACCTCGACCTCCTGCTCGGCCCCGGCCCCGCGAAGGGCTACGCCAGCCACGGGGAGTCCTGGGCGCTCGCGCTGGCCCTGCGCCTGGGGTCCTACCGCCTGCTGTGCGCCGACGACGTCGAACCGGTCCTGATCCTCGACGACGTGTTCGCCGAGCTCGACGCGCGGCGCCGCCGGGCGCTCGCCGACGTCGCCCGGCGCGCCGAACAGGTGCTCGTGACCGCCGCGGTGGCCGAGGACGTCCCGGAGGGCCTCGACGGCGCGCGCCTCGCGGTGGGCGGCGGCGTCGTGTCGTCCGGGACGCGAACCGGCTCGTCAGGAGCGTGACCGTGAACCCGACCGGCTGTGGACAAGGTTGTGGATACTGTGGATAACTCGGCCCGTACTGGTGATGACCGGCCGGAACGACCGTCGATCGTGTCCGGTGAACCGTCCGGCGCGACCCGATCGGGGGGGTTTGTCCCCACCCCTGGGGATGACGCGCCACCGACCGCCGGTCGTGGATCGGACATCGCGCGGGAGGCGCTGCGGGCCGCGCGGGAGGCCTCCGCGGAGAGGTCGGCCCAGCGCGCGACGGAGCGTCGCGGTACGCGGTCGAGCGGGCGCAGCGGGCGACGGCGACGCTGGTCCGGCCCCGGCCCCGACGACCGCGACCCCCAGCTGCTCGGCCGCATCGCCTCGCGCGTCTCGCTCGACCGCGGATGGTCGCCTCGGCTCACCGACGCCACCGTCCTGGGCCGCTGGCCGCAGCTCGTCGGCGCCGACATCGCCGACCACTGCACCCCGGTGTCGCTGCGCGACGGCGAGCTCGTGCTCCAGGCGGAGTCGACGGCGTGGGCCACGCAGCTGCGGACGCTGCAGCGCCAGCTGCTCGTGCGCCTGGCAGGCGCGGTCGGCAAGGACGTCGTGCGGCGGATCCGGGTGGTCGGCCCGAGCGCACCGACCTGGCGGCACGGCCCCCGCACCGTCCGGGGCCGCGGACCCCGGGACACGTACGGCTGAGCAGGCGCAACGCTTCTGCGCCCGCTCAGGGCGACATGACGTCGCCGCAGCCGCCGCTCACCCCCCGCCCGTGCCGCCCGACCCGAACCGGTGACAGTTCGGCGCTCAGCGGCCCATCTGAGCGGGTCCTAGCCGCCGTTCTGTCGGACCGCCCCGGTAGGATGGAGGGAGTGTTTCCGGGTGCCTCCGCGGACCCGGTTGAACGCCCGGCCGATCTCCCCGCGGTCCGGGCTGGCGCAGCGAGGAGACAGACGGCCCGTGCCGGAGCAGAAGAACGGTTACAGCGCATCGTCGATCACGGTCCTGGAGGGCCTCGAGGCCGTCCGGAAACGACCCGGCATGTACATCGGGTCCACCGGTGAGCGCGGCCTGCACCACCTGATCTGGGAGGTCGTCGACAACGCGGTCGACGAGGCGATGGCCGGGCACGCCACGCGCGTGGAGGTCACGCTGCAGGACGACGGCGGCGTCCGCGTCGTCGACGACGGCCGCGGCATCCCGGTCGGCATGCACCCGGTGGAGAAGAAGCCCGCCATCGAGATGGTGCTGACGATGCTGCACGCGGGCGGCAAGTTCGACAGCGACTCCTACGCCGTCTCCGGCGGCCTGCACGGCGTCGGCGTGTCCGTCGTCAACGCGCTGTCGGTCGCGCTCGACGCCGAGATCCACACCGACGGCTTCGTCTGGCGCCAGCACTACGCGCGCTCGATCCCCGGCCCGCTGCGCAAGGGCGAGGAGACGACGCGCACCGGCTCGTCGATCACCTACTGGGCCGACCCGGACATCTTCGAGACCACCACCTACAACCTGGAGACGATCCGTCGCCGGCTGCAGGAGATGGCGTTCCTCAACAAGGGGCTCACGATGGTGCTGCGCGACGAGCGCAACGGCACCGCGAACGAGGGGGCCGAGGAGCCCGACGCCGAGGGCTACGTGGCGAAGACGGTCGAGAACGTCTACTGCTACCCCAACGGGCTCGAGGACTTCGTCGCGCACCTGAACAAGTCGAAGGACCCGATCCACAAGAAGCTCGTGTCGTTCTCCGGCGAGGCCGAGGGCCACGCGCTCGAGGTGGCGATGCAGTGGAACTCCGGCTACACCGAGTCGGTCTACACGTTCGCCAACACGATCAACACGCACGAGGGCGGCACCCACGAGGAGGGCTTCCGCTCGGCGCTGACGAGCACGGTCAACCGCTACGCGCGCACGCAGAAGCTGCTCAAGGAGAAGGACCCGGCGCTGTCCGGCGACGACATCCGCGAGGGGCTGGCGGCGATCGTCTCGGTCAAGGTCAAGGAGCCCCAGTTCGAGGGGCAGACGAAGACCAAGCTCGGCAACACCGAGGTGAAGTCGTTCGTGCAGCGGGTGAGCAACGAGTGGCTCTCGGACTGGTTCGAGCGCAACCCGGCCGAGGCGAAGATCATCGTCAACAAGTCAGTGCAGTCGGCGCAGGCCCGCGCCGCGGCCCGCAAGGCCCGTGAGCTGGTGCGCCGCAAGAGCGCCACCGACATCGGCGGGCTGCCCGGCAAGCTGGCCGACTGCCGCTCCACCGACCCGGTCAAGTCCGAGGTCTACATCGTGGAGGGCGACTCCGCGGGCGGGTCGGCCAAGTCCGGCCGCGACTCGATGTTCCAGGCGATCCTGCCGATCCGCGGGAAGATCATCAACGTCGAGAAGGCCCGGATCGACCGCGTCCTGAAGAACACCGAGGTCCAGGCGATCATCACGGCACTGGGCACCGGCATCCACGACGAGTTCGACGTCAGCAAGCTGCGCTACCACAAGGTCGTGCTGATGGCCGACGCCGACGTCGACGGCCAGCACATCCGCACGCTGCTGCTCACGCTGCTGTTCCGGTTCATGCGCCCGCTCGTCGAGCACGGGCACGTCTTCCTGGCCCAGCCCCCGCTCTACAAGATCAAGTGGGGTGGCCGGGGGTCCGAGCCGGAGTTCGCCTACTCCGACCGCGAGCTGCAGGGCCTGCTGGAGGCCGGCCGCGAGGCGGGCAAGAAGGTCCCCAAGGACGAGGGCATCCAGCGCTACAAGGGCCTCGGGGAGATGAACGCCAAGGAGCTGTGGGAGACCACGATGGACCCGGCCCACCGGGTCCTGCTGCGGGTCACCCTCGACGACGCCGCCACCGCCGACGAGCTGTTCTCGGTGCTGATGGGCGAGGACGTCGAGTCGCGCCGGTCGTTCATCACCCGCAACGCCAAGGACGTGCGCTTCTTGGACGTCTAGTCCGAGAACCGCGGAAGGAACCCCAGTGACAGACACCTTGGACCCCACGCTGCCCCCGGCCTCGGGTGGAGGCGACCGCACCGAGCCGGTCGACATCCAGCAGGAGATGCAGCGCTCCTACATCGACTACGCGATGAGCGTCATCGTCGGGCGCGCCCTGCCGCTCGTCGAGGACGGCCTCAAGCCGGTGCACCGCCGCGTCCTGTACTCGATGGGCGAGAACAACTTCCGCCCCGACCGCAGCTACGTGAAGTGCGCGCGCGTCGTCGGCGAGGTGATGGGCAACTACCACCCCCACGGCGACTCCTCGATCTACGACGCGCTGGTCCGCCTCGCGCAGCCGTGGGCGCTGCGCTACCCGCTCATCGACGGCCAGGGCAACTTCGGCTCCCGCGGCAACGACCCGGCCGCCGCGATGCGCTACACCGAGTGCCGCCTCTCGCCGCTGGCGATGGCGATGCTGCAGGACATCGAAGAAGACACCGTCGACTTCTCCGACAACTACGACGGCAAGAGCCAGGAGCCCGACGTCCTGCCGTCGCGGGTGCCCAACCTGCTGATCAACGGCAGCTCGGGCATCGCGGTCGGCATGGCCACCAACATCCCGCCGCACAACCTGCGCGAGGTCGGCGCGGGCGTGGTGTGGGCGCTGGACAACTGGGAGGCCTCCGACGAGGACACCCTCGCCGCGCTGATGGAGCGGATCAAGGGCCCCGACTTCCCGACGGCCGGGCTCATCGTCGGCCGCGACGGCATCGAGCAGGCCTACCGCACCGGCCGCGGGTCGGTCCGGATGCGCGCGGTCGTCGAGGTCGAGGAGGACGCCAAGGGGCGCACCATCCTCGTCGCCACCGAGCTGCCCTACCAGGTCAACCCGGACAACCTCATCGAGTCGATCGCCACGCAGCACCGCGACGGCAAGCTCGCCGGCATCGCCGAGATCAACGACGAGAGCTCCGACCGCATCGGCATGCGGATCGTCATCACGCTCAAGCGCGACGCCGTCGCGAAGGTCGTGCTGAACAACCTCTACAAGCACACCCAGCTGCAGTACGGGTTCGGCGTCAACATGCTCTCGATCGTCGACGGCGTGCCGCGCACCCTGCGCCTGGACCAGATGGTGCGGCACTACATCCGCCACCAGATCGAGGTCATCGTCCGGCGCACCCGCTACCGGCTGCGCAAGGCCGAGGAGCGGGCCCACATCCTGCGCGGCTACGTCAAGGCGCTCGACGCCCTCGACGAGGTCATCGCCCTGATCCGGGCCTCGGCCACGGTCGACGTCGCCCGCACCGGCCTGATGGAGCTCCTGGACGTCGACGACATCCAGGCCCAGGCCATCCTCGACATGCAGCTGCGGCGCCTCGCCGCACTCGAGCGCCAGAAGATCATCGACGAGCTGGCCGAGATCGAGCGCACCATCGCCGACCTGCAGGACATCCTCGACCGCCCCGAGCGGCAGCGGCAGATCGTCCGCGACGAGCTCACCGAGATCGTCGAGAAGCACGGCGACGACCGGCGCACCCAGATCGTGGCCGACGACGGCGACGTCACCAACGAGGACCTCATCGCCGTCGAGGACATCGTCGTCACGATCACGCAGACCGGCTACGCGAAGCGCACCAAGACCGACCTGTACCGGGCGCAGAAGCGCGGCGGCAAGGGCGTGCAGGGCGCGGCGCTGAAGCAGGACGACATCGTCGCCCACTTCTTCGTCTGCTCCACGCACGACTGGATGCTGTTCTTCACCAACAAGGGCCGGGTCTACCGGCTCAAGGGCTACGAGCTGCCCGAGGCCAACCGCAGCGCGCGCGGCCAGCACGTGGCCAACCTGCTCGCGTTCCAGCCCGACGAGCACATCGCCCAGGTCATGCAGATCAAGAACTACGAGGTGGCGCCGTACCTGGTGCTGGCCACCCGCACCGGCCTGGTGAAGAAGTCGAAGCTCACCGACTTCGACTCGCCCCGCGTCGGCGGCCTGATCGGCATCAACCTGCGCGAGGACGACGAGCTCGTCGGCGCGGTCCTCTGCTCGGCCGACGACGACCTGCTGCTGGTCTCCGCGGAGGGCCAGTCCATCCGGTTCACCGCCAGCGACGAGGTGCTGCGCCCGATGGGCCGTGCCACGTCCGGCGTGCTGGGGATGCGGTTCAACGTGGGCGACCGCCTGCTCTCCCTCGGGGTGGTCCAGGACGACCGTTTCGTCCTGGTCGCCACGACCGGTGGCTACGCCAAGCGGACGCCGATCGAGGACTACCCGGTACAGGGTCGCGGCGGCAAGGGCGTGCTGACCCTTCAGTACGACCGGCGTCGTGGCACGCTGGTGGGTGCGCTCATCGTCGGGATCGACGACGAGCTGTACGCGATCACCTCCACCGGAGGGGTGATCCGGACGTCGGCCCGGGAAGTGCGCAAGGCGGGCCGGCAGACCAAGGGAGTCCGTCTGATGAACCTCGGCGAGACCGCCACACTGCTGGCTGTCGCGCGCAACGCCGAGGACGACGCGGACGCCCCCGAGGTCACCGGCGGGGCCTGACCCCGCACCGCCCCCCAGTACCGAGGAGATCTCCACCTCGTGAGCGACAAGACGAGCACCCCGGACGAGCAGCCGGACCGCGACGCCGCGGACGACCGCGACCCGGACACCGGGTCCACGGTGGTCACCGACGCATCCGCTGCGCCCGCCGAGGCCGTCGACGGGCCGCCGCCCGCCGACGGCACGGCCGACGCGGATCCGGGTGCTCGACCGGACGGGGCGGGCGCCGTACCGCTGACGAAGGGCGCCGTCCCGGTCGTCGAGGACGAGACCGTGATCGACGTGCCCGTCGCCCCGGCGGACGCGCCCACCACGCAGATGCGGGTGCCGGACGGTGCCGGCGCCGGAGGCCACGCCAACGGCAACGGTTCCGCGGCCGGCACCGGCTCGGGTGCCGAGAACGGCTCGGCCGGCAGCAACGGTTCCGCCGGCGGCGGTCCGTCCGCCGCCGCGGTCGACGGCCCGACCCAGCAGGTGCTCCGCCCGGCGGGCGGCCCGGTCCCCGCTCCGGGCCCGGTGCCCGGGCCCGGACCCGACGCCGCCACCCCGCCCCCGTGGCACCGCATCCCCGGCCAGGGCGGCCCCGACCCGCGCGAGGCCTCCCGCGAGCAGGCCCCCGCCGGAGGCCTGCTCGACGAGGGCCCCACGGCCTTCCTGCGCGCGCCGGAGCCCGAGCCGGCCCGCGCGGAGGACGGCACCCGGTCGCCGGTCCGCGCGGCCCGCAGCCGGGCCCCGCGGCAGGCGGCCCTGCAGCTGCGCCGCCTCGACCCGTGGTCGGTGCTCAAGCTGGCCCTGGTGCTCGCCGTCGTCCTGTTCTTCGTGTGGCTGGTGGCGGTGGGCGTCCTGTACGGCGTCCTCGACGGCATCGGCGTCTGGGACCGCCTCAACGGCACCTACGCCGACCTCGTCTCCGGCCAGGCCCAGACCGGTGCCCCGCTGATCAGCGCGGGTCGCGTGTTCGGGTTCGCGGCGGTGGTCGGCGCGATCAACAGCCTGCTGTTCGCGGTCGCCGTCACGATCGCGGCGTTCGTCTACAACGTGTCCGCCGACCTGGTCGGCGGCGTCGAGGTCACGCTCTCCGAGCGCGACTGACCCCACCGGTGAGGGCGGTGGAAGCGCTGGGGTAACCTCGTCTCCGCCGCAGGGGCCTATAGCTCAGTTGGTTAGAGCGCGTCGCTGATAACGACGAGGTCGGTGGTTCAAATCCACCTAGGCCCACTCCGCACTACTCCTCCGGCACCCAGGACGTGAGACTCGATGAAGAAGTTCCTCACCGTCGTCGCCGCACTCGCCGCCGGCGCCCTCGTCTTCTCGAAGATCCGCGGTTCGCGCCCGGAGGCCGACCTGTGGCACGAGGCCACCACCCGCTGAGCGGGTATCGTGTCGCCTCAGCACCACCGGGGACGTAGCTCAATTGGCAGAGCACTGCCTTTGCAAGGCAGGGGTTAGGGGTTCGATTCCCCTCGTCTCCACCAGCTTGACCAGCGATAACAGCACCATCTAGGTCGTACCTGTTGATCAATGGCAGCCATTGTGGCAGCCAGTATCCTGGGTCGTGTGGCGAACAAGGCCGGTGAGCGCCGTTCTCGCGGCATGATCCGTCGCCGCGGCAGCTCGTTCCAGGTCGTGGTCTACGCCGGTATCGACCCGCTCACCGGTAAGAAGGTCCACCTCCGCGAGTCAGTGGCGACCGAGGCCGAGGCCCGCAAGGCCGTCACTCGCCTCTGCGCCCGTGTGGACCAGCAGCGGCACGCTAAGACCAACGCATCCTTCAAGGTCGCGATGGAGGCGTGGCTGCGGACCCACGAGATCGAGGAGACCACGCGAGCCAGCTACGAGCTGTACGCCCGTGTGCACATCTACCCGGCCTTCGGTGACGAGCCGATCGGCAAGGTGTCCACGCGGCTGCTGGAGGAGTTCTACGCCGAGCTCCGGCGTTGCAGCGTGCGGTGCGCCGGGACCCCGTTCCTCGAGCACCGGACGACCGAGCCGCACGAGTGCCGCGTCGTGAAGCACCGCCGCCGGCCCGGCCGGCCTCCAGCAGGTGGCTACCCACCGCACGACTGCACGGAGACGGGCTGCCAGGTTGTGGAGTGTCGCCCGCACGAGTGCCGCCCGCTGGCCGCGGCGACGATCCGCCGCATCCACTTCGCGATCCGCGGCGTCATGTCCGCGGCCCAGCGGTGGGAGTGGATCACGAGCAACCCGGCGGTCCTGGCCCGGAAGCCCCGGCAACCGACCCCGCAGCCCAACCCGCCCACCGCCGCGCAGGCAGCCCAGATCATTGATGCGGCGTGGGCCGAGGATGAGGGCTGGGGGACGCTGGTCTGGCTCGTGATGGTGACCGGCATGCGGCGGGCCGAGCTGCTCGCGCTTCGCTGGTCCGACGTCGACCTGACCGCCGGTGTGGTGACCGTCCGCCGGAACTACGTGCGCGTGAACCGGCAGTCCATCGAGAAGGACACGAAGACGCACCAAATGCGCCGCCTCGCGCTCGACCCGGCCACGGTGGAGGTGTTGACCGAGCACCACGACCGCTACGCCGCGCTCTGCCGCCAAGCGGCTACTGAGCCCCGACTGGACGCGTTCCTGTTCTCCTACCGACCGGAGTTCGACCGTCCCTGCGACCCGAGCGGCGTGACCCACCGCTACAGCCGGATGTGCGCCGAGCTCGGCATTGACAGCCACCTGCACGCACTCCGGCACTACTCAGCTACGGAACTGCTTTCGGCAGGCGTTGACCTCCGCACCGTTGCGGGACGACTGGGACATGGCGGTGGCGGAGCAACAACCCTGCGCGTATATGCGGCGTGGGTTGGCGAGTCAGACCGCCGCGCAGCTGAGTTGCTCGCCGGACGTATGACTCGCCCCTCGAAGGTCGCAATTCCGCCGACGGAGTGAACAGCTCCAGCCCTGTCCCGCGGACACAGCCGAATCGACACGTCGAGGCGTGCGCGCGGCGCGCAAAAGAGCAGCATGTCGCGCCGTAGACCGGGCCTGGTGCCCCGGCAATCTGATCGCTGAGCGAGGCAACTCGCGGCCATCCGGGACGCCCAGACTCGAATCGTGGGCGTCCCGGTCGGCGGCCCGGGTATGGACGTGCAGGCCGTGGCCTACCCGAGGGTCCGCACCGCCAGGTACAAGCCGACGAACACGATCGCGCCGAGGACGATCCGAGTCCAAGGCGCCCAGCTCTCCAGGAAGAGTGCCCGATACAGGGCCCCAACAAGCTGGGCAATCCACCCGTCGCGGGGAGAGGGGTTCTGCGGGGATGAGTCAGACGGTACGGTCGTCACGTCGTGTGAGTCCTTTCCTCGGAGCCTGCCGGTTGCTTGGAAACCGCGACGAACGGGAGTCTCCTGCCAGAGATTCCTGACCGGGGTCCTCCAGCCATGTGTCGGGGGACCCCGTTCGCGTTTCTGGAGCAACCGTAGAGCCTCACGGCAGCGGGTGTCATCCCGGTCGAAACGGCGCGAGTCCACCCACCAACTGGTCTGCGTCCGAAACTGTGGACGCGACTCTGTCCGCACGTCGCGCTCGATAATGGTGGTTGACCTGCTGTTCTGCCGGTCAGAGAGGGTGACAGACTGTGGCCCCTGGGAGGAATCGAGAACTTGTCCACCGCATGCGGACCGGTTGTCCACCGATTCGCCGCCACTCATCCACCGGTGCCCGGACGGTAATCCACACGGTTGTCCACAGACGTGGGTGAGGTTTTTTCGCCGGAGTCTTCGCTTGGCCGTAGTCGGTTGAGCGCGGCCCGCCGGATCAGCCTGGGTTTGGCCGCGTCGTTCCACGTGGAACAACGGTGCGCGGCCCACTTCTATGGGAGGGGCCGGCCGGCCCGCGCGGGCCCACGAGGTACCTCATCTGTCGCGGGGATGCGGTCGGCTAGGTCCACGTAGATAGACGGGGGGCGTGCGGACACCCGCCTGCTGCTCGAGCTCGGCGCGCCAGCCCAAGTCTTGGCAGCTCCAGCAGCCCATTATCGGGAGCTCCACAACCAGTCCCTGCCCGTTGCCGTCCAGTTCGGGGCCCGGTCCGCATCCTGGCGACGCGCGCGCCGATGCTCCTGCGACGTGCTCCGTTCCTGAACGTCCCAGGCCTCGGCGGAAACGACTCACCCCGTCCGGGATCTGGGCCCCGGCTGCGCCCCTGCCGGGCCGACGCCTTCGGGGAGGGTGGTGTACCCGTCTCGGTGCTCGTGGAGAATTGGGTCATGGCTACGCTCCGCCCCGCGGGCATCCCCTCGGCCGAGGCCGTAGGTACACCGACGATCAGGCGCGTGACGACGATCCAGGCGAGGGGCATCGCGTCCGCCGAGGCGGTTGGCAACCTGACGGTCGTCCGCGCAGTAGCCGAGGCGGTCCGTCCGCCCGACGCCACGGTCGCCGATTACGCAGTAGTGGTGGCGATCCTGGCGAACGCCCTGGCGCACTCGGTGCCCGCCGACCAGGCCGCACGTCAGGTTCAAGAACAGGCACCGATGTTTGGGCGCCTCGGCCTGATCCTGAATGCCAACGGCGGACTCTTGGCGGTGATCGCGCTCCTGGTGGCCGTGGCCGCCTATCTCCAGGATCGGGAGACCAGCACCGAGCCCAGCACGCCGGATCCTCCGTCCGTGACGGTTCACGTGGACGGCTCGGACGCCGCCGAGGTGGAGCGCATAGTGCGGGAGCACCTGCGGCAACTCGACGAGTCCGGAGCGTTGCCTTCCGGCGTGGACCGCGCGCCCGGCGTCGAGGACACCGCGCCTGAGTAGGGGGCCCGACGCTAAGCTCCCCGGCCCTCGGGTGAGGGCCGCGGCGCGGTTGCCTTCACGCCTCGGCGTGGACGTTCCGAGGGCGTGATCGACGGAGGTCAACACCTTGCCAGCAGTTGATCTTCCGAACGGCATCAAGAGTCGGATGTATAACGGCAGCGGAGTCGCCGAGTTGCTGGAATCCGTACTAGCCCGAAAGGTGCCGCCACCGTCGGTGGCGGTTCGTGAGCGTCTTCGCCCGGGCTCGGGACTCCTCCTCGACACGCGAGCCGCCTGCGCGAGCCATGCGAAGAAGCCAGCAGACGATCTGGACCTCTTGGGCGAGCACGCACGACGCAAGGTCGCGCGGGTTCAGCTCGCCCCAGGCGCGAAGCAGATCGTCGTAGCTCGCAGGGTCTCCGAACCGATCGGCGAGAAGGATGATCTTGGCTGCGTCCCAACCGGGCGGAGTAAGGCAGGCGTACTCCAGGTCGACGAGCCATGGATCGCCCGCTTCGTCGACGAGGAAGTTCGCAGGCTGCAGGTCCCCGTGACAGAGGACGAGGTTGTCAACTCTGAGTAGATCGTCGACCGCTTGCTCGGCTTGATGAACACGTCCGCTGATTTCTGTGAAGAGTGGTTGGCCGAGAAGGGGCTCCCAGGCAGGATCGGGCCAGTCGGTCGGCCACCTCAGCCGGCGCAGGCCCTCGGGGTCGCATCTCGCGAGCTTCGCTGCCTCCACGACTCCGGCCGGCCAGTCCGTCGACTCGAACGCGCGGCCGTCGATCCAGCGGTAGGGCAGGGCGAAGCGGGAGTCTGCGAGCTCGATGGGCTCAGCGAGTAGGGGAGGTGTGCGCACACCGCCGGCCGACGCCGAGCGAACCGCCGCCACTTCTGCGCCGATGTCGTCCGCCGTCTTGCTGCCGGGCCGGGTGATGGTGAGCGCGACCCGGTCCACCGGCAGGTGCCAGATCAGGCGGGACGAGGCGGAGATCAGGCGGCTGCCGGTGGTGTCGAGCCCGAGCTGCTGCGCGGCGTCGTGCATCACCGGACGTTCGACGTCGGCGATGTTGTCCAGCGCCGTCAACCGGCGTTCCTCCGTGCCAGGCCGGACAGGTGGTCTGCGAGCACTTGCATGTCGTCGACCTGGGCGTCCGCGGCCGCCAGTAGCCGATCCTTGCCCGGCTTGTTCGCGTAGGCGATGCAGGCGATCCCCGCTGCGCGCGAGCCGTCGACGTCGGTCAGCGAATCGCCGACGAGGAGCGCGACGTCGGGGCCGATCCGTAGGCGCTTCAGTGCGTCGTGGATCGGCTTAGGGTGCGGTTTCATCAGGTCCGGCTTGCCGTACTCCCGCCCGACGACGACCTCGACCAGGTCGACGAGCTGGTGCAGCGCCAGGTACTCGTTCACCGCCGCGGCAGAGTTGTTGCTGACCACCGCGACGCGCAGGCCGGCGGCACGGCAGGCGCGCATGCTCTCGACACCCCCCGGCGTCGGCTCCGCCAATCGGACGGCGGAGATCTCGGCGCCGGTCAGGAGGTCGTCGGCGGTCCTGGTCACCTTGTCGCCGAAGCGAACGGCCGCGCGGAGCACCTCGAGCGGATCGTCGGCCAGCTCGTCGTCGAGCTCCACGGCGACGTCCCACTCGGCCAGTCGCTCACGCAGGTCCCGCGCGACGCCGGGCGCCGGCTCGCCGGCGAACACTGAGCAGATGGGGCCGTCGAAGTCGAAGAGGACCGCGCGGGCCCGCTCTAGGACCTCGACGAGCTTCTCGTCGGCCGTCACGAGCCGACCGGGCGCGCGACGCTGTCCCACACCGAGTTGAACCACTTCTGTGCCTCGGCGACGTACTGGGCCCCGACCGACGAGTCGTCCTCGGTTGCGGCGAAGTGGAAGAGGGTGGCGTCCTTGCCCATCGGGTCGAGGATCGCCGTCGGCTCCTTGTCGATCACGACCTTGTGTTCAAGCACGGGGTAGAAGCCGTAGAAGACCTCGTCGCCGTTGATGATGTAGAGCTTGAACAGCGGGCTGGTCCGGTAGGTGCGGACCTCGACGGTCGCCGAGCGCACCAGCTGCAGATCCGAAAGCTCCTGCAGGGAGTCGGCCAGGGCCTGGTTGAAGCGCCGCATGATCTGGTCCATCCGGCCGCGCACGCGTTCGTCGTCCTCGCCGGTGCTCGCGAGTGCCGGCAGACCGACGGGGGCGGTCATGTCGGGGAGCAGCACACGGAGCGCGATCTCCTCCGGAGTGAGACGTCCGCTCCGGATCTTGTCGAGAGGCTCCTGAATCGCGCCGGACAGCGTCTCGCCGGTGAAGCCTGCGAAGTCGATCGTGACGCGCTGCTGCTCGAAGGCCAGCTCGATGTGCGGCCGCAGACCGACGGCCCGCTCCGTGCGTTGACGGACAAACGATCCCTTGCCCTGCCGCGAGATGATCAGGCCCTCGTCCCGGAGGACGGCGATCGCCTTCTGCACCGTCATCAGCGAGACGCCGTAGGTCTTCGAGAGCTCGTTCAGCGACGGCAGTTGCTCGCCGGGTTCGAAGCGCCGTGTCTTGATCGCGGCACGCAGAACGTTCGCGACCTGCTGGAACGGCGGTCGCGGGTCATCGGGGTCAAGCGGCTGCACGTCGAGAGGCTACTCCCCAACTAGCGCAGCTAGCACTATCCCTAGCTGTCTTTCTGCTTTGCTAACATTACTAGCTATGCTGGCTAGGCAAGCAGAGCAGAGACGGGAGCATGGCATGCAGGAGCACGAGAACTCCGCAGCCACCGGACAGGCTGCGGTTCAACCAGGCAAGAACCCAGGGGAGTGGCGCGGCACTCTGCGCACGCAGGCCCTGGAGAACGCGATGCGCAAGCGCGCAGCCGGGGTGCCGACGTACTCGGTGCCCGAGGCCGCGGCGCTGCTGAGCATCTCGCAGGAGTACCTCTACCGACTGATCCAGTCCGACGGGTTCCCGGCGGTCCGGATGCGGGCGGGACGAGGGCAGGGCCGGTACGTCGTCCCCGCCAAGGCGGTCGAGCGGCTACTCGACGGTGCGACCGACGCCGGGACCTGCGTCGAGTCCGCCGAGGTCGCCCAGCAGTGGCGCGAGGGCACGCGGGGCGGTGTGGCATGAGCGTCGGCGTCCTCATCTTCTTCGCCCTGATCGGGGCGTTCATCTGCGCCCGGGCGCGGGTGGCCGGCGGCGCGATCGTGTTCTCGCTAGTGGCGTTCGTGCTGTTCATCTCCACGCCTGCCGGCTCCGGTCTGCCGGGTGCGATCTCCGACTTCCTCTCGACGATCGACCAGGCATCGACGCCGGCCCTGGACGGATCGAGGGCCGTCGGGTGAACGGCAACGACTGGATGGAACGAGCCGCCTGCCGGTTCGAGGACCCGGAGATCTTCTTCCCGACCGCCGAGGACGGTCCGGCGCTCGACGCGCAGGTCGCACTCGCGAAGAGCGTCTGCGCACGGTGCGTCGTCCGGGCCGAGTGCCTGGTCGAGGCGCGGGCGCGCATCCCGTACGGCATCGCCGGCGGACTGACGCCGGAGGAACGACGCATTCCCCGTCCCCGCAAGACGGTGGTCGAACCGGTGGTCGCCCTCGACGACGGTCCGCGGCCCGACGCGACGCGATCGGAGATCCAGGCGGCCGGTCGCGTCCTCCTGGCCGCCGGCCGAACGCAGCAGGAGGTCGCACGCCGGTGCGGCGTATCGGCCCGGACGGTCGCCCGCTGGGCCACGCAGTTCACGGACACGAGCACGACGAGGGGAGTGGCATGAGTACCGCCGAAACCGAGGAAGCGCGTCCGGCCGTGGTCAGTGCCGAGGCCGGTGAACAGGCGTGGGCGGACACCGTCCGGTTCCAGCGCTGGGCGTCGCCGGACCACGCCGACTTCTACGCCCTGGCCGCCGCGCTCGTCCCCACGCTCTACGGACTAGAGGATCTCGCGAACGTGCTGCGGCAGCAGGTCTCCCGCTACGCGGACGGTCGCCGCGTCTACGACGACACCCGCGAGATCGACCCCGTGGCCCGGTTGGCCGACGCGGCCGAGCGGCTCGCCCTGCTGCGCGACGCGCTCGCCTCGGCCCACGAGCACGCCAACGGCTTCTGGTCGGCGATCTCGCACATCGGTGTGGAGGTGACGGCATGACCAGCCCCGCTCTGCTGCTCACCGCCCTGGTTGCGGTGGCCCTGATCGCATGGCGTCGCGGCGCCTACGGCGTCGCCGCGGGGGCGGGACTGTTCGCGGCACTTCCGGCCGTGACACTGATGCGCCAGCTCACCTGGCCGGTCTACCTGGCCGTCGGGGTGCTCGGTGCGGTGGTCGTCTGGCACCGCTGGGCACGCTCGGCGAGCATCGTGACGCGGTGGAGTGCACGCACCAGACGTAAGGCCGGCGTCGCCTCGACGGCCGACATCGTGCGGCACGCGTCGGCGTCGGCAATGCGCCGCCGGTCCGGGACGGTCCGCCCCTCGCTCGCTGGCCTGTCCCGGTGGCGTCGCCGGCGCCTGCCGACCTCGGAAGTGGCGGTCGAGCTCTGCCGGGCCGGAGTGGTGCGGGTCTGGTCGCTGATCGAGGACGTCGTCATCATCTTCGGCGGTCCGCGAGTGGGGAAGACCGGCTGGTTGGCCGGCCGGGTCATCGACGCCCCGGGCGCCGCCGTCGTCACCTCGACGAGAACGGATCTGCACGACCTGTGCGGTCCGCTCCGCGCGGCCAAGGGCCCGGTGTTCGTCTTCAACGCCGTCGGCCTCGGCGGCATCCCGTCCACGATCACGTTCGATCCCCTGACGGGCTGCGCGGATCCGGTCACGGCTGTGGAGCGCGCGACCGATCTGCTCGCCGCCACCGGCCGGGCCGGATCGGGGGACCGTGAGTTCTGGGACGCCCAGGCCCGGCGCGTGCTCGCCGCGCTGCTCCACGCCGCAGCGCTCGGCGGAAAGCAGATGGCCGACGTCCTGCGCTGGGTCGCCGACGCCGACGACGCTGCGCGCGAGGTCCCCGTCCTGCTCCGGCGCTCCGGTGTGCCGGCGTTCGAGCAGGACGCCACCCAGTTCGTGTCGACGAACGAGCGCACCCGAACGTCGGTGACGTCGAGCGTGATGCCGGCCCTCGGCTGGCTCACCCACCCGGCCGCTGCTGCGGCCGCCTCGCCGGGGCACGGATTCGACGTCGCGCAGCTGCTCGGAACCAGGGCGACGGTCTTCCTGCTCGGCGCCGAGGAGACCCAGGCCGCACCGCTGGTGTGCGCGCTCACCGGACACATCGCCCGGGAGGCCCGGCGGCTGGCGGCCGTCGAGCCCGCCGGTCGGCTCGATCCACCGCTGACACTGGCGCTCGACGAGGCCGCGCTGATCTCGCCGGTCCCGCTGGAGTCGTGGACGGCGGACATGGGTGGTCGCGGCGTCACGATCCTCGCGGCTTTCCAGTCGAGGGCGCAGTTGCTGGCGAAGTGGGGCGAACACAACACCGCGACGATCCTGAACAACACCGGCACCGTGATGGTCTTCGGCGGCACCCGCGACCGGGACGACCTGCAGTTCTGGGCGACGCTGGCGGGGGAGCGGGACGAGCCGATCACCACCACGGACCTGCACGGGCGCGTCGCGTCCCGGACCACGCGGAAGGTGCCGGTCGTACCGCCTTCGCAGATCGCGAACCTGCCGGCCGGGCAGGTGCTGGTGATCCGCCGCGGTATCGGGCCGGTGATCGGGCGCGCGACGATGGCCTGGCGACGGCGTGACGTGCGCACCGCAGCGTTCCTGCGGCGCCATCCCCGGCTGGTCAAGCAGTTGTGGGTGGTGCGGGACCAGTGGACGCGCGCGGTCGAGAGAGCACGCATCGGTGTCGTCCGTGGATACGACGCGCTCGCCGGCCTCGGAGCGTCTGTCGGCCGTACCGGTCGGGCAGACCGAGCTCGCCGAGCGGCCAGCAGCACGCGGGTGCCGCAGCTCCGGGTCGTCGAGCAGAACCCCCTGCCGGATCGGGGAACCCGATGAAGCCACCCGTCCCGCCCGCGCCGGGGAACAGCGAAACGAACGGATCGAGCTCGGTCGCCGCGCTCGCCCGCGAGATCGAGGATCTTCGCCGGCAGCTCGGCCGGGTCGCCGGTCTGTCGGACCGCCTCGACGAGGTCGTCGCGCTCGTCGCTGACCTGACGACGACGGTCTCCGCTCTCGAATCCCGGCGCGGTCCGACGCCGTGCCCGTCCTGGTTGATGCTGCCCGCCGACGAACCGACCGCCCTGCTCATCCTCGACGAGCTCGTGACGTGGATTCCGGCGGTCTACCTGCGCTACCACGACGGGTTCCAGACGCTGCCCGAGTGCTGGTGCTGGCACCCCGAGATCGTCGAGGAGCTCCTCTGGCTGATGCACGCCTGGCTCGCGGCCTACCAGGGAAAGGCCGCGTCGGTCGCGCTGGTCGGGGACTGGCACGACCGGCAGCGGCCCGGTGTCGTGCGCCGGATCAAGCAGTTCGCCGGGTCGTGCTCGCTGGAGAACCACATGACGCGGGAGGGCTGGGACCGTCGACCGGCCGAGGCACCGGTGCTGCCCGGGGTGGAAGCCGTCCCGCTGATCGCGGCGTGGTGGGGTCCGCGCCGCGCCGACCCCGCGCCCGAGCCGGGCCCGATGACCCGGAAGTACTACCGGTGAGCGGCGACGAGCCCGGACGTAGCGTGCGGGCCGCGATCTGGCTTCCCGGCCTCGCCGTCGCGCTCGGCGCCGCGGTCGCGACGGCGCACGGTCTCTACGAGGTGGCCCACGCCGCCCGCGTCCCGGCCGGAATCGCGTGGATCTACCCCTTGATCACCGACGGGCTCGCGCTCGTCGCCTACGCGGCCACGGCCCGGCTGCACGGCTCGGCGGCGCGCTACGCATGGGCGGTCGTCGTGCTCGCCGCCGGTCTATCTGGACTCGCGCAGGCGGTGTTCCTCGCGTCCGGCTCAGCGGTCGACGCCTCCCCGGCCCTGCGATTCGGCGTCGGCGCGTGGCCCGCAGTCGCCGCCGCGATTGTCGCCCACCTGCTCTACCTTCTGGCGACCGACGACCGGGATACGTCCCCGGAGTCGGACTCCCCGGCGTACACCGGCGGTGTTCAACCCGGACTGTTCACCACCGTTCAGCCTGAACAGCCGATGTACGACGCCGCGCCGCCGGTTGCTACCGGTGTTCGGCGTTCAGCCGGTGACCGGCCTCTGGAGACCCGCCCCGCTCTGCCGTCGGCACCGGTTGAACACCGGGCATCGCGCGCGGTGGAGTCCCCGGCCAGCGATCGGGCTCGGGCGGCCGCGCTGCGGCACGCCCACCGCCGCGGCGACCTTCCCAGCGTCACCGAGCTCGCCGCGATCGCCGAGGTCTCCCGAGGCACCGCCGGAACCGTCCTGAAGACCCTCCGCGAGGAACCGACACCGCTGCACCTGATCACCAACGACGACGACCCGACCATCGAGGAGAGCACCCAGCCATGACTACATCGACCCGAACCAGCACTCCCAGCACCACGACTCAGTCATTCACCAGAACCCGAGCAACCTCGACCCAGAACTACTCCAGTCAGACGAACAAAAACCGAGAACACGAACGACAAGCACCAAGATCAAAGGGATCACACCGATGCATCACGATCCGAGGGTGGAGGCCGGCCTCCGGCCGGCCCCAACCGACGCTCCGCGCGGTTGATCTTGCAAACCGCTCCGCGACGATCGTTGCGGGGTGGTCGGGGTGCTGAGCATCGCCTCGGGCTACTCCCCGGAGTACCTGTTGAAGGAGGTCGCGACCGGGCGGGAGAACTACTACACCGGCGCGGTCGCCGAAGGGGAACCTCCGGGGCGCTGGTGGGGCGCCGGAGCGGAGAAGCTCGGCCTCACCGGTCTGGTGGACGCGCAGGACATGCGGGCGGTCTACGAGCGCTACCTCGACCCTCGCGCTGACGGGTTCCGCGACATTGAACGCTGGGATGAGGTGGACACCCTCGGGCACACCGGCCGCAGATACATGACCGAGGACGAGCTGTACAACGCATCCCTTGAACGGGAGCCGGACGCCTCGGCTGAACGCCGTTCAGAGCTGCGCCTGGAGGCGGGCCGGAACGCTCGGCACAACGTGGCGTTCTTCGATGCCACGTTCAGCGTCCAGAAGTCGGTGACGCTCATCCACACCGCGTTCGAAGCCCAGGAGGTCGCCGCCCGCAACGCCGGCGATCACGACACCGAGCAGGCGTGGGCGGCGTTCCGGCAGAGCGTCGAGGACGCGATCTGGGCCGGGAACAACGCCGGGCTCGCCTACCTCGCCGAGCACGCCGGCTACTCCCGGGTCGGCCACCACGGCGGGGCGGCGGGCCGGTATGTGGATGCGCACGGGTTGGTGGTGGCGTCGTTCTTCCAGCACGACTCGCGGGATCACGACCCGCAGCTGCACATCCACAACGGCATCCTCAACCGTGTCGAGGGCCCGGACGGGACCTGGCGCACGATCGACGGCCGAGGTCTCTACCGGTGGCGCGCCGCCGCCGCGGCGGTCGCCGAGCGCACCACCGAGGAGCGGTTGACCCACGCGTTGGGCATGTTGATCGCCACCCGCCCGGACGGGAAGGCACGGGAGATCGTCGGGGTCGCGCAGGAGGCGATGGACCTCATCTCCTCACGCCGCCGCGCGGTGACCGCGAAGGCCCAGGAGCTGATCGACGCCTACGAGACCCGCCACGGCCGGGCCGCGAACAGCGCCGAGCGGGACCGGTTGTCGCGGCAGGCCACGTTCGCGACGCGGCGGGCGAAGTCGCACGAGTGGGAGACCCGCGAACAGGTACTGGACCGGGTGGATGGGCAACTGCGTGCGGATATCGACGGTGGCCTCGATGGTGTCGCCCACGCCGCTCTGGCGGCGCGGGGGCAGGGTCAGGCGCCGCGGGAGTGGTCGCCGCAGGCGGTGATCGAGACTGCGCTGGCTGATGTTCAGGAGCGGAAGGCGGCGTGGACGGCGTCGGATCTGGCCAGCGCGATCAACCGGGCCCTGCCGGACTACCTCGGCATCCCGGACGGGGCACAGGTGGGGAAGTTGCTCGATCAGCTGACCGACGACGCCCTCGCCCAGGCCGTCCCCCTCGACGCGGCCCGCCCGGGCGCGGAGTCATTGCCGGACGTGCTGCGGCGAGAGAACGGGGAGTCCACCTACCAGGCCCATGGTGCGCAGCTGTACTCCACGCCGGAGCACGTGCGGACCGAACGTGTCCTCGCCGCCGCCCGCATCCCCGGCGGTGCGGCGGCGCTGCGACCGGAGGTCGCGAAGCAGTTCCTCGAGGACCTGCGGGAGTCGGGGCTCGAGCTCGGGGTCGACCAGGCCGCCGCGGTCCGCGGGGTCCTGACCTCCGGCGCGCACATCGAGTCGCTGGTCGGCCCGGCGGGAACGGGAAAGTCGTTCGTGGTCGGGACGATCGCCCGCTGCTGGACCCAAGCCGAGCAGGTCGAGGGTGAGCAGGCTCGGCGGGTGTTCGGATTAGCGACCTCGCAGATCGCCACTGATGTCCTCACCGCCGAGGGGTTGACCGCGCGGAACGTGGCGCGCTGGCTCGCCACCCAGGAACGCCTCGCCACCGGCACCGACACCGACGGGCCCCGCCCGGTCGCCGGGGACGAGGCGTGGCGGCTGCACGCCGGAGACCTGGTGGTCGTCGACGAGTCCGCGATGACCGACACCCCCGCCCTGGTCGCCATCCAACAACGCGTCGAGGCTGCCGGAGCGAAGCTGCTGCTCGTCGGAGACCACCGCCAGCTCTCCGCCGTCGGCGCCGGCGGCGGGATGGAGCTACTCGCCGCGGCCGGGGGACGCTACGAGCTCGCCGAGGCCCGCCGGTTCACAGCGGAATGGGAACGGGAGGCGTCGCTGCGGCTGCGCGCCGGGGACACCGACGTGCTGCGCGACTACCACGAACACGGCCGGCTGCTCGATGCCGGAACGCGTGGGCAGGCCGAGACCTCCGCGGCTCGCGGCTGGTTGGCCGACACCCTGTCCGATCAGCGGTCATTGCTGCTGGTCGACGACAACGAGCAGGCCGCGCGGCTGTCGGCGCAGCTGCGCGCCGAGCTGATCCGGCTCGGTCAGGTCGACGAGCACGGGGTCGCGTTGGGGATGCAGGGCACCTTCGCCGGGGTCGGGGACCTGGTCCAGGCCCGCCGCAACGGCTGGGACCTCGCCGGACTCGACGGCAACCGGCGCGGCCCGATCAACCGCGAGACCTACCGCGTCACCGCTCTCCGGCCCGACGGTGGCCTCGATGTGACCACCGCCCTCAGCGCGGATGGCGCGGAGGTGGGGGAGCGGATGGTGCTGCCCGCCTCCTACGTCGCCGAACACCTCACCCTCGGCTACGCGCTCACTGTGCACGCGGCGCAAGGTCAGACGGTCGACACCAGCCACTCCGTCGTCACCGCCTCCACCTCCCCGGCCGCGGTCTACGTGGCGATGTCCCGCGGTCGCGACGCCAACACCGCGCATGTCACCACCCACACCGGCGCCCAGGACCCGGCGCAGGGACGGGAGCACGAGACGCTGCACCGCGACCCGATCGCCGTCCTCGCCGGCGTCCTTGCCGACGCCGACCACGCCGTCGCACGCTCCGCGCTGGCCACCGCCACCGAGTCCGCTGACGACCTGGGCAGCGTCCGCGCCGCCGCCGAGCTACTCGCCGACGCTGCGCAGATGGCCGCCACTGAACGCACCGCGACCTGGCTCGACCAGCTCGTCGCCAACGGTGCGCTGAGTGCGGAGCAGCGCGGCCGGATCGCGGCTGATGACGGCGCGGCATCCCTCGCCCGGGTCCTGCGCCGCGCTGAACTCGCCGGCCACGACCCTCGACAGGTCCTGCACGAGGCGATCGCGGACCGGCCGCTCGACGACGCCCGCAACCCGACGAACGTGGTCTACAGCCGGATCACCACGCAGTACGACCGCCAACTCGATCCCACCGGCACCGCCTGGACCGACTGGATCCCGCGTACCGATAACGCGGAGTGGAAGGACTACCTCACGGTGCTCGCCTCCCGAGCCGACGAACGCGCCGCCGAGCTCGGCCGGCAGACGGCCGCGACCGAGCACGCATGGGCGGTCGAGGCCTTCGGTCCAGTTCCTACTGACCCGATCGAACGCAGCGAATGGGAGATCCGAGCCGGGACCGTGGCCGCCTATCGAGAGCTGCGTGGCCACGATGACACGAACGAGGCCCTCGGACCGTCCCCGCAGCCAGGGCAGCCCGAGGCCTACGCCGCTTACCGGGCAGCGTGGCGCGCTCTCGGCCGCCCGGAGATCGACCGGGAGGAGTTGGAACTGTCCGACGGGCAGCTGCGCATGCGTGTCCGAGCCTGGGAACGCGAACTGACCTGGGCGCCGCGCTACGTCTCCAACGAGCTCGCCGGCACCCGTCAGGCAGCCGATCGCCACCGCGAGATCGCCGCCCTCCGTACGGCCGAGTCCACCACCGCACACCCCGATGACCTGGAGCGGCTCCAGCGCGAGGCCCGGGAAGCCGCGGCACTCGCAGACACCCTCGACGTTCGAGCCGGGCAACTGCAGGAGGTCGACGACGCCCGAGCGGCGTTCCTTGCCCACACCGCTGGCAGCCGCGTACGGGCCGAGCGGTCCAAGGCCGAACTCGCGCTGCGGCACGTCGACGACGCTGAGCCGGAGCAGCGCGTCACCGCCGAAGAATGGCTCGATGCCCACGATCAAGCTGTCGCCGCCGACGACCGCTACTTGGAGATCACCGAGTCTGACCTCGCCACGGACGACCACCACCGCACCGAGCACCGCGACGACGACGTCGACGTTCGCGAGATCGCCGCGGACGAACCGCGAGCGATGGGCGAGGACGCTGTCCGGGTCCCCAGCGCCGACGAGACCGCCGACTCGATCGACGGCGCCCGCCGCTCGCTGGCCGAGATCCGTGCCCGCGAAGCGCTCGACGGGAGGGAAGCCAGCGAACACCGTGCTGCCGAACTCGCCCACTGGCACGCCGACGACCAGGCGGCCGTCGACGAGCACACGGACGAACATGAGTTCGCCTACGGGGACTACTGACCAGGCAAGCTGCTAGCTGCGTGGGGTTCGGCATAGGGAGCCGGACCGTTGCATCGCCACGCCCACCGCAGCGTGGCCCGAACCCCCTCACACCACCCGGGGCGGTGCTCGATGAGGTCCGGGCGCGCCAGGTGCAAGTTCTCGGCGGCGAGGTACTCCGCCTCGATCAGTTCCTCGTAGGCGCGGACGACCTGCCCCGTCGCAGGTGATCTCGGCAAGCGGCGCCGTCCGGTCTGGTCGGTGACAGCCGCGTCGGCGAGCCATCGGCAGGTGGCGACGACTCCGCCCGAGTACCAGTCGGTCAACCCGTTGGCTGCTGCCGTGGCCATCCGCAACTCAGCCGCTGCCCAGATCGTGCCGAACTCCGCCCGGAGCCCGCGAACGTTCCCCGCCGGGACTCGAGCCAGTTCGGACTCGGTCACCTCCACCCGCCCACGATCGCACGAGGCCCTGACGGAGTTCTCGGTTTCGCGAGCGCTGCAGCAATGAACTGCTCACCTGCTGAGGATCCGACCGGTGGCCTGGACCTCGAATCGCTCAAGAGGAGTCATGGGCGGGGGAGGAAGCCCTCGAGCAGGTGGACGAACTCGTCGGCCTTCTCGATCTGGGTCCAGTGCCCGCACTGGTTGAACACGTGCAGCTGGGAGCGCGGGATCAACTCGTTGAGCCGGATCGACGACGCCACGGGGATCACCCGGTCGTCGCGCCCGTGCACGACGAGGGTCTCGTGCGGCAGGGCGCGCAGGGACTCGTCGGGCAGCGCGAAGGCGTCGACGCCTGCCTGGCGGGGTGCGGGGAACATCGCGGAGTAGGACTCCTGCACGCCCGGCCGGATGGACGCCTCGTACCGCAGGCGGACCAGGTCCGGGCCGAGCCGCGACGCGTCGAAGGCGAAGTAGTCGATGAGCTCGGCCATGTTCTCGACCGAGGGTTCGTAGCCCCAGACGGCGTCGAGCCCCGGTGTGATCTCGAACCGGGTGCCGACGCTGCCCATGAGGACGAGGCGCTGCACGCGGTCGGGGTGCTGGTCGGCCAGCCGCAGCGCCAGCGCGCCACCGAAGCTGTTGCCGACGACCGACACGCTCGGCAGGTCCAAGGCGTCGAGGAAACCGACGATGTGGGCGACCCAGTCCTGGTGGGAGAACGTGAAACCGGGCGGCCGCTCGGTGTAGCCGAACCCGACGACGTCGGGGGCGATCACGCGGCGCTCGCGAGCGAGCGGTGGGAGCACTCCCCGCCAGTTCGCCCAGGCGGAGACCCCCGGTCCCGACCCGTGGAGGAGTAGGACCGGGTCACCGGCGCCGTGGTCGTGGTAGTTCGTCGTGATCCCGCCGGCCACGATGCTGCGCCCGACCTCCGGGTTCGCCTCGGTCACGGTCTGGGTCATCGATGGCCTCCGGAGTCGTGGTGCGGCGGGCCGGCGGCTCGCCGGAGCGCTGCCACGATACCAAGAAGTTTTGCGGATGCGAAGGGAAGCTCTCGATCGCTCCTTGCATTGATCACCAGCTCAGATGGTGGTTGACGCGCTGACACCTCCTAGATATCTTCATGCAGAATCACAAACTTCCCGTCGACCAGGACATCGACTTCTCACGAAGGAAGTGCTGCAGTGACGCAGATGATCAGCGAGACGTCCGCCGAGACCGCGGGAGAGAACTCCCGCCGTCCCTTCACCGGTGCGGAGTACCTGGAGAGCCTCAACGACGGCCGTGAGGTGTGGATCCACGGCGAGCGGATCGAGAACGTCGCCGAGCACCCCGCTTTCCGCAACTCGGCGCGGATGGTCGCCCGGCTCTACGACGCCATGCACGACCCGGCGAACGAGGGCACCCTCGCGGTGCCTACCGACACCGGCAACGGCGGGTTCACGCACCCCTTCTACAAGGCGCCGTACTCCCCGGCGGAGCTGCGCGCCGGAGCCGAGGGCTCCGCGGCGTGGGCGCGGCTGACCTACGGATGGCTCGGGCGCAGCCCCGACTACAAGGCCTCGTTCCTGTCCACGCTGGGCTCGCACACGGAGTTCTACGCGCCGTACCAGGACAACGCGAAGCGGTGGTACGCCGAGGCCCAGGAGCGTCTGCTCTACATCAACCACGCCATCATCAACCCGCCGGTCGACCGCGACCTCGGCATGGAGGGCGCCGCCGACGTCTTCATGAAGGTGGTCGAGGAGACGGCCGAGGGCCTGATCGTCTCCGGCGCGAAGGTCGTGGCCACCAACTCCGCGCTGACGCACTACAACTTCGTCGGCAACTACGGCCCGTTGCCGGTCAAGTCCAAGGAGTTCTCGGCGATCTTCATGGTCCCGATGAACACACCGGGTCTGAAGCTCATCTGCCGCTCCTCTTACGAGTTCAACGCGGCCACGACCGGCAGCCCGTTCGACTACCCGCTGTCGAGCCGGCTCGACGAGAACGACTCGATCCTGATCATGGATCGGGTCCTGGTGCCCTGGGACAGCGTCTTCTGCTACGACGTCGACAAGGCCAACAACTTCTTCGCCGGTTCCGGGTTCGTCTTCCGGGCGATGCTGCACGGCTGCGTGCGGCTGGCGGTCAAGTTCGACTTCCTCGTCGGGTTGTTCGTCAAGGCCCTCGAGATGACCGGCACGTCGAACTTCCGCGGTGTGCAGACCCGCATCGGTGAGCTGGTGTGCCTGCGCAACCTGTTCTGGGCGTGCGTCGACTCGATGGTCGACAACCCCGCTCCGTGGGCCGACGGCACCTGCGTGCCCAACCCCGACTCGGCCGGGGTGTACCGGCTGATGATGACGCAGGCCTACCCGCGGGCGAAGGAGATCTTCGAGCAGGACGTCGCGAGCGCGCTGATCTACCTGCCGTCCAGCTCGGCGGACTGGCTGAACCCCGAGCTGCGGCCCTACCTCGACCGCTACGTGCGCGGGTCGGCCGGCCGCACGGCCGAGGACCGCGTCAAGCTCATGAAGCTCATCTGGGACGCGATCGGCTCCGAGTTCGGCGGGCGCCACGAGCTCTACGAGCGCAACTACTCCGGCAACCACGAGAACCTGCGCATCGAGGCCTACCTGGGCCAGGTGCAGACCGGTCAGATCGACGGTTACAAGGCCATGGTCGACCAGTGCATGTCCGAGTACGACCTGAACGGCTGGACGGTGCCCGACCTGATCAACAACGACGACGTGCGGCGCGTCGGGAACAGCGGAGCGTCGTAGCGGGGTGACGGTCCGGGACCCGGCGGTGGACGCGACACTGATCGCCGACGGGACCCGGGACCGGCCGGGGCGGTGAACGGTGACGGCGAGGAGTGCTCGGATGGCCAGGGACGTGGACGTCAGGGCTGGGCGGGGTGCGGGGTCGCGCGCCGAAGACGTGGCGGCGCGGCTGGAGATGGAGATCCTGCGCTCCGGCCAGCCCGCGGGCACCCGCCTCGGCCTGCGCACGGAGCTGATCAGCCGCTTCGAGGTCAGCCCCGGGGTCATGAACGAGGCCCTGCGGCTGTTGCGCGACCGCGAGCTGATCACGGTCAAGCCGGGGCCCAGTGGTGGTGTGTTCACCGCGGACCAGCCGCCGGGTGTCCGGCTCGGCGCACTAGACCTGTGGTTCCAGGGCCTCACCGTGCCACCGCTGGAGATCTTCGAGTCCCGGACGCTGCTCGAGGAGATGTTCAACCTGCTGGCCCTGCAGAAGTCCTCGCCGCACGACCACATGGCGATGGAGCGGGGACTGCAGCGGATGGGTAACTCCGCCGAGGACCCGCGAGGGTTCTTCGAGGCCAACGTCGAGTTCCACCGCGCGATCGCCCGGTCCACCGGGGTGACGGTGCTGATCGGCATCTACGACAGCCTCGTCACCGTCCTCACCGGGGCACTGGTCCGCGCTGTCTGGACGGCCGGGCACGAGGAGACGATCGACCACAACCTGCGCGTCCACGCGCAGATCCTCGAGGCGATCCGCGCGAAGGACCGCAAGCGGCTCGAGACGGCCACCCGGCTCCACCGCGTCGACATGATCAGCCTCGCGCAGCCGGAGAAGTCACCGGTGGCCGGGATCGGGCGCGGCACCGGCGGCGCCGATGACTCCGAGGCCGGATGACCCGGCCCGGGTGACGGCACGCCGCCACCACGACGGACAGGAAGGACGACCATGACCCACCCCACCGACCCGCCGGAGGAGGCGCCGGCGATCACGGCCGACGTGATCGACCCCGCACGGCTGCGGTCCTGCCTGGGACGGTTCGCCACCGGGGTGACCGTGGTCAGCTACTCGCACGACGGGCAGCCCCGCGGGGCGACCGTGAACGCGTTCAGCTCGGTGTCGCTCGATCCGCCGCTGGTTCTCGTGTCGGTCGCCCGCACCGCCAGGGCGTGTCCGCTGCTGCAGGACACGGCGTTCGCGGTGAACGTGCTCTCGGCCCGCCAGATCGGCGTGGCGATGACCTTCGCCGGCCGGCCCGACGAGGCCGCCGTCATCGCGTGGGACCAGGGCCGCCACGCGCCGCGGCTGCGCCACACGCACGCGACGATCGAGTGCACGCCGTGGCGCTCCTACGACGGCGGCGACCACGTCCTCTACCTGGGACGCGTGGAAGACATCGCCATCCGGCCGAACGAGCCGCTGCTGTTCCACGGCGGCTCCTTCCACCGGCGCGGCGACGGTCTCGATGCGACCGGGCGCAGCACCCGGATCTCCACCCCCACCGCGCTGCCGCTCCAGCTCAGCGCGATGGAGGAGCTCGCCGAGGAGTTCGTCGCCGGCTGGATCTAGCCGGCCGACCGCTCGTCCGTTCCACCCACCACCCGGTGCCGTCGGCACCCGGGTCGATGACCCGTACCCGCAAGCCACAACGGAAGGAGCCGGTCAGGTGACCAGCACCGTGACCCAGCCGCAGACCTCGCAGCCCCAGGTGGTCGAGGTCAGCACCCCTCGCGTGCACAACCTGCACCACGTCGAGGTGTTCACCCCCAAGCCGAACGAGTCGCTCGACTTCTTCACCCGCGTTCTGGGGCTGCACGAGACCCACCGCGAGGGCCAGTCGGTCTACCTGCGCGGAGCGGGGGAGTGGGCCCGCTACTCCACGATCCTCACCGAGGCCGCGCAGCCCGGCCTGGGGCACATGGCCTGGCAGGTCGCCGAGCCCGACCAGGTCGAGGGCTGGGCCCGCCGGTTCCGGGACAAGGGCGTCGAGCACAAGCTCGAAGCCGGTGGCTCGCGCTTCGCCCAGGGCGACACCCTCAGCTTCACCGGCCCGTTCGGGCACCGCACAGAACTGTTCTACGACTTCGAGCGCTACGAGCCCGAGGCCGCGTCGAAGCTGCTCAGCCAGCCCGTCCGGTTCCCGACCCCGGGGATCGGGGCCCGTCGGCTTGACCACCTCAACATCACCGCGCGCAACGTCGACGAGGCGCGGGACTGGTACACCGACGTTCTCGGGTTCAAGCTCCGCGAGGCCGCCCGCACCCCTGACGGTGACATCGGGGTGTGGATGTCGGTCACCTCGCAGGTCCACGACCTCGCGATCATGCGCGACGGTTCGGGCGAGCGCGGGCGGCTGCACCACATCGCCTACTACCTCGACACCCCCGAGACCCTGCTGCGGGCTGCGGACACCTTCGTCGAGGAGGGCACTCCGATCGACGCCGGCCCCGGCAAGCACGGGCTGACGCAGGCGTTCTTCATCTACGTCTTCGAGCCCGGCGGCAACCGCGTCGAGCTGTTCTCCGGCGGCTACCCGATCCACGGCCCGGACTGGCAGCCGATCATCTGGGACGGGGCGAACATCGAGAAGGCGATCGTCTGGTACGGCGGGCAGCTGCCGGACACCTTCTTCACCGTCGCCACGTGAGGGTGCGGTGCCGGCGGCGGACCCCCTGCCGTCGGTACCGACACTCGATCGACAAGTAACGTTTCGTAGACGTCCGTCGAGGAATCGTTGTATCTTTCGGGTGATGCCGGTGTCGCTGGAGACACCGACGGGGATCGAGGCGGATCATGTCGAACAACCGTGAGGACCAGGCGACGGCCGGAGGGCTCGTGGCGATCCGGGCCGACCACGATCGGCGGCGGACGAACCTGCAGCCGTCCTACGACTACGTCGTGTGCGGCTCGGGGAGCGCGGGGTGCGTCATCGCCTCCCGGCTGGCGGCGAACGCCTCGGTCAGCGTCCTGCTGATCGAGGCGGGCGGCTGGGACACCGCCGACCAGGTGCTCGATCCCGGACAGTGGTTCACCAACCTCGGCACCGAGCGCGACTGGGGCGACGTCGCGGTCCCGGGCCCCGGGGTCAACGGCCGGGCGATACCGGAGCACATGGGCCGCGTCGTCGGCGGCGGCACCAGCATCAACGCAACGATCTGGGCCCGCCCGTTCAAGGCCGACCTCGACCACTGGGCAGACGTCACCGGCGATCCGGCGTGGGGCTACGAGCACGGCCTGGAGATCTTCCGGCAGGTCGAGGACTGGCAGGGCGATGCGGACCCGCGCTACCGCGGCAAGGGCGGCCCGGTCTGGTGCCAGCCGGCCCACGACCCGTCCCCGCACGTCCCCGCACTGCTCGACGCAGCCGCAGGGCTGGGTCACCCCGTCCTGGCCGACCAGAACGGCGCCCGAGAGGAGAGCGCAGGCGGCTTCGCCCTCATGAACCAGATCATCAGGGACGGTCAGCGCCGCAACATGGCCGCTGCCTTCCTCTACCCGGTGCTGGCGCAGGACAACATCACCGTGCTGACCGGCGCGCACGTCGATCGAGTGGTGATCACGGGTGGGCGGGCCACCGGCGTCGAGGTGACCGTCGACGGCGGCCGCCGCGTCGTCGGGGCCGGCAGCGAGGTCGTCCTGAGCGCGGGTGGCATCAACACCGCGAAGATCCTGATGCTCAGCGGGATCGGCGACGCGGCGGACCTGCGCGGTCACGGGATCGAGGTGGTGGTCGACTCGCCCGAGGTCGGGGCCAACTTCCAAGACCACATCCTGCACGGCGGCTGCCTGTGGGAGCCGCACGAGGCGCAGCCGCCGCGCAACAGTGCCGCCAACGCCGCGGGCTTCTGGAAGTCCGACAGTGTCCTGGCCTCGCCCGACCTCAACATCGTGCAGATCGAGATCCCGTACGCCAGTGAGGTCGTGGCCGCGCAGTACGCGCCGCCGCCCTCCAGCTGGGCCCTGTGCGCGGGTTTGGTCGCGCCGAAGAGCCGGGGACGGATGACCCTGCGATCGGCGGACCCGCAGGACCGGCCGGTCCTGGACGCCGCGTTCCTCTCGCACCCGGACGACGTCGCGGCGCTGGCCAAGGGCATCGAGCTGTGCCGCGAGCTCGGCAACTCCCCGCAGATGCGGCCGTTCGCCAAGCGGGAGGTGGCGCCGGGCCGGGAGCTCACGCCGTCGGAGCTCGTCGAGTTCGTCCGCAACGGCGCCACCACCTACTTCCACGAGACCGGTACCTGCCGCATGGGACGCGACTCCGCGGCCGTCGTCGACCCCGAGCTGCGCGTGAACGGAGTGCAGAACCTCCGCGTCGCCGACGCGTCGGTCATGCCCCGCATCCCGGGCGTCGCGACCATGGCGACGTGCGTGCTGATCGGTGCGCGCATGGCGGAGATCCTCGGAGCATGAGCACATCGACAGGACCAGCTCCGACTCCTGAGCGCTCCCCGGCCGAGGTGCGGCGGGTGGGGGTGATCGGCGGAGGCACGATGGGCACGGGCATCGCCTACGTCTTCACCGTGGCCGGCTGCTCGGTCACGCTCGTGGAGCCCCAGGAGGAGCGCGCGACGGCGGCCAGAGAGACGATCGAGACCCGGGCCGCGGGCGCCGCCCAGCGCGGCAAGCTCGATCAGGCCGCCGCCGACGCGGTGCCCGGCCTGCTCCGCACGGCCGCCGGGGTGGAGGACCTCGACGGCGGGCTCGACCTGATCGTGGAGTCGGTGCCGGAGCGGCTCGACCTCAAGCGCTCGGTGCTCGCCGCTGCGGAGCGCCGCGACCCCGTCCTGCTGGCGTCCAACACCAGCGGGCTGCCGATCACCGCGCTGGGTGAGGTGCTGCAGCATCCGGACCGGTTCCTGGGCCTGCACTTCTTCAACCCCGTGTGGTCCATGCCGTTGATCGAGATCGTCCACACCGATGCGACCGCGGACGAGCAGATCGACCGCGCCCGCACGGCCGCGGCGCTGGTGGGCAAGGAGACGATCCTGGTCCGGGACGCACCCGGTTTCGCCACCAGCCGCCTCGGTGTGACGCTCGGGCTGGAGGCGATCCGGATGCTGGAGGACGGAGTGGCGGAGGCGGCCGACATCGACAAGGCCATGGAGCTGGGCTATCGGCACCCGATGGGGCCGCTGCGGCTCACCGACCTCGTCGGTCTCGACGTGCGGCTCGACATCGCCCGCAACCTCACCGAGGCGTTCGGAGAGCGATTCGCCCCGCCGCAGCTCCTGGTCGACAAGGTGGCGGCGGGGGAGCTGGGTCGCAAGTCCGGCAGGGGCTTCTACGACTGGTAGTCGGACGAGTCCAGGCCCAGCTCGCCGAGGATGGCGGCGGTGTGCTCGCCGAGGGCGGGTACCGCCCCCATCGGGAGCTCGACGTCGCGGAAAGTCATCGGCGGCAGCACCCCCCGGATCTCGCCGGCCTCGGTCGCCACGGGTCGCCACCGGTCGCGCTCCGCGAGCTGCGGGTGCTCGACGAGTGCGGCGGTCGAGTTGATCTGTGCCGCGGGGATGCCCACCTGGGCGAGGCGGTCGTCGAGATCCTCGGTGGTCCACGTGCTGGTGAAGGACGCGACCAGGGCGTCGCACTCGGCGCGGTGCTGCACGCGTTCGACGTTGGTGGCGAAGCGGGAGTCGTCCGCGTGCTCGGGGGCGCCGAACACCTCGGTCACCAGCGCCCGCCAGCCGCGGTCGTTCTGCACGCCGATGAGCACCTGTCCGTCCTTCGTCGGGTACGCGTCGTAGGGGGCGATCGCGGCGTGGCTGAGCCCCATGCGCGGGATCTGCCTGCCGCCGTAGAGCTGCATGTAGAGGGGATGCCCCATCCACTCCACGGCGGAGTCGAACATCGAGACGTCCACGATCGCGCCCTCACCGGTCCGTTCCCGCCGGAACAGCGCCGCCAATACGGACGTCGTCGAGTACAGACCAGCGGCGATGTCGGCGCTGGGCACGCCCGTCTTCGTGGGGGTGTCAGGGGTGCCGGTCACGGCGACCATCCCGGACTCGGCCTGGATCAGCATGTCGTAGGCCTTGCGGTCCTTGCGCGGGCCGCTCGTGCCGTACCCGGAGATGTTGACCACGACCAACCGCGGGTCCGCGTCCCGCAGGGTCGGTCCGTCGAGACCGAGCCGCTCGACGACGCCGGGCGCGGTGTTGTGCAGGAACACGTCGGCGCGCGCGATCAGCTCGCGGGCGACGAGGAGACCGCGGTCGGTCTTGAGGTCGAGGACGATCGACTCCTTGCCGCGGTTGAGCCACACGAAGTGCGAGGCGAGCCCGTGGACGGCGTGGTCGTAGTGGCGGGCGAAGTCACCCTCGCCCGGTCGTTCGATCTTGACGACGCGAGCGCCGAGGTCGGCCAGGTGCCGGGTGGCGAGCGGTCCGGCGACGGCCTGTTCGAGGGCGACGACGGTGATGCCGGCCAGGGGGAGTGCGGCGTCCACGTGGGTCGGGCTCACGACTTACCGAGCTCGGCGCGGACCAGACCACCGCCGACGATGAGGCGCTGGATCTCGCTGGTGCCCTCGTAGAGGCGCAGCAGCCGGACGTCGCGGTAGATCCGCTCGACCGGGATCTCCCTCATGTAGCCGGCCCCGCCGTGCACCTGCACGGCGAGGTCGGCGACCTTCCCGACCATCTCGGTGCAGAACAGCTTCACCGCCGACGGGGCGATGCGCCGGTCCTCCCCGCTGACGTAGGCCCGCGCGGTCTCGCGGACCATCGCGCGCCCGGCGAGGACACCGGTCGCCATGTCGGCGAGCATGGCCTGGACCAGCTGGAAGTCGCCGATGCGGTCGCTGCCCTGTGTGGTGTGCGCGGCGTGGGAGACGGACTCGTCCAGGGCCCGCTGGGCGGTGCCGACCGCGAGGGCCGCGATGTGCACGCGCCCGCGGGCCAACGAGGTCATCGCGGCGCGGTAGCCGGCGGCTTCCTCGCCCCCGACGAGGGCGTCGGCGGGCACCCGGACGCCGTCGAACGCGACGTCGGCGGTCCACGCGCCCTCCTGACCCATCTTGGCGTCCTTCGGTGCGACCTCGACGCCGGCAGTGTCGGCGGGGACCAGGAAGACGGCGATGCCCGGGTTGCCCGGTTGGGGCTCGGCGGTGCGGGCGAAGACGACGAACAGGTCCGCGATGGGGGCGTTGGTGATGTACTGCTTGCGGCCGTCGATCACCCAGTCCCCGCCGTCACGCCGCGCGCGGGTGCGCAGACCGGCCGGGTTGGAGCCCGCCCCCGGCTCGGTCAGGGCGAACGACGCGACGACCTCGCCCGAGGCAATCCGTTCGAGCCACCGCTGCTTCTGCTCATCGGTGCCGAACCCGACGAGCACCTGCCCGGCGATGCCGTTGTTGGTGCCGAACATCGAGCGCAGCGACAGGGTGGTGTAGCCGAACTCCATCGCCAGCTCGACGTCCTGGGTGAGGTCGAGACCCAGCCCGCCCCACTCCTCGGGGATGGCGTAGCCGAACAGTCCCATCTCCGCGGACGCCGTGCGGAGGTCGTCGGGGATGCGGTCGGTCGTCATGATCTCGTTCTCGCGCGGCACGACCGTCGACCGGATGAAGGTACGCACCTGCTTGCGGATGAACTCGAAGTCCTCGGCCGACACCGATGTCTCACTCATGATCGGGGGCTTCCTCTCGTGGGTCGTCAGCCGGCGATGCGCTGCTCGCCGGCGGTGCGGCGGGCGCGTGCGGCGGCCAGGGTGTCCAGTCGGGGGTTCGTCGGGCCGGCGGCCGGGGTCCTCGTGCGGAGGTCGGCGAGGATCCCGTCCGCTGCGGCGGCGAGAACGGGGGACGGCTCGAGTGCACCGTCGAGCAGTGCACACGCGGCACTGGCCCCGGTGGGACGCAGATACACGACGATGCCGCAGCCGTCCTCGGAGAATCGCCGCAGGGCGTCGTCGAGCGAGCGACGGCAGCCGCACAGGGTCGAGCGGAGGACGTCGCCACTGAGGCACTGGGTGTGGATGTGGACCGGCACGTCCGCGTCGACGGCGTCGAGTCGGCCGGCCACGAGTGCCATGTGCTCGGCACCGTCGGTGCAGCCGAGGTAGCCGACGGCGTGGAAGGGCCCGAACTCCGTCGGCAGGACGGTGCTGACCACGCGCTGCACCTGCTGCTCGGTCCGGAGCCGGTAGGCGACGATGTCGGCCACGGACAGCAGCACGAGGCGGTGCTCCGCGGCGAAGCGCTCGAGCTCCGGACCGCGGGCCATCTCTCCCGGCACGTCCCGGGAGACGATCTCGCACAGCGCACCCGCCGGCGCGAGCCCGGCGAGGCGGGTGAGGTCGACCGCAGCTTCGGTGTGGCCCGGGCGCACCAGCACCCCGCCGGCCCTGGCCATCAGCGGGACGACGTGCCCCGGCCGGACGAGGTCCCGCGGGGTCGTCGTGGACGAACCGAGAGCGGCGATCGTGGCCGCCCGCGAAGCGGCGGAGATCCCGGTGCCCGTGCCGGCCAGGTCGACGGTGACGCGGTAGGCGGTGCGGAACCGGTCGGCGTTGTCGTGGTGCATCGGCGGCAGGTCGAGGCGAGCGCACTCCTGCTCCGGCAGGGCGACGCAGACGAAGCCGGACGTGTGGCGCACGGTGAAGGCGACGAGCTGCGGCGTCGCGAGGCTCGCCGCGAAGACGATGTCGCCCTCGTTCTCCCGGTCGGCATCGTCGACGACCACGACCGGTCGACCTGCGGCCAGGGCGACCAGCGCGGCGCCGACGCGATCGTCGGCGAGCTCGTACGAGGGGATGTCCACGGGTGTCCTTGCCGGTCAGAGGGCGGCGAGGCGCCGGAAGCGGCTGCCGTGGAAGACGAGGGGTGCAGCGTCCGGATCGGCGCTGACGCCGTGGATGCGCAGCAGCACGATGTCGTGGTCGCCGGACGGGACCTCGGCGTGGATGGTGCAGTCGAGCCACAGCGTGGCGCCGTGCACGTGGACAGCGCCGTCGTCGGAAGCGGTCCAGTCGGTGCCGGCGAACCGGTCGCCGGTCTTGCTCGCCAGCCGGGCGCAGACCTCGTCCTGGCCCTCGGCGAGAACGCTGAGCCCGAGCCGGGGCGCTCGCCGCAGGACCGGCCAGGTCGTGGAGCTGTGCTGCATGCACACCGACACCAGCGGTGGCTCCACCGAGACGGAGGTGAACGAGCTCGCCGCCAAGCCGACGGGGACGCCGTCGACGTCCGCGCAGACCGCGGTGACGCCTGAGGGGAAGCAGCCGAAGGCCCGGCGCAGCTGGTCCACCGCCGTCACCGCTTCGATGCTCCGGTTCCGCCCGTCCATCGGGGCCGCTCCCTCCCGGGGCGTCCGCTCCGACGCCCACGTCGGGGACGCTAGCTCCGGGCGAGGGCCGCGGAGTGTTGCAGAATCGGCCACTCCCGGGCATCGGCGGTCGTGCGTGACGAGTGTCCCAGAAGAGAACACTCCGCCCTCTTGCCACCGTGTGAACCTGCCGGTCCGACGCGCTGCACCGGCAGCGCCGACGCTAACTCGCACGGCCCAGCAAGGGAGCTGACATGGCACTGAAGTTCGGGACGTTCATGGCCCCGTTCCACACCCCCGTGGGTCAGGACCCCACCTACGCGATCGAGCGCGACCTGGCCGTCATCCGGCACATGGACATGCTCGGGTTCGAAGAGGCATGGATCGGGGAGCACCACTCCTGCGGCGCCGAGCTGATCCCGGACCCGTTCATCTTCATCGCCTACGCGGCGCAGGAGACCAAGCACATCAAGCTCGGCACCGGAGTGGTGTCGCTGCCCTACCACAACCCGTTGTGGATCGCGGACCGCGCGCTGTTCACCGACCGCCTCCTGCGCGGTCGGTTCATGCTCGGTCTCGGCCCGGGCGCACTGCCCACCGACGCCACGATGATCGGCCTGTCCCTGGAGGAGCAGCGCGGTGCCTTCGAGGAGGACGTCGACGTGCTGATGGCGATCCTGCGGGGCGAGTCCGTCACTCACGAGACGCCGCGCTACCGCCTGCACGAGGCGCGCACCCAGTTCGCGCCCTACAGCGACTTCGACATCGTCTGCGCGGCCATCGCCAGCCCGACCGGCCCGCGTGTGGCGGCGAAGAACGGCATCAACCTCCTGTCGGTCGGCGCGACGGCCGCTGGTGGATTCGACGCGCTCGCCCTGCACTGGGACGTCATGGAGGAGCGGGCCCCGCAGTTCGGGCACACCCCGGACCGCGCCGGGTGGCGCCTCGCGGGCCCGATGCACCTGGCGGAGACCAAGGAGCAGGCCATCGAGGACGTCCGCCACGGCCTCGACGACTGGTGCCACTACACCCAGCACATCCTCGCCGCTCCGCACTTCCGCGCCGCCGGTGAGACGTTCGAGGAGCGGGTGGCCTTCGTCAACGAGTCCGGTCTCGGCGTCATCGGTACCCCGGACGACGCCGTGGCCCAGATCGAGCGGCTGGAGAAGCAGTCCAAGGGATTCGGGTCCTACCTGCTCATCCACCACGAGTGGGCCCGGCACGCCGCCACGCTCCGGAGCTACGAGCTGTTCGCCGAGTACGTGAGGCCCAAGTTCCAGGGCAGCGCGTCGCGCCTGCAGCAGGCCTCGGACTACGCGACGTCGCGCTGGACCGAGCTCAACGACCGTCAGGGCGCCGCGATCCAGGCGGCGACCGACCGGCACGCCAAGGAGCGCGCCGACGCGGGCAAGGCCTGACGGACACCGCCGCGGCGTCGGCTGCGGGGGTCGACGCCGCGCGGAGCATCGGGGACCCTGGACAGGGCGCCCGGAGGGATGGGTTCATGATCGACGACGATCGCGAATGGCTGGAGAACGGCAGCCGGCCCGGCTCCGTGCTGCGTCCGGAGATCGCGAACTCGTGGCGCCGCAGCCGGCTCAGCGGCGTCAGCCCGGACACGGTGGCGATCCTGCCCGGCGACGCCCCGCTCGACTCCAAGATCGCGCGGGTCGCGGTGCCGGTCCTCGGCTCCATGGCCGAGGTCCTGATCGGCGCCAACACCAGTCTGCTGCTCAGCGCCCCGGACGGCACGATGCTCTGGCGCTGGGACGAGGACAGCCGGCTGAGTGCCCTGCTCGACCGCAACTCCGCGGTCGTCGGCACCCGGTGGAGCGAGGACGTCGTCGGGACCAACGGACTCGGTACCTCGTTGGAGACCGCGCAAGCGATCACCATCCACGGATCGGAGCACTTCGCCGAGGCTCTGCACCCCTTCACCTGCGCGGGCGCCGCGATCCGCCACCCCATCACGCGCCGGGTCGCGGGCACGCTCAGCGTCACCAGCCTGAACAAGGACGCGAGCCCGCTCATGGCGGCCACGCTGCTCAAGCTCGTCAGGGAGGTGGAGGAGCAGCTCTACGGCGCCAGCACGCTGCGCGAGCGTGAGCTGCTCCACCACTTCCTGGCCGAGCGGCGGCGCGCGGACAGTGCGGTCGTGGTGGTGAACGGGGACACCGTCATCGCCAACAAGGCCGGGGCCAAGCTCGGCATCGACCATCGCTCCCTGTGGAACCAGGTGACCGCCGGTCGCGTGCGGACGACCGACGTCGTGCTCGACCGATCCGACGAGATCAGCTGGCGGGCGATCGAGCACGCGGGCTCCGTGGTCGGGCTGGTGATCGTCTCCGACACCCCGACGGACGAGGCCCCGGCCGCCACCGCGCCGGGTCGCCTGACCGTCTCCTCACGCACTCCGCACTGGTCCGACCTGCCCACCCGCCTGCGGGCGGTGTCGCGCGGGTCGGACCGGTTCCTCGTCACGGGAGAGTCCGGCGTCGGGAAGCGGACGCTCGTGCAGGAGACGTTCGGGTCGTCGGGGCTCCTGCCCGAGCTGGACGGGGCGGAGGCCGAGGAGGTCGGGTCGCGGCAATGGCTCGCGATGGCCCGGGAGGTCCTCACCCGAACCGTGGAGGACCCCGCGGCACCGGCACTGCTGCTGTCGCACCTGGAGTCGCTGACCATCGGCGCCTCCCGGTCGTTGGGCCGCATCCTCGACGCGCTGCCGCGATCCGGCGACGCCTTGCGCGTCGTCGCGACCTGGACACCGACCGGTGTGGAGGCCGGGCCGGTGCTGCAGTCACTCCTCGACCGCTTCGCCTCGGAGCCGTTCGAGGTCCCGCCGTTGCGCCGACGGCCGCGGGACATCCTCGGGCGGCTGGTGGACCAGGGGCCGACGATGCCGGTGCTGTCCCCGGCGGCGGTCGATCTCGTCGAGCGGCATCCGTGGCCCGGTAACCACCGCCAGCTCGAGGAGTTCCGGCGCTGGATCGGCAACCAGCGCCGACCGGTGCTCGACGTCGTCGACCTGCCCGCACGCTGGTCGCGCGACGCGGCCCGGGCCGGGCTCACCGCCATCCAGGCGGCAGAGGCCGACGCCATCAGCGCGTCGCTGTCGGCCCACGACGGCAACAAGGCCGCGACGGCTGCCGAACTGGGGATCTCCCGCTCCTCGCTCTATCGCAAGATGCGGGAGTTCCACCTGACCTGACCGGCGCGTCAGCAGTAGACCATGCCTCCGTCGATCAGCACGGACTGGCCGGTCATGTACCGGCCATCGGGGCCGGCGAGGTAGGAGACGAAGCCGGCGACGTCGTCCGGCGTCTCGGCCCGGCCGAGCGCGATCGTCCCCACGAACTGCTCGAAGGTGGCGCCCTTCTCGGCCCCGGTGTGGCGGGCGAACTCCTCGTCGACCGTGACCCACATGTCGGTGTCGACGACCCCGGGGCAGTAGGCGTTGACGGTGATGCCGTCCGCGGCCAACTCCTTGGCGGCGGCCTGCGTGAGCGCCCGGACGGCGAACTTCGAGGCGCAGTAGGCGCTGAGCATGGCGAAGCCGTCGTGTCCCGCAATGGAGGAGGCGTTGATGAGGGCGCCCTTCGTGCCGTGCTCCCGGAACGTCTCCGCGGCGGCCTGGATGCCCCAGACCACGCCCTTGAGGTTGACCCCCAGGATGGCGTCGAGCTTGTCGGGGGTGACGTCGAGCAGCGGCTCGACCTGCACGATTCCGGCGTTGTTGACCATGATGTCGAGCGTTCCGAGCTCGGCACGGGCCTGCGCCACGGCCGCGAATACCTGGTCCCGGTCGCTGACGTCGGCCCGGATCGAGGCGGCCTTGCGACCGAGCGCGCGGATCTCCTCGGCCACTGCGGCGGCCTTGTCGCCGTTGAGGTCGACGACGGCCACGTCTGCCCCGTCCCGCGCCAACCGCAGGGCGATGGCCCGCCCGATGCCCTGCGCCGCTCCGGTCACCAGTGCGACCGCCCCCGAGATGTCTCCCATGACGTATCCCTCCGCTCGACGTCGAGACGACCAGTCTCTGCGGGCATCCGACCGGCGGGTGTTCGGTCTTGGGACAGATCGGGCGCTCAGGTCCGTTCGACGTGCGCGCGCACCCGGGTGCCGTCCTCGCTGGTCCAGCCCTTGCGCGTGGCGTAGGCGAGCATCCCCGCGAGGTCGTCCTCCCAGCTCGGACCGACCCGGTCGCCCGCCATCCGGCGGATCGTCGCGACGGGCACCATGACGTGGCCCGACTCGAGGACCTCACCCAGTCCGGCGCGCTCGGCACTCGCGGCGAGATCCCCGTCGTCGAGCTCTGCCGGGCAGCGGATTGAGAACGCCGTCACGTCCTGCGGGTCGACGAGCTCGACCGAATCAGCGCTGATGAAGAAGTGCATGAGGTCAGTGTCGCCCGGGTTTCCTGGTCGGCCGTGTTCATTCCTGGCACAGCTTCGGCGCCGGTGCGTGCGATCGCCGGATGTGTCCCAGAAGCGAACAGCACCGCGTATCCCGGTCGTGTGAGCGTGGTCTCCCGCCACCGGCCGACGACGTGCCGGTCCGTTCCGATCCGAGTGAGGACGACGATGCCCGCACCGACCTTCGGTCTCTGGTACGACTTCCGCAATCCCGCGCAGTGGAGCCAGCCGATCGGCCGGCTGTACCGGGAGACGATCGACCAGGCCGTCTGGGCCGAGCAGATCGGCTTCCGGTCCGCGTGGTTCAGCGAGCACCACTTCGCGCCCGATGACTACGCCTGCTCGCCGCTGATCGCCGCCGCGGCCGTCGGTGCGCGCACGTCGGAGATGCGGCTCGCGACGAACATCATCGTCGCCGCCCTGCACAACCCGGTGCGTCTGGCGGAGGACGCCAACGCCCTGTCGCTGATCACCGACGGCCGGTTCGACCTCGGCGTCGGGCTCGGCTACAACGAGCGGGAGTTCACGGCGTTCGGCCGGGTCCGCAAGCAGCGGCCGAGCCTGTTCGAGGACGCGATCGCGATCATCCGCGCCGCATGGAGCGGGAGCGACGAGGGGTACGAGGGCAAGCGGTTGTCGATGCCGGCCGTGCGGGTCACACCGGTCGCCGAGAAGACGCCCCGGATGCCCATCGGAGCCGTGGCCCCGAAGGGTCTTGAGCGCGCCGCGCGCCTGGGCGACGGGGTCATCACGCTGTCCAACGACCACTTCCAGGTCTACCTCGACGCGCTGGTCGCGAACGGCAAGAGCCTCGACGACGGCGCCATCTACGCCAGCCAGTGGGTGGTGCTGGCAGAGGATCCAGAACGGGAGTGGGCCCGGATCGGCGAGCACGTGCTGTACCAGGTCAACAAGTACATCGAGTGGGGCTCGTTCGAGGGATCGGGCGTGCCGGACCACTTCGACACACCCCAGCAGCTCCTGGACTTCGGCGTGTACAAGCTCTGGGACGCGGACGCGGGCATCGCCGAGATGACCGCACTCGCCGAGCAGAACCCGCAGATCCGCGACTTCCACTTCTGGGCGCAGTTCCCCGGCGAGACGGTCGAGTCGGGCTCTGCACGCGTGCAGTACATCGCCGACCACGTGATCCCCGCGGTGCAGCAGAGGCTCGAGCCCACCACCGCCACCGTCTGACCCCTCGTTCCCACCGAAAGGCACCCACACCATGCGCGACGAGATCTACTGGGTCGTCACCGCGGCCCTCAAGCCCGGGGACTACGACGCCTTCGTCGAGGCGATCACCCCGCTCGTGGCCGCCACCCGCGAGGAGCCGGGTTCGAACGCCTACGACTACAGCGTCAGCAGTGACCGCACCGTGGTCCACATCTACGAGAGCTACCGCGATTCCGCGGCGGTGGTCGCCCACGTCGAGGGCACGTTCTCCCGGTTCGCCGAGGAGTTCGGCCAGCTCGTCACCATCGACGGATTCGTCGTCTACGGCTGGCCCGACGAGGCGGCGAAGAAGATCCTCGACGGGTTCGGCTCGACCTACATGACGCCGTTCCTCGGCTACACGCAGTCCGACGCCCGGTGACAGGAGCCCCGCCCACCACCGGGGTGCACCACTTCTCGCCCACGGTCTCCGACGTGGAGGCGTCTGCCGGCTGGTACGCGCGGGTGTTCGACCTCGACCGGTTACCCGGCGAGGCCCGCCACCACGGGGACGAGGACGGCGGGTACGCGGTCCTGCTGATCGACCGGCGCACCGGGTTGCTCATCGGGCTGCACCACCACCACGGGCACCACGGCGGGCCGTTCGACGAGCGACGGGCGGGGCTCGACCACATCGCCTGGGGCGTGCGTGACCGCGCCGATCTCGACGCGTGGGCCGGCTGGCTCGACGACCTCGGGGTAGCGCACTCCGGAGTGATCGACAAGGTCGCGCGGAGCTACTCGGCGATCGTCTTCCGGGACCCCGACGGGATCCAGCTGGAGCTGTTCCACCGGGACGGATGAGCGCCGTCCGTCCACCACCACTCAGAGCCGAGAGGACGAGGAGTCCCACCATGCGAGCAGTCGTCTACCGGGGACGCAACGACGTCGCCGTCACCGAGGTGCCGGAGCCGAAGGTCGGTGTCGGTCAGGTCCGGGTCCGGGTCGACTTCAACGGGATCTGCGGCACCGACCTGCACGAGTACTTCGACGGCCCGATCTTCGTGCCGACGGAGCCGCACCCGCTCACCCTCGACCAGATGCCCGTCGTCCTCGGTCACGAGTTCGCCGGGACCGTCGTCGAGGTCGGGGCGGGCGTGACCGACCTGGCCGAGGGCGACCGCATCGCGTGCGAGCCGGTGTACCGGTGCGGGAAGTGCGCCCCCTGTCTGGCCGGCCGCTACAACATCTGCACCAGCGTCGGCTTCCACGGGCTGTCCACCGACGGTGGCATGGCCGAGTACACCGTGATCGACCAGATCATGGCCCACAAGCTGCCCGACGGCGTCTCCACCGAGCTCGGCGCACTGGTCGAGCCGATGTCGGTCGCCTACCACGCCACCATGCTCAGCGATGCCACCGCCGACGGCACCAGCGTGATCTTCGGCGCCGGTCCGATCGGCATCGGCCTGTGGTTCGCGCTGCGGGGGAGAGGGATCGAGGACGTCCTGGTCGTCGAGCCCTCGTCGGTGCGCCGGGCGGCGATCGAGCGACTCGGCGCGCGCACGGTGGACCCGACCGCGGTCGACGTCCCCGCGCTCGTCGCCGACCACACCCACGGGCGCGGGGTCGACGCCGCCTTCGACGCCGCCGGCGTGCGGGCGTCGGTCGAGTCGGCCCTGCTGTGCCTGGGCCCGACGAAGGCGCTGGTCAGCGTCGCGATCTACGACCGGGCGCTGGAGACCTCGCTTCTGCAGCTGGTGCTCCGCGAGGCTCGCATCCAGGGCACCCTCTGCTACACCGGTGACGACTACCGTGCCGTGATCGACCTGATGGCGCGCGGGCACTACGACACCACCGGCTGGGTCGAGCAGATCGCGATGGGGGACGTGCTCGCCGAGGGCTTCGAAGCGCTGCGCGCCGGGCAGAAGATGAAGGTGCTGGTCGACCCGACGCGCTGACGCCCGGGAACGGGGATCAGGGGACGACGACGAGCTTGCCCGCGGCGCCGCCGTGCTCCATGAGGGTGTGGGCCTCGGCGATGCCGTCGAGGGCGAAGGCGCGGTCCAGGGGCACCACGGCGCGGCCGGCGGCGACGTCGTCGAGGAACTCCTGCAGCACGGCGGGCGGGAGGTCGGAGGCGTCGCCGCCGTAGGCGGAGAGGCGGACGCCGCGGGGCAGGTAGTCGATGGGGTAGAAGTCGGGGACCGTCCAGTGGTTGGACAGCATCCCGGCGAAGCAGACGACGCCGTGCACCCGCGTGGCGGCGAGGGTGTCGGGCAGGGTCGGGGTACCGACGAGCTCGAGCGCGGCGTCGACGCCGTCGGGCACGATGTCACGGACCCCCGCGGCGACGGCCCCGTCGTCGAGCACGACATGGTCGACGCCCACGCGGCGCAGCAACGCGGCGCGGTCGGGGTCCCGGGTCGTCGCCAGGACCGTCATCCCCCGGCGCTTGGCGAGGACGGCTGTGGTGAGCCCGACCGAGGAGGTGCCGCCGCGGATCAGCAGCGTCTGGCCGGGCTGCGCGTCCAGGCCGACGGTGAGTGCGCCGTAGGCCGTCTGGAGCATCTCGGGGACGGCGCCGACTGTGGCGGCGTCGAGGTCGCTGCGGAAGGGGACGACCTGGGCGGCGGGGACGCAGGTGTACTCGGCGTAGCCGCCGTCGATGGTGCGGCCCATGCCACCCATCATGGCCACGACCTGCTGCCCGGCCTCGAACTCGCCGCCCGGGCAGGCGGCGACGACCCCGGTGGCCTCGATGCCCAGGACGCGGGGGAAGGTGACGCCCCCGGCTAGTCCGAGGCGGGTGTGGAGCTCGGAGCGGTTGAGGCCGGACGCGGTGACGCGGATGAGTACCCAGCCGGGTGCGGGCCGGGGGACGGGCAGCTCCCGGATCTGGAGGGCCTCGGGCGGGCCGGGGGCGTCGAGCACGACCGCGCGCATCGTCGTCGGGATTGGGTCGGTCATCGGTCGCTCCTCCGGGTCGGCACCCGGAGCAACACCATTCCGCGGAAGATGATTCCGCGTAATCTACTCACGTGCCCGACCTGCGCCGGCTGTTCGACGACCTCGTCCGCGTCGAGATCCTGCTGTGGGAGGCCGTGGACCGGCGACTGCGCGACGAACTGGACCTGCCGCTCGGTCGCGTCGAGGTGCTGAGGGTCGTGGCGACCACCGACCCGTGCCGGATCGCCGACGTCGTGTCGGCGGTGGGCATCTCCGTCGGCGCGGCGAGCAAGCTCGTGGACCGGCTGGAAGCAGCACAGCTGTGCGTGCGCCGGCCACATCCCGGCGACCGGCGCTCCTCGCTGCTCATCGTCACCCGAACGGGCCGGCAGGTGCACGAACGCGCGGAGCGAGTGGTCAGCGAAGAACTCGCCACCCGACTCGACGACCTCACCGCCTACTCCCAGCGCCAGCTCGCGATCTCCTTGCGAGGAGTTCGAGAACACCTGAGCGGTTGACCTGGCGGAGGCCGTGCGGCAGATCAGGCGCTCAAGGGCCGCGCGGCCGAGAACCGCCCTTTGTGGACGCCTTCGGCGGGGCCTGCCGGCCCTTAGAGCCCTGTGTCAACCTCCTCCGGGCCGATGAGTTCGGGGCTCGGCAGTCGTCGGTGCTGGGTAAACGCCTTCAAGGCTCGACGATGAGAGGATCTTCGATGGGTGACGTGACGAACTCGCGACCGGTTGTCGGCATGTACGCGTTCCGCTCTGGCGATCCGGGCCGTCTGGGCACGTTCTGGGCGGAGGTGATGCAGCTGCCGATCTCGCAGCACTCGACCGACGAGCTGATGATGCTCGACTTCGATCACGAGGTCGGCCCGGTGACGTGGATGTTCGAGCGGGACGATGCGATGGCAGGCGGTTCGTCCCGGATAGGGCTGGACATTTCCGGGCCGGACGGTGAGGGATGGCGGGATCTGGCCGACCGGGCGGAGAGGGCGGGCGCTCGGCGCGTCGGCGAGCACGAGGTTAACGGCGTGCAGTGGATCGAGATGGCTGATCCCGATGGCAACGCGTTCAGGGTGTTCGCGCCACGCCCGGGTCAAGGGCAGTAAGTCGCGGTGAGCTTCCGGTTGGAACCATATGATGATCGTTAGTCATATCGACACGATCGTCATCCGTGCGGCTCGGATGCGCTGCGCGGAGCCTCCGGCGGCCGGGCTCCGCCCGGACCCGGCACCGTTCAGAGATCCCCTGAACCTGCGGGAGGTGGTGATCTCCTCACGGCGCGCCCAAGGGCTGCCAGACCGGTCGCCCGGGCCGCAAGCCTGAACAGCTGGCTTGCCCCCGGGGCCACCGGCCCGGCCGGGATGAACCCGCGCCGCGAGGAGATCACCACCCGAGACCGGCCGTCTGCCTTGTCAGGCGGGGGACCGCGGCCGGCGGCGACCGTGTTCAGGCAGCAGTGGCGGGCGACCGCTCACGCAGGACGGTCTGCAGGGCGCGGTGCTGGTCGGGCTGGTAGGGCTGGTGGTCCTGCCAGCAGCGCCAGATGACCAGTAGCCAGGCGCGGGCGAGGATCCGGACGGCGTGCGGGTGGCGGTGTCCGCGCCCGACAGCTTGACGATAGACGTGCGCGGCCCACGGGTTGGCGTGGCGGGAGTCGGCGGCGAAGTCGCAGACCGCGTCGCGTAGCTGCTTGTCCGCCGACCAACGGAACGACGTGGTGCGCACCTTCCCGGACTGCCGGGTCGAGGGGGTGACCCCGGCCAGGGAGGCCAGCGCTTCGGGGGTGGGGAACCGGCCGCGGCAGTCGCCGATCTCGGCGATCAGCCGGGCGGCGCGCAGGGCCTGGGCGCGCGGCAGGCTGCGGAAGATGTGTGCGTCGGCGTGCTCGGCGAGCTGGGCGGTGATCCGCTTGTCCAGGGCCTTGATCTGGACGACGATCGCGGTCAGCGCGGCCACGAACGCCCGGGTGACCTCGGCGGCCGCGGCGCCGGCCGGTCCGGTCGCGCCGCGGGCGGCGGCGGCGAGGTGGGCGTGCAGGATGGCGGGGTCCTTGCGGCCGGTGTAGTTCGCCCGGCGCAGCCACGTCGTCAGCCGGGAGGGGGTGAGCCAGTCGGTGTCGTCCTGGCCGGGGAACGCGGCGAGGAACCGCAAGCTGGTGATGCCGTCGAGGTCGGCGAACAGCCCGACCGGACCGGGGTGGAAGGTTTGCAGGTGGGCGCGGAGCTGGTTGGCCAGCCCGACCCGGTGGGTGAGCAGGTCCTTCCGCGCCCGCACCGTTGAGCGCAACAGCACCGTGGCCGGGGTGTCGGGGATCAGCGGGCGCAGCCGGGCCCGGTCGGTGCGCAGCGTGTCGGCCAGGACGAACGCGTCGAACCGGTCGTCCTTGTTCCGTGCGGAGCCGTAGCGGCCGCGGAGGTTGTTCACCTGGTTCGGGGCGATCACCACCACCGTTAGACCGGCGCCGAGCAGGGCGTCGACTACGAGGCCGTCGCTGCGTTCGATCGCGACCTCGGTGATGTGGTTGCGGCGCAGCCGGCGGACGAGCTCGCGTAGACCGGCCGCGGTGGCGTCGACGGCGAACCGGTCGATCACGGTGCCGCGGGCGTCGACGACGGCGACGACATGGTCGGCGGTGGCCCAATCCACGCCGGCGGTGACCCCGCCGGGCGGTAGGTCCGGCAGCAGGACGGGCGCAGCGTCGATGGGGGCGTGGTCGGGCATGGATGCTCCGGGGTGCTCGGCGTGTCGGCACCCATGGATTCCGGGTCGCGGCTCCCGCACGCTCACTGTTCGGCGCTCGCGGCGCTCAGCCCTTGTTGACGGTCCGCGCGACCCAGGTGACCACCGAGCCCCGCGTTCTAAGGGCGGACGTCAAGCCGTCGGCTTACCAAGGCGGTGACCCGGTGGCACCTCGGGTGCATCGACGGCATCGGCCGCCGACACCTCCTGATAGTGGCCCAGTGGGCTTCGCACGGCCTCACTCCCGGTAAAGGGCGCTCCGCTGCGCTACGCGTCGCTGCGCGACAGCCCTGGCGGGCTGCCCTTGACCGAGAGCCTCCACGGCCGTGCCGGGTCGCCCCAAGGCGGCGGGGGAACAACGCCCCGCCACCCCAGGGGGACGGGCCGACAGGCCCACCCACGATCTCGGGAGGCCACCATGACCGCACGTACCAGCCACTGCACCGGCGAGGACACCAGCCCGACCGCGCAGGCGCGGCTGATCACCCAAGTCCTCCGTGGTCACCGGCGTGGTGGTCCACGCCGCGGGGCTCGTCCCAGTTCGGCTCGATCTGGCCCATGTCGGGACCGCGGAGCAGCAGCTCGGCCTCACCCTCGGTTGCGTGCTGGTGTACCTGCGGGCCGGGATCACCGCCCGCGCGATCGCCGACGGCTGGACCGACGCCGCCGTCGCGGCCCGGTCGCTCCGACCGGCGGTGGCGGGGCACCGGCCGTTGGTGATCGGGCCGACGACGGTCGCGGCGATGGTCCGCTACGCAGGATCCCCGCGGGTGATCTCGGCGTTCGAGCCCGCCCGCGCCGGTGGGGCGGTCCCGGCGGTGCTGCGAATCCAGGCCGGGCCGGTCACCTGGGAGATCTGCGACGCCACCGCCTACACCTCGATGCTGCGCGCCTGGCGCCAGGCGGCCCGGTTGCTGGGGGACAACCCCACCGAGGACGAGTAGAGGCAGCAACTGTGGATAACTCGGTGCGGTCGCCGACGCGGCCGCACCGATTCCACGATGCTGCGGGGGTGGACACCACAACTTTGGACCGTCGGCGTGCTCACCGCCGGGGTGGAGAACGTGCAGCACCTGGCCGACGGCACTGCGGGTACACGGGCGGAGGCGGTCGAAGCGGCATCCGACGCTCTCGTCGTAGCGGCGATGGATCGCGGCCGCCAGCAGTACCGGATCTGCGTGGCCGACACCCGGTTCATCGTCCGACCCGGACTGACCGCGCGCGGCGACGTCGACCTGATCGACCTCGCCGACGCCCTGCGTGCGGCCGACTCGTTCCGCTCGAATGCGTCGTAACGACCAGGCTCCTGCGATTGAGCGATCACCTAGCCTCCCGGTCTGGACGCTCTATGAGCGATCTGGCTACAGGAGTGTGCACGGGTGGGTAAAGGCAGGCTGCTGTTCGGAGCCGTCGCGTTCGTCGTCATCGTCGGCTCCTGCAACAACGCACGGAACGAGGTCGACGCTCCGAGCGTGGCTTCCGAAGCATCGAACAGCGCCGCCGCACCGCAGGTCGTCGCAGCATCGACGGTCGATCGCGCGGTTGAGTCGGAGTGCTTCTCCGACGACACCGTGTACGACGACGAGGACACGTGCCACCCCGGCGGGGAGCTCGTGTCGGTAGCGCGAGTCCTTGATGGCAACACCCTGGAGCTCGCTGACGGGCGCACGGTACGACTGCTCGGCGTCCAGGTTCCCGATGTGGACGCCTGCGCATGCCCTGGGGCGACCGAGTTCACCCGCGGGATCGTCGGGGGGCATCCGATCAAGCTGCACGCCGAGCCCGGAGTCGAGTCGGACGAGATCGGACGGCTGCTGCGCTACGTCCAGTACTCCTAGTCAACGGATCGTGATGGCTTGCCCATGTACGCGCATGACCTGGGAAACGAGATCGTGCTCAACGGCCGGGGCAAGCCTGCCGAAGACCAGGCCAACGCCACCTACGACGAGCGCATCGCCTCCGCGGCCGGCATCGCCGAGTACCGGGCTGAGGGCATCTATGCCCCGCCGTGCGGGAATCCGAAGGTGTACGGCGACGACGACGGCAACGGCGTGGCCGACTGGGATGAAGAGGTCTACGTCGACGCCCCCAGTGGCAACCTGCCGGACGGAGCGCTCACCGGAGGATTCTGTGCACGCAAACGGTGGTGTTGATCAAGTTTCTCACCTGTCGCTACGGGCACTTGCCCGAGTAGCGATCGAGTCCTTGTCCGCTACGACTCTTACTACGACCGACGGGGCCACCGTCGGGCTCGCAAAGATACTTGCTGGTCCTGGTGAGACCGGGCATGTGCTCGCTTCCGGCGCGGCTCTATCGGGTTTCGCCGTCGACCATGAGGATCCCGTCCCGGACATCGACGTGCGCGTCCGTTGCCCGGTAGGAGTTCCGGCCGTTCCCGGGGTGGATGAGGATCTCGTCGGCGTCAGGGCCGGGTTGTCCTGGGCCGCCGTATCGGATGGCGAGACGAGGATGGCCGAAGGTTGAACTGACCCCTGCTGGCCGGGCATCCTGGGATGCCGGCATTCAGCATGCATCTCATGCGCTGCACATGTGTCAGTTCGTAACGTCGCTTTCGCGCCTGGCGAGTCGAGAAGGGAGTGAGGGAGGCACGCATGAAGAACCGACGGCTCGTCCTGCTCATGCGACGGCGCATTCGCCGGATCCTCGGTCAGTGCGTGGGCACGTCGATCATCACCGACATCGACGCGGCGGGCCGACAGATCTTCCCGACCTCCGTACTCCCGGTGACCAGCCGTAGCTTCGTGTACTCCGACGCCGGCGAACCCGTTCTGCTTAGCCCTCAAGGGTCGCCGTCGCGGGTGCGGTTGATCGCACTGGACGAGGACCCGCCGATGGTCGACCTCGGTACTGAGACCGGCGTCGGCCACCTCACCAGCGACGAACCGGGGTCCGGCGACATCTTCGCCACACGCGGCGAACGTATTGTGCGACTCAACCTCAGCCCACCCGGCACCACAGTCATCCACAACGTCGGACGTCCAGTCCTCGCGCTGGCCGCTGCCGGCGACGGGGCCTTCGCCGCAATTCTCGCCGGCGGCAACGTCCTGCCGTTCATCATCACCGCCGACGGGCAGCTGCGGCAGTTGTGGAACACCGGGGACGTCCCGGGCTTCTTCCCCACGACCCTTGCCGTGCGCGGAGACCGTGTGTTCGTCGGCGGATGGCGGTTCCTCGGATCGGTCTACACCGGCGTCGTCGTCTCTATACCACGCACGGGCGGGGGCCCCGGCTTGATCAGAACGGTTGCCGAACTCGGCACCGGCACCTTCGAGGGGTCCGACCTCGCCGCCAGCGACCGCGACTACCGCCAACCCGCCGCCATGGTGTTCCTAGACGATGACCTCGTCATCGCGTCCGCTGCGCTTCTCAGTTCCAGCCTCCCCGGCGCGCCGGAGCGCAGCCACCTACTGCGGATCGTGCTCACCGCCACCGGCGTCGAGCAGGCCCGCAGCGAGATCCCAGTGGAGGTGCCCGACAACTACGTGAACGTCACCGACATGGCCGAACTCGACGGGCAGCTGTTCCTCGTGGACTCCCGTAGGCGGAGCACGAGGCCTGAGACCCTCGACAGTCAGGGACGGTTCCTCAGCGGCCGGCTCCTCCGGGTGTGCCCAGACTGAGTCGAGTTCGAGCCCGCGGTACAGGCGTGCCTCCGCACGCAATCGCCCGGCTGGGTTCTCAGTCTCAAGGGACTCGGAGCGGGCGTGGATCTGCTCGATACGCGGCCGAGCAGACGTGCCAACATCATGGCTTAGCTCCGCAGGACCACCGTCCAGCGACGAAACCGGTCGCCGTCGATGGCAACCCTCCCAGATAGAGGCTTCACCCGCTGCCAGTGCGACGCAGCAGGCCCACTGTCTGAATGAAAGGTCGGTCGCTCGGGTTTATCCACATAGGACGAATTGGCATCCACGATGGCATCCAACGGCAGCCGCTGGCATCCAACGCAGGCAGCGTGGGCAGTGGCAGCATCACGCTCACCAGCTGGATCCGGCCGAGCAGGCGCCACACCGCACGTTTGCAAGGCAGGGGTTAGGGGTTCGATTCCCCTCGTCTCCACCAGCCTGACCAGTTAGAACAGCCTCGATCCGCTCGCCAGATCCGATCAATCGACGATGGCATCGAGTACGGTCCTCGTGTGGCCGAAGAGCCTGCTCAGGGGCGCCCGCGCGACATGATCCGCCGCCGCGGGAAGTCCTTCCAGGTGATCGTCTACGCCGGTCAGGACCCGCTGACGGGTGAGCCGCTGCGTCTGCGGGAGTCCACGACCGACGTGTGCTGCACCTCGACGGCGAACCGATCGACGTCGTGCAGCGTGTCACCCCCGACGGGACGACCGAGGTGCCCCACCGCCCGGCTCGACATCTCCTGGGCACTGACGTCGTCGAGATGACAACCCGCGCCGCTGCCGTCGGCGGCCGACTGGTCGCGGTCGAGGTCGTCGTACCGGCCGGTGGGCCGTCGGACGACGCCGGGGCCACAGTCGTGGACGCGGCACCGGCCCGCGGCCTCGCCCACCATCACCACGGCATGCCGGGTGGGGTCGACGTCGCGCGCGTGATCCTCGAACGCCTGTCGGCCGGTTCCGGACCGGCGTCGCCTCGCTGACCGTCCCGGGCTGCTCGACGAGGGACCATCCACCACTCTGGCGGTGCCGCTGGCCCACGATCGTGAACGGCTGGTGGCCGACCCCCACAGCCGGGGGTCGGCCACCGGCGTTGCCCCGGGCTCAGATGGCGTCGGAGCGGAAGCTGCGCAGGCGCAGGCTGTTCCCGACGACGAACACCGAGCTGAACGCCATCGCCGCTCCGGCGATCATCGGGTTGAGCAGTCCCATCGCGGCCAGTGGCAGGGCCGCGACGTTGTAGGCGAACGCCCAGAACAGGTTGCCCTTGATCGTGCCCAGCGTGCGCCGGGAAAGCCGGATAGCGTCCGGGACGGCGCGCAGATCGCCCCGGACCAACGTGATGTCGCTCGCCTCGATGGCGACGTCGGTGCCGGTGCCCATGGCGAGACCGAGGTCGGCTCGGGCGAGCGCGGCGGCGTCGTTGACGCCGTCGCCGACCATGGCCACGACCCTGCCCGTGTCTTGGAGCCGCTTGACGACGTCGAGCTTGTCGGCGGGCAGGACCTCGGCGATGACCTCGGTGATGCCGACCTCGTCGGCCACGGTGCGGGCCACGGTGGCGTTGTCGCCGGTGAGCAGCACCGGGGTGAGCCCGAGTGCCCGGAGCCGGCTGATCGCCTCCTTCGAGGTGGGTTTGACGGTGTCGGCGACGGCGAGCACCGCCCGCGCCTCGCCGTCCCACGCCACGGCGATCGCGGTGTGCCCGCGCTCGTCCGCGGCGGCCTTGGCCGCGGCGAGCTCCGGGGTCAGCGGCTGGCTCCACTGCTCCAGCAGCGCCGGCCGCCCGACCAGCACGGCGTGCCCGTCGACGACGCCCTGCACTCCGAGGCCCTCGACGTTGGTGAAGTCCTCGACGTCGGGCAGCGCGCCGACCCGCTGCCGGGCCCCGGCCGCCACCGCGGCGGCGATCGGGTGCTCCGACGCGCTCTCCAGCGCCCCGGCCAGCCGCAGCACCACGTCCTCGTCCTCGGACGTGTGCACCGAGACCAGGCTCATCCGGCCGGTGGTGACGGTGCCGGTCTTGTCCAGCACCACGGTGTCGACGCGGCGGGTGGACTCCAACACCTCCGGGCCCTTGATCAGGATGCCGAGCTGGGCTCCACGGCCGGTGCCGACCAGTAGCGCGGTCGGCGTGGCGAGCCCGAGTGCGCAGGGGCAGGCGATGATGAGCACGGCGACGGCGGCGGTGAACGCCGCGGCCGCGCCCGCACCGGTGCCCAGCCAGAACCCGAGGGTGGTGGCGGCCAGCGCGATGACGATCGGCACGAACACCCCGGAGATCCGGTCGGCGAGACGCTGGACCTGCGCCTTGCCGTTCTGGGCGTCCTCCACCAGCCGTGCCATCTGGGCGAGCTGGGTTTCCGAACCGATCCGGGTGGCGCGCACGACCAGCCGGCCACCGGCGTTGACCGTGGCGCCGACGACGGCGTCGCCGGGACGGACCTCGACGGGCACGGACTCGCCGGTGAGCATCGAGGCGTCGACCGCGGAGCTGCCTTCCTCGACGACCCCGTCGGTGGCGAGCTTCTCGCCCGGGCGGACGACGAACCGGTCCCCGACGGCGAGCTGCGCGGTCGGGATCCGCACCTCTTCGCCGTCGCGCAGGACCGCGACGTCCTTCGCACCGAGTTCGAGCAGCGCCCGTAGTGCGGCCCCGGCGCGGCGCTTGGAGCGGGCCTCGAAGTAGCGCCCGGCCAGGATGAACGTCGTGACGCCGGCGGCGACCTCGAGGTAGATGTTCGCGGCGCCGTCGGACGGCGCGATGGTCAGCTCGAAGGGGTGGGTCATACCCGGCACGCCCGCGGTGCCCAGGAACAGCGCGTAGAGCGACCAGGCCAGCGCGGCGAGGGTGCCCAGGGAGATCAGCGTGTCCATGGTGGCCGCGCCGTGGCGCAGGTTGGTCCACGCCGCGCGGTGGAAGGGCAGCGCGCCCCACACCACGACCGGCGCGGCCAGGGTGAGGGAGAGCCACTGCCAGTACGTGAACTGCAGCACCGGGGCCATCGCCATCGCGACGACCGGCACGGAGAGCACGGCGCTGACGACGAGCCGGGTGCGCAGCGCGCGCACCGGGCCGTCCTCGACGTCGTCCTCGACGTCGTCGTCGGTGTCGCGGGGCGGTTCGGGCAGCCGCGCGGTGTAGCCGGCCTGTTCGACGGCGGTGAGCAGGTCGTCGCGGTCGACGCCCTCGGCGTAGGTGACCTTGGCCTTCTCGGTGGCGTAGTTGACGGTGGCGGTGACGCCGTCGAGCTTGTTGAGCTTGCGCTCGATCCGGTTCGCGCACGACGCGCAGGTCATGCCGCCGATCGCGAGCTCGATGTCGGTGACGGGGGCCCCGGTGGGCGTGCTGGTCGTACTCATCGTCTCCTCCTTCGCCCGGATCAGTGGCCGTGACCGTCGGCGTCGTGCGCCGGGGCCGGGCTGGATGGGAGCCCAGTGGGCTCAGAACTGGTCGGCACGGTGAACTCCGCGGTGCGCACGACGCCGTCGTGCTGGAAGTCCAGGAACAGCCGGTAACCGCCGGCGGTGGGGACCTCGGCGACGAACGGGATCTCCGGCCCCGCGCTCGCCGTCTCCTCGGGGTGCACGTGCAGGTAGGCGAGATCGCCTTGGCGCAGCGCGACCAGGTGGCCGTTCGCCCCCAGGTAGGGCTGCAGATCGGTCACCGGTACGCCGTCGCGGCTCACGGCCAACGTGACCGGCGACGCCTGACCGGCGATGAGGTCCCCGGTCAGCTCCACGGTGTAGCCGTCGACCTGCGCGGTGCGGCTCGGCGTGTGGGCGACCGGTTCGAACACCCCGGGCGCGACGAGGTCGACACCGAGCGTGGTGGCCTCGCCACCGGTCGGGGTGAAGTCGGCGAACGCCCGGTAGGAACCCGCCGACGCCGTCGTGAGCGGGACCGACCAGGTGCCGTCCGGAGCCATCTCCGGGTGCACGTGGGCGAAGTCGGTGGTGTCGCGCCGTACGACGATCAGGTGCATCCGCTTGTCGTGCTCGACGTCGTACGCGATGACCGGGGCGCCGTCGGGTCCGGTGATGACGAAGGAGAAGGTGTCGGGGGTGGCCGGGGTGAGCGTCGGGTCGGTGGGCGTGAGGGTGTAGCCGCCCCTGCTCGACGCCAGCCCCGCGGGCTGGTCGGCGGTCCCCGGGACGGTGCCGCTGTGGGTGTCCCCATGCCCGGCGACCTCATCGCCGGACATCGCACCGTGTCCGCCGGAGGCGGCGACGGTGGTGAGGGGACCGACAGCGGATCCGGTCGCAAACGCTCCTGCCGTGAGCAGGGCGAGCGCCGCACCGTAGGCGGAGAGCTTCGCTGCAGTGTTCATGATCCGTTTCCTGGTCGGGCGGCAGCGGTGCTGCCGGGGTGGTGGTTACGCCGCGGTGAGGCGGTAGCCGGCCTCCTCGACCGCGGCGCGGACACGCGCCTCGTCGACCGACGCGTCGCTGGTGACGGTGACCGCGCCGGTGGGCAGGTCGACCGCGACCGCGGTGACGCCGTCGATCTCGGTGATCTCCTCGGTGACCGAGGCGACGCAGTGGTCGCAGGTCATCCCGGTGACGGTGTAAGTGGTCTCGCTCATGGCGTACTGCGTTTCCTTCCTCGTGGTGTTCAGGACTTGACGAGCCGGGCGATCGCGGCGCTGGCCTCGGCGACCTTCTCGTCGGCGATGGCACCGCCCTCGGCCACGGCCTGGGTGACGCAGTGCTTGAGGTGCTCGTCGAGCAGCCCCAACGCCACGGCCTCCAGAGCCTTGGTGACGGCCGAGACCTGGGTGAGGACGTCGATGCAGTACTTGTCGTCCTCGATCATCTTCGCGATGCCACGCACCTGGCCCTCGATGCGGCGCATCCGCTTGAGGTAGGCATCCTTGTCCTGCGCGTACCCGTTCATGCGTCCTCCTTCGTCACAGGCGACGATACCCTAGGGGGGTAAGGCATTCGAGCGCGGCCGGCTCAGCCGGCGGTGACGCCGAGGTCGACCCGGCGCAGCAGCTGGGCGTTGAGGGCGACGACGATGGTCGACACGCTCATCGCCACGGCCCCGACGGCGACCGGCAGCACGAACCCGGCTCCGGCGAGCACCCCGGCGGCGAGTGGCACCGACAGCACGTTGTAGCCGGTGGCCCACATGAGGTTCTGCCACATCTTGCGGTACCCGGCCTCGGACAGCCGTCGTACGGCGAGCACGGCGCGCGGGTCGTCGGAGGCGAGCACCACCCCGGCCGACTCGACGGCCACGTCGGTGCCGGCGCCGATCGCGATGCCCACGTCCGCGCGGGCGAGCGCGGGGGCGTCGTTGACCCCGTCGCCGACCATGGCCACCGTCAGCCCACGAGCCTGCAGGCGGGCGACCGCGGCGTCCTTGTCGGCGGGCAGCACCTCCGCGAGTACCTCGTCGACGCCCAGCTCGGCGCCCACGGCCTCGGCCACGTCCCGCGCGTCACCGGTGATCATGACTACGCGCACCCCGGCGGCGTGCAGATCGCGCACCGCCTCGCGGGACTCCGGTCGGATGTCGTCGGCGAGGGCCAGCGCCCCGATCGCCCGTCCGTCGCGCACGACGTGCAGCACCGTCGCGCCCCGGTCCGCCCAGGTCGCGGTCGGCCCGGTGAGCTCGCCCGGCGCGGTGACCCCGAGCTCGCGCAGCATCGTCGGCCCGCCGACGGCGATGTCGTGGCCGTCGACGACGGCCCGGACACCGCGTCCGGTCAGGGACCGGAACCCGGTGGCCGTGGGGATCGCGGTCGCCGCGCGGGCGGCGGCGACGACGGCACGGGCGAGCGGGTGCTCCGAGTCGGACTCGGCCGCGCCGGCGGCGCCCAGCAGCTCGGCGTCGGTCACCCCGTCGGCGGGCAGGACCGCGACGACGGCCGGCTCGCCCCGCGTGAGGGTGCCGGTCTTGTCGAACAGCACGGTGTCCACCGAACGCATCCGCTCCAGCGCCAGCCGGTCCTTCACCAGGATCCCGGCCCGCGCGGACATCGACGTCGAGATCGCGATGACGAGCGGGATGGCCAGCCCGAGCGCGTGCGGGCACGCGATCACCAGCACGGTGACGGTGCGCTCGACCGCCGCGGTGAGGTCGCCCAGCGCCGCCCACACGGTGAAGGTGACCGCGCCGGCGACGGCGGCGAAGTAGAACAGCACCGCGGCGGCGCGGTCGGTGAGCGCCTGGGCGCGCGACGTCGAGGCCTGCGCCTGGGCGACCAGGCGCCCGATCCCGGCCAGAGCGGTGTCCTCGCCGACGGCCTGCACCCGGACGCGGAGGGCGGAGTCGGTGGCGACGGTGCCGGCGACCACCCGGTCGCCGACGGCGCGCGGCACGGGGCGGGACTCGCCGGTGACCATGGACTCGTCCATCTCGGCGGCCCCGTCGCTGACCTGTCCGTCGGCGGGCACGCGGGCGCCGGAGCGGACCAGCACCACGTCGTCGACCCGCAGCTCGGCGAGCGGAACGGAGGTGACCGCACCGTCGGCCCCGACCCGTTCGGCGGTGTCGGGCAGCAGCTCGGCCAGCGCGGCGAGCGCGCCGGAGGCCTGGCCCAGCGCCCGCATCTCCAGCCAGTGGCCGAGCAGCATGATCACGATGAGGAGCGCGAGCTCCCACCAGAAGTCGAGCATCAGCCCGCCGACGCCCAGTGTGGTCAGCGCGCTCGCGACCGCGGCCACGGTGATCGCCAGCGCGACCAGTGTCATCATCCCCGGGCGGCGCCCCCGCAGCTCGCCGACCGCGCCGGTGAGGAACGGTTGCCCGCCGTAGAGGAACAGGGCCGTGCCGAGCACGGGCGCCATCCAGGCGGCCCAGGAGGGGACGTGGTAGCCCAGCAGGTCGGCGACCATGTGGCTGGAGAACACCACGGGCACCGCGAGCGCCAGGCTCACCCAGAACCGGTCGCGGAACGCCGCAGCGTGGTCGCCGTGCCCACGGTGACCGCCGCGGTCGGTGGTGGTGTCGTCCGGCGCGGGGCGCGGCCCGGTCGTCACAGGGCCGTCGGGCCGTTGCGTGTCGTTCATCGGTGCCTCCAGGCGTCCTCGGTAGATACGGTATACCCCTATGGGGCATACGCAGCAAGGACGGATTCACCCGCGGGTACCCGACCCCACCGTCGTCCGTGCCGGTCCGCCCGGACCGCCTCGGTGTGCAGGGGACGCCGTAACGCACCGGCTGTCGGCCGGTCCCACGCGGGCTGCCGACCTCCGGTGGGGAGCCGCCCGTTACGAGGCGAAGGAGACGTGGATGTGGTCGTAGTGGCCACCGACGGCGTCGGAGGGGTCGTACACGCCGCCGCCGCTGTAGGGGCGGCCCCAGCCGTCCTGGTCGGGCGAGGTGGGGGTCCAGATGCGGCCCTGCCAGATGATGTAGTCGACCTGCAGGGCCTGCGCGTTGACCCGGAACCACTCGGCTGCCCGCCACCCGTCGTCCACCTCGACCCCCCGGGCGAAGCGGCCGCCCTCGCCGGGGAAGAAGTCGCAACCCTTGCCCAGGGGGTGGTCGCTGGTCGGGTTGGCCGGGCGTGGTGCGTGGCAGCCCGCGGACCGGATGACCGGGCCCTTGCGCAGCCCGCCGAACGCCGCGGCTGCCTGTGTCACCGCGTAGAGCGTCGTGGAGGTGATGCAGCCGTTCGTCGTCGGGTCGTCCTCGACGCATCCGGTGCCGCCGCCGTCGAACGGAGTGACCGAGCCGGGGACGCAGTCCTGCACCGCGGCGGCGACACGCAGGGCGGGGTTGCCGTCGACCTCGGCGAGGATGTCGGCCGCGGTCTGCTCCCACTTGGCGTAGGCCACGGGGAAGGCCGAGCGCTGCACGGTCTGCGCCGCCTGCCACAGCGGCATCTCCGTCCAGCCCGGGACCTCGACGAGCCGCTCGTAGAAGCGGGTGGCCGCGTAGCGGGGGTCGCGGACCTGGGCGGGGCTGCCCCATCCCTGGGACGGACGTTGCTGGAACAGACCCAGGGAGTCGCGGTCGCCGTAGTCGAGGTTGCGCAGGCCGGACTCCTGCAACGCGGTTCCCAGTGCCACCCACAGCCCGCGTTCGGGGACGCCCATGTCGCGGCCGGTGGCGACGATGGCGGCCGCGTTGACGAGTTGCTCGTCGGTGGTCTGCGCGTCACCGGAGGCCTCGATCGGCACCCCGGAACCACTCGGGCCGCACACCCCCGACTGCCGGACCCCGGAACCCAGCACCGCGGACATCGCGACGAACACGACTCCGACCAGAGCGGCGAGCAGGCCCACCACGACGGCGACGACCGTCAGGCGCAATCCGAGCCGACGCATCGCCACGGCGGCGTGCTGCACACCGTTCACGAGCGGTGACGAGGAGCGCGGTCGACTCCGGCCGCGTCCCTGTTCACGCTCCGAGCGTGCCCGACGATCCCGATCGACGGAACCCCGGATGTGCTCGCGGGTGGCGAATCCGGGCCGGGGTACTCTTCGAGTTGATGATCAGGTCGGTGGCGCAGCGGGGGAGACGGGCAGTCCTGCTCGGCGTCCTGGTCGCCGGTCTGTTCGTCGGCCTGGTGGGGATGCACCACCTGTCGGTGACACCGGACAGCACGGGAGTCTCCGCCGTCGCGATGGTGGAATCCGACATGGACCCGGGCCCGGCGCACTCCGGCGAGGACCATGAGTCCGCGTTGTTGCACCTGTGCCTGGCCGTGCTCACGGCCGTGGCCGTCGTGCTGGTCTCGGCGGTGCTGTGGCGGAGGTCGGACTTCGCCCCGGTCGCGCCCCGCGCGGGCAGATCCGGCGTGCGTCCTGCGCCGCGTGCCCCACCGGCCACCTCTCCGGCACGACTGGCACTCCTCTGCGTCCTGCGGACGTGAGGTCGACCGAGCGACTCGGTTGATCCGCACTTCCCCAGACGTACGAGAGGTTCTCACCGATGAACGCACGGGTTTCTTCAGCGCGCCTGCTGGCCGGTATCGCGGCCGCGGGCTTGATCCTGACCGGCTGTGCCGCCGGCCCCGACACCTCCTCCTCCGGGTCCGCCGCCCCGGGCGGCTCGCCGTCGTCGGCGACGCAGGGCGAGCACAACGACGCGGACGTGGCGTTCGTGCAGGGCATGATCCCGCACCACCGTCAGGCGGTCGAGATGGCCGAGTCGGCGGCAGGTCGTAGCCAGAACGCGCACGTGATCGACCTGGCTGCGCGGATCGGTGGCGGGCAGCAGCCCGAAATCGACACGATGGTCGGCTGGCTCGAGGAGTGGGGCGCCGAGGTGCCCGCCGAGGGCAGCGGCATGAGTGGCATGGGCGGTATGGATCACGGCGGGGACATGAGCGCCATGGGCGGGATGATGGCCCCCGAGCAGATGCAGCAGCTGCAGGGTGCGTCCGGGCCGGCGTTCGACCAGATGTTCCTGGAGATGATGACCGAGCACCACCGGGGCGCGGTCGAGATGGCGCAGACCGAGCTGCAGGACGGTGCCGACACGGACGCGCTCGCGCTGGCGCAGAAGATCATCGACACCCAGCAGGCCGAGATCACCGAAATGGACACGCTGCTCCAGCAGGTGTGACGGGTCGGTGTGGCCCGGCCGAGGCGTCGGTCCGGGCCACACCGTCCGCGGCGGCGTGGCGGACGATGGCGCCGTCGGGGTCCAGCAGTGCCACCGCGGGCACGTCGATGTCGGGGAGGTCCACCTGGCGACAGGCCCCGCGCAGCGGTTCGCCGGATCGAACGCGACGGGGGTTTCGTGGACCTCGACCCGCGGGCGCGAGAGCTCGGCGTGGGTCACGCAGCCAGTTCGACCGACCGGTCGTCGAGTCGCCGGACGGCGTCGTGGAAGAGAACGCACCAGGCGCCGCGGCAGTAGGCCATGGGCCATCGGATCCGGCCGATGGCCGGGCAGAGAGTCAGGCATCGACCTCTTCGATCGGTGCGCCCTCGGCGGCCCGGAGGACGGACTCGCAGCCCTTCTTCGCCGCGGCCTTGGTCTCGTAGGCCTCGCCGGTGGCCACGACCTGGCCGTTGCTGGCCTTGAGCCGGAACCGGAACTTGCCTGCGCGGTCCTGGTAGACCTCGAACGTCCCGGCCATCACGCCTCCCGATCGACGGTGATCACTTCCGATGGCGGCAGACCATTGCGGCGGTCGAGCTCGAACGCAGCGCCTGATGGGTGAGTGCTCACGGCCGCGCAGGCCGGGAAACCTCTGCTGGACGCCTCCGGTGAGGTTTGCCGGCGCTTGCCTTCACACGCCTTTCTCTCGACGGAGGGTGCTCCGCGCGGGCCCCCGGCCGCCTTCAACCCGGGCAACAACCTGCTGCGGAGGAATGGGAACTGCAGCTCAGCAGCAGTGCTGTCCCCTCCATGCCTCCCGTCCTTCGCGGAGGGCGACGGCGGCGATGACGAGTGCGGCGACGGGGTCGGCCCAGGCCCAGCCGAACAGGCTGTTGAGCAGGAGTCCGACGAGGAGGACGGCTGAGAGGTAGGTGCAGAGCAGCGTCTGCTTGGAGTCGGCGACCGCACTGGTGGATCCGAGCTCGCGGCCCGCCCGGCGTTGTGCGGCGGAGAGGAAGGGCATGATCAGCAGCGACACTGCGGCGAGGACGATGCCGACGGTGGAATGGTCGGGATCGGCGCCGCCGAGCAGGTTCCGGACGGACTCCACACCGACGTAGACGGCGAGAGCGACGAACGACACCGCGATGACGCGCAACGCCGTGCGCTCGCGCTCCTGCGGGTCGGTTCCGGCGAACTGCCAGGCGACAGCAGTAGCGGAGGCGACCTCGATGATGGAGTCGAGGCCGAAGCCGATCAGGGCGGTGGACGAAGCGAGGTGGCCCGCGCTGATCGCGACGACTGCCTCGATGACGTTGTAGGTGATCGTTGCGGCGACGAGTAGGCGGACTCGCCGGTGAAGGGCCGCACGTCGTCGCGGGGTCAGCCGATCCGTAGGCGGTCGGAGCGCGGCCGATGCCGGTGCGGTCTCGGACGTGGCGCAACACGAGTCGGCGCAGGTCGCGGTAGTGCGGTCGAGGCCAGGACGGGCGTCGTCGCTCATGCCGTGTTCCCGGGGGTGCGTGATGCGGTCGGGCTGAAGTCGTCCTCGTCGAGACAGGCGGGGTCCGTGTCGACGGCCAGGACGACGGCCATCAGTTCGGTGATCGCGCGGGCGAGGTGGGGGTCGGCGATCGCGTAGCGGACCTGTCGGCCGTAGTAAGAGGCGGTGACCAGTCCGCAGCCGCGCAGGCAGGCCAGGTGGTTGGACACGTTCGGACGGGTCAGCGCGAGTTGTGCGGCGAGTTGCCCGGGGAACTCGGCGCCGTCGAGGAGTGCGACCAGGATGCGGCAGCGGGTGGGGTCGGCGAGAGCCTTGCCGACGCGGGCGAGGGCGGCTTCACGGGTCTCACTGGTCAGCACGAGCTGAACTATAAAGCGATCCATGACGTCGCGGCCAGCGTTGTCGCCGGGCTCCTCTACACCTCTGCCTCCCCGACGATCGCGTTCGTTACCTAGCGGCGTGGATGCTCGTCTCCGGGGTGCACGACGTAATCGTCCACATAGGACGATTCCCTCGTCTCCACCAGCGCCCAGGCGAACCCCGGTTCGTCAGGTGGTCAGCCTCATCGCTGGTCGTAGACCTCGTTGACGGTCGCCTGCACGTCGTCGTCGCCGTAGGGGCTCGCGTAGGGGTTGGCGTTGGCCACGGGCCCGGTGTAGTTGTGCGAGGCGGTGTCGTCCGGGCCGGTGAAGGTCCCGTCGAAGTCCCGGTCGTCGTAGACGACGTCGGTGCGGTGGTCACGGCCGCCCTCCTCGGCGGTGTCGTAGGCGATGACGTCGGCCTGGAAGCGGTGGTCCTCCGGGGTGTTGTCGAAGCCGGCGTAGTCGTCGTAGCCGTCGCCGTCCCGGTCGACGAGTTCCACGTCGACCACGCCGTCGGCGTTCTGGTCGACGAGGGTGGTCTCCTGGTAGCCGTCGCCGTCGGCGTCGGTGAGCTCGACGATGCTGCCGTCGCTGGTGTAGTAGATGTCGGACATCGGGGGCTCCTCGGGTGCGGGGTGTCGGGTGTGTCGTCTGGTGGAGGTCGCGGCCGGCCCCCGGGTTACACCTGTGACGCACGCCACCTGGCGACCATGGAGTATGCGCCACGTCGGGCACGTGGTCGACCGCGTCCGCAACGCTCCGCTGGTCCGTCTCGGCGTGACCGCACGAACGCGGCTCCGGGGCGTTCCGAGTCGGCGCCCCGTTGCGTCGCGTGGCGGCCCGACACCGCACGTTCGTCACGCGAGAGCCACGGTCAGTGGCGGTGCCCGGGGAGTCGGCCTGTTTCGACGCGCGTCGATGTTCATGGTCTGTTCACTTGCCCGGTTGGCTCGACGATCGTCAAGATAGACGAGTGTTGAATCAAGAACGCGGGCTCTGTTCGTCGGTGCGCACCCGGGCCCCGCTGACCGGGGACGAGGCGGTCGAGCTGGCGTCGGCGTTCAAGGCGCTGGGCGATCCGGTGCGGCTGCGGCTGCTGTCGCTGATCGCCGCGCACGAGGGTGGCGAGGCGTGCGTGTGCGACCTGACCGGCTCCTTCGACCTGACCGGCCCGACCATCAGCCACCACCTCAAGGTGCTGCGCGAGGCGGGGTTGATCGTGGGCGAGCGGCGCGGGACCTGGATCTACTACCGGGTCGTGCCGGACCGCATCCGGCTCCTGTCCGACGTCCTCGTCCCGTCCGGTGTCGAGGTGACCGCATGACCGCGGCCCCGCAGGCGCCCGTCGTCGCCCGGCTCTCCACCCTCGACCGCTTCCTCCCGGTCTGGATCGTCGCCGCGATGGTCGTCGGACTCGTGGCGGGGCGGCTGGTCCCGGGCCTCGGGGCCGCGCTCGGGGCGGTCGCGATCGACGGCGTCTCCCTGCCGATCGCGATCGGGCTGCTCGTGATGATGTACCCGGTGCTGGCGAAGGTCCGCTACGACCGCCTCGACACCGTCACCGGCGACCGCAGGCTGCTCGGTGCGTCGCTCGTCCTGAACTGGGTGCTCGGCCCGGCGCTGATGTTCGCGCTCGCCTGGCTGATGCTGCCCGACCTCCCCGAGTACCGCACCGGGCTGATCATCGTCGGTCTAGCCCGGTGCATCGCGATGGTCATCATCTGGAACGACCTCGCGTGCGGGGACCGTGAGGCCGCGGCCGTGCTGGTCGCCCTGAACTCGGTGTTCCAGGTGTTCGCGTTCGCCGTGCTGGGCTGGTTCTACCTGACGGTCCTGCCCGGCTGGCTGGGTCTGCCGCAGGCCGACCTGGACGTGTCCCCGTGGCAGATCGCGGTGTCGGTGCTGATCTTCCTGGGCGTCCCGCTCGTGGCGGGCTACCTGTCGCGCCGGCTGGGGGAGCGGGCCAGGGGCCGGGAGTGGTACGAGACCAGGTTCCTGCCGGTGATCGGCCCCTTCGCCCTCTACGGCCTGCTGTTCACCATCGTCGTGCTGTTCGCGCTGCAGGGCGACGCGATCCTCTCCCGCCCGTTCGACGTCGCCCGGATCGCGCTACCGCTGCTGGTGTACTTCGCCGTGATGTGGGCGGGGTCCTACGCGGTGGGGAAGGCGATCGGCCTGTCCTACGAGAGGACCACGACGCTGGCGTTCACCGCGGCGGGCAACAACTTCGAGCTGGCCATCGCCGTCGCCATCGCCACGTTCGGCGTCACCTCGGGTCAGGCGCTGGCCGGGGTCGTCGGGCCGCTGATCGAGGTGCCCGTGCTCGTCGGCCTGGTCTACGTGTCGCTGGCGCTGCGCCGCCGCTGGCGCACCACCACCTGAGCCCTTGCCGCCCGTCCACCGATCGACCCGAGGAAGAAGGCCGTCGTGACCAGCACGTGGCACCGCGACACCCTGTCCATCGACCAGCAGCTCGCCCTCAGGACCGCCGCGGGCAACCTCGCCCGCCAGTTCGACGGCACCTTCGGCACGGAGACCATCGAGCGGTTCCTGCACTCCTCCTACGAGGAGTTCGCCGGGCGCGCGGTCGTACTGAACTTCCTGCCGCTGCTGGCGGAGAAGTTCGCGCGCCAGCGCCTGCGCGCGCTGGCCAGGGTCGAGGGCCGCAGCGACGACGGCCGGCCGGTGGTGCTGTTCCTGTGCACCCACAACGCCGGCCGCTCCCAGATGGCACTGGGGTTCTTCACCCACCTCGCGGGCGACGACGCGATCGCCTGGTCCGGCGGGTCGGAACCCGGGACGGCGGTCAACCCGGCCGCGGTCGCGGCGATGGCCGAGCGCGGTATCGACATCTCCGGCGAGTACCCCAAGCCGTGGACCGACGAGATCGTCCGAGCCGCGGATGCGGTGATCACCATGGGGTGCGGTGACGCCTGCCCGGTGTTCCCCGGCCGCCGCTACGAGGAGTGGGACCTCGACGACCCCGCGGGTCTGACCGTCGACGACGTCCGTCCCATCCGCGACGAGATCGAGCGCCGGGTCCGGGCGCTGCTCGCCGAGCTCGTCCCCGCCCCGCGATGACGACGACACCGACGGAGGAACCGATGACCGTCCCCGAGGTCCTGTTCGTCTGCGTCCACAACGCCGGCCGCTCGCAGATGGCCGCCGCGCTGCTGGCCCACCACGCCGGCGGCTCGGTGCGGGTCACCTCCGCGGGTTCCGCGCCCGCCGACAGCGTCAACCCCGCGGTCCGCGAGGTCATGGCCGAGATCGGCCTGGACCTGTCCCGGGAGATCCCGAAGAAGCTCTCGACCGAGGCCGTCGAGGCCGCAGACGTCGTGATCACCATGGGCTGCGGTGACGCCTGCCCGGTGTTCCCCGGTAAGCGCTACCTCGACTGGGAGCTCGCCGACCCCGCGGGCAGGGCGGCAGCGGAGATCCGCCCGATCCGCGACGACATCGACGCCCGGGTGCGCGCGCTCCTGGCCGAGCTGACGGCCCGATGATCCCGTCGGTGCTGTTCGTCTGCGTCCGCAACGGCGGCAAGTCCCAGATGGCGGCCGGGCTGATGCGCCGCGCCGCGGGCGGGCGGGTCGTCGCGCACTCCGCCGGGACGCGGCCCGGGTCGTCGATCAACGCGCTCTCGGCGCAGGTGCTCGCCGAGGTCGGCGCCGACATGTCCGGCGAGGTCCCGAAGCCCGTCGACCCGGCGCTGCTCGCCGGCGTCGACGTCGTGGTGACGCTGGGCCGCGAGGCGCAGCTCGACGTCCCGCCCGGCACCGACCTGCGCAACTGGGACACCGACGAGCCCTCCGAGCGGGGCATCGACGGCGTCGAGCGGATGCGCCTGGTCCGCGACGACATCGACGCCCGTGTGCGGCGACTGCTGCGCGAACTCGTCCCGGACCCCGGCGCGTAGCGGGTCAGGTGGCGTTCGGCGGCCGCGGGACGCTGCTCGCCGCGAGGACCGCGGCCACCGCGGCGATGGCGGCGAGCAGGGCGAACACCGCCGGGTAGCCGCCCAGTGCGGTGGCCAGGACGGCCCCGGCCCAGGGGGAGATCGCGGTCGCGACCATGGCGGGCGCGGTGAGGATCCCGCCGAGGCGGCCGTAGTGGGTCGATCCCCAGCGGTCGCTGATCGCGGTGGCCTGGAGCAGGGTGAAGACACCGCGGGCGGCGCCGGCGAGCATCGCCACCGCGATCAGCGCGACGGCCGGCCCGGGCAGGACGCCGAGCAGGGCCGTGGTCGCGGCGGTCGCGGCGAGGACGGCGACGCCCCGGGTGCGCACGCCGGTCGCCCGGTCGAGCAGCCCGTAGCCGAGGCGGCCGAGGACCTGGCCCGCGCCACCCAGGCCCAGCGCCCAGGCTGCGGTGGTGGTGGACAGCCCGCGTTCGAGGAGCAGCGGGACCTGGTTGACCACGACGGCGAAGCAGGTGAACGAGCCGAGGCCGATCGCGACGACCAGGAGCACGAACGGGCGGCTGCGGGCGATCGCGCCGGGATCGCCGTGGTGCTCCTCCGCAGCCGGGGGCTCGGGCCAGCGACCGCGCAGCCCGAACAGGTGGGCGGGGATCGTGACGGCGCCGAGGACGACGGCCAGGACCAGGTAGGTCCGGCGCCAGTCCGAGCCCTCGACCAGCAGCGCGGTGATCGGGGCGAAGATCGTGCTGGACAGGCCGGCGACCAGGGTCAGGGCGGTCAGCGCCCGCACCCGCCGCGGTCCCCACCAGCGCGTCAGCGCCGCGAACGCCGGTTGGTAGAGCACCCCGGCCATCGCGACCCCGGCCACCACCCAGGACGCGAAGAACCACCGGACGTCCTCAGCGGTCGCGATGCCGACCACGGCGGGCACCGCCAGGACCGACCCGGCGGTCATGACCGGTCGTGGGCCCCACCGGTCCAGCCACCGCCCCGCGGGGATGCCGACGACCGCGGAGACGACCAGCCCGACGGAGAACGCCCCGGTGACGGTGCTGATCGACCATCCGGTGTCGGCGGCGATGCCGGGCGCCAGCACCGGGAACGCGTAGTACAGCACCCCCCAGCTGACGATCTCGGTGACGCACAGGACCCCCAGCACGCGACGGAGCCCGGCGTCGGACAGCACGCCCTGGCCCGCCGCGTTCGTGTTCATCGACGACGATCCTGCATCATCCCGCCGCGCTCGGCCGGGTACCGACGACGAGCGGCTCGGCCGGTCCGCAGCACCCGCCGGCGTCGTCGCCGGGTGCGTCGACGAGCCCGGCCCCTCCGCAGACCCCGGTCTCGGGCAGGACGAGCTCGACCCGGTCGGCCGCGTCCCGGTCGCCGGCGATCGCGGCCACCACCGAGCGGGTCTGCTCGTAGCCGGTGAGGGCGAGGAAGGTCGGGGCGCGGCCGTAGCTCTTCATGCCGACCAGGAACAGCCCCGGCTCGGGCTGGGCGAGCTCGCGGGCACCGTGGGGGTGGACCGTGCCGCAGGAGTGCACGTTCGGATCGATCAGCGGGGCGAGCTCGCGCGGGGCCTGCAGGGTCGGGTCCAGGTCCAGCCGCACCTCGGAGAGCCAGCTCAGGTCCGGGCGGAACCCGGTCAGGGCGACGACCTCGTCGACGGGACCGAGGCGGCGGTCCCCGAACGACGACAGCACGACCCGGCCGTCGTCGGTGCGGTCGACGCGCGCGGTGCGGAACCCGGTGACCGTCGTGATCCGCCCGGCCCGGACGGCCTGCGCCGCGCGCATCCCGAGCGCGCCGCGCGCGGGCAGCTGGTCGGCGTCACCGCCGCCGAAGGTGGTGCCGACCGCGCCGCGGCGCAGCAGCCACTGGACGTGCGTGTCCGGGTGCTGCTCGGCCAGCTCGGCGAACGCGACGAGCGCGGTCAGCGCCGAGTGGCCGCTGCCCGCGAGCGCGATCCGCCGGCCCGCGTACCGCCGGCGCACCGCGGGATCGGTCAGGTCCGGCACCCGGTGGGTGATGCGGTCCGCCGCCGCCGTCTCGCCCAGGGCCGGCAGGCCGTCGCCGCCGAGCGGGTTCGGCGCCGACCACGTCCCGGACGCGTCGATCACGGCCCGCGCGAGGATGCGCTCCTCGCCGTCGGCGGTGACGACGCGGACGCTGAGGGGCTCGGTGTCGCGGGCCCGGTCGACCGACCGGTCCCAGCCGTGGCGCGAGACCCCGACCACCCGGGCGCCGTAGCGGACCCGGTCACCGAGCACGTCGGCCAGCGGCTGCAGGTACGACTCCGCCCACTCCGCGCCGGTCGGACACGACCCGGCGTCGGGGATCCGCCACCCGGTGGGGGCCAGCAGCTCCTCCGCCGCCGGCGCCACCACCTCGCCCCACCGGGAGAACAGCCGCACGTGGTGCCACTCCCGGACCCCGGTCCCGGCCGAGGGCCCCGCCTCGAGCACGACCACCGGCAGGCCCCGGGCCACCGCCTGCGCCGCGGCGGCGAGACCGGCCGGACCCGCGCCCACCACGACCACCGGAAGCTCGTCCACGTCCACCACTCCTTCATCGATGACGGTCGATCCAGGCAGGGACAGTATCGACGTGCATCGATTGACGCAACCATCGATCGCCGTCGATACTCGGGGGATGACGACGTCCCCGGCAGCCCCACCGGTCGAGCAGCTGGCACCGGCCGACGCGAGCACCTACGCGGAGTGGTTCGCGTGCCTGGCCGAGCCCATGCGGGTCCGGCTGCTGCACGCCGTGGCCGTCGCCGGGCGGGCGGTCACGGTGGGGGAGCTGACCGAGCAGCTCGGCATCAGCCAGTCCACGTGCTCGCACCACGTGCGCAGGCTCGCCGACGTCGGCTTCGTGCACCTGCGCAAGGACCGCACCGCGACCCTGGTCTCGGTGAACCCGGCCTGCTGCACCGGCCTGCCGCACGCCGCCGACGCCGTCATGGGGATGCTCGCCCCCCGTCCCTGCTGCCCCGGGGACCTCCCGGCCGACGTCGTCGTGCGCGCCCTCGGACCCGGTGACTGGGCCGACGTCCGTCGGATCTACGCCGAGGGGATCGCCACCGGCCACGCGACATTCGAGACCGCGGTCCCCGCACGCGACGCGCTCGACGACGCCTGGCTGCCCGCCCACCGGTGGGTCGCCGAGATCGACGGCCGGGTCGTCGGATTCGCCGCGGCACGGGCCGTCTCCCCCCGCCCCGTGTACGCCGGCGTCGCCGAGACCTCGGTCTACGTGGGTGAGGGCGTCCGCGGCCGCGGCGTCGGCAGGGCGCTCCTGCACCGTCAGGTCGACGCGGCCGACGGTGCCGGGCTCTGGACGCTGCAGACCAGCGTCTTCCCCGAGAACCGGGCCGGCCTGGCCCTGCACCGGTCCGCCGGTTTCCGCACCCTCGGCCTCCGCGAACGCATCGGCCGGCATCACGGCGTCTGGCGCGACACGGTCTTCCTCGAACGGCGCCGGGCCGACGACCGGGCACCGACCGAGCCCGTCGCCGACCGTCGGGCCGGGTCCGCGGTCTAGCGTCCGGGCGCCGGAGGGTCGTGGCGACGGCGGTCGTCGCGGAGCGTCCCGTCGCTCAGCCGGTGCGGAGCTCGCGGGCGCGGGCGACGAGGGGTTCGAGGATCTCGCGGTTGCGGGCGCGGAGGGTGTCGTCCTGGGCCAGTGTCGACGTGGCTCCGAGGGCGTTCGGGGTGTTGCTGATCAGGGTGCAGGCGCGGATGACGACGGCCCCGACGCGGGCGAAGTCGCAGGCGCCGACGCGGGTGGGGAACTCGGGGAAGGTCGCATCCGGCTCCTGGTTGGCGATGTAGCCGACGGTCTCGTCGGCGCCGGTGACGGTGTTGTCGGTGAACCGCCAGTCGGTGAACCCGGGTGGGATGTCGGTGCGGCAGTCCCCGATGCGGCCGCGGATCTCGCGCATGATCTGGTCGCGGCTGCCGGGGGCGAGGTGGGCGACGGTGACGAACCGGTAGTCGCGGAACCGGCCGGCGGCCATGTCGGTGTCCTCGACGAACCGGACTCCGCTGACCGCGGTGACCCCGGCCTCGGCCGGGGTGGGTGGGTCGGCCTGGACCTCGCAGGCGAAGTAGGTGCGGCTGCGGTCGATCGCGAGCGGGTCGGCGGTCACGCCGTCGATCTCGGGGGTGCCGGGGTCGTCGACGAGCCGGAACCCCGGCGGGGGCGTCTCCGGGTCGGGGAGCAGGTCGGTGACCAGTGCGGCGGCGTCCGGCGCCGACAACCCCTGCTCGGCGCCGTCGCCCGCGGCCGGGGTGGTGCCGGGGCGGGGGAGGAACGCCACCAGGCCGACGACCGCGGCGACGACGGCGACCGCGGCGAGACCGGCCGCCGCGATGACCCGTCCGCGGCGCCGTCCCGCGGCCGGGGGTGACGTCGGGTGGGGCGGCGGTGCGACCCCATGGGGGCCGTGCGCACCGGGACCCGCGGCCGGCGGCGGCGGTGTCGCGGGGGGCGCGGGGGCGAGCCCGGCGAGGCGCCGCGCGGCCGTCGCCTGGTCGGCGACCATCGCGTGCAGGGCGGGTGGGAGCCAGGTGTGGGTGGGTTCGAGCCGGCCCATCGCCTCCCGCAGCTGCGCGATCGTCGGGCGCTGCGCCGGGTGCTTGGCCAGGCAGGCGGCCAGCAGCGGGCGCAGGGCGGGCGGGACGGGGGTGAGGTCGGGGTCGGCGGCCACGACCCGGTAGAGCATCGCCTGGGGGGTGCCGGTCCCGAACGGTGCCTGCCCGCCTGCGGCGTAGGCGAGGACGGCGCCGAGGGCGAACACGTCGGAGGCGGGGGTGAGGGGGAGGTCGTCGAGCTGTTCGGGGGACAGGTACCCCGGGGAGCCGATGACGGCACCGGTCCGGGTCAGCGGGGCCGAGTCGTGCAGGGCGTGGGCGATGCCGAAGTCGATGACGCGTGGGCCGTCGTCGGTGAGCAGGACGTTGCCGGGCTTGAGGTCGCGGTGGATCAGCCCGGCCCGGTGGATCTCCGCCAGCGCGGTGACCAGGCCGACGCCCAGGCGACGCAGCGTGGTCTCCGGGAGCGGGCCGTGCGTGGTGACGGCCTGCTGGAGGCTGGGGCCGGGCACGTAGACCGAGGCCAGCCAGGGGGTGTGGGCGTGCGGGTCGGCGTCGAGGACGGGCGCGGTGTAGGCGCCGGAGACGCGACGGGAGGCGTCGACCTCGCGGGCGAACCGGGCCCGGAACCCGGGGTCGTCGGCGAACCCGGCCAGGACCTGCTTGACCGCGGCGAGGCGGCCGTCGGGGGCGACGCCGAGGAACACCTGCCCCATCCCGCCCGCGCCGATCACCCCGACGAGGCGGTAGGGGCCGATCGTGTGCGGCTCACCCGCCCGCAGCTCCCGCACTCCGACCCCCGACACCGCTCGGCCCCGACCGTGCCCGCACGGCCGGCTGCGACCCGGTGATCGTCGTGATCATGGGGTCGCGCAGGAACAGTAGGACACCGCCCCGGGTCGGGGAGCTAGGCGTCGACCTCCTCGATCGGCGCGCCGTCCGCGGCGCGGAGGACGGACTCGCAGCCCTTCTTCGCCGCGGCCTTGGTCTCGTAGGCCTCGCCGGTGGCCACGACCTGGCCGTTGCTGGCCTTGAGCCGGAACCGGAACTTGCCTGCGCGGTCCTGGTAGACCTCGAACGTGCCGGCCATCACGCCTCCCGATCGACGGTGATCCCTTCCGATGGCGGCAGACCCTAGCGGCGGCCCAGCCCGGACGCAGTTCCTGACGGTGGCGCGCACGGCCGCCCGGGGCGCCCCGATGAGTTCCGGGCGTGGCGGTGGTCTGCCCGGGTGAGCACCTGTGCCACTGCCCGACGGCGGCGCAGGTGACCACGAGGGGCCGGCGGTTCGCCGGCAGGGAGGACTCTTCTCATGGCGATGCACAGCGTCCTGGCTCAGGCCACCGTCAGCGACCTCGCTGCCGCGGAGCGGTGGTACTCGGCGGTGTTCGGCCGGGCGCCCGACGCCCGGCCGATGGGCGGTCTGCTGGAGTGGCACCTGGGCAGCACCTTCGGAGTGCAGGTCTTCGCCGAGCCCGACCGCGCCGGTCGGTCGTCGATCGTGCTGGGCGAGGACGACCTGGACGCGCTGGCCGCCCGGCTGACCGACGCGGGTGTGGCCCACGACGGTCCCCAGCCGGTCACCTCGTCGCGGATCCTCGCCCTCCAGGACCCCGACGGGAACCGGGTCGTGTTCACGGGCGCCTAGAACCTGGGCGCGGGGGGTGCGGCCCGCCGCTCCGGGTGCAACCCGGGCGGTTCGGGACGAGCCGCTGCCCTACGCCAACCCGTACGAGACCTCCGCCGGGGGCGCCCCGCTCGGCGCGCCGCAGCCCTGACCGGACGCCCGTGGTTGGGTCTGCGGCATGAGCGCCGCAGAGCCAGCACCGGGGTACGACGACGACTTCCTCGGTGCCCCGACCGCCGTGCCGATCCCGGCGGACGGGCGCGTGCTGCGGGAGCTGACCTACGTCCACTTCACGGTGCTGCTCGACCCCGCACGGCGACTGGCGGTGGCGACCGGGGTCAACATCGACGGGTCCGCTCTGCGTGACGTCGCGCGCAGCGACGACTGGCGCCTGGACCCCCGGGTCGGGGCGGACGAGCAGGCCGGCCCGGACCTGTACCGGGACAACGACCTCGACCGCGGGCACCTGGTGCGCCGCAGCGATCCGGTCTGGGGTGCGCCTGCGGTCGCGGAGCAGGCCGACCGCGACACGTTCTCCTACGCGAACGCGGCCCCGCAGGCGGCGCAGTTCAACCAGTCCATGGAGCTGTGGCTGGGCCTCGAGGACTACGTGCTGACCCACGCCGACACCTACGACACGAAGCTGAGCGTGTTCACCGCCCCCGTGCTGGCCGACGACGACCCGCGGTACCGGGGCGTGGGGATCCCGCGGCTGTTCTGGAAGGTGGCCGCCTGGTCCGCGCCCGGGCCGGACGGGGAGCCGGGGGTGGCGGCGACGGGCTACGTGCTGGACCAGACCCCGCAGCTCGACGACATCGACTTCTCCGACGTCGGCGAGCCCCCGGCCGCCGACCCCCCGCCGCTGGGCCCGTTCCGCACGTTCCAGGTGCCCGTCGAGGACATCGCCGTCCTCACCGGACTGGACCTGGGCCCGCTCGTGGCCGCCGACCGCTTCGCCGCCCCCGCGCCGGTCGGCGTCGGTCCCCGCGACCGGTGGGTCCCCCTCGGCTCCCTCACCGAGGTCCGGCTGTAGCCGGCGCGAGGTGGTATCAACGAGCCGGTCCCGGCGCACACCCGAGGAGCTGACGTGAGCAACGTGGAGGCCCGCCCGGTCGAGACGGTCTGCGAGGGCGGGCCGACCCGGCCCGCACCGGAGGTGCTGGAACCGCGCCTGGTCCCCCTCGGCGGGGCGCGGGCGGTGCCGGTGCGCCGCACGCTGCCGCAGCGGGAGCGCACGCTGATCGGCGCCTGGTGCTTCCTCGACCACTACGGCCCCGACGAGACGGCCGTGACCGGGGGGTCCTCCATCCCCGGCCACCCGCACACCGGCCTGCAGACGGTGTCGTGGCTGTTCGAGGGCCGGATCGAGCACCGCGACACCACGGGCGCGCACGCCGTGGTGCGCCCCGGCGAGGTGAACCTCATGACGGCGGGCCACGGCATCGCCCACTCCGAGGTGTCCACCGCGGACTCGCGGATCCTGCACGGGGTGCAGCTGTGGGTGGCGCTGCCCGAACCGCACCGCGACGCCCCGCCGGGGTTCGAGAGCCACGTGCCGCGCCCGGTCGTGGGCGACGGCAGCCGCGTCCTGGTGTTCGTGGGCACGCTGGCGGGGGAGTCGTCGCCGGTCACCACGTTCAGCCCACTGGTGGGTGCGGAGATCGGTCTCGACCCGGGTGCGACGCTGCGCCTCGCCGTCGAGCCGGGCTTCGAGCACGGGGTGCTGGTCGACGCCGGTCCGGTGGCGGTGGACGGGCACGAGGTCGGCCGGGGACGGCTGTTGTACCGGCCGCCGGGTTCCGGGGAGCTCGTCCTGGAGGCGACGGGTGACGGGCCCGCCCGCGTCGTGCTGCTGGGCGGGACGCCCTTCGGGGAGCAGATCGTCATGTGGTGGAACTTCGTCGGCCGCACCCACGACGAGGTGGCCGGCTACCGCGCGCAGTGGGAGGCCGAACGGTCCGGTGGGGTCGTCGGGAGCAGGCGCTTCGGCACGTTCCCACCGGCCTGGGCGGACGTGCTCCCGGCCCCGGAGCTGCCGAACGCGCGCCTGAGGCCGCGCGGCTGACCCCTGATCGCTCCGGATCCGGTGTAACCCGGGCGGTTCGGCCGGCGTCGGTGTTCACGAGAGGCCACCGAGGCCGCCGCGAACACCCCTGGAGGATCCGATGTCCGAGTGCTACGACCCCGCCCCGATCGACACCGCCCCGATCGACACCACCCCGATCGACACCACCACCCCCGAGGTCCCGGAGTTCGACGAGAGCAGCGGCTTCGGCTACGTCGACCTCGACGGGGACGGCTACACCGAGACCACCCAGCTCGACACCAACGGTGACGGCACCCTGGACACCGTGCTCGTCGACGTCGACGGCGACTTCTACGACGACGTGGCGGCGTTCGACAACACCCCCGGTGACGGCACGTTCGTCGCCGACGTCGTCGCGCTGGGCTTCGACGCCGACGGCCTGGCGGACGTGATCTTCGACGACACCGACCTGGACGGGGTCTTCGAGACCACCACGCCGGGCGGGGACGAGCCGCTGCCCTACGCCAACCCGTACGAGACCTCCGCCGGGGTCGCTCCGGTCGGCGCCCGGTAGCCCGTCCGGTCAGGCGACGGCGGTCGCCTCCAGCTCGACCAGCTGGCCGGGGACCGCCAACCGGGTCACCCCGAGCATCGTGGTGGTCGGGGCCACCCCGGCGGCGCCCAACCGCGCCGCCAGCACGCCGTAGTGCTGCAGGAGCAGCTCGACGTCGGTGGTGTAGACGGTGAGCCGGACGACGTCCGCGAGCGCCATCCCGGCCGCGCCGAGCACGGCCTCCACGTTGTCGAGGCTCAGCCCCACCTGCGCCGCCATGTCCCCGTCGTGCCGGGGCCTCCCGTCCCCGTCCGTCGCGGTCTGCCCGGAGCAGTACAGCGTCCGGGTCGCCCCGGACACGACCTCGCCCTGGTTGAACCCCAGCTCCACCGACCACGGCACCGGGTTCACGGCCGTCCGTTCCATCGTCACGCTCCCTCGTTCGATCCGTGGGGCGGAGCCTGCCGCTGATAGGTGACATCTCCGGTCACCTATTCCGCTACGGTTCCCGGGTGCGTGCCGACCGGCTGGTGTCGCTGGTGCTGCTGCTGCGCCGGCGCGGCCGCCTGACGGCCGAGACGCTGGCGCGCGAGCTGGAGGTCACCCGCCGCACGGTGCTGCGCGACATCGAGGCGCTCTCGGCGGCCGGGGTCCCGGTCTACGCGGAGCGCGGCCGCTACGGCGGTTTCGTGCTGGCCCCCGGCTTCCGGACCGAGCTGACCGGGCTGAACCACGACGAGGCGCTGGCCCTGCTCGCCGCCGGGACGGCCCGGGGCGAGCAGGTGTTCGGGCTCGGCTCGGCGCTCGCCTCGGCCGTGCGCAAGGTGGTCGACGCCCTGCCCGCGGGCCACCCGGCCGCGGTGGGCGAGGCGGCCGGACGGTTCCTCGTCGAGCCGGAGACCGACCTGCTCGCCCGCCGGACGGTCACCGAGGAGGTCGCTGCCGAGGCGATGGCCGAGGTCCGGCGCGCCGTGTTCGCCGGCCACCGGCTGCGCCTGCACTACGCGCCGGTGGACCGGGAGCCGGGCTGGCGCACCGTCGACCCGATCGGCCTGGTCACCGTCCGGGACCGGGGCTACCTGCTGGCCACGACGTCGGGCGCGGACCGCACCTACCGGCTCTCCCGGATCCTGGCCGCCGAGGAGCTCGACGAACCCGCGCAGCGGCCGGACGGGATCGACCTCGACCGGCTCTGGCGCGAGCGCAGCACGCGGTTCCGGACCGGCGGCGACCAGGTCACCGTGCAGGTCCGGCTGACGGCGGCCCGCCGCGAGGAGCTGGTGGGCACCGCGCTCGCGGTGCTCGCCGAGCACCCCGACGACGAGGGCCGGCTGCACCTGGAGGTGACCTTCCAGGACGCGCGGCACGCCGAGTGGGCGGTGTGGCGGCTCGGTGCGGACGCGGAGGCCCTCACCCCGCCGTCGTTGCGGGCCGCCCTGCGCGACCGCGCCCTCGCGATCGCCGCCCGCTACGACGACTAGTTGTAATGCCCAGGCGGGTTGTTGACCCGGCTGATAGGTGGGAGACCTCCGAGCGCGGTGTGTCCGCGGTGATGGTTGTAGGTGTGTAACCATCCGGGCAAGGCCTGGGCCCGGTCGGTGTTGCTGGTGAACGGGCGTTGGTAGGCCCATTCCTCGAGCATGGTCCGGTTGAACCGTTCGGCTTTGCCGTTGGTCTGGGGTCGGTAACGGCGGGTGAACCGGGCGCTCGCGCCGAGTTCGGCCAGGGCGTCGTGCCAGGCCGCGGAGCGGCGGTAGGCCATGGCGTTGTCGGTCATGACCCGCTCGATCCGGTCGATCCCGTGCTCGGCTAGTGCTGCGGCGGCGCGGCGCAGGAACCCGGCACAGGTGCCGGCTTTCTCGTCGGGGTGGATCTCGGCGTAGGCGATGCGGGTGTGGTCATCGATCGCGGCGTGGACGTAGTCGAACCCGACCCGTGGCCCTGAGCGGGCTCGGCGGTGCACCAAGCTGTCGCGGCCGTGGACTTTCCATCCGCCTCCGTCGCGGAGGCGGCCGAGTTTCTTGACATCGACGTGGACCAGCTCGCCGGGGCGGTCGCGTTCGTAGCGGCGGATCACTGTGTCGGTGGGGCGGTCCATCCAGGCCAGCCGGGACAGCCCGTGCCGGGTCAGCACGGCGTGCACGGTCGAGGCGGGCATGTCCAGCAGCGGCCCGATCCGGGCGGGCCCAAGCTTGCGGGCGCGCCGCAGCTCGATGATCTGGGTTTCGACTTCGGTACCGGTGCGGTGCGGGATCCGGTGGGCGCGGCTGGGTCGGTCGCAGAGCCCGGCGTCGCCTTCGGCGCGATAGCGGGCGACCCATTTGTAGCCGGTCGGGCGGGACACTCCCATCTCGGCGACGACGTGGGCGACGGGCCGACCGGACAGAACCCGGTCGACGAGGAGCTTGCGGCCGTGAACGGTCAGGCGGGCATTACGGTGGGCCATGAGACCTCCGTGCGGGTGTGAGCGTCAGCAACTCCCACCTCGCCCGGAGGTCTCGCCCTGTTCAAGCCGCCACGCCGTCAACAACGCACATGGGCACTACAACTAGTGCCCCGGGCCGCGCACGGACCGGCCGGTCACCGGGCCGAGGGTGCGTGACGGGCGGCGGGCAGGTCGGTCCCCGGGCACCCGGGAGGGTCGACCGGCGTCCGGGCCGTCGAGGTGCGGCAGAGCAGGGCGAGCTCGGTGCGGTTGCGGCAGCCGGTGCGGGCGAGGGCCTGGGTCACGTACTTCTTCACGGTGTCGACGCTCAGGAACGTGCGGCGGGCGATCGCCGCGTTGGTGCACCCCTCGCCGACGAGCAGGGCGATCTCGCGCAGCCGCGGGGTCAGGCCGTCGAGGGCGGTCGTCGGCCGGTCGCGGAGCGGGAGTCGGCGGGAGACCGCCGAGATCTGCCGGACGACCAGCTCCAGTCCGGCGAGGTCGCCGTCGTCGAGGTGCTCGGGCCGCTCGGAGAACAGGCCGACGACGCCGCGCCTGCCGTCGGCCAGGTCGAGGTCGAGGGCGCAGACGAACCGCACGCCCTCCCGCAGGAGGAAGTCGGTGACGTAGCTCCGTGCGGGACCCGACAGGTGCTGCGGGTCGAGCCGGGACAGCGCGCTCACCCCGCACCGGCGGATGCCGGCCAGCGAGTCGGCCACGAACATGACGTCGGAGCGCCACCAGCGCTCGCGGTACTCGTCGATGATCGCGGCGGTGCGCCCGTTGAGCACCGGGTCGGGGTCGGCGGCGGTGCTGGTGAAGGTGGTGGCGCAGAAGAACGCGGAGTCGACGATGCCGTAGACGGAGCCGAGTCCCTCCAGGAGCTCCTCCCGGAGGGACTCGACGGACGCGGCGTCGACGCACCGGTCCACGAGCCGGAACGCCCGCGCGTAGTCGGCGACGGTCAGCGTCGCGGCCGGTGTCGTGTGTCGGGGCATCGCACCTCCAGCACGTGCTGCGCTCCGCGAACCTGCTGCTCAGTAGGGGTTCAGCTCGGGTGCAGGGTACCCGTTGTCGAGGCAGAACCGGAGGTAGCGATCGGCGAAGGTCCGGGCGGTCTCGATGCCGACGATCTCCCCGTCCGCCCCGAGGAAGTGGATGGGGCCCTCGACGTAGATGAACATCTCGATGTCCTCGGCCGGGTCGGCGACGAGGGTGTGCTGGCTGTTGGCGACCTCGTACACGAAGTCCCCGGGGCCCGACACCCAGTCGTGCTCGGCGTAGCTCCACCGCCCCCGCAGGGTGTAGGCCAGCACGCGGCCGAAGTGGTCGTGCACGCCGAGCTGCGCTCCCGCCTCGGCCCGCAGCATCACCGCGGTCTCGTTCCGCGCCACGTCGGCGGTGAAGACCTTCAGGTGCACCTCGTCGCTGTACGGGGTGAACGGGTGCCAGTGCCGGGAGTCCGCCGCGAAGTGCGACGGTTCGGTGGTGAGGTCCGGGAGCGTGCCGGTCATCTGAACTCCTTCGTCCGGGAGACCTCACGGTAGGTCGGCCCGAACGGCCCGGGTCAGTGCACCAAAGGGGGTGTTCTGCTCAGTGCCCCGACATCCCGGCGTCGACGGCGAGGGTGCTCCCGGTGACGTAGCTCGAGGCCGGCGCGGCCAGGAAGACCACCGCCGAGTCGAGCTCCTGCTGCTCGCCGAGACGGCCCAGGGGGCTGCGGCTCGCGACGAACGCCGAGAGCTGCTCGGCCGGGATCTCCGCGGTCATCTCGCTGGCGAAGTAGCCGGGGGCGATCGCGTTGACCCGGATCCCGCGGCGCCCGGCCCACTGCTGGGACAGGTCGCGGGTGAGCCCGATCAGCCCGGCCTTGGTCGCGGCGTAGGCGGCCTGCGGGGCGTAGGAGGCGACGAGCCCGAGCGTGCTGGAGATGTTGACGATGCTGGACCCGGGCTCCATCACGCGGGCGCAGGCCTGCGCCATCCAGTACGCGCCCTCGAGGTTGACGGCGACGACGCGCCGGAACTGCTCGGGCGTCTCCTTGAGCGCCGGGACCGCCGTGCCGAGACCCGCGTTGTTGACCAGGACGTCGACCCGGCCGACCGCCTCGACCGCCGCCGCGGTGGCGGCGAGCTGGTCGGCGCGGCGCGCGGCGAGCACGAGGTCGGCGCCGGCGTGGGCCAGCGCGACCGCGAAGCCGGCCCCGAGGCCGGAGCTGGCCCCGGTGACGACGGCGACGCGGCCGTCGAGGCGGAACCGGTCGAGGACGGGGTTGGTCACGGCTGTCCTTTCGAGGGGTGGGGGTCTCCCAGGGCGCGCAGGCCGGCGGCGGCGAGCGGGGCCGTCGCCTCTCCGACGGTGGCGAAGCCGTCGCCGCGGGTGTCCCCGCGCTCGTGGCGCTGGTGGATCCCCTCGGCGATGACCGCGATCTTGAAGTAGGCCAGGGCCAGGTGGAAGCCGAGGTCGGTGAGGTCGCGCCCGGAGGCTCGCGCGTAGCGCTCGGCGAGGTCGGCGACCGGGGGCATCCGGTCGCTGGTGGACGCGGCCGCGCCGCCGAGGATCGGGGCGAAGGCCGGGTCGCGGTAGGCCAGGTGGACCCCGAGGTCGGCGAGCGGGTCCCCCAGGGTCGACATCTCCCAGTCGACGACCGCCCGGATCCGGGCGGGGTCGTCGGGGTCGAGGATGGTGTTGTCGATGCGGAAGTCGCCGTGGACGATCGCGGTGCCGCTCTCGTCCGGGCAGGCGGCGTCGAGGCGGGCGTGCAGGGTCTCCACGTCGGGCACCTCCCGGGTGCGGACGCGTTCCCACTGCCCGTACCAGCGCCGGACCTGGCGGCGCAGGAAGCCCTCGGCCCGCCCGAAGTCGGCGAGCCCGACGGACGCGGGATCGACCGCGTGCAGGGCGGCGAGCGTGTCGACGAGCCCGAGGGCGCAGCGGTGCACGTCGGCGTCGGCCAGCGCGGCGAGCTCGGACTCGTCGGCGATCACCGACCCCGCGACGAACCCGACGACGGCGAACGGCACCCCGATCACGGACTCGTCGGCGAGGGCGACCGCGGGGGCGACCGGGACGTCGCTGGCGCCGAGCGCGGCGACGACGCGGTACTCGCGCGCCATGTCGTGCGCCGACGGGGTGAGGGTGCCGAGCGGGGGCCGCCGCAGGACCCAGGTGCTGACGCCGTCGGTGAGCCGGTAGGTCAGGTTGGACCGGCCCCCGGTCATCAGCTCGGCGCGCAGGCCACCCGCGTAGCCGGGGACGTGCTCGGCCAGGAAGCGGTCGAGGGCGGGCAGGTCGAGGCCCTCGACGGTCGCCGCGCTCACGCCGGCACCGGGGCGGGGGCGGGGGCGGTGTGGCGGCCCACCACCCGCCGGGCGATCGACCAGCGATGGGTCTCCGACGGCCCGTCGTAGATCCGGAACGGGCGGACCTCGCGCAGGAACCGGCCGAGCAGGATGTCGCCGGAGACACCGAGCGACCCGCACAGCTGCAGGGACCTGTCGACGACCCGCCACACCGCCTCCGCCGTGAACGTCTTGGCGATCGACACCGACTGCGACCCCGACCGCCCCTGGTCCAGCTCCCAGCAGGCCTGCAGGATCAGCCCGCGCGCGGCGGCGATGTCGATCTCGTTGTCGGCGATCATCTGCTGCGCCATGCCGAGGTCGGCCAGCCGCGACCCGAACACCCGGCGCCCGGCCGCGCGGGCGACGGCGATGTCCTGCGCGCGGCGGGCGATGCCCAGCCAGCGCATGCAGTGCGTCATCCGGGCCGGGCCCAGCCGCACCTGGGCGTAGCGGTAGCCGAGGTCGACCTCGCCCAGCACGGCCTCGTCGGGCACGACGCAGTCCGCGAACTCCATCTCGAGGTGGCCGCCGTAGAGGCTCTCGTCGAGCGTCGGGATGTGCCGGCCGACGTGCATGCCGGGGTTGTCGGCGTCGACGAGGAACATCGTGGCGCCGCCGCGCTCACCCGGCTCGCCCGCGGTGCGCGCCATGCAGATCGCGAACCCGGCCCCGTCGGCGCCGGTGATGAACCACTTGCGCCCGTCGATCCGCCACCCGCCGGCGACCCGCACCGCCCGGGTGGTCAGCGCGTCCGGGTCGGAGCCGGCCCCCGGGGCGGGTTCGGTCATCGCGAAGCAGGACCGGACGTCGCCCGCGGCGAGCGGGGCGAGGTAGCGCTGCTTCTGGTCGGCGGTGGCGACCGCCTCCAGCAGGTGCATGTTGCCCTCGTCCGGGGCGGCGATGTTGAGGGCGAGCGGGCCGAGCAGCGAGTAGCCGGCCTCCTCGAAGACCGCGGCGCGGCCGACCATGTCGAGGCCGTGGCCGCCGAACTCGGCGGAGACGTGCGGGGCGAAGACCCCCGCTTCCCGGGCACCCGCCTGCAGCTCGGCGCGCACGGCCTCGGACGGCACGACGCCGTCGTGGGCGACCTCGACGGGGACCACGGCCTCCCGGACGAACGCGGCCGTGCGGGCGGCGAGATCGGCCACCGCGGGGTCGGGAGCGAGATCGATCGGCATGGGGATCCCTTCGGCTAATGAGTGTTAGCCGTTCGATCGGACCACTGATCGGCGGTAGGAGCAAGGTTGTGCCGTCTCCGTCACACCCGGAGCTAGCGTAGATTCGCACGGTGACCGAGACAGCGAGGACGGTGCGCGCCGCCGAGATCCGGGCCGCCGCGCTCGACCTGTTCACCCGCCTCGGCTACGAGGCCACCACGATGGCCGACATCGGCGCGGCCGTCGGCATCCGGGGACCGAGCCTCTACAAGCACGTCGCGTCCAAGCAGGAGCTGCTGGCGAGCCTGATGACGGCGACGATGGACGACCTGCTGGCGGCCCACCGCGTCGCCGTGACCGGCACCGACGACCCGGTGGAGCGGCTGCGCCGCGCCACCGACGCGCACGTGCGCTTCCACGCCCGTCACCGGCGCGAGGCGTTCGTCGGCAACCGGGAGCTGCGCGGGCTCGTCGAGCCGCACCGGGCCGCGGTGCTCGCCCGCCGGGCCGAGTACGAGCAGTGCTTCCGGCGGCTCGTCGAGGACGGCGTCGCGGCCGGGGTCTTCCGCGTCGCGTCGGCGCAGCTCGCCTCCTACGCGATCCTCGACCTGGGGATGGGCGTCGCGGTGTGGTTCCGCGAGGACGCCGGCCCCACCGAGAACGAGGTCGCGTGGCAGTACACCGAGTTCGCGATGGGGATCGTCAAGGCCGGGTGAGCAGGCCCCACCGGGTCGCCAGCCGGGCCGCCGCGACGCGGTTGGGGCAGCCGGTCCGGGCCAGCACGTGCTCGACGTGCGTCGCCACGGTGCGGGGCGCGACGCCGAGCGCCCGCGCGATCTCGGCGTTGGTGCGGCCGCGGGACAGGGCGTCGAGGACCTGGAGCTCGCGCGGCGTCAGGCCGCGGGGCGCGTCCACCTCGCGGTGCAGGACGACCACCCCCGACGGGCCGCCCTGCAGGTCGACCGCCTGCACCCGCCCGTCCACCAGCACGTGCAGCGTCCCCGTGGGGGCCGGGTCGCCGGCGAGCACCGCGGCCACGAGGCGGAGCAGCGGGGACCCGGGCGCGACGAGATCGGGCCGGGCGCCCGGCGAGAGCGCGGTGACCGGCCCCGACGCGGGCACCAGCAGCCCCTCCGCGTCCCCGGACGCGAGCGCGCTCGTGCGGGCGACCGCCGACGGCAGCGGGTCGAGGGCCGCGCCCAGGTCCGCGGCGAGGAGGTCGAGGATCGCGACGACGTCGTCGTCGGGGTGGCGGGGGTCGAGCGTGCTGGCGTTGAGCACGCCGACGTAGCGGCCGTCGGCGGCGAAGAGGCAGAGGGTGAGGCCGTCGCGGAAGCCGAGGGGGTCGATCAGCGTCTCGAACAGCTCGCCGCGCCGCTGCCGCCGGGGCAGGTCCCGCACCCGGACCGGTACCCGGGTGCGCCGGACGTCGGCGAACAGCGGGTCGGCGTGCATCCGGTCGTCGATCACGGCCACCGCCGCGGCGGGGTAGGTGGCGGCGAGCGTGACGTGCCGGCGCGCGACCGGGTCCCACCGCGACAGTGCGGCGCAGTCGGCGGGGACGACGGCGTGCAGCGCCTCGAGGGCGGCCGCCGCGGCCCCCGGCGTGCGGGCGCCGGCGTGGCGCAGGAAGGTCCGCAGCTCCCTGGCCGCGGTCGGCGGGCTCACCGGCGCCACGCTACGCACCGGCACGAGCCGCTGACCAGGGTCATCGGTCGGTCGACCGATGACGGGACCGGTGCGCGGCCGTAGCGTCCGCGCACCCCACCCAGAGGAGGACGCGATGCGCGTCGACGAGTACGCAGACCGGGACGCGACGGAGCTGGCCGCGCTGATCCGCTCCGGCGAGGTCACGGCCGCGGAGGTGCAGGACGCGGCGGCCGCCGCCATCGACGCGGTGGCGCCGGCGTTGAACGCGCTGGTCCAGCCGCGGTTCGCCGAGCCACTCGCGCACGACGCCGACGGGCCGTTCGGTGGCGTCCCGTTCGCGATCAAGGACCTGATCCTGCACGCCGAGGGGGTCGTGCAGCGGGCCGGGACGCGGCTGCTGGGCGACGGCGTGCCGATGCCGTCCGACACGCACCTGATGGCCCGGTTCCGGCGGGCCGGGCTCGCCACCGCCGCGGTCACCGCGACGCCCGAGCTCGGGTTCAACGCGAGCACCGAGTCGGTGGCGACCGGCGCCGTGCACAACCCGTGGGACGTCAGCCGCAGCCCGGGCGGGTCCAGCGGGGGCTCGGGCGCGCTGGTCGCGGCGCGCGGCGTGCCGGTCGCGCACGCCAACGACGGCGGCGGCTCGATCCGGATCCCCGCCGCGGCGTGCGGGCTGGTCGGGCTCAAGCCCAGCCGCGGCCGCACCTCGCCCGGTCCCGACTACGCCGACCCGCTGCTGGGCCTGGGCGTCGAGTTCGCGTTGACCCGCACCGTGCGCGACTGCGCCGGGCTGCTCGACGCGGTCCACGGGGCGGAGCCGGGTGACCGCTACCTGCTCCCCGACCCCGCCCGGCCGTTCGTCGACGAGGTGGCGGCGGGCAGCCGTCCGCTGCGGATCGCGCTGTGCACGACCCCGCTGTCCGGCACCGGCGTCACCGACCCGCAGTGCGTCGCCGCGGTCGAGGCCGTCGCGCGGGTGCTGGAGGGGATGGGCCACACCGTGGAGGAGGCCTCGCCCGGCGTCGACCCCGCGACGTTCGACGACGCCAACCTGGTCGCCTGGACCAGCTTCCTCGCCGACGCCGTCGACGGGCTGGCGGCGCTGCTGGGCGTCGTGCCCGGCCCCGAGCACCTGGAGGCGACGTCCCTGGCCTGTGTCGAGCACGGCCGCACGCTGACGGCCGGTGACCTCTACGCCGCCGACCGCGTGTTCAACGCCGCCACCCGCACCGTCGCGGCGTTCCACCGGACCCACGACCTGCTGCTCACCCCGACCACGAACGCGCCGAACACCGTGCTCGGCCACCTCGACGCCGACGACGCGTCCCTCGGCGCGCGGGGCTGGTACGACCGCATCTTCGCGAGCGCGGGGTTCACCGCGCTGGCCAACGTGACCGGCAACCCGGCGGTCTCGCTGCCGCTCGGCCGGTCCGTGGAGGGCTGGCCGATCGGGGTGCAGCTGATGGCGCCGTACGCGGCGGAGTCGACGCTGCTCGCGCTGGCCGGCGACCTGGAGCGGGCGCTGCCGTGGGCCGCGCACCGGCCCGCGGTGGTGGCCGGCTGACCCGTCCGGGGCGCCGGGTCAGCCGCTGATCCGGTGCCCCATCCGGTCCTGCTTGGTGCGCAGGTACCGCACGTTGTGCGGGTTCTCCGCCGACGGCAGCGCCACCCGGCCGACGACCTGGAGCCCGTGGCCGTCGAGGCCGCCGTACTTGGCCGGGTTGTTGGTGATCAGGCGCAGCCGGCGGACGCCGAGGTCGGCGAGGATCCGGGCGCCCGTCCCGTAGCTGCGGGAGTCGACGGGCAGGCCCTGGGCGGTGTTGGCGTCGACGGTGTCGAGCCCCTGCTCCTGCAGCGCGTACGCCCGGATCTTGTGCGCCAGGCCGATGCCGCGGCCCTCGTGGCCGCGCAGGTAGACCACGGCACCGCAGCCCTCGTCGGCGATCGCCCGCAGGGCCTGCTCGAGCTGGGCGCCGCAGTCGCAGCGCAGCGACCCGAGTATGTCGCCGGTGAGGCACTCGCTGTGCACCCGGACCAGCGCCCCGCGGTCGGAGTTCCCGGCCTCGGCGAGGTCGCCGAGCACCAGCGCGAGGTGCTCGGTGCCGTCGAGGGTGGAGCGGTAGGCGACGGCGCGGAAGTCGCCGAACACCGTCGGCATCGAGGAGGTGGCGACGTGCTCGACCAGCCGCTCGGTCGCGCGCCGGTACCGGACGAGGTCGGCGATGGCGAGCACCGGGAGGCCGTGCTCGGCGGCGAACGCGCGGAGCGGCGCGCCGCGGGACATCGACCCGTCCGGCGCGACGATCTCCCCGATGACGGCGACCGGCTCCTGCCCGGCCAGCCGCAGGAGGTCCACGGCGGCCTCGGTGTGCCCGGCCCGGACGAGGACGCCGCCGTCGCGGGCGCGCAGCGGGAAGACGTGACCGGGCCGGCGCAGGTCGTGGTGCGCGGTCGCGGGGTCGGCGAGGGCGCGCAGCGTCCGGGCCCGGTCGGCGGCGGAGACCCCGGTGCCCGCGTCGACGTGGTCGACGGTGACGGTGAAGGCGGTGCCGTGGGCGTCGGCGTTGTCGGCGACCATCTGCGGCAGCCGCAGCAGCTCCGCGCGTTCGGCCGTCATCGGGGCGCAGAGGATGCCGGTGGTGTGCCGGACGACGAACGCGACCTGCTCGGGCGTGACGGTCGCGGCGGCCACGACGAGGTCGCCCTCGTCCTCCCGGTCCGCGTCGTCGACGACGACGACCATGCCGCCCGCGGCGAGCGCCGCCACGGCGTGCTGGACGGCGCGCGTCGGGGGCAGGGCGACCGGTTCGTCCGACATCGGGACTCCTCGTGGGTGGGGTGAGCCCGGACGCTACGAGCCGCCGGGCGTGCGGACTATCCGTGCGCCGCGCCGTTGTATCCGTTGCGCGGCGGGGTGGACACAGGCCTGCGATCTGCGGATAGCGCGGGCCGGACCGGGCTCCCTAGCGTCGGGGGCATGGACGAGGTGGTGCAGGAGCAGGTCGTCGGGCCGGCCCGGATGCGGGACGTGCTGGGGCACTTCGCGAGCGGCGTCGTGGTGGTGACGGCGGCCGGGCCCGACGGGCCGGTCGGGTTCACCTGCCAGTCGTTCTCGTCGCTGTCGCTGGACCCGCCGCTGGTCAGCTTCGCGCCCGCGCGGACGTCGTCGACGTGGCCGCGGATCCGCGAGGTCGGCCGGTTCTGCGTGAACGTGCTCGCCGACCACCACGAGGACCTGTCGAACGCGTTCGCCCGCTCCGGCACCGACAAGTTCGCCGGGGTCGCCTGGGCCGCGGGGCCGTCCGGGTCACCCGTCCTCGACGGCGCGTGCGCCTGGATCGACTGCTCCCTGTCCGACGAGCACGACGGCGGCGACCACACGATCGTCGTCGGGCGGGTGCACCACCTCGGCGCCGACGGCAGCCGGCTCCCGCTGCTGTTCCACCGCGGGGCGTACGGGATCGGTCAGACCGGCCGCGGGACCGGGCGGGAGGGGCCGCCGGCCCGGTAGAGACCGCTGGGCAGGGCGTGGCCGACGGCCCGCTCCACCACCGCGGCGGCCTCCAGGACCCGGCCGAGGTCGAGCCCGGTGCTGTACCCCGACTCCTCGAGCAGGTAGACGACCTCCTCGGTGGCGATGTTGCCGCTCGCGCCCGGCGCGAACGGGCAGCCGCCCAGCCCGCCGACCGCCGCGTCGATCTGCGTGACGCCGATCTGCACCGCGGCCAGCACGCACGCGATCCCGGAGCCGCGCGTGTCGTGCAGGTGCACCCCGACCTCGACGCCCGGGCAGGCGGCCCGCACGGCCTCCACCAGCTCGACGACGCGACCGGGCACCGTCGTGCCGATGGTGTCGCCCAGGCAGATCCGGTCGGCCCCGAGCTCCACGGCCCGGCGGGCGACCTCCACCGTGCGCGCGACGGGCGTGCGGCCGTCGAACGGGCAGTCCCAGGCCACGGCGATGATCGCCTCGCACTCCCCGCCCGCGTCGTGGGCGAGCCGCGCGATGTCGGCCGTGGCCGCGACGGCCTCGTCGGAGGTGCGGCGGGCGTTCGCGAGGCTGTGCCCGTCGGAGGCGGAGATGACGTACTCGAGGTGCGGCAGCCCGGCGGCGACGGCGCGCCGGGCCCCGCCGTAGCCCGCGACCAGTGCGGAGAACCGCAGCTCGGGCCAGCGGCCCAGCTCGGCGACGACCTGCTCGGCGTCGGCGAGCGCGGGCACCGCGGTGGGGGAGACGAACGAGGTGACCTCGACGCGGCGCACCCCGGTGCGGGACACGGCGTCGAGGATCTCCAGCTTCGTCGCGAGCGGGACGGGGGCCTCCAGCTGCAGGCCGTCGCGCAGGCCCACCTCGCGGAGGTCGACGGGCGTGGTCATGGCTCTCCTTCAGACGATCCGGTCGGCCCCGAGCTGCTTCAGCTCGTCCTCGCCGAGCCCGAGCAGGCCGGTGTAGACCTCGGTGTTGTGCGTGCCCGGGCGGGGCGGGCCCGCCCACCGCACGGACCCGGGGGTGCGGTCGAGCCGGGGGACCACACCGGGCCCCAGCACGTCGCGGCCGATGGCCTCGTCGTGGTGCGGGACGAGCATGTCGCGCGCCAGGAACTGGGGGTCCAGCACGACGTCGGCGACCGTGTTGACCGGGCCGACGACGACCCCGGCCGCCTCCAGCAGCGCGGTCAGCGCGTCGGCGTCGTGGCCGGCGGCCCAGTCGCCGACGATCGCGTCGATCTCGTCCTGGTTGCGGCCCCGGGCGGTGTGGGTGGCGAACCGCGGGTCGGTGGCCAGCTCGGGCTGCTCCATCGCGGTGCACAGCCGGGCGAAGACGGTGTCCTGGTTGGCCGCGATGATCAGCCAGCGGTCGTCGGCGCAGCGGTAGAGGTTCGACGGGGCGAGCCCCTCCAGCCGGGTGCCGCCCGGGCCGCGGACGTGCCCGGTCGCGGAGTAGTCCGGGATCGTCGACTCCAGCATCGCCAGGCAGGACTCGGCCAGCGAGACGTCCACGACCTGCCCGGGCCCGCCGTCGCGCTCCCGGGCGAACAGCGCGGTCAGCACGCCCTGCGCCGCGAACATGCCGGCGAGGGAGTCGCCGAGCGACAGCGCCGCGCGGGGCGGCGGCTCGTCGGGGAAGCCGTTGAGGTGGCGCATGCCGCCGACCGCCTCCGCGACCGACGCGTAGCCGGGGCGCCTGCTGTGCGGGCCGGTCTGCCCGTAGCCCGACACCCGGGCCAGCACGATCCGCGGGTTGCGCGCGGACAGGACGTCCGGGCCGATGCCCCAGCGCTCCAGCGTGCCGGGGCGGAAGCTCTCCAGCACCACGTCCGCGGTGCCGACGAGGTCGAGGAACAGCTCGCGGCCCCGCTCGCTGCGCAGGTCCAGGGTGATGCAGCGCTTGTTGCGGGCGTGCACGGTCCAGAAGAAGTGGTGGCCGTCGACCTCGGCCTGGCCCCAGTCGCGCAGCGGGTCGGGCCGGTCGGGGGCCTCGATCTTGATCACGTCGGCGCCCTGGTCGGCGAGCAGCCGCCCGCAGAACGGCCCGGCGATCAGGGTGCCGAGCTCCAGTACGCGGACGCCGTCGAGTGCGGGGTTCACGGGTCGACCCTAGGAACGGCGGCGGCGCCGCGCTATCCGGTGGCGGCCGGGGAGTATCCGCGCAGGGTCTCCCGCGGCAGCTCGCCGAAGCGTTCGCGGTACTGCTGGGCGAAGCGGCTCTGGTGCAGGAACCCCCACCGGACGGCGACGTCGGTGACGCGGACCAGCGACGGGTCGCTGCGCTGCAGCTCGGTGCGGACGTGGTCGAGCCGGATCCGGCGCAGGTAGCTCATCGGCGACTCGCCCAGCGCCTGCTGGAACGTCGCGTGCAGCGTCCGCACGCTCATGCAGCCCACCCGGGCCAGCTCCTGCGGGGTGAGCGGCTCGTCGGCGTGCTGCTCCATGTACTCCAGCACCGGGGCGAGCCGGCCGTGCCGGAGCGGCTCGGCCGGGGCGTGCAGGTCGTCGGTGAACTGGTGGCGGCCGGCGTGCAGCAGCTGCGTCATCACGAACGCCTCGAGCTGCTCGCGAGCCAGCGGCATCTCGGCCAGCCCGCCCGGCCGGTCGAGCTCGCGGGCCAGGAACTCCACCGACGCCAGCAGCGTGCTGCCCTGCGGGCTGCCCAGGTCGAGGCCGAAGTCGAAGTCGACCACGTCGTGCACGCGGCGGCCCAGCAGGTCGCCCAGGTGCCCCTCCAGGCCGGTGCGGGGGATCTTCAGGATCAGCTGCTCCGCGTCGGGCGACCAGCGCACGGTGTTGCGCTGGTGCGGGGACAGGACGAGCCCGCTGCGCCGGGCGTGCGTGGTGGCCCGCCCGCCGTCGCTGCGGTCGGCGTCGGTGCGGCCGCTCAGCGTCAGGTTGACGTGGTAGCAGTCCTCGGTCGGGGGCATGACGAGCTTCGCCGACGCCCCGTAGGCCAGGTACCCGAGCGTGAAGTGGCGGTCGGACACGGCGTTGAGCGTCATGTGCATGGTCTCGCTCGGCGCGGTCAGCTCGTGGTCGAGGTAGACCCGGGTGACGGCGTCGCGGGCCTCGTCCAGGCTCGTCGTGCCCAGCACCGGGAACCGCGACAGGTCGGGTGTGGCCTCCATCCCGTCTCGACACCTCCTCGTGTCAGTCCCTGCACCCGAGAGTAGGGACCCCGGCGGCGCTCGACCAGCCGCTGAGCGCGGTACACGACTGCGCTCAGCGGATCGAGCCGCGCCGTCGCGGGATATCGGTGTCCTCGGTCACGTCCCTAGCGTCGCCGTCACGCAGACCCGACGAGGGAGAGGGCGATGACGCCACCCGCACAGCTCGAGGAGCTCAAGCTCTTCATCCACGGGAAGTCCGTCGACGCACGGTCCGGCCGGACGTTCGAGTCCCAGAACCCCTACACCGGCACGGCGTGGGCCCGGCTGGCCGACGGCGGGCCGGAGGACGTCGACGACGCCGTCGCGTCGAGCCGCGCCGCGTTCGACGGCGAGTGGGGCGCCATGACGGGCTTCCAGCGCGCCGCGGTCATCCGGAAGGTCGGCGACGCGATCGCGGCCAACGCCGAGCGGCTGGCCCGCCTGGAGGTCAACGACTCGGGCAAGCTCTACCGCGAGATGATCGGGCAGCTCACCGCGCTGCCGAACTGGTACTACTACTTCTCCGGGCTGGCCGACAAGATCGAGGGCCGCACCGTCCCGCCGGTGAACCCCAACTACTTCGGGTTCACCACGCGCGAGCCGGTCGGGGTCGTCGGGGCGATCACCCCGTGGAACTCCCCGCTGCTGCTGCTCACGTTCAAGCTCGCCCCCGCGCTGGCCGCGGGCTGCACGATGGTCGTCAAGCCGTCGGAGCACGCGCCCGCCTCGACCGTCGCGTTCGCCGAGATCCTGCACGCGGCCGGGCTGCCCGCGGGCGTGCTCAACGTCGTCACCGGGAGGGACCGCTCCACCGGCGAGGCGCTGGCGACCCACCAGGGCGTCGACAAGATCGCGTTCACCGGGTCGTCGGCGACGGGGGCGAAGGTCGCGCAGGCCGCGGTGGCCAACTTCAACCGGGTCACCCTCGAGCTGGGCGGCAAGAGCCCGCAGATCGTGTTCCCCGACGCCGACCTCGACGCCGCGGCCAACGGGCTGATCGCGGGCGTGTTCGCCGCGACCGGGCAGACCTGCATGGCCGGCTCCCGGCTGATCGTGCACGCCGACGTGCACGACGCGCTGATCGAGAAGGTCGTGGCCAGGGCGAACTCGATCAAGCTCGGCGACCCCAACGAGGCCGAGACCGAGATGGGCCCCGTCGCGAACCGCCCGCAGTACGACAAGGTGCTCGGCTACCTGCAGGGCGCCGCGGCCGAGGGTGCGACGTTCGCCTGCGGCGGCGAGCCCGACGCCGAGCGCGGCGGGCTGTTCGTGAAGCCGACGGTCGTCACCGGCGTCGGCCCGGAAAACACCATCGTCCGCGAGGAGGTGTTCGGGCCGGTGCTGGCCGCCTACACCTTCACCGACGAGGCCGAGGCCCTCAAGCTCGCCAACGACACCCCCTACGGCCTGGCCGGATCGGTCTGGACGAAGGACGTGCACCGCGCCCACCGGGTCGCCGCGAAGCTGCGCGCCGGCACCGTCTGGATCAACGCCTACCGCGTGATCGCCCCCAACATGCCCTTCGGCGGCTTCGGTGCCAGCGGCATCGGCCGCGAGAACGGCGTGGACGCGATCCAGGAGTACACGGAGAACAAGTCGATCTTCGTGGAGCTCACCGGTGGCACCCGCGACCCCTTCCAGCTCGGCTGAACCGACCAGAGGAGAAGACGATGACCGTCACGGCCAACGAGCGCCTCGGCCTCGCCCCCACCGACCCCCGCCCGCCCGCGGAGACGCGGCCCGCGGCCGACCGCACCGAGACCAACCCGCTGTTCGGCGACCAGAAGATGAAGCTGGGCCTGTTCGGCAGCAACTGCTCCTACGGGCTGATCATGAGCCACGCACCGAGCAGCTACGAGATCACCTGGGAGCACACGAAGGAGATCGCGCAGCGCGCCGACCGGCTCGGCTTCGACGTGCTCGTCCCCGTCGCCCGCTGGAAGGGCTTCGGCGGATCGACGAACTTCAACGGCAACTGCTTCGAGACCTACACCTGGGCCGCCGGCGTCGCCGAGGCCACCGAGCGGATCGCCGTCGCGGCCACCAGCCACCTGCCCACGATGCACCCGATCGTCGCCGCCAAGCAGGCCACCACGGTCGACCGGATCTCCGGGGGGCGCTTCGCGCTGAACATGGTCATGGGCTGGGTGCCGCCGGAGATGGAGATGTTCGGCTCCGAGCAGCGCGAGCACGACGAGCGCTACGCCTACGGCCAGGAGTGGCTCGACTTCGTCAACAAGCTGTGGACCGAGGAGGGCACGTTCGCGATCCACTCGAAGTACTTCGACGCCGAGCTGCTCGAGGCCTACCCGAAGCCGCACCAGGGCCCGCGCCCCGCGCTGATCAACGCGGGCAACTCGCCGTCGGGCATCGAGTTCTCCGCGCGCAACGTCGACTTCAACTTCGCCTCGCTCGACACGCTGGAGAACATCAAGGGCTACACGACCAAGCTCAAGGCGAAGGCGCGCGAGGAGTACCAGCGCGAGATCCACGCCATGACCTACGGCCTCGTGGTGTGCCGTGACACCGAGGAGGAGGCGAAGCGCGCGTTCCAGCAGGTCGTCGACGAGGGCGACTGGGGTGCGGCGGGCAACGTCATCAAGATCGCCGGGTCCGGCGCGAGCCAGTCGTTCGACCACGCCGTCAAGGAGATGCAGGAGCGCTTCATCGCCGGCTGGGGCGGCTACCCGATCGTCGGCACCCCGGAGCAGGTCACCGAGGAGCTGGGCCGGCTCAACGAGGCGGGCATGGAGGGCATGATCTTCGGGCTCATCGACTACAACGAGGAGCTCAAGTACTTCGGCGAGGAGGTCATGCCGCTGCTGAAGCAGGCCGGTCTGCGTCACTGAGGAGGTCCGGCGACGGTCCCCGATTACCGCCCGCGACGGATCCGTGCCACGGTGGAGAGCAACGATCTCCACCGCCCCAGCCCCCGGCGGCCATCCGCACGGCTCCGCGCCGTGCGCGAACGGACGGACGGACGGCATGACCAGCTGGACCCGGGCGCGGCCCGGCGACGTGCAGGACACCGGGTGAGCCGGGTCGACCGGGAGGAGCAGGTCGGCCGGGCCTTCGTCGCGCTGGCCGACAGCCTGGTCGACGACTACGACGTCGTCGACCTGCTCGGCCGGCTGGTGGGCCACTGCGTGGACCTGCTGGCGGCGGACGCGGCCGGCCTGCTCCTCGCCGACGCGCGCCACGAGCTGCGCGTGGTGGCCGCCTCCAGCGAGGACGCCACCACGATGGAGCTGCTGGCCCTGCAGGCCGACGAGGGACCGTGCCTGGAGTGCTACCGCTCCGCCCGGCAGGTCCGCGTCCCCGACCTGGCCGACCGGACGGTGGTCTGGCCCGCGTACACCGCGGCCGTCGAGCGGTCCGGGGCGTTCCGGTCGGTGCACGCGCTCCCGCTGCGCCTGCGCGGGGAGGCCGTCGGCGTGCTGGCCCTGTTCCACCGGATCCCCGGCCCGCTCCCGGAGCCGGACCTGGTCCTGGGGCAGGCCCTCGCCGACGTCGCGACGATCGGGATCCTGTCCGAGCGGGCGATCCGGCGCGGCGCGGTCCTCAACGAGCAGCTGCAGTCGGCGCTGGACAGCCGGGTGGTCATCGAGCAGGCCAAGGGGGTCGTCGCCCAGCGCACGGGGCTGGCGATGGACGAGGCCTTCACGCTGCTGCGCGGGTACGCCCGGGGCAGCAACACGCGCCTGGCGGAGGTGTCGCGCCGGATCGTGGACCGGGAGCTCGACCCGGCCGGGCTCCCGGCGGCCCGCCCGGCGCCCCGGACCCGCTGAGAGCGCCGGGAACGGAACGCCGACAGCCCCGACCGGCGGAACCGGTCGGGGCTGTCGGCGGATCAGACCTGCGCGATCAGGAGAGGTCGTAGCGGTCGAGCTGCATGACCTTGTCCCACGCCGCGACGAAGTCGTGGACGAACTTCTCCCCGCCGTCGTCGCTCGCGTACACCTCGGCGATGGCCCGCAGCTCGGAGTTCGAGCCGAAGACCAGGTCGGCGCGGGTACCCGTCCACTTCACGGCGCCACTGGCGTCGCGACCCTCGAACGAGTCCTCGTCACCGCCGACCGACGACCACTGCGTGCCCATGTCGAGCAGGTTGGTAAAGAAGTCGTTGGTCAGGGTGCCCGGCCGGTCGGTCAGGACGCCCGCGGTGGACCCACCGGTGTTCGCGCCCAGCACGCGCAGGCCGCCCACCAGGACGGTCATCTGCGGCGCGCTGAGGCTGAGCAGGTTCGCCCGGTCGACGAGCAGGTACTCGGCCGGCAGGCGGTGGCCCTTGCCGCGGTAGTTGCGGAACCCGTCGGACGTCGGCTCCAGGTAGGAGAACGAGTCGACGTCGGTCTGCTCCTGCGTGGCGTCCTTCCGGCCCGGGGTGAAGGGGACGGCCACGTCGTGGCCGGCGTCCTTCGCCGCCTTCTCCACGGCCGCGACGCCGCCGAGGACGACGAGGTCGGCGAAGGAGACCTCCTTGCCGAAGGAGGACTGGATGCCCTCCAGGGTCCGGATGACCTGGGCGAGCTCGTCGGGGTCGTTGGCCTCCCAGCCCACCTGCGGCTGCAGGCGGATGCGGCCGCCGTTGGCGCCACCGCGCTTGTCGCTGATCCGGAACGTCGAGGCCGAGGCCCACGCGGCCGACACCAGCTGCGCGACGGTGAGGCCCGAGTCCAGGATCGACGCCTTGAGGGTGGCGACGTCGGAGTCGGACAGGGTGTAGTCGCCCCGGGCGGGGATCGGGTCCTGCCAGAGCAGCTCCTCCTGCGGCACGAGCGGGCCGAGGTAGCGCTGGATCGGGCCCATGTCGCGGTGGGTCAGCTTGTACCAGGCGCGGGCGAACGCGTCGGCGAACTGGTCCGGGTTCTCCAGGAACCGCCGCGAGATGGGCTCGTAGATCGGGTCCACGCGCAGGGCGACGTCGCTGACCAGCATCGTCGGGTAGCGGTTGAGCTCGCCGGTCTCCGGGTCGGGGATGGTGTTGGCGCCGGCGCCGTCCTTCGGCCGGAACTGCCACGCGCCCGCGGGGCTCTTCTCCAGCTCCCACTCGTAGGCGAACAGGTTCTCGAAGTACTTGTTCGTCCACTTGGTGGGCTCGGAGGTCCAGGTGACCTCCAGGCCGGAGGTGATGACGCTGCGGCCCTTGCCGTCGTTGAAGCCCTGCTTCCAGCCGAAGCCCTGCTGCTCGATCGGGGCGCCCTCGGGCTCGGGGCCGACGAACTGGTCGGGGTCGGCCGCGCCGTGGGTCTTGCCGAAGGTGTGGCCGCCGGCGATCAGCGCGACGGTCTCCTCGTCGTTCATGGCCATCCTGCCGAACGTCTCGCGGATGTCGCGGGCCGAGGCCAGCGGGTCCGGGTTGGCGTTCGGGCCCTCCGGGTTGACGTAGATCAGACCCATCTGGACGGCGCCGAGGGGCTTCTCCAGCTCGCGGTCACCGGTGTAGCGCTCGTCGCCGAGCCAGGTGCGCTCCGGGCCCCAGTAGACGTCCTCGTCGGGCTCCCACACGTCGGCGCGGCCGCCGGCGAAGCCGAAGGTGGTGAAGCCCATCGTCTCCAGCGCGCGGTTGCCCGCGAAGACCATGAGGTCGGCCCAGGAGATCTTGTTGCCGTACTTCTTCTTGATCGGCCACAGCAGGCGGCGCGCCTTGTCCAGGTTGCCGTTGTCCGGCCAGCTGTTCAGCGGGGCGAAGCGCTGCATGCCGGCCCCGGCGCCGCCGCGGCCGTCCTCGACCCGGTAGGTGCCGGCGCTGTGCCACGCCATGCGGATCATGAAGCCGCCGTAGTGACCGAAGTCGGCGGGCCACCAGTCCTGCGAGTCCGTCATGAGCGCGTCGACGTCGGCGGTGAGCGCGTCGAGGTCGAGGCTGGCGAACGCCGCGGAGTAGTCGAACTCCCCGCCGAACGGGTCGGACGCGGGCTGGTGCTTGCGCAGGATCTTCAGGTTGAGCTGGTTCGGCCACCAGTCGGTGTTGCTGGCGCTCTCGGTCGGGTGCCCCATGCGACCGGCGTGGACGGGGCAGCCGCCGGCCTGCTCGGTGTTCATGTCGGCTTCGACGGTCTCGTGATCAGCGGAGAGCTGGTCGTCAGTCACGGGGGTCCTTCCGTAATCAGTGGATGGCTGTGGTGGTGGAGCAGGTGGAGCACAGGCCCCAGTAGATGACCTCGGCCTCGTCGATGGAGAAGCCCTGGTCGTCGGCCGCCGTCAGGCACGGGGTGGTCCCGACGGCGCAGTCGACGTCGGCGATGACGCCGCACGACCGACACACGAGGTGGTGGTGGTTGTCCCCGACCCGCGACTCGTAGCGCGCCCGGGAGCCCTGCGGCTGGATGCGACGGACCAGGCCGGCGGCGGTGAGCGCGCGCAGCACGTCGTAGACGGCCTGGTGGGAGACCTCGCCGAGATCCTCGCGCACGACCCGCAGGATCGAGTCGGTGTCGGCGTGGGGATGGTCGTGCACCGCGGAGAGCACCGCGAGCCGCGGACGCGTGACGCGCAGGGCGGCCCCGCGCAGCAGGCGTTCGAACTCCGGTGTCGGCACGGGTCCGAGTCTGGCCCTGTTTCTGGAATCAATCAAGAACAGTCTCAGTCTGCGACAGCCGGGGCACGGTCTCGGCGGGCGTGCGAGGGGGCGGGCCCGTACCCTCCTCCCATCGCCCCGGACCCCGGCGACGGTCCGTTCCGCCCTGCGCCGGGCCGCCGGGCCGCGACGATCGCCCGACGAGGGCAGACGAGGTCCGTGCGTCATGAGCGAAGCCCTGAGCGACGACCCGGCCACCGCCGTGCCGGGCGGGCCGGTCCTGTCGTTCGGTCCCGACGGGCTGGCGGCGGTGCGGCACGTCACGCGGGAGGGCGCGGCGGCGGCGGGGCTCGCGGCGGACCGGGTCGAGGACCTCGTGCTCGCCGTCAACGAGGCGGCGACGAACGCGATCGAGCACGGCGGCGGGAGCGGCACGGTCCGCTGCTGGACCGACGGCGCGTCGTTCGTCGTCGAGGTGCGCAGCCCGGCGGGGCCCCCGCTGCACGAGGACGCGGGCCGGACACCGCCCGACCCGCGTCAGCCGCGCGGACGCGGCCTCTGGCTGATGCGCCACCTCACCGACCGTCTCGAGATCGAGCCCGGACCGGTCGGCTCGACCGTCCGGATGCGGGTGCGCACCTGATCCGTCAGACGGCGGCGGCGACCCGGTCCTGGATCGAGCGGGCGAGCGCGCCGGCCCGGACCCGGGGACGCTGCTGCTCGCCCTGCAGCGCGCTGACGACGACGAGCGCGCCGGTGAGCAGCGGGAGCACCCACTGCACGACCCGCAGCTGTCGCTGGGCGTCGGCCACGTCGTCGGGGGTGCCCGATGAGGGCGTGACGCCGCCCGCGGCCGGCGCGCCGACGCCCTTCGCCGTGCGGGAGCCGAGCCACCCGGAGTAGGCGGTGGCCCCGAGCGAGGCGACGGTGAGGGCGGTCTTGACCGCGCTGGACGTCCCGACGCCGGGCTCGCGGCGGACGCGCTCGCGGTTGGCCGAGAGCATGCCCACCGCGCCGATGAGGTGGACCCCGATCGCCGCCGCGTTCACCGGCGCCCAGCGGGCCCATCCGGAACTGGCGACGCGCAGCCGCTCGGTGGGGTCGTGCACGTCGTCGGCCGCGCCGTTGACGCCGACCGCCCCCATCAGCGAGCCGCCGAACCAGGCGCTCAGGCCGAGGTCGTGCAGGCTGCGGACGAGGGTGTTGTCGTTGCTCATCAGGAGGATCTGCTCTCAGTAGTCCGCACGGAGATGCGTGCGGTGCCCGGCGGAACGCCGGTGGGGACCGGCGGATCGCCGGTCGGGGAGGGCGCCGGTGGATGCGGCCGCCGACCCCACGCTAAGCCCGTTCCGGCCCGGCGGCGACCCGACCGGGACGCGGTCGGGGCACCGGGTCGGCGTCACCGGGATCGCCGAGCAGGACGTCCAGCCCGGTGAGCCGGAGGACCCGGGTCGCGGCCCGGGTGGCGCGCGTGAGGACCAGCCGGGCCCCGCACGCGTCGAGCACCTCGCGGGCGTCGACGAGCACCGCCACCCCCGCGGCGGACAGCAGCCGCAGCCCGGCCAGGTCGACCACGACGAGCGCGGCGCCGGCCGCGGCGCACTCGTGCAGGACACCGCGGAACCGATCCGCGCAGGCGGCGTCGAGCTCGCCGGCCGGCACGACGTCGAATCGGCCGTCGACGCCGCTCGCCGCGACGTCGAACAGGCAGCGGCGCTGTGATGACGGGCGCTGCGATGATGGGCGCTGCGGGGATGCCGGAGAGAACCCGGTCACGGTCCGCCCTCGTTCCTCTCGGGATGGGGCACGGCGTGGCTGGGGTCTCAACCGCGGCCCACCGTAGGTGACGGGGGCGGGGTCGGCGACCCGGCGGCCCCGATCGGGTCGGCGGCTGGTGCCGGGTGCGCCGGGCGAGCAGGGTGGGCACATGGTCCCCCCGCCGTCCGCGCCGCTGCGGCCGATGCTGGCCACCGCGGGCGCCGCGCCGGTGGTCACGGCGGGGTGGGCGGTGGAGTTCAAGTGGGACGGGGTGCGGGCGATCGTCGCCGGCACCCCCGACGGCGTGACCCTGACCAGCCGCAACGGCAACGACGTGACCGCCGGGTACCCGGAGCTCGTCCGCGCCGGGTCCGTCGGCGGCTGGGCCGCGGGCCGGTCGGTCGTGCTCGACGGGGAGCTGGTCGCGCTCGACGGGGCCGGCCGGCCGGACTTCGGGCTGCTGCAGCACCGCATGCACCTGCGCCACCCGGCCCCCGAGGTGGTGGAGCGGGTGCCGGTGGCCCTGTACGTGTTCGACCTGCTCGAGATCGACGGGGAGAGCCTGCTCCGCGAGCCCTACGACGTGCGCCGCGGCCGCCTCGACGAGCTCGGCCTGGGGGAGGTGCCGGGCGTGCAGGTCCCGCCCTCGGTCCCCGACGTGCCGGCCGTGCAGCTGCTGGAGGTGGCGCGGGCGCACGGGCTGGAGGGGATCGTCGCGAAGCGCCGCGCGTCCCGCTACGAGCCGGGCAGGCGGTCGTCGGCGTGGGTGAAGACCGCGCTGCTGTCCGCACAGGAGGTGCTGGTCGCGGGCTGGACGGCGGGGGAGGGGCGGCGCGCGGGCGGCGTCGGGGCGCTGCTGCTGGCCGCCCACGACGGCGCGGGCCGGCTGCGGTTCCTCGGCCACGTCGGCACCGGGTTCACCGACGCGGTGCTGCGCGACCTGCACGCGCGGCTCGCCCCGCTGCACCGCGACACCAGCCCGTTCGACGCCGACGAGGTGCCGCGCGAGTACGCCCGGCCCGCGCACTGGGTGGACCCCGTGCTGGTCGGGGAGGTCGAGTACCGCACCCTCACCCACGACCACCGGCTCCGGCACGCCGTGTGGCGCGGCCTGCGCCCGGACCGGGACCCCGACGAGATCGTGCTGCTCCCGCGCGTCCCGCGCGCGTAGCTCCCGGATCAGCCCGTCGCGTGCCGGTGGGCCGCCGCGACGATCCCCGCGACCACGTCGACCTCGCCCGCGTCGCGCGGGCCGGGGACCAGCACCGTCCCCGAGTGGACCCGCACCCCCGCGAGCGGGTGCGGCACCGCCCACCCCTTCGCGATCGCGTCGTAGGCCAGCTCGTCGGGCAGCGCGGCGTGCAGGCTGCCGTCGGGGTCGGGGTGCAGGTGGGCGAACTCGCCCAGGTCGGGGAGCAGGTACGCGGAGTCGGGGCCGGTGGCGGCGGTGCGGTCGAGCAGCAGCGAGCGCGTGCCCTCCGGGCCGACGGTGGCGGCGGCCGTGGTCACGGCGTCGAGCGCGGTGAGCCGCGTCCAGAGCTCCTCCTGCAGCGCGGCGGGCGCGGTCTGCGTCACCTGGCTCTGCGGGGTCGTGGTCGTGACCTCGGGCGGGGGCCCGCCGCGGACCGGGAGGCGGCCGCCGGGCACGGTCGGCCACGGCGGCTCGTCGCCGTCGGGGAGCGGGTTCTCGCCGTGGGCCCGGATGTGGTCGAGGCGGTCGCCGAGCCAGGTGCCGAGGTGCCCGACGACGGCCCCGACGAGCTGGTCCCCGCCCGGCTCGCGCTCCGCCCACAGCGGCGCCCCGCTCTCCTTCGCCAGCCAGTCCCAGGTGCGGGCGAGCAGCGGAGCCGGGGTGCGCACGTCGTCCTGGCCGTGGGCGAGGAAGACCGGCATCCCGGAGAGCGCGCCGCGGTCGGTCTTGAGGCCCGAGTCGAGCGGCAGGGCCCCGTAGATGAGCCCGGCCCCGGCGAACCGCTCCGGGGCGGTGAGCATCAGCGCGCCCGCGAACGTGACGCCCTCCCGGAAGCCGATGAGCAGCACCGGCCGGTCCGGGTTGCCCTCGGTGTCGAGCCAGTCGAGGAACCACCGGCAGGTCAGGGCCAGGTCGTCGGCGTCGGGCGGCTCGTCCCCGGTGTCGGTGAACCACGCGTAGCCGCTGCCCAGCTGCAGGGGCCCGCGCACCGCGACGTACGCGACGGGGCCGTGCGGCAGCCACGGGGAGATCTCGATCAGCGAGTGCTCGCTGGTGCCGCGGCCGTGCAGGGCGACGACGAGCGGGGCCGCCGGATGCTCGGTGCCCCACCGCGCGACCAGTGGGATGTCGGCCGGTCCGGCGAGGCGTTGGTCACCCATCGCGCCACGGTAGAGGCGGGCGCCGGGTCGGCCGGTCTCAGTTCGATACGGCGTCTCATCCCGGGACGTTCCACGTGGAACAGGGGCCCCGTCACTAGCATGTGCCGCATGATCCTGATCAACGTCAAGTTCCCGATCCGCCCCGAGAAGGTGGACGAATGGCTGGCCCTGGCCGAGTCCTACGCGGCCGCGGTCAACGCGGAGGAGGGCTGCGTCTTCTTCGAGTGGTCGCGCGGCCTGACGGACCCGCTCGACTTCGTCACCATCGAGTGCTTCCGCGACGGTGACGCCGGTGGCGCCCACACCAAGACCGCGCACTTCGCCGACTTCGTCGAGAAGGCCCCCGACCTGGTCTCGCGGCAGCCGCAGATCATGTACGTCGACGACGAGCAGGTGAAGGGCTGGGGCCCGATGGGCGAGATCACGCCCCGCTGACGTGCCCGGTCCCGCGCGGGTGGGGCCGGCCCGCCGCGCCCGGCGGGCCGGCCGCCCCGCGCCCCGGGGCTGCACCCCGGTCCGCTGATCCTCAGCCCATCCGGCGCAGGCCCCGCCGCTGCAGCTCGGCGAACACCGCGACCGCGCCGGCCTGGACCAGGACGACGGCGACGCCGAGCCCGGTGAGCACCTGCCCGGCCAGCACGGCGACGAGCACGCTGGCGACCACCCAGGCCGCGTTGCCGACCACGACCGTCCGGGCGGCGGGCCGCGGGATCCGGCGGCGGGCGGCGAGCACGAGCAGCCCGGCCGCGAACACCACGAAGAAGGCGCCGACCCCGACGAGCACGGGGGCGGGCGGGCCGAGCAGGTCGACGAGCAGCGGGGTCGCCGCGAGGGCGAGCACGCCCAGCGCGCCGGAGGCGGTGGCGTCGATCCGCAGCGCGAGCCGCAGCGGGGCGTCGGAGGTCGTGGGGGCGGTGGACGCGGTGGAAGTGGTCATGCGACGACTGTCGTGCAGCGGGGGTCGTCGGGTCGATGACCTGCGGGGTAAACGGACAACGGCCCGCCGCGCACCGTTGCGCAGCGGGCCGTCGAGTCCGGCGTGGATCAGCCGATCTGCTGGTTCTGGGTGACGGACTCGCCGGCCGCGGCGCTCTGCGCCAGTTCGAGCATCATCTTCGCCATGTCGGCCGCAGCGAGCGCGCCGACCTGGTTCTGGCCGACGCCGTCCGGGGTCGGGCCGCTGACCTGGTCGAAGCCACCGTCCATGTTGACGATGCCCTCGGTGGACGGGGCCTCCGGCAGGGCCGGGGCGCCGGGCAGGGCCGGGGCCTCGGGCAGCCCCTCCGAGATCGGCAGCGCGGGTGCGGCGGGCAGGCCGTCGGTGCCGGGCAGGGCGGGCAGGCCGTCGGTGCCGGGGAGGGCGGGCAGGCCGTCGGTGCCGGGCAGGGCAGGGAGCCCGGGGAGCCCCGGGAGCCCGGGCAGGCCGCCGCCCTTGCCGCCGTCGACGGGCAGGGTGGGCAGCGCGAACGCGTCACCGGCGGGGAGCTCCGGCGCGGCGGTGTTCACGGACGGCATCTCGACGTTGAACAGGCCGGGGACGCTCCAGCCCTCGGCGGACGGGAGGCCGGGCGCGGCCAGGTCGCCGGGGGCCGCGTCGGCGCCGGGGGCGGCCGGGGCCTCGGGCAGGGCGGGCAGGCCGTCGGTTCCGGGGAGCTCCGGGAGCTCCGGGGCGGCGAAGGCGTGGCCGGCGAGGCCCACGCCCAGTGCGGCGATTCCGGCCGCTGCGGCGGTGGTGCGCAGGCTGCGCCGAGCAAGGCTGCTCATGCGGGAAGTCCCTTCAGACGCGATCGTTGTCAGACCGGATAACGAAACGTTCTGCAACCAGTTGTGCACTTAACGTGGCCGTCATCGTCTTTCACTCGTTATGGTGGGCATCGCGAGAACCCCGGCGTGTCGGACATCATCGACACCGTGACGGTGGTGGCGAGGCTCGCGGCGGCAGGCGCAGGTGTGGGGATCGGGTCCGCGCTCGGCGGGATCGGCTGGTTCTACTCCGGGGTCCTGCTCGACACCCGCCGGCAGCTGGTCTATCCGGAGCAGGTGCTCGCGGTCAGCGCCACGACGGTGACGCTCGCGGAGTCGCGCCTGACCCGCCAGCCCGGTACGTGGGGCCTGCGCTGGGTCGGCGGGCTGGCCCGGATGGGGCCGGTCGACACGGTCGCGGACGGCCGCGTGGTCCGCCCGCTGGTCGGCGGCGACGTGCCCGTCGTCGGCACCGCCGCCGTCCTCGACACGGGCCCCTGGGACGACCCGGCGGCCCGCGGCCACCGCTACTCCGACGTCGAGGTCGACACCCCGCTCGGCCCGGCGCCCGCCTGGCTCGTCCCCGGCCCGGCGTCCCCGGCCGGCGACGGCCCGGACGTCGACACCTGGGTGATCGCCGTGCACGGGCGCGGCGGCACCCGGCGCGAGGCGCTGCGGGTGCTGCCCGCGCTGCACGCGCTCGGCCTGTCGGTGCTCGTCGTCAGCTACCGCAACGACGGCGACGCCCCGGCCAGCCCCGACGGCCGCGACCACCTCGGCGACGCCGAGTGGGAGGACGTCGAGGCCGCGGTGCGGTTCGCCCGCGCGCGCGGCGCCCGGCGGATCGTGCTCTACGGGTGGTCGATGGGCGGCGCGATCACGGGGGCGTTCCTGGACCGCTCGACGGAGGCGGGGACCGTCGCCGCCGTCGTCTGGGACGCGCCGCTCGTGGACTGGATGGCGACCCTGCGCCAGCAGGCCCGCAACCGCAGGCTGCCGCCCGGGCTCACGCCGCTGGCCGCCGCGATCACCAGCCGGCGCATCCGGATCGACTTCGGCCGGTTCGACCTCGCCCGGCGGCCCCCCGCCGTCCGGCCCCCCACGCTGCTCTTCCACACCGACGACGACACCTCCGTGCCGGTCACCGCCAGCCGCGCGCTCGCCGCCGCGGCACCCGGACTGGGGTGGCCGCTGCGGTACGTGGAGGTCGCCGGACCGGAGCACACGGCGGCCTGGAACGCCGATCCGGCCGCCTACGAGGGCACCGTGACGACCTTCCTCTCCGACGTGCTGGCACGATGGGGTGCGTGACGGAACCAGGCAACGCCAAGAACACCGCGACGCTGCGGACCTCCGAGGGCGACATCGTGATCACCCTCTTCCCCGACCACGCGCCGAAGACGGTCGCGAACTTCGTCGGGCTCGCCACGGGTGAGGGCGACTACAGCCAGCCCAACGCCAGCGGCGGCGACTCCGGCCCGTTCTACGACGGCTCGGTCTTCCACCGCGTCATCAGCGGCTTCATGCTGCAGGGCGGCGACCCGACCGGCACCGGCCGCGGCGGCCCCGGCTACCAGTTCGGCGACGAGTTCCACCCGGAGCTGCAGTTCGACCGCCCCTACCTGCTGGCCATGGCCAACGCGGGACCCGGCACCAACGGCTCGCAGTTCTTCATCACCGTGGGCCCCACGCCGCACCTCAACCGCAAGCACACGATCTTCGGTGAGGTCGCCGACGCCGACTCGCGCGCCGTCGTCGACACGATCGCGGCCACCAGCACCGACCGGTCCGACCGGCCGCTGACCGACGTCGTCATCCAGAAGATCGAGATCTCCTGAGCGACGCGCCGTGACGTACCCCGCCGGCCCGCCCGCCGGAGCTCCGGCGGTGTGCGTCCGCCACCCCGACCGGCCCACCGGACTCGCCTGCACCCGCTGCGGGCGTCCGGCGTGCCCGGAGTGCCTCCGGGAGGCGTCGGTGGGGCACCAGTGCGTCGACTGCGTCCACCAGGGGCAGCGGGAGGTGCGCCGCGGCACCACCGTCGCGGGCGCCGTCCCGGGGGCGCGACCGGTGGTCGTGCCCGCCCTGGTGGTGCTCAACCTGCTCGCCTTCGCGGTCACGGCCGTGCAGGCGGGCGGCATCGCGTCCAACTTCCGCTCGGCGCTGTTCGTCGACTGGGCGCTCTCGCCGGGCACGGTCGCCGCCGGGGAGTGGTGGCGGCTCGTCACCTCGGGCTTCCTGCACATCGGCCCGCTGCACATCGCGTTCAACATGTTCGCGCTGTGGGTGATCGGCCGGGACATGGAGACCCTGCTCGGCCGCGGCCGGTTCCTGGCCGTCTACCTGCTGGGGATGCTCGGCGGTGCGGCCGCGGTGATGCTGCTCTACGGGCCGGACGAGTACGTGGCCGGTGCGTCCGGGGCGGTGTTCGGCCTGATGGGCGGGCTCGCCGTCGCCCTGCTGCGGCTGCGCAGGCCGCTCAACCAGGTCGTCGGGCTGCTCGTGGTCAACCTCGCGCTGGGGTTCTTCGTCCCCGGCATCTCCTGGCAGGCCCACGTCGGGGGCCTGCTCGCGGGCGCCGCGGCCACCGCCGTGCTCGTCTACGCCCCGCCGGCCCGGCGCACGCCGCTGCAGGCCGGGGGACTGGCCGCGATCGCCGTCGTCCTGCTGGTCGTCATCACCGCGGGCGCGGTGCTAGCGGGGTCGTAGGTCCAGCAGTTCGGGGGCCACGTCCTCGGGATCGGCGCCGAGGTCGAGGCGGCCGAACAGCAGCAGCCGCTCGCCGCCGTCGGGGGTGACGGTGTCGACCTCCAGCAGCGAGCTCTCCCGGCCGAACCGGCGCGTCCGCAGCACGCGCACGCCCTGCACGAGCGGCCACGGATGGTGCCGGGCGCGCAGCAGCCCGCCGACGGTCAGGCCGTCGGCGTCGACCCGCAGGCGCGGCCGGGCGCGCGTCCCGTACAGGGCGGCGAGGGCCAGCCCGGCCGCCGCGCAGCCGGCCAGCAGGCGGCCCGTGGGATCGGCCCCCGAGGTCGTCAGCAGGACGCACCACGCCGTCGCGGCGACCGCGGCGAGCCACCCGAGCACGACCAGTCCGGCCGCCGGACTCCAGGTCCGAACGGCCGATCCATGATCACTCACGGTAGTTTGTCCACAGCACTTGTCCACACTGGGGACTACTTACAGTCATGTATTTCCGCTGCTCAGCGCCATCTCATCGTCATCAGAAGCCCGATTACGATGAGTGAGAAGCCGATGAGGAAGTTGAACGGGCCCAGCGCGGCCATCCACGGGATGTAGTCCACAGCCAGGTAGTTGACCACCAGCCAGACGAGCCCGAGCAGCATCAGACCGAGGAAGACGGCGACGTAGATCGGGTTCGTGGGGCCCTTGACCTTGACCGGCGTGGTCGTCCGCTTGTCGCCGGGGGGCGGGACGTAGGCGGCCTTCTTGCGGACCTTGCTCTTGGGCATCTGCAGACCTCGTGAGACGGCGTCTCCGGCGCGCACCGCACCGGACTCTGGGCCCAGGCTATCGCGCGCACGGCTTCCACCAGCACTCCCGCTGTTCCCCGCTCCCGGCGGTCGCCGCACCGCGGCCGCGCGGCTCGCGCAGCGGCCGGGCGTCAGGCTCGGGCGCTCAGGGCCGCCGTCTCCGCGGTCAGGGCCTCCACGAGCGGCTCGGGGGCGGGATGGCCCGCGCCGGCCATCCAGGTGGCGAGCATGCGGTGACCGAACTCGGTGAGCACGGACTCCGGGTGGAACTGCACGCCCTCGATCGGCAGCGACCGGTGCCGCACCGCCATGATCACGCCGCTCTCGGTGCGGCCGGTGACCTCCAGCTCCGCGGGCAGGGTGTCGGGCCGGATGGACAGCGAGTGGTACCGCGTGGCGACGAACGGGTCGGGCAGCCCGGCGAGCACGCCGGCCCCCTCGTGGTGCACGAGCGACGTCTTGCCGTGCAGCAGCTCGGGCGCCCGCTCCACGACCCCGCCCCACGCCACCCCGATGGCCTGGTGGCCCAGGCAGACGCCCAGCAGGGGCACCTCGCGGTCGGCGCAGCGCCGGATCGCCTCGACGCTCACGCCCGCCCGCTCCGGCACGCCCGGGCCGGGGCTGACGAGCACGCCGTCGACGTCGCCGAGCTCGTCGAGGTCGACCTCGTCGTTGCGCCGCACCGTCGTCTCCGCCCCGAGCTGGGCCAGGTACTGGACGAGGTTGTAGACGAAGCTGTCGTAGTTGTCGATCACGAGCACGCGCATGGGCACCAGTGTGCCCCGGCGCGCCACTCAGTTCCCGCCGAAGAATCCGCCGCCGGCGTCGCCGATCGTGATGACGAGCTCGTCGCCGTCCTCGAAGGGCTGTCCCTCGGCGATCGACTGCTCGATGACCCGGCCGTCCTGCGAGCTGTCGCTCACGCCGCGCTCGCGCTGGTCGACGTCGCCCAGGCTGATCCCGGCCTGCTGGATCGCGCGCAGGGCGTCGCTGCGGTCGAGCCCGACGAGGTTGGGCACCGTGGCCTGGTTGCCGCGCGAGAGCTGCAGCGTGACGGTGGACCCCGGTGCGGCCTGGGCGCCCGCCGCCGGGTTGGTGCCGAGCACGTCGCCGTTGCTGCCGCCGCCGTCGACCTGGGTCTCGCTGACCTCGAAGCCGGCCGCCTCCAGCGTCTGGGTGGCCTGCTCGCGGCTCTGGCCGCTCACCGACGGCACGGCGACGGTCGTGGGCCGGGTGCCGATGACCACGGCCACCGCGCTCCCGCCGGGCGCGTCCGCACCGGCCGCCGGCGTCGAGCGGATGATCCTGTCGATCAGCGCCTCGTCGGTGGTCTCCTCGGGCGTCTGCTCGCCCAGGGTGAGACCCCGGGCGGCCAGTGCGGTCTGGGCGTCGGCGAGCGAGAGGCCGGCCAACGGGGGCACGGCGGCCACCGCGGGCCCGGACCCGACGAACAGGGTGACGGCCCGCCGCTCCTCGACCTGGGTGGCCGCGACCGGGTCGGTGCGCACGACGCGGCCCTGGTCCTCGACCGAGGACTCCTCGGGTTGGACCGTCGGGTTGAGCCCCGCGTTGATCAGGGCGGTGCGCGCCGCCTCCTGCTCCTGCCCGACGACGTCGGGCATCGCGAACTGCTCCGGCGCCGCCGGACCCCCGAAGATCTGGTACGCCACGAACCCGATGAGGGCCAGCGCGACGGCCACGGCCGCCGCGATCCCGACGGTCCGGCCGGTGTTGCGGCGCGGCTCCTCGTCGTCGTAGTAGGCCGGGGCCGACGGCGGCATCGTGTGCCGGCCGCCGCCGTTGACCCGCCGCGTCGGGCCGGTCTGGCTGGCGAGCATCGCGGTGCGCTCGTCCTCGCTCATGACCGTGGGCGCCATCGGCGCCTGCCCGCTGCGGACGCGCACGAGGTCCGACCGCATCTCGGCGGCGGACTGGTAGCGGTTGGCCGGGTTCTTCGACAGCGCCTTGAGCGCGACGGAGTCGAGCGCGGCGGGGATCGACGGGTTCAGCTCGGACGGGTGCCGCGGGTCCTCGCGGACGTGCTGGTAGGCGACCGCGACGGGCGTGTCGCCGGTGAACGGGGGCTCCCCGGTGAGCAGCTCGAACAGCACGCACCCGGCGGCGTAGACGTCGGAGCGGGCGTCGACGGCCTCGCCGCGCGCCTGCTCGGGCGAGAGGTACTGCGCGGTGCCGATGACGGCCGCGGTCTGCGTGACGTTCTGGCCCTCGCCCAGCGCGCGGGCGATGCCGAAGTCCATCACCTTCACCGCGCCGGCGTTGTTGATCATGATGTTCGCGGGCTTGACGTCGCGGTGGATGATCTGGTGGCGGTGGCTGAAGTCGAGGGCGGCGCAGACGTCGGCCATCACCTCGATCACCCGCTGCTGGCTCATCGGACCGGTGGTCTTGACGATGTCGCGCAGCGTCTGGCCGTCGACGAACTCCATGACGATGTACGGGAGCGGCCCAACCTCGCTCTGCACCTCGCCGGTGTCGTACACGGCGACGATCGCGGGGTGGTTGAGCGCCGCGGCGTTCTGCGCCTCGCGCCGGAAGCGCATCTGGAACTGCGGGTCGCGGGCGAGGTCGGCGCGGAGCACCTTGATGGCGACGTCGCGGCCCAGCCGGGTGTCGAGCCCGTGGTGGACCTCGGACATGCCGCCGTAGCCGAGCGTCTCGCCCAGCTCGTAGCGCTCGGACAACAGTCGGGGGGTGGTCATCGCGCCCTCTGGGAGGTTCGGGTGGACGAGGTCATCATGCCGGGCGGGGTGTGCGTCCGGGGTGTACCGACGACCCGTGGAGCGCCGGTCGGCGGGTTGTGCGGGTTCACCGGACGACTCCGTTGTCGATCATTCCGGCGGACGCCGCCCCCACGGACGTCACGACCCGGATCCCCGCACCTGCGCCGGGGTCGCCCCCGCCGAGAGCGCGGAGCACGAAGATGCCGAACACCACCGCGGCGACGGTCAGCAGGACGAACAGGACGATCAGCAGGCCCCGACCCGGCCCGGCGGTGGGCTGGAGCCGCAGCGGTTCCGTCGGCGGCGCGGGCCGGCGGGCGGGTGTGTAGGGCTGGTCGCCGATGTAGAGGTCCGCGTCGTCGTCGTGGGCGACCTGTGGCTCCTCGGCCCGGTACCGGTCGGGTGCGTACCGCTCGTCGGGCGTGAACGCGGGCGGCGGCACGGGCGCGGTGCGGCGGGTGCGGGGCTCCACCGCGGCCGACCCGCCGTGCGGTGTGAACCCGGACGGCACCGGCATCGCCTCGCCGCGCCGGACGGCGGCCACGGCCTCGGCGAACTCCCCGCCGGTGGCGTAGCGCTGCGTCGGGTCCTTGACCAGCACCGACTCGATCAGCTCGCGGGCCTTCAGCGGGATCGTGTCCGGCAGCGGCGGCGGTTCGTCGCGCACCTGCATCATCGCGACGGCCACGGCGCTGTCGGCGCGGAACGGCCGGTGCCCGGCGAGGCACTCGTAGCCGACGATCCCGAGCGAGTAGACGTCGCCCGCCGGCCCGGCCTCGGCGCCGCTGGCCTGCTCGGGGGCGATGTAGTGGGCGGTGCCCATCACCATGCCCGAACGCGTGACCGGCACGGCGTCGGCGGCCTTCGCGATGCCGAAGTCGGTGATCTTGATGAGGCCGTCGGTGCGGACGAGGATGTTGCCCGGCTTGACGTCGCGGTGCACGAACCCGCGCTCGTGCGCGGCCTGCAGCGCGCGGGCGGTCTCCTCGATGATCCGCAGCGTCTCGGCGGTGTCGATCGGGCCGCGGGCGATGACCGCCGACAGCGGCTCCCCGCGCACCAGCTCCATCACCAGGTAGGCCGTGCGCCGTCCGCTGTCGGACGGGTCGTCCTCGCCGTAGTCGTGCACCGCGGCGATGCCGGTGTGGTCCAGCGACGCCACCGTGCGCGCCTCGATCCGGAACCGGTGCAGGAACTCCTCGTCGTCGGAGAGCTCCGGCCGCAGCACCTTGACGGCCACGCTGCGCCCGAGCCGGGTGTCGGAGGCCTCCCAGACCTCGCCCATCCCGCCGACGGCGATGCGCCGGTCGAGCTGGTACCGGTCGGCGATGAGCACCCCGGCCGCGAACGCCCTCACCGGAGCCCGCCGATCACTGCGCGCCCCGTCACTGCGCACCCCGTCACTGCGCATCCCGTCACTGGGACCCCCGCAGCGCCGCGCCGATCACGGCCCGGCCGATCGGGGCCGCCACGGCCCCGCCGGTGGCGGCCAGGTTGTTGCGGTCGCCCCCGGACTCCACCAGTACCGCGACCGCGACCTGCGGGTTCTCCGCTGGCGCGAAGGCGACGTACCAGACGTGCGGCGGCGTCGACTTGGGGTCGGTGCCGTGCTCGGCGGTGCCGGTCTTGGCCGCGATCTGGACGCCGCGGATCTTGCCGGCGCCCTGGTAGCTGTTCTCGTTGTTGACCATCAGGTCGGTGAGCGTCTGCGCGACGGCGGGGCTCACCGACTGGCCGAGCTGGTCGGGCTGGGTGGTGTCGAGGGTCTCCAGGTCCTGGCCCTGGATCTCCGAGATCAGGTACGGGGCCATCAGGCGCCCGTCGTTGGCGATGGCGGCGACGATCATCGCGTTCTGCAGCGGGGTGAGCGCGACGTCGCGCTGTCCGATGCTCGTCTGCTGCAGGGCCGCGGTGCTCTCGATGTCGCCGATCGTGGACGGGACGACGCCCATCGGGATGGCGAGGTCCTCGGTGCCGATCCCGAACGCCTCGGCCTGGTCGCGGATGGCCTGCTCGCCGAGCTGCTGGGCGAGCTCGGCGAACGCGGTGTTGCAGGAGCGCTGCAGGGCCTCGCGCAGCGACGCGGTCGCCGCGGTGCCGCAGGCGTTGCCGTTGAAGTTCTGCAGCGGCGTGGCGGTGTCGGCGAGGGTGATGCTGGACGCGGCGGTGAGCTGGCTGTCCGGGGTGTAGCGGCCGCTCTCCAGCGCCGCGGCGACGTCGATCAGCTTGAAGGTCGACCCGGGCGGGTAGATCTCCTGGATCGCGCGGTTGGTGAGCTGCGGCGGCTCGGCCGAGGTGTACTCCGCCCAGGCGTCCTGCTGGGTCTGCGCGCTCTGCGCGGCCAGCGGGTTCGGGTCGTAGGACGGCGTCGAGGCCATCGCGAGGATCGCGCCGGTGGCCGGCTGCAGCGCCACGACCGCACCGGTGTAGCCGGCGTCGGACAGCGCGTCGTAGGCGGCCTGCTGCACCGCCGGGTCGATCGTGGTGACGACGTTGCCGCCGCTCGGGTCCCGGCCGGTGATCAGGTCGGACAGGCGGCGGGTGAACAGCCGGTCGTCGCTGCCGTTGAGCACGTCGTTGGCCGCGCGCTCCAGGCCGCCCGCGCTGTAGACCAGCGAGTAGTACCCGGTGACGGACGCGAACGCCGGCCCGTCGGGGTACTCGCGCTGGTAGGGGTACTGCCCCTCGGTCTCGACGCTGCGGGCGAGCACCTGCCCGCCCTGCGCGCTGATCTGCCCGCGCTGGCGCGAGTACTCCGCGAGCAGGACGCGCTGGTTGCGCTGGTCGGTGCGGTAGTCGCCGGCCTTGACCACCTGGACGTAGGTGAGGTTGGCCATGAGCAGCAGGATCATCGCCATCACGGCGATCGCGATGCGGCGGACGGGAGTGTTCACAGCCGGGGACCGATCATGAGGGCCGCTCCACCAGCTCGGTGCCGGCCTCCGCGATGGGCGGCAGCGGCGTGGCCGGGCGGCGGGGGAGCGGCGCGCGGGCGGCGTTGGACACCCGCAGCAGCAGCGCCACCAGCGCGTAGTTGGCGACCAGGGAGCTGCCGCCGTAGGACAGGAACGGCAGCGTCAGGCCGGTCAGCGGGATCAGCTTCGACGCCCCGCCCGCGACGATGAACACCTGCAGGGCGAGGGTGAACGCGAGCCCGGTGGCCAGCAGCTTGCCGAAGCTGTCGCGCACGGCGAGCGCGCTGCGCAGGCCGCGGGTGATCAGCACCAGGTAGATGACCATGATCGCGGCGAGGCCGATCAGGCCGAGCTCCTCGCCGAGCGAGGACAGCATGAAGTCGCTCTCGGCGAACGGCACCAGCTCCGGGCGGCCCGCGCCCAGCCCCGTGCCGCCGAGCCCGCCGGTGCCCAGGCCGAACAGCGCCTGCCCGATCTGGAAGCCGGCGCCGTCGAAGTCGGCGAAGGGGTCGATCCAGACCTGCACGCGGGTGCGGACGTGTCCGAACAGCTGGTAGGCGACGATCCCGCCGGCGGCGAAGAAGGACAGCCCGATGAGCAGCCACGAGACGCGCTCGGTGGCGGTGTAGAGCAGCACCAGGACGATCCCGAAGAACAGCAGCGACGTGCCGAGGTCGCGTTCGAGCACGAGCACCCCGACCGAGAACGCCCACGCCACGAGCAGCGGTGCGAGGTCCCGGGCGCGGGGGAGCTCCATGCCCAGGAAGCGGCGCCCCGCGGTGGAGAACAGGTCGCGCTTCTGCACGAGGAACGCCGCGAAGAAGATGATCAGCAGGATCTTCGCGAACTCGCCGGGCTGGATGGAGAAGATGCCCAGGCGCAGCCAGATCTTCGCGCCGTTGACCTCGGAGATCGACGACGGCAGCACGCCCGGCAGCGCGAGCAGGATCAGCCCGGCGAACCCGGCGGTGTAGGCGTACGCCGCGAGCTTGCGGTGGTCGCGCACGATCCACAGCACGGCGACGAACAGGACGAGCCCGACGCCGGTCCACGCGACCTGGCGCGGCCACAGCAGCGTCGGCAGGTCGTTGCCCAGTGCGACGGCGCGGTCGGCCTTGGCCAGGTCCAGCCGGTAGATCATGACCAGGCCCAGCCCGTTGAGCAGGGCCACCGCGGGCAGGATCAGCGGGTCGGCGTACGGCGCGAGCCACCGGACGGCGACGTGGGCCGCCACCAGCAGCGCCAGGTAGGCCGCGCCGATGAGCAGCAGGTCGATGGTGAGCGTCTGCTCCTGGTTGGCCTCGACGAGGATCAGCGCGCCGGTGACGAGCACCGCGGCGAACGCGAGCAGCACGAGCTCGATCGTGCGGCCGGTCGGCGGGCCCGCCTGTTCCCGCGCCCCGCCCTTCGTGCCCAGCCCGACCACGTCAGCCCACCGGCCGGCAGTTGATCCCCGGCTCGGGCGGCACGCTCGGCAGCGGAGTGGTGCCGTAGTCGGGGAAGGTCACGTCGGGCAGCGTCGGGACGAGCGCGGTCTCGGGCGTCTGCGCGGTGGGGGCCGGGCAGGGCGCGAGCATCTTCGTGCGCAGCCGCTCGACGACGCCCTGCGCTCCCTCGAGGCCCGCCGCGTCGATCCCGCCGCGGACCAGGGAGCGGTCGGACTCGGTGAGGTCGTCGAGCGCGATGTCGGTGCGCTCGGCCACGGTGTGCAGCGGAACGCCCAGCACGTCGCCCTGCACGCCCTGGAAGATCGTGACGCGGTCGGTGTCGGCGCCCACGTAGTACTGCTGGAGCACCCAGATGCGGGCGAGCAGCCCGCCGCCGACGAGCACGACCAGCACCGCGAGCGCGGCGATCAGCAGCCGGGCGCGGGAGCGCTTCGCGGCCGGGGCCTGCGCGGCCGGGGCGGTCCGCTGCGGCGCGGGCCGGGTCATGGTGGCGGCGGAGGCGCGCGCCGCCGAGGAGTCGGGCCGCGCGACGTCGTCGTCGCGGCCGTCGCCCGCCGCCCCGCCGACGATCGGGGCGTCCTCGCCGAACTCGATGTCGAGGACGTCGGCGACGATGCAGGTGATGTTGTCGGGGCCGCCGCCGCGCAGGGCGAGGTCGATCATCCGGTCGGCGCACTCGCGGGGGTCGCGGTAGCCGCGCAGCGTGTCGGCGAGCGTCTCGTCGCTCACGACGCCGGACAGGCCGTCGGAGCACAGGAGGTAGCGGTCGCCCGCCCGGGCCTCGCGGATCGTCAGCGAGGGGTCGATGTCCTGGCCGGTGATGGCGCGCAGCAGCAGCGACCGCTGCGGGTGCGTGTGCGCCTCCTCCTCGGTGATCCGGCCCTCGTCGATCAGCGACTGGACGAACGTGTCGTCCTTCGTGATCTGGGTGAAGGTGCCGCCGCGCAGCTGGTAGGCGCGCGAGTCGCCGATGTGGACCAGGCCCAGGCGCGAACCCGCGAACAGGATGGCGGTGAGCGTGGTGCCCATGCCCTCCAGGTCGGGGGCGTCGCGGACGTGCTGGGTGATCGCGGCGTTGCCCTCGACGGTGGCGTCGCGCAGCTCGCGGAGCAGGTCGTCGCCGGGGTCGTCCTCGTCGAGCGGGGCGAGCGCGGAGATCACCAGGGACGAGGCGACCTCGCCCGCGGCGTGACCGCCCATGCCGTCGGCGAGGGCCAGCAGCCGGGGACCGGCGTAGACCGCGTCCTGGTTGTTCTGCCGGACGAGCCCGCGGTCGCTGCGGGCCGAGTAGCGCAGGACCAGCGTCATCGGGCGGCTCCGGCGGCTCGGTCGGCGGGCCCGGAAGGGAACCGGTTCATGATCGGAGCTCGATCACCGTCTTGCCGATGCGGACAGGGACTCCCAGGGGGACCCGGGTGGGTCCGGTGACCTTAGCCCGGTCGAGGTACGTCCCGTTCGTCGACCCGAGATCCTCGACGTACCACTCCTCTCCCTGCAGGGAGATGCGTGCGTGGCGGGTCGAGGCGTAGTCGTCGTCGAGCACCAGGGTGGAGTCGTCGGCCCGGCCGATGAGGATCGGCCGGGAGTCCTCCAACGACACCCGGGTGCCCGCCAGCGCGCCCGCCGTGACGAGCAGTTGCCGGGGCGTGCGGCCCCGGCTCCCGCCGCGGGGCGCCGCCCGACCGCCTCCGGGCAGCATCGACCGGAGCCCGGACGCGGCGTACAGATCCGACCGCACCACCCGGAGCGCGACCAGCACGAACAGCCAGAGGAGGGCGAGGAAGCCCGCCCTGGTCAGCTGCAGCACCAACTCCGGCACTCGCGGCGAACTCCGTTCTGGGGTCTTGTGCGGTGACTACTGGGTCCGGAAGACCAGGCTCGAGTGCCCGACCCGGATCACGTCACCGTCGTTGAGCTGCCACGTCTGCACCGGGTTGCCGTTCACGGTGGTGCCGTTCGTGGAGCCGAGGTCGGTGAGCGTGGCCGACTGACCATCCCAGCTGACCTCCAGATGACGGCGCGACACGCCGGTGTCCGGAAGGCGGAACGCCGACTCCTGGCCGCGGCCGATCACGTGGCTGCCCTGGGTCAGCTCGTAGTTGCGGCCCGAGCCGTCGTCGAGGCTCAGCGTGGCGGAGTAGCCCTGCTGGCCGTAACCCTGCTGGCCGTAGCCCTGGTCGTAGCCCTGCTGGCCGTAGCCCTGCTGCTGGCCGTAGCCCTGGTCGTAGCCCTGCTGGCCGTAGCCCTGCTGCTGGCCGTAACCCTGGTCGTAACCCTGCTGGCCGTAGCCCTGCTGCTGCCCGTAGCCCTGGTCGTATCCGGGCTGGCCGTAGCCGGGCTGCTGCCCCGCGTAGCCCTGCTGCTGGCCGTAGCCCTGGTCGTAGCCCTGCTGCTGCCCGTAGCCGCCCTGCTGGCCGTAGCCCTGCTGGCCGTAGGGGTCGGGGGCGCCGCCCTGCTGCCCGTAGCCCTGCTGCTGGCCGTAGCCCTGCTGGCCGTAGGGGTCGGGGGTGCCCGGGGCGCCCGCCTGCTGGCCGTAGCCCTGCGGGGGCTGCTCGCCCTGGTCGTACCCCCCCTGGCGCTGGTCGTAGGCGGGAGGGGCGTACGTCTGCTGCCCGTATCCGCCGGGGGCGGGACGGTCGTAGCCGTACTGCCCGTTCTCCTCGGGGTGGCCCGGTTGCTGGCTCATGGGTGCTTCTCCTGCGTCGCGTGCTCGAGTGGCGTCCTGACGGGAAGCGTCGGGGTCCACGGACGAGCGGGTGCGGAACTGTCCCGTGTGCAGCGCATCGGAGCGCTCCAGAAAGACTACGACCTCGCCGTAGGTGTCCCATCCCTGGTCGGCGAGTTGTTCGGTGACGTAACTCGACAGCGAGTCCACGATCTGCGCGGTGTCACCGGCCATGCGATCGAAATCGGCGGGCCCGAGCAGCACGGTGTAGCGGTTCGGCGCCAGGAGCCGTCCCCCCGCCAACTGCTCGATGTGGTCCTCGGCTTCCCGGAGCAGCCCCTGCATGACCTCCTGGGGTACGACGCTGCCACCGAAAACCCGTGCGAAAGCGTCGCCCACCATCCCTTGTAGACGGCGCTCGAACCTTCCGACGCGGCCCAACCGATCTTCCTCCGTTCACGACGGCGTGTTGCTGACAGCACCGATCGTATCTGTGCTACCCCCCAGAGTGCCGCCCCCCGATGCGGGGGTCTGCGACGGGGGGTGCGCCCGCCCGTGCTAGCTTTCCTCCTGCCAGGGCGAGTGGCGGAATGGCAGACGCGCACGGTTCAGGTCCGTGTGTCCGAAAGGACGTGAGGGTTCAACTCCCTCCTCGCCCACAACATCATCTACGGGCCTCCTCCGAGGCCCCGTGGCCCGCCGGTCTCCAGGCCGAGGCCCTCCCCGGGACCGTTACGGGTCCGAGACCTGATCGCCGAGCACGACCGTGGCGTCGCCGAGCGGTAGCCGATCACCGCTGCACCGCCGGCCGGTCGGGGTGATCGGCCAGCACCAGCAGGTCCGCGTGGCCCGCCGGGTCGCGCTCTGCGGCGTACCGGGCGTGGGCGGGCAGCGTCCAGTGCTCCGACTCCGGCAGCCTCCTGGCCAGCGCGGCCGGGCCCATCCGCAGGTGCACCGCGAGGTCGAACGGCAGCCCGCGACCCAGCAGCAGCGCGCCGGCCACGATCACGACCCCGCCGGGCGGGAGCCGGGTGTAGCCGTCGCGGAACGCGCGGTCGGCCGCGGCGTCCCACAGGCGCGGCAGCACCCGGCCCGTCGACGCCGCCGGGTCGAGGACCTCGCGGCGCAGCCCGGCGTCGTCGAGCCAGCCGTCGAGGAGCTCGTCGGGGTCCTCGCGGCCGTGCTCCAGCCGCACCGACGCGGGCCGCAGGTAGTCGGCCGCGGCCACCACCACCGCGGCCCGCCCGCGCGTCCGCAGGTCCTCGGCGACCTGCCCGGCGAGCACCTCCGGGTGCGTCGGGGGCGGGCCGTCGACGGCCAGGCGCACCCGGCCCGGCCGGGCGTCGACGAGCCCCACGACCTCGACGGCCAGCCGGTCGGGCGTCAGCGGGGTGACCTGCACGGACTACTGCCGGTATCCCTCGACGGTGTCGGCGTCGCGCTCGGTGGCGCCGTCGGGGTCGAGCCCGGCCCGGCGGCGGGCGTCGCGCTGGCGCAGCAGGTCCCAGGTGCGGTCGAGCTGCACCCCCAACCGGTCGAGGCGCTCCTTCTCCTCGGCCGAGAGCGCCGAGCCGATGTGGGCCCGCTCCAGGCGGTGCTCCTCGGCGACCAGCTCGTCGATGCGGTGGTGCAGTGCCTCGTCGTCCATGGCCCCGATGCTCCCAGGTTCGTCAGCCCTGTGCGGCCAGCAGTGCCCCGCTGGCGTCGAGCACCTCCAGGTGCGTCACCACCGGCTCCTGCGACGGCCGCGCACCGCCGAGGGCCCGGTCGACGGCCGGGTGGATCCGCTCGTCGAACGCGCGGGCGCAGTGCTCGCGGGACTCCCACACGTCGATGTAGCGCAGCCCGCCGTCCGGGCGCCGGACGCACAGGTGCAGCAGCTGGCCGTCGAGCGGTTCCGGGCCGAGCTCGTCGGTGATCCGCCGGTAGAGGTCGGCGTCGATCGGCACGTCCTGGGTGAAGGCGTAGACCACGGTCCGCTCCCTGGGTTGATCCGAATGCAGTTCGGACGAATACCGGTAAGGTTGGCGCCGATGGGCGACGACGTCAAGGGGCGGCGGGGGTACCGGGCCCCGCGGCGCGCGGAGCAGGCGGCCGGCACCCGGCGGGCCGTCCTCGACGCGGCGCGCGAGCTGTTCCTGGCCCGCGGGTACGCGGCCACGACCGTCGCGCAGATCGCCGAGCGGGCCGGCGTCAACGTCGACACGCTCTACGCCTCGGTCGGGCGCAAGCCGGTGCTGCTGCGCGAGGTGGTGGAGACCGCGATCTCCGGCACCGACCGGGCGGTCCCGGCCGAGCAGCGCGGCTACGTGCACGCGGTCCGGGCCGCGGCAGGGGCGCGGGCGAAGATCGGGCTCTACGCGGCGGCCGTCGCGGAGATGGGTCCGCGCACCGCCCCGATCCTCACCGCGCTGCGCGACGCGGCCGCCCGTGACCCGCAGTGCGCGCGGCTGCGCACCGAGATCACCCGGCGGCGGGCGGCCAACATGCGGCTGTTCGCGGCCGATCTGCGCGCCACCGGCGAGCTCCGCGGCGACCTCACCGACGACGAGGTCGCCGACATCGTCTGGAGCACCAACTCGGCCGAGTACTACGTGCTGCTGGTCCACGAGCGGGGCTGGACGCCGGAGCGGTTCGGGGAGCACCTCGCCGACCTGTGGTGCCGGATGCTGCTGGCGCCGGGACGCTGAGCGGCTGGACACTGGACGCGTGGAACCCGACCGCGGCACCGGCACGTCGATCACGCGCGCGCTGCGCGTCGTCGAGGCCGTCGCGGCCGCGGGCGACGGGGTCACGGCCAAGGCGATCGCCCGGCGGCTGGGCAGCCCGCTGCCCACCGTCTACCGGGCGCTGGGCACGCTGGTGCAGGAGGGCTACCTGGTGCGCCTGCAGGAGGTCCGCGGCTACGGGCTGGGGTACCGGATCGGGGAGCTGCAGCGCAGCCTGGTCGACCAGGTCCGGCCCGCGTCGCCGGTGCGGACGATCCTGCACGAGGTGCACGAGTCCGTCGGGGCGGCGTGCCACCTGGTCGTCTTCCGCGACACCGACATCGTCGTCGCGGCCGTCGACGACTGCGCCCACCACGCCCGGCCCGACGGCTTCGACGTCGGCGAGCCGACGCCGGCGCACGCCACCGCGGGCGGCAAGGTCCTGCTCGCGCCGCTGCGCCCGGCCCGGGTCAGCGAGCTGCTCACGCCGTACGGGATGCCGCGGCTGACCTCGCGCACGCTCGTGGAGCGGCGGGGCCTGGACCGGGAGCTCATGCGGGTCCGGTCGGCGGGCGTCGGGGTCGAGGTGGAGGAGTACCGGCCGGGGATCGCGGGCGTCGCGGCCCCGGTGCCCGGGCCGGGCGGCGCCGTGCGGTCGGCGGTCGGGGTCACGGTGACGCGCGCGGAGTTCGCGGCCCGGCGCTGGGAGCTGGAGGTCGCCGTGCGCGAGGCCGCGGCGCGCGTCGCGCGGGCCGAGACCGACGACGCCCGCGCGACCGGCGGGCACTAGACCAGCGCCGCCAGCCCGTCGAGCTCGCGCAGGGTGGCGTCGGTGCCGCCGGGGCCCGGGTCGGTGAGCTCGAACAGCACCCGGTCGACCCCCGCCGCGGCGTAGGACGCGAGCGCCTCCGGCTTCGGCGACGCCCCGTAGAGGGTGACCGGCAGCGGGTCGCGCCCGGCCTCGGCGGCGCGCCGCCGCAGCTCGGCGACGCGCTCGCCGAACTCGTCGAGCGCCGACACCGGGACGCGCAGCGGGATCCAGCCGTCGCCGTGGGACAGGACGCGGTCGAGCACCGTCGGCCCGCCGCCGCCGATGAGCACCGGCGGCACGCGCGTCGGCTTGGGCCAGGACCAGATCGGGGAGAAGTCGACGAACCGGCCGTGGTACTCGGCCTCGTCCTCCGTCCAGATCACCCGCATCGCCTCGACGTGCTCCAGCATCCGGGCCGTCCGCCTCCCGGGGTCGACGCCGTGGTGCGCCATCTCCTCGGCGTTCCAGCCCGGCCCGATCCCCAGCTCGAAGCGCCCGCCCGCGATCCGGTCGAGGCTCGCGACCGCCTTGGCCAGCACGATCGGGTCGTGCTGGGCGATCAGCGAGACGGCGGTGCCGAGCACGATCCGCTCGGTCGTGGCGGCGACCGCCGCGAGCGCGACGAACGGGTCGTAGGTGTGGGAGTAGCGGGTCGGCAGCTCCGGCCCGCCCGGCCACGGCGACTCGCGGCTGGTCGGGATGTGGGTGTGCTCGGTGAGGAACAGGGCGCCGAGGCCGCGCTCCTCGACGGCCCGGCCCAGCTCGACGGGGGTGATGCCGTAGTCGGTCAGGAAGGTCACGACGCCGAGGTCCATGAGCTGATCATGCAGCCGATGCGCCCGCGGGCATAGCCTCACGGGCATGACGGCTCCGTTCCGCGCCGACCACGTCGGCAGCCTCCTGCGCCCACCCGCGCTGCTCTCCGCGAGGGAGCAGCACGCCGCGGGCTCCCTCGACGACGCCGGCCTGCGTGCCGCGGAGGACACCGCGATCCGCGACGTCGTCGCGCTGCAGGCGGAGGCCGGCCTGCGCTCGGCCACCGACGGCGAGTTCCGCCGCACCTCCTGGCACATGGACTTCATCTACCGGCTCGGCGGCATCACGAAGACCGACCAGCGGATCGAGGTGAAGATGCGCAACGCCGCGGGCGAGGGCGCGTTCACCTCGGCGGGCATGGCGGTCGACGGCCCGGTCCGGCTGGACACCCCGATCTTCGCCGACGACTTCGCGTTCCTCGCCGAGCAGGTGGGCGCCGGACGGACCGGCACCGTCGTGCCGAAGCTGACGATCCCGTCGCCGAGCATGGTCTACGCCCGCGGCGGCTCCGCGGTGATCGACCGCGGCGTCTACCCCGACCTCGAGCAGTTCTGGACCGACCTCTCCGCCGCCTACGCCGACGAGATCACCGCCCTGCACGGCCTGGGCTGCCGCTACCTGCAGCTCGACGACACCGCGCTGGCCTACCTCAACGACCCCGCCCACCGCGCCGACCTGGCCGCGAAGGGCGACGACCCCGAGACCCAGCACCTGCGCTACATCCGCCAGATCAACGCCGCGATCGCCGACCGGCCGTCGGACCTGCGGGTCACCACGCACATGTGCCGCGGCAACTACCGCTCGTCGTGGGCGGCGGAGGGCGGCTACGACCACGTCGCCGAGGCCCTGTTCGGCGAGCTCGCCGTCGACGGCTTCTTCTGCGAGTTCGACGACGAGCGCTCCGGCGGGTTCGAGCCGCTGCGGTTCGTGCCGCCGGGCAAGAAGGTGGTGCTCGGGCTGGTCACGACGAAGACCGGGAAGCTGGAGGACGCCGACGCCCTCAAGCGCCGCATCGACGAGGCCGCCGCGCACGTGCCGCTCGACCAGCTGTGCCTGTCCCCGCAGTGCGGCTTCTCGTCCACGGTGGAGGGCAACGACCTCACCGTCGACGAGCAGAAGGCGAAGCTGGAGCTGATCGTGCGGGTCGCCGACGACGTGTGGGGGTCCGGGTGAGCGAGGGACCCGCGGGCTGGGCCGACCCGCTGTACGCGGCCGTCCTCGACGCCACCGGAGTGCGGGAGGGCACGCGCGTGCTCGACGTCGGCTGCGGCGGCGGCGGGTTCTCCCGCGCCGCGGTGGCGCGCGGGGCGCGGGTGCACGGCGTCGACGGGGACCCCTCGGCCGTGGCGCTGTCCGCGAGCGAGGTGCCGGAGGCGACCTTCGCCGTCGGCGACGCGGCCGATCTCGGTGACGTCGGACCGGTCGACGTGGTCGGCATGGTGCAGCTGGTCGCCCACCTGCGCGACCCGCGGCGGGCGCTGTCGGAGGCCGCGCGCGTGGCGCCGGGCGGGCTCGTCGCCGTCACGGTGTGGGGCCGCGAACAGGACTGCGACGTGCGGGCCTTCGGCGAGGCGCTGGCGCCGTGGCTCGGGCCGCGCCGCCCGCCGCCCGAGGACGGCCCCGACCAGCTCGCCGACCTCGTCGGCGGGGCCGGACTGCAGGTCGTGTCGTCCGAGCAGGTGGTGTGCGCGTTCCGCTACCCCGACGAGGACGCGGTCGTCGGCCCGCTGTTCGACTCCGGCATCGGCCGGCACGCGATGAACGCGGCCGGGCCGGCCGCGGTGCGCGCGGCGGTGCTGGACCGCCTGGAGCGCCACCGCGAGGGCGCGGGCTACGTCCTGAACAACGCGTTCCGGGTACTGGTCGCCCGGCCCTGAGACGACGAACGGGCCCCCGCGGTGGCGGGGGCCCGTTCGTCGGAGCGGATCAGGTCACTCGAACGGCCCGTCCTGGACGATCCCGCTGAGCGGACCCTCGACGAAGCGGGGGTCGGCGTCGACCGGCTCGACCTCGGTGCCGTCGACGCCCTCGGGCCGCGGCCCGTCGACGAAGTCGGTCAGCTGGGCGCCCAGGTCGCCGAGCAGCGCGGTGACGGCGCTGCCGCCCTGGCCCAGGTCGTCCGGGGTGGAGATCGGGTCGGCGACGGCCACGCCCGCCCCGCCGACCACGGCGGCGGCGACGAGCGCGCCCACGACGAGCTTCTTCTTCATCCGGATGCCCCTCACATGTTCTCCGCGCCGGCGTAGATCGCTTCGCGGATGCGGTTGTAGGTGCCGCAGCGGCAGATGTTGCGGATCTCCTCGATGGCGGCGTCGTCGAGCTTGCGGCCTTCTTCGGCGCACTGGCGGACCTTGGCCACGGCGGCCATGATCTGGCCGGGCTGGCAGTAGCCGCACTGGGCGACGTCCTTGTCGATCCAGGCTTCCTGCATGGGGTGCAGGTCGGAGTCGACGGTGTCGGCGAGGCCTTCGATGGTGGTGATCTCGTCGTCGGCGGAGATGTCGCTGACGGGGACGCTGCAGGGGTTGAAGGCCTTGCCGTTGATGTGGCTGGTGCAGGCCTTGCAGACGTTGATGCCGCAGCCGTACTTGGGGCCGGTGACGCCGAGGATGTCGCGGATCACCCAGAGCAGGCGGACGTCGTCCTCGACCTCGACGGTGACCTGCTCACCGTTCAGGTTGAAAGTCTGTGTGGGCATGTCTGGCTCCTAGAAGGTGAACTCGAGGCCGTCGGTCGGCGACTGCGGGACCGGCGGCACGACCGGCTTCGGCTCGAACGGGAACGGGTCCTTGTGGTTGATCGGGAAGTACTCCGGCGTGATGCCGGTGGCCCGCCGGTAGGCGTTGGCCACCGCGGCGCCGGTGGAGGCCACGCCGGCCTCACCGATTCCGCCGGGCTCGGGGAACCCGGAGTCGACGATGTGGATGTCCATCTCGATCGGGGTGTTCCACTGCCGGGTGTAGAAGTAGTTGTCCCAGCTCGCCTCGACGAAGTACCCGTCGGTCAGGTGGAGGCTGGCCGTGAGCATGTTGGCGATGGCGTCGTTGATGCCGCCCATCATCTGGGCCTCGACGCCCCGCGGGTTGATGACCAGGCCGGGGTCGATCGCGAAGGTCACCTTGGTGACGCGCGGGCCGGTGACGCCCTCGCGGATCGGCCGGTTCACCGTCTCCGGGCGGCAGTCGATCTCGACCAGGCAGGCCGACACGCCCTTGTACTCGAAGTGGAAGCCGATGCCCTGGGCGGTGCCCTCCGGCATCGACTTCCCCCACTCGCCCTCCTCCGCGACCTTGTCGAGCACGCCGCGGGCCCGGTCGGACTTGAGGAACTCCCGGCGGAACTCGTAGGGGTCCTTGCCCATCTGCTCGGCGATCTGGTCGACCATGAGCTCGCGGGCGGCGGTGACGTCGGGGGAGTAGATGTTGCGCGTCGACTGCGTGTTGAAGCGCATGTCGACCTCGTTGAGCAGGCGGGTGCTCACCCCGAAGTCGTAGTGGGCGACCTGCGTGAGCTCGAAGACCGACTCGGAGAACGTCAGGTTGGCGAGCGGGGCCTTGATCGCGGCCGCGGTGATCGGCTCGCCCAGGCCCGGGTTGATCTCCGAGGAGACGCTGGTGTGGCGCTGCTCGAAGCTGAGCACCTTGTCCCCGGAGACGACGGCGCGGATCCGCGAGGTGCACAGCGGGTGCACGCGCCCGACGCGGGAGTCGTCGGCGCGGTGCCACAACAGGTTGACGGGCTTGCCCATCTTCTGCGAGATCTCCGCGGCCTCCAGCGCGCCGTCGAAGAACAGCTTGCGGCCGAAGGAGCCGCCGCCCTGGACGACGTGGAAGGTCACGGCGCCCACGGGGAGGCCGAGGATCTTCGCGATCTCGCCCTGGGCCGCGATCGGGTTCTTCGCCGGGCCCCAGATCTCGGCCGAGCCGCTGCGCACGTCGGCGATCGCGGAGTTGGTCTCCAGCGAGCTGCCGCTGCGGAAGTAGAACGTGTGCTCGCTCTCGATGCTCTCGCCGACCACACCGGCGGGCACGACGAGCGGGAGCTGGGCCGCCCGGACCGTCTCCAGGACCGAGTCGTCGCTCGCGCCCTCCGCGGTGCCCGGGCCCCACTGGGCCCGCAGCACCTGGATGGCGTCGATGCACTGGCCGAAGGTCGCGGCCCGCACGGCGATGCCGGTGCCGACGACCTCGACGTCGGTGACGCCGGGCATCCGCCGGACCTCGTCGATGTTGTCGACGGACTCGACGGTGCCGTTCAGCGTGGGTGCCCGGCAGACCATGGTCGGCAGGGCGTCGGGGATCTTCAGGTCGGTCACGAACTTCTTGGCGCCGGTGACCATCGCGAGCTGGTCGTGCTTGTTGCGCGGCGTGCCGATGACGGAGAACTCCTCGCGCCCCTTCAGCACGACCTCGACCGGCTCGGTCACGTCGCTGCCGGCGATCTCGGCCAGGTCGCCGATCGGGATGGCCGCACCCAGGGTGTCGGTGATGACGCCCCGGCGGGTGGTGAGGAGGTTGACCTCCTGCTCCAGCTGGGCGGCGGCGGCGTCGAGCAGGCGCATGTTCGCGATGGCCGCGGCGACCCGGATCGGCGTGTAGGTGGTGAAGATCGTGCTCGAGCCGCCGGTGAGCTGGTTGAACAGCAGCTCGGGACGGGCGTCGGCCAGGGTGACGAGCACCTGCTCCGGGTCGAGGCCCATCTCCTCGGCGATGATCATCTGCGTGGCGCCGATGATGTCCTGGCCGTTGTCGGAGCGGGGCAGCTCGAAGGAGACCGTGCTGTCCCGGTTCACCTGGACGCGGATGAGGTTCGCCGTGGGGCGGGCCGCGTCGCGCAGGGCGTCGAGCAGGTCGTAGACCTCCGGCGTCTGCGGCACGGACACGAGCGGGTCGGCCGCCGCGGTCGGGGCGAGTCCGAGGAAGCCGGTGGTCATCTCGGCGGCGACGACCAGGGTGGGCGCGGCGATGACGAAGCCGAGGAAGCTGCGTCGGCTGACCTGGGCGCGGGGCGCCGCGGGCTGCGGGGATGCGAAGCGGTGGTGGGCCATCCAGAGGTCCTGTTCTTCAGCCGCCGACGGGGGAGCGCGGCGCGTTCGGGTGGTCCGGTTCCGCGCGGGGCGGATCATCGTGCGGACGCGGGCCCGCCCACGCGAACGACCGGCGCACCGCGGTGGGTGTGCCGGTCGTCGTGGGGTGGAGCGGGCATCGTCGTCCTCTCGTCGAGAATGCCGGCGGTACGGGTGGGCCCGTGCCGCCGGCATCGTCGGAAGGTCAACGATCCGTGCGTCGCTCCGGATACGCGGTGTCGCACGACCCCGGGGAGCGAACAGGTGCTCCAGGGGGCCGGGAAAGGCCCGATGGCCGCATCAGCTCCGCAGATGCGGCACGGATCGGGCTTCTCTTCCTCATCGACAGATCTGTGGCGGACGACGACGTCACTCGAACGGGTGACTCCGTCGACGGTGTCCGCCGGGTGGTGACGCGCCGGCCCCGGGAGGAGATGACCCGGGGCCGGCGCATCGTCGGTGGGGTCCGGCCCTAGTCGAACGGGCCGTTGAGCAGGCCGCCGACCGGACCCTCGACGTAGCGGGGGTTGACGGGCGGGAACTCGTTCTCGACGCCGTTGGCTCCGTCGGGGCGGTTGTCGCCGTTGAGGGCGTCGGTGCCCTGGAACGTGAGCTCGCCCAGGATCTCCGACACCGAGGTGCCGAGCTGGCCCGGGTTCTGGGTGTTGGTGAAGTCGGCCTCGTTGTCGTCGGCCGCCGCGACTCCGGCCCCGACCAGCAGCAGGCCACCGGCAACGGCCGCCAGGGTCACGCGCTTCGCTGTGTTCATGTGGTTCGTCCTCGTCTCGTCGTGAAGGAAGGGGGAGTGGGCCCCGGGATCAGGCACCCGGGGCCCACGGCGGTCACATGTTCTCGGCGCCGGCGTAGATCGCTTCGCGGATGCGGTTGTAGGTGCCGCAGCGGCAGATGTTGCGGATCTCCTCGATGGCGGCGTCGTCGAGCTTGCGGCCTTCTTCGGCGCACTGGCGGACCTTGGCCACGGCGGCCATGATCTGGCCGGGCTGGCAGTAGCCGCACTGGGCGACGTCCTTGTCGATCCAGGCTTCCTGCATGGGGTGCAGGTCGGAGTCGACGGTGTCGGCGAGGCCTTCGATGGTGGTGATCTCGTCGTCGGCGGAGATGTCGCTGACGGGGACGCTGCAGGGGTTGAAGGCCTTGCCGTTGATGTGGCTGGTGCAGGCCTTGCAGACGTTGATGCCGCAGCCGTACTTGGGGCCGGTGACGCCGAGGATGTCGCGGATCACCCAGAGCAGGCGGACGTCGTCCTCGACCTCGACGGTGACCTGCTCACCGTTCAGGTTGAAAGTCTGTGTGGGCATGTCTGGCTCCTAGAAGGTGAACTCGAGACCGTTGGTCGGCGAGGCGGGGATGGGCGGGGACGTCGGGTACTGCGTGAAGCCCTCCGGGAACGGCTCCTTGTGCAGGACCGGGGTGTACTCCGGCTCGATCCCCGTGGCGCGCCGGAAGGCGTTCACGACGGCCGACATGGTGGCGGCGACCGAGACCTCGCCGGCACCGCCGGGCTCGGGGTACTCGGAGTCCTCGATCAGGATCACGTTGACCTCGGGCGGGGTGTTCCACTGCCGGGTGTAGAAGTAGTTGTCCCAGCTCGCCTCGACGAACGATCCGTCGACCAGGTGCAGGCCCGCGGTCATGGCGTTGGCGATGCCGTCGTTGATCCCGCCCTGCACCTGCGCCTCGAACCCGAGCGGGTTGAGCAGCAGGCCGGGGTCGACGACGAAGGTGACCTTGGTGACGCGCGGTCCGGTGCGGGCCGAGCGGATGTTGCGGTTCACCGTCTCGGGCCGGGCGTCGATCTCCACGACGCAGGCCGTGGCGCACTTGTACTCCTGGTGGACGCCGATGCCCTGGGCGGTGCCCTCCGGCATCGACTTGCCCCAGTCGGCCTCGTTGGCGGCCCGCTCGATGACCTTGCGCAGGCGGTCGGTCTTGACGAACTCGGTCCGGAAGTCGACCGGGTCCTTGCTCAGGCGCTCGGCGATCCGGTCGATCATCAGCTCGCGGGCGGTGCAGGTGTCCGGGCCGTACACGTTGCGGGTCGAGCCGGTGTTGAAGCCGTAGTTGGTCTCGACCATGGCCCGGGTGTTGACGCCGAAGTTGTAGGGCGTGTGGACCGAGATCTCCCAGAAGGTCTCGGACACGCCCAGGTTCCCGCCCGGCGCCTTGATCAGCTGCGAGGTGAGCACGTCGGTCAGACCCTCGTCGACCTCCATGTTGACGCCGGAGTAGCGGAGCTCGAAGCTCGCCACCGCGTCGTCGGTGACCACGGCGCGCACCCGCGTGACGCACAGCGGCTTCACGCGGCCCTGGCGGCAGTCGTTGGCGCGGTCCCACATCAGCTTGACCGGCTTGCCGATGGCCTTCGCGGCCTCGGCGGCCTCCTGGATGTTGTCGTTGAACAGCCGCCGGCCGAACGAGCCACCACCCGGGATGACGTGGAACGTCACGTCGTTCTGGGCGAGGCCCAGCTTCTCGGCGGCGATCTTCTGGCCGGAGATCGGGCTCTTCGCCGGGGCCCAGACCTCGGCCTTGCCGTCCTTGACCGAGACGATGGCGCAGTTGGTCTCCAGCGCCGAGCCGTTGCGGGAGAAGTGCACCAGCTCCTGCTCGAGGGTCTTGCCGGGGATCGGCGGCGTGACCAGCGGCAGCTCGGCCCGGCGCAGCCCCTCGACGATGTCCTCGTCGCTCTGGCCGGCCACGGTTCCGGGGTTCCAGTTCACCTGCAGCGCGTTCACGCCGTCGATGGCCTGGCCGAACGTCCGCGCCCGGACGGCGATGCCGTTGCCGATCGGCGCGACGTCGGTGATGCCGGGCATGTTGCGGACCTCGTCGAGGTTCGAGGGCCCGCCGTCGGGGAAGCCGTTGAGGTCGGGCGCCCGGCAGATCACCGTGGGCAGCGCGTCCTCCGGCATCAGGTCCATGGCGAACTTCTTGGCGCCGGTGACCATGGCGAGCGCGTCGCTCTTGCCCCGCGACTTGCCGAGGACCGTGAACTCCTCGCGGTCCTTCAGGACGACCTCGGCCGCCGTGGTGACCGGCACGGCCGCCAGTCGGCTCAGCTCGCCGAAGGGGATCGCCCGGCCGGCCGTGTCGACGATGGTCAGGCCCGCGGTCTCGAGCAGGCGCTTCTCCTGGCCGAGCTGCGCGGCGGCCGCGTCGAGCAGCGCGCCCTTGGCGATCGCGGCGGCGACCCGGACCGGGGTGTAGAGGGAGTACGTCGAGCTGGACCCACCGGTGAGCTGGTTGAACATCAGCTCGGGGCGGGCGTCGGCCAGCGTGACGTCGACGTCGGACGGGTCGATGCCCATCTCCTCGGCGATGACCATCGCGAAGGAGGTGATGATGCCCTGGCCGTTGTCCGAGCGGGGCAGCGCGAACGCGACCCGGCCGTCCTCCTTGACCTCGACAGCGAGGAGGGGGTTGGTCGGGCGGCACGCGTCGCGGTACGCGTCCACGAACTCGTAGACCTCGGGGGTCTGCGGGGGCGAGGGCAGCGCCGCGGCGCTGGCCTGGGCGCCGCCCCAGGCCGCCTGGCGGCCGATGTCGGCGACGACGACGAGCGTCGGTGCAGCGACGAGGTAGCCGAGGAACTTGCGGCGGCCGACCGTCATGAACCCGGTGCCCGAGTCACGTGACTCGGAGCGTGTGGTGGTGCCTGCGCTGTGAGCGGGCATCGATGTCCTCCTGTCAGGGTTCCCGCCCCTGACAGGAGGGTGCGGGGGGAGTGAACCCAGTTCGGAACTGCGTGGTGGTGAGTACGGCTAGGTGCGGCTCGGGGGCGCGCCCACGCCGAGGACCGGCACACCGGGAAGCTGGTGTGTGCCGGTCGTCACGAGGTGAGCGGACACCGTCGTCCTTTCGTCAGACTCCCGACGCGCAGGGGTCGCCCGCGTTCGGCATTGTCGGAGACCAAACGAAGTGCGGAGCGGCCCAGATATGGGCGATAAGGCCAGGTCAGCCGATCGGGCGGCGTAAAGTTCCCGAAGCGGTCGGTGTTCCGCGTCACGTGTATCGATCGGGTGTCCGCTTCTGCGGATCGAAGCACCAAGGAAGTCCGCTTCAGCGGAGTTCAGGCGAAACGCCTCGAATCACCCGTTCGAGGGACACCGCTCAGCCGATCAGACGCGGTTCTGCACCCGTTCGGGTCAGCAAGCGAGGCGTTCGGCCAGCTCGACGAGCGAGCCGACGGAGACGTCGGCAGCCGGGTCCGACTCCGCGATCGCGGTACCGGGTCCCTTCTCGTCCGGCCGGTGTACGTACGCCGTGCGCATCCCGCGGCCGCGCGCGGCCGCCAGGTCGTCGAGGTGCGCGGCGACCATCAGCACCTGCCCCGGCACGACGTCGAGGAGGCGGGCGGCGCCGTCGTAGACCTCGGCGTCGGGCTTGTAGTGCCCGAACAGCTCCGCGGACAGCACGGTGTCCCACGGCAGCCCGCCGTGGCGGGCCATGTCGACGAGCAGGGAGACGTTGCCGTTGGACAGCGTCGCGACGACGAACCGCGACCTCAGCCGCTGCAGCCCCTCGACGGAGTCGGGCCACGGGTCGAGCCGGTGCCAGGCGTGGACGAGCTCGACGCGCACGTCCTCGGGGGTGGCCGGCACGCCGAACTCGTCGAGCAGCTCGTCCAGCGACGCGCGGTGCAGGCCGTCCAGCCCGGTCCACGGCCGCTTCCCGCGCCGGACGCGGTCCATCGACGGGAGGTAGTGGCCGCGCCAGGCGTCGGCGAACGCACCCGCGTCGACCCCGGGGCCCAGCAGCCGCGTCACCTCCGCGGCCACGCCCGAGCGCCAGTCGACCACGGTGCCGAACACGTCGAACACCAGTGCGCGCACGTCCACCCGCGTCAACCTAGACCGGTCCGCGCCCGGGCGTCCGGCGACGGGGGGATGGAGGTCAGGAGAGGCCGAGCTGGGCGCGCAGGCCCGTGTGGTCCCACAGGGTGCGGTAGGACGAGATGAGCGACTCCACGACCGCTCCGCTGGTGCGGTGCCGGAACGCGACCACGGAGATCGCGAGCACCTCGGCCGGCCGGTGCGTGGGGGCGACCCCGGGCAGCAGCCACGGCAGCTCGCGGTCGTGGGTGAAGCGGACGAGCCGCTGGTCGACCAGCGTCCGGATGTCGGCGGTGCGGGTCACGCGGCGGAAGCTCAGGTCGGCGGGCAGGTGCGGGAGCACGTCCTCGGCGAGGTGGCGGCGCAGCTCGTCGCCGGTGTACGGCCCGCCGACCGGCACGTCCTCCAGGGTGCCGTCCGCGGCGACCGTTGCGAGCGCCGCCTCGAGGTCGCCCGCCGCGTGGACCGCCGCGTGGAAGGCGTCGGTCTGCTCCTGCATCGCCGTGATCAGCCGCTGCATCGCCACCGTCATGGGTGACCCGACCTCCCCCGTTCACGACGACGCCCCGGCCCCGGGATCCGGGGTCGGGGCGCCGTCCGGCGGTGGGCGCTACGGAGCGCCGACCGCCAACTTGGCCTGCATGATGTCTCGGCAGATGTGACCGTTGGCCTCGATGCCGACCCGGCGCAGCCGGGCCCGGCGCAGGTGCAGCGGCACCTGTGCCGTGGTGACCCGGCTCCCGTCGGGGTGCATGAGCAACGGCGCGTCGTCGCCCGCCGGGAGGCCGATCTTCCGCCGCCGGTCACGGAGCCGGTCGAGGTCCACCGAGGGTGGCACGTCGCCCAGCACCATGGCGGCGAGCTCGTCCGGGTGCGCCCCGTCGTCGACCAGCGGCTGGGCGACCCGGTCCTGACCGGCGATCGCCGCCTTCGAGAGGAACTCCGTGCGCAGCTCGTCGAGCTCCGCCGTGGCCTCCCCCTCGAACGCCTTGACGAACCCGGCCTGGGCCGCGACGCCCTTGTTGATGGCGTCGGCCGTCTGGTTCTCCTGCAGCGTCACCACCGCGTGCCGCACCCCGTCGACCTCCATGACCGCGTCGTAGGCGTCGGCGACCATGAGGAAGGCGAAGTTCGGCGCGCAGAAGAACGTCGGGAGCCGCAGTACGACCGTGGCGACCCCGTCGTCGGAGACGGTGTGGGACTCGACGAAGGCGAGATCCGTGATGGGCTCGTCGAGCTCCGGGTCCATCACCGTCTCCAACGCCTGCCAGACGCCGTCGACGGTGGCGGTCATGCGTCGACCAGCTGCTCTCCCGGCTGTGCCGGGTCGTCGGTCGGCAGCTGGAGCTCGGCGGGCACCGGGATGTCGTAGAGCCGCGCGGCGTTGAGGCCGAGGATCTTCTTGCGCGACGCCGTGGTCATCCGCGGGTAGTCCGAGAACGCCGGGTCGTCGGGCATCTGCCAGTCGACCAGGCCCTCGACCTGCCACTTGGGGGTCCAGATGTTGTAGTCGCCGCCGAAGGTCATGCGGTCCTCGCCGACCCAGAACAGCAGCTCGCCCATCACCTTGGCGAAGAACTTCGGGCGGGCGTGCATGAGGCCGCCGACGACGACGGACAGGCCGGCGTAGACGTTGGGCTCCTGCACGGCCATGAAGCAGAAGTCGTCGATCCGCGGGATGGCCGCGTGCTCGATGATGAAGTTCAGGCCCTGGTGGTCGGTGGCGCACTGGTCGACGTCGTCGGCCGAGAACGCGTCCTTGTTCAGCGGCCAGATCGTCGGGCCCTTGTGGGCGTGGATGTTCTTGATGCCCAGCTCCTGCGCGGCCTGCAGGAAGTCGTACGTGGCCGGGTCGGTGAGCTTGTAGCCGCGCGAGTCGCCGTTCCACTCCGCGGTGTAGAGCTTGCAGCCCTTGAGGTTGTACTTCTTCGCGTCCGCCTCGAGCTGCTTGAGCCCCTCGGCGCCGTCACGCGGGTCGAAGCGCCCGTTGACGATGATCTTGTCGCCGAGCTCCTCCAGCAGCGCACCGTTCTGGTCGACGGTGTTGAAGCCGTTGGTGTACCACTCCTTGAGGTACGTCGACTGGAAGATCGCGACGTCGACGTGCCCCTCCTCGTACATGTCGCGCTTGAAGTCCTCGGGCGTGACCTTGAGGTACTTCTCGTAGTCCCAGTGGGTCTCCGGCGGGGCGAGCTGGTGGTAGCCGTAGAAGCAGTCGATCCAGCCCTTCGCGAACTCCTCGCGACCCTCGCGCCAGTTCTCGCGGCTCGCGTCCCAGAAGTGGGAGTGGGAGTCGACTACGAAGTACTTCTCGCCATCTTTTTCGTACATGTGGTGGGAACCTCTCTGCGTCAGTACTTACGGAACGAGGATCGCGCGGCCGCGGACCCGGCCGGCGTCGAGATCGTGGAGGGCGTCGAGCGCCGCATCCAGGGGGTACTGCTTCGTGTGGAGCGTGACCTTGCCCGCCTGGGCCAGGACCATCAGCTCCGACAGGTCGGAGTAGGTGCCGACGATGTTGCCGATGACGTTCTTCTCGCCACCGACGAAGTCGAGCGTGGGGGCCTTGAACTCGCCGCCGTAGCCGAGGATGTACTGCGAGCCGGCCGGGGCGGTCATCTGCCAGGCGTCGAGCTCGGCGCCCTGCTCGGCGACGAAGTCGAACACGACGTCACCGCCGAGGCCGTTGGTCAGGTCCTTGACGGCCTCGACCTGGTTGCCGTCGGCGAGCACGGTCTCGTCGGCGCCGAGCTGCTTGGCCAGGGCCAGCGCGTCGGGGTTGCGGTCGACGACGATGATCCGCGCGCTGGTGATGGCGGCGAGGGACTGGATGCCGATGTGGCCCAGCCCGCCCGCGCCCTGGACCACCGCGGTGGTGCCGGGGAACAGGCCGCCCGCCGCCTTGCGCACCGCGTGGTAGGCGGTGATGCCGGCGTCGGCGAGCGCGGCCACGTCGGCCGGGTTGGTCGTCGGGTCGAGCTTGATGCAGGCCCGCGCGGTGGTGCGCAGGTACTCGGCCATGCCGCCGTCGTTGTTGGACAGGCCGGGGAAGAACGCGGCCTCGCACTGCATGTCGCGGCCGCGCCGGCAGGCCAGGCACAGCCCGCAGGACGGCTGCGGGTGCAGGATCACGGTGTCGCCGACGGCGACGTTGGTGACGCCGGACCCGACCTCGTGCACCCATCCGGCGTTCTCGTGCCCGATGACGTAGGGCAGCTCCGGGTTCTGGGCCTCGGCCCAGTCGCCGTTGATGATGTGCAGGTCGGTGCGGCAGACGCCGGCACCACCGATCTTGATGATCACATCGAGCGGGCCCTGGATCGTGGGCTCCGGAATGTCGTCGATCGTGGGATCGGCGTGGTACGCGTGTACCCGAACGGCCTTCACCGGCGAACCTCCCTGGGGACGTCTCTGTCTGGCCCCCAGTTCAGTGCGAGGTGCTGCCGCTCACAACCGCACCTATTCCGCATGGCGAGAAAACGGACGAATCGGGCTTAGGTTCGCCTCATCCGTACTCGTGGGTAACATACGGCCATGACGACGGACACCAGCTGGGTCGGCCCCGCGATGACGCAGACCGTGCACTGGGTGCGCACGGTCGGCATCACCTTCGGCGAGACGACGGCGCAGCGCGCGGTCGCCCACCTCCCCGACGACCCCGAGCTGCACAACCACGTCGGCGGCCCGCACGCCGCGATGATCTTCGGGCTGGGGGAGACGGCCTCGGGCGCGGTCGGCCTGGCCGCGTTCGGCGCGGTGATGGAACGGGCCACCCCGCTCGTCGTCCGCTCCGACATCGCCTACTCCCGGCTGGCGACGGGCCCCCTCACGGCGGTGGCGGTCCTCGACCGCCCGGCCGACGAGGTGCTCGCCGAGCTCGACGCGGGCGTCCGCCCGGAGTTCACGGTGAGCGTGACGATCACCGACGCCCGGGACCGCGAGACGACCCGGATGACAGTGGTCTGGACGCTGCGCCCGAACCGCTGAGCCGCGGTCAGCCGGAGAGGTACCTGACGACCGCGAGGACGCGGCGGTGGTCGTCCTGGTCGGGGGCCAGGCCGAGCGCGTCGTAGATGCCGGAGGTGTGGGCCACCACCGACTTCTCCGAGATCGACAACCGGCGGGCGATGGCCGCGTTGGTGCGGCCCTCGGCGATCAGGGCCAGCACCTCGCGCCTGCGGGGGGTCAGCCGGGCCAGCGGGTCGTCGGCCGGCCGGGGCCTCCGGAGCATGGCCGTCACCACCTCGGGATCGAGCGCGGTGCCGCCCTCCGCGACCCGGCGCACGTCGTCGCAGAAGGTGGCGACGTCGCCGATCCGCTGCTTGAGCAGGTACCCGACGCCGTCGGGGGAGTCGGCGAGCAGCTCGACGGCGTAGCGGCGCTCGACGTGCTGCGACAGGACGAGCACGGCCGTACCGGAGCGACCCGCCCGGATGCGCAGCGCCGCCCGCAGGCCGTCGTCGGTGTGGGTCGGCGGCATCCGGATGTCGGTCAGGACGAGGTCGGGAGCCAGCTCGACGGCGAGCTCGACGAGCGCAGGCGCGTCGGCTGCGGTGCCGACGACGTCGAACCCGGCGCGGCCCAGCAGCAGCGTCAGGCCCTCGCGCAGCAGCGCCTCGTCCTCGCCGATCACGACGCGCACGGGATCTCCACGTGCAGTCGGGTGCCGCCCCCGGACGGGCTGTCGAGGTGCAGCCTGCCGCCGAGCGCGTCGACGCGGTCGGCGATCCCGCGGAGTCCCGCGCCGCCGCCGGGGGCCGCGCCACCGTTGCCGTCGTCGTCCACGTCGACGTGCAGCACCCCGGCCCTGCGGTGCAGCCCGACCCGCAGCCGCTCGGCGTCCGCGTGCTTGACGGCGTTGGTCACCGCCTCGGACACCACGAAGAACGCGGTGCCCTCCACCGGGCCCGGCAGCCGGGACCCGTCCCCGTCGTCGGTGACGTCGAGCGCGGTGCGCAGCGGCGCCCGTTCCAGCACGTCCTCGACGGCCGCGGCCAGTCCCCGCTCGATCAGCAGCGCCGGCATGACGTCCTGCACGAGCATCCGCAGCTCGGTGAGGACCGCGTCGACGTCGAGCCGGACCTGCTCGACGTCGTCGCCCCCGGGCAGGGTCCCGACCCGCAGCGCCAGCAGCACCAGCCTGCCCTGCAGCCGGTCGTGCAGGTCCTGGGCGAGGCGACGGCGCTCCCGGTCGCCCGCCTCGACCAGCCGGGTCCGGGACTCCCGCAGCTGCTCCTGCCCGGCCAGCAGCTGCGCCGTCAGTCGCTCGCGGTCCACCGCGATGGCGACGACGCGACCCGCCGTGTCCACCACGGCGGGGTCCGGGAGCAGCGTCGTGTCGTAGCCGATCGCCCCCACGGTCCGCTTCCCGAGCCGGACCGGCACGTGGTCGGCGGGGAGCTCGGCGGCGTCGCCCGCCGCGTCGATCCACCCGTCGTCCGTCCGCAGCACCAGCTGCACCGACGGGTCGCCCAGGGTCCGCGCGAGCGCGTCGCCCAGCTCGTCGCGCCGCCGGTCGGCCGTGCCCAGCCAGGCGGCGAGCTCCTCGGTCTCGGCGGTCCGGGCGAACCCGCCGAGCAGCACGCCCGCCGCGAACGCGACGGGGATCCCGGCCAGCACGCCGACCTGCGCCTGGAAGACGGTGATCGGGTCGGCCGGGACGAGCCGGTACAGGTTGGCCGCGAAGGAGACGCTCACGACCGCGGCGATCCCGTAGGCGTAGAGGGGCGCCAGCACCCGCCGGGCCCGCGGGGCGGCGGCGTGCCAGCGGCGGGCCAGCACCGCGGACGTGCCCAGGATGACGACGGCAGCGGTGACCGCGTTGGCCGCGCCCAGCGGCGCGCGCAGATCGGCGCGGCGCCCGGGCCTGCGGTCGCAGCAGGCCGGGGCTAGCGTCGCCCACGTGCATGTCGTCATCGCGGGTGGACACGGGAAGATCGGACTGCGGCTCGCCGCACTGCTGGCCGGGCGGGGGGACACGGTCACGGCCGTGGTGCGCAACCCCGACCACCGGGCCGACGTCGAGACGGCCGGCGCGACCTGCGCCGTCGTCGACCTGGAGACGGCGTCGGTCGACGAGCTGGCGTCGCACCTGAAGGGGGCCGACGCGGTGGTGTTCGCCGCGGGCGCCGGCCCGAACAGCGGTGTCGCCCGCAAGGACACCGTCGACCGCGCCGCCGCGGTGCTGCTCGCCGACGCCGCGAAGCAGGCCGGGGTGAGCCGCTACCTCCTGGTCTCCTCCACCGGGGTCGAAGCCGATCCGGACCCCGGCAGCGGCGAGGTCTGGGTGGCCTACCTGCGGGCGAAGAAGGCCGCGGAGGACGCGATCCGCGCCACCGACCTGGCCTGGACGATCCTGCGGCCCGGCCGGCTCACCGACGACCCGGCCGTCGGCACCGTGCTGCTGGCCACCCCGCCGGTCGACCGGGCCGACGTCACCCGCGACGACACCGCCGCCGTGCTCGCGGCCCTGCTCGACGCCCCCGGCACCGCGGGCCGGGTGCTGGAGCTGCGCGAGGGCGACGTCGACGTGCTCGAGGCCGTCGTCGCGGTGACGTCGTGACCGAGTTCGACGTCCTCGTCATCGGGGCAGGCGCGGTCGGGGAGAACGCCGCTGGCTACGCGGCGCAGGCCGGGCTGTCGGTCGCGATGGTGGAGTCCGAGCTGGTGGGCGGCGAGTGCTCGTACTGGGCGTGCATGCCGTCGAAGGCGCTGCTGCGCACCGGGCACGCCGCCGCAGCGCTGCGCCGCCTGCCCGGCACGACGGCGGCGTTCGACCCGCAGGCGGTGCTCGACCGCCGCGACTCCTTCACCCACGACTGGGACGACGCGAGCCAGGTGGAGTGGGCGGAGGGAGCCGGGATCACGGTGCTGCGCGGGCACGCGCGACTCACCGGCGAGCGCGCGATCGAGATCGACGGGCAGGCGTACACCGCGCGGCACGCCGTCGTCGTGTGCACCGGCAGCACACCGGTCACGCCCCCGGTCGACGGCATCGACACCGTCCGCACCTGGAGCTCCCGCGACGCCACCTCGGCGAAGGAGATCCCGGCCCGGCTCGGTGTGCTCGGCGGCGGCGTCATCGGCTGCGAGCTGGCCCAGGCCTTCCAGCGGCTCGGCTCGCAGGTCGTGCTCGTGCAGCACGGGTCGTCGCTGCTGGAGTCGATGGAGCCGTTCGCGGGCGAGCGGGTCGCCGCTGCGCTGCGCGAGGAGGGCGTCGATCTGCGGCTCGGTGCGTCGCTCGACTCGGTCTCCCCGTCCGGCGACGCCATCGCGCTGCACGTCGACGGGGCGGAGATCGTCGTCGACGAGTTCCTGGTCGCCACCGGGCGCCGGCCGAACACCGCCGACGTGGGCGTCGAGACAGTCGGGCTGGAGGCAGGGAAGCCGCTCGACGTCGACGACTCCGGGCTGGTGCGCGGCGTCGACGGCGGCTGGCTCTACGCCGCAGGCGACGTCACCGGGCGCGCCCCGCTGACCCACCAGGGCAAGTACGCCGCGCGGATCGTCGGCGCGGTGATCGGGGCGAAGGCGGCCGGGAAGCCGGTGGACACGGCGCCGTGGAGCGAGCACGCCGCCACCGCCGACCACGTCGCCGTGCCCCAGGTGGTGTTCACCGACCCCGAGGTCGCGGCCGTCGGGCGGACCGAGGCGCAGGCCCGCGAGGCCGGGCTCGACGTGCGGGTGGTCGACATCCCCATCGCCGTGGGCGGGTCGTCGCTGCAGGCCGACGGGTACGACGGGGCCGCCCGGATGATCGTCGACGAGGCGCGCGGCGTGCTCGTCGGCGTCACCTTCGTGGGGCAGGACGTCGCGGAGCTGGTGCACGCGGCGACGGTCGCGGTGGTCGGGGAGGTGCCGCTGCACCGGCTCTGGCACGCCGTGCCCGCCTACCCGACGATGAGCGAGGTGTGGCTGCGGCTGCTGGAGTCCTACCGCGGTTAGGGGGCGGTCTGGGTCAGGGCCGCAGCGAGCCCGAGCGTGATGGCCATCAGGCCCACCTCGATCCCGGCCCAGCGCAGCACCGGTGTGCGCCCGGTGGCGAGCCGCCGCCGGGCCAGTGCGCCCAACCCTCCCAGCGCCACCAGCGCGACGCCCTTCGCGACGACGAGCAGCCCGTAGCCGGTGCTGAGCAGCGCGCCCCAGTCCGCCAGACGCACCTGCGCGCCGAGCACCCCGGTGATCGCGACGACGACGATGCAGAGGCCCGCGAGCTGCGAGAACCGGCCGATCGTGGCGTCGAGCAGCGGACGGTGCGCGGCGACGAGCACGAGCAGCGCCCCGAGCCCGCCCACCCACAGCGCGGCCGCCCCGGCGTGCAGCGCGGCGGTGACCACCGCGAGCTGGTGGTCCGGGGCCGACCCGGCGTGCCCGGTGACGGTGGGCGTCAGCACGCCGAGCAGCGCCGCGATCAGCGGGATGCGCACGGCGATCCGGTCCGGGTCGCGCAGCCGCACGACCGCGCAGACCAGCACGACCAGCGCGCAGCAGGCCGTCAGGACCATCCCGCGGCCCGCGGCCAGCCGCGTCGACCAGGCCACCACCTCGCCCCCGCCGAGGCGGCCGAGCGTGCGGCCGAACGCGTCGGCCGACCGGAACGTCACGCCGAGCACGACCAGCACGACCCAGCCGCCGCCGAGCACCAGCAGTGCGCGGTCGACGCGGGTGTCGATGCGGGCGAGGTCGCGCCGGGTGGCCCCGGTCGGGCCGGGCAGCAGCACCGCGACGAGCGCGAGCCCGACGCACGCGACCCCGGCCGCGTCGGCACCGACCCGCGTGACGGCCACGCCGAGCGGGACCGCGGCGGTCGCCCCGGCGAGTGCGGTGGCGACCAGCGCCGCCCCGACCGCGAGTGCGGTCCACACGGCAGGGCGGAGCCGGTCGGCCGTCGCGGTCGGGGCGGTCACGGGGTCAGCCGGCCGTCGTCGGGAGCGGGGTCACGACCGGCCGAAGCGCAGGGCCGCGCCGACCCCGCCGCCGACCAGCACCACCGCACCGACGATCCAGGGCCACACGGGCGCGCCGCCCTCGTCGGCGGGCGCGGCGACGGCGGCGGGGGCCGGTGCCGCGGCCGACGCGCTCGGGGTCGCGGCGACGGGGGCGGCCGCCGCGGGGCCGTCGGTCGTCAGGGTGAAGGCGACGCTGCCCGTGACCGGGTGCCCGTCCTCGGAGATCACGCGGTAGCCGATCTCGTAGGCCCCGGCCGCCCCGAGCGGGGACACCGCGGTGCTCACGGTGCCGCCGTCGGCGGTGACCTCACCGGTCTGGTACTGCGTGCCGTCCGGACCGACGACCGTGATCGTCGAGAAGTCGGCCTGCATCGTCTCGTTGAACTCCAGCGAGACGCGGTCGGGCCCGGCGTCGAGGCTGGAGCCGTCGGCGGGGTCGCTGCCGAGCAGGCGGGTGTGGGCCGAGGCGACGCCGGTGCCGAGCAGCAGGGCGAACCCGCACAGCAGGGTCAGGGCCACGGCGCGCAGGGCGCGGGTCATCGGTGGTTCTCCTTCGCGGTGCGGCGGTTCGCCAGGACGGCCCCGCCGCCGAGACCGAGGCCCAGCGCGCCGACCAGCAGCCCGGCGCCGCCGAGCCAGCGGGCGGTGCCGTCGGTGGCGGCGGCGGTCTCCTCGCCCCCGGACCCGGCAGGCAGGAGCTCGACGGTGGGGGCGGGGCGCTCGGGCTCGGAGCCGTCGGCGTTGGGCGGCTGGTCCCACGCGACGACCTCGCCGTCGTCGTAGGTCTGCACGGTGGGCAGGACGAGCGTGTCGGTGTCGGACGGCAGCGGGCCCAGCGACAGGGCGAAGTCGGCGAACTGGCCCGGGCCGATGCGGACCCCGGCGTCGGCGGTCCAGGTGACGCCGGTGACGGTCTCGCCGCTGCGCACCAGCGCGACCGTCCAGCCCGGCATCGGGCTGGTGCGGACGGAGCGGATCGGGTGGTCGGCCGGCAGCGTGACCTGCAGCGCGACGGTGCCCGCGGTCTCGGACTCGGTGGGCACGCGCAGGCTGACGACGCCGTAGCCGCCCTGGCGGGCCTCGCCGGGCTGGGCGGTGACGTGGGCGAACGCGGGGGCCGTGCCGAGGAGCACGAGTGCGCCCGCGGACGCGAGGACGGTGACGGCGCGCAGCGCGAGCCGTCGCGGACGAGTGGACATGGGGGTCTCCGGATGTGGGGTGCGGTGGGGGTCAGCACCCCAGCGGCGGGCCCCTCCGGAGCCGGGCGGCCGCGAGCGCACCGGCCAGGCGCAGGCCCGTGGCGGGCCCGGCCGGCACCGGGGCGCGCAGCGGGCGCCGGGCGGGCGGCGGCACGAGGCGGCGGGGCAGGACCCAGGTCGCGCGCACCGCGTCGAGCGCGGACTCGGCGTGCCGCACCGCGCCGGCGACGACGAGCGTGGCGGCGCCGTGCACCACCCACATCCCGGCCGGCCCGAACAGCGCGGGGGCGGCGGCGTGGGCGGGGTGCAGCAGTTCGAGGAGGTGGTGCAGCAGGAGCTGGCCCACGGCGAGCACGCCGAGCAGCCCGACGATCCCGGCGGCGCGGTCGGCGACCGTGACGAGCGCCCCGCACAGCAGCGGCAGCAGGACGACCAGGAGGGCGAGGTCGGGAAGCGACCCGCCGGCCGCGGCGTGACCCGCGGCCGTGAGCAGGGCGCTGAGCAGCGCCAACGCGCTCCCGCGCACTCCTGCTCCGACGCCGGTCACGGCGTCGACGGTAGCCGGTGGGTCAGGCGGTCGCGACGCCCAGGTGTGTGAGGAGGTCGATCTCGACGCGGTCGAGCTCGTGCCCGATCGCCCGGTACGCGGTGCGGCGCCGCGCGGTCGGCATCTGCTCGGCCGCCCGGACCGCGACGGCGAGGTCGGCGAGCCGCGGACGCGTGTCGGTGATGAACGCCGTCGCGGCGTCGGAGGCGTGCGTCTCGGACGACTCCAGCTCGGTGAGCGCCTCCGCGACCCGCGACAGGCGCGCGTGCAGGGCGCCGCCGGGTCCGGCGTAGGCCCCGAGCTGGTCGGTGGCGACACCGAGCCGCGCCGCCCTGCGGGCGTCCCACGCCCCGCGCGCCGCACCGGCCGCGGCCAGGGCGTACGGGGCGAGCAGCGGGGCCACGGCCGTGCCCACGCCGATCATCCGCTTCGCCTGCTTGCCGGTCAGCGGCTTCTTCACCGCCCTGCCGACGTCGGTGGCCGCGTCGGTGACGGCCTTCGCCGGGTCGGTCCGTCGGGATCGTCGCCCCAGAGCCATGTGCGTCCTCCTCGACCGGTGGTGGGCGCAGCCTATGACGATCAGGTCGGCCCGGCAGGCGCGGAGGTTGTCGGGGGTCCTCATTACCCTCGTGGGTGTGACGGCGACCGCTGGTACCTCCTGCCCTCCTGCCGTCCTGCTCGACGCCGGGTCGCTCACCCGCTGCCGCCGGCGCATCCACCTCGACCACGACCCGTCGGCGGCCGATGTGCCGCGCGCCCTGCCCGACCCGTCGCTGGAGCAGCGCCGGGCCGACGCCGCGGTGCACCGCGAGCAGCTGCGGGCGCAGCTCGCCGCCGCGCTGCCGGGCCTCGTCACGGCCGGGAGCGCAGCGGCCACCGCCGCCGCCGTGGCGGAGCGGGCGCCGTACGTGTGGGGCGCGGTGCTGCCGTCCGACGGGGCGCGGCGCGGCGGGGCGGAGCTGCTGGTCCGGGTCGGGGGCGGGTACGTGCCGCTGGTCGTCGTGCGGCACCGGATCACCGATCCCGGCACCGGCGCCGTCACGTCACCGCTGCTCGCGCCGCACCCCGACCGCGCGCTGCCCGACGAGGCCCGCAAGATCCGCTCGCAGCCGCGCGACCTGCTGCGCCTGGCCCACCTGCACCGCCTGCTGCGCTCCGCGGGCTGGGCCCCGGCCGACGAGGTGCGCCACGCCCACGCCGGCGGGGTCGTCGGGCTCGACGCCGACGCCGTCGTCTGGCACGACCTGCGCGCCGGGCACTGGCCGGGCGGGCGCTCCACGCTCGCCGAGTACGACGTCCGCCTCGCCGACCGGTCCGCCGTCGCGCTCGCCGCCGTCACCGGGGCGCCCGCGCTCGCCGCGCCGTCGCGGGTCAACGAGTGCCGGCACTGCCCGTGGTGGCCCACCTGCGAGGCCGAGCTGCGCCGGACCGGCGACGTGAGCCTCGTCGTGCGGGGGGAGATGGCGGTGGCGCTGCGCGAGGTCGGCGTGCACACCGTCGACCAGCTGGCCGCGCTCGACCCCACGGCCGAGCCCCCGGTCCCGTTCCCCGCCCAGCCCTACCCCGACGTCGTCGCGCTCGCGCGGGCCTGGCGGCGCGACCTCTCCGTGGTCCGGCGGGTGCCGCGGGTGCCCGTGCTGCGCGCCGACGTCGAGGTCGACATCGACATGGAGAGCTTCGGGGAGTCCGGGGCGTACCTGTGGGGCGCCCTGCTCACCCATCCCGGCGGTGCCCGCCCCGGAGACGAGCCCGACGGCTACCGCGCGTTCGCCACCTGGGACCCGGTGCCCACCCTCGACGAGGCCCGCTCGTTCGCGGAGTTCTGGACCTGGCTCTCCGGGGTGCGGGCGCGGGCCGCCGCGTCGGGACGCACCTTCGCCGCCTACTGCTACAACGAGCAGGCCGAGAACCGCTGGCTGCTGGGCTCCGCGCAGCGCTTCGCCGGGATGCCGGGCATCCCGCCGCTCGCCGAGGTCCAGGCGTTCATCGACGACCCGTGCTGGGTCGACCTGTTCGCCGTCGTCAACGAGTGGTTCCTGTGCGCGCACGGCAAGGGCCTCAAGCGCATCGCCCCCGCCGCCGGGTTCGCCTGGCACGACGCCGAGGCGAGCGGCGAGAACTCGATGCGCTGGTACCGCGACGCCGTCGGGATGGACGGTGCCGCGCCCGACGCCGTCCAGCGCGCCCGACTGCTGGAGTACAACGCCGACGACGTCGCCGCCACCCACGCCGTGCGGCACTGGATGACGTCCCCGGCGATCGACGACGTGCCGCTGGCCGCCGATCTCTGACCCGCGGCCCGCGCGGCCGACGACCCCGTCGGCGCGCAGGTCCGGGGACCGGGGTGCGTCCGATCGTGCGGGCGCGGGCGCCGGGCGTCAGGCTGGCGCGGTGGCACCGACGAAGCACGAGCAGCGGGGGCCGGCCGGGGCCGCCTCCAGCACCCACTACCTCGGCACGTCCACGGCGATGTCCGTGCTCGCCCGGGGCGGCAACGCCTTCGACGCGGCGGTGGCGGCCGGGTTCGTGCTGCAGGTCGTCGAGCCGCACCTGTGCGGGCCGGGGGGCGAGGTGCCCGCGGTGTTCGTCACCGCGTCCGACGCCGTGCCGCGCGTGCTCTGCGGGCAGGGCGTCGCCCCGGCGGCGGCGACCGTCGAGCGCGTCCGCGACGGCTTCGGCCTCCCGATCGTGCCCGGCACGGGGCTGCTCGCGGCCACCGTCCCCGGTGCCTGGGACGGCTGGCTGACGCTGCTGCGCGACCACGGCACCTGGAGCCTCGCCGACGCGCTCGCCCCGGCGCTGGCGTACGCGGCGGGCGGGTTCCCGCTGGTCCCGCGCATCCCGCCGACGATCGCGACGGTGGCCGACCACTTCCGCGCGCACTGGCCGTCGTCGGCGCGGACCTGGCTGCCCGACGGCTCCGTGCCGCGGTCGGTGCACCGGCTGCCCGCGCTGGCCGCCACCTGGCAGCGGCTGCTCGACGCCGCCACTGGCCCGTCCCGCGAGGCGCGGATCGACGCCGCCCGCGACGCCTGGTACCGCGGCTTCGTCGCCGAGGAGATCGCCGCGTTCTGCGCCGTCCCGGTCCGCGACGAGACCGGCCGCGACCACCCCGGTCTCCTCGTCGCCGACGACCTCGCCCGCTGGTCGGCGACCTACGAGGACGCGCTCACCGTCGACGTCGGCGGGGGCTGGACGGTGGCCAAGCCCGGCGGCTGGTCGCAGGGCCCGGTGCTCCCGCAGATGCTGCAGCTGCTGCGCGACGACGTCCGCTACGCCGACGGCGTCGCCACCGCCGACACCGTGCACCGCGCCGCGGAGGCCGCGAAGCTCGCCTTCGCCGACCGCGAGGCCTGGTACGGCGACAGCGCCCCCGTCCCCCTCGACGCGCTGGTGTCCCGCGCCTACGCCGACGGGCGCCGGGCCCTGATCGGCGCCGAGGCGTCGCGCGAGCTGCGCCCGGGCGCACCGGACGGCCGTGCCCCGCGGCTCGGCGAGTACGCGCGGCGGCCCGGGATGCGGCGCAGCGACGGCACCGGCGGGCCGGGCGTCGGCGAACCGACCGTCAGCCGCAGCGGCGCGGTCCGCGGCGACACCGTGCACGTCGACGTCGTCGACGCCGCGGGCAACATGGTCTCCGCGACGCCGTCGGGCGGCTGGCTGCAGTCCTCCCCGACGATCCCCGCGCTCGGCTTCTGCCTCGGCACGCGCGCGCAGATGTTCTGGCTGGAGGAGGGGCTGCCGTCGTCGCTGGTCCCGGGGCGGCGCCCGCGCACGACGCTGTCGCCGTCGCTGGGGCTGCACGATGGCGAGCCGCGGATCGCCTTCGGCACCCCCGGCGGCGACCAGCAGGACCAGTGGCAGCTGTGCTTCTGGCTGGCCCACACCGTCGGCGGGCTGGACCTGCAGGCCGCGATCGACGCCCCGGCCTGGCACTCCACGGCGTTCCCCGGCTCGTTCGCCCCGCGCGGATGGGAGCCCGCGGGCCTGGTCGTCGAGTCGCGGCTGGGTGCGGCGACGCTGGAGGACCTGCGCCGCCGCGGGCACGAGGTCGTCGACGCGGGGGAGTGGGCGCTGGGCCGGATGTGCGCGGTGGGCCGGGGCGGGGGACCGCTGCTGCGCGCCGCCGCCGACACCCGCAGCGGGGTCGGCGCCGCCGCGGCCCTCTGACCGCGGCCCTCTGACCGCGGCCCTCTGACCGCCGCCTTCCGGTCGGCGTCGCGGGCCCGGGACGTGCGTAGCCTGGCCCGATGGGTCTGTTCGGACGTCGGAGGATGGTCACCGCCGACCGCGCACTGCCGGGACGGTCGACGCCGCTGCCCGTGGCGGACCGCCACGTCGTGACCGGCCGGCGCATCGCTCCGCCCTTCCCGGACGGCCTCGCGACGGCGGTGTTCGGGATGGGCTGCTTCTGGGGGGCCGAGCGGCTGTTCTGGCGGACGCCGGGCGTCTGGTCCACCGCGGTCGGCTACGCGGGCGGGTTCACCGAGAACCCGACGTACGGCGAGACGTGCTCCGGCCGCACCGGGCACGCCGAGGTGGTGCTGGTCGTGTTCGACCCGACCCGGATCGGCTACGCCGACCTCCTGCAGATCTTCTGGGAGGGGCACGACCCGACCCAGGGCATGCGCCAGGGCAACGACCGCGGCACCCAGTACCGGTCGGCGATCTACACCGCCGACGACGACCAGCGCCTCCTCGCCGAGGCCTCCGCCGCGGCGTACGGCGCTGCGCTGGCCGCCGCCCGCCGTGGCGCCGTCACCACGGAGATCGCCCCGCTCGGCACGTTCTTCCACGCCGAGGAGGAGCACCAGCAGTACCTCGCGAAGGTGCCGGGCGGCTACTGCGGGCTCGGCGGCACCGGAGTCTCCTGCCCTGCACTGACATGATCATGTGTAGAAGCATGATGTAACCTGGTTATGGAACGTCATTACACATCGTTCGTGCAGTGAGGAGCTCCGTGCCCATCGGGACACGCTCGGCCCGGGCCGAGGCCACCCGCACCCGGATCGTCGACGCGGCGGCACCGCTGTTCGTCGAGCGCGGTTACCTCGACACCACCATGTCCGCGGTGGCGACGGCGGCCGGCGTGGCCGTGCAGACGCTCTACCTGTCCTTCGGCAGCAAGGCCGCGGTACTGGAGGCCGTCCTCGACGCGGATCGCGAGGATCACCGGTCCGGGTGGGACCCGGGGGCGGCGGGCGACGGCCCGGCCGTCCTGACCGCCTACGTCGACGCCGCCACGGCCGAGGTCGCCCGCCGGCACCCCCTCGACGCCGTCCTGCGCGCCGCGGCGGCCGATCCCGACCCCGCCGAGCTCCTCGACCGCGCCCGCCGCGCGGAGCTGGCCGCCCACGCGCGCGTCGTCGACGAGCTGGCCGACCGGCCCGGCTTCACGACCCGGGTCTCCCTGCAGCGGGCCACCGAGATGCTCGACGCCCTGCTGTCGCCCGAGGTCTACGGGCGGCTCGTCGTCGGCCACGGCTGGACGGTCCCGGACTGGGCCGACTGGGCCACCCGCCACCTGCTGGCCGACCTGTTCCCCTGAGCCCGCCGCGTCCGCACCACCCGTCCCGGTCCCGCCCGGGCCGCGGACCTGCGACGCCCCGCCCCGCGTGCGGCAGCGGACCCGCCGGGAGCCGTCGGCGGCACACTCGCCGGGGAGCGACGGCAAACTCGCCGCGCGTCGTCGGCAAACTCGCCGGGGAGCGACGGCAAACTCGCCGGGGAGCGACGGCGGACTCGCCGGGGGGCGTCGGCGGACCCGCCGGTGGGGGAGACTCGGGGCATGAGTGCGCACACCGACGTGCCTCCCGCGGCCCACCTCGCCGTCTCCGTGCTGCCCGCCCCCGGCCCGATGGGGGCGCTCACCCTCGGGGTCACCGCGGCGGGCCTCGCGCTCGTGGTGTTCGGCGACGACCGCGCCGCCGCCGCGCGGGCGGCCGACCGGCTCGGGGCACGGGTCGTCGACTCCGCCGACACCGAGGCGCACACCCAGGTCGCGGAGTACCTGGCGGGCGCGCGCCGCGCGTTCACGACGCCGCTCGACTGGAGCCTCGCCTCCGGCCTGCAGCGCCGGGTGCTGGGGTCGCTGTTCGCCACCGTGCCGTTCGGGGCCACCGTCACCTACGGGCAGCTGGCAACCCGCAGCGGGCTCGGGAACCCGCGCGGCGTCGGCTCGGTCATGGGCTCCAACCCGATCCCGGTCGTCGTGCCGTGCCACCGGGTGCTGGGGGCCGACGGGCTGGGCGGGTTCGGCGGGGGCCGCGCCACCAAGGAGTGGCTGCTCGCCCTGGAGGGCGTCCTCCCGTCCGCGCTGGAGTTCACGTGAGCATCGACGTCTTCGACCCCCGCGTCTTCGCCCGCGGCGTCCCGCACGACGACCTGCGCACGCTCCGCGACACCGACCCCGTGAGCTGGCAGGACGAGCACGAGGTCGGCATCTGGCCGGCCGGTCCGGGGTTCTGGGCCGTCACCCGCTACGACGACGTCCGCCACGTCCTGCGCACCCCGCAGGACTTCTCCTCGTCGCTGGGCGCCACGCAGATCCGCGACCCCGACCCCGCCGACCTGCCGTTCATCCGGCGGATGGTCCTCAACATGGACCCGCCCGAGCAGGTGCGGCTGCGCACGCTCGTCACCGGCGCGTTCACCCGCCGGCGCCTGGAGCGCTTCGCCGACGGGATCCGGGAGCGGGCGCGGGCCCTGCTCGACGCGGCGGGCGACCGCCTCGACCTCACCCGCGACGTCACCGACGACCTGCCGCTGCAGAACCTGTCCGACCTCCTCGGCGTCCCGCCCGCCGACCGGCCGCTGCTCAAGGAGTGGACCGACCGCGTCATCGGCTACCAGGACCCCGAGCACGCCGTGGTCGTCACCGACGCCGACGGGCGGCCGGTCAACCCGCGCTCGCCCGCGCAGCTGGCCGACATGTTCGCCTACGCCGGGTCGCTGGCCGCGCATAAGCGGAGGCACCCCGCCGACGACGTCATGACGGCGCTCGTGCAGGCCGAGGTCGACGGCGAGCGCCTCACCGACGCCGAGCTGCACATGTTCTTCTTCCTGCTGGTGATCGCGGGCAACGACACCGTCCGCAGCGCGCTGCCCGGCGGCGTCCTGACGCTGCTGCGCCACCCCGACGCGTACGCCCGCCTGCGCGCCGACCCGTCCGGGCTGCCCGCGGCGATCGAGGAGATGCTGCGGGTCCACCCGCCCGTGCTGACGTTCCGCCGGACCGCCACCCGCGACCTCGTGCTCGCCGGACGGGAGATCGCGGCGGGGGACAAGGTCGTCGTCTACCACTGCTCCGCCCACGCCGACGAGCGCCGCTTCCCCGACCCGCTGCGCTTCGACCCCGCCCGCACGCCCAACGAGCACCTCGCCTTCGGCCAGGGGCCGCACCTGTGCCTGGGCGCGGCGTTCGCGCGGCTGCAGATGCGCGCCTTCTTCACCGAGTTCCTCGCCCGGCCCCCGGTCGAGCTCGACGGAGAGCCGCGCCGCCTCACGTCCAACTTCATCAACGGCCTGACCCGCCTCCCGCTCCGCGTCACCCGGCCCGGGGAGGACCGGACGAGGGGCGGATGATCCTTCCCGCTACCGTGGGTGGCCGAACGACCGCGGGAGGTTCGCGTGCGCAGGACGGTCCGGATGGTGGCGGTCCTCGGGCTCGTCGTGGCACTGGCCGGGTGCGCGGAGCCGGGGCAGCTCGGCGACCCGGTCGAGAAGACCCCGACCGACGCCCCGCCGGTGGGCGACGGCTCCGCCCCGCGGCTGCCGCAGCTGCTCGGCAGCGGCCTCGTCGAGGACCCGCTGGAGATCCGGACGCCGGGGCCCGCCGTCTACTCCGTGCGCACCGCGAGCATCCCGCCGGGCGTCTCGATCGGGTGGCACCGCCATCCCGGCACCGAGACGACGATCGTCACCGCCGGCGCGGTCACGCTGCAGGCCGGCGACGACTGCGAGCCCGTCACCCACGACGCGGGTGACGCCCTGTTCGTCCCCGACGCCGTGCCGCACACGCTGCGCAACGACGGTGACGTCACCGCCGAGCTGGTCGTGGCCTACCTGCTCGCCCCGGGCGCCCCCGACCAGCTCAGCGCCCCTGCGGCGTGCCCCGCCGCCTGACGAACGCTCCCGCCCGCGGGGGCTCCGGTGTGGGACAGTTGACGGTGTGGGAACGAAGACGGTCGCCGGCGTCGACGGACGCACCTGGCAGGTGCGCCGCAACATCGAGTGGTCCGTGCCCGCCACGGGCGACGACTTCGAGCACGACGTCGACGGCGGCCGCGGCGCCGCGGTCCTCATCCTGTCCGCGCTGTTCCTGTTCTGGGTGATCCTCATCGTCTGGACGCCGTCGCTGGTGCACATCCCGTGGTTCCTGATCCTGCTGGCCGGGGCCGTGGTGCTGTTCTTCCCGATCCGCTGGTGGCTGCGCAGGCCGTGGACGGTCGTCGCCGAGACGGCGGGCAGCTACGACCAGCCCGCGGAGCGCTGGACGGGTCTGGTCCGCGGCGGGGCGAAGGCCCGTGAGGAGCTGCGGATCGTCGTCCGGCGGCTGCGCACGCAGGGCACGCCCGGCCACGCCGACAGTCCGCTGCAACCGGTGAACTGATGCCCGAGCTCCCCGAGGTCGAGGCGCTGGCCCACCACCTTCGCGAGCACGCGATCTACCGGCCCGTCGCGCGCGTCGACGTCGCGTCGATGAGCGCGGTCAAGACCTTCGACCCGCCGGTCACGGCGCTGGCCGACCGGGTGGTCACCGGGGCCGCCCGGTACGGGAAGTTCCTGGCCGTCGAGTTCCTCGACCGGCCGGACGACCCGCTGCACCTGATCACGCACCTGTCCCGGGCCGGGTGGCTGCGCTGGCACGACACCGCGACGCTCACCCCGCCCAAGCCCGGCCGCGGGCCGCTGGAGCTGCGGGTGCACCTCGACCACGTCGGCGGGCCGGGTTTCGACCTCACCGAGGCCGGCACCCAGAAGCGCCTCGCCGTCTACCTCGTGCCCGACCCGCAGCGGGTCCCCGGCATCGCCCGGCTCGGCCCCGACGCGCTGGCGCTGTCCCGCGACGAGTTCGGCGCGCTGCTCTCCGGGCGCGGCGAGCGGATCAAGACGCTGCTCGTGGAGCAGACGGTGCTCGCGGGCGTCGGCAACGCCTACAGCGACGAGATCCTGCACACCGCGAGGATCTCGCCGTACGCGTCGTCGGGCCGGCTGTCCGCCGAGCAGGTCGACGCGCTGTACGAGGCGCTGCGCTCGGTGCTCACCGACGCCGTCGACCGGTCGGTGGGGCAGAAGGCGGCCGAGCTGAAGGGCGAGAAGCGCTCCGGCCTGCGGGTCCACGCCCGCACCGGCCTGCCGTGCCCCGTCTGCGGTGACACCGTCCGAGAGGTGTCCTTCGCGACGAAGTCGTTCCAGTACTGTCCGGGATGTCAGACCGGCGGCAAGCCGCTGGCGGATCGTCGACTGTCCCGGCTGGTGAGGTAGAGGCGTGGAAGCGTTGTCCCCGGCCCTCCTCGTGCTGGCCGGCCTGCTGGTCATCAGCGTGGCCGCCGCCGTCTTCTACTTCCTCCGCAACAAGCGCAACACCTTCGCCAACCCGCTGGAGAAGGCGACGTTCGGCACGCTGCACACGGTCGCGCTCGCCGCGCCCGCCCTGCGCGAGGGCCTGTCGCCGCAGTCGGCCCGCTTCGCGCTGCCCTACCTGCGCACGCTGCTGGAGACCTGCGCGCTGGCGATGACCGACAGCCGCGGCGCCACACTGGCCTGGGACGGCGACTCCGACCAGCACCAGCCCGACGTGCGGATCCTCGCCGAGAAGGTGGTGGCCACCGGTCGGCAGGAGGTCATGTCGCACACGTCGATCTCGTGCGACCACCCCGGCTGTGAGGTGCGCGGCGTCGTCGTCGTTCCGCTGGAGACCGACGGCAACATCGTCGGCACGCTCGCCGCCCTCACCACCTCGACGGCCGGTCCGGTGCTGCTGCGGGCCACCGCGGAGGTCGCGCGCTACGTCTCCAGCCAGCTCGAGCTCGCCGAGCTCGACGAGTCGCGCCGCCGCCTGGACCGCGCCGAGGTCCGCGCCCTGCGCGCCCAGATCTCGCCGCACTTCATCTACAACGCGCTGACGACGATCGCCTCGTTCATCCGCACCGACCCGGTGCGGGCGCGCGAGCTGCTGCTGTCCTTCGCCGACTTCACCCGCTACTCCTTCCGCACGGCGGGGGAGTACACGACGCTGAAGGAGGAGCTGACCAACATCGAGCGCTACATCGAGCTCGAGAAGGCCCGCTTCTCCGACCGGCTCAACATCAAGCTGCAGATCGCGCCCGAGGTGCTCGGCGTCGTGCTGCCGTTCCTCGCGCTGCAGCCGCTGGTGGAGAACGCGGTGCGGCACGGGCTCGCGGGCAAGCCCAGCGGCGGCACGATCACCCTCACCGCGGAGAACGCCGGGTCCGAGTGCGTGATCATCGTCGAGGACAACGGCGTGGGCATGGACCCCGCGCGGCTCACCGAGGACCTCGACGACGCGCACCTCTCCGGCGCCCACGTCGGACTGGGCAACGTCGACGACCGGATGCGCTCGGCGTTCGGCGACGACTTCGGCCTGGTCGTCGAGACCAACATCGGCGAGGGCATGAAGATCACGCTGCGGGTGCCCAAGTTCCGGGCCAACGTCCGCGTCTGACGGCCCCGACCCGGCCCGCGGCGCGCGCGTAGCGTGGCCGGCATGGACGTGCTGCGCTTCCCCGACGCCCTGACCTCCCGGCTCCCCGGAGCACGCTCCGACAAGCCCGTCGTGCCGCTGGTCCGGCTGCACGGCGTCATCACGCCGACGGCCGGGCCCGTGCCCCGGGCGGTGATCAACGCGCAGACCGTCGAGAAGACCCTGGACCGGGCGTTCGGCCACGACCGGCTGGCCGCGGTGGCCCTGCTGATCAACTCCCCGGGCGGCTCGCCGACCCAGTCCGCGCTGGTCGCCGACGCGATCCGGCGCCACGCCGACGACAAGGGCGTGCCGGTGCTGGCGTTCTGCGAGGACGTCGCCGCGTCCGGCGGGTACTGGCTGGCGTGCGCCGCCGACGAGATCCACGCGCACCCCACCTCGCTGGTCGGCTCGATCGGGGTGGTCAGCCAGGGCTTCGGCCTCGACGGCCTGATCGAGCGGTACGGGGTGCGGCGCAGGCTCTACACCGCGGGGGAGTCCAAGGCGCGGCTCGACCCGTTCCTGCCGGAGAAGCCCGAGGACGTCGTCTGGCTGCGCGACCTGCAGGACCAGCTGCACACCATGTTCCGCGACTGGGTGACCTCCCGCCGCGGCGACCGCCTCGCCGCGGACGCCGACCTGTTCACCGGCGAGGTCTGGACCGGCGCGCGGGCGGTCGAGCTGGGCCTGGCCGACGGGCTGGGCACCGCCCGCTCGGTGCTCGCCGAGCGGTACCCCGACGCCGAGCTGGTGACCGTCGACGCGCGCAAGCCGCTGCTCGCCCGGTTGGGGCTGGGCGGCCCGGCCGCGGGCGGCACCCCGTTCGGTGCGGACGGCCTGCTCGGGATGGTGCAGGCGGCCGAGATCCGCTCGGCGTGGGCACGGTACGGTTTGTAGCGGCGTGTGATCGAACGAACCCGAATGGTGCGTGCCCCTGGCACTCACACGGATTGGCCGTCACCATGGTTGGCGGCACCCGTGATCGTCGCGGGCAGGATGAGGAGATCGTGGACAGCAACGACAGCTCCGGTGGCCTGGTCGTCCTCGCCGTGGACGACGAGGAGCCGGCACTCGAGGAACTCGCGTACCTGCTGGGCGAGGACCCCCGTGTCGGGCTCGTGCTCAAGGCGTCCGACGCCACGGACGCCCTGCGGATCCTGAACAGCCGCCAGGGTGTGCGCGAGGCCGCCACGGCCGGTCAGGGCCCGCGCGGGTCGATGAACCAGGCCACGGGCACGCGCGTCGCCGAGCGCACCGACGTCGAGGTCGTGTTCCTCGACATCCGGATGCCGGGCCTCGACGGGCTCGAGCTCGCCCGCGTGTTCTCCTCGATGGCCGTGCCGCCGTCGGTGGTCTTCGTGACCGCCCACGACGACCGCGCCGTCGACGCCTACGAGGTCGGCGCCGTCGACTACCTGCTCAAGCCGCTGCGCTCCGAGCGCCTCTCGGCGTCGATCGACCGGATCCTGGCCAGCCGCACCGCGGCGATGGCCGAGCCGGTGCAGCAGGAGAACGGCGAGGACGAGGTCATCCCCGTCGAGCTCGCGGGCACCACCAAGCTCGTTCCCCGTTCGGCCGTGCGCTACGTCGAGGCCCAGGGCGACTACGCCCGGCTGCACACCCACGAGGGCAGCCACCTCGTCCGCATCCCGCTCTCGGTGCTGGAGGACCGCTGGCGCGATGCCGGCTTCGTCCGCATCCACCGCTCGTTCCTGGTGTCGCTGCCGCTGGTCACCGAGCTGCGGCTGTCCGGATCGGGCTACGTCGTGCGCGTCGGCACCGGGCCCGACTGCGCCGAGCTGCCCGTGAGCCGCCGCCACACCCGCGAGCTCAAGGACCGGCTGGTGCGCGCCACGAAGCAGGCGTGGAGCCAGCGATGACCGCCGACGGCGCGTAGCGAGGGTCTGCTGTGAGCACCTTCATCGACGGCGCACCGCCGTCGGTGACTCCTGGGCCGGACGACGGCGAGCCCGCCGCCGACGGCCCCGGCGACACCGGTCCCGCCTGGCTGCAGGAGGAGATCCGGCGCCGGATGGCCGAGCGCCGCTCCGGGGCCGGTGGCCGGCACGCCCGCCGCGACCCCGCGGGCGAGCCGCCCGGCGGCGTCGGGCACGTCCCCCGGCACTCCGTCGCCACGCCCGGGCCCGGTGCGCCCGCCCCCAGCCCGATCGGCGGACCCTCCCTGCCCCCCTCCGGTGCACCCGTGCGCAGGCGGCGCCCGGCCGACCCCGGCGAGAGCTGGTCCGGTCCCGGGACCGACGACGAGGCCACGCCGGGCGGACGGCGGATCCCGCGCGCCTACCGGCCCGGGGCCCGGGGCGTCCCCAGCGACGCCCCGGCCACGTTCGGCGGCCCCGCGTTCGCCGACGGCGCCACGCGGCGACCCCCGTCCGACGAGTTCGGCGGCCCCGAGTTCGCGGCCGCGCAGGGCGACCTCGACGACCGCGACGACGCCCCGGTCTCCACCGTCGTCGCGCTCGGGCCCGGGGCGGTGGGCGCCCGCGAGGTCCCCCCGCCCGCCGACCCCACCGGCCCCGACGCCGACCTCCCCGCCCCCGACCTCCCCGGCCCCGACCTCCCCGGCCCCGACCTCCCCGGCCTCGACGGGACCCCCCTCGACCGGACCGCACTCGGCGAGCCCGCTCCCGACGGGGCCACCCCCGTCGACGCCCGGGGCCCGGACGCCCCCGCCCGCCCGCAGGCCGGCTCCGACGTCCTGCCCCCGCGCGCCCCGGCCCGGCTCCTCGCCGCCCCCGGCGCGCCCGTGGCCCCCGTGCCCGCTGCGGCGCTCCCGACCACCGCGATGCCCACCACCGCGCTGCCCCGCACCGGCGCCCCGGACCCCTGGTCGTCCACCCCGCGCGTCCTCGAACTCGTCGACCGGCTCGACCTCACCGGCCCGCTGACGCCGGTCGACGACGACGCGCCCGGCGGCGTCGAGGACGGCGACGACACGGTCCTGTGGAGCGCCCACATGCCCCCGGTGGCCCCGGACGGCACCGCGCTGGCGACCCCCGCCCTCCCGGTCGACCTGCCCGCGCCGCGGCCCGCCGACCCGGACGAGACCGTCGCCGACTCCGGGATCCCGGTGCGCCGGGTCAAGGTGATCCTGTCCGAGCGGCGCAACCAGGCCCACCCGGTGCGCACGGTCGTCGACATCCAGGAGGGCGGCGCCGTCGGGGAGCTGCTGCGCAGCAACCTGATCGGCTCCCAGCTCACCGTCGCGCTGCGGTTCGCCCTGCTCGCGGCGCTGACGCTGGGCCTGCTGCCGCTGGCGTTCGCGCTGTTCCCCGAGATCGGGCGCACCGAGGTCCTCGGCCTGCGGCTGCCCTGGCTGCTGCTCGGCGTGCTGGTGTACCCGTTCCTGCTCGGCCTGGGCTGGTGGCACACCCGCACCGCCGAGCGCGTGGAGCAGAACTTCGCCGACCACGTCCAGGACTAGGCGCCCGTGAGCCCGGCCGCGCAGTACGCGCTCGTCGCGATCGCGCTGGTCGGGGTCGTCTCGGCGATCATCGGCTCGTACGGGGTGCGGGTCGCGCGCAGCACGTCGGACTTCCTGGTCGCCTCGCGCACCGTCGGCCCGGTCGCCAACGCGAGCGCGATCTCCGGGGAGTACCTGTCGGCGGCGTCGTTCCTGGGCATCGCCGGGCTGATCCTGCGCGAGGGGGCCGACGCGCTCTGGTACCCGGTGGCGTTCGTCGCGGGCTACCTGGCCCTGGTGCTGTTCGTGGCCGCACCGCTGCGCCGGTCGGGGGCGTACACCGTGCCCGACTTCGCCGAGGTCCGGCTCGCCTCGCCGCTGCTGCGCCGCGTGTGCACGGTGTTCGTGCTGGTCATCGGCTGGCTCTACCTGCTGCCCCAGCTGCAGGGGGCGGGCCTCGCCCTCACCACCCTCACCGCGCTGCCCTCCTGGACCGGCGTCGCCGCCGCGGGGGTGGTGGTGCTCGCGACGGTCGTGGGCGGCGGGATGCGGTCGATCACGTTCGTGCAGGCGTTCCAGTACTGGCTCAAGCTCACCGCGCTGCTGGTCCCCGCCGTCGTGGTGCTCGGCATCTTCCTCGACGACACCCACACCTTCGACCGCCCGTCCGCGCCCACCTTCCCGGCGGAGACGACCGTCGCGATCCGGACCGACGTCGTGCTGCAGGTCGTCGACCCGGTCCGGGTCGGTGCCGCGGGCCAGGTCGACGGCGCGACGGTCGACGGCCCGCTGGACTGGGGTCCCGGCCCGCACGAGGTGCTCGCGGGGAGCAGGCTGGTCTTCCCCGCCGACGCCCCGGTGCCGACGGTGCTGGGCACGCCGGCCACCGACCGGGAGTGGCTCGAACCGATGTCGGGCGACCGGCCCGACCAGCTGCTGGAGATCTACTCGATCCTCATCGCCGGTTTCCTCGGCACGATGGGCCTGCCGCACGTGCTCGTGCGCTTCTACACCAACCCCGACGGCCGGGCGGCCCGCCGCACCACCGTGATCGTGCTGGCGATGATCGGCGGCTTCTACGTGCTGGTCACGCTCGTCGGCGCGCTGTCGCGGCTCTACACGCCGCAGCTGCTGGTCAGCGGGCAGACCGACGCCGCGGTGCTGCTCGTCCCGGTGGCGGCGCTCGGGCCGGGCCTGCTCGGCTGGCTGCTCGGCGCGCTCGTCGCCGCGGGGGCGGCCGCCGCGTTCCTGTCGACGTCGTCCGGGCTCGTGGTGAGCCTGGCCGGCGTGCTGTTCACCGACGTGCTCACCGGGCGCTGGCGCGACTTCCGGCTGGCCGCGGTGCTGTCGACGGTCGTGCCGCTGGCGCTCGCGCTGTCGGTCACGCGGCTGGACTTCTCGCTCACCGTGCCGCTGGTGTTCGCCGTGGCCGCCTCGACGTTCTGCCCGCTGCTGGTGCTCGGCATCTGGTGGCGCGGGCTCACCGCGCGCGGAGCCGTCGCCGGGGTGCTGGTCGGCGGCGGGCTGTCCGGGGCGGGCACCGCCGTGAGCATGTTCGCGGTCCTGCCCCCCGGCTGGGTCGGGGTGCTGCTCAACCGCCCGGCCGCGGTCACCGTGCCCGCCGCGTTCCTGACGATGGTGCTCGTCAGCCGCCTCACCCGCGACGAGGTGCCGGCCGACGTCGACCGCGCGCTGCTGCGCCTGCACGCCCCCGAGCGGCTCGGCCTGAGCCACGACCGGCTCGACGACGACCCCGACCCGGCGTGACGCCCCCGTCCGGGGGGCGGGTGGTGACCGAACGTGGGTCCACTTGCCATAGTGACGGCATGTCATCCGCCGCGTCACCTGTCCGGGTGACGGAGTGAGCACGGCCGCACTGGTCGCACTGGGCGCGATGGTGCTCGTCGCCGTCGTCACGGCGGTGATCGGCGCGCTCGGCGTGCGGGTCGCGCGCAGCACCTCGGACTTCCTCGTGGCCTCGCGCACCGTCGGCCCCACGGCCAACGCCGGGGCGATCTCGGGGGAGTACCTCTCGGCCGCGTCGTTCCTGGGCGTCGCCGGGCTGATCCTGCGCGACGGCGTCGACGCGCTCTGGTACCCGATCGGGTTCACCGCGGGCTACCTCGCGCTGGTGCTGTTCGTGGCCGCACCGCTGCGGCGGTCCGGGGCGTACACGGTGCCCGACTTCGCCGAGGCCCGGCTGGCGTCCCCGCTGCTGCGCCGGGTCTGCACCGGCCTGGTGCTGCTCATCGGCTGGCTCTACGTGCTGCCGCAGCTGCAGGGCGCCGGGCTGACGGTCACGATCGTCACCGGCGGGGTGCTGCCGTCGTGGGTGGGGGTGCTCGCGGCGGGGATCGTCGTCGTCGCCACCGTCGTGCTCGGCGGGATGCGGTCGATCACGTTCGTGCAGGCGTTCCAGTACTGGCTCAAGCTCACCGCGGTCGCGCTGCCGGCGATCGTCGCGGTCGTCTACTTCCTCGGCGACGCGCGGGAGTTCGACCGCCCGGCGCCGCCGCAGTTCGCCTCCGCCACCACCGTCGACATCCGCACCGACGTCCTGCTCGACGTGCGGGTGCCCACCGAGCTCGTCGCCACCGGCCGGATCGACGGCATCGACGTCCGCGACGCGGGCCTGCGCTGGGAGCCGGGCCTGCACGCGGCGGACGAGGGGGCGCAGCTCGGGTTCGCCGCGGGGGCGACGGTCCCCGTCGTCGCGGGCACCCCGGCCGACGACGCCGAGTGGATCACCCCGTTCCCCGAGGGCAGGCAGAACGGCCTGCTGGCGATCTACTCGCTGATCATCGCCACGTTCCTGGGCACGATGGGCCTGCCGCACGTGCTCGTGCGCTTCTACACCAACCCCGACGGGCGCACGGCCCGCCGCAGCGCCGTCGCGGTGCTCGCGCTGCTCGGCGGCTTCTACATCACGGTCACGGTGCTCGGTGCGCTCTCGCGGCTCTACACGCCGCAGCTGCTGGTCAGCGGCGAGACCGACGCCGCGGTGCTGCTGCTGCCCACCGCGGTGCTGGGCACCGGCTGGGCCGGGATCGCGATCGGGGCGCTGGTCGCGGCGGGGGCGTGGGCCGCGTTCCTGTCGACGTCGTCGGGGCTGATCGTCAGCGTCGCCGGGGTGCTGTCCACGGACGTGTTCCACCGCAGGCGCGTGCGCGACTTCCGGTTCGCGGCCGTGCTCGCCGGGGCCGTGCCGCTCGCGCTCGCGCTGGGGGTGCAGCGCCTCGACTTCTCCGAGGCCGTCGTGCTCGTGTTCGCCGTGGCCGCCTCGACGTTCTGCCCGCTGCTCGTCCTCGGCATCTGGTGGCGGGGGCTGACCGACCGCGGGGCGGTGGCCGGGCTGCTGGTGGGCGGCGTGCTCTCGGCGGGGGCGGTGGCCGTCAGCCTCGCGGGTCTCGGCGGCCCGGGCGTGTTCGGCGTGCTGCTCTACCGCCCGGCGATCGTCAGCGTGCCCGCGGCGTTCGCGACGATGGTGGTGGTCAGCCTGCTCACGCGCGACCGCCGGCCGACCGACGTCGACCAGATCCTGCTGCGGCTGCACGCCCCGGAGCGTCTCGGCCTCACCCGCGACCGCCTGGCGGACGAGGACAACCGCACAGTGCGTTAGGTCTTGCCCGCTCTGTGTACCCGTTGGAGTATTCCGGCGTTCCCGTGTGGATGGCTCCCTCGTTCGACTGGGTAGTGGGCCCCGCACGGGCGGAGCCAGGACGAGGGAGGCCCGCCGTGAGCATGGTCGGCGATCGATCGACGAGGACCGTCTACGAAGAGGTCCAGGACAGCGACGAGTTCGCGGCACTGCGGTCGCGGCTGCGGCGGTTCGTGTTCCCGATGAGTGCGGCGTTCCTGGTCTGGTACCTCGCCTACGTGCTGCTCGCGTCCTACGCGCGCGACTTCATGGCGATCAAGGTGCTCGGCAACATCAACATGGGCCTGGTCATCGGGCTGCTGCAGTTCGTCACCACGTTCGCGATCACCACGGCCTACGTGCGGTACGCCAACAAGCACCTCGACCCGGCCGCCGAGCGCATCCGCCAACGCGTCGAGGGGAGGGGTTGATGGTCCCGACCCAGGCGGCCGGCCCCACACAGGTCGGCAACGTCGGGCTCAACGTCGGCATCTTCGCCGCGTTCGTGCTGGTCACGCTGTACTTCGTGTACCGCGCCAGCCGCACCAACCGGTCGGCGTCGGACTACTACGCCGCCGGCCGCTCGTTCACCGGGCCGCAGAACGGCGTCGCGATCGCGGGGGACTACCTCTCCGCCGCGTCGTTCCTCGGCATCGCCGGCGCCATCGCGCTCAACGGCTACGACGGCTTCCTGTACTCCATCGGCTTCCTCGTGGCGTGGCTCGTCGCGCTGCTGCTCGTGGCGGAGCTGCTGCGCAACACCGGCAAGTTCACGATGGGCGACGTGCTGGCGTTCCGGATGCGGCAGCGCCCGGTCCGCGCCGCCGCCGCGACCTCGACCCTGGTGGTGTCGTTCTTCTACCTGCTCGCGCAGATGGCGGGCGCGGGCGGCCTGATCGCGCTGCTGCTGCAGATCCCGAACACCGACCGGGTCGGGCAGAGCGTCGTGATCGCGGTCGTCGGCATCCTCATGATCGTCTACGTGCTGGTGGGCGGCATGAAGGGCACCACCTACGTGCAGATCATCAAGGCCGGGCTGCTGATCGTCGGCGCCGCGGTGATGACGACGTGGGTGCTCGGCATCGTCGGGTTCAACCTCTCCGAGCTGCTCGGCCGGGCCGTCGCCAACAGCCCCGAGCGCGGTGAGGCCCTGCTGACGCCCGGCCTGCAGTACACGAACCCGGTCGACTTCATCTCCCTCGGCCTCGCGCTCGTGCTCGGCACCGCGGGGCTGCCGCACATCCTCATGCGCTTCTACACCGTGCCCACGGCCGTGGAGGCCCGCCGCTCGGTGGTCTGGGCGATCTGGCTGATCGGCGTGTTCTACCTGTTCACGCTGGTCCTCGGCTACGGCGCCGCGGCGCTCGTGGGGCCGGAGGCCATCGCGGCCGCGCCCGGCGGGCAGAACTCCGCCGCGCCGCTGCTGGCCTACCAGCTCGGCGGGGAGATCCTGCTCGGCATCATCTCCGCGGTCGCCTTCGCGACGATCCTCGCGGTCGTCGCGGGCCTGACGATCACGGCGTCGGCGTCGTTCGCGCACGACGTCTACGCCAACGTCGTCAAGCACGGGGAGGCGTCGCCGGACGCCGAGGTGCGCGTCGCCCGGATGACGGCGCTGGTCGTCGGCGCCGTCGCGATCGTCGGCGGGATCCTGGTCAACGGCATCAACATCGCGTTCCTGGTGGCGCTGGCGTTCGCCGTCGCGGCCTCGGCGAACCTGCCGACGATCCTGTACTCGCTGTTCTGGAAGCGGTTCAACACGATGGGCGCGCTGTTCAGCATCTACGGCGGCCTCGCCAGCTGCGTGCTGCTGATCGTCTTCTCGCCGGTGGTGTCCGGCCCGCGCAGCGTGATCCTCCCCAACGGCGGGTTCGCGTTCTTCCCGCTGGAGAACCCGGGCATCGTGTCGATCCCGCTGTCGTTCCTGCTCGGGATCATCGGCACCTACGTCGGCGGGTCGCGCGACTTCGACCACGCCAAGTACGCCGAGATGGAGGTCCGCTCCCTCACCGGCGCCGGGTCGGAGAAGGCGACCAGGCGCTGAGCCCCACCGGGCCCTGAGCCTCACCGGGCCCTGACCGGTGTGCGTGGGAGGATCCGGCGCATGACCGTTCCTTCCGTGCCGGTGGCGCAGGTGCCCGCCGAGGCCGCGATGCTCGACGTCCGCGAGGCGAACGAGTGGGACGCCGGGCACGCGCCCGGTGCGCGGCACCTGCCGATGTCCGAGCTCACCGCCCGCCTGGGCGAGGTCCCCGCCGACGACCCGCTCTACGTCGTCTGCCGCTCCGGCGGCCGGTCGGCGCAGGTCGTGCAGTACCTGGTGGCGCAGGGCCACCCCGCCGTCAACGTCGAGGGCGGGATGCAGGGCTGGGCCGCGCAGGGCCGCCCGGTCGTCGCCGAGGGCGGCGCCGCCCCGGCGATCGTCTAGCTCCCCGTGGCCCCCGCCGCGGCCGGACCGCAGACCTGCCCCCGCTGCCGCCGCACGTCGGAGCCGGGGGCCGGTCCGTTCTGCCCGTACTGCGGGCGGTACCTGGCCGCGCTGGAGTGGGTGGCGCTGCCGCCCGCTCCCGACACCCCCGCCGTGGTGCCCGCGCCGCGCCGGCCCTACTCCGGGCCGCCGCAGGCCCGTCCGCAGCGCGGCGGGTACCCGGCACGGCCCTGGGTCCGCGCGTCCGGCCCGGTCGCGCCCGGGCCGCTCACCACGGCCTGCTCGCTCGCCGGCACGGTCGTGCCGCTGCTGTGGGCGACGGTGGCCGTCGCGCTGGTCGCGGCGGGTGCGGAGGGATGGCGCTACGGGCTGCTGCTGGCGAGCCGGTCCGACGCGCTGAGCGCCCCGGTCGTCGCCGCGTCCGACGCACTGGTGCTCTCCGCGGGCACCATCGCCCCGATCCTCACCCTGATCGTCGGCACGCTCGTCGTGCTCTGGACGGTGCGGGCCACCGCGGCCGCGGCCGACGCCGCCGGGGTGGTGCCCTCGCGGCGGGCCCGCGACATCGTCGTCGGGTGGCTGGTGCCGGGGGTCAACCTCGCCGTGCCCGGCGCCGTGTTCGCCGAGATTGAGCACACGGCACTGGGCCGGCCCGCCGCCGAGCGTCCGCGGCCGTCGCGGCTGGTGCTCGCCTGGTGGGGGCTGTGGGCCGCGGGCGTCGTGCTGTCGGCGGTGGTGCTGCTGTGGGGCCTGCGCACCGGCGTGCAGGCCCGGGCCGACGGCGTCGTCCTGCACGCGGTCCTCGACCTGCTCGCCGCGGTGGTCGCGGGCGTCACCGCGGTGCTGGTCACGCGCCTGACGCGGCTGCTCGCCCCGGCCCGCACCGACCGCCGCGAACTCCTGGTCGCCGTCCGCCCGTGAGCGGGAACGGCGGCCCCGGCCCCCGTTCCCGCGCACGGGCTAGTGGACCGGCAGCGTCCGCAGCCCGCGCATGACGAAGTCGGGCCGCCGTTCGGGCTCGGCGGCGAGCGCCAGGTCCGGGAGGCGGGTGCGCAGCGCGTCGAGGGCCGCGGCGACCTCCAGGCGGGCCAGCGGGGCGCCCAGGCAGTAGTGCACGCCGAGCCCGAAGCCCAGGTGCGGGTTGTGGGAGCGGGTGACGTCGAGCTCGTCGGGCCGGTCGAACACCTGCGGGTCGTGCGCGGCCGCCCCGAGCAGGGCGGCGATCCGGGTGCCCGCGGGCACGGGGTGCCCGGCCACCTCCGTGTCGACGACGGCCGTGCGCTCGAAGAGCTGCAGCGGCGGGTCGTAGCGGATCAGCTCCTCGACGGCGGGCGCGAGCGGCGCCGTCGCGAGCACCGACCACTGCACGGGATGGCGCAGCAGGGCCAGCACCCCGTTGCCGATCACGTTGACCGTGGCCTCGTGCCCGGCCATCAGCAGCAGCGCGGCCGTGCCGACGAGCTCGTCGGACTCGACCCCGGCGGCCACGAGGTCGCTGACCAGGTCCTCCCCGGGACGGCGGCGGCGGTGCTCGGCGAGGCCGCGCAGCGCGTCGACGAACTCGGCGCTCGCCCGCTCGGCGGCCGCCCGCCGGTCGTCGTCGACGCCGGGCTCGTACATCGTGACGATCGTGTTCGACCACCCGCGCAGCGCCGACCGCTCCGGCTCGGGCACGCCGAGCAGCTCGGCGATGACCTCCACCGGCAGCGTCGCGGCGAGCACGGAGATCACGTCGGCGCGGCCGTCGGCGGCGATGCCGGCCGCGAGGTCGTCGACCAGGCGGGTCGCCAGGCCGCGGACCCAGGGCTCCAGGCGGGCGGTGTGGCCGCGGTTGAACGCGCCCGCGACGAGCCCGCGCAGCCGGTGGTGGGGCTCGCCCTCGCGCTCGAGCAGGGAGTTGCGGTGCAGCAGGTTGAACGCCCCGAACGCGTCGGCCGGCTCGGCGTCGGCCCAGATCCGGCCCAGGTCGCGCCCGCGCAGCAGGGCCGAGCAGGCCGCGTGCGAGACGGCGACCGGGGTGCCGAGCAGCGGGTGGTCGTGCACCGGTCCGAGCGCCCGCAGTACGGCGAACGCCGGATAGGGATCGGCCAGGAAGCGGTGGTCGGCTGGGTCGAACAGAGGCACAGAAACGTCTCCCAACGTGACCATATGGTGACTTAACGCATCGAGCGTCGTTGGACCAGTCACGGGCCGTGCCCGCATTCTGCCCTGGAAGGACGACGACGTGCTGCTCGCGCAACCCGCGACGGTGGGTAACCCCACCGTCAACGTGACGATCTTCGGCGCATTCGTGCTGCTGACCCTCGTGGTGGTGTTCCGCTCCGGGCGGGGCAACCGGACCGCGGCCCACTACTACACCGGAGGCAGCAACTTCACCGGTGCGCAGAACGGCGTCGCGCTGGCGGGGGACTACCTCTCCGCCGCGGCGTTCCTGGGCATCGCCGGCGCCGTCGCCGTCTTCGGCTACGACGGCCTGCTCTACGCGATCGGCTCGTTCGTCGGCTGGCTGGTGGCGCTGCTGCTGATCGCGGAGTGGCTGCGCAACACCGGCCGCTACACGATGGGCGACGTCCTGAGCTTCCGGCTGCGCCAGCGCCCGGTGCGCTCCGCGGCGGCCACCTCGACGCTGCTGGTGTCGGTGTTCTACCTGGTCGCGCAGATCGCGGGGGCGGGCGGCCTCATCGCGCTGCTGCTGGGCATCCCGAACTCCAACCGGTTCGCGCAGAGCGTCGTGATCGCGGTCGTCGGCGCCGTCATGATCGTCTACGTGCTGGTCGGCGGCATGAAGGGCACCACGTGGGTGCAGATCTTCAAGGCCAACCTGCTCATCGTCACCGGGCTCGTGCTGGCCGCATGGCTGCTCGGCCGGTACGGCTTCAACTTCTCCAACCTGCTGGGCGCGGCCGTCGACAACAGCCCCAAGGCGGGCGAGGCGCTGCTCGCCCCCGGCCTGCAGTACGGGCGCACCGAGCTGTCGAAGATCGACTTCATCTCGCTGTCGCTGGCCGCGATCCTCGGCCCGGCGAGCCTGCCGCACATCCTCATGCGCTTCTACACGGTGCCCAACGCCCAGGAGGCCCGCCGCTCGGTGGTCTGGGCGATCTGGCTCATCGGCGGCTTCTTCCTGTGCGTCCTGGTGATCGGCTACGGCGCGACCGCTCTGGTCGGCGCCGACGTCATCGCCGCGTCGCCGGGGGCGTCGAACTCCGCGGCCCCGCTGCTGGCCTACCGCCTCGGCGGGGAGCTGCTGCTCGGGATCGTCGCCGCGGTCGCGTTCGCGACGATCCTCGCCGTCGTGGCCGGGCTGACGATCGCGGCGTCCGCCTCGTTCGCCCACGACGTGTACGCCAACGTCATCAAGAAGGGGCGGGCCGAGCCGGCCGAGGAGGTGCGTGTGGCCCGGCGCACCGCGCTCGTCGTCGGGCTGCTGGCTGTCGGCGGCGGCATCCTGGCCAACGGGCAGAACGTCGCGGTGCTCGTGGCGCTCGCGTTCGCGGTGGCGGCGTCGGCCAACATGGCGTCGCTGGTCTACTCGCTGTTCTGGAAGCGGTTCAACACCACCGGCGCGCTCTACAGCATGTACGGCGGCATGGGCACCGCCCTGTTCCTGGTGATCGTCTCGCCCGCGGTGTCGGGCCAGCCCACCTCGATGATCCCCGGCGCGGACTTCGCGCTGTTCCCGCTGGCCAACCCGGGCATCGTGTCGATCCCGCTGTCGTTCCTGCTCGGGGCGATCGGCACGTTCCTCGGCCCGCGCGACGACGACGCCGACCGCCGCTTCGCCGAGATGGAGGTGCGCTCGCTGACTGGGGCCGGAGCGGCGGGCCGCCCGGTGGTCGGGACGGTCGCGCCGCGGCCGACGGTCGACGCGTTCACACCCCGCCCGACCCCGTCCCCGCGGCCCCGCTAGCGTTTCCGGAACCATGGCGAAGAAGACACGTGTTGCGGCCCCTGCGGGGGAGAACCCGCGCCGTCCCTGCCCCTGCGGCTCCGGCAAGCGCTTCAAGGCCTGCCACGGCGCGGGTGACGACGTCATCGTCACCCGCCCGTTCGAGGGCCTCGCGATGGAGTGCGACCTCGTCGCGCTCCGCGAGTTCCTGCCGTCGGCCACGGCGCCGCTGAGCCTGCGGGCCTCGGCCGACCGCCCGGTCGTGATCGCGTCGGTGCTGCCCGGCGCGTCGGCGGCGCTGGTCCGCCCGAGCGGGGAGGTCCTGCTCGGCATGCAGGTCCAGACCCGCTCCGGCGACCTGTCCGCCGACCTCGCGCGCGCGATCGAGTGGGGGCTGGCGGCCGAGCCGGGAACGGCGCTGCCGGTCGTCGGGCCCGCGCTCACCGGTACCGACCGCCTGCAGGACCTCATCGACGTCGACGCCCCGCTCGACCTCACCGTGCACGGCGACTTCGCCTGGTGGGTCGCCCCCGAGGACGGCAGCGAGCCCACCGCGGAGGTGCTGGCCACCGTCGAGCGCGCCAACGCCGTCATCATGCCAACGGAGGCGGTCGAGGGCGACGGCGTCCGCGCCGCCTACTGGGTCGACACCGGCACCAAGGCGCACCTGCGCTGGGTGCGCCCGGAGCCCGAGGAGCGGCTCGTCGCGGCGCTCGCCCGGCTGCAGGCCCGCGGCGAGCTCGGCCTGGGGGAGGGCACGAAGTACGCGGGCTCGTTCCGCGCGCACGGGCTGCTGGTGCCGGTCTGGGACCTCGACCGCGAGCTGCACCCGTCGGAGTGGTCGAAGCCGGTCACCGACTTCGCCGCGAGCCTGGAAACGGCCCTGGCCGACACCGCCCCCCTCACCTCCGACGAGCGCCGCGCCCGCGACGCGCTCGCCGGGAAACAGGTCACACTCCGCTAGGTCGTCGGAACAGCGACGGGGGTCGTGGTCCTTGTACGGGCCATGACCTCCATCGCGATCATCGGAGCAGGGCGCGGCCTCGGGGCCGCCGTCGCGCGGCGGTTCGGGGCCGAGGGCTTCTCCGTCGCGCTGATCTCCCGCAACCGGGCCCGGGTCGACTCCCTGGCCGAGGACCTGCGCGCCGAGGGCATCTCCGCGCGCGGCTTCACCGCCGACGTCCGCGACCCGGCCTCGCTGTCGGCCGCCCTGGAGCGGGTGGCCGAGGAGCTCGCACCCGTCGAGGTCCTGCAGTACAGCCCGCTGCCGCAGAAGGACTTCATGCGGCCGGTGCTGGAGACCACCCCGGCCGACCTCGTCGGGCCGGTCGAGTTCTCGATCTACGGGCCGGTCGCCGCGGTGCACCAGGTGCTGCCCGGGATGCGCTTCCTCGGCGAGGGCAGGGGCACCGTCCTGTTCGTCAACGGCGGCTCCGCCGTGACGCCCGGGCGCGCCGTCACCGGCACGTCCGTGGCGTTCGCCGGCCAGGCCGCCTACGCCCAGCTGCTGCACGAGGTGCTCGGCGAGGAGGGCATCCAGGTGTCGCAGCTGATCATCCCCGGGCAGATCGTCGCCGGGGACCCCGAGAAGGACCCCGCCGTGCTGGCCGGGCACCTCTGGGACCTGCACGCGAAGCGCGACCGGTTCCGCTTCACCGTCACCGGGAAGGACTGAGCACATGAAGACCTGGTTCATCACCGGCACCTCGCGCGGCTTCGGCCGCGAGTGGGCCCTCGCCGCCCTCGAGCGCGGCGACCGCGTCGCCGCCACCGCCCGGGACACCGCGTCGCTCGACGACCTCGTCGCGACCTACGGCGACGCCGTCCTGCCGATCACCCTCGACGTCACCGACCACGACGCCGCGTTCGCCGCCGTCGCGCGGGCGCACGGGCACTTCGGCCGGCTCGACGTCGTCGTCAACAACGCGGGCTACGGCCAGTTCGGCATGATCGAGGAGCTGTCCGAGGCCGAGTCCCGGCAGCAGATCGAGGCCAACCTGTTCGGCACGCTCTGGGTCACCCAGGCCGCGCTGCCGTTCCTGCGCGCGCAGGGCAGCGGGCACATCCTGCAGGTCAGCTCCATCGGCGGGATCTCCGCGTTCCCGACCGTCGGCATCTACCACGCGTCGAAGTGGGCCGTGGAGGGCTTCTCCCAGGCACTCGCGCAGGAGGTGGCGGGGTTCGGCATCAGGGTCACCCTCATCGAGCCGGGCGGCTACGCCACCGACTGGGGCGGCGCGTCGGCGAAGCACGCGACCCCGATCGACGCCTACGACGGCGTGCGCGAGGCGGCGGCGAACCGGCCCAGCCGGCGCGGCACCCCCGGCGACCCGGTGGCGACCCGCGAGGCCGTGCTCACCCTCGTCGACGCCGAGGACCCGCCGCTGCGCGCGTTCTTCGGCGAGGCCCCGCTGGCCATCGCGAAGGCCGACTACGAGTCGCGCCTCGCGAGCTGGGAGGAGTGGCAGCCGCTGGCCGTGCGGGCCCACGGCGGCGGCTGAGCCCGGCTCAGGCCCGGGCGCCGGCCACCGGCGGTGCGGTCGGGTCGGCGGTGCCGGCGCCCTTCCTCAGCTCGCGGTTGACGAAGTCCTCGATGTGGAAGAGGTTGTCGCCGGCCCGCTGCACCACCGTGAGCAGCGTGGACATCGACGCGACCTCCTCCACCTGCTCCTTGAGGAACCACTGCATGAACTGCTCGCCGAGGTAGTCGCCCTCGTCGCGCGCGGTGCGGGCCAGTGCGGTGATCTGGGCGGTGACCGCCTTCTCCTGCGCGAGCGCGAGCCGCACGACGTCCTCGACGTCGGCGAAGTCGTTGCGGACGTCGTCGGTTCCCGGGATGTGGACGGGCAGGTCCGAGTCGAGCAGGTACTGCACCATCGCCATCGCGTGGTTGCGCTCCTCGACCGCCTGCGCGTAGAAGTGCGCGGCGATCTGCGGGAGGTCCTGGTCGTCGAGGTGCACCGCCACCGCCGTGTACTGCTGGGACGCGGTGAACTCGTTGCGGATCTGGTCGCGCAGCAGTGCCTGGAACTTGGAGGCGGCGAAGGACTCGTCGGACATCACCCCATGCTACGTCTGCGTCGGTTACCGACGGGTCATATAGTCCGGCCATGGGACTTCTGGACGGCAAGGTCGTCATCGTCACGGGCGCCGGTCGCGGGATCGGCCGCGGCGAGGCGCTGGAGTGCGCGGCACAGGGCGCGGCCGTGGTCGTGGCCGAGTTCGACCCGAGCACGGGCGAGTCTGTGGCCAAGGAGATCGTCGCCGCAGGTGGGCGGGCCGTCGCCGCGAGCGGTGACGTCGCCGACGCCGACGTCGCGAACTCGCTCGTCGCCACCGCGCTGTCGGAGTTCGGGCGCCTCGACGCCCTGGTCAACAACGCCGGGATCCTGCGCGACAAGACGCTGGCCAAGCTGTCGGACGACGACTGGGACGCGGTGATCCGGGTGCACCTGCGCGGGCACTTCCTGCCCACGCGCGCGGCGGTGCAGCACTGGAAGGAGGCCAAGCAGCCCGGCCACGTCGTCCACACGGCGTCGACGTCGGGGATCCTCGGCAACTTCGGCCAGACCAACTACGGCGCGGCCAAGGCCGGCATCGCCGCGTTCTCCACGATCGTCGCGATGGAGGGCGCGCGCGGGGGCATCACCTCGAACGCGATCGCCCCGACGGCGCTGACCGCCATGACGCTCGACCTCATGCCGCAGGAGTTCCGCGACGAGCGCGACGCCGCCATCGCCCGCGGCGAGTTCGACTTCTTCGCCCCGGAGAACGTCGCGCCGCTCGTCGCCTTCCTCTGCTCCGACGCCTCGTCGCACATCAGCGGCAAGGTCTTCGGCGTGCAGGGCGACAGCATCGAGATCTTCCAGCCGTTCACCAGCGTCGCGGAGGTCAAGAACGACGGGAAGCGCTGGGACCCCGAGGACATCGGCGGCCGCATCGACGACCTGTGGACCGCCAGCGGCATCCAGCCGGGCCCGGAGAACATGATGGCCCGGATGCGGTACCAGATCCTGGCCCTCTGACGCCGCGCCGGACGGGTGGGCGGGCTCCTACGGGAGCCAGCCCACCCTCCCGGCCAGCAGCGCGTAGCCGGCGAACGCGACCACGTCGATCAGCGCGTGCGCCCCGACGAGCATCCACAGCCGGTGCGTGCGCTGCCACACCCGCCCGAACACCAGCCCCATCACGACGTTGCCGACGAACCCGCCGAGCCCCTGGTAGAGGTGGTACGCCCCGCGCAGCAGCGCCTGGGCGAGCAGCGCGCCGTTGTCCGACCAGCCGAGCTGGCGCAGCCGGGTGATCAGGTAGGCCACCATCACCAGCTCCTCCGCCCAGCTGTTCGCCGCGGCGGACAGGATCAGGACCGGGAGCTGCCACCAGGTCTGGTCGAGCGTGGTCGGGGCGATCGTCAGGCTGACGCCGAGTGCGCGCGCGACGAGGTAGAGCCCGAGCCCGGGGACGCCGATGAGCGCGGCGAGACCGGCGGCGCCCAGCGCGTCGCGGCCGGGGCGGCGGGCGTCGAGGCCGACGGTGCGCAGCGCGAGGCCGCCGCGGACCAGCAGGTACGCCCCCAGCGCCCCCCAGCCGACGAGCTGCAGCACGCGGACCAGCTGCAGGGCGAGGTCGACGAGGTCGGCCTGCGCGGCGGGCGCGTTCAGCGCCACCTGCTGCTCGGAGAGCGGGACGGGCTGCAGCAGCGAGTCGACCAGGCTCAGCGCGCTGCGCACCGCGGAGAGCCCCAGCGTGACGGTGAGCACCACCAGCACCTCGGTGCCCAGCATGCGGCGGGTGCGGGGGTCGGTCACGACAGCGGGGGTCACGGGCGTGGACACGTCCCGACGCTACCGGCGGCGTAGTCTGGACGACGTGTTGCGGCTGGCCCTCTCCCCCCGCTGGATGGCGTGGCACCTGCTGACGCTCGGCGCGATGGCCACCTGCGGCTGGCTCGCGGTGTGGCAGTGGCAGCGGGCCGGTTCGGCGCTGGGCAGTGCGCTCAACGTCGGCTACGGCGTGCAGTGGCCGGTGTTCGCGCTGTTCTTCGGCGTCATGTGGTGGCGGCTGCTGCGCATGGAGGCGGCCACGCTGGCCGCGGGGCCCGCCGCCGTGGAGGTCGGGGACGCCGTCGAGGTCGGTGACGCCGTCGAGGTCGGGGACGCCGTCGCGCCCGTGCCGGAGCCCGAGCCGGTCGTCGAGCAGGGCCCGGCCGCCGCCGGCCCGGACACCGACAGCCCCTTCACCGCCCGCCCGCGCGTCGCGGTGCCCGAGCTCGACGCCGACGAGAACCCCCGCCTCGTCGCCTACAACCAGATGCTCCGGCAGCTCGCCGAGCGCGACTCCCGATAGGACGGCCCGTGTCGATCCCGACCGCTCTGCGCAACTACCGCGTCGCCGCCTGGGTCACGGGCATCGGCCTGATCGTGCTGGTGTTCGTCGCGATGCCGCTGAAGTACTTCTTCGACACGCCCGGCCCGGTCGCGGTCGTCGGCGTGACGCACGGCTTCCTCTACATGCTCTACATCGTCTGCACGCTGATCCTGGCCGAGCGCGTGCGCGCGAAGCCGCTGGAGGCACTGGTCGTGCTGCTCGCCGGCACCATCCCGATCGCGTCGTTCGTGGCCGAGCGCGCGGTCACCCGGCGGGTCCAGGCCCTGCGCCCGGCGGCCTGAGGCGGTCAGGGCCGCCGCACCGGGCACCCGACCATCCGCTGGAACTGCGTCCGCAGCTGCTCGACGGTGTCGATGGGCTGCTCCCAGGCGAGCCGCACGTCGTGGTCGCGGTCGGCGGTCTCCACGCGCAGCCGCAGGCCGCAGCGGTCGACGCCGAGCGGGCGCACGCGCACGTCCCCGAGGTCGCGCAGCGCCGGGGGCAGGTGCCGCGACAGTGCGGTGAACACCTCGGGGTGCGCCCGCTCCAGGTGCCCGAGCCACTGGTGCTCGTAGCGGCAGAACGGGTCGGGCCGGGCGGCCGCGAGGTCGACGGGCGTCAGCGCGGCGGTGCCCTCGGCGTCGGACAGGACCGCGGAGCCGGGGGTCAGGCGCACCATCACGGCGCCGTGCCCGAGCTCGAGCAGGGCGGGGTGCGGGTGGTGCTCGACGAGCCCGACCGCGATGCGCCGGGCCCGCTCCGGCTCGACCGGCGTGATGTGCCCGGTGATCCACAGCAGGCCGCGGACCGGCTCGCGCAGGTCGACCGGCGCGGTGTCGGCGAGCTCCAGCATCACGGCCAGCTCGGGCTCGTCGCCCGGCCGCCGCCCGCCCAGCCGGGCCAGCACCGGCTCGTCGTCGGCGAGCAGCAGGATCGCCGATCCGTCGGCGTGCACGTGATGGGTGCGCGGGTGCGCGACCGGGGAGCCGGTGCCGACGAGCGCCGCAGCGCCGCCCCCGCGCACGGTGAGGCTGCGGGCGCGTTCGGCGTCGGTCGGGGCGGGTGGACGCCGCAGGCGCGTGGTTCCCAAGGAACACCTCCGAATTAGGTGAGCCTAAGCTAGCTCCCACGGGTCGGACGGCGCAACCGTCAGCCCGAGTCGATCGGCCGTGACCGACCCGTTAGCGTCTGTGGCCGTGACGACGCAGCCGACGGCGGGAACCGAACCCTGGTCCATCCCGCCCCTGTTCGCGCAGCTCGTCGACGACACGGGCCTGCTCGGGCCGAGGGACACCCATCCGGTCGAGAGCGTCGTCGCCCGCTACCTCGCCGCCCGCGACGGGGCCTTCAGCGGTCTCGTCGGCCAGCTCGCCTGTCCCGTGTCGCGCCTGCCCGAACTGGTCAAGGAGCTCGCCCGGTCCGCGCCGGCCCGCCCGGTCGACCTCTCGCTCGTCGTCGACACCGGGTTGGGGTCGGTGCCGAAGGCGCTGTCCACCGTCCTGTCGCGCCCGGCCCTGCTCGCGCCCCGGACCGTCGAGACCGCCGCGCCCCCGGACGTCGACGGGGTGTGGCTCGACCGCGTCGCGGAGTTCGTGCCGGAGGACGTCGTCGCCGTCGTCGAGCCCCGCCGCCCCGCCCACGACGACCCCGGCGCCACCGACGCGTGGCTCGACGCCGTGCGCCGCGTCGCCGACCAGGGGCACGCGCCCAAGCTGCGCTGCGGCGGGCCCCGGCCGACCGACGCCCCCTCCACCGACGACGTCGAGCGGTTCGTCCGGGTCGTCGCGTCGACCGGCCGGGGGTTCACCACGCTCGGGCTGCACGAGGCGGTGCGCGTCGAGAGCCCGTCCGCGCGGCGGCACGGCATCGTCAACCTCCTGGTCGCCGTGGCCCGCGCGCTCGGCGGCGGCGACGTCGCCGCGGCCCTGCGCAGCACCGACGGCGGGGCGCTCGCGGCGGAGATCGGGGAGTGGTCCGACCGGGCCGTCTCCGGGGTGCGGGGCCTGCTCTCGCGGTGCGGGGCCGACCCCGCGCCCGGCTCCGCGCTCGCCGGTCTGGGCCTGCTCTCCCGCTGACCGGGCGCCCGGCGGCGGGGATTAGGGTCCGGGGCGTGGTCCGTCTGGCGTTCCTGGGTCCGCACGCCACGTTCACCGAGCAGGCGCTGCGGTCGCTCCCCGAGTCCCGCGGTGCCGAGCTGGTGCCGTGCGCGGGCAGCCCCGCGGTGCTCGCGGCCGTCCGCAGCGGCGAGGTCGACGCCGGGTGCGTCCCGATCGAGAACAGCGTCGAGGGCGCCGTCGGGGCGGTGCTCGACGGGCTCGTCGGCTCGCCGCCGCTGGTGATCGTCCGCGAGGCGCTGGTCGCGGTGCGCTTCGCCGTGATGGTGCGGGCGGGCACCGCGACCGCCGACATCCGGCGCGTCGGCTCGCACCCGCACGCCGTCGCGCAGACCCGCGGCTGGCTCGCCGCGCACCTGCCCGACGCGGAGGTGCTGCTCACGACGTCCACCGCGGAGGCCGCGGCGCAGGTCGCCCGCGGGGACCTCGACGCCGCCGTCGCCGCCCCGCTCGCCGCGGAGCAGCACGGGCTGGTCGTCGCGGTCGACGACGTGGCCGACAACCCCGGCGCCGTCACGCGGTTCGTGCTCGTCGCCCCGCCCGGCCCGCCGCCCGCGCCGACCGGCCACGACCGCACGACGTTCGCGGCCACCACCCGCAACCAGCCGGGGTCGCTGCTCGGCCTGCTCACCGAGCTCGCCGTCCGCGGCATCGACCTCACGCGCATCGAGTCGCGCCCGATCAAGGACCGGCACGCGGAGTACTGGTTCCACATCGACTGCACCGGCCACGTCGCCGACCCCGCGATGGGGGAGGCGCTGGCCGCGCTGCACCGGCGCTGCGACGAGGTGCGCTTCCTCGGCTCGTTCCCGCGCGCGGGCACCGGGGTCCCCCCGACGGGGACCACCGATCCGGCCGCCCCGCTGGGCGCCGCCACCGGCACCGCGTTCGCCGCCGCGCAGGCCTGGCTCGACGCCCTGCGCGCGGGGAGCGTGGCATGACCCGGCTGATCCTGGCCCGGCACGGCCAGACCGACTCCAACGTCGGCCGCGTCCTCGACTCCGCGCCGCCCGGGCCCCCGCTCAACGCGCTGGGCCGGGAGCAGGCCGCGGCGCTGGGGGAGCGGCTGCGCGGCGAGCGGATCGACGTCGTGCTCGCCTCGACCGCGACCCGCGCCCAGCAGACCGCCGCCCCCGTCGCCGCGGTGCACGGGCTCGAGGTCGGCGTCGTCGAGGGCGTGCACGAGGTGTTCTGCGGCGACCTGGAGGGCCGCGGCGACGAGGCGGCGCGCGAGCGGTTCGAGACCGTCTACGCCGCCTGGCTGGCCGGTGACCTCGGCGCCCACCTGCCCGGCGGCGAGTCGGCGCTGGACCTGCGGGCCCGGTTCCTGCCCGCCGTCGAACGGGCCACCGACGGCGTCGACGGCACGGTGCTGCTGGCCAGCCACGGCGCCGCGATCCGGCTCGCCAGCGGCGCACTGCTCGGCGACCCCGCGGAGACCGCCTACGTCCCGAACACCGGCCTCGTGGTCCTGACCGGCTCCCCGGCGACCGGCTGGACCCTGGAGCAGTGGGACAGCGCGGTCCCGGTGGTCGGGGACGTCACGGCGGGCGGGCCCGCCGACTGAGCCCTCCGGCCGGGACGGGGCTAGCCCCAGCCGAGGTCGTGCAGCGTGTCCTCGTCGATGCCGAAGTGGTGGGCCACCTCGTGCACGACCGTGACCGCGACCTCGTGCACGACCTCGTCGGCGTCGGAGCAGATCGACAGGATCGCGTCCTGGTAGATCGAGATCCGGTCGGGCAGCACGCCGCCGTAGGACGACGTGCGCTCGGTCAGGGCGACGCCCTCGTAGAGCCCGAGCAGGTCGGGGTCCTCGGGGTGGCGGTCCTCCACGAGCACCACGACGTTGTCCATCGCCCGGGTGAGCTCGGCCGGGATCGTGTCGAGCGCGTCGGCGACCAGCTCCTCGAAGCGGAGCCGGGTCATCTCCATGCCGGCGACGGTCAGGTCCCCTCGAGCGGGACCGGCACCTCCACCGGCACCGGCGGGGCCTCTCCGGCGGGCGGGGCCTCCGAGGCGGGGGCGCCGTCCGTCGGTGCGGTCGACCCGTCGGCGGGCGGGGTGCTCGACGGCGCGGCGGGCGTGGTCGTCGGCGGGGCGGGGATGCCGGCGTCGGGGGTGTTCTCCGCGGGCGGGGCCAGCTGGTCGCCGATGACGACGTCGCCGGTGACCGGGCCGGTGACCGGCGCGAACCCGCTGCGGTCGGGCAGCAGCGCGGCCACGTTGCAGTTGGCCCGGTAGGTGCCCGCCGCCCAGGACTCCTCGCTGATGTTGTTCCAGTAGACCGTGAGGCCCTTGTCGGTGACGACGGTCGGGCCGCCCGCGTAGGCCGCCGCGATCTCGTTGCACTTGGGCTGCAGGTAGGCGTCCTGGTCGGCGACGGCGGGGTAGCCGTTCGGGAAGTCGGCCGCCATGTCGACGATGCCGACGGTCTCCAGCGCGTGCGGCCCGGAGCAGGCGACGGGGTCGCCGACGCGGGGGCCGTCGATGGCCAGGCAGACACCCGGCTCCTGGACGGCGGCCTGGTCACCGTCGGCGACGCGGCCGGTCATCGGGTAGAGCGCACCGGAGCGCGACGCGCTCTGCAGCCCGCAGCGCAGCTCCCGGTCGCCCTGCTCCCACTTGGACGGCGACGGCTTGAGCGCGCCGACGCGGTAGCGGCCGTCGGGATCGAACACGTCGTTCAGGTAGGTCATGACGACCGGTCCGCACCGCTCGTCGACGAGCTGGCGCCACGTCGAGTCGTCCGGCAGCGCGACCTGGTCGGCCAGGACGACCGTGCCGGCCTGCTCGAACAGGTGCGGCTGGGCGCAGTCGACGAGCGCGGTGTCGACCGCGTCGGGACGGGTCCAGGTCAGGCACGTGCCCGGGGTGGCCGGCGGTGCCGGGACCTCGACGATCTCGGGCTCGTCGGGCGGCGCGGCCACCGCGGCGAAGGAACCCAGCACGGGGACCTCGGCGCCGGTGAACGTGTCGAGCGAGGCGGCGCCCAGCATCAGCAGGGCGCCGACGACGACGCCCGTGACGACGCGCCGCAGGGGGTGCACGGAGGGGCTGGGTGCACGTCCACCCGACGAGGGCGCGGACGACGGGGAGTGCGGGGGAGCGTCGTCGTCACGCACGGGCCGGGGAGCGGTGAGGGTTCGGTCCATGACGACCGTCATCATGCCGTGACCTGTTCGGTCACTCCGCGTCGCGGTCGCTCCCGCGCGGTCATCGGTCGTCGGCGTGCTGCGAACGTCCGTGTCCGGCCCGGTGGCCGCCCCGGGTACGGTGCGCGCGCGAACTGATCTGTGAGGGGGCGGTCATGGGCGACGACGAGGAACGTCCGGAGCCGGGCAGCATGCGGTTCCAGGACTCGTCCACGACGCCGCGTGAGCCGACGCTCGCGGAGCGTCGCGCCCGTGAGCAGGCCGCGCGCCGGCAGGAGGCCGCGGCGCGACAGGCGGCCGAGGACGAGGAGCGCGGGCAGAAGAAGCGCAGGCGGATCCTCGTCGGGGCGGGCGTCACGGTCGGGGTCGTCGCGCTGATCGCCGTCGGGTACGCGGTGGCGCGGCCCGACGAGGAGGTCCGGGCGCAGTGCGTCGACGAGGAGTCCGGCGAGATCGTCGACGACTCCAACTGCGTCACCCCGGTCGCGAGCAACGGCTACCACGGCGGCGGCTTCTACCCGATCTTCATCGGCGGTGGCGGCCGCCAGTACCACTACAACTACGGCGGCACCGGCACCGTCGGGCAGCGGGTGTCCGGCGGCACGACGGTCGTGCCGAGCGGCGGCACGCGCGTCACGACGTCGTCGGGCCGCGACGTGTCCCCGCGCGCGTCGTCGTCGGGGTCCGACAGCGTCTCCCGCGGCGGGCTGGGCGTGTCCGGCGGCAGCTCGTCGAGCGGCAGCTAGCGCCGTGCAGCGGCATCGGGGGGAGCCGCGGGCGGGGTGGGAGGACACCGTCCGCGAGCAGGGCATGGTCTTCGGCGCGCCCGGCCGGGGCCAGGGCGGCGTCGCCCGGCCGTACTGGGACGAGTCCGTCCACTACGCCTTCTCGATGGACGAGATCCTCTCCCTGGAGGCCGACGTCGAGGTGCTGCACTCGATGTGCCTGGAGGCCGTCGACCACGTCGTCACCACCGAGCGGTTCCGCGACTTCGCCATCCCGGAGTACGCGTGGGAGGGCGTGGCGGCGTCCTGGCGGCGCAGCGACCCGCACGTCTACGGCCGCTTCGACCTGCGCTACGACGGCTCCGGCCCGGCGCAGATGCTGGAGTACAACGCCGACACCCCCACCACGCTGCTCGAGGCGTCGCTGCTGCAGTGGTACTGGCTCAAGGACGCCCACCCCGAGGACGACCAGTGGAACTCGCTGCACGAGAAGCTCGTCGAGCGCTGGGGGGAGCTCAAGGCCCGCCTCCCCGGTGACGACGTCCACTTCACCTGGTCCGGCGCCGACGCGAGCGGGGAGGACCACGTCACCGTCGGCTACCTGCAGGAGACCGCGGCCGAGGCCGGTCTGAACACCGTCGGCCTCGCCATCGAGGACATCGGCTGGGACGCCGCACTGGACCGCTTCGTCGACCTCGAGGAGGCCCCGATGAGCGCGGTCTTCAAGCTCTACCCGTGGGAGTGGGTCGTCACCGACGACTTCGGCAAGCACGTCCTGCGCAGCCTCCCCGAGACGCTCTGGGTCGAGCCGCTGTGGAAGACGCTGCTGTCGAACAAGGCGCTGCTCGCGGTGCTGTGGGAGATGTACCCCGGGCACCCCAACCTGCTGCCCGCGTTCCTCGACCAGCCCGGGCTGCTCACCGAGTACGTCCGCAAGCCGCGGCTGGGCCGCGAGGGCGCCAACGTCACGATCGTCGCCCCCGGCATGGAGCACGAGACCGGCGGCGTCTACGGGGAGGAGGGCTTCGTCTACCAGCTCTTCGCCCCGCTCCCCGAGTTCGACGGCTTCCGCCCCGCGCTGGGCGCGTGGGTCGTCGGCGACACGGCGGCCGGCCTCGGCATCCGCGAGACCGTCGGGCTGGTCACCGACGACGGCGCGGCGTTCGTCCCCCACCGCATCCCCGCTCAGACCTGAAAGGCTCCCCAGAATGATCAACCCGGGCTTCTTCTCCGTGATCGGCATCGGGATCGGCGCGATCCTGCTCTACGCCGTCCTCGGCGTCATCCTGATGCTGCTCGGCTTCTACGCCGTCGACCTGACGACGCCGGGCAAGCTCAACGTGATGGTCCGCGAGGGCCTGCCGAACGCCGTCGTCATCACCGCGGCCGGCATGATCAGCATGGCGCTGATCGTGGTCACGGCGATCTACACCTCCTCGGGCTTCCTCACCGAGGGCCTGATCCAGACCGCGGTCTTCGGCATCATCGGGATCCTCGCCCAGGTCGGCGCCGTCCGGCTGGTCGAGTGGGTCATGGGCATCGACATCGGCGCGGTCCTCGCCGCCGACCGCGTCCTCCCGCAGAGCTTCCTCATCTCCGCCGCCCACCTCGCCCTGGGTCTCGTGGTGGCGTTCGCGATCATCTGACCGGGCAGGCCGCAGGTTCGGGCGGCCGGCGGTACCGCCCACTCCCGGCCGCCGGGGCGACCCATCGGTACTCACGGCGGGCCGAGACGGCCTACGCAGGCGCTACGGTCGTAGCCATGTCCGAGGTGCCCAGTCGTGAGTTGCGCAACGACACCGCGGGCGTACTGCGCCGGGTGCAGGACGGTGAGCGGGTGACCATCACCGTGAACGGGCGCGCCGTGGCCGAACTCGTCCCCGTGCAGCGATCCCGACGGGCGTGGATCGGTCCTCGACACCAGCGTCTTCATCGCCGCGGAGAGCGGACGGACCTGCTCCCCGATGAGTCGGCGGTCTCGGTCGTGACGCTCGCCGAGCTGCAGGCGGGGGTGCTCGCCGCGACGGACGTCGAGACGCGCGCACGGCGGCTGCTGACGCTCGACGCGGTCGGCGACGTGGAGCTGATCGACATCGACGAGGCGGCCGCGCACACCTGGGCGCGCATGCGCGTGGAGCTCGCCGGGTCCGAGCGTCGGGTCGACGTCGACGACCTGTGGATCGCCGCCAGCGCCGCGTCCCGGGACCTGCCCGTCGTGACGCAGGACGACGACGTCGCCGCAGTCGAGGGGATCGCCGGACTGCGCGTCGTCCGGGTCTGACGCTTGACCCTCGACCAGGTCGAGGCGGGAGGTTCGACGGCGTGGAGAGCGGGACCGGCGGGAGTTGGCGCGGCATCGGGGCGATGGCCCGGGCGTCGGGCCTGACGGTGAGCGCGCTGCGCTTCTACGACGGCGCGGGCGTGTTCGGGCCCGCGCACGTCGACCCGCACAGCGGCTACCGGCGCTACGCGCCCGACCAGCTCGTCGTCGCGCGCCTGGTGGCGTCGCTGCGGCGGGTCGGGATGCCGCTGGCCGGGATCCGGGAGGTGCTGGAGCACCGGCACGACCCGGACGCCGTCGACGCCCTGCTGGCCGGGCACCTGCACCGGCTCGAGCAGGGTGTGGCGGCCGCCCGCCGCGAGCTCTCCACCGTCCGCGACCTGCTCGCCCCGGAGGAGAACCCCATGACCCCCACCACCGTCACCGTGCCCGCGTCGGCGCTGGCCGACGCGCTGCGCGCCGTCCGCTTCGCCGTCGGGTCCGACCCCGAGCTCCCGGTGCTGCACGGGATCCTGCTCGACGTCGCCGCCGACGTGGTGACCGTCGTCGCCACCGACCGCTACCGGCTGGCCGTCGCCACGGCGCCGGTGCGGGCCCTCGACGGGCCGGAGCGCGCGGTCGTGGTGCCGGCCGACCTGGCCGTCGACGGGCGGGCGGGCGACGTCGCGATCCGCGTGGACGACGCCGGGGTCTCGGTCGACGGCCGCACCCGCGCCGTGCTGGAGGGCACGTTCCCGGACCACCGCAGGCTGCTCCCCGCGGGCACCGGCGGCGGCGTCGCGGTCGACGCGGCCGAGCTGCGCGCCGCCGTCGCCGCGGAGGGGACCCGCCGCGTCGCGGACGCCGACGTCACGGTCCTCACCGTCGACGCCGCCGGGCGGATCGTGGTCGACCCGTCGGCCGACGGGGTCGGGGTGAACGCCGAGTTCCTGCTGGAGGCCGTCGACGCGGGCGGTGCCGGGCAGCTCCGCCTGGAGCTCGACGGCCCGCTGGCCCCGGTGGCCATCCGGTTCGCGGAGTCGTTCTCGCTGCTCATGCCGGTCCGCCTGGACGAGCCGGCCGGCGCCACTCCGTAGTCTGGGGGAGTGCAGGCTCCCCGACTGGTCGCGACCGACGTCGACGGCACCCTCCTCGACCCCCACGACCAGGTCACCCACCGCACCGCCGCGGTGATCGGCCGGGCGGTCGCGGCGGGCGTCGGGTTCGTCCTCGTCACCGGGCGCCCGCCCCGGTGGATCCCGCCCGTCGTCGAGGCGGTCGGGGTGGGGCGCTACGCGGTGTGCGCCAACGGGGCGGTGCTCTACGACGCCCTCGAGGACCGGGTGGTGTGGTCGCAGACCCTCGACCCCGACGCCCTCGCCGCGCTCGCCCGCACCGTCGGGGAGGTGCTGCCCACCGGCGGCCTCGCGGTGGAGCGGGTCGGCACCGGCGCCCGCGGCACGGCCCCGTTCGTCGCCGAGCCCGCCTACCGGCACGCCTGGCCCGACTCCGACAACCACGTCACCGAGCGCTCGGCGCTGCTGTCCGCACCCGCCGTCAAGATGCTGGTGCGCTGCGCCGAGCTGAGCAGCGAGGCGATGGTGGCCGCACTCGCCCCGGTCGTCGGCGACACGGCCGACCTCACGTTCTCCCACCCCCGCGGCCTGGTCGAGATGTCCCCGCCGCGCGTCACCAAGGCGACGGGGCTGGCCGAGGTGGCCGGGCGGCTCGGCGTCGACGTGGGCGACGTCGTCGCGTTCGGGGACATGCCCAACGACCTGGAGATGCTGCGCTGGGCCGGGCACGGCGTGGCGATGGGCAACGCCCACCCGATCCTGCACGACGTGGCCGACGAGATCACCGCGAGCAACGCCGACGACGGTCTGGCGCTGGTGCTCGAACGGTGGTTCTGACGGGCGCGCGTAGGATCGCCGTCGCCCGAGCAACCCGATCGGCCGGCGCGCTCGACGCCGCCGGCGCCCTGGAGGCCCCCGTCGTGGCCCAGTCCGATGTCCGCGCCATCGAGGTGCGCGCGCTGAACGCCGTGCAGCGCACCGTCGGCGGCCCGCCGTCCGTGGTGCGGGTGGCCCGGGGGATGTCGCTGTTCGGTGAGCACGCCGCGGGCTGGCTGGCGCTCGGGGCCGCCGGCGCGGTGCTGGACCGTCCCCGCCGGCGGGAGTGGCTCGTCGCCACCGCCGGGGTGGCGTTCGCGCACGGTGCCTCGATCGGCGTCAAGCGCGTCGTGCGGCGCCCCCGGCCCGACGACCCGGCCGTCGAGGTGCGGGTGGGCACGCCGTCGAAGCTCAGCTTCCCGTCCGCCCACGCCACGTCGACCACCGCGGCCGCCGTGCTGTTCGGCGCCCTGCTGCACCGGCCGCTGGTCGCCGTGATCGTGCCGCCGATGGCGCTGTCGCGGCTCGTGCTCGGCGTCCACTACCCCAGCGACGTCGTCGCGGGCTCGCTGCTCGGCGCCGCCGTGGCCGCGGGCGCCCGTCGCATCTCCCGGAGGAGAACCCGATGACCAGCACCGACGTCCCGCCGACCACGGCGGAACCGACCCGTACGCCGGTCGGTGTGGCGCGCGGGGTGCTCAAGACGATGCGCCCCCGGCAGTGGGTGAAGAACGTCCTCGTGCTCGCGGCGCCTTTCGCGGCCGGCGACCTGCTGCAGCCCGGGATCGGCCTGCAGCTCGTCGTCGCGTTCGTCGCGTTCTCGCTGGCGGCGTCGGGGATCTACCTGGTCAACGACGCGAAGGACGTCGAGGCCGACCGCGTGCACCCGACGAAGCGCAACCGGCCCATCGCCGCGGGGATCGTCCCGCCGCGGCTGGCGGTCGCCGTCGCGGTGCTGCTGCTGGCCGCGGCCGTCGCGATCAGCCTGGTCGCGAGCTACCAGCTGGTCATCGTGCTGGCCGTCTACGTCGTGGTGCAGCTGGCCTACTGCTTCTGGCTCAAGCACCAGCCGGTCCTCGACATCTGCATCGTCGCCTCCGGGTTCCTGCTCCGCGCCATCGCGGGCGGCGCGGCCACCGGCATCGCCCTGTCGCAGTGGTTCCTGCTCGTCGCCGGGTTCGGCTCACTGTTCATGGTCGCCGGCAAGCGCTACGCCGAGATGATGCTGGCCGAGCGGACCGGCGCGAAGATCCGCAAGTCGCTGGAGAGCTACTCGGCGTCCTACCTGCGGTTCGTCTGGGGCCTCTCGGCGACCGTGCTGATCACGACCTACAGCCTGTGGGCGTTCGAGATCCGCGAGACGCAGCACAACCCCGTCTGGTCGGCGATCTCCATCGTCCCGTTCGTGGTGGCGGTGCTGCGGTACGCGGTGGACGTCGACAACGGCAACGGGGGCGAGCCCGAGGAGATCGCGCTGGGCGACCGGGTGCTGCAGGTGCTGGCGCTCGCCTGGATCGCCGCGCTCACGGTGGCGGTCTACGCGTGAATCCGCGCGCCGACGCAGGGTGGAGACTGCAGCGGGCTAGAGTGCGCGCCGTGCAGTTCCAGGGCAATGAGGTCACATCATGACCGTCGAGGGTGTCGAAGAACGCAACGCGTGCCGCGCCGACACCACGGGTACCGGCCAGCTGCTCATCGTGCTGCCGGCGCTCAACGAAGAGGATTCCGTCGGGCGAGTAATCCGCGAGGTGCGGCTGGCCTGCACCGACTACGACGTTCTTGTCGTTGACGACGGCTCAGTTGACGCCACAGCCGCTCGAGCGGCGGCGGCCGGGGCCGACGTCATGCGTCTGCCTTTCAACCTGGGCGTCGGAGGCGCCATGCGAGCCGCCTACCGGTACGCACGTGACCAGGGCTATTCATCCGTCGTCCAGGTCGACGCAGACGGTCAGCACGATCCTCGCGAGATTGCGCACCTGTTAGCGGTTGCAGGGGCCGACCTCGTCATCGGCGCCCGGTTCGCGGGCCGGGGCGAGTATGTCGTCCGTGGCCCGCGGCGCTGGGCCATGCGCCTACTGTCTTCAGTTCTCAGCCGTATCGTCGGCACCCGTCTGACGGACCCGACGTCCGGTTTCCGCCTCGTCCACGGCCGCGCGCTAGCCCTATTCGCTGAGCATTACCCCGAGGAGTACCTCGGCGACACGGTCGAGTCACTCGTTATAGCCCACCGGGCGGGAATGGTAGTCTCGCAGGTGCCGGTGACGATGCGGGCCCGGGAGACCGGGGTTGCCAGCCAGAATCCATTCCGCGCGGCGATGTACCTGTTCCGCGTCGTGATAGCGGTAGCGCTGGCCCTTGTCCGCCGGGCCCCGACGGCCGGGCGCGAGTGATGTCCGACCCGCGCCTGACGATCCTGTCTATCGGCGTGGCTGTGGCGGCGCTGCTTCTCGTCATCGAACTGCTACGCCGCCGCAGACTGCGAGAGAAGTACGCAGTCATTTGGGTGCTCATCTCCGTGGCCACGGTGATCGTCGCGGTCTTCCCTGCGTTGCTTCAGTGGACCTCCGACGTCATAGGCATCCGTACTCCGAGCAACCTGCTCTTCTTCGGCTCCGTTCTGACGCTGTTCGCTGTTTCGCTGCAGCTCTCCCGGGAGGTGGGGCTGCTCGAGGAGCAAAGCCGGACGCTGGCGGAGGAGGTCGGGGCCATCCGGCTCCGTCTCGAGAAGATCGAGTCAGTGGGAACGGATGCGCTGTCGGGCGACCCGGACGGACGCTGACCGTTTCGCCCGCTACGGTCGCAAGGTGCTACTCCGTAGACTAGAGACCGCTCTCCAGCGCCATCCGCGCACGATCACCCGCCTTCGTGATCTCCTAGAAGACAGCCCAGGCTTCGCCGCCGCGATCTGGAGACTGCGCTCGGCGCAGCGGGTACACCTCGACTACCCCGTGCGATCGGCGCCCCGCTATGGGCACGGCAAACCAGCGCACCCGAGGTTGCACGAGTTGATCAGTAGGACTAACGATGCGTATGCAGCTCTGCTCATCGCGGCGCTGGACTACCGCGAGGAGCTGGCGTCGATTCCGGCGATGCCCGGCGTCGGATCGTCGCTGACATCATGGCGGAACGGATGGCTTCCTCCGATTGACATGGTTGCGCATTACACGTTGATTCGTTCGGAGCGGCCCGCTCGCTATGTCGAGATTGGCTCCGGTGAGTCGACGAAACTGGCCCGCATGGCTGTGACGGACGGCGGTCTGCCCACCGAGATCATCTCAGTAGATCCCTTTCCGCGCGCGGAGGTGAATAATCTCTGCGATCGTGTGATTCGTAACCGGCTGGAAGACGCGGACCTAGCCGTCTTCTCGGACGTGCAACCCGGCGACATCGTGTTCTTCGACGGATCGCACCGGTCGTTCATGAACTCCGACGTTAGCGTCTTCTTCCTGGAGGTACTCCCGGAGCTCCCTCGTGGGCTGCTGATCGGTATCCACGACATCGATTTACCCTGGGACTACCGGCCTGAATGGGCGATCCGGTACTACAACGAGCAGTACCTGCTGGCTGTGCACCTGCTGGCGGCAATGCCGGAGATCGTGTTCCCGTCACGCCATGTCGCGGTGACGGAGGCGCTCGCCTCGATTCTGGACCCGTTGTGGGCCGATCCCCGTGTCCCGGACATGGAGCGCGTCGGCGGGGCGTTCTGGTTCCGCACGTGAGGGTGCGGAGAACCCGACGGCGGGTACCGCCTACGCCCGCTGCTAGCGTGCCGTCGGCCGCTGTCTGAGAATGCGAGAACCGGTGCCTCCGCTGAAGATCTTCGCCTGTACGAGCTACGGTCCGCATACCGCCCTGACTGGAGGACGGCTCCGTCGGGACAACGTCCTCGCCGCCCTCGTACGCCGCGGTCACACCATCGACCGGCTCGACGTCCCCGCCCGTCCGGGTGTCCGATCCGCTCTCGCCGCGGGACGGCTGGCGCTAACCAGCTCCTTCCGTGACCGCGCCCGCCGGGCCGACGTCGTACTCTTGGGAGACGTCTTCTGTTTGCCGATGATGCCCGTACTGCGGCAGATTGGCTGCAAGACAGTCGTCGACCTGGTCGACAGCCCGTACCGGCTGGTCGGCGCGGCACCGCGGGTAACCGTGGGTCAATGGGTCTCGGCGTCGGCCCAGGCGGCTCAGTTGCTGCCTGTCATGCAGGGGTTGCTCCCGATGGCCGACGGCGTCACCTACATCTCCGCCGAGGATCGCGATGTCGACGCTGCTCGCGTCTGCGCTCTTCCTCCAGCCCTCGTCGTGCCCAACGGAGTGCAGAGCGACCTGTTCGACGTCACGCTCACAACGCCGCCCGATGAGGGCTATCTAGCCTGGCTCGCCGACTGGACGTACGCGCCTAACCGTGAGTCCTACGCCTGGTTCGTTGACGAGGTGGCGCCGCTGCTGTCCGATGACGTACTGACCAAGGTCCGCACTTTCGGCGCAGGAGACCCTCGCCGCTCCCGCAACGGTGACGAGAACGGTCAGCGGGTACACCGGCTGGTAACTCACGCTGGGTTCGTGGACCCACTCTCCGCGGTCTACAACGGCGCACGCGGGATCGTGGCGCCTGTCGTCCGCGGTGCGGGCGTCAACAACAAGGTGCTCGAACCACTGGCCGTCGGCCGGCCGGTGGTGACGACGGCGGTAGGCACGAGGGGCCTGCCACCCACGATCACGGCGCACCTACGGGTCGGCGCAACCGGTGACGGATTCGCATCTGCGATGCTCGACCTGCTCGCGAAGCCCTTCGATGAGGCTGAGGCCTTCTCGGCGCGCACGGCGGTGGCATCCCTGAGCTGGGACACCGCGGGCGAGGCGATGGAGGGCGCGCTGCACGCCGCTCTTGCTGTCGCCAACCCCGTGTGACGACATAACTACTGGAGGAGCGCACGTGGGACGACGAACCGATGAGATCAAGATCGAGGTAGGCCGGGTGGTGAATCGGGCTCGAGTGATGACCAAGGACGAGGGTGTCGTTCCAACGGCCAAGTTCTTCGGGAAGCTCGTTGTGGAGCACCTCGAGTACCCGGTCATGCGCAAGCGCCGCGCGGACAAGCGGTTCACGCTGTTCGGCGAGGAGGTGCCGTTCGCGTACCACCTCTACAGCCAGACGTGGCGCAATGAGCGCAGTCTCGAGATCGCCGTGGCCCACAAGTTCCTTAAGCACCGCCCGACGGGTCGCATGCTGGAGCTCGGCAACGTACTTGGTCACTTCGGGTACGTCGGGCACGACGTCATCGACCGGTACGAGGATGTCGACGGCATCATCAATGAGGACATGATCGGCTGGCAGGCCGCCGAGCTGTACGACACGGTGGTGTCGATCTCGACGCTGGAGCACGTGCGGTTCGACGAGGAACTCCTGAAGGACCCGCGCGGGTCCTCCCTTGCGCTGGACAGCCTCAAGGCAACCGTCAAGCCGGGCGGCAGGCTGCTGGTGACAGTTCCGCTTGGGTACAACGGCGGCCTCGACGAGGATATCCGGAGCGGCCGGTTCTCTTTCGACCGTCAGGCTTACTACCGCCGTGTGTCCAAGGACAACGACTGGCGTGAGGTGTCGCAGGAGGAGGGTCTGAGCTGCCGCTATGCGTCGCAGTACGAGGCTGCGAACGCGATCCTCGTGGGCATCGACGGCCCGCATCCGTAGGGCACGGGAGGAGCCCTACAGTGCTGGTGTGCGTGCCATCGCTAGCGGGAGGCTGGGGACCGGCCTCCATCTAGGCGTCGGACTGGGGCTGGTCGCTCTGGCCGGCTACGTCTTCGTGGCGGTGGTGGGGCGGGTGTTCGCCGGTCCGGCCAACGCGGCTGAGCTGAGCGCGCTGACGTCGCTGTACCTGTTGGTCAACATCATCGGACCAGGGCTGTTTGCGGCGCTGGAGCCGGAGTTGAGCCGTGCCGTTAGTGCCCAGGTCGCTGCGGGTGAGCCTATCCGTCCAGTAGCGCGGCGGGTTGCCCTCATCGCTGTGGGCACGTTGGCAGCGCTTGCGCTGGTGCTCGCGCTCCTGTGGCCGGCGGTGCTCGACCAAGTGTTTGCCCAGCGGCCGTCATTGCTCGTAGCCCTGATGGTGGCTGCGGCTGGGGCTGCAGCTGTCTACTGGGCGCGCGGCCTGCTCAGCGGGCAGCAGCGTTTCGGGGCATATGGGTCGAGCCTGTACCTTGAGGGTGCCGCCCGGTTACTTCCGTGCGTGGTGCTGTTCCTGCTCGCAGTTCGAGAGCCCGCGGCATTTGGGTTTGCCTTCGCCGTTGGCGCCGGCGTCGCGGCGGTCGCTCTCGTGCCGTCGTTACGGTTGGGACCGTCTGGCGTCGGGGGCCCACCGGTCGGAACGATCGGCCGCGGTCTGTCGTTCCTTGTGACAGCCACTCTGCTGACTCAGCTCGTTGCCAACCTGGCCCCGGTCGTCGTCACATACCGGATGCCGGGCAATGCCATCACCGCGAGTGCGTTCGCGGTGAGCTTCGTCCTGGCCCGCATCCCGTTGATGCTCTTCGCCCCGATCCAGGCGGTACTGCTGCCGCACCTCACACGTGCAGCCGAACTCGGTCGGATAGACGTTGTACGGCACCGGATGCGCCAGGTACTGCTTGCGGTTGGGGCAGTTGGAATACCGAGCGTTGGTCTAGGTACGCTACTGGGCCCGTGGGGAGTGCGAACGCTCTTCGCGGTGGAAACTCCGCCGTCAAGGCTGGTCTTCGGACTGTTGGCGTTCTCGGCCGTGCTGATCATGGCGGCGCTGGTGCTGCAGCCCGCATTGGTCGCACTCCGCGAGCAGCGCACCGTGATGTTCGCCTGGACTGCCGGCGCAGTGGTCTTCTTGGCCGCGCTTCTCGCACCGATCGACCCTATCCAGGCCGCACTGGTCGGCCAGATCGCAGGACCAGCGGTAGTGCTCGGGGTCGCTGCGGCGCGACTTGCCCTGCTGCTCCCCAGTCGTCCGTAAGGAGGCTCAGATGGATCGGTGGAGCGGAGATCCCTGTCGCGGCCGGCAATACGCCGAATGATGCCGAAGATGCCGGTACAGGGCCGTTGGGCTGTGCGGCTCAGGATCTAGTTGTCGACGTGTTCTTGGACGGTGAACGGAGGCTAGGTGGCATCGATCGATTGCCCGACCGACCAGATCCGTTACCCCACTGAGGAGACCGGCGGCCGCCGGATCTCGTAGATTACCGCGTCACTATTCTCGAAGACTTGCTGCAGTGTCGTGACGGAATCGAGGTTCTGCATTCCGGGAACGTGGTCGGAAGCTGGTGCGATGAAGCCCTTGCAAAGAATAACGTAGCGGATCCCCAGATTATTAACTGCATTCTGAACCGTACGACTGGTGTCCAGCTCATTGAATGAACTAAACAAAACTCTCCGATTGCTTTCCATGATCGGAAGCTCGTTTCCGGCAATGACCGGGGTTGCGAACACTGGCTGAACGCCAGCTAGTGCCCACATCCAAGCTGATCCGTCGTACGGGTCGTTCATCACTAGGGCGCCATCAGGGTTCAACTGGGCGAGGACTTGGAAGGCGTCTGCTTCATCCTGACTAACCGTAGGGCCGTCTGCAAAAGCCTGAGAGAGGCGTGCGGTGTTCCGCTCCGCGTATAGGCCATCGGTGACTTGCACGAGGATTGCGAGTACGGCCAGTAGGGTTGCCGTAGAGATCGTTCGGACCCATCGCCGATCGGCGCTGCCGAGGGCAGTTCTCTGCACTCGGTGAATGGCCAGTGTGAGGAGGTCGCTCATGTTGACAACTCCGACGGCTGCAATCGGAATGGCGCATAGCGTCCATAGTCCAGCTAGACGCCATTTGTCGTTCCACCATGGTCGGGTGAGTAGTTCGACAACGGGCCCTTCATAGCTCGCAGCCAGCATGAAGAGGCTAGCGAAGGTGAGTCCGATGATGGCGAGCGGTGCTAGTTGTGGGCTACGACGAAGGAGTGCTAATCCGATGAGTACGAGCAGTGCTAGCCACCACTGAGGAAATTCTTGCGCATGGCTCATGAATAGAACTTGGCCGAGAGCATCGGCTGGGAGTAGCGTTGTGGGCCAATCGTATGCTGGTCCGGCCGCCACCGCCGCGGAGGCGAGGATCAGGGGGGCGCCGAGTGTGCCGGCAGCGATGACGGTCGCCCCGATGATTCGAAAGTCCGCAGATCTAGGCTTCCGTTCTAGCCAGGCCTGAGCTAAAAAGCCGCCGCCGATAAGTACGGCAGCGACTGCAACGCTGGGGTGCAATCCAATGATGCCAACCCCGGACAGGCCCAGTACCGCGGCTCGTATGTACGGGTTATTAGAGTTTACTTGAAGGAGGCGGACCCACAAGGCGGCAAAAGCAGGCAGGAGGGCCACCGCTGTAAGGAACGGAAGCAGGGTTCCCCAGGGCATCAGATCGTACGGAAACGCAGTGAATGCACATGAAAGAAGTGCTGCAGCTCCAGCTAGGGCCGGTCTGCCGCCGAGGGTACGAACGAGTGCCGCCATGCCGACCGCTATTAGTCCTGGCACCACAGCGAAGCTGACCTCTAGGGCGGTGGTCACCGAACGTTCACTAAACATCACGAACGCGGCTGTGACTAGATGGTAACCGTTCGGGTAGTAGTAGTTCGTCACAGCGGGTTCATTGAGCGCTCGTAACGCAGCGGGAGACGATTGACCCGTCTCCGCGATGAAATACGTGGCATTTCCGTGAAACACTGCGTCCCAGATCTGGGGGATTGCCGTGAAGTTCCGCGTAGCGCTGATAGTTACAAGTGTGCCGACGGTCGTAGCAATCGCAACTGCCGCTGAGACTCCAACATGTTCAGCGATCGCCCAAGTCTCGGTGGCCCGCTCATCGGTCCTGGCTTGGGGGCGTACTCGGCCGGAGACGAGTCGGGTACATGCTGCGATGGAGGCGAGAATTATGGTACAGGCCGCCAACGTTAGTGGACTCCAAAGAACTCCAACGAGCGGGAGGGTGGGACCCGCCACGCCAGCTAGTCCGTAGGTGAGGAGCGGACTAATTGCCACCAGAAGCCAGCCTCTAAGTCCTGCCGCCGCACCTATTAAGAATCCGGGCCCCATGCAGAGCATTAAGTAACTGGCAATCGCAAGAACTGACGAACTGGGGACGAGTTCGGGCATTTCGACTCCTTGCGGCCGATCTCGGATCCAGGGGTCGACCGCCTCCGGTCGCCAGCGACGCCGGACCGCGTCCCCTGCCGAACCGGAGACTAGCGGTGCGCAATCAGTTGCCAGCAGTGGCGTCGTGCTGTTTGACGAAGGATCGTGATAACAGGTACTGCACCTCGCGGGTCGCGCTTCAGGACCCGCCGCTACCGTGGGCACCGTGAGCTATGCGGACTACGACCTCGTGATCGTCGGCTCGGGCTTCTTCGGCCTCACCATCGCCGAACGGGTGGCCGAGGAGCTGGACAAGCGGGTGCTGGTGCTGGAGCGGCGCTCGCACCTGGGCGGCAACGCCTACTCCGAGCGGGAGCCGGAGACCGGCATCGAGGTCCACCGCTACGGCGCGCACCTGTTCCACACCTCGAACGCGCGGGTGTGGGAGTACTGCAACCGCTTCACCGCCTTCACCGGCTACCAGCACCGCGTCTTCGCGAAGGTGGCCGACCAGGTCTACGCGTTCCCGATGAACCTGGCGCTGATCAACCAATTCTTCGGGAGGTCGCACACCCCCACCGAGGCCCGCGCCCTGATCGCCGAGCAGGCCGGCGAGATCGACACGAAGGACGCGAAGAACCTCGAGGAGAAGGGCATCTCGCTGGTCGGGCGCCCGCTCTACGAGGCGTTCGTCAAGGGCTACACCGCCAAGCAGTGGCAGACCGACCCGACCAAGCTCGACGCGTCGATCATCTCCCGGCTCCCGGTGCGCTACACGTTCGACAACCGCTACTTCAACGACACCTTCGAGGGCCTGCCCGTCGACGGGTACACCGCGTGGCTGACGAGGATGGCCGACCACCCGAACATCGAGGTGCGCACCGACGTCGACTACTTCGACGTCCGCGACCAGATCCCGGCCGGTACGCCCACGGTCTACACCGGTCCGCTCGACGCCTACTTCGGCAACTCCGAGGGCGCACTGTCGTGGCGCACGCTGGACTTCGAGCAGGAGATCGTCGACACCCCCGACTTCCAGGGCGCGCCGGTGATCAACTACAACGACGAGGACGTGCCCTACACCCGGATCCTCGAGTTCCGGCACTTCCACCCCGAGCGGCAGTACGCGAGCGACAAGACGGTCATCGTCCGCGAGTTCTCCCGCTTCGCCGAGCCCGGTGACGAGCCCTACTACCCGGTCAACACCCCCGACGACCGCGCCAAGCTGCTGCGCTACCGCGAGCTCGCACGCAAGGAGACCGCGAACGCCAACGTGCTGTTCGGCGGGCGCCTGGGCACCTACCAGTACCTCGACATGCACATGGCCATCGGCTCGGCGCTGAGCATGTTCGACAACCGCATCGCCCCGTACTTCACCGAGGGCAAGGCGCTGGCCGGCACCGAGTCCGAGGACTGACCCGGGTCGGCGCGCACGCACTGACGGGTGGTCCCGCTCACGTCGCTACCCTCGGTGGCAGTACGCGCACACCCCCGAGCAACCGCGAGGACGACGCTGTGACGACCACCGCCGCCACGACCACCGCCGCCGCAGCATCGGGGGCGACGACCTCCGACGGGCTGCTGCAGCGGGTGATCCTGCCGCGCTCCGGTGACCCGATCGCCGTCCGCTCCCTCTACGTCGACGAGCGCACCGGCCTCCGCCTGACGACCCCGCCCCCGCTGCCGGGCTCGCCCCTGCGCGAGGTCACCCTCGTCGGCACGGCCGCCACGTCCCGCCGCCTGCGGGTCGTCTCGCGCACCTCCGCGCTGGTCCCCGAGCAGAGCGAGGTGTCGTTCGGGGCGTACTTCAACGCGTTCGCGGCGGGCTACTGGCGGCACTGGTCGAGCCTGACCGAGGTGCACCTGCGGCTGTCGCTGTCCGGCTCCGGGCGCGTCGACGTCTACCGCAGCAAGGCCGACGGCTCGCAGATCTTCGTCGGCGGCCAGGTCGTCGACGGCCGGCTCGACCTCGACATGCCGCTCGACCTGCGCCCCTTCGAGGACGGCGGCTGGTACTGGTTCGACCTCACCACCGACTCCGGCGAGCTCACGCTGAGCGAGGGCGGCTGGTACGCCGCCGAGGAGTCGGAGACGCGCGCCGCCGTCACGATCGGGATGCCGACGTTCAACCGGCCCGCCGACTGCGTCGCCACGCTGACCGCGATCGCCGAGGACCCCGCGGTGCTCGACGCCGTCGTCGCGGTGATCATCCCCGACCAGGGCACGAAGAAGGTCCGCGACGAGGCCGGGTTCGACGCCGTCGCGGCGAGGCTCGGCGACAAGCTGCGGATCATCGACCAGCCCAACCTCGGCGGCTCCGGCGGCTACGCCCGGATCATGTACGAGGCGCTCGGCAGCACCGACTGCGAGCAGATCCTCTACATGGACGACGACATCCTGCTCGAGCCCGACTCCGTGCTCCGCGCGGTCGCGTTCTCCCGCTACAGCCGCGAGCCGATGCTGGTCGGCGGGCAGATGCTGTCGCTGCAGGCGCGCTCGCAGCTGTCCACGATGGGCGAGGTCGTCGACCGCAACGCCTTCCTGTGGCGCAACGCCCCCGGCACCGAACCGCACCACGACCTCGCCGAGAAGACGCTGCGGCAGACGCCGTGGCTGCACCGGCGCACCGACGTCGACTACAACGCCTGGTGGATGTGCCTGATCCCGCGCGCCGTCGCCGAGGACCTGGGCCTGCCGCTGCCGCTGTTCATCAAGTGGGACGACGCCGAGTACGGCCTGCGCGCGCGCTCGAAGGGCTACCGGACCGCGACCGTGCCCGGCATCGCGATCTGGCACATGTCGTTCCTGGAGAAGGACGACACCAGCGACTGGCAGGCCTACTTCCACTACCGCAACCGGTACGTCGCCGCCGCGCTGCACGGGCCCGACAACCCGCGCGCGCTGCTCGTCGACACCGTCAAGCGCTCGCTGCGGCACCTGATGCTCATGGAGTACTCGGCGATGGCCCTGCAGGAGATGGCGCTGCGCGACTTCCTCGCCGGGCCCGAGCAGCTCTTCCCGAAGCTGCCGGTCGTGCTGGGCGAGATCCGGGCGAAGCGCGCCGAGTTCGACGACGGCCGCCCGCTCGACTCGGCCACCCAGGTCCCGCTCTCCGACCTCGACGCCCTGGCCGCGCAGGCGTTCCCGGAGCCGCCGACCAAGAAGTTCGCCATCGCCAAGGGCCTCGCGAAGAGCGTGCTGCACAACCTGCGCCCGGTCGACCCGGCGCACCACGTCGTGCCGCAGCGCAACGTGCCGTCGAAGCAGGCGCAGTGGTTCGTGCTCTCCCGGCTGGACTCGGCCACCGTCTCCACCCCGGACGGCCGCGGCGTCACCTTCCGCCGTCGCGACCCCGCGCTGTTCAAGGCGATGATGAAGCAGTCGGTGGCGCAGGTGCGCGAGGTCGCGCGGGTGTGGCCGGAGCTGCGGCAGCGCTACCGCGACGCCCTGCCCGAGCTCACCAGCCGTGAGGCGTGGGGTCGGAACGTCTTCGAGAGGTGAGGGGGGCGCGGGCGCCGTTCGGCGCCCGCGCCGTCCTACTCGTCCACGCCGTAGAGCCGGGCCCAGTTCGCCCGGCTCGTGAGCTGCGGCATGGCGTCGCGGTACAGCTGGGCCGCGGCCGGCCCCTCGGCCAGCACCCGGCGCAGCAGCCGCGCCCCGCGCTTGGTCAGCTCCAGGACCTTCGCCCGGTCGCGGGTGCGGATGCGGTAGCCCGTCTCGCCCATGTCGGCGACGATCGCGCGCTCGAAGTTGGAGACGTGCCACCAGTGCGCGTCACCGGCCGGGACGAACCCGGTGCGGTGCGGGGCCCGGTTCGCGGCCAGGTACACCGCGCGCTTGAGCCACGTGAGCCGCTCCTTCGACGGGATCCCGGGGTTGCGCACGACCTGGGCGTCGCGGAAGTCGGGGGCGTCGCGGGCGAGGTCGGTGATCGGGTGCACCACCGTCTCCGGGTACGCGGAGCGGATCCGCCGGATCTCCGCGGCGGCGGCGGCGGAGCCGTCGCGCAGGATGTCGGGCCCGTCCAGGAAGTCCTCGACGGCCGTCAGCAGCGTGACGGCGAGGCCGTAGTGCATCGCCACCAGGTTCTGGGCGAGGATCTGGCCGAGCCGGCGCACGATCCGCTTCGTGGAGAACGGGGTGTGCAGGGCCGCGGTGATCAGGCCGTTGCGCAGGTTGAAGTACCGGTGCCACTCGTCCCAGTCCTTCCACCCGAAGTCGGCGTGCCACACGCCGGCGCCGGGCAGCGCGACCGTCGGGAACCCGTGGGCGCGGGCGCGGTAGCCGAACTCGATGTCGTCCCACTGGAAGAACAGCGGCAGCGGGTAGCCGATCTCGCGGACGATCGCGGCCGGGATCAGGCACGACCACCAGCCGTTGTACTCGGTGTCGACGCGCCGCTCCTGGTTGATCGGCAGGTCGCGTTCGTCGAGTCCGAGCAGGTTGGCCTCCTGCAGCGAACCGGTGACGGGCATGCCGACGGTGAGGATCTCCGGGTCGGCGTACTCGGCGGCGATGTGCAGGTGGGTGGGGTGCAGCAGGTTGAGCATCTGCCCGCCGACGATCGTCGGGTGCGTGGTGGACGCCGCGAACGACGTGAGCCGCACCAGGATCTCCGGCTCCAGCAGCACGTCGTCGTCCATCAGCAGGACGTCGGACTGCTCGTCGGGAGCGCCGGCGGTGGCGTCGAACAGGCCGCGGGTGAAGCCGCCCGCCCCGCCCAGGTTGGGCTGGCGGACGTAGCGCAGCTGCGCGCCGAGCGCGGCGGACACGGTGGCGAACCGCTCGCGCGACTCCAGCGGGTCGGTGCCCTGGTCGACGACCTGGACGACGCCGACGCATCCGAGCGCGCGGGGGTCGTCGGCGAGGGCCTGCAGGGTGTTGAGGCAGTCCTCGACGCGGTTGAACGTGCAGATGGTGACGTCGGTGCGCGGCATCCGCGCGGGTCGCGGCACGCTCCACTCGACGCCCGACACCGTCATCTCGCCGGTCTCGGTGGACAGCTGCAGGTAGAGCCCGCCGCCGTCGAGGAAGCGGTCGATCTGCGCGGTGAGCGTGACGACCTGCTCCCGCGCGTCCTCGACGTCCTGCACCGCGACGATGCGCCACACCTTGTTGGTGTCGGAGGCGAGGACGCGGACGCGGCCGGTGCCCGAGACGGTGAGCGCCACCTCGATCTCGGAGACGGCGGTCCAGCGCTGCCAGTAGGTGGCGTGCACGCGGCCGAAGTAGGTGTTGGTGCTGACGCGGGTGGCCGGGGCCAGGTGCACGCGGTCGCGCTCACGCCGGGCGGCGCCCGCCTCGACGACGGAGTAGAGGTCCTCCGGCACGAGGCCCGACGGGCCGAAGAACAGCCCCCGCTGGGCGAGGATCCGTCCGGTGACCGGCGCGGTCGGTTCGGGGGCGGACGCGACGGCGCTGTCGGTGCGGTCCGGGGTGGTGAGCATGGGGAAGGGTCGTCCTCCGGTCGGGCTCGGTGTCTCGGGTCATTGTGTCAGCCGACCGGATCGAGCCCCGGCACCCGCGCCCGTCCGGTTCGTCCCCACCCGGGCACGGTCTCGGAGGTGACGGTGGGTGTGGCTCTGACCAGCGGCTCCGTCGGGTCCCAGCGGACGACCCGCGCCGCGTCGCGGATCGGGTCGCCGTCGAGGTAGGTCGCCATGGTGCGCTCGGTGACGAGCAGCCGGGGCGCGGCGAAGGGGCCGCCGAAACCCGGTGCGTAGGTGATCGCCGCGGCGTCGTCCTCGGCGGGCGGGGCGACCCGCCACGCCGCGAGGCCCGCGGCCCCGTCGCGGATCGGCTCGGGATCGAGGCACGGGAAGAGGAACGCGACCGGCCAGTCGAGGATGGCGGTGCTCCCGGGCGGCAGGAGGTCGGTCATCCGGGTCAGCCGGGGCGCGCGCGGCAGCGTCACCATCGCGTGCGGGCCGGCCGTGGTCGCGCCCGCGACGACGAGCCGCACCGACTCGGCTCCCGCGGGCGCGATCTGCCGGACGTCGCCGGTGCCGAGCGGGCGCACCTCCAGCACCGCGCCCCCGGCGTCGCCGAACTCCATGCGGAGCACGTCACCGGGGCGCAGCGTGCCGGACGTGGTGACGACGACGGGCAGGGTCCCGGCGCGCTGCTCCGGGTCCAGCGCGAACCAGGCCGTCGTGGACGAGCCGGCCACCGCGATGCCGCGGACCAGCGCGCCGCCGACGTCGACCGGGCGCTCCCCGCGCACGGCCGGGACGGTCCGGGCGGGGAGCAGCCCCGCAGCCGGGTCGGTCTCCACCGACAGGCGCTCCTGCAGCCCGCAGGGTGCACCGCCCACCGTGGACACGGCGTCGGAGGCGAGGGTGTAGCTGTCGCGGTGCCCGACGGCCGTGCGCGCCAGGCTGAGCACCTGCAGAGCGAGGACGGTCACCAGCACCAGTGCGAGGACCGGCACCGGGCCGGGCACCCGCAGCGGTACGCCCGGATCCGGCCGGCCCGCTGCCCGTGCCGCGGCGCTGCGGGCGGCGAGCACCGCGACGACGGCGAGCCCGGCCAGCACCAGGACCGTGGCCACGGCCACGCCCGCCACCTGCGGCGGCAGCGTCGAGAACGTCGGGGCGAACCACCCCGAGGCGGAGGGCCACGCGTTGTACCCGGCGAGCACCACGGACCCGACCGCTGTGGCGGCGGCCAATGCGGCGGTGAACGCGGCCGGACGCCTCCGCAGCGCACCCGACCGCCACGCCACCGCGCCCGCCACCAGCACCGCCGCGCCGATCCCGCCGAGGTCGCCGAAGTGCTGCGTCCACTTCGTCGGCGACGCGGTCATGACGGCGAGCGACAGCAGCACCGACGCGGCGAGCCGGAACGCCGGTCCGCCGGCCAGCCCGCTCCGGCCGCGGCGCAGTGCCACCAGGACGCCCACGGCGGCCAGCACGGAGACCAGCAGCGCCGCCCGCCGTCCGATCCCGCCCTGGAACCCGCCGGGTTCGAGCAGCAGCGCGTAGCGCTCGTACTCCTGGTACCACTCGACACCGCCGCCGATCAGCTGCCGCACCCGCGTGGCCTCCAGGACCGCGGCGAGGCTCTGGTCGGACACCATCAGCAGCACCGCCGACGCCGGGGCGGCCAGCGCGACGACGACCAGGGGCCACCGGTGCAGGTCGGTGCGCGCGCGCACCAGGCGGATCAGGGGGACGGCCGCGGCGAGGAACGGGGTGAAGGCGACGATCCCGCCCGGTGTCAGCGCCGTGGTCGCCCCGGCCAGGACCAGCCCGACGGCGAGCGGGAGGAGGCGCCGGGTCGCGACCGCGCGCTCCACGGTGAGCAGCACGCCCATCAGGCCCAGCGCCACCCACGGCTCCGGCCGCAACCCCAGCTGGTACGGCACCCACCAGGTGCCGAACGCGAGCGCGGCGAGCCAGGGCAGCTGCGCCGCGCGGCCCAGCCGGGGGAGCAGGGCCCGGGACAGCAGGAGCCACGTGAGCAGTCCCAGCAGCGTGGCGGGCAGGCGCATCCACAGCGTCGAGGCGGAGACGAGCGACCACAGGTGCGACAGGTCGTAGAACCAGCTGAACGGGGCCTCGGGCGCGTTGAGCCAGCGGTAGACGTTGCCCACGAACCCGTTGCTGCCGCGGCTGCGCACGATCCCGCTGATGTAGCCGTCGTCCACGGTGACGGCCCCGACCACCCACCACGCGCCGAGCAGCGCCGTCACGGCCGCGTCGACGGGGCGGGGGACCCACCAGCGGCGGGGGAGCAGCCGGACGCGGGTGGGCCCGTCCGCGCGGGCCAGCGCGGCGAGCATCCCGAGCAGCGCCAGGACCCCGACCGCGGCGATGCCGGCCTTGAGCGGGGAGATCGTGGTCTCGAAGCGGGTGTCGGCGGTCAGCGTGAGCGCGACGCCGCCACCGGCATCGGAGAACGCCCCCGCGACGGACGGGCGCACGTCGCCCTCGCGGGTGAGGACCGGCTCCCCGTCGACGAGCACCTCGGTGCGTGCGGGGTCCGACGTCAGCACGATCGCGCAGGGCCGGTCGGGAAGCGGTACGGCGCCGAGGTCCGACCCGGCGCTCGCGACGGACAGCCGCCCGTCCGCCGAGCCCAGGCGCAGACCGGAGAGCGGTTCGGCGGCAGGGTCGGGCCGCAGCGGCACGGTCGAGAGCAGCACACCACCGCGTCGGACCGCGTCGCAGCTCGTCGTGACGGTGAGGGCGACCGGCTCGTAGGGCATCAGCGGGATGGCCGCGGGGCCGTCGCTCGCGGTCCAGGAGTACTCGACGCGCGACTGCTGCACCGGAGCGAACGGGAACGCGACCGCGGCGAGGAGCGCGACCAGGCCCAGTACCAGCACCGATCGCGCTCGGGAGTCGGCAGGGGTGTGCGGCGCCTGCGGGGCCGCCGACCGCGCGGGCGAGAGCACGGCGTCACCCTAGGCGGGCGCGACGCCGCTCCGTCGACCGCCCGGGTGACCCACCACCGGGCGCGCGGGCACCGCCGGGGACGATGGTCCGGACCCGGACCGGCCCCAGTCAGTGAGGTGGCGACCATCAGCGCGACCGTCGAGGCGGAGCCCGCGGGCTCGCCCACGCCCAGCCCCCCGCGGCCGCGCACGGCCACCGCCACCACCGTCGGGTTCGCGGTGGTGCTGGTCGGCTTCGCCGTGATGATCTGGCACCGTCGCTGGATGAGCGACGACGGGCTCATCGTGCTGCGCACGGTCCGCCAGCTCCTGGCCGGGGCCGGGCCGGTCTTCAACCAGGGCGAACGCGTCGAGGCCAACACCTCCACGCTGTGGACCTACCTGCTCGCGCTGCCCGGCCTGGCCGGGGTGTCGCTCAACTGGGCGGCCGTGGCGCTCGGGCTCGTGTGCTCGGTGGCCGGGGTCGGGTTCGCCCTCGACGCGGCGCGGCGGCTGTTCGGGGGCGCGCGGTGGATGGCCCCGTTCGGGGCGCTGGTGGTCGTCGCGCTCCCCCCGTTCTGGGACTTCGGCACCTCCGGGTTGGAGACCGGGCTGATCGTGGGCTGGCTGGGACTCACCTGGTGGCTCCTGGTCGGCCGGCTGGAGGCGCACCGCTCGGGTGGTGGTGGCCGGGCCTGGCCCGTCGCGTCCGTGCTGGGCCTGGCCCCGCTCGTGCGGCCCGACCTCGCGCTGTTCGGGCTCGCCGCGGCGGCCGCGCTCGTCGTGCTGGAGCGCGGCCGCGGGTGGCGGCGGATCGCGGGGCTGGCGGCCGTCGCCGCGGCGCTGCCGCTGGCCTACGAGGTCTTCCGGGCGGGGTACTACGGGCTGCTCGTGCCCGGTACGGCGCTGGCCAAGGAGGCGAGCACGTCGCGCTGGCGCCAGGGCTACCACTACCTGCGCGACCTGACCGACACCTACTGGCTCGTGGTCCCCGTGCTGATCGGCCTCGTCGCCGCGGTGCTGCTGCTGGTCCGGCTGCGCCGCACGGCCACCGTGGCGACGGCTGTCGTCGTCGCGGTGCCGTGGGTGTCGTCCGCACTGCTCGCCACGTACGTGACGCGGGTGGGGGGCGACTTCATGCACGGACGGATGCTGCTGCCCGCCCTGTTCTGCCTGACCCTGCCGCTGGCGGCGGTGCCGTTCACCCGGCGCACCGCCGTCCCGGTGCTCGCCATGGCGGCGTGGGCCGCGACGTCCCTGCTCGCCCTGCGGCCCGCGTACGACACCCTGGGACCGAACTGGATCGCGAACGAGCGCCTCTACTACGTCGTGATCGTCGACCGGCCGAACCCGATCGTCGCCGAGGACTTCGTCGACCACCCCGTCGCCCCGGAGGGCGTGGCCGAGCTCGCCGGTGCGCCGGGGCCCTCGCTGGCCCTGCCCGGCCCCGGCCCCGACGGACTGCGCTGGTGGCTGTTCCCCACGCCGGACCGACCGAGCACCATCACCTGGCTCAACCTGGGTGTCACCGGGGAGCTGGCGCCGCTGGACACCCGCGTCCTCGACGGGGTCGGCCTGACCCACCCGCTCGCCACCCACGCGACGTCGGTGCCCGACGGGCGGATCGGGCACGACAAGGACCTGCCGCCCGAGTGGTTCGTCGCCGACTCAGGCACGACGGAGACCGGTTTCGTCGACCCGGCCGGCATCGCGGCCGCGCGGGCGGCCCTCGCGTGCCCGGCCACGCAGGAGCTCCTGGCGTCCTACCGGGACCCGCTGACCCTGGACCGGTTCGTGCGCAACGTCACCGGGGCACTGGAGCGCACGTCCTACCGCTACGACCGAGACCCCCGCGTCGCGGCGCAGTGCCTCCCCGTCGAGTGACGTGCATGATCGGGAGCATGACCCTCGACCTCGCCCCCGACGAACTGCTCTCCACCACCCGCTCAGTCCGCAAGCGCCTCGACCTGGACCGCCCCGTGCCGCCGGAGCTGATCCGGGAGAGCCTGGAGGTCGCGCTGCAGGCACCCACCGGCAGCAACGCCCAGGGCTGGCACTGGATGGTCGTCACCGACCCCGAGCTGCGGGCGGGCATCGGCGGCTACTACGCCCGGGCCTTCGACGCCTACCGCAACTCGCCGCTCTACGCGGGGCGGGCCGGGACCGACCACACCGAGGAGCGGAAGGCCGTCCAGGAGCGGGTGACGTCGTCGGCGGAGTACCTGGCGGAGGTGATGGGGCGGGTGCCCGTCCACGTCATCGCCTGCATCACGGCGGGGGAGGAGCTGCCCGGCGGCAACCAGGCCGGGCTGTGGGGCTCGTTGCTGCCCGCGGCCTGGAGCTTCCAGATCGCCGCGCGGGCCCGCGGGCTCGGCAGCGCCTGGACGACGCTGCACCTGCGCTACGAGAAGGAGATCTCCGAGCTGCTCGGCATCCCGTCCGACGTTCGCCAGGGCGTGCTGCTCCCTACGGCCTACTTCACGGGCGAGACGTTCCGCCCCGCGAAGCGGGAGCCGCTCGACCGGGTGCTGCACCTCGACCGCTGGTAGCCCAGCGTGACCACGGCCGGCGCGGGCGCCTCGTCCCCGACCGGCTGACGGTCACCCGGTCGTCGCACCCTCCGTGAGCGGACAGTGACGGCTTTCGGCATCCAGGTACGGTCCGGGTGTCACCCGCACCGCTGGTCTGAATGCCCCCGTTACCCCCAACGTGACGATCGCAGCCCCGCGGACCACTCCATCCGGCACTCAAGCCTCCTCCTCCGGTGAGATCCGGGGTCTGACGGGACTGCGCATCGTCGCGGCGGTGTGGGTCGTGGCGTTCCACTTCCACTTCACCGCGATGAGCGGGGTCACCGAGGTGGTCGGCTGGCTGGGGCCGCTGATCACCTCCGGCGCGCTGGGCGTCGACCTGTTCTTCGTGCTGAGCGGGTTCGTGATCGCCCACACCTACCTCGCATCGATGGGGCCGGCACTGCACGTCGGCCCCACGGTGCGGTTCGTCTGGGCGCGGTTCTGCCGCATGTGGCCGGTCTACGCGCTGGTCTTCCACCTGTTCGGCCTGTGGCTGCTGGCCCGGCTCCTGCTCGGCTCCGACGAGAACATCGCCTTCCAGGGCGTACAGCCGATCATGAGCGTCGGGCAGTGGGTCCAGCAGCTGCTGATGGTGCAGATGTGGAACAACGAGTTCCTCGACGGCGCGTCCTGGGTGGGCTCCACCTGGTCGATCAGCGCCGAGTGGCTCGCCTACTCGCTGTTCCCGGTGGCCGCGCTGCTGTTCTACCGGCTGCGCAACCTCCCGCTGGTCGTGCTCGCCGTCGCCGCGGTGGCGCTGATGCTCCCGATCGCGTCGTCCTACGCCACGATCGGCAGCCCGTACTACGCGTGGAGCTGGGTCACCCGCATCCTCTGCGGCTTCGGCGCGGGCGTGCTCGTCCACCTGGTGGTGACGCGGCTGCCGCGCACCGAGCTGGTCCGCCGCATCGCGTCGACGACGGCGTGGGTGCTGCCCCTGACGATGGCGGTCGGCCTGTGGGCCGGGCAGTTCGTCGCCCCCGGGTTCGGCGGCGTCGTGATCGTCGGGTTCCCGGTGCTGGTCGGGGCGCTCGCGCTGGCCGACCGCGGCCCGGCGATGGTGCTCAGCCGTCCCGCGCTCGTCCAGGGCGGGAAGGTGTCCTACAGCCTCTACCTGGTCCACATCCCGATGTTCGAGGTCTTCTGGCTGGCCCAGGCCTACGTGCCGGAGCTGCGCGGCGGGGTCGTCGGGCACCTGGCGGCCCTCGCCGTGATCGGCGCGACCTACCCGGTGGCGGCCGCGGCGTTCCGCTGGGTCGAGGAGCCCGCCCGGCGCTCGCTGCGCCGCGTCGGCGCCCCGCGTCCGGCCGTGCCCACGACGGTGGCGACGTTCCTCGCGGCCCGCGAGTCCCTCCCGGAGACGACGACCTACCTCCCGCCCGCCCCGCGGCACGCGGCCTCGCCGACCCGCCAGCCCACGCTCGCCGCCGCGCTGGTCTCCGTGCAGCGCCGCCGGCCCACCCACCGCGCCGACACCTGGGGCGCGTTCGAGCGCGCCGGCCAGGTGCGCGCCACGATCCTGCACGCGGGGAGCGAGTAGGAGAACCGCCCGTCCCTCCCGCCGGTGGCCCCCTTCTCCACACGGCGGGAGGGGCGGACGTGGTTCTCCCCGGGCTCAGACCGGCAGACGGCGGAACAGCGGCCGCGGCACGTGCCGCAGGGCGCTCATGACGAACCGCAGCGGGCCCGGTGCCCAGACCAGCTCCCGCCGGTTGCGCACCGCGTCGACGACGATCGCGGCGACCGCCTCGGGCGTCGTCGACAGCGGCGCGGGGGACATGCCCTCGGTCATCCGGGTGTGCACGAAGCCCGGCCGCACCACGGTGACGTGCACGCCAGCGGGCCGCAGCGCCTCGGTGAGCCCCGAGTAGAACGCGTCCATCCCGGCCTTGGTGGAGCCGTAGACGAAGTTGGAGCGCCGCGCGCGCTCGCCCGCCACCGAGGAGAGCGCGACGATCGCGCCGTGGCCCTGCTCGGTCATCCGCTTGCCGAGCGCGACCCCGACCGACACCGCGGCGGTGTAGTTGACCTGCGCGAGCTCCACGGCGGCGTCGACGTCGGTCCAGGCCACCTCGTTGTCGCCGAGGAGCCCGAACGCGACGAGCGCGACGTCGATGTCGCCGCCCGCGAACGCGGTGCGCACGACCTCGGTGTGCGTCTCCGGGGCGGTGGCGTCGAACTCGACCGTCTCCACCGCGCAGCCGAGCGCCTCCAGCCGGGCCCGCGCGGCGTCGAGCCGGTCGGACTTCCGGGCGGCGAGCACGACCCGCAGCGGCCGGTCGGAGGCGAAGGCCTCGACGACGGCGAGGCCGATCTCGCTGGTCCCGCCCATCACCAGGACGGACTGCGGGTTGCCGACGGCATCGATCATGAGGTGAGCTCCAGGCGTCGGGACATGTCGGACGTGAACACGCCCGTGGGGTCGGCGGCGTCGCGGACCTTGCGCCACTCGTCGAGTCGCGGGTAGCCGCGGCGGATCGCCTCGGGCGTGGTGCGGGACTCCTTGGCCAGGTAGTGCCGCCCGCCCGCGTCGAGGACCAGCTCGTCGAGCTCGTCGCACAGCGGCCCGAGCCCGTCGTTGACGGGGATGTCGACGCACAGCGTCCAGCCCGGCCGCGGGAACGACAGCGGCGCCCGGTTGCCCTCGCCGAAGCGCTTGAGCACGTTGAGCGCGGAGACCTGGCCCGCGGCGTGCATCCGGTCCAGCACGCCCCGCACGACGTCGCCGCGCTCGAGCGGCACCACGAACTGGTACTGCAGGAACCCGCGCGGCCCGTAGCCGCGGTTCCACTCGCCGAGGACGTCGAGCGGGTGCAGGAACTGCGTGATGTTCTGGATCGCCCCCAGCTTCGTGGGTGACTTGCGGTACCAGAGCTCGCTGAACAGCTTGCCCGTGAAGCGGTTGAGCAGCCCGGGCGGGAAGACGTCGGGCACGGTCAGCAGCTGCGGGGCGTCGAAGCGCAGCGGGTGGGCGCGCAGCTTCGGCGGCAGCTCGTCGAGGGTGGCGTGGTTGGCGCGCATGAGCAGCCCGCGCCCGGCGTGGTCGCCGGTGGTCACGGCGTCGAACCAGGACACCGTCTCGGCGTACTTCTCGTCGTCGACGGACTGGCGCGCCATCAGCTCGTCGAGGTTGTCGATCTGCTCGGTGTCGACGGTGAAGTACGCCGTCTCGACGTGGTGCAGCACCAGCACCGCCCGCACGACGATCCCGGTGAGGCCCATGCCGCCGACGGTGGCCCAGAACAGGTCGTCGGACGGGGTGAGGGTGTGCGCGCGGCCGTCGGCGGTGACGAGGTCGAGCGACTCGACGTGGTTGCCGAAGCTGCCCACGACGTGGTGGGCCTTGCCGTGGATGTCGGCGCCGATCGCCCCGCCGACGGTGACCTGCCGGGTGCCCGGGAGCACCGGCAGCCACAGCCCGAACGGCAGCGCGGCGCGCATCAGCGTGTCGAGGCTGACGCCGGCGTCGACGACGACGCGACCGGAGTCGGCGTCGACCGAGTGGATGCGGTCGAGCCCGGTCATGTCCAGGACGGTCCCGCCCGCGTTCTGCGCCGGGTCGCCGTAGGAGCGGCCCAGGCCGCGGGCGATCACCCCGCGCGGCCCGGCCGAGGCGAGGGCCGCGGTGACGTCGGCGGCGGAGCGCACCGGGACGACGTGCGCGCGGGTGGGCGCGGTGCGTCCCCATCCGCGCAGGCTGGTGTTCGGCATCGGGGTCAGGTTACGCGCGCACGGACCACCGGCCGCGCCCGCACTATCCTCGACGGCGTGACCGTCCAGCCGCCCGATCCGCCGGGAATCCGGATCTCCGACGCCGACCGGGAGCGCGCCGCCGCGCGGCTCAACCAGGCGCTGGCCGAGGGCCGGATCACGGTCTCCGAGCTGGAGGAACGGCTCTCCGTCGTCTACGCGGCCCGCTACGAGGCCGAGCTGGTGCCGCCGCTGGCCGACCTCCCCGGCGCCGCGGTCACGGCGGCGGCCGCCGTGCCGTCCACCCCGTCGGGGCCTCCGGTGGTGCTCCGCGCCGGCATGTCGACGATCAAGCGCACCGGCGACTGGGACGTGCCCGCCCGCCTGCGGCTGCAGTCGGCGATGGGCACGATCGTGCTCGACTTCTGCGACACCACGATCCACCACGCGGTCGTCGAGATCGAGGTCGACGTGGGGGCCGGCAGCATCCGCCTCCTGGTGCCCGACGACGCCACCGCGAACGTCGACGACGTGGCCTCCGGCATGGGCACGGTCAAGAGCAAGGTGCCCTCGCGCCCGCGCCCCGGGTCGGTGCACTTCGTCGTGCACGGGCGCACCGGGATGGGCTCGGTGACGGTGCGGCGGCGCTACCAGGTGGGTGGTCTGAAGTTCTGATCCCACATCACGGATAGGTCGCGATCACCCGACCGGCCCCACGCGATCGGGTTATGGTGCGCCGTCCGCGTCACCGCGCCGCGGCAGAGGGGGGTGGGCTTTGGGTCTCGACGAGTACGTCGTCCGGAACTCCTCCGAGCTGCTCTTCCGCGTCCAGCAGCACTTCCTGCTCGTGGCCTACGCCGTGGGGCTCGCCGCACTCATCGCCGTCGCGCTCGGGGTCGCCCTGCACACCACCGGCCTGGCCCCCCCGTCGTGGTCCACCCGGTTCCGCGCCGGCAGCCGCGAGGCCCTGCTCCTGCTGTCCTCGGTGGCCCTGACGATCCCCTCGCTCGCGCTCTTCGGCGTGCTGCAGCCGGCCCTGGGCCTCGGCGCCACGCCCTCGCTCGTCGCGCTCACGATCTACGGCGTCTACCCGATCCTGCGCAACGTCGTGGCCGGGCTGTCCTCCGTCGACTCCGCCGTGCTCGACTCCGCCCGCGGGATGGGCATGGGCCCGGTCCGCCGGATGGTGCGCATCCAGTTCCCGCTGGCCTGGCCGGTGATCCTGTCCGGGATCCGCGTCGCGATGCTGATCCTCATCGGCATCGCCGTGGTGGCCGCGATCGTCAGCGGTCCCGGGCTCGGGCAGCTGCTCTTCGCGGGCCTGGCCCGGCTCGGGGCCGTCAACTCGTTCAACCAGGTGGTGGTCGGCACGTTCGGCTGCCTGCTGGTCGCCGCGGTGTACGAGATCGTCTTCGCCCTCGTCGGCCGCCTGACGACCCCCAGGGGGATCCGTGCCTGAGACCAGCCCGGCCGGTTCCGGCGCCATGATCGCGCTCGAGGGCGTGAGCAAGACCTACCCGAAGCAGGACGTGCCCGCCGTCCGCGACCTCACCCTCGAGGTCCCCGACGGCACGATCGCGATGTTCATCGGGCCCTCGGGCTGCGGCAAGACCACCACGCTGAAGATGATGAACCGGCTGATCGAGCCGACCAGCGGGCGGATCCTGCTCGCCGGGGAGGACGTCACCGACGTCGACGCCGACCAGCTGCGCCGCCGCATCGGCTACGTCATCCAGCAGGTCGGGCTGTTCCCGCACTTCACGATCGGCGAGAACATCGCCGTCGTCCCGAAGATGCTGGGCTGGGACCGCAAGCGGGTGACCGCCCGGGTCGACGAGCTGCTGCACCTGGTGGGCATGGAGCCCGCCCAGTTCCGCGACCGCTACCCCCGCCAGCTCTCCGGCGGGCAGCAGCAGCGCGTCGGCGTGGCTCGCGGCCTCGCCGCCGACCCCGCCGTGATGCTGATGGACGAGCCGTTCGGGGCCATCGACCCGATCACCCGCGAGCGCCTGCAGGACGAGTTCCTGGAGCTGCAGCGTCAGATCGCCAAGACGATCTGCTTCGTCACCCACGACCTCACCGAGGCCGTGAAGCTCGGCGACCGGATCGCGGTGTTCGGCCCCGGCGGGGTCCTGGAGCAGTACGACACCCCGGAGAAGATCCTCACCGAGCCGGCCAACGAGTTCGTCGCCGAGTTCGTCGGCAGCGGGGCGGCGGTCCGGCGGCTGTCGCTGCTGGGGCTGGACCGCCTGCTGCTGGAGCCGGTCGTGGCGCAGAGCGAGGCGAACGGCCGCGAGGTCCCGGTCTACACCGCCGACGCGCAGGGCCGCCCGACGGCGTGGGCCGCGCTGCCGGGTGCGGCGGGCCTGCCCCCGCTGCGCACCGTGCCGATCACCGGCACCGTCTACGACGCCGTCGACGTGATGCTCGACGGCCGCGCGCCGCTCGTCCTCGTCGTCGACGACGCGGGTCGCGCGCAGGGGGCGCTGCGCTGGGACGCGCTGGTCGGCGAGATGCAGACCAAGGGCCGCGTCCAGTGACCGCGCTGGCCCCCGGCGGTGTGGCCGGCCCGATCCGCTCCGGGCGGAGCCGGATCGACCGCAGGCTCGTCGGCGTGCCGGTCATCATCGTCGTGGGGCTGGCGCTGGTGCTCGGCTACCTGTCCACGCAGACGCTCGACAGCGTCGAGCAGCGGGCGCTGGCGCCCGACGTCGTGCTCGACCGGCTGCGCGAGCACCTGTTCCTCATGGCGGTCTCGACCGTCCTGGTGATCGTGCTGGCCATCCCGCTCGGCATCCTGCTCAGCCGGCCCGCGCTGCGCCGCGTCCGCCCCGGGCTGCTCGCGTTCGGCGGCTTCATGCAGGCGCTCCCGCCGTTCGGGGTGATCATCCTGCTGGCGTTCACCCCGCTCGGCTTCGGCCAGCCCACCGCGATCCTGGCTCTGGTCATCGCCTCGTTCCTGCCGGTGCTGACCAACACCGTCGTGGGGCTGGGGCAGGTCGACCGCAGCCTCGTCGAGGCGGCGCGCGGCATCGGGATGTCGGCCCGGCAGACGCTGCTGCAGGTCGAGCTGCCGCTGGCGGTGCCCGTCATGCTCGCGGGCGTCCGCGTCGCGCTGGTGCTCAACGTCGGCACCGCCACCCTCGCCACGTTCATCGGCGCGGGCGGTCTGGGCAACATCATCGACGGCATGCTGCGGCTGGGCCGGCCCAACGGCACCCTGCTCGCCGCCGCGCTGGTCGCGGCGCTCGCGCTGCTCGTCGACTGGCTGGGCGGGCTGGCCGAGTACGCCGTCGCCCGCCGCGGCTCCTGACTTCCGGCCGTCGCCACCGCGCCGGCACCACCACCGAGGAGGACACATCGTGAGCTGGACGAGCAGGGGAAGCCGTCGCACGGCGACGGCAGCGGCCGCGGCACTCGCCGCGGTCGCGCTGGCCGGGTGCGGCGGGCTGGAGGCCTCCGGGCCGTCCGCCGCGGGCGGCGGGCTGTCGGACTCGGTGTCGCTCGAGGGCCAGTCCTACGCCGTCGGCGGCAAGGACTTCGACGAGCAGCTGGTCCTGTGCCAGGTGGCCGTGGCCGCGCTGGAGTCGGTGCAGGCCACCGTCACCGACCGCTGCAACGTCGGCGGCACCCAGGCCACCCGCGACGCGCTGCTGGCCGGCGACATCGACCTGTACTGGGACTACAACGGCACCGGGTGGATCACCTTCCTCGGCGAGACCACGCCGATCCCGGACGAGGAGGAGCAGTACGTCGCCGTACGCGACCGCGACCTCGCCGAGAACGACATCCACTGGATCGGCCGCACGCCGTTCAACAACACCTACGCGTTCGCCGTCAAGGAGGAGAAGGCCGCCGAGCTGAACCTCACGACGCTGTCGGACATGGCGGCCTACATCAACTCCGGCCAGCCCGGCTCGGTCTGCATCGAGACCGAGTACGCCAGCCGCGACGACGGCATCTCCGGCCTGCAGACGACCTACGGCTTCCAGGTGCCCGCGCCGACCATCCTGCAGACCGGCGCCATCTACCAGGCCACCGCCGACGGCGACTGCCTGTTCGGCCTGGTGTTCACCACCGACGGCCGCATCCCGCAGCTGGGCCTGCGCGTCCTCGAGGACGACAAGAGGTACCACCCGAACTACAACGCGTCGGTGACGGTGCGCGGCGAGGCCTACGACCGCGACCCCAACATCTCGCAGGTGTTCGAGCCCATCGCCGCGGCACTGGACGACGCGACCATGGCCGAGCTGAACAAGCAGGTCTCCGCCGACGGCCTCGCCCCGCGCGAGGTGGCCCGCACCTGGCTGGCGGAGCAGGGGTTCATCGGGGCCGCCTGAGCGCCCCGCTACCCTTCGTGACGTGACGGCGACCGACACCACCCCTCCCGGCCTGCGCGGGCAGCTCGCCCGCTTCGTGGCCGTCGGGGTGGTGTCGGCCGCCGTCGACTTCGGGGTCTACCACCTGCTGCTCCAGCTCGGTGTGATCCCGCCGGTGGCCAAGGGCGTCTCGTTCGTCCTCGGCACCACCACCGCGTACCTGCTCAACCGCCGCTACACCTTCACCGCCTCCGGCGGCGGGAAGGGCCGGTTCGCGGGGTTCGTGCTGCTCTACGGCACCACGTTCGCGCTCAACGTCGGCGTCAATACCCTGGCGCTGGCGTTCCTGCCGGTGATGCCGCTGCGCACGAGCGCGGCGTGGGTGCTGGCGCAGGGCGTGGCCACGGTCGTCAACTTCGTCCTGCTGCGCACCGTGGTGTTCCGGGCGCGCTAGTCGCACTTGCGGTCCACGGCCACCAGCTCGCCGGTCGGCTCGAACCCCTCGACCCGGTTGCCCTCGATGACGTTGCCGCAGCCCGAGGTCTCCGGCTCGGTGATCACGTGGGTCTCGATGATGTTGCCGAGCCGGTCGCTGCGGCCGGTGGTGACGTTGTGCAGGATCTGCGCGTCGAAGCCCTTGACGTCCACGACGGAGTCGGCGTAGTTCTCGCCGCTGATCGCGGAGCCGTCGAAGTCGTTGCGGGCCACGATCGTGCCGCCGGTCTCCTCCTTGATGTCGACGTTCTCCGCGGTGATTCGCTCGAAGGTGTTCTCCAGGATGCGGTTGTCCATCGACAGGTCGGGGCCGCCGTCGAGGCCGTACTTGCGCCAGTTGCTCTTCGCGCTGCCGACGTAGACGCCCTCGCCGTACTGCGGCTGCTCCAGCCCGGTGTCGTGGATGCGGGAGCGCTGGATGGTGTTGCCCGACGACGACGAGCGGAAGTGCACGGCCTCGTCACCGGTCCGCCCGACGCTGAGCGAGTCGAGCAGGTTCGAGCCGCCGCCGTCGACGACGATCCCCTTGCCCCCGCCGACCACGGAGAACCCGGCGAGCTGCCAGTGGCTCGCCTCCTGCAGGTGCACCGCGTAGCCGGAGTCGTCGCCCGCGTCGATCACGGCATCGGCCGGGCCGGTGAGGGTGATCGGGGCCTCCGGCGTGCCGGACGCGGTGATCTCGATCGGCTCGTAGGTGCCCGCGGCGAGCCGGATGACGTCACCCGGTGCGGCGTCCTCCAGGGCCGACTCCAGCTCCCCGGCGTCGGAGACGTCGACGGTGCGGGTGCCGGCCACCGGCTCGGCGAGCTCGGTGCCCGCGGGGACCGGCCCGGCTGCGGTCCGCGACGGCGCCCGCTGCCCCGACCCGTCGTCGTCCTGCTGCGCGGCCACGGGCACCGGGCCGGGGGCCGCCGCCGCGAGCTGCGCGGCGGCGACCGTCAGCACGGCGGCGGCCACCGCCGTCGCCAGGCACGTCGTGGCCGTCCTGCACACCGATCCGGTTCGCATGTGACGGATGGTGCCCCAGAGGCCCCGGAGGAGGGAGCGGAACGGGACATCTCGCCCCCGTTCGGGGCGGGATGTGCACCGTCCGTGAAGATCAGCCCCGGCCGAGGCCGATCCAGGTGAAACCGGCCCGGCGCAGGATGTCGGCGTCGAGCAGGTTGCGGGCGTCGACGACCATCGGCACGGTCGCGACCCCGCCGAGGGCGGACCAGTCGAGCGTCCGGAACTGGGGCCAGTCGGTCAGCACCACGAGCGCGTGGGCGTCCTTGGCCGCGGCCAGCGGGTCGTCGACGACCTGGACGGCGTCGGTCGTCCCGGGGACGCCGACGGGGTGCGCCGGGTCGTAGCCGGTGAGGATCGCGCCCTCGGCGGCGAGCAGCTCGGCGACGGCGAGGGCGGGGGAGTCGCGCAGGTCGTCGGTGCCGGCCTTGAACGTCAGCCCGAGCAGCCCGATCCGCGCCCCGGCCAGCGACCCGCCGACCGCGGCCCGCACCTTGTCGACGACGAGCGCGCGCGTCGCGGCGTTGACGTTCAGGCTCGCGCGCACCAGCTCGAAGTCCATGCCGGCGGCCTCGGCGATCTGCAGCAGCGCGTTGGTGTCCTTGGGGAAGCACGACCCGCCCCAGCCCGGCCCCGGCGAGAGGAACGTCTGCCCGATCCGCTTGTCGTAGCCCATCCCCTCGGTGACCTCGAGGACGTCGGCGCCGAGCCGCTCGCACAGGTCGGCCAGTGAGTTGACGTAGGACAGCTTCATCGCGAGGAAGCAGTTGGCCGCGTACTTGACCATCTCCGCGCTCGCCGCGTCGGTGAGCTGCGTCGGCGCGCCCAGGCGGGAGTACAGCGCCGCCACCCGCTCGGCCGCCTCCTGGGAGTCGCTGCCGACGACGATCCGGTCCGGGTTGAGGAAGTCGTGCACCGCGCTGCCCTCGCGCAGGAACTCCGGGTTGGAGACGACGGCCACGTCGGTGCGCCCGAGCATCTGCAGCGTGGTGGCCGCGGTGCCCACCGGCACCGTCGACTTGTTCACCACGACGCAGCCCGCGGGGAGCAGGTCGCGCACCTCGTCGATGACGGCCTGCACGGCCGCGAGGTCCGCCGCCCCGCCCTCGCCCATCGGCGTCGGGACGCAGAGGAACACGATCTCCGCCCCCGCCTCCTGCGTGACGGCGGTGCTCGCGCCGAGCACGAAGCCGAGCCGGCCCGCTGCCGTGCCCTCGGCGACCAGCTCGGGCAGCCCCGGCTCGAGGATGCCGACCTCGCCCGCCCGCAGCCGGGCGACCTTGGCCTCGTCGATGTCGGCGCAGACGACGTGGTGGCCCAGCGACGCGAGGCACGCGCCCGTCGTGAGGCCGACGTACCCGGTGCCGATCACGGCGATCCGTCGTGCGAACACGTGTTCTCCCTCGGGGGTGTCAGGTGCAGGTGGCGCGCGTGAGGCCGCTGCCGGCACCCGTGGCGGTGTTGTCGCACGAGACGCGGTTGCGCTCGTCGTTGCGCGTGATGTTGAAGGCGTACCCGTCGGCGTTGACGGTGGCGGTGTTCCCGGTGAACGTGTTGTCCAGTCCCCAGCCGTCGAGGATCTCGAACACCTGGAACCCGTCCTCGGGACTGTCGATACCCGTGTTGCCGGTGATGGTCCAGCCGTTGCCCTTGACGTTCACCCAGGCATCAGCCGCCGTCATCCCGGCACCGTCGAAACGGTTACCGCGCAGGAGGCCACCGGTGGTGCCCTCCTTGATGTCCACCGACTCCGACGTCGTGCCGGAGATGGTGTTGTCCTCGATGGTGTTGCGGTCGCTGCGGTCGGGCTCGCAGCCGGTCAGCTCGCACCAGTTGCTCTCGGCGCTGCCCACGTAGATGCCCTCGCCGAACTTCTCGCGGCGCAGGCCGGTGTCGCGGATCGTCAGACCGCGCACGACGTTGTCGCTGCTGTGGCGGCGCAGGTGCACGGCCTCGTCGCCGGTGCCCTCGACGAGCAGCCCGTCGACGAGCACGCGCTGTCCCCCGTCGACCATCACACCCTTCTGCCCGCCGCGCACGGTGAACCCGCGCAGCTGCCAGTGGGCGACGCCGTCGAGGTGCAGCGTGTAGCCGTCGTCGACGGGGCCGCCGTCGAGGACGGCCTCGCGCGGGCCGCACAGCGTGACCGGGGCCTCCGCGGTGCCGGCGGTGCGGGCGACGAACCGGCCGCGGTAGGTGCCCGGCGCGAGCGCGATCACCGTGCCCGGCCCGGCGTCGGCGAGAGCCGCGGTGAGCGCGTCGCCGTCCGCCACCGGGACGCCCGCGCAGCCGGCGGTGACCGGTGCCGGGGCGCCGACGGGCGGCGGCGCCGGCGAGCCGCACGCCGCGAGGGCGAGCAGCGCGCCGGCCAGCGCGAGGCGTCTCACTCGTCCGCCGGGACGACGGTGACGCGGGTCGCGCCCGCGGCCGGGCGGTGCGGGGGCACCGGCGGGTGCCCCGGCCGGGAGGTCGTCCCCCGCGCCGCGACGGCCCTGGCCAGCGCGATGCGGTCCAGGGGAGCCAGGGCGGGGGTGGCGGGCGGCACCGGCGGCACGCCGTCGAGCGGCGGGTAGGGGGTCGCCACGACGGCCCGCACGCGTGCCCGGATCCGGGCCCGCACCTGCGCCGCGACCGGCACCAGCAGGATCAGCAGCCAGAGCAGCACGAGCGGGTGGTCGACGACGTAGGCCGCCCAGTAGGCGACGTCGTCGCGGTCGACGGTCCAGCCCGTGGCGTCGTTGCCGGTGAGGGTGACGTTGGAGCCCACGGCGACGCGGTGGACGTCCACCGCGGCCGGCCCGCTGCCGGCGAGCAGATTGGCCTCCACCGCCGTCCCGTCCACGGCGCCGACCAGCGACACCCCGTACCGGGCGGCGTCGGAGACGGTGGTGTCGCGGACGGTGGCGGCGGCGTCGGAGACCTGCACGGCGACCGTCGCGGAGGTGACGGAGTTGCCGGTGAGCCGCGCGTCGGTGACGCCGTCGCGGACCGCGATGCCGAAGCCCTCGGCGTCGACCGCGTTGCCGGTCAGCTCGGGGCCGGCCGCGGCGCCGCGCACCACGATCCCGTCGGGGCTGCCGGCGACGGTGTTGCCGCGCAGCACGAGGTCGGTGGCGCCCGCGGCGAGGATGCCCGTCTCGCCGTTGCCGGTGGCCGCCGAGCGCTCCACGGTGAACCCGCGGCCCGGCGCGGTGCTCGCCCCGCTCGCCGACGCGCTGGCGGCGGGCGCGGACCCGTCGATGCGGATGCCGGTTCCGCCGTTGGCCTCGGCGGTGACGCCCGAGAGCACGACCCGCTCGGTCCCCGACGACACCGCGACGCCGTGCCGGGCGTTGCCGCTGGTCGCGAGCTCCCGGACCGTGACGCCCGCCGACTCGCGGTGCACCAGCAGCCCGTCGGCGGCGTTGTCGCGCACCGCGCCGCCGTTGATCAGCAGGTCCTCGACGCGGCTGGTGAACATGCCGTAGTGGCTGCGGGAGACCACGGTGGCGGTGGCCGAGCCGCGGCCCGGCTCGCCCGCGCTGCCGGTCCACGCGACGCCGCCGGTGCGCCCGCTCCAGAACCCGAGCTCCGAGGCGTCGACGTGGGAGAGGTCCATCCGGCCGCCGACGCTGCGCACGTAGGAGCGCCCGTCGGCGAGCTCGGTGTCGACGCGGCCCGCGGCCGGGTCCCAGCTCGTGACCCGCAGCGGCGCCCCGGGCTCCCCGCCCATCCGGAGCGTGCCGCGCAGGACCACCAGCGCGGCGAACCCGGCCGTGCCGCTCGCCATCCGCAGCGTCGAGCCGGGGGCCTGGACGTCGAGCACCGCGCCGCGGCCGACGAGCACCGAGCGCGTGAGCATCCAGTCCCCGCCCTGCATGCGCGCGGCGGCGTCGAGGCGCTCCAGCGCGGGCAGGTCGTAGGGCCGCTCGCGCGCGGTCAGCACGACGGTCGGCACGATCGACGGGGCCACCGCGGGCACCTCGTAGGGCGCGCCCGTGCCGGGGGAGTCACCGACGGTCGCGAACACGCGGTCGTCCTCGGCGGTGACGATCCGGGCCTGCGCGTCCCCCGAGGGGTCGACGACGGGGGCGGTCGCGTCCGCCGACCCGTCCACCTCGGCGACGGCAGGCGCCGGGCGCGCCGGGACGTCGGTCGGGCCGTCGAGGACGACGGTGCCGACGATCCCCGCCAGCGTGACGCCGACGGTCAGGACGGTCAGGAGCGACCGCCGCCTGCCGGTCCGGTCGGCTGCGGGCGTCTCAGGCTCCGGCACGTGCGTCCCCCGTCGTCAGGCTGGCCTCGTCCTGGCCCTCGCCGCCGATGCGGTCGGCGTGCCGGGTCAGCCAGCCCTGCTTGTTCATGGTCACGAACGCCCACGTCTTGATCGGCAGGGCCACCAGCATGATCACGAGCGTGACCAGCGGGAGGATCGCCAGATCGGCCGGCTTGCGGCGCAGGTGGGAGAACGAGCGGATGGCGCGGCCGACGAACAGCCAGGTGATCCCGAGCGCGACGGCGAGGTCGCGCTGCGGGCTGGTGAAGGCGGCCGCGACGTAGTACACGGTGGCGAACATCGTCACCGGGGTGAACAGGATCTGGAACACCGTCAGCTGGCTGATCAGCGGCTGGCGCCACAGCCAGCCCTGGTACACCGCGGTGAGGTAGCAGCGGTAGGAGTTGCGGCTCCAGCGGACCCGCTGCTTGCAGAACGCCGTGAAGGTGGCCGGGAACATCGACAGCGCCCGCGCCGAGTCCTGGTGCTCGGTGCGGTAGCCCTGCGCGAGCACCAGCCAGGTCAGCCGGCCGTCGTCGCCGGCGACGCAGCGCCTGCCCAGGAAGTACTCGTGCTCGACGTGGGTCAGCACCGGCAGCACCGCCGAGCGCCGGTAGGCCGCGGTGCGCCCGGACAGGCAGACCACGCCGCCGCGCCGCGCGGTGGCCGGCACGTAGTCGAGGTAGCGCAGGTCGATGATCCAGTCGGCGACGCGGCGCCAGATGCTCGAGTGCGGCTCGTACACGTTCTGCCGGGTGCCGACCGCGCCGACGAGCGGGTCCACGAACGGCATCTGCACGGCGTCGAGCAGGCCGGGCTCCCACGCGGTGTCGGAGTCGGTGAGCACGAGGACGTCGAACCGCGCGGCGCGGATGCCCACGCCCAGCGCCGACCGCTTGCCCGCGTGCCGGAACATCATCACGTGGATGCGGGGGTCGCTGCGCACCATCAGCCGGTCGCGCGCCTCGGTGTCGGCGACGTCGAGCACCACGATGACCTCGTCGGGCCCCTGGTCGAGCCAGGTGTCGAGGCAGCGCTCCAGGACGTCGGGGTCCTCGTGGAAGGACGGCACGACCACCGACGTCGTGGTGCGGAAGTCGTTGACGAGCGGGCGGTACCGCGCCGAGAGCAGCTTGCGGACCAGCCAGACCGTCCAGGAGATCGCGCCGATGACGCCGATCGGGAGGAACAGCTCCCAGTGCTCGACGACGGACCAGTGCTCGATCATGATCCGCACCCCGACGGGGTACGGATCTCGACGGTGGTGGAGCCGCCACCCGGTTTCACCGTGATCGCCACGTTCGGTTCAACGGGTCGGTGACTGGTAGGGGTGCGTAATGCCACTCCACCGTGCGGAGGCGGCGAAGTCAGCTACATGGAGTAGTCAGGCGCGGTGGAAGCGTTCCGCACGGCCTAGTCGGATCAGTCGGATCCAGGTCGCGAACTCGCGCGGGTTGCGCCGCGTGACGAGGAAGTACCAGGCGAAGCGGGGCAGCTCGAGCAGTCCGACGCGGCGCATCCCGGGCTGGGAGATGAGGTAGCCGCGGTTGCGGTAGGTGTAGAACCGCTTGACCTCGTCCTCGGGGTCGCGGGCGTGCAGCCGGCCCCCGAGCATCGGCTTGTCCTCGTGGCGGCCCGCGGGGTGCAGGTAGGCGGCGTGCAGCGCCGTGCCGAACGGCAGCCCGGAGCGCACCAGCCGCCGGTGCATCTCGACCTCGTCGCCGCGGACGAACAGCCGCAGGTCCGGCACGCCCACGACGTCGAGGGTGGACGCCCGGAACAGGGCCCCGTTGAACAGGGCGGCGATGCCCGGCAGCAGGTCCGGATCGGCGCCCTCGGCCGTGGCCAGCGCCGCGCGGGAGCTGTGCCAGGTGAGGCCGCGGCGGACGGGGAAGGCCAGCCGGTCGGGGTCGTCGAGGTCGGCGACGGTGGGGGAGACGGCGGCCAGGGCCCGCGAGCGGGCCAGGTCCAGCAGGGTGGCCAGCACGGTCCCGTCGGCCGCGCGCCCGTCGTCGTCGGCGAGCCAGATCCAGCCGGCCCCCATGGCCAGCGCGTGCAGCATGCCCAGGGCGAACCCGCCCGCGCCGCCGATGTTGTTCCACGACGGGAGGTAGGTGGCCGGGATCCCGCAGGCGTCGACGACGTCCCGGGCCGGCCGGTCGGGGCCGTTGTCGACGACGACCAGGTGGTCGACGGGGCGGGTCTGCTCCGCCAGCACCGCGAGCGCCTCGGTGAGCTGCTCCGCCCGGTGCCGGGTGACGACGACGGCGACGACGGAGTCGGGGCCGAGCGAGGTCACCGGGCTTCGATCTCCGCGAGGACGTCGCGACCCTTGTAGTGGTGCAGGACGTCGCGCAGCGGCCCGTGCTCCCTGATGGTGCCGTGCTCCATCCAGATCGCCGTGCTGCACAGGTCGGCGAGGAACTCGTCGGAGTGGCTCGCGAACACCAGCATCCCGGAGCGCTCGACGAGCTCCTTGAGCCGGTCGCGCGCCTTGGCCAGGAACTCGGCGTCGACGGCGCCGATGCCCTCGTCGAGCAGCAGGATCTCCGGGTCGACGCTGGTGACCACGCCCAGCGCGAGCCGCACCCGCATGCCGGTGGAGTAGGTGCGCAGGGGCATGTCGAGGTAGTCGCCGAGCTCGGTGAACGCGGCGATGTCGTCGACGCGGGAGTCCATCTCCTTGCGCGTCATCCCGAGGAACAGGCCGCGGATGAGGATGTTCTCCAGGCCGGAGATCTCCGGGTCCATGCCGACGGCGAGGTCGAACACCGGCGCGACCTTGCCGACGATCCGCGCGCGGCCGCGGGTGGGCTCGTAGATGCCGGACATCAGCCGCAGCAGCGTCGACTTGCCCGCGCCGTTGTGCCCCACGAGCGCGACGCGGTCGCCCTTGCGCAGGGACAGCGTGATGTCGCGCAGCGCCTCGATGATCGGGACCTTGCTGTCGGTGCCGATCCGCCCGCCCGCGCGGCCGAGGACGGCCTTCTTCAGCGAGCGGGTCTTGGCGTCGAAGATCGGGAAGTCGACGGAGGCCTTCTGGATGTCGATGCTGACCACGGCGTGCTCCTCAGACCCAGTACGCCACGCGGGACCGGTAGTTCCGCAGGCAGAGCAGCGCGGCGACGATCCCGACGACGGTGATCGCGCCGGCGATGTACCAGTGCCGCCACACGATCTCCTGGCCGAGCATGGGCTGGCGCAGGATCTCCACGAAGTGCATGACGGGGTTGAGCTCGGCGATCCGGGCGCGCTCGGCGACCGCCGGGTTCTTCAGCAGCGTGTCGTACTGCCACACGATCGGCGTCATGAAGAACAGCAGCTGCGCGAGGCTGCCGATGATCGGCGGGATGTCGCGGAAGCGGGTGGCGATGATGCCGGTGAGCATCGAGATCCAGGCCCCGTTGAGCACGAGCAGCAGGAACGCCGGGATCGCGAGCAGCAGCGACCAGCTCAGCGGCTGCGGGAAGATCAGGACCAGCACGACCCACACCACGAGGTTGTGCGCGAAGAACAGCGACTGCCGCCACACGAGCCGGTAGATGTGCAGGCTCAGCGGGGCCGGGAGGAACCGGATCAGCCCCTCGTTGGCGATGAAGACCTCGCTGCCCTCGAGGATGCAGCCGTTGATGAAGTACCAGATCAGCAGGCCGGTGGCGACGTACGGCAGGAATGTGGCGATGTCCTCGCCGAACAGCGCGCCGTAGAGGATGCCCATCGCGGTGGCGACGACCGCCATCGTGACGCTGATCCACAGCGGGCCGAGCACCGAGCGGCGGTAGCGCTGCTTGATGTCCTGCCAGCCGAGGTAGCCCCACAGCGGCCGCTGCTTCCAGCCCTGGCCCAGATCTCCGAACGCGCGCGACCAGCTGCGCGGGCCGGGTTCGTCCGGGAGGGCAGGCGTCGTGGAGCCCTCCGCCCGGTCGTCGCCGGCAGTCACCGTCTGTGCCACGGATCGAGCCTACCGGCGCCGCCGGGTGGGGCCCCGGCGCGGTGGCCCCGGGGCCCGGGCCGGACCTACAGGTACTGCCCCGTCCCGCGACCCAGGCCGCCCTCGCCGGGCTGGCCGGGCGTCGCACCCGGGGGCAGGCCGCGGCGCATCTGCTCCAGCTGCGCGCGGGCCGCCATCTGCTGGGCGAACAGCGCGGTCTGGATGCCGTGGAACAGCCCCTCCAGCCAGCCGACGAGCTGGGCCTGGGCGATCCGCAGCTCCGCGTCGGACGGGGTGGCGTCCTCGGTGAAGGGGAGCGAGAGCCGGCTCAGCTCGTCGCGCAGCTCGGGGGCGAGGCCGTCCTCCAGCTCCTTGATCGAGTTCTCGTGGATCTCGCGGAGCCGGGCGCGCGAGGCGTCGTCCAGCGGCGCCGCCCGGACCTCCTCGAGCAGCTGCTTGATCATCGTGCCGATGCGCATGACCTTCGCGGGCTGCTCGACCATCCCGCCGATGCCGCCACCGCCGTCGCCCTCACCGCCGGACTGCGGCAGCTGCGCCATCCCGACGGGCTGCCCGTCGGGGCCGATGACCATGACCTGCTGTTCGGCGCCGTTCTCGGGCTGAGTCATGAAACCACGCTCCGTGCTCGCTGAGTGACTGATCGATTAGGTGCCCCCGCTACCGTATCCGGATGCCGTACGACGTCGCTCGGGTGCGCGGGCTGATCCCGGCCCTCGGCGACGGCTGGGTCCGGCTCGACGCGACGGCCGGGATGCAGCCGCCCGAGGGCGTCGTGTCCGCGGTGTCGGGGGCGTTCCGGCGGTCCCGGTCGGCGGCCGGAGCGCCGTTCCCCGCCTCGCGGCGGTCGGCCGACCTCGACGCCGACGCCCGGCTGGCCGTGGCCGACCTGGTCGGTGCCGATCCCCGCGGCGTGGTGCTCGGCCCGGGCGGCCCGGCCGAGCTGCTGCGCCGGCTCGCCGACGCCCTCGGCGACACCTGGGTCGCGGGCGACGAGGTCGTCGTCTCCCGCCTCGACGACGCCGCGAACGTCGCGCCGTGGCTGTGGGCGGCCCGGCGGCGCGACGTCCGGGTCCGCTGGGCCGAGATCGACATCGAGACCTGCGAGCTGCCCGCGTGGCAGTACGACGACCTGCTCACCGACGCCACGCGGGTCGTCGCCGTCACCGCGGCGTCGGGGCAGGTGGGCACGCGCGTCGACGTCGCGGCGGTGGCGGAGCGCACCCGGGACACCGGCGCGCTGCTCGTCGTCGACGCGTGCGCGGCGGCCGCGTACGGGCCGGTGCGGATGGACGCGCTCGGCGCCGACGTCCTCGCCCTGGACGCCGCGGCCTGGGGCGGGCCGCACGTCGGCGCGCTGGTGTTCCGCACCCCCGCCCTGCTCGACCGCCTGACCGCCTGCTCGCTCGATCCCGGCGCCCGCGGCCCGCAGCGCCTCGAGATCGGTCCGCAGTCCTACCCCCAGCTCGCGGGCCTCGTCGCGTCCGTCGACCACCTCGCCGACCTCGACGACGCGGCCACCGGCACCCGGCCCGAGCGCCTGCTCACCTCGCTCGACGAGCTGCAGTTCCACCAGGAGCGCCTCGTCGACGACCTGGTGCTCGACCTGGTCGGCTCGGGCGCCACGGTGCTCGGCTCGCCGCGGTCGCGCATCCCGGCCCTCGCCTTCACCCACGCCCTGCCCGCCGTCGACGTGGCCGACCACCTGGTCCGCCACGGCGTCTGCGTCCTGCCGGACCCGGGGGAGCGGGGGGTGCTCGCGCACCTGGGCACCGCGGAGATCGGCGGGGTCGTGCGCGTCGGCCTGGGCCACTACACGACGCGCGCGGAGACCCGGGCACTGGCGGAGGCCCTGGCCGTCCTCCCCGCCCTGCTCTGACCCCTCCGGGCCGCGGTTCAGGTCGTCAGCAGGAGCTTGCCGACGACCCCGCCGCCCTCCAGCGTCCGGTGCGCCTCCGCGGCCTGCGCCATCGGCACGCTGCCGTGCACGATCGGCTGCACCTTCCCGTCCCCGATCAGCGGCCAGACGTTCGCGGTGACCTCGGCGACGATCGCGCCCTTCCCGTTCGGCCCGTCGACCGGCCGCCCGCGCAGACCCATCGCCGTCACGGAGCCGCGCTTGCGCAGCAGCGCGCCGATGTCGAGCTCGCCCTTCACCCCGCCCTGCATCCCGATGATGACGAGCCTGCCGTCGGGGGCGAGGGCGGCGATGTTGCCGGCGAGGCCCTTCGCGCCCATGTTGTCGAGGATGACGTCGGCGCCGTGCCCGTCGGTGGCCGTCATCAGCTCCTCGGCGATGTCGTCGTGGTAGTCGATGACGATGTCGGCGCCGAGCTCGCGGCAGCGCTCCAACCGGTCGGGGGCGCCCGCGGTGGCCGCCACCCGCGCGCCCAGCGCCTTCGCCACCTGGATCGCGTGCGTGCCGATGCCGCTGCTGCCGCCCTGGACGAGGAACGTCTCCCCGGAGGCGAGCCGCCCGGCCATCACGATGTTCGACCACACGGTGCAGGCCACCTCGGGCAGCCCCGCGGCCGTCACGAGGTCGACGCCGACCGGGATCGGCAGGAGCTGCGCCGCGGGCACCGCCACCTTCTCGGCGTAGCCGCCGCCGGCGAGCAGCGCGCACACCTGGTCGCCCACCGCCCACCCGTCGACGCCCTCGCCGAGCTCCGCGATCCGCCCCGAGCACTCCAGCCCGATGATCTCCGACGCCCCGGGCGGCGGCGGGTACTTCCCCTCGCGCTGCATGAGGTCGGCCCGGTTGACCGCGCTCGCCACGACGTCGAGGACGACCTCACCCGGCTTCGCGACGGGGTCGGGGACCTCGGTCCACTGCATCGACTCGGGTCCACCCGGCTCGCTGACGGTGATCGCATACATGGGCGGGACGGTATTCCCTCGCGCCCGCCCGGGCGATCGGGGACCGTGGCGCGCCATGGAGCACTGGCCGCTGCGGCACCTCGTCCTGCGCACGCCCCGCCTGGAGCTGCGCCCCGACGACGACGCCGGTCTCGACGGCCTCGTGGAGGCGGCCTACGCCGGGGTGCACCCGCCCGAGGAGATGCCGTTCCTGGTGCCGTGGACCGACGCGGATCCCCGCTACCTGGGCCGCGGGATCCTGCAGTACTTCTGGTCGCAGCGCGCGGCGCTGGCCCCGGAGCGCTGGACGGTCAACTTCGTGGTGCGGCACGAGGGCACCGTGATCGGGATGCAGAGCCTGGACGGCACCGACTTCACGGTCACCCGGGAGGTGTCGAGCGGGTCGTGGCTCGGGCTGGCGCACCAGGGCCGCGGGCTGGGCACCGAGATGCGGGCGGCGGTGCTGCTCTTCGCGTTCGACCACCTCGGGGCGGTCCGGGCCCGGTCGGACGCCTTCGCCGACAACCACGCCTCGCACCGGGTCTCGGCGAAGCTCGGCTACCGCCGCGACGGCACCGCCACCGCCGTGCGGCGCGGTCGGCCCACCGAGGACGTCCGGCTGGTGCTCGACGCGGCGGGGTTCCGGCGGCCGGACTGGGTGCTGCGGGCCGGGGGCGTCGACGGGTGCCTCGGCCTGCTCGGCGCGGCCTGACCGCTGCCGGGCCGCTCAGCCCAGGTCGACGCCGCGCGCGAACGTGTCGCACCGCGAGGGGTCACCGGTGTCGTAGCCGGTGGTGTACCAGCGCTCGCGCTGCTCGGAGCTGCCGTGGCTGAACTGGCTCTCGTCGACCCGGCCGCCGCCGAGCTGGGTCTGGATGTAGTCGTCACCGATGCGGGCGGCGGTGTCGAGCGCGGCGGCCACGTCGTCCTGGGTGACGTCGACGATCAGCGGCTCGCCCGACGACGTCGGCACCGTCGTCGCGTGGTTGGCCCACACCCCGGCGTAGCAGTCGGCCTGCAGCTCCAGCCGGACCGAGCCCGACGTCGGCCCGACGTCCCCAGCCTGCACGCGGGAGGTGGTGCCGAGCAGGGCCTGGATGTGGTGGCCGTACTCGTGCGCGATGACGTAGGCGCGGGCGAACGTCCCGCCGCGCGCGCCGAACGTGGTCTCCAGCTCCTGGAAGAAGGAGAGGTCGATGTAGACCTCGTTGTCGCCGGGGCAGTAGAACGGGCCGGTCGCGGAGCTGGCGCTGCCGCACGCGGTGTTGACACCGCCGGAGAAGAAGTTGGTGCGCGGCGGCTGGTAGGTCTGGCCGGAGCGGGCGAACGCGTCGGACCAGTAGCCGTCGAGGGAGTTGACGACGGCGACGACCTCGCAGTCGAGCTGGTTGTTGGCGTCGGCGCCGGTGCGGCAGGCCTGCGCGACCTGCGAGGTGTCGGCGGTCTGGCCCGACGACAGGCCGGACAGCCCGCTGGGCAGGTCGAACCCGCCACCGCCCCCGCCGAGGCCACCCCCGCCGAGCTGGGAGATCAGGAAGTACAGGATCAGGCCGATGATGCCGAGGCCGCCGCCGCCTGCCGCCACCCGGCCGCCGAGCGCGCCGCCCCCGCCCCCACGGCCGCCGCCGCGCAGGTCGTCGATCTGCGAGGTGTCGAGATCGGCGTTCTCGTTGAACCGCATGGTTGTCTCCCCAGACCCGGTGATCGGCCGAATCCCACCACACGGGCCCCGGCGCGCGACACCGGAGGCACCGGGCCGGGGAACCCGGACCGCTACGCTGCGGGCAGGGAAGCGTGGCAGAGCGGCCGAATGCACTCGCCTTGAAAGCGAGCAGTGGGCAACCACTCGGGGGTTCAAATCCCTCCGCTTCCGCAACGCGCCCGGGTCGGTCCGGCGCCGCGGACCGCCCGGCCCTGCGGGTCAGGCGAGCAGCAGGAGGACGACCAGGACGGCCAGGACGGTCGCCGCCCCGACCAGGAGCGGGATCAGCGGGCTGCGGCGGGTGCGGCCGGGCGGGGCGCCCGGGGCCCATGGGGCGCCGGACGGCGGTGGGCCGGACTGCGGCCCGTACCCCGGTTGGACCGGGTTGTGGTTCAGGCCGTGGCGTATCCACTCACTCCGGGGCGCCTCGGGGGGAACGCCGTCGTCACCGCCGTCGCCGGTCGTCATCGCACTACCCCCGGATGAGCAAGGCCGCAACCAGCGTCAGGATCTCGACCATCAGCACACCGGCCGTGATGCGGTAGGTCGTCATCCGGCGGGTCAGCAGGCGGTCGTTGGACGCTATCGCAACGATCATGGCCTCGGTAGCCTGCCGGAGGGTGGCGTCGGCGTCGGCGCTCGCGTGCCCGAGCAGGGTCGCGGGCTGCGGTCCGTAGCCCCACCGCGCGACCGGCCACAGGACGACCAGCACGCCGACCCCGATCACGGTCACCAGTGCGAACAGCGTCCAGCCCGCCCAGCCCGGGAAGGTGGCGCCGCGTCCGGGGTCGGTGTTGAGGAGGCCGACGCTCGCCGCGAACGACGTGCCCACCGCTGCGGCAGCGAGGAGGCCCGTCGCCCGGTTCCGGACGTTCGCCAGCGTCGCGTCCTGCTCCCGGAGTGCGGCGCGAGCCTCGTCGTACGCCAGGCGGATGATCTCCTCGGCCATCGACCCGTCCGTTCGCCTCGGTCCCGACCAGGACACCGTCGCCGGCGAGGAGCCTACGCGGAGCGGCCGACCCGCTCGACCGCGACCGGTGCCGGTCCGCCGGAGCGTTCCGCGGAACGCGCGGCCTGGCGGGTCGCTCCCTACAGTGGGTCCGGTGTTCTTCCTCTTCGGCCTCGGCACCAAGCAGAAGCACCTCGGCCCGGGGGAGACGCGCACCTGTCCCCGCTGCCACAACACGACGCAGTGGGCGAGGATGCGCGAGTTCCGGCAGTTCTCGGTGTTCTTCGTCCCGCTCGCCCGGTGGGGCCGGAGGCAGTTCGAGGCGTGCGGCATCTGCGGCGCCGCCGTCGCGGTCTGAGGCGGGCCGACCGCCGGCCGGTCGGCGGTATCCGGCCCTATGCTCGGAGAGCATGACGGGGCCCTACTCGATCGTCCCCCTCGACGCCGGGTCGTGGGACGCCTTCGCCGAGCTCGTCGAGCGCAACAACGGCGTCTTCGGCGGCTGCTGGTGCATCGGCTTCCATCCCGAACGCGGGCAGCGGGGGATCAGCCACCGCGCCGTCAAGGAGGAGCGGGTCCGGACCGACCGTGCGCACGCCGCCCTCGTCCTCGACGGGGACGGGGTGGCGCAGGGCTGGTGCCAGTACGGCAGTCCCGAGGAGCTCCCGAACATCAAGAACCGGCGGCGCTACGAACAGGAGGCGCCACCCCGGGCCGACTGGCGCATCACCTGCGTCTTCGTCGACCGGCGTCACCGCGGTCAGGGCGTCGCGCGTGCGGCGCTGCACGGCGCGCTGGACCTGATCGCCCGGAGCGGGGGCGGACTCGTCGAGGCGATCTCCGAGGTGACGGAGGGACGTGCAGCGGCGGGACGGTTCCTGTTCAGCGGCACCGTCGAGCTGTTCGAGGAGTGCGGTTTCGTCCGCGGCCCGCAGGTCGGGAAGCACGCTCGGATCGTCAGCCGGGAGGTCGGCGCGACGTGAGCGTGTTCGCCCGCTCGTGCACCGCGTCGACCTCGGTCACCGGGTACGGCGGGCCCGCGTACAGCCCGGCGTGTGTCACGCACCCGACGGGCCCCTCTTGCCGGAACGGCAACGAAGGTTGCCCAGATCGTCGGAGCGGAGGAGCGTCGTCGGCATGACGGAGACGCACGGGGACATGACGGACCCGGACATGTTCACCCAGGAGGCCTGGGAGGAGCGCTACGGCGCCCGCGCCGAGCACCAGCACGGGATCTGGAGCGGGCAGCCGAACGCCCAGCTCGTGGCGCAGGTCGCCGACCTGCCCACCGGTCGCGCCCTGGACGCGGGCTGCGGCGAGGGGGGCGACGCGATCTGGCTCGCGCAGCAGGGCTGGCGCGTCACGGGCGTCGACTTCTCCCGCACCGCCCTCGCCCGGGCGCAGGCCCACGGCACCGACGTCGAGTGGCGGGCGGAGGACCTCACCGCGTGGACGCCCGAGGAGGGCGCCTACGACCTGGTCTCCGCGCAGTTCGTGCACCTGCCGGGCCTGCTGGACCTCTACGCGCGCCTGGCCACCGGCGTCGCCCCCGGCGGGTCGCTGCTCATCGTCGGGCACGACCCCACCGACGACGCCGGCCACCACCGCCCGCACGTCCCCGGCATGTTCTTCACCGCCGACGAGGTGACGGCGATCCTCGACCCGCGCGACTGGGAGGTGCTGGTCGCGCAGGCCCGCCCGCGGGCCGCGCGGACGCACGAGGGGACGGAGCTGACCGTGCGCGACATCGTGGTGCACGCCCGGCGCCGCTCACACGTCGGGACGGCGTAGCCCCACCTGCGTGGCCTGCTCGAACGCGTGCCCGACCTGCAGGACCAGCAGGTCGCCGCGGGGCGGGCCGACGACCTGCAGCCCGACCGGCAGGCCGTCGGGGGTGAACCCGGCGGGCACCGACAGCGCGGGCAGCCCGGCCGCGGAGACCAGGTACGCCGAGGCCATCCAGTCGAGGTAGTGCGGGTGCGGCACGCCGTCGATCCCGGTCGGGTGCTCCAGGGCGGCGTCGAACGGCGGGACCTGCGAGACGGGGGCGAGCAGCACGTCGTAGCGGGTGAAGAAGTCGCGGACGCGGTGGAACAGGGCGGCGCGGGCGAGCTCGGCGCGGGCGAGGTCGTCGCCGGTGAGGCGACGGCCGTCGTCGATGTTGGCGGCGAGCGCGGCCTTGACCCGGTCGCGCTGCGGGCCCATCGTCGCGGCGAACTGCCAGGCCCGCAGGGTGCGGAAGACGTCGTCGGCGCCGGTGAGGTCGGGGCAGTCCGGTTCGACGTGCGCCCCGAGGCCGGTGAAGACGGCGGCGGCCGGGGCGAGCGCGGCCGTGACCGCCGGGTCGACGGTGACCGCGCCGCCGAGCGTCGGGGCCCAGGCGACGCGCAGGCCGGCGAGGTCGCGGTCGAGGGGGCCGCCGAACGTCGAGCCGGGGTCGTCGAGGGAGATCGGGGAGCGCGGGTCCGGTCCGGCCAGCACCGACAGGAGCAGCGCGGCGTCGGCGACCGTCCGGGCCATCGGCCCCTGCACGCCCATCGTCGCCCACGGCAGCGCCGACGGGTGCGACGGCACGCGCCCGGGGGACGGGCGCAGACCGACGACGTTGCAGAACGACGCGGGGTTGCGCAGCGAGCCGCCCATGTCGGAGCCGTCGGCCAGCGGGTGCATGCCCGACGCCAGCGCGGCCGCGGCACCGCCGCTGCTGCCGCCCGCACTCCGGTCGCGGGCGTACGGGTTCGCGGTCGTGCCGAACACCGGGTTGAACGTGTGCGATCCGGCCGCGAACTCCGGCACGTTCGTCTTGCCGATCGTGATCGCCCCGGCGCCGCGGATCCGTTCGACCACCAGCTCGTCGGCGTCGGGGACGAAGTCGGCGAGCAGCGGCGAGCCGAACGTGGTGCGGATCCCGGCGGTCAGGTGGGTGTCCTTGTGCGCGATCGGCAGCCCGTGCAGCGGGCCGACCGGCTCCCCCGCGGCCAGCCGCGCGTCGGCGGCGTCGGCCTCGGCCAGCGCCCGTTCCGGGACGCGCGTGACCACGGCGTTGACGCGACCGTCGACCTCGTCGATCCGTTCGAGGTGCGCCGTGACGAGTTCGCGCGCGGACACCTCACGCGCCCGCAGCGCCCGCGCCATCTCCCGCGCGGTGTGGTGGACGAGCACTCAGTCGAAGTGCGGGTGCGGGTCGCGGCCCGCGGTGCGCAGGAAGCGGTCGCGCCACGAGACGTGCGGGGGCATGGGCAGCAGCGGCTCCCCGAACACGCGGCGCTCGCGCCACTCCGCGGCCTGCGGGTCGGTGATCTCCCACAGCGGGCGGGCCAGCTCCTCGGGCAGCGGGCAGGCCGTGGACCCGAGGTGGAACGCCACGTCGTGGGCGAGGAAGCAGCGGGTGATCGTGGCGAGCAGCAGCTCGTCGGCGTCGATCCGGCCCGCGCGGGCGGCCTCGATCGTCTCGTCGGCGAGCCGGGCGACGACGGGGTGCGGGTCCGCGCCCAGCTCGACCTCGGGGAGACCGGCCAGGCGCGCCTCGTCGCGGGCGTGCCGCGCGACCGACTCGCGGATCGTCTGCGGCGCGTCACCCACCCGCATCGGGGGCAGGACGATCTTCCCGTCGCCGGGCTTGATGCGCCCCAGCACCTCGACGAGCATCCGCTCGGCCATCACGAACAGGTCTGTCATCACGGACAGATCGGGACTGCGGGTCGTCGTCGGCGCCACGCCGGTCATCATCGCCTCCCGATCACTCGCGTGGCAACGGTCACCTGCCCGTTCCGGCGGCACGGAGCTCGTCCACGACCTTCGCCACCCGGCGCGCCCGGGTCTCCGCCGCCTTCGCCCCCTCGACGGCGAGCACGTGCCGGCGCCGGTTGCTGTAGCTCAGCGCGTCGAAGGCGCGGCGGGTGTCGTCGTCGAGCGCGGCGGCGAGGTCGGCGGGCACCTCGACGGTGCGCGGCTCGGTGTCCAGCTCGACCTCGACGTCCACCTCCTCCCCGGCCGCGACGCCCGCCGCCGCGCGGTGCTCGGCCGACAGCGGGATCCAGGACCGTCCGCCCATCGGCGCGATCGTGCTGCGGTAGCGGTGCCCGCCCACGGTGACGTGCACGGCGGGGCGCTTCCCCGACCCGAGACCGGTGACGACGTCGTCGGGGACGGGGATGCCGGTGGCGGCCTTCCCGGCCAGGACCACTTCGGCGCGGAACCTCATGCGGCCAGTGTGCCGCGCCCGGTCAGGGCCAGGTAGCGGTCGTGCCACGACGCGCCGTCGGGCACCGGTCGTGCGGTGCGGTAGACGCCGAGCTCGCGCCACTCCGGCATGTGCGCCGTGCCCTCGTGCAGGCCGCGGGCCAGTTCCTCACCGAGCGGGTCGGGGAGGTCGAGACGGGCGGCGAGGTCGACGGCGGACAGGGTGCGGGCGATGACGAGCTGCCAGAGGTAGTGCCAGGCGGGGCAGTCGCCGTAGGCGCAGTGCACCGGGGCGTCGGGGTCGGTGACGGTGCGGGCGGCCGCGCGGGCCGCGTCGGCGTGCCGGACGAGGGTGGCGCGCGGGTCGGCACCGGTGTCGTCGAAGCGGTCGCGGCCGACCTCGTCCATCGTCCGGCCCGCGAGCATCGCCGGGACCCAGCCCTCGTCGTAGGAGAGGTGGGCGACCATCGCCCGCACCGTCGCCGGCCGGTCGGCCCCGGGCATGTCGAAGACCGGCGGCACGACGGCGTCCCAGTCGTCGACGCGGGCCACGGTGTCGACGAGCGCCGCGTCGGCGAGGAGGAAGAGCTGCGCTTCTCGGATCATGACCCCAGGGTGGCCCGCCCAGCGGCCGGTTCCTGACCGCAGGAAACGGGTTGCGGTCGGTCCTAGCCTTCTCGCATGCCCGGTTGACGCCCCCTACCGCCCCGCGCCCGACCGCTCGCCCGCCGCATGCTCGGCTGGGCGCTGCTGTCCGACGCCGTCGCGCTGTACCCGCTGTACGCGCTGCTGTTCTCCGACACCGGCCTGTCCGACGCCGAGATCTCGCTGCTGTTCGCGACCTGGTCGGTCGTCGGGATCCTCGCCGAGGTGCCCACCGGGGCGCTCGCCGACCGGTTCTCCCGCCGCACCTGCCTGGTCGCGGCCGGGGTGCTGCAGGCGGCCGGGTTCGGGCTGTGGACCGCCGCACCCGGGTTCGGGGCGTTCCTCGCGGGCTTCGTGCTGTGGGGGCTCGGCGGGGTGCTCGCGTCGGGGGCGCGGGAGGCGCTGCTCTACGACGGGCTCGCGGCGGCGGGCGCGGCGCAGCACTACGCGGGCGTCAACGGCCGCATCTCCGCGGCCGAGCTGGCGGCGCAGCTCCCGGCCGCCGGGCTCGCGACACTGCTGTTCCCGCTCGGCGGGTACGCGCTCGTCGGGTGGGTGAGCGTGGCGACCTGCCTGGCCGCGGCGCTGGTGGCGTCGACGATCCCGGAGGCCCCGCGGACGGCCGACGACGAGGACGAGCCCGGCTACCTCGCCACGCTGCGGGCGGGGCTGCGGATCGCCGCGTCCCGGCCGGGCGTGCCCGGCGTCGTCGCCGCGGCGGCTCTGGTCACCAGCATCGACGGGGTCGAGGAGTACTTCCCGCTGATCGTCGCGGGGTGGGGGGTGCCGGTGGCGCTGGTGCCGGTGGCCGATCTGCCGATCGTGCTGGGCGGCATGGCCGGGGCCGCGCTCGCCGGGCGGGCCGCGGGGCTGCGGGCGGGGCGGCTCGCGGCGCTGCTGGCGGCGTCGATGCTGGTGTTCGCCGGAGCGGGGCTGGTCGGGCGGCCGATCGGGATCGTCGGTGTCCTGCTGTTCTACGCGGGATACCGGGCGGTGCTCGCCGTCACCGACGCGCGGATGCAGGACCGCATCGACTCCTCGTCGCGGGCGACCGTCACGTCGGTGGCGGGGATGGGCGCCGACGTCGCGACGATCGGGCTCTACGGGTTGTGGGCGCTCGGCGGGATCACCGGGGTGGCGCTGTTCGGCCTGGCGCTCGCGGCGCTGCTGCCGCTGCTGCTGCGACCCCGCCCCTGACGCGGGCCGGTCAGGCGGACAGGCCGCGGACCAGCCGGCGCGCCCGTTCGATGTTCGGCGGCGCCGGCACGTCGGGCAGGACGCCGGTGGCGGTGCGCAGGGCCCGCAGGGCGAGGGTCGCCCCGATGTCGGTGGTGGGCAGTCCGGGCAGGCCGTAGCAGCGGCGCGCCCAGCGGGGGAGCGTGGCGACGGCGAGGGTCGCGATCGTCGGGACCGCGATCTTCACCGCCGTCGGCGCCTGCCCCTTGGGGGCGAACAGGTTCATGGTGGCGCGGCGGGCCTCGTCGGTCATCCGCATGTCGGGGCGCCGGCGCGCGTAGTAGTCGGCCATCTCCTCGCGCGACGACGGGGCGTCGATCAGCCCGATGACGCGGGCCGCCCGGACGCTCTCGGCGAGGTACCGGTCGGCGTCGATCGTGTCGACGAGCCCGGCCCGCAGCGCGATGTGCGCGTAGGACTCGACCTCCGTGGCGTGCACCCACAGCAGGTTCGCGGGCTCGTCGAGGCGGAAGGTCTCGCCGGTGTCGGGGTCGTACCCGCGCAGGCTCGCGTGCAGCTTCCGCACCCGCGCCGCGACCCGCTCCACGTCGGCGGTCGACCCGAACGTCCGCGTCCCGACGAACTCGACGGTCCGCTGGAACCGCGCCCAGGCCTTCGCCGGGTCGAACAGCGCGGAGTTCTGGTACGTCCCGCGCATCACCCGCGGCTCCAGCGACTGCAGCAGCAGCGCCCGGAACCCGGCCACCCACATCACCGGCTCGATGTGCACGCGCCACGTCACCGACCCGGGCCCGAACAGGCCCAGGTCCTCCTCCACCGCCACCGTCACCCGTCCAGGACAACACGTGCCACCGACGCCCGCGACCCGACGACGGGAGGACGTCCGCGGCCTACGGCGACGCGGGTGGCGCCTCCGCGGCCCGCTTCAGCGAGCGGAGCCTGCGGTCCCATGCGGCGGAGCGGGACGCCAGCCAGTCGGCGGTGGCGTCGAGGGGGTCCGGGCGCACGACGTAGCGCACCTCCCGGCCGGCGCGGGCGCCCGTCACCAACCCGGCCGCCTCCAGCACCTGCAGGTGCTTGACGACGGCCTGCCGCGACACCGGCAGACCCGTCGCGAGCACGGTGGCGCTGGCCCGCCCGGCGTCCGCGAGGGCGTCGAGCAGCAGCCGGCGGGTGGGGTCGGCGAGCGCGGTGAGGACGTCGCCGACCTGCTCGTCGATCATGCCGGGACGCGCTCCGCCCGCTGCTTCGCCGCCCGCAGCTCCTGCTCCCAGCCCTCGGTGCTGCCGGCGGTGTCGCAGGGCACGGTCAGCGCGTCGTAGCCGCTCTCGACGACGCGCACCAGCGTTCCCCCGTCCTGCGCGGTCAGCGTGAACTCCACGAGCGTCGAGGTGCCCACCACCGCCTCCATCCCGGGGTACGCCGAGCGGAACGAGGCGTAGCGGGGCGGGTCCTGGCTGACCGGCAGGACGGGGAAGGTCATCCCGTGCGTGGGGAGCTCGACGAGCGTCAGCTCGCCCTCGCGGGTCACGGTGCGCTCCGGGCCGTCCTCTATCCACCACCCCGGTTCGCTGACCAGCGCGAACACCCGCTCGATGGGGGCGTCCACGTGGATCTCGCGCTCGATGCGGTCGCTCATGACGATCTCCTCTCGGTTGACCTGCTACCCGAGAGTTGCACATGCTGCGCCCAGAAGCAACCTCAGGGTTGCAGATCGGTGAGGAAGGTGGTCGCCGCGGCGGCCAGGAACGCCGGGTCGCGCACCCCGCACAGCTCGCGCGCGGAGTGCATCGACAGCACGGGGATGCCGACGTCGACGGTCCGGATGCCCAGCCGCGTCGCGAGGAGCGGGCCGACGGTCGTGCCGCACGGGACCGTGTTCTTCCCGACGAACACCTGCGTCGGGACGCCCGCGTCGCGGCACGCCCGCCGCCACGCCGCCGCGCCCGGGGCGTCGGTGGCGTAGCGCTGGTTGGCGTTGACCTTCAGCGCCGGGCCCAGGTTCGGCACGCTGCGGTGCCCGGGGTCGTGGTGGCCGAGGTAGTTCGGGTGGGCCGCGTGGGTCACGTCCACCGACAGGCAGCGGGAGGTCGCGAAGGCCGCGCCCCGGGCGTCGAACCCGCCGGCGAGGCGCGTCAGCACCGTCTCCAGCAGGGGCCCGGACGCTCCGGTCGCCGAGCCGCTCCCGATCTCCTCGTGATCGAACCCGACGAACACCGGGACGACCCCGGGCGTGCCGGCCGCGGCGAGCAGCGCGCCGATGCCGGCGTGCACGGAGGCGAGGTTGTCCAGGCGCGGGGCGGCGAGCAGCTCCTCCTCCTCGCCCAGGCGGGCGGGCGGGACGACGTCGTGGACGACGAGGTCGTGCGCCGCGATCTCGTCGGCGTCGACGCCCGCCTCCCCGGCCAGGAACTCCAGCAGGTCGCCCTCGGCGGGGGCGCCGAGTCCCCAGACCGGCAGCAGGTGGTGCTGGGCGTCGAGGTGCAGGCCCTCGGAGTTGACGCCGCGGTCGAGGTGGATCGCGAGCTGCGGGACGCGCAGCAGCGGGCGGTGGACGTCGACGAGCACCGTCGAGCCGTCGTAGAGGGCGAGGCGCCCGGCGAGGCCGAGGTCGCGGTCGAGCCAGGAGTTCCACAGCGCCCCGCCGTAGACCTCGACGGCCACCTGCCGCCACCCGCCCGCGCCGACGTCCGGGTTCGGCTTGACCTTCAGCGTCGGCGAGTCGGTGTGCGCGGCGAAGATCCGCATCGGCGTGCCGGGCGTCGCGCCCTCGGGCACCGACCAGGCGAGCACCGTGCCGTCGCGGACGAGGTAGCGCCCGCCCGGGCCGTCGGTCCACGGCCCGGCCTCCGGCTGTTCGACGAAACCGGCCGCCGCCAGACGCCGGACCGCCTCCGCGACCGCGTGGTACGGCGTCGGCGACGCGACGATGAAGTCGGCGAGATCCTGCGCGAGATCGTCCACCCGGTGCATCCTGCCGGGGTGCGGGACGTCGTGGTGGTGGGGGGCGGGTCGGCCGGGTGCGCGCTGGCCGGGCGGCTCGGCCCGCGGGCGCTGCTGCTGGAGGCCGGCCCGGTGTCCGGGCTCCCCGAGCTGCTCGACGCCACCTCGCTCGCCGCCACCGCCCCCGACCACCCGCGGAACTGGGCGCACGAGGTGCTCCTGCGTCCCGGGCGGCCCGCCGTGGTCCCGCGGGGGCTCGGTCTCGGCGGGTCGAGCGCGATCAACGGGGCCAACTGGGTGCGCGCGACCCGGTCGGAGGAGTGGGGCCCCGGCTGGAGCTGGGACGACCTCCTGCCGTTCTACGAGCGGTCCGAGTCCGACCCGCTGCACGGCACGACCGGGCCGGTGCCGGTGCGGCGGCCGTCCGGGGACCTGCTGCACCCCGCCGCCTCCCGCTTCCTCGACGCGGCGCGCCGGCTGGGCTTCGCGGCCGAGCCGGACAAGAACGCCGGTGCGGCCCCGGGCGCCGGGGTGGTGCCGACCAACAGCGTCGACGGGGTGCGGATCGACGCGGCGACGGCGTACCTGGGCGGGGAGGGGGGCCCGGCCGTGCGCGGTGACGCCCCGGTCGACCGGGTCCTGTTCGACGGCGACCGCGCGCGAGGCGTGCTGCTGGCGGACGGCGAGGTCGTCGAGGCGGGGGAGGTGGTGCTCGCGGCCGGGGCGGTCGGGACGCCGCGGCTGCTGCTGCGCTCCGGGATCGGGCCGGGGCTGCGCGTCGACCTCCCCGTCGGCGTCGACTTCTCCGACCACCCCGCCGTCTTCCTCCCCTTCGCCGCCGACGACCCGCCCGCGCACCCGCACGCACCCGGCAGCCAGGTGGCGCTGAACTGGGACGCGGGTGCCGACCCCGCCGGAGACGTCGAGGTGCTCGCGTTCGTCCGCCCGTTCGCCCCGGGCGGTCCGCTGCACCTGATGTGCGCGCTGCAGCACCCGGACAGCCGCGGGCTGCTCACCCTCGACCGCATCGAGTACCGCTACCTGCGCACCGAGCACGACCGCCGCCGATTGCGCCACGCGATCCGGACCGCGGCCGACCTGCTCCGGGCGGGCGTCGGCACCCGGGTGGGTCCCGACGGAGGGGTGCTGGGCAACGACCGCACCCTCGACGCCTGGATCGCCGACCACCTGACGACCTCGGTCCACCTGTGCGGCACCGCCGCGATCGGGCGGGTCGTGGACCCCGCGCTGCGCGTGCTCGGCGTCGAGGGGCTGCGGGTGGCCGACACGTCGGTGCTGCCGACGGTGCCGCGGCGTGGCCCGTCCGCCACGGCCGTCGCGATCGGGGAGCGGGCGGCCGAGCTGGTGCGCGGCTGACGCCACCCGTGCGCGATACGGCCGCCCCGGCGCGCCTATCCGCTCACGGCGAGGAACCGGCGCAGCGGCGCGAACAGGTCGTCGCGGGCCCGGAGCTCGTCGGGGGTCAGCCAGGCCAGCTCCGACGCCTTGTCCGGCTCCGCCACCCGCGCCCGGCCGCCGGTCACCGTGCAGCCGACGAACAGCGTCACGTAGTGCCGCCCGATCTCGGGCATCGGGTCGTCGGTGAAGCCCAGCCGGGCGTCGGCGACGACCGTCAGCCCGGTCTCCTCGGCCACCTCCCGCACGGCGGTCTGCTCGGGCGACTCCCCGAACTCCTGGTGCCCGCCCGGCAACCCCCAGGTCCCGGCGCCGTGCGCGCCGCGGCGGCGCAGCACCAGCCAGCGGCCCCCGTCGTCGACGACCGCCGCCACACCCACCCGCACCTGCGCCACGGCCCCATCCTCGGCGGTGCGGCACGCCTCCAGGTCACCGGGAGGTCCGGCCCCGGCACGCCCGGCCGAGGACGCCGCCCGGAGCACCTAGTGTCGGGGGCGTGAACCCGTTCCTCGCCCCCAGTCCGCTGCCGCTCGGCTACCCCGACCTCGACGCGATCCGCGAGGAGCACTTCGCGCCCGCGTTCACCGCCGGGATGGCCGAGCAGCGGGCCGAGATCGACGCGATCACGGCGAACCCCGAGCCGGCCACGTTCGCGAACACGATCGAGGCGCTGGAGCGCTCCGGCGCCACCCTGCGCCGCGTGTCGGCGGTGTTCTTCACGCTCGTCAGCGCGCACAGCACGCCCGGGATCCGGGCGATCGAGGCCGAGGTGGCGCCGCGGCTCGCCGCGCACGGCGACGCGATCACGCTGGACCCGGCGCTGTTCGCGCGGATCGAGGCGGTCCCCGCAGACGGGCTCGACGGGGAGTCGCGGCGGCTGCTGGAGCGCCACCACCGCGACGCCGTGCGCGCCGGTGCCCGCCTCGGCGCCGACGAGCAGCGGCGGCTGCGCCAGCTGAACGCCGAGCTCTCCGCCCTGTCGACCGAGTTCGGGGCGCGGCTGCTCGCGGGGGCCAACGCGGCGGCCGTCCCGGTCGACGACCCGGCCCGCCTCGACGGCCTCTCCGCCGACACGGTCGCCGCCGTCGCCGCGCGGGGCGACCGGATCGCGCTGGTCCTGCCGACCGCGCAGCCCGCGCTGGCCTCGCTCACCGACCGCGGGCTGCGCGAGGAGCTGTACACGGCGTCGGTCACCCGGGGTGCGCACGGCGACGAGCACGACACCCGCGAGATCGTGCTGCGCACCGTCGCCCTGCGGGCCGAGCGCGCCGCGCTGCTCGGGCACCCGCACCACGCGAGCTGGGTCGTGGAGGAGGGCACCGCGGGGTCCGTCGAGGCGATCGACGAGATGCTGGCGAAGCTGGTGCCCGTGGCCGCCGCGAACGCCCGCGCCGAGGCCGCGGAGCTGGCGGAGACGGCGGGCCACGCGATCGAGCCGTGGGACCGGGCGTTCCACGCCGAGCGCCTGCGCAAGGAGCGCTTCGACCTCGACTCCGCCGCACTGCGCCCCTACCTCGAGCTCGAGCGCGTCCTGCACGACGGCGTCTTCTTCGCCGCGGGCCGGCTCTACGGCCTGACCTTCACCGAGCGCCACGACCTCCCGCTCCACCACCCCGACGTGCGGGTCTTCGACGTCGCCGACGACGACGGCCCGCTCGGGCTGTTCGTCGCCGACCTCTACGCCCGCGACTCCAAGCGCGGCGGCGCGTGGATGAACAGCTTCGTGACGCAGTCGCGGCTGCTCGGCACCCGGCCCGTCGTCCTCAACACGCTCAACATCGCGCGCGGGGAGCCCACCCTGCTGACGATCGACGAGGTCCGCACGCTGTTCCACGAGTTCGGGCACGCGCTGCACGGGCTGCTGTCCGACGTCGAGTACCCGACGTTCTCCGGGACCGGGGTGCCGCGCGACTTCGTGGAGTACCCGTCCCAGGTCAACGAGATGTGGCTGGAGGACCCGGAGGTCCTCGCGAACTACGCCCGCCACCACGTCACGGGGGAGCCGCTGCCCGTCGAGCTGGTGGAGCGGCTGCGGGAGGCGCGGCGCTTCGGCGAGGGCACGGCGACCACCGAGTACCTGGCCGCCACCCTGCTCGACCTGGCCTGGCACCGCCTCGGCCCGGACGCCCGCGTCGACGACGTGCTCGCGTTCGAGGCCGACGCGCTGGCGGCGGCCGGCGTCGACGTCCCGAGCGCACCCCCGCGCTACCGCTCCACGTACTTCAACCACGTGTTCGGCGGCGGTTACAGCGCCGGCTACTACTCCTACATCTGGAGCGAGGTGCTCGACGCCGACACCGTCGACTGGTTCGCCGAGAACGGCGGCCTGAGCAGGCCCAACGGCGACACCTTCCGGCGCGAGCTGCTCTCCCGCGGCGGCGCGGTCGACCCGATGGAGGCCTACCGCGCCTTCCGCGGACGCGACCCGGAGCTCGCCCCGCTGCTGACCCGTCGGGGCCTGCTCGGGTAGGAACCGATGAGTCGTGACCGTCGTCGTCGTCCCCTCCGTGGACGCCCAACCGAGGAGGAACGATGACCGAGCAGGCCGAGCGCTACCGCTGGATCGCCGACGGGTTCACGAGGCGGGTCGCCGCCGTCCCGCCCGGTGCCTGGGACCACCCGGCGCCGTGCGAGGGCTGGGTCGCCCGGGACGTGGTGCGGCACCTCGTCGAGTGGATCCCGGGGTTCTTCGCGGGGCAGTGGGACCTGCCCCCGGCGGAGATCCCGTCCGTCGACGACGACCCCGCGGCCGCGTGGGCGGCGCTCGACGCCCTGCTCCGCTCGGCGCTGGCCGACCCCGCCGTCGCCGACGCCGAGCGCGACACCCCGATGGGCCGGAACACCTTCGCCGCGACCCTGGACATGATCGGCACCACCGACGTCTTCCTGCACACCTGGGACCTCGCCCGCGCCACCGGCGGCGACGAGCGGCTCGATCCCGACGAGGTGCACCGGCTCTACGAGGGGATGCTCCCGCTCGACGAGGTGCTGCGGACCAGCGGCCACTACGGCCCGCGCGTGCCCGTCCCCGACGACGCCGACGAGCAGACGAAGCTGCTGGCGTTCATCGGCCGGACGCCGTAGGCGGCCCCGGAACGGCGGCGCGGCGCCGGTGCAGCAGCGTCATCGCCGCCCCGGCCAGCAGCCCCCAGAACGCCGAGCCCAGCCCGAGGAACGCGACGCCGGCCGCCGTCACCACGAACGTCACGGCCGCGGCCTCCCGCCCGTCGACGTCGGCCACCGCAGCCGCCAGCGACGACGCCAGCGCCCCGAGCAGCGCCAGCCCGGCGACGGCCTCGATCAGCACGGGTGGCGACGCCACCACGACCGCCGTCGCGAGCCCCGCCCCCAGGCCGAGCACCGCCAGCCCGACCCCGTTGGTGACCGACGCGATCCACCGCCGCTCCGGAGCACCCGCCTCCGGCCCCGCGGCCAGTGCGGCGCTGATCGCGGCCAGGTTCACGGCGTGCCCGCCGAACGGGGCGCCCGCGACCGTCGCGACGCCGGTGGCGGCCAGGATCGGCCGCAGCGGCGGCCGGTAGCCGAACTGCGCGAGCACCGCCATCCCCGGCACGTTCTGCGAGGCCATCGTGACGAGGAACAGCGGCAGCCCGATCCCGACGAGCGCCGGCAGGTCGAACGTCGGCGGCGTCCACACGACCGCGGGCGCCCCGCCGACGACCGTCGGCCCGGTCGCGACGATCAGCCCGACGGCCACCACCAGCGCCCCCGGCACCGCCCACGCCCGCGCGAACCTCCCGACCAGCACCCACACGACCACCACCGGCGCGGCCAGCAGCGGCACCTCCGCGACCGCCCGAACCGGCGCCAGGCACAGCGGCAGCAGCACCCCGGCGAGCATCGCCCCGGCCACGTGCGGCGGGATCGCGGCCACCAGCCGGGCCAGCGCGGGCACCAGCCCGGCGACGACGATCAGCACGCCGCACAGCAGGAACGCGCCGACCGCCGCCGGGAAGCCGCCGTCCGGGGTGCCCGCGGAGATCAGCAGCGCGGCGCCGGGCGTCGACCAGGCGATGCTGATCGGCATCCGGTACCGCAGGCCGAGCACGACGGCCACGATCCCGGACGCGACGCACACCGCGAGCAGCCCGGACGCCGCCTGGGCCTCGTCGGCCCCGGCCGCCCGCAGCCCCGTCAGCACCACGGTGAACGCGCCCGCGAACCCGACCAGCGCCGCGACGATCCCCGCCAGCACCGCCTGCACCCGCCACCTCCCGCCCCGCCCCGCAGTGGGGTGGCTCCACCCCAGCCCGGTCGCAGTGAAGTCACCCCACTGCAACCGGCCGGATGCTCAAGTGTTCCGTTTACGGAACGATGGCACGATAGCCCGATGCCCAGCGCCGAGGAAGGCCGCCCCGCTCTGACGGAGAGCACCGGCATCGGCGCGCGCGTGACGGCCCTGCGCGGCGAACGGGGACTGTCGCTCTCGGAGCTGGCCCGGCGGGCGGGGATCGGGAAGGCGACGCTGTCCGGCCTGGAGTCCGGCACCCGCAACCCCACGCTGGAGACCCTCTACGCGGTGACGAGCGCGCTCGGCCTCCCCCTGACGGCCCTGGTCGCGGCGCCCGGACCGGTCCGCGGGTCGGCTGCGGAGATGGCCCTGCTGCGGGTGTTCGACGACGGCCCGGTCACCTACGAGCTCTACCGCATGCACCTGCCCGCCGGCGCCGCCCAGACCTCCCCGGCCCACCACGCGGGCGTCACCGAGCACGTCACCGTGTTCGCCGGGACGCTCGAGGCCGGCCCGACCGACGCCCCCCGGCGCGCGGGCCCCGGGGAGCACCTGGAGTGGGCGTCGGACGTGCCGCACGGCTACGCGGCGGGCCTCGACGCCGACGTGCACGCCAGCCTGCTGATCCGCTACCCCCGCCCCTGACCGGTCAGCGGGCGAGCACCGCGGTCACCACGGTCGCGGCGCTGCCCCCGATGTTGAGCATCGCCCCGCGCCGGGCGCCCTCGACCTGGTAGCCCTCGGCCCGACCGGTGAGCTGCCGCGCGAGGTCGAGCAGCATCCGGACCCCCGTCGCCCCGACCGGGTGCCCTGCGGCGAGCAGCCCGCCCGACGGGTTCACCGGGACGGCCCCGCCCGCGAAGATCCGCCCGTCCTCGACGGCCTCGTGGTTGCGGCCCGGCGGGGTGATGCCGAGGTGGTCCAGCGCGACGTACTCGGTGATGGTGAAGCAGTCGTGGGTCTCGATCACGTCGAGGTCGGCGGGCCCGCCGATCCCGGCGCGGTCGTAGGCCTCGGTGACGGCCCGCCGCAGGTGCGGGAACAGGTACGGCCCGCCCCGGCTCGCGGCGAGCTTGTCGGCCAGCGACAGCGTCGCCGTCCGGTGTCCCCACCCGGCGAGGTGCGGTGGGGCCGGGGCCCGGTGCCGCCGTCGCCACCGCTCGGTGAAGGCGTCCCCGGCCAGCACCACCGCGGCCGCGCCGTCGGTGATCCGGCCGCAGTCGCTCTGCCGCATCCGGCCGGTGACCAGCGGGTTCGTCTGGTCGTCCGCGGCGAAGTCGGCGTCGGACCGGTGCCACGAGCGGGTCTGGGCCGACGGGTTGTGCGTGGCCCGCTCCCGGGCCGCGACGGCGAGGGCGGTCAGGTGGTCGCGGTCGAGCCCGTACCGGTCGTCGACCTCCTGGGCGATCGCCTCGAACAGCGACGGCCACGGCAGGCCGTCCCGGATCTCGTCGCGCCCGACCCAGGCCGCGGAACCCAGGTGCCGGGCCGCCTCGGTCCCGGCGACGCTGCGCATCTGCTCGACGCCCACGACCAGCACCGCGTCGTAGCGACCCGCCTCGATCTCCGCGGCCGCGGCCAGCAGGGCGACGCCGCCCGAGGCGCAGGCGGCCTCGTGCCGGGAGGTGGGGAGGTCCGACCAGGCGGGGTCCAGGGCCGGCAGCATCGCCCCCAGGTGCGCCTGGCCCGCGAACAGCTCGCCCGCGAGGTTGGCGACGTGCCCGGCCTCGACGTCGGCGGCGTCGACCCCGGCGTCGGCCAGCGCGGCCGGGACGACGGCGGAGAGCATCGCCCAGATCGGTTCGGTGGACTCCCGGGACCAGACCCTGGCGAAGTCGGTCTGCGCCCCTCCGAGCACGTGGACGGTCACCGCGCACCTCCGTCGGCGCCCGCGAAGCGGCGGCGCACCTCGTTCTTGAGCACCTTGCCGATCGCGTTGCGGGGCAGTTCCCCGGCGAACTCGACCGCGGCGGGTCGCCGGAAGGCGGGGAGCCGCGCGGCGCAGTGGGCGAGCAGGGTGTCGGCGTCGGCCTGCGCGTGGTCGACCGGCACGACGACGGCGAGCGGCACCTCACCCCACCGGCGGGACGCGCGGGCGACCACGCAGCACTCGCGGACCATCGGGTGCTCGTCGAGCACCGCCTCGATCTCGGCCGGGGTGATGTTCTCCCCGCCGCTGATGATCAGATCCTTGATCCGGTCGACGACCCACACGTAGCCGTCGTCGTCGCTGCGCCCGCAGTCCCCGGTGCGCAGCCAGCCGTCCTCGTCGACGGGCCGGGCGTCGGGGAGGCGCCAGTAGCCGGGCGTGACCTGCTCACCGCGAATCTCGATCTCCCCGATCCCGTCCGGTGCGGTCGCCCCGTCACCGGGCAGCGGCCGGATCCGCACCTCGACGCCCGGGTCGGGCCGCCCGGTCGGCAGCGGCCCGGGTGCGCCGGCCCACCGCCGGTGGTCCTCGGCCGAGAGGCTCAGCACCTGCCCGGTGGTCTCCGTGAGCCCGTAGCCCTGCACCAGATCGCAGTCCAGGACCATGAGGGCGACGTCGAGCACGGACCGTTCCAGCGGCGCGGCGCCGTACACGACCACCCGCAGGTCCGGCATCGCCAGGTCGACGCCCGCGTCGAGGAGCGCGACGAGGACGGCGGGCACCCAGAAGGCGTGCGTCACGCCGGTGCGCCGCACCTGCTCGGCGGTCTCGGCCGGGCCGAGCGCCGGACCCGCGACGACCACGGCGCCGTGCACGAGGCCCGCGAGCGCCCAGCCCAGTCCGCCGATGTGGAAGTACGGCATCGTCGCGAGCACGACGTCGCCGGGTCCGACCCCCCACACCGACGGGCGGCCGACGAACTTGCCGAGCAGGTTGCGATGGGTCAGCAGCACGCCCTTGGGGACGCCGGTGGTGCCCGAGGAGTACATCTGGACGGCCACGTCGTCGGGTCCGCCGACGACCGGGCCGGGGTCGGCTCCCGCCTCCGCGACGAGGTCGTCCAGCGCGACGGCACCGGGCAGCGCGTGCGGGGCCCCGGGTCCGGCGAGGACGACCCGGGCGTCGCAGTCGGCGATCAGCTCGGCCAGGCCGGTCGGGGTCAGCCGCCAGTTCAGGGGCACGAGCACGGCGCCGAGGTGGGTCACCGCCCGGAGCGCGACGAACGTGTGCGGCGACGTGGTGTCGTGGAAGGCCACCCGGTCGCCCGGCCCGACGCCCCGGGCCCGCAGCGCCGCGGCCAGCCGGTCACCGCGGGTGCGGAGCTCGCGCAGGGTCCAGACGGCGTCGCCGAACCGCAGCACGGCGTCGTCGTCGGACCGGCCGGGGAGCGCGCCGAGCACGGCGGAGAGGTGCAGCGTCATCCCCGCTCCTCGACGATCAGCTCCCACGCCTCGACGATGCGCCCGTCGCGCACCCGGCACAGGATCTGCCCGCGCATGCTCATCTTCTGGTCCGCCGGGCCGACCCCCATCCAGGTCCCGGTCTGCCGGCCGGCCATCGTGAACCGGGCGACGCACCGGTCGCCCTGCGCGACGAGGTCGTGCACGTCGACGGTGACGTCGCTGTGCGCCCGGTAGAGGCTCCGCACGAAGCGGGAGGTCTCGTCCCGGTCCAGGGAGCGGCCGTTCGGGGCGTGCCAGACGTAGTCCTCGCCGTGCAGGGCGTCGGCCCCGTCGAGGTCGGCGTGGTGCAGCTCGTCCTCGAAGTAGCGGCGCACGACCTCCGCCGCGAGGGCGGAGGCCACCAGCCCGTCGTGTCCGTGGGGCGAGCGGAGCGCGCCCGCCAGCGACGCGGCGACCTCGGCGAGCGCCTCGCGCCCCCGCCGGATCCGGCCCGCCATGAGGGTGAAGCCGTGGATGGTGCCGAAGTAGCGCGACAGCCGGGTCGCCACCCCGGCGTCGGCGAGCCGCTGGGCGTAGAGCTCGCCGACGTCGCGCAGCGGGTCGCACTCGGCGGTGATCACCAGCGCCGGCGGCAGCCCGGAGAGGTCCGGTGCGTCGATCGGTGACGCGTACGGGTCGGTGCGGTCCTCCGGCCGCGGCAGGTAGGTGTGCCAGCAGTACTCGACGGTGTCGGCGGTGAGCCAGTACCCCTGTGCGAACTCGTGCATCGACGGGCTGTCCGGGCGGTGTCCCGCGGCGGGGAACAGCAGCACCTGGTGCGTGATGCGCGGGCCCGACCCGTCGCGGGCCCGCAGGGCCACCGCGGCGGCGAGGTTGCCGCCCGCGCTGCCCCCCACGACGGCGAGCCGCGCACCGTCGACCCCCAGCTCCGCGGCGTTGTCCTGCACCCAGGCGGTGGCGGCGAAGCAGTCGTCCAGCGGGACGGGGTACGGGTGCTCGGGGGCGAGCCGGTACCCGACCGACACGATCGCGCACCCGCTCCCGGCCGCGAGCTCGCGGCAGGTGGCGTCGTAGAGGTCGATGGTGCCGCTGTGGAACCCCCCTCCGTGGAAGTACATCGCCACCCCGGGTGGCTCCCCGGTGCCGGCCGGCAGGTAGGCCCGCACGGGGACGTCCCCGTGCGGGCCGGGCACCAGCAGGTCGCGGGTCCGCAGGCCCGGCGCGGTCTCCCGGCGCAGCAGCGGGTCGGTCTCGATCGCGCTGCGACGCTGTTCGTCGGTCTCCGAGCGGTCGATCCGCCCGGTGTCGTACGCGCCGGCGGCGAGCTCGTCCAGGACGGCCCGGACGTCCGGGTCCACGGTGGCCATGATGCGGTGCGTGTCCTCTCGTGGTGCTTCAGCCGATGGCGATCGGGGTGCCGACGGGCTCGAAGGCCTGTGCGGCGGCGTCCCACCGCAGCGCCTGCAGCGCGGTGGTGCCGGTGAACCGCTCGGGGGTGGACACGAACCGGATGCCGTCGAGGTACATCGGCGGCGCGTAGTCCTGGTTCAGCGCGGCCGTCATGATGCTCGCGCGGCTGAGCCCGTGGGGTCCTTCGGCGGCGGCGCGGATGGCGGCGATCGTGACGTCGGCCTTGATCCAGCCGTCCACCGCGTAGGCCGAGGTGGGCGACTCCAGCCCGGCGGCGGCCGCGGCGGCGAGGTACTCCTGGACGGCGGGCTCGGCACTCTGCACCGGGTCGGCGGGCAGGCGCATGTAGCTGCCGACGATCTGGCCGTCGGCGACGGCCCCGGCCGGCTTGAAGATGAGGTCGGCGTCGGCGCAGGTCGAGGCCTGGACGACCAGCCTCGGCTGGTAGGACACCCGGCCCAGCGCCTCGGAGACGGCCAGGCAGTCGGTCACGACGCCCGCGACGAGGTAGACGTCGGCGCCGGCCTCCTGCAGCGACGTCAACGCGACGATCTTGTCGTCGCCGAGGGGGACGGTCGTGACCACCTCGACGCCCGCGGCCTCGGCGGCCGCCTGGAACGCGGCGGAGGAGGCCTTGCCGGACTCCGTCTGGTTCTCCAGGACGCCGACCCGCGCGTCCGGGAAGGTCTCGGCGATGTAGCCGGCCTGGAAGGTGGCCTCCCCGGTGCCCGCCGGCAGTGACTGGGTCGTCCACGGGTAGGTCGTGACGTCGCGGAACTGCGCGGCCGACGTGCCGGTCATCAGCGCGGGCACGCAGGCCGCGTTCTGGTCGTCGATCACCGCGCCCAGCTGCCCGGCCCCGGCGACGCCGATGATGTCGACGTCCTCGCGCTGGATCAGCTCGGTGACGTTCGCCTTGGCGCGGGCCGGCTGGAACGCGTCGTCGCGCTCCAGGAGCTCGATCATGACGCCGTCGATCCCGCCCCGCGCGTTCTCGGTGTCGATGCGGGCCTGCATCCCGTCGAAGCTCTGGCGCACGGAGGCGGCGAAGGTGCCCGACAGGGCGGCCGTCCACCCGATCCGGATGGTGTCGGTGATCGGCGCGGTGGCCGCGGCCGGGTCGGTGCACGCGTCGGTGGAGATCAGGCCGTCGCCCGTCGCGGCTGCGGGCGCCGACGTCTCCCCGGCGCTGTTGGCGCAGGCGGTCAACGAGGTCACGACCGCCGCGGTGGCGATCAGGGAACGGACTCTCATGGTGCGTCCTTCGGGGCGGAGGGGGGATGGGGTGGAGCCGGACGGACGACGAGCACGCGGCGCGAGAGCCGGGCGAGACCGCCGACGATGCCCTCGGGCATGACGAAGACGATCGCGATCAGCACCACGCCGAACAGCACGGACGCGAGCTGGCCCGCGCCGATCGAGGAGGTCCAGTACGGGAGGAAGACCACGGCGAACGCACCGACCAGCGGGCCCGTGCGGGTGGCGCTGCCCCCGATGACGAGCCCGGTGAGCAGCGCGATCGCCTGGAGCAGCGAGAACGAGCCGGACGCCGAGAGGCTGCCGATGTACATCGCGAACAGGCAGCCGCCCAGCCCGGTCACGGCCCCGGAGAGGCCGAAGACCAGCACCTTGACCCGGGCCAGGTCGACACCGGACGCGGCCGCCGCGACCTCGTGGTCGCGCACGGCCCGCATGGCGAGCCCGAACCGGCTGGTGACCAGGTTGTGCACGGCGAGCAGGACGACGGCGAGCAGCACCACCGACAGCCAGTAGATCCACAGGTCCTTCTGCCCGACGGTCAGGCCGGTCCACGGCGGCGGTGCCAGCAGCCGCCGGGGGATCTGCAGCCCCGCCGCGCCACCGGTGAGGCCCTCCAGGCGGGCGACCACCTCGGGGAAGGCGATGCCGAGGGCGAGCGTGACGGTCGCCAGGTAGAGGCCGTGCAGCCGCAGCGCGGGGATGCCGACCGCGAGCCCGACGACGAAGCACAGGGCCATCGCCGTCGGGATGGTGGAGAGCGGGTCCTGGTCGAACCGGACGACGAGCACGCCCGTGACGTAGGCGCCGAGCCCGAAGAACGCGGAGTGCCCGACGGAAATCAGGCCCGTGTAGCCGTTGACCAGGTTCAGTCCGGAGATCGCGACGGCGTAGATCAGGACGAGGGTGACCTGCCCGCGGAGGAAGGGGTCCAGTCCGGCACCGCCCGCCGCCGCGAGCAGCGCCGCGACGGCCAGTGCGGCCAGTGCGGTGCGGTGCGTGCGCCCGCCCCGGACGACCACGCGCGGTCCGCGTCGCGGCGCGGCGGGAGGGGCTTCGGTCGTGGCGGTCATACCCGCACCACCCCGCGCGTGCCGAACAGCCCGGCCGGGCGCACCACCAGGATCCCGACGATGATCAGGAACGCGATCGTCAGCTTCATCTCGGCGCCGACGGCACCGAGGTAGCCGCCGATCATCGCCTGCGCCACGCCCAGGGCGAGCCCGCCGACCACCGCGCCCCGGATGCTGTCGAGCCCGCCGAGCAGCGCCGCCGCGGCCCCGTAGATGAGCACCGTGAACATCGTGGCCAGCGAGAGCTGGTTGGGGGGCAGCACCGGTGTGAGCAGCACCCCGGCCAGCGCGCCGATCGCCGCGGCGAGACCCCAGCCGGACATCAGGACCCGGCCGACGTCGACGCCGCTGAGCGCTGCGGACTCGCGGTTCGTCGCCACCGCCCGCATCGACAGCCCGAGGGGGGTGCGGGTCAGCAGCAGGTGGACGGCCACGACGACCGCGACGAGGACCAGCATCAGCCCGACCACGTCGTAGGGCAGCAGGGCGCCGCCGATCTCGAACGACCCCGCGGGGAGCACCCCGCGGAACGGTTTGTCGTCCGAGCCCCACAGCAGCCCGGACAACCCGTTGAGCGCGGTGAACAGCCCCAGGCTGACGATCAGCACGCCCATCTCGCTGCGCGCGCTGATCGGGGAGATGAGGAAGCGCTCGGTGGCCGCGCCCATCCCGAACCCGACGAGCACGACGACCGGGAGCGCGGCCAGCAGCGGCAGCCCCAGCTGGTTCAGCCACCAGGCGAGGTAGGTGGTGAACAGCGCGAACTCGCCCTGCGCGAAGTTGATGGTGCCGGAGCTGCGGAAGACGATCACCAGCGTCAGCGCGATCAGCGCGTAGACCGAGCCCGCGGCGAACCCGCTGAACAGCCGGGTCAGGAAGATCTCCACGGGGCCCTCACAGTCCGAGGTAGGCGGCGCGGATCGCGTCGCTGTCGGTGAAGTCGGCCGCAGGGCCGGTGGCGCGCACCGCGCCGGTCTCCAGCACGTAGACGCGGGTGGCGATCTCGAGGGCGAGGTCGGCGTTCTGCTCGACGAGCAGCAGCGCCACACCGTCGGTGCGGTTGATCTCCACCAGGCGCTCGAACAGCATCCGGGTCACCAGCGGGGCGAGCCCGAGGCTGGGCTCGTCGCAGAGCAGCAGCCGGGGCCTGCTCATCATCGCCCGGGCGATGGCGAGCATCTGCTGCTCGCCGCCGGAGAGCGTGCCCGCGACCTGCCTCCGGCGCTCGGCCAGCCGGGGGAAGGTGTCGTACCAGCGCTCCAGGTCGCCGGCGACGCCCTCGCGGTCCCCGCGCGCCGTGGCGCCGACCCGCAGGTTGTCCTCGACGGACAGCGCGGCGAGCGTGCCCCGGCCCTGCGGGACCATGCTCAGCCCGCGGCGCACCAGGGCGTGCGGGGCGGCCCCGCTGACGTCGACGCCGTCGAGCGTGACCGTGCCGCGGTGGGGGAGCAGTCCGCTGACGGCCCGCAGCAGCGTCGTCTTGCCCGCACCGTTGGACCCGAGCACGACCACGACCTCGCCGCTGCGCACCTCCAGGTCGATGCCGCGCAGGACCTGCACGCGGTCGTACCCGGCGTCGAGACCGGCGACCCCGAGCACCGCGCTCACGCCCGGCTCCCCAGGTAGGACGCGACGACGGCGGGGTCACGGGTGATCTCGGCCGGTGTGCCCTGCGCGATCACCCGGCCGAACTCCATCGCGACCACCCGGTCGCTGATGCTCATCACCAGGCCCATGTGGTGCTCGACCAGCAGGAACGCGGTGCCGGTGTCGTCGCGGACCTGCCGGATCAGCTCGCCGAGCTCGCGCACCTCGCCGTGGGTGAGGCCGCCCGCGGGCTCGTCGAGCAGGACCACGGCGGGCCGGGCGATCAGCGCCCTGGCCAGCTCGACCCGCTTGAGCGTGCCGTAGGGGAGTTCGGCGACGGTGCGGTCGGCGACGCCGGCGAGCCCGATCCGGTCGATCAGGGCGTCCACCTCGCGGTCGAGGGCGCGGCTGCGGGCCCGCTCGCCGGGCCAGCCGACGAGCGCCGCGACGAGGCGGGGCCGGGCGCGGTGCTGCACGCCGGCCAGGACGTTCTCGCGCACGGTCATCGAGGCGAACAGCGCGAGGTTCTGGAAGGTCCGGGCGATGCCGTGCGCGACCACCTCGTGCCGGCGCAGGGAGAGGACGTCGACGTCCCCGATGCCGATCCGGCCGGCGGACGGGTGGTGGACGCGGGTGACGCAGTTGAACAGGGTCGTCTTCCCCGCCCCGTTCGGCCCGATCAACCCGCAGATCTCCCCGGCCGCCACCTGCAGCCCGATGCCGTCCAGCGCCGTCACGCCGCCGAAGGAGATCGACAGGTCCTCGATGTCCAACACGACGGCCTCCTGACCAAGTCACTCTGTTAACTGATGTAAGTGACTCCGGTAGTTGTAGCACGCCGGGTTGCTGGCGGGGAAGGCGTGAGGGACAATCTCCGCAGCTGGGCTGCTGTACGGTCCGGCGACGGGGCGGGGGTGGTCGTGTGCCGGATGACGTCCGGGGCCGGCAGATCGTGCTGCCCGAAGGCGGTCCCAACGCCCTGGCCCTCGCGTCGCAGATCCTCGCCAGTGAGTGGAACCTGTGGATCCTGGCCCGCGCGATGGCGGGGGACCGGCGCTTCTCCGACTGGATCCGGCACGGCGAGATCTCCAACTCCGTGCTGAGCGGCGGGCTCGCGATGCTCACCGATCTCGGCCTGTTCCGGCGCGAGGCGTACCAGACCAACCCGGTCCGCCACAGCTACGAGCTGACGCCGCGCGGCCGGGCGACCTGGCCCGCGCTCGTCGGGATCTGGGCGTGGGAGAGCCGGTGGGGCACGGTGCCCGGGCGCCCCGGGTTCGACATCGTGCACCTGCCCTGCGGCCGGGTGCTCGACCCGTGCACCGAGTGCGCGGCGTGCGGCGCGGAGATCGCCGGACGCCACCTGCGGATGACCGTCGGGCCGAGCGGCGGGTGGTTGCGGTCGATCCCCGAGGTCGCCAACCGGCGGCGTTCCCGGTCCACCGGGGTCACCGCGGGGGAGTTCCCGGAGACGATGGTGCTGATCGGCGACCGGTGGTCGTGGGCGGTGGTCGGTGCGGCCTTCCGCGGGGTCACCCGGCACTCGGAGTTCGTGCAGTTCCTCGGCGGCCCGATCCCGACGATCACCGAGCGGCTCCGCACGTTCTGCGAGATCGGCGTCATGCAGGCGGTGCCCGACGCGGAGCGCCCCGACTGGTTCGACTACCGGCTCACCAGCAAGGGGCGCGCCTTCCTGCCGGTCGTGCTGCAGACCGTCGAGTGGGGGCAGCGCAACTTCCGCTCACCGGAGGGCCGGGCGCTGGTGATCCGCCACGAGAAGTGCGGGCGGGTGGTGCACCCCCAGCTGGCCTGCCGGGGCTGCGACCGCCCCGTCCGCCTCGACGACCTGGGCACCTCCCCGGCCGGTCGCGGCGGGGCCGATCCCGTCCCCGGCATCTCCCCGGTGCCCGGTCCGCGCCCGGCCGCCTGAACCCCGCGGCCCGACCGGTCAAGCGCGGCGGGCCCAGAGCGCGGCGAGGCGGCCGTCGGACTCGCGCAGGGCGTCGCGGTCGAACGTCGAGGTGGAGGCGAGCAGCTCGTCGGCCCCGGTGCGGGCGAGGAGGTCGTCGAGCCGGGCCGCCACCGTCGCGTCGTCCCCGGCCACGGTGCGCCCCACCGCCGCGTCGACGACCTCGCGCTGCCGCGGGGTGAGCGGCCGCGCGGCGTCGGCCGGCTCCAGGGCCGGGAACGCCCCCGTCGTGCGGGCCGCGGCCAGCGCCCACGCCTCCGGGACCGCGAGCTCGCGGGCGGCGTCGACGGAGTCGGCCACCAGCACGTCGAGCGAGACGACGACGTACGGCTCCGCACCGGCCGCCCGGGCCCGGGAGCGGTAGTCGGCGATGCGCTCGCCGACCGCGGCGTCGTCGAGGACCGGGCCGCCCAGCACGACCGGCAGCCCGGCGTCCCCGGCCACGGCGAGACCCGAGCCGGTGGCCAGCACGAACACCGGCGGCGGGTGGTCGAGCCGGGGCCGGGCGGTGACGGCCGCGCGACCGTCGAGGTAGGAGCGCAGCTCGGCGAGGTCGTCGGCGAAGGTGTCGGCGCCGTCGCTGCGCAGGGCCTCGCGCACCGGGGCGGTGAACCCGAGCGACCGCCCGACGCCCAGGTCGACGCGGCCCGGGAACAGCGCCTCGAGCATCGCGAACTGCTCGGCGACGACGAGCGGCTGGTGGTTGGGCAGCATCACCCCGCCCGAACCGACGCGGATCCGCTCGGTCCGCGCGGCGACCGCGGCCATCAGGACGGGCGGGCTGCCGCTCGCGATCCCCGGGACGGCGTGGTGCTCGGCGACCCAGAACCGGTGGTACCCCGACGCCTCCGCCCGGCGGGCGCGCTCGACGGTGTGCCGCAGCGCGGCGGCGTCGGGCTCACCGGCGCGGGTGCGGGAGCGGTCGAGGAGCGAGAGCCGGACGGGTGCCATCACCCGGCTCGAACGCCCCTGCGACCGCCCCCATTCCGCGGCCCGCGGGACCGGTCAGCTGCAGTGCTTCCCCCCGCTGCTCGGCACGTCGAGGGTGGGGTTGCGGTCGAAGAAGCCCACGGGCTTGAGCGTGAAGCCGGTGTGGTCGACGGGCATCACCGGCCAGTCCTCCGGCCGCGGGAAGTGGGTGGTGCCGAACGTGTGCCACACGACGATGTCCTCCCCGTCCACCGGCCGGTCGGCCGCGACCCACGCCGGCAGCCCCGCCCCGCCGGGGTTCTGGTTCACGAAGTCCCCGGCCGGGTAGCGCTCCGCCGGGTCGTACTTCGTCACCCACAGGTGCTTCGTGGCGAACGTGGCGCGGGCGTGGATCGACGACGACTCGTCGGCCAGCATCGCCGGGCGCCCCTCCGGGATCAGCGCGTAGCCGACGTCCTGGCCCAGCGCGTTCTGCACGTCCGGGTTGACGATGTGCCAGGTCCGTCCGACGGAGGTGTCGGCGAGGCGCTGGGCGTCGGACTCGGTCGTCAGGCGCGTCCGGGCCCTGCGGAACGCGTTGCCGTAGGGGTTTTCCGGGCCCACCGGCACGCGCTGCGCCTGCACCTCGTCGACGGCGTTGGCCACCCCGTCGACGGTCATGTCCAGCCGGGCGGAGAACAGGTGCTGGTGGAACGGCGCCATGAGCCCGGGCGCGACCTCCGTGGCGTACTCCGACGGTGCGGCCGCGGTGAACACGATGCCGGTGGCCTTGACCTCGAGCTGGATGGTGCCGTCGAGGTAGAGGTACCAGTAGAAGCCGTAGTCGTAGTTGCCGATCGGGGTGAAGAACGAGAACACCATGCGGCGCTGGCGGCGGGTCTCCGCGCTGCCGGTGAACAGGTCGGAGTGCTTCCAGAGGACGCCCGTGTCCTCCTCGTGCATGCAGATCGCGTTGGTGATCGTCTTCGGGTGGCCGAGGTCGTCGGCGATGACGGCGTCGAGGTAGTGGATCTCGCCGAGGCAGTCGCAGCCGAGCTGCAGCGAGTCGGCGTAGCGGGCGAACATGTACTCGCCGCAGTCGAAGTAGTTCTGCCAGAAGCGCACCGGCGCCGGGTCGGCGTAGGGCACCACCATCTCCGCGACCGACGCCCGGTAGACCACCGGCCGCCCGTCGAAGCTGATCTGGTGCAGGGTCAGGCCCTCGCGCTCGTTGAACCCGATGCGCAGGTCCCACTTCTCCCAGCGCACCCGGTTGCCCTCGACGGAGAACGACGGGCCGTCGGGCTGGGTGATCTCGATCGGCTTGAGGGTCGTGCGGGGCTCGCCGACGAACGCGGGGTCGTCGAAGTTGCCCGACGTCGACGGCACCGGCACGGGCCCGGTGTCGATCACGCGGTCGACCGAGCGGCCGGTGAGGTCGACGTAGGCGACGAGCCCGTCGATCGGGTGGGCCCAGGGGTGGTCCTTCTCGTGGTCCTGCTGGAACCCGAACGCGCGGACGATCCGGCGCCCGACCTCGCCCGGGATCTCGTAGACCCCGGCCGAGAGCGGCACGGCGCGCACGGACTCCGGCGCGATGCCCCTGGCCTCCAGCGCGGCCAGCCAGGCCGGCTCGGCGTTGAGGATCTCCTCGATCATCTCGAACTCGGTGTCGATGATCGGCGGCTGGCCGTCGACCGGCGGGTCGAGCTCGCGGGAGGAGACGACCTCGCCGCTGGTGGCCGACACGACGGTGTCGACCGAGCGACCCGTGGCGACGTCGAGCAGGACCGCCCGGAAGCGCCGGTCGGCCGCGGTGCCGTCGAGCACGGCGGACTTGACGGGCTCCTCGGGGGCGAAGAACGCGAACCGGACGGACTCGCCCAGCAGCCCGGCCTCGACGAGCGCCGTGCGGACGGCGTCGACCTCGGCTGCGGTCGTCAGCTCCAGCGGATGGGTGGTGCGGGTCTCGGCGAGGGTCATGGTCAGTGCCTCCCAGATGCAGCGGGCGCGACGGTCGGGACGGGCCGGGCCGACCAGGCGGCTCCGGCGACGAAGAACACGACCAGCACGGCGCCGATCGCGGTGGCGAGTCCGGTGGACCCACCGATCAGAGTGGAGAAGTTGGAGATCGTCAACCAGAGGCAGACGAGGAGTCCGGCCAGTCCGAGCCCGGGCGCGACCACCGTCTGCCACGGCCTGCGGTCGGCGCCGGTGCGCCGGAAGAACACGAGCACGGCCAGACAGGTCAGGGCCATCAGGGCGAGGACGCCGAGCGTCGCGGTGCCGGCCATCCACGCGAACACCTGCGTCACCGGGTCCATCCCGGCGAGCGCGAACACGGCGACGAACACCAGCGCGGTGCCGGTCTGCGCGAACGAGGCGATGTGCGGCGAGCCGTGCACGGTGTGGCTGCGCCCGCAGGCCGCGGGCAGCGCGCCGGTGCCACCGAGGGCGAACAGGTACCGCGCCAGGACGTTGTGGAAGGACAGGATCGCGGCGAACAGGCTGGTCACGAGCAGCACCTGGGCGATGTCGCCGCCGACGGGGCCGAGCGTGTTCGTGATCGTCGTCAGCAGCATGTTGCCGGGGTCGGCCCCGGCCTGAGCGAGGGCCTCGGTGTCGCCCCACGCGGACACGACGGCCCACGCGGAGACGGTGTAGAACGCGCCGATCAGGACGAGCGCGAGGTAGGTGGCGCGGGGGATGGTGCGCTCCGGGTCGACGGCCTCGTCGCGGAACACCGCGGTGGCCTCGAACCCGATGAAGCTGGCGATCGCGAACATGATCGCGACGCCGACCGAGCCGGACCCGATCTGGGCGGGCACGAACAGCGCGGTCGACGGCGTCGACCCTGTGGTCGCGACGACGGCGTCGAACACGAGCACGATCGCCACCTCGGACACCAGCAGCACGCCGAGCACCCGGCTGGACAGCTCGATCCGCCGGTAACCGAGCACCCCGGTGACGGCCAGCGCGGCCACCGAGTACAGCCACCACGGCAGCGCCGGGCCGCCGTAGTGCTGGACGAGTCCGTCGAGGATCGCGCCGATGTAGCCGTACACCGCGAGCTGCACGGCGGTGTAGGTCGCCAGTGCGAGGAACGCGGCGCCCCAGCCGGGTGCGCGCCCGAGACCGCGCTCGACGTAGGAGTAGAACGCGCCGGCGTCGGGCACGTGCTTGGTCATCGCGCAGAAGCCGACGGCGAACAGCAGCAGCACCACCGAGCACAGCGCGAACGTGGCGGGGAACGCGGCGCCGTTGCCGATGGCGATGCCCAGGGGCACCGTGCCGGCGATGACGGTCAGCGGCGCAGCGGCCGCCACGACCATGAAGACGATGGAGCCGACTCCGAGCGAGCCGGTCAGGGTGTGCGTGCGGTCGGTCATGCGGACCTCCGGGGACGGGTTGCGCAGCACCGTCCGCCGGTGTCCCGCCGACCGGCAACGGTCCGGGCCCGCTCGCGCGAATCGCCCGCCGCCCGTTCCCACCTCCCGGGAACGCGCCCGGCGGTTTTCTCATTCGGACGGTCGCCTTCCGCAGCATCCGGGCGATAGCGTCCTACGCTGCGCCGACCAGCGGCGGAAGGCTCTCCACATGAAGGACCGTCGCGTGCCCCACCTGCGTCACCGTTCCCCGGTGCACGGCCTGGACCGCCGCAACCTCGGCCCGGCCGAGGTGCTGGCGCAGTCCGTCGCCGGGGCGGCGCCGGCCGCCGCGATGGCCACCGTGCCCGCGATCGTCGCGGCCACCGCGGGGCCCGGGACGCTGTGGTCCTTCGCCGTCGCGACGGCGGTCGCGCTCCTGATCGGCAGCTGCATCGGCCAGTTCACGCGCCGGATGGCCGCCGCCGGCTCGCTCTACAGCCTGACCGCGCAGGGCCTCGGCCCGGTCGCGGCGTTCAGCTCGGGCGTGGCGCTGCTCGTCGGCTACGGCGTGCTCGCGATGGCGGCGATGACCGGCTCGGCGATCTACCTCGACGCGCTGGTGGCCCGGCTCGGCGGGACCGAGGGCTCGCGCCCGGTGCTGGTGCTGGCCGTCTGCGTCCTCGCGGTGCTCGCGACCGGCGGGGTGCTGGTGCGGGTGCGGCTCTCGGCGCGGGTGGTGCTGCTGGTCGAGGCGGTCTCGATCACCGTCATGACGGTGGTGTTCCTCGCGCTGCTCGGCGCCGACGCCCCCGCGGGCCCGCCCCCGCCGGACCCCGGCCTCGGCGGGATCGCCGCCGGGGTCCTGCCCGCCCTCGGCGCGTTCATCGGCTTCGAGGCGGCCACCGCGATGGGCGTCGAGGCCCGGCGGCCGTTCCGGACGGTGCCGCGCGTCGTCACCTGGACGGCGGGCGCGGCCGGCGTGCTGTACCTGTTCGGGGCCTACACCCAGGTCAGCGGCTTCGCCGCAGGCGGCCTGACGACCGAGCCCGAGCCGGTCCTGACGCTGGTGATGGCCCGGGGCGAGGCCTGGATCGCGGTGCTGCTCGACGTCGGCATCGCCATGTCGTTCGCCGCGTGCACGCTCGCGACGCTGGGCGCGCTGGTCCGGGTCGTGTTCTCGATGGCCCGCGACGGGATCGTGCCCGCGCGACTCGGTGCCACCCATCCCCGGTTCCGCACGCCGCACGTCGCGATCGCCGTGGCGCTGCCGGTGGTGGCGGCCGTCCCGGCCGGGCTGCTCGCGGCCGGCGTCGCGGGATCGCAGGTGCTGGCCGGGCTGCTCACCGTCGCGACCGCCGGTTACCTCGTCGCCTACCTGCTGATCTGCCTGGCCGCTCCGCTGTTCCTGCGCCGGATCGGCGAGCTGACGGCGCCGCCGCTCGTCGTCACCGCGGTCGCGGTGCCGGTGCTGCTCGCGGTGCTGGTCGCGTTCGTGGTGTCGGCGTGGGGCGGGGTGATCCCGCTGGTGATCGGCGTGCTGGTGCTCGCCGGGCTGGCGTGGCTGGGCTGGCTGCGGTGGCGGCGGCCCGGCGAGCTGGCCGGCATCGGGGCGTACGACGAGACCGTCGCCGACGACGTGCTGGTCCGCCCGTGACCGACCCCTCCCCGCTCTCCGGACGCCAGCCGCGCGCGGTGCGCAGCGCGCTGGCGGTGCTGGAGGAGGTCGTGGCCGCGGGGCCCGGGGTCACGGCGAAGGAAATCTCCGCCGCGCTGAAGCTCCCGCAGGCCACGACGTACCGGCTGCTGAACCTGCTGGTGGGGGAGGAGTACCTGGTGCGGCTGCCGGACCTGCGCGGGTTCGCGCTCGGCCGCCGCGCCGCCCGGCTCGCGCTGCCCGTCGTGACGCAGCCGCCCGCGGCCGCGCGCGCCGTCGTCGAGCACCTGCGCGGGCTGGTGCGCTGGGGTGTGCACCTCGCGTCGTTCCGCGGCGGCACGCTCACGCTCGTCGATCCCGACCCGGACCACCCGCCGACGGAGTCGGCCGTGCTCGCCCGCTACCCGCACGCGTCGGCGCTGGGGCGGTTGCTGCTCGCCGACCAGGCCGACTGGCGCGCACTGGCCCGCGACCTGCGCCCGCTCACCGCCCACACCGTCACCGGCACGACCGAGCTCGGGGACCGGCTGGCGCTGGTGCGGGACGCGGACCTGGCCCGGCAGTGCGGCGAGCTCACCGCCGACAAGGGCTGCCTCGCGGTCCCGATCCGGGACCCGGCCACCGGTGCGCTCGTGGCCGGGCTGGCGCTGTGCGGTCCCGCGGCGCGGGTGGCGGAGCCCAACGACGAGCTCGTCCGGCTGCTGCGCGAGCACGCCGAACGGCTCGTCCCGCTGCTGGCCTGAAACCGGCTGAGGGCCCGTGCCCCGCGGCACTAGGATCGGCCGATGATCTCCTGATCCGCCGCCGCTGCCGTCGCCCCACCCACCGGAGGTCGCCATGTCCGAGAAGCCCAGCACGCCCGAGCCCGAGACCCCCGACGCCGTCGACGACGTCGAGGCGCCGGAGGCCCCGCTCAACCGCGCCGACCGGCGCAAGAAGGCCCGCACGCCCGCGCAGCCCGGTCACGTCGGCCCGCAGGGCGACCCGGTCCGCGGCACCCGCGGGCCGCGCCCGCACAGCAAGCGCGCGATCTGACCGCACCCGTCCCGCCCGTTGGGGAGCGCCGGGCGGGACGGGTGCGGTCAGTAGCCGTAGCCGCCGTCGGCGGGCGCGACGGCGCCGCCGGTCGTCTGCACGTCGGCGGCCGGCTCCGGGGCCGGGGCCCCGTTGACGGGGGCGGGCACCGTCGGCCCGGTCGGGCCGGGTTCCGGGACCACGCCGTTGCTCACCGCGGTGAGCTGGGCCGGGGCGTTCGGGGTCGTCCCGCCGAACCAGCCGGCCGCGGCGGCCCCGACGACGACCATCGCCACGGCCACCAGCGCGCCCGACACCAGCATCCGCACCGGCCTGCGCCGCGCGGGCGGGTCCGGGGCGAGGAACTGCAGCACGGTCGTCGGGGTCTCGTCGGCCGTGGGGTCGGCGAGGACGTCGTCGACGACGGCCAGCTCGCGGCGGCGCCGCGGGGCGTCGGCGTCGGGGCCGGTGCGCGGCGCCGGGATCCCGACCGGCTCGATCGGCCCGGTGCGCTCGGCGGGCGACTCGTCGTCGAGGGGGGCGAGCCGCGTCCGGGGACCCGCCGGCGGGGTGGCGACGCGGTCGGCCGCGGGGCGGCGCGGCCGCCGGACGTCCGGCTCGGCCGCGGTCCGGGGGGACGCCGTCCGCGGGGGAGCGGTGAGGACGGCGTGGCGGCCGGTGGACTCGACCGGGGCGTCGCGCTCGGCACTGATGCGGGCGATCAGCTCGGCGGTGGTCTCCGAGCGGCCGGTATCAGCGGGGGGTTTCCGTCGCATGGGTCGGAACAGTAGGAAGATGACGCCCTGTGATCGACGAACCTGAGAGGGCGGGTTGCGCGCACGCGCCAACAGGTCGTTCCGGAGCGCCGGAACGCGGCCCGTTCGCGCTCGGGTGGGTGTCCGGTAGTCCGTTCGGCTCAGTCAAGTTCTCAGCTCTGCGTCACGACGCCTGCGCCGAGGGGTGATGTCGCTCCGTTAGCGGATTGTTACTCCGGTCGGTGATGGGGCAGAGTGGGCGTCGATGCTCCCTGCTGCTCCCCCAGGGGGTGCGTCCACGTACGTGCCGGTCATTCCCCAGCCACGCGTGCCCGTGCCCCAGGTCGATCACGTCCTGCTGGCGCTGCCCCCGACGGCCGCGTCGGCCTCCGTGCTGCGCTCGTTGCGGGCCGACGGCGTCAGCGTCAGCCCCGTCGGGCACGGCATCGGCGTGCTCGACGCCATCCGCACCCGTGACCCTGCGCTGATCGTCCTCGACGTCGAACTGCCCGGTCCGGACCAGACCTCGGTGCTCGCCGCCGTCCAGAACGAGGCGCCCGGCGTCCCCGTCATCGCGATCACCCCGCGTGAGCGCCGGGCCGGTCTGCTGCACCAGCTCCGCGGGGACCGCGACGACTACGTGCTGCGCCCCTTCGCCGTCGACGAGCTCGCGGCGCGCATCCGGCTGCGGCTGCGACTGGGTCCGGCGCTCGACCACGCGGTGCTGCGGCACGGGGAGCTGGTCGTCGACACCGAGTTCGGGGACGTCACCGTCGACGGCCAGACGGTCTCGCTCTCGCCCACCGAGTTCGCCCTGCTCATGGCCATGCTCGCGGAGCCGGGACAGGTCGTGTCGCCCGACCGCCTCGCGCGCGAGGTGTGGTCGGAGCCGGCGTCGGCCAACCTCGTGCAGGTCTACATCTCCTACCTGCGGCGCAAGATCGGACCCGAGCGGATCCGCACGGTCCGCGGCGCGGGGTACGTCCTGGAGCCGTGAGACGCGGACGGCGCCCCGCCCGCCGCAGCGGAGGGGGCGCCGTCGGCGGTGTCGGGGGTCAGCGCGAGACGCTGCGCCGCCCGGTCACCAGGCGGTAGATGCCCAGCAGGAGCAGGGATCCGACGAGAGCGATGAGCCAGGTCCGGATCTCGAAGAAGCCGCCGGTGCTGACGCCGAAGACCGCCGAGGCGATCCAGCCGCCGAGCAGGCCGCCGACGATGCCGATCAGGAGTCACGATGATCCCGCCCGGGTCCTTACCCGGCATGATGTACTTCGCGAGCGCGCCCATCAGGCCGCCGACGATGATCCAACCGATGAATCCCATGATTCCTCCCGATTCACGCCCCGTTGCGAGGTGGGAGGAAGTATGGGCCGCTCCGGGGCCCGTGACCACGCCGGACGCGCGCGGATTCCGGACGTTCCTCCGAAAGATCCTGGAACGCCCCTCAACCGTGACCCGATCGTCACGCCCCGGCGGTCGATCCTCCCGGATCAGCTGATCAGGCGGATGGTGAGCGGGTAGCGGAAGTCCTGGCCCTGCGACGCCCTGATGGTGGCCAGCACGACGCAGACGACGTAGAACACGCCGTAGACGATGAGGATCGCGAATCCGATCAACACGATCGCCAGCAACCACCCGATCGCGATGATGACGAGTGCGTTGAGTTGGAAGTTCAGCGATTCCACGGCCTGTCGCCGCACGAACGGCGACTGCCCGCCGCGCACCAGCAGGACGATCAGCGGCGCGATCAGGCCGAGGGCGATGTAGGCGGCGACGAAGCTGCCGAGGTGGGCGCCGACGGCCCAGTTCCGGTCCTCGGACGGGACGAGCTCGCCCGAGCCGGAACCCTGCGGCCAGGACGGACCGGGCGGTGGGTAGGAGCTCATCGCCCCATTGAACCGCAGATCAGGTCAGCCCGGGAACGATGTCGCCGCATCGAGGAACGCATCGTTCTCGGCCGGTGTCGACACCGTGACCCGCACGCCGTCGGGGTGGAACGGCCGGACCACCACCTTGTGCTCCAGGCAGTGCGCGGCGAAGTCGGCCGTGCGCCCGCCCAGGGCCAGCCACACGAAGTTGGCCTGGGTCGGCGGCACGGTGAAGCCGGCGGCGGTCAGCGCGTCGCGCACGCGGACCCGCTCCGTCACGACCTCGGCGCACGCGGCCAGCAGCTCGTCGGCGTGGTCGAGCGCGGCGATCGCGCCGGCCTGCGCCACCGAGCTGACGCTGAACGGCGCGCACACCTTGCGCAGCGCCGTGGCGACCTCGGGCGAGGCGACGGCGTAGCCGACCCGCAGCGCGGCGAGGCGGTAGGCCTTGGAGAACGTGCGCAGGACCACGAGGTTGGGGTGGGCGTCGACCAGCGCGAGCCCGTCGGCGGCGTCCGGGTCGGTGACGTACTCGCGGTAGGCCTCGTCGAAGGCGACCACCACGTCCGGGCCGACGGCGACGAGGAAGCGCTCCAGCTCGGCGCGGGTGACGACGGTGCCCGTCGGGTTGTTGGGGCTGCACACCATCACCAGGCGCGTGTGCGGCCCGACGGCGGCGGCCATGGCGTCGAGGTCGTGGCGGAAGTCGTCGGTGAGCGGGACGGTGCGGGCCGTCGCGCCGCCGATCTGCGTGACGATCGGGTACGCCTCGAACGAGCGCCAGGCGAACACGACCTCGTCCTCGGGGTGCAGGCAGGTGGCCTGCACGAGCTGCTGGCAGATGCTCACCGATCCGCACCCGGTCGCGATCCGCTCCGGCGCGACGCCGAGCGCCTGCGCGATGCGCGCGGTGAGACCGACCGTCGCGAGGTCGGGATAGCGGTTGCCCCCCGCGGCGGCCTCGGCGATCGCCGCGAGGACGGGGGCGGTCGGGGGGAGCGGCACCTCGTTGCTCGCGAGCTTGATCGCGCCCGGGACCGCGCGGCCGGGGACGTAGGCGGGGAGGCCGTCGAGGTCGGCACGGATCGTCGTCACGAGGATCACCATAAGCCGCCCGGTCCGGTCCGATCGGACGCGTCGTGCCAGGCTAGAGCCATGACCGACATCCGCACGGAGACCGTTCCCCTGGTCGACGGAAGCGCGTTGCGGCTCACCGTCGCCGAGCCGGTCAGCTCGGTCCGCGGGGGGATCGTCGTGCTCCACGAGGCGCGCGGCGTCACCGATACCGTGAGAGGCCTGGTCAGCGGCCTGGCCGCGGACGGATGGCTCACCGTTGCCCCCCATCTGTACCACCGCGACGGCGCCGACGAGGTCGACGGCGACGACGGCCAGGTGCAGCAGCAGGTCGACCGCCTCGAGGGCGAACAGGTCATGGCCGACACCGATACCGCGTTCGGCTGGCTCGCCGACCACGACATCACCTCCGACCGGATGGGCGTGATCGGGTTCGACCTCGGCGGCTCCGTCGCGCTCCTCGTGGCGGCGAAGCGGACGCTGGGCGCGGCCGTCACCGTCGCGGGGGAGGGGATCGTGGAGACGCCCTCCAGCGGCCTCCCCGCGCTCGTCGACGCGGCCCCCGGGCTCACCTGCCCGTGGCTGGGCATCTACGGCGAGGACACCGCCGGGGAGCGCGACCCGGAGATCGAGCAGCTGCGCGACGCGGCCGCGAAGTCGGAGCAGGCCACCGACCTGGTGGTCTACCCGCGCACGGGCTACCGGTTCGACGCCGACCCCGACTCCGCCGCCGACGCCTGGCAGCGCACGCTGAACTGGTTCGACAGCCACCTGCGCTGACGGCCCGACCCGCCCCGGCGAGTTCGCCGACCCGCCCCGGCGAGTCCGCCGATCCGGCCCGGCGAGTTTGCCGACCTGGCCCGGCGAGTCCGCCGATCCGGCCCGCGGAGGCCGACCGGCTCTCGATCACCGGCCCGCGCAGCCACATGATCAGGAGCGGGTCCGCGCCACATGCCGGCCGGCGGTGATGTGTGCGCTCCTCCCTGGCGCGCGGCCGCTGCGGATTGCATGCTGGCGCCATGTCCGAGACCCCCGCCGTCCTGTGGGCTCCCGACCCCGACCACTCCGGTCCGCTCGCCGCGTTCACCGCGTGGGTGCGCGAGCACCGGGGCGTCGAGGCGTCCGACTACGCCGCGCTGCAGCGCTGGTCCACCGAGGACCTCGACGGGTTCTGGTCGGCGGTCGCGGAGTTCCTCGGCGTGCGGTTCCGGACGCAGCCGACGGCGGTGCTCGGCTCGCGCGAGATGCCCGGGGCCCAGTGGTTCCCCGGCTCGACGCTGAACTACGCCGAGCACGCGCTGACGCCCGGTCCCGGCCGCGAGGACGACGACGTCGCCGTCCTGTTCGCCCGCGAGGACGGCCTGGAGCGCACCGTCACCCACGCCGAGCTGCGCGACGCCGTCGGCCGGGCCCGCGCCGGTCTGGTGCGGGCGGGCGTCGGGGTCGGGGACCGGGTCGTCGCGCTGGCCCCGAACTCCGTGGAGACGCTGGTCGCGTTCCTGGCCGCCGCGAGCCTCGGCGCGATCTGGTCCTCGTGCTCGCCCGACTTCGGCGCCCGCGCCGTGCACGACCGCTTCGCGCAGATCGAGCCGGTCGTGCTCGTCGCCGTCGACGGCTACGTCTACGGGGGCAAGCGCTACGACGTCCGGAAGACGGTCACGGCGCTGCAGGAGCAGCTCACGACCGTCCGCGAGACGGTGCTCATCCCCTACCTCGGGGAGACACTCGACGGCACCGTGCCGTGGGAGGAGTTCACCGCGGAGCACGCGCCGCTGGAGTTCGAGCCGGTGCCGTTCGACCACCCGCTGTGGGTGCTCTACTCCTCCGGCACCACCGGCCTGCCCAAGGGCATCGTGCACGGCCACGGGGGCATCGTGCTCGAGCACGTGAAGGCGCTCGGGCTGCAGATGGAGCTCGGGCCGGGTGAGCGGTTCTTCTGGTTCACCACCACCGGCTGGATGATGTGGAACCTGCTCATCGGCGGCCTGCTCGTCGGCTCCACCGTGGTGCTCTACGACGGCAACCCCGGCCACCCCGACCTCGGCGCGCTCTGGGCGCTGGCCGAGCGGCACGGCGTCACCTACTTCGGGGTGTCGGCGCCCTACATCCAGGCCTCCCTCAAGGCCGGCCTGCGCCCGCGCGACCAGTTCGACCTCTCCGGCCTGCGCGCCATCGGGTCGACGGGCGCGCCGCTGTCGGAGGACGGGTTCCGCTGGGTCGGCGACGCGGTCGGCGAGCACATCCAGATCTGCTCGGTCTCCGGCGGCACCGACGTGTGCGCCGCCTTCGTCGGCTCGGCCCCGAACGTGCCCGTGTGGATGGGCGAGATCTCCTGCGCCGCGCTGGGTGCGGCCGTCGTCGCCTACGACGAGAAGGGGCGGGAGCTCGTCGACGAGGTGGGCGAGCTGGTGATCACGCAGCCCACGCCGTCGATGCCGGTGATGTTCTGGAACGACCCCGACGGATCGCGGCTGCGCGAGGCCTACTTCGACGAGTTCCCCGGCGTGTGGCGCCACGGCGACTGGGTCCGCCACACCCCGCGCGGCTCCTACGTCATCTACGGCCGCAGCGACTCCACCCTCAACCGCGGCGGCGTCCGCATGGGCACCGCCGACTTCTACGCCGTCGTGGAGGGGTTCGAGTCCGTCGCCGACGCCCTGGTCATCGACACCACGGAGCTCGGCGCGAAGGACGAGGGCGCCCTGCTCTGCTTCCTCGTGCTCGCCCCCGGGGCCGCGCTGGAGGACGTCGAGCCCGACCTGCGCAAGGCCCTGCGCACCGAGCTATCGCCGCGGCACGTCCCCGACCGGTTCGTCCTCGTCGACGCGATCCCGCGCACGCTCAACGGCAAGAAGTGCGAGGTGCCGGTCAAGAAGATCCTCGCCGGCATCGCCCCGGACAAGGCCGTGAGCAGGGGGGCGCTGCAGAACCCCGACGCGCTGGCCCCCTTCCTCGCGCTCGCGCCCGGGGGGTCGTGAACGGGCGCGGGGGGATCTAGTAAGGTTGCCCAGGTACGGCTTCGGGAGGCTTCGCCTAGTCTGGTCTATGGCGCCGCACTGCTAATGCGGTTTGGGGTAACCCCCCATCCCGGGTTCAAATCCCGGAGCCTCCGCTCCGACGTGGCCTGTTAGGCTGCCGAGGTTCACAACTGAAGATCAGCACGACATGCGCCCGTAGCTCAACGGATAGAGCATCTGACTACGGATCAGAAGGTTAGGGGTTCGAATCCCTTCGGGCGCACCATCGTCGCACTGGCCCTGACCAGCATGAACGGTCAGGGCTAGATCATTTCCTGGATCGAGTAGTTGATCTCGGTCCACGGCCCGGTCCACGAACGCTGCTAGCTTCCGCTCGTGACCACCCGATCGGACGCGCCGGTGTCGCGCCAGCGCGGCAGCATCCGACGCCGCGCGCGCTGCTACGAGGTTCGGGTCTCGGCCGGCGAGGACCCCTCGACCGGCGAGCGGATCGTGCTCGTCGACAGCGTCGAGATCGAGGGCCAGGGCGACCGCGCCGAGCGCGCCGCCTACCGGGAAGCGGAGAAGCTCCGGACGAAGCTGCTCGCTGACGCCGACGCATTGAAAGTCGCGCGGACGAAGGCGACGGTCGGTGCGCTGCTGGAGCGCTGGATGGCGCAGCACGAGATCGACGCGACGACGCGCATGACCTACGAGTCGCAGATCCGGATGTACATCGTTCCCGCACTCGGAGACGTCCCACTGGTCCTGTTCGTGCGGGACGCTTCGCAACGACTGGAGACGCTCTACAGCCGGCTCCGGAAATGCCGGGCGTTGTGCAGCGGCAAGCCGTTCATCGAGCGCCACGTCGAGAAGGGGTCGCACGACTGCGCGGCCGCCGGCTGCAAGGTGCATGTCTGCAAGCCCTATGCCGCGTCGAGCGTCCGGTCGATCCACGCCATCCTGTCCGGCTCATGCAGCGCCGCCGTGCGGTGGGGCTGGATCAGCTTCAATCCGATGCCGTCGGTCCGGCCGCCGGCTAAACCACGCCCGCAGCCGCGCCCGCCGACGAGCGAGCAGATGGCCCGGATCGTGGAGGCCGCCTGGTCTTCGTCGGCCGAGTGGGGTCTCTACGTCTGGCTCTCTGCGGTGCTCGGCGCGCGTCGAGGCGAGGTGGTCGCTCTGCAATGGGAGGACGTCGACCTGGCCGCCGGGGTCGTGCGGTTGGACGAGAACTACGTCCGCACGAATGACGGCATGGTCCTCAAGGACACGAAGTCGCACCAGATGCGGCGGGTGTCGATCGACGCTCCGACCGTCGAGCTGCTCCGCCAGCACCGGGAGGACTGCGCGGGCCGGCTCGCGCTGCTCGGCATTTCCCTGACGGACCGCACGTGGGTGTTCTCGGCGAAGCCGGACCTGAGCAGCCCGCGTGACCCGGCGTCGCTCACGCGCCGCTACGGGCGCCTCGTAGCCAAGCTCGGCATCGACACGATGCTCAAGGAGCTGCGGCACTACTCCGCGACGGAGCTGCTCACCGCGGGCGTGGATCTGCGCACCGTGGCCGGCCGGCTCGGGCATGGCGACGGCACGACGACGTTGCGCCACTACGCCGCATGGGTCGGCTCGGCCGACTCCGCGGCAGCCGGCGTCATCGGGGGTCGGATGCCCGTCCTTCGGCCGGTCGACCGTTCGTAGGCCCGGCGACTCGGCACGGTCCGCGCGTACCCTGAGGCACGATCGCTTCCCGGTCGAGCCGAAGGTGGGGACAGCGCCGAAATGGCCGAACTCGCGACCAGCTCCAGCGAGGCGCTCACGGAGACCACGGCCCGTCGGGCGTTGACGCGTGCGTGTCAACAGGTCGGGCTCCCTTACAGCGACGCCGAGCTGATTCGCATCGGCTCCAACGCGGTGTTCCGGGTGAACGCGGCGACCATTGCGCGGGTGGCACCGTCGGTGGCGCACCGCGAGAACGCGCAGAAGCAGATCGACGTCGCCCGCTGGTTGCGGGATATCGACTACCCCGCGACGCGCGCGCTCGACATCGAGCAGCCCGTCGACGCCGAGGGCCGGGTTGTGACGTTCTGGGAGTCGATCGCCCCGGAGACCCGCTACGCCCCGATCCACGAGGTCGCGAGGTTGACGCGCTGGCTTCACGATCTCGAAGTGCCGCCAACCTTGGCTCTGCCGGCACTTCAACCGTTGGGAGCGCCGGGCGACCCGTTTCCGGACCTTGCAGCGATCCCGAAGCACGATGCGCAGTTCCTCCTCGAGAGGCTCGAATGGGCACGTTTGCGGTTCCCGTGCCTCCCGTTCGTGCTCCCCTCCGGTGTCGTGCACGGCGATGCCAATGTGGGCAACGTCCTACTCGACGACAAGGGCCGCGCGGTTCTGATCGACCTAGACGGCTTTTCTACTGGTCCGCGCGAATGGGACCTAATCCAGACTGCATTGTTCTACGATCGGCTCGGATGGCACACCCGCGACGAGTACATGGAATTCGTGAACGTCTACGGATACGATCTGATGCGCTGGTCCTACTACGGCGAACTAGCTGATATGCGTGAGATTGCCATGACAACGTGGCTGTGCAGAAAGGCGGGAGACTCGACCAGTACCGCAGCGGAGGCCCTGAAAAGGGTATCGGCGATTCGCACGGGCTCAAGTAGGCATGATTGGAGCGCATACTAGCACTTCGGAGGTGGTCAGCTTGAGATTCTGAATCCGTTTCTCCGGACATTGTCACGGGTGTCGGAACGTGTAGCTGAGATACGTAGAGACCTTCGACCGCTGCCTGTCACGCCGTGACTTCGCCGCCAGTCCCCGGGTGATAGGTGACGCGCTTCTGCGACGGCGCCTTAGTAAACGCGAAGATCAGAGACGCTAAAGGGTAGGGCTCACGCTCGGCTCGGCATCAACTTGCGGGTGGGTGTAGTCGTAGATCAGGGAGCATCTGCTCGTCGAGGCTGGCTCCCGTTATCCTACATTCGACAATTTGCACCTCAAGGGGGCGCCCGTCGCCTCTCCCTCTACGAATGGCTGCGGCTCGGTGGTTTCCATCAAGGACTAGCAGTCTATTGGGCCCGAGCTCTAGAGTAACGAGAACTGTCGTTTGAATTTTGCCACCAGGCTTCTGTCCGAGCGCACTTGCCATCTCGCCCACCCGAAAGGTCGAGTTCGCTTCGAGTGCCGCCATATACGCCCTGGTGTCGTCAAATTCGACCGGTTTTGCACCAGGCGCCGCCGAATCCGACGGACCGCCGTCGGGCGCTGCGCACCACACTGACAGAACCGTGTTCTCCTCGAACCACTTCACAGAGAACGCTCGGTGGACGGTAATCTTGGCGCCTTGCTGAATCTGCTCAGCCAGAACTTGCCATTTAAGCCCCACCTGAATTCGGTTGTAAACGTCGCCATTCTCGTACGACGCCCTGAAGATCTCGAAGGGGATCACCGACTCGACCGGCGGTACAGCTAGAAGCTCATTCAGTCGACCCTGTAGTTGGGGGTAGGTGTTCAAGCTTTGGTCGTCGTTGCGCTGCACCGCCGACTCTATCTCATCCTTAAGTTCCTGAACTTCAACGACCAGGTTGTTCCAGTCGTCAGTTTCCCATACTGTGTACGCTCGTACTGACTCCGTCAAAGACCTGTGCACGTCACTAGCTGCGTGCGCCACAAACTTGAGGTAGTTCGTTCGAGAGGATTTCTCAGCGGACCCGTATGCGCTGGCGCCTGCTCGCATCTCAATCATGATCTGACTCGCTGTACCTGCGCGAAGATCTGCTGAGAACAAGCCTAGCAATTCTGCAACTGTGCTCCGCTTCTCTAGAAGTGTGACGGATGCGGCCGCAGACCTTTGCGTTCGCGCTTGGCGATTCGCGAGAATTACGGTCGCGACTGTGACTACGTATGCGAAGACTATGTTGCTGGCCCAGTCTTTGGCGCTCCATGTATCGTTGACCGCAACCAGTATGGCGTGAAGGATTCCAACGATTGGGAGCGTTGCGGCCAGAGGCCAGTATTGGATGAGCTCGCGGCCCATCTTTCGCGAGCTCATATCTGCCTCCTAGGAGTGCTGTAAAATCGGCGTGAGGATTGCAGGTCTCGGTGTAGGCGCAACGTACCCCTTCTGGATTCGGGAGCCTGTGAGTTAATTGCGAGGCCATCGTGAGATGCGATCTTTTTAGTTGGGGATGCTGATCGCTATGTCATGTGCCGCCCCTCGTACTCGAATGTCTAGGCAGCACAACGCCCGGCCATCTACAGATGGGCTGACTGTCGAAAAGTATGACCGCATCGTGACTTCACGACATCGACAGACGAAGCCCCTCGCCATGCATCTCCACCGTCAGGGCAGCTTCGCACACATCGGCCCGGTCCCGCCGTCAGTGGAGTGGCAAGGCGGCTTCGGGCTGGCGACGCGCCAAGCGCGCCTTTGATGACGGAAGAGGTCAAGGCAGCTGGGGGCCACGTCAGTTAGGTTGCGGAACACTTCTACCGCAGTGACCGCTCACTTCGTGACCACATACGCGTGTCTCGAACGCTGGCGGCGAACTCTCGAACGCTGGGCGCTCGCCCATGCCGCGCCAGCCGCTCTCGGAACTCGGTCACGTAGCTGTGGCAGCGCGCCGACTCCAGACCTTCGCCGACGGCGAACGCTTGCGCGGCAATCTGGCATCCCTCGTCGACGTCGCCGCGGTCGAGGTGCGCGTCAGCGAGAACCATCGCTACGAAGAAGTCACTCCGGACGTAGTCACCGGACGCCGAGTTCAGGGCGCGCCTTGCGAACTCGATCGCCCGATCCGGCCGGCCGAGGTCGCGGTGACAGTGGCCCAGCTCTGCTGCAAGCTCGGCGTCGTCGAAGTAGTCGAGCCACGCAGGCCCCTCGCCCGGGGTGTGCCGTTCGAAGTGGTCAATCGCGGCGCCCATCGCCCGGTCGCACGCCGTTGCGTCGCCGAGTCGCGCGAGTGCGCGCGCCTCCATCGCGTAGAAGTGCGACGTCAGGATCGCGACGCCGGTTGATTCCGTCCCGAGTCGTGCCGCGCGGGCCATGTTCGCGGCTTCCCGGTACCGGCCGAGGAAGCTGGCCTGGTGGCTCATCGCGTCGAGGATGCTCGCCGCAAGCAGTCGGTCCTCTCCAGCGTCGGCAAACCCGAGGGCCTGGATGAAGTAGCGCTGTGCGAGTCCGTGGTGTCCGGCGTCGTACGACATCCACGCGGCCAGCTGCGTCGACTCGCCGGCTGCGGAGAAGAGGGATGCGCGGACGTCGGCGGTGCCCTGTGCGCGTAGGAGCTGGGGAAGCTCGCCGCGGAGGTACTGCACGAGGGCGTTGCGCGCGTGGGCGCCGCCGAAGGTGCTGTCGATGCGGTCGAACGTTGATCGCATCGTGCGTAACCGCTCGACGTCGGACGCGCCGACCTTCTTCGGGCTCGAGCCCGAGCCGAGCCTCTGTTGTGCATCCACCAGCCACGCCATCGAGGCGTCGTGCCAGGCCCCGACGTTGGCCGGCGCGTTGCTGAGAGCGGCGGTTCCCGCGAGATCGGCTTCGAGCAGTTCGGCGACGCTGTTCACGCCGTCGTCAGGTCGGTAGGGGTAGGCGAGCCCGACGTCGGGCGAGACGGAGAGCATCGACCGGAACCCAAGCTCGTCGGGCGAGATACGCCGGCCGAGCCGAACGGCGAGGGCCTCTCGGATCGCGTCGCGGGTCGCGTCGTCCCGGGGGGAGACGCCGGACAGCCAGCGACTGACGTAGGTGTGATTGAACCGCTTCCCTGCGGCGCGCCCGGCCGGGGAGTCATTGACTGCCCGCGCGAACTTCTTCCGGCCGACCTCACCGCGGCCGTCGAGGAAGCCGGCTTCGGTCATGAGTGCGACGAGGCGTTCGTTCGTCGGCACGACCGATCACCTCCCTGACCTGCGCCCTGTGCGCAAGTGTGCCCCCTACTGCGCCCTGTTGGAGGCGGTTCCGGACATCCAGGCTGGTCCCTGTGCAGGACAGCCTCGGCGCCCGAAACGACAGGAGGCGAGAGATGCCACAGCTACGAGGGAGTGCCGTTCTCGCGCTCCAGCACCTCGACGCGGTGACGCAGGTCACGGAGGTCGCGGCGGATCGCGGCCAGGTCGTCGGTAGGGATGTCGTCCGTGGAGCGTCCGCGGAGAACTGCGCCGAGGTGATCGGCGGGCCAGTCGAGTGCGCTCGACAGCGACGCCAGCGTGCGTGGCTGCCGTCGCCGCTCGTTGAGCACGTGCACCAGTTCGCGGACCGTCGTAAGCGAGACGCCGGAGCGCGTGGCCAGCTCCGTCATCGTCATGCCGCGGTCGTCCAGCCGGGCGCGGATCGCCGCGCCGACAGCCGGCCAGTCTTGGCTCATGTGCTCTCCCGGGTCGAGGTCTGCCGAGAGTAGCTAGAGCGCGAAGCCGCGCGTAGGTCGCGCGTAGAACTCTGTTGACGAACTATCAATCGACGCTCAAACTGAGTGTGAAACTGGCAGAGCGCGAGATGGCGAGATGCACGGGCACCGAGACGCAGGAGTGGCAGGACAACCCGAGGAGCGTGCAGTGAGCAACAACCGAACCGATCAGCCGGCCGTCAAGCGGCCGTCCTTCTACACGGCGGCCGAGACCGCCGAAATTCTCCGGCTCGACGAGTCGACGCTGTACCGACATCTCCGCAACGGGACGTTCCCCGGGCTCAAGATCGGCGGGCGCTACGTCGTGCCCGGGGCCGTGCTGGACCGGCTCGTCGACGACGTACTCGTCACGGGCCGCTGCGTCGACCTGGGCGCCTGGACCGAACAGTGGCGTCACGACCAGATCGCCGCGCTTGGTCGCGTCGCTGCGGCGAACGTGGAGCTTCCGGGCGGGGTGGCGTGATGGGTGCCGTCGGACTGCTGATCTTCTTCGCGATCGTCGGCGCGGCGATCTGCGCGAAGGCGCGGGTCGCGGGCGGGGCGATCGTGTTCGCGCTGCTGGCCTTGGTGCTATTCATCGGCACCCCGGCCGGCGCCGGTCTGCCCGGCATGGTCGCGGACTTCTTGTCCACGGTCGGCGCCGCCTCCGAGCCGCTGACCGAGGGTTCGGGAGCCGTGGGATGAGCGCCCCTGCGACAAGGACGACCCGACGCGAGCCGGTCGGCGGCCACGTGCGGCCGGAGGACTTCCGACACCGCGCGGCGTGCCGGTCGGTCGATGCGGAGATCTTCTTCCCGGCCGCGGTGGCCGGTCCGGAGCTCGAGGCGCAGGTGTCGCTCGCCAAGACCGTATGCGTCGGTTGCCCGGTCCGGGAGCAGTGCCTGACCTGGGCGCTGACTCACCAGCCGGACGGCATCGCGGGCGGGATGACCGAGCACGAGCGCCGCCACGAGCTCGCCCAGCGGCGTGGTCGTCAGCAGGGCCGGCTCCCACGGCCACGGACCCCGCAGCGGCCGGTGAACGCGACGCGCGCCGAGATCGCCGAAGTCGGACGGGCCGCGATCGCGGCCGGCATGTCGGTGCCCGACGCGGCGGGGGAGTTCCTGGTCTCCGCCCGTACGGCGGGCCGCTGGGCTCGCGCCATCTATCCCACGACCTCGACCCAACTAGGGGAGGGAAGCACCGGCGGCCACCGGGCTCCCCTCCAGATCTCCCACACAGCAACCCAGGCAGGGACACGAGCGGAAGGGCTTGATTCTAGATGAGTACCCGGACCAATCACGAGCCCGACGACCGCCCCGAGGCGGTCCAGCGCGCCAAGAGCGGGGCGCAGGCGTGGCGGGCGGTGGTGCACGCGCAGCGTGGCGCAGCGCCCGATCACGCGGACTTCTACAACCTGGCGGGGCACCTGGTCGACACGTTCGCCGCGATCGAGTCGCTGGCCCGGCTGCTTGCCGACCCGGTGTGCAGCTACGCCGACCGGCAGCCGCCCGGGAAGCGGGTCTACGACGACGCGCGCGGGGTGGACCGGTGGCGGGAGGACCCGCGGGAGCGCCTGATCGATGCCCGTTGTGATCTCGACCAGCTGGCGATCGCGGCCGGATGCGCGTTGGACGTGGCGAACCGGTTCTGGAGCGCGATCAGCCACATCGGCGTCGAGGACGACCCGGCCGCCGGCCGCGCCGAGGGCGAGGTGTCCCGATGACCCGCCAGGTACGCGCGATCGGCGGCCCCGCCGCGGTGGTGGCCGGGTTGCACCGGTGGATCGACGGTCACGACCCGCACGTGCAGGCCGCGGTGTGGTTGCTACTGGCCCACGAGGTGTGGCCGCGGCGGACGGAGTTCGTGGCGGCGTGTGTGAATCACAGCCCGGACGGCGGGTGGTGGATCGACTTCCGGGCCGCGCGTATCGCCTTCGACAACGGCCGGTTCGACACCGCGTCGTCGACGGAGCTCGCGGTGCTCGACCTGGCGATCACCGTCGGGACGGACCGGTTCCGGTTCCGGGCGATGGGCCCGGGTAACGCTCGTGCAGTTGCCACAGCGGTCGCCCACGCGGTGGGGGCAGACCGATGAACCTGCTCCTACTCCTGGTGGTGCTGGGGATCGCGGCTGCGGTGCTGTGGCGGCGCGGCTCGTACGCCTACGCCCTGCTCTGCATCCTGCTCGCCGGGTTCCCGGCGTGGGCGCTGCTGCGGCAGCTCCCGTGGTGGGGGTACCTGATCGCCGGCGTGGTCGGCGCGGCGGTGGGGTGGCATCACCTATCCCGCTCGGCTGCGTTGGTGACCCGCTGGTCCAGCCAGTCCCGGCGCAAGGCCGGCGTCGCCTCCACCTTCGACATCCTGCGTCACGCCTCCGCCCGCGCCATGCGCCAACGGGCCGCGACCGTCCGCCCATCCCTGGCCGAGCTGGGCCGGTGGGCGCGATGGCGACTGCCCGCGGTCGAGGTTGCGATCGAGCTGTGCCGTACGGGATGGCTCACGGTGTGGTCGCCGATCGAGGACGTCGTCATGATCTTCGGCGGACCCCGCACCGGTAAGACCGGATGGCTGGCCGGCCGGATCCTCGACGCCCCCGGCGCCGTCCTGGTCACCTCCACTCGCACCGATCTCTACGAGCTGTGCGCGCCACTACGTGCGCAGCGTGGACCGGTGTACGTGTTCAACCCGGTCGGGCTCGGCGGGAAGGCGTTCGCCTCGACCATCACATTCGACCCTCTGACCGGGTGCACGGATCCGGTGACCGCCGCTGAAAGGGCCAGCGATCTGATCGCCGCGGTGTCCCGGGCGGGCGGGGGTGGGGACCGGGAGTTCTGGAACGGCCACGCCCGCCGCGTCCTGGCCGGGCTGCTGCACGCCGCCGCGCTTGGCAGGAAGTCCATCCAGGACGTGGGCCGCTGGGTGGCCGACGTCGACGACGCCGCCCGGGAGGTCCCGCCGCTGCTGCGCCGCTCGACCGTCCAGGCGTTCGAGCAGGACCTGGCCCAGTTCCTGGGCACGAACACGAACACGCGGACGTCGATCACCTCGACCGTCGCACCGGCGCTGGGGTGGCTCAACCATCCCGACGCCGAACGCTCGGCGAAGGCCGGTGCCGGGGGCGGGTTCGACGTCGAGCGGCTGCTCGCCGAGCGGGCGACGGTGTTCCTGCTCGGCGGGGAGGAGACCCAGACAGGGCCGTTGGTGTGTGCGCTGACCGGGCACATCGCTCGCGAGGCCCGCGCGCTGGCCGCGGTCGCGCCGAAGGGTCGGCTGGACCCGAACCTGACGTTGGCGCTGGACGAGGCGGCGCTGATCTCCCCGGTCCCGTTGGAGTCCTGGACCGCGGACATGGGCGGGCGCGGGGTGACGATCATCGCCGCGTTCCAGTCCCGCGCCCAGCTGTTGGCCCGGTGGGGCGAGCACAACACCGCCACGATCCTGAACAACTGCGGTGCGGTGATGGTGTTCGGCGGTACCCGCGACCGTGACGACCTGCAGTTCTGGTCGACCCTGGCCGGGGACCGTGACGAGCCGACGCTGACCACCGACATGCACGGCCGGGTCGCGTCCCGGACGACGCGGCGGGTGCCGGTGCTCCCGGCGGCGCAGCTGGCGAACCTCCCGTCAGGGCGGGTGATGTTGATCCGCCGCGGTCTGGCCCCGGTGATCGGGCGAGTGCAGATGGCGTGGAATCGCCGCGACGTCCGCTGGCGCGCGTTTCAGATCGCGCACCCCGCGCTCGCCGCCTGGCTCGCGCGCTGGGCTGCGACGGCGCATCGCTGGTGGTCGCGTCTGACCGGCCCCGCCGTCGCTGCGCTGCGGTGGATCGGCGCCCTCGTCGGCGGGTGCTGCCGCGCCATCTGCGCGTCCATCGTGCGGGCCTGGCGCCGGATCCGGGACCACCTGACCCCCACCAGCACGCACGACGTCCCGGTCGACCTCGACGCACCGACGGTCGAGCTGCCCGTCCAGGCCGCGCACACCAGCAACGGCCGCACCCACACCCACACCCCCGGAGGTGCCCTGTGACCGCCCACCCCAGCGATCGGCCGGACAGCGCCAGTCCGTCGGCCGCCGAGATCGCCGCCCTGACCCGCCGACTGCGTGAACTGTCCACCCTCGGTCGGGCCGTGGATTCGCGGGAGCAGGCGGCGTTCCTGGCCGACAAGGACGCACTGATCGCCCGCATCGCCGACGGCCACCTGGCGACCGAACTGCGCGGGCAGATCGTCGAGGACGACCCTGTGCGCCGCGAGCAGCTTGTCCGCTGGCACACCGACGACACGGCCGACACCCTCGATGTGGACGACGTGCACCAGAAGCCGCGTGGGTCGCGCTCCGCCATGGACGACGGGCCGGGTCTGCCATGACCGGCACGAACTATGACGCCGAGTTCGCCCGCGCCGACGCTCTCGCCGGACTCGCTCGCGATCTCGACGATCTACGCCGTGCGGTCGATCCGCTGCGCGAGGTCAGCGGACGAGTCAACGACCTGGGGCGGTTGGTCGGGCAGCTCGCCGACTCCGTCGCCGCGATGACCAGGCGGCCGGCCGCGACGCCGGCCCCGTCCTGGCTGCTGCTTCCGGCCGACGAGACGGTGGTCGAGCGGGCGCTCAGCGAGTTGTGCGCCTGGCTGCACAGGATCTTCCTCCGCTACCCCGACGGCGTCACGGCGCTGCCGGAGTGCTGGCTCTACCACCCCGACGTGGTCGAGGAACTGCTGTGGCTCATGCACGCCTGGTGCGCCGCCTACCAGGGCAAGGGTGCGTCCGTGCAGCTCGCCGGGGACTGGCATGACCGCCAACGCCCCGGCGTCGTCCGGCGGATCCGGTCGTCGGCGGGGTCGTGCTCGATCGAGCGGCATCAGACCCGCGCGGACTGGGACCAGCGCCCGACCGGTGCTGCCGCGGTCCCCGGCCTCGACGCCATCGCCGCAATCGCCGAGTGGTGGGCCACCCGGCGCGATGACCCCGCGCCGGAACCGTCCGCGTCGCCGATCGGGGCGGCTCTGAACGGAGGGCCCCACCGATGACCAGCAGCAGCGAGCCGGGTGCCCGGGTGCTCCGGGCCGTGATCTGGCTGCCCGGGCTCGCCGTGGCACTGGGCGCCGCGGTGGCGACCGCGCACGGCCTCTACGAAGTCGCGCACGCCGCCCGGGTCCCGGCCGCGATCGCCTGGCTTTACCCGCTCATCACCGACGGGCTCGCTCTGGTCGCCTACGCCGCCACCGCGCGTCTGTCGGGATCGGCGGCCCGCTACGCGTGGTCGGTGGTCGTGCTTGCCGCCGGTCTGTCCGGGCTCGCACAGGCCGTGTTCCTGGCGTCCGGGTCGGCGGTCGAGGCGTCGGCGGCGGTGCGGTTCGGGGTCGGCGCGTGGCCGGCGATCGCCGCCGCGATCGTGGCGCACCTGCTCTACCTCCTGGCCGCCGACGAACGCCCTGCCCCGGGCAACGCGGACGGTCCGGCCGCCGGCGGTGTTCAGCCGGAGCCGTTCGACTCGGCTTCCGTTCAACGCGACCCACACCCTGTTCAAGAGGTCACTGCCCACGCTGTTCAACCCGCGCCGCCCTCCGCCGTTCAACGTCCATCCGAGGTCACCGCCCCCGCGGGCCGACCGGCGCTCGCCCCGGCACCGGTTGAACAGCAGTCCGTCGCTCCGGCCCGGGAGCGGGCGCGGGCGGCCGCGATGCGGCACGCCCACCGACACGGCGCCCTCCCGACGGTCACCGAGCTGGAAGCGGCCGCCGAGGTCTCCCGAGGAACCGCCTCCACCGCCCTCAAGCACCTCCGAGCCCAGCCGACCCCGCTGCACCTGATCGCCCGCAGCACCGAGCAGCCCGAACCGAGCGAGCACGAGGACGACCCGACCATCGAGAAGGCGACCCAGCCATGACCGACATGAGCCGCACCAGCAGCCCGAACACCACCAACCAGCCGAACACGAACACCGAGACCCAGCACGACGCCAGACAGACGAACGAGGACCGAGAACGAGACCCAAGAACCAGAAGATCAATTGCAGCACACCTTGGCATCCTGATCGACGGGTCCGGGCCGGCCTCCGGCCGGCCACAACCGACGCTCTGCGCGGTTGATCTTGCTGTCGCGACTTTCAAGATCGTTGCGGCGGGGCGGTGGTCCCCGTGGTGATGAGCATCGCGTCCGGCTACTCGCCGGACTACCTGCTGCGGGAGGTGGCGACCGGCCGGGAGAACTACTACACCGGTGCCGTCTCGGAAGGGGAGCCTCCGGGGCGTTGGTGGGGTGCCGGTGCGGAGCGGTTGGGCCTGTCCGGGATCGTCGATGCGCAGGACATGCGTGCGCTGTACGAGGGCTTCCTCGACCCGCGCGATCCCGGGTTCAAGGATTCGAAGATGTGGGACCAGGTGGCGACCCTCGGCCACACCGGTCGCAAGTACGCCAGCGAGGACGACCTGTACGCCGCGGCGACTGAACAGGAGCCCGGTGCGAGCGCTGAACGGCGCGCTGAACTGCGTGTTCAAGCGGGCAAGTCCGCCCGGCACAACGTGGCGTTCTACGACATCACGTTCAACCTGCAGAAGAGCGTGACGCTCGTACACACCGCCTTCGAAGCGAAGGAGGTGGCGGCGCGGCGGGCCGGGGACGAGGAGACCGCGCAGGCGTGGGCCCGTTGTCGGGTGGCTGTGGAGGACGCGATCTGGGCGGGCAACAACGCTGGTCTCGCCTACATGGCGGAGAAGGCCGGCTACACGCGGATCGGGAAGCACGGCGGCGCGGCGGGGCGGTGGGCCGATGCGCACGAGTGGACGGTGGCGTCGTTCTTCCAGCACGACAGCCGCGACCACGATCCGCACCTGCACATCCACAACGCCGTCCTCAACCGGGTGCCGGGCCCGGACGGCAAGTGGCGCACGATCGATTCGCGGGCGCTGTTCAAGTTTCAGCGCGCGGGCGCCGCGGTCGCGGAGCGGACCACCGAGGAGCGGCTGACGCATGCGCTCGGGGTGGTGCTGGCGACCCGCCCGGACGGGAAGGCCCGCGAGATCGTCGGCGTCGCGCAGGAGGCGATGGACCTGATCTCGACCCGCAGGCGGACGCTGACCGCGAAGGCCGACGAGCTGATCAGCGCGTTCGAGGACCGGTACGGGCGAGCCCCGAACGGGCTGGAGCGCGACCGGATCGCGCAGCAGGCCACGCTGCTGACCCGGCGGTCGAAGTCGCACACTGGGGAGACCCGCGAGCAGCTGCTCGACCGCATCGACGAGCGCGTGCGCGCAGACATCGACGGAGGGCTGGCCGGCGTCGCCGATGCCGTGCTCGCCGCCCGGGAGAACAGGCCGGCGCCGATGGAGTGGTCACCACAGGGGGTGATCGAGACCGCGCTCGCGGATATCCAGTCCCGCAAGGCGGGCTGGCACCGGGGAGATCTCAGCGGGGCGATCAACGCCGCGCTGCCCGACTACCTCGGGATCACCGACGGCGCCGACGTCGGCCGGCTGGTCGACACGCTGACCGACGAGGCCCTGAAGTACGCCATCGTGCTCGACGGTAGCCGTCCCGGGGACGAGCACCTCCCCGCCGAGCTGCGCCTCGACAACGGCTCCAGCGTCTATCAAGCGCCGGGCGCGATGCTCTACGCCACCCCCGATCAGGTCCGCACCGAACGCGCGCTGGTCGCCGCCACCACCGTGGGCGGTGGGACGGCGCTGCCATACGACCGGGCGCAACGGTTCATCGGGGAGCTGGCCGAGTCGGGGATCGAACTGGGGGTCGACCAGGCCGCCGCCGTCCGTGGCGTGCTGACTTCCGGTGCGCGGGTCGAGACCCTGATCGGGCCGCCCGGGACCGGGAAGTCGTTCGTCGTGGGTGCGATTGCCCGCGGCTGGACCGACCCCGCCCACACCGGCGGGGAGACGCCGCGGCGGGTGTTCGGCCTGGCGACCTCGCAGATCGCGACCGAGGTCCTGAAGTCCGAAGGGGTGACCGCGAGCAACGTCGCCGCCTGGCTCGGTGCGCAGCGTCGTCTCGCCGCCAGCCCGGGCTCGGGCGGGTCGCGTCCCGTCGACGGCGATCAGGCGTGGCGGCTGCACGGCGGGGACCTCGTGGTCGTCGACGAGTCCGCGATGACCGACACCGCCGCGCTCGCCGCCATCCACAGCCATGTGGACGCGGCCGGAGCGAAGCTGCTGCTGGTCGGGGACCACCGCCAGCTCGCCGCCGTCGGGGCCGGCGGCGGGATGGACCTCATCGCACAGTCCGGCGCCAGCTACGAACTCGCCGAGGCCCGCCGGTTCACCCACGCCTGGGAGCGCGACGCGTCGCTGCGGCTGCGCGCGGGTGATGAGACCGTGCTGCGCGAGTACCACAAGCAGGGCCGGCTGCTCGACGCCGGAACCGTCGAGCAGGCCGAGCAGGCAGCGGTCCGCGGCTGGCTCGGCGACACCCTCGCCGGTAGGCAGTCGCTGCTCATCGTCGACACCAACGAACAGGCCGCGCGCCTGTCCGCGGAGGTCCGCGCCGAACTCGTCCGGCTCGGCCAGGTCGCCGAACACGGTGTGCGGCTCGGGCTGCAGGGCACCTACGCCGGGGTCGGCGATCTCGTCGAGGCCCGCACCCTGGACTGGACCGTGCAGGGAGTGGAGGGCAACACCCGCCCCGCGATCACCCGCGAGCGCTACCGGGTCCACGCCGTGCGCGACGACGGCGCCCTCGAGGTCGCCGTTGTCCGCGGCCGGACCGCGGCCGGCGACGTCCTGGGCGAACGGATGGTGCTCCCCGCCCGCTACGTCGCCGAGCACCTGGCGCTGGGATACGCCTCGACGAAGAACGCCGCCCAGGGCGCGTCGGTCGACACCAGCCACACCGTGGCCACCCCACGGACCAGCCCGGCCGGGCTCCTGGTGCCGATGACCCGCGGCCGCGACACCAACACCGCCTACGTCGTCACCCTCGCCGCGGTCGACGACGCCGCGCAGGGCAGCGACGCCCACACGCTGCACCGCGACCCCGTCGCCGTCCTCGCCCAAGTACTCGGCAGCACCGACGCTGCGGACGCGGCCAACCGGTCCGCGCTCGCCACCGCCACCCAGGCCGCCACCGACGCCGCCAGCACCCGGACCGCCGCCGATCTTCTCGCCGACGCCGCCCAGCTCGCCGCGACGGAACGGACCGCGACCTGGCTCGACCAGCTCGCCCAGGACGGCGTCCTCGACCCGGCCGAGCGATCGCGCATCGCCGCCGAGGACGGCGCCGCCACGCTGACCCGGATCCTGCGTCGCACCGAACTCGCCGGGCACGACCCGCGCCAGGTGCTGCACGACGCGATCGCCGAACGCCCCTTCGACGGGGTGCGCAACGCGTCCAACGCGATCTACAGCCGCATCCGCACCGAGCACGCCGACCAGCTCGACCCGGTCGGAGACTCGTTCACCAGCTGGACGCCCCGCGTCGACAACCCCGAGTGGCGCCGCTATCTTGCCGCGCTCGCCGAGACAGCCGACCAGCGCGCCGACCAGCTCGGCGCCGAACTGGCCGACGCCGCGCCCGACTGGCTCACCAGCGCCATCGGAGCCGCGCCCACCGACAGCGACGCCCGCGCGGACTGGGAACGCCGCGCCGGCCTGGTCGCCGCGTACCGGGAGATGCGCGGCCACGACGACCCCGTCGACGCGCTCGGCCCCGCCCCGAAGCCGGGGCAGGTCGAGCAGTACGCCGCCTACCGCGCCGCTTGGCGGACTCTGGGCCGCCCGGAGATCGAGCGCGAAGAGCTGGAGATGACCGACGGCCAGCTCCGGATGTGGATCCGCGCCGCGCACCGGGAGGAGGCATGGGCGCCGCGCTACGTCGGCAACGAACTCGCCGGAACCCGCCACGCCGCGGCCACGCACCGCCAGACCGCCGAGCTCCGCGCCGCCGCAGCCAACGCCAACCCCGCCGAGCGCGAGCGCCTGCAGGCCGAGGCCGCGCAAGCCCGCGCGCTCGCCGAGACCCTCGACGCGCAGGCGGAGAAGCTCCAGGTCATCGACGACGCCCGCGCGCACTTTCTCGCCGACAACGCCCGCACCCTCGGCTACGGACGCCGCTGCGAAGCCGAGCTCACCCGCCGCCACATCGACGACACCGAGCCCGAGCAGCTCGTCACCGCTGACGAATGGCTCGCCGCTGACCACCACGCGACGGTTGCGGACGACCAGCACCGCGCCGTCACCGAGGCCGACATGATCGACAATGACGCGGACCACATCGTTGCCGCGGCTCACGACGTGGTGGTGGAAGCACCGGATCTTGACATCCGCGAAGTCGCAGCCCACGAACCCGCGGCGGTAAACGAAGACACTGTCCGGATCCCGACGCCGGCTGAGACCGCCGACGACTACGCGGATGCGACTCGCGCGCTCGCCGAGATCAACGCTCGCCGGGCCATCGACCTGCGGGAGGAGACCGAGCACCGGGCCGCCGAACTCGACCGCTGGCATGTCGACGACCAGGCCGTCGAGACCGCCGACGTCGACGAGTACACCGACATGGACAGCTATGACGAAGCGATGCCTCGTTGAGCAGGGCCGGCGCGGGTGGCGGTCATCCCGCTGCGTGCACCGGAACGTCGATCGGCGGCGTCCCGGAGCTGCGCCATGCCCACCGCAAGGTGGCCCGGATCGCCTCGCACCAGCCCGCCCGCGACTCGACGAGATCCGGCCGGCGAACGTCGAGCAGCTCCGCGGCCAGATACTCCGCCTCGATCAGCTCCTCACGAGCGGATTCGTCGTGCCGGGACACCGGAGGCCGGGCCAACCGTCGCGGCCCCGACGCCGGCCGCACCACCGCACGCGCCAACCACCGGCACGTCACAATCACGCCCCCGGCGTACCAGTCCGTGGTGCCCCGCTTGGACTGCTCGGTGTTTCGGCGCTCCGCCTCCGCCCACACCGCGACGAACTCGTCCAGCGGCACGCGAAGGTTGCGCAGCAGGATGCGCTCAACGTCCTTCTCCGTCACCTCCATGGATCCAGAGTCGCACGAGCCACCGACGCTTCTCGACGTCCAAGCAGGTCTCTGGGCCGCCGATTCGACCCGGGTTGGGTCTGCGCTTACCGGGCAGCGTGCGGTCACGTCCCCGCTGTGGTGTAAGCCCCGGCCTCGACGGTCGAGCCGCGGGGTGCCCTCCCAGCGCCTGAGGCACCGAGCTGCATCGTTGCCAGCGAGCAGATCATCCCGACCGTCCGAGAGCCGGATGATCGCCAAGCCTTCGGCGACTACCCCCACATACGCGGGGGACGACAAGCCGTCCGGACGGCCGGGGGCTTGAGCGCGGGACTGGCCCTCAGTGGGCATCGGCAAGAACGACCTCGGCCCGGCGGCCATGGCGTTGGAAGCCCGCGAGGATGCTGGCCCGGGCCGTGCCGTCGGCCGGCCGCGATGCCAGCTCGGCCTCGGGGCCCCACGGTTGACGACCAGGGCTCAGCCGCCGTTGCCAGAGCGATCAAGGTGCCTTGTGTCGAGGACCTGCGCGACGTGGTCGTGGAGAGCGGCAGCCTGGGCGAGGTCGATCGCGCGAAAGACGACGGTGTCACGGCCTGGCCTGAACTGGCCGACCTTCCACAGTGCGGCCTCTGGGATCGTCGCGATCACGGCAAATCCGCCGGAGGAGTTGCTCTCTGGTCCCAGGATCGTCAGCACGTCGCCGTAGGCGAGGATGCCGCCTAGCGGGTAGCTGTTGTCGAGCACGTTCGACGGGTGGCCACCGGCGACGTCACCGGTTTCGCGGGCCCACTGGAACCGGTGCGGGTTGAGCCGGACGCCCACCCGGTCGGAGTTGAGGTCGCAGCGCCATGTTGCGGTGAGGAAGTGCTCGACATCGTTGTTGGTGAGGAAGTCCGGGTCCGCGTGCGGCCCCATGATCGTCTCGACCTCCCAGTTGTTGGAGTAGGTCGGGCGGAGGGAGACAGGTAGGCGCTTTCGCCGTGCAGGTTCGTTGGTGGCCACGACGTCGAGGACGTCGGCCCGTTCGAGCGCTCGCCCGTCGAAGCCGCCGATGCCGGCGACGATGTGCGTTGCCCGGGAGCCGAAGGCGTCACGCACCTCGATACCGCCGGCAACTGCCAGGTACAGCCGGTAGCCGGGGCCGCGGATGACGCTGCTCGCGACGACGTCGCCCTCCTTCACCGGGACCGACTCCCACAGCGACACGGGCTTGCCGTTGACGGTGAGATGGGTTTCCGGCCCGGTGATCGCGATGGTGCCGGCGTGCAGCACGTTGGCCTGGAAGCGGCCGAGCGGGATCTCCAGCGCGGCAGCCCCCAGCCGGTTGCCGACGAGCAGGTTCGCGGCGCGGAAGGCGAGATGGTCGACGGGACCGCAGGGGAAGAAGCCCAGTGACTGACGTCCGAGCCGGCCCGGGTAGTCCTGCACGGTCGTCTGAAGTCCGGGATCGACGATCTCGAGCATGGGCATTGCGGCGGGGCGTGCGCTCACGGGATCTTGACCAGCTGCTGTGCGGCGGCCCGAGCCGCACGCCGACGGCCGGCCTCGGCCACGACCGCCGGTTCGGTCGCCACCGCGAAGTGCTCGGCGACGGCGTACCTTCCGGGCTCGATCTCGTAGTCGTAGCGGCCTTCGAAGACCTGCCTGCGCAGTTCGATGAGCTCTCCCTCGGAGATCGCGGTGAACGTGATGCGGTCGCCCGGATGGATCAGGATCGGGTCGATGCGGTGCGCGCGCACGCGCCGGGGTGAGAGATGGCTGATGGGAAGGGTGCGGCCGAAGATCTGGTAGGAGCCCAGCGATTCGATCGGATGGACGACGAGGCACGGGCCGCCGAGGGCGACCGCGCCCTCGGGGGTCCAGGTCCGGGCCGGGTTGTACTTCGGCCCGATGAGTTCCGAGCGGGGATCGAGGGGCAGGAGCGACGGCAGGCCGGGGTAGAACCCGCTGAAGGCGTTCCACCACGTGGTCCCGAGGATGCGTTCGTACAGGGCATCTCGGTTGGCCAGCCCGTTGTAGCGGACGATGTAGTCGATGTTGTTGCCGTCGACGACGTTGGGCGCGTCTGGCCGGATGGTGATGCGGTAGCGGTTCACGGCCTCCCGCGAGGCGGAGTCATCGAACGCGATCGGAAGACGCAGCTGTCGACTCGGGAGGACGATCGATGCCGGCTCCGGGATGTCCGCGTGATGGTCGTCCATCGCGGCGATGAGCTTCTCCTGCGAGATCACGATCGGGTCGTAGTAGATCAGGAGTGAGCGCAGGCCAGGGGCGATCTCGAACAGACCGCGAACGGGATGCGTACCCAGGTGACTCGCGGTCGCGTGCACGAAGAAGTTGACGGCGAGGTCGACCGGATACGCATCGCCGTACTCGACGAGCATGGCCCGGTCACCAGCGGTCCGGTAGGTGACCACTGGACGCCCTGCGCCCAGCTCCCGCCGCTGGACGATGGCTGGCATGGGTTCCCTTCGGCGCGACGGTTGATCCGGGATCGTGCCCGGCCTGGACGGCATCGGCTGTGCGCGCGTTGTACAGACCGGCGCCAGTGCTTGTCCAGACCGCTCATCGCCTGCGGTTCATCCGGTGCGGTCGACTCCCGCTGCGGCACCGTGCATCCTGCGTGGGCGGGCTGGCGGGTACGCACGCGCGCAGGCATGAACTTGCTCGCGTCACGCTGTCCCGGAGGGATCGATGTCGCTCACGGTTCAGAACCTGATCGACCGCGCAGACCTGGAGCTGCGACGGATCGCGGGTTCGGCCACTGCCCTGCGCGGCGAGCTGACCTGGGCGCTGATCAGCGAGCTGCCGGATCCGTCGCCGTACATCGACGGCGGGGAGCTGGTGCTGACGACGGGCTCCCGGCTCTCCCAGGGCCCGGCGGCCCGCAAGCTGTATGTGAGCCGGCTCAAGGAGTCCGGCGCGGTCGCGCTGGGGTTCGGGGTGAGCTCCTTCTACCCGGACGTGCCCGCCGACCTGGTCGCCGCCGCGGACCTCGTCGACCTGCCCGTGCTGTGTGTGCCGGCCGCCACCCGATTCGGCGTGATCAGCCGGCTCGTCGCCGGTTACCTGTCCGACGAGCGGCAGAAGGAACTGAACTACGCCGTCGCCGCCCAACGGGATCTTTCCCGCGCGTCGCTGTCGCCGTATGCGGCCCGGGCCATCGTCGAGCGGCTGGCGAAGGCCATCCAGGGGTGGACGCTGTTGTTGGACCAGGACGGCACGCTGCGTGCGGGCGTCCCCGCCGGCCGCACGCATCTGCCTCGGGTGCGCATCGATCTGCCGCGGCTGCGGGAACCGGGCGGTGCGTCGAGCCTCAGCATGACCGTGGCGGGCGAGTCGGTCGTTCTCCTGCCGCTCACCGTGCGCAGCACCGTTCGGGGCTTCCTCGCGGTCGGCCGCAGCACGCTGCTGAGCCATGCGGATCAGGCGATCGTGACCACGGCGGTGTCCCTGCTGTGCGCCGACCTCCACAGCGAGTGGGGCCTGTTGGACAGCGAGCGCAGGCACCGGCTCGCGGTGTTCAAGGTGGCGATCGAGGGTGATCTGACCCTCGCGAGCTCGATCGCCGAGTCCCTCGCTGTGGACCTCCCCGAGGGGGATCTTCGAGTCGCGGTGCTCGGCGTCCCGCCCGGCTACGAGGTCGAGCTGCTCGAGCACGCCGAGAGTGACTACGGCCTGCGTAGCCTCTGCGCACTGGTCGCGGAGTGGGAGAAGGGCCGTGTCGTCGTGTTGATGCCACCGGCCGAGGGGGACGTGCGCACGCTCGAATCCTTGCTGCGGCGGATCCCGCTCGCGCGCGGCGCCGTCAGCGACCCGGTGCCCGGCCGCGAGCTACCGCAGGCGTGGGGGCAGGTGCGGTCGGTCTTCAACAGTGCGCCCGGCTCGGCCGGCAAGCTCGCGTTCGCGAGCGACGTGGCCACCGCCGGACTGATGCGCCACCTCGACAACGAGGAAGCGCGCGGCTGGGCACAGGCGCTTCTTGCACCGCTCACGGAGCGAGACCGAGTCTCGAAGATCGATATGCGGGCGACCCTGCGCACGTTCCTGGCCAACAACGGTCAGTCGGACTCGTCGGCGTCTGCGCTCGGTATCCATCGGCACACCCTGCGCTACCGGATGGGGAAGGTGGCCGAGGCGCTCGATCGCGACATGGACGACCCGTCCACCCGGGCGGAGCTATGGATCGCGCTCCAGCTCGACGACCAGCTCTGAGCTGCAGGTTTCGCCAAAGTGGCACCGGTCACGTGGTCGTTGTCCAACGTGCGCACTTCATGGCGAGCGCCCTGACGACCACTCTTCGGTGACGGTTCACTCACCTTCGACGGTCCGCAAGGAGACGCCATGGGCACGTCGCTGCACCCACCACAACTCATCACCAACTCGCGGACGCTCTACCTCGTCTGGGTACCGGCGGACCCGGACGCGGTCGCGAAGCTCGTCCCGGAAGGTCTGACGCCGGCCGCCGCCCGCACCTGCTACATCAACCAATACGTCGTCGAGGGCGCCGATCTGACGTCCTCGGACGGGGAGGAGACCTTCGGCGCCTACTCGCTCACCTACCTGGGCGCGGACCTGGCGGGGCTGGACACCGAGGTCGGCGTCCCCGCCCGCTGGTGGACGCACTACTACAACAGCTCGGACGTGATGAGCCGATACGCCCGCGAGCACGGTGTGCCGGCGGGCGAGCCCGGCCGCACCACACTCGATCTCGACGGGGACACGCTGGTTGCAACGACGCACATCGACGGCCGCCCGATCATCCGCACGACCGCGAGGGTGTCGATCGGTACACCGCAGCGGGCAGTGGGGCAGCTGCGCTACATCACCCGTCGCGACGACGAGTTCATCAGCGGGCGCTATGCCTACGTCTGCGACATCGCGGAGCACTTCGAAGTGCAGTCGTTCGAGTTCCTCGACAGCACCCACCCCACGTACCAACTCCGGCCGGCCGATCCGCTGCAGATCACCTTCGGCTTCTACACGCCCTCCATGAGCTTCGTCTATCCGGGCGGCGAGGGACCGCTCGGATCCGAGCACGGCAGCTGACCCCGTTCGAGTTCACGCACCGACACCCTGAGGAGCAACTCCATGGCTCTGCTGGACCGCGCGCAGTGGTACGACATCGCGCGCACCACCGAATGGACACCCCGTTACGTCACGCAGGACGAGCTGTTCCCGCCCGAGCTCAGCGGCGGGGTCGGCATCCCCGAAGAGGTCTGGGGCACCTACGACGAGCCCTACAAGGTCAGCTACCGCGAGTACGTCGACATCCAGCGGCAGAAGGACGCCGGCGCCTATTCGGTGAAGGCTGCTCTGGAGCGCGCCGACCTCTACAACAAGGCGGATCCGGGCTGGATCTCCATCCTCAAGGAGCACTACGCCGCGGTGGCGGTGGTCGAGTACGGCGCCGCCTTCCAGGAATCACGGTACGTCCGGTGGTCGAAGGCACCTGGCATGCGCAACATGGCCACCTTCGGGATGCTGGACGAGATCCGGCACGCCCAGATGCAGTTGTTCTTCCCCCACGAGTACGTCAGCAAGGACCGGCAGTTCGACTGGTCCCACCAGGCGATGCACACGAACAACTGGGTCGTCCTCGGCGCTCGGCACTTCTTCGACGACATGCTGATGACCCGCGACGCCATCTCAACGGCCATCTGCGCGAACTTCGCCTTCGAGACCGGCTTCACCAACCTGCAGTTCATCGGGCTCTCCGGCGATGCCGCCAAGGCCGGTGACTACACCTTCTCCAAGCTGATCCAGAGCATCCAGTCCGATGAGGCGCGACACGCCCAGCTGGGCACCCCGCTGCTGCAGATGATGATCGAGAACGGGCAGCGCGACAAGGCGCAGAAGACGATCGACATCGCCTTCTGGCGCTCCTACCGGCTCTTCACGGTGCTCTCCGGCATTCCGATGGACTACTACGTCCCGCTGAGCGTGCGGGAGGCGTCGTTCAAGGAGTTCATGGAGGAGTGGATCGTCACCCAGTTCATGCAGTCCCTCGAGGACCTCGGGCTCTCGAAGCCCTGGTACTGGGACATCTTCTTGCGCGATCTCTCCGAGCACCATCACGGCCAGCAACTCGGCACCTACTCGTGGCGGCCGACCCTGTGGTGGAACCCGGCGGCCGGCGTCAGCCCCGAGGAGCGGGACTGGCTCGAGGAGAAGTACCCCGGCTGGAACGACACGTTCGGCAAGGTCTGGGACGTGATCATCGACAACATGGCCAACGACCGGATGGACAAGACCGTCCCCGGCACATTGCCGATCATCTGCAACGTGTCGCAGCTGCCGATCGTCGGCACGCCGTCGCAGACGCTGCGCGACATCTCCATCGTGCACGAGGGTCGTCGCTACCACTTCGCTTCCGAGGTGGACAGGTGGATCTTCGAAGACGATCCCGAGCGGTACAAGAGCCACAAGAACCTCATCGACCGGTTCCTCGGTGGCGAGATCCAGCCGGCCGATCTCGGCGGAGCCCTGGAGTACATGGGCCTCGGTGTGGTCAGCGACGGCGGTGACGACGCCCACGGCTACAAGTGGGTCGACGCCTACCGCAAGCAGCTCGTGACGGCGAGATAGAAGGGAGTTCGACATGGCTTTGATTCCACTGGCATCGCACTTCGACGGGGACTTCGTCCTCAAGCTGCTCCCCGTCGACTCCGAGAACACGATGGACGAGGTGGCCGCGGCCGCCTCGGAGAACGTGCTGGGCATTCACGTCGAGGCGCAGCCCGATCGCGTGCTGCGGGTGCGCAAGCAGGACGCGGCCGAGCCGTTTCCGCGCGACATGACGGTCGCCAACTCCGGCCTGGAGCCGACTGAGTGCATCGAGGTCTTCTATGGGTGAGGAGGCGACGACCGCGGCCATCTCCAGGCCGGCGGGCCCCGTCATGCAGTCCGGGGAGATCGCCCGCGCTGTGGCGCAGGCAGCCGAGATCGACAACCCGGGCCGGACCGTCAACGTTCGGGACCGCGGTTCCTATGTCCGTATCGAGGTCGAGGGCGGCGAGTGCATCTTGCGCCGCGCGACCATCGAGTCCGAACTCGGCCGCCCGTTCCGGCTCGCCGAGCTGGAAGTGAACATGCCGTCGTTTGTCGGTCGCATCGAAACCGGGACCGAGATCGTCCGTTTCTACACCGGGAAGCAGGACACCAGCGGCTTCCCTGTCAAGGAGGCCGGGAAATGACCACTCCGCTCAAGCCGCTCAAGACCTGGAGCCACCTCACCAAGCGGCGTCGCAAGCCCAGTGAGTACGAGATCGTCTCGACCAATCTGCTGTGGCACATGCGCGACCCCGAGCAGCCGTGGGACGTCGGACCGAACAGCATCATGTCCGACCACTACCGCAAGCACCGCAACCAGAGCCCGATCACGCACCCGGACTGGGACGCGTTCCGCGACCCCGACGAGCTCGTGTACCGGACTTACAACATCCTTCAGGACGGGCAGGAGACCTACACCGAAGGTCTGCTCGACCAGCACAACGCCGAGGGCCACGACAAGGGGCTGTCGCCGGAGTGGGTCGCCACCCTGTCGCAGCTCTACACGCCGAGCCGGTACCTCCTGCACACCGTGCAGATGGCCAGCGCCTACCTGGTGCACATCGCACCGACCAGCACCATCAGCAACTGTGCGGCCTTCCAGGCCGCGGACCAGCTGCGCTGGGTCACCAACGTCTCGTACCGGACGGCTGAGCTCAAGTTGGCCCACCCCGGCGCCGGGTTCGGCGAGCGCGAGCGCGAGCTGTGGGAGGAGCATCCGGCCTGGCAGGGATTCCGGGAGCTGATGGAGCGTCAGCTGACGACCTTCGACTGGGCGGAGGCGTTCGTCGCGCTCAACATCGTCGCCAAGCCGGCACTGGATGAGATCGTCCTGCGCCAGCTCGGGCTGTCGGCGCGACGGCAGGATGACCTGCTGCACGCGCTGCTCACCGAGGCACACCTGCGTGACAGCGAGCGGTCTCGGCGGTGGACCGGGGCGCTGGTCAAGCAGATGTTCGAGGTCGACGCCAATGTCCCCATCCTGACTTCGTGGGTGGAGAAGTGGCAGCCGCTCGCCGAGCAGGCCGTTCGTGCCTACGGCGAGGAGATCCCGGAGAACGCCGAAGCCGTCGACAACGCCATCGGTGCAGTGCGGGCGTTCCAGCGGCAGCTCGGCCTCGGCGGCTGACTCTGCGATGACGACCCCTGCCGAACATCTCATCTCGGTCGACGGGTCCGACGTTCGCTTCGCCTGCGCGGAGGGCGACACGCTGCTGCGTGCCGCCCTCCGCGCGGGGGTCGGGCTGGCCTACGAATGCAACAGCGGTGGTTGCGGGAGCTGTCGGTACGACCTGGTTGAGGGCGAGATGCACGACCGTCGCCCGGACGCCCCTGGTCTCAGCCCCCGTGACCGCCGAAAGGGGCGCAAGTTAGCCTGCCAGAGCCAGCCGCGCTCGGACTGCACCATCAAGGTCGGACAGATGGTCGGCCAGGCCCGGCACCGGCCGTTCCGCCAGACCGCACAGCTGCGCTCGAAGACCCTGTTGACCCACGACATGCAGGAGTTCGTGTTCGCGGCGCAGTCCCACGCCGGTTTCCGGCCCGGCCAGTACGCGATGATCACACTGCCCGACGGGCAGGTCGAGCGCGCGTACTCCATGAGCAACCTCGGCAACTGCTACGGCGAATGGAAGTTCGTCGTCAAGCGGATGCCGGGAGGCCGGGCCACCGCTGCATTGTTCGACGACACCGAGGTCGGGTCGGAGGTCACGCTGGACGGGCCCTTCGGGCACGCGTACCTGCGGGAGGACGGGAACCGGCGGATCGTCTGCGCCGGTGGCGGATCCGGGCTCGGCGCAATGATCTCGATCGTGCTCGGCGTCGCCGCCCGGCCGGACTCCCGCGACTGGACCGTCCACCTGTTCTGCGGAGGCCGTACCCGCAAGGACCTCCACATCCCGGAGTCGATCGCGTTCGCAGGACGCCAGCTCGGCGCGCTGAACGTGCACACAGCGATCTCCGATGAGCACGACGACGGCGTACGCGCCGAGGTGGAGGGCGCCGAGCCCTTCCGCGGGTTCCTCCACGAGGCGGTCCTCGACCGCCTCGCGGGATCCCTGACCGACTTCACCTACTACGCGGCCGGTCCCCCGGCGATGACCGACGCGCTCGCGAGGGCCCTGGTTCTCGACGCCGGCGTGGCCGCCGACCACCTCCACTACGACCGATTCTGCTGATAGGAGCACGGCTGCAATGGCATTCGTACGGGTGTGCTCGCTCGATGACGTCTGGGAGAACGACATGGAGTCGTTCGACGTCGGCGACAAGGAGATCCTCATCGTCCACCTCGACGGCGGCGAGGTGGTGGCCACCCAGGCCATCTGCCCGCACCAGCAGGTCGAACTCGTCGAGGGCGAGCTGGACAAGAAGACCCTGATCTGCACGAACCACATGTGGACGTTCGACCTGACGACATGCAAGGGGATCAACCCCGGTCACTCCGAGCTGGCCCGGTACCCGGTCAAGCTCGACGGCGACGACATCTACATCGACCCGGACGGGGACACCCCGAAGATCGCGCACTCCTGACCCGGTACCGAACCCCCGAACCCCACCCACGATCGACGAAGCGAGGTCCCGATGTCCCGACACGAGGTGGTGTCCCCGATCCCGGGCGTCTTCTACCGCAGGCCCGACCCCGGCAGCCCCGAGTACCTCAAGCCCGGCCAGCAGGTCGCGGCGGACGACACCGTCGGGCTGGTCGAGGTGATGAAGACGTACTACCCGGTGGAGTCCGAGGTGGTGGGCACGGTCGTCGAGTACCTCGTGGAGGGCGAGACCGTGGTCGACGCTGGGCAGCCGCTGTTGGTGATCGAGGTGGACGGGTGAAACGCCTCCTGATCGCGAACCGCGGCGAGATCGCGGTCCGCATCATCCGGGCGGCGAAAGACCTGGGCATCGAGACGGTCGCGGTCGCGAGTGAGGCCGACACCGACGCCGCCCACGCCAGGCTCGCGGACTCCGTCGTGCACATCGGTCCGTCTCCTGCCGCGAAGAGTTACCTGGTCGGCGAGACAATCATCGCCGCTGCCCGGGAGTCCGGCGCGGACGCGGTCCATCCGGGTTACGGGTTCCTGTCCGAGCGCGCATCCTTCGCCGCTGCAGTCGCCGACGCCGGTCTCACGTTCGTCGGACCCGAGGCCGCGGTGATCGAGCAGATGGGCGACAAGGTCCGCGCCCGGCAGGTCGCCATGGCCGCCGGCGTTCCGACTGTGCCCGGCACCACCGACGGTGTCGACGGCGTCGCCGCCGCCGTCGAGGCCGCCCGCGAGATCGGCTATCCGGTCATGCTCAAGGCCGCCGCGGGCGGTGGCGGGCGTGGGATCCGGGTCGTGGCGGACGAGACCGAACTGACGAAGGCCTTCCCACAGGCCTCGGGCGAGGCCGCCAGTGCCTTCGGTGACGGCCGCATGTACCTCGAGCGGTTCATCCGCAGCGCGCGCCACGTCGAGGTGCAGGTCCTGGGCGACGGCACCGACGCCGTGCACGTGTTCGAGCGCGAGTGCTCCCTGCAGCGGCGCCGCCAGAAGGTCGTCGAGGAAGCGCCGTCGCCCGGCATCGACGACCGCATCCGTGCGGAGATGACGGCGGCCTCGGTCCGATTGTGCAAGCAGGTGGGCTACCGCAGCGCGGGCACCGTCGAGTTCCTCGTCGACGACGAGTCCGGTGAGTTCTTCTTCATCGAGATGAACACCCGCATCCAGGTCGAGCACCCGGTCTCGGAGTGGATCAGCGGGATCGACCTCGTCGCCGCCCAGTTGCGCATCGCCGCGGGCGACCCGCTGTCGCTGCGCCAAGCCGACATCGTCGCGCGCGGGCACGCAGTGGAGTTCCGGGTGTGTGCCGAGAACCCGGACAAGAACTTCATGCCGGGACCCGGCCGGATCGACCAGGTCGTGCTGCCCGGCGGGCCGTGGGTCCGCACCGACACCTGGCTCGGACCCGACAGCCGGGTCTCGCCCTTCTACGACTCGCTGGTCGCCAAAGTGATCGTGTGGGGCGACGACCGTGCCACAGCGCTCGCTCGGTCGCGTCGGGCACTGGGCGAGCTCGTCGTGAGCGGAGTACCGACCACCACGGGACTGCTGCTCGAACTGCTCGACCAACCGTGGTTCGCCGAATCGCGGTTCAACACCGGCACTCTCGAGGAGTGGCTCGCCGAGCGGGCCGCGTCAGCAGGAGGTTCCCGATGAGCGAAACGGCGAGCCCGGCTCGCTACAGCTGGGGCGGTGACGAGTTCATCTTCGTCGAGCTGTCCGAGGAGATGAGCCTTCGCGCCAACTTCCGCGCCATGGCCATCACCCGCGCACTGAAGGAGGAACGCCCGGACGGGATCCTCGAGATCTGCCCGGCCAACGCGTCCTACCAGGTCCGCTACGACCCCGACGTCATCGAGCCGCACACGCTGCTCGCACACCTGCAGGACCTCGAGAAGAAGGTCGGTGACGCGAGCGACGTCAGCCTGTCGACCCGCGTCGTGGAGATCCCGGTTCTCTACCGCGACCCGTGGACCACCGAGACGCTGATGAGGTTCCGCGACCGCCACCAGGACCCGGACGCCACCGACATCGACTACGCCGCGCGGATCAACGGGCTGCCCGACGCCGACGCCTTCATCGCAGCGCACACCGGATCGCCGTGGTTCACCTCCATGGTCGGGTTCGTGGCCGGCCTGCCGTTCATGTTCCAGATGGTTCCGCAGGACCGACAGCTCGTCGTCCCGAAGTATCTGCGACCCCGCACCGACACGCCCAAACAGACGGTCGGTCACGGCGGATGCTTCGGCTGCATCTACTCGGTGCGTGGTGCGGGCGGCTACCAGATGTTCGGCATCACGCCGGCCCCGATCTACGACCCGACGCAGTCCAGCCCGGACTTCGCCGACTTCATGGTGTTCTTCCGGCCCGGCGACATCGCGTCGTTCCGAGCGATCGACCGCGACGAGTACGACGACACTCTCGTGCAGGTCGAGCGGCGCGACTACCGGATCCGCTCCCGCGAGGTCGAGTTCAACCTGCAGCCGTTCCTGGATGACCCAGCCGGCTTCAACTCCCGTCTCCTGGAGGTGCTCCGTGTCGATTGAGGTGCGTAAGCCGGGACTGTCGACCACCGTTCAGGACACCGGCCGCAGCGGCTACTACGACGTCGGGATCCCGCCGTCCGGAGCGTTGGACCTGTACTCGCTCACGACCGGGAACCGTCTGGTCGGCAACCCTCCCGATGCCGGCGCACTCGAGGTCGTCTACATGGGACCCGAGCTGCTGTTCACGGAAGATGCTGTCGTGGCGGTCACCGGTGCGGAGCTGCCGCCCCGCATCAACGGCGAAGCGCGACCGCTGTGGGAGTCGTTCCCGGTCTCGGCCGGGGACGTTCTCAGCTTCGGATTCGTCAAGGGCGGCGCCCGCGCGTACATCGCGGTCGCTGGAGGCATCGACGTCCCGGTCGTCCTGGGCAGCCGGGCCACCTACGGCCTCGGTGCGCTCGGTGGGATGGAGGGCCGACCACTGGTCGCGGGGGACACTCTCCCGATCGGGGCCGGCGCAGGTACCCCGGGCCGCGTCCTGCCCGGCGACCTGCTGCCGGCGCTGGGCAAGGACGTCGAGGTCCGGGTCGTGATGGGTCTCTACGACCACGTCCTCGCCCCAGAGGGCCGGGACAACTTCCTGCAGACGACATGGACCCTCACCCCCGTGGCCGACCGCGTCGGCTTCCGCTACAAGGGAGCGGAGCTCAGCACCATCGAACGCACACCGCCGTTCGGGGCAGGCCAGGACCCGTCGAACATCGTGGACGCGCCGTACCCGATCGGCTCGATCCAGGTCCCCGGCGGGGTGGAGCCGATCATCCTGCACCGTGACGCCGTCTCCGGTGGCGGATACATGATGGTCGGGACGGTCATCAGCGGTGACCTCGATGTCGTCGCTCAGTCCGCCCCGAACACCAGGACCCGGTTCGTCGAAGTGGACATGGACGGGGCGCTCGCGGCGCGTCGCGACTATCGGGCCCGCAGCGCCCGCGTCGCCGAGCTGCTCGCGTAGGACGTCACGTCATCGACGAGCCGAGCCGCAGCCACCGGAGTAGGACACCATGACAACCGTTCGATTCGCCGTTCTCGACCGTGCCCGGAGCCAGGTCCTCGACAAGGGCCGGGGCCTGTCCGAGCCCGACGTCCTCGAGGTGCTTCGCCTGCCCGACGAGGCGCTCACACCGCTGCTGGAGCTTGCGCACGAAGTGCGCATGCGATGGTGCGGGCCCGAGGTCGAGGTCGAGGGCATTATCTCGCTCAAGACCGGCGGCTGCCCCGAGGACTGCCACTTCTGCTCCCAATCCGGCCTGTTCGCTTCGCCGGTCCGATCGGCATGGCTCGACATCGACTCCCTGGTCGAGGCGGCCAAACAGACGGCCAAGGCCGGAGCCACCGAGTTCTGCATCGTCGCCGCAGTCCGCGGACCCGACGAGCGCCTCATGACACAAGTGGTTGCAGCGGTGGCCGCCATCAACGACGCGGTCGAGATCAACGTCGCGTGCTCGCTGGGCATGCTCACCGAGGACCAGGTCACCCGGCTCGCTGCGATGGGGGTTCACCGCTACAACCACAACCTCGAGACGGCGAGGTCCTACTTCCCCCAGGTGGTCACCACGCACACGTGGGAGGAGCGCTGGGGGACGCTGCAGATGGTCCGCGAGGCGGGCATGGAGGTGTGCTGCGGTGGCATCGTCGGTATGGGTGAGTCCCTGGAGCAACGGGCCGAGTTCGCGGGGCAGCTCGCCGCACTCGAACCCGACGAGGTGCCGCTCAACTTCCTCAACCCGCGCCCGGGGACACCATTCGGTGACCTGCCGCAGCTCGAGGGGAGCGACGCGCTGCGGACGGTGGCAGCGTTCCGCCTCGCCCTGCCGCGAACCGTCCTGCGGTTCGCCGGTGGTCGCGAACTCACCCTCGGCGATCTCGGTGCACGCCAGGGGCTGCTCGGTGGGATCAACGCGATCATCGTCGGCAACTACCTCACCACCCTCGGGCGGCCCGCCGAGACCGACCTCGATCTGCTCACCGAGCTGCAGATGCCGATCAAGGCGCTCAACCAGGCGCTATGAGCACCTCGGCGACGGTGGAGACGATCTGCGGGCATTGCGGGCAGGTGCGCGGTCCGACCTGCCTCGATGCGTGTGCGCGCGATGGCCTCGATCCACCCCGGTACTGCACGGCGTGCGGGCGGCGGATGGTCGTGCAGGTCGATCCCTTCAGCTGGCGGGCGCGATGCTCCCGCCACGGCGAGCGCACGCCGACGGATCGACGGTGATCGGTATGGCGCACGTCGAGCAGACGGCTTGTACAGACTGCGCATCGTCGCACTGCAGGCCGGACTGCAAGCTGATGAGACAGCCACGTCGCCGTGGAGTGCAGCTCCGTCGGTCCGACAACCGGAGGTACAGCGCCATGCCGTTCATTCGAGTGGACTGGTTCCCAGGACGCACGCTCGAGCAGAAGCGCGAGCTGGCCGAGGTCCTGACCCGAGAGTTCTCGAGAATCGGTGACTGCAAACCGGAAACGATCAACTTCATCTTCACCGAGGTGGATCGTGAGAGCTGGGGTCGCAACGGGAAGCTTTTCTGCGACGCCTACGAGTACGAGAACGACCCGACCGGCGAGCCGGATGCCTGAGCGGCTCGAAATCCTACCGAGGAGATTCCATGGTTAGCTTGAACTCCGACATGGGTGAATCGTTCGGCATTCACTCCTTCGGCAACGACGATGCGCTGGTGCCGCTCATCGACACCGCGAATGTGGCCTGCGGGTTCCATGCCGGTGATCCGACCGGGATCCGCGAGACCGTGGAGAAAGCGCTCGCCGCCGGTGTCACGGTCGGCGCCCACCCAGGCCTTCCTGACCTGGTCGGCTTCGGCCGCCGGGAGATGAAGCTCGATCGCGATGAGACCGCCGATCTCGTCCGGTACCAGGTGGGGTCGTTGGTCGCCTTCCTGGACGCCGCCGGGGCTTCGCTCGACCACATCAAGCCGCACGGTTCGCTCTATGGGATGGCCGCCCGGCAGGAGGACATCATGGACGCGATCTGCGATGTCGCCGTCCAGTACGGCGTACCCGTCTTCGGTATGGCCGGTACCGAGCACGAGGCGGTGGCGAACAAGCGCAACGTGCCCTTCGTCGCGGAGTTCTACGTCGATCTCGGCTACCGCGCAGATGGCAGTCTGATCATCGCGCGCCGGCCCCGCGCGACCCCGGTGGAGGACGCCCAGCAACGTGCTCGGAAGGCGCTGACGGAAGGTCTCGCGACGGCCGACACCGGCGAGGACTTCCCGATGCGGGTCGATTCGATCTGTGTCCATTCCGACACGCCCAACGCTGTTGAGGTCGCTCGGGCGGTGCGTGGGGTCATCGACTCCGTGAGGGGGTAGTCGTCCGGCGATCCCCTGACCGGCACAACCACCACTCTGATCCACGATGAGGCTCGCCGACGACCGTCCCGGGCCTTCGTCGTGATGCCCGAGAACGGAGCACGAGGTGATCCTCGACAGCACGATCGGCACGGGCGACATCCGCCCGATGCTCGGCCCGATGCTAGGCAAGCACACCCCGGCTACGCCTGACGAGGGCTTCGCTGTGCTCGATCCTTCGACCGGCGAGCCGATCGCCGACGTCGCCCGGGTCGGGCCCGCCGCCGTCGACCGCGCGATCGACGAGGCGTCCGAGGCGCTTCCGTCATGGTCGGCCACAGCGCCGCGGGTGCGCGCCGAGATCCTGCGATCCGCCCACGAGCTGATGCTCGCCGAACTCGAGCCGCTCGCCCTTCTGATGAGCTTGGAGATGGGCAAGACCCGAGCCGACGCCCGCGCCGAGGTGCGCTACGCGGCAGAGTTCTTCCGCTGGTTCTCCGAGGAAGCTGTCCGCATCTGTGGCGAGTTGCGCACAGCGCCCGGCGGCGCCAACCGCATCCTCACCGTGCACCGCCCGGTCGGTGTGGCGCTGCTGCTCACGCCGTGGAACTTCCCTGCCGCGATGGCGGCGCGCAAACTCGCGCCCGCTCTCGCCGCCGGCTGTACGGCTGTCCTGAAACCGGCCGAGGACACCCCGCTCACCGCGATCTACCTCGCGGGTCTGCTCGGGCGTGCCGGCGTTCCCGACGGGGTGGTCCATGTATTGACGACGGACCGGCCAGGTGAGTTCGTCGAGCACGCTCTGGCCGATCCGCGGATCCGCAAACTGTCGTTCACCGGATCCACGGGTATCGGCCGACTCCTTCTCCGCCAGGCCGCCGACCGGATCGTCAACACGTCGCTCGAACTGGGCGGCAACGCCCCCTTCATCGTCCTCGACGACGCGGACCTCGATGACGCGGTCGACGGGGCCATGTTCGCCAAGATGCGCAACGGCGGTCAGGCCTGCACGGCAGCCAATCGATTCCTCGTACACGGTGCGGTCGCCGACGAGTTCGCCGACCGGCTCGCCGCGCGCATGGCCGGGCTCATCGTCGGGGCCGGGACGGACGAGGAGACGCAGCTTGGACCGATGGTCAACGCCCGGCGGCAGGACGATCTCGCTGCGCGCGTCGACGCCGCCGTCGGGGAGGGCGCCAAGCTGCACACCGGAGGAGCACCGCTGGATCGGCCAGGCTTCTTCTATCCGGCCACCGTGCTGTCTCACGTCGATCGCGGCAGCGTGCTGTCGACGGACGAGACGTTCGGGCCCGTCGCCCCGATCATCGAGGTCGCCGACGACGACGACGCGGTCGCCCTAGCCAACAGCAGTGAGTACGGACTCGCCGCCTACGTCTACTCCGGCAGCCTCGGTCGCGCGCTTGCCGTGGCGGAGCGCCTGCAGTCGGGAATGGTCGGGGTCAACCGTGGCGCGATCTCCGATCCCGCCGCCCCGTTCGGCGGCATGAAGCAGTCGGGCATCGGCCGCGAAGGTGGATTCGAGGGCATCCACGAGTTCCTCGAGATCAGTTACCTGGCCGTGGACTGGTGAGACCGATGACACGACGACTCGACCCGTTGGCCTGGTTGGACGTGCACGCAGCCGGCCGGGAAGAGATGGGGCTGCGCCGCCGACTCACCCCGCGCTCGCCGACGGGGTCACTGCTCGACCTCGCGAGCAACGACTACCTCGGGCTCTCCCGCCACCCCGAGGTCATCGACGGGGGCATCCGCGCCCTGCGCACCTGGGGTGCGGGGTCCACCGGCTCTCGGTTGGTGACGGGCACGACCGAACTGCACGAGACCCTGGAGGACGAGCTCGCCGCCTTCGCCGGCACCGAGAGCGCGCTCGTGTTCTCCTCCGGCTACACCGCCAACCTGGCCGCCGTCACAGCGCTGAGCTCGCCCGACTGCCTCATCGTCTCCGATGCCGCCAACCATGCTTCCCTGATCGACGCCTGCCGGCTCACCCGCAGCCGCGTCGAGGTGGTGCCCCACAACGACCTGATCGCCACGGAGCGCGTGCTGGCCGGCCGCACCCAGGCGCAAGCGCTCGTCATCACCGAGAGCATCAACTCGATCGACGGGTCCCGAGCCCCGGTACGCGAGTTGCACCGGATCTCCCGTGCCCATGGGGCTGTCCTCGTCGTCGACGAAGCACATGGCCTGGGCGTATGTGGGCTCGGTGGCCGAGGGTTGTGCGCCGCCGCCGGCCTCGCCGGCCTTGACGACATCATCATCACCGCGACGCTGTCCAAGGCCCTCGGTAGCCAGGGCGGCGTCGTCCTCGCTCCGGGTCGGGTCGTGGAGCACCTGATCGACACCGCTCGGACGATGATCTTCGATACGGGCCTGGCGCCGGCCTGCGCCGGATCGGCGCTCGCCGCGCTGCGCGTGCTGCGTGACGATCCCGGCCTGAGCCTCGCGGTGGTGCGCGCAGCAAGCGAACTGGCTTCGGCAGCCGGCGTGGCTCCGCCCCCATCTGCGATCGTCCCCGTCGTCATCGGAGAGCCCGGGCCGGCAGTCGAGGCAGCCCGCCGTTGCGCCGAGCTGGGCCTGCGCGTCGGATGCTTCCGCCCGCCGTCCGTTCCCACAGGGACCAGCCGCCTGCGCCTCACCGCCCGCGCCGACCTCACCCCGGCCGAGCTCGAGCACGCGCAGACCACGCTGCGCGCGGTGCTGGCCGATCGCTCCCTCGACATCGCGTCCGTCCTGGCGGGCTGACGCCCCACCTCACCGCAATGGAGAAGTCATGACATCCCTTCGCTCCCACGTCGTCATCGACGCGACTCCGGACACGGTGTGGCAGCTCGTCAGCGACACCGCGAACATCGCGGACTGGTTCCCCGCCATGCGCTCGTCCTCTGGCGACGGCACGCACCGGACGGTCGTGCTCCAGGACGGATCCCGCCTCGACGAGATCGTCGTCAACTCCGACCCGGTATTGCGCCGGTTCCAGTACCGGATCGTGGGAGGAGACCTCCCTGTCGAGTACCACCTGGGCACGGTTGACGTCATCGAGGTCAACGCGGGGCGGTCAGTCGTCGTCTACACCACCGAGATCGAGCCGGTCACTCTCGCGGAGGCGTTCGAGGGCGCCATTTCTGGGGCGGTGCAGGAACTGCCGAAGCACCTTTCCTGACTGTCCAGAACGGGGCACCGGACGCGCCGGTTGCGCCACATCGCGCAGTGCTGGCTGAACGGTAAGTGAACGACACTTCCATCAGCTCGAAATCGGACCCGGCACTGCGATGAGGAACCCTATGTCTCTGCCGAAACAACAGGCTGCGCTGGACATCAGTTACACCGACGACGAACGTGTGGTGCGCGCCGCCGCCACTGAGGACTATTCCACGCATGTCGTCCCGCATTCCTGGCGCTCGGGGAGGTGGTCGCTGGCGTCGGCCCGGTGGGCGCTGTTCTCCGCGATGTTCTGGCTCTACGTCGCTGTGGCCTCGGCCGACGCGGTGGGCACGCCGAACACCCTCATCGGCATGGCGCTCACCGTCGTCACCTACGGGGCGGTCAACTCCGTGCTTTCGCGCTACGCAGCCCGGACCGGGCTCACCGTCGCGCTGCTCTCCCGCCGCCTGTTCGGCCTGCTCGGCTCGGCGCTGGCGCCGCTGATCTTTGCGGCGACAGCTGTCTACTACGCCGTTTTCGAGGGCTCCGTCATCGCCGTCGCGTTCCAGAAGTACTTCGGCGGTGAGCTGAAGCTGTGGTACCTCGCGGTGGTGATCTACGCACTGCCGCTCGTGATCGGAGGCGTCCGCATCTGGCTGGACCGGCTCAACGGGGTGCTGCTGCCGTTCTACGTCGCCGGACTGATCGCTGCGGTCGTGGCCACCACCGTTCGGCAGGGCTACCCGGAGAACTGGCTGAGCTCGGCCGCGAGTTCGAGTGCCTTGCCCGGATGGCTCACCGCCTACCTGATCTACATGGGTGTGTGGATCATGATGATGTTCACGTTCGACTACGCGCGATTCGGCAAGGTCGAGGACCAGCGCTTCCACTCGACGGTCACGTTCGGCTGGGTCTTCTACGTCTTCACGTTCGCAGTGAACGGGCTCATCGGCATCTACCTGCTGCGCGCCTGGGACATCAGCGGCTCCGAGACCGGCGTGATCGATGCATTCATCAACGCGCTCGGCTTCGTGGGCGTGCTGGTCATCTTCGTCTCCCAGACCCGCATCAACACGGCGAACTATTACCTCGCCTCATCCAACCTCGAGGCCTTCGGGTCACGCGTTCTGCGCCTGCATCCGCCGCGCGTGGTCTGGGTGGGAGTGGCCGGAGTGATCGCCTATCTGCTGATGCTCACCGACGTACTCAGCTACCTGCTCGTCGCGCTGGCCTGGCAGGGCGTGTTCATCACCGCATGGGTCGCGATCGCGATGACCCACATCTTCCTGCACCGCAGTGATGCCGAGATCCCGGAGTTCCGGCCGGGCCGGCTGCCCGCCCTCACCGCGGGCGCACTGGCCTGGATCGTCGCATCGGGGATCGGCATCGCGCTGACGGTGCAGACGGCGTCCGCGGTAGCGGCTGAGCTCGCGCCCGTCATCACAGTCGTCCTGGCCGTGGCCGGGTACGCGCTGGCAGAGCGCTACGGCGCATCGACGTTGCAGGCGCGTGGCAACGACCCGCGCGACGAGGTCGACGACGCCTGGGAGGCGCGGATCCGCTGCCACGTCTGCGACCTGTCCTACGTGGCGATCGAGATGGACCGCGACCCGTCCGCCGGCGGCGCCGCGATCTGCTCGGCCTGCGCGGAGAACTCCTCCGAGATGCTGCGTGCGGTCGAGGTCGAGACGACGGTTGCAGCAGACCGGGCTCCCGGATGAAGTAGTACCGCCGAGGCCCCCGCTGAGGTTGACGTCCAGTCACGGGTCGCGTCGTACGACGCGCTCAAGGCTGCACCTCAGGGGCATCTGAGCGCATCCACGCCGAGTGAGGGTTCGAGGACGCGTGCTTCGAGGCCCTCGTGTGCGAACGACCAGACCCGGGCCACCGACGCGGACGGCCCGAGCCGGCGTAGCTGCCGTGCAGCGACCGCGAGCTGCGGCCGGCGGTGCGATCGTCGCGGTGTTAGACCAGCACAAGCCTGCGCTGGTCGATCCCGTCGATGGTGGTGGTGCCCAGCTTCTCGACGCAGGCGTGGAACTCGCGCTCGTTCTGCGCGCTCGCGCCGCCCTTCCTCGGGCCGGCGCTGCCGTCGAGGCGGTAGGTCGGCCTCGACATGTAGTACTTGAACTCGATCAACGAGGCGGTGTCGTCGGCCTGGACGAGGAGGTCGAACGTGCGCCATCGGTCTGGAAGCGCGGCTTGTAGAGCAACTCGCAGGCGGCCGTCATGAAGAACGACCGGAACGTGAACTCCTCGGTGTTGGCGAGACCGACCAGCTCAGCGTGCTCCAGGATGCGAACCACCGCCAGCCTGGTGGCCTCGGGCACCCACTCGTCGTCCATCAGCGCGCTGCTCCTTCTTCGGCGTCAAACGTGATCGTCAGTGAGCTGCGGTAGGCGCCTTTCGGCCCGTCGACTGCTGGCTCGGTGTGCGGGTCTGATCCGCTGGGCCAGACGCGCACCGCCCGGTAGTCGTAGCCGTTCTGCTGCGCGGTCTCCACTCCAGCTCGACGACCTGTCCTGCGTTCAGCGACTTGTACCCGGGCACGGCGACGGCGCTGAAGTGCGTCCAGCAACCGCCCAGAGAGGTGGGGGAGTCGACGACACCCCACCACTCGTCATCGCGACACTCCCGCACGACTGCCATCACCGTCGTGCGCTCATCCTGCTCCGCACTGATGACGGGGTGGCGAACCTGACCACCGCACCGGTTCCGGGGGTCGGCGGCGGGGAACGACTGCGGCCAGGGAGGGGGTCACTCTCGCTCAAGGCCGCGAGGCCGAGGAAGTGCTGATGGACCGCCTTCGGCGGGGGCCTGCCGGCCCTGTGGCTTAACACGGCCTGACTCACGTTCAAGGGCGCTCGCTGCGCTCGCGTCGCATGCGACGGCCTTCGGCCGCCCTTGAGCGCGAGCCTCGCAGGCCGTGTTGGGACGCCTTACGGCGGCGGGGAACACAGCGCCCCGCCACCCCAAGGGGACGGGCCGACAGGCCCACCCGGACCCGGGAGGCCGCCATGCCCGCACGTTCTAACCGCAGCCGCACCGTCGAGCAGCCGAGCCCGACCACGCAGGCACGGATGATCACCAAGTCCTCGGTGGTCACGAGCCTGACCGTCCGCGCCGCCGGACTCGTTCCCGCCCGTCTCGATCTCGCTCACGTCGGCACGGCGGAGCAGCAGCTCGGTCTCACCCTCGGCACCGTGCTGATCTACGTTCGAGCCGGGGAGACCGCCCGGGCAGTCGCGGACGGGTGGAGCGGCGCCGCGGTCGGAGCGCGGTCGCTGGCCCCGGCGGTCGCGGGGCGCCGGCCGTTGCTGATCGGGCCCACGACGGTGGCGGCGATGATCCGGTTCGCCGGACTGCCGGACGTGACGTGGGCGTCGCTGCCGTCCCAGGTGGGTGGGGCGGTTCCGGCGATGCTGCGGATCGAGATCGGTCCGGTCACGTGGGAGGTGTGCGACGCGACCGCCTACACCTCGATGCTGCGCGCGTGGCGTCAGGCGGCCCGGTTGTTGGGGGAGAACCCCACCGAGGACGAGTAGCGCGCGGGTTGTGGACAACTCGGGGCGGTCGCCGACGCGGCCGCCCCGAACCTGTGATCCTGCGCGGATGGACATCATCTGGACGCTCGGTGTGCTCAGCGCTGGAGTGGAGAATGCGCAGCACCTGGCCGGCGGGATCGTGACGACGCAGGCGGAGGCGATCGAAGCGGCATCCGACGCTCTCGTCATCGCGGCGATGGATCGCGGCCGCCAGGAGTACCGGGTCTGCGTGGCCGACACTCTGATCGGCGTCGTTCCGGGCCTGACCGAGCAGGGCGACGTGGACCTGTTCGGTCTCGCCGGGGCCCTGCCCCGGATCACCAGCAACGGTCGATAGGCGCCCGTCGGCCTGCCCGGGGCTGCGAGGGTTGGCTGCATTTCGCCCCGCACCGCGTCGCCGAGGTGGCGGACGGCGCGGCGGATCCCGATGGGCACGTCGCGGCCGGCGTTGAGTTCGATCGCGTGCAGCGCAGGGTCTCGCCGAGCCGGCTGGCGATGACCGGGGCGTCGACGCCGGGGTAGTCGTCGAGCAGGCCGACGATCACGTGCAGCCGCGGCCATACCGCCACCACATAGAGGCGGTCGGATCTTCGGTCTGTGATGGATTTCTGGGCGATTACGTCGAGGTCGATCTGCGAAGGGTGTCGACCCCGGCAGCGGTGTCGGCGTGTGTTCCCCGGCGGCGGATCTTGTAGAACCAGCCGGGTACCCGTGGGGTGTCGATGCGGGCGGTGAACGAGGCGTCTTGTATGGCGCGCACCTCGTTGACCGAGATGGCGCTGAGGTCATCACGGTGGGCTTCATAGAGGTCGTCGATCGCGGCGACGTCGTCGGTGCGGGTCACGGAGGTACCCCGGTGCGATCGCGAAATCTCGATTGAGTCGAGCAAGGCCGGCGCGGTCGGCAGGAAGAGCTTGACCAAGTAGTCAGCGAGGGTGAGGCCCATCGTCACGGCTATAGCCACGCCGGTTAGTAGGCAGATCGCTCCCAATACGGCGACGGTGGTGGCGTAGCTGCGATGGTCGCCTCGACCCCACACAGTGCTCTGCCGTTGACAGAGCAGAACGTCGGCGGGCCAAGGGACGCTGGCGAGGTCGACGGTGAACCAGGTGTGGAACCGTTGGTGGTCGGATTGGCGGCGCGCTGCGGCGGCGACATCGTCGGGCAGCGGTCGGCGGCCGGCGAGGGCGTCGTTCCAGGGCAGCCGGAACAGCTCCGTGTCGTAGAGCTCGTGAACGGTGACAGCCTGACTGCGAGCACGTTGTTCGAGCCTGGAAAGAACGGTCCGGCCCAGGATCAGCCAGGCCGCGCTGATGGCGCCGAGCACGCCCTTGGTGTCGATGCTGCTCAGTGCGAGCACCGGGCCGGTGATAGCAAGGATAAGGGTGCCGAGCACGCGGACCCGACGCCAGCGCTGCGCCACAGCGTAGAGGCGGCTGTAGGCACGCAGGCGGGCGAGATGATCAGGTTGGTTCTGCCGACGGGTGATGTCGGCGGAACTCCCAGATGGGACCGGTCGTGCAGGCTGGGTCACGACTTCGCGAACGCGGAGCCGAACAGCCCCTGCCAGGTGTCGAGCGCCTCTCCAATGCGACCGCTACTCTGCAGCTGAATTGCTCGGGTGCAGGTCTGTTCGGCGGCTCGGAGGGCGGTGCGAGCCGCTTCGAGGGCGCCCGGGGTGTCGTGCAGGGTGTCCGATATGTCGGGACCGAGTCCGGCCGGATCGCGCCACCGCTCGTCGATGCGGTCGTGAGCTGTGGCGAAGAACTGACGCAGTTCTCGAGGGCGATCGCTACCCCAGGGCCCGGTCATGATGTCCAGCGCCATGACCTCGATCAGAAACGACGGATCGATGGGGTTGCCGTGCTGACCGTTCCAGCTCTTGATCATCTTCACTAGCGGCTTCCACTGCTTCGCGAACGCCTGATTCGCCGCGGTGGCCTTCTCCGCATGGACCTTCGGGTTGGTCGAGATCCATTCCCCGAGCACGTCGTCGGGAATCAGGTAGTTCACGTCGTCGGCGAACGCGGGGACGACGTCGAAGCTGACCACGTCCAGCCCGGTGACGTCGCCAACGACGTCGAAGTCGACGCGCACCGCGCGCCGGTCGGGCTCAACCCGGTTCTGCCCGTAGTTGGGCGCGAGGGCGGCCTCGACGTCGGCGAGGACATTGCGAGGGTGGCGGTCGAGGTAGTCGCGGTCGGCGAGCACGATCATGATGTCGACGTCGCGCAACGGCTTGGTCTTGGTCTCCCGCCGGTAGGATCCGGTCAAGAAGTCGTCGTCAATGGCGAACGTGTCGCCGAGCAGGGCTCGGATGTCCTGCTGGCGCCGGCTGGCCGCCTTCTCCTCGGTCTCGGTGATCTCCAAGCGGCTGCTGAACTTGTCGAACGCCTCGCTGACAGTGAGCATCATGCAGTCCTCGTGTAGTAGGCCAAGCTGGCGCCGAGCGCGCCCCCGCCGACGGCCGTACCGGTGGTATGGCGCTGGAAGCCGGTCGTCTCCCGCAGCGATGTGGTGGACCATCCCGCTACGTCGGGACGCCCGGGCGCGGTCGTGGCCACCACCCGATACTGGCATCGCGACAGGTACCCGCCCGCCTTCCTGACAGCGAAGGCGATGCTGTCGGGGTCGTACCACAGCTCACCGTCGCCGTCGGAGTAGTAGCCGTAGTCGATGGCGAAGTCGAACCGGCCGACCAGGTCGTTTCCCGCGCGCCGGTCCGGGTCGAATGGGACTGCCCAGGGTTCGGTTGACTCCTGACCTGTGAGGACGTGGTCCTCGCTGGAAGGATCGTCATCGTGCCCAAGCCGTTCCCGGCCGAGTTCCGACGTGATGTGATCGCGGTCGCCCGTCAGGGCGACCAGTCGATGGCCCAGGTCGCGCGCAGCTTCGGGATCTCAGAGTCGTGTCTGAACCGATGGTTGAGGATCGCCGACCGCGAGAACGGCCTGCCTGCCCAGGCCGCCTCGTCCTCGGCTCCGGCCCACGGCAGCCGCTCGGGTGATCTAGAGGCCGAGAACCGCGAGCTGCGCCGCCGGACCAAGCAGCTCGAGCAGGAGAACGAGATCCTGCGCCGCGCGACGGCCTACTTCGCCCGCGACGTCCTCCCAAAATGATGTACCCGCTGGTCCTCGACCTCGCCGACGACAAGATCCCGGTCGCGGTGACCTGCCGGGTGCTGGGTTTCTCCAAACAGGCCTTCTACCAGTGGAAAGCAAAGCCGGTCAGCGATCGTGACTACGACGACGCTTATCTGATCAACGCCGCGATCGATGTCCACCACGACGACCCCGAGTTCGGCTACCGGTTCATCGCCGACGAACTCGCTGCGCAGGGCTGGGCAGCCTCGCGCAATCGAGTCAGCCGGCTGTGCACGCTGCAGCAGCTGTGGTCGACTCACGCCCGCCGACGCGGCCGCCAGCGCCGGCCCGGACCACCGGTGCACGATGACCTCGTGCGACGCGAGTTCACCGCGGCGCGACCGAACCAGCTGTGGCTGACCGACATCACCGAGCACCCCCACCGGCGAGGGCAAGATCTATCTCTGCGCGATCAAAGACGCCTGTTCCAAGCGGATCGTGGGCTACTCGATCGACGCTCGTATGACCTCCGCGCTGGCGGTCACCGCGCTGCGCAACGCGGTGGCGCTGCGCGGAACCTCGGCGGCGACGATCGTGCACTCCGACCGAGGCAGCCAATTCCGGTCACACGCCTACCAGCGCGAACTCCGCGCCGCCCGACTACGCGGCTCGATGGGTCGCGTCGGAACCTGTGCCGACAACGCCGCAATGGAGTCGTTCTTCAGCTTGCTGCAAAAGAACGTCCTGAACCGCAGACGCTGGGCCACCCGCGCCGAGCTGCGGCTGGCGATCGTGTCCTGGATCGAGACCACCTACAACCGCCGACGCCGCCAACAAGGCCTCGGACGACTGACCCCGATCGAGTTCGAGACACTGCTCAACACCGCCCACGCAGCCTGACCCACCTACCGAAACTGGGTCAACCAAAGTCTGGGCAGTCCCAATACCTCCAGCACAAGGGTCTGCAGGTGGCCGGTGCCCAGCCAGGTGGCCACGCCGTCCTCCAGGACCGACCACGTACCGATCAAGCTCGCGGTCGACAGACCACTGGCCTGCACGATGCGCTTGAGTCCGCGCAACAGGTTGGTCGCGACGTGGGTGTGGGCGAAGCTGGCGGTGTTGACGCGCACCGTGCTCACGACCGCCTCAACTCCTCGAGGTCCACGACCAGCGCATCGCGACGATCAGCGGTGCGAGCGGGCGCACCACCACTTTCGACAGCGCTCTCGGCGGTGCTGTCGGCTCCGGCGCGGAGATCGCGAGCGGTGAAGCCCGGGTGCGCGCGCAGAGCCTCGGTTGTGTCGGCCAGGTCGAGCTCCTCGCACGGAAACGAGATCGTCCATCCCGACGCCTGCAACGGCCAGCTGGCCAGAGGTTGCTCCTCGTGCATTGCGTCGGCGGCGGCCTCGCCGTGGACGGTATAGATCCGGATCCGGTCACCCACCGCGGGCAGGATGACGATCGGGGCCAGCGTGGTGTACTCCTCCGTGATCAGCATCGCGGCCAAGTTCGTCACCGCCTCGAGCCGTGACCGGGCGGGATCGCCGTCGGCGGTCAGCAGGGCGGTGATCGCTCGCCAGGTGTCGGTTGCGGACCGGGCGGGGACGGCTGCGACGCGGCGGGCAACGACGCTCACTGTGCCCACCGCGGTTCGTGCAGCTCGGCCAGCAGGTCGTCCCCTGTCACGAGAGACGGGTCGGCGGCGCACTCGCCGCGTCGCCCGCACGCCGCCGCTACCGCCTTGCGGAGTCTCCTGCCGTCCATGCCCTCCGTGAGGCGAGCCGCCTGGTCGAGGACTGCGGGGTGCAGCAGCGACGTCGCCCCGGGGAAAGCCGTGGCCACTGCCCGGGCTGTCGCTTCGAGGATCTCTCGCCGCGCCGCCTCGCTCGGCAGTGGGACCTCGATAACCCGATCGGCCCGCGAGGCCAGCGCCGGGTCGATGATCTCGGGGAAGTTGCTCGTCGCCAGCACGAGCACGCTCTGATGCCGGCGGGCCAACCGGTCCAGCCCGACCAGCGCGGCATCCACCGCCCGGTGTACGTCGATGGGGTTGGCCTCCAGCGACAGCCCAGACCGGTCGGTAACCAGTGTCTCTACCTCGTCGATCAGGACCACCATCGGCCCAGATGCGGCGTACTCATCGAGCACCGTGCCAAACAGATTCTCCACGCTGCGCTGGCTACGTCCCAACGCAGCGCTGACGAGGCCGTGCGGGTCGACCTCGACGAACAGCCACTCGTCGGGCAGGGTCCGGGCGATCTTGTCGGCCAGGCCACGAGCCACAGTGGTCTTCCCGACCCCGGGGGGGGGCCGATCAGCAGGGTCAGACCGTGCAGCGGAAGATCCTCGAACCGGATTGCCCGCCGCAGCTGCACTCCGGCAACGGCGTCCTGCACCAACCGCGCCTTCATGCCCTCGGGCAGCAGGTTCGACTCCCACGCCCCTGTGAACTCTGCATCAGGCAGCAGGCGTGCATCCGCAATCCCGGGCAAGCCGATCTCTGGCGTCCGCCGGCGCGCCGGTGTCGGAGTAGCCAGCCGGCTCACAGCGCGGATCCTCTCCGGCGAGCAACCTGAATGGCAGCGGATTCCGGGCCAGCGCAAAACGCGGCCGAGCGGAGGTGAGACGCGGGCATGCTGTCCTCCTTGAGGACATCAGAGATCGGGTACCGGGGTGCGCGACCTCGTGTGGACGAGGGCTGGGGCCCCTCGGGACGTCGACCCACTTGAGCAACGATGCTCGACATGTCGAACGTTGCGGATCACGCTACGCGCTCGTTCTCGACATGTCGAACGTTCTTGTGGGTACGGTCGCCGCGGGAGGACACCATGGCCGACGCTCACGTCGACGTTGCCGCGTTGCATGCAGCGCTCGACGCTGCCCGGATGAGCCGCGGGTTGTCGTGGAGAGAACTGGCCCGAGAGCTTGGACTAAGCCCGTCGACACTGTCCCGTCTGGCGAACCTCAAGAGCCCCGACGTCCACGCGTTCATGGCGATGACCCACTGGCTCAACGTGCCGGCTGAGACCTTCCGTATCCGCTCAGAGGCATCCTTGCCGACGGTGTCCGAACCGGAACTGATGGCCGAACTGGCTCCGTTGCTTCGCGCTCGCACCGATCTCGACGCCGAGGACGTGAGGTACCTGCAAGAGATTATTGGAGCTGCGGTACGTCGGTTCGGCGAGTCCCGGAGGACGGAGACCGCGTGAGCCCGGCGGCCCGTCGCGCCTGGACGCAGCAGAAGATGCGCGAGGTCGCTGCCGAGGAGAGGTCCGAGCAGGGCGTAACCCCTCGAGAGCGCCTCGACCCCTACACGCTGGCCGTCACCCACGGCATCGACATCTACGCCATCGACGAGTTGCCAGGCGAGCACTGCTCCCATTTCGCTGTCGAGCACTTCACCTCCGTCCGGCAGGCGGCCTGGTCGGCGGCTCTCGTGCCGATCGGATCCGCTCGGATCATCCTGGAGAACGTCAGCCACGACCCGCGGCGGCGACGGTCGTCGATCGCCCACGAACTCGGTCACTTCCTTCTAGAGCACGACTTCCACGACGTCCTGCTTACCGACGACGGGTGCCGACAGTTCAGCTCGGCCCACGAGAAGCAAGCCAAGTACTTCTCCGGTGAGCTGCTGCTACCCGAGAAGGCCGCGAGATGGGCCGCGTTCCGTGGTTGGACCAACGATTTGGTCGCCGAGCACTTCGACGTGAGCATCGAGTTCGCGCAGTGGCGCATGTCCGGCGCACGCGTCTACGCGCGACGGGCCCTGGAACGTCAAGAGGGCGGAGTCGGACGATAGCTAGGCGCCTTGTAGCAAGTGGGCGACGCGATACGGATCAGAAGGTTGGGAGTTCGAATCCTGTCGGGCGCGCCAATTCGACGCAGGTCCTGACCAGCACGAACGGTTGGGCCCGTGACCTTGCAGAGGGTGCTGTGATCTCGATCCACGAACCGATACATGAATGTTGCAAGACTTCGATCCATGACAGTCGTGTGGGAGCCGCGACAGCGAGGCAGTATCTGGCGTATGCGTGATCTGGCGTATGCGTGACCGCGACCAGGGTCCGCGTTTCTGCGGGCGAGGATCCGAGCACAGGCCCGCGGATCATCCTCACAGTCACTTCAGACAGCGTGCCGATCGGCGGTAGGACAACGTACGCGTGCCAACAGTAGACTGGCACGGACAAGGCACCTTTAACAAGTTTCCGGGCTGAAGTCGGTCGTATGGTGTCGCCGCGATATACTAAGCGTCAAAGTTTAACTGGACATGAAATCCTCGGGGGCTCACCGCGTTCGGATACGAGACCTCCGTTAGTGTCGGCCACGATGCAAAAGGTGATGAATGGACCGACCGCCAAGGCAGCCCCCGATTGTAGGCGTCGTCACCATGCTCGGAGTGGAGACGGCCGCTCTGAAGGCTGCATTCGATATAAGCGAGGACCATCGAGTTCCAGGAGACGGATTTCTCTACTACGAGAAGATCCTTCAGACCCGATTCAGCGGGCAGATTCGCCTCCGCCTTCATCCATTAGGGGAAGCCGGGAATGTCGCCTCGGCAGCCGATGCGGCTAGGATCCTTAACGACGGCGCTTCATTTATGCTTCTATGTGGGATCGCAGCTGGCCGTCGCGGCAAAGTGAAAATCGGCGACGTAATTGTCCCTCGCGCCGTAGTTGATACAACGATTAAGGTAGTTGAGCGCGGCGCACTCATTGCGCGACCGAGCATCTCGACACCACTAAAGGGCGTGCTGCAGATGAATGCCGCCGCTGCGGGTTCTCGGTCTAGCTGGGAAGCGCATTATCAGAAGCTTCTGCTGGCCCTAAACTGTCCACCGATGCCGGCTCGTCTATCAGTAGATGAGCGTGCCGAGGTCGCGTCCGTCCCTACAGTTCATGATTCTGCAATCCTATCCGACAATCTTCTGCTGCGTGACCCAGACGTCGTCGTCGATGCGGCCAATAGATTGCATCAACAGATCCGCGGCGGTGAGATGGAAGCTGCCGGATTTGTCAAGGCGTGCGAGACTCGATATCCGCCAACGCCATGGTTCATCGTGCGATCGGTGTCGGATTTCGGCGACGAGCTGAAGGATGACAGCTTTCACGTACGGGCTGCAGCTTCAACAGCCGCGTATGCTGCCGATTATGTTCACGAAACCTTGGATCTACGGATCTGGACAGGGTTAACTGGGCGTCCTAGGGAACTTCCCAGCGGTGAAGTATTAGCTTCGTCAGATCCGATGCAACCCCTTACGCGGGATCCTGTCAATCTTGACCCGATAAGCTTGGGTGTTCACCCATCCATAGCATCTCGTGCCGTCGGTAAAGAAGAGCCACCGCTCCCGGTTTATATTTCACGAGGACATGATCTCTCCCTGGGGGAGGCCATTTTGAATAGGGCAAGACCGAGGCTCATTCTTCTGGTCGGACCTCCAGCCACGGGCAAGACTCGCTCGATGTACGAAGCCCTGAAAGCCGATTTGTCCAGCGGATATTCCGTCCTTCATCCTGTCTATCCGTCCAAACCGGCTGGACTACTGAACGCCCTTGAGCGTCTAGGTGGCCGCACTATCTTGTGGCTGGATGAATTTCACGAATACTTGCAAGGCTCGACAGGAAGTGCCGTGGTTGGTGCATTGCATAATGCAATGCAGGCGCAAGGTGACCTACTTATCTTGGGTACATTGTGGAATAGGAGTTGGCAAGATCTAGCAGAAGCAGCAACTGCGCTCGAAACTTCCGTCTATGCCGACGCGCAGATCTTACTGAACCTCGCAACCCGTATCGACGTGCTCGATCACTTCGATAGTACCGAACGATCGACAGCCGAGCGGGCGGCAATCGGTGACACCCGTATAGCTTTGGCCCTAAAAGAGACTGGAAGCACAGGTAAAATCGCCCAGTACCTAGCGGGTGGCATTCAAGCTGCCCACCGATATCGCGATGCCGACACCTTCAGCCGCGCGCTGGTCGACGCCGCAATCGATGCGGTGCGGCTATCTCCATCGGGTCGTGTTTCGATCGATTTTTTGCGTGACGCATGCCTCGACTACATCGACGGTGCAGCGTGGCCTATAGTCGGAGACGACAAATGGTTCACCGATGCATTGAGGTACTGTACGTTTAGGCTTCGAAACACTATCGCACTACTTGAACCAGTACGGCATCCGACAATACCGAACAGGACTCTGTACACGCCGTCGAGCTACATCCGGGAGGAGGTCGCGAAGCGGCGACAGTTCATCGTTCCACCCGAGTCTTTCTGGGACTCGGTGGTGCGACATGAGCAAAGCGCAACAGATGTGCACTGGTTTGGCATCCATGCTAGGCGTCGCGGGCTGTCTAAAGTTGCCGCTAGACTATTCATGCGATCCTGCGAACTGGGAGGGTCGTCGTTGGACTTCGCCGAAGAAGTCTTAGTGCGAGCGGGTCACCACGAAGCTGTCTTGCAGCTGTGGAGAGACCACAGCGATCTTGATCGAATGTCCGATGAGCATGCTGCGTATCTGCTCGCATCCATCGACGAATCCGATGGCATGGCCGAGAAGATCTGGAAACAGCGTAGCGCCTCGGGTAGTGATGCGGCAGAATGTTTTCTCGCGGAGCTTCATTCGGAGAGTGAAAAACAGCTCGTTGAAAGAATCAAGCAGCTGGCAAGCATCGGAAATGCTTATGCTGCTCGGTTCTGGATGAACAAGTTGCAGGCACATCCGGCGCCACTGCACCTCGAGGAGGATATTCGTGCTCGCAGATCCGAGGATTTTGATTTCGACTTGTTGACGGATTATACAATGTACCTCGCTCGGCATGGCCGGTACATGGACGCGGAGGTGCAGGCGGCCCGAGGGCTTCCCTATAGCCGAGGTCCTTGGATGTCGCTCTACGCTTATCTCGACAGCATTGGTCGGTACGATCTCGTCCAACGCCTTCTTGTTGCGATGCTCGAAGGAGGCGACCCTCGCGCTGCCGCAGATCTGGCAGAGTTCTACGAATGGGCGGGCGATCTAGACTCGGCCGTAGACGTCTTACTCGACTCGAAGGTCGGTCTTTCCGAATACAAGTCACAAATGCTGAGTCGCCTTGTCGGATTGACAAATCGAGTGGACGACCTTGAAGCTCGGCTGCGAGATGGCGTGGAACGTGGGGACGCTTTAACTGCTTGCTCGATCGCCACGGCAAGATTCTTTTCTGGGGATCTGGAGGGAGCCGCGCAGGCGGCAGAGGAAATGGTCCAGAGTGGGAAAGATTCTGCGATACAGTATGGCGCCATTCTCTTCGCGCGAATCGGGCAACTCAGTATGTCGGAGGAGACTCTGAATCTTATTCCGGATGAACGTAGGTGCGACCGAGCTCGAATGATCATCGCTGAGGAGGCCGGTGACTCTGGCTTGCTAGATGTAGTAGTTCGAATCTTAGGTCCACTGATCGCCAAGAACGACATCGATGCGATCGAGTTGCTTGCTTGGGCGCATGCCGGCCTCGGCGATCGCGACGAAGCAATTCGCTTGTTCCGTCAAGCGGTGAGTGGTGGTACGAAACGAGGATTCTACAATTTGATGGATGCTATGAACCAGCTGACCTATCCAGGGTGGTCGGCAACGTGCCGCTATGGATTGAACTACGATGGGACGATATCGAAGCCGTGGTGACCAAATACAAGCCTGTTTCACTAATGTTATAGGATGGAGCTGCCATAATGCCCACAGCCCGCAATGCGGAACGCGAATATGCTTGGAACTGGTTCGCACTACACTCCGGCCAACGGATGCAGCTAGTTAACTTCTGGCTAGTTGCTATCTCCTTTCTCGGAGCAGCGTATGTTCAAGCCAGGATTGGAAATCTTCGAGGTATTGCTGCCGGCATTGCGATGGCCGGCATGATAGCAAGTGTGTCATTCTCGCTGCTGGACGAGCGAACTCGCCGACTCATTGATGTCGCAGAAGATGCCCTACGAGGTCTTGAAGTGACGCAGGGCGAGCAGGCTGACGCCGGCGACATTTGCGTAGGCGCCCGGCTAGTCGTGGATGCGGGCCAAGCGCGACGCTCCAGGCTCTATTCGTATAGAGTAATCATTCAAGGTTTGCAGTACGCTGTTGCGGCGCTATTCGCTGCGGCCACAGTCCTTGCATTTGTTTGACAGTTGCGAAACGCAGCAGTTCCAGGCACAGTCGAGGGCATCCGCACGGGGCGGGCACTAGGCGAACTTGACCGGGGAAAGTCACGCGCTCGGCCCGCCCGCCGCCACAGCATCGGCGGGAGTATGGACGCGACAGGGACATCCCGTGGTCGTCGCGGGCTGGAGCGGGCGACTGGGCCGGAACGACATCCGCCGAACCGCGACCCCGAGGACGGTCGGAAGTCGCAGGAGCAGTCGTGCCGCGTTGCCGCGTCCGAGCTCCCCGCCTCGCATCGTCATGATGATGTCCAGCAGCACCGGCACAAGCCGAAGGACGCTGCGCGTACGGAGGAGCACCGCGCACTTGTAGCCCAGACAGAGCAGCTCGCCCCGCCAATAGCCGATCGCCCGCGCTTCGTTGCGGGTGGCATCGATGGTTTGAAGTGCGAAGCCGGTTCTTCCCTTCGCGACGTCCAGGGTCGCGAAACCCAGCTGGACCTGGAGCCGGCCGGAGCTGTAGTCGGCATAGTCGGAGCACACCTGCGCGGCTGTGCGCAGGTGGTCCTCCGCCTCGTCGAAGTATCCCAGCGCGATCAGTGGCTCGGACATGCGGAGATGAATGAACGCGATCGACTGCAGCTCTTCCGGGCAGCGGGTCTGTAATGCGTGCCCCTGGACGTACCTCGCGAGGGCTTCCGGGTAATCCCGGTCGACCTCGGCAATCCGCCCGAGGTAGTGGTGGGCGGTCGCCGTCCAGCGGCGCAGCTGCACGTCGTCGTCTGCTTCCTTAGAGAAGGTGCATGCACGGGTGAGCTTCTGTCGAGCCGCGCCCAGGTCGCGGAACGAGGTGAAGAGCGCGACGCCTGCCATCGTGTCCGCGCCGCACGCGTAGTACCCGTCGTACAGCTCCTGAGGAATCGCCTGCCGCAGTCGTCCAACGATGCGCAGCGCATCACCGTACCGGCTGATGTCGTTGAGGTACCATGCCTTGGCGAGCACTGACTCCGCCCAGAGTGCCGAGCCAACAGGGGCGCTTTCTAGCGCTGCGTTCAGCGCTTCCTCCCGCCGGTCGTCCTCCAGTGAGATCATTGACCTGAAGCGGGCCAGGGTCAGCCAGAGCTTCGTGGTCGTGTCGCGGCGGCTCTCCTGCAGGTCGATGATGCGGCGAAGCGCCGGCTCAACCGCGACCCCGTCGATTACCCCGTAGTTCCCCACCACACGGCACATACCGTCCACGAAGTCGGCAAACAGTTCTGCGTCGATCACCTCTGGATCCGCCACGCTCGAATCGCACCAAAAGATCAGGTCCTTGATCTTCCCTCGCAGCTCCCGACCTTTGAGATCCTCCATGTCGCGGAGGAGGAGCATGGTGCTGGTCTTCCAGTATCGCTCTCGCCGGCCCGCCCGCAGCCTGGCCGCCCAGCTTGGGGACGCACCGTCGCCGGCCATCTCGGCGCTCACTCACCCGCGACAGACGAAATCGCGGAGGAGCGGATGGATCGTGAATCGGCGGTTTCCGTCGACGCCGCGAATCAACGCGAGCTTGTGGGCAGTCGTCCGCGCTCGTTCGAATTGTGCCCGATCGGCGATCAGGCTTAGCTCGAAGAAGTCTTCGAGGTTGAGGGACTCGCCGTCGGGCCGGGCGCAGAAGGAGTTCATGAGACCGATCGCGTTGTCGTCCCCGACGCCCGCGCTCGCGGCGAGGGCTGTCATGGACTGCTCGTAAAGGAACTGGCCGACCAGGGAGCCGAGTTCACCGCCGGGGTTGCGGACCTGGTCAATGACCGTCCGCAGGGGCTGGGAGGTGTGGACTGCGAGTCGGACGGCTACCTTGACAAGGAGCGGGATCCCGCCGCTCATGCTGATGAGTTCGTCGACGTCTAGGTCGTCTAGCTCGAACCCAGACGTGTCGGCGGCGAGGTAGGCAGCGAACTCGCGGACCGCGTCGCTGTCCAAGCCGTGCCATGCGAACTCGCGCACGGTCGGGGCTATCAACCGCGCGGAGTTCCGGGTCGTGAGGACGACCTTGTGCGGCCGCAGCACGGGCGATCGCGTCAGGAAGTCAACCGCGAGCTGCGCGTCGGGAGCGCTCTCCAGGTTGTCGATCACTATGAGGCACGGCCGGGCGATCTCGATGCTGCTCTGGAGTGCGTTGGCCAGGCTCTCTTCAAGCCTCGCCGGATGCAAATCAACACGCACGTCGAGTTGCTCAGCTACCTCTGCAATCATGTCGAGCCAGCCGGTTCGGGTGTGGCGGGAGGTCTCGATGACGCCGAGGTCGCGTAAGTGGCTGAGCTTCGCTGAGACCCACGCCACCCGCGTGAAGCCGCCGTCCCCGGCGAACTGCTTAACGGCCTCGTAGGCCAGCGTTGTCTTACCAGCTCCGCCGGGCCCGAAGATGCTGATCAGCCCGTCACCGTCGGGGTTCACGAGGGCCTTGCCGATCCTGGGCAGCACTTCTTGGGTGCCGAACAGCTGGTCGTGATCGACGTCGGCTCGACGTCGCCACCCCCCGTCGGAGTGGGCGTCCACCACCGGGCGGGGTTCGTGCGACGTCATCGGCATCGCTGGCGCGGTCCCCGGGAGGTGCGTGGCAATCAACTGCAGCAGCACGTCGGCGGACGCACGGGCGGCGAACTGCTTTACGTTGTCGTTCTTCCGGGGGTCGGCGTAGTCCATGACACCCTTGGCCACGAGCCAGGAGATCTTCCCGAGGCCGGCGCCCGTCCGGGCGATGGTGGCTGCCTCCATCTCTAGTCCGGCTACGGTCTCGACGCCGCTTGCCCGCAGCGTGTCCCAGGTCAAGCCATCTTTCACGACGACGTCGCCGCTCGCCATGGGCCCGACCGTGACGCGGTAGGGCATTACCTGGGGCGATCCGACTTCGCGGTAGCGCTGATGGCGGAGGTGGCTGCGCCCCAGGGGCGTGAGGGTGGACCGCGGCCCCCCTCGGAAGGGTTGGATTAGCCCGTCGTCTCTAAGTGCGTCGAGCACGATGGGCCACTGCTCATCGTCGATGTATCGAGGCCGAGCCGGATGCTCGCGGGGATCTAGACCGTTCTCCAAGCAGGCGAGGAACCACAGCCGCACCTCCTCTGCGCTGGCCGGACCGTTAGTGACGAGCCCGTCGAGTGGCAGCTCCTGCGCAGCCCGGATCCAGTCGTCATCGAGCACCGTCTGTCGGTGATCCGGTCGCAGGGCGTTCGGTGACCCTTTCCCGTCCTGGTAGCGGTAGGCGAGTTCGGCGACGACGACGTCCCCGAGCACGACTTCGCGAGGATTCCCGGCGCAGACGCCGGACATGGCCAATAGGGCCGGCCGCAGTCTCTCCGTCAGCGCTCCGGCCACAAGCCCCGCCTCGGTGCCGCCCTTTCGGATCGGCCGCGCCACGCCGATGCGAATGGACCGCCCGGCCGGGAGGATCAGGCTGCCCACGCGATACGGCAGATCGCCCGGCACGTCGGTCCAGTCTGCCACTCCGAGACGTGCTGGCGTCCGTTCGCGAGCGATCTCAAGGAAGGCGTCTTGCTCCTCGATCAGCGCCGTCACGACGAGCACATCAACGACGCCCACCGCTGCCTCCGCGTGTAACGTCCCGGTCCGAAGGACCGGGTCGATCAAACCCTATCGGGTCAGGTGGAAGCCGGAGAGAACCCCGACGCTGCCGCCACGACCGAACACACTCCGTCCATGTTCGCGCGCAGTCGCGCGTTCCGGGTCATGGTCGCGGCCGTCACACCGGCAACGTTCCCCACACCGCGGTCGTGGTCAACCAGGCCCCACTGCTGATCAACGCGGCCTGTCCACGACAGAGGCCGCGTGGGCTGTGGGAGGTTGCGGGCTCGGTTACGTGATGGGCCGGCTCGGCTCGCGCGCGCCTTCTCGATTCGCCCCCGCACGGTGGTCATCGTCGGGGCCTCCCGCTGCGGCGGCCCTGCTGCTGGGCCTGCCGCCTGGTGCGATCCCGGCGTTGGTCAGCGGTACCCGCCCGACTGAGTTGATCTCGGTCCACCAACTGGTCCACGAGCTGTTACCGACTGGTGCCTGTGCCGCGCAAACCGGTACGCGTGGTACCGCTGATACGCCTGGTCACCGGCCATGCGCGCGGCAGCTTGCCAACTACGGATCAGAAGGTTAGGGGTTCGAATCCCTTCGGGCGCACCATCGTCAAGCTAGCCCTGACCAGCACGAACGGTCAGGGCTAGATCTTTTTCGGGGTCGGCTAGTTGATCTCGATCCACGGTCTGATCCACGAAGCCTGCTAGCTTCCGCAGCCATGACCGCTGTCTCCGAGCCAGCGAAGGCCCGATCCCGCGGCCACATCCGCCGGATGCGTGACCGCATGCGGCATTGCGGTCACGCCGCTCGTGGTCCGCTGGCTCAGTGGACGCCGCGGCTCTCCCACGCGCCGAAGGTCTGGCCGTCGGTGGAGATCCAGTCGGTGCGCCCGTTGCACGACGAGCGTCCCTGGATGACCGAGCCGGCCGCTGAAGGCGAGGTGAAGACGATGTCCCGGGCGACGCGGCCGACGTTGTCGGTGACGACGATCGCCCCGTCGGCAAGGAGGCGTTGATACTCGGCGAGCCGGGCCGCGTGCTGCTTCGCTGTGCTGGGCGAGTGCTTCGGGTTGGCCAGTGGGAACGCCGCGACGACCGCCGAGTCCGCCAGCACGGTGAACTCGCCGTCGATCTGCTGAGCCTGGGCGTCGACTCCGGCCTTGGTGTTGACCAGCCGGAAGATCGGCGACTCCTGGGACTCGGCGGGCACTTTCGGCGACGGCTTGACGCGGATCGCGTTGATCCCGAGCACCGGCAGCACGATCTGTAGCTGGATCACGAACTCGTCCATGTCGGAGACGTCGGCCTCGGGCAGCTTGGGCACGTCGGGTGCCGTGCTGTTCTCGAGGTGCACGCGTCCGGCCTGCTTCGCCAGAGCGATCAACCTCGACTCCAGGTAGCGGCCGTGTGCCTTCGTGATGTTCGCGTCCTTCGAGGTGACGACGACGACCTTGTCCCAGAAGTCCTTGCCCGCCAGGTGCTGCTTGAGGCGGGTGCCGACGACATCGGCTTCGCCGATGTAGCAGCGGGTCTCACTCAGCTCGTCGTCGCCGAGCAGGAAGTAGACGCCCGTACGCTCCGCTTCATCCCTCGACAGCAGCTTGCCGAGGTCGGAGCGCGACGAGGTCACGACGTGCCCGGTCCAGTTCGGGATCTCGGCGGTGGTCAGGCCGCCGGGTGTGCCGTCGACGAGGAACAGCTTGATCTGCTTGCCGCTCATAAGCTCGCTGACTCCCGCCGATCCGATCCCTGACGGGGCCACCTTGCCCGAGAAGGCCACGGCGAGGAACCGACCACGCCGCGACCACGGCTGTCGATCTCGATCCACGAGCTACTGCCCGGCGGTGCCGCCTGTGCCGTGTCGACGCGTCGGTGCAGGGGACGAGCGACATCGCGTCGAGTTCAGTCCGGCTGGGCCAGCCGTGACTGGGTGAGCTCTTCGACGAGGTGTGCCCTCGCCTCGACCGTTCCTGGAGCAGTGCCGCTCGTGACCCGCACGTCGAGCGCGACGATTCCGTCGTCGGCTGGCCGCCACTGCACCCCGGCGCCCCACGGCGTGAGGAGCCGCACGGCGCCGAGCGGTGCTGGTCCCGTTCGCGCAAGGAGCGCTGTCAGTTCTCCGGCGGTGAGCGTGGGGTCGATCGACGATGCGCGGTCGACGATCTGGTCGACAGGGCCGGTGTGGTTGTGGAGGGCGGAGACGATGCCGTCGGCGAGAGATTTGATCAGTCCCGACAGGCTTCCGCGCCATCCGGCCGGAGGCGACACCGTGATCGACAAGGCGTAGGCCTCGGGTGGCTCCGAGCGGTTCGACTGTGTGGTGACCTCGCCACGCCGGGCCGCGAGCCACCACCGTCCGGCCTTCGGCTCGGTGAACAGGGACAGTGGGGCGTCCATGGTGAGGTCGGCCAGTAGCCGGCTTGATCGCCAGCACCGCCACGGGGTGCTGTCGATGACGATCTCGTAGCGGTAGTGGTGTGGAGCAGTTGGTGGTGCGGCGAAGGATCGTTCGAGGATGAGCCCGTGCGCGGCGGCCGCCCGGAGAGCGCCGGTTCCGAGGTTGTAGCTCAGGACGTTCTCGATGTCGGACAGTCGACGGTCGGCCGAGCTGTAGACGGCGTGAAGAACCTGGTCAGGGCCGGCTGTCAGAGTCCTGCAAGCCTGCGCGAGGTCACGCCGGAAGTCGACGAGCCAGCCTCTGGGCTCGAAAGGAAGACGTGCCCACGACACGGCCTCGACGACGGAGCCGGGTACGGGCGTCGAGACCTCGTAGTCCACGGCGGGAAGTATGCCGCGAACGACGAGCCGGCTATGTGCCAGCGGGATCGGCGATCGTGGCGTTGACCAGGGCCGGATCGAGATAGCGGGCGTACACATCGTCTGGCCATGAGGCTGGACTCGTCAGCCGGGCGGCCTGGACGACGTCGTTGAGCGTGCGAGCGTCGAAGGTCTCGAGGTCGCTGAGGCATCGGCGATAGCGCGCCGCTCCGTCGGCGCAGGCGGTGTTTCCGACGGGATACAGCAGCGCGAAGATGCCGGCCTTCCAACCGTCGTTCTTCGGGTTGGATCTCAGCTGCAGGGCGAGGAGGTGGTCGAGCCAGATCTGTTGCAGCGGAGGCTTCTGCAGCGCGGGGACGAGATCCTTGCGGAAGATCCCGTGCTTGTTGGCCAAGGCCGTGTACCTGCCGTTCTCGTCCTTCGCGGCTTTGCCGGAGAGATCCTCGTGGTACTTGACCTCGATCCCGAGGAACGAGCGCCCGAGCGGGCCGTCGTAGTCGACGAAGACGTCGAACGCGGAGCGATTGCCGGTGTAAGCCTCGTCGCCCCGTCCGGGCGACCACTCGAATCGGATGTCGTTGACCGTGCGGATGTCGGGCCAGAGTGTCGACAGGACACGGCCAGCGAGCGTGTGGTCCTCGGCGAGAGGCCCGAACAGGTTGAAGCAGAGCGGTTGGCTGGAGAGCAGGTCGACCCAGAGCCGCGGTCGGCCGAGGAGAGCACCGGTCTTCGGCGCCTCTGCGACGGCTGCCTCGACGCAGTGCTGCGCTTGTGGCGAGAGATAGTTCGAGAGCGCCGGAGGTTCGGCGTCGGCTGAGGTGAGGCGCGAACCGAGCGGCCGGCCATCGTGCATGCCGGCGACAAGACCGTGTGCTTGCCGCCAGAGGGACTGGTGCAGGCGTGCGCGCTGCTGCCACGCGTTGTCCCCGCGTACGTAGGCGTGGTGAGCTTCCAGCACTGATCGCGTGATCACGACCGTAGTAGAGCGCAGTCCGGCCCGGCCGCAAACCGAGGCCCGCCGCGGGTGCCGGAAGTCGATCCCGATCCACGAGTTGATCCACGAACTGCTGACACGTGGTGCCGAATCTGCGCGGTCGGCAGCCACTTTCGCCGCCGTCCGCCCAGGTCGCCCACCATGCGTACGCCAGCGTCCGAACGACGGATCAGAAGGTAAGGGGTTCGAATCCCTTCGGGCGCGCCATCACCACACAGGCCCTGACCGGCACCGACGGTCAGGGCCTGACTCGTTCTCCGCCCTGCGCCATGGACAGGACGCAGAACTCGTTGCCGGACGGGTCCGCGCACACGCGCCACGGATGGTCGGACGGGGCGCCGGACGTGGTTCCGCCGCTGCGCAGGACGCGGTCGACGACGTCGCCGTCCCCGGCGTCGGGGCGGACGTCGAGGTGCAGGCGGTTCTTGCCGCGCTTCGGCTCGGGCTCGGGCCACAGCTGCAGCAGCGGGCCGACGCCGGACGGGTGGCGCAGGGCCGTCGCACCGGCCGGCACCCAGCCGGTGATCCCTGCCCAGAACGCGGCGTCGCGGCCGGGGTCGGCGCTGTCGAGGGGGAGCGCGGCGATCGGTCCGGTGTCGCGCTCGTGCTCGGCCAGCACGCAGAACGCGTTGCCCTCGGGGTCGGTGAGGACCGTCCACGGCACGTCGCCCTGGCCGATGTCGGCGGGTTCGGCGCCGAGGTCGAGCAGCCGCCGCACGACGTCCTGCGGGCGCGCGCCACCGGCGAGGTCGGGGTGCAGGCGGGCGGGTGCGTCGGAGGGGGCGGTGACGCGCGGGAAGCACAGGTCGAGGAAGAGGTCGTCGCCGATCCGCAGCCGGGCCTCGACGAGGTCCGGCTCGGTGGTGATCGGCTCCGCCCCGAGCGCCGCGGTCCAGAACCGGGCGAGCCGATGGGGTCGCGGGCGTCCCTTACGAGGTTCTCGAGTCGCACCGGCGCCACTGTGCAGCGGGAGGGTCGCCGCGACAACCCCGATAATGCCGGGATGGACGTCTGGCTCGAAGCAGCGCTGAACGGACCGTGGGGCCGGGACCGGCAGCCCGGCATCCCCGTGACGGCCGACGAGATCGTCGCCGACGCCCTCGCCGCGGCCGGGGCGGGTGCGGCGGTCATCCACCTCCACGCCTACGACGAGCGCAGCGGCCGCCAGCGCGACGCCTACGAGATCTACGCGCCGATCATCGAGCGCATCCGGTCCTCGGTCGACGTCGTCTGCTGCCCGACGATCCCGTTCGCCGGGAGCGGGGACTCGACGGAGCCCCTGTCGCCCGCCGAGCGGTTCGCCGCCGTCGAGCGGCTGCTGGAGGCCGGGCTGATCGAGTGGTCGGTGGTGGACCCGGGATCGGTCAACATCTCCCTCGCCGACGACGTCGCGCAGGGACGCGAGGGCTTCGTCTACGCCAACGCGGAGTCGCACGTGCGCCACGGCCTCGCGCTCGCGCAGGCGCACCGCATGACACCGTCCTACGCGATCTACGAGCCCGGCTTCCTGCGGCTCGGGGCCGCCCTGCACCGGGCCGTGCCGGGTGCGCCGCAGCCGGTCTACCGGTTCATGTTCACCGACCAGTTCACGTTCGGGTTCCCGCCGCAGGAGTGGGCGCTGCAGGCGTACCTGCGGCTGCTGCGCGACGAGGCGCCGGGCGCGCCGTGGATGGTGGCCGGGCTCGGCGTCGACGTCGAGCCGCTGATCGGGGCGGCGGTGCGGGCGGGCGGGCACGTGCGCGCCGGGCTGGAGGACGCCCCGCTGGGCTGCCCGGACGGCAACCGGGAGCTCGTCGAGCGCGCCGCCCGGCTGATCACCGACGCCGGCGGCACCCTCGCGACCGCCGCCCAGGTGCGTGCCGGGACAGCCGGGCTACCGTGAGCCGTGGCCAAGCTGTACTTCCGCTACGGCGCGATGAACTCCGGCAAGTCGACGGCGCTGATCCAGGTGGCGCACAACTACGAGGAGCGCGGGCAGCGCGTCCTCATCGTCAAGCCGGCGGTCGACACGAAGAGCCCGGCCGTGCTGTCGCGCATCGGGGTCGACCGCGAGGTGGACCTCGTCGCGGGGCCGGAGGTGGCGGTGCGGGAGCGGATCCTGGCGGGCCGCGAGGTCGACTGCGTGCTCGTCGACGAGGCCCAGTTCCTGGCCCCCGAGCAGGTCGACGACCTGTTCCGGCTCGCGGTGCAGGACGGCGTCCCGGTCATCGCCTACGGGCTGCGCAGCGACTTCCGCACCCGCGGCTTCCCGGGCAGCATCCGGCTGATGGAGCTGGCGCACTCCATCGAGGAGCTCAAGACGATCTGCCGCTGCGGGCGCAAGGCGATCCTCAACGCCCGCACGGTCGACGGCCGGTTCACGCAGTCCGGTGACCAGGTCGCCATCGACGGATCCGTCGGCGGCGAGATCGGCTACGAGTCGATGTGCGGCGGCTGCTACATCCGCGAGCTCGGCTGGACGCCGTAGGGCTCCGCCGCGCGGCGGAGCCGTACCGCGGCCGGCGGGGCCGGCGGTACGGCTCGGCGATGCGGACCGGGGTCAGCGGCGGCCGGTCACCAGGCGCGCGGTGCGGCGGGCCCGCTCGGTGCCGCGGGTCGTCACCACGGCGCCGACGTGCAGGGCCCCGGCGATCACGGCGCCCGCGGTGCGGCCGGCGATGCGGACCGGGTTGAGGGCGTGGGCCGCGTTGTCGATCGGCGACGCCACCCGCTCGGTGAACGAGTGGATGAACCGGCCGGCGCGGTGCGAGGCGTCCTGCAGGCGGTCGCCCGCGTCCTCGCCGACGCCGGCGGCGCGGTCGGCCCCGTCGACGACGGCGTCCCCGGCCTGGCGGGCGGTGCGGTCGAGCTGCGCCCGCGCCCGGGTGCCCGCGGCGCTCACGTCGTCGGCGACGTCGGAGGCGGCGGCGGAGACGTCCTCGCCGACCTTCTCCGCGGCGGCGCTGACCGTGTCGGCGGAGCGGCGGGCGGCGGTGCCGGCCTTCTTGCGCCCGTTGACGGCGTCGGCGAGCTCGTCCGCGACGTCGCCGGCGGCGTCGGCCGCGGTGTCGGCGGTCTTCCCGGCGGTGGCCTTCGTCGTGCGGCGGGTCTTCTTCGCCGCGCCCTCGGCCTGGTCGGCCAGCTTCCCGGTGGTGGCGGCGACGGCGTCAGCCGCCTTGTCCGCGGTGGCCGCCGCGCCCTTGGCGGTGGCGGAGGCCGTGGTGACGGCGGCCGGGGTCGCGGTGTCCTCGGTGCCGGCGGCGATCGTGCGGGTCTCGCGGACCGCGCCGTCGGTGCCGTGCACGACGACGTCGCCGCCGCCGTCGTTCGCGACGATCTCGACGGCGCGGGTGATCGCCTCCGCCTGCGTCGGGGTCTTGGCACTGGGGCGCTTGGCGTCGGGCTTCTCGACCTGCCAGCCGGTCTCTGCGGGTACGACGTGACGGTCGGCCATGACGGGTTCCTCTCGGGTTCGCGGATGTACTCACCGGTAGGATTCCCGTTCCGCCCGATTCCTCACGTGTTCGAGACGGGGCTCACTCAGAACAGGGAGAGCTGGTCGACGACGGGCCTGCGCGGCAGCGCGGGGCGACGCGGGGGTCGGGACGACCCGGGCGACCAGCCCGTCTCCAGGTCGGTGCGGGCGGGCGGCGGGGGAGCGGTGTCGTCGTGGGCGAGCGTGCGCAGCGCGGTGGCGGCGGTCCACGGCAGGTCCTGCTCGGCGAACGCGGCGCGCACGGCGTCGACCGGCAGCGGCAGCCGCCCGGCGTCGAGGTCGACGGGGACGTCGTCGCGCATCACCATGACCTGCCGGTTCAGCGCCCACGACGCCCGGGCCTCCGGCGCGGCCAGCCGCGCGGCGACCGCGGGTCCGACGGCGTCGGCGACGCGCGTGCCGCCCGCGGCGAGGTCGTCGAACGCGGCCTCCGCGCAGCCCAGGGCGGTGAGCAGCCGGGCCGCGATGCGCGGGCCGACCCCGCGGACACCGGGCAGGTTGTCGGACGGGTCGCCGCGCAGGGCGGCGAAGTCGGGGTACTGGTCGGGGCGCACGCCGAGCAGGGTCACGAGCCGGTCGGGGGTGAGGACGGGCGAGGCGTCGACGCCGCCGTTGATGATCCGCAGCACGCGCGTGTGGGCGTCGATGAGGCCGAAGGCGTCGCGGTCCGAGGTCATGACGACGGTCGTCGCGCCCGCCGCGGGGGCCTGGCGGGCGACGGAGGCGAGCACGTCGTCGGCCTCCCACCCGGTCGGCACGACGACGGCGACGCCGAGGTCCCGCAGGACGCCGGCGGCGGCGTCGAGCTGCTCGACGAGCGTGGCCAGCTTCTCGGTGCGGTGCGCCTTGTACTGCGGCCAGCGCTCGCGGCGCACGCTCGCGGCCGGGTCGTCGAACCCGACGACGACGTGGTCGGGCCCGATCCGGTCGACCGCGGCCACGAGCTGCGAGAGCAGCCCGCGCACCGCCCAGCGCGGACGGCCGTCGGCCGAGCGGAACCCGGTGCGGGCCTGGGAGTGGAAGCACCGGTGCACGATCGAGTTGCCGTCGACGGCGAGGACGACGCGGGCACCGGACACCCCACGACTGTGCCCCATCGCGCGGGCCCGTGGCGATTCGCGCTTCGGGTCACCGCGCCCGGCGGTTCGGAAGGATGGATCACCACACGATGAGGGGTGTGCAACCCTCACGCACCCGTAGAGTAGTGGTATGTCCGTTCTCGAGGTGTGCCGGTGAAGGTCGTTCTCTTCTGCGGTGGCTACGGCACCCGGATGCGCGACGGCGTGTCCGACGTACCGAAGCCGATGTACCCCGTCGGCCCCCGGCCGCTGATCTGGCACGTCATGCGCTACTACGCCCACTTCGGCCACACCGACTTCGTGCTGTGCCTGGGCTACGGCGCCCAGTACATCAAGGACTTCTTCCTCGGCTACTCCGAGACGGCCTCCAACGACTTCGTGCTGCGCGGCGGCGAGGTGGAGCTCCTGGGCTCCGACATCCAGGACTGGACGATCACGTTCGTGCAGACCGGCGAGGGGTCGCCGATCGGGGAGCGCCTGCGGCGCGTGCGCAAGCACCTCGAGGGCGAGGAGATGTTCCTGGCCAACTACGCCGACGTCCTCACCGACCTCGACCTCGACGCGATGGTCGACGACTTCGCGGCCACCGACGCCGTCGCCACGCTGCTCGCCGTCACCCCGCAGGCCTCGTTCCACTGCGTCGACCTCGGCGCCGACGACCGCGTCTCCGGCGTCACGCCGCTGCACCGGATGCCGCTGTGGGAGAACGGCGGGTTCTTCGTGCTCCGGCCGGAGATCTTCGACTACCTGCCCGAGGGCGGCGACCTCATGGACGACGCCTGCGCGGCGCTCGCGAAGGAGGGCAGGCTGCTCGCCCACCGCCACCGCGGGTTCTGGGCCCCGGCCGACACCAACAAGGAGCGCTCCGCGCTGGAGCGCGCCTACCTCGCGGGTGACCGACCGTGGGCGCTGTGGGAGAAGGACTGAGCGGGAGGACCGGGCTCAGCGGCCGAGCGTGAGCGGCAGCCCGAACGCTGCGACGTGCTCCGGCCCGATGAACGTGGTGATCTCCCCGATCCGGTCGCCGCGCAGGGTGAGCACGTCGATCGCGAACGCCCCGAACGCCCCCGCGGAGTGGTCCCACAGGTAGGAGGCCGCGGCCGGCTGGCCGTTGGCCCCGGTGGGGATCCGCCGCCACGCGCCGCAGGCGCCCAGCGGCACGGCCACGGCGAAGTCGGTGACGGCCTCGATGCCGCGGTACCAGTGCGGCAGCGGGGGCATCGACCACGTGACGTCCTCGGTGAGCAGTGCGACCAGCGCGTCGGCGTCGCCGCGCTCGAGCGCCGCGGAGTAGTCGGCGACGACCCGCCGCAGCCGGGCGTCGTCGAGGTCGCGCAGGGTGCGCTGCTGGGAGCGGTCCGGCACCTTCTCGGCGACGATCCTGCGGGCCCGCTGCAGGGCGCTGTTGACCGACGCGGTGGAGGTGTCCATGACCGAGGCGATCTCCGCGGCGGAGAACCCGAGCACCTCGAACAGCAGCAGCGCCGCCCGCTGGTTGCCCGGCAGGTGCTGCAGCGCCGCGACGAACGCCAGCTCGACGGCCTCGCGCTGCTCGTAGCGCGCGTGCGGCCCGGCGGGACCGTCGGCCAGGTCGCCGTCGGGGTAGGGGCCGAGCCAGGCCACCTCGCGGCGCGGCGCGTCGCCGTGCACCGCGCGGTCGCTGGACGGGCCGAGGTCGACGGGCAGCGCCCGCTTCCCCCGGCGCTCGGCCGCGGTGAGGCAGGTTCGGGTGGCGACGGTGTAGAGCCAGGACCGCAGCGACGCGCGGCCCTCGAACCGGGCCAGCCCGCGCCAGGCGCGCACGAGCGCGTCCTGCAGGGCGTCGTCGGCGTCGTGGGTGGAACCGAGCATCCGGTAGCAGTGCGCGTGCAGCTCCCGCCGCAGCGGCGCGACGAGCCGGTCGAACGCGGCGTCGTCGCCCGCGCGGGCGCGGGCGAGGTCGGGGTCCTCCACCGTGGTGTCGCTCACCCGGCCGATTCTGCCGCAGGGTCGCCAGCCGTGGCCGGGGCGTGCAGGCGCACCTACGGTGGGGTGATGGCGCGACGGGTCCAGGACGTCATGAGCAGGCGGGTCGTGACGGTGCGGTCGGACGCGGCCGTGTCGGCGGCGGTGGAGCGGATGCGGCGCTTCGGGTTCAGCGCGCTGCCGGTGGTGAACGCGCGGCACCGGCTCGTCGGCGTCGTCAGCCTGCTCGACGTGCTGCGCCACCGCGAGTCCGGCGGCACCGACGCCGACCCCGTCGACGACGTGATGAACCCCGACGTCCTCGCGATGCCGCCCACCGCGAGCCCCGCGGTGGTGGCGCAGCGGATGCGGTCGCACGGGGAGCTGCGGGTCATGCCGATCGTGGAGCGCGGCACCCTGGTCGGGATCGTCACCCGCAGCGACCTGCTGCGGACCTCCGAGCCGGTGGGCCGGTTCGGGGCGCTGGTCCGCCGGATCACCGGCCGCGACGACGCCGCCGACGAGGTCCTGATCGGCCTGGCCCGGCCCGGCCGGGAGCGGCCGTCGGCCGTCGCCTCCACCCCCGTGCAGGAGGTGATGACCCGCGAGCCGGTGACCGTGCTGCCGACCGATCCCGTCGAGGTGGCCGTCGAGCTGCTGCTGGCCCGGCGGTTCACCGCGCTGCCGGTGGTCGACGCCGACGGGCGGCTGGTCGGGGTCGTCAGCGAGGCCGACCTGCTCGGCGACCGCCTCGCCGGCCGCCGCGAGCCGCGCAGCGTCAGCGCGGTGATGACCCGCACGCCGGTCACGCTGCCGGTCGGCGCCACCGTCGGCGAGGCCGTCGAGCTGGTGGCCGACCGCGGGCTCCGCATGGTGCCCGTCGTCGACGACGGGGTGCTGGTGGGTGTACTCAGCCGGGGCGATCTGGTCTGATCCGGCCCCATGACCGCTGACGAGATCGTGCTCGGACCGCTGCCCGCCGGCATCACGCTCGCGAACGAGGGCAGCCGCGTGTGGAACGTGCTGGGCCACACCTACTGGCTCAAGGCCGCGAGCGAGACGAGCTTCGCCTTCGAGACGCTCGACCCGCCCGGCACCGGCGTGCCGCCGCACGTGCACACCACCCAGGACGAGCACATCTACGTGCTGGAGGGCGTGTTCACGCTCTACCTCGACGGGCAGTGGGAGAAGGCGGGGCCGGGCGACACCGTCCGCATGCCGAAGGGGATGCCGCACGCCTACTACAACCGCAGCGACGCGAACTCCCGCGCGCTGTTCTGGGTGAGCCCGGCCGGCCGGCTCGCGCAGCTGTTCGACCGGCTGCACGACCTGACCGACCCCGAGGAGGTCGTCCGGCTCTCGGCGCAGCACGACGTCGACTTCCTCGCACCGGGGTCGGTCGAGGGCGCCTAGAAGAACTGCCCCAGCCAGTCGGTGAACCGCTCCCAGGCGTTGCGGGCGTCGTCGACGGCGCCCTCGGGGACCTCCGGGATGTCCGGGATCGCGGTGGGGATGTCGATGTCGGGCAGGTCCGGGATCGCGGTCGGGATGTCGGGGATCGAGATCCCGCTGCCCCCGCCCCCGTCGGCGGTCGGCTCGGCGGCGTCCTCGGTGGGCGCCGCCTCCGTGGTCTCGACCGTCGACGTCGCGGGCTGGGCGGAGACGTCGGTCTGCTCGTCGCCGCCCCGGGTGAGGGCGAAGACGACGACGGCGAGCACCGCCAGCAGGCCCAACCCGATCAGCAGCCCGCGCGAGCCCCGGCGCTCCGGCTCCGGCTCCGGCTCGACGGCGGGCGCGCTGAGCCGGGCCGCCACCTGCCGGGCGTCGGGGCGGCGGCGGAGGTCCGGGTCGGTCATCGCGCGCAGCGTGCCGCGCAGCGGTTCGGGCAGGTCGGCCGGGATCGGCGGCCTGCGGTCGAGGCGCTGCTCGGCCGCGGCCCAGTCGTCGCCGTCGTAGACGCGGCGGCCGCGGATCGCCTCCAGCAGCAGCAGGCCGAGGGCGTAGACGTCGGCGGGCGGGCCGACCGGCTCACCGCGGACCTGCTCCGGCGCCAGGTACGCGACGGTGCCGACGTCGAGGTCGGCCGAGGTCATCCCCGAGTTCCCGACGAGCCGGGCGATGCCGAAGTCGGCCAGCCGCATCCGCCCGTCGTGGTCGACGAGGACGTTGGACGGCTTGACGTCCCGGTGCACCACGCCCTCGCCGTGGACGTAGGCGAGCACCTGCGCCAGCTCCAGCCCGACGCGCGCGGCGGACTCGGCGTCGTAGGGCTCGCGGGTGAGCTCCTGGGCCAGCGTCGGGCCGTCGACGAGCTCCATCACCAGGTACGCCCGGCCGTGCTCGACCGCGTAGTCGTGCACGGCGACGAGCCCGGGGTGGCGCAGCCCGGCGAGCGTCCGCGCCTCCTCGGCGAAGCGCCGCTCGCCGTCGGGGTCGGTGCCCGGCCGGAAGACCTTGACGGCGACCGGGCGGTGCAGCCGGAGGTCCTCGGCGCGGAAGACGTCGGCCATGCCGCCCGCGCCGAGCAGCCCCTCCAGGCGGTAGCGCCCGCCGAGCACCGCACCGGGGCCCCCGGCCGGGGCGATCCGCTCGGTCGCCGGCCCGTTCGACCCGGGCCCTGCCCCGTCGAAGCGGCGCGTCGGGTCCGGGATGCGCCGGGTGGGGTCCGATCCTGGCTGCACGAGTCCTCCCGCCGTGCCGCGACCGGATGCGCGGCGGGCACCGACGGTACCGGCGACCGCCCTCGCGGTCCGGCCGGGCGGGGTCGCCCGATCGACTGACGCACGGCCCCGGCCGGCCTCGCCCCCGTGCGCCGATCGCCGCCTAGGCCGCGATCCCCGAGTCGGCCAGGGTCCGGCGCAGGACCCGGAGCAGCCGGGCGCGGGTCGGGCCGAGGCTGCCGACCGGCACGCCCAGGTCGTGGGCGATCTGGGCGTAGGGCCTGCGGTCCTCGGCGAACAGCGCGGCGAGCAGGGCGCGGCGGCGGGGCGGGAGCCCGGCGATGGCCCCGGCGACGGCGCGGCGCACGTCCCCGTCGACCGCCGCCTGCTCGGGCCCGGACTCCCACTCCGGGGCCGGCAGCGCCGCGTCGTCGGAGACGACGACCCGGGTCCGGTCCCGGGCCACCCGCTGGCACTCGTGGGCCGCGACGGCCGCCAGCCAGCCGGCCAGGTGCCCGGGGGTGTGGATCCGGTCGAGGTTCTCGGCCAGGCGCAGCCAGGTGGTCTGCGCGACGTCGTGCGCGTCGGCCTCCTGCAGCCGGTACGCCGTGGTGCGGGCCCGGACCAGCGACCCGTAGCGCCGGATCAGGTCCTCCCAGGCCCCGGGGCACCCGGCGGCGACGCGCCGGAGCAGGTCGGCCGGCTCCTCGGCGGTCACCGCTCGGCCCGCCCGGGTGCGGACCCCGCGCGCAGCGCCGCGGTGAGCACGGCGATCAGCTCGGCGGCGCAGGCGAAGGTGCTCGACGCGCCCGTCGCGACCTCGTCGACGACGCCGCGGAGCGGCACGGACGCCGCGAGCGGGGGCTCGGGGACCTGCAGGCGCAGCACGAACGTGGGCATGCGGGTCAGGGTCCGCCGCCGCCCTTCCGACGGCCTGAGCGCGACCTGTGAACGAGGTCAGGCTCGCCTGTCCCGGGCGTGCGCGAGCGGCAGCGGCGCGACGCCCAGCTCGCCCATCCGCCGCACGTACCCGGCGTAGAGGCGGCGGGCGTGCCCGAGCCGCCCCAGCCGCAGCTGCGTGCCGAGCGCGGCCTGCCAGGCGTCCTCGTCGTAGGGGTCGCGCTCGAGCAGCCGCCACAGGTGGTGCCCGGCGGTCTCCTCGTCGCCGCGGTCCGCGGCGAGGCGGGCCAGCAGCCGCGAGACCGTCTGCACGGTCGCGCGCGCGGCCTCGCGCCGGTCGACGGCCCAGTCCTCGAAGCGGTCCTCCTCCAGGAAGTCGCCCGCGTAGAGCCGTTCGGCGCGGCGCAGCAGCTCCTCCGCGGCGCCCGGGTCGCCGTCGGCGACGAGCGCGATCCCGTCGCGGGCGAGCGCGTCGAACGCGACGACGTCGACCTCGACGCGGTCGGTGCGCAGCGCGAGCGCGCGGTGGTCGGTGTCGAGGTAGTGGTCGCCCGCCAGCGTCCGGCCCGGGTCGAGGACGCGGCGCAGCACGCTCAGCGCCACCGACAGCCGGTTGGCCACGCGCGCACCGGGCTCGCCCGGCCACAGCGCGTCGGCGACGGCGTCGCGGGTGACGGGGTGGCCGAGGTGCGCGACGAGGATCTTCAGCAGGTCCCTGGCCTTGCGCGAGCGCCAGTCCGACGCCGCGACCGGGCGGCCCGCCCGGAGCAGCTGGAAGCGGCCCAGCGTGGTGATCCGGACCGCCGCCGGGGGCCCGGCCGCGGGGAGCCGGGCGGCGAGCAGCGCCGGCACGCCGACGTCCGGGCTCGCGCCGAGCGCCGACAGTTCCCGGCGCAGGTCGGCCACCTGCTCCTCGTCGCCGCGGAGCAGGGCCAGCACGAGCCGGGTGCGGCCGTGCGCGATCGGGTTCCCGACCACCTCCCACACGGCGACGGCGTCCTGCAGCAGCCGCAGGTCGGGCGGGTCGGCCGCGGCGCCGGCGAGCTCGAGGGCCGCGGCGAGGGCGGCGCGGTCGTGGGTGCGCCGGGCCTCCGCCTCGGCCCGGCGGGCGAGCGCGGCGGCCGCGGGCCCGTCGCCGCCGAGCAGCTCGACGTGCGCGGCCGCGCACAGCGCCCGCGGCAGCTCCAGGCTGCTCGCCCCCTCCAGTGCGTCGACGGCGACCGCGCGGGCCGCCCCGACGTCGTCGGCAGCGAGGATCGGGGCGAGCGCGGTGAGGGCGCTGACCCGCGCGTGGGCGTCCCGGGCGCGCTCGGCGATCCGGACCGCCTGGTCCAGGCACACCCGCGCCCGCACGAGGTCGCCGCGCTCGACGTGCAGCGCGCCGAGCAGCGCGCGCGGCACGCACTCGCGCAGCGACCCGAGCCGCGCGTAGGTCCCGATGGCCTCGTCGAGGGCGGCGCTGGCCTCGTCGAGCCGGCCCGTCCGGAGCAGGGCGTCGGCCTTGTTGCCCAGCGCGAGCGCGGCGAAGAACCGGTGGCCGGCCCCGGCGCGCAGGGCCTCGTCGGCGTGCTCGACGGCCCCGCGGTAGTCGCCCTCCTCGACCGCGCGGGAGCTGAGGTTGGCGTGGATGCGCGCGAGCTGCGCCGAGTCGCCCGCCACCGCTCCCGCGGCGAGCGCGAGGCGGTACTCGGCGGCGTTGCGCTCGCGGTCACCGCGCCCGGCGGCCACCATCGCGGCGGCGACGTGCGCGGCCGTGCGGGCCAGCGGGTCGTCCCCCGCCCCGTCGACCGCCCGCTGCGCCGCCGCGGCGGCCCCGTCGAGGTCGCCGCTCGTCCACAGGGTCGCGCTCAGCCACGCCGAGACCAGGGGGTCCGGGTCGTCGGGGGAGAGCACCCCGAGCGCCGCGGTGGCCTCCCCGCGCAGGTAGAGCAGCGCGCCGTAGCGCCACGCGACCTGCGGCGGCAACCGGTCGCCCGTCGTCCGGTGCAGCCGGGTGTAGACCTCCAGGGCGCCGTCCCAGTCGCCCGCGGCCTGCAGGGCCGCGCCGAGCGCGCCCTCCAGCGCGGGGTCACCGCCGGTCCCGACGGCGCCGAGCACCTCGGCGAGGCGCCCGCCGCACCCGCGCCCGACCAGCGCGTACCCGCAGCGGGCGAGCAGCGCGCGGGTCGCGTCGGGCGGGGCGCCCACGCTGCACTCCAGCGCCTCCTCCAGCCGCCCGCGGCCCTCCAGCCAGGCCGCGGCGTCGCGGCGGACGGCGGCCGCGGCGTCCGGGTCGAGCTGCGCGCGGGCCGCGGACGCCAGCACGGGGGACACGACGCGGCCCTCGCCCGCCGACCCCGCGGCACCGCCGACCGGCACCAGCAGGCCGCGGTCCTGCAGTTCGTCGGCGTCGTCCTCGGTGACGGGCACGCCGAGCCCGCGGGCCAGCCCGACGTCGGCGACGCCGGTCGTGGCGGCCACCGCGAGGAACCGCCGCGTGTCCGCGGGTTCGACGGCGACGAGCTCGGCCGCGAAGTCGCGCCAGCTCGCACCGCGGTGGCGCTCCCACTCGGCGAGCGCGGCCGCCCGCCGCCCGGGGGCGATCCCCTCCAGCCGGTCGACCGCGAGCGCGACGGCCGCGGCCCACCCCGCCGTCAGCGACCGGAGCGGGGCGGCCAGGTCGGCCGCGCCGAACCGGGCGACGAGCAGGGCGGCGGTCTCGTCCTCGGTGAACGCGAGGTCGGCCGCCGCGACGTCGGCGACCTCGCCGCGCCCGCGCAGCCGCCCCAGGCCCAGCTGCGGCAGCCGCCGCCCGCACAGCACGACGTGCAGCTGCGGCGGGGCCTGGAGGCACAGCGCGTGCAGCAGCGCGGTGCCGGAGTCGTCGTCGCCGAGCTGCTCGAGGTCGTCGACGACGAGTGTGCGGCCCGCCGTGCCCTCGACGGCCTCGCACAGCAGCCCGGCCTGGCCCTCGGCGAGCGCGCGCCGGTCCTCCGCCCCCGTCGCGCCCCCGCGCACCGACAGCCCGGGCGGGGCGGCGACGCCGAGCGCCGCGGCCAGCCGCGGGGCGAGCACCTCCACCGCCCGGTCGGCCTGGCGCAGGGCCAGCCAGCCGCCGCGGCCGTCGGGTCGGGCGGTGGCGTCGCGCAGGGCCGTGGTCTTGCCGAACCCCCCGCCTGCGACGACGAGCGTCACCCGTCGCCGGGTCGCGGCCCGCAGCAGCTCGACGACCCGCGGGCGGTCGAGCACCCCGGGTTCCTGCTCGTCACGCGCCATGCGGGCGCCTCCGCGTCGGGGACCAGGGACGGCCGGATCCCCCGATCCCGGTACCGCCGCGATCCTCCCAGCCGCGGCCGACGGGGTGAAGGTCCCCGAGGGAGTTACGTCCGGGCGACGCTGCACGAAAATTCGTCACTATCGACCGCGTCGCGCGTTGGACGGGTCACACCGGCGTCGGGGCCGGTGCGGACCGGAGGTGTCGTGGGGATGAGAAGGCGGATCGGATCCGGGGTCGCGGTGCTGGCCACGGGTGTGGTGCTGACGGCCACGGTGGCGGTGATCCCGGCGCTGGCCCAGCCCGCGGTGGACGAGGACCCGGCCACGCCCGGCCCGGCGCTGCTGTACGCGGAGCCCCCGCGGGCGCCGCAGCTGGAGAACACCGGCATCTGGGAGGCGGACCCGATCGGGATCTGCCACACCAGCGCCTACCGCGACGGCGAGTACGTCCACCAGGGCTGCGTCTACGACGACCAGGGCGGCGGCAACCAGTACCGCTGGCCCAACGACACGCTGCTGCGCAACTACACTTACCCGGAGGCGCAGGCCTACCGGCGCAACGCGGCCGACATCGTCGAGCTGCGGGCCAAGCCGGTCGACGGCGGCACCGCGTTCCGCGTCACGCTCAACACGATGGTCGACCCCGAGCTGTACGGGATCACGATCGCCCTGGGCGACTCCGCCGCCCCGCTGCCCGCCCCGCACGGCGCCAACACCGTGCTGCCCGCGCAGCGCTTCGTCACCGTGCACGGCTCCGAGGGCGACATCGTCGACGCCGCGTCCGGCGAGACCCTCGCCGAGACCCCGGAGGTGACGGTCGACGTCGAGCGCCGCCAGGTCGAGATCGTCGTCCCGGACTCCGCGTTCGCCGCCGACGGCGCGCAGCGGATCGCCGCCGCCGCGGGCCTGTGGGGCGACGGCGGGTACCTCGTCCCGCAGCTCACCGCCGACGAGACGCACCCCGGCGGCGCCGTGATCGGCGACGCCACGCCCTCGGCGTTCTTCGACAGCGCGTTCCGCTTCGACGAGCCCTTCGAGGCCCCGTACCGCGACAACGACCAGAAGCGCGCGATCGCCGACGGCGACCTCAGCCCGTTCTCCGCCACCGTCGACTTCGACGCGCTGCGCGCGGGGGAGGACGACGAGAGCGGCGTCCCGACCACCGGGTACATGACGCGGGTGTTCGCGAGCCGCTTCGAGACCGAGCAGGGCCGACGCCTGCCGAGCGACCCGGGCGGCCCGCCCCCCGGCAGCGGCACCCAGCAGGGCGGCATCGCGACCGGTGCGGGCGAGGGCAGCGGCGACCAGCGCCCCAGCGTCGCCTTCGGCTGGCCGTGCCGCGACGACTGCGTCCCCGACCTGCCCGGGCAGCTCCAGCGCTACATGGTCTACGTGCCCGAGGCCGCGGCCCCGGCCGACGGCTACTCCTCGATCGTGTGGACCAACGGCTACGCCCTGCGCCCCGGTGACGACGTCGCCGGCGAGCGCGACCTCTACCGGGCGTTCGCCGAGCGCTCGGGCAACCCGACGATGGTGATCGACGTCGACGCCCGCGGCCAGGACGAGTGGGGCTACGGCCAGTCCGGCGCCGCGGTGTTCGAGGCGATCGCCGACGCCCGCAGCCACTACGACCTCGACACCGAGCGCACCGCGATGGGCGGGTTCTCCAGCGGCGCGTACATGGCCAACAAGCTGTCGCTGACCTACCCGGACGTGTTCTCGAAGGCGTTCATCTGCGACGGGCTCGACGTGGCCCCGTCGTTCCCCGGGCTCAACGGGGTCGCCGACACGCTGCCGGTCGACACGCTGACGAACCACGAGGCGGGGTCGAAGCTCACCCCGCTGCTGCCCAGCCGGCGCAACCAGCCGGTGATGGAGTGGGCCGGGGTCAACGACGACTTCATCCCCTACAACATCACCCGCGAGCGGGCCGACGCGTACGCGGCCGGCGACTACGACTACGAGTTCATCAGCTGGGTCGGCCTCGCCGCCGAGCACCTGGTGATGTGCAAGAACGGCATGTGGGACCTGGCCACCGAGTGGCTCGGCGACGACACCCGCGCCGTCGACCCGCACCACGTCACCTACGTCCGCAACCCGTTGATGGACGACCCGGCCTCGGGGCTGGTCGGTGACCACGCGTACTGGCTCTCGGGCATCACGAGCCGCGACGACGGCATCGCGCAGATCGACGTCGTGTCGCGCGGGCAGGGCGTCACCGACGCCCCGGTGCCGGCGTCGCAGTCGCAGCTGGGCGTCTCCGACGGCACCTTCTCCCCGGTCAACCCGTACCTGCGGGAGTTCCGCGCGCTCGACGAGCCGGTCGACGCGCCGGTGGAGAACGCGCTGGAGATCACCGGCGTCGACGTGGGCGCGGTGACGATCGACCCGGAGCGCGCCGGGGTGGACTGCGACGCGGAGCTGCGCGTCACCACCAACGGTCCGCTCGACGTGACGCTGCTCGGCTGCGACCGCACCGAGTCCTTCGACGGCAGCGGCCCCGGCCTGGAGTCCTACGACCCCGTCGACCCGCTGGAGCCCCTGGGCAACCCCGTCCAGGGCGCGCCGGTCCCGGCGGAGGTCGGCAACCTGCCGCAGCCGCCGCTGACCGGCCTCCCGCCGCTGCGGTTCCCGCCGAACGTCGGCGGTGACCCCCGCCCGTCCGACGGCTGACCCACCCGAACGAGCGGGGCCGGCCGCGGCCGGCCCCGCCCGGCGCCCTGCCGACCGGGGGTCCCCGGCGCCGGGAACGAGCGAACGGCCCTCCCGTCCTCACCGCTGTGGACGGGGGGCCGTTCGTCGTGCGGGGTCAGGCCTGCAGGGCATCGCGGGCGGTCTCCCGCAGGCGCAGCGCGGCGACCGCGCTCACCGCCGCCGTCACGACCAGGAACCACGCCGGGGCGAGCGTGCTGCCGGTCGCCCCGACCAGCCAGGTGGAGACCAGCGGGGTCGTGCCACCGAAGAGGGCGAGCGCGAACGAGTACGAGACCCCGACGGCCGTCGTGCGCAGCCGCGTCGGGAACAGCTCGGAGAACGCCGCGGGGCAGGCGCCGCACAGCATGGCCATGAACACCCAGATGAGCAGCTGCCCGCCCACGGCCGCGACGATGCCGCCGAGCCCCATCAGGGCGTAGGCGGGGAACGCGGCGACGGCCAGGCCGACGCACCCGGTGACGAGCACCGGGCGGCGGCCGACCCGGTCGGACAGGTGCCCGAACAGCGGGATGCTCAGCGAGCCGACGAGCGTGGCGACGAGCACGGCGGCTGCGGCGTCGGCGGGCGGGTACCCCAGCACGGTCGTCAGGTAGCCGAGCACGAACGCGAGCACCGTGTACGAGCCGACGGCGAACCCGACGGTGACGCCGAACAGGAGCAGCATCCCGCGCTTCTGGGAGCGGACCGACTCGGTGACGGGGGAGACGTCCGGGCCCGCCGCCGTCCGGACGAAGGCCGGGGACTCCTCGACCCGCAGCCGGATGTAGAGGCCGATCGCGAGCAGCGGGAAGCTCAGCAGGAACGGGATGCGCCAGCCCCACGTCGTCAGGAACTCCGGGCTCGACAGCGACCGGACCACGGTGACGACGCCGAGGCCGAGGAACGAGCCGAGGCACGCGGTCAGGTAGGCGAGCGACCCGTAGAACCCGCGCCGGCCGGCCGGGGCGAACTCGACGAGGAACGCGGTGGACGCGCTGAACTCGCCGCCGACCGAGAGCCCCTGCGCGGAGCGGGCGAGGACGAGCAGGACGGCGCCCCAGACCCCGGCGGTCGCGTACGTCGGCATCACGCCGATGAGCACCGTGGCCACGCCCATCAGGGTGATGACGACGAGCAGGGTCGGACGGCGACCGTGCCGGTCGGCCATGCGCCCGAAGACGATCGCGCCGACCGGCCGCAGCGCGAACCCCACCGCGAACACGGAGAGCGAGGCCAGCAGCGACGCGATCGGGTCGTCGGAGGGGAAGAACAGCGTGGCCAGCAGTGCGGCCATCCCCGCGTAGACCGCGAAGTCGTACCACTCCAGCAGGTTGCCGACCGCGACCGCGACGACGGCCCGGGTGCGGGCCCGGCCCGACGGCGCGGACAGACCCGGTGCGGGGTTCAGGACGGATTCGGACATGGCGGTGCCTCTCGTCGTCGAGGTCGGGGCGGTCGGGGGTGGGGTCAGCGCAGGGCGCAGGGGATGCGGCGGGGTTCGGTGGAGGAGGTCCAGGTGATGTCGTCGTACGGCGCGACCCACTCGGTGGCGGCGAAGAGCTCCTCGACGGCCACCCGGACCTCGAGCTGGGCCAGCGGCATCCCGACGCAGCGGTGGATGCCCCAGCCGAAGGCGAGGTGGGTGTTGGGCTGGGACTGGCCGAGCACGAACTCGTCGGGCTCCGCGAACCGCTGCGGGTCGCGGTTGGCGCCGGCGTAGAGCAGCAGGACCCGTTCGCCCGCCCGGACGGTGACGCCGCCGAGACCCACGTCCTCGGCCGCGGTGCGCGCGAACCAGCGCAGCGGCGTCCACATCCGGACGGCCTCCTCGACGGCCTCGGGGATCCGCTCGGGAGCCGCGCGCAGCGTCTCCTGGAGCTCGGGGTGGGTGACGACGTGGGCGAGCAGGCACGCCGTGGCGCGGGCCGTGGAGTGGTGCCCGCCCACCAGGAGCGCGACGATCGCGCCGTGCACCTCCTGTTCGCTGAGCGGGTGTTCGGTGTCGCGGCCGCGGGCGACCACCTCGCTGAGCCAGTCCCCGCGCGGCTCCGCGGTCCGGCTCGCGACCATCTCCTGCAGGATCTCCCGCAGCCGGCCGGCGGCGTCGCGTCCGTCGGGCAGCGGGGTCCGGTAGAGGAACAGGGCCTCGGCCAGCAGCTCGACCTCGTCCTTGAGGTGCCCGGGGGCGCCGATGAGCTCGAACATCACGTCGAGCGAGAGGCGGAACGCGTAGCCGGCCCCGAGGTCGAGCCGGCCGTCGGCGCCCGTGGCGAGCAGTGCGCGGGCGTGGCCGCGGACCATCGCGTCCAGGCCGGGCGCCACCCGCGGCCCGACCGCCGCGGTGAGGATCTTCCGGTGCCCGGTGTGCTCGGGGCGGTCGTACTCCAGCGCGAAGGTGGGCGGCGTGCCGTTCGGCGGGATCCGCACCCCCGCCGCCGAGCGGAACCGACCGTGGTCGGACGCGATCTGCCGGGCCAGCGCGTGGTCGGCGACGGCCCAGAACCCGCCGCGCTCGGGCGACCAGGCGACGCCTCCGGCGGCGCGGATCTCGTCGTAGACGCCGAAGTCGTGGAACCGCATGTCCTGGTCGAGCGGATCGAACCGCACCGTGGGCGGGCTGGTCGGCAGCATGCTTCCCCCGATTTCTTGAACTGAACTGTTCAGTACAGATATTGGGCGGAGGTCCGGGGAGTGTCAAGGGCCACATCGGGTCGCGGCCTACGCTCGGGGGATGGCGGGTGCGGGGCGTCGCGGGCGCACGAAGGATCCGGCGATCGACATCGCCGTGCTCGAGGCGACGATCAAGGTCCTCGCGCTGGAGGGCGTCGCGGGCACGTCGATGGACCGGGTCGCGGCCGAGGCCGGCGTCTCCAAGGTCACGGTCTACTCGCGCTGGCCCGGCAAGTCGGCGCTGATCGGCGCCGCACTCACGCACCTGCAGGTCGACCACGTCCCGGAGCTCACCGGGGACACGACCGCCGACCTCGTCGCGCTGCTCGGCGAGATGCGGAGGCAGTACGACGAGGTCGGCGGGATGAGCATCGTGGGGACATGTCTCGCGGCCGAACCCCGGTCGGGGGAGCTGCTCGCGCTGATCCGGGAGAGCACCCTGCTGCCGCGACGGGCCTACTTCGCGCGGGTGCTGCGGGCCGGCGTCGAGAGGGGCGACCTGCGCGCCGACCTCGACGTCGAGCGGGCCACGAGCATGATCATCGGCGTGCTGTACGCCGACCACCTGGCGGGGATCCCCGGGGGGCCGGACTGGGCCGCGTCGGTCGTCGGGGACGCCCTGCGCGGCCTGTCCGGCGGCGGGGTCAGGCCTTGAGCAGGGCCTCCGCGAGGCCCGCCGGCTGGGTCAGCAGCGACTCGTGGCTGCCCGGGGCCTCGGTCGCGGTGACGCCGAGGCGCTCGGGGAAGCGCGGCACCCAGCCGTACTCGCCGGGCGGCAGCGCCACGTCGTCGACGCTGAACACGTAGGCCACCGGCACACCGAGCGTCGCGGGGTCGATCGGCTCGACGGTCTCGGTGAAGTACTGCATCGGATGCGGCACGAGCAGGTCGTACACGAGCTTCTGGACGGGCTCCGGGGCGTCGCCGATGAAGCCGCCCGCGAACACCTCGAAGGGGAGCACGACGGTGTTGTTCCCCGACGCACCGGCGACGCCGGCGAAGAGCTCCTGGTAGGGCGGCGGCACCTCGTCGTAGAGGCTCCTGCCCGCGGCGGGCACGAACGCGCTCCAGTAGACGAGCTTCTTCAGGCGGTCGGTGAGGCGGGGCGCGGCACCGGTGATCGGGTAGCCGCCCCAGCTGTGGCCGACGAGCGTCACGTCGGTGAGGTCGTTGCGCTCCACGTAGCTCACGACGAAGTCGACGACGTCGGACAGGTGCAGGGCGGTGGGGTCGTCGCCGTCGGCGAGCCCGGGCAGGGTGGGGGTGTGGACGGTGTGCCCGGCGGCCCGGAGGTGCTCGGCGACCGGGCGCCACGCCCATCCGCCGTGCCAGGCTCCGGTGATCAGGACGAACGTCTCGGCCATCATGTGCTCCCAGGGACCGGGGGAAGTGTGTCGGGGCGCCATCATGGAGCGCTGTGACAACGGTCGTCAACGAAACGGCACGGGAGGCGGCTAGCGGTGAAGGCTCGATCGCTGGTGTTCGACCTGTTCGGCGACTACCTCCGCTACCGCGGCGGCGAGGCCCGGCTGCGCACGCTCACGGCGCTGATGGCCTGCTTCGACGTGCCGGAGGCGACGGTGCGGGTGGTCGTCACGCGGCTGCGCAAGGAGGGCTGGCTGGAGAGCCGCCGCGACGGCAGGGAGACCACCTACCTGCTCACCGACGCGGCGTGGGCGCTGCTCGACGAGGGCCGGGCCCGGATCTTCGACCGCGCCGCCGGGCCGTGGGACGGGCACTGGCACATGGTCATCTACTCGGTGCCGGAGACCGACCGCGCGCTGCGCGAGCGGCTGCGCAAGAAGCTGGCGTGGCTCGGGTTCGGGCCGCTGTCGGCGTCGGTCTGGCTGAGTCCCCATGATCGGATCGCACAGGTCAAGGCCGGTTTCGTCGATCATCCGGCCGTGCGGCTCGACGCCTTCCACGCGCGCTCGGAGGGCATCGGGGCCGACCGCGACATGGCCGACCGGTCCTGGGACCTCGCCGCACTGGACCGCGACTACGCGACCCTGCTCGCGGAGTACCGGCCGCGGCTGGCCCGCTACCGGGCGGGGGAGCTGCTCGGCCAGGACGCGCTCGTCGAGCGGATGCGGCTGATGCACGACTACCGGCGCTTCCCGTTCCGCGACCCGGACCTCCCGCCGGAGCTGCTGCCGGCCGGCTGGTCGGGCCGGGCCGCGCACGAGGTCTTCCTCGAGGCGCACGGGCTGCTGCGCGCCGCGGCCGAGGGGTTCGTCGACGAGGTGGCGGACGGGCTGAGCCAGGCGTCGTGAATACGTAACGAAGACTGGACGGTCGTCGGATAAACGTTGTAACGTGAGCTCGTAGCAGTCCGACGAGGAGGTCGCCCGTGTCCGAGCCCGCGCCCACCGGGTCCCGCCGCGGCCTCGCCGTGGTGGCGATCTGCTTCCTGACGATCGTGTTCGACGGCTACGACCTGATCGTCTACGGCTCCGTCGTCCCGACGCTGCTCGCCGAGCCGGGCTGGGGCCTGGGCCCGGCGCAGGCCGGCGCGATCGGCAGCTACGCGCTCGCCGGCATGCTGGTCGGCGCGCTGGTCGCGGGCGCGGTCACCGACCGGGTCGGCCGTCGCCGGATCATGCTGGTCGGCATCACCTGGTTCTCCGTGGCGATGGCCCTGTGCGCGATCGCGCCGGGCCCCGAGCTGTTCGGCCTGTTCCGGTTCCTCGGCGGGCTCGGTCTCGGCGGCGTGCTGCCCAGCGCGATCGCGCTCACCGTCGAGTACGCCCCGCGCGGGCGCAGGCAGCTGTGGAACGCGCTGATGTTCGTCGGCTACTCCGTCGGCGGCGTGCTCGCCGCGGTGCTGGCGCTCGCGCTGGTCGCCGAGCAGGGCTGGCGGACCATGTTCTGGATCGGTGTCGCGCCGCTGGTGCTGGTGCTGCCCGCGGCGATCGCGTTCCTGCCCGAGTCGGCCGCCCACCTGCTCGCCCGCGGCCGTCGCGAGGAGGCCGAGGCGCTCGCCGCCCGCTACGGCGCCGTGCTGGACCCGCCGCCCGGGGCGGGCGCCGTCGCCGGCCCGCGCGCCCTGTTCACCCCCACCCACCGCACGGCCACGCTGCTGTTCGGCGCGGCGAGCTTCTGCGGGCTGCTGCTCGTCTACGGGCTCAACACCTGGCTGCCGCAGATCATGCGCGAGGCGGGCTACCCGCTGGGTTCCGCGCTGCAGTTCCTGCTGGTGCTCAACCTGGGCGCGATCGTCGGCGCGATCGGCGCCTCCGCGCTGGCCGACCGGTTCGGCCCCAAGCCGGTCACCGCGGGCGCGTTCCTCGCCGCCACCGCGTGCCTGCTGCTGCTCTCGCAGCGGCTCGACACCGCACTGCTGTTCGGTGCCGTCGCGATCGCCGGGCTCGGCAGCGTCGGCACGCAGATCCTGGTCAACGGCTACGTCGCCGTGCACTACCCGGCCGCGAGCCGCGCCACCGCGCTCGGCTGGGCGCTCGGCGTCGGGCGGGCGGGGGCGATCGTCGGCCCGCTGTTCGGCGGCTGGGTGCTGGCGTCGGGCCTCGGCTTCGAGTGGAACTTCTACGGCTTCGCGGTGCCCGCACTGGCCGGGGCGTTGCTCATCGCCCTGATCCCGGGTACCCGGACCGCGCGCACCGCTGCACCCCGCATCGAGAAGGAGGCCACGGCATGACCGCCGTCACCGACGAACCCACCGCCGAGGAGCTGGCGCAGCTCGACGAGCTGTACGCCGACTTCGCCGCGGCGAACATGGCCCCGCTGTGGACCCAGCGCGGCGGCCTGATGCCGCAGACCCCGTCGCCGCACGCGGTGCCGGCGCTGTGGCGCTGGTCCACGCTCTACCCGCTCGCGGCGCGCAGCGGCGAGCTCGTGCCGGTCGGCCGCGGCGGGGAGCGCCGCGCGATCGCGCTGGCCAACCCCGGCCTGCCCGGCACCGCCTACGCCACGCCGACGCTGTGGGCCGCGATCCAGTACCTCGGCCCGCGCGAGGAGGCCCCCGCGCACCGGCACACGCAGACGGCGTTCCGGTTCGTCGTCGAGGGCGAGGGGGTCTGGACCAACGTGGTCGGCGACCCGGTCGCGATGCGCCGCGGCGACCTGCTGCTCACCCCGGGCATGCACTGGCACGAGCACCACAACACCACCGACCACCCGATGGCCTGGATCGACGGCCTCGACATCCCGCTGGTCCGCCAGCTCGACGCCGGGTTCTTCGAGTTCGGCCCCGAGGTGCTGTCCACGACGGAGACCCCGGCCGCCTCGCGCAACGAGCGCCTGTGGGGGCACCCGGGCCTGCGCCCGGTGGGAGCGCCCGCGCCCGCGGCGTCGCCGCTGATGGCCTACCGCTGGGAGCACACCGACGCCGCGCTCGCCGCGCAGCTGGAGCTGGAGGCCGAGGGGCACCCGGGCGTCGTCTCGCCGGGGCACGCGGTCGTCCGCTTCACCAACCCGGCCACCGGGCGCGACGCGCTGTCGACGATCCGCACCGAGATGCACCGGCTCGGCACCGGCGCGCGGTCGCTCACCACGCGCGTCGCGGGGTCGGGGGTGTGGCAGGTGTTCTCCGGCTCCGGCTCGGTCACCGTCGGCGACGAGACCTGGGACGTCGGCACGGGCGACCTGTTCGCGGTGCCCTCGTGGGCGCCGGTGACGATCCGGACCGACGGCGGGCTCGACGCGTTCCGGTTCTCCGACGACCCCGTGTTCGAGGCGCTCGGCCTCGCCCGCACCTCCGTGGAGGACGGCTCGTGAAGCTCGCGACGATCAGGACCGCCGACGGCACCCGCGCCGTCCGCGTCGACGACGACGGGGCGGTCGAGCTCGGTCACGCCGACCTGGGCCCACTGCTGGCCCGCCCGGACTGGAGGGCCGAGGCCGCCGCGGCCACCGGCACCGTCCACCCGCTCGACGGGCTCGACTACGCCCCGCCCGTCCCGCGCCCGGAGAAGATCCTGTGCGTCGGCCTGAACTACGCCACGCACATCCGCGAGATGGGCCGCGAGCTCCCCGAGTTCCCGACGCTGTTCGCGAAGTACCACCGCTCGCTGATCGGCGCGTTCGACCCGATCACGCTGCCCGCCGGGTCCGACGAGGTCGACTGGGAGGCCGAGCTGGGGGTCGTCATCGGCGCGGAGGTGCGCAACGCCTCCGAGGAGGAGGCCCGCGCGGCGATCGCCGGATACACCGTCGTCAACGACATCACCGCCCGCGACTTCCAGTACCGGTCCGTGCAGTGGCTGCAGGGCAAGACGTTCGAGGCGTCGACGCCGGTCGGGCCGTGGCTCGTGACCGACGCGGAGCCGGGCGACATCTCCTGCACCGTCGACGGCGACGTCGTCCAGAAGGCCGACACCGGCGACCTCGTGCACGACGCCGTCGCACTGGTCCGCTACATCTCGCAGATCATCACCCTCGCCCCCGGCGACCTCATCGCCACCGGCACGCCCGGTGGCGTCGGCCACGCCCGCAAGCCCCCGCGCTACCTCGTCGAGGGCTCCGCGGTCGTCACGCGGGTCGAGGGCGTCGGCGAGTGCCGGAACGTCTGCGCGCCATGAGGGTCGCCGTCGTCGGGGGTGGGCCGGGCGGGCTGTTCCTGGCCGCGCTGCTCCGCAAGGCCGATCCGTCGATCGGCGTGGACGTGTTCGAGCGCAACCGCGCCGACGACACGTTCGGCTTCGGCGTGGTGTTCTCCGACCGCACCCTGGCCGCGATCGACGAGGCCGACCCGGTGCTGCGCGACGGCCTGCGCGAGCACGGCGTGCACTGGGACGACATCGAGGTGCGGCTCAAGGGCGACGTGCTGCGCTGCGGCGGCAACGGCATGGCCGCGATCTCGCGCAAGGTGCTGCTCGGGCTGCTGCAGGACCGCGCCCGGGAGTTCGGCGCGACGCTGCACTTCTCCACGTTCGTCACCCTCGCCGACCTCGAGGGCTACGACCTCGTCGTGGCCGCCGACGGCACGGGCTCGGCGATCCGTGAGGAGGTCGGGCTGGAGTCCACGGTCGACACGGCGACGGCGAAGTTCATCTGGTTCGGCACCGACTACCTGTTCTCCGGGCTGACGTTCGTGCACGAGCGCGGCCCGCACGGCGTGTTCGCGGTGCACGGCTACCCGATCTCCGACGAGGTGAGCACGTTCATCGTCGAGACCGACGAGGAGTCGTGGCGGGCCGCCGGCCTCGACGAGTTCGACGTCACCCAGCCCCCCGGCGCCTCGGACGAGAAGACGAAGGCCTACCTCGAGGAGCTGTTCGCCGACCGGATCGACGGGCGCAAGCTGCTCGTCAACAACTCGCGGTGGGGCAACTTCCGGACCCGCCGCACCCCGTCGTGGACCACGCTCGACCCGCGGCCCGTCGCGTTCCTCGGCGACGCCGTGCACACCGCGCACTTCTCCGTCGGCTCCGGCACGAAGATGGCGATGGAGGACGCGGTGGCGCTGTCGGCGGCACTGGTGTCCCACGCCGACCTCGGGGAGGCGCTGGCCGCGTACGAGGCAGCCGCCCGCCCGTCGGTGGAGAAGATCCAGGGCTCCGCCCGGCCGAGCCTGGCCTGGTGGGAGCACTTCGGCCGCTACCACGACTTCTTCGCGCCGTGGCAGTTCGCCTACCACTTCCTCTCCCGCAGCATCACCGACGCCCGCCTGGCCCGCCGCGCGCCCGAGTTCGTGGCGAGCAGCCACGAGCACTGGGTCGCCGAGCACGGCGCCGAGCCGCTGCAGACCCCGCTGGAGGTGGGCGACGTGACGTTCCCCGGGCGGCTGGTGACGGCCGAGCCGGGGACGGGCGGCGGGTTCGTGGTGCGGCCGGCATCGCAGCAAGGCCACCTTCACGCAACGACGCTGCATGAAGGTGGCCTTCCTGCCACCGGGGTGGCGGCGCCCGACGACGAGAGCGGGCTGCCGGCCGCCTTCGCGCAGCTGCCCGGCTCGGGGCTCGTGGCCGTCCACGGGGGCACCTCGTTCACCCGCACCCTGGTCTGCGAGCAGGCCCGCATGCACCACGGCCTGACCACCGTCCTGATCGACGACGACATGGACGAGGACAAGGCCCTGACCGCAGTCCTCTCCGGCCGCACCGACCTCGCGACGGTGGCCCCGTGACCGCACTCCGGAGCCATGATGCTCCCCAGGGGCCCCCACGACAGCACTACGGCTCCGGAGTGCTGTCGTCGCTGTTCGCCCCACGCGCGATCGCCGTCGTCGGGGCCTCCCGGGACCCCGCCAAGCTCGGGGCCGTCATGGCCCGGTCGTTGGCGTCCTTCCCCGGGCCCGTCGCGCTCGTCAACGCCCGGGACGAGGCCCTGTGCCCGTCCGTGGCCGAGGCCGTCGTGCGGTACGGACCCGTCGATCTGGCGATCGTCTGCGTGCCCGCCGCGGCCACCGCGGGAGCCGTCGCCGAGGCCGCCGCCGCGGGGGCCGGGGCCGCCGTCGTGTGCGGGGGCGGGTTCGCCGAGTCGGGGGAGGAGGGCGTCGCCCACCAGGCCGCGCTCGCCGACGTCGTCGCCCGCACCGGCATCCGCGTGCTGGGCCCCAACACCTCCGGCTTCCTCGTGCCGTCCGCGGGCGTCACGGCCAGCTTCGTGCCGGGCGTCGCGGACGTCCCGGCCGGGCGGGTCGCCGTCGTCGCCGCGAGCGGCGGGGTCAACCACGCGCTCGCGTTCCTGCTCACCGAGGCCGGGCACGGCGTCAGCCTCGCGGTGGGTCTGGGCAACGCGGTCGACGTGTCCGCGCCCGACGTCCTCGACCACCTCGCCGCCGACCCCGGCACCGGCGCGGTCGCGCTGCACGTGGAGTCCGTCGCCGACGGGCCGCGCCTGACGGCCGCGGTCGCCCGGCTCGCGGTGACGCGCCCGGTCGTCGCGCTCGTCGTGGGGCGCAACGACGTGGCCGCGTTCGCTCGGTCGCACACCGGTGCGCTCGCCACCTCGTGGCGCACGACCCGCGCGGCGCTGCGCCAGGCCGGCGCCGTCCTCGTCGACGACGAGCGGGAGCTGGTCGACGCCGTCGGCGCGCTGTCCCAGGTCCGGCTGCCGGCCGGGGCGACCGGGGTCGGCGTCCTCACCGGACAGGCGGGCCCCGGCCTGCTGGTGCTCGACGACCTCCGCGGCCGCGGCGTCGACGTCCCGGAGCTGACGCGCGCCACCCAGGACCTGCTCGGCACGCTGCTCCCGCCGCTCACGCACCAGGCCAACCCGGTCGACACCGGGCGCCCGGACCCCTCGTTCGGGCGGGTGCTGGCCGCGGTGGCCGGGGACCCGGGCGTCGACGTCGTCGCCGCCTACGCCCTGCACGAGCCCGACGCGCTCGACCTGGTCGCCGTCGCCGACGGCCACGACGGCTCCGTCCCGCTCGTGGTCGCCGTCGGCGGGGCGGGGCCGGCCGTGGCCGCAGCCCGCGCGGCCCTGCGCGCCCGCGGCGTCCCGGCCCTGGCCGACCCCCGCGGCCTGTCCGCCGCGGTGGCGGCGCTGGTGGCGGACGCGGCGGGCCGTCGCGCCCCCCGCACGGCCCCCGGTCACGCGTCGGTGGAGGTCCCCGGCGGCCCCGTCGACGAGCACGCGGCCAAGTCCGTCCTCGACGCGCTCGGGATCACCACCCCGCCGCGCCGCGCCTGCCGCTCGCGCGCCGACGCGCACCGGGCCCTCGACGAGCTGGGCGGACCGGTCGCGGTCAAGCTGCTCGACGCCGCGGTGCTGCACAAGACCGAGGTCGGCGGTGTCCGCCTCGGCGTGCGCACCGCCGCGGAGCTGGACGAGGCGCTCGACGCGATCGGGTCCGGGACCGTGCTCGTCGAGGAGATGGCCGCGCCCGGCGTCGACCTGGTGGTCGGCGCCCGCCGCGACCCCGTCTTCGGACCGGTCGTGCTGGTCGGGCTCGGCGGCACCACGGCCGAGGCGCTCGCCGACGTCGCCGTCCGGGTCGCGCCGGCGCCCGACGCCGGGGCGATGGTCGACGAGCTCGCGGGCCGCGCCCTGCTCGACGGGTGGCGCGGCGGCCCGGTGCTCGACCGCACCGCGCTCGCCCACGTCGTCGACGCCGTCGGCGGGCTGCTGCTCGACCACCCCGGCCTGGACGAGGTGGAGATCAACCCGTTGCGGCTCACCGCGGACGGGCTCGTGGCGCTGGACGCCGTGATCGTGGAAGGGCGCTGAGATGGTCGAGTTCGTCCCGTGGCCTGCGGAGTTCGTCACCCGGTACGTCGAGGCAGGGTACTGGGCGGGACGCCCGCTCGGCGACCTGCTCGCCGACGTCGCCGCCGGCTCACCGGACGCCCCGGCGCTGGTCGACGGCGACACCCGGCTCACCCACGGCGAGCTGCTCGCCCGCTCCGACGCGATGGCCGCCCGGCTCGTCGACCTCGGGATCGCCGCGGGCGACCGGATCGTCGTGCAGCTCGCGAACGGCTGGGAGTTCGTCGTCCTGACGGTCGCCTGCCTGCGCGCGGGGATCGTGCCGGTGATGGCCCTGCCCGCCCACCGCCACGCCGAGCTGGCCTACCTCGCCGAGCACGCCGGGGCCGTCGCGGTCGCGGTGCCCGACCGGCTGCGCGACTTCGACCACCAGGCGCTGGGCGCGGAGCTCGTCGGCGAGGTCGCCTCGCTGCGGCACGTCCTCGTCGCGGGCGCGGCCACCGACGGCCACGTCGACCTCCGCGCGCTGGGCGCCCCCGGCCCCGCGTACGCCGGGCCGGCCCCGGACCCCCGCGCCGTCGCGGTGTTCCTGCTCTCCGGCGGCACGACCGGCCTGCCGAAGCTCATCCCGCGCACCCACGACGACTACGCCTACAACGCGCGGGCGAGCGCCGAGGTCTCCGGGGTCGACGCCGGGACGGCGTACCTGGTCAGCCTGCCCGCGGGTCACAACTTCCCGCTGGCCTGCCCCGGCATCCTGGGGACGCTGCTGGCCGGCGGGCGGGTCGTCATGCTGCCCTCGCCCGAGCCGGAGCGGGCGTTCGCGACGATCGCGGCCGAGCGGGTGACGCACACCGCCGTCGTGCCCGCGGTCGCCGGGCGCTGGCTCGAGCACGCGGCCGAGCACGGGCGGCCGGAGCCGCTGCAGGTCCTGCAGGTCGGCGGCGCCCGGCTGGCCGACGAGCTGGCCCGCAGGATCCGCCCGGTGCTCGGCGCGGCGCTCCAGCAGGTGTTCGGGATGGCCGAGGGGCTGCTCAACTACACCCGCCTCGACGACCCCGACGACGTCGTCTGCACCACCCAGGGCCGCCCGATGTGCCCCGACGACGAGGTGCGCCTGGTCGACGAGCTCGACGAGGACGTCCCCGACGGCGAGCCCGGCTCGCTGCTCACCCGCGGCCCGTACACGCTGCGCGGCTACTACCGGGCCGAGGAGCAGAACGCCCGCGCGTTCACCGCCGACGGCTGGTACCGCAGCGGCGACATCTGCCGCCGCACCCCCGAGGGCAACCTCGTCGTGGAGGGCCGCGACAAGGACATGATCAACCGCGGCGGGGAGAAGATCAGCGCCGAGGAGGTCGAGAACCTGGTCTACCAGCTGCCCGCCGTCAGCCAGGTCGCCGCCGTCGCGATGCCCGACCCGGACCTCGGCGAGCGCGTCTGCGTGTTCGTCGTGACCCGCTCCGGGGCGAGCGTCACACTGGCCGAGATCCAGGACGTGATGTCGGGTGTGGCACGGTTCAAGCGACCCGAACGGCTGGAACTGGTGGGCGAGCTGCCCGTCACGAAGGTCGGCAAGATCGACAAGAAGGCCCTGCGGGGGCGTCTGGGGGAATCGTGAGACGCGACGTGACGGCGACGCTGCCGTGGATGGGCGCCGGTACCGAGTTCCTGGTGCAGCTCGTCGACGCCCTGCCCGACGACGCCCTGCGCGCCCCCAGCGGCCTGCCCGGCTGGACCCGCGCGCACGTCGTCGCGCACGTCGCCCGCAACGCCGAGGCGCTCACCCGGCTCGCCGAGTGGGCGCGCACCGGCGTCGAGACCCCGATGTACGCCGACGCCGAGCAGCGCGCCGCGGAGATCGAGTCGTCGTCGCGGTTCCCGGCCGACCGCCTGCGCCGCGAGCTCTCGACCACCGCCGACGCCCTCGACGTCGCCCTGTCCCGGCTCGACGACGGCGACTGGCGGGCCACGGTCCGCAGCGCGCTCGGCCGCGAGATCCCCGCCGCCGAGGTCCCGTGGATGCGGGTGCGCGAGGTGTGGCTGCACGCGGTCGACCTGGCGTCCGGGGCCACCGTGTCGGACCTGCCGCCCGAGGTCGTCGACACCCTGCTCGACGACGTCACCGGCGTCCTGTCCGGCAAGGACGGCTGCCCGCGGGCCGTCCTGACGGCCACCGACCGCGACCGCACCTGGCCGCTGGGTCCCGAGGGGGCGACGCTCCAGGTCCACGGGCCCGCCGCGTCGCTGCTGGCCTGGCTGACCGGCCGCGGCGACGGCAGCGCCCTCACGACGCTCGACGGCGACCTGCCGACCCCGCCCCGCTGGATCTGACGATCGTCGTCACCCGCGTCAGGGCGGGGGAGCGGGGCGTGGAGCCGAAGCCGAACCGCACCGGCGGGTCGACGGGCGCCAGCGGGCCCTGGTCCGCGCCGTCCCAGTCGACGGCGGCGGAGGTGATGCGGTGCAGGTCGAGAGCCGCGTAGAACTCCTCCCGGCCCCCGCCCGCCGACCCGCGCGTGCGGACGCCGGGCAGCACGCGCCGCGCCACGACGTCGACGACCGAGATCCACGCCGGGGCCACGGCCAGCCGGCGGGGCACCGCGCGCAGCAGCAGGCCCAGGCCCGACCGGCGCCCGGTCGTGAACTCCAGGGCGAGCGGCGCAGCGTCGACGACCCACCGCACGCCGTCGGTCCGCGCCGTCACCGGGCCCACGCGCACCTCGTCGAAGGTGTACGTGGCCGAGACGAACTCCGCGACGGCGTCGGAGGGGGCGAGCAGCAGCCGGTGCCCGCCGGGCTGCTCGACCATCACGTCGGTGAACGCCCCCAGCGGCGAGCGCGGCCAGTGCCCGACGACCGCCCTCAGGCCGGAGGCGGCACCCAGTCCGGCGATGAAACCGTCGAAGCGATCGTCCATGCTCCCGGTGTACCCCCTCGCGGAATGTTGCAGACGCAACTACCGTTGTGCGGGGCACGTTCCGACCGACCAGGGAGACCTCATGCCGCAGCCCGAAGGTGCCGAGCTCGAAGCCGTCCGCGCCCGCCGCGCCGAGCTCAAGGACAAGTACCTGCGACCGCTCGCCGAGCGGCCCGCGTCGACGGTGAAGGGCGTCCACCACGCCGCACTGATCTGCAAGGACGTCGAGGAGACGATCCGCTTCTACCAGGATCTGCTCGGGTTCCCGCTGGTCGAGCTGGTGGAGAACCGCGACTACAGCGGATCGAGCCACTTCTTCTTCGACATCGGCAACCGCAACCTGCTCGGCTTCTTCGACTTCCCCGGCCACGACCACCCCGACTTCTCCGAGACGATCGGCGCCGTGCAGCACATCGCGCTGTCGACCTCGGCCGAGGAGTTCGCGGCCGTGCGCACCCGGCTGGACGAGGCGGGCGTCGAGTACATCGGGCCGGACCGGGGCATCGACAACAGCCTCTACATCCGTGACCCCAACGGCGTCGGCATCGAGTTCTACCGCGAGGACCTCGGCGTCTTCGAGGGCGAGCCGCTGCTCGACGACTGACCGGGAACCGCGCGGGGGCCTCGTTCGTCCGAGCGGATGAGGCCGCGCGCGTACCCTGACCGCCCGGTGAGGAAGGGTGGACGGATGAACGACGGACGACCGCCGAAGCGGGGCACGCCCGGCTGGGGGCAGCAGCCCCGGCGACCGTCCGCGTCCTCGGGCGGGCCGGGGGACCCGCGCAGGCCGGGCGGGTGGGGGTCGGGCGGGCAGTCGCCGCCCGGCGGCCGACCGCTGCCGCCGTCGTGGCCGCCGCCCCCGCCGAAGCCCGGTGTCGCCCGGCCCCCGTCGCCGTCCCCTCCGCTGCCGCCCCCTTCGCTGCCGCGCTACGCCCAGCCGACCGCCCCGCAGCAGGGCCACCGGCCGACGGTGGCGGGAGGCGGCCGTCCGCCCGACCCCACCTCGGTGCTGCCGCCCGGGCGGGACGCGCCGCGCCGCCCGGCCCGGCCGTCCGACCGGCGGCCGTCCGGCCCGCCGCCGCGGCGCCCGTCGGGTCCCCGGCCGGGTGGCCGTCGCCCGAACTGGGGCCGCCGGATCAAGACCGGGCTGATCGTCGCGCTGGTGCTGATCGTCGGCTTCGCCGTGTACATCGACGTGTCGCTCGACCGCGTCTCCGCGCTCCCGGAGGACAGCGCGAACTCCTCGCGGGGCACCAACTACCTGATCGTCGGCTCCGACAGCCGCGCCGACCTCACGCCCGAGCAGCGCGCCGAGCTGGCCACCGGCGACCCGGAGTCCGAGCTCACCGACACGATCATGCTGCTGCACACCGGCAGCGGGCCGTCCACCCTCGTCAGCATCCCGCGCGACTCGATGGTCGAGATCCCGGGGCACGGCCGGCACAAGATCAACTCGGCGTACGGCCGCGGCGAGCGCGACGCGGCGGGCTCCGGTCCGCAGCTGCTCACGCGCACCGTCGAGGGCGCCACGGGCCTGCGCATCGACCACTACGTGCAGATCGGGTTCACCGGCTTCGTCAACGTCGTCGACGCCGTGGGCGGCGTCGACCTCTGCGTCCCCGAGGCCATCACCGACCCGAAGGCGGCCCTCGACATCCAGGCCGGCTGCCAGACCCTGGACCAGGCCACCGCGCTGGGCTACGTCCGCACCCGCGCCACGGCGTCGTCGGACTTCGGCCGCGTCGAGCGCCAGCGCGCGTTCATCTCGGCGCTGCTGCAGAAGGTCACGAGCCCGGCCACGCTGCTCAACCCGTTCCGGATCGTCCCGCTCGCCACCGGGCTGTCCAGCGCCATCACCGTCGACGACGGGGCGCACGTCTGGAACCTGGCGTTCTTCGGACTGGCCATGCGCGGGGTGTCCGACGGCGGCGTCACGACGACGGTCCCGGTGCGCGACGGGGTCGTGAACTGGGACCGCGACCGCGCCTCGGCGCTGTTCGAGACCCTCGCCGACGACGAGGTGCCCTCGGGCAACCAGCTCGGCCCCTGACCCGTGCGCGGCGTCAGGCGGGCTTGCGGGTCCGCTTGGGCGCCGCGTCCTCGTCGTCGTCCTTCTTCTTGGCCGCCGACTTGCGGGCGGGCGCCTTGCGCGCGGGCTTCGGCTTCTCCGCGGGCTCGTCCGCCTTCTCCTCGGCCGGCTTCCCGGCCCGGGCGGCCTCGACGCTGCGCTGCAGTGCGGTGAGCAGGTCGGTCATCGAGTCGCCGTCGTCGGCCTTCTCCACGACCGGCGCCGGGCGGGTCTCGCCGGTGGACCGCTTCTGCTCGATCATCGCCACGACGGCGTCGCGGTACTCGTCGTGGAAGTCCGACGGGTCGAAGTCGGCACCCAGGCTCTCCACCAGCGACGCCGCCATCTGCAGCTCCTGGGGGCGCAGCTCCACGTCGTTGTCGAGGATGTCGAACTCGGGCTCGCGCACCTCGTCGGGCCACAGCATCGTCTGCAGCACGATCGCCTTGCCGCGCACCCGCAGCAGCGCGATGCTCTCCCGCTGCCGCAGCGCGACCTTCACGACGGCCATGCGGTCGGTGTCGATGAGCGCCTCGCGCAGCAGCGCGTAGGGCTTGGCCGCCTTCGCGTCGGGCTCGAGGTAGTAGGATTTCTCGAACAGCAGGGGGTCGATCTGGTCGGCCGGGACGAACTCGATGACGTCGATCTCGTGGCCGGTGGCCGTGGGCAGCGAGTCGATGTCCTCCTCGGTGAGCGTGATCAGCTCGCCGTCCTCGGTCTCGTAGCCCTTGACGATGTCGGCGTACTCGACCTCCTCGCCGTCGAGCGAGCAGGTGCGCTTGTACTTGATGCGTCCGCCGTCGGCACCGTGCACCTGGTGGAACCGGATGTCGTGGTTGGTCGTGGCCGCGTACGCCTTCACCGGCACGCTCACCAGCCCGAAGGACACGGCACCGCTCCACATCGCCCGCATGGATGTCAGCATGGCCGGGTGCAGCCCATGCTCGCCACCCCTGGAGCCCTTCCGGCCGGCCCGGGGTGGGTCTACGAGGTGAAGTGGGACGGCATGCGCCTGCTCGCCGACGTCGTCGACGGGGTGCTGACGCTGCACGACCGCGACGGCCACGACGTCACCGGCCACTTCCCCGAGCTGGCCGACCTCCGCGCGCTGGCCCCCGACGTCCTGCTCGACGGCGAGGTGGTGCTGCTCGAGGACGGCGTGCCCAGCCCCGACCGGCTGGCCGACCGCATGGGTCACCCGATCGGGGAGCGCGCCGCCCGCGCCCGGCCCGTCACGTTCATGGCCTTCGACGTCCTGCGCCTGTACGGGGTGCCCCTGCTCGACCGCCCCTTCGACGAGCGGCGCGCCACCCTGGAGCGCCTCGACGCCGCCGCGGCCGCCACGCTCTCGCTGTCGCCCACCTACGCCGACGGTCCCGCGCTCGCCGCGGCCACGGAGCAGCGCGGGATGGAGGGTGTCGTCGCGAAGCGGGGCGACGCGCCGTACCGGCCGGGGGAGCGCAGCCCGGCCTGGGTCACCGTGACCCACCGGCGGACCCAGGCCTGCCTGGTCGGCGGCTGGCACGACGGCGGGCCCGGTATCGCGTCGCTGCTTCTCGGCGTGCTCAACCGGCACGGGCTGGCGTACGCGGGCCGCGTGGCGGTGGACCCACCGGCCCGGCGCGAGCTCGCCGAGCGCCTGGCGCCCGTCGCGGCGCCGTCGCCGCCGTTCGTCGAGCGGCCCGAGCCCGTCGACGCGACCGGGGCCCGCTGGTGCGAACCGGCGGTCGTCGTCGACGTCGAGCACGTCGGCTGGACGGGGTCGGGCCGGTTGCGGCGCCCGGTCCTGCGCGGGATCCGCGACGACCTGCACCCCGCCGACGCCGTGCGGCTGGTGTGATCACCGTGCCCGGGGCAGGATGACGCCGGACGCTCGAGAAGGGGGCACCACACCAGTGCAACGCAGATGTGACCGGCCCCCTCGGCCGGAGGGGGCACGCTCTCACCTCGGGCAACTACGGTGGGCCCGGTGACGACCATGCTGACCTGGCAGGCCGAGGACGGCCAAGGGCTCGAAGGCACCCGGCTGCTGCTCGGGGCGGGGAGCGGTTTCCGCGCGCTGGGCCGGTTGGTCCGGACCGGCCCCGACGGCGACTTCACCGCCTCCTACCGGCTCGTGGTGACCGAGGGCGGCACCGTCGAACGGGTGTCCCTGACGACCGCCACCGCCCAGCGCGAGCGGCACCTCACGATGAACCGCACCGAGGACGGCTTCTGGCTCCTCGACACCGGTAACGGGGGCACCCGCGCGGAGTTCGGCGGGGCCGTCGACGTCGACCTGGCGCACAGCCCGATGTTCAACACCGTGCCGATCCGGCGCCTGGGCCTGCACACCGAGGCCGCGGAGCACTCCCTGCCGATGGTGTTCGTGACGCTGCCCGAGCTGGAGGTGGCGGAGGTGGAGCAGGTCTACAGCACCGCCTCCGTCCTCGACGACTCCGGCGCCGCCTGCATCGGCTTCCGCTGGGACGACTTCAGCGCCGAGCTGACGGTCGACGCCGACGGTGTCGTGCAGCACTACCCGGGCGTCGCCACCCGCCTGTCGACCCCCGCCACCCCCTGACCGCGAGTTTTCGGCCGGCGCTCGGGGTCTTTGCCGATCACGCACGCACCGTCGGCGGACTCGCCGGGCGGGAACGGCACACTCGCCGGGTGGGAACGGCAGACTCGCCGGGTGGGAACGGCGGACTCGCCGGTCAGGCCTTCCAGCCCGTGACCACCGAACCGCGCCGCCCGATCGCGCGCAGCGCGGCGAGCGGGGCGCGGGTGGTCAGGCTCGCCCTGACGCCCTTCGGGGTGCGGGCGGCCGCCCAGCGCTCGCGGGCGGCGTGCCCGGCGAACACCGTGGCCGTGAGCCCTCCGGTGGACGCCAGTGCGCCGCGCATCGCGCCGAGCCGGCCCAGCGCGTCGTCGACGGCGCCGAGCAGGGCGTCGCGGTTGCCCTCGCACATCGCCAGCACCAGCTCGGGGCGGGTCCCCGCGACGCGCGTGCCGTCGGCGAACGACCCGGCGGCCAGCGCGAGGGGCAGGGCGTCCTCGCCCCCGGCCCCGACGGCGGCGAGCACGGCGGCGAGCAGGTGCGGCAGGTGCGAGACCCGGGCGACGGCCAGGTCGTGCTCGTCGGCCGCGGCCGGGACCACGCGGGCCCCGCAGGCCCAGGCGAGCTCGGCGACGTCGCGCCACACGTCGAGGTCGAGGCCGTCGTCGGCTGCCACCACCCACGCGGCGTCGACGAACAGCTCCGCGGTGCCCGCCGCCCAGCCCGACTCGCTGGTGCCCGCCATCGGGTGCCCGCCCACGAACCGCGCACGCGGCGCGTGCCGGGCCACCGCGTCGGCCACGGCGACCTTGACGCTGACGGCGTCGGTCAGCCGCACCGTCGGCGCGACGGCGTCGACCCGCTGCAGCACCGCGGGCAGCACCGGCAGCGGCACGGCCAGCACGACCAGCGCGTCGGCCTCCGCGGCCCGGCGCAGCGCGTCGTCGGTGTCGGTGGTGACGTCGAACCCGTCGGCCCGGGCCTCCGCGGCCGTCGCGTCCGACGCGCTCGTGCCCCACACCGCCCGGCCGGACTTCTCCGCGGCCCGCATCAGCGAGCCGCCGATCAACCCGGTACCGATCACGCAGACCGCTCGCTCCGTCACGCGCAGAGAGTAGCGACGGCGTCCCCGGACGGGTCAGGCGAGCCGGGCCGCCAGCGCGAGCACGCCCCGCTCGTCCAGCGCCACCCCGACGACCTGCACCCCGGCCGGGAGACCCTCGGTCGTGCCGGGGACCGACACCGCGGGCCAGCCGGTGAGGTTGAACGGCAGCGTCAGGGCCAGCAGAGCGGGCCGCACCGCCACCCCGTCGACGTCCTCCTGCCCGATCGGGGTGGCCCGCAGCCGGGTGGTGGGCAGCACGAGCGCGTCCACCCCGTCGACGGCGGCCCGGAACTCCGCCACCAGCCGCCTGCGGGTGCGCAGGGCCTCCACGTAGACGTGGGCGGGCAGGTCGCGGTTGGGCTCCAGGCGCACGCGGGTGGCGGGCTGGTAGGCCTCGGGACGGTCCTCGAACCACCGCGCGTGCGTCGCGTACGCCTCGGCCCCGACGATGACGGGGTAGGCCGCGGCCAGCTCGTCGATCATCGGGGTGCGGATCTCCACGACCGCGACGCCGTCGGCCCGCAGCCGCGCCACCGCGGCGTCGACGGCGGCGGTCAGCGCCGGGTCCACCGCCCGCCAGTAGTCGTCGACGAGCACCCCGACCCGCGTCGTGACGGCCGGCGTCCCCGTCCCGGTGAGCGCGTCCCAGGCCAGTGCGGCGCCGTCGACGTCGGCGGTGAGCAGCCCGACGTGGTCGCACGTCTCCGACAGCGGGAACGCCCCCTCGACGGGCAGCCGCCCGTACGCCGGCTTGAGCCCGACCACCCCGCACAGCGCGGCGGGCGTCCGCACGCTCGCCCCGGTGTCGGTGCCCAGCGTCAGCGCGAGGTGCCCGGCCGCGACCGTCGCGGCCGACCCGGACGACGACCCGCCGGTGATCCGGGTGGGGTCGTGCGGGTTGCGGGCGGGACCGGACGCCGAGACGTCGCCGGTCGGGCCGTAGGCGAACTCGTGGGTGTGCAGCTTCGCGACGACCACCGCGCCCGCCGCCCGCAGCCGCGTGACGGCCGCGGCGTCGACGGTGGCGGGCGGGGCGTCGGCGAGGACGTCGGATCCCGCGCGGGTGGGCAGCCCGGCGACGTCGAAGAGGTCCTTCACCCCGACCGCGACGCCGTGCAGCGGCCCCCGCCACTCCCCGCGCGCCAGCTCGTCGGCCCGGGCGGCGGCGTCGGCGAGCGCGCGGTCGGTGTCGAGCAGGACGACGGCGTTGTGGGTGTCGGCGGCCAGGCGCTCGCAGGTGTCGCGGACGTGCTCGACCGGCGACAGCGCGCCGGAGCGCAGGGCGGCGGACAGTTCGGGCAGGGAGATCACCCCGCCATAGTGGGGCGTCAGCCCAGCGCGTCGAGCGCCAGCCCCGCGTACACCGCCACCCCGGACGCCATCGCCGACTCGTCGAAGACCACGCGGTTGGAGTGGTTGGCGGGCGCGGTCGCGAGGTCGACGGCCGGCGGGCACCCGCCGAGGAACGCGAGCGCGCCCGGCACCTGCTCCAGGACGTAGGAGAAGTCCTCCGCGCCGAGGATCGGCGACGGCATCGTCAGCACCCGGTCGCGGCCGAGCACGTCGCGGCCCACCGCCGAGAGCTGGTCGACCGCGCCCGCGTCGTTGACCGTGACCGGGTACCCGGGCTCGACGGAGACGTCCGCGGAGCAGCCGTGCGCCAGCGCCGTGTAGCGGCAGACCCGCCGGACGATCTCGCGCACGTGCTCGCGGACCGGCGCGGACAGGGTGCGGATCGTGCCCTCCATGAACGCCGTCTCCGGGATGACGTTGGTGGTGGTGCCCGCGGTGAGGTGGGCGATGGTGAGGACGGCGGGGTCGTGCGCGGCGATCTCCCGGGAGATCGCCGTCTGCAGCGCCCCGATCATCGCGGCCGCGGCCGGCACGGGATCGGCGGCGTCGTGCGGGGCGGAGGCGTGCCCGCCGCGCCCGCGGACGGTGATCCGGACCGTGTCCGCGGCCGCCATCAGCGGGCCCGGCCGCAGGTGCAGCTCGCCCGCCGGGATGGTGGCGCTGATGTGCAGCGCGTAGGCCCGCTCCGGGCGCCCGGCGGGGCCGGTGGCGTCGAGCAGCCCCTCGTCGATCATGTGGCGGGCGCCGTGGAAGCCCTCCTCGCCCGGCTGGAACATGAACAGCACCCGCCCGGCCAGCTCGTCGCGCCGCCCGGCCAGCAGGCGGGCCGCGGAGGCGAGCATCGCGACGTGGGTGTCGTGCCCGCAGGCGTGCATCGCGCCGTCGACCTCGGAGGAGAACTCCAGCCCGGTGTCCTCGTGCATCGGGAGCGCGTCCATGTCGCCGCGCAGGAGCACCGTGGGGCCGGGGCGGGCACCCTCGAGCACCGCGACGACCGAGCTGACGCCGACGCCGAGGTGCACCTGCAGCGGGAGGTCCACGAGGGCGTCGACGACGGCGTCACGGGTGTGCGGGAGGTCCAGCCCGATCTCGGGCCTGCGGTGGATCGCCCGGCGCATCGCCAGCGTCCGCGGCTGCAGCGCGCGGGCTTGTGCTGCGAGGTCGGACATGCGCTGATCCTGGCATCACGAGGTGGTCACCAGGGGGTGGACTTCCGGGTGTGGTGTGGACCACAGTGCCGGGTGGGCCTACCGTAGTGTCATGGCGGTGCAGAGCGTCGAAGCGCGTCCGGGCGTGCGGGGACAGTCCCTGCCCGGGTACGCCGTCGCGGCGATCCGGGAGGAGGGCCGCTGGCGGTGCACGCGGCTGGCCGCCGAGTCCCTCGTCGACCTCGACGCCGCGATCACCGAGCTGCGCGAGCTCCGCGTGCAGGGTGCGGTGGTGGGTCTGCTCGACGTCGACGACGAGTTCTTCGTCATCGTCCGCCCGGTGCCCGGGGGCATCGCGCTGATGCTGTCCGACGCCGTCGCCGCGCTCGACTACGACGTCGCCGCCGACGTGCTCGACCTGCTGCGCGTCGAGCTGCCGCCCGACGACGACGCACTCGACGACCCGTGGCCCGAGGGCGACCTGTCGATCCTCGCCGACTTCGGCCTGCCCGCCGACGAGCTGGAGATGCTCGCCGGAGAGCTGGAGCTCTACCCCGACGAGCAGCTGGCCACCATCGGCCGCCGCTGCGGGTTCGCCGACGCGCTCGCCGAGGTCGTCGACGCGCGGTGACGGCCGCGCCCGCCTCGGACGAGGCGCTGATCCGCCGTGCCCTGGTGCTGGGCGCGGCCGCGTCGCGCACCGGTGACGTCCCGATCGGCGCGGTCGTCGTCGACGAGTCCGGGTGCGAGCTGGCTGCCGCCTGCAACGGCCGGGAGGCCTTCGGCGACCCCACCGCCCACGCCGAGGTCCTCGCCCTGCGCGCCGCCGCCGCCGTGCGCGGGGAGTGGCGGCTGGAGGGCTGCACGCTGGCGGTCACGATCGAGCCCTGCACGATGTGCGCGGGCGCACTGGTGGCGGCCCGCGTGGCCCGGGTGGTGTTCGGGGCGTGGGAGCCCAAGACCGGCGCGGCCGGCTCGCTGTGGGACGTCCTGCGCGACCGCCGCCTCACCCACCGGCCCGAGGTCGTCGGCGGGGTGCTGGCGCCGGAGTGCGCGGCGCTGATGGAGTCGTTCTTCGCCGACCGGCGCTAGCGTGGTCCGGGTGACCGGGGCGGAGCAGCGGCAGCGGGTCGGGGCGTACGTGGTCTGCGTGCGGGAGGGGTCGCTGCTGCTCGTGCGGTTCACCGGCTCCCGGCGGTGGGCCCTGCCCGGTGGCGGGCTCGACCACGGCGAGGACCCGCGCGACGCGGCCGTCCGGGAGGTGGCCGAGGAGACCGGGCTGGACGTGGCGCTCGGGCCGCTGCTCGACGTCGGCTCCCGGGTGTGGGACGACCGCGGCCACCGCCTGCACATGATCAGCATCCTGTTCTCCGGCGAGATCACCGGCGGCACCCTGCGGCACGAGGTCGGCGGCAGCTCCGACCACGCGGCGTGGGTCCCGCTCGCCGACGTCGAGGGCCTCGACCGGTCCCGGATGATCGACGTCGGGCTCGCCGCCGCGGGGATCGGGGCCGCGGGGATCAGGCCAGGCGCCCCGCCGCGATGACGCGCGCCAGGAACTCCTGCGTGCGGGCCTCCCGGGGCTCGCCGAGCACCTGGTCGGGCGGCCCGGACTCCAGGACCACGCCGCCGTCGAGGAAGCACACGCGGTTCGACACCTGCTTCGCGAAGCCCATCTCGTGGGTCGCCATCAGGATCGTCACCGACGTGCGGGCCAGCTCGCGGACGATCGCCAGCACCTCGCCGACCAGCTCCGGGTCGAGCGCGGAGGTGATCTCGTCGAGCAGCAGCAGCCGGGGCCGCACGGCCAGCGCGCGGGCGATCGCGACCCGCTGCTGCTGCCCGCCGGAGAGCCGGTCCGGGTAGGCGCCGGCGAACGACTCCAGCCCGACGCGGTGCAGCAGCTCGTCGGCGCGCTCGTCCGCCTGCTCGCCGGTCAGCCCGTGCACCACCCGCGGCGCGAGCGCCACGTTCTGCCGTGCCGTCATGTGCGGGAACAGGTTGAACGCCTGGAACACGATCGCCATCCGCCGCTGCGCCGCCGCGGCCGCCTTCGGGCCGCGCCGGGGGTCGGAGACGTCGTCGCCGTCGAGCAGGATCCGCCCGTCGTCGATCTCCTCGAGCAGGTCGACGCACCGCAGCAGCGTCGACTTGCCCGATCCCGACGCCCCGATCAGCGTGATCACCTCGTTCTCGGCGACGGTGAGGTCGACGCCGCCCAGCACGGTCGTGTCGCCGTAGCGCTTGACCAGCCCCTGCACGTCCAGGACCGGGGTCATGCGGCCTCCCGCCGGGCCGCCCGCGCTGCCACCGCGTCGGCGATGCGCCCCGTCGGGACGGCCAGCAGCACGAACAGCAGCCCGGCCACGACGTAGGGGGTGAAGCTGAACAGCAGCGCCGACTGGATCTGCGCCGCCCGGATCGCGTCGACGGCCCCGAGCACGGAGATCAGCCCGACGTCCTTCTGCAGCGCGACGAAGTCGTTGAGCAGCGGCGGGAGCACCCGGCGGACGGCCTGCGGCAGGATCACCAGCCGCATCGACTGCCGGTGCGTCAGCCCCAGCGACCGCGCCGCCGCCCGCTGCGACGGGTGGACCGACTCGATGCCCGCGCGGAACACCTCGGACACGTACGCCGAGTAGACGAGGATCAGCGCGACCGTCCCGAGCACCGCGACGTCGTTCGGCACGCCCTGCAGCCGCAGCCCCGGCACCCCGAACCCGATCAGGTAGAGCGCGATGAGCAGCGGGACGCCGCGGAACAGGTCGACGTAGCCGATCGCCAGTGCCCGGACCGGGAAGAACACCGGGCCGCGCAGCGTGCGCAGCAGCGCGATCAGCAGCCCGAGCGCGAGGATCCCGAGCTCGGCGACGACGAGCACCCGGATGTTGAGCCACAGCCCGGACAGGACCGCGGGCAGCGCTGCCCAGGCGTCCTGCGGGTCGAGGAAGGTCTCCTGCACCCGCGGCCAGCCGGGCGTGTTGACCAGGCCGATCACCAGCGCCGCCGCGAACACCACCGTCGAGACCAGCGCGACGGTGGTGGACCGGCGCGCGCGGGAGCGCCGGTAGGCGGCCCGGTCCTGCGCGAGCGGGCTCAGTTCGACGGTCACCGCAGCTCGGGCGCCGCCCCGGCCGAGGCCAGCCACTCCGTCTCCAGCGCGTCCAGTGTGCCGTCGGCGCGCAGGGCGTCGACCGCGTCGGACACGCACCCCGTCAGCGGGCTGTCCTTGTCCAGCACCGCGCCGAACTGCTCCGGCGTGCCGGTGCCCGCGGGGAGCTGCCCGACGATCACGCCGCCGTCGAGCTCGGCGGAGGTGACGAAGAACGCGGTGGGCAGGTCGAGCACGAGCGCGTCGATCTGGCCGTTGCCGAGCGCGAGCTTGGCGTCGTCGTTGGTGTTGAACACCGACGGCTCGGTGGTGGGGGCGATCTGGTCGACGATCGCCTGGTAGCTAGTGGTGCCGACCTGCCCGCCGATCCGCGCGTCCTTCAGCTCCGCGATGCTGGTGGCGCCCGCGAACGGGTTGCCCTCGATCGCGATCACGGCCTGTGCGACGTCGTAGTAGGGCGAGGAGAAGTCGACGGCCTGGCGGCGCTCGTCGCTGATCGAGAACTCGGTCAGGTTGAGGTCGTAGGTCTTCGGGCCCGGGGCGATGGCGGCGTTGAACGGCACGCGCACCCAGCTCACGGCGTCGCGGGCGTACCCGAGCTGCTCGGCCACCGCGTAGGCGACGGCGCTCTCGAAGCCCTGCCCGGACGTCGGGTCGTCGTCGAGGTACCACGGCGGGTACACCGGCTGGTCGGTGCCGATCGTCAGGGTGCCCGCGGTGAGGGTCGGCAGCGCGCCGGGCTCGCAGGAGGCGGCCGCGGCGGGCTCCGTGGGGGCCGCGGGGGCGCAGCCGGCGGCGAGCAGCAGCGTGGTGACGGCGAGCAGGCGCCGGAGCGGGGTGGCCACGGGCGGATTCTGCACGTCGGCGGCGTCGGCGTCGATCACGGTTCGCTCACGGCCGGGGGCCGGCGGCACCGCCGCGGCGCTCTTGTAAGCTTCTCCGCGGTGGCGTGTCCGAGCGGCCGAAGGAGCACGCCTCGAAAGCGTGTGAGGTGAAAGCCTCCGTGGGTTCAAATCCCACCGCCACCGCCAGTCGACGCCGGGTCGTCCTCACGGACGCCCGGCGTTCCTGCGTCCCGGAGCCGGTCCAGCAGTACGAGGGTCCCGGTCCGGCGCCGGGTCAGGTCCGCGGGGGTGCGCACGCCGACGAGGTCGGCCGCGGCGGCGCGGAGGGCCGCGTCCGCGGCCGGGTCCCGCTCCGCGGCCCGGGCCAGGGTCGCGACCAGCCAGAACACCGCCTCCCGGTGGTCCCCGCGCGCGACGAGCTCGCGGCCGCCGTCGATCGCGGCCGGGCGCTCGACGGCCGTCGCGCCGAGCAGCCCGTCGAGGACGTCGAGGTGGTGCGCCACGGCGTCGGGCCGGACGTCGGCGCAGCCCAGGTCGGCGAGCAGGGCGCGGTAGAGGTCCGGGGGAGTGACGGGGCGCGCCGCGACGTAGCGCAGCCGCACGGTCGGGGTGCGCAGCGCGGCGACCAGCGGTACGTGCGTCAGCAGGGTGGTCGGGAACGGCCAGGCGATGACCTGCTCGGGCCACGGCCGGGCCGGGTCGGGCGGCCGGAGCCGGTCCCGCACGGCGGCGGCGACGTCGTCGACGCGCCGGGCGACCTCGGCGGGCTCGGCGAACCGGGCGGCGACCGCGCGGCTCAGGGCCGTGAGCCGCCCGTCGGCGTCGGCGAGCACGTGCCCGGCGGCGAGACCGGGGGCGAACACCCACGACCGGGCCGACGCCTCCAGGTCGGCCGCGGTGACGAAGCCGACGTCGAGCAGCACCCCGTCCCGGCGGAACAGCCCGGTCCTCGGCGGCACCCGCGGCCCGTCGACGACCACGGTGACGTCGACGTCGGAGGTGGCGGGCAGGACCTCGTCCGCACCGCGTGCGGCGGCCGAGCCCATGACGAACGCGCCGCGGGCACCGGCCGCGTGCCGCCGCACCCACTCCCGCGCGACGCCCCGCGCGGCCCCGGCCGTGATCACCCGAGCTCGTCGACGAACGCCCGGCTCGCCTCCACGATCTGCCGCTGCGCCGTCGCCCGGTCGGTGGCGGGGACGCCGTCACCGGGCTGCTCGCCGTAGTCGCCGAAGAAGGCGTGGACGCCGCCGGGCACCGTGACCAGCCGGGCACCGGCCGGGAGCCGGGGCGCGGTGTCGGCGATGTCGGCGGGCGTGGCGAGGCCGTCGCGGTCGCCGGAGACCGAGAGCGTCGGCAGGTCGCGGGACGACTGGTCGTCGGCGGGGTAGGAGGCCCAGAGCAGCAGTCCGGCCACGCGCGGGTCGTCGACCATCGCCGCCGCCGTGCCGCCGAGGGAGTGCCCGCCGACGACCCAGCGCGAGACCTCCGGGTGGTCGTCGAACGGGGGAGCCCCGACGAGCAGCGCGATGTCGAGCGGCGGCTTCACCACCACGACCGGGTGCCCGTCGTCGGCCAGCGGGCGGAGCAGGGCGAGGTAGGCGCGGGGGTCGACGCGCGCGCCCGGGTAGAACACGACCCCGACGTCCGACACCGGGCCGGACGGCCGCAGCTCCCACGTGGTGGGGGTGCCGACCGCGAGCGGGTCGCCGGACGTCGCCGCGAAGGGGCGCAGCCAGCCGACGGCGCCGAGGACGGCGACGAGCAGGACGGCCGCCGCCACCCGCCCGGTCGTGCGCCACCGGCCCGACGGTCGGGGCCGCCGCGCACGCAGGCCCAGGGTCGCCCCCACGACGACGAGCGCGACGAGCAGGACCAGGTACGCGGGATGGTCGTTCAGGACGGTCGACCAGCGGGTGGCGAGCACCCACGCCGGGACGCCGACGCAGGCCAGCGCGAGCAGGAGGCGGACGAGCACCCCGCCATCATGGGCCCCGGACACGACGAAGGCCCCGTCCCGGGAGGGGACGGGGCCTTCGTCGGAGGAACGTCAGTGACGGACGGCTCGGCGTCCGGAGATCACGCGGTAGATGCCCAGCAGGATGAGGGCGCCGACGAGCGCGATCAGCCAGGTGCGGATCTCGAAGAACCCACCGGTGGAGACGCCGAACACGGCGGAACCGATGAATCCGCCGAGCAGACCGCCGACGATGCCGATGATGATCGTGACGATGATGCCGCCCGGGTCGTTGCCCGGCATGATGGCCTTCGCCAGCGCGCCCATCAGACCACCGACGATGATCCAGCCCAGAATGCCCATCTCGAATCCTCCTGTATGCCCCTGCGGCCGCTGTAGCGGCCTGCTGGAGACGGAGTGCCCGGTCGGGGGACCCACCAACCGCGGTTCCACCAGCCGTGAGGTTCTTGTGACCTTTCTTCGCCGTTGTTCGGCCTAATGGACGAACTTCAACCCCACAACGCCACCCACGATGAGAACCAGGCACACGATCCGGGCCGTCGTGACGGGCTCACCGAGCACCGCCATCCCGTACGCCGCGGTGCCGACGGCACCGATGCCCACCCAGATCGCGTAGCCGGTGCCGACGGGGATCGTCCGCAGCGCGAACGCCAGGCCCGCCATGCTCAGCACCAGGGCCACGCCGAACACCACGGACGGGACGAGCCGGCTGAACCCGGCCGAGCGGGCCAGCGCCGAGGCCCAGACGGTCTCCAGCACTCCCGAGATCACGAGGACGACCCACGCCATGACACACCTCCGGTACCGCGTCGTCGTCGTGCCGGGTACGACGCGCCTCGTCCGGGGGTGTCGCAGGAGGCGGACCCGTCCCCGACGGTAGCGGGACCGGGCGGGTGGCGGCCAGCGACGGTGAGCGATCTGACCACGGTCCCGGGACGGTCAGCGCACGTCGAAGGCCTGCCGGGCGCGTTCGATCTCGGGCATGTGGTCCGACGCCCAGCCCAGCAGCACGTCGACCGGGTGGCGGAGGGTCTTGCCGAGCCGGGTGATCCGGTACTCGACGGCGACGGGGCGGGTGTCGAGGACCGTGCGCTCCACGATCCCGTTGCGCTCGAGCCGGCGCAGGGTCGTCGTGAGCGACTTCTGCGTCACCGCGGGGACGGCGCGGCGCAGCTCGTTGAAGCGGCGGGGCCGTTCGCAGAGCTCGTCGAGCACGGCCAGCGACCACTTGTCGAGCACCTGGTCGAGGAGCTCGCGGTGCGGTGCGGTGATCCGCAGCTCGCCGTCCGGGGCGGGGGCGGTGTCCATGGGGATACCTGGTCTCCTTGAAGTGTCCTTCGTGCACCAGGTAGCAAAGGTATACCTAGTCGTCCAGCACGAGGAGACCCCCGATGACCGTTCGCCGCCTCACCCCCGACGGGATGCTCCAGCCCGTCCCCTACGCCCACGTCGCCGTCGGCACCGGCACCCGCCACGTGCACGTCAGCGGCCAGGTCGCCCGCACCGCGGACGGCGCCCCGGTCGCCCCGGGCGATCTCGCCGGCCAGGTCGCCCACGCGCTGCGGAGCACCGCGACGGGCCTCGCCGCGGCGGGCGCCACGTTCGACGACGTGCTCCGGCTGACGTTCTACGTGGTGCGGTGGGAGCCGGGGAGGATCGCCGACCTCCTGGCCGGCGTCGACCGGGTCGCGGCCGAGATCGGCCTGCCGTCCCCGCTCCCGCCGTCGTCGCTGATCGGGGTCGAGCAGCTCTTCGAGCCCGACGTACTGGTCGAGGTGGAGGCGACCGCCGTCGTCGACTGAGGGGTCACAACGACGGAACCGGGTGCCCCGACCTGCGGGACACCCGGCTCCACCTGCGGAGGATGGGGGATTCGAACCCCCGAGGGCGTGAACCCAACACGCTTTCCAAGCGTGCGCCATAGGCCACTAGGCGAATCCTCCAACGGCGAGAAGCATAACCTCCCCGTCGCGGGCCCCCGACTCGGCACTACACTTCACGGCGGGTCCCGCGCGGCGCCCATCCTGTGAACTCCCCCAGGGCCGGAAGGCAGCAAGGGTCAACAGGCTCTGGCGGGTGCGCGGGGCCCGCTCTCGTCTTCTCCCGGCGCACGGGCCGTCGGGGTCGGTGGGTAGCCTCGCGACCGTGGCGCTGGCTCTGTACCGCAAGTACCGCCCGGCGACGTTCGCCGAGGTCGTCGGGCAGGAGCACGTCACCGAGCCGCTGAGCACCGCTCTCGCGGCCGGGCGGATCAACCACGCCTACCTGTTCTCCGGGCCCCGCGGCTGCGGCAAGACCTCCAGCGCGCGGATCCTGGCCCGCTCGCTCAACTGCGAGCAGGGCCCCACGCCCGACCCGTGCGGGGTGTGCGCGTCGTGCATCGCGCTCGCGCCGGGCGGCCCGGGCAACATCGACGTCACCGAGCTCGACGCCGCGTCCCACGGCGGCGTCGACGACACCCGCGAGCTGCGCGACCGCGCGTTCTTCGCGCCGGCCGAGTCGCGCTACCGCGTGTTCATCGTCGACGAGGCGCACATGATCACCACGCAGGGCTTCAACGCCCTGCTCAAGATCGTGGAGGAGCCGCCGGAGCACCTCGTCTTCGTGTTCGCCACCACCGAGCCGGACAAGGTCCTGCCGACCATCCGCTCGCGCACCCACCACTACCCGTTCCGGCTGATCCCGCCCGGCACGCTGCGCCGCCTGATGGAGGGCATCTGCGCCGACGAGGGCGCCGTCGTCGCGCCCGCGGTGTACCCGCTGGTCATCCGCGCGGGCGGGGGATCGGCGCGCGACTCGCTGTCGGTCCTCGACCAGCTCCTGGCCGGGGCCGGCCCCGAGGGCGTCACCTACGAGCGGGCGGTGGCGCTGCTCGGCGTCACCGACGTCGCCCTGATCGACGACATGGTCGACGCGCTCGCCGCGGGCGACCGGTCGGTGGTCTTCGAGACCGTCGACCGGCTGGTCGAGGCCGGTCACGACCCCCGCCGCTTCGCCTCCGACCTCCTCCAGCGGCTGCGCGACATCACCCTCCTGCAGGCCGTCCCCGACGCGGCGGAGCGCGGGCTGGTGGAGGCGGCGGCCGACGAGGTCGCGCGGATCGTCGAGCAGGCCGACCGGATCGGACCGGCCACCCTGGCCCGCTACGGCGAGATCGTGCACACCGGCCTCACCGAGATGCGCGGCGCCACGGCACCGCGGCTGCTGCTCGAACTGCTCTGCGCGCGGATGCTGCTGCCCGCAGCCAGCACCGCCGAGCCGGGGATGCTGGAGCGGCTCGAACGGCTGGAGCGCCGGTCCGACATCGCCGCCACCTCCGGTGTGGAGCACCCCGTCGCCGACGGCGGCGGGTCGGCGTCGGGCCGCACGTTCCGGCGCGCCAGCGAGGCGGCCCCCGCCGACGCGGCTCCGGCCGCCTCCCGCCCCGCCGCGACACCTCCCGCCGCGGCACCTCCCGCCGCGCGCGAGCCCGCCTCCGCGGAGCCCGTCCCGCCGCCCGTCGCCGCGTCCCCGGCAGGGGCGCCACCGGCGGCGCCCGGGTCCGCCACCGGGGCGGCGGGCACCGGCGCGGCCGACCCCGCGGAGCGGGGGCCCGCCCGCACCGCGGCCCCCCGCGGCGCTGCCGACGCCCGCCCCGACTCCACCCGCCCCGACGCGGCCCGCTCCGGATCCGCGCGCCCCGATCCCGCCCGTCCCGATCCCGCCCGCCCCGGTGCCGGCCCCGCCCGCGGTGCCGACGACGGGTCGCCCGATCGCCAGGCGCCCGAGGGCCGACCGGTCGCCGACCGGACCGGCTCCGCCGGGTCCGGGCACGGCGCCGCAGCCGCCGGTCCCGCAGCGGCGCCGCCGCCCGCCCCCGACGACCGCACCGCCGACACCCGGGACGGCCGCCCGTCCGCCCCCGCGGCCGCCGCCCCCGCCGGGGAGCCCGCCGAGCCGGACCGGCCGACCGCACCGGCCCGCCCCGCGTCCGGGCTCGACGCCGCCGCGGTGCGCCGCGTGTGGCCGGAGATCCTCTCGGCGGCGAAGGAGCGCAAGAAGCGCACCGCGGCGCTGCTGGTCAGCGCCACGGTCCGGGCGGTGGAGAACGACACTCTCGTGCTCAGCATCGGCACCGCCCCGCTGGCGCGGCTGCTGTCGGAGCAGAGCAACACCGACGTCATCGCCGAGTCCCTGCACGCGGTGCTCGGAGTGAGCTGGCGCGTCCGCTGCGAGCACGGTGACGGCGGCACCCCGGCCGGGTCCGCCCCGCGCGGCAGCGGCCCGACCCCGCCCGCCGCCGCGCCGGCGCCGCCGCGCCGCCCGCCGCCCACGCGGCGGTCCACGGCCCCCGACGACGGCACGCCGCTGCCGCCCGAGCCGCCCCCCGAGGACGCCCCGCCCGACGACGAGGAGTCGATGATCGCGGAGGCCGCCGCGGCCCCCGTGACGTCGCACGCCGAGCGCCGCGACCCCGAGGAGGCGGCCATCGAGCTGCTCACCACGCAGCTCGGTGCCCGCGCCCTCGACCAGCACTGATCCCTCGGCCGAATGTCCGATCCGGAGGCCCCGGCGGCCTGCGTAGGCTCCGGTGACGTGACGGTTGCCGAGCCCGACGTCCTGCACGGCCTCACCGCGGCGCAGGTCGCGGAGCGGGTCGCCGCGGGGCAGACCAACGACGTGCCGTCGCGGGCCAGCCGCAGCGTCGGCGAGATCGTCCGCGCCAACGTGCTGACCCGCTTCAACGCGATCGTCGGCGTGCTGTTCGCGATCATCCTGGTGATCGGCCCGATCCAGGACGGCCTGTTCGGGTTCGTGATCATCATCAACACGCTGATCGGGATCGTGCAGGAGCTGCGGGCGAAGCGGACGCTGGAGCGGCTCGCGATCGTCGGCGAGGCCCGTCCGCGGGTGCGCCGCGACGGCGCGACCGTCGAGCTGGCCCCGAGCGGTGTGGTGCTCGACGACGTCATCGACCTCGGCCCGGGCGACAAGATCGTCGTCGACGGGGTGGTGCTCGCGGCCGCGGGCCTCGAGGTCGACGAGTCACTGCTCACCGGCGAGTCCGACGCCGTGCACAAGGAGGTCGGCGACCCCCTGCTCTCCGGCAGCTTCGTCACCGTCGGCGGCGGGGCGCAGCGCGCCACGAAGGTCGGCCGCGAGGCCTACGCCGCCCAGCTCGCCGAGGAGGCCAGCCGGTTCACCCTCGTCGGCTCCGAGCTGCGCGACGGGATCAACACCATCCTGCGGGTGATCACCTACCTGCTCGTGCCGGCGGCCGCCCTGATCATCTGGAGCCAGTTCCGCACGGCGGGCGGGGACGTCGACGACGCGCTGCGCGGCATGGTCGCGGCGCTCGTCCCGATGGTGCCCGAGGGGCTGGTGCTGCTCACCAGCATCGCCTTCGCCGTCGGGGTGGTGCGGCTCGGGGCGCGGCAGTGCCTGGTGCAGGAGCTCCCGGCGATCGAGGGGCTCGCCCGCGTCGACGTCGTCTGCGCCGACAAGACGGGCACGCTCACCGAGAACGGGATGCGGCTGTCGGAGATCCGGCCGGACGCGGCCGACGTGCGCGCGGCACTGGGGGCGCTCGGCGCCGCCGACCCGCGCCCCAACGCGAGCCTCGCCGCGGTCGTCGAGGGCTGCCCGGACCCGGGCTGGGCGGTCACGGAGACCGTCCCGTTCTCCTCCGCGCGCAAGTGGGGCGGGGCGACGTTCGCCGAGCACGGCACGTGGGTCCTCGGCGCAGCGGACGTGCTGCTGCCGGAGGGGGCGCCGGAGCGCGTCGAGGCGGAGCGGATCGGTTCCACCGGCCTGCGCGTCCTGCTGCTGGGCCGCCGCTCCGAGCCCGAGGGGCCCGTCGAACCGGCCGCGCTGGTCGTGCTGGAGCAGCGGGTCCGCCCCGAGGCCGCGGGCACGCTCGCCTACTTCGCGGAGCAGGACGTCGAGGTCAAGGTGATCTCGGGCGACAACGCGCTGTCCGTCGGGGCCGTCGCGGCGTCGCTGGACCTGCCGCGCGCCGACGCGCCCGTCGACGCCCGCACGCTCACCGCGGCCGACCTGTCCGACCGGCTGGAGGCCGGCACGGTGTTCGGGCGGGTCACGCCGGCGCAGAAGCGGGAGATGGTCGGCGCGCTGCAGCAGCGCGGGCACACCGTCGCGATGACCGGCGACGGCGTCAACGACGTGCTCGCCCTCAAGGACGCCGACATCGGTGTGGCGATGGGGTCGGGGAGCCCGGCGACGCGCGCCGTCGCCCAGATCGTGCTGCTGGACAACTCGTTCGCCACGCTGCCCCACGTCGTGGCCGAGGGGCGGCGAGTGATCGGCAACATCGAGCGCGTCTCGAACCTGTTCCTCACCAAGACCGTCTACTCGGTGTTCCTGGCCATCGCGATCGGCGCGCTCGGCGTGCCGTACCCGTTCCTGCCGCGGCACCTCACGCTCATCGGCTCGCTGACGATCGGCATCCCGGCGTTCTTCCTCGCGCTCGCCCCCAACGCCGAGCGCGCCCGCACCGGCTTCGTGCGCCGGGTGCTGCGGTTGTCGGTGCCGTCCGGGGTGGTCGCGGGCCTGGTCACGTTCGTGACCTACCTGCTCGTGCGCAACGACGCGGGAGCCACCGAGGTCCAGCACAGCACGGCGGCGGTGCTCGCCCTGTTCGTCGTCGCGACCTGGGTGCTGGTGGTCGTCGCCCGGCCGTTCGTGTGGTGGAAGGTCGTGATGATCGGGTTCACGGTCGCCGCGTTCTGCTACGCCCTGTTCCTCCCGATCTTCTTCGGGCAGGAGTTCTGGCAGCTGGACCCCGGTCACACCCCGACGATGCTGACCGGCCTCGCCGTCGCGGCGGTGGGCGTGGTGGCGATCGAGATCGCGGCGCGGGTGGTCTACCGGCGCGCCGCCTGAGCCCCACCGTAGGCTGGAGTCTCCAGCCGACCGACCCATGGAGTCGCCGTGAACCCGGGGGATCTCGACCTGCAGCAGCTCATGCAGCAGGCCCAGCAGATGCAGGAGCAGCTGATGTCGGCGCAGGCCGAGCTGGCCACCGCCGAGGTGCTCGGGCAGGCCGGCAACGGGCTGGTGCACGTGACGATGACGGCGGCCGGGCAGGTGCGGTCGGTGAAGATCGATCCGAAGGTCGTCGACCCGGACGACGTCGAGACGCTGCAGGACCTGATCGTCGGCGCCCTGCACGACGCCGCCCGCGCGGCCCAGGAGATGCAGGCGCAGAAGATGGGCCCGCTCGCCGGCGGGATGGGCGGCCTCGGGCTGCCCGGCGCCTGAGATGTTCGAAGGGCCGGTCCAGGACCTGATCGACGAGCTGGGCCGGCTGCCCGGGGTCGGGCCGAAGAGCGCGCAGCGCATCGCGTTCCACCTGCTCGCGGCCGACCCGGTGGACGTGTCCCGCCTGCAGGAGGTGCTGCAGAAGGTCAAGCAGGGCGTGATGTTCTGCGACCTGTGCGGCAACGTCTCCGCCAACGAGCGGTGCCGCTACTGCGCCGACGCCCGGCGCGACCCGACGATCGTCTGCGTCGTGGAGGAGCCCAAGGACGTGCTGGCGGTGGAGCGGACCCGCGAGTTCAAGGGGCGGTACCACGTGCTCGGCGGGGCGCTCGACCCGCTGGCCGGCGTCGGCCCGGACGGCCTGCGCATCCGCGAGCTGCTCGCCCGGCTCGGCGGCACCGGCCCGGCGTCGGACGAGACCGACATCGCCGAGGTCATCATCGCGACCGACCCCAACACCGAGGGCGAGGCGACGGCCACCTACCTGGTGCGGTTGCTGCGGGACTTCCCCGGGCTGTCGGTCACCCGGCTGGCCTCGGGGCTGCCGATGGGCGGCGACCTGGAGTTCGCCGACGAGCTCACGCTCGGCCGGGCCCTGTCCGGCCGCCGCGCCCTGTAGGGGCCCGACGGCCGGCTCCCGGCCCGGTCGCCCCCCGGGACCGGCCCGGGAGGGTCAGTCCTCGTCCCAGGCGTCGGGGTCGACGCCGTGGAACTCGGGCTGGCGGGACAGCCACTGCTCGCGGCGCTGCGCCGCGATCTCCCGCCAGGCCCCGGCGTGGGCCGCGTCGACGATCCCGACGACGACGGCGATCAGGGCGATCAGTGCGATTCCGGCGACGATCAGGGCGATGGTCACGGGGACCACCTCCCGGGGACCGTGGCCGATCGGCGGATCTTCTTCGCGGACATCGACGTGCTCCTTTCCCGTGGACGACGGTGCACCGGCGGTCGCCGGTCGTCGGAGGTTCCCGGTGCGGGCCGGGACGGGAGACGGGGGCCCGGGGTGGTGGCCGGCCGTCGAGGCGGAAGCAGGAGGCGGAGCGGAGGGTCGTGGATACATCGATCACGTCGGCCTCCTCTCGGGAGAGATGCCAGCGACCCGGTGTGGCGGCTTCACCACTGCGGGTGCTGTGTCTAGGCTCTCGCCCACAGCGCGGTTCTGCAATTGCGTTCCTGATGGGATTGCAGAAGATCCCCCGTTCGTACCAGCGAGGAGGCCGTCCGCATGACCAGCGCGCAAGGACCGGCCGGTGCCCGGCGACGCCTCGGCGCGGAGTTGCGTCGTCTACGGAGCAACTGCGGTCTTCATCTGGACGTCGTCGCCGAGCGGATGAACTGCTCGACCTCCAAGATCAGCCGGTTGGAGACGGGCAAGGGGTCTCCCAAGCTCGCCGATGTGCAGAAGCTCATGGAGATCTACGACGTCAGCTCCGAGACCGAGCACGACATGCTGATGCGGCTGGCTCGGGACAGCCGCGGGCACGGCTGGTGGGAGTCGTATACCGACGGCATCACGCCGGAGCGCTTCGTTCTTGACGACTCGAACCGTTACACGGCGCTGGAGGCTGACGCCATCGCGGTACGCACGTTCGACATCGTTGCGGTGCACGGGCTCCTGCAGACCGCCGACTACGCCCGAGCCGTTGTCGGTGCGCTCTTGCCTCAGCACTCCACCGAGCAGATCGAACAGTTGGTGGCCCTCCGGCTCAAGCGACAGGAAGCGCTCATCCGGCGGCCGGATCCATTGCGATACTCGGCGGTGATCGACGAGTCCGTGCTGCGCCGTGCCATCGGGGGTGCCGAGGTCATGGTCGAGCAACTGCGCTTCCTGCTACAGGTCATGCGGCTGCCGCATGTCGAACTGCGCATCCTGCCCTTCGAGGCTGGTATGCATCGGGCTCATGCCGGCCGCTTCGCGATCCTGGACTTCCGAGACGAATTGGGGCCGTCGGTCGTCTACGTAGAGGGCCCGGCAGGCGACAGCTACCTCGATGCCGAGTCCGACGTGGCTGTGTACCAGGATGTGCTCGCCGATGCGGCCGATCGATCACTCGACCCGGCCGCGTCGAGCGATCTGATCGATCGTTATCTCGCCGTACACGCTCCCCAGCGCCGGAAGGCCACGCCGTGATCGAGTTCAGGACCAGCAGCTTCTGCACCCTCGGCAACTGTGTCGAGGTCGGTGAGCTCCCGGCGGGTGGCGTCGTGATGAGGGACAGCAAGAACCCGGCTGGTGGCCAGCTGATGTTCAGTCGGACGGAGTGGGCTGAGTTCGTCGCCGCCGCGAAGTCGGCGGACTCCGATCCCTCCTAACGGCCTCGACATCGGGCGCAGAGGCCCTCGCTCCGCTCGAGTTCGTGCTGCCAGTCGTGCAGCAGCCAGCGGTGTCGTTCCTGCCGTAGCCGCACGATGCGCTGCTGCTGGCTGATCGACAGCCGTCCGATGAAGGCGCCGAGGGACACCAAGATCATTGGTCCGAGCACTGCGAGGAGTTCGGACATCAGATGTCCCCGTTCTCGTAGCGGAGCCGGCAGGCCGGACACCCGCGGCCTTCCGCGGCCGCGATCAGTTCCCGTTCCCACTGGTCGAGTTCCCGGCGCTCTGCGGCGATACATCGCCAGGCGACCTCTTGGGTCCGGCGTTGGCCAACCAGGACCGCGAGTCCGATCATCAGACCGAGGCCGCCTCCTGCAATCAAGGGCATCAACACACGATCACCCGCTCCGTTCGCTCCATCCTGGAACGAGGAGGACGGGACTCTCTCGGGCTCGCGCATGTGCTTGGCCTCCCCGACTTTCAGCAAGCACTTGCCTCGTGCAATTGCCTCCGTTAGCCTCGCCGAGTCCTTGGCTGTCGCCCTCGGCTCCGTAACGTCCAAAACGCCTGCTCGACACGGGTCGGTCGCCCACGGCGGCCAAGTCGTGCACGTCCGATTGTGCAAGACCGCCATGCAATTGCACAAGAGCAGAGGTGGGTGACCGATCATGTCGATGCCGTCTCAGGGCCCCGCGGTCCCGCGTCGTCGGCTGGGCGCGGAACTTCGCCGACTGCGGGAGGACGTCGGCCTGACCCTCGAGCAGGCGGCGGTCGCACTTGAGTGCTCGACCTCGAAGATCTCACGCCTCGAGACCGGCAAAGGCTTGCCCAAGCAGCGAGACGTCCGGGACCTGGCCCGGCTCTACGGCAAGCAGGCCGAGGCCGAGTTGGAACGCTTGTTGCGCTGGGCGCGCGAGGGCGCGAAGGCCGGTTGGTGGCAGGAGTACACGAAGCTTCTCGACGCCGAGCCGTTCATGCTCGACGGGGTAGACCGTCTCGTTGCCCTCGAGTCGGATGCGTCGCGCATAAAGGCCTTCGCCCAACCTTGCATCTTCGGGCTATTGCAAACTCAGGCCTATGCGCGGTCCGTTCTCGCCAATGCACTCCCGCAGCACAGCGTAGACGAGATCGACTCATTGGTGCAGTTGCGGACTCGCCGTCAGGAGATTCTTACCGAGGCGGAACGTCCGCTTAGTCTCCATGCCGTGCTGGATGAAGCCGCTTTGCGTCGAGAGGTGGGAAGTCGCGAGATCATGGTCGAGCAGTTCCAGCAGCTTCTCAGATGGGGACGCATGCCGAATATCACGCTGCAGTTGCTTCCGTTCTCCGCAGGGTTCGTCAGGGCGTCTGCTGGTCCGTTCATGGTCATCGAGTTCGAGGAGTCTGTTGATCAAGACGTCGTCTACGTCGAGAGCCAGGCGGGGAACCTCTACCTTGAGGGCGACTTCGGCGTCGAGACGTACGTCCGAATCTTCGATGACGTCTCCCGTCGCGCGCTGGGCCCGGTGGAGACGGAGATGTGGTTGCGGGACCGATGCTGATCGAGATGTCCAACTGCCGATAGGCCACAGGGGGGAAGCCGGCAACCACTTGACGTCCCAACTCGCTCGTTCGGCGCACAAATCGACCCATGTGGGTGACTCGACAGTCACGTACGCGCGACTCTGCTCGTTCGCCACCGTCGGGGACGTCGTGTCGATCAAGTCGAGGAGTTCGCAGTGCGCCAGTGGGGCCGACCATACTTCAAGAAGAGCTCTTTCTGTAGCGTCGGCACGTGTGTCGAAGTGGCAATCGACCCCGAGCGCGGCGTCAGGGTTCGCGACGCCAAGTTGACGGACGGCCCTGAACTCTCTTTCACGCCTGACGAGTGGGCGGCATTTCTTTTAGGTGTGCGAGCAGGAGAATTTGATCTATAAAGCCCGCCTGACTGCGGATCACCCCGGCGCCCACGATCAATTCGAGGCCCTGTGCTTGTGTGGTCCCCTCTGGTCTTGAGGTCGCATCGCTGTCAAGATGATGGTGAGGCGAGGGAGTGGATCATTCGATGGACGACGGGAAGCCGATCTACCGGTCCAGTAGTTTCTGCGCCGTGGGGGCATGCCTGGAGGTCGGTAGGTCGAACGCGGGGGAAGTACTGATTCGCGACAGCAAGCGGCCCAACCTGACGCTGACGCTGACGGCGACGGAGTGGGAGAGCTTTGTTGAGGGTGTCAAGGCGGGCGAGTTCGACACCCTGTGACGGGCTGACTGATGGGTGTCACGGAGGTGGACAGGTCGTAGCCCAACCGTGACTCCCAGGCCTACCGCTGAGTACGGGGCCCCATTACCGTTCGCGGGTCTCCTACGAAGAGGTGCCGTCCATGAGATCTGCCCGTCGACTGACCGCTGCCCTGTCAGCAGGCCTGCTCGCCGTGACCCTTGCCGCCTGCGCCACGTCCGAGCGGGACGACGGTGCCGCGGGTGGCTCCGGCGAGGCCGGCGGCACGATGGTGTTCGGTGCGCCCGGCGCGCCCGACATGTTCGACCCGATCTTCGCCACGGACGGCGAGACCTTCCGCCCCGCGCGGCAGATGTACGACACGCTGATCACCTACGCGCAGGGCACCTCCGACCTCGCGCCGGGCCTGGCCACCGAGTGGACGCCGAACGCCGACGGCACCCAGTGGACGTTCACGCTCCGCGAGGGCGTCACGTTCCACGACGGCACCCCGTTCGACGCCGCCGCGGTCTGCTTCAACTTCGACCGCTGGTTCAACCTCTCCAGCGAGGCCGCCCAGAGCCAGGCGATCTACTACTCGGACACGTTCGAGGGCTACGCCAACAACCTCGCGGGCGGCGGTGACCCCGTCTACAACTCGTGCGCGGCCCCGGCCCCGAACCAGGCGGTCATCACGCTGAACCGCAACAAGGGCGCGTTCCCGGCGGCGTTCGGCCTGACCTCGCTGTCGATCTCCAGCCCGACCGCGCTGCAGCAGTACAGCGCCGACACGATCGAGCAGAGCGGCGAGGCGTTCACCTACAGCGACTACGCCAACGAGCACCCGACGGGCACCGGCCCGTTCAAGTTCGAGAGCTTCGACCGCGCCGCCGGCACCATCACCCTCGTCCGCAACGACGACTACTGGGGCGAGCCCGCGCAGCTGGAGCGGCTGATCTTCCGCGTCATCCCCGACGAGAACGCCCGCCGCCAGGAGCTCCAGGCCGGCACGATCGACGGCTACGACCTCCCGAGCCCGGCCGACTGGGCCGCGCTGGAGGCCGACGGCAACCAGGTGCTGGTGCGCCCGCCGTTCAACATCCTCTACCTGGGCATCAACCAGAAGAACAACCCGGCGCTGCAGGACGTCCGCGTCCGCCAGGCCATCGGCTACGCGCTCGACCGCGAGTCGTTCGTGCGCAACCAGCTGCCCGAGGGTGCGGTCGTCGCCACGCAGTTCATGCCGGACACGGTCGCGGGCTACGCCGACGACCTGCAGCCGATCCCGTACGACCCGGAGCGGGCGCGCCAGCTCCTCGCCGAGGCGGGCCAGTCGAACCTGACGCTGAACTTCTACTACCCGACCGAGGTCACCCGGCCCTACATGCCGAACCCGACCAACATCTTCACGGCGCTGTCGGAGAACCTCCGCCAGGTCGGCATCACCGTGAACGCGGTGGCGCAGCCGTGGAACGGCGGGTACCTCGACTCGGTCAACGTCAACGGGGTGCAGGACCTGCACCTGCTCGGCTGGACCGGTGACTACAACGACGCGGGCAACTTCATCGGCACGTTCTTCGGCCGGGAGAAGCCGGAGTTCGGGTTCACCAACGAGGCGCTGTTCAGCGCGCTCGCCACGGCCGACGGCACCGTCGACGTGGCGGCGAAGGACGCCGCGTACGAGCAGGCCAACCGCGACATCATGGCCTACCTGCCGGCGATCCCGATCTCCAGCTCGCCGCCCGCGGTGGTGGTCTCCGAGGCCATCACCGGCCTCGTGCCCTCTCCGCTGACCGACGAGCGCTTCCTGACGGTCAGCAAGAACTGACGGACGACACCCGGGTGGCACCGCCGGACGCGGCGGTGCCACCCTCGTGCGTCCGCAGGGGGAGAGAGGGGGGATCGTGCTGCGCTTCATCGTGCGGCGGTTGCTGCAGGTGATCCCGACCCTGCTGCTGCTGTCGGTGCTCGTGTTCGCCTGGCTGCGCAGCCTGCCCGGAGGGCCGGCGACGGCGTTCCTGGGCGACCGCGCCACGCCGGAGTCCGTCGCCAACCTGGAACGGGTGCTCGGGCTCGACCAGCCCATCCCGGTGCAGTACGCCCAGTTCCTGGGCCGGGTGGTCACGGGCGACTTCGGCACGTCGACCATCACCGGAGAGCCGGTGCTCACCGAGATCGGGCGGGCGCTGCCGGCCACGATCGAGCTGTCGGTCGCGGCGCTGCTCATCGCGGTGCTGCTGGGCATCCCGCTCGGCTACCTGGCCGCCCGCAAGCGCGGCGGCCCGCTCGACGTCTCCACGGTGATCGGCACGCTGGTCGGCGTCGCGGTCCCGGTGTTCTTCCTGGGCTACATCCTCAAGGCGGTGTTCGCCGTCGAGCTCGGGCTGTTCCCGCCGTCCGGGCGCCAGTCCGTGGCGGTGGACGCCACCGACGTCACCGGGTTCGCGGTGCTCGACGGCGTGCTCACCCGCGAGTTCGACGCGGCGCTCGACGCGCTCTCGCACCTCGTGCTCCCGGCCGTCGCGCTGGCGACGATCCCGCTCGCGGTGATCGTCCGCATCACGCGGGCGTCGGTGCTGGAGGTGCTGGGGGCGGACTTCGTGCGCACGGCCAACTCGAAGGGGCTCGCGCCGGGCACCGTCCGCGGGCGCCACGTGCTGCGCAACGCCCTCCTCCCGGTGTCGACGACGATCGGCCTGCAGGTCGGCCTGCTGCTCGCCGGCGCCGTGCTCACCGAGCGGGTGTTCGTCTGGGGCGGCATCGGCACGCTGCTCGCCGACGCCATCACGCTGCGGGACTACCCGCGGCTGCAGGCGATCCTGCTCCTGGGGGCCCTGGTGTACGTGCTGGTGAACCTGCTCGTCGACCTCTCGTACGCGATCATCGACCCGCGGGTGAGGCTCTCCTGATGACCACGCTGCTCCAGCGCAAGCGCAAGCGGGTCGACGACCTCGCGGGCGGCCGCAGCCTCACCGCGGAGGCGTTCCGCCGGCTGCGCCGCGATCCCGTCGCCATCACCGGGGCGGTGATCGTCGGCGTGTTCGTCGTGATCGCGGTGCTGTCGCCGTTCATCGCGCCGAACAGCGCCACCGAGTCGTTCCCGCAGCTGCAGGCCGACCTGCGGCCCGGCTTCATCCCCGGCCCGCAGGAGGGGTTCCCGCTCGGCAGCGACCAGCTCGGCCGCGACTTCTTCTCCCGGCTGATCCTGGCCTCGCAGCAGACGCTGCTGGTCGGCGTGTTCGCCACGCTGATCGGGCTCGTCGTCGGCGTCGTGATCGGCACGCTGGCCGGTGCGTTCGGCGGCTGGGTCGACACGCTGCTCATGCGCGTCACCGACGTGCTGCTCGCCATCCCGAGCCTGCTGCTGGCGATCTCGGTGGCGGCGCTGTTCGCGAGCCCGTCGCAGACCTCGGTGATCATCGCGGTGTCGATCGTCGGGGTGCCGATCTTCGCGCGGCTGCTGCGCGGCTCGATGCTCGCGCAGCGGGAGAGCGACCACGTCGTGGCGGCCACCGCGCTCGGCGTCAAGCGCCCGGCGGTGGTGCTGCGGCACATGCTGCCCAACGCGATCGGGCCCGTCGTCGTGCAGGCGACGCTGACGCTCGCCACCTCCATCCTCGACGCCGCCGCGCTGTCGTTCCTCGGACTCGGCGACGCCGACCCGGGCCGGGCCGAGTGGGGCCTGATGCTCGCCCAGGCGCAGGTGCTGCTCGAGGTGCGGCCCGCGCTCGCCCTCTACCCGGCCGCCGCGATCATTGTCATCGCGCTGGGCTTCACGCTGCTGGGCGAGTCGCTGCGCGAGGCGCTGGACCCGAAGGGGAGCCGATGACCGCATCGCTGCAGAAGTCGCCCGGTGGCCCGTCCACCGCGGAGCCGCTGCTGTCGGTCCGCGACCTGACCGTGGCCTTCACCCGCCGCGGCGAACCGGACACGGTCGCCGTCGACGGGGTGAGCTTCGACGTGGCGCCGGGGCAGATCGTCGGGCTGGTGGGGGAGTCGGGCTGCGGCAAGTCCGTGACCTCGATGGCGATCACCCGGCTGCTCCCGGCGCGCGGTGTGCGCGTCACCGGCAGCGCGACGATGGACGGCGTCGACCTCCTCACGCTGCCCGAGAGCGCGATGCGGGAGAAGCGCGGCCGGGACCTGTCGATGGTGTTCCAGGACCCGCTGTCGTCGCTGAACCCCGTGGTGCCGATCGGCGTGCAGGTCACCGAGGTGCTCACGCGCCACCGCGGCCTGAAGAAGGAGGCCGCGCGCACCGAGGCGGCCGAGTGGCTCGACCGCGTCGGCATCCCCGACCCGCGCCGGCGCCTCGACTCCTACCCGCACCAGCTCTCCGGCGGCATGCGCCAGCGCGCGCTGATCGCCATCGCGCTGGCCTGCCGGCCCAAGCTCCTCATCGCCGACGAGCCGACGACCGCACTCGACGTCACCATCCAGGCCCAGATCCTGGAGCTGCTCAAGGAGATGGTGCGCGACACCGGCGCGGCGCTGGTGATGATCACGCACGACCTCGGGGTCGTCGCCGGGCTGTGCGAGACGGTCAACGTGCTCTACGGGGGCCGGATCGTCGAGCGCGCGCAGCGGCACCGGCTGTTCGGCACGCCGCGCCACCCGTACACCAACGGCCTGCTCGGCTCGATCCCGCGGCTGGACTCGCCCGCGGGGGAGGACCTGCTGGCCATCCCCGGCTCGGTCGCCGACAACCTGCCGTGGACCAGCGCGTGCGCGTTCGCGCCGCGCTGCCCCCGCGCGATCGACGTCTGCCGCACCACGACGCCCGAGGCGGAGACCAGCGGCGGGCGGTTGCTGCGCTGCCACAACCCCGTCCCGGCGACCGCGGAATGAGCGACATGGACACCGACCCGCTCCTCGACGTCCGCGACGTCGCCGTGCACTTCCCGATCAAGCGCGGGCTGGTGCTCGACCGCACCGTCGGCCACGTCTACGCCGTCGACGGCGTCTCGCTGACCGTGGCGCGGGGCGAGACCTACGGGCTGGTCGGCGAGTCGGGCTGCGGGAAGTCGACGCTGGGCCGCGCGATCCTGCGGCTGGTCGACCCGACGGCCGGCTCGATCGTCTTCGACGGCACCGACGTGGCCTCGCTCAAGGGCGAGGAGTTGCGCCGGATGCGCCGGCGCTTCCAGATGGTGTTCCAGGACCCGCTGTCCAGCCTCGATCCGCGCCAGTCGGTGGAGTCGCTGCTGCTGGAGGGGCTCAAGGCGCACGGGCTGTCGAAGGGCCCCGAGGCCGACGACGCGCGGCTGCGCGAGCTGGTGCAGCAGGTCGGGCTGCCGGTCTCGGCGCTGCGCCGCTACCCCCACGAGTTCTCCGGCGGGCAGCGCCAGCGCATCGGGATCGCCCGCGCGCTGTGCGTCGAGCCCGACCTGATCGTCGCCGACGAGCCGGTCTCCGCCCTCGACGTGTCCGTGCAGGCCCAGGTGCTCAACCTGCTCGGGCGGCTGCAGCGGGAGCTGGGCCTGACCTACCTGGTCATCGCGCACGACCTCGCCGTCGTCCGGCACGTCAGCGACCGGATCGGCGTCATGTACCTGGGCGGGATCGTCGAGGAGGCGCCGAGCCAGGACCTCTACGACGACCCGCAGCACCCGTACACGCGCGCGCTGCTCTCGGCGGTGCCGGTGCCCGACCCGGAGCTGGAGGACCGCCGCGAGCGGATCCTGCTCACCGGCGACCTGCCCTCGCCGGCCGCGCCGCCGCCGGGCTGCCGCTTCCACACGCGCTGCCCGTGGCGCCAGCCGACGCGCTGCGACGACGAGCGCCCGCAGCTGCGCGTCGTCGACGGGGCGACCGAGGGGCACCGGGTGGCCTGTCACTTCGCAGAGGACATCCGCAGCGGGGTGCTCCAGCCGCACCGCGTCGAGGCCGTCGCCACCGATGACGTGCTCGGGGCCGCCGCCGCGCCCGAGCTGCCCGGCTCGGTCACGGAGATCCTCGGCCGCTAGATCGTGCAAGATCCTGTTGTGCACGTTGACGGCTCGGTGATCCGGTTGGGACAGTGAGGCCGCTCACACCACCACGCGCACCGAGGAGCAGACCATGGCGGAAGCGACGCTGTACGAGCGGCTGGGCGGCACCTACGGCATCGGCGGGGCCGTCGACGTCCTCGTCGACCGGCTCTTCGCGAACGTCTCGGTCAACGCGAACGAGGCGGTGCACGCCCACCACGGGGACCCCGCGAACGCCCCGGGCTACAAGTTCCTGGTCACCGCGTGGACGATCGAGGCGACGGGCGGGCCGAAGTGCTACCCCGGCCTGGACATGACGAAGGCTCACGACCAGCTCTCCATCACCGCCGAGCAGTTCGACGCTGTCGCGTTCGAGATCGCCGCCACCCTGAACTTCCTCGGCGTGCCCGCGCCCGAGCACAAGGAGTTCATGGAGATCATCGAGAGCTACCGGTCACAGGTCGTGCAGGCCTGATCCGCCGTCCGGGTGCCTCCGATCACCCGGACGTCCGGTATCTCCCGCCTCGCCCCGCCCCTCGTTCAGGACAGCGGGAGAAGGTGGGACATGGGCGGCGAGGTCTGGGTTACCGTCGGCGATCCGCGGGACCCGCGGACGCGGCGGACTTTGGGTGGGACTGGTGGAACCGACGGAAGTGGCGGACGCCGTGCGGGCGGCCGCGGCGGGCGACCGCGCCGCCTGGGACGCGCTGGTGGCGGGGTTCGGCCGGCTCGTGTGGTCGATCGCGGCCGCGCACCGGCTGGGCCCGGCGGACTCCGCGGAGGTCTCGCAGACCACGTGGCTGCGGCTGGTGGAGAACCTCGACCGGATCAGCCAGCCCGAGCGGCTGGGTGGCTGGCTGGCCACGACGGCCCGGCGCGAGTCGCTGCGGCTGCTGCGCCTGCGCGGCCGCGAGGTGCTCACCGAGGACGAGTCCCGGCTGGAGCCGGACCTCGACACCCCCACGCCCGAGTCGGTCGCCGTGGACCGCGACCGCGACCACCGGCTCTGGCGGGCGTTCGCCGCGCTGCCGGAGAACTGCCGGGTGCTGCTGCGGATGGTCGTGGTCGTCGCCCCGCCGTACGCCGAGGTCGCCGCGGCCCTGGACATGCCGATCGGCAGCATCGGGCCCACCCGGGCCCGCTGTCTGGAACGGCTGCGCCGGCTGCTCGCCGCCGACGGCATGACGAGCGCCGCGGGGGGTGCCTGACGTGACCGATGACGACGACGTGCTGCTCGACGAGCTCGCGACGCTGCTGGGCCCGCACAACGAGCCCCCGCCCGAGGTGCTGCACGCGGCCCGCGAGGCCTTCACCTGGCGCACCGTCGACGCCGAGATCGCCGCCCTCACCTTCGACTCCCTGCTCGACGACGCCCCGGCCGGCGTCCGCGCCGCCGCCCAGCCGCGGATCCTCACGTTCGAGGCCGACGGCCTGACGATCGAGGTGGAGGTGGACGCCACCCCGTCCGGGCGCCGGCTGCTGGGGCAGCTGGTGCCGGCGCAGGTCGCGGAGCTGGAGCTGCTGTCCGACGGGGAGGTCCTCGCCGTCTCCTCCGCCGACGCCATGGGCCGGTTCTCCGTCGCCCTGCCCCGGGAGCCGCGACGGGTCACGCTGCGCTGCCGTCCCCCGGGCGGCGCGACCGTGGAGTCGGCGTCCACGGTGGTCTGACGCCCGGCCGCCGGACACGGCGGGAGCCGGCACCGCGACCGCGGCGCCGGCTCCGGGGTGTCCGGTCGGCGGTCAGGTGCCGGGCAGGATCTCGACCGTCCAGCCGAAGCCGGTGCTCGGCACCGTCGCGGCGGTGCCCTGGCTCTCCAGCGTCTTGAGGGCCTGCGGGGGCGTCATCCCCGCGTTCTCCGCGCAGATCCGGGCGACGGCGCCGGCGATCTGGGGAGCCGCGAACGACGTCCCGGTCCAGACCGCCCACGGGTTCGGCCCGGGGTAGGTGTCCGGGTCCGGGTCGCCGATCAGGACGCCGTCCTCGGTCCCGACGACATAGGTGGAGGCGACCCCCTGCCCGATCGTCGAGCAGGTGACCCACGGCCCGCGCGTCGACCACGGGGCCTCCGCGCCACCGGCCTGCAGGGCGCCGACGGCGACGACGTTCGGGTGGGTCCCGGCGAACGCGGCGGGCCAGATCGGGTCCGTGCCGCCCTCGTTGCCCGCCGCGCACACGATGAGCAGGTCGGGATGGGAGAGCCGCAGCTCGTCGACGACGTCGAGGAGGGCGAGGGGCGGGTTCCCGTCCTCGGTGCCCGTTCCCAGCGACAGGTTGAGGATCGTCGCCCCGTCCTCGGCCGCGAGCCGCATCTTCCGCGCCACGTCGAACGACGACGCGACGCCGTCGGTGTCGGCCACCCGGTAGCTGCCCACCCGGGCGGTCGGCACGATCTGCTGGACGATCCCCACGACCATCGATCCGTGCCCGGCGTCGCCGTCGAGCAGGCCGTGGACGGGGAAGACGTCCAGCGGGTCGACATCGGCCGGGTCGACGCCCGCACCGAGGTAGCCGTCGGTGCGCCCGGCGTCGCTGATCCCGGAGTCGAGGACCGCGACGAACGGAGGGTCCGTGACCTGGGCGATCTGCACGGCGGGCACGGCCCCTCCGCCGGCGGTCGGTTCCGGCCCGCCCTCGCCCTTCACCCAGCCGCCGAGCGGGGCGACGTGGTCGAGCGAGACCCGCAGGCCACCGGCCCGGAGCTCCTTCGCGAGCCCGGCGATGCTGCCGCGGGACGCCGACGCCGGGACGTCGAGCAGCACGGTCCGCCCGCTGGTCGCGGCCTCGGTGATGCCCCGGTCCGCGAGCGCCGACCGGGCGGCCGGGAGGTCGTCGACGGGGATCAGCAGCCGCCGCGACGCCGCGACGACGTCCAGCGCGTTCGCCCGGGGCACGATCTCCACCTGCAGCGCCTCGCGGTCGGTCGCCCGGCGGGCCCGCAGCTTCTCCACCAGCCGCCGCCGCTCGGGATCGTCGCCGGCCCGGCGGACCAGCGTGTCCCCCTGCTTCTGGGTCTCGATCCGCTCGCGTTCGCGCTGGGCCCGGGTTCGACGGTCCCGGTAGTCCTTGTCGCCGAACGGCTTCTTCAGAGCCATTGCTGTCCTTTCGTCGAGTCCTCGACGGGCCGGGCGGGCGTGGGCAGAATCGTGCGGTGACCGGCGCCGTTGACCAGAGCGCGTCCGACGGTCTCCTGATACGGGCCGTCGCCGCCTACGACGGCGCGGTCGGCGATCCGGCCGCGTTCCGGGACGACGCGCGGCGGGTGCTCACCGAGGCGCGGCGGGCGGGCGACGTCGAGTCGCAGGTCGTGGCGCTGCGCGCGGTCGCGTGGGCGGAGCGGGCTCAGCTGGAGAACGTCCGGGCCCTGCGCCTGCTCCAGGAGGCCGCCCGCCTGGCGCGTCGGGCCCGGTTGCCGCACCGGCTCGGCGAGGTGCTGACGACCCGGGCCGCCGTCCACCTGGAGCTCGGCCGCACCGACGCGGCCCGCCGTGACCTGGACCGGGCCGCGCAGCTCGTCTCCGCGGCCGCGACCCCGGACCTGAGCCTCAAGCAGGCCGTCCTGCTGTGCAACATCGGCCGGATCGACGCCGGGGCGCAGATCCTGCGCGCCGTCGTCGCGGCGCCGGAGGCCCCGGTCGACGTGCGGATGCGGGCGGCCACCAACCTGTCGCTGGCCGAGTCGCTGCTCGGGCACGCCGCCGCGGCGCTGCGGTTCGGTGACCTCGCCGTGGAGCTGGCCCCCCGGGTCGGGCCCGCACTGCTGGCCTTCGCGGTGCTCAACCGCGGCATCGTGCTCGCGCAGTCCGGCCGCGTCGCCGAGGCGCTGGGCCAGTTCGAGCGGGCCGCCGCGCTGATGACGGCCGCGGGCCTGCCGACCGGCGAGGTCCTCGTCGAGCACGCGGAGACGCTCGCCGCGCTGCGGGTGCTCCCCGAGGCCTCCGACCTGTGCCGCCGCGCCGCCGAGGAGCTCGAACGGCACCACGTCCCGCTGATGGCGGCGGAGGCCCGGCTGCGGCAGGCCGAGATCGCCCTCCTGGCCGGTGACGTCGCCACCGCGGCGGCCGCCGCCGAGCGCGCGATCGAGCAGTTCCGCGGGCAGCGCCGCTTCGGGTGGTCCGCGCTCGCCACCGTCGTCGCCGTCGAGTCGGCCCGCCAGGCGGGACGGGTGCAGGAGGGCGACCTGGACCGCGTCCGCCGGGCGGCCGACGTGCTGGCGCGGCTCGGGATGGTCAGCAGCGCGGTCGAGGCCGACGTCGTCGTGGGCCGGGTCGCGGCCGCGACGGACCGGTGGGCGGTGGCGCGGAGGAGGTGGACCGCGGCCTGCGCGCGGTCCCGCGACGGAGCGGTGCTGGTGCGGCTGCGGGGCAGGCTGGCGGGCGCGCTCGCGGCCCGGTCGGACGGGGACGGCGCGGCGGTGCTCGCCCACTGCCGCGCCGGGCTCGCCGACCTCGCCGCGCACCGGGCCGTCCTCCCGTCGATGGAGCTGCGGGCGCTGGCGTCCGGCCACGGGGTCGAGCTCGGGGCGCTCGGACTCGAGGTGCTGCTGCGGTCCGGACGTCCGGCGCGGGTGTTCGACTGGACCGAGCGCACCCGCGCCGCGGCACTGCTCGCCGTGGCGCCACCGGGCGCGGAGGACGTCGGTGGGGAGCTCGCGGCCCTCGCCGCGCTCCGCACGGAGATCACCGAGGCCCGCCGGGACACCGGGGCCGAACCGGCCGACCTGCTCGCCCGGCAGGCGGAGGGCGAGGCCCGGATCCGGCGGGCGACCTGGCGCCGGGCGACCCCGCACGGCCGGGCCGGCTCACCCCGGTCGGCCCGCGACGTCCGGAGCCTGCTCGACGGGCGCGCGCTGGTCTCCTACGTCCGGCACGGTGCCGAACTCGTCGCCGTCGTCGTCGACCGGTCGCGGAGCCGGCTCGTGCCGCTCGGCCCGCTCGCCCCGCTGCGGTTCGAGGCCGACGCCCTGCTGTTCGCGCTGCGGCGGCTGACCCGCGCCGGGTCCGCCGCGGCGCTCGACAGCGCGCGGGCCAGCGCCGAGCACGCCCTGGACCGGCTGCGCGAGCTCGCCGTCGCACCGCTCGGGATCGACGCGGACACCCCGCTGGTGGTGGTGCCCACCGGTGACACGCACCGGGTCGCCTGGTCGGCCCTGCACCGGGGTCCGGTCGAGGTGGCCTCGTCCGCGTCGCTGTGGGCGGCCACGCGGGCCGGTCCGGCCCGCTCCGGTCCGGTCGTCGTGGTGGCCGGGCCGGACCTGGCCGGGGCCGCCGCCGAGGCCGGGGCGGTCGCCGCGCACCACCGGGCCGCTCGCGTGCTGCTGCCGGAGGAGGCGACGACCGGCGCCGTGCTGGACGCGATGTCCGGCGCCGGCCTGGTGCACCTCGCGTGCCACGGCGTCCTGCGGGCCGACAACCCGATGTTCTCCGCGCTCACCATGGCCGACGGACCGCTGACGGTCCACGAGCTCGACCTGCGCGGCGTGGCCCCCGGTCGCATCGTCCTCGCCTCCTGCGACTCCGCGGCCGACACGACCTACGCCGGTGACGAGGTGCTCGGGTTCGTCGGCGCACTGCTGGCCCGCGGGACGACCGGCGTCGTCGCCAGCGTCGTCGCGGTCGGGGACGCCGAGTCGGCCTCGCTGATGGAGCCGCTGCACGCCGGCCTGGCCGCCGGGCTGACGATGGCCGACGCGCTGCACCGGGCCCGGGCCGGCCTGGACGCCCGGGACCACCGGCAGTTCGTCAACTGGTGCGGGTTCACGGCCTACGGCGCGGGCTGACAGGACTCCGTCGGGCCGCCCCTGCGTCCTGCCGGTCCGTTCACCGAGGCCCTGTGCGGCGGGTGAACGCGTCCAGCAGCACGCCCCACGCCCCGTCCGACAACGTCTCCACCGGCACCGTGCCCAGCGTCGCGATCGTGGCGCGCATCTGGTCGAGATAGCGCCGGCAGGCCGGGCACTGCGCCAGGTGGGCCTCGACGGCGGCGACGTCGGCGGGGGGCAGCGCGCCCTCCAGGTAGTCGGTGAGCAGCTCGACGAGCTCGATGCAGGCGACGTCGCGCGGGGTCACGCCAGCACCCCGTCCAGGACCGACCGCAGCCGGGCCCGGCCGCGGTGCAGGAGCACGCGCTGGTTGGCGGCGGTCAGGCCGAGCAGCTCGCACACCTCCTCACCGTCCAGCCCGTGCACGTCTCGCAGCTCCACGACGGCGCGCTGGCGTTCGGGCAGCTCGGTGAGCGCGCGGGCGAGCTGGGTGCGGAACTCGGCGGCGAGCAGCGCGGGCTCGGGTCCCCAGTCGGCGGGCACGGCGTCGTCGCGCCAGTGTCCGGGGTACTCGTCGTCGGCGTCCCGGAAGCGGGCCGGGTCCACGGTGGGGCCGCGGTCCTCGGTGCGGGCCTCGACGCGGCCGCGGCGCCGCGCGGTGTTGAGCAGGATGCGGAACACCCAGGTGCGCAGCTGGGCGCGGCCCTCGAAGCCGTCGAGCGACCGGATGACGCCGAGCCAGGCCTCCTGCACGACCTCCTCGGCCGAGGCGTGCGTGCGGACGTGGGCCCGGGCGACGCGCAGCATCGCGGGCGACCACGCGCGCACGATCCCGGCGAAGGCCGCCTGGTCCCCGGCGCGCAGCCGCCCGAGCAGAGCCGGGTCGTCGACCAGCACCCGCGCAGGGTATCCCTCACGCGGGCACCCGGGACCGCCGTGCGAGCAGCGTCAGCGCCGCGGCGGGGAACACCAGAACCGACACCAGCCCCGCGGCCACCAGCCCGGCCCCGGTCGCCGGGGCGAGCAGCCCCATCTCGTCCCCGATCTCGACGGCCGCGAGCAGCAGCGGCAGCGACGTCGCCTGCAGCAGCCCGGCCGCCACGAGCTCGCGGCGCGGCAGCTCACCCCGGAACGCCACCACAGGCAGCGCCCGGACCAGCAGCAACGCCCCCACGAACGCCGGCACGGCGGCGATCGCCGCGGGCTGCGCGACGAGGCCGCGGAGGTCGAGGGTGAGCCCGCTGGTCACGAAGAACACCGGCACGAGCAGGCCGAAGCCCACCGCGTCGAGCTTGACGGGGTACAGCGGATGCGTGCGCTCGGGCTCCGGGTCGAGCGCGCGCAGCAGCAGCCCGGCGAGGAACGCGCCGAGGATCGCCTCGAAGCCGAGCAGCTGCGCGGCGAGCGCGAGCCCGGCCACGAGCAGCACGGTGAGCCGCACCCGGATCTGCGCGCTGGTGTCGTCCAGCCGCGCCACGAGGTCGGTGATCCGCATCGACCGCTCCGCGCCCAGCACGGCGACGGCGATGACGCCCAGCGCCGCGAGCAGCAGCCCGAGCAGCAGCAGCCGACCGGCGAGCGGGGTGTCGGTGCCGGCGAGCCCCACCGACAGCAGCACCACCGCGGCCACCTCGCCCGCCGACGCCCCGGCCAGGGCGATCCGCCCGACCGGCCGCTCCAGCGCACCGGAGTCGGCCAGCACCGGCACCACCAGCCCCAGCGAGGTGGCCAGCAGCGCCACGCCGATCAGGGCCGCCCCGCCGACGCCCAGCGCCACCAGCACCGCGCCCACGGCGACCGCGGCCAGCACGGAGATCCCCAGCGACAGCGCGACGCGGCGGCCGAGCGTGCCCCGGAACCGCCGCAGGTCGATCTCGAACCCGGCCAGGAACAGCAGGAAGGACAGGCCGAGCAGGGCCAGCGCGCGGATCGTGGCGTCCGGGGTGACCCAGCCGAGCACCGAGGGCCCCAGCACGATCCCGGCCAGGATCTCCAGCAGCGCCCCGGGCAGCCGCAGCCACGGCAGCAGGCCGAGCAGCAGCGGGGCGCCGGCCGCCACGGCCAGCACGATCACCAGCCCGGTCGACATCTCACACCAGCTCCCCGTCGGCGTGCACGTGCAGCAGCGCCGGACCGTCGGCCGCGAAGAGCTCCTTCATCGCGTCGTCCAGCTCGTCGGCCCGGTGCACCGGGATGCCGGCCGCGCCGCACAGCCGCGCGTACCCGGCGAAGTCCGGGTTGACCAGGGAGGTCTGCCACACCGGCAGCCGCGCCCCCAGCTGCTCCTTGCTGATCTTGCCCAGCGCCCCGTTGTCGAGCAGCACGTGCTTGACCGGCATCCCGTACCTGACGGCGGTGGTGAGCTCGGCGAGGTACTGGCCGAACCCGCCGTCGCCGGTGACGGCCACGACCGGCCGGTCCGGGCACGCCAGGTGCGCCCCCATCGCGGCCGGGTAGCCGAACCCGATCGAGCCGAGGTAGCCCGACATCAGCACCGGCTGCCCGGCGCTCTCGAAGTAGCGGCCGAACGAGTACGCGTGGTTGCCCACGTCGACGGCGATCACCGCGTCGGCCGGGCACTGCGCACCCAGTGCGGCGAACACGGCGGCGGAGGCGACGCCGCGGCCGCGGTCGTCGGCGGCCCGGCGGGCCTTCTCCGCGCGCCAGATCGCCCAGCGCGCCGCCACGTCGGGGCGCTGGTCGACGGCCTGCGCCCCGTCCAGGCCCGCGGCCAGCGCGCGCAGCGTGACCGCGGCGTCGCCGAGCAGCCCCACCTCGACGGGATGGAACCGGCCGATCGCCGACGGGGCGTCGTCGACCTGCACGATCGGCTTGTACGGCGCGATCCCGGTGTGGTTCGCGAACGACGCCCCGACGACGAGCAGCAGGTCGGACTCGTTCATCAGCCAGGACGCCACCGGGGTGCCGGAGCGGCCGAGCACCCCCGCGCCGAGCGGGTGCGTGTCGGGCAGCAGCCCCTTCGCGCGGAACGTCGTGAGCACCGGCGCCCCGAGCCGCTCGGCCAGCGCGCGCACCTCGTCGAGCGCGCCGCGGGCGCCCTGGCCCACGACGAGCACCGGTCGGCGGGCATCGCGCAGCGCGCGGGCCGCCGTGTCGAGCAGGGCCGCGGGCGGGGCGACGGCGAGGTCGGCGCGGCGCCCCCGGGGCGGTGCGGCCGGTGCGTCCGACGGCCGGTCCTGCACCTCGTCGGGCAGCACCAGGTGCGCCACGCCGCGCCCGTCGACGGCGTGCTTGACGGCGGTGGCGGCGAGCTCGGCGTGGTCGGACCCGGCGTGCACGGTGACGGTGGAGACCGCGACGTCGCGGAACACCGCCGAGAGGTCGACGTCCTGGAACGCGCCGCGCCCGAGCACCGACGAGGGCACCTGCCCGGAGATCGCGAGGACCGGGGCGCCGTCGAGCTTGGCGTCGTAGAGGCCGGTCAGCAGGTTGGTGGACCCCGGCCCGGCGATGGCGAAGCAGGCCGCGGGCCGCCCGGTCAGCTTCCCGTAGGCCGACGCCGCGAACGCCGCCGCACCCTCGTGCCGGATGCCGACGAACCGCAGCTCGCCGCGCTCCTCGGCCCGGCGCAGCGCCTCGGCGAAGCCCAGGTTGGAGTGCCCGACCATGCCGAACACCGTGTCGACGCCCCACGCCACGAGCGTCTCCACCAGCACGTCGGACACGCTGCGCGGGCGCTCGACGACGTCGGGCAGCTCGACGTAGGTGCCGTCGGCGCGCTCCTGCACCGGGAAGGCGCGCGGCGCGTCGGAGAAGCCCTCCGGCGGGGTGCCGGTGAGCGGGTCGTAGTCGTAGCCGTGCCACGGGCAGCGCAGCAGCCCGTTCTCGATCGACCCCTCGCCCAGCGGCCCGCCCTGGTGCGGGCAGTGGTTGTCCAGCGCCCCGATCTTCCCGCCGCACCGGGCGACGGCGAGCGTGCGCCCGTCGACCACGGCGGTGCGGACGCGTCCCTCGTCGGGGGTCTCGTCGATGCGGTGCCAGCTCGTCGCCCTCCCTGCCTCGCTCATCGGGCCACTCCCGCGTAGTGCACGCCGACCAGCTCGGCGACCTCGCGTTTCCAGCTCGTGAGGTCGCGCGGGGTGAAGTGCGACAGCGAGTCGTGCCCGCAGGCGCGGGCGAGCACCACCATCAGCTCGGTGATCGCACCCAGGTAGCGGGTGAGCTGCTCGGCCGCCCGCTGCACGGGGAGCCGGGCGCGCAGGTGCGGCTTCTGGGTGGCGATGCCCATCGGGCAGTTGTCGGTGTGGCAGGCGCGCATGCCGACGCAGCCGATCGCCTGCAGCGCCACGTTCGAGACCGCGATCGCGTCGGCGCCCAGCGCCAGCGCCTTGACCATGTCCTGCGCGCGGCGGTAGCCCCCCGTCGAGATCAGCGTGACGTCGCGGGCGCCGGCCAGGTCGAGATGGCGCCGGGCCCGGGCGAGCGCGGCCATCGTCGGTACGCTGATCGTGTCCCGGAAGATCGTCGGCGCGGCGCCGGTGCCGCCGCCGCGGCCGTCGAGGATGACGTAGTCGACGCCGAGGTCCAGCGCGGCGTCGAGATCGGCCTCGATGTGCTGGGCCGACATCTTCACCCCGACCGGGATGCCGCCGGACCGCTCGCGCACGCGGTCGACCAGCGCCTTCGCGTCCAGCAGCGTGGTCCAGTCGGTGAACCGGGCGGGGGAGACGGCCGACGTGCCCTCCGGCAGGCCGCGGACCTCGGCGATCCGGCCGACGACCTTGTTCCCCGGCAGGTGCCCGCCGGTGCCGGTCTTCGCGCCCTGCCCGAGCTTGAGGTGCAGCGCCTGCACGCGGTCGAGGTGCCGCTCGTCCCAGCCGAACCGGCCCGACGCCAGCTCGTAGAGGTAGCGCGAGCTCTCGGCCACCTCCTCGGGCAGCATCCCGCCCTCGCCCGAGCAGATCGCGGTGCCCGCGCCCTCCGCGCCGCGCCCGAGCGCGACCTTCGCCTCCTCCGACAGCGCCCCGAAGCTCATGTCGGAGACGAACACCGGGATGTCCAGGCGCAACGGTTTCGCGGCGGCGGGGCCGATCGTCACCGCGGTGTCGACGGGCTCGTCGTCGAGAATGGGGAAGCGGTGCAGCTGTGCGGTGAGGACCTGCAGATCGTCCCAGCTGGGCAGCTCGGCCCGGGGCACCCCCATCGCGGCGACGGCCCCGTGCGCGCCGGACAGCCCGCTGCGCGCCAGCCGGTGGATCTCCGAGACGTAGGGCTCCTCGGCGGTGTCCTGGTGCGGGTCGTCGAAGAGGCGGTCGTAGGTGGAGGTGACCGCGCGTTCCGGGCGCATCGACCGGTACCCGGCCAGCTCCTCCTTCGTCACCAGCACCTGCCCGTCGACGACGTGGCAGCCGAACTTGTGGATCCGCTCCGCCGGGTTGTACGCGCTGACGCCGGTGTCGAGGCGGTAGTCCCAGCCGTGCACGCCGCAGACGAGGTTCGCGCCCTCGACCCGGCCGTCGGCCAGCAGCGCGCCGCGGTGCGGGCAGCGGCCCTCGAACACGTGCGCGGTGCCCTCGCGCCGCACGACGACGAGATCGATCCCGTCGGCCGACGCGTGCGCCGGGCTGTCCTCGACCAGCTCGTCGAACCGGGCGACCAGCAGCATCTCGCTGTCCATGTGTAACGCTCCCGCCGTCGGACCACACGTAGTGCCCGAACAGTGCCGCGCACCCGCGCCGGCGTTACACGGGAGGCATCCATGGACGACGACACCCGCCGGTCGCTGCACGGGGTGGCCGAGCTGCTGATCGCCGGTCCCCAGTACCGCGCGCACGGCACGATCCGGCTCCGGGCGACGCCCGGCGGGTTCGGCGGCGTCGTCGCCCCGGTCCGGGTGGAGGGCGCCGAGCTGGTGTGGGACGGCGGGCGCGCCCCGCTGGCCGGCACCTACCGGGCGCTCGCCGCCGCGGCCGGGATCGCCGACCCGGGAGTGCCGGGGTCCTACTCCGACACCTCCGGGGTGGACCTCGACGAGGAGGTCGCCGTCGACCCCGCCGCGGCCGCCGGCATCGCCGACTGGTTCGCCCGCGGCGACGCCGGGCTCCGGGCGTTCACCGCGGACGTCGAGCCGGTGCTGTGGCCCGAGCACTTCGACCTGGCGGTCACCGTCGACGAGGTGAACTACGGCATCTCACCCGGCGACGCGGGCCACCCTGCGCCGTACGCCTACGTCGGCCCGTGGACGCCACGGGAGGGCGGGTTCTGGAACGCGAGCTTCGGAGCACTGCGCCCGGCACCCGACCTCCCGACCGCCGAGGCGGTGGCGGCGTTCTTCGCCGAGGGGCGGGTGGCGGCCGGCTGACCGGCCGCCCGGTACTCGCCCTACCGCATGGCCCGGTTGACCGCCGACACCACGGCCTTGAGCGACGCGCTGACGATCGAGCCGTCGACGCCGACGCCCCAGAGCACCTTGCCCTCCACCGTGCACTCGACGTACGCCGCGGCGCGGGCGTCGTCGCCGGAGGACATCGCGTGCTCGTGGTAGTCGAGGATCCGCACGTCGAAGCCGATGCCGGCCAGCCCGTCGACGAACGCGGCGAGCGGGCCGTTGCCGCGGCCGTGGATCTCGTGCAGGTCGTTCTCGACGCGCACCGTGGCCACGATCTCGTCGGTGCCCTCGCCGTCGCTGGTCAGGCGGTGGCGGATCAGCTTGAGCGGGGTGACGCGGTCGAGGTACTCGGTCTCGAAGACGTCGCGCATCTCCTTGGGGGAGACCTCGCCGCCCTCGGAGTCGGTGACCTCCTGGATCACCTTGGAGAACTCCATCTGGAGCCGCCGCGGCAGGTCCATCTGGTGCTCGGCCTTCATGATGTAGGCGACGCCGCCCTTGCCCGACTGCGAGTTGACCCGGATCACGGCCTCGTAGCTGCGGCCGATGTCCTTCGGGTCGACGGGCAGGTAGGGCACCTCCCACGGCTGCTGCTCGACGGGGACCCCGGACTCGGTCGCCGCGGCCTTCATCGCGTCGAAGCCCTTGTTGATCGCGTCCTGGTGGCTGCCGGAGAACGCGGTGTAGACCAGGTCGCCGCCCCACGGGTGGCGCTCGGCCACGGGCAGCTGGTTGCAGTACTCGACGGTGCGGCGGATCTCGTCGATGTCGGAGAAGTCGATCTGCGGGTCGATGCCCTGGGTGAACATGTTCATCCCGAGCGTCACCAGGTCGACGTTGCCGGTGCGCTCGCCGTTGCCGAACAGGCAGCCCTCGATGCGGTCGGCCCCGGCCTGGTAGCCCAGCTCGGCGGCGGCGACGCCGGTGCCGCGGTCGTTGTGCGGGTGCAGGCTCAGCACGATGCCGTCGCGGCGGGCCAGGTTGCGGTGCATCCACTCGATGCTGTCGGCGTAGACGTTCGGCGTGGCCATCTCGACGGTCGCCGGCAGGTTGACGATCATCGGGGACTCGGGCGTCGGCTGCCAGATCTCGCTGACGGCGTTGCAGACGTCGACGGCGTACTGCAGCTCGGTGCCGGTGTAGGACTCGGGGGAGTACTCGAAGCGCCAGTCGGTGTTCGGGTACTTCTCGCTGAACCGCAGCACCTCCTCCGCGCCGTCGGTGGCGATCTTGGCGATGCCGGCGCGGTCGGACCGGAACACGACCCGCCGCTGCAGGATCGACGTCGAGTTGTAGACGTGCACGATCGCGCGCGCCGCGCCCTCGCACGCCTCGTAGGTGCGCTCGATCAGCTCGGGGCGGGCCTGCGTCAGCACCTGGATCGTGACGTCGTCCGGGATCATGTCCTGCTCGATGATCTCGCGGACGAAGTCGAAGTCGGTCTGGCTCGCGGCCGGGAACCCGACCTCGATCTCCTTGTAGCCCATGCGGACGAGCAGCTCGAACATGCGCCGCTTGCGCGACGGGCTCATCGGGTCGATCAGCGCCTGGTTGCCGTCGCGCAGGTCGACCGCGCACCACATGGGGGCGGTGGTGATGCGCTTGTCCGGCCAGGTGCGGTCGGGCAGCGACACCGGCTCGACCAGGTCGTGGAACGGGCGGTACCGGTCGACCGGCAGGTGCGAGCCGAGCTGGGGGTTCCAGACGGGCTGGCCGTCGGGCGCGGGCCGCGACGGCGTGCGCAGGCGGCTCTGCGAGGAGGTGGTGTAGGCGTCGGGCGAGGTGGTCACGGTGTCCATGCTCCAGGTGTGGGCCGATCAGGGAAGACCGGCGCACGCCGAGAACCCGCGACGAGGGGCCGGTCGGTCAGACCCCGCCGCGGCAACCAAGGAGCAGGCGCGCCACGTCGACGACACTAGCCCGGAACCCCGTCCCGGCCGCAACCCCCATCCGGACCGTGCATCACCCGATCGGGTGATACCTACGAGTAGGGTGCGGATCCGGCGTTCTGTCACGATGTCGGCCAACGTGCGGTCGACGGCAACGAGGGTGGGGCACAAGTGGCAACGGGAACCACGGCGCGGCGGGGCATCGACGCCCTCGCGAACGTCCTGCGGATCATCGGGATGGCGATCGTCCTGGTGCTGGTCGTCTTCATCGTCCTCACGCTCCTGGACGCGAACCCGGAGAACGGGCTCACCACGCTCGTGACCGACCTCGCGAACACCTTCGAACTCGGGCTCTCGGACCTGTTCCAGCCCGCGGAGCCCAAGCTCGGCGTGGTGCTGAACTACGGCACGGCCGCCCTCATCTGGTTCGCGATCACCACCGTCGTCGTCCGCCTCGTCCGCCGCGCGGGCTGAGCCGGCGACCGAGCGGCCGCCGGCCCGTCCGCGGGGTCAGCCGGCGGTGGTCCGGGCGGTGGCCGCGTTGTTGCGCAGGTTCGGGTCGGCGACCCGCAGCGAGGTGCCGGCCGCGGCCAGCGTCTGCTGACCCCGCACACCCCGGTCGACGGCGACGGTGACGGTGTAGGTCACGGTCGACCCCGAGGCGATCGACGGCGCCACGAACGCGACGGCCCGTCCGTCCCTGGCGACGATCCCGCCGCCGCCCGCGGTGATCCGCAGGCCCTTGGGCACGGTCAGGCCGGACGCGACCGTCGTCGCCGCGGCCGGGCCGGCGTTGCGCACGGTCACGGTCGCGGTGAACGTCCCGCCCTGCCGGACGGTGGCCGGCGCGGTGATCGCGACGGACACGTCGGCGCGGGCCGGTCCCACCACGGGGGCGGGTGTCACGGTCAGCGTGTAGGTCGCCGTGAAGGTGCCGCTGGTGGCGGTCACCGTGACCGGGCCCGCGGTGGCGCCCGCCGTCAGGGTCGGGCTGACGGCCGCGCCGGCGGCGTTCGTCGTCGTGCTCGCGGTGGCCGACGTCCCGAAGGCGGCGCTGCCGCCGGTCACCGCGAAGGTGACGGGCGCGTTCGGCACCGGGTCGCCACCGGCCCCGGTCACCGTCGCGGTGAGCGGCTTCGCGAACGGCTTGCCGACCTCCGCGGACTGCCCGTTGCCGTCGGTCGCGGCGATGGCGGTCGCGACCACCGGGTTGTCGAAGTCGTAGGTGGTCTCGTTGACGGTGAGCAGGTCGACGCCCGCCCGCAGGCCCGGGTTGCCGCCGCCCTGGTTGACGCCGATGAGCTGGACGATCGCGTCGCCCTGCGCGGCCTGCACGTCGGCGAAGCTCGCCGTGAAGCTCTTGAAGCCGTAGACGTTGGTCTGGTCGGTGACGGGGTTCGTGCCGCTGGCCCACCAGCCGCCCCGGCTGCTCGACGGCGACCACTGCTGCCACGCGCCCTGCGTGATCGTGCCGTCGGGGGTGTAGACGGGTTCCCAGACGAGGGTGGTGAAGCCGCCGCCGACCGGCGTGATCGAGATGTTGAGCGCGGGAGCCTGCCGGGCGTCGCTGGTGCCCAGCTGCTCGACCAGCGTGCGGTACCCGAGCGTGGTGATCTCCGAGAGCTTCCTCCCGGAGAACGCCGTGGTGGAGACCGTGGCCTTGGCGTTGGCGACCGCGGTGTCGAGGCGCAGGTAACCGCGGCCCGTCTGCGCGCGGCCGTCGTCGACGACGGCCGCGGTGCCACCGTCGCGGTTGAACTCGCACACCGGGGTGGACGCGCTGCACGGCATGAGGATGTCCGCCTCGGCGACGCGGACGGTGCCGGCCCGGGTCGTCCGGCGGAGGAGACGGGGAAGGGGTGAACGCACGGGCACTCCACGATGAGCAGGGCGGTGGGCGAGGGTCTCCGTCCACCGGCCCTCCATCGCGACGATCACGCTGGGTGTTGCGGTCGGGCGGGTTCTGTAGTCGATTCTGATGAGAGGCACCCTGTGGCGTCAGTCATCTCGATCGGCCCCGCACCCGCATGCCGGTACTGTCAGCACCCGACCAGCGCCCTCACGGGCGGTGAGCCCACGGGCGCGGAGTCCCGCCGTGCCGGTTACAGGAGGTCGGCGTGGCCCTCGTCGTGCAGAAGTACGGCGGATCATCCGTTCAGGACGCGGACCGCATCAAGAAGGTCGCGGAGCGGATCGTCCGGACGCACAAGGAGGGTCACGACGTCGTCGTCGTCGCCTCGGCGATGGGTGACACCACCGACGAACTCCTCGACCTCGCCGACCAGGTGTCGCCCTCGCCGCCACCGCGCGAGCTCGACATGCTGCTCACGGCGGGCGAGCGGATGTCCAACGCGCTGCTCGCCATGGCGATCCACGCGCTCGGCGTGGAGGCGCGGTCGTTCACCGGGTCGCAGGCCGGGATGGTCACCACCTCCAAGCACGGCGACGCGCGGATCGTGAACGTCAACCCGCAGCGGCTGCGCGAGGCCCTCGACGAGGGCTCGATCGTGCTGGTCGCCGGGTTCCAGGGCGTCAGCCAGGACTCGAAGGACGTCACGACGCTGGGCCGCGGCGGGTCCGACACCACCGCCGTCGCGCTCGCGGCCGCGCTGCACGCCGACGTCTGCGAGATCTACACCGACGTCGACGGCATCTTCTCCGCCGACCCGCGCATCGTCGGCGACGCGCAGCTGATCGACCAGATCACCTACGAGGAGATGCTGGAGATGGCCGCGTGCGGCGCGAAGGTGCTGCACCTGCGCGCCGTCGAGTACGCCCGGCGCTACAACGTCCCGCTGCGGGTGCGCAGCTCGTACACCGACAAGCCGGGCTCGCTCGTCACCGGCTCGATCGAGGAGATCCCCTTGGAGAACGCGATCATCACCGGGGTCGCGCACGACCGGTCCGAAGCGAAGATCACCGTGACCGACGTGCCGGACAACCCCGGCATGGCGGCGCGGATCTTCCGGACCGTCGCCGACGCCGACATCAACATCGACATGGTGCTGCAGAACGTCAGCCGCACCTCCGACCGGCTCACCGACATCACCTTCTCGCTGCCGCGCACCGACGGCGCCCGTGCGGTCGCCGCGCTCACCGCGGTGCAGCCGGAGATCGGGTTCGCCGAGATCCTGCACGACGAGGAGGTCGGCAAGGTGTCGCTGGTGGGCGCCGGGATGCGCAACCACCCGGGCGTCACCGCCACCTTCTGCGAGGCGCTGTCCGAGGCCGGCGTCAACATCGAGACGATGAACACCTCGGAGATCCGGATCTCGGTGATCTGCCGGGTCGACCAGCTCGACGACGCGGTGCAGGCCCTGCACAAGGCGTTCGACCTCGGCGGCAGCGAGCAGGCCGTCGTGCACGCGGGGACCGGGCGATGACCGTTCTGGCGATCGTGGGTGCCACCGGCGCGGTGGGTTCCACGATGATCGAGATCATCGACGCGCGCGAGACCGTGCCGTGGTCGGAGATCCGGCTCGTCGCCTCGGCCCGCTCGGCGGGCAAGGTGCTGAAGGTCCGCGGTGAGGACGTCACCGTCCGGCTGCTGGAGCCCGAGGTCTTCGACGGCGTCGACATCGCCCTGTTCGACGTGCCCGACGAGGTGAGCGCCGAGTGGGCGCCGATCGCGGCGTCGCGCGGGGCCGTGGCCGTCGACAACTCCGGCGCGTTCCGGATGGACCCCGAGGTGCCGCTGGTGGTGCCCGAGGTCAACGCCGACGAGGCCGCGAACCGGCCCAAGGGGATCATCGCCAACCCCAACTGCACGACCCTGTCGATGATGGCGGCGATGGGGGCGCTGCACCGCGAGTTCGGCCTCACCGCGCTGGTCGTCTCGTCCTACCAGGCGGCGTCCGGAGCGGGCCAGGGCGGCATCGACCGCCTGCAGGCCGAGATCGCGGCCGTCGCGGGCAAGGACGTCGGGTCGCGCAGCGGTGACGTCGCCGAGGCGCTCGCCGAGGCCGGGCTGGGCACCGACTCGCCGTTCCCCGCCCCGCTCGTGCTCAACGTCGTGCCGTGGGCGGGCTCGCTCAAGGACGACGGCTGGAGCTCCGAGGAGCTCAAGGTGCGCAACGAGTCGCGCAAGATCCTCGGCATCCCCGACCTCAAGGTGTCGGCCACCTGCGTGCGCGTGCCCGTCATCACGACGCACGCGCTCGCGGTGCACGCCACCTTCTCCCGCGAGGTCACCGTGGACGCCGCGCACAAGGTCCTCGGCGCGCAGCCGACGATCGTGCTGCGCGACGACCCGGCCGCCGGGGAGTGGCCGACGCCCGCCGACGCGGTGGGCGGCGACCCGACGGTCGTCGGGCGGATCCGGCAGGCGCTGGACTTCCCCGACACCCTGGAGCTGTTCGTCTGCGGCGACAACCTCCGCAAGGGCGCGGCGCTCAACACCTACGAGATCGCCGAGACGGTGGCCGGCACGCTCTAGCCGGACACGCCCGGCCCGGGGAGCCGGAGCCGGGCCACCACGGCCCGGTGGTCGCTGCCGGCCACGTCGTGGACCGTGAACGACTCCGCGGTGATGCCGTCGGTGGCGACCACGTGGTCGATCTGGGTGCCGATCGGGCGGGGGACGCCGGACGGCCAGGTGCCGACCAGCCCCGCTCCCGCCTGCTCGGCGGCGTCGCCGCACCCGGCGGTGCCGGCGCGGAACGGCGAGTGGTCGAGGCCGGCGTTGAAGTCGCCCGCCACCACGGCGGGGGTCGGCCCGGCGCACCAGGTGGCCACGTGGGCCTGGTCGGCCACCCACTGGGGCAGCCCGCGGGGCGTCGGGGCGGCGGAGTGGAACGCCACGAACCGCAGCTCACCCAGCGCGCCGCCGGTGAGCACCACCGACGGCTCCGGCGTGCCGTCGTCGACGCCCGCGGTCAGGTCGCCGAGCCGCGCAGCGGCCAGCGCGCTGACGCCGGACACGTCGGGGCCGCTCTCGGTGGAGCCGTAGGACCGGTAGCCCAGCGGCTCCACCAGCGGCGCCAGCAGCGCGCGGAAGCGCGGGCCCGCCTCCGGGACCGACACCAGGTCCGGCTGCTCGGCGGCGATCAGCGCGGCCACCTGCTCCACGTCGGCCCGGCCCTCGTAGACGTTGACGGCGAGCACCGTCAGCACCGGGCCGTCGCCGGTGGGGGTGGTGGCGACCGCCCGGGCGGGCAGGGTGCCCGCCGCGAGCAGCAGCACCGCCAGCACCCCGACCACCAGCGGCAGCGCGCGGCGGGTGACCAGCAGGACGGTGAGCGGGACGGCGAGCAGCGCCGCGGTGACCGCCAGCAGGGCCGGGCGGAACGCGACGAGCTGGGCGAACGGCGTCCGCACGTCGAGCCCGGCCAGGTCGGGCACGAGCAGCAGTGCCGCCCCGAGGGTCACCGCCGCGGAGGCCGCGAGGACGGCCACCCGTCGCGGGACCGAGCGCGTCGGCCGGGCGGGGGCGGCGGGTGCGGGGATCATCCCCGTCGAGTGTGCCCGCCCCGGCGGCCCGACGACGGGGGCCGACCCCGATCCGCACGGGATCTCCACGGGACCGTCACACGGCCGTCGGCACCCGGCGCGTGATCAGCGCTGACACCGCGGCCAGGGCCGCACCGACGGCGGCGACCGCCACGATCGCGGTGGCGGGGGAGGCGGCGTCGATCAGGACGCCGGCGAGCGGGGTGCCCGCGGCCGCGCCGAGCGTGGTGGCCGACCCGTGCAACCCGGTGACGACGCCGCGGGCCGGCTCCGGGGCGAGCAGGGACACCCGCTCCGAGCCCGCCGCCAGCGCCGGGGCGGTGAGCATCCCGGCGGGCACCAGCAGCAGGGCGAAGCTCCACCACGCACCGCCGAGGGCCACCGGCAGCGTCGCCACGGCGAGCGCGCCGACGAGCACGAGCTGCGACGACGTGCGCCGGGCCCCGCCGTAGAGGTAGCCCCCGCCCAGCGACGCCAGGCACCAGACGGCGTTGACCAGCGCGATCGCGTACACGGGACCGGTCGCCTGCACGCTCGCGATGACCGAGAGCTCGGTGCCGAAGACCAGGAGCACGGTGGCGGCCGTGCCGAGCAGGGCGGCGACGAGGCGCCGGTCGAGCCAGGTCCGCACGGGCGGCGGTCGTTCGCCGGGCTCGGCCGCGCCGGTGCGGGTGGGCGGGTCCAGCACCCAGAACGCGACGCCCGTCGCCACCCAGCCCGCGCCGACCACCGCCATGGCCACCGGGCTGGACAGCGTCACCACCAGCAGCGACCCGACCGCGGGCCCGATGATGTAGGACACCTCCACCGACATGGAGTCGAGCGCGAAGGCGGGCCGCCGCCTGCTCTCGGGCACCGCCGACGCGATCGCCTGGCGGATGATCGAGTACACCGGGAACGCGAGCAGCCCCCCGAGGAACGCCCCGACCAGCAGCGCCGGGTAGGTCAGGTGGGGCGCCACCGCCCAGAACACGGCCGCCGCCGCGGTGGTGACGGCCAGCATCGTGCGCAGCCCGCGGCGGTCGACGAACCTCCCGAGCGTCGGCGCGCCGATCGCCATGCCGACCGTCGACGCGGCCCCGACCGCACCCGCGGCCGCGTAGCCGAGGTCGAGCGTGAGCACCACGTGCAGCGTCAGCGTTATCGCCGCGGCCGAGGCGGGTACCCGGGTGAGGAGCGACAAGGCCATCAGCGGGGTGACGCCGGGCAGGGCGAGCACCTCGCGGTAGCCGGACGTCATACCCCACCACAGCAAGGAGACGCCCGTGACGGCAACCCAGAGGCCCGCCACCACCACCGACGGAGGTGCCCCCGTCGCCAGCGACGAGCACTCGCTGTCCGTCGGGCCCGACGGTCCGTTGGTGCTCAACGACCACTACCTGATCGAGCAGATGGCGAACTTCAACCGGGAGCGCATCCCGGAGCGCCAGCCGCACGCCAAGGGCGGTGGCGCGTTCGGCACGTTCACGGTGACGCAGGACGTCAGCGCGTACACCCGCGCCGCGGTGTTCCAGCCGGGCACCGTGACCGAGGGGCTCATCCGGTTCTCGACCGTGGCGGGGGAGCGGGGCAGCCCCGACACCTGGCGCGACCCGCGCGGCTTCTCGCTGAAGCTCTACACCACCGAGGGCAACCTCGACCTGGTCGGCAACAACACCCCGGTGTTCTTCCTGCGCGACCCGATGAAGTTCCAGCACTTCATCCGCAGCCAGAAGCGCCGCGCGGCCAACAACCTGCGCGACCACGACATGCAGTGGGACTTCTGGACGCTGGTGCCCGAGTCGGCGCACCAGGTCACCTGGCTGATGGGCGACCGGGGCATCCCGAAGACCTGGCGCCACATGAACGGCTACTCCAGCCACACCTACATGTGGATCAACGCCGAGGGCGAGAAGTTCTGGGTGAAGTACCACTTCAAGAGCGACCAGGGCGTCGAGCACCTGACCCAGGACGAGGCCGACGACCTCGCGGGCAAGGACGGTGACGCCCACCAGCGCGACCTCTACGACGCGCTCGAGGCGGGCGACTTCCCGTCCTGGACGCTGAAGATGCAGATCATGCCGTTCGAGGACGCGAAGACCTACCGCTTCAACCCGTTCGACCTCACCAAGGTGTGGCCGCACGCCGACTACCCGCTGATCGAGGTCGGGACGCTGCAGCTCAACCGTAACGTCACCGACTACCACGCCCAGATCGAGCAGGCGGCGTTCGAGCCGAACAACCTCGTGCCCGGCACCGGGCTCTCGCCCGACAAGATGCTGCTGGCCCGCGGGTTCTCCTACGCCGACGCGCACCGCGCCCGGCTCGGGGTCAACTACAAGCAGATCCCGGTCAACGCCCCGACGGCGCCGGTGAACAGCTACTCCAAGGACGGCGCCATGCGGATCACGCCGGTCGCCGACCCGGTGTACGCGCCGAACTCCTACGGCGGCCCGCAGGCGGACCCGTCGCGGACCGACGACGGCGGCACCTGGTACTCCGACGGCGAGATGGTGCGCACCGCCTACACGCTGCGCCCCGAGGACGACGACTGGGGCCAGGCCGGCACGCTGGTCCGCGACGTCTGGGACGACGAGGAGCGCGCCCGCTTCGTGGAGAACGTCTCCGGCCACCTCGCCGACGGCGTCTCCGAGCCCGTCCTGCTCCGCGCGTTCGAGTACTGGCGCAACGTGGACAAGGAGATCGGCGACCGGGTCGAGGCGGCCACCCGGGCCCTGCTCTCGACGTAGCCCCCGCCCGTACCCCGTCGGCCCCCGCACCACTCCGGTGCGGGGGCCGACGCGTGTGTGGTGATCGTCACGCGGGGCGGACGCAACCGCTTCCGATGTCGCCTGGTCGGGCTACGGGCCGGACCGAACCCACCGAACCGACCGACTTGTCGTCACGTTGTGTTGTGTAACAGGCTCCGGCCGCCGCCACGATCACGCTCGTGAGTGAAGTCCATCGGGGGTAGTTGCGTGCACGACAGTCCGACCATCGGTCCGGAGACCGGTGCGTTCGCCGTCCGCGACTTCAGCCAGCTCTCGGGCGCGGTGGGCGAGGCCGGGCCGGGGTACCGGGTGCGGTTCCGCGGGGTGCACGCGTCGTCGGGCCGGCGCTCGTGGCTGGTGTCGCTGCTGATCATCACGCTGAACGTGGCGTTCGAGGCGGCGTTCGTCTACTGGCTGCTGCAGCCCTCCCACACCCCCGACATCGACACGACGCAGCCCGTCACCGTCGCCGCGAACGTCTTCGTCATCGCCTCCATCGCGCTGGTGGAGGGACTGCGGCTGGTCAACGTGTTCTCGCTGTCGCTGGCCTCGATGCTCGCGCGCGACCCGGTCCCGGTGCGCCCGGACCCCCGCCTGCGCGTCGCGTTCCTCACCACGATCGTGCCGGGCAAGGAACCGCTGGAGATGGTGCGCGCGACGGTGCAGGCCGCCCGCCGCATCCGCCACGACGGCGTGTTCCACGTGTGGCTGCTCGACGAGGGCGACGACCCCGCGGTGAAGGCGATGTGCCGGGCCGAGGGCGTCCGGCACTTCACCCGGCGGGGGATCCCCGAGTACAACCAGCCGACCGGCCACTTCAAGGCGAGGACCAAGCACGGCAACTACAACGCCTGGGTCGACCGCTACGGCCACCGCTACGAGGTCTTCCTCTCCGTCGACCCCGACCACGTGCCGCTGCCCAACTACGCGGAGCGGATGCTCGGCTACTTCCGCGACCCCGACGTCGCGTTCGTCGTGGGGCCCCAGTGCTACGCCAACGTCGACAACTTCGTCACCAAGGGCGCGGAGAGCCAGCAGTTCCCGTTCCACAGCGTGATCCAGCGCGCGGCCAACGCCTACGAGTCGCCGATGCTCGTCGGCACGAACAACGCGATCCGGATCGACGCGCTGGTGTGCATCGGCGGGTTCGCCGACTCGATCACCGAGGACATGGCGACCGGGCTCGCCATCCACTCCCGCCGCAACCCGGTGACCGGCGCGAAGTGGAAGTCGGTCTACACGCCCGACGTCGTCGCCGTCGGCGAGGGCCCGTCGTCGTGGAGCGACTACTTCTCCCAGCAGCTGCGCTGGTCGCGGGGCACGTTCGAGATCCTCTCCGGCCCGTTCTGGAAGCGGCTTCGCCGGCTCACCCCCGGCCGGACCCTGCACTACCTGCTCATCACGACGTTCTACCCGTCGATGGCGGCGGGCTGGATCCTCGGCGGCGTCAACGCGGTGCTGTACCTGACGATGGGCGTGTCCGGCATCGTCGTCCCGCCGCAGCTGTGGCTCGCCCTCTACATCGACGCCACCGCGTTCCAGCTGTGGGTCTACATCCGCAACCGGCGCTACAACGTCAGCCCGTACGAGGAGGAGAACTCGCCGGGCGTGCGCGGGATGGCGATGTCGGTCATCTCCTCGCCGATCTACGCGAGCTCGCTGATCGCCACGCTGCTGCGCCGGCCCGCGAGGTTCGTCGTGACGCCCAAGAGCGACGCCGCCACCCGCGACCGGCTGGTCACCTTCCGCCGCCACCTGCAGTGGACGGCGCTGCTCGGCGTCGCGCTCGCGGGCTCGGTCGTGCTCGGCTACGCGAACGTCGAGGTCATGATGTGGCCCGCGCTCGCGCTGCTGATCAGCCTCGCGCCGGTGGCGCTGTGGTGGCTCAACGCCGACGTCTCGCGCAGCGTCGCGACCGGGGCCGAGGTCGTCGACGCCGCGGTGGACGCCGACCCGGTCGTCCTGGCCAACGCGGTCCGCCCCGACGACCTCGACGACGACCCCGACGGCGGCGAGGAGCCGCTGCGCACCTCGCTGCGCGGCGTGCCGATCGACCCGCGCAGGGCCGACGCCCGGGCGGCGCGCCGGTCCGCCGTCGCGGCGGGCCCGGCCGGTCCGCGCCCGCCCGCCCCGGCGCCCGCCCGTCCCGGCCCGCCGTCCGGCCCGCCCGCCCCGCCTGTCCCACCTGTCCCGCGGACCGGTCCGCCCGCGCCGCGGCCCGGTCCGGGCCCGCGGTCGCCCGGCGGTCCGGTGCGGGTGCCGGTGCAGCCGGGCCATCCGGGGCACGGGCACGGTCTCCCGCCCGCCCCGCGGCCGCGGCACGACCCGGCCCGGTCGCGCCACGACGGCCCGCCCGTGCCGCGCGAGGCCCCCCGGCCCGGCGTGCCCGCGGGATCGCGGGCCGTGCACCCCCGGCCCCACCTCGACCCGATCGGGCGGGACCAGCAGGCCCCGCCCGCCGGTCTGCCCGTGGTCCCCCGGATCGCGCCCACCCCCCGACCCGGCCCCGACGGCCCCGACACCAGGAGCGACCCGACGTGAGGCGCCTGCTGCGCAGAACCCTGTCCGCGATCATCCGGCGCGGGCGCATCCTCACGATCATCCTGGCGCCCACCGTGCTGATCGCGGTGAACGTCCCGCCCGCGGTCGCCTTCGTCACCGAGATGCGCCACCAGCAGCTGATCGACAGCCCGGAGTACAAGGCCGAGTTCGGCCACTGGGACGTCGTCGAGCTGCCGGAGGACCAGCAGATCAACGCGATCCACGCCGCGCTCCTGCCCACCGGCAGGCTGCTGATCATCGCCGGCTCCGGCAACGACCGCGCGCAGTTCGACGCGGGCACGTTCCGGAGCCTGATCTACGACCCGGTCACCGGCCAGACCCGCACGGTGCTGACCCCGGCCGACATGTTCTGCGCCGGGCACGCGTTCCTCTCCGACGGCCGGCTGCTCGTCGCCGGAGGGACGCAGCGCTACGAGGTGCTCGAGGGGGACGTCCGGCTCGCGGCCGGCGCGATGCGCGTGAAGAACGAGTTCCCCGACGCCGGGCGCGACTTCCCGGAGGGCACCGAGTTCGTCGCCCCCGACGGCAAGTCCTACCGCGCGACGAACGCGTTCACGGTGCCGCCCGCGCAGAAGGAGATCGCGCGCGACGGCTCGGCGACGGTCACCGCGAGCGAGACGGTGGTGTGGGTGGAGGCCGAGGTCGAGGGCGCCCCCGGCGTCACCGCCGACCCGGCCCAGTACGCGATCACGGGGCTGACCGGCGCCGACGCGGAGAACTTCTACGGCCTGGCCGAGGACATGGACCTCGACAAGCAGGACTACCAGGGGATCGCCGACTCGTTCGAGTTCGACCCGGTCACCGAGGAGTACGTGCGCGTCGGGGACATGGTGCACGAGCGCTGGTACCCGAGCCTCACCCCGCTGTCGGACGGCACCGTGCTGTCGGTGTCGGGCCTCGACGGAACCGGGCAGATCCTGCCCGGCCAGAACGAGGTCTACGACCCGGCGACGAAGACCTGGACCGAGCGCCCCGACCTGTTCCGGTACTTCCCGACCTACCCCGCGCTGTTCCAGACGGCGGAACCCGGCGAGCTGTTCTACACCGGATCGAGCACGGGGTACGGGCCCGCCGAGGAGGGGCGGGTCCCCGGCTTCTGGCGGCTGGGGGACAACACCTTCGAGCCCGTGCCCGGGCTGCGCGACCCCGACATGATGGAGACCTCCGGATCGGTGTGGGCGGGTCCGGTGCAGGACCAGCGGATGCTCGTCGTCGGCGGGGGCGGGGTGGGGGAGTCCCCGCTGTCCACCGCGCGCACCGACGTCATCGACCTGACGGCCGAGCAGCCCGCCTACACGCCGGGGCCCGACCTGCCCCAGCCCACGCGCTACCCCAACGTCGTGACGCTGCCGACCGACGAGATCCTCATCGCCGGCGGCTCCCGCGACTACCGGGGCAAGGGGCAGAGCCACATCTTCGAGGCGAGCCTGTACACGCCGTCGTCGAACACGCTGCGGCCCGCCGCGGAGTCCTCGGTGGGCCGCGACTACCACTCGGCCGGCGTCCTGCTGCCGAACGGGCAGGTCGTCGTGATGGGCGGCGACGCCCTGTTCTCCGACCCGCTCAACACCCGCGACGCCGAGTTCGAGCACCGGCTGGAGATCTACACGCCGCCCTACCTGTTCCACGGCGAGCGACCGCAGATCACCGACGCGCCCGCGGCCGTCGCGCTCGGGGAGACGATGACGGTCGCCACGCCCGACGCCCCGCGGATCGACCGCGCCCGGCTGATCCGGCCGAGCGCCGCGACGCACGTCACCGACCTGGAGCAGCGCAGCGTCGCGCTCGACGTCGAGCGGCGCCCGGACGGCACGCTGGGGCTGACCGTCCCGGGCGAGGCCACGCTGGTGCCGCCGGGCTTCTACATGCTGTTCCTGGTCGACGACGAGGGCACGCCGTCGGTCGCGAGATGGGTGCAGGTGACGTGAGGCCCGCCCGTGCACTGGCTGCGCTGCTCGCGGTGGGGGTGGCGGCGGGCTGCTCCGCACCGCCCGCCGACGCCCCGGCCCCCGTCCCGGCCGCCGTCGTGTCGGGGTCGGGTTTCTACGTCGACCCGGACACCGCGGCCGCCGGGCAGGCGTCGCGCTGGGAGGCCGAGGGCCGCACCGAGGACGCCGCGCTGATCCGCCGCATCTCCGGGCAGCCGTTCCCGCTCTGGGTCACCGGCGACGCCGAGCAGGTGCGCGCGCAGGCGGCGGAGTACGTGGGGCGTGCGGCCGCCGCGGGCGCGCGCCCGCTGCTCGTGGCCTACAACATCCCGCACCGCGACTGCGGCAGCTTCTCCGGCGGCGGGGCGCCCGACGGGGACTACTACCGGTCCTGGGTCGCCGCGCTGTCCCTCGCCCTCGACGGCAGCGGCGCCACCGTGATCCTCGAGCCCGACGCCGTGCCGCACGAGCTGTCCGGCTGCGTCGACGGGGAGCTGCGCGACGAGCGCTACGAGCTCCTGGGCGCGGCGATCGACGAGCTCACGGCCGCGGGCGCCACCGTCTACCTCGACGCGGGCAACCCCGGCTTCATCTCCGACCCCGACGCGCTCGCCGGCGCGCTGGAGCGGTCCGGGGTGGACCGGGCCGACGGGTTCTCCCTCAACGTCGCGAACTTCCGCACGACCGAGGAGAACATCGCGTTCGGCACGGCGATCTCGGAGCGCCTCGACGGGGCGCGGTTCGTCGTCGACACCAGCCGCAACGGTGCGGGTGCCCCGCCGGAGGAGGACATCGACGGGGCACCCAGCTTCTGCAACCCGCCCGGCCGCGCGCTCGGCGCCGCCCCGACCCTGGACGCGGGCCACCCCCTGGTGGACGCGCTGCTGTGGGTCAAGCGCCCCGGCGAGTCCGACGGCGCATGCCGCCCCGGCGAGCCGGAGGCCGGGCAGTGGTACCCGGACTACGCGCTGGGCCTGGCCGAGCGCGCCGCGGGCTGACCGACCGGAACGGCGACGGCGGGGCCCGGCCGCAGCCGGACCCCGCCGTTCGCCTGAGCTCACGCGGTCAGGACTTCACCCCGCCGGCGGTGAGCCCGGCGACGATCCGGCGCTGGAAGATCAGCACCATGATCACCAGCGGCACGGTGAGGATGATGCCCGCCGCCATGATGCTGCCGGTCGGGATGTCCCGGCCGGTGGTGCCGGTGAAGAACGTGACCGCCACCGACGCCGTGCGGATGTCGGCCCGGTTGGTCATGGTCAGGGCGATGATGTACTCGTTCCAGGCCGCGACGAACACGATGATCGCGGTGGTGAACACGCCCGGCGCGGCCAGCGGCAGGATGACCAGCCGGAACGCCTGGCCCTGGGTGCACCCGTCGATCATGGCCGCCTGCTCCAGCTCCGCGGGCATCTGCCGGAAGAACGCGGTGAGGTTCCAGACCGCGAGGGGCAGCGCGAACGACATCGCCGGCAGGATCAGCGCCTGGTAGGAGTTGATCCAGCCGATGTCGGTGAACAGCTTGAACAGCGGGATCACCATCGCGATGCCGGGGAACATCGACGTCGCGATGATGATGCCCAGCGCGAGGTTCTTGCCGCGGAACTCCAGGCGGGCCAGCGCGTAGGCCGCGAACGTGCCGATGACCAGCACGAGCACGGTGGTGATGCCCGCGACGATCACGCTGTTGCCGAGCGCGATCGCGAAGTTGTTCTTCGGGTCGAACACGTCGACGAAGTTCTGGAACGACGGCGGCGACGGCACGATCGCGGTGTCGAACGTGTCGGTTGGCCGCCGCAGGCTCGTGACGAGCATCCAGTAGAACGGCGCGAGGCAGTAGACGATGAGGGCCGTGATGCCGAGGTAGGCGGCGTACTGGCCCCAGCTGCCGGTCGGCTGGAACCGGCGCCTGCCCTCCGGTACGGCGGCGGCGTCCTGCGCCTCACCCTGCTGGGGGGCGCCGATGGCGACGGTCACGGCATGTCTCCCTTGGCGACGGTGCGCAGGCGGCGTCGGCCACCGGCGGGCTTGGGCGTCTTCTGCTTGGCGTCGCCGATGAGGTCGGCGCCGAGGAGGCGGACGAAGGCGTAGGCGACGACGACGATGTAGAGGAACAGCAGCACCGCGTACGCCGCGGCCGCCCCGAAGCGGACGTTGGAGTTCTCCAGGAACGCGAGGATCGACACCGTCTCGACGCTCGGCTTGCCCTGGCCCACCAGCACGAACGGCAGGTCGAACATCCGCAGCCCGTCGAGGATGCGGAACAGCACCGCCACCAGCAGCGCGGGCTTCACCAGCGGGAGCGTGATGCTCCAGAACTGGCGCAGGGCGCTGGCGCCGTCGACCTTGGCCGCCTCGTACACCTCGGCCGGGATGACCTGCAGGCCGGCGAGCACGAGCAGGCCGATGAACGGCGAGGTCTTCCAGACGTCGGCGATGATGATCGCCCACTGGGCCTGCGCCCCGTCGGTCGACCACAGCACCTGCGTGCCGAGCAGGTCGTTCGCGATGCCGTTGGCGTCGAAGATCCAGCGCCACAGCAGCGCGGACACCACCGTCGGGATCGCCCACGGGATGAGGATGCTGGCGCGGATGATGCCCTTGGCGCGGAACGCGCGGTTCATGATCAGGGCCATCGCGATGCCGAGGATCACCTCGAGCGTGACGGTGACGACGGTGAAGTACGTGGTGTTGTAGAAGGCGTTCCAGAAGCGCTCGCCCGCCGCGCCGGTGAAGATCGCGGTGTAGTTGTCGAGCCCGACGAACTGGTCGCCCTGCACGACGAAGCCGGACTCGTCGACGCCCTGGCTCTGGCTGAACAGCGACTGGTACGTGCCCGCCAGGATCGGGTAGCCGATGACGATGAGCAGTACGAGCATCGTCGGCGTGAGCAGGATCCGCGCCAGCTTGCCCTGCTGCCGGGTGTCCTTGTCCCCGTGGGTGGTGGGCGGGGGCTTCTTCTGCGCCGGCGCCTCGATGGTTGCCATTTCCGACCTCCTCGACGAAGGGGCGGTGGACGGACGTGCCGTCCGTCCACCGCCCGTTCGGTTCTGCTCCGGCTGCGTCAGTTGGTGGTGAGTGCCTCGAGCTGGGTCTGCAGCTGCGTCAGGGCCTCTTCCGAGGTCATCTCGCCGGTCAGTGCGCCGTACGCGGCGTCCTGGATGGCGAGGGTGGCGTCGCCGTAGCGGACCACCTTCGGACGCGGGACCGCGGTGAGGATCGACTCCTTCAGGACGGGCAGGTACGGGAACTCGGTCTGCAGGGCCGGGTCGTCGTAGATGGAGGTGTAGATCGGGGCCTGCGAGGCCAGCTCCAGGTACTTCTGGCTGTTCTCCAGCGTCGTGTAGAACTTGATGAACTCCAGCGCGGTGGCCTTGTTCTGGGAGAACGTGGAGATGCCGAGCGCGTGGCCGCCGAGGCTGGACACGCCGGGCCCGTCCAGGCCGGGCAGCGGCGCCACGGCGAAGTTGCCGGCCACCGACGACGAGCCGTCGGTCGCGTTGGCCAGGGAGTACTGGTAGGGCCACTGCCGCTGGAAGATCAGGCGACCCTCCATGAAGGCGCGACGGCCCTCCTCCTCCTTGTAGGTGATCGCCTCGGCCGGGATCTCGCCGCTGGCGAAGCCGTTGACCAGGAAGTCGAGACCGGCCCGCGCCTCGGGGGTGTTGACGTTGGGGGTGCCGTCGTCCTCGGTGATGACGCCGCCCGCGCCGTTGACGACCTCGGCGAAGTTGACGGTGAGGCCCTCGTACTTCTCGAACTGACCGGCGTAGCAGGCGACGCCCGCGCCCTGCGGGGTGGCCTGGATCGCGGCGCACTGCTCACCGAGCTCGGCCCAGGTGGTGGGCGGGGCGGTGATTCCGGCGGCCTCCAGCAGGTCGGTCCGGTAGTAGAGCATCCCGCCGTCGGAGGAGTTCGGCACCGCGTAGAGCTTGTCGAGGTAGCGCGCCGAGTCGATCACCGGCGGCAGCATGTCGTCGACGGGGAACTGGTCCTCGGGCAGCTCGACGATGTACCGGTTGGCCGCGAACTCCGCGGTCCAGACGTTGTCGACGACGAGCACGTCGAAGGCGTTGGACTGGGCCTGGGCGTTCTGGATCATCTGCTGGCGCTGCGCGTCGGCGCTCTCCGGCAGCTCGATCAGGGTGACCGTCTCGTCGGGGTGGGCGGCGTTCCACTCGTCGAGGATCCCCTGGACGAACCCGGACACGTCCTTGCCCTGCACCAGCGTGATCGGGCCGGTGCCCTCCAGTGCGGTGCCGGCCGTGCCGCCGCCGCCCCCGCCGCCCCCGCCGCACGCGGTGAGGACGAGTGCGGCGATGGCCGTCATGGCTCCGAGCGCGGTTGACCTGCGGCGCATGAGCGGCTCCCTTCTGTGCTGTGTCGACCGTGGCGCGTCCCGGGCGTACGACGCCGAGACAACGTTTGCGCTCAGCAGAGTGGCACGGGTCATACCCGCATGGATAGAGTGAAGTCCGCGTTACTTTTTCGTGACTATGCACGCCTGACCTGGCGGTTGTCCTCGCGGGTCTCGGTGCAAGCGTGTGCATCACGAAGAAGGGATTCGTCCGCTCGGCGGTACCGTGATAGAAGGGCGGTCTGATGGCGGAAGGCACTGAGGACGCAGCTCGGCCGGACCGCCGCCCACGGCACGCGAGCATCCTCGACGTCGCGGCGCTCGCCGGGGTCTCCCCGTCGACGGTCTCCCGGTCGCTGCGGGGCCACGAGACGGTCGCGGCCGCCACCCGACGGCGCGTCGCCGAGGCGGCCAGGGAGCTCGCCTACACGGTCTCGCCGCACGCGTCGGGACTCGCGTCGGGGCGCACGCTGTCGGTCGGCGTGGTCGTGCCGTTCGTGACGCGGTGGTTCTACGCCAATGCCGTGGCCGGTGCCCACGACGCGCTGCGGGAGGCCGGCTTCGACGTCCTGCTCTACCACCTCGGCGACGCCGCCGCCCGCGACCGGTTCTTCGACCGCATGCCGCTCGCCCGCCGCGTCGACGCGGTCCTCACGCTGTCGCTCCCGCTCACCGACGAGCACACGCTCGCGCTGCGGGCGCTCGACATGCCCCTGGTCACGCTCGGGGCCCGGCTCGACGGCGTCTCCTCGGTGCGCGTCGACGACGTCGCGGCCGCCCGCAACGCGGTCCGGCACCTGCTCCACCAGGGGCACCGGGACATCGTCATGATCACCACCCGGCAGGACGACGAGGGGTTCGGCTTCGTCGCGGGGCCGGACCGGGTGCAGGGGTACCGGCAGGCGCTCGCCGCGGCCGGCCTGGACGCCCGCGGCGACGTGGTGGAGGCCGGCACCTACGGGATCGAGGGCGGAGCGGAGGCGATGGCGCGGATCATGGAGCGGCCGCGGCTGCCCACGGCCGTCCTCGCGGAGTACGACGAGGTGGCGATCGGGGCGGTGCGCACGCTGCGGCGCAGCAGCGTGCCGGTGCCGGGGCGGATCTCGGTGGTGGGGATCGACGACCACGAGATGGCCTCGGTTCTCGACCTGACCACGGTGGCCCAGCCGGTCCGGGAGCAGGGTGCGATCGCCGCCCGGCTGCTGCTCGACCAGCTCGACGGCGGCGCAGCGGGCCCCGTCGACGTCGTCGTGCCCACCCGGCTGGTCGTCCGTTCCAGCACCGGGCCGCCGCAGGGCGCCTGAGCCGCGGGGCGCCCGAACCGACTGTGGCGCGCGGCACAGATCCCGTGCGACAGTGACCGGGCGCCGACGTCGACCTGCAGACCGGTCAACCATGCAGGCAGGCCCGGGGATCCCCGGGGGCCCGGCGCGCCCGCCCACGACCTCCCCGGAGGAACCACCATGGCCAGCATCACCTTCGACGGTGCCACGCGCACGTACCCGGGTGCCCCGCACCCCGCCGTCGACGCCCTCGACCTCGACATCGCCGACGGCGAGTTCCTCGTGCTCGTCGGCCCGTCCGGCTGCGGCAAGTCCACCTCGCTGCGCATGCTGGCGGGGCTGGAGGAGGTCACCGGCGGCAAGATCCTCATCGGCGACAAGGACGTCACGCACCTGCCGCCGAAGGACCGCGACATCGCGATGGTGTTCCAGAACTACGCGCTCTACCCGCACATGACCGTCGCCGACAACATGGGCTTCGCGCTCAAGATCGCCGGCATGGGCAAGGAGGAGATCCGCAAGCGCGTCGAGGAGGCCGCGAAGATCCTCGACCTCGACTCCTACCTCGACCGCAAGCCCAAGGCGCTGTCCGGCGGCCAGCGCCAGCGCGTCGCGATGGGGCGCGCGATCGTCCGCAGCCCGCAGGTCTTCCTCATGGACGAGCCGCTGTCCAACCTCGACGCCAAGCTGCGCGTGCAGACGCGCACGCAGATCGCGGCGCTGCAGCGGCGCCTGGCCACCACGACCGTCTACGTCACCCACGACCAGGTCGAGGCCATGACGATGGGCGACCGCGTGGCGGTGCTCAAGGACGGGCTGCTCCAGCAGGTCGACACCCCGCGCAACCTCTACGACCGCCCGGACAACGTGTTCGTCGCCGGCTTCATCGGCTCGCCCGCGATGAACCTCGCCGAGGTCCCGATCTCGGAGGACGGCGCGGAGATCGGCGGGCACACCCTGCCGCTGCAGCGCTCGGTCCGCTCGGCCCTGTCGGCCGAGGGTGCGCGCACGGCGACGCTCGGGTTCCGCCCGGAGTCGATCTCGGTGGTCGGCGACGGCGAGGGCTTCCCGTTCGAGGTCGTCGTCGTCGAGGAGCTCGGGTCCGACGCGTTCGCCTACGGCAGCCTGAAGATCGACGACGGGTCCGTCGCGGGCGACGCCAAGCTGCTCACCGTGCGCGTCGACGCCCGTACGCCCCCGCGCAAGGGCGAGATCATCCACCTGGCCATCCGCCCGGGCGAGGAGCACGTGTTCTCGCCGGGCACCGGCTCGCGGATCGCGCCCGCGGAGTCCTGACCGGTCCGGGCAAGGGGCGGCCTGCGGGCCGCCCCTTCCCGGGGGACTACCCGACCAGGGTCCCGCTCGAGGTCGGCAGGGCGGCGCGCAGCCGCACCTCGCCGTCGGAGATCTCCGCCGACGGGCGCAGCCCGGCCCGGCGCAGCAGGCGCGTGACGCCGAGGTCGTCGGGGCGTGCGACGCCCGTCAGCTCGGACAGTCCGCGGTCGGCGGCCATGTCGGCCATCCGCCGCAGCAGGGACGTGCCGACGCCGCGGCCGTGCCAGGCGTCCGCGACGAGCACGCCGAACCGGGCCGCGGTCGGGCCGTCCGGGCCGAAGGTGGCGATGCCCACGGCGCTGCCGCCGTCCACGGTGATCGCGAGGACGGCCTCGCCGTCGTCGCCCCCGAGGAGGCGTTCCAGCTCGGCGGCGTCCAGCCGCGGGGCGGGGCTGAGGAAGCGGGACCGCCGCGTGGCCGGGGAGCAGCGGGCGTGCAGGGCCGCGACCAGCGGGGCGTCGCCCGGGGTGGCGGCGCGCATCCGCACCTCGGAGCCGTCGCGCAGGAGCAGGATGCGGTCGTCGCGCTCGGGCGCGGTGGGCGGGCGCAGCGCGAGCTGCGCCGCGAGCTCCAGCAGCGCGGCGGCGCGGGAGATCTCGGTGGCGGTGAACGGCCAGGCCCGGCCCAGGCGCAGCTGCCGCGCCCCCACGCGCAGGGCGTGGGTGTGACCGCCCGGATCGGGATCGGCCGGATCGACCAGGCGCGCGCGCAGCATCGTCGCGACCGCCCGCGGGGCGCTCCCCGGGTCGGCCGCCACCATGCGCGCGAGCGCGAGCGCCGTCGTCGCGGGATCGGCGAGCTCCTGGGCGTCGGCCCGCACCAGCAGCGAGCACGGGATCCCGGCCCGCTCGACCGCGGCCGCCATCTCCGCCGCGTCGATCCCCGGCGGTACCCGGACCAGCAGCTCGTCGGTGACCGACCCGTCGTCGGCCGGCTCGCCGACGACGTGCAGCGAGATGATGTTGCACCCCGCGTCGCCGACCGCCGTGGCGAGCTCGCCCAGCCGGCCGGGCCGGTCCTCCAGCTCCACGTGCACACGCCACAGCATCGAGCCGCCACCTCCTCGGGACGACCGCCATCGTGCGCGCCGCGTGTTTCCGTCCGGCTACCGACGCGTGACGGCGCGGGGTCGTCGACCGGAGGTATGTTGTGCGCGACAAGGTTTTCGACGGAAGGACAGCACCATGGCGGACGCGATCTACACGGCCGAGGCGACCTCGTCGGGCGGAGGCCGGGACGGGCGGGTCCGGACCAGCGACGGGATCATCGACCAGGACCTGAAGATGCCGCCCGCCCTCGGCGGTCCCGGTGGGGCCACCAACCCCGAGCAGCTCTTCGCGGCGGCCTACGCCACCTGCTTCCACGGCGCGCTGCGGCTCGTGGCGAAGAACAAGGGCGTGCAGGTGCCCGACGGCGCCACCGTCGACGCGTCGGTGAGCCTGGCCCCCGACGACACCAGCTTCGGCATCAGCGCGGTCATCACGGCCCACCTCCCCGGGCTCGAGCAGGCGCAGGCCGACGAGCTCGTCGAGGGCGCCCACCAGGTGTGCCCGTACTCGAAGGCCACCCGCGGCAACGTCGACGTGGAGCTGAAGGCCACCGTCTGACGCTCGGCCCCGATTGACGCTCGGCCCCGATTGCCGCTCGGCCCCGATTGCCGCTCGGCCCCGATTGCAGTATGGCCACCGTCACGCAACGAGACGGCGTGAAGGTGGCCATGCTGCAACTCAGGTGAGGGCGCGCCGGGCGAAGTCGATCTCCGTCGCGATGTGCTGGAGCGTCTGGTCCACCACCAGGCTGCCGTGGCCGGCGTCGAACCGCGCCACCTCGTAGGTCACGTCGCCGCGGGCGGCGAGGGCGTCGAGGTAGTTGTCGATCTGCCGGATCGGGCAGCGCGGGTCGTTCTCCCCGGCCAGCACGAGCACCGGCACCCGGACGGCGTCGACGTAGGTCAGCGGTGACGCCGTCCGGTACAGCTCCGGCACCTCCTCCGGCGACCCGCCGAACAGGGCGCGGTCGAACGCGCGGAGCTGCTCCATCTCGTCGGCGTAGGCGGCGACGTAGTCGGCCACCGGCACGCCCGCGAGCCCCGCGGCCCACCGCTGCGGCTGCGTGCCGACGGCGAGCAGCGCCAGGTAGCCGCCCCACGACCAGCCCTCGACGACCGACCGCGCCGGGTCGATGAGGCCCTGCGCGACGCAGGCGTCGAACACCGCGGCGACGTCCTCCAGCTCCGTGGTGCCCGGGCGGCCCTCGATCGCGTCGCGCCACGCCGAGCCGTAGCCGGTGGAGCCGCGGTAGTTGACCTCGACGACGACGAACCCGGCCTCGACCCACGCCGCGCGCATCGCCCCGAACCGGTCCTCGTCGGCCGCGTGCGGGCCGCCGTGCAGGCTGAACACCGCCCGCCCGTCGCCGTCGGGCGGGGTGGCGACGAGCGCGTGGATGCGCCCGCCGGGCCCGTCGACCCACAGGTCGGTGACCGGCACCGAGCCCGGCGCGCGCTCCCCGGGCGGGGTCACGAGGACGCGGTCGGTGCCGTCGGGGTGCAGCGCCCGGATCGTCGACGGCTCGGCGGCGGAGCTGCAGCTGTACTCGACGGTGCCGTCCGGCCGGACGTCCGCCGAGCCGACGCACCCGGCGGCGACGGGCAGCTCGGTGAGCACGCCGGTGTCGAGGTCGTAGCGGTGCAGGCGGGTGCGGGCGGCGTGGGTGTGCCCGACGAGCAGCGCGCGCCCGTCGGGGGTGAAGTCGGCGGAGACCTCGCCGGGCAGGCCGAGGTCGAGCTCGGTCTCGGTGCCGGCGACGACGTCCCAGACCAGCAGCTCCTCACGACCGCGGCGCTCGTGCTGCACCAGCAGCCGGGGGTCGCCCGCGACCGGGGCGAACGCGATCGCGCCCAGCCCCTTGCCGGGCCCGTCGTGCAGCTCGGCGACCGTGCCGCCGTCGGCGACGCGGACCACCCGCAGCGACGGGTGCCGCGAGTCGCCGTGCTCGGAGTGGCCGATCGCGAGCAGGGTCTCGTCCTCCGACAGCGCGCCGACGCCGGCGTCCTCGGCGTGCTCGTACACGACCGTCGCGGGTGCGTCGGGGTCGTGGCGCAGCCAGATGCGGGTGCCGTCGTCGGTGGAGGTGCCCACGACGGTGACGCGGCGGCCGATCTCCAGCCCGGCGGGGTAGCCGTCCTCGACGCCGGGCAGGGCGGGCGCCGCCGCGGTCCCGTCCGGCGCGAACGGCTCGACGACCCAGTGCCCGAACTCGTCGCCGTCGGTGTCGGCGAACCACCAGACGGCCGACCCGTCCGGCGGCAGCGTCGCGGAGTGGGTGCCGCTCGGGCGGTCGGTGACGCGGCGGTGGGTGTCGGTGGCGCGGTCCCAGACGTAGATCTCGGTCGTCCCGCTGGCGTTGGAGGTGTAGAGGCAGCGGTCGGGTGCGTCCAGGGCCCACGCCGGGCGAGACATCCGCGGCGCGGTGAACCGGGCCCGCCAGCGCTGCTCGCGCTCGTCGTCGAACAGGGTCTCGGGTACGGGGGCGGCGGGATGGGTCGTCACGACCCGGATCCTGCCGCACGGCCACCCGGCCCGCCCCGGTCAGCGGTTGGCGCCGCGCAGGGACCCCGCCTCGAGCGGGCTGCCGTCCTGGGTGGTCAGGATGCAGACGATCTCGCGGTCGTCGTCCTCGTTCCACGTCTCGAGACTCGGGGAGAGCGTCGAGTAGTAGATCTCCGAGTCCTGGTAGGGCTTGCCGACGTAGTCCTGGAAGGCCTGACCCGAGCACAGCTGCTGGGCCTGCTCGTTGACGGCCTCGTCGCCGGGGAAGTCGCCGTCGGGGAGCTGGGGGAGCGCGTAGATCTCGCCGGCGTGCGGCTCCGAGCAGTCGACGGTGGGCAGGGAGCTCACCTGGTCGCCGGTCGCGGCGTCGGCGATGCACTGGCCGACCTCGAGGTTCAGCACGCTGGTGCCGCTGCACGCGGAGACGGAGAAGAGAGCGCCTGCGGCCAGTGCGACGGCGGCACGTCGAGCGATCGGGTTCATGATCCAGCTCCTGGGGGGATCCGTCGGGGCGGCGAAATAGTAGGAGCGACGGTCGCCGGCTCGTGATTCCGCGCGGCGATCAGTGCCTGATCGTTATCCGCGCCCTCCGGCGGGTTACGGTCCCGCCGTGCCCGTCTCGACGCTGGACCGCCTCCGCGCCGCGGTCACCGACCCCACCCGGCTCGCCCCGGCGTCGCGGACGGTCGGGGCGCGGCTCGTCGAGGTGGAGCCCGGGCTGGTCGTCGCCGGGCTGCCGTCCGCGGAGGTGCTGCCGCCGCTCGGGGCCGCGCTCGTGCTCGCCGACTTCCTGCTCGGCGCCGTCGTCGGCACCGGGTTGGCGCCGGGGCAGCGGGTGAGCACCCTGAGCCTGCACGCGTCGGTCCACGCGCCCGGCACGGGAGCGCTGACGGCGACGGCCCGGCTCGGGCACCTCGGCGCCACCGGCGTGAGCACCGCCGAGGTGTGCGCCGCCGACGGGTCGCCCGTCGCGACGCTGAGCAGCCGGTGCGCGGTGCTGCCCGCGGCGGGCCCGCCGCCGGTCGCGGAGTCCTCGCCCGCCGCGCTGGCCCTGCGGGTGACGCCCGGTGCCGCGTCCGCGACGGCCGACCCGGGGTTGGCCAACTTCGGCTCCACCGTGCAGGGCGGGGTGCTGGCCACGGTCCTCGCGCACGCCCTTGACGCCGCGGCGGGCGGGGTGGAGCTCGACGTCACCTTCGTCCGCCCGGTCCCCACGGACGGCACGGTGTTCACCGCCCGGGCGACACCGGTGCACGCGGGCTCGCGGTTCACGGCAGGCCGTGCGGAGCTGCACGACGCCCGGGGCCGGCTCGCCGCGGTGGGTGCGGCCGGCCGCTGGATCGGCTCGTGAGGGCACCCGGACCCCGGTCTGCCACCATCTGCGCGTGACCGACGCCGCACCCCGCACGGGCGGGAGCTGGACGAACCCGCTGTTCGGCTTCGCCGCCGCCGTCGTGACGATCGCCGGGCTGCAGGCGTTCGGCGGGCTCCTCGGCCCGCTGTTCCTCGCGCTGGTGCTGATGGTGACGGTCGCCCCGATCGCCGGCGCGCTGCGGCGCCGGGGCGTGCCGCGCTGGCTCGCCACGCTCGTCACCCTCGGGTCGGTGTACGCGATCCTGGTCGCGCTCGTCGGCTCGCTCGTCTACGCGGTCGCCCAGCTCGCGGCCGTGCTCCCGACCTACAGCGGCCAGCTCAACGACCTCCTCCGCGCCGCCTCCGACCTGCTCGCGACGATCGGCGTGGGGCCCGCCCAGATCCAGGCCGCGCTCGACCAGTTCGACATCGGCAGCCTCGTCGGCGTGCTGCAGGGCTTCCTCGCGCAGTTCGCCGGGCTGCTGTCGAACCTGCTGCTCATCCTGTCGGTCCTGCTGTTCATGGCGTTCGACTCCGCGACCTTCCCGGAGCGGATGACGGCGCTCGCCCGCTCGCGCCCGCACGTCGTCGACGCGCTCACCTCCTTCGCGCACGGCACCCGCCGCTTCCTCGCCGTCGCCACCGTGTTCGGGCTGGTCATCGCCGCGCTCGACGTGGCGGTGCTGCTGGTGCTCGACGTGCCGCTCGCGCTGGTGTTCGGGCTGCTCGCGTTCGTCGCGAACTTCGTGCCCAACATCGGGTTCGTCATCGCGCTCGCCCCGCCCGCGCTGCTCGCGCTGCTGGAGGGCGGGCCGGGGCTCATGCTCGCGGTGGTCGTCTCGTTCATGGTGATCAACGTGGCGCTGCAGACGGTGATCCAGCCGCGGTTCGTCGGCGACGCGGTGGGGTTGTCGGTGACGGTCACCTTCCTCGCGCTGGTGTTCTGGGGGTTCGTCGTCGGGCCGCTGGGTGCGCTGCTGGCGATCCCGCTCACGCTGCTGGCCAAGGCCCTGCTCGTCGACATCCACCCGCACACCCGCTGGATCGACGTCCTCATCCGCGACGACGTGCCCGGGGCCGACGAGCCGGAGGAGCCCCGGCCGGACGCCGGTGCCGGGGTGACGCCGTGAGCAGGACGGCTCCCGGGGTCCGTGCGCGACGACCGGAGGACGTGGCGGGCTGCGTCGCCGCGCTGCGGGCCGTGCACGACGCCGACCGCTACCCGACGGCCTGGCCCGCCGATCCCGCGGCGTGGCTCGACCCCGACGGGCTGACGGCGGCATGGGTCGCCGAGGTCGACGGCGCGATCGTCGGGCACGTCTGCGTCGCGGCCGCCGCCGACGCGGCCGTCGTCGCCGACACCGGCGTGCCGGCCGACCTGCTCGTCGCGGTCAAGCGGCTGTTCACGACCCCGGCCGCCCGCGGTCGCGGGGTGGCGGCCGCGCTCGTCGCCGCAGCCGCGGCCGGCGCGGGCGAGGGGCTGTGGCTCGACGTCGTCGACGGCGAGCCCGCGGTCGCGTTCTACGAGCGGCTGGGCTGGCGCCGGGTCGACACCCGGCCCGCCGACTGGATGGCCCAGGACGGCCGCCGCCGGACCGTCCACGTCTACGTCGCGCCCTGACCCGCCGCCCGCAGCTGCCCGGTCCCGCCGGCCGGGGCGTCGAGGTCGGCGTCGGTGAGGCCGTCGAGCACGGCCGGCCACTCGGCGCGCAGCCACACCACCGTCGACGTCAGCTCGCCCGGCCGGTGGATCTCCGTGCAGGCCCCCGTGCGCGCCGCGGCCGGGTCGTCCCGCCCACGGGGCCCCCGCACCGGCCCGCCTCCGATACGGTCAGCACTGACTGTCCGTCGAACCTGGAGCTGATGTGACCGACTCCCTCAAGGGCCGCACCATCGTGATGTCCGGCGGCAGCCGCGGCATCGGGCTGGCCATCCTGACCGCCGCGGCCAGGCAGGGCGCGAACGCCGTGCTGCTGGCCAAGACCGACCAGCCGGACCCGCGCCTGCCGGGCACCGTGCACACCGCGGTCGCCGAGATCGAGGCCGCGGGCGGGCGGGCCGTCGCCGTGGTCGGGGACGTGCGCGAGGAGGCCGACGTCGCCCGCGCGGTCGCGACCGCCGTGGAGACGTTCGGCGGGGTGGACATCGTGGTGAACAACGCCTCGGCGCTGAACCTGGCCGGGACGCTGGACCTGACCCCGAAGCGCTACGACCTCATGCAGCAGATCAACAGCAGGGGCACCTTCCAGCTGACCCGCGCGGCGCTGCCGCACCTGTTCGACAGCGACGACGCCCAGATCGTCACGCTGTCGCCGCCGATCAACCTGGCGCCGCACTGGCTGGGGAGGTTCCCGGCGTACGCGCTGAGCAAGATGGGGATGACGCTGCTGACGCTGGGCTTCGCCGCGGAGTTCGCGGAGAAGGGCGTGCGGGCCAACTGCCTGTGGCCGCAGACCACGATCGCGACGGCGGCGGTGGTCAACCTGCTCGGCGGCGAGGAGGCGGCCGGCCGGTCGCGCAGCGTCGAGATCATGGGTGATGCGGCGGTCGCGCTGCTCACCGATGCCGAGCGGCCGACCGGGCAGATCTTCCTCGACGTCGAGGCGCTCGCGCGGTCGGGGAGGACCGACCTCTCGGAGTACGGCGGCACCGACGACCCCGAGCTCGACTTCTTCGTGGACTCCCTCTGATGGACCTCGGACTGGCGCTCGGGTACTGGGGAGCGGGCCCGGACCCCGCGACCGCCGACCGCGTCGCCGCGGCCGAGGACCTCGGCTTCGACTCGATCTGGACCGCCGAGGCCTACGGCTCCGACGCCCTGACCCCGCTGGCCTGGCTGGGCGCGCGCACCTCGCGCGTCCGGCTGGGCACGTCGGTGGTGCAGATGTCCGCCCGCACCCCCACGGCCACGGCCATGGCCGCGCTGACGCTCGACCACCTCTCCGGCGGCCGGATGGTCCTCGGCATCGGCGCGTCCGGGCCGCAGGTCGTGGAGGGCTGGTACGGGCAGCCCTACCCCAGGCCCCTCGCGCGGACCCGGGAGTACGTGCAGATCCTGCGGTCGGCGATCGCCCGCGAGCGCGTCGAGTTCTCCGGGGAGCACTACGCGATCCCGCACCCCGGCGGGGCCGGGCTGGGCAAGCCGCTGCGCCCGACGATCCACCCGCTGCGCGACGACCTGCCGATCCTGCTGGCCGCGGAGGGCCCGAAGAACGTGGCGCTGGCGGCCGAGATCGCCGACGGCTGGCAGCCGCTGTTCTACGCGCCGCGCCACGACGCGTTCTACCGCGACCGCCTCGCCGAGGGCTTCGCCCGCCCCGGGGCGCGGCGGACCGCCGAGGACTTCGAGGTCGTCTGCATGGTGCAGGTCGTGGTCGACGACGACGTCTCCGCGGCGGCCGACCGGGTCCGGCCGATGCTCGCGCTCTACATCGGCGGCATGGGGGCCAAGGGCGCGAACTTCCACTACGACGTGTTCGCGCGCATGGGCTTCGAGGCCGAGTGCGCCCGCATCCAGGAGTCCTACCTGGCCGGGCGCAAGGACGAGGCCGCCGCCGCGGTGCCGCTGGACATGGTGGAGCAGGTCGCGCTGGTGGGTCCCCGGAGCAAGATCGCCGAGGAGCTCGACGTGTGGCGGTCGTCGTTGATCACGACGATGGTCGTCGGCGGCGACCGGGCCGAGCTGGAGGTCGTGGCGGAGCTGGTGGGGTAACGGCCCGTCGCCGGTCGGGACTGTCGGGGGTGCCGGGCATGATGCGCACGGACGACGCGAGGGAGACGACGGGGATGACGGCACCGGGTGCGCTGACGGAGCAGGACGTGGTGGCCGTGCGGGAGTCCGCGGCCGCGGGGAAGCCGGTGACGGTGTGGTTCACCGAGGCCGCCGTCGGCGTGCCCGCGGGGCGGTCGGCGAAGGTGTCCGCGGTCGGCGACGCGTCCGAGGGCGACTTCATCCAGGTCAAGCCGGCCGGGTCGCGCGACACGATGTTCTGCTCGCCGAACGAGCTGACCCTCACCCGTCCGGCCCGCCGGTCCGCCACCGCGCCCGCGGCCACCGGGAAGGCGGCCACCGGGAAGGCGGCCACCGGGAAGGCGGCCACGGGGAAGGCGGCCACGGGGAAGGCGACCGCCGTGGCGGCCGCGGCGGGACCGGGTCCGGCCACCCGGGCCGCCGCTCCCGACGGCGCACCGGTCCGTCCGGCCGCGGCCCGCGGCGCGACGCCCGGTGCGGGCGCCTCGACGTCGACGCCCCGGCCCGCCGCCGGCAGCGGCCCGGCCACCTCCACGGCGGCCACGCCCACCGCCGGTGCACCCACCGCCGGTGCGGCCACCTCCACCGCGGTCACCGCCGGCGCAGCCACCGCCGGTGCGGCCACCGCCGGCGAGGCCACGTCCACCGGGCGGTCCGGCCCGGCCGGGTCCGCACCGGCGGCGTCCGGCCGGGCCGGGTCCGCGGCCGACCTGGCGCGGGCCGGCACGCCGGTGCCCACCACCCGCCCGGCGCGGGTCAGGGCCGCCCGTCCGTCGGGGATGACGGTCACGCTGGAGGCCACGCCCGAGGGCGAGTGGAGCGTCGAGGTGCGGGTGGGCACGAAGCGGGTCGTGCCCGCGGTGCCGGTCCCGGCCGCCGACCTGGCCACCGCGGCCCGGTCCCTGCCGCCCGCCGTCGCCGAGGCGATCGAGTCGTCGCTGGAGGGGGCGCGGCAGCGGCAGCGCGACCGCGTGGAGCAGCTGCGCTCCGAGCTCGACGCCGCCCAGCGCGTGCTCGACCAGCTCGACGTCTGATCCGCCGGGATCTCCGCGACCGCTACCGGCGATCGTCGACGAGCTCCCGCACCGGCTGCCGCAGGATCGTCCGTCGCCTGGCCGGCTCGACCCGCCGCGGGTCGCTGAGGTAGATCTCGTGGTGCCGACCGGCCGGGACGAGCCCTCGGCCGGGGAGGAACTCCTCGTGGACGCGCCTCAGGAGCCCGGCCTCGTCGTCGTAGGCCCCCACGTGCAGCGCCTGCACGCAGCGTCCCTCCGACAGCGTCTCCAGCCGGACGTCGGCGAGCCGCTCGGGGCGGCGCCTCCCGGATCCCAGCCGCCCGACGGCGTCGCCGACCATCCCGGCGGTGATCCAGTCGGGCTGCAGGATCAGCAGCGTCCAGTCCCACCGGCTCTTGTCCCGTGCGGTGGTGAAGGCGTCCATGTCCTGCGCCCACCACAGCCCCTCCAGCGGCATCACGACGTGGTCGCGGCCGAGCTCGGCCCGCGCGGCGGACTTCAGCGCGTAGGCGAGCGGGTAGAGCGCGGCGACGGCGTCGGCGTAGACGGACGTGTTCGGGTCGCCGTGGCCGTCGATCATCAGGTACTGCAGGTCCGGCACGTCGACGACCTGCGGCGCGTCCCGCCGCGCGCGGTAGCAGGGCAGCTCGCGCTTGAGGTCGACCGTGCCGTCCACGCTTCTCCCGGAAAGACCGAAGGCCCTCTGAACCTACTGGTCAGAGGGCCTTGCGTGTGGTCGGGGTGACAGGATTTGAACCTGCGACCTCTTCGTCCCGAAGCAATGGAGCCGGGCCATCGACGAGGAACGATCCGCAGGTCAGCCTGCTACCAGCGTCCGTGGCCGTCCGCCGGGCGGTACGGCTGTACTGCCCGGTTGTCACTCAGTTGGTTACTCAGCGCCGGAGGCCGGCCCCCAGGCTGCAGCGGCTGCGTGTGCTCGGTCCAGCGGCCGCCGTCCCACCAGCGTTGCACCCCGGAGTCCTGGTCCGGGTACCAGCCGGCCGGCGGCATCGGCGGGGGAGGGGCGAGGTACGCCTGCGCGTTGACAGGGGCGATGCGCTGCGCCTGGGCCTCGACGTGGTGCACGTGCGCCTGGGCCAGCTGCTCGCGTTGGAGCTCCAGCGCCTGCATGTTCTGGGCGACCTGGGCTCGCGTCGCGTTGCGGGTCTGGCGGGTGTACCGCGCGGTGCGCTCCTTGTCGGAGCGGAAGTCCACCAGCCCAAGCGTGCTGATGCTGGTCATCTTGCGGATCATGCCCACGGGCGGCTCTCCCTCTACGTGCTTGCCTGCCCAGGTCCTTCGGTCGAAGCGGTCCACCCGTTACGCCCGGATCGTGACGAGTACTTCGATGCGACGTCGAGCGCGCAGTGCGCTGATCGTTCGAGCTGCCCGGCCATAGCCGTCAGCGCAGGGGAGGTGGAGGCCGTCCATTGTGTGTCGTCTCGGCCGCCTTGTCCTGTCGCGCCGCATGTTTCGCAAGACGTCGCGCCCGCTGATCTTGTTGACGTCGTTTAATGCCGGCTTCGCTCAGCTTCAGCTCGACAGGGATGTCCAGGCGGCGGGCCTGTCCGCGCAGCCACTCGCGGCTCGGGTGTTTGGAATCAATTGTGTCCATCGCGCGTGCTGCCCAGATCAGGCCGATACAGGTGGGGTAAAGAAACATGATCGGGTCGGTGACCGGCCGCGGTTCGATTGCAATCTCCGGCGGCTCGTGCCGCTCTATGTAGCGCTCCGCTAGTGGAATTCCGGGATGCACAAGGGAAGAGAGAACCCGGAACTGCATGTAGCAGTCACCGCCTCGGTCCAGGTCGCTGCACATCTCATTGAACTTGCGTGCAGGGTCGTCGGACATGGATTTGTTGTAACGCGGTTCCGCGCTAACGAGGTCAATCAGTTGCTGAGCCTCCGCGTGGCTCTGCCACGAACCAAGATTCTTCAGGGTGGCCACCGTGTTGCGGCGTTGCCGCTGTTCCTCGTTCAGCACGCCCCAGACGGCCTCATCGCCGTAGGCGAGCAACCATTGAACAGTGACGCCATGCTCCAGCACGGATCGAGCCGTCGGTGCCGTCTCGACGTGCATGCCTTGGTCGCTAAGGAGCGCAACCGCGTGACCTAAGCGATGAGCGCTGGAAGCCAGCCCGCCGATCAGCTTCGCCCGGGAGAGAGTCCACAACTTTCCGCGCGGCGTGGTCGCCTCGATCGGCCCTTCGCGCCACCGTGTGATCAATTCATCGAGCAGGTTGCGGAGGTCGGTGACGTGCTCAGGTCCGTGGAAGCTAGCGTCCTCACTCACCATGCTGGGCACAGTAGTGAGGACCGTCAATGAACGTAGCCCCACCACGGCTCTGACGGGCTTCGGTGTCAAGGCGGACGCAGAGTTCCGCGTGCTGACAGGTCGTGCTGTCGCGTGACCGCTGAGCTGGGTGTTCGTGCTGGCGCGTCTCGGGAGGTGATGGCCGCCCCAGGCCGCGTGCTCCGGGTTTGCTCCGCCCGCCACGCTGGGGCTCGTGTGGCATCCCGTCGACCTGGCAACGCCCGACCGCGCGGCGGCCCGGGGGCAGCCCTCGGCGCAACCGCCGGCTGACGTTGTGCAGCTCTGCCCCCGGGACGTCGTGTGGTAGCCCTCGGGGGAGGTCGATGGGATGCCACACCCGGCCATCCCGGAGACCTGCCGCCCGGCGAGGGCAGATGTTGCTTGGGCGCGTCAACGGCACACCCAACGGAGTTCATGGAAAACTCGCCGTGAGTGGAAGGAGTCGCATGGCCCCCCGTGCGTTTGTCAGTTTTGAGATGGAAGATCGATGGGCAAGGGACTTCCTTGTGCAGCAAGCTAAAGACAAGAACAACGACATCTCGTTCGTGGATTACTCTGTTCAAGATCCGTTCGATAGTTCATGGAAGACAGAGTGTAAGCTGCGTATTGCGCGAACGAAGGGGACGATCGTCCTTGTCGGACCTACGACGTACAAGTCTGAGGCGGTCCTATGGGAGATTGCCGAGACTGTTCGGCAAGGCCACTACATCTTTGGCATTCAGATAAACAGAGACAAGACACATAGCATCCCCGCTGGACTTCCCGCTAAGAATGTGGTCCGTTGGGACTTCGATCAGATCATCAAGTGGCTCTCGACTTGGGTTTGATTTGAACTACATCGACCAGCTCGCTTATGAGATACGCGAACAGGTCCCACGCAAAGATCTTCCAGACGAGAGCTCTCTTCCGCTCTTTCGGATCTATGCCGTGCTATTGCTTGCCAAGGGCGGCAGGGTGGATGCTCGCGACGTGCACAATGCCTGGGTTGCGTGGAGCAATGACGTGAATCCAGGCCATGCTTCCTCGGTGCCATTCGAAGAACTGTCCAGGGATGTCGCGTTGGAGGACATGCCGTACGTCCGGGCCATCCATGAGGTGGCCGCAAGGGTGGAGCGCAATCTGTGACCGGCCCCGGCCCGTTAGACGCAAATCTGTTTCCTAACGGCCTGCCTCAGTCGGAGAAAGAAATGGATCGACTCTTTGAGCTGTACAAACTAATGGTTGCCAGTTCTGAGGCGCTCGTTGCTCGTCGGCAAGGTCTCAACACGTTCTTTCTGACTGTTAATGGGGCAATTGTGACGGTGGCCGGGCTTATTCTGACCAATGGAAGAGACGCGCGACTGCAAGCGGTAGCGATGCTGGCGCTCACTCTGACTGGTGGAATTCTGTCGACGGCGTGGCGCACTCTGATCGTATCGTTCGGTCAGCTCAATACTGGTAAGTTCGCCGTAATCAACCGAATCGAGCAGCTGTTCCCTGCCGCGATCTTTCTGGCTGAATGGAAGGCGCTTGGAGAGGGTCGCCAACCGAAGCGGTACCGCACGTTCACGTCACGCGAGGTGTGGACTCCGTGGGCATTCATTGCCGTATACGCTGTAGCGTCCAGTGTGGAGATTCTCATTGCCACTGGCGTGATTGTGCTGCCGTAGCGCGTCGGCAGAGGGAGCAGCCGCGCGCCGCGCGGGGACCGGCCGGAGGCCGCACGCCCCGCGCGAGCGCTTGCGGCTGCATCGGACACAGCGCCGCGCGGCGCCGCACGGCGCCGCCTTGAACAGGGATTGAAAGTCTGAACACCGCAGCCGATGGCTGCGTCGGACCGGTCCTGAGCTGCGCCGATGGGCGAATTGACGAAGACGTTGTTGACGGCGCGGTTAGCGGTGCTCGTGCGTCCGTAGGCTCGCAAGGTGCAGCTAGTGGAGTGGGCCGAGTCGACGGCCGAGGTGTTCTTGAGCGATGCGTTGCCCCGGCGATGGGCGCACGTGCAGAACGTGGCCGCTCGGGCGGGCCGGCTGGCGCCCCACCTCGGCGAGGACGGCGAGATCCTGCACGTCTCTGCGTGGCTGCATGACGTCGGCTACGCGCCGCCTCTGGCAGTGAGCGGATTCCATCCCCTCGACGGCGCCCTCTACCTTCGGACCGTCGACGTCCCGGACCGCGTCGTTGACCTCGTCGCGCTGCACTCCTCCGCGTCCGCGGAAGCGTCGGCCCTGGGCCTCGACGGCCAGATGGTCGGCTTCGTCGACGAGCGCAGCCTGACCCGTGACCTGCTGTGGTTCGTGGACATGACGATCGGCCCGGACGGGCAGTGCATGGACTTCGAAGCGCGGATGGACGACGTCCGGGCCCGCTACGCCCCCGCCCACTACGTGATCCAGGCTCTCGACGCGGGGATGGCGGAGCGGCGGGCAGCGGTGGCGCGGGCTTCGGAGTGGATCGACAGCGTGGGGATTGCCGATCAGGTGTAGTGCGGCTCAGTAGCAGACGAGTAGCCGTGCTCGATGCGGAGACGGATGGATGGATGGACGTCGAGTCCGGCGACCTGGTCGCGCTGGACCCACAGTGCCTCGGTGGTCTCATCGCTCGGTCGCGGTTCCCCGCCGACGGCTCGGCCGCGGAAGCAGATCGAGAACTCCTGCCGGACCTCCCCGTCGCTGAACTCGATGACGTGGTGGGGGTTGGAGTAGATGCCGATCAGGCCGGTGACCTCGATGGTCACGCCGGTCTCTTCTTCGGTCTCGCGGATGACGGTCTGGGTCATGGTCTCGCCGAGCTCGTGGCGCCCACCGGGCAGCGCGTACTTGCCGCTGTCGGTGCGCCGGATCATCAGCAGGCGCTCGGAGTCGTCGACGACGAACGCGCTCGCGGCGATGACGATGCTGGTCGCCTTCGGGGCGTCGGGATCGTGGTAGTGGTCGGTGCGCGCCATGCCCCGATCAGATCACCATGCGGCCGGCCTCGACAGGGCCCACACGTCGGTGAAGCTCTTGGCGTAGGTGCTGAACAGGTCACCGGCTCCGAGCTTGCGCAGGTGCAGGCTGGGGGCGTGGGCGCCGGGGACGCCGTAGACGTGGTTGTTCACGATCATCTCGTCGTCGAACCGGAAGATCGAGTTGTAGAGCGTGGTCCCGTGGAAGCGGAACTCGACCCCGGGCGTCCCGACGAGCGGGGTGTAGGCGGCCAGGCCGTACTTGATCCGCATGGCCAGCACTCCGTCGCCCAGCTTCTCCTCCGCGCTGCGCAGGGTGACGGCGTCGGAGTCGGGGTCTCCGAATGCGATGCGGATGGTCACCCCGGCGTCGGCCTTCTCGGCGATGGTGCGGATGAAGTCGGGGCGCTCGACGAGGAACAGTCCGGAGTGGACGAGGATGTCGATGCGGTCGTCGGTGGCGTGCAGCAGGCGTTCCCACAGGTCGGACGGGATGGCGTTGCGGTGGGGGTAGGCGGTGACGATCTCCGACGTGGCGATGCTCGCTTGGCGCTCCGGCGGGACGGCTGAGGGCCACAGCCAGGACTCCGACTGGTCGAGCAAAGCTGCGATGGCGCGGCGGTGCCGGGCGTAGGGCTTGCGGCCCGTCTGCAGGCTCCAGCGCTCGACGGTCTTGGGGTCCACGCCGGCTTCCTTGGCGACCTGCTCGTAGGTGAGACCCGCGGCCAGGATCGCGTCCCGCAGTCGCTCGTTCGCCACCGGAACCTCCGCACAAGTAGGGACGACTCGATCGTCCCTGAGACGTCCTGCGTTGTCCAGCTACGGGGTGTGGCCGTCCGGCGATTCTGCGGAGAGTTGTCCTCGACGGGCCGGAACCGACCGGCCCCGACGATGAGGAGGCAACGATGCGAGACATCCCGGTCGTCCTGGACGGCTACAAGCTCACGGTGGTCGAGCCGCCCGCGCCGAAGATGCGCGAGGACGGCAACGGCGGCTGGCTCCCGGTGACCAACCGCGACGGCGTGACGCAGTTCGTGGTGTCCCTGTTCGCGAAGCTGCGCACCGCGCCCGGGCAGCGGCCCCAGAAGGGCGAGGAGATCAAGGTGACCCTGGAGACCGACCCCGGTGAGGGATTCGGCGAGGACTCCCGGGTCGCGCTGGTGAACGCCCGGATCAACGCCTACCAGATCGACAGCCCCGACGGCCGGTCGATCTCGGGGATCTCGTTCAAGGCCCTGTCCCTGGCCCCGGCAGGACTCGCTCCGGCACCTCGGGGCGAGAAGTGAGCACCCCCGGCTACGGCGCCACGTGGGCGGAGGACGCCCCGATGGACGTCAACGTCCACATCTACGAGCGCACCGCGCTGCTCTACCGACTCCACCCGGCTGAGTCGCGGGTGGTGCTGCACATCGCGGGCGCCAACCGGGCCGGTGTCGCGGTGTTCGCCCAGCGCGACGACCTCGCCCGCCTGATCGACATCGCCTCCACGGCTCTGGCCGAGCTGGACGCCCCCGCCGCCGACTCGGTGGCCTGACTCCCGCGTCCTCCTGTCGGAGGCGCTCGCCGGAGAACTGATCCGGCTCGGCGGAATGGTCCGCCACGTTCTTTGAGAATTCCACAGTGGCTACACCCATGCCTGAATCCGGCCCACATTCGTGCTCCGGACCGAAACCGACTCATCGAGGTGAGTTCGATGATCTGTGATGGCTGTAGCGGATCGGGGGCGTGTGACCCGTGCGACGGATACGGCACGCTCCCCGATTCCTACCCGAATGCCCATGACGGCACCGAGTGCGAGATCTGCACCGGTGACGGGGTGTGCGTCGACTGCGGCGGCACCTGCGAGACCCCCGATCCCGAGCACGACGAGACCAGCGCCATGGCGCTGTGGAAGGCGAGTGCGTGATGACCACCAACACGATGACGAGACCGGCCACCCGGGCCCGCACCCAGGGCGTCGCCCGGCTGGTGCGCCGGCTGGAACGCGAACGGCGCCGCTGGACCCTGCGCGACGGGGTCGAGCTGATGGCCACCGAACAGGCCTGGCGGGCCGGCGTCGCGGAAGGGCTGCGGCTGGCGCAGACCGCGATCCGGAAGGGCGTCTGAGATGACCGCCCCCACCCGGACCCGGCTCCGCACACGGGGACCGCTCAACCGCAGGTCGGTCGCGAAGTTCGCCGAGTTCTGGGCGTCCCTGCAGCAGGTCGGCGACGCCCTGGCCGAGATCGAGAAGCTCGGCGCCAAGGCCCAGGACGCCCAACGGGCCCGCGCCTCCAACGGGGTCAACGGCCGCTCCTGGGCCGTCGCCACCCCGGAGGAGATCAAGTCCGCGGCGAAGAAGACCCACCGCACCCTCCGCGTCATCGCCGCCTCGGCCAAGCGCTGGGAAGCCGATCTCCTCTCCCGCGAATGGCGGTCCTGATGGCCGTCACCGTGGACCGCGCGATCGACGACCTCGACGCCGCGATGCGCCGACTCCGCAAGGCCGTACGCGGCATCCCGTTCCGGGCCGGCGGGTTCCGCACGACCCACCGCAACCTCGCCCGCGACGTCGCGTTCCTGATGGTCCAGCTCGATTCCGCCCGCGGAATGCTCGACGGCAAGAACAGTCGCTAGACCCCACCGCAATATCTCGGCCGGGACAGAAGAACGCACCGTGTCCCGGCCCGACCCATTCCACTCCGACATGAGGAACTGATTCCGATGACTGCACGCAACATCCCGTTCGCGAACCACCCGGCCGACCGCGGAGTCCGTGGCGCCACCCGTTCCACCGGCACCGAGATCCGCGCCCTGGTCTGGCTGCTCCGCCACCCCGCCTTCGCCCTGATCCCCGTCCTCGGCATCTGGGCCGTGGCGCTGTGGGGTGCCACCGCCGTCGCCTCCGGCCTGGGCGGGCTGCTCGCCGGATTCCTGATCTGGTGGCGTGCCCACCCGCCCACCTACGACCGCTGGATCGCCCCCCGCATCCGCACCATCTGGCGACGCTGGACCGCCTACCGGGGCCGGCGCTGGCGCGGCGTCCTCACCGACTGCGACCTGACCCGGGAGAACCGCCGCACCGGCCAGATCCTCTGCCCGCGGGTGCTGCGGGTCCGGGCAGTGACACCGTCGATCGACACCCTGAGCGTCCGCACCGTCCGTGGGCAGGACCCGGCCACCTTCACCGAGAAGATGCCCGCCCTCGCCGACGCCCTCGGCGCCCACCGGGTCGCAGTCACCCGCGCCCGCCCCGGCGTCCTGTCGATGGTCGTGGAGCGGCGGATGCCGTTCCCGAACGTCATCGACGCCGCCCCGATCCCGGCCGCCTCCGATCTCGTCGACCTCCGCGCCCTGGATGTCGGGGACAACGAACGCGGCGAGCCGTTCACCATCCGTGTCCGGGGCAAGCACCTGCTCGTCGTCGGCGCGTCCGGCGCGGGCAAGGGCTCGCTGCTGTGGAACCCGATGCGGGCGATGGGTCCGATGATCCGCGACGGCCTCGTTCGGGTCTGGACGATCGACCTCAAGGGCGGCACCGAGACCGACCGCGGCGCGGCGCTGTTCCACCGCTGGGCCACCACCTTCGACGACGCCCTGGACCTGCTCGGCGACTTCCGCGACTCGATGATCGCCCGGCAGGCGTGGATGCGCGAACACAAGATCCGCACCTGCCAGATCAGCCGGGACACCCCGGTCGAGCTGCTGGTCATCGACGAACTCGCCATGCTCACCGCCTACGGCGACCGCAGCGGCGTCCGCGAAGCCCTGCGCCTGCTCGCGGAGATCCTGACCCAGGGCCGGGCCGCGGACCACACCGTCATGGGCTACGTGCAGGAACCATCCAAGGACGTCGTCGACGTCCGGGACCTGTTCACCACCCGGATCTGCCTCGGCGTCACCGCCGCCAGCCACGTCGATATGGCACTGGGCGACGGAGCCCGCGACCGGGGCGCGCTGGCCGACCAGATCCCCGGCGACGAGGCCCACGCCGGGATCGGGTTCGTCATCGACTCACGTTCCCGGTTGCCGGTGCGGTTCCGGGCCGGCTACGTCACCGACGACGAGATCGACGAACTCGCCACCCGCTGCGCACCCCGCGGCCTCGACGTCCCGGCCCCGCGCAGCCCCGGCGACGTCCTGCCCTTCCCCACCCACACCACCCACGGCCCGGCCGGAGAAGAGACCGCGTCATGACCACCCACCAGACCTACGAAGCCCGCCTGATCACCGCCCTGATCGCCGTCGTCTGCGCGATCGGCTGCGCGGCCGCGATCGTCCCGGCCGTCGAGCACGCCGTCACCCTCGGCCTACTCACCCTCGGCCTGCTCGTCGTCCTGGCCGTCGCCGTGCGCCTCGGCGTCCGGTGGCTGCGGGAACGCCGCGAGGACCGCGCCGACGCCCTCACCGCCGCTACCTGGCGCGCCGAGTACCTGGCGGGGGTGGCGTGATGTGGGACGTCACCGAATGGGCCGTGCTCACCTGGCTCAAGTGCACGCTGGTCCTCGCACTCGGCGTCGGGGCCGGCTGGCTCTACTTCGGCGTCGGCACCGGCGGATTCACCCTCGTCTGCCTCATCGCCGTCCTCGCCGAGCTGTACGCCACCCGCCAGCTCGCCCGCGAGTGGGCGCACGAGGCCGGGCTGCGCTGGTGGTGGTCCGGATGACCGTCATCGACGACCAGCTCAGCGCCCGGCTGCGGTCCCCGGGCTACCCGGCCTGGCGGGCCGCGGTCGAGCAGACCGGCGGATGCGCCGCACCCATCCACCTCCGCGGCTCCTCCCGCGTCCTCGGCCGAGACGGGGCGGTCCTGCTCGAACGCTCCGGCGACGCCCTCGCGCCCTGCGGGAACCGCCGCGAGTCCGTCTGCCCGGCCTGCTCGGACCGCTACGCCGCCGACGCCTTCCACCTCCTGCGCGCCGGGCTCGCCGGAGACGACACCAAGAACGTCCCGGCGAGCGTGACGGACCGGCCGCGGGCGTTCCTCACTCTCACCGCGCCCTCTTTCGGGCACGTCCACACCAGGAAGGTCACCGCCCGCGGGTTCGTGATGCCCTGCCGGTGCGGGCAGCGCCATCATCCCGACGACCCTCGCATCGGCTGCGCCGTCGACCCCGACACCTACGACTACATCGGGGCTGTGCTCTGGCAGGCGCATGCCGGGGCGCTGTGGGCGCGGTTCACCACCACGCTGCGCCGCGCCCTGGCCGCCGAGCTCGGCGTCAAAGCGCGCGCGTTCCGCGACCACGCCCGGCTGTCCTACGCCAAGGTCGCCGAGTACCAACGCCGCGGCCTGATCCACTTCCACGCCGTCATCCGCCTCGACGGACCCGGAGGGCCGGCCGACCCCTGCCCGACCGGACTCGACGACACCACACTGCGTGTAGCCATCACCACCGCGGCGGCGGCCGCCTCGCTGAGCATCACCCGACCCGACGGGGCGGCGATGACGCTTGGCTGGGGTGCACAGCTCGACCTCCGCCCGGTCACCCCGTCCGCGGCCCGGCAGGTCGAGAACGACGCGGGCGAGATCACCGACGCGGCGTTGGCCGGCTACATCGCCAAGTACGCCACCAAGGGCACCGGCGCCACCAACGGGGCCGACCGCCCGATCCGCGACCTCGAGCACGTGCGGTACCTCGACCTCACCCCGCACCACCGGGCGATGATCGAGACGGCGTGGCTGCTCGGCGAGCTGAAGCAGTACGAGGCGCTGAACCTGCACCGCTGGGCCCACATGCTCGGCTTCCGCGGCCACTTCCTCACGAAGTCGCAGCGGTACAGCGTCAGCTTCCGGACGATCCGCGGCGAGCGCCGGCTCTGGCGACTCCGGGAGGACCTGTCCGCGCTCGACCAGGTCGAGCCGATCGACCCCTACACCGTCGTGGTCGTCAACGACTGGGTGCCGGTCCGGTTCGGGCACCGCGACGACGGCGAACGCGAGCTGGCGGCCGCCATCGCAGAACGCAACCGATCACACCGACGCGCGACCAGGAGGACGACATGACCAGCAGGCAGCTCTACCGCGTCACCGAGGCCATGGCCCTCCTGTCGCTGAGCCGCAGCGTGATCTACGAGCAGATCCGGGCCGGTCGGCTGCGCTCGGTCTGCCAGGGACGGGCCCGGCTCATCCCGGCGGCCGCGATCGCCGACTACGTCGACCTGCTCGTCGCGGAATCGGGGGTCGGCTATGACCAGCCGGCGTAGCCGCGGAGACGGTGGCCTGCACTGGGATGCCGCTCGCGAACGGTGGATCGCCTCCGTGACGGTCGGCTACTCCCCGGCGGGCAAGCGCATCGTCAAACGCGGGAGCGGGCGCACGAAGACGGAGGCGAAGAACAAGCTCAAGGAGATCATCCGCGACTACGACGACGGGCTTGCGTCGACGCCCCACGCGTACACGGTGGGCCAGGCGGTGACGGATTGGCTGGCGTACGGGCTCAGCGGACGGGATGCCAGCACGGTCGAGACGCGGCGCATCCTGGCCACGCAGCACGTCATCCCGGCTCTCGGTGCACGCAAGCTCGCGAAGCTCTCGGCCGAGGACGTCGACCGGTGGCTGGCCGAGAAGGCGCGGACGCTGAGCACCCGGACGTTGCGGGACGTGCGCGCGATCCTGAGCAGGTCCATCGCTCGGGCTCAGGCTCGCGACAAGGTCAAGCGCAACGTCGTGCTGCTCTGCGACACCCCGGTCGGGCAGATCGGCCGCCCGTCCAAGGCACTCACCTTGCCCGAGGCCGAGGCGCTGTTGGCGGCGTCGGAGGACTCCACGATCGGCGCTTACGTCGTGTTGTCGCTGCTCACCGGGGCGCGGACGGAGGAGCTGCGGGCGCTGACCTGGGCGCACGTGAACCTCGACGCCACCCCGCCGCACATCATGGTCTGGCGCTCGGTCCGGGCCGGTGGTGACACCAAGACCCGCAAGTCCCGGCGCACGCTCGCGCTGCCGCAACGTTGCGTCGACGTCCTCCAAGCTCAGAACGTCCGACAGGCAGCGGCCCGACGGTTGGCCGGCGCGCGTTGGGTGAGCGGCGACCTCGTGTTCGCCTCCGAGGTCGGGACGGCTCTGGACGCGGCGAACGTCCGTCGTGGGTTCCGGCGGATCGCAACGACGGCGGGGCTTCCGGCCAAGGACTGGACCCCGCGCGAACTGCGGCACAGCTTCGTGTCCCTGCTGTCCGACGACGGGGTGCCGATCGAGCAGATCTCCCGGCTCGTCGGCCACGCTGGGACCAGCGTCACCGAGCTGGTGTACCGCAAGCAGATCCGGCCGGTGGTCGAGGACGGTGCGACCGTCATGGACCGGATCTTCCCGCGTGCGTCGGGGTAGTCACGCAGTTAGTCACCCACCCGGCCGAGGGAACTACGAAAGCCCTGGTCCCGGTCTCCTTGCGGAGCCTGTGACCAGGGCTTTTGTGTGGTCGGGGTGACAGGATTTGAACCTGCGACCTCTTCGTCCCGAACGAAGCGCGCTACCAAGCTGCGCCACACCCCGATGGCCCGAGGGCCGTGGTGAAGTCTAGCCGACGTCCGACGCGGCGCTCGCCGGGGTCGACTCCGAGGTGTGCACCACGACCGGGCGGGGCACGAGCGTCAGCAGGGTGGCCTCCGGCGGGCAGGCGAAGCGGACCGGAGCCCACGGCGAGGTGCCCAGCCCGGCGGAGACGTGGAGCAGGGTGTGGGTGCCCCAGCGGGAGGCGCCGCGGGCGCGGGAGCGGTCGATGCCGCAGTTGGTGACGATCGCCCCGACGCCGGGCACGCGGAGCTGTCCGCCGTGCGTGTGGCCGGCCATGACCAGGTCGTAGCCGTCGGCGGCGAACGCGTCGAGCACGCGGGGCTCGGGGGAGTGGGTGAGGCCGAGCGAGAGGCCGTGGTCGGGGCCGGGGCGCCCGGCGATGCGGTCGTGGCGGTCGAGGCCCAGGTGCGGGTCGTCGACGCCGGCGACCGCCACGGACACCCCGTCGACGTCGACCGTCAGCCGGGCGTGCGTGGCGTCCTGCCATCCGCGCTCGATCATCGCCGCGCGCAGGTCGCGCCACGGCAGCAGCTCACCGGTCGGCTTCGACCTCGTCTTCGTCAGGTAGCGGCCGGGGTTCTTCGGGGTGGGGCCGAAGTAGTCGTTGCTGCCGAACACGAAGACGCCGGGGCGCGAGAGCAGCGGGTCGAGCGCCGCCATCACGCTCGGGACGGCGCGCGGGTGGGCGAGGTTGTCGCCGGTGTTGACGACGAGATCGGGCTCGAGCGCGGCGAGCTCGGCGACCCAGCGCTGCTTGCTGCGCTGGCCCGGCGTCATGTGCAGGTCGGAGACGTGCAGCACCCGCAGCGGGCGGGTGCCGGCCGCCAGCACGGGCAGCGTCGCCTCCCGGAGCGTCCACCGGCGGCGTTCGACACCCGCCGCGTAGGCGACGGCGGCCGCCCCCGTCGTGGTGGCGCCGATCGCGAGCCGAGCCCAGCTGTTCACCGGCCCAGGGTACGGCGGGAGTAGCGTCCCGTGCCGTGAGCACCCTGAAGGCGCAGCTGCGGGCCGACCTGACCGCGGCGATGAAGGCCCGCGACGAGCTGGTCAAGTCCACCCTCCGGATGACGCTGACGGCCATCGGCAACGCCGAGGTCGCCGGCACCGAGGCCCGCGAGCTCTCCGACGACGAGGTGCTCAAGGTGATCGCGAAGGAGGCGAAGAAGCGCGCGGAGTCGGCCGAGGCGTTCGCCGCGGCGGGCCGCGACGAGCTGGCCGCCCAGGAACGGGCCGAGGGCGAGGTCCTCGACCGCTACCTTCCCACCCAGCTCTCCGACGACGAGCTGGCCGCGATCGCGCGCACGGCCGTCGACGAGACCGCGGCGGAGCTCGGCGAGCAGCCCGGCCCGCGGCAGATGGGCCAGGTCATGAAGCGCGCGAACGCCGCCGCGGCGGGCCGCGCCGACGGCGGGCGCGTGGCCGCCGCGGTGAAGGCGCTGCTGCTCCCCGGCTGACCCCCGGAGGCCCCGCGTCGAGCTACTTGTCGACCGGGGCCTTCTTCGCCGCCGGGGCCCGCTTCGCGGCCGGCTTCTTGGCCGCGGGCTTCTTGGCCGCGGGCTTGCGCGCGGGTGCCTTCTTCGGGGCCGGGGCCTTGGCCCGCCGCTCCGCCAGCAGCTCCGACGCGCGCTCGTCGGTGATCTGCTCGACGCTGTCGCCCTTGCGCAGGCTCGCGTTCGTCTCCCCGTCGGTGACGTACGGGCCGAACCGGCCGTCCTTGATCACCATCGGCTTCTTCGAGTTGACGTCGACGCCCAGCTCGCGCAGCGGCGGGGTGGCCGCCGCGGTGCGCCGGCCGCGCTGCTTGGGCTGCTTGTAGATCTCCACGGCCTCCTCGAGGGTGACCGTGAACAGCTGCTCCTCGTCGGTGAGCGACCGCGAGTCGGTGCCCTTCTTGAGGTAGGGCCCGTAGCGGCCGTTCTGCGCGGTGATCTCCTCGCCGCTCTCCGGGTCGGCGCCGACGAGGCGGGGCAGCGACAGCAGCCGCAGCGCCTCCTCCAGCGTGATCGTCTCCGTCGACATGCCCTTGAACAGCGACCCCGTGCGCGGCTTCGGCTTCGCGGGCGCCTTCTTGGGCTTCGCGCCCTCCACGACGGGCGGGGCCTCCGGCTCGGGGAGCAGCTCGGTGACGTAGGGCCCGTAGCGGCCCTCCTTGGCGACGATCTCGTGCCCGCTGATCGGGTCGACGCCCAGCGAGCGGCCCTCCTGCGGCACCGAGAACAGCTGCTCGGCGACCTCGCGGGTGAGCTCGTCCGGGGGCAGGTCCTCGGGCAGGTTGGCCCGCTGCGACGCCCCGTCGCGGATCCGCTCCAGGTACGGGCCGTAGCGGCCGACCCGGACCACGACGTCGTCGAAGACCGGCACGGAGTTGATCTCCCGCGCGTCGATCTCCTCCAGGTTGACGCCGACGAGCTTCTTCAGCCCGCCCGCGCGGGCGACCGAGCCCTCGCTGCCCTGGTCGCCGCCGAAGTAGAAGCCCGAGAGCCAGTGCGTGCGGCCCTGGGTGCCCGCGGCGATCGCGTCGAGCTCGTCCTCCATGGCGGCGGTGAAGTCGTAGTCGACGAGGCGGCCGAAGTGGTGCTCGAGCAGCCCGACGACGGCGAACGCGATCCACGAGGGGACCAGCGCCTGCCCCTTCTTCCACACGTACCCGCGGTCCTGGATCGTCTTGATGATCGAGGCGTAGGTGGACGGGCGGCCGATCCCGAGGTCCTCGAGCTGCTTGATCAGGCTGGGCTCGGTGAACCGCGACGGCGGGTTGGTGGAGTGGCCCTCCGGCGTCAGCGACGCGGCGGTCACCGCCTGGCCCTTCGTCAGCTCCGGCAGCCGCGACTCCGCGTCGTCGGCCTCGCCGCCCGCCTGGTCGTCGACGGTCTCGACGTAGGCCTTGAGGAACCCGGGGAAGGTGATCGTGCGGCCCGAGGTGGCGAACGTGACGGCCTCGCCGGTGGCGGCGGTGCCCGCGATCCGGATGCTCATCGTGGTGCCGCGCGCGTCGGCCATCTGCGAGGCCACCGTGCGCTGCCAGATCAGCTCGTAGAGCCGGAAGTCGTCGCCGTCGACCTCGCGGGCGATCTCGCCCGGCGTGCGGAAGACGTCGCCCGCGGGCCTGATGGCCTCGTGGGCCTCCTGCGCGTTCTTGACCTTCCGGGTGTACTGCCGGGGCTGCGCGGGCACGTAGGCGTCGCCGTAGAGCTCGCGCGCCTGGCTCCTGGCCGCGTCGATGGCGGCAGGGCTCAGCGTGGTGGAGTCGGTGCGCAGGTAGGTGATGTAGCCGTTCTCGTAGAGCCGCTGCGCGCTGCGCATCGTGCGGTCGGCCGAGAAGCGGAGCTTGCGGCCGGCCTCCTGCTGCAGCGTCGAGGTCATGAACGGCGCGTACGGCTTGCGCGTGTACGGCTTCGACTCGACCGACTCGACGGTGAGGTCGCGGCCCTGCAGCGCCTCGGCGAGCCGGCGGGCGCCCGCCTCGTCCAGGGCCTTCGCGTCGGACTTGAGCCGCCCGTCGGCCCCGAAGTCGCGGCCGGTGGCGACGCGCGTGCCGTCGATCGCGACCAGGCGGGAGCCGAACTGGCGCGGCGTGGCGTCGGCGCCGGCGTCCATCTGCGCGGCGATGTCCCAGTACGACGCGGAGACGAACGCCATCCGCTCGCGCTCGCGGGCCACGACGATCCGCGTGGCCACCGACTGCACCCGGCCCGCCGAGAGCTTCGGCATGACCTTCTTCCACAGCACGGGGGAGACCTCGTAGCCGTAGAGGCGGTCGAGGATCCGGCGGGTCTCCTGGGCGTCGACCATGTCCTGGTCGAGGTCGCGCAGGTTCTCCACCGCGGCGCGGATGGCCGGCTCGCTGATCTCGTGGAAGACCATCCGGCGGACCGGGATCTTCGGTTTGAGGGTGTCGAGCAGGTGCCAGGCGATGGCCTCGCCCTCGCGGTCGGGGTCCGTCGCGAGCAGGAGCTCGTCGACGGACTTGAGCGCCTCGCGCAGCTCGGCGACCTTGCTGCGCTTCTCCGGCGTGATGATGTAGAGCGGGGCGAAGGAGTTGTCGACGTCGACGCCGAGGCGGGCCCACGCCTCGCCCTTGTGCTTGGCCGGGACGTCGGCCGCGCCGCGGGGCAGGTCGCGGATGTGGCCGACGGAGGCCTCGACCACGTAGTCCTTGCCCAGGTACTTCTGGATCTTGGCGGCCTTCGTGCCGGACTCGACGATCACCAGCCGGCGGGTCGGACGTCCGGTCGCGGTGGCCGAGGGCGTGCGGGTGCGCCGGCCGCCCCCTGCCTTCGGGGCGCCGGTGTCTTCCCCGGTGTCGGGTGCTGAGCTCGTCGTTCCGGTTGTCACGTTGTCCTGTTCCTTCGCGGCTGCGCGGTGGCCTGCCCTCGCAGTATGCGGGCCTCCCACTCCGGCCTACACACCGATACCGGGCCTGCCCACCCACGCAGGGTGTCGCCTCGGTCACACCGGGACGCTCCGTGCCGGGGGAGCGTAACCACCTCTGTCAACTCGCCCGGCGTCCCCAGCACCGCGGCCAGTCGCCGTCGGGGACCCCGCGGGGGGCCGGGCCGACCAGCTCGACGAGCCGCTGGACCCGCCGCGTCCCGCTGATCCGCAGGGCCGTGCCGCAGGCCGTCCTGGCCGGGGGGATGCCCAGCCGGGTGGTGGCCGCGAGCAGCGGGAGGTGCGTCCCGGGGGCGTCCGGGTCGAGCATCAGGAGGTAGCCGCCGTGGTCGTCGGGGCGGCCCGCGGCGAGCGCCCACAGCCGCAGCGCGGCGCCGTCGAGCTGCCAGCCCGCCGGCACCGTCTTGACCGACCCGGCGGTCCACTCGGCGGCCAGGCCGACGAGGTCGCAGCGGAACGCGCTGCGGACGGCCGCCGCGCCGGACTCCGTGGTGACGACCTCGACCCGGATGCCGGTGGCGGCGCAGGCGGCGGCGACGGCGGGCCCGCGGGCGGCGTCGACCAGGACGGTCGAGAGCCGGGCCTGGTCCCCCGCGCCGAAGCGGACGATCCGGCCCGGCCCGCAGAGCAGGCCGCCGAGATCGCGCACCCCGGCCGGGCGCGCGTCGGCGGAGAACAGCGACAGCTGCGGCACGCCCGGAGGATAGAACACCCGTTCGATCCTGCCGACCCCCGACGCGCCGGAGGCCGCCCACCCGTGGGGTGGACGGCCTCCGGACGGCGGGGGGCGGGGTCAGGCGACCGCACTCTCCGCGGGGGTGTCGGTGATCGACGTCGAGCGACGCTTGGCGACCACGATCGCCCCGATGATGATCGCGACCGCGACGAGCGCGATGACGATGCTGATCACGGGGTTGGCCGTGGTGCCGAACGACAGGGCCACGACGGCCGGCGCGATGAGCACGGCGACCAGGTTCATGACCTTGAGCAGCGGGTTGATCGACGGGCCGGCGGTGTCCTTGAACGGGTCACCGACGGTGTCACCGATGATCGTGGCCTCGTGCGCGGGCGATCCCTTGCCCCCGTGCGCACCGTCCTCGACCAGCTTCTTCGCGTTGTCCCATGCGCCACCGGAGTTGGCCAGGAACACGGCCATCAGGGTGCCGGTGGCGATGGCGCCGGCCAGGTAGCCGGCCAGCGGGCCGACGCCGAGGCCGAAGCCGACCGCGATCGGGGCGAAGATCGCCAGCAGGCCGGGGGTGGCCAGCTCGCGCAGCGAGTCGCGGGTGCAGATGTCGACCACGCGGGAGTAGTCGGGGCGCACGGAGTAGTCCATGATCCCCGGGTTCTCCTTGAACTGCCGGCGCACCTCGAACACGATCGCGCCCGCGGCCCGGGTGACGGCGTTGATCGCCAGACCCGAGAACATGAAGACGACCGAGGCACCGATGATCACGCCGACGAGGGTGTTCGGGGTGAACACCGCGAAGGCGAGGTCGGGCAGCGACGCACCGGCCTCGACGAGAGCCACGTTGATCGCGTCGCGGTACGACCCGAACAGCGCGGTGGCCGCGAGCACGGCCGTGGCGATCGCGATGCCCTTGGTGATGGCCTTCGTCGTGTTCCCCACCGCGTCGAGCTCGGTGAGGATGTCGACGCCGGGGCCCGACACGTCGCCCGACATCTCGGCGATGCCCTGGGCGTTGTCGGCCACCGGGCCGAACGTGTCCATCGCGACGATGACGCCGACCGTGGTGAGCAGGCCGGTACCGGCCAGCGCCACCGCGAACAGGGCCACCGTGATCGAGCCCGTGGCCAGCGCGAACGCACCGAACACGGCCGCGCTGATGACCAGCGCGGTGTAGACGGCCGACTCGAAGCCGATCGAGATGCCGGACAGGATGACCGTGGCGGCACCGGTGAGCGAGGACTCGCCCACGTCCTTGACCGGCTTGTCCTCGGTGCCGGTGTAGTACCCGGTCAGCTTGAGGATGGCCGCGGCCAGCACGATGCCGATGACCACGGCGACCGTGGCGAGCAGCCGCGGGTCGGTGCCGGTCATGGCGGCGACGACGGTGCCGTCGGTCGGGTTCGTCAGCCCCTGGAAGCTGTCGGGCAGGTAGACGTACGCGGCGATCGCGCTGAGCACCGCGGAGATGGCCGCGGAGATGTAGAAGCTCCGGTTGATCGTCGTCAGGCTGCCCTCGTTGGGGCGGGTGCGGGTGATGTAGACGCCGATCACCGCGGTGATCACGCCGATGGCCGGCACGATCAGCGGGAACAGCAGGCCCTGCAGGCCGAACGCGGCGGTGCCGAGGATCAGCGCGGCCACGAGCGTCACGGCGTAGGACTCGAAGAGGTCCGCGGCCATGCCGGCGCAGTCACCCACGTTGTCGCCGACGTTGTCGGCGATCGTGGCGGCGTTGCGGGGGTCGTCCTCCGGGATGCCCTGCTCGACCTTGCCGACCAGGTCGGCACCCACGTCGGCGGCCTTGGTGAAGATGCCGCCACCGACGCGCATGAACATCGCGAGCAGCGCGGCTCCGAAGCCGAAGCCCTCCAGCACGCGGGGAGCGCCACCGGCGTAGACGAGCACGACCACGGCCGCACCGAACAGGCCCAGGCCGACGGTGAACATGCCGACGACGCCACCGGTGCGGAACGCGATGCGGGTGGCCTTCTCCCGGCCGCCCTCCTCGCGCGACGCGGAGGCGACACGGATGTTCGCTGCCGTCGCCAGGCGCATGCCCAGGCTGCCGATGGTGGCGGAGAACAGCGCGCCGATCAGGAAGAAGATCGAGCGGCCAATGCTCTCGCCGAAGTTCGCTGCGGGAAGCGCGAACAGCAGGAAGAACACGATGACGACGAAGACGGCGAGCGTCTTGAACTGGCGGTTGAGGTACGCCGTGGCGCCTTCCTGGACCGCACGGCCGATGTCCTGCATCTTGGGGGTGCCCGCGTCAGCCGCGAGCACCTCCCTGCGCAGGACGAAGCCGATGGCCAGTGCAGCGAGGGCGACCACCGCGACCACACCGACGATGATGTAGTCGTTCGACGCGAGCGCGATGGAACCTGCGTCCGCGGCGAGGGTGGACCGAGACATCCGTCCTCCTGGTTCAGTGGATCACTAGGGCCAGGGGCGTGGACGTCGACCCTGGCGTCTTCACGAGCCGTCTCCGCAGGTAGGCGCGGTGGCGGGCGCGTGCAGTGTAAATGTGTGACGTGCGCCGCGTTCGGGCGGTGGTGCGCGGCGACGGCCGCGCAACGATAAGGTCACGAAGTGCCCCGACCGCGTGTCCTCGCGAACTCTCCACGCGTGTCGATCGTGAACGCTGCGTGACCTCCCGAACCCGACCGGTGGCCGCCGGTGGACTGGTGTGCGCCTGCCTCGCCGTGGTGAGCCTGGCGATCCCGCTCCTCGCGGCCCCGGACCGCCCGGTGGGGATGACCCGCTCCGCCGTCGCGGTGCCGTCGGCGTCCGCCCCGGCCCTGGTCCCCACCATCCCGGACCTCGCGTTCACCCTGGCGCCGCTGCCCACCGGGTCCGCCCAGGCCGCCGTCGACGCGGCGCAGTCGACCGCCGCCCCCACGACCGAGCTCGGGGTGGCGGTCCTCGACCGCACCACCGGGGAGGCCGCGGTCGGCGACCGCGGCGCCGAGCCGTTCTACACGGCGTCGCTGTCGAAGCTGGTGGTCGCCGTCGACGTGCTCGACCGGCGCCGGACCGAGGGGCTGGTCGTCACCGACGACGACCTGGACCTGATCCGCCGGGCGCTCGGGCCCAGCGACGACTCCGCGATGAACGCGCTCTGGGTGCGCTTCGACGGGGTCGGGGCCGCCGCGCGCGTGAGCGCCGACCTGGGGCTCACCGGCACCACGGCGCCCGACGACCCGTCGCAGTGGGGCGAGATGTCGGTGTCGGCCACCGATTACCTGCGCGTCTACGACTACGTGCTCGGGGAGATGCCGGCCGACGACCGAGCCGTCGTGGTCGACGCCCTCTCCGCCGCGCCGTCGATCGCGGCCGACGGCTTCGACCAGGCCTTCGGTCTGCTCGACCCGGTGGTGGACGGGGCCGGCGGCGTGGGTGCGCACGCCAAGCAGGGCTGGATGTGCTGCTTCTCCGGGCAGTACTACCTGCACAGCGCCGGGACCGTGGGGCTGGATCAGCGCTACGTCGTGTCGGTGCTGACGCGCGTGCCCACCGGGCCGGGGTGGAGCGCGGCCCGGGCCGAGGTCACGGCCGTGGCCGCGGCGGCGGTGGAGGCGCTCGGCTGACCCCGCGTCGCCGGCGGGGCGGTCGGGTTGTCGGTGGGGTGTGCCAACCTCGGTCCCCGTGGACGGCGACGCGGTACCCCGAGGTGGGGCGGTGACCGCCGACCGCGGTGAGGTGCTGCTGCGGCGGGTGCTGGCCGGGGCCGATGCCGCCGCCGGGGTCGACCCGTTCGGATCCTGGTCCTTCGACGGGGACGGGCCGCTGCGGCACGTCGCCCGGGTTCCCGCCCGCGACGGCGACGCCGTGCCGTGGCCGGACTGGGTGCCGCCGGAGGTGCGGGCGGCGTTCCTCCGGCGGGGGGTGCGGGCGCCGTGGCGGCACCAGGCCGAGGCGGCCTCGCTGGCGCACGCCGGCCGCGACGTCGTGGTGGCCACCGGCACCGCGTCGGGCAAGTCGTTGGCCTACCAGCTGCCCGTGCTCTCGCGGCTCGCCGCCGACCCGCGGGCCACGGCGCTGTACCTCTCGCCGACCAAGGCCCTCGCCGCCGACCAGCTCCGCGCGCTCGCCGAGCTCGACCTGCCCGGGGTCCGGGCGGCCGCGCTCGACGGCGACACCGCGGTGGAGGAGCGCGACTGGGCCCGCGCCCACTCCCGGTGGATCTTCAGCAACCCCGACATGCTGCACCGCGCGGTGCTGCCCCGGCACGCCCGGTGGGCCACGTTCCTGCGGCGCCTGCACGTCGTCGTGGTGGACGAGTGCCACACCTACCGCGGCGTGTTCGGCTCGCACGTGGCGCTGCTGCTGCGGCGCCTGCTGCGCGTCGCCGCGCGCTACGGCTCGCACCCGACCGTCGTGCTCGCCTCGGCCACCGTCGCCGAGCCCGCGGCGTTCGCGAGCCGGCTCACCGGGCGCGACGTCACGGCCGTGACGGTCGACGGGTCCCCGCACGCCGGACGCACCGTCGCGCTGTGGGAGCCGCCGCTGCTGCCCGAGCTGACGGGGGAGAACGGGGCGCCCGTCCGCCGCCCCGCCGGCACCGAGGCGGCCCGGATGCTCGCCGATCTCGTGATCGAGGGAGCCCGCACGCTCGCCTTCGTGCGGTCGCGGCGGGGCGCGGAGCTGACCGCGCTCGGCGCCCGGCGGCTGCTCGCCGACGTCGACCCCGACCTGGCCGCGCGGGTGGCGGCCTACCGCGGCGGGTACCTGCCGGAGGAGCGCCGTGCGCTGGAGGCGGCGCTCGCGAGCGGTGCGCTGCTCGGGGTGGCCACCACCAACGCGCTGGAGCTGGGCGTCGACATCGCCGGGCTCGACGCCGTCGTCGTGGCCGGGTTCCCGGGCACCCGGGCGTCGTTCTGGCAGCAGGCCGGGCGCGCCGGGCGGGCCACCGACTCGGCGCTCGTCGTGCTGGTGGCCAGGGACGACCCGATGGACACCTACCTCGTCCACCATCCCGAGGCGCTGCTCGGCCGCCCCGTCGAGGGGTGCGTGCTCGACCCGACCAACCCCTACGTCCTCGCCCCGCAGCTCGTCTGCGCCGCGGCCGAGCTGCCGCTCACGCAGGCCGACGTCGACGGCCCGTTCGGCGGGGCGCCCGCCGCGGCCGTGCTCGAGGAGCTGGTGGCCGACGGGGTGCTGCGCCGGCGGCCCACCGGGTGGTTCTGGCCCTCCACGCGGGAGCGCCCCGCCGGCTCGGTCGACATCCGCGGCTCGGGGCTGGGCCAGGTGGCCGTGGTGGAGGCCGGGACCGGGCGGATGCTCGGCACGGCCGACGCGGCGTCGGCGCCCGCGACGCTGCACCCGGGCGCGATCCACCTGCACCGCGGCGAGAGCCACCTCGTGGAGGAGCTCGACCTCGACGCGGGCGTGGCGCTGGTGGTGGCCGCGGATCCCGGGTGGCGCACCGACGCGCGGTCGACCGCCGACGTGCAGGTCGTGCGGGTGCTGTCGCGGCGCGAGCACGGTCCGGTGGGGGTGGGGTTCGCCGAGGTGGACGTGAGCACCCAGGTGGTGGCCTACCAGCGCCGCGCCCCCGACGGCACGGTGCTCGAGACGGTGCCGTTGGACATGCCGGAGCAGACGCTGCGCACGCGCTCGGTGTTCTACGACGTCGACGACGCCGCGCTCGCCGCCGCCGGGATCGGCCCGGACGACGTGCCGGGTGCGCTGCACGCGGCGGAGCACGCGGCGATCGGGCTGCTGCCGCTGTTCGCGATCTGCGACCGGTGGGACATCGGTGGCATGTCCACCGCGCTTCACCCGCACACCGGGCGCCCGACGGTGTTCGTGCACGACGGCCACCCCGGCGGAGCCGGCTTCGCGGAGCGGGGCCACCAGGTGCTCGGGGCCTGGCTGACGGCCACGCGCTCGGCCATCCGCGACTGCGGCTGCCGCAGTGGGTGCCCGTCGTGCGTGCAGTCGCCCAAGTGCGGCAACGGGAACGCACCGCTGGACAAGCGCGGGGCGGTGGCGGTGCTCGACGTGGTGCTCGCCGCGCTGTCCGGTCCGTCCCGGTCCGGGACGGAGCGACACCGGGCGGGCGATCGGTAGGTCGTTGCCGGCCGGCCCGCGGGGGCGGGGGCCGGCCGGCAACGACCCCGTGTGCGGCGGGCCGGCCGGGGGTCACGTCGGGGGACGTGCCGGCCCCGCCGCAGCTCGGGGAGCGGGTCGGAGGAGACGGGGAGGTGACTCCTGTCTCCCGCCCAGTAGGCACCGCAACCGCCTGCGGCACCAGCGATCGTCGCCGATCGGCAGGCCGGTGACGACGAGCGCCGCGGACGGGGGTTGCGGCCTCATCGGGGCGCCTGCGGCGGCGTGACCTGCCGCTCCACGCGCTCCGTGACCGCTCGACGACCGATTCCGTCCGCTGGGCGTGGCTGATCGCGCGCTGGGCCCGCCGCCGGGAGGTGATGCGGGTGGTGCGGGGGGTGTGGATGGTGCTCCGGGCGGTGGCGGCGGTGTCGGGGTGCCGTCGGGCCCTGCGACGGGCGGCGGATCCGGCGGGGGATCGGGCTGGGCGGGGCCCGCACGCGCCCGGGCGGTGACGGTCGGCGGGCCCAGGACGGTGAGCGCGAGATCGGCCTCCGTCGCCACGAGCACGTCCCACCCGTCGAGCCGGCACGTGCGGAGCCGGGTGTCCATCCCGCCGGCGATCGCTGCCGCCCGCGCGCACGCGGCGGCCGTGCCGTGCACGGCACGGCCCGCGGCGGCGAGCGCGGCGAGATCGGCGGCGGCCTCGGCCCGGTGCCGGACCGCGACGCCGGCGCCGAGTTCGATGCCGACCACCAGCAGGCCGAGCAGCACGGCGACCGCACCGGCCGCCCACACGGTCGCGACGCCGTCGTCGGGTGTGCGGCCGCGGCGGGGGCCGGTCACGGGATCGCCCCGGGCTCGAGCACCGCGACCGCCCGACCGCCGACGCGCAGCGGGAGCGGTGGCACGGCGGGTGCGGTGACCTCGGCGGTCACCTCGTCGCCGCGCACCACGAGCTCGATCCGGGCCCCCGTCGGGGCCAGCCGCCCGGCGATCTCCCGGCCGCGCTCCGGTTCGCCCCGGGCGGCGAGCCGGACCAGCTCCCGGGCGGCGTCGATGCAGCGCACCGACGCCGCCACGGAGGCGACCGCCCCGATCGCGACGGCCAGGAACAGCGCGAGGCTGCACAGCGCGAGCGCGGCCTCCACGGTCACCGCACCGGCGTCACCGGTCAGAAGGTGGTGCTCAGCGCGCGGGTCACGAGGTCGGTCAGTGCCGTCACCACGCTCTCGCCGCTGACGACGGTGTAGAGCACCGCGGCGAACGCCGCGGCCGCGACCGTGCCGATCGCGTACTCCACCGTGGACATCCCGTCGTCGCGGACGGCGAGCCGGCGCAGGCGTCGGGTGAGGGTCGTGGGGATCGTGGTCATGGGTTGTCTCCTTCGTCGGGACGGACACGGTGGTCACCACCGTGCGAGTGCCTGGCCCGCCAGGCCGATGACGACCGGGGCGATGCCGAGGACCAGGAAGGCGGGCAGGAAGCACAGGCCGAGCGGCCCGGTGATGAGCACGCCCGCCCGCTGGGCGCGTGCCTGTGCGGTGTCGACGAGCTCCGCGCGCACGCGGGCGGCCTCCGCGACCGCGACCTGTGCGAGTGCGGCACCGGTTCCGGCGGAGCGTCCGGCGGCCCGGGCGAACACGGCGAGGACGGGCACGTCCTGTGCCGCCCGCCACGCGTCGGCCGGGTCGGCGCCGAGCTCGAGCAGCCCCGCGACCCGCCGCAGCTCGGTGCCGGTGGGGCCGTGCAGCGGGCCGGCCGCGGCCGCGACGGCCGAGGCGACCGGCAGCCCGGCGCGCAGGCACACGCCGAGCAGCTCCCATCCGGTGGCCAGCGTGGGGAGGTCGGGTGGGGCCGCCCGCGCGGGCAACCGGCGCAGCGCCACGAGCGCACCCAGCGCGCCGAGCGCCGCGACCGCACCCGGGATAGGGCCGCCCAGGGCGAGGCCTGCGGAGCCGGCCGCCGCGGCCCCCACCGCGATCCACGCCGGTCGGAGCACCGCCGCTGGGGCGCCACCGGGACGGGGGGCGGCACGCAACCGCGCCGAACCGACCCGGGGCCCGCCCACCAGCAGCGCTGCGGCGAGCAGGAACAGGGCCGCGGGCGTCATCGGGGCACCGCCGACCGGAGGATCTGCTCGGTCCACGCGACGCCCGCCGCGGCGAGCGCCACCCCGACCACGAGCAGCGCCTGGCCGAGCAGCCCACTGCGCAGCACACCGAGCGGGTCGGCCCCGACGAGCTGGCCCAGGGCCAGCCCGAGCGCGGGCAGCGCCGTGAGCACGAGGGCGGTGGCCCGCGGACCGGCGAGCTCCGCACGGACCCGGGCGGCGAACCGCACCCGCCAGCCGAGGTCGGCCGCCGCCCCGGAGAGCAGCTCGGCCAGCGGCACCCCGCTGCGCTCGGACAGGGCCCAGGCCGCGGCGAGCCGCTCGACCTCGGCGGTGACCTCCGGGTGCTCCCCGGCACCGCGGCGCAGTGCGGCCGGGACGTCGTCACCGAGTCCGCCCGCGGCCGCCGCGGGCGCGAGCACCGCGCGGGCCCGCGGGCCGTCGGCGGAGGTGCCGCCGAGCGCGGTGGCCGGATGGGCCCCGGCGGCTAGCTCGTCGGCCATCCGGGAGATCGCCGACGCCAGCTCGACCGCCGTGTCGGCGGCCGCGGTCTCGGTGCGGCGGGCCGCCCGGTGCCGGCGGACCGTCGCGGCCACCAGCAGGCTGGCGATCGCCCCGCCCGGCCCGGCGACGAGCAGGCCGATCGCCCCACCCGCGACGACGGGCAGTGCCGCCCCGGGCGCCCGCCACGACCGCGGGCGGGCGGTGTGGGGCCGCAACGCACCGAGCCGCCCCACCGCGGCCGGCGGGGGCAGGCAGAGCAGCGCGGCGGCGAGCGCGGCGCACGACGCCGTCACCACGGGACCCGCACCTCGCGCTCGGCCAGCAGCCGCCCGAGGGTCTCCCGCTCCGCCGTCCAGCCGCCGGAGCGGGTCCAGGCGGGCCGGACCTGCACCTCGGTGTCGGAGCGGGCCAGCACCCCGACCGCGTCGAGGACGCGTGCCCCGCCGGGCAGGCGGCGCATGTGCAGCACCACCTGCACCGCCGCGGCGAGCTGGCTGTGCAGCGCCACCCGCGACATCCCGCCGACGGCGGCCAGCGCCTCGAGCCGGGCGGGCACCTCGCGGACGGAGTTGGCGTGCACGGTGCCCGCCCCGCCGTCGTGGCCGGTGTTCATCGCGGACAGCAGATCGGCGACCTCGGCGCCCCGCACCTCCCCGACGACGAGCCGGTCGGGCCGCATGCGCAGGGCCTCGCGCACGAGGTCGCGCAGCACGACGCCGCCCGCCCCCTCGATGTTGGCGGGCCGCGACACCAGGCGGACGACGTGCGGGTGCCGGGGCGCCAGCTCCTGGGCGTCCTCCACGCAGACGATGCGCTCCCGCGGGTCGACCGCGCTGAGCAGCGCCCCCAGGATGGTGGTCTTGCCCGTGCCGGTCCCGCCGGAGACCAGCAGGGCCAGGCGCGCGGCGAGCACGGCGCGCAGCAGGTCCTCACCTCCGGCGTCGAGGGTGCCCGTGCGGCGCAGGGCGGCCAGGTCGTGGGCCGCGGGCCGCAGCACGCGCAGCGACAGGCAGGTGCCGTCGGGGGAGATCGGCGGGAGCACGGCGTGCAGGCGCACGCCGGCCTCGGCGAGCCAGCCGTCGACGTAGGGGGAGGCGTCGTCGAGCCTGCGGCCCGCGGCCAGGGCGAGCCGCTGCGCGAGCCGGCGGACCGCGGCCTCGTCGGGCAGCCGGACCGCGGCCGGTTCGGGGCCGGTGCCGCGGTCGACCCACACCCGGCCCCCGCCGCCGACGAGGACGTCGGTGGTGCGGGGGTCGCGCAGCAGCGCGTCGAGCGGGCCCGCGCCGACGAACTCCTCCCGGAGGACGCGCAGCGCGTCGAGGACGTCGAGGTCGGACGCGACGCCGCCGGACTCCGCCCGCACCGCGGCCGCGACGGCCGCCACCCCGGTGCCGTCGCCGGTGGCCGCGAGCCGGGACCGGACGCGGTCGACGAGCACCCCGCCCGCCCGCTCGCTCACGACCCGCCCCCGGCGGCCGCACCCAGCTCCGCGAGCACCGCGCGGGCCGCGGCGGCGAGCGGGCCACGGGTCCGACCCGGGGCCTCCCCGCGTTCGAGGGCCCTGGCGAGCCCCGGCTCGGACCGCATCGTGGTGAGCAGCGGCAGCTCGAGCGCCCGCGCGACCTCCGCGGCGTCGATCCCGCCCGGCGCCGGCCCGCGCACGACCAGCCGCGGCACCGCGCCGTGGTCGGCCAGCACCGCGACGACCCGTGCCGCCGCCGCGCAGGACCGCACGTCGGCGGGCACGACCAGCACCACGAGGTCGGCCGCACTCAGTGCGGCGAGCGCGGCGTCGGTGCCGTGGCGAGGCAGGTCGCACACGACCGTCTCCCCCGCGCGGCGACCCGCGTCGATCACCGCGGAGACCGCCCCGGCGCCCGGCCCGCCCCCACCCGGACCGCCGGCGGCCCGGTCGCACGACAGCAGCGCGAGCTCACCGCCGCCCCGGCCGGCGACGGCGGGCGCGGGCAGCGCGGCGTGCAGCGCTGCCGCCGGGACCCGCCCGCCGCCGACGCCGACCCCGGGCCAGCGCAGGCCGTCGAGATCCTCCGCGCCCAGCACGAGGTCGAGCCCGCCGCCGAGGGGATCGCAGTCGACCAGCAGCGCCCGGCGACCGTCGCGCACGGCGGCGACGGCCACCGCCGCGGCGAGCACCGACGCCCCCGCCCCGCCCCGGCCGCCGACCACCCCGAGCACGGGCCCGCGGCCGCGCGGCTCCTCCGTGGCCTCCGACAGCGCCGCGACCAGCCACGGCTCCGCGTCGGGCAGCGACACGACGTGCTCCGCCCCGACGGCGACGGCCTGCTGCCACACCCCGGGCGGTGGCTCGCCCCGGACCGCGACGACGACGCGCCCGCGCCGGGGCAGGCCGTGGCGCGCGCAGTGCTGGGCGGCCCCCGCGTCGAGCAGCACGACGGGCGCCTCGGCCCACATCCGCCGCGCGGCGGTGGCGTCGACGGCCCGCTCCAGCTCGCACCCGGCCGCCGCCGCGAGCCGGAGCACGGCGTCGAGCAGCTCGGGATCGGACACCATCACGAGCCCCCGCTGAGATCGGCGCATCGCGGCCTCCCTGGTCGTGCCCCGCCCGGTGCGGGACGGGATCCAGGGTCGCCCGGGATCGGGTGGGCGCAGCGATGAACCGGTTTCCTGTGGACAGTGGGAGACCGATGTGGACAACTCGACCCGGTCGGCCGATTCGCGACAGCCGGCCGTCGGGGTGGTGCGGCAATCTGGGACGGGGAGGGCCCGGACACGGGACGACCCCCGCCAGGGGGGATTGGCGGGGGTCGTCGTCGGTTCAGCTCCGGGGGGTCGAGCTGAACCACGTCCGGACGTGTCCGGACGACGTCAACTGTAGCCGGACATCAGGCCGTGCGCGCGCCCCTGTACGGAGCATCTGGGGCGAGATCCCCGGCGCGTCACCCCCCGCGCCACCTGCGGTCGCGGCGGGGTCTGGCAAGCTCGCTCGACATGCCTGGTGCGCCGTCGATCCCGCTCCCGCGGCGGCCGACCGCTGCCGCCTTCTTCGACCTCGACAAGACGATCATCGCCGGGTCCAGCGCGCTGGCGTTCAGCCGCCCGTTCCGGCGGCAGGGCCTGATCAGCAGGCGGGCCGTGCTCCGCAGCGGGTACGCCCAGCTGCTGCTGGTGCTCTCCGGCGCCGACGCGGGGACGATGGAGCACCTGCGCCGGCGGATCACGGAGCTCTGCACCGGCTGGGACGTCGCGCAGGTGAGCGCGATCGTCGCGGAGACGCTGCACGAGATCGTCGAGCCGCTGGTCTACGCCGAGGCCACCGAGCTGATCGCCGAGCACCGCGCCGCGGGGGAGGAGGTGGTCGTGCTGTCCGCCTCGGGCCAGGAGGTCGTCGAGCCGATCGCCGCGCTCGTGGGGGCCGACCGCTGCCTGGCCACCCGCATGGGCGTCGTGAACGGGCGGTACACCGGCGAGGTCGAGTACTACTGCTACGGCGAGGAGAAGGCCCGCGCGGCCCGCGACATCGCCACCGCGCGCGGCTACCGGCTGGCCGACTGCCGCGCCTACTCCGACTCGATCACCGACCTGCCGCTGCTGGAGGCGGTGGGGCACCCGACCGCGGTCAACCCGGACAAGGCGCTGCGCCGCGAGGCGCTGGAGCGCGGCTGGCCGATCCTCACCTTCACCGCGCCCGTCGCGCTCGGGGTGCGCTTCCGGCCGCCGGTCCCGGTGGCCGCGGCGATCGGCGGAGTCGGGATGGCGGCGATCCTCGGAGCCGGTTGGTACTCCTACCGCAACCGCCGCTCGTGACGCACCGTCGCTGAACCGGTGCACCCGACGCCGCCCCTTGCTGTGTCGGGAGTCACCGGTTACACATGTCGTACGGACTTCCGGAAGGCCAGGGGCGGTGCGGCGGAGAAGCACCCGTCTCCCCCGACCGGGGCTCCGTGCGCGAGGAAGCGGGCACTCCACGCACAGCACGCCGCGGGAGGCATGTCGTCGTGGGCCTGCGTACCGGGACGCCGGACGCCGAGGCCACCAACACGACACGTAGTGCACGCCTGGATCCCGATTCGTCGCGAGTGGACGGGCGGTTCCCCGGAGGGGGGCCGCCCGTCTCGCGTTCCCGCTGGTAGGGGGCCTCCTCAGCTGCGGGCGTCGGCGATCGAGGTGCCTTCGCGGCCACCGGCCTCCCACTGCGCGCAGCAGTGCAGGATCCAGGCGCCGACGCCGTCCGCCCCGCCGGCCGCGAACCCCTCCGCTGCCGCGCGGTACTCCGCGGCCCGGCGCAGGTGGCCCACCTCGGGGACGGCGAGGCCGCGGGGGTCGAGCCCGGCCGTCAGCGCGGTGAGCCGGGCCGCCGCCCGCGCGACGACGCCGCTGGCGGAGCCGAAAGGGCGCAGCGCCAGTAACTCTCCGTGCACGACGGCGACGAGGATCGGGGCCGGGGCCCGCGTGCCGCCGGTGATCAGCCCGGCCAGCAGCGCGAGCCGGTCGGTGACGCCCGGCCCCGTCCGCGGCCGGCCCAGCTCGGTGCCGTGCCGCTCGACGGGCACCAGGTCGGTGGCCGCCAGCACGTGCAGCCGGGCGAGCGCCTGGGAGGGGGAGGTGCGCCAGGCCGCCAGCAGCCGGCCGGACTCCTCGGCGATCCGCACGGCGCCCGCGAGGACGGGGTCGGTGACGGTGTCGGGGGAGTCGAGCGGGGCCCCGTCGAGCGCGGCCGACGCACGCGCGGCCCGGATCCCGGCCTCCGCGGCGCCCGCCGGCCAGCCCTGCCGGTTGGCGGGGTGGTTGTGCACGGCGACCACCGCGTCGCGGGCCCGAGTCACCGCCTCGGCGACGCCCGGGAGCTCGGTCAGGGGCGCGAGCGGGTCGGTGGCGATCACCCGATCCATGCTGCCAGTAGGGGCAGTACTGGCCGGACAGGCGGTGCGCGGGTCGGTGGTGGGCGATAGCGTCGTCCCAAGATTGCGTGCCGGGCGCCGATGCCCGGTGCGGAGACGAGCAGGAGGGGTACGGATGGCCGACTCGGGACCCACGTTGAGCAACCTGTCCACGGAGAGCCGCAGCTTCCCTCCCAGCGAGGAGTTCGCCGCGCAGGCCAACGCCACCGAGGAGTGGTACGCCCGCGGTGACGACGACCGGGAGGGGTTCTGGGCAGAGCAGGCCGACCGCCTGCACTGGCACCAGAAGTGGGACCAGGTCCTCGACTGGCAGCCCCCGTTCGCGAAGTGGTTCGTGAACGGCAAGCTCAACGTCGCCTACAACTGCGTCGACCGCCACGTCGACGACGGGCACGGCGAGCAGGTGGCCTTCCACTGGGAGGGTGAGCCCGGCGACTCCCGCACCATCACCTACGCCGACCTCAAGAGCGAGGTGAGCAAGGCGGCCAACGCGCTCACCGAGCTGGGCGTGCAGGCGGGCGACCGGGTGGCCATCCAGCTGCCGATGATCCCCGAGGCCGTCATCTCGATGCTGGCCTGCGCGCGCCTCGGCGCGATGCACAGCGTCGTGTTCGGCGGGTTCTCACCCGGTGCGCTCAAGGCCCGCATCGAGGACGCCGAGTGCAAGCTGCTCATCACCTCCGACGGGCAGTTCCGGCGCGGCAAGCCGGCGCCGATGAAGGAGAACACCGACGAGGCGGTCAAGGACACCCCGTCGATCGAGCACGTGCTCGTCGTCAAGCGCACCGAGACCGAGGTGCCCTGGACCGAGGGCCGCGACGTCTGGTGGCACGACGTCGTCGACAGGCAGTCCGACGAGCACGAGGCGCAGGCCTTCGACGCCGAGCACCCGCTGTTCATCCTCTACACCTCGGGCACCACCGGGAAGCCGAAGGGCATCCTGCACACCTCGGGCGGCTACCTCACGCAGGCCGCGTACACCCACCACGTGGTGTTCGACCACAAGCCCGGCGAGAGCGTCTACTGGTGCACCGCCGACATCGGCTGGATCACCGGGCACAGCTACATCGTCTACGGACCGCTGGCCAACCGCGCCACCTCGGTCCTCTACGAGGGCACGCCCAACACCCCCCACGAGGGCCGGCACTGGGAGATCGTGCAGAAGCACGGCGTCTCCATCTACTACACCGCGCCCACGCTGATCCGCACGTTCATGAAGTGGGGCAAGGAGATCCCGGAGAAGTACGACCTCTCCTCGCTCAAGGTGCTCGGCAGCGTCGGCGAGCCGATCAACCCCGAGGCCTGGATGTGGTACCGGGAGAACATCGGGCACGACAGGTGCCCGATCGTCGACACCTGGTGGCAGACCGAGACCGGCGCGATCATGATCGCCCCGCTCCCCGGCGTCACCGCCACCAAGCCGGGTTCGGCGATGCGCACGATCCCCGGGATCAGCGCGGAGGTCGTCTCCGAGGAGGCCGAGCCGGTCGGCCCGGGCGGCGGCGGGTACCTGGTGCTCGACAAGCCGTGGCCGTCGATGCTGCGCGGCATCTGGGGCGACGAGGAGCGCTACAAGGACACCTACTGGTCGCGCTTCGCCGACCAGGGCTACTACTTCGCGGGCGACGGTGCGAAGTACGACGACGACGGCGCGATCTGGCTGCTCGGCCGCGTCGACGACGTGATGAATGTGTCCGGGCACCGCATCTCCACCACCGAGGTGGAGTCGGCGCTGGTCAGCCACCCGACGGTGGCCGAGGCCGCGGTCGTCGGGGCGTCCGACGAGACCACCGGGCAGGGCATCGTCGCGTTCGTCATCCTGCGCGGCAACGCGGCGAAGGACGGCGGCGAGGACGCGATCAAGGCGCTGCGCGACCACGTCTCCAAGGAGATCGGGCCGATCGCCAAGCCCAAGAAGATCCTCGTGGTCGAGGAGCTGCCCAAGACCCGTTCCGGGAAGATCATGCGCCGGCTGCTGCGCGACGTCGCCGAGAACCGCGACGTGGGCGACGTCTCGACGCTGGCCGACTCCACCGTCATGGACCTGATCTCCTCGGGGCTCAAGGACGGCAGCAAGTCGGAGGACTGACCTGCTCGACGACGACCTGCACGTGCGAGGACCGCTGGTGCTTCCCGCGAGGGAGCTGCACTGGCGGTTCTCGCGCGCGTCGGGGCCGGGTGGTCAGGGCGTCAACACCACCGACTCGCGCGTCGAGCTGTCCTTCGACGTCGCGCGCTCGCCGTCGGTGCCGGACGACCTGCGCAGCCGGGCGCTCGCGCGCCTGGCGGGCCGGCTGGTCGACGGGGTGCTGACGGTCGTCGCGTCGGAGCACCGCAGCCAGCTGCGCAACCGCGAGGCGGCCCGTGAGCGCCTCGCCGCCACCCTCCGCGGGGCCACGGCGGCGGACCCACCCACCCGGCGGCCGACGAAGCCGTCGAAGGGGGCCAAGCGCCGCCGGATGGACGAGAAGACGCGGCGGGGCCGGGTCAAGCGGCTGCGCGGCCGCCCCGACGACGGGTAACGTCCCCCGCGGTGCGCCGGGAAGTCTGGTCGGCAACGTCGTCGTCGTGCCCGAACGCCCCCGGAGCTGCCCGTGATCGCACCCCGCCCCGCCTCCGAGTTCGCCCGCTACCTGCGCACCGAGACCGTCGGCGGGATGGTCCTGCTCGTCGCCACCGCCGTCGCGCTGCTGTGGGCGAACTCCCCGTGGTCCGGTGCGTACGTGGGGCTGCGCGACACCGTCGTCGGCCCGGCCGCGCTGCACCTCGACCTGACGCTCGCGCAGTGGGCCACCGACGGCCTCCTCGCGGTCTTCTTCTTCGTCGTGGGGCTGGAGCTCAAGCGCGAGCTGGTCGTCGGGGAGCTGTCGAAGCTGCGGCAGGCGCTGCTGCCGGTGGCCGCGGCCCTCGGCGGGATGGTCGTCCCGGCCGTGATCGCCCTGGTCGTGGGCCGTGGAGCGCCGGGCATGGAGCAGGCCTGGGCCATCCCGGTGGCGACCGACATCGCGTTCGCCCTCGGCGTGCTCGCGCTGGCCGGGTCGGCCCTGCCGGCCACCGCGCGGGTGTTCCTGCTGGGCCTGGCCGTGGCCGACGACCTGGGCGCGATCGCCGTCATCGCGTTCGTCTTCAGCTCCGGGCTCAACCTGCTCGCGCTCGGGGCCGGGTTGCTCGGCGCCGCGCTCTACTGGTGGCTGCAGCGGCGCCGCGTGCGGGCCTGGTGGATCTACGTGCCGCTCGGCGTCGCGGTCTGGGTGGCGATCCACGAGGCGGGGATCCACGCGACGATCGCCGGGGTCCTGCTCGGCCTGCTCACCCGGGTCCGGCCCGACGACGGTGAGCGGTACGCGCCCGCGGTGCGGCTGGAGCACCGGCTGCAGCCCTGGTCGGCCGGGCTGTGCGTGCCGGTGTTCGCGCTGTTCGCGGCCGGTGTCCCGGTCGGGGCCGACGCGCTGCGCGAGGTGTTCACCGCGCCGGTCCCGCTCGCCGTCATGGCCGGGTTGCTCGTCGGGAAGGTCATCGGCATCCTCGGCTTCGCCTGGCTGGCCATCCGGATCACCCCGGCCTGCCGGCCGAGCGGCCTGGGGTGGCGCGACATGGCGGCGGTGTCGATGCTCGGCGGCGTCGGATTCACCGTCAGCCTGCTGATCGCCGAGCTGTCGCTCGTCGACCAGCCCGAGGTGCTCGACGCCGCGAAGGCCGCCATCCTCATCGCCTCCGCGGCCGCGGCGCTGATCGGCGCGGCGCTGCTCGTGCGTCGCGGACGGGTGCACGCTGCACCCGACGAGTGGACCTGACGCGCCTGGTCGGGCACCGGTGCCCCCCGCGTGGAAGGATGCGTTCCGATCATCGAGACACACCAGCAGGATGTGCAGGAGGACAGTGGTGGCCAGCCCGACCAGCTCCAACGGCACGGAGGTTCCGCCCGTGCTCCCCTCGATCCCGCTCTCGAAGGAGCCGGTCGTCGCGGCGGCCGACCAGTCGATCGGCGGGCTCGTCCGCGAGGCAACCGCGCAGGTCTCCACGCTCGTGCGCGCCGAGGTCGAGCTCGCCCGCTCCGAGGTCACCGCCGAGGTGAAGAAGGGCCTGCAGGGCAGCATCTTCTTCATCGTCGCGCTGGTCGTGGCGCTGTTCAGCCTGTTCTTCCTGTTCTTCGCCCTCGGCGAGACGCTCGCGCTGTTCCTCAACCGCTCCGCGTCGTTCTGGATCGTGTTCGGCTTCATGCTGCTGGTCGCGGGCGTGTTCGGGCTGCTCGGCTACCTGCGGGTGCGCAAGATCCGCAAGCCCGAGCGCACGATCAGCTCGCTCAAGGAGTCGGCGCAGGTCCTGTCGAACCGGAACCGGGCCGACACCCCGGCCCAGCTGAACGGCCGCGGCACGGGCTGACCCGTGCGCGCACCCGATCCGTCGTCGGTGCGCATCCCGGGTCCGTGGACGCACTCCGAGGTCTCGGCCAACGGCATCCGGCAGCACGTCGTCGAGTGCGGGCAGGGCCCGCTGGTCGTGCTGCTGCACGGTTTCCCCGAGTTCTGGTGGACGTGGCGCCACCAGCTCGTCGGCCTCGCGGAGCGCGGGTTCCGGGCCGTCGCGGTCGACCTGCGCGGCTACGGTGACTCCGACAAGCCGCCCCGCGGCTACGACCTGTGGACCCTCGCCGGGGACGCTGCGGGCCTGATCGGGGCGCTCGGGGAGACCCGCGCGCACGTCGTCGGGCACGACTGGGGTGGGCTGATCGGCTGGACGACGGCCACCCTGCACCCCCGCCGGGTCCGGTCGCTGACGGTGCTCGGCGCACCGCACCCGATGGCGGTGCGGTCGGCGTTCGTGCGTGACCTGCGCGGGCAGGGGCGGGCCACCTCGAGCTACGCGCTGGCGTTCCAGGTCCCGCGGTGGCCCGAACGCGCCCTGCGCCGCGACGAGGGGGCGCGCGTCGAGGCGATCCTGCGCGGGTGGTCGGGCCCGGACTGGGTGCGGACCGACGACTTCGCCGAGGCGGCGGCCCGCTGCCGCAGCGCGATCCGGGTGCCGGGGGTCGTGCACTGCGCGATGGAGTACTACCGGTGGGCTCTGCGGTCGCAGTTCCGCGGGGACGGGCGGCGGTTCGCGGCGGCCGTCTCCCGGCCCGTCGACGCGCCGGTGCTGCAGATCCACGGCGAGCGCGACCCGTGCCTGCTCCCGTCGACGGCCGCGCTGTCGGGGCGCTGGGCCGGAGCCGGCTACCGGGCGGAGCTGCTGGCGGGCGTCGGGCACTTCCCGCACCAGGAGCGCCCGGACGTCGTGAACGGGCTGCTGGCCGGCTTCCTGACGTCCTGATCCCCGTACCCGTCCGGCCAACTCGCCGGGCCGGGTCGGCAAACTCGCCGGGTGGGGTCGGCAAACTCGCCGGGTGGGGTCGGCAAACTCGCGGGTCAGGGGTCGTCGCGCGCCAGCATCGCCTCCTCCAGGTCCAGCTGGCGCTGCACCCGGCGCAGGATCTCGTCGTCGATCTCCCCGGCGTCGCGGCTGGCGACGAAGGTGTCGCGCTCGCGGGTGAGCATCTCGCGGCGCAGGCGGTTGTAGGCGGCGCTCGGGCTCTCGCCCGCCTCCGAGTCCGGCCGCCCGAGCTGCTCCCACACCTGGTTGGCGCGCATCTGGGCGAACCGGCGGAGCTTCTCCGCGGTGTGCGCGGTGGCGCCGCCGCCCGCCTCGGCCATCAGCTCGTCGAGCCGCCCGATCGAGGCCTGCACCGCGGCGTACTGGGCCTGGGCCTCGGCGAGCACCTGGGCCTGCCCGCCGGTGTCGCGGACGCCGAGTCGGTGAATCACCGCGGGCAGGGTGAGGCCGTGCAGCAGCAGCGTCGCGATCGTCACGAAGAAGGCCAGGAACACGATCGTCTCGCGGCCGGGGACGTCGGCCGGGATCGCGAACGCGGCCGCCAGCGTGACGACCCCGCGCATCCCCGACCAGGAGATGACGGCCGGCACCTGCCACGGCGGCCGCGGATCGGCCTTGCGGACGCCCCGGAACAGCGCCCTGGGCAGGTACGTCGCCGGGAAGACCCACAGCACCCTGGCGAGGACCGTGGCCGCGGTGACGGCCAGCCCGTAGAGCACGAGCCGCCCCGCGTCGCCGGCCTGCGCGATCACGGTCGTCAGCTGCAGACCGATGAGCGCGAAGACGACCGACTCCAGGATCGTGTCGCTCGCCTGCCACACCGCCTGCTCCTGCAGCCGCGACGCGTAGCCGCCCTCGGGCGCGTGGTGGCCCAGGTAGAGCCCGGTGACGACGACGGCGAGCACGCCGGAGGTGTGCGCCTGCTCGGCGATCAGGTACACCGCGAACGGCACGACGAGCCCGAGCGCGCTCTCCACCCGCGCGTCGTGCAGCCGCATCCGCAGCCGGTGCACGACCCAGCCGACGGCGAGCCCGATCACGGTGCCGCCGACGGCCGCGAGCAGGAACATCCCGGCCGCCTCGGCCACCGAGACCGCCGTGCCGGCCGCGACGACGACGAACACCCGGAACAGCGTCAGCGCGGTGGCGTCGTTGATCAGGCTCTCTCCGCCGAGGATCGTCATGACCCGGCGCGGCAGCCCGAGGCGGCGCCCCACGGCGAGGGCCGACACCGCGTCCGGCGGCGCGACCACCGCACCGAGCACGAGCGCGGCGGGCAGCGACAGCTCGGGCACGAGCCACCACGCCACCAGCCCGACGACCAGCGCCGTGAACGCCGGCAGCCCGACGGCGAGCAGCCCGATCGGCCGCCGGTTGGCCCGGATCCCGAGGTAGGACGACTCCAGCGCCGCGGAGTACAGCAGCGGCGTCAGGACGACCAGCAGCACGATGTCCGGCTCGAGCTCCAGGTCCTCGACGCCGGGCAGGAACGACGCGGCGATGCCCGCGACGACCAGCACCAGCGGAGCGGAGACGTCGAGGCGCCGGCACACCGCCGTGATCGCGAGCGCGCCGAGTACGAGGAGGAGGAGTGTGAGCTCGACGTGCATGGGTGAAGGATGGCCCACATGACCTGCGCCCACACCGTGACCTTCGACGAGCGGTCCTGGTCCGAGCCCGCCCCCGACAGCGCCGACGGGTGCACCGACTGCCGCGCGCTGGGCGAGGACGTCTGGGCCCACCTGCGGCTGTGCCTGAGCTGCGGGCACGTCGCCTGCTGCGACTCCAGCCCGCACCGGCACGCCACCGCCCACGCCACGGCGCAGGACCACCCGGTCGTCCGCTCCTTCGAGCCGGGTGAGACGTGGCGGTGGTGCTACGCCGACGAGCGGATCGTCTGACCCCTACCCGTGCAGGGACCGCGCGGTGACGGCGGTGTCGGGGTTGTCGGCGAACACCCCGTCGACGCCGGCGGCGAAGAACGCCTCGTACTCGGCGAACACGTCCCCGTAGTCGGTGTCGGAGCCGGGGGAGCGCAGGTTCGTCGGCAGGAACTGGTTCTCGTTGCGGAACGTGTACGGGTGCACGACGAGCCCGACCGCGTGGGCCGCGGCGACCAGCGGGGTGGGCGTGCCGAGCGTGCCGTCGGGGTTGCGGGGGATCACGAGGTTCTTGTCCGGGCCGATGCCGTCGGCGAACGTGGCGAGGTCGGCGAGGCCGTCGGGGGTGATGAGGTCGAGGTAGGTGCGGGTGTCGCCCGCCGCGGCCAGGTCGGCCGGGATGCCGTCGGCCTCCAGCAGGGCCACCAGCGGCACGGCGAGGTCGGCGTCGAGCGCGCGCAGGTTCGTCGTCTCGAAGGACTGGACGAACACCGGTGCGTCGGCGCGGTTGAGGCCGGCCCCGTCCAGCGCCCGCACCAGCGCCGGCTCGAGCGGGAGGCCGAGCGTCGCGAAGTAGGTGGGGTGCTTGGTCTCCGGGTACACGCCGACCTCGCGGCCCAGCTCCCGGGACAGGCGCTCGCGCAGCTCCAGCACCTCGTTGAAGGTGGGGATGACGAACCGGCGGTCGTAGATCGTGTTCTCCTGGCGGACCTGCGGGATCCGCTCCGTCGCGCGCAGCGTGCGCAGCTCGGCGAGGGTGAAGTCCTCGGTGAACCAGCCGGTGTACTCGGCGCCGTCGATGGTCTTGGTGGTGCGCCGGTCGGCGAACTCCGGGTGGTCGGCGACGTCGGTCGTGCCGCCGATCTCCGGCTCGTGCCGCGCGACCAGCACCCCGTCGGCCGTCGTGACCAGGTCGGGCTCGATGAAGTCGGCACCCATCCGGGCTGCGAGCTCGTAGGAGGCGAGGGTGTGCTCGGGGCGGTAGCCGGACGCGCCGCGGTGCCCGATCACGACGACCCGGGCGGTCTCCCCCTCCCCGGCCGGCACGACGGGGGCGGCGGAGGGAGCTCCCGCCACGGTGACGGCGGAGAGTACGGCCACGGTGAGTCCTCGCAGTGGGAGACGGGGAGGCATGAGGTGCAGACTCGACCGGTCGGACCACCGCGTCACCACGGGAGAGCGTCGACACCGGGTCCGGGGTGTGAACGGCAGGTGCGGCGAGCGTACCCGTGAGCCTGCGCTCTACTCTTCCCCCTCGTGCGCGTTCTGGTCGTCGGGTCCGGTGCTCGGGAGCACGCCATCCTCATCGCCCTCGCGCAGGACCCCGGGGTGACGGCGCTGGCCTGTGCCCCGGGCAACGCGGGCACGGCGTCGGTGGCCGAGCAGCGCGGGATCGACGTCGTCGACCCCGCCGCGGTCACGGCGCTGGCCGCGGAGTGGCGGGCCGATCTCGTGGTGATCGGCCCGGAGGTGCCGCTCGTCGCGGGCGTCGCCGACGCGGTGCGCGCCGCCGGGATCGCCTGCTTCGGGCCGGGGGCCGCCGCCGCCCGGATCGAGGGTTCCAAGGCCTTCGCGAAGGACGTCATGGCGGCGGCGGGGGTGCCGACCGCGGGGTGCGAGATCGTCGACAACCCCGCCCACCTCGACGCCGCGCTCGACCGCTTCACCGCGCCCTACGTCGTCAAGGACGACGGGCTCGCGGCGGGCAAGGGCGTGGTCGTCACGTCCGACCGTGACATCGCGCGCGCCCACGCCATGACCCTGCTCGACGGCGGGCACCCCGTGCTGCTGGAGGCGTTCCTCGACGGCCCGGAGGCGTCGCTGTTCTGCTTCGTCGACGGCGAGACCGTCGTGCCGCTGCTGCCCGCTCAGGACTTCAAGCGCGTCGGTGACGACGACAGCGGCCCCAACACCGGGGGGATGGGCGCCTACGCGCCGCTGCCCTGGGCGTCCCCGGACCTGGCCGACGAGCTGGTGGAGTCCGTGGTCGGGCCGGTCGCCCGGGAGATGGTGGCGCGCGGGACCCCGTTCTCCGGCCTGCTCTACGCCGGGCTCGCGCTCACCTCGAACGGCCCGTCGGTGATCGAGTTCAACTGCCGCTTCGGGGACCCGGAGACCCAGGCCGTGCTCGCGCTGCTGCGGACCCCGCTGGCCGGGCTGCTGCACGCCACCGCGACCGGCACGCTCGCCCGGGTGCCCGCGCTGGACTGGGCTCCCGGCGCCGCGGTCACCGTCGTCGTGGCCGCGGAGGGCTACCCGGGCACCCCGCGGGTGGGCGACCCGATCTCCGGCGCCGACGGCGACGGCGTGCTGCACGCCGGCACCCGCCGCCGCGACGACGGGGCCGTCGTGTCCTCCGGCGGGCGGGTGCTGTCGGTCGTCGGGACGGGCCCCGACCTCGCCGCGGCCCGCGACGACGCCTACCGCCGCCTCGACGGCGTGCACCTGGCCGGGTCGCACCACCGCACCGACATCGCTCTGCGGGCCGTGCGCGGAGAGGTCACCGTTCCCTCGGGCGGGTGACGGGGTTACGCCACGTCACCCGATCTGATGATGTCGTGGAGTCGTGATCGTCGACGACGCGACCGTCTGTGCAGGTAGTGCACCCGTTCGGACGCAGGACCTCGCGAATCGGTCACTGTGCGCGACTTGCAGTGCTCCCGGGTTGACGCCAGTCTTTGCGCGTCCGGAGAGATCGACATGGACGTCGCTCCCCGCATCAACCGGCCATGGCCGCGGTCCTCCGGGCAGCACCCTTCCCCGAGCAGAGGATCCTGTATGAGCAACCCCCGTCACGCCGCTCCGAGCCGCTCCGCGGTGGTCGCCGGCCGGGTGGCACTGGGCGTCGTCGGCGCCCCGGTCGCGATGCTCGCCGTCGCCGGACCGGCCTCCGCCGCCGTGCCCGACCTCGACGACAACCGCCTCCAGGCCGACCTGTCCGCCGACGCGTTCTCCGTCGACGGCGAGATGTCGCAGGCCGCCCTGCCGGAGCTCCCCGGGCTCGACGGTCTCCCCGCCGGGGACGCGTTCGACGTCGCCGCGCTCCCGGGCCTGCCCGCCCTGCCCGGCACGGACTCGCTGCCGGCGCTGTCCGGTACCGACGGTCTCCCGGCCCTGCCGGGCGCCGACTCGCTGCCGGCGCTGTCCGGTACCGACGGTCTGCCGGCGCTGCCCGGTACCGACGGCCTCCCCGCCCTGCCCGGTACCGACGGGGTCCCGGCCCTGCCCGGCACCGACGCCCCGGCCGACCTGCCGCTCTCGGCGACGATGGACCTCGACGCGGGCGCCGACGACGTCGACACCGACGGCACGGCCGCCGACGACGTCGACAGCACGGACATCGACGGCACGGACGTCGATGACGCGGACGTCGATGGCACCGACGTCGACGACGCGGACGTCGACGAGGCGGACGTCGACGACGCGGACACCGGCTCCCTGTTCTCGGCCTCGGACCTGGTCAGCGGGATCCTCTGAGGTAGGCGCACGCCTGCGGGCGGGTCGGGCTCCTCTGGGGGGAGCGCGGCCCGCCCGTCGTGCTTCCGGCGTCGTGCTTTCCTAGGGCGTGCCGACCCCACTGCCCACCGCCTCGCGCCGCGCCGCCATCCCCCCGTTCCACGTCATGGACGTGTGGGCGGCCGCGGGGGAGCGCCAGCGCACCCACGGTGACCTCGTCAACCTCTCCGCCGGCCAGCCCTCCACCGGGGCGCCGCAGGCCGTGCGCGACGCCGCGACGGCCGCGATCGCCGACGAGGTCCTCGGCTACACGGTCGCGCTGGGGATCCCGGAGCTGCGCGCCGCGATCGCCGGCCACTACGACCGCACCTACGGGCTCGACGTGCCTGCCGAGCAGGTCGTCGTCACCACCGGCTCGTCGGGCGGGTTCCTGCTCGCCTTCCTCGCGGCGTTCGACGCGGGCGACCGCGTGGCGATGGCCCGCCCCGGCTACCCCTGCTACCGCAACATCCTCACCGCGCTGGGCTGCGAGGTCGTGGAGCTCCCGTGCGGGCCGGAGACGCGCTACCAGCCGACGGTGGAGATGCTGGAGGCGCTCGACGAGCCGGTGAAGGGCCTGGTCGTGGCCAGCCCGGCGAACCCGACGGGCACCGTCCTGGCCCCCGGGGAGCTCGCCGCGCTGGCGGAGCACTGCGCGCGCACCGGGATCCAGCTCGTCAGCGACGAGATCTACCACGGCATCTCCTACCCCGGGACCCCAGCGACATCGTGCGCATGGGAGACCTCGCGCGAGGCGATCGTCGTCAACTCCTTCTCCAAGTACTTCTCGATGACGGGCTGGCGCCTCGGCTGGCTCCTGCTGCCGCCGCGGCTGCTGCGCGCGGCCGACTGCGTGGCGGGCAACTTCACCGTCTGCCCGCCCGCCCCGGCGCAGCGGGCGGCGCTGGGAGCGTTCGCGGAGTCGAGCTACGCCGAGGCCGACGGGCACGTGGGCCGCTACGCGGTGAACCGCGACCTGCTGCTCGCCGGCCTGCCCCGCCTCGGCATCACGCGGCTCGCCCCCGCCGACGGCGCGTTCTACGTCTACGCCGACGTCTCCCACCTCACGGCCGACTCGATGGACCTGACCTACCGGCTCCTCGCCGACGTCGGGCTGGCGGTGGCGCCGGGGCTGGACTTCGACCCCGTCGACGGGCACCGCTGGATCCGGTTCTCCTGCGCGGGGGCGACCGAGGACGTGCGGGAGGCGCTGCGCCGGCTCGGCGGGTGGCTGGAGGTCGCCGTCGAGCACCCGTAGGTGCGCCCCGCGGGCCGCCGGACGGTCACGACGTGGCCTTGGTGCCGTACTCCCTGCGCACGTCGTCCTTGAACACCCGGTACTCCTCGGGGTGGTGGAAGTAGAGGTCCGCCATGCAGTCGGCGCACCGTCCGACGACCCACAGCACGCACGGCTCGGCGCACCGGACACACGGACGGGGCTGGGCGGCGGCGTCGGGATCGTCCACGCGGGGATCGTCCCACGCAGCACCGACGAGACCCGGAACCGTCCGGGGCCCGAGCCGTCCCCCCGGAGTGGCGGACCCCCGGTCCTGTCGGGGGCCGTGGCTAGCGTCCGGGCGTGGCCCACGTCCCGTCGTCCGCACCGGATCCCGGGTTCTTCGACGGGCTCGTCGACTCCGGTCGCTGGCGCGAGGAGGGAGTCACCCACTGGCACCTCACGCTCACCGAGATCGGCACGAACGTCCGCGAGCGGTACGCGATGGACCGGTGGCAGCGGATCGTCTCCCAGGACTGGATCGGCACCGAGACGGACCCGCGCGCGGCGCTGGTCTGGGTCACCGAGCAGCGGATCAGGGCGATCAGGGGATCGGCCGACCCCGACGCGTTCGCCCGCCGGATCGGCTGGAACACCCGCGCGGACGTCGAGTTCCAGGTGGTGTGCTCGTGGGAGTCGCTGACCGGGCCGGGCCGGACGCCCGTCGGGGGCGGCGTGGCCGTCCGGGACGGATGGTCCGTCGAGATCTACGCGAACCCGATGACCGCGGCGGAGTGCTCCCGGGAGCACTGACGGCTCCGGGCACGGGCCTGCGCGGAGCCGGACCGGGACGGTTCCCGGCCGGGCATCGGTACTGTCCCGCGCCATGGACGGTGAGCCGCGCATCGAGGCCTGGGACCGGCGGGTGGACTGGTGGCTCACGGGCCTCGCGGTGCTGTTCCTCGTGGCGTACGCCTGGCAGGTGCTCGACCCCGCGATCGGCGAGCCGGGGGCCATCGTGCTGGAGGCGGTCGTGACCGGGGTCTGGGCGCTGTTCGGCCTCGACTACCTGGTGCGGATCTCGCTGGCGCACGACCGGTGGCGGTTCGTCCGCACCCACCTGCTGGACCTCGCGATCCTGCTGCTGCCGATGTTCCGCCAGCTCCGGGCGCTGCGGGTGATCACCGTGATCAGCGTGCTCAACCGCCAGCTCCGCGACGACGTGCGCGGCCGCGTCGTGTTCTACGTCGTCGGGACGGTGGCGCTGGTCGGGTTCGTCGCCTCGCTCGCGGTGCTCGACGCCGAGCGCGACGCCCCGGACGCGTCGATCACGACCTTCGGTGACGCGGTGTGGTGGACGCTGACGACGATCTCCACCGTCGGCTACGGCGACCGCTATCCGGTGACGTTCGAGGGGCGGGTCGTCGCGGGCTCGCTGATGGTCGCCGGGATCGCGCTGCTCGGCGTCGTGACGGCGTCGATCGCGAGCTGGTTCGTGGAGAACCTGCGCAAGGCGGGGGAGCGGATCGGCGACGAGCTCGAGGACGACATCCAGGACGTCGAGGGCCGGCTGGGGCTGGTGCTGGCCGAGCTGCGGACGATCAGCGCCCGCCTGGACGCGCTGGAGCGCGATCGCCACCCGTCCTGAGGCCGCGCTGGGTGGGCGCGTACGCCGTGCGGCCGTCGGCGCGGCCGTCCTCGCCCGTGCCCGCGCCGGGGGAGCCGATGCGGTCGAGCGCGGCGGTGATGTCGGCGTCGTCGACGTCGCAGTGGGTCATCAGCCGGACCTGACCCGACATCGCCACCGCGCGCACCCCCGCCTCCTCGAAGCGGCGCAGGGTGCCGTCGAGGTCGGCGACGGCGATCAGCACGATGTTGGTCTGCGGGACCGCCGCCTGCCAGCCGCGCTCGCGCAGCCCGTCGGCGAGGGTGCGGGCGCGCCGGTGGTCCTCGACGAGCCGGTCGACGCGGTCGAGCGCGACGAGCCCGGCCGCGGCCAGCACCCCGCCCTGGCGGACGCCGCCGCCGAGCATCTTGCGCAGCCGCCGCGCCTCCTCGACGAACTCGGCCGAGCCCGCCACGACGGACCCGACCGGCGCCCCGAGGCCCTTGCTCAGGCACACCTGCACCGTGTCGGCGCCGACGGTGAGCGCGCCGGGGGGCACCCCGAGCGCGGCGGCCGCGTTCCACAGCCGGGCGCCGTCGAGGTGCACGCGCAGCTTCGCGGCGCGCGCGGCGGCGGCCACGGCGGCGTGCTGCTCGGGGGCGGTGATCGTGCCGCCCGCGGCGTTGTGGGTGTTCTCCAGGCACAGCAGCGTGGTGCGCAGCGTGAAGTACGGCCCGGGGGCGCCCGCGGCCCGGCGCACGGCGTCGGGGGTGACGCGGCCCGGACCGGCGTCGTGCGGCAGCGGTCGCGGCATCCCGCCGGCCAGCCACGCGGCGGTGCCCAGCTCGGCGTCGAGGACGTGCGCGCCCGTCGGGGCGAGGAAGGCGTCGCCGCGGTTCAGGTGCGCCATCAGCGCGATGAGGTTGCCCATCGAGCCGCTCGGCGTCCACAGCGCGTCGGCCGCGCCGAGCACGCCCGCGACGCGGACCTCCAGCTCACGCATGGTCGGGTCGCCGTCGAGGACGTCGTCACCGACCTCCGCCGCGGCCATCGCCGCGCGCATCTCCTTGGTGGGGCGCGTGACGGTGTCCGAGCGCAGGTCGATCGGACCTGACTTCGCGGACGCCCGGCGGGAACGTGAGGTGGGTCGCACAGCGGTCGATTCAACCAGGGGGACTCGCCGCGGTCGCGTCAGGGTCACGGTCCGGTCACGACATTGGGCCGATCGGGGGAAGCTCGCGGCGGCGTGCAACCGTGTCCGCCCGCACGCCCGTCCTGTCGGCGAACGGGGAGGAGGGAACCGCGTTGGACCAGGCCGCCGAAGCGGAGTTCGAGGCCTACTTCCGCGCGCGCCGCGACGCCGTGCGCCGCACCGCGTACCTGCTCTGCGGCGACTGGCACCGCGCCGACGACCACGCGCAGGCCGCGTTCGTGGCGCTGCACCGGCACTGGCGCTGGATCCGCGACAAGGACGCGCTCGACGCGTGGATGCGCCGCACGCTCGTGCGCTCCGTCGTCGACGAGTCGCGCCGGCCGTGGCGGCGGGAGCGGTTCACCGACGTCGTGGAGGCGGGTTCCGTCGCGTCCGCCACCGACGGGGTGGCCACGCGGCACGTCCTCGTCGACGGGCTGCGCTCCGTCCCCCCGCGCCAGCGCGCCGTGCTGGTGCTGCGCTACCTCGAGGGGCTCGACGTCGCAGGCACCGCCGCGGCGCTGGGCTGCTCCGAGGGCACCGTGAAGAGCCAGACCTCGCACGGGCTCGCCGCGCTCCGCGCGGTGCTCGGCGACACGCTCGACGACCTGCGACCCGCCGGCTGAGAGGAGACTGCGATGACCGACGACGACCGCATGGCCGCGCTGTTCTCCGAGGCCGCCTCGGAGACCCCGCCGCCGGCCGGGTTCGACCACGCCCGCGTGGTCGCGACCTCCCGGCGGATCACCGCCCGCCGCCGCTCCGCCGTGCTCGGCGGGGCGATGGCGCTGCTCGTCGTCACCGGGGTGGGCGTGGCGGTCGCGCTGCCCGGTCCCGGAGGGGACGCCTCGTCGACGGCCGCGGCCCCGGCGGCGGCCCCCGGGGCGGCGTCCGACGCGGAGGCCCGGGCCGAGGCGGCGCAGGCGCCCGACGCGCTGCGCGGCCCGTCCGAGTTCTCCGGCACCCCGCTCGGCCCCGGCACGACGGAGTGCGCGCAGCGCCAGGACCCGGCGCTGCGGGCGTACCTGGAGGAGGTGCTGCCCGAGGTCGTCGGGGCCACCGAGGGGGCGGTGACGATGGACTGCCGTCCCGGCGGGGAGCGGGGCGTCAGCCTGGAGGTCGACGACGCGGGCACGGCCGGGCTGCTCTCCGTCGAGTACCTGCCGCCGGGTGAGGCGCCCGGTCCGGTGAGCGGCACGAGCGCGTCGGCGCCGACGGCGTCGGGCGGGACCGTCGTCGTCAGCTCCCGGGGCGACGGCCCCGGCGCCCCGGTCCCGTTCGCGGGCCGTCTGGACGCCGCGGCCGCCTACCTCGCCCCCCGCCTCTGACCCTGCGCGCGGAGGGGAGGATGGGCGCCGTGGGGACGCCGAAGGGTGAGCGGCGGCGCGCCGAGCTGGTGGCGGCGGCCGCGGCCCTGCTGCGCTCCGGGGGTTTCGACGCGGTCCGGCACCGGGCCGTGGCCGAGCGGGCCGGGCTGCCCCTGTCGTCCACGACCTACTACTTCGACTCCCTCGACGACCTCATCACCGCCGCCGCCGAGCGCACCAGCCGCGACGAGCTCGCCGAGGGCCACGCGCAGCTCGCCGCGCTGGGCCCGGGTGAGCCCGACACCGCGGAGGCCGTGGAGCTGGTGATCGACCAGCTCCTCGGCCCGGAGTCCCGCGACGGCGGGCTCGACGCGGTGCTGCTGCGCTACGAGCGGCTCGTCGGGGCCGGCCGCCGCCCGTACCTCGCGCCGCTGATGCGGTCGCTGCGTCCCGAGCTCGACGCCCTGCTCGCCGACGTGTTCCGCCGCGCCGGCCGCCCGCTCGCCCCGGAGGCGCTGCGCGACCTCGTGTTCCTCGTCGACGGGGCGGTGATCAGCGCGCTCATCGAGTCCGATCCCGACCCACGGGCGGCGGCCCGCGAGATCCTGCTCCGGCACCTCTGACCGGCGCACGTAGGGTGTCCAGACGTGATCCCCAACGTGCTGGCCGCCCGCTACGCGAGCCGTGAGCTCGTGGCGCTGTGGTCGCCCGAGAACAAGATCGTCCTGGAGCGCCGGCTGTGGATCGCGGTGCTGCGGGCCCAGCGCGATCTCGGCGTCGACGTGCCGGACGGGGTGGTGGAGGACTACGAGCGCGTCGTCGACGACGTCGACCTCGCCTCGATCGCGGCGCGCGAGCGCGTCACCCGGCACGACGTGAAGGCGCGGATCGAGGAGTTCAACGCGCTCGCCGGGCACGAGCACGTGCACAAGGGACTGACCAGCCGCGACCTCACCGAGAACGTCGAGCAGCTGCAGATCCGGCTCTCGCTGGAGCACGTCCGCGACCGCTCGGTCGCCGTGCTGGCCCGGCTCGCCCGCCGCGCTGCCGAGAACGCCGAGCTGACGATGGCCGGGCGCAGCCACAACGTCGCGGCGCAGGCCACCACGCTGGGCAAGCGCTTCGCGAGCGCCGCGGACGAGCTGCTCGTCGCGTTCGCCCGGCTGGAGGAGCTGCGGGCGCGCTACCCGCTGCGCGGGATCAAGGGCCCGATGGGCACCGCGCAGGACATGCTGGACCTCCTCGACGGCGACGCCGCCCGCCTGGCCGACCTCGAGGCGCGGGTCGCGTCGCACCTCGGCTTCGAGGCCACGATGACGAGCGTCGGCCAGGTCTACCCCCGCTCGCTCGACTTCGACGTGCTCTCCGCGCTGGTCCAGCTCGCCGCCGGGCCCTCCTCGCTGGCCACGACGATCCGGCTGATGGCCGGCATCGAGCTGGCCACCGAGGGCTTCCAGCCCGGCCAGGTCGGGTCGTCGGCGATGCCGCACAAGATGAACTCGCGCTCCACCGAGCGGATCAACGGGATGATGGTCCTGCTCCGCGGCTACGCCGGGATGGCCGGCGAGCTGGCCGGGTCGCAGTGGAACGAGGGCGACGTCTCCGACTCCGTGGTGCGCCGCGTCGCCCTGCCGGACGCGTTCTTCGCCCTCGACGGGCTGATCGAGACCACGCTCACCGTCCTCGACGAGTTCGGCGCCTACCCGGCCGTCATCGCCCGCGAGCTCGACCGCTACCTGCCGTTCCTGGCCACCACCTCGGTGCTGATGGCCGCGGTGCGGGCGGGCGTCGGGCGGGAGACCGCGCACGAGGTGATCAAGGAGCACGCGGTGGGCGTCGCGCTGGCGATGCGGGAGAAGGGCCAGTCCGACAACGACCTGATGGCCCGGCTCGCGGCCGACGAGAGGTTGGGGGGCTCGTTCGAGTCGTTGCTGACCGACCCGTTGGCCTTCACCGGCGCGGCCACGGCGCAGGTGGCGGCCGTCGTCGCCCGGGTGGACGGGATCGTCGCCGCGCACCCGTCCGCCGCCGCCTACTCGCCCGGAGCGATCCTGTGAACCTCCTGCACTCGGGCAAGGTCCGCGACGTCTACGCCGACGGCGACGACCTGGTGCTGGTCGCCTCCGACCGGCTCTCGATCTACGACGTCGTCCTGCCCACACCCGTACCGGACAAGGGCGCGCTGCTGACCCAGCTGTCGCTGTGGTGGTTCGAGCAGCTCAGCGACCTGGTGCCGCACCACGTGATCTCGGCGACCGACGTGCCGGCCGAGTTCGCCGGGCGCGCGGTGCGCTGCCGCCGCCTGGAGATGCTGCCCGTCGAGTGCATCGCGCGCGGGTACCTGGCCGGGCTGGGGCTCAAGGAGTACCAGCGGCACGGGTCGGTGTCCGGGGTGGAGCTGCCGCCGGGGCTCGTCGAGGGCTCGAAGCTGCCGTCGCCGATCTTCACCCCGACCACCAAGGCGCCCGTCGGGGAGCACGACGAGTTCATGTCGTTCGCCGAGGTCGAGGCGCTGATCGGGGCCGACCGGGCCGCGCAGGTGCGCGACCTGACCCTCGCCGTCTACGCGCGCGGGGCGGAGACGGCCGCCGCGCAGGGGCTGCTCGTCGCCGACACGAAGCTGGAGTTCGGCCTCGACCCGTCGGGGGAGGTCGTGCTGGCCGACGAGGTGCTGACCTCGGACTCGTCGCGCTACTGGCCCGCCGACCGGTGGGCGCCGGGCGGGCCGCAGTTCTCCTTCGACAAGCAGTTCGTGCGCGACTGGTCGGCCGGTCTCGACTGGGACCGCACCCCGCCCGGGCCCGAGGTGCCCGCCGAGGTCGTCGACGCCACCCGGGCCCGGTACGTCGAGGTCTACGAGCGGCTCACCGGACGGACCTGGTCCTGACCGGCGCCCGTCCGCGCGGCGTCGGTCGGCGTTCACCCGGGCGTGCGTTCATGGCGGCGTGGCCCGCCTGATCGTCTCGCTGTCCGGTCTGACCGACGACTCCCTGCCCCGCGGCGCGGAGTTCGCCGACGCCCTCGACGCCCGCGGGGTGGCGCTGTCGCAGCTGTTCCGGCCCGGGCCGTTCGAGGAGGGCCTCGCCGCGTCGCCGCTGGTGACGTGGCTGCACGGCCGCCGGGACCGCGGCGACGCGATCGTGCTGCACGGCTTCGACCACAGCTCCGGACCCACCCGGGTCGGTCGCCGCGCCGAGTTCGCCGCGCTGCCGCGGCACGAGGCCGGGCTGCGGCTGCGCGCGGCCCGGCGCACCCTCGGGGCGGTCGACCTGCGCACCGACCTGTTCGTCCCGCCCCGCTGGATCGCCTCGGCGGGGACCGTCGACGCGCTGCGCGACCAGGGCTTCACGGCGTACGCCGACGAGAACGGGGTGCACCGCCTCGACGGCCCCGGCTCGGCCCGCGCCCGGGTGCTCGGGTTCCGGGCCTCGGCGGAGCGGCGCCCCGTCGCCGACGACGCACGGGCCGCGGAGTCCTGGCGCGGCCGGGTGCTGCTGGCCGAGGTCGCCCGGACGGCCCGGCGCGGCGGGGTCGTCCGGATCAACGTCCGGGCCAAGGACCTGAGGCGACCGGCGCGCGTCGAGGCGGCGCTGGCGGCGGTCGACCGGGCCCTCGCCCTCGGTGCGACCCCGGTGACCTACCGCCTCCCGGCGTCCGTGGTCGCCGCCTGACGCGCGGGGCGCGTCACAAGGTGGTGGGCTCGCCCTCGTCCAGGACCCGGAGCGCCGTGCCCTCGGGGGCGAGACCGGTGAACAGGCCGTAGAACACCTGCGGCCGGGCCAGCAGGCCCTGGTGGATCGGCACGGCGGTGCGGGGGGCGACCGCGCGGAGGTAGTCGACGCACTCCGACGCCTTCAGCCACGGTGCCGCGGTGGGCAGCAGGAGCACGTCCACCGGGACGGGAACGGCGGGGAACGCGTCACCGGGGTGCAGGTGGGTGCCGTCGACGAGGTAGGCGTTGTTGGGGATCACCGGGATGTCCGGGTGGATCACCGCGTGCTCGCCGCCGAGGACCTCGATCCGGGCGCCGGCCACCTCCAGCGCCGCTCCGGGGGTGGTCACCTCGTGGTCGGTCCCGGCGAGGTCACCCGCCGTGCCGGTGTCGACGACCAGCCGGGCGCCGGGGTTGGCGCGCAGCAGGGGGGCGAGGCGGTCGAGGTCGAGGTGGTCGGGGTGCTGGTGGGTGACGAGGACGGCGTCGAGCCCGGTCAGGGACTCGAACCCGGCCGAGAACGTGCCGGGGTCGATCAGGAGTCGCGCGGCGCCGGTGTCGAGCAGCACGCACGAGTGGCCGTAGTGGGTGATCTGCACGACCGCCACCCTGCCACCGGCGGGTCAGGGCGGGGGGTCGGGGAGGAGGGCCCGCTCGTCGTCCGGGGCGAGGCCCGCGCCGCGGGCGCGGGCCGGGTCGAGGGTGCGCTCGTGCTCCAGCGCGGCGCGGGCGGTGTCGGCGACCGGGCGGCACACCAGGCCCGCCTCCGCGGCGGGGGACGTGTCGCGGGCCGCGATGCCGACGTGGGAGTCGGGCAGCCACAGGGGCAGCGAGCGCGGCCCCGCCCACGGGGACACCCCGGCGGCCTCCAGCGCGGCGGGGGCGAGCGGCACCGGGACCAGGTCGGGGGCACCCACCGCCGCCGCGATCTCGTCGAGCACCGCGCCGAGGGTCGTGCGCGGGCCGCTGCCGTCGAACGTCCCGGTCAGCCCGCGCTCCCCGGACGAGACGATCCACGCGGCGAGGTCCCGCACGTCGACGATCTGCGCCGGCTGGTCACGGGCGTCCGGGACGACGGTGGGGCCGCCGCGGGCGAACCGGGCCGGCCAGTAGCCGAAGCGGTCGCTGCGGTCGCCGGGCCCGCAGATCAGGCCCGCCCGCACCACGAGCGGACGGGGGTGCCCGGCCCGCACGGCGTCCTCCGAGGCCACCTTGACCGCCCCGTAGACCTCCGGGCCGTCGGCCGGGCCGCCGCCCTCCAGCGGGTCGAGCAGCGGCGCGTCGACGCCCTGGCCCGGCGTCGCGGTGTCGGCGTAGACGCTGATCGTCGAGACGAACGTCCAGTGGTCGGCGTCGATCACGGCGAGCGCGTCGCGCACCCAGGGGAACGACATCGTGGCCACGTCGACCACCGCGTCGAACCGCCGCCCGCGCAGGGGGTCCAGCGCGCCGGGCACGTCCCGGTCCGCGACGACGAGCGCCGCCCCCTCGGGCACCGGCCCGGACTCCCCGCGCGCCACGCACGTCACCTCGTGCCCCCGCGCGACGGCCTCGGCCGCCACCGCGCGCGAGAGGAACCGCGTACCGCCCAGAACCAGCCAGCTGCCCATACCGGCAGTACAGCGGCGCGGCCGGACCCGGTCGAGGGAGTTCGCGCAGAGCCGATGAGTCCGGGGCACCGCCGGCGTCTGAAGGGCATGAGCAACGGATACGCCGACGTGAACGGCCTGCACATGTACTACGAGATCCACGGCGACGCGGGCACGCCGCTGGTGCTGCTGCACGGCGGCGTCATGACCATCGACCTGACCTGGGCCGACAGCATCCCGACGCTCGCGCAGAGGCACCGGGTGATCGCGGTGGAGTTCCAGGCCCACGGCCGCACCGCCGACATCGACCGGGACATGAGCTACGCGGCCCTGGCGGGTGACGTCGTCGCGCTGCTCGACCACCTCGGCATCGACCGCGCCCACGTGATGGGCCACAGCATGGGCGGCGGCACGGCGCTCGAGCTCGCGGTGAGCCACCCCGACCGGCTGCTCTCGGTCGTGCCGATCTCGGCCAGCGTGCGGCCCGACGGGGCGCACCCCGACCTGGCCGACCCGAGCACCTACGCCACCTCCCCGATCATGCCGACGGCGCAGGACTTCGCCGACATGGCCGAGGCCTACGCCCGCCTGTCCCCGCACCCCGAGCAGTTCGACGCGCTGCCCGGCCGCACGATGGGCACCGTCAAGGGCTGGACGGGCTGGACCGACGAGCAGCTCGCGGCCGTCACCGCGCCCACGCTGATCGTGATCGGCGACCGCGACTTCACCGTGCCCGCGCACGGTGCGCTGATGCAGGAGCTGATCCCCGGGTCGCAGCTCGCGATCCTGCCCGGGACCACCCACATGCAGGCCCCGCGACGGGTCGACCTGCTGCTGCCGATGCTCGCCGCGTTCCTCGACTGAGGAGGGCCGTAGGCTCTGGTCCGTGGCCAGAGTTGTGGTGGACGTGATGCCCAAGCCGGAGATCCTCGACGTGCAGGGTCAGGCCGTCACGCGGGCGCTGGGCCGCATCGGCGTGGCGGGCGTGGCCGAGGTGCGGCAGGGCAAGCACTTCGAGCTCGACGTCGACGACGCGATCGACGACGCGACCCTGCACCGCATCGCCGGCGAGCTGCTCGCCAACCCGGTGATCGAGGACTGGGTGGTGACGCGCAAGTGAGGATCGGGGTCATCACCTTCCCCGGCACCCTCGACGACGTCGACGCGGCCCGCGCGGTGCGCTACGCGGGCGCCGAGCCGGTGGCGCTGTGGCACGCCGACCACGACCTGCTGGGCGTGGACGCGGTCGTCGTCCCCGGCGGCTTCTCCTACGGCGACTACCTGCGCGCCGGCGCCATCGCGAGCCTCGCGCCGATCATGGCCGAGGTGAAGGCGGCTGCCGGGCGCGGGCTGCCGGTGCTCGGCATCTGCAACGGCTTCCAGATCCTGTGCGAGGCGGGGCTGCTGCCGGGGGCGCTCGTCCGCAACTCCGGGCTGCACTTCGTCTGCCGCGACCAGCGGCTGCGGATCGAGTCGACCGCCACCGCGTGGACCGGGGCCGCCACGGCGGGCCAGGAGGTCCTGGTGCCGCTCAAGTCGGGCGAGGGCAGGTTCGTCGCCGACGCCGAGACGGTCGCGCGGCTGGAGGGGGAGGGGCGGGTCACGTTCCGCTACCTCGGCGGCAACCCCAACGGTGCACTCGCCGACATCGCGGGCATCTCCTCGGCTGACGGGCGGGTGGTCGGCCTGATGCCGCACCCCGAGCACGCCATCGACCCCCTGACGGGTCCGTCCGACGACGGTCTCGTGCTGTTCACCTCCGTTCTGGGTGCGGCGGTCGGCAGCTAGGTGGGCGGGCGAGCGGTACTCCTGGTCGAGGACGACCCCGGCGACGCCTTCCTCGTGGGTGAGCTGCTGGCCGAGGTCGATCCGGACCTGCGCCTGACGGTCGCGGTCTCGCTGGCCGAGGTCGCCGACGGTGAGCTGCTGGCCGACTGCGAGTGCGTCCTGCTCGACCTCAACCTCCCCGGCACGAACGGGCTGGAGGGCCTGCATGCCATCCTGCGGTCCGATCCCGGCGCCGCGGTCTGCGTGCTCACCGGACTCGACGACGAGCACCTCGGTGTCGCCGCCGTCGCGGCCGGGGCACAGGACTACCTGGTCAAGGGCAAGGTCGACGGCCCGGTGCTGATCCGCGCGATCCGCTACGCCGTGGAGCGCCGCCGCGCCGAGACCAGCGCGCTGCGCCTGCGCGAGGAGCGGCTGGTCGCCGCGGAGGCCACGCGCCTGGAACGCGGCCTGCTCCCGACGCCGCTGCTGGCGGGCAGCCCCGTCCGCGCGCGGTCGTTCTACCGGTCCGGGCGCGCCCGCGCGGTGCTCGGCGGCGACTTCTACGACGCCGTCCGCGGCCCGGACGGCACCGTCCACGCGATCATCGGCGACGTCTGCGGCCACGGCCCCGACGAGGCGGCGCTCGGTGCGCTGCTGCGGGTGTCGTGGCGGGCTCTGGTGCTCGCGGGCGTCGACGAGCCGCAGGTGCTGCCCAAGCTGCAGCAGGTCCTGGTCAGCGAGCGCCACGACCCGACGCTGTTCACCACGGTCTGCACGGTCCTCATCGAGGCGTCCGGCGACGCGCTGGTCCGCCTCGCCGGCCATCCGGCCCCCGTGTCGCTGCACCCGCCCGCGCAGGTGGAGCCGCTGATCGGGCTGCCGCTGGGCATCTCCGACGACGCCGCGTGGGAGGCCGAGTCGCTGCGCCTCGACCCCGGCTGGGCGCTGCTGCTGTTCACCGACGGACTCATCGAGGGGAAGGGCGCCGTGCCGGACGAACCGCTGTGGCCGGAGGGTCTGATCGAGCTGCTCGTCGACGAGGCGGGCACCCCCGCCGACGACCTCCCGGCCCGGCTCGTCGAGCGCGTCCAGACGCTCAACGGCGGCCCGCTCTCCGACGACGTCGCGATCCTCCTGCTGACGGCGGCCGGCCCGTGACGACGCGCGCCCTGCTGCGCAGGCGGCCCGCTGCGGCCGAGCACCCCGGGGACCGCTGGCCGCTGGGGCGGCTGTTCGCCGTCGGGGCCGCGGTGCTGGCGCTGCTCGCCGTCGCCGCGATCACCCTCGGCGGCCTCGCGCTGTCGGGGCTGACGGCGTCGCGGGCGGTGCTCCTCGACCGGGTGTCGCCCGCGCTGGACGCGGCGCAGCGCCTGTCGGTGGCCCTGCTCGACCAGGAGACCGGGGTGCGGGGCTACAGCCTCACCGGCCGCCCCGACTTCCTCGAGCCGTTCCGCACGGGCGTCGACGCGGAGGCGGCGGCCACCGCGGAGCTGCGCGGGCTCGTCGACCAGGAGCGCCTGACCCGCGACGTCGAGGCGGTGTCGGCGGCGGCGCAGCGGTGGCGGGAGAGCTTCGCCGAGCCGGCCGTCGCCGCGGTCGACACCGGCGCCGCGGCGCCCGACCCGCTCCAGGGGCGCACCCTGTTCGACCAGGTGCGGGTGCGGGCCGACGTGCTGCTGCGCGACCTCACCGAGCGCCAGCGCGAGGGGCGGGCCGCCGTCACCGCGGCCGCGGCGTTCCTGCAGACGGCCGCCGTCGCCGTCGCGGTGCTGCTCGTGCTCGTGCTGGTGGCCGCCGCGGTCGGGCTGCGCCGCACGGTCCTCGGGCCCGTCTCCGACCTCGCCGCACAGGTGCGGTCGGTCGTCAGCGGCGACGCCGACCAGCGCGTGCACGCCGACGGGCCGCGCGAGATCCTCGAGCTGGGCGCCGACGTCGAGGCGATGCGGGTGCGCATCCTGGCCGACCTGGACCGCGCCGAGCAGGCCAACCGCCGGCTCGCCGAGCAGGGCCGGGAGCTGGAGCGCTCCAACCGCGACCTCGAGCAGTTCGCCTACGTCGCGAGCCACGACCTGCAGGAGCCGCTGCGCAAGGTGTCGAGCTTCTGCCAGCTGCTCCAGCGCCGCTACGGCGGGCAGCTCGACGACCGGGCCGACCAGTACATCGAGTTCGCCGTCGACGGCGCGCAGCGGATGCAGCGCCTGATCAACGACCTGCTCGCGTTCTCCCGCGTCGGCCGCACCACCGAGGGCTTCGTCGACGTGCCCCTCGCCGACGTCGCCGCCGCCGCCGCGGCCGGGCTCGAGACGACCCGCTCGGAGCTGGACGGCGAGATCGTCGTCGGGTCCCTGCCCACGATCTCCGGCGACCCGCAGCTGCTGCGGCAGCTGCTGGCCAACCTGATCGGCAACGGGCTGAAGTTCCACCGCGAGGGCGTGCCGCCGGTCGTGCACGTCACCGGCACCGAGCGCGACGGCGAGGTCGAGCTGCGCGTCTCCGACAACGGCATCGGCATCGAGCCCGAGTACGAGGACAAGATCTTCGTGATCTTCCAGCGCCTGCACGCGCGCGACGTCTACGCCGGCACCGGGATCGGCCTGTCGCTGGCGAAGAAGATCGCCGAGTTCCACGGCGGCACCATCCGCGTCGTGCAGAGCGACGGGCCGGGCGCCACCGTCGCCGTCGTCTTCCCCCCGCCGTCGAAGAACCCCGAGGAGCTCCCCGCATGACCACGCCCGAACCCCGCATCGTCAACGTCCTGCTGGTCGAGGACGACCCGGGCGACGTCCTGATGACCCGCGAGGCCTTCGACGAGTACCTGCACAACCGGCTCGACGTCGTCACCGACGGGGCCGAGGCCCTGTCCTACCTGCGCAACGAGCCCCCGTACGCCGACGCGCCGCGCCCCGACCTGATCCTGCTCGACCTCAACCTCCCCCGCCGTGACGGCCGCGAGGTGCTCGCCGAGGTCAAGGACGACCCCGCGCTGCGGCACATCCCGGTGATCGTGCTGACGACCTCGCAGGCCGAGGAGGACGTGCTGCGCAGCTACCAGCTGCACGCCAACGCCTACGTCACCAAGCCCGTCGACTTCGAGGGGTTCATCGAGGCGATCAAGCAGATCGACCACTTCTTCGTGAGTGTGGTGCAGCTCCCCACGGGCCGCGACGGCGGCTGAGCGAGGTCGTTCCGTAGGCTCAGCAGCCGTGGCCGCCTCCCCCGCCCTGCCCTCCGACGACGTGGTTCCCGCCGTCGACACCGTCGCCCGCGCCGCCGCCTCCCCTGACCAGCCGCAGCCCCACCGCGAGCTGGGCCTCAAGGACGGCGAGTACGCCCGCATCCGCTCGATCCTCGGCCGCCGCCCCACCGACGCCGAGCTGGCGATGTACTCGGTGATGTGGAGCGAGCACTGCTCGTACAAGTCCTCGAAGGTGCACCTGGCGTACTTCGGGGAGAGGACGACCCCGGCGATGAAGCAGAAGATGCTGGCCGGGATCGGCGAGAACGCGGGCGTCGTCGACATCGGTGACGGGTGGGCCGTCACGTTCAAGGTCGAGTCGCACAACCACCCGTCCTACGTGGAGCCGTTCCAGGGCGCGGCCACCGGCGTGGGCGGGATCGTCCGCGACATCATGGCGATGGGCGCGCGCCCGATCGCCGTCGCCGACCCCCTGCGCTTCGGCCCGGCCGACGCCCCCGACACCAAGCGGGTGCTGCCCGGGGTCGTCGCCGGCGTCGGCACCTACGGCAACTCCCTCGGCCTGCCCAACATCGGCGGCGAGGTCGTCTTCGACGCGGGCTACGCGGGCAACCCGCTGGTCAACGCGCTGTGCGTCGGTGCGATGCGCACCGAGGACCTGCACCTGGCGTTCGCCTCGGGCACCGGCAACCTGATCGTCCTGTTCGGCGCCCGCACCGGCCTCGACGGCATCGGCGGCGTCTCCGTGCTGGCGAGCGAGACCTTCAGCAGCGACACGGGCCGCAAGAAGCTCCCCGCGGTGCAGGTGGGCGACCCGTTCACCGAGAAGGTGCTCATCGAGTGCTGCCTGGAGCTGTACCACGCGGGGCTCGTCGTCGGGATCCAGGACCTGGGCGGTGCGGGCCTGTCGTGCGCCACGTCCGAGCTGGCCAGCGCGGGCGACGGCGGCATGCGCATCGACCTCGACGCCGTCCCGTTGCGGGCCTCCGGTATGACGGCCGCGGAGATCCTGTCCAGCGAGTCGCAGGAGCGCATGTGCGCCGTCGTGCGCCCCCAGGACGTCGACGCGTTCCTCGCGGTCTGCGCGAAGTGGGACGTGCTCGCGAACGTCATCGGCGAGGTCGTCGACGGCGGGCGGCTGGTGATCACCTGGCGGGGGGAGACGGTCGTCGACGTCCCGCCGCGGACCGTCGCCCACGACGGCCCGGTCTACCACCGCCCGGTGCAGCGCGGCCCCGGCCAGGACGCGCTGGTCGCCGACGTCCCGGACCGGCTGCGCCGCCCGTCCGGCCCCGTCGAGCTGCGCGCGGAGATCCTGCGGATGGCTGCCAGCCCGAACCTGTGCAGCCGGGCGTGGGTCACCGACCAGTACGACCGCTACGTCCGCGGCAACACCACGAGCGCCCAGCCGGCCGACGCGGGCATGGTCCGCGTCGACGAGGTCACCGGCCGCGGCATCGCCGTCGCCACCGACTGCAACGCCCGGTTCGTCGCGCTGGACCCGTACGTCGGCGCGCAGCTCGCGCTCGCCGAGGCCTACCGCAACGTCGCCACCTCGGGGGCGGTGCCGCTCGCCGTCAGCGACTGCCTGAACTTCGGCTCGCCCGAGGACCCGCACGTCATGTGGCAGTTCGAGCAGGCCGTCCGCGGCATCGCCGACGGCTGCGCGCTCCTGGGCATCCCGGTGACCGGCGGCAACGTCAGCTTCTACAACCAGACCGGCGACCGCGCGATCCTGCCGACGCCGGTGATCGGCGTGCTCGGCGTCATCGACGACGTGGCACGCCGGGTGCCGTCCGGGTTCGTCCGCGACGGCGACACGATCGTGCTGCTCGGCGACACCCGCGACGAGCTCGGCGGCAGCGAGTGGGCGCACCACGTGCACGGGCACCTCGGTGGCCGCCCGCCCGTCGTCGACCTGTCCGCGGAGCACCGCCTCGCCGGGCTGCTGGCGGCGTCGGCGGCGCGCGGGCTGGTCACCGGCTCCCACGACCTCTCCGACGGGGGCCTCGCGCAGGCGCTGGTCGAGGCCTGCCTGGTGGGGGGCCGCGGCGCGCGGGTCACCCTCCCGACGCCCGACGCCTTCGTCGGGCTGTTCTCGGAGTCGGCGGGCCGCGTGCTGGTCACGGTGGCCCCGGAGCGGGCCGAGGAGCTGTTCACGGCCGCGTCCGCCGCGCAGGTCCCGGCCCGGCTCCTCGGGGTGACCGGTGGGTCGGCGCTGGCCGTCGACGCGCTCGAGCCGCTCCCGCTGACCGCGCTGCGCACGGCCTGGGAGGGCACCCTGCCGGCCCTGTTCGACCACCCGGTCTCCGGGTGAGCGCCGGGCCGGCGACCTGGCCGATCGGTCAGGTCACGGGCCGGGAACCGGCGTGACCGGCGATCCCGGCCCGGACGCGGTCCTGGCCTGGCTCGACGGGGGGCCCGAGCCGGAGCGTCCCGTCCTGCGTGCGGCGGTCAAGGAGAGCCTCGCGGCTCTGGTGGCCGCATCACCCGGTCGGAGCGTGGAGGTCCGGATCCCGCCGTTCGGAGCCGCGCAGTGCGTCCCCGGACCGCGACACACCCGGGGTACTCCGCCGAACGTGGTCGAGTCCGACGCCCGCACTTGGCTCGCGCTGGTGACGGGCCGCCTGAGCTGGGAGGATGCGGTTGCCACGGGTGACCTGCGTGCATCGGGCGGCCGATCGGGTGACGTGGCGGCGCTGCTCCCACTGGTCTGAACGGCGGATTCTTCACCATCAGGCGATCTGACGAACCAAAACCGCACGTACTGGCGTAAGTACTAAGCGATACGGAGAATCACGCCGTCCGGGGGACCGCCCCGAGCAGACGGGTGACAGGAGGCGCCGGATGGTCGCAGCACGCAGCGGCACCGGTGTCCCGCGCGCCCGCACTACGACGTCAGGGCCGGGATCGGGGACCGCCGCGAACGGGCCGGCGCTGCACCGCCTCGCCGCGCGCTGGGCCGAGATCGCGCCCGTCGCGGACCCGACCCTCGCCGCCCGCCTGGCCACCCTGCTCCGCCGGCTCGCCACCACGCTGGCCGCCGAGCCGTTCTGGTCGATGGCCGCCCGCGACATCGGCGCCGACCTGCTCACGAGCGGGCTGTGCGGGCCACCCGCCGACGTCGCCCAGGCCGCGGAGGAGGTGCTGCCCGCCACGCTGCGGCTGCTGCGCGAGTCCGGCCCGGCGGTGCTGGGCTCCGGCGGCCCGGACGCGGGGGACCGCCTGGCCGCGGCCCTCGACGAGCTGACCACCGGGTTCACCGGGGCGCTGCGCGACCGGGCGGTCGCCGAGCAGGCCGAGCTGCTCACCAGCACCGTGCGGGCCCAGGCCGGCGTCGTGCGGGAGCTGTCGCTGAGCGCGAGCCACTACCGCACCGTCTACACGCAGGGCGCCGTCGGGATCGGCATCGTCGGCCTCGACGGGTTCGTCGTCGACCTGAACCCGGCGCTGCGCACGATGTTCGGGATCGCCGGGCCGCTCGACCAGCCGCGGCCGGTCACCGACTTCGTGCACCCCGACGACGTGGCCGACGTCGTCGACCGGTTCAAGCGGCTGCACCGCGGCGAACCGGACGTGATGCGCATGGAGCTGCGCTTCGTCCGGCCCGACGGGCTCGTGCTGTTCACCGACGTGGTGGCCTCGCTGGTCCGCCATCAGAACGGGTCGCCCGCGCACCTGATCGCCGTCGTCGAGGACCAGTCCGAGCGCACCCGGCTGCGGCTGCGCCTGCAGCGCGCCGCCTACCACGACCAGCTCACGCAGCTGCCCAACCGCTCGCTCACCGAGCAGTGGGTGCACCGCGCGTTCGAGTCGGGCGGCCCCGAGCACGTCGGCGTCTGCTCCCTCGACCTCGACGGGCTCACCCGTGTCAACGACGGGCTCGGGCATCAGGTCGGGGACCAGGTCCTGCTGGCCGTGGCCGCCCGGCTGCAGATGGCCGCGGGCGAGCACCTGGTCACCCGCACCGGCGGCGACGAGTTCGCGGTGCTGGTGGCCGACCCCGAGGGGCTCGCCGAGGTCTGCCGGATCGCCGACCGCATCCTGGAGGCCTTCGCCACCCCGTTCCTGGTGAGCGGGCACACGCTGACGGTCTCGGCGAGCATCGGCGTGGCCGTGGCCCCGACGGCGGTCGCGTGCCCGGAGGAGCTGATGCGGGCCGCCGACGTCGCTCTGAACTGGGCCAAGTCGCGCGGCGGCGCGCGCAGGGTGGTGTTCGACCCCGAGCGGGACGCGGGGGAGTCCGCCCGCTACGCGCTGCTCACGGGGCTGCCCCGGGCCATCGAGCGCGGTGAGTTCCGGCTGGTCTACCAGCCGCTGGTGGGGCTCGGCGAGGATCCGCGGATGCGCGGGGTGGAGGCGCTGGTCCGCTGGCAGCACCCCGTGCAGGGCCTGCTCGGCCCGGGCCGGTTCATCGAGCTGGCCGAGCACAGCGGCGCGATCGTGCCGCTGGGGCACTGGATCCTGCACACCGCGTGCGAGCAGGCGGCGTCCTGGCACCGCGAGCTCGGTGCGGACGCGCCGTTCGTCAGCGTGAACGTCTCGCCGGTGCAGCTCGCGGAGCCCGACTTCGTCCGCATCGTCATCTCGGTCCTGCGGGCCACCGGGCTGCCCGCCCGGCTGCTGCAGCTGGAGATCACCGAACAGGCCGTGCTCGGCGACGAGGCCGCGGCGCTGGAGGCGCTGCTCGCCCTGCGCGCCGCAGGCGTCCGCCTCGCGCTCGACGACTTCGGCACCGGCTACTCCAGCCTGGTCTGGCTGCGGCGCCTCCCGGTGCACGCGCTGAAGATCGACGGGTCGTTCATCGACGGCCTGCGCCACCCCGACCCCGACACCGTCGACTCGGCCATCGTCGGCTCGCTGGTCGGGATGGCGCACGCGCTCGGGCTGGAGGTCACCGCGGAGTGGGTCGAGACCGACCTGCAGGCGGAGCGGCTCGCCGCGCTCGGGTGCGACGTGGGCCAGGGACGGTGGTTCGGTGACGCCGGTCCCGCCGAGTGGGTTCCGGACCTCCTGCGGCGTAGCATCGCGTCCTGAACGGTCGTCGATCCTGGGGAGCGCGCGTTGGGTGCCACCACCCGCACGGAGTCCGATCCGACCGACGACGAGCCCCGCGAGGAGTGCGGTGTCTTCGGCGCCTGGGCGCCGGGCGAGGACGTCGCCAAGCTCGCCTACTACGGCCTGTACGCCCTGCAGCACCGCGGCCAGGAGGCCGCCGGCATCGCCGTGTCCGACGGGCGCCGGATGGTCGTGTTCAAGGACCTGGGCCTGGTCAGCCAGGTGTTCGACGAGCAGATCCTCAGCTCGCTCAAGGGCCACATCGCCATCGGGCACTGCCGCTACTCCACCACCGGGTCCACCACCTGGGAGAACGCGCAGCCGACGTTCCGCACCACGGCCACCGGCAGCGGCATCGCGCTGGGCCACAACGGCAACCTGGTCAACACCGCCGAGCTGCGCGACGAGGTGGCCGGGCTCGTCGAGGCCCCGGCGTCGAACCGCTCCCGGATGCAGGCCAGCACCGACTCCGACCTGATCGCCGAACTGATGGCCGACTCGGCCGCCGACCTGGGGGTGGAGGAGGCCGCGATGCGGCTGTTCCCCCGCCTGCGCGGGGCGTTCTGCCTGGTCTTCGGCGACGAGAACACCCTCTACGCGGCGCGCGACCGGCACGGCGTCCACCCGCTGGTCCTCGGCCGCCTCGACCGCGGCTGGGTCGTGGCCAGCGAGACCGCGGCGCTCGACATCGTCGGCGCCTCGATGGTCCGCGAGGTGGAGCCCGGCGAGCTGATCGCGATCGACGCCGACGGCATCCGCAGCTCCCGCTTCGCCGCGCCCGAGCCCAAGGGCTGCGTCTTCGAGTACGTCTACCTGGCCCGCCCGGACACCACGATCTCCGGGCGCTCGGTGCACGCCACCCGCGTCGACATCGGACGGCGCCTGGCCGAGGAGCACCCCGTCGAGGCCGACCTGGTGATCCCGACGCCGGAGTCCGGCACCCCCGCGGCCATCGGCTACGCGCAGGCGTCCGGCATCCCCTACGGCCAGGGCCTGGTCAAGAACGCCTACGTCGGGCGCACGTTCATCCAGCCCAGCCAGACCATCCGCCAGCTCGGCATCCGGCTCAAGCTCAACCCGCTGCGTGAGGTCATCCGCGGCAAGCGGCTCGTCGTGGTCGACGACTCGATCGTGCGGGGCAACACCCAGCGCGCGCTGGTGCGGATGCTGCGCGAGGCCGGGGCGCTCGAGGTGCACGTGCGCATCGCGTCGCCGCCGGTGCGCTGGCCGTGCTTCTACGGCATCGACTTCGCCACCCGTGCCGAGCTGGTCGCCAGCGGCATCGACACCGAGGGCGTCCGCCGCTCGATCGGGGCCGACACGCTGGGCTACGTCTCCCTCGAGGGTCTGATCGCCGCCAGCGAGCAGCCCCGGACCCGGCTCTGCTCCGCCTGCTTCGACGGCGAGTACCCGATCCCGCTGCCCGAGGAGGCGCGGCTGGGCAAGCACCTGCTGGAGCCCGTAGCGGTGTCCGACGTACCGGGACCCGACGTCTCGGGGGCCGCGTCGGGCGACGCCGGGCCGCTGCGCGGCGCTCCGGCGGAGCGGACACCGGCGCTGCCCGTCGGCTACGGTGCTTCGGGCGCGCTCGAGCGCCCCTGATCCTGCGCGCCTCCCCGACCCACACCGCGCCCACGGGTGCCGAGAGCGAGAACGAGCATGCCGACCGACCTGCCCGGAGCCAGTTACGCCGCCGCAGGGGTGGACATCGAGGCCGGGGAACGGGCCGTCGACGCCCTGCGGCCGTACGCGGAGAAGGCGAACCGGCCCGAGGTGCTCGGCGGGATCGGCGGCTTCGCGGGCCTGTTCGCGCTCAAGATCGGCAAGTACACCGAGCCGGTGCTCGCGGCGTCCACCGACGGCGTCGGCACCAAGGTCGCGATCGCGCAGGCGATGGACAAGCACGACACCATCGGGCTCGACCTGGTCGCGATGGTCGTCGACGACCTCGTGGTCTGCGGCGCGGAGCCGTTGTTCATGCAGGACTACATCGCCGTCGGCAAGCTCGTCCCGGAGCAGGTCGCGTCCGTCGTCAAGGGGATCGCGGAGGGCTGCCAGCAGGCGGGCTGCGCCCTGCTGGGCGGCGAGACCGCGGAGCACCCGGGGCTGATGGAGGTCGGCGGGTACGACATCTCCGGCACCGGGGTCGGGATCGTCGAGGCCGAGCGGATGCTGCGGCCCGACCGGGTCCGGCCCGGTGACGTCCTCGTCGCGCTCGGGGCGTCCGGCCTGCACTCCAACGGCTACTCGCTGGCCCGGCACGTGCTGCTGACCATCGCGCGGATGTCGCTGGAGGGCCACGTCGAGGAGTTCGGCCACACCCTCGGCGAGGAGCTGCTCGTCCCCACCCGCATCTACGCCCGCGACTGCCTCGCCCTCGCCGCCGAGACCGGCGTGCACACCTTCGCGCACATCACCGGTGGTGGGCTGGGCCGCAACCTCGAGCGCGTGCTGCCCGACGGGCTCAGCGCCGTCGTCGAGCGCAACACCTGGACCCCGCAGCCGATCTTCAACCTCATCGCCTCCCGGGGCCGCGTGGAGCGCGCCGAGATGGAGAAGACGTTCAACATGGGCGTCGGGATGGTGGCGGTGCTCCCCGCCGACGACGTCGACCGGGCCCTCGCGGTGCTGACGGCCCGGCACGTGCCCGCGTGGGTCCTCGGCGGCGTCTCGCGCACCGAGGACGCGTCGGCGCCCCGCGTCGCGCTCCGGGGCGACCACCCGCGGTTCTGACGCCCGCGCGACCCGGCTCGCCCGTTCCGGGTGGGCCGGCGGTCGAGCGCGCCCGCCACCGGTCCGGCCCGCACGGCCGCCGCTGCACCGGGGTGCCCACGTCGAGCCGTGGTCACCGTGCCGGCGTGGTCACCGCGCCGTCGTCAGCGGGCACGTCGAAGAGAACCGGTGCACCTGCGTCGGTGCGACCCGTCGACCGTGCCGTCGGACACGGGGCGACCCGTGTCCGACCGCTGCGCTCGGGTGCTCAGGAAGGCGAGCCGGTCAACGCCGGTGGTCGTCGTCCCTGTCGGACTCGGGGGCGTAGGGGTCGTACTCGTCCTCCGCCTCCGTGTCGTGGAGCACCGTCCCACTACCGATCTCGCGCTGCAGCGCGTCGAGATCCATCGTGGGGGAGCTGTACTTGAGCTCTCGGGCCACCTTCGTCTGCTTGGCCTTGGCTCGTCCGCGCCCCATGGCTGGTCCCCCTTACAACAGGGAAGGGGCGGCCGGATGTCTCGGCGGCCCCATTCATGTCATCAGTGTCCTGGCACCACCGTACCGTGCCCACGCCCGGACGTGCGACGTGGCACCGCCGGTGTCACGTCGCCTGCGTCACCCGGCTCCCGGAGGCCGCGCAGCGTCAGGAGTGCTAGTGCGGCGGCGACGGTGCCCAGTGCGAGCATCGCGGGCCAGCCGGCCGCCTGCGCGACGAGCCCGCCGACGACGGGGGTGGCGGCCGCGCCGACGTAGTTGGCGGTGTTCGAGACCGCCATCGCCGTCGCCGCCCGGCCCGGCGGCGCCAGCTCGCCCGCCGCGGTGAACACGAGCCCGTTCCAGCTGATCGCGAGCGCGGCGGCCGGGACGAGCACCGCGGCGAGCAGGACGACCGGCCCCGGCTGCAGCAGCGCGGCCGCCCCGAACCCGAGCGCGACGGCCACCGCGACGATCCGCAGCGGCCGCAGCCTGCTGCCGGCGCGGTCCGACCAGAACCCGTTGCCGAGGCGTCCGGCGGCACCGAGCACCTGCGTGAGCGCGAGGAGGCCCCCCGCCGCGGCCAGGGGCATCCCGCTGCCCGTGTGCAGGACCTCGACGAGGAAGACCGACCCGAGGAACTGGGGGACGACCAGCAGCAGCCCGGCCAGGCTCAGCCGCTGCAGCCTGCGGTCGGCGAGGACGTCGCTCATCCGTCCCGCGGGCCGGGCGCGGCGGGCCGGGGCGTCCGGGGGCTCCCGGACGAACGCGGCCACCGCCGCCGCCGCGATCAGGCAGATGGCCGCGAGCACGAGGAACACCGCGGGCACCCCGCCCGCACCCGCGACGGCCGGGAGGGCGACCGCGGCGAGCGCGGCCCCGACCGGCACCGACGTCTGCCGCACCGCCATGGCCAGGCCGCGGCTGCGCGCCGGGAACCAGGTCATGACCGCCCGCCCGCTCGCGGCGTTGACGGAGGCCCCCGACGCGCCCGTCAGCATGAGCAGGGCGCCCGCGGCGAGGGGGTGCGCCACGAGCGACGTGGCCCCGAGCGCGGCGGCCGACCCCACGAGCCCGATCGTCATCACGCCGCGCTCGCCGAACCGGTCCGCCGCCGCGCCCCACGGGATCAGCGTCGGGACGAGCCCGACCGAGATCGCCCCGATCAGCAGCCCGACGCCGGCGAGGTCGAGGTCGAAGTGCGCCCGCAGGGCCGGGGTGACGGCGGCGAGCCCGAGGAAGTAGGCCGCGGTGGCGGCCTGGGCGGCGGTGCCGACGGCGAGCACCACCCAGCGGTAACGGGGTGCGTCCACCCGCCGGACGCTACGCCCGGTTCTCGCGATCCGGGAGCACGCTCCCGCACTGTGGGACGGTCAGCGGCGGAGGCCGCCCTGGGCCGCGCGGCCGGGGGGCGGCGTGCCGTCCTCGGGGGGCACCGAGTCCGGGTCGATGCGCGCCGGGGCGGCTCGCTCGTCCTCGCCCGCGACGAGTTCCGCATCGACCGCCACCGAGCGCTTGACCAGCGCCAGCGCCACCGGGCCCAGCTCGTGGTGCTGCACGACCGTGCCCACCCGTCCGACGGGCCGCCCGCCGAGCGTGACGGGGGCGCCGGGCTCCGGCAGGTGCTCGTCGCCCGCGTCGAGGTGCAGGAGCACGAGCCGCCGGGGCGGCCGGCCGAGGTTGGCGACGCGCGCGACCGTCTCCTGGCCGCGGTAGCAGCCCTTGGTCAGGTGCACGGCCTCGCCGATCCAGCCGACCTCGTGCGGGATCGTGCGCTCGTCGGTGTCGAGGCCCAGCCGCGGACGGCCGGACTCCACCCGCAGCGCCTCGAACGCCATCGTCCCGGCCTCGTGGGCGCCTGCGGCGGTGAGCCGGGCCCACCAGGTGTCCTGCTCCGCGCGGGGCACCAGCAGGTCGGCCGCGTCGACGCCGGGCCACGGCATCCGGCGCACGACGCCGCCGCCGGGCAGGGCGAGCGCGCCGTGCGGCCGGTCGGGGACCGGGACGCCCGCCGCGCCGAGCACGGCCGCGGTGTCGGGCCCGACGACGCTGAGCACCGCGAGCTCCGCCGTGGCGTCGCGCGGCTCCACCTTCGACCAGAAGACCATCTTGGTGAGGTAGTCGAGCAGTTCGGGGACGTCGCCGGGCTCGGTGTCGAGGTAGACCGTCTCGCCGGCGTGGGCCACGACCATGTGGTGCAGCACGCGGCCGTTGAGGTCCAGGATCAGCGTCTCGGTGCCGGTGTCGGCGGGGAGCTCGCTGACATGCTGGGTGAGCAGCAGGTGCAGCCAGCTCAGGCGGTCCTCGCCGGTCACCGTGATCACGCCGCGGTGGCTCCGGTCCACCACCGTCGCCGACCGGGCCATCCGCCGCTGCTCGGCCAGCGGGTCGCCGCGGTGGGCCGGTACGGCCGAGTCGCGGTCGGGGGCGTCGGGCGTCAGCTCGGTGCCGGTCATGCGTCCTCCGCCGTTCCCGCGCAGTCGCTGCAGCGGCCGGACAGCGCGACGTGGGTGACGTCGAGCTCGAACCCGGACAGCGCCTGCAGCTGGGACGCCAGCCCGTTCATCAGATCGGAGGGAGTTTCGACGACCGCCCCGCACTCGTGGCACACGAGGTGGACGTGCTGGTGCTCCTGCTCGGAGTAGTTCGGTGCACCGTGCCCGAGGTGCGTGTGCCGGACCACGCCGAGCTTCTCCAGCAGGTCCAGCGTGCGGTAGATGGTGGTGATGTTGACCGCCGGTGCGACCTTCTGCACCTGCGTGCAGATCTGTTCCGGGGTGGCGTGCCCGAGTTCACGGACCGCGTCGAGGACCAGCTGCCGCTGCGGGGTCATCCGGAGCCCGCGACGGTGCAGCGTGCTCTTCAGGTTCTCCGGTCCGCCGGCGGCGTCGTGCCGCTCACCTGCGGTGTCGAGCCGGGTCGAGGTGTCCACCGCGTCGATGGTAGGCCGCCGCCGCTCGCACCGCGGCTGCCTGTCCCGTTCCGCCTCGGTATGCTGCGAAAGGGTGAACGGCCGGGATCGGGCGAAACGACCCCCCTACCCTCGGCGGAATGCACGGTGACGGCACGCACGGGAGGGCTAGCGATGACGACTGACGCGGGGGTGCCCGGCGCTCCACGCTTCGACGTCGTGCTGCGCGGATACGACCGGCGCCAGGTCGACGAGCACGTCGACCGGCTGCAGCGGGTGCTCGCCCGGATGCGGGCCGACCTGGAGGTCGCGCGCAGTCAGCCGATGCCCGCCGTCACGCCGGGCCAGCCCGCCCGGCCGCGCCCGACCCCGCGTCCCCGGCCCGGTGGCCCGGCGGAGAACCCCGACACCATCGGCACGTTCACCGACCGCATGGAGAGCATCCTCGCGTCCGCCGAGGAGGAGGCCGCGGAGATCCGCCGCAACGCCCACCTCGCGGCCCGCGCCGAGACCGACGGCGTCCGGGCGCAGGTGGCCGACCTGATCCGCCAGCGCGACGCCGTGCTGGCCGAGCTCACGCGGATGCGGTCGCAGTTGGAGGGCCTGCTGGCGGCGCCCACCGCGCAGATGCCGGCTCGTGAGTCCAGCCGGTACCCGGTGGGCCGCCACGACCTCGACGGCCCGCGCCCGTCCGACCAGCGCGCTCCTGACGGCCACTGGTCCGCCGAGGTCCCGCGCCCCGGTGACGGCCCGCGGCCCGAGCGGCGTCCCGGCACCGGCCCCGTCCCGCAGGTCGGGCGCCCGGCCCCCGCGCCCGCCGACGGCGGCCACCGGGCTCCCGCGGGCGCTCCGCAGCCCCCTCGTCCGGCCCCCTCGCCGGAGAAGGCCCCCGCGGCCGCGGCCGCCGACGCCCCGGACGGCTCGCCGTCGGGCGCCTCCTCCACCACCGCCCTGCCCTCCGGTGCCACGGCCGCGGCCGACCGCCGCGCCGCGGCCGCCGCGTCGGGCGACCCGGGCCGCCCGTCGCCCGCCTCCGGTCGCACCGCGTCCGCGTCGTCGGCGTCCCCGGCCCCGTCGTCCGGCGGTGCGCACTCGGGCTCCGCGTCCTCGGGTGGCTCGTCGTCGGGCGGCTCCCAGCCCGGCGGGTCGGCCCCGCACACGTCGAGCCCGAGCACGCCGACGTCGGGCGGCGCGCCGTCCGGTGGCCCGCGCACGGCCGGTCCGCAGGTCGCGTCGTCGCAGGTCGGCCCGGGGCAGTCGGGTTCGGCGCAGTCGGTTTTCCCGCAGGCGGGTTCGGCCCAGGCGGGTTCGGCGCAGGCGGGTTCGCCGTCCCAGGGCTCGGTGCAGGGTCCCGGTGCGCGCACCGGCACCTCCGGGTCCGGCGGGGCGCACGTCAGCTCGGCGCAGGCCGAGGGATCGTCCTCCGCGGGTGCGCGCGCCGGCTCTACGCCGTCGGCCGGCTCGCACGCCGCGGCGCCGTCCGGTTCAGCGCAGTCCGGCCCGTCGACGTCCGGTTCAGCACAGTCCGGCACCCCGCAGTCCGGCGGCTCGCCCGCGGCGGCCCAGCCGGTCCGCGCGGCGCAGGCGGGCGCCTCCACGCCGGGCACCGGGAGCGGCGCGCCCGCCGATGCGGTCACGGCGAAGGAGAAGCTGCCCGTCCGCGAGTCGGGCAAGGCCGCCCACCGGCTCCCCACCGGCGCGTACCCGGCGGTCGGCGAGAACTCGTCGATGCGCCCGCGCAGCGAGCCGGAGCCCGAGCCCGCCGACCTGTTCCGTCCGGCCCGGTCGGCGGAGCCGCAGACCACCGCCGTGCCGCACGACACGACCGACGCCGGCGAGCGCACCTCGGTCGTGCGACGTCCGGGACCCACCCCGGCCGACCCGACCACCGCCGTCGCGACGGTCCGGCCGGACGAGCCGACCCTGCTCTCGCCGCCGCCCGCCGCTGGGCGTCCGGAGCAGGGTGACGGGTCGAACGGCAGCACCCGCTCGACGTCGCCGTCACGCTCCGCGTGAGCCCGGTTGCGCGCTGTTACGCCGAACGGCGTACGGTGCGCAACCATGCAGCTGGCCCTGACGCCTGAGGTGCTGGTCCCGGTCGGTGCGGGGGCCCTGTTCCTCGCTCTCGCCCTGCTCGTCGTCGTGCTCGTGGTCCGGCGGCGCAGGCGCACCCGGGCGCTGGGCCGTCCGACGGTGGCCGACGCGGTCCGCGAGACCGGGTCCGCGCCGCAGGCCGACCTCCCCGCCGAGAGCCCCGACGCCGACCCCGTCGAGTCCGACCCCCCCGGCGCCCACCGCCCCGACACCGAGCCCGCCGCGGCCGGGGAGCAGGCCGACCGCGCCGAGCTCGACCCCGCCGACCGGGTGGGGTCCGGGCGCACCGTCGCCGCCGCCGTCGCCCAGGCCCTCGCGGTCCGCGAGGCGCGGGCCAGGGTCGCGGCCGCCGACGCACCGCCCGCCGAGCCGCCGCCGTCCGACGAGCCCGCGGAGCAGGCCCCCGTGCCCGACGCCGCCTGGTCGGCTCCCGAGCAGCCGGTGCCGTCCGAGCGGGGCGACGCCCGCGACCGCCTGCTCGCCGTCCTGCTGGACGACCCGGTGCGGGCCGTCGGGGCCACCGTCGAGCTGGACGCCTGCCGCCGCCAGCTCGACCGGCTGACCGACGCCGTCCGGCACGAGCGCGAGACGCTGCGCTCGGTGCTCACCCGCCTGGCCGACGCGGGCCTGGCCCCCGACCAGCTGGCCCGCCTCTCCGGCCTGTCCGACGACGAGCTGCGCGGGCTGCTGTCCGCCCGCGTCGGGGTCGGCTGACGCCGCGCACGACCCGCGCGCGGGCCGGGCTCAGCCGGCGATGCGGCTGAGCCGGGCCGAGATGTGCGGCTGCAGGGGCTGGCCCATCATGGCGCGCTCGTCGACGTAGGCGAGGTCGCCGCCCTCGACGAGCCCGTAGAGCCGGTGGGAGGCCTGCACGTCCTGGGCGGTCGGGGTGCGGACGACGGCGTCGGTCCGGATCTCCCACGAGCGCAGGTCGAGCGCGCGGCCGTAGAATAGCTCGGAGATGCCGGTGGCGTGGGTGATGAGGACCTCCAGGTCCCCGCCCTCCTGCGGCCGCCAGAAGCCGGTCTCGCGCGCGGCGGGGCGGATGACCTGCCCGTCGTCGTCGAGCAGCCAGGCGCGCGCCTCGTAGGACAGGAACGGGCGTCCGTCGTGGGCGAACACGAGCTGCTGGCCGAAGGCGTACGGGCCGTCGATCGTCGGGTAGACGACCTCGCCCGCCCCGCGCCACACCCCGACGAGCGGCAGCAGGCCCAGGCACTGCTGGTGCAGGTCGGGCCCCTCGCGCAGGTTGGCGGTGTCGTCGGGGACCGGCAGGTCCTCGAAGCGCGGGCGGTTGCGCCGGGGCGAGTCGGGAGCGGCGTTGGCCGGGCCGGTGATGGTGCCCGGGAACTCCTCCTCGGGCCCGCTCACGACGTGGGCTCCGCGTGCTCGGCGGTGAGGGGTTCGGTGGTGAACAGCCGGCGGAGCAGGTAGCCGGTGTAGGCCACCGTGCCCCCGCTGGCCGCGATCAACAAGCCGGTGAAGAACCAGTGCACGGGGAGGACCCTAGTCCTGCCCCGTCCGGCCCCGGATGGCAGGAAAGCCACCTCGCCGCAACGAGACGGCGGCGAGGTGGCCTTCCTGCAACGGCGACGGGCCGGTCAGCCCACCGCCACCTGCGTCTGGTGCAGTCCCGGGGCGTCGGCCGTCAGGACCGCCTCGCCGTTGCCGCTGCGGCTCAGCGCGCGCAGCGTCCAGGTGCCGGGGGCGGCGAAGAAGCGGAAGTCGCCGCTCGCGCTCGCCACGACCTCGGCGGTGAACTCGCCGGTGCCGTCGAGCAGCCGGACGAACGCGCCGCCGACGGGCTCGCCGCCGGCCACGACCCGCCCGACGAGCACGGTCTCCTTGGTGAGGTCGGTGCCCGCGGGCAGCGAGACCGCCTGGTCAGGGGCGCCGCACATCAGGAGGCCTTGCCCGAGCCGAGCTCGATCGGCACGCCGATGAGCGAGCCGTACTCGGTCCAGCTGCCGTCGTAGTTCTTGACGTCGCCGTGGCCGAGCAGCTCGTGCAGCACGACCCAGGTGTGGGAGCTGCGCTCGCCGATGCGGCAGTAGGCGATGGTGGAGCGGGAGCCGTCGAAGCCCTCGTCGCCGTAGAGCTTGGCCAGGTCCTCGTCGGACTTGAACGTGCCGTCCTCGTTGGCCGCCTTGCTCCACGGGATGTTGATGGCGCCGGGGATGTGGCCGGGGCGCTGGCTCTGCTCCTGCGGCAGGTGGGCCGGCGCGAGGATCTTGCCGGAGAACTCGTCGGGCGAGCGGACGTCGACGAGGTTCTTGGTGCCGATCGCCTCGACGACCTCGTCGCGGAACGCGCGGATCGAGGTGTCGGCCGGCTTCGCGGTGTAGGTGGTGGCGGGGCGGGCGACCTCGTCGGTGGTGAGCGGGCGGCCGTCGAGCTCCCACTTCTTGCGCCCGCCGTCGAGCAGCTTGACGTCGGCGTGCCCGTAGAGCTTGAACTGCCAGTAGGCGTAGGCGGCGAACCAGTTGTTGTTGCCGCCGTAGAGCACCACCGTGTCGTCGTTGGAGACGCCCTTGGCCGAGAGCAGCGCTCCGAACTGGTCGGCGTCGACGATGTCGCGGCGCACGGTGTCCTGCAGCTCCGTGGTCCAGTTGATCTTCACCGCCCCGTCCAGGTGGCCGCCGTCGTAGGCGGCGGTGTCCTCGTCGATCTCGAGGAACACGATCCCGTCGGTGCCGAGGTTCTTCTCGGCCCAATCGGCGGTGACGAGGACGTCCTCGCGGCTCATGCTGTGGCTCCCTGCTGGTTGCGGTTCGGGCGGAATCGTTGGATCAGGCCGTACATCTCGCAGCCGAGGCAGAAGCCGAAGGCGGCGTTGAGGAACGCGGCGACGAGGGCGAACGCGGTGGCGACGACGCCGAGCGCGGTGAGCCCGGTGAGGTAGCCGACCGTGCCGACGGCGGCGAAGACGAACCCGACGAGCTGGGAGAACCGCACGGGGGCGGCGTCCTCGCGCTCGGTGGGCGGGTTCAGGCGGGGCGCGACGAGCGTGCGGAAGATCAGCGGGTACGGCGCGAAGCGCGGCCCGGCGAACGCGGCGAGCGCGAACACCACGGTCTGCGCGGCCAGCAGCCAGCCGCTGCCGCTGAGCAGCACGATCGCGAGCACGACGGTGGTGAGCGCCGCGGCGAAGCGGACGCCGCGCGGATCGAGCTGGGGGTCCGATGCGGACACGGGGGTACTCCTGAGACGAGCGGGGTGAACGGAGGCGGGTCGCTCAGGAGGCGTGACACAGGCAGCTGCCCACGCGGCACAGGTCCACTGCGCGGCGACGGGTCAACGGCCAGAACACAACGCCGAGGGTATCCCAGGATCCCGCCTTTCGGGACCGGGCTCCCGAGAGGCGGACGGTGTCGTACCTCATCGTGGGCCGAGCACGGGGTCGAGCGCGGCCTCCAGGTCGGCCGCGCGGGGCAGCCCCGAGATGCGCAGCAGCTCCGCCCCGGCCCGGTCGAACGCGACGACGGTGGGGGTGCGCAGGACGCCGAGGGTCCGCGCGACGTCCGGACGGTCGGCCACGTCGACCTCGGTGTGGGCGACGCCCGGTCGCCGGGTGCGCAGGTCGCCGATCAGCTCCGCGGTGCGCCGGCACGGCGTGCAGACCGGCGAGGACAGCTGCAGCAGCAGCACGCGGTCGTCGGCGCCGGGGGTGGTGCCGGCGAGCGCCCAGCCGCCCGACGCGCTCTGCTCGGGCGCCCGGCCGGTGCGGATGCGGCCGTCGCGGCGGCGCAGCAGCAGGCCGACCGCCGTGGCGAGCGCCAGTGCGGCGACGAGTACGGCTGCTCCGATCGGGTCCATGACGGCTGCAACGCCTCCGGGGGCCGGTTCAGTCCGTCAGCTCGCGGCCGGCGCTCCGGCGCCGAGCACGAGGCCGGTGGTGCGGCCGCTGATCTCGAGCACGCCGTCGACGGCCCGCAGCTCGGTGGGCGTCACCTGCAGCGGCAGCGAGCCCGGGTCGATCTCGACGGTGAACCGGTCGCGCAGGGCGCTCTGCGTCGACTCCGGCAGCGGCGGGGCGTCGGGGCCGCCCACCCGGATGTCGCGGGGCACGATCCGCACCAGCCCGTCGGCGAGCTCCAGCGCGACGATCGCCGAGACCTCGGTGTCCTCGCCCAGCACCGCCGTGGTGCCGACGAGCCGCGCGACGGTGTCGGGGTCGGCGTCGGCGAGCGAGGCGTCCGCCCCGTCCTCGACGGCCTGCTCGAGCGCGTCGGCGTCGAGCGACTCGATGCGCAGGCGGTCGACGGAGCCGAGCAGCCGCTCGACGTCGTCGGCCCCGACGCGGACGGTGCCGTCGGCCTCCCCGACGCGCAGCGACTTCGGCCCGGACCCGAGCACCTCCGACAGCGGGGCCTCGACGTCGCGCAGCACCGCGACGACCTCGACCTCCTGCAGCTCGCCGACCTGCAGCCGGTCGGCCGACACGTCGATGCTGGAGTACCGCCCGGCCAGGGCCTGGGTGACGAACGGGAAGCCGTTGATCCGCACGTCCGGGTCGTCGGGGAGGCCGATCTGCTCCCGCATCTGCCGGGACACGGCCGACTCGGCGAGCGCCGCCGCCCCGAAGTCGACGCCCACGAGCACGCCGACGAGCACGATCAGCCCGACGATCAGGCGCTTCATCCGACCTCCGATGACGTCCGCTCCTTGCCCCGGAACCGTAGAGCGCGGCCCGTTCCGGCCCGCGGCCGGGCCGTGACCTGCGCCGCGGGACTAGGGGTACCGGTGCGTAGCGGGCTACGCTTTCCCGATCCGCGTGGACGTCACTCACACATCACGCGGGAGTGAACACGGTGCGTCAGCGTTGCCCGCCGTTTCTCCAGGAGGGGGCGTGCCCCGCCCCGATGAGGAGGAACCAGATGGAGCTCCTTCTGCTGACGGCCGACCCCGATCCGGGCTCGGTGCTGCCGGCACTGACCCTGCTCCCGCACGGCGTGCGCACGGCCGCGCCGGAGGTGGCCGCGCTGCTCGACGCCGGCCCGCACGACGCGGTGCTCGTCGACGCGCGCACCGACCTCGTGGCCGCCCGCAGCCTGTGCCGGCTGCTCGGCAGCACCGGCACCGACGTCCCGGTCGTCGCGGTGCTCACCGAGGGCGGGCTGGTGGCCGTCTCGGGGGAGTGGGTCGTCGACGAGATCCTGCTGCCCGGCGCGGGCCCCGCGGAGGTCGACGCGCGGCTGCGCCTGCTCAAGGCCCGGCCCGGCGCCGACAGCGGGGCCGGCAGCGGCGCACTGGTGCTGGGTGAGCTGGTGATCGACGAGGCCACCTACGCGGCGCGCCTGCGCGGGCGGCTCCTGGAGCTCACCTACAAGGAGTTCGAGCTGCTCAAGTACCTGGCGCAGCACGCGGGCCGGGTGTTCACCCGCGCCCAGCTGCTCCAGGAGGTGTGGGGCTACGACTTCTTCGGCGGCACCCGCACCGTCGACGTCCACGTCCGGCGGCTGCGCGCCAAGCTCGGCACCGAGCACGAGCAGATGATCGGCACGGTCCGCAACGTCGGCTACAAGTTCGTGCGCCCGGGCCGGGGATCGCTGGGGGCGCCCGCCGTCGAGTCCGACGACGAGGACGCCGACTCCGACGAACGGTTCTCCTTCCGCGCGTAGTCTCGCCGTGTGATCGAACTGGAGTGGCGGGCCGGGCTCGACGACGACGGTGTCGCGGTGGTGCGCGCGCTCGCCTCGGCCGCCGCGGCCGCCGACGGCAGCGCCCCGCTCTCCGACGAGGTGCTGCTGCAGCTGCGCAGCGCCGACGCCGCGCACCTGTTCGCCCGCGACGGGTCCGATCTCGTCGGGTTCGCCCACCTCGATCCCGAGGGCGGCGGCGAGCTGGTCGTGCACCCCGACCACCGCCGGGCCGGGCTCGGCACGCGCCTCGCGCGCGCGATGGTGGACCGCACCGGTGACGCCCCGCTGCGGGTGTGGGCGCACGGGGAGCACCCCGGGGCGGTCGCGCTCGCCGGTGCGCTGGGGTTCACCCGGGTCCGCGAGCTCTGGCAGATGCACCTGGACCTGCCCGACGCCCCCGCCGCGCTCGCCCCGCCGGAGGGCATCCGGCTGCGGTCCTTCGTCGTCGGTTCCGACGAGGACGAGTTCCTGCGCGTCAACAACGCCGCCTTCGACTGGCACCCCGAGCAGGGCGGCTGGGGCGTCGAGCAGGTGCGGGCCCGCGAGGCCGAGCCGTGGTTCGACGCCGAGGGCTTCCTGCTCGCCGTCGACGACCGGGACCGGCTGCGCGGTTACCACTGGACCAAGGTGCACACCGAGCCCGAGCACATCGGCGAGGTCTACGTGCTGGGCGTCGACCCGTCGGCGCAGGGCACCGGGCTCGGCTCCGTCCTGACGATCGCGGGCCTGCGCCACCTGCACGCGCGCGGTCTGCGCCAGGTGCTGCTCTACGTGGAGTCCGACAACGACGCGGCCGTGCGGGTGTACCGCAAGCTCGGTTTCACCGTCCGCCACAGCGACGTCCTCTTCGCCCGGAACGTCGCGATCGACAGCTGAGAGCCCCCCGCGGTTCACCCCGTCGTCATGTCCCGGGCGATACGGAACCCGCAGGTCACAGCGCGATCACGGCTGCACCGATCGGGTGTTGTGCCTCACCTTCGGTGATGTGTTCATGCCCCGTTTACCTGATCGGGGGAGTGCGTCCACTGTCGCTACCTAGCGTCCGCGGCGAGCGGCCACCCCGAGCCGCAACGACCCTTCCCGGTCCGACGACGGAGGAACTTCACGTGAAGATCGTGCGGCACAGCGCCCGTGCCCGAGTTGCCGCGGTGGGCCTCGCCACCAGCGGTGCACTGCTGCTGGCCGGCTGCGGTGCGGCCAACGAGTCCGGAGCCCCCGCCGCCGGCGGCGAGGCCGCGGCCTCCGCCAGCGCGTCCATCGCCGGTGCGGGCGCCACGTCCCAGCAGGCCGCCATGGAGGCCTGGGTCGCCGGCTTCAGCTCGGTCGCCCCCGACGCCACCGTCAGCTACGACGCCCAGGGCTCCGGCGCGGGCCGCACCCAGTTCGTCGACGGCGCGGTGCAGTTCGCCGGCAGCGACTCGGCGCTGAACGACGAGCAGCTCCCGCTCGCCCAGACGCTGTGCGGCGGCGCCGACAACGTCATCGAGCTCCCGCTCTACGTCTCGCCGATCGCGGTGATCTTCAACCTGCCCGGCGTCACCGAGCTGCAGCTGAGCCCGGCCACCATCGCGAAGCTGTTCAACGGCTCCATCACCAACTGGAACGACCCGGCGATCGCCGCGGAGAACGCCGGCGTCACGCTGCCGGACCTCGCGGTCACCCCGGTCAACCGCGCCGACGACTCGGGCACCACCGAGAACTTCACCGAGTACCTCGCCGCCACCGCCCCCGCCGACTGGACCTCCGAGCCCGACGGCGTCTGGCCGCTGAGCGGCGGCGCGTCCGCGCAGGGCACCTCGGGCGTCGTGGGCCTGGTCGGCTCCGGTGCGGGCTCCATCGGCTACGCCGACGAGAGCCAGGCCGGTGACCTGGGCAAGGTCAGCGTGCAGGTCGGCTCCGAGTACGTCGCCCCGACGGCCGAGGCGGCCGCCGCGGTCGTCGCCGCGTCGCCGCGGGTCGAGGGCAAGGGCGCGGCCAACTTCTCGGTCGAGCTCGCCCGCGACACCACCGAGTCGGGCACCTACCCGGTCGTCCTCGTGTCCTACACGCTCGCGTGCACCCAGTACGCCGACGCGGCCGTCGCCGACACGGTGAAGGCGTTCCTGACCTACATCGCCAGCGACGAGGGCCAGCAGGCCGCGAACGCCAACGCCGGCAACGCCCCGATCACCGCCGAGCAGCGGGCGCAGTTCCAGCCCGTGATCGACTCGATCTCCGCCGCCGGCTGAGCCGGTCGTCACCTAGCCAGGGATCCCGGGCGGTCGTCATCATGAGGACCGCCCGGGCCGCTCGGCCCCAGCCCCCACGACCAACCCGTTCGAAGGGATGACGTGAGTACAGACGCCAGTCCGCGGCCGCCGCAGGCCGCGGCCCCGCCCCCGCCGAAGCCGGTGGTGCAGCCGGGTGACCGGGTGTTCTCCGGGATGGCGAAGGGCTCGGGGATCCTGATCCTCGTCCTGCTCGCCGGCGTGGCCGCGTTCCTCGTGGCGCAGTCGCTCCCGGCCGTCCTCGCGCCTGCGGAGGACGTCCAGGGCGGCGGCGGGTTCGTCGTCTACGTCTGGCCGCTGGTGTTCGGCACGCTGCTCGCCGCCGTCATCGCGCTGCTCATCGCCACGCCGCTGTCCGTCGCCGTGGCCCTGTTCATCACCCACTACGCCCCGCGCCGCCTCGCCGCCGCGCTCGGCTACGTGATCGACCTGCTCGCCGCGGTCCCCAGCATCGTCTACGGCCTGTGGGGCGCGTACACGTTCTCCATCGCCTCGGTGCCGTTCCTGCTGTGGCTGGAGAACAACCTCGGCTGGATCCCGCTGTTCGCCGGGCCCGCCTCGAACGCCGGGCGCGCGATGCTCGTCGTCGGCGCCGTGCTCGCCATCATGATCCTGCCGATCATCACCGCGGTCGCCCGCGAGGTCTTCCTGCAGACGCCGAAGCTGCACGAGGAGGCCGCGCTCGCCCTCGGCGCCACGCGCTGGGAGATGATCCGGATGGCCGTCCTGCCGTTCGGCCGCTCCGGGATCATCAGCGGCGCGATGCTCGGCCTGGGCCGCGCGCTCGGCGAGACGATGGCCGTCGCCCTTATCCTGTCGATCTCCGGCGGCGTCACCTTCAACCTGATCAGCAACGGCAACCCGGGCACGATCGCGGCGAACATCGCGCTGCAGTTCCCGGAGGCCAGCGGCCTGGACGTGAACGTGCTCATCGCGAGCGGCCTCGTGCTGTTCCTGATCACGCTCGCGATCAACTCGCTCGCCCGCTACATCATCAACCGACGCCGCGACTTCTCGGGGGCCAACTGATGTCCATCGACACCGAGAAGCGCGACACGGAGCGCGACCCCGTGATCGTCGAGCCCGCGGTGCTGGAGAGGCAGGGCCGGCTTCCCCGCTTCGCCGTGCCCGGCGGCGTGGTGGTCGCCGCGGCGGTGGCCGGCGGCCTGCTGGCCCTGACGGGCTTCAACATCGCCCTGTGGGTCCTCGGCACCCTCGTCCTGTTCGCCGTCGGGCTCTACGCCGCCTCCCGCGCGGTGGAGGGCCGGCGCAAGGCCACCGACCGGCTCGTCACCGTGATCGTGACCGCCGCGTTCCTGCTGGCGCTGCTGCCGCTGGTCTCGGTCCTGTGGACCGTGGTCAGCAACGGGCTCACCCGCTTCGACGCCGAGTTCTTCACCTCCTCGATGCGCGGGGTCGTCGGTGAGGGCGGCGGGGTCTACCACGCCGTCCTCGGCACGCTGATCATCACCGCGCTGGCCGCCGTCATCTCGATCCCGATCGGCCTGCTCACCGCGGTCTACCTCGTCGAGTACGGCAAGAACAGCCGGCTCGCGCGGGCCATCACGTTCTTCGTCGACGTCATGACCGGCATCCCGTCGATCGTGGCCGGCCTGTTCGCGGTCGCCCTGTTCACGCTGCTGCTCGGGCCCGGTGCCCGGCTCGGGTTCGCCGGCTCCGTCGCGCTGTCGGTGCTGATGATCCCGATCGTCGTGCGGGCCACCGAGGAGATGCTCAAGATCGTCCCCAACGAGCTGCGCGAGGCGGCGTTCGCCCTCGGCGTGCCGAAGTGGCGCACGATCCTCAAGGTCGTCATCCCCACGTCGGTCGCGGGCATCGCGTCCGGTGTCACGCTGGCGATCGCCCGCGTCATCGGCGAGACCGCGCCGCTGCTGGTGGCCGTCGGCGTCACCACGGGCGTCAACCTCAACCCGTTCGACGGCCGCATGGCCACGCTGCCGGTCTTCTCGTACTTCTCCTACGCGACGCCCGGCGTGCCGCGGGAGCCGTACCTGGACCGCGCGTGGGCCGCGGCACTCGTCCTGATCATCATCGTCATGGTGCTGAACCTGCTGGCGCGACTCATCGCCCGCGCGTTCGCCCCGAAGACCCGATAAGGGAGCATCCCGTGGGCAAGTCGATCGACGCCAAGAACCTGAACATCTACTACGGGTCGTTCCTCGCGGTCGAGGGCGTCAGCATGGCCATCCGGCCCAAGACCGTCACCGCGCTCATCGGCCCCTCGGGCTGCGGGAAGTCGACGTTCCTGCGCTCGATCAACCGCATGCACGAGGTCATCCCCGGCGCGCGCGTCGAGGGCCGGCTCGAGCTCGACGGCAAGGACCTCTACGGCCCGGGCATCGACCCGGTCGGCGTGCGCCGCCAGATCGGCATGGTGTTCCAGCGCCCCAACCCGTTCCCGACGATGTCGATCTACGACAACGTCATCGCGGGCCAGCGCCTGAACAACAAGAAGATGCGCAAGGAGGCCACCGACGCGCTGGTGGAGCAGTCCCTGCGCGGCGCGAACCTATGGAACGAGGTCAAGGACCGCCTCGAGAAGCCCGGCTCCGGGCTCTCCGGCGGGCAGCAGCAGCGCCTGTGCATCGCCCGGGCCATCGCCGTGCAGCCCGACGTCCTGCTGATGGACGAGCCGTGCTCCGCGCTCGACCCGATCTCGACGCTGGCGATCGAGGACCTGATCAACGAGCTCAAGCAGGACTACACGATCGTCATCGTCACCCACAACATGCAGCAGGCCGCGCGGGTCAGCGACTACACCGGCTTCTTCAACATCGAGGGCACCGGCAAGCCCGGCCACCTGGTGGAGATGGACGAGACGAAGAAGATCTTCTCCCAGCCGACGCAGAAGGCCACCGAGGACTACGTGTCCGGCCGCTTCGGCTGAGGACACGTCGGCACGGGGTCGGGGCGTGCCCCGCCCCGTCGTCATGTCCGATCGTCCCTCGTGCACGGAGCCGCTCGGCGGGCGCGCCGACGTGCGCGGTGATGTCGTCGACACCGCACTCGGACGGCTCGTCGGTGTCCCGGTTCTCCAGCGGCGTCCCGCCCACCGGGTCGACGTGGGCCTCGCACCCGAGCGTGACGAGCTGCGCCGAGGAGGTCAGGAAGAGGTGCAGCAGACCGGCCCGGGCTCCGGGGTCGGGCCGAACGTCTCGCTGTCGGCCAACACCGTGTAGACCTCCCAGCGCTCGCCGCCCGGGCCGGTCACCCAGACCTTGTCCTGGGTGGCGAAGCAGCACGTCGTGCCGATCTCCTCGTCGGTGAACAGGCCCGCCCCGGTGAACCGGGCGATCTCGGCGTGCACCGTCTCGCTGCTCTCCACCTCGACGCCGAGGTGGTTGAGCGAGCCGCCCTGCCCGGGGTTCTCCAGCAGCACGAGCTTCAGCGGCGGGTCGGCCACGGCGAAGTTGGCGTAGCCGGGCTTGCGCTTGGCCGGCTCCACGCCGAGGAGCGTGGTGTAGAAGGCGACGGCCGAGTCGATGTCGTCGACGTTGAGGGCGAGCTGGACGCGGGACATGGTTCCTCCGATGATTAGACGTTCGTCGAAAGGGTGCCCACCTCTTCGACATACGTCAAGTACTCTCGGCGGCATGCCCCGCGCGCTGCCCGTCATCGACCTGACCGCCCCGATCTGCTGCGCCCCGGTCGCGGCCGGCCGGATGGGGGAGGCGGAGGCGCTGGAGGTCGCGCTGCGGCTCAAGGCGCTGGCCGACCCGACGCGGGTGCGCCTGATGTCGATGCTGCTCACCGAGGGTGAGCTGTGCACCTGCGACCTCGCCGCGGAGGTGGGGCTGTCCGATGCCACCGTCAGCCACCACCTCGCGCAGCTGCGAAAGGCGGGCCTCGCCGAGGGCGCCCGCCGGGGGATGAACGTCTGGTACCGGGCCCGGCCGGAGTCGCTCGGTGCGCTGGGCCGGGTGCTCGATCCCGGGTCTCAGATCGGGACGGCGTCCGGCTCCTGCCCGGTGACGGCGTAGACCGTCTCCCGGGCGATCGCCACCGCGTGGTCGGCGAAGCGCTCGTAGTAGCGGGCCAGCAGGGTGATGTCGACGGCCGCGGACACGCTGTGCGGCCAGTCGGGGTCCATCAGCACCTCGAACATGTGCCGGTGCAGCACGTCCATCTCGTCGTCGTCCCGGTCGAGCTCGACGGCCCGCACGACGTTGCGCGACCGCACCACGTCGGCCGCCTTCACCGCCAGTGCGACGGCGACCCGGCCCATCTCGGCGAAGTCGTCGCGCACCTCGGCCGGCAGGGTCGGTGCGGGATGGCGGCGCTGCACCGCCTCGGCGACGTGCAGGGCGAGCCGGTTCATCCGGTCGATGTCGCCCGCGGAGCGGATCGTCGAGACGACCGCGCGCAGGTCGCCGGCGACGGGCTGGTGGAACAGCAGGGCGTCGCGGGCGAGGTCCTCGGTCTGGGCGCGCAGCGCCTCGAGCTCCTGCTCCCGCGCGATCACCTGGGCGGCGAGCCGCTCCCGGCACTCCAGCAGGGCCGCGGTGGCGTTCTGCAGCGACCCCGCGGCGTGCAGGCACATGCGGCCGAGCAGCTCGGACAGGTCGCTGAGCTGCTGGGACAGCGGGGCCGGGACCACGGCGTCAGACGGCCAGCGGGCCGGGCATCCGGCCGGTGACGACGTAGACGATGCGCCGGGCCACCGCGACGGCGTGGTCGGCGTAGCGCTCGTAGAACCGGGCGAGCAGGGTGATGTCGACGGCAGGCCCGACGCCGTGGGTCCAGGCCGGGTCCATCAGGACGGTGAACATGTGCCGGTGCAGGTCGTCCATCGCGTCGTCGTCGCGCTCGAGCTCCTCGGCCCGGCCGAGGTCGCGGGTGCGGATGACCTCGCCCGCCTTGTGCGCCAGCTCCACGCCGACCCGGCCCATCTCCGCGAAGTACGGGCCGATCTCGGTGGGCAGCACCGGCTGCGGGTGCCTGCGGCGGGCGGCCTGCGCTACGTGCAGCGCCAGGTCGCCCATGCGCTCGATGTCGCCCGCACCGTGGATGGCGGACACGACGGTGCGCAGGTCGGTGGCGACGGGGGCCTGCAGGGCCAGGAGGGCGAACGCCTTCTCCTCGGCGTTGGCGCGCAGCTCGTCGATCCGGATGTCGGAGGTGATGACCTCCTCGGCGAGCTGCAGGTCGCTCTCGAGGAGGGACGTCGTGGCCTTGGCCATGGCGTCGGCGACCTGGTCGCACATGCCGGCGAGCTCGTCGGCCAGGTTGTCGAGTTGTTCCTGGTAGGCGTCGCGCATGGTCTGAGACTAGAGGTGCGCGACGGGTCCGGCAGCGTCCCAGGGTGAACCGAAGGTGAACGCTCCCCGCCGGGCGTCAGGCGCAGACCGCGGGAGGCTCCGCCGGGGTGGCCGCGGCGGCCGTCGAGGGGGCGCGCACCACGCCGTCGAAGGAGTTGCCCAGCACGAGCTGCAGCACACCGCTCGCGGCCGGGTCGGGCACCGTCGTCGCGGACGGGACGGTGGCGGCGAGGAGCTGGGCGGCGGCCGCGCGGTCGGGGGAGAAGCGGATGACGGTGTCGGGCGCGGTCTCGTCGGCGTTGCCGATCTCGTCCACGCGGAAGCCCAGCGTGCCCAGCGTGCCGCCGATCTCGGCGGCGAGGCCCTGGCGGTCGGAGGCGTTGAGGACGTCGACGGTGACGTCGGCGGGAGCGGGGCCCGCACCCGCGGCGAGGACGGTCTGGTCCGGCAGGGGCGTGCCCTCGCGCAGGGCGGTGAACAGGGCGGCGGCGTCGGCACCGCGCAGGACGGTGTTGCCCTGGCCGCTCGTCTCGATCGCCGTCGGTACGGTGGTGAAGGTGACGCCCCGGGCCGCGAAGCTGCGCACGGAGCGGGCCGTGGCGAGGATGCGGTCGAGGTCGGCGTCGTCGGCGCTGAGCGCCCCGCCGAGTGCCGGGCCGAGCGAGCCGATCCGCGCCGGGTCGAGCAGCACCTCGCGCGACAGCGTCTTCTCCAGGACCGCCGCGACCAGCCGCTGCTGGCGCTCCAGGACCCCGCGCCCGCCCACCGGGTCGCCCTCGACGGTGCGCGCGGCGACGAAGTCCCGCGCGGTCAGGCCGTCGAGCGTCGTGACCCCGGCCCGCGGGACGACCGCGCCCAGCAGGCCGTCGACGACGGGCTGCTCGACGCACACGTCGACCCCGCCCACGGCGTCGACGAGATCGCCGATGCCGTCGAGGTCGAGGCCGACGAAGCGGGTGACGGCGAGCCCGGTGAGCTGCTGGACGACCCGGGTGACGCACTGCGGGCCGCCGACCTCGAACGCCGTCCGCAGCGGCGTGCGGGCCTGCGCCGGGACCGTCTCGTCGAGGTAGTCGCGGGCGGCCGGGTCCCACCGGCGGCACGGCGGCCGGTTGACCTCCAGGTCGTAGGGGACCGACAGGCCCACCACGTCGCCGCCACCGGCCGGGACGTGCGCGAGCAGCACGGTGTCGGTGGGCGGGCCGCCCGCCGGGTCCGCCGGCTCGGTGCCGAGGATCAGCACGTTCTCGGCCCCGGCCTGGGCGTCCGCGTCGACGATGGCGCCGGAGTCGGGGTCCAGGGCCGTCACCTGGGTGACGGCCGCGTCCAGGCGGGCCTTGCCGACGTACTGGAACGCGGTCACCGCGAACACCGCGAGCGCGAGGGCCGCGAACAGCAGCTGCCCGACGCCGGGCCGCACCCGCACCTTCTCCGGCGTCGGGGCGGGAGCGTCGGCGTCGGTCCTCGCGAGCGTGACGCCGGCGTGGGCGGCGGTGAGCCGGGTGAGGGTCTCGTCGATCCGCCGGACCTCCTCGGCCTCGCCCGCCGCCGCCTCGGCCCGCTCCCCGGCGGTGCCGGCGGTCGCGGTCGCGCGGCGGCGGCGCCGGCCGGGGGCCGAGGAGTCGTCGGGGTCGTCGGGGAGGGCGGTGCGGGTCGCGGCGCCCGGGGTCGCGGTGCCGCTGGCTGCGCCCGTCGATCCGGTGGAGCGGGCACCGACCGGTCGGGCGGGTCGCAGGGCCGGATCGGACGCGGCTGCCCCGGGGGTCCGGTCGGTGGGCCGGGCATCCGGGGTCCGCGCGTCCGCGGTCCGGGGGCCGGGCGCGACCAGTCCGGGGCTCAGCGGGACGGGTGGCCGTGGGCCGGGTGCCTGCGGGGCGGACGGGCGGGCGCCGTCGACGGGTCGCTGGAGGCCCGGGAGGGAGCCGGGCCCGGGCGCGCCGGGACCGACCGGCGGCCCGGGGCGCCGGGGCGGCAGGGGTGCGGGCGGCCCGCCGCGGAACGGGCCGGGAGGCGGTCCGGGCCGGCCGGCGGGCGGGGCGCCCCGGACCGGTGCGCCGGCGGCGCGGAGCGCGGGATCGGAGCCCGGCCCGGGACCGCCGACGGGGCGGAACGCCGGATCGGATCCGGGCCCCGGACGCCCGGCCGGGTACCCGCCCGTCGGCGGCCGCGAGGCGGGCGGACCAGGGGGCACGGCGCCCGGCGGGGGACCCGCTGGCCGGCGCCCGGCCGGCGGGACCGGGCCCGGGACGACGGGCGGGACGATGTCGGTGTGCCCGTCCTCGACCCTGCGCCGGGAGGCGCGGCCCCCGGGAGTGCCGTCCCCGTCGTCGACCAGGCCGTACCGGGCGAGCACGTCGTCGGGCCGGGGATCGCGCGAGGCACGGTCGTGACCGTCCTCCATCGCACCTCCCGAGACCCCGCCTCCGCGGCCTCGACGAGCGTACGGAGGCGCCCGGGTTTGATCACAGCCGGGTCACGTCACGCGCTCAGCCGGTGGTGCGCTCCGGCTGCGGGACGGAGCGGCGGCGGGCGGCGGGCCCGGCGAGCCGGACGAGACCGGTGCGCGGGTCCCGGAAGGCCACGGCGTTGCGGCCGGCGGCCTTGGCCGCGTAGAGCAGCACGTCCGCGGCGCCGACGACCTGTTCGACCTCCGGCGGGTGGCTGTCGGAGTGCGCGACGCCGGCACTGACCGTGACGCGCAGGCCCGGGTCGAGCTCGGCCCACGGGTGGCGGTCGATGCGGTCGCGGGCGGCCTCGCAGACCCGGACCGCCGCCGCGAGGTCGTGGTCGGGGAGCACGAGCGCGAACTCCTCGCCGCCGTAGCGGGCGCAGAACCCGCCGTCGGGGAGTCCGGCGTCGAGCAGGGTGACCAGCCGCTGCAGCACCCGGTCGCCGAACTGGTGACCGTAGGTGTCGTTGATCTGCTTGAAGTGGTCGGCGTCGACGATCGCCACCGACAGCCCGAGCGCGCCGCTGCGGACCGGGGCGTCGAGCAGCGCGAACAGCCGCTCGTCGAGGTAGCGGCGGTTGTAGCTGTCGGTGAGGCTGTCGCGGCGGCTCTGCTCGCGCGCCTCGGCGTGCTCGCGTCGGAGGCGGTCCAGCTCGTCGGTCGGGGCGGGGCGCCCGCCGAGTGCGCGCATCGCGGCCCGCAGGTGCTCGTACGCCTCTTCCCAGCGGCCCTCCGCGGCGAGGTCCTCCGCCGCAGCCGTGTGCCGGGCGACCGCCCGGGGCGGCGTTCCCGTCGTGATTCCCACCATGCCCACCTCACATCTCGTACCCCTGGATCGACGGGGACGTGGTGGTGCTTGAGCCGGGCCACCCCTTCGCGCGCGGGGCCACCCGACCGGGGAGTCGAAGATCAACTCTGGTCACCCGACGAGGTGGAGGAGGCGTCCCTCGACGGCGTATCCGGGGCCCCGGTCAGCCGCCCGAGTTCTCCATCTCCGCGCCCAGCGGGACGGTGACGTCGTCGGGGTCGTCGAGCCAGTGCTCGGGCAGGACGACCCGGCCGGGGGAGCCCTGGCGGCCGCGCGGGCCGTCGGCCTCCGGGGGGAAGCGCTGGTCGAGGTCGAGCGCGGAGACCAGCTCGTCGAGCTCGTCGACGCTGTTGATCAGCCCCAGCCTGCGCCGGACCTCCGGGCCCACCGGGAAGCCCTTGAGGTACCAGGCGACGTGCTTGCGCATGTCGCGGATGCCCTTCGTCGGGTCGGCGTCGGTGCGCATGTGCTCCTCGAGCAGCTCCGCGTGCCGGTGCATGGTGGCCGCGACCTGGCGCAGCGTCGGTGGCTCGGGCAGCGGGCGCCCGGCGAACGCGGCCTCCAGGTCGCCGAACAGCCACGGGCGGCCCAGGCAGCCGCGGCCGACCACGACGCCGTCGCAGCCGGTGCGGTCGACCATCGCCAGAGCGTCGGCCGCGCTGAAGACGTCCCCGTTGCCGAGCACCGGGATCTCGGCGGGCACGGCGTCGCGCAGGCGGGCGATCGCCGACCAGTCGGCCGTGCCGGAGTAGCGCTGCGCCGCGGTGCGGGCGTGCAGGGCGACCGCGGCGACGCCGGCCCCCACCGCGCGCTGCGCGGCGTCGAGGTAGGTGTGGCGCCCGTCGTCGATGCCGATGCGCATCTTGACCGTGACGGGGATCGACCCCGCGTTGTCGACGGCGGCCATCACGATCGCCTCGAACAGCCGGCGCTTGTACGGCAGGGCCGCGCCGCCGCCCTTGCGCGTGACCTTCGGGACCGGGCAGCCGAAGTTCATGTCGACGTGGTCGGCGAGCCCCTCCTCGGCGACGATCCGCACCGCGCGGCCCATCGCCACCGGGTCGACGCCGTAGAGCTGCATCGACCGCGGCGACTCGTCGTCGGAGAACGCGATCATCCGGCGGGTCAGCGGGTTCTTCTCCACCAGCCCGCGCGAGGTGATCATCTCGCACACGTAGAACCCGGCACCCTGCTCGCGGCACAGGCGCCGGAAGCCGGCGTTGGTGATGCCGGCCATCGGGGCGAGCACGACCGGGGTCTCGGACACGAAGGGTCCGATGCGCAGCGGGCGGTAGCGGGTCGAGGCGGTCACGCCCCGATCATCCCTCGTCTCAGAAGTCCACGGAGATGCAGGCCGCCCGGGGGCCCGCGGTCCCGGCCTCACCGGGGGCGGTGGCGGTCGGCATGGCGTGGATGACGACGGACCCGGCGCGCCGGTCGGCGTCGAACGTCCACGGCACCGACGCCGTCACGGTCCCGGCGCCCGAGGCGTCGGTGGTGAGGTCGAGCCAGATCTCGTTGCCCGGGTTGGCGTACACCGGGTCGACGCTGGGCTGCACCGGGTCGGCCTGGTGCTGGAAGTGCGGTCCGGCGGCGTCGCCGGTCGGGCCGCACGGCTGGCTGTGCGCGTGGGCGCCGTAGGCGTGGTCCGGCTCCAGGCCCCGCACGGCGAGCGTGACGGTGGTGCCCGCCTCGCCGGACTCCGCGCTGACCGCGCCGCGGGACCCGACCGGCACGAGCACGGGGTCGTAGGTGACGCCGGTGCCGCCGTCGGCGCTGAACGTGGTGCTGACCTGCACGTTGCGGTCCGTCGCGGGGGACGGCAGCGCGACCGGGACGACGGTGGTCGCGCAGCCCGTCAGCGCCAACGCACCGATCAGGCCGAGGCCGGCGAATCGGGAGGAGCTCATGGTCGACAGGATGGGCGGTGACGCGTAGTAGTACGTACCGACCCTCTGTTACTCCGTACGAGGGGACGGCCAGGGAGGGGACGCCGTGGAGGCGATCACGCAGGCGCTGCGGGAGCAGCACGACGAGCTCGACGCGATCCTGGCCGGGCTCGACGGGGCCGGCTGGGCGGAGCCGGTCCCGGACTGCCCGGGCTGGTCGGTCACCGACGTCGTCCTGCACCTGGCGCAGACCGACGAGCTCGTCGTCTCGTCGCTCGACGCGGGCTTCCCCGCCGCGGCCGAGAAGATGCTCCCCGGTGCGATCGGGGAGACCGTCGACCACACCGTGGATCGCCTCGTCGAGCACGAGCGCGGCGCATCCGGCCCCGAGGTGCACGCCCGCTGGCGGGCCGCGTCGTCGGCGGTGCGGGACGTCTTCGCGGCGTCCGACGCCCGCCGCCCGATGCCGTGGGTCGTCCGCGACCTCCCGGCACGCACGATGGCCACCACCCGGCTGTCGGAGTGCTGGATCCACACCCACGACGTCGCCGCCGCCGCCGGGGTCGCGCTCGTCCCGGGCGACCGGCTGCGGCACATCGCCCGCCTCGCCGTCCGGACCGTCCCCTACGCGTTCGCCCGCGCCGGCCTGGCCGCCCCCGCGGGCCCGGTCGCCGCCCACCTCACGGCCCCCGACGGCGGCACGTGGCGGATCGGCGACGACGGCGCGGCCACGGTCGTCACGGGCCCGGCGGTCGAGTTCTGCCTGATCGCGGCCCGCCGCCTGGACCCCGCGGCCTCCGCCGTGACGGCCACCGGTCCCGACGCGGACGACGTCCTCCGCCTCGTCCGCACGTACGCCTGACCGGTCGGCGTCGTAGGGTTGGCGGGCGAGCAGGGCCTCTAGCTCAATCGGCAGAGCAGCGGACTTTTAATCCGCGGGTTCGGGGTTCGATCCCCCGGGGGCCCACCTCTTCCCCTGGTCACCGCGTTGACCGCCGTTCCGCGTCAAGATCACGGGACACTTTTTGGACTCTTTTCGTCGTCGGGCCCGCCGGACCCCAGGAGATTTTCGAGCACGTCGGCGGTCTGGCGGTCGGTGAGCCGGCGCCCGAGGTAGCGGTCCTGCGTCATGCTCACCTTGGCGTGGCCGAGCTGGTCACTGATCTTGCGGGTGGACACGTCGGCGTCGTCGAGGAAGCTCGCCACGGTCTTGCGCAGCGTGTGCGTCACGAATCCGGCGATCTCCGATTCCGCCTGGACCTCACGCCAGACCCGCCGCACATTCGACGGGTCACGCCAGCCGCCGAGCGAGTCGGGGAACACCGCTTCGACGCCCGGCCCGATCGCCAGCCGGCGCCGCTTCAACATCGTCATGGCCCAGCTCGGAAGTGGGATCAGGCGCTCACCCTTACGGCCGGACTTCGTCGAGGGCATCCGCTGCAGCCCGACCCCGGTACGCCGGACCAGCCGCCAGCAGACGTCCACCGTCGCGTCGTCCAGGTCGACGTCGGCCCAGCCGATCGCGAGGCACTCACCGATCCGGCACCCTGTCGCCAGCATCATGCGGGTGAGGTCCGCGAGATCCCAGTCCCGCGCCTTCCGGCTCGACTCGACCGCGGCCAGCCACTCCCGGCGCTCGTCGGCGGACAGCGAGCGTGGCTGCCGACGCGGCGTGCTCTCGATGCGGCCGACCTCCCGGACGGGGTTCACGGTCACCGCCCCGTGCCGCGCGGCGTAGCGCATCGTCCCCGAGATCACGATCTTCGACGTCCGGGCGCCGCTCACGGACCGCTTCGAGATCACGGACAACGCCCGATCGACGGCCGGCGTCGTCACCTCCCTGATGCGCAGCTCACCGAGCGCCGGCCGGACGTGACGCCGCAGAATCGAGCGGTAGGTGTCGAGCGTGCCCGGACTCCGGGTGCCGGCATCCACAGCGCGTTCGACGTCGGCGATCCACAGGTCGGCGACCTTGCCGAACTTCGTGGCGGGCGTGACGTCCGACTCCGCGGCGGGCGCCTGGCGCTCGACCAGGGCAGCGCGCAAAGCCCGTTCCGCGGCCGCCCGGCTCTTCCCGCTGCGCTTGACCAGCCGGGCTACGCCGTCGAAGTCCCGGAACTTGGTGCGGGCCAGCCACCCAGAGCCGTCCCGCCAGGCGGTGATCTTCCCGTAGCTGCCGATCGGGAGCGGCGGGCGAGGCATCAGGCCGCCCCGTCGTCCAAGGAGTCGAGCCAGCTCACGACCTCATCGGGGCGGTACCGCAGGTGCTTCCCCACCCGTCGAGCCGGCGGTCCCGATCCCTGCGCCCGCCAGGAGTACAGGGTCTGCACCGGGACGCGCAGGTAGTCGGAGACGTCCTTGATCGTCCACAGCGGGGCGATCAGTGCCGGGCTGTCCATCACGCTGCCTCCTCGATTGCCGAACGGTCCTGCGTTGGTGCGCCGGCCAAGAGTTGGGCGGCGTCGTAGTCGGCCTTCCAGCGCTGTCTCTCCGAGATCGCGCGCAGCAGCAGCGCCGGTCTGGTGGGGACGTCGGGGTCGCCGGCCTTCGTGCGTTCCCACTCGAACGGCCCGTCATCGACCGCGTAACCGGGTCTGACGCCGGTGGCGGTGAGCAGTTGCCGAACGAACGCGGCGCGCTCTGCGGCGTGGTCGGCGAGGGTCTTGCCGGACCACTTGCGCGAGACCAGGACGCGGCGCCCGGCGATGCCGAGGTGTTCGGCCCGGTGCGCCTTGCCCTTGCACTGCCCGGACGCCATCGACAGCCGCGCACCCTTGGGCTGTACCCCGTAGATCAGCCAGATCGGGCACTTGGGCGAGCAGGGGGTGATCCGGAGTTCGGCGACGAGGCGGCGGTGGTGCTCGCGCTGCCGCTCGGTGGCGTTGTCGTCGAGGCCGGCGGCGTGGGCGACGTCTTTCATCAGGTACTTGGTCAGGTAGCCGATGTGGCGCCCGGCTTCCTCGGTGCCGCCGAGGATGCCCTTCACGTGGACCTGTGTCCCGAACCGGACGACGTGGGACGGCTCGGTCAGCGCGTCCGGTGAGGTGGCCTGTTCCCAGGTGGGCAGGGGTTCGCGGGTGTCGGGGTCGACGAATCCCTTGGTCCGGTCGTCCCACCGCGGCATGTCCTTGCCCGTGTAGCGGATCTCGTCGTGGGCGGGCCAGAACACGCCGTGATCGGTCGCGGCCGCGATCGCGCGCAGCTCTGCGCGGGGGATGGTGCCGCGGATGGCGGCGTGGAAGTGCGGGGCCCCGCGGCGTTGGGGTTCGATGGTGCCGAAGTACTGGACGTCCCAGCCGACGCAGCGGCGGGTGTTCTGCCAGAACCGGTCGAGGATCTTCGGGAAGTGGATCGCGTCCCGGGCGGCGCGGCGGTAGTCGTAGGCGTCTGGGTCGAGAGCGGCCCCGTCGGCGTCCACCCGCCCGTACGAGTCCAGGGTGAGGGTGAGGAAGGTGGACGGGCGGTACTTGTTCCCGAACACGCGCCCGAGGGTGCGCTTCTCCACCGGCCGCCGGGGCAGGTCGGGCAGGTCCTGGCGGCGGCGGGTGGACCGCTTGACCGCCGGCCGGTCGGGCCGATCGAGCGGTTCGAGCCGGCCGGTGACCCCGAGGCGGCGCAGCTCGTCGTCGACGACGACCACGGTGTCGCGGATGGCCTGGCACTCGTCGTCGTCGGAGTCGGCGCGGGCGTTCTGGTAGGCGGTGTGCAGCTCGGCGCGGGCGGCTATGAGCTGCATTTGCGCCTCGGTGGGGTCCGGGCGGTCGGGAATGGGTTCGTGCTCGAGGTGCCAGCCCTCCCGGCACTGGACCATGCGGATGCGGCGGTTCTTCTCCGCACAGGGCTTGCACACGTCCTCCCGCCGGGCGCCACAAGGGACGGGGACGACGTCCACCTTCCCCGACGTCAGATCGATCCGCCGGAGCGCGAGCGGGCGCACGCACACGCCGTGTTGCTCGGCGAGCTGCCGGGCCACGTCCCCGGACAGGGCCATGAGCGCCTTCTGTGCGCGGGTGAGCTGGTCGTGGTCGACGTAGCCGGCGCCAGCCTCGACCGGGGCGGCGTCGTGCGGAGTCGTGGTGTCGGTGGTGGTCATGTGGGGCCTCCGAGCGCGTGCAGGGCCGGGACGGGCAGAGACAGCGGACCGGCCTGGGCGGGGATGGCGAGCCCGGTCGGGGTGGTGACGAACCGCTCCAACTCCTTGATCACGTGATCGGGCACCCAGGCGGAGCGGACACGGAGGGGTTCGCGGATGCCTTCGCCGAACAGGTAGCCCACCCCGGGCTCGTGCTCCCCGATCCGGTTCGCCCAGGCGCCCCGGTCGTAGGCGTGCTCCCCGAGCACCATCGACACGTGCGACTTGGAGGCCACGCGCAGGCATATGCGGCGCGGGAACAGCTCCCGGACCGGGACGGTGTCCTTCGTCGGCTCCTGGACGTACCCGCGGACCGCGTAGCCGAGTGCGCGGCCTTGCGTGGTCAGCACGGCAACGCGTTCGACGATCGCTTCGCGGGTCTTGCGGTCGCCGACGTAGCGCACGAGGGCGCCGATCTCGTCGAACTCGATCAGCTCCAACGGGTACTCGCGACTGATCGGGACGACTCGCTTGTGGGTGGAGAACCGCTCCTTGCGCGCGGTCATGCCGTCGATCAGGTCGTCGAGCAGCGCCAGGGCGTCCTTGGAGGTGGAGGCGTAGCGGTGGAATACCCGCCGCCCGTAGGCCAGCTCCATGCCCTTGGGGTCGATCCCGGACACGCGGACCAGGCCGTCACGGATGGCGGGGGCCATGGAGATGATCGGCGCCCAGGTCAGCGAGTTCTTCCCGGCCCCGGTCGACCCGGCGACCAGGGTGTGGCTGCCCTCGATGGCCTGCCACCAGTCCGTGCCGTACTCGGTGCGGCCGGACCAGACGCGGCGGAAGTCGACCTGCTCCCCGGCCACGCCCCACAGGGCGGGCAGGGGCTGGCAGTCGACCACCGCCGTGAGCCGGTCGTGGCGCTGAAAGTCGATGGAGACGAGATCCGGGCCGAGCTCCCGAACCTGGCAGCGGGCCACACCCCGAGCCACGGCCAGCGAGCGGGCCGCCAGGTCGAAGTCCTCGGGAGTCTGCCCGGGAACGAGCCGTACCCGGACCTCGTCCCAGGACCCGCCGGAGCGGACCCCGACCACGCGGGGGGTGCGGCCGGCGCCCGGCTTGACCTTGGGCTGTACCGCGGTCCGTCGGAACGGGTTGACCTGCACGTGGACGCCGGGGTCGCGGTCGGCGACGGTGAGCCCGCAGGCGCGAAGCCAGCGGGGCATCGTGCGGGCGTAGAGCGCCCAGCGCAGCCACCAGGCGCGCAGGTGTCGGCCGGCCCACGGCTCGAACGACTCCCGCCCGAGCCAGAACCAGCCGAGTAGCCCCGCGCCGACGACGGCGGCGGTGATGAGCAGTGACGGCCACCCGAGGAGGTAGCACCAGGTGGCCACGGCAGCGGTGCCGAGGCTGGTGCGCCAGTGGCGCACGATCCGCCGGCCTATCCACCACACGGCCTTGACCGCGAACCACAGCGTCACGAACACGACCGCGATCGCGGCGAGCGCTTCCAGGAGCTGGGTCAGCCAGCGCCCGAGCGTGTGCAGCATCCACAGCCCGGCCCCGGCGCCCAGGGCGAGCAGGACCAGCTGAGCGGTAGTCATCACGCCACCTCACGAGCAGTAGGGGCGGACCAGCGCTGGTGCGCGGCCTGCCGGGTGACACCGAGCCGGGCAGCGATCTCGCCCCAGCTGTAGCCCGCCGCGCGGAGCCCGGCGACGGCGTCGGTGATGGCGGCGTCCAGGTCGGCCGAGAGGGCGGCGAGGTCGGGCAGGGCCTCGACGTCCCCGGCTGCGATCCGGCGCCCTGCCGCGCGGATGACGCGTCGGCCGAACGCGGTGAACTCGGAGTTCTCCACCACCCGTGGGGTCCGGCCGGTCGTCAAGCGGGCATTGACACGGGATCGGGTCCGGGCGCTCACGCGGCCACCGCCGCAGCCCAGGCCGGGGAGATCCGGCGACCGGCGGACACGGCGGCCCGCTCGTCGGGGGTCAGCCCGGCGGTGATGCCCCAGCGGCGGGACGGGTCCTCGCCCTCCATGACGTCGAGCAGGCAGTCCAGCCGGACCGGGCACCCCGCGCACACCTGCCGGGCGGCGGTGACCGCGGGACCGGTCGGGTCGAGGTCGAGCGGGTAGAAGATCTCCGGGTCGACCTCGGCGCACGCGGCGTCACGCCGCCAGTCCCGGCCGTGAGGGTGGGTCGCGGTGGTCATGCCGACACCCCCAGCTCGGCCCAGTTCGACAGCGCCCCCGCGGCGTCGGAGGTCGGCTGCTGGTCGGCGCGGGCGCGCCAGTCCGCGGCGATGTCGCGCCAGAACCGGGCCCGGTCCCGCTCCGTGTCACTGGCAAGCAGGGCTGCCTTGCCGTGCAGGCGGTGGTAGCCGGCGCGGTAGGTGAACCGGGCCAGGACCCGCCACCACGCGGCGCGCCGGGCGCAGACCCGGGCGATGGCCAGGGCGCGATCGGCGTGCTCGACATTGCCGCCGTGCGGCATGGCCACGGCGGCGCCGTAGGCGTCGTCCAGCTCGCCCAGGGCGATGACGACGTGGGCCGGGATGTCGACGACCAGCCGCCGCGCACCGGGGCGGGTGTGGTCATCGGGTCGGGCGTGGTGGTGTCGATCAGTGATGGTGTGCATCTAGGCTCGCGGTCCTTCCGGGACTCGGATTCCTTGCCAGGGGTTGGAGCTGTGGGAGATCAGGAGGGGAGCCCGGTTGCCGCCGGACTCCCCTCCGCCGTGCCTGCTCAGGCCGCCTCCGATCCCGAGCGCGGAGACGGCTTCCCCGCACCTGCCGGGGACCGCATGCCGGTCGCGCGGAAGCTGTAGGCCACGCGGGGCCGGCCGCCGTTCTCGTTCAAATACGGCGTGACGGTCAGGCCGTCGAACTCCACCGGACGGAACGGCAGACCCGCCGCCAGCTCGCCGGGCGGGACCGGCTGCACCGGGGCGGAGATCTTCACCGTCACCGTCTTGGCGTCCTTCCGGGCCTCCGGGTCGGGGTCGAGCACCGACACCGACCACACCAACTGGCCGGACTCCTTGTCGGTGGCCTGCACCGGCCGCTCCCGGGTCGAGCGCTCGAAATCCCGCACCGCCTCCACGTCCCCGACCACGAACGCGCCGTGCGGGAACACGTCGCCGTGGTTGACCTTGAACCTGCCGTTGATCGCCATTGCGTCTCCTGTGATGTGCGGCAGACCGTGTGGCCTATGCCACTTACCACTATAAGTGGCATAGGCCACTCACGCAAAGGGGGTGTGGACAACTCCGTCGGGGGAGGGGCTACCGGGCCAGCGGGTACTCCTGGCGGAAGGCCCAGCGGTCCGACGGATACGTCGCGTCGTCGAACTGGATCGGCAGGTCAGAGGAGTCGTAGGCGGTCAGGCGGTAGACCAGGACGGCCGCGGGTCGGGGGAGTTCGAGCAGTCGGCGTTCGTCGGCTGTGGCGAGTCGAGCGGCGACCTGGTCGCGGGCGTACTCGGACACGCGCCCGGTCACCTCCGCGATGTACTTGCCCGTCCCACCGAGCAGCCGTTCCGGGTGCAGTAGGCGAGGCGCCTGCTCGGCGAGGTCGGGGGCGAACCACGACGTCGACAGCTCGATCGGCTTCCCGCCCTCACCGCGGAGCAGGCGGGTCCGACGGATCACATCGCTGCCGGCCGGCAGTTGCAGCGCCTCGACGACGTGATCGGGGCCGGCCACGATGTCGGTCGCCAGGAACTCGACCGACTCCGTCGCGCCGTACATGGTGCCGAGATCACGGCCCCGCTCGTACCGCTCACGGGCCCGCGGCGCGGACTGACTCGCCCGGACGTAGGTACCCGACCCCTGCCGGGACTCCACGAGGCCCTGCACGCGCAGTGACTCCAAGGCGCGGGCCGCGGTTGGGCGAGCCACGCTCCACCGCGCGGCCAGCTCGCGCTCCGACGGGACCTCATCGCCGGGGCTGAGGTCGCCGCGGACGATCTGGTCGCGGATGTGGCCGGCTATCTGCAGGTACTTCGGGAGCACCTTCTGGATCTCGGGCATCTGCCCCTCGCTGGACTCATCAACTGTCCTATGCCACTTGCCACTCTAGGCCCCTGGCGTTCACTGGAGTTCACGTAGGGTCGCCCGTGTGCGGACACTGATTGTCGCCGCCGGAGGCGGGGGAGACGCCATCACCGGCGCCGCGATCGGCGGCCGCCAGGCCACGTCCGGCCCGCCGATCGTCATGACCTACTCATGGGATCGACTCATGGTCGACCCGCTTCCCGGTCCGCGGTCCGCCGCCGACTTCACCGGCCTGCGCCAGCTCGCGCCGCACGTGCTCGAAGTGGTCGCCATGACCACCCCCATCGGTGGCGCCGGCTCATCACTCCCCAGGCTTGCGGCCGAGCTGCCTGCCCGGCTGCTCTTGCTCGACCCGAGTGGGGGAGCGGTCGGCATGGCCCGCCAGATCGCGGCCACCGTCGAGTTCTTCCAGCTCGACGACATCGACCTCATCGACGTCGGAGGCGACGCCCTCACCAACGGCGACGACCCCGGACTACGCAGTCCGCTTGCCGACCAGCTCGCGATCGCTGCATGCGTCCGGACCGGTATCCCGACGCGATTGCTCATCGCCGGCGCGGGCCTCGACGGTGAGCTTCCGGCTGCGGTCGTCGGGGAGCGCCTGGCCCAGCTCGACGCGCATTCCCGGCCCAATCTCGACGAACAGGTCATCGCTCCTGTCCGGCATGTGTTCGAGTGGCATCCCTCCGAGGCATCCGGGCTGCTCGCCGCCGCAGCTGCCGGGCGACGAGGACGAGTCGAGGTCCGTGACGCCGGCGACCACGTCGAGATGACCGACGCCACCACCGCGATCTGGGCTGTCGATGCCGAACGAGCAGCCCACTTCACTCCTGCAGCACGTCTGACCGAGACCGAGTCGCTCGAAGAAGCTGAGCAGATCGTCCGCGATGCCACGGGGATCTCTGAGATCGCATACGAGACCAAGAAGGCCGTGCAGTTAGCCGATCGTCCGGTGCACGAGCCGACCACGGCTGATCTTCCAGCCGTCGACGGATTCGCCGATGATGCTCGAACCCACGGAGCGGCATTCGTCAGCGTGCGCCGGTTGTCGGAGCTGCTAGGTGCGTCCACGTTGTCCGCGTTCGCCACCTTGACCGACTTACTTGCGGCAGACCGTCCGGGTCGCTACGAGCCATCGATCTACCGGACCACCGCCGACACATAGCGTCTGCCGAAGCCGTTCCGCGCGACGTGTCAACGATCAGGTGAGACCGTGTTCTCCGTGTCGGCGCACGTCACGCCCGTGTCTGGTCCCAGCTGATGCTTGACGTTTGGCTCTCACCTGATCCTTGTCGTTCGGGCTAGGAAACTGAGGGGTTGCGGGGCTTCTGGGCCTTCCAGCTGCGGACCGGTTGGTCGGTGGTCCGGCGGAAGGTTCGCCGTCCGCCGTCGATGAAGTCGACGGTGATCGTGTGCTCGGCGACGTGGGCGGTGACGACAGTGTGGGCGTGGGCCCGGCCAAGGGCGAGCTTCTGCCCGACGACCATGATCACGCCGCTGTTGGAGGCCCGACGCTGGACGGTGATCGGCTCGACCGCGGGCCGGGGCGGTGCGCCGGCGGGTCGGGCCCCGCGCAGCTTGCGGGCCTGTTCGTAGGTGAGTGGGTTGGGTCGGGTTCGGAGCAGCTCGCGGGTGTCGGGGTTGAAGAACATCAGCGTGTGCTCCTCGATCCGGACGGTGACTCGGCGTCCGGCGAGGATCTCCGCGGCCAGGATGGACCGCTGCCCCAAGGAGATGAGTCCGTCCTTGCTGACGGTGCGGTCGACCTCCAGAGCGGTGCCGTCCGGCTCGGTCGGCGGGAGTGGGGATGCCCCGGCCGGGCGGCCGCCGCCCGCGGCGAGCGCGGCGAGGTCATTAGCTGAGAGGTGGGAGCGGACGGTCTTGATCCGCGCCCCGGCGATGCTGAGGTGGATCAGTTCGTGGTCGGCCCAGAAGGTGACCGTGACCCCGGCGCGGACCGGGCCCAGCCAGAACTGCTTGCCCGCGACCCCGAGATTCCCCGAGGCCGGGACGACCCGTTCGAACTCCACCGCCCCACCCCGATAGACCGCGCCGGCGGGTGGGGCGTCACCGTCCTCGCGTGGCGCGCCGACTTCGACCGGTCGGACCGGTGGCGCGGCGGGAGCGGGTGCGACCGGTCTGGGGTCGGGCTCGAGAATCGGCGGGACCCGCAGCGGTAGCAGCTCCTCTGTCCCGGCTTGATGGTCCTGACCTGCGGTGAACCGGTCGACTGGGTAGGCCATGTCCAGGGAACGGTGCGGCCGGTCGAGGTTGTAAGCGGTGATCCAGGTGTCCAACGCCGCCTGCGCGGCCAGCACCGATTCGAACGGACCGGCGTGGTCAAGCCATTCCCGGCGCAGCGTCTGGTGGAACCGCTCCACCTTCCCCGTCGTGGTCGGTGACGCGGGCTGGGTGAGCCGGTGGGTGATGCCGTTGTCGCGGCAGATCCGGTCGAACAACACCTCTCCGCCTTTCCCGAAGCGGTCGGTGAACTGTTTGCCGTTGTCGGTCAGGACCTCATCGGGGATGCCGTAGCGGCGCATCGCCTCGATGAACGCGAGGCAGACCGCGCGTCCGGTCGCCCGGGCCACGACCGAGGCGATCACGTTGAACCGGGAGTGGTCATCGACCCCGGTCACGATCTTGCATTCGGTGCCGTCGACCAACATGACGCCGCCGACGATGTCGAGCTGCCACAACGCCATCGGCGTGGCGCGTTCCCACCGCAGGTAGTCCTCCCGGCGCCGTTTTCGCCGGCGCGGGTCGACCAGCCCGTTGCGGACCAGGATCCGGTGCACCGAGTTCCGCGACGGCACCACCACACCCGACCCGGCGAGCCGGGCGAGTTCGTGGACGATGCGGTGCGCGCCCCACCCGGGATGCTCCCGGCGGATCTCGCACACCCACGCCTCCATCTCCGGCGAGGTCTGGTGCGGGCACGAGTCCGGGCGGTGCGAACGGTCGACCAGACCGGCCAGCCCGTGCACGGCATACCGGACACACCAGGAGTGCACCGACTGGCGCGACACCCCGACCAGGGCGGCCACGTCGGTCTTCGTCTCACCGCGCTGCACAGCGAGCACGGCGCGGTAGCGCTGCTCGACAACGGTCATGTCCACCAGGGCCAATCCCGGCCTCCCACCCACGTCCACCAGGACGAGGAGCAGGAAAGCCGATCAGGCCCGAGCGTCAAGCATCAGGTGAGACCGCAGTGTCAAGCATCAGCCGGGACCGGACACGCACGTCACGCCCGATGCTGCCGAATCTGTCTCTATGGGATCAAGGCGCCGCCTCCGGCGGCGCGGGCCGGCCACGCCGGCCCTCATCGCGAGGACGACGCTGATCTCAGAGCATCGGCAACACGCTCGCGGGTCGGCACATCGAGCCGACACGCATCCACATCCGTCGCGTCGCGCGGATCGCCCATCACGTCTCGACCGTCGACGAGGACCGTCGGTGACGGGTACCGAGCCACGCGCTCGCTGATGACCGCATCAACGCCCTCCTCACGCACGCAGTCGCGAACAAGCTCCAGCGCCGACGCGAACAGTGGGCATCCCTCGTGGTGGAGAACCTCGACTCGAACGGCCTCACTCATGGCAGGAAACGATCCAGTCTGCGCAGGAACGCGCCCAACAGCCCGCGCCGGTGCCAGCCGTTTTCGATTACCCAGTCCCGCACCCGCTGGACACGGCCTCTCACCGCGCCAAGGGGCGTCCACCGGTGCTCGTTTCGCCGAGCGAGGGCCCGCCGGTTCAAGAATCGCGCGCAATCGAGGCAGATCGTCACCTCTGGCCGAGCGCCCAACCGCACCAGGCTGACCTCAGCGAACTCGCCGCCGCAGCACCAACAGCTGGGCGAGGGCGGCTCCGACCTCGTCGTCTCAACCTCAGCAGTCACGAGCTACCTTCCTGAACGGATCTCACCGCCATCACGGGCTCGGCCATCTCATCGCCCTGACCCGTGACAGTAGAACCTGACGATCGTCTGTCAACGGAGGTAGGACGCGGGCTCCGCCCACACCTCAGCACTCCACCTCCGGCCCGTGCCGAGGTGGCGTGTCCGTCTACCCGGCCACGCCACCACCGAGAACGTGCCTGATCTCAGAGTCAGTACGGCTCAGTCACGACGAGCAGCAACCGTCCGTGCACGTCGACGCCGGTCCGGATGCCGCATTGGGCGTCGGAGCGCAGCACAGGTCACCGCGCCACGCGTTACGACCTTCCCGCACGGCGAGCACCGCGAGGACCAGGCCGGCGACGGGGTCGGCCCACCACCACCCGAGCGTCGCGTTGAGGACCAGGCCGATAAGGACCGCCGCGGACAGGTAGGTGCACAGCAGTGTCTGCTTGGAGTCCGCCACCGCGCTGGCCGAGCCCAGCTCTCTCCCCGCCCGGCGCTGCGTCAGCGACAGGAACGGCATGACGACCACGCTCACGGCCACCAGGACGATGCCGACGGTCGAGCGCTCTGCCTCAGCTCCTCCCAGCAGCGCACGACCCGCTTCGACCGTCACGTAGGCCGCGAGCGCGAAGAACGACCAGGCGATGACCCGTAGCGCCACCCGCTCCCGGCGCTGAGGATCGGAGCCGGCGAACTGCCAGGCGACCGCCGCGGCCGAGCTGACCTCGATCAGTGAGTCCAGGCCGAATCCGATCAGGGCCACCGAGGAGGCGATTGTTCCGGCCGCGAGGGCCACCACAGCCTCGACCAGGTTGTAGGTGATCGTGCCGGCGACCAGCCATCGAATACGGCGGCGCAGAACGGCCCGACGATCGGACGAGAGCGCGACGGACGTCATGAGGTCGTCACGATCTTCGTCTCGATGGTCTGCGCCGGTTCGCCGTAGACCGGGCACAGCGCCACCGCAGCTCCGGTCTCGGCCAACAGCAGCTCTGCGCTGCGCAGCAGGTCGATCAGTTCAGGGCGGGTCAACGAGTAGTAGGACTGGCGCCCCTCCGTGCGGAAGTCCACGAGCTGGCAGTCCCGGAGGCAGGCCAGGTGCTTGGACACCGTTGACTGCGCCAACCCCAGCAAGCGGGTCAGGTCGACCACCCGGGCCTCTCCCTGTGCCAGGCGGGACACGATCGCCAATCGGGCGGGGTCACCGAGGGATCGAAACAGCGCGACCGCCGGGGTTGCATCGTCAGGACAACAACTCATCGCCACAGAGCGATGCTAGCTCTCAGCGGTGATGGGTGAAAGTGCACGGGCTCCGCCCGAACCCGACACCACTCGGAGATCGGGGGAGGTGCGGCGGGGGTGGTGATCTCCTCACGGCGCGCCCGAGGGCTACCGGGCCGAGGGGTGGGGCGCAAGGCGGGAAGACGTGCCTTGCGCCCCACCCCTCGGCCCGGCAGGGTTCCACCCGCGCCGCGAGGAGATCACCACCAGCTCCCGGCGTGGGCGGAGAACGGCCGGCGCGAGTTCGGCGGGACGGTGCAGCTCAAGATCCTGTGGACACTTTTGGGACATGAAACGTCTTCAGAGGGGCGCCGAACGATCACGAACGATCAGAGGTCGGGGGAGTGGTTCTCGCAGGTCACGCGGGATGTCCACGAAAGTCGGAGATGATCGCGCGGGAGTCCGCGGGTTCGGGGTTCGATCCCCCGGGGGCCCACCGTCACCAGCGACCGGCCCGACCGTGCTCAGCCGAACCCCGAGTCGCGGTAGTACCCCGTGATGTGCGCGATCGCCTCGCGCTCGGCGCGCGGGGCGTCGCCGGTGCGGACGGCGTCGTAGATGCGCCGGTGCTCGGCGCGGAGCCGCTCGGACGTCGCGCCCCAGTCGGGGAGGCGGGTGGCCCCGGTCCCGATGTAGGACCGCACGGCGCCGCGGACGCTGGTCATGACGGCCGTGACGAGCACGTTCCCGCACAGGCCGACGAGGCTGGTGTGGAAGGCCGTGTCGAGGTCGATGAAGCGGTGGGGGTCGGGCTCGGCGTCCATCTCGTCCAGCAGAGCGGCCGCGGTGGCGAACACGGCGGCGTCGGGACGGCCGGCCGCCTCGCGCAGTGCCCACCCCTCGATCAGGACGCGCAGCTGCACGACGTCGCCGACGGACACCCCGGTGGTCGCCAGGTGCAGGCGCAGTGCCGCGCCGATCCCCGCCGCCGGGTTCGCGACGATCACCGCGCCGGCGTCGGGGCCGGAGCCGGTCCCGGTGCGCACGACACCGAGCACCTCCAGCGCCCGGATCGCCTCGCGGACGGAGGGTCGGGAGATCCCGAGCTGCTCGGCGAGGGCCCGTTCCGCAGGCAGCCGGCCGCCCAGCGTGAATCGGCCGGCGCTGAGCTCGGCCTCGACGTGGGCCAGGACGAGTTCGGAGGCGCGGGGTCCGGCGGGCATGGGGAGAGGGTACTTGCTGTGGTCTGACCACGTTGCTACCGTGTGGTCAGACCACAGCATGCCCAGAAGGAGAAGTCATGGTGAAGCGTCAGGCCCCGAGGCCGGCAGAGGTTCTGGAGCTGCTGCGGTTCAAGAGGTTCGAGTTCGACGGCCGCAAGCGCCGTCTCGAGTCCGCGCTGACCGTCCAGGACCTGCGCCGGATCGCGAAGCGGCGCACGCCCGCTGCCGCGTTCGACTACACCGACGGCGCCGCCGACGGCGAGCTGTCCCTGAGCCGGGCCCGCCAGGCGTTCGAGGACATCGAGTTCCACCCGTCGGTCCTGCGCGACGTCTCCACGGTCGACACGACCACCCGGATCCTCGGCGGCACGTCCGCCCTGCCCTTCGGTATCGCGCCCACCGGGTTCACGCGGCTGATGCAGACCGAGGGAGAGGAGGCCGGGGCCGGGGCGGCCGGTGCGGCGGGCATCCCGTTCTGCCTGTCCACCCTTGGGACCTCGTCGATCGAGACGGTGAAGGAGGCGAATCCGAACGGCCGCAACTGGTTCCAGCTCTACGTCATGAACCAGCGGCACATCTCCTACGGCCTGGTCGAGCGGGCGGCCGCGGCCGGGTTCGACACGCTGTTCTTCACCGTCGACACCCCGGTCGCCGGCGCGCGGCTGCGTGACAAGCGCAACGGCTTCTCCATCCCGCCGCAGATCAGCCTGCGCACCGTGGCCAACACGATGACGCGGCCGTGGTGGTGGTGGGACTTCCTCACCACGCCGAAGCTGGAGTTCGCCTCGCTGTCCTCGACCGGGGGCACCGTCGGCGAGCTGCTCAACGCGGCCATGGACCCGTCGATCGACTACGACGACCTGGCCGAGATCCGGAAGATCTGGCCGCACAGGATCGCGATCAAGGGCGTGCAGAACGTCGAGGACGCCAAGCGCCTGGCCGACCTCGGGGTGGACGCGATCGTGCTGTCCAACCACGGCGGGCGGCAGCTGGACCGCGCCCCGGTGCCGTTCCACCTGCTGCCCGAGGTGGTCCGGGAGGTCGGCGACGACGTCGAGGTCATGATCGACACGGGGATCATGAACGGCGCCGACGTCGTCGCGTCGATCGCGATGGGGGCGAAGTTCACCCTCGTCGGCCGGGCCTACCTCTACGGCCTGATGGCCGGTGGGCGCGAGGGCGTCGACCGGATGATCGAGATCCTGTCCGAGCAGATCGTGCGCACGATGAAGCTGCTGCAGGTGACCAGCATCGAAGAGCTCGAGCCCAAGCACGTCACGCAGCTCACCCGGTTCGCCGACCTGCGGCCGCGCGGGGCGGGCGAGCGGTAGGGCGGGACCGGTCCCGCCCTCACCCGGTCGGGTCGACGTCGCACACCGGGAACTGGGCGGACGGGGCGCACTTCACCCACCAGGTGTCGGCGTCGCGGCGCAGCTGGACGGCCCAGCGGTCCTCCTGGGTCCACTCCGGCGGCAGCAGGCGCACGATGCGCGCCCACAGGTGCTCGCCGTCGGGGCCCAGCGGCATGAGCGTCCACCAGCCGGGGAGCATGGCGGCGGGGCCCATCGGGGGCGCGGTCACGGGGCACTGTGGCACGCGCACCGGTCACCGCACCCGCACGACACGGAGCTCCACGAGATCGCTGACGTAGCGCCCGCCGCGGACGTCGCCGGGCACGACCAGTCGCGGCCGCTCCAGCGCCCGCCCGTCCTCGACGAGGGACAGCAGCAGGCCGCGGTCGCCGAAGTCGGCCGACACGTCGCCGTAGGCGACGGCCGCGGTGTATCCGTCGGAGCCGACCGCGAGGACGGCGAACGACAGGAGGTCGTTGTGGCGGTCCGGGGCGACGGCCAGCGCGTCCGCCGGCAGGACGTCGGCGAGGGCGGGGCCGGTCTCGGTGCGGGTCTGCCGGCCCTGGCCGCTGCCGAAGGAGACCTCGACGGTCTGCTGCGGCAGCGCGGCCAGGTCCTCGAGCGTGACGCCGGTCGGGGCCACCAGGTCGCCGGTGAGGCGGACGGTGCCGACCGGTGGGACCTCGGCCGGAGCTCCCGCGGGTGCCGGCGCGACGGCAGGGGCGCCGCACCCCACCAGCAGCCCGACGACGAGCGCCGCGATGCCGATCAGCAGACGCGTCATGAGGAGGAGCGTAGAACGAGCTTGTGCGGTTCCTCAAGAGCAGAAGATCCGCACGAGCGGATTCAGTGGACGGCCGGCGCGTCGGCGGTCGTCGTGTCCAGTCGCAGGACCAGGTCGGCGCGCAGGCCCTCGATGTCCATCGCGCTGCGCAGGCGGGGCAGCGCGTGCTCGGCGATGCGTCCGCGCAGGTCCGCGAGATCGACGTCGGTGCCCGCGGTGATCTCCAGGTGCAGGTCGGGCCGGTGGCGGGGGCCGGTGAGCGCGGCCGCCGCGGACAGGACGCCGGGGTAGGTCTCGATGTCGGCGGCGAAGGCGTCGGCGACGTCGTCGGAGTCGATCGTGGTGGATCCCCGGTCGGCTCCGTCGACGGGGGCGGCGGGCAGCCGCCAGGTCTCCGTCGGGGGGCGGCGCCGGGCCTGGGCGATCATCCAGCGCAGGGCCAGCAGCCCGACGACCACCGCACCAGCGACGGCGACGTAGGTCGCCCACTGCGGCAGCGCGAGCTCGGCGGGGAGCAGGGGTACGCCCGGGTCGACCGCGGGGAGCATGCCGCGCAGCAGCCCGGCCCCGGCGGCGACGCCGACGGCGCCCACGAGCAGCAGGACCAGCCCGACGACGGCGAGCAGCGTCCGGTTGAGCCGGGCGGGACGGTTCGGGGACGCCATCAGGTCCTCCTCGGTCGGACGACGCGGACCGTGATCCGCGGGGTGGAGGCGGGGCCGATCCCGGCCAGCCGCTCGGCGAGCTGCTCCCGGACCCGGGACCTGAGCTGCGCGGGATCGCCGAACGCCGGTCGGACGTCGGCGCGGACCCGGGTGCGGCGCGACCGGACCGTCGCGGACCGGACGCCGTCGACCCGCCCGGCGGCGTCGGCCAACGCGCGGTCGAGGCTGCGCCGGGTGATGCCGGTGTCGATCCCCGAGCCGCCGTCGCTCAGCGGGAGGACGGTGGGGGACCCGGGTCGCAGGGCGAGCGCCAGGAGCAGCAGCCCGACCAGCGCGGTCCCGGCCGCCGCGGCGACGACGGCGGGATCGGCGAGGGTGACCTGTGCGCCGAGGGCGGCGAGATCGCCGAACGGGACGACGGGGGGTCGGCCGAGCAGCACCTGGACGCCCGAGACCGCGACCAGGACCGCAGCGGCGAGCAGGACGAGCGCGACGACGGTGGCCGGAACCGTCCGGCGGGGACGGCGGATCACGTGAGCTCCCGTCGGCGGGGTGAGATCGGGGGGCGGGTGAGGGCGGTGACGGTGATGTCGACCCGCTCGACCCGCAGGCCCGTGAGCTCGCCGACGCGGTCGACGACGTGCGCACGGGCCCGGTCGGTGGCGGGCGCGACCGGCGCCGGGTAGACGACCGACACGGCCGCGTCGAGGACGACGGCCCCGCCGGACACGGTGGCCGTGACGTGCGGCAGGTCGTCGGACCCCACCGCCACGCCCAGGACCCGCCGGGCCGTGCCACCGATCTCGGGGACCTCGCCCAGCGCGGTCGCGGTGATCTTCTCCACGACCCCGTCCGCGACGTGCAGGTCCCCGCGCAGGGCGGGTTCCCGCAGTGCGCGGTGCCGCCCGGCCGGGACGTGGGGTGCGGCGGGCGGCACCAGGTCGGCGACGGTCATCCGCGTCGCCGGTCGGAGCCGCGGCCGGTCAGCCCGGAGCGCTCCGAGAGCTCGGAGAGGTCGAGCTGGCCGTCGAGGTAGCGCCCGACCAGCAGGCCGACCGCCCCGAGCAGCAGCACGACGACGAACGCCGAGAAGCCGCCGAACGCGCCGGCGATCCCGAGGACGAGCCCGACGATCAGGCCGAGCTGGCCGTTGTTGACTGCGGGGACCATGGTCACTCCTTGTGCGAGGGCGGGTGCGGGTCGAGGTAGTCCTCGACGGTGACGTCGACGACGGGGCCGGGCAGGACCGCGGCGACCGCGTCCCGGACCTGGCCGGCGATGTCGGTGACGGAGGCGGGGTAGCGGCCCACGACGTGGACCGCGACCCGCCCGCCGTCGTGGCGGACACCGGGGACGCGCCGACCGGGGAGGTAGGTCGCGACCTCCCCGAACCGGCCGCCGTGCAGGGCGGCCACCGAGTGGCAGCCCAGCACGGCGGCGACGATCAGGTCGGCGTCGACGAGGTGGGCGGCCACGGGACCGGTGCCGATCGGCTCGGCCCCGGTCGCCGGTGACGTCGCCGGTGGGGGCGGGAGCGTCACGCCACGCGCGGGGGCTCGGCGGGGCTGTCGTCGCCGTCCGCGTCGTCCGAGGGCAGGTGCACGTCGTTGACCGACACGTTGACCTCGACGACCTCGAGCCCGGTCATGCGCTCCAGCGCGGAGATGACGTTGCGCCGGATGGCCTTCGCCAGGTCGGCGATCGCGACGCCGTACTCGACGACCACGTCGATGTCGACCGCGGCCTGCTTCTCGCCGACCTCGACGGACACGCCCTGGGAGGCGTTGGTGGCCGCACCGGGGATGCGCTCGCGGATCGCGCCGAACGCGCGGGCCGCCCCGCCCCCGAGGGCGTGGACGCCGCCGACCTCGCGGGCGGCGAGCCCGGCGATCTTCGACACGACCGCCTCGGCGATCTTCGTGGTGCCCTGGCCGGTGGCCAGCGGGCCGGCGCCCGGGCTCGGGGACGGCTTCGGGGTGGTGGCGGGCTGGCTGGTGGGGCTGCTCATGCGAACTCCTGGGTCGGATCGTGCGGGGAGGACGGCGCTACCGCGGACCGGTCATCCCGTTCCGCGACTCGCTCTGGTTCGACACCGGCGGCGGCCGGTCGTCACGCCGGGTTGACGTGACCCTGGTCACCTCGCCCCGGCGGGTGGCCCGTCCGGCGGTGTCGACGAATGATGAGCACGCGGAGCCGTCCAGCGGTAGTTGCTGTGGCAATCACCACTGGGATCGTGCGTTCTTCACGGCGTGTCGCTCTGACCTGCCGGAATGTCGCCGACGGCGGGTAGATCGGCCGTGGTTGGAGCGGACGAGATCGGGGAAACAGTCCGGTGGCCGTGAGGACGCGCCCCGGCACGTGTCCAACAGGTGTCGAGCAGGTGCCCGGACCGGGTGTCGCTCAGGGTGACCGACGAGGAGGAGAACCTGATGTGGGTGTTCTTGAGCAGGAGACTGCGCATGTGGGCGCTCTTCGCGATCGGCGCGCCGATCCTGGGCGCGCTGCTCGGGACGGTGGGTGACGCCCTGGAGCGCCGCAACGGGCCCGGTGCCGCGAGCCGGGCCCTCAAGTACGGGCGCGACTGGCTGCGCCGTCGCTCCCGCGGGCCGCTGGCCCGCCGCGGCGGGGCGACCACCGGCGCGGCCCCGTCCGCGCGGTAGGGATCCGGTCCGTCCTCGGGACGGCGTACAGGTCGGGCGCGTGGAGCGCGCAGGTGTCGAACGGGACCGGAGGGTGGCGGTGGAGCACGACGAGCTCGACGCCGCCGCCGACGACTGGCTGATCGGGAAGGCCCAGTCCGGCGACGTCGACGCGTACGAGGTCCTGGTCCGGCGCCACCGCAACCGCATCTACCGCATCGCCCTGCGGATGCTGGCCAACCCGCACGACGCCGAGGACGTGGCCCAGGACGTCGTCATCCAGCTCTGGACCGCGCTCGCGGGGTTCGCGGGGGAGGGGGCGTTCACGACCTGGCTCTACCGGATCGTCGTCAACCGCTGCCTCAACGTCGTTCGACAACGCCCCCCGAGCCGCCCGATACTCGACTCCGACCATCCACCGACCGTCGGCGCCGACGACGAGGTCGTCGCGCGGCAGCGCAGCGCGGCCACGCTGCGGGCGATCGGGTCGCTGCCGCCCGACCTGCGGGCCGTGTTCGTGCTCCAGCAGATCGAAGGTCTGAGCTACCAGGAGGTGGCCACGATCCTGGACGTCTCCGAGGCCACCGTCCGCGGGCGGCTCTACCGCGCCCGGCGCCACCTGCTCGACACCCTGCGGAGCTGGTCATGACCCTTCCGCACAGCGACGGGCGCCTGGCCTGCGGGCGGGAGGTGCAGGGCGTCCTCGACCAGGTCGCCGACGGCCGGGCCGACGAGCGCGACCCGCACCAGCAGGGGTGCCCGCACTGCCGGGCGGCCCTGGCCGAGTACGACCGGCTGTGGGCCCCCGTGCGGGACCTGGCCGCCGAGCGGGTCGAGGCGCCGGACAGCATCCTCGAGGCCGCGCTCGAGAAGATCCGCCAGGCCGTCGAGCACACCGACTGGGGGCTCGTGCCCTCGGCGGAGGGGCTCGTCCGCATCTCCGCCCGCGTGGTCGTGGCCACCGCCCGGCAGAGCGCGCAGGAGGTGCCCGGGGTGCGGGTCGCGCTGTCGAGGCACCTGGGGGGACCCGGAGTCGCGGCCGGGGCCACCGGCGCCAGCACGGCGGTCGAGATCACCCTGGCCGCCGGCTACGGCACCGACCTGGTGGCCCTCGGCGAGCGCGTCCGGCGCACGGTCGCCGCCCGGATCCGGGAGCTCACCGACCTGGAGCCCGCCGACGTCACGGTCGTGATCGACGACGTCCTCCCCCCGCGGTGACCGGCACCGGCCCGCGTCAGAGGTCCACGAGGATCTTCATCTTGCGGCCGGCGCGCAGCTCGTCGAAGGCGTCGAGCAGCCCGGAGAGCGGGGTGTGCTCGACCCAGCCGGTGGTGTCGTAGAGGCCGGCGGCCATGTTCTCGATGACGGCCCGGTAGTCGGAGTCGTCGTAGACGATGGAGCCGACGACCTCGACCTCCTGCAGGAGCAGGCTCGTCGGGTTGAAGCCGAACGGCTGCTCGTGGATGCCGACCACGACGATCTTCCCCCGCGGGGCGAGGGCGGGGATGCTGTGCTCGATCGCGGCGCCCACGCCGGCGGCGTCGAAGACCGCGGCCGCGCCGACGCCGTCGCTGAGCCGGAGCACCGCGTCGGTCAGGTCGGTCTCCCGGGGGTCGATGACCTCCTCGGCCCCCAGCCCGCTGATGGCGGCCCGGCGCTGCGGCGAGGTCTCGCTGACCAGGACGCGGGCGAAGCCGCGGGCGCGCAGGGCGAACCACAGGCCGATGCCGATGGGCCCGGCGCCGACGATGACGGCGGTGTCGTCCGGGGTCAGCCCGGAGCGGTCGACCGCGTGGTGCCCGACGGCCATCGGCTCGACGAGCGCGCCCAGCTCCAGGGACACCCCGTCGGGCAGGGGGTGCACCATGTCCGCGCGCATCACGGTGAAGTCCGACAGCCCGCCGCCCGCGGCGCTGAGGCCGTGGAAGGCGAGGACGCGGCAGATGTTGGGCAGTCCCCGCACGCAGGACGCGCACGTGCCGCAGGAGTAGGTGGGCCGCAGCGCGGCGCGCTGCCCGACCGCGACGGACGTGACGCCCTCGCCGACCTCCACCACGGTCCCGGAGAACTCGTGACCCAGCACGACGGGCGCCGCGGCGCCGGTCTGGGGGTGCGGTTCGAGCGGGACGAACGTCGGGGCGGAGAAGTACTCGTGCAGGTCGGAACCGCAGACCCCGTTGTGCGCGATCTGGATCTTGACCTCGCCCGGGCCGGGCCGCGGCTCGGGGGCGTCCTCGATCCGGATGTCACCGACTCCGTGGTAGACGGCTGCGCGCATGAACTGGTCCCTTCGTCCGACGCCGGCCCCGGAAGTACACCGGCTGCTCCGCCGGCCGAGCAAGGGGTGCGGCGCGCGGGATCTCGTCCACAATCGGTGCGGCACCACCCACCACACGATCAGGAGGACCCGACGATGGGTGTACTGCAGGACAAGGTCGCGCTGATCACGGGGGGCGAGAGCGGCATCGGGCTGGCGTCGGCGCGCCTGTACGTCGCCGAGGGTGCGCGGGTGCACCTCGTCGGGATCGACGAGGCCGCGCTGAAGGCGGCCGCCGACGAGCTCGGCGCGGACGCGGCGCTGACCTCGGTCGCGGACGTCGCCGACGAGGACGCCGTCCGCGACGCCGTCCGGGCCGGCGCCGACCACTACGGGCGCTACGACGTGCTGTTCAGCAACGCGGGCATCAGCGGGGCGATCAGCAAGATCGTCGACTACCCGGCGGACGTCTTCGCCCGCACCCTCGCCGTGCACGTCCAGGGCGCCTTCCACGTGCTCAAGCACGGCGTCCCGCACCTGAACGACGGCGGCAGCGTGATCATCACCTCGAGCGTGGTCGGGCTGGTCGGGTTCGGGGACCTGTCGGCCTACGTCGCGGCCAAGCACGGGCAGGTCGGCCTGATGCGGTCCGCGGCGAAGGAGCTGGCCGAGCGCCGGATCCGGGTCAACACCCTGCACCCCGGACCGACCTCGACGCCCTTCCAGGACGCCATCGAGATGACGGCCACCGGCAAGTCGCAGCAGGACGCGGCCGAGGTGTTCGACGGCATGATCCCGCTGGGGCGCCACACCACCCCCGAGGAGATCGCGCAGGCCGCGCTCTACCTGGCCTCCGACGCGAGCGCCATGATCACCTCGACGACGTTCGCGATCGACGGCGGCATGAGCGGCTGATCCGCACCGGGGCACCGGTCGGCGGGGATCCGCCGGCCGGTGGCCCGCACCGGCGGAAGTCGACCGGAGAGAGTTCGCCCAACGATGTCGAGACCGGCGTGCCGGCTCCGTCCCAGGGTCGGATGCGGCCACCGGGGCCGCACGGACCGAGGAGATCCACCATGGCGAAGTACCTGCTCCTGAAGCACTACCGCGGCGCCCCGAAGGGGGTCAACGACGTCCCCATGGACCAGTGGACCCCGCAGGAGGTCGAGGACCACATCCGCTACATGAACGACTTCGCCGCCCGGCTCGAGGGCACCGGCGAGTACGTCGACGGCCAGGCGCTCTCGCCCGAGGGCACCTTCGTCCGCTTCGACGGGGAGGGCCGCCCGCCGGTCACCGACGGCCCGTTCGCGGAGACCAAGGACCTGATCGCCGGCTGGATGATCATCGACGTCGAGAGCTACGACCGCGCGCTGGCCCTCGCCGGCGAGCTGTCGGCCGCCCCCGGCGCGGGCGGGGAGCCGATCCACGAGTGGCTCGAGCTGCGCCCGCTGATGGGCACCCCGCCGACGGTCACCGAGTGACCGGGGCGGACGAGCTCCTGCTGCGGGAGCTGACCCCCGCGGTGATCGGTGTCCTCGTCCGTCGCGGGGTCGACTTCGCGACGGCCGAGGACGCCGTGCAGGAGGCGCTGCTGCAGGCCGCCCTGAGCTGGCCGGACGGCCGGCCCGCCGACCCCAGGGGCTGGCTGGTCACGGTGGCGTGGCGCAAGTTCCTCGACGCCCACCGCTCGGAGGTCTCGCGGCGGGCGAGGGAGCAGCGGGTCGAGGACGAGCCGCCGCCGGGGCCGGCCGAGACCGTCGACGACACGCTCGCGCTGTTCTTCCTGTGCGCCCACCCGTCGCTGACGCCGGCGTCGGCGGTGGCGCTCACGCTGCGCGCCGTCGGCGGCCTGACCACCCGGCAGATCGCCGCGGCCTACCTCGTGCCGGAGGCGACGATGGCGCAGCGGATCAGCCGGGCCAAGCGGACGGTCGCCGACGTGCGGTTCGACCGGCCGGGTGATCCGGCGACGGTGCGCCGCGTGCTCTACCTGGTCTTCAACGAGGGCTACACCGGCGACGTCGACCTGGCGGCGGAGGCGATCCGGCTGACCAGGGAGCTGGCCGGCCGGGCGCGCGACGAGGAGACCGCGGGGCTGCTCGCGCTCATGCTGCTGCACCACGCCCGGCGCCCGGCGCGGACGCGGGGCGACGGCATCCTGGTCCCGCTGCCCGAGCAGGACCGCTCGCGGTGGGACACCGCGCTCATCGCCGAGGGCGTCGGGATCCTGCAGGCGGCCCTGGCGCGCGACCGGCTCGGCGAGTTCCAGGCCCAGGCCGCGATCGCCGCGCTGCACGCCGACGCCCCGCGCGCCGAGGAGACCGACTGGCCGCAGATCGTCGGCTGGTACGACGAGCTGCTGCGGATCACCGGGAGCCCGGTCGTGGCGCTCAACCGGGCCGTCGCGGTCGGGGAGGCCGACGGGGCGGCCGCCGGGCTCGCCGCGCTGTCCGACGTGGACCCGGGCCTGCCCCGGTACGCCGCGGCGTCCGCGCACCTGCACGAGAAGGCCGGCGACCTGGCCGCCGCGGCGCGGTTGTACGCCGACGCCGCCCGCTCCGCCCCCACCGTCCCCGAGCGCCGCCACCTCACCGGCCAGGCGGCGCGGGTCGGCCAGGCCCTGCGTACCTGAGCGGCACGGAGTCGATCGAGGGGATCGATCGTCGGGGTCAGCCGGACGTCGTCGGGCGGGTGCCCCCCTCGACCTCGGGCACGCGTCCGGTCGCACCCCGGGACGCCTCCCGGCGGGCCGCGGCGGCGGCGTGCCGGCGGACGGCGCGGGCGTGGCCGCGGGCGAGCAGGTCGCGGACCTCGGGCCAGGTCGTGTCCGGGTTGAGCACGCACGCCCAGTACCGGTCGCCGTAGGTCGGGTGCGGCAGCAGGACGTCCAGCGCGGTCGGGTCGTGCTCGCCGCCGGCGGGGAAGCGGCGGGCGAACTCGTCCTTCGTCAGCCCGACGTTGAGCCGGAACACCCCGGGGCGGTCGAGGTCGGACCCGTCGTCGTAGGCGTTCGAGGTGACGATCGTGGCCCACGGGATCCTGCGCGCGTCGGGCAGGTCGCGGTCGGGGTCGTGCACGAAGAACAGGTCTCCGGCCGCTTCCAGGACGTCCGTCCCGGGCAGGGTGTCGACGATGTGGCGGCGGATCTCGGTGACGTCCATGGCCGGCAACGGTAGGGCCGAGGCCCGGGAACCTGCGGCCGTTGATGTGATGCAGATCACACGGAGTCAGATGGCCGGGATGCGCACGGCGAGCGCGACGACGTCGTCGGGGGAGTCGGTGGCCAGGGTGTCGATGGAGAGGTCGACGAGCTCCTGGCAGGTCAGGTGGCGGTGCGCGTCGAGCAGGGCGGTGAGCCGGTCGATCCCGGCGTCGATGTCGTCGCCGCGGCTCTCGATGAGCCCGTCGGAGTAGAGGAACAGGGTGGTCCCCGGGGCGAGGACGACGTCGTGGTCGCGGCGGGGGAGGTGCGCGAGCGGGCCGACGCCGAACAGGTGGTCGTGCTCGTCGAGGAGCCGGGCGGGGGCGTCCGGGGCGAGGACGACGGGGGGCGGGTGGCCGGCGTTGGTCCAGGTGACCGACCACGTCCGGCCCGCCCCGGCGCGCAGGTAGGCGAGCATCGCCGAGCCCATCGCGGTGACGCCCAGCCCCGCACCGGCGGTCTCCAGCGCGGCGAGCGCGTGCGACGGGGCCGCGGTGGCGTGGTCGAAGCAGGCCTGGCGCAGCATCGGCCGGACCTGCCCCATCGCGATCGCGGCCGCGAGGTTGTGGCCGGCGATGTCGCCGACGGACACCGCGACCAGCGACGGGTCGGCCGTCGGCAGCACCGCGTCGTACCAGTCGCCCCCGACGTGCTCGCGGGAGTCGGCCGGCCGGTAGCGCGCGGCCATGAGGAGCCCCGCGACGGTGGGCAGCGGGGCGAGCATCGCCTGCTGCATCTGCTGGGCGACGCCGATCCGGTGCTGCAGCAGCTCGGCCCGGTGCAGCGCCTGGGCGGCGAACCCGGCGACCGTGCTGAGCGTCAGCAGCTCGACGGGGTCGAAGGACCGCGGCTCGTCCCAGCCCAGCAGCAGCGAGCCGAGCACGCCGTCGTCGCCGACGAGCGGGGCGGCCACGACGGAGTGCAGCCCGAGGTCGCGCAGCGCCTGCCGCGCCGGTGCCGGGTACTCCGCGTCGAAGGCGGGCCGGTCGCCGTGGTGCACCATCCGCGCCTGGTGCACCGCCGCCGCCGAGGGCGCCTCCGCCGACACCGGGTACAGCGACCACGACCCGTCGGCGTCGCGGCCGGTGGCGCTCAGCGGCCCGGCGTCGTCGTAGCGGCGCAGCCGCCCGTCCGGCTGCAGCAGCGAGATGCCGACGTAGGCGGGCGCCTGCCGACCGGTGGCCAGCTCGACGATCCGGTCCCGGACGTCGGCGACGGTCGCGGTGCGGGTGAACGCCTGCGAGACCTCCAGCAGCGACTGGCTCTGCTCGAACGACTCGCGCAGGGTGCTCTCGAGCGCGTCGCGGCGGGTGCGCTCCTGCTCGGCGTCGAAGCGCGCCAGGCGCAGCCGCAGCTCGACCGAGCAGCCCCAGGCCAGGTCGCGCAGCACGTCGATCTGGGTGGGGGTCCAGGCGCGCGGGTGGGTGTCGATCGCGCACAGCGAGCCCAGCACGTGCCCGTCGGCGTCGGTCAGCGGCATGCCCGCGTACGCCATCACGCCGATGTCGGGGACGGCGAGGTTGTCGCGGACCAGCGGGTGCTCGGGCGCGTTCTCCACGATCAGCGGCTGGGCGGTGGTCACGACGTGCTGGCAGAACGAGTGGGTGAGCGGGGTCGCGCGGCGCGACGCCCACGGTTCGGGGAGCCCGACGAGCCCGGGGAACACCTGCTGCTCGGGCTGCACCAGCGTCACGAGCGCGACCGGCACGTCCAGCCAGCGCTGCACGCGCCGGGCGACGAGCTCCATCGCGGGGTCCGACTCCGAGTCGAGCCCCGACTGCGCCAGCGCCAGCAGGCGACCCGGGTCGCACAGCACCTCGGGGGCGCTCGGCGGCCGCTGGTCGGGCAGGGCGACGTCGATGCCGATCCGTCCCACCCCGCCTCCACCGTCGTCCTCCGGAGTCTGGCACACCATCCGGCGGTGTTCCCCGGCCCACGGAGCAGGTCACCGATGTGGGGACGGCGCGCGTCAGGGCCCGTCCGGCAGGGCGCGGGCGTAGCGCTCCGCGAGCACGCGCAGGTGCTCGACCAGCGCGGGCGGCTCGGTGACGCGGAAGTCGAGCCCGAGCATGCCGACGTAGACCGCGATCATCTCCAGGCTGTCGGCCCCGGTCATCAGCACGCACGTCGAGGCGTCGAGGGCCTCCACCACCCCGACGGTCGGGTTGATCCGGGCCAGCACCGCGTCGGCGGGCGCGTGGACGGTGATCCGGGCGTGCACGCTCCAGCCGGTGGAGGCGACGTCGCGCAGGACGAAGGCGGTGTAGTCGCCGCCGGGCAGCGGGGTGGGGGTGAAGCGGCGGTGGGTCGCCATCCGCAGGGTGAGCCGGTCGACGCGGAACGTCCGCCACGCGCCGGAGGCCGGGTCGCGCGCGACGAGGTACCAGCGGCGCACCCAGCTGACCAGCCGGTACGGCTCGACGACGAGCGGCACGTCGGAGCCGGGGTGGTCGAAGCGCAGCCACTCGGTGTCGCGGATCGCGCTCGCCACCGCGGTGAGGACGGCCGGGTCCACCGTCGGGTCCTCGACGTCGGTGTCGGTGTTGTCCGGGGCGCGCGTGGTGGCCTCGTGGACCGCGCCCACCTGGCGGCGCAGGTGGTGCGGCAGCACGTGCTCGAGCTTGGTCAGCGCCCGGGCGCTGCTCTCCTCGATGCCGGCGATCCCGGTGGCCGCCCGCAGGCCGACCGCGACGGCGACGGCCTCCTCGTCGTCGAGGAGCAGCGGCGGGAGCTTGGCCCCCGGCCCGAGCCGGTAGGACCCGTGCGAGCCGAGTTCGGCGTCGACGGGGTAGCCGAGCTCGCGCAGGCGGTTGACGTCGTTGCGGATCGTCCGGGTGGTGACGCTGAGCCGCTCGGCGAGCTCGGGCCCGGTCCAGCGGGGCCGCACCTGCAGCAGGGCGAGCAGGCTGAGGATCCGGGAGGTGGTCTCGTGCACGAAGCGGAACGTACCGTTCCGCATTCCTTCCTACGGTGCTCCCATGACCGAGAACCCCCGCCCCTTCCGCGTCGAGATCCCCCAGGCCGACCTGGACGACCTCGCCGACCGCCTCGCCCGCACCCGGCTGCCGCGCCCCGCCCCCGGCGACGACTGGGACTACGGCGTGCCCAACCACCACCTGCAGGAGACCGTCGAGCACTGGCGCACCGCGTTCGACTGGCGGGCCCAGGAGGCGCGGATGAACGCCTTCCCCCAGTACCTCACCGAGATCGACGGGCAGACCGTGCACTTCCTGCACGTGCCGTCGGCCGAGGCGGACGCCACGCCGCTGCTGCTGGTGCACACCTACCCGGGCTCGTTCGCCGACTTCCTCGACGTGATCGGGCCGCTGACCGACCCGGTGGCCCACGGCGGGAGGGCGGAGGACGCGTTCTCCGTCGTCGTCCCGTCGATCCCGGGCTTCGGGTTCAGCACGCCGGTGGTCGACCGCGGCTGGACCTCCGCCCGCACCGCCCGCACCTTCGACGCGCTGATGCGGAGCCTGGGCTACGCGAGCTACGGCGTCCACGGCAGCGACATGGGCGCGATCATCGCTCGGGAGCTGGGCCTGCTCGACCCGCCCGGCTTCCTCGGGCTGCACGTCCTGCAGCTGTTCTCGTTCCCCTCGGGCGACCCGGCGGAGTTCGAGGCCCTGGAACCCGCCGACTACGCCGGGCTGGAGCACATGCAGTGGTTCCAGTCGGTCGGCGGCTACAACGCGATGAACGCGTCGCGGCCGCAGACCGTCGCCGCCGGGCTGTCGGACTCCCCGGTCGGCCAGCTCGCCTACAGCGAGCTGTTCGAGTCCTTCGGCAACGGCACCAGCCTCGTCACCCGCGACCAGGTCCTCACCCAGGTCTCGCTGTACTGGTTCACGAACACCTCGGCGACGGCGGCGCGCTCCTACCTGGAGGACGCGCGCAGCGGGGCCGAGCCGCGGGTCAGCTCCGCCCGGACCGGGGTGGCGGTGTTCGCCGACGACTTCCAGACGATCCGCGCGTTCGCCGAGCGCGACAACAGCGGCATCGTGCACTGGAGCCGGTTCCCCGACGGCGGGCACTTCGCCGCGATGGAGCGCCCGGACGCGGTGGTGGGGGATCTGCGGACCTTCTTCGCGGCGGCCCCGGTCACGAGGTGAGCAGCGCGGCGTAGCGGTCGAGGTCGACGTTGCCGCCGCTGACGATCACCCCGATCCGCTGTCCCCGCAGCGTCGGCGCGAGCCGGCGGGCCGCCGCGAACGCGAGGCAGCCCGTCGGCTCGACGACGATCTTGAGGGTGCTCGCGAACACCCGCATCGCGTCGACGAGCTCGGCGTCGGAGACGGTGAGGACGTCGGTGACGTCGCGGCGGATGATCGGGAACGTCAGCTCGCCGAGGTGCTGGGTCTGCGCGCCGTCGGCGATCGTGTCGGGCGTCGGGATGTGCACGATCGCGCCGCTGCGGAACGAGCGCCGCCCGTCGTCGCCCGCCTCCGGCTCGACGCCGTAGAGCCGGCAGCCGGGGGACAGGGCCCGCGCCGCGAGCGCCGACCCGGCCAGCAGCCCGCCGCCGCCGAGGCAGACGAACAGCGCGTCCAGCTCGCCGACGTCGGTGAACAGCTCCAGCGCGGCGGTGCCCTGCCCGGCGATGACGTCGGGGTGGTCGTAGGGCGGGACCAGCGTCAGCCCGCGCTCGGCGGCGATGCCGGCGCCGATGGCCTCGCGGTCCTCGGTGACGCGGTCGTACCGCACGACCTCGGCGCCGTAACCGAGCGTGGCGGCCACCTTGCTCGCCGGGGCGTCGTGCGGCATCACGATCGTCGCGGGGACGCCGAGGATCCGTGCGGAGAGCGCGATCGCCTGCGCGTGGTTGCCCGAGGAGTACGCGACGACCCCCCGGCGGCGGGCGCCGTCATCCAATCGTGACAGAGCGTTGAACGCGCCCCGGAACTTGAACGCCCCCATCCGCTGGAAGTTCTCGCACTTGAAGAACACCGAGGTCAGGAGGGCCTCGTCGACCCGCCGCGAGGTGAGGACGGGGGTCCGGTGGGCGTGGCCCCGCAGCCGTTCGGCGGCTGCGCGGACGTCGTCGACGGTGGGGAGCGGGGTCATCGGCCGATTCTCATGGAATCGGCCGTCACTCGTTCGATACCCCCTCGTTGGGGTGATCGTGCCGATCCCTCAGAGCGCCCGAGCGACGACAGAGCGTGTCGGGGTCCCTCGTTCGCGTACCGAAGTGCCCGATATAGCCTTTTCGTCGCACTCGATGAGCGGATGCCGTCACTCTTCTGCGGCACCTTCCCCGTTCGCACTGCCCCGGTTGGGTGGGTCATGACTCGGCATTCGCTCCCCGTCCGCACGGACCGTCCGCGGTCGTCGTCACGGCCGGCGTTCCTCCCCTGGGTGGTCGGGGGTGTCGCGCTGGTGCTCGTGGTGATCCTCGGGTTCACGTTCCTGGGCAGCGGGCCCGCCTCCACCGCGGGCTCCGACGCGCCCCCGGTCGTCGACATCGCGGCGCTGCCGCTGGCCGACACCTACGGCGTCGTCGAGGGCGCGCCGGTCGACCCGGCCGCCGGGGTGGCGACCGACGGGATCGTCGTGCACCCGGAGCGCCAGACGCCGGTGCACGACGCCCCCGAGGGTGCCCCGATCGCACGCGTCGAGCCGACGCAGTTCGGCGACGTCTGGTTCCCGGTGATCGCCGAGCAGGGCGACTGGGTGCAGATCCTGCTGCCGTCGAAGCCCTTCGGCTCCACCGGCTGGGTCCGCAGCGCCGACATGGAGCGCGCGACCACGCCGTACCGCGTCGAGGTGCACCTGGGCTCGCTGACGATGCAGCTGCTGCGCGAGGAGTCCGTCGTCGGGGAGTGGGAGATCGGCATCGGCGCGCCCGACACCCCGACGCCCGTCGGCCGCACCTTCATCCTCGGCGCGTTCACCGACCCGGCGCAGGACTTCTCGCCGGTGATCCTCCCGCTCGGGGCGCACAGCCCGACGCTCGACACCTTCGGCGGCGGTCCGGGCACCGTCGCGATCCACACGTGGCCGACCGCAGACGGATTCGGCTCGGCCGCCAGCAACGGCTGCATCCGCGTCCCGCAGGACGCGCTCGATGAACTCGTCGAGGTGCCGCTCGGCACGCTCGTCATGATCGATCAGGATTGAAGGGGATCACGTACGTGAGGAACAAGAAGATCGTCGGTGCCGGCGCCACCGTGGCCGTGTCGGCCGCTCTGCTGCTGGGGGCCTCTCCGGCGTTCGCCGACGAGGAGTCGTTCAACGACTCCGCGTACGCGATCTCGGCCTCCGGGCTGCTGGACATCGCCCCGCTCCCCGCAGGCGTCGAGTCCTTCGACGGCGAATACGTCAGCAAGGAGGTGCTCGGGCTGGGTGAGCGCACCCCCGACGACGCCGCCGGCATCTTCGTGGGCGTGCTGAACGCCTCGGCCGAGGCCGGGCGTTCCGACACCAGCGTCGCCCGCGTCGAGCTGCTGAACATCCTGCGCGCGGACGTCATCCGCACCCACTGCGAGGACGCCGACCCCGACGAGTCCGGGCTGCAGATCGTCAACGGCACCCTGCTCGGCCAGCCGCTCCCCGAGACCGCCGTCCCGGGCACCGAGATCAACCTCTCGCCGCTGGCCACCGTCACCCTCAACGACCAGACGCGCAACGCCGACGGCTCGCTGACCGTGACCGGCATCGAGCTGAAGGTCCTCCCGGGCCGCGGCGACGGCGTCAACGAGACCCTCGACTCCGAGGACCGGGCGCAGCTGCCGGTGCTGGGCGACCTGCTCGGTGTCGAGCTGCCGACGACCCTGGCCACCGAGCAGGACGTCCTCACCCAGCTGACCGACGCGCTCGGCGGCGACCTGGACGGCGCGCTGCAGACCGTCACCGTCGGCTCCGCCACCTGCACCGACCGCGGCGACGACGGCGACGACGGCGACGGCAAGGACGACGACTACTCCGACGGCGACGACAACGGCTCGGGCGACAACGGCGACGACGCCGACTCGACCGACGACGCGCCCGGCGTGGCCCCGTCCCCGACCGTGGTGCAGGCCAGCCTCCCGGTCACCGGCTGATCGATCTCCCCCGCTCCGGTATCGATCGGAGCTCTCCGGCGTTGCCCCCCAGTCGTGGACCGACTGGGGGCAACGCCCGTTTCCGGCACTTCCGATCCCGCGCGGCCCGATCGCACCTGGTTGGTGGCGCTCGCCGCGGCGCTGTGGGGGACCGACGCCCTGCTGCGCCAGCCGCTGGCCGGCGCGCTCCCGGCCGCGACGATCGTGTTCTGGGAGCACCTGATCATCGTCGTGGTGCTGGTGCCGTTCCTGCCCGCCGCGTACCGGGCCTTCCGCGCGGCGTCCGGGCGGGAGCGCGCGGCGCTCGTCGTGATCGGGGCGGGGGCGTCGGCCGTCGCGACCGCGCTGTTCACCGAGGCCTTCCGCTACGGCGACCCGGTGACGCCCGTCGTCCTGCAGAAGCTCCAGCCGCTGATCGCGGTCGCCGTGGCCGCGGCGCTGATCGGGGAACGGGTGCGCGGCCGGTACTGGCTGTTCGCGGTGCCCGCACTGGCCGGGGCGTGGCTGATGGCGTTCCGCGACCCGCTGTCCGCGGCGCCCCAGGCGGTCACCGCGGCCCTGCTCGCCGTCGGCGCCGCGGCGCTGTGGGCCGTGGGCACGGTGCTGGGGCGCCTGGTCAGCGTGCGGATCTCCAGCCGGGACGTCACGGTGCTGCGGTTCGCGATCGGGCTCCCGGCGAGCGCGGTCGTGCTCGCCCTGACCGGCGGCCCCGTCGCCGTCACGCCCGCCCAGCTCGGCCCGCTGGCGCTGCTCGCCCTGATCCCCGGCCTGCTCGGGCTGGCGCTGTACTACGTCGGCCTGCGCTCCACCCCCGCCGCCCGCGCCACGCTCGCGGAGATGGCCTTCCCGGTGACGGCGGCGCTCATCGGCGTCACGCTGCTCGGGACCGAGCTGGTGTGGACGCAGTGGGTCGGGCTGGCGGTCATCGTCGCCTCGGTGACGGCGCTGGGCCTGCGGGAGCGCGGGGAGCGGCCGGTGGTGGCGGTCGTCGTGCCCCAGGGCACGTAACGGACGCACCGGGCGAGGCGATCTTGTAGCGCCCCCAGCGCCGTCCGTATCGGAGAACTCGTGAACCGGTTGTCCCGCCGTGCCCTCGTCGTCGTGTCCTGCGCCGCGGTCGGGGTGGTGGTGGCAGGGACGCTGACCGTCGCGTACGCAGCTGGCTCGAACAGCGGCGGCGAGGCGCTCCACGGCTGCGTCAGCACCAGGACCGGGATGCTCCGCGTCGTCGACCCGCAACGCGGCGGGCGGTGCGCCACACGGGGCCCGTTCCAGGAGTACGCGATCGCCCTGAGCCAGGCTGCGAGCCTGACCGGGCCGACGGGTCCGCGAGGGCCGCGCGGGCCGGCAGGGGACGGGATCGAGAGCCTCGACGCGCTGCAGGGATTGCCCTGCAACGTCGGCAGCGAGGACGAGGGGGAGGTGGTGATCCGGATCCTGCCGCCGGAGCAGGGGTCGGTCGTGCAGATGGTGTGCGAGACGGACGCGACGGTCACGTACACCCCGCCTCCGCCGATCACCGCGGACCCGCCCATCGTTGTTGTACCGCCTACCACCACACGTCCTCCGGTGACGACGACGCAACCGCCGGTCGACGAGGGCACCCCGGATCCGACCACGACGCTACCGTCGACGATCACCATCGAGCCGACCGTGACGACATCCTCGTAGGACCCGCCGAGGCGCGACCGGATCGCTCAGAGCCCGCCGCTGCGGAACTCGTCGATCTCGCGCCGCTCGCGCTTGGTCGGGCGGCCGGCGCCGCGGTCGCGGCGGGCCACCGGGATCGCCATCTCCGGCGGGGGTGCGGGGGTGTGGTCGACGTAGCAGGTGGCGGCGTCGGCGGCCCCGACGCGGCGCGGCAGGATCCGCACCACCTCGACGACCCGCGTGACGTCGTTGACGCGCGCCCGGACCTCGTCGCCGGGGCTCACCGGGGTGGCCGGCTTCGCGGGCCGGTCGTTGACGCGGACGTGGCCGGCCCGGCAGGCCGTCGCGGCGTCCGGGCGGGTCTTGGTCAGGCGCACCGCCCACAGCCAGCGGTCCAGTCGGCTCGACTCCACGGCCCGATGATGCCCTACCGCTGCATGATCGCCACGAACTGAGCGCGGTGGTCGTCCGGACGACCGTGAGGCTCGGCTCGGAACGATCACCCGGCCGGTACGGGCCAGTGATTGCCGCGAGACGCAGGCGCACGAGGGGTCAGCGCAGGGAGAGTGGCACCGAGCCCAGGTCGCCGAAGTCGGCGCGGACCGCGTCGCCCGGCCCGATCGTCGGGGGCGTGGTCGTGGTGCCGGTGGTGACCACGTCGCCGGCCCGCAGGTGGTGCCCGTACCGCGGGAGCTCCGCGGCGAGCCAGGCCAGCGCCGTCCGCGGGTCCCCGAGCACCGCCGCACCGGCGCCGCGGGCGGCCTCCGCTCCGTTGATCCACAGGGCTGTCCCCGCTGTGGACAGGTCCACCTCGCGCCAGTCCGGGACCTCCGGTCCGAGCACGAACCGGCTCGCGCACGCGGCGTCGGCGAGCAGCTGGGCGGGGCCGACGGCGGCGAAGTCGGTGTAGCGCGAGTCGGGCAGCTCCACCGCGAGGTGCAGCGCCTCGACGGCGGCGAGCACGTCGTCGCCGGGGCGGACGTCGGCGCCCATGCGGAACGCGAACTCGGCCTCCGCCACGCGCATGTGCAGGTCGTGCGACGGCAGGACGTCGCCGGGCCCGTACCGGAACCGGGTGAACAGCGGTCCGGGCAGCGGACCGGAGACGCGGACGTGCGCCTGCCCGGCCGCCGACGTCGCCGCGATCTTCCACCCGTAGGACTCCCCGACGAGCGTGCGCAGCGCGTCCTGCACCGCCATGCCCGCGGCCTCGTCGGCGGGCGGCTCGGGCAGCGCGGCCATCCGCTCCCCGCTGCGCCACGCCGCCCAGAGGACCTCCGCGGACCGCAGCGCCTCAGCCACGGCCGGCTCGCACGGCGTCGACGACGGCGGTGACGCGCGGGTCGCGGTACAGCTCCTCCAGCGTCACCGGCAGCGGCAGCCGCCAGTTCGGGTACTCGTCGACGGTGCCGGGGAGGTTCGGCTGGCGCACCTCGCCGATCACGTCGTAGGGCGAGACCAGGACCAGCCGGGCCGGTGTCGAGGCGAGCAGGGCGTGCATGGCGACGACGAGCTCCTCCTCGGTCGCGTCGGCGGCGGCGAACCCGTTGTCGTGCAGCAGCGCCACCAGCTCCGCGCGGTCGGCCGCCGCCTTCTCCCGCTCGGCCGCGGGGTCGTCGAGCAGGCCCAGCTCGGCGCGCGCCCGGACGTGCTCGCCGCGGAGGAAGCCGGTGGCGGTCGGCAGGTCGTGGGTGGAGACCGTGGCGACGGCGTCGTCGGGCCAGCGGTCGGGGGCCAGCAGCGGCTCGCCCGGGTCGTCGAGGTCGCGGGTGAACCACAGCACCGACGAGCCCAGCATGTGCCGCTCGGCGAGCCCCGCGGTGACCTCCGGCTCGACCGTCCCCAGGTCCTCGCCGATCACCAGCGCACCCGCCCGGTGGGCCTCCAGCGTGAGGACGGCGAGCATGACCTCGGCGTCGTAGTGGACGTAGGTGCCGCGGTCGGCCGAGCAGCCCGGCGGCACCCACCACAGCCGCCACAGCCCGGCGACGTGGTCGATCCGCAGCCCGTCGGCCTGGCGGAGCAGGGCGCGCAGGAGATCGCGGTAGGCGGCGTAGCCGGTGGCGTCGAGGCGGTCGGGGCGCCACGGCGGCAGGCCCCAGTCCTGGCCCTGCTGGCTGAACGCGTCCGGCGGCGCGCCGACGCGGACGCCCAGCGCCAGCACGTCCTGCAGGGCCCAGCCGTCGGCGCCCTCCGGGTCGCAGCCGACGGCGAGGTCGTGGACGACGCGGACGCCCGCCCCGCGCGCGGTCTCGCGGACGGCCCGGAGCTGCTCCTGGACCTGCACCTGCACCCACGCGTGGAACGCGGTGCGCGGACCGTCCTCGACGACCGGGCGGCGCAGGTGCTCGGGCCAGCGGCTCCACCGGGCGCCGTGGCGCTCGGCGAGCGCGCAGAAGGTCGCGAACTCGGCCAGGTCGGGGTCGACGTCGGGGGAGGGGCGGCCCTCCGCGCGCCAGAGCAGCTCCAGGGCGGACCGCTTCGCCGCCCAGACGCGGTCGTGCTCGATCCGCTCGCCCGGCGCGGGGGCCAGCGCGTCGACCTCGGCGCGGGTCGCCTCGTCGGCGCGGGCGTAGGCGTCCAGGTCGGTGATCCGCAGCGCGAGCGGGGTGCCGAAGCGGCGGCTCGACGGCGTGTACGGCGACGGCTGCACCGGCGGCACCGGGGTGAACGCGTGCAGCGGGTTGAGCAGCACCGCGTGCGCGCCGTGCTCGCGGCCGGTCCACGCGGTGAGGTCCCGGAGGTCGCCGAGGTCGCCGATGCCCCACGAGGCCTCGGAGTGCAGGGCGTAGAGCTGCAGCATCCAGCCCCAGGCGCGCTCGGCGTCGGGGAGCGCGGGCGGCGCGACGACCACCGTGACCGTGCGATCGTCGATCTCGAGGGTGTACCAGCCAGGTGCGAGACCGGCCGGGATCTCGGTGATGTCGCGGCGGCCGCCGTCCTCGTCGACGAGCACGCCGGGCCCGGGCAGCTCCCGCGAGCGGTCGGTGCGGACGGCGATCGTGCCGGGCAGCCGGTCGGCGTCGGCCCGGGCCGCGTCCAGCGCGGCGCGGCGGGCGCCGGGGGTCGAGGCGTCGACGTCGAGGAGGGCGAGGACCCGGACGACCACGTCCTCGTCGACGCTCACGGGCCGGCGGTCACCGTCGCGGTACCCGGTGGCGACGCCGTGCGCGGCGGCCAGCTCGATCAGTTCGACGTCCACTCTGCTCCCGTTCGCCCGACACCCGCGTCACATCACGGTGCGTGATCGCAAGAATGCTAGGTTCTGCAGGTCGGACCGGCCCGGTCTGGTTCTCGGATCGACCCACGGGGGACCGGAGATGATCACGCTTCCGGTGGTGCTGATCGCGGTGGCGGTTCTGCTGCTGCTCGCTCTGCTGCTCGGCCTGTTCCTGCAGCGCAGACGCACCGTGCGGGCCGTGCCACCCGGTCCGCGGACGGTGGCCGACCTGGTCGCCCAGCGCGCCGACCGCGAGCCTGCGCCCGTCGCGGCCCCGGCCGTCGACGAGGTGGAGGTCACCGAGGAGGCGACCGTCGCCGACGACCCCGCTGCGGAGTCGGACTCCCCGGCGGCGGAGGCGGTAGACGACGAGCCCGCGGTCGTCGCCGACGAGGCCGTGGACGAGCCCGAGGCCGACGACGAGACCGGGGGCGGGGCGACGGCCGCGCGGTCGGTGCCGCCGCTCGGTGACGACGTGCCGTGGCGCCGGGCCGCGCAGATCGCGGGTTCCGCCGAGCCGTCGCCGGAGCCGGAGACCGACGAGCAGCGGCGGGTGCCCGCACTGGCCCTGCTCCGCCGCCCGCCCCGGCGCCCCGAGCCGATCGACGCGCCCCACCCGTTCACCGCCCCCCGCCTCACCGCGGTCCCGCCCCGTCCCGCCATCGGGCTCGCCGCCGTCGGTGGGCCGGATACCGCCCCCCGTGCGTCCGCCGGGCCCGACGTCCGCGACGAGGTCACGGCCGCCGCGGATGCCGTCGGACCGACGGACGTCCCGGATCCGGCGGACGCCACCGAGCCGGTCGACGTCGTCGGTGCGGCCGCGCCGGTGGTCCTCGCCGGCACGGCCGGCGTGGCGGTGGCCGCCGCTGCGACGGGATCGACCGGCCCGGCCGACCGTGCTGCCGCCGAGCCCGCCGAGCCCGCCGAGCCCGCCGAGCCCGTCGACGGGCCGGACCCGGCGGAGCCCTCGACGGACGTCGCCGACGCGGCCGGTGCCGTGGCGGACGCCGACCCCGCCGACGACGGCACCGAAGCGGCGGAGACGGCCGCTCCGGCGGACGCGACCGCCCCGGCGGTCGTCGCCGACACCACCGATGCGACCGCTTCGACGGGCGCGACCGACTCGGTGGACGCGACCGACTCGGTGGACGAGACCGACTCGGCGGACCCGACCGACGACTCGGTGGACGCGACCGACGCGGTGGACGCGACCGACCCGGCGGACGTTGCCGACCCGGCGGACGTTGCCGACTCGGCGACGGCCCCGATCGGCACGGTCGAGGCGATCGGCACCGATCCGATCGACGCCGCCGGCTCGCCCCACCCCGTGGCCGCGGGCGCGACGGCAGGCGGGCCCGACGCCGACACGTCGGCGCAGGCCGCCGCGGGCACCGACGCCGTTGCCGCTGACGAGACCGTCGTCGCCGACGCCTCGGACGTCGACGGAGCCGCGTCGACGGACGACGCCGACGGGCGTGCGACCGCCGTCGGCACCGACGCTGACGCCGGTGCGGACGACGCGATCGACCCGGCGCCGGATGCCACGACGTCCGGCGCGACCGCCCCCGACGACGTCACCGAGCGGCTGACGGTGGTGGAGCGGCCCGCGCCGGTCGACCGCGCCGACGTGGCCGCCGCGGCGGGGATCGCCGGGACCGCCGCACTCGCCGGCGCGCTGCTGTCCCACCGGAGCGCCGAGGACCGGAGCGCCGAGGACCGGACCGCCGAGGACCGGAGCGCCGGGGAGGGGGACGTCGACGACCGCACCGCCCCGATCCCGGTCCAGCCCGCCCCGTCCGTCGAGGACCTCTCGTCCGACGACGACTTCCCGGAGGCCGACCCCGACCTCCTCTTCGACTTCCCCCCGGCGCCCGCCGCGCCGGCGTCCATCGCGCCGCCCGCGCCGGCGTCCGCCGCCCCGGCCACGCCGGCATCCGCCGCCCCGATCGCCCCGGCGCCCGTCGGCCCGACCGACTCGGTGCCGGCCGCCCCGACCCCGCCGGTACCGGACCCCGAGCCCGTCGCCCGCCGCGCCCCGCGCGACCCGCAGCACCTCGCCGCCGAGCAGGCCGCCGCCGACCTCGCGCTGCTCCGCACGTTCGGCGACCCCTCGGCACGTCCCGAGCGGGCGCCGGTCGTGGCGCTGGAGGGGACGCACCGTCCCGAGCGCCCGCCCGCGGTCGGGGCGGCGCAGCCCGTCCGCTTCCGCGCGGTGCGCCACGACGGCACCGAGGTCGCCGACGCCGCGGTGACCCTGCTCGACGACCTCGGCCGCGAGGTCTCGGCCGGGCGCTCGGCCTCGGGGGAGCTCACCGCCCCGCACCCCGGCGCGTACGTGCTCATCGCGACCGCCCCCGACCACCAGCCCGGAGCCGTGGCGCTCACCGTGGGCGACGAGCCGGTCGACGTCGAGGTGCAGCTCGTCCGCTCCGCCGCCCTCGTCGGCACCGTCACCGGCGAGGACGGCCCGATCGCGGGTGCGCGGGTGACGCTGGTGCAGGACGGGGAGGTCGTCGAGGTCGCGGAGACCGACGCCGACGGCGCCTACCTCGTCGCCGACCTCGCCGCGGGCGAGTACGCCGTGTCCGTCGCCGCCGCCGGGTGCGAGGCCGACGTCGTGCTCGTCAGCGTCGCGGAGGAGGCGGAGCGGGTGCACGACGTGGAGCTCGAGCCAGCGGGGGTGCCCGCCGGATAGGTTGGGCCGGTGACGGAGACACGGGACCGGGTCGAGGGCACGCTGCCGGGCGTCGGCGGCGTCGAGCTGTTCTGGCGGGGCCGCCTGCCCGAGGGGGAACCGACCGGGGTCCTGCTCGTCTGCCACGGCCTCGGCGAGCACTCGGGCCGCTACACCAGCGTCGAGGACGCCCTCGTGCCCGACGGCTGGGCGGTCTACGGACTCGACCACCGCGGCCACGGCCGGTCGACGGGCCGCCGCGCCCACCTCGACCGCTACTCCGACTGGCTCACCGACTTCGACGCGTTCCGCCTCCACGTCGCCGCGCGCCACCCCGGCCTGCCGCTGTTCCTGCTCGGGCACAGCATGGGCGGCCAGATCGCGCTGGCCTACGCGCTCGACCACGGGGCCGGGCTCGCCGGGCTCGTGCTGTCGGCGCCCGCGCTGGCGAGCGACGCCGTGCCGAAGGCGGCCGTCCCGGTCCTGAAGCTGCTGGCCAGGGTGACGCCCACGCTGCGCCCGGCCGGGATCGACCCGACGAGGATCAGCAAGGACACCGCGGTCGTCGCCGACTACCTGGGCGACCCGCTCGTCCACCACGGCCACCCGACGCTCGGCCTGTCCGCGGCCCTGTTCGCGCAGTTCGACGTGCTGCCCCGCCGGGCCCGCGACCTGCGGCTGCCGGTGCTCGTCCAGCACGGCACCGCCGACGTCCTCACCGATCCGGCCGGCACCCGCGCGCTGGAGACGCAGATCGGGTCCCCGGACCGCACGGTGCGCTGGTACGAGGGGCTGTGGCACGAGATCTACCACGAGCCCGAGCGCGACCGGCCCCTCGCCGACCTGCGCGAGTGGCTCGCCGCCCACCGCTGAACCCCGAGGGGGGAGCAGGCCGCGGATTCAGCGGGGGAGCGCCGTCGCCGGGTCCATGTCGAACGCCACCCGGTCGGCGACGACGGTGGCGAGCGGCCGGCGGGACAGGCCGAGCGCGCGCAGCTCGTCGGCCATCGGGTGCCCCGACCCCGGCACCACCGACGCCGACCGCCCGACGCGCAGGCCCCCGATCCGGGCCCGCACCGGGGACGCGAGCACGCCGCCGTCGTGCGGGGCGAGCGCGGTGACCGCCCCGGGCAGCGTGAACGGCAGCCGCAGCCCCGCGTGCATCGCGGTGGTGAGGACCTGGCGGCCCTCGTCGTCGGCGAGGTGGCAGGTGGCGTCGGGACCGTCGATCGCGAGCTCCGCCCGGGCGAGCCACTTCGGCAGCCCCCACAGCGCGCGGCCGGCCTCCATCGTGAACGCCTGGGTCACCGGCAGCTGGTGGACGTAGGGGCCGATCCGTCCGCGGTGGCGGACGAGGAACGCGACGCCGGCCTCGTCGTAGTCGCCCAGGTCGTTGACGCGGTAGTCGACCAGCACCAGGAACAGCGGGGTCCGCCCGGCCACCGAGACGGGCTCCAACCCGGTGCCGGCGAGCAGCGCGCGCACCCCGGCCGCCCGGACCAGGTACGTCGCGCAGGCCGCGGAGGCCTCACCGATCCGGACGGGGAACCCGATCCGCCTGCCCTGGACCTCCCAGCTGCCGTCGTCGAGGAGCGTCGCCACGCGACCATCCTGCCGTATCCGGGTTGTCGGACATTCGGCCGGACGCGCGCCGCGGACGTCCCGGTTCGTGGGAGGGTGTGGCGGCAACGGGTGTGCGCATGCTCGGATGTGGTCATGCCCCCCGCCCCGGACCTCGGCGAGATCTGGGGCAGCCGTCGGGCCGACCACTTCGACCAGTGCTGTCGCACGAGCTGACGTTCACACCCGTCCGCTCGAAGCACGACCACTGGAGTACTCCGTGCTGCTGCACGCCCCTCGCCGCATCGTCGCCCCCATCTCGCTCGGCCTCACCGATCTCGTCGGACTGACCCAGCGCGTCGCCGCGGAGGTCCGCGCCGGCGACCACGAGGTCGTCATCGACCCCTCCCGCCGCTGGTACCAGCGCATCCAGGGCGACGACTTCGTCGACGTCTGGCTGATCAGCTGGGCCACCGAGCAGTACGCCGAGCTGCACGACCACGCCGGGTCGTTCGGCGCGCTGACGGTGGTCTCCGGCGCACTCACCGAGACCCGCTGGACGGCGGGCGGCCTGCGGAGCAGGAAGCTGCGCGCCGGGCGCAGCGTCGGGTTCGGCCTGGGCCACGTGCACGACGTCGCCAACCCGTCGCCGACGCCCGCGGTGAGCGTCCACGCCTACTCCCCGCCGCTCACCGCGATGTCCTACTACGCCCCCGACTCCGACGGGGTGCTCCCGCGGCTGCGCCGCACCCGCAGCGTCCTCGTCGAGGCCGGCAGCTCGGAGGGGATCGGATGACCACGATCGACGCACTGCTCACCGCCGCCCGCGCGCGGCTCGACCGTCCCGACCCGCGGCGCGCCGCCGAGCTCGTGGCCGACGGCGCGATCCTCGTCGACACCCGCCCGGCCTGGCAGCGCGAGCAGGAGGGCGAGCTCGACGGCGCGCTGCTCATCGAGCGCAACCACATCGAGTGGCGCCTGGACCCCAGCTCCGACGCCCGCATCCCGGAGGCCGTCGACCACGACGTCACCTGGATCGTGGTCTGCTCCGAGGGCTACAGCTCCAGCCTGGCGGCGGCGTCGCTGCAGGACCTCGGCCTGCACAACGCCACCGACCTCGACGGCGGCTACCAGGCGTGGAAGAAGGAGTTCGGCCCCGCCTGAGGGCGGGTCAGGCGAACGCCCCGAGCCCGGTGATGTCGCGGCCCACGATGAGGGTCTGCATCGTCTCGGTGCCCTCGAACGTGTGGATGGCCTCGATGTCGGCCCAGTGCCGCACCACGTGGTGCTCCAGCAGGATCCCGTTGCCGCCCAACAGGTCCCGGGACTCGGAGAGGATCTTCCGGGCCGTGCGGGTGTTGTGCATCTTGGCCAGCCCGGCGACGGTCGGCGAGAGGCGACCGGCGTCGGCGAGGCGCCCGAGCTGCATGCAGTAGAGCTGCATCGACGTCAGGTCGGCGAGCATGTGCACGAGCCGCTGCTGCACGATCTGGAACGACGCCAGCGGCTTGCCGAACTGCTCGCGCGCCATCGCGTAGCGCATCGCGGCGTCGTAGCCCGCGGTCGCGTGCCCCAGCGCCATCCACGCGCAGATGCCGCGGGTGTTGGCGAGCACCCGGCCGCAGTCCTTGAACGACCGGGCGTTCTCCAGCCGGTTCTCGTCCGGGACGCGGACGCCCTTCAGCTCGATGTTCGCCTGCCACACCGACCGCAGCGACACCTTGCCGGTGATCACCGACGCCTCGTAGCCCTCGGCCGGGGTCTCCACGACGAAGCCGAGCACCTCGCCGGAGTCGGTGTCGCGGGCCCACACGACCACGAGGTCGGCGATGGTGCCGTTGCCGATCCAGCGCTTGGACCCGTCGAGGATCCAGTGGTCGCCGTCCCGGCGGGCCGTGGTCTCCAGCGCGATCGAGTCCGAGCCGTGGTTCGGCTCGGTGAGCGCGAACGCGCCGATCTTGTCGAGCGTCGACATCGACGGCAGCCAGCGCTGCTTCTGCTCCTCCGACCCGCACATCGCGATCGACTGCATCGCCAGGCCCGCGTGCACGCCGAGGAACGTGCCGAGCGAACCGTCGCCGCGGTGCAGCTCCATGTGCACGAGCCCGACGGCCATCGGGCTCATCCCCGCGGCGCCGTAGCCGTCGATGTCCTCGCCGACGACCTTCAGCTCCGGCAGCCGCCGGAACAGGTGCCACGGCAGCTCGGCCTTCTCCCAGTAGTCGCCGATGTCGGGCAGCACCTCGTCGTCGACGAACTTGCGCACCGCGATGAACTTGTCCCACTGCTCGCCGGTGAACTGGTCGCGGACGGAGAAGAAGTCGGTACCCAGTGCCTCACCGAGGTGCGCGTATTCGGCCATCCCGTGATCGTGCCATTCACCCGCGCACCCTGCCGAGCGCGGCGACGGCGTTCACCACGCCGTCCTCGGCCCGGATCAGCCGTCCGAGTGACGCGGCTCGCCCGCGCATGCCGGGGTCGGCGGTGGCGCGCAGCGCGTCGGCCAGCGCGCCGGCGGTGAGGCGGCGTCGCGGGACGGGGGTGGGGCCGACACCGAGCGCCGCCACGCGCGCACCCCAGAACGGCTGGTCGACGGCGAACGGCACGACCACCGACGGCACTCCCGCCCGCAGCGCCGCACCGGTGGTGCCCGCCCCGCCGTGGTGGATGACCGCGGCCGTGCGGGGGAACAGCAGGTCGTGCGGGGCCTCCTCGACGACGAGCACGTCCTCGCGGTCGAGCGGCGTCAGCGCTCCCCACCCGGACAGCAGCACGGCCCGCACCCCCGCGCGACGGACGGCGTCGAGGACGAGCGCGGTGAGGGCGGCGGGGTCGGCGCCGGTCATGCTGCCGAAGCCGATGCAGACCGGCGGCGGCCCGGCGTCGAGGAACCCCTCCAGCGCGGGCGGCAGCGGCCCGGCGCCGGGCAGCGTCCAGTACCCGGTGACGTGGTGGCGCGGGCCCCACTCCGGCGGCGCCGCCAGCACGTGCCGGCTGTAGCCGTAGAGCGCGGGGAGGGTGTGGTCGACGGGCGCGGGTCGCGCGGGCAGCCCGAGGACGTCGCGGCGCGCGCGGCGCACGGCCGACCGGAACGGCAGGGTCGCCCCCAGCCGCGACGGCCCGTGGCTCGCCTTCCAGGCGAACCGCGGTGTGCGGGGCAGCAGGACACCGGGGAACGCGGCGGTGGGCGGCCCGATCGGGTGCAGGTGTGCGTCGACGAAGGGCACGCCGAGCTTCTCCGCCACCGGCCGCCCCAGGGTCGCCCCGCCGATGCCGCCCATCAGCAGGTCGACCCCCTCGCAGGCGCGCAGCACGTCGGTGGCCGACCGCGCGGTGTGCTCGACGGCGCGGGCGCGCATGTAGCGGGTGCGTGCGACCCGGCCCATCTCGGCGACCCCGTCGGCGCGGGCCGCTGCGGTGTCGACCCCGACGGCGTGGACGTCCAGGCCCATCCCGGCCAGCCACGGCGTGAACCCGGCCGGGGCCACCATGCGGACCTCGTGGCCCGCCTCCTGCAGTCCGAGCGCGAGCGCGGCGTAGGGCTGGACCCCGCCCCGGGTGTCGAGGGCGACGACGGCGATCGGCACGGCTGCTCCTTCAGGCGAACGCGGGATCCAGGAGGTCGAAGGCGGCCTCGACGTGGGCGACCACGCCGCCGCGCCCGGTGCCGGCCCAGTGCTGCAGGCCGACCCGCACCGCGGTGATGCAGGCCCCGGCCATCACCTCGGCGCGCAGCCGGTGTCCCGGCCCGCCGAGGCGGGTGGTGATCGCGTCGCACAGCCGCCGCTCGAACGCGGCGAACCGCGCGAACTGGCGGGCCTGCAGAGCGGGGTGCCGGGCCTGCAGGTCCAGCCACCGCGGGACGTCCGTGCCCTCCCGGTCGACGCGCCGCACGTCGTCGACGAACAGTTCGCGCAGCCGGGCCCACGCCCCGTCGGGGGGAGCGGCGGCGAACGCGGCGAGCGCGTCGTCGCCGATCGTGAAGAGGTCGAGGAGTGCCGCGTCCTCCTTGGTGGCGAAGTAGTTGAAGAACGTGCGGGTGGAGACCCCGGCGCGGGCGGCGATCTCCTCGACGGGCACCTCGGACAGCCCGCGCGCGAGTCCGAGCTCGAGCACCGCCGACCGCAGCGCGCGCCGGGTCGCCTGCTTGCGGCGCTCGCGCCCGGGGCTCGTCACGCCGCCATAGTTGCAGTGACTGCAAGTTGCGTCAACTGCAACGACGGCTAGTCTCGCGGCGGTGGACTACTCGCTGTGGCCGAGCGCGGCCGTCCCCTGGTCCGACGTCCTCGCGGGCGCCGAGTACGCCGAGCGCACCGGCTGGCACGGGGTCTGGATCGCCGACCACTTCATGCCCAACCGCGACGACGTCTCCGGCCCGGTGCACGAGTGCCTCGCCCTGCTGACCGGCATCGCGGCGCGCACCGAGCGGGTCCGGGTCGGCTCGATGGTGCTCGGCAACACCTACCGCCACCCCGCGGTCGTGGCGAAGCAGGCGGCCACCCTCGACGAGATCAGCGGCGGCCGGTTCGTCCTCGGGATCGGCGCGGGCTGGCAGGTCAACGAGCACGAGGCGTACGGCATCGAGCTCCCGCCGGTCCGCGAGCGCCTGGCCCGGTTCGACGAGGCGTGCCGGGTGGTCACCGGGCTGCTCGGGCAGGAGCGCACCACGTTCGACGGTGACCACTACCGGCTCGTCGACGCGCCGCTGGAGCCGAAGCCCGCGCGCCTGCCGGTGCTGATCGGGGCGGCGGGGGAGGAGGTGGCGCTCGGCATCGTCGCCCGGCACGCCGACGAGTGGAACCACTGGGGCCTGCCGGAGCTCGCCGCGCACAAGGGGCGGGTGTTCGCGGAGCACTGCGCGCGGATCGGCCGCGACCCGTCGACGGTCCGGCGGTCGGCGCAGGCGATGATCGAGGTCGTCGAGCCGGGCGACGCCGGGGCGCGGGAACGGCGGCAGCGGCTGGAGGCCGCGGGCCGCCCGGTGGTCATGGGCTCGGCCGCGGAGGTGCTCGACGTCGTGGCGCGCTACCCCGCGGCGGGGATCGACGAGCTCCTGGTGCCCGACGTCGCCCTGGGTACGGGCAGCCGTCGCGAGGACGCGTGCGAGCGGCTGCGGACCGAGGTGTTCGCCCGGATCTGACGACGGCCCGGTGCGACGACGGTCAGGCCAGGGCCGCGGTGATCTCGTCGGCGCGGGTGCGCAGCCAGGCGCCGGTGCGGTCGGCGCGCGCCCGGGCGTCCGGCGTCCAGTACTCGGCGAAGCCGGGCACGCCCCGCCGCGCCCCGTCGCCGACCAGGTCGCACATCCACGCGTGGTGCGCGGCCGCGGCGGCGGCGAGGCGGGTGCGCCCGTCGTCGTCGAGGTCGTAGGCGTCGGCGAGGACCCGCAGGCGGGCGAGCTCGCGGTGGCGCCGCCCGTCCGGGGTGTCGGCCGGGTCGCGCAGCGGGGCCCACAACCGGGCGGTGCCGGCGACGTCCCAGACCGGGGCGCCGGGGGCGGCGAGGTCGAAGTCGATGAGGGCGACGGCGTGCCCGTCGCGGAACACGACGTTGTCGAGGTTCGGGTCGTTGTGGGTGATCGCACCGCCCGCGAACGGTGCCGGCGCGGCCGGCGACCACGAGTAGGGCCGCGCGTCGAACCCCGCCACGGCGTCGTGGAAGCGCCGCAGCAGCTCACCGACGCTGCGCAGCGCCGCGTCGGTGAGACCCCACGGCGGCGCAGGGGCCGTGACCGCCTGCCCGGGGATGTAGCTGAGCACCTCGCGGCCAGCGTCGTCGACGCCGAGCACGCGCGGCGCCCCGTCGAACCCGACCGACTCCAGGTGGCGCAGCAGCGCGTGCACCGCGGGAGCGGTGGGGCGCAGGGGGCGCCGCACGGTGTCGCCGACGCGGTGCACCCGCCCGCGGTTGGCGGTGCCCCCGAGCAGCGGGACCTCAGCGGTCATGCGCGGCCTCGCCCCCCGCCGCCTCGACCCCGGCCGCCTCGATCAGCGCGGTCGCCATCGTCGAGTGCGTGACCAGGCTGTTCACCAGCCCCCCGTGCACGGCGGCCAGCACGGCCCGGACCTTGGCGTTGCCGTAGACGATGCCGATCACCTCCGGCACCGCCCGCATCTGCTCGTAGGTGATGCCGATCATGCGGTCGGTCAGCGCGGCGGGGACCGTCGCGCCGTGGGCGTCGACCAACACGCCCGAGACGTCGGCGCACACCCCGCGGCGGACCAGCTCCGCGCGCTCGGCCTCGCCGGTGGCGTCGTAGAGCGTGGACTGCTCCGGGGCCCAGGCGCCGACCCCGGCCACCGCGACGGTCACCGACCCGATCAGCGAGAACGCCCTGGCCACCTCGGGCTGGTGGCGCAGCGCGCGGGCGGTGGCGGCGTCGGGCACGGCCATCGGGGCGTAGAAGAAGTACGCGGGCCCGCCGGACACGCGCGCGACCTCGCGGACCAGCTCGATGGAGCTGTCGTCGACACCGGGCCGGGCCAGTGCGCCGGTGAGCTGCACGACCGGGACGGGCGCGAGCTCCTTCAGCGCGGTGGCCATGGCGCTGACCGAGCGGGCCCAGGACAGGCCGAGGACGTCGTCGGCGGTGATGATCTCGCTGAGCAGGTCGGCCGCCGCGGAGCCGAGGTGCTCGCGCAGGGTGGCGGGATCGTCGTCGGGGGTGTCGGTGACGACGCAGTGCCGCAGGCCCAGCGCCCGCATGAGCGACCCCGACAGCTCGACGTCGACGGTGCCGGGATGGCCGATCTCGATCCGCACCAGCCCGCTCGTGCGCGCGTCCTCCAGCAGCCGGGCGACCTTGAACCGGCTCAGCGCGAACTCCTCGGCGATCTCCACCTTGGACCGGCCGTCGAGGTAGTAGCGCCGGGCCACCGACGCGGTGAGGACGAGCTGTGCCGGGCCCCGGGCCATCGACGTCTCCCAACGTGCTCATCTGAGCGGTGCAACGCCCATTCTTGCACGCGCCATTGACGCGACGTGAGCACTGCCACATCCTGATCGTGTGATCGGGGCGCTGCTCATCTGAGCGGTCGGGGAGGGACGCAATGAGGCGTGTTCGAGCGGTACTGCTCGCTCTTGCCGTGCTCGCGACGAGTTCGTGCGCGGGCTGGGGCGGATCGGTCGGCGGCGGCGGGCCGGACAGCATCAACGTGCTGATGGTCAACAACCCGCAGATGGTCGACCTGCAGCGGCTGACGGCGGAGAACTTCACCCGCGAGACCGGCATCACCGTCAACTTCACGGTGCTCCCGGAGAACGACGTGCGGGACAAGATCAGCCAGGAGTTCTCCAGCCAGGCCGGGCAGTACGACGTGGCCACCCTGAGCAACTTCGAGGTCCCGATCTACGCCCGCAGCGGCTGGATCGCGCCGATGGACGAGTTCATCGCGAACGACCCCGGCTTCGACCAGGACGACATCCTCGGTCCGATGGTCACCTCGCTGACCGGCGACGACGGGCAGGTCTACGGCCAGCCCTTCTACGGCGAGTCGTCGTTCCTCATGTACCGCCGCGACGTCCTGGAGCAGGCCGGGATCGCCATGCCGGCGAAGCCGACGTGGCAGGAGGTGGCCGACATCGCCGCCCGCGTCGACGGGGCGCAGCCCGGCATGGCGGGGATCTGCCTGCGCGGGCAGCCCGGCTGGGGGCAGGTCTTCGCCCCCCTGACGACGGTGGTCAACACCTTCGGCGGCACCTGGTTCTCCGAGGACTGGCAGGCGCAGGTCGACTCCCCGCAGTTCACCGAGGCGGTGCAGTTCTACGTGGACCTCGTCCGCGAGCACGGCGAGACCGGTGCGCCGCAGGCCGGGTTCACCGAGTGCCTCAACAACCTCATCCAGGGCAACGTCGCGATGTGGTACGACGCCACGTCGGCGGCGGGGTCGCTGGAGGCCGAGGACTCGCCCGTCCGCGGGCTGATCGGCTACGCGCCGGCGCCCGTCGTCGAGACCGACAGCGCAGGCTGGCTCTACGCCTGGTCGTGGGGCATCCAGGCGGCGAGCGAGCGCAAGGACGCGGCCTGGCAGTTCGTCTCCTGGGCCTCGGGCAAGGACTACGAGCGGCTCGTCGGCGAGCAGGTCGGCTGGTCGTCGGTGCCCGCGGGCAAGCGGGCCTCGACCTACGAGATCCCGGAGTACCTCGCCGAGGCGGGGGCGTTCGCCGAGCAGACGCGGTCGGCGATCGAGTCGGCCGACCCGCGGAACCCCGGCGTCCAGCCGCGGCCCGCGATCGGCATCCAGTTCGTCGGCATCCCGGAGTTCCCGGACCTGGGGACGCAGGTGTCGCAGCAGATCAGCTCGGCGATCGCGGGGCAGGTGACCGTGCAGGACGCGCTGGAGCGCGGCCAGCAGCTCGCCGACGACGTGGCGGAGCGGTACCGGTCCCGGGAGGAAGGGTCATGACGACGACGCAGGAGAAGGTCACGCCGCAGAGGACGTCGCAACCGGCTCTGCGCCGCACCGGGGACTGGGCCCGGCGGGCGCCGCTGCTGCCCGCGCTGGTCTTCCTGATCATCGTGACGCAGCTGCCGTTCGTCGGCACGTTGGTGATCTCGTTCATGAACTGGAACGCCTACTATCCCGACGAGCGCGGGTTCGCGGGCTTCGACAACTTCGCCCGCGTCCTCACCGACGTCACCACGCGCGAGGCCATCGTCACGACGATCGTGCTGACGGTCTCGGTGGTGCTGATCAGCCTGGTGCTCGGGATGCTCGTCGCGCTGCTGCTCGACCGGGCGTTCCTCGGCCGCGGGTTCGTCCGCACGATGATGATCACCCCGTTCCTCGTGGTGCCGGTCGCGGCGGCCCTGGTGTGGAAGCACGCGCTCTACAACCCCGAGTACGGCCTGTTCAACGGGCTGCTCACCGGCATCTTCGGGGCGGGGGCACCGCAGCCGGACTGGGTGTCGACGATGCCGCTGTCGTCCGTCGTCGCCGCGCTGGTCTGGCAGTGGACGCCGTTCATGATGCTGATCATCCTGGCCGGCCTGCAGAGCAAGCCGCTCGACGTCATCGAGGCCGCCCAGCTCGACGGCTGCTCGAACTTCCAGATCTTCCGGCACATGACCTTCCCGCACCTGCGCCAGTACCTGGAGCTCGGCGGGCTGCTCGGGTCGATCTACATCGTCCAGAACTTCGACGCCGTCTTCACGATCACCTCCGGCGGCCTCGGCACCGCCAACCTGCCGTACACGATCTATCAGACCTTCTACAACGCCCAGGACTACGGCCGGGCGTCCGCCGCGGGCGTCGTCGTGGTGATCGGCACGATCCTGATCGCCACGCTGGCCCTGCGCACCGTGTCGTCCCTGTTCCGCGAGGAGGGTTCCCGATGACCACGACCGCGGAGCGCACGGCGCTCACCCCGTCCGAGGCGGCCGTCGCGCCGCCCCGGCGCAGGCGATCAGGGGCGTTCCTGGGGGTGCTCGCCTGGATCGTCGGCATCCTGTTCGTGCTGCCGGTCGTGTGGATGGTGCTCACCTCGTTCCACAGCGAGAACGACGCGGCCACGAACCCGCCGTCGGTGTTCGCGCCGCTCACCCTCGACGGCTACGCGAACTTCTTCGGCGCGTCGACGGGGGCGAGCCCGTGGCCGCCGCTGCTCAACTCGATGACGGCGAGCGTCCTGTCGACGCTGCTGGTGCTGATCCTCGCGATCCCGGCCGCGTACGCGCTGTCGATCCGGCCGGTCCGCAAGTGGACCGACGTGCTGTTCTTCTTCCTGTCGACGAAGATGCTGCCGGTCGTGGCGGGTCTGCTGCCGGTCTACCTGATCGCGCAGGGCATCGGGATGCTCGACAACATCTGGCTGCTGATCGTGCTCTACACCTCGATGAACCTGCCGATCGCCGTGTGGATGATGCGGTCGTTCCTGGCGGAGGTGCCGGTCGAGATCCTGGAGGCGGCGGCCGTCGACGGGTCGTCGCTGACCCACACGCTGCGGGTGATCGTCATGCCGATCGTGCTGCCGGGGATCGCGGCGACGTCGCTGATCTGCTTCATCTTCAGCTGGAACGAGCTGCTGTTCGCCCGCGTGCTGACGGCGACGGTGGCGCAGACCGCCCCGGTGTTCCTCACGAGCTTCGTCACCAGCCAGGGCCTGTTCCTGGCGAAGGTGTGCGCGGCGGCCGTGGTGGTGTCGCTGCCGGTGCTCATCGCCGGGTTCGCGGCGCAGGACAAGCTGGTGCAGGGACTGTCGTTGGGAGCGATCAAGTAATGAGAGCAGCCGTCATCTCGGCCGACCGGGTCACCGTGGAGACCGTCCCGGACCCGACGCCGGGGCCGCGGGAGGTGGTCGTCTCGGTCGCCGGGTGCGGCATCTGCGGCACCGACCTGCACATCGCCGACGGGGAGTTCGCGCCGACGCTGCCGGTGACGCCCGGGCACGAGTTCGCCGGTGAGGTCGTGGCGAGGGGTCGCGACGTCACCGAGATCGAGGTCGGGCAGCAGGTGGCGGTCGACCCGTCGCTGCACTGCGGGGAGTGCTACTTCTGCCGCCGCGGCCGGGGGAACCTGTGCGAGCGCTGGGCCGCGATCGGCGTGTCGACGACGGGCGGGGCGGCCGAGTACGCCGTCGCCCCGGTCGCGAACTGCGTGGTGCTGCCCGACGGGGTCGCCCCCGCCGACGCGGCGCTGATCGAACCGCTGTCGTGCGCCGTCCGCGGCTTCGACGTGCTCGCCCCGCGCCTCGGCGACCACTACCTGATCTACGGCGCGGGCACGATGGGGCTGATGATGATGGAGCTGGCCAAGCGGGCCGGCGCCGCCAGCGTCAGCATGGTCGACCTCAACCCGGCCCGGCTGGAGACGGCGAAGGAGCTGGGCTGCACGCACACCGTGACCAGTGCCGACGAGCTGGAGCAGCGGCGCGGGTGGGACAACGTCGTCGACTGCACCGGCGTCGTCGCGGCCATCGAGGACGGCCTCGGCCGGGTGATCCGCGGGGGCACGTTCCAGCAGTTCGGCGTGGCGAACGAGGACGCGGTCGCGCGCTTCTCGCCGTTCCGGGTCTACAACCAGGAGATCCGGATCGTCGGCTCGATGGCGGTGCTGCACAGCTTCGAGCGGGCTGCGGAGCTGTTCGCCGACGGGGTGCTGCGGCCGGAGATCATGATCAGCGACCGGAAGCCGCTGGAGGAGTACCCGGCGGCGCTGGAGCAGTTCCGGGCGGGGGTCGGCCGCAAGATCCAGGTCTGTCCCTGATGCGGGTCGCCGCGCTGCACGGAGCGGGCCGGGTGGTGCTGGAGGAGCGCGACGCCCCGCGGCCCGGGCCGGGCGAGGTGCTCGTCGACGTCACGTCGGTGGGGGTCTGCGGCTCCGACGTGCACTACTACGAGCACGGTCGGATCGGGCGGTTCGTCGTCGACGAGCCGCTGGTGCTCGGGCACGAGTCGGCCGGGGTGATCGGCGCGCTCGGCGAGGGCGTCACCGGGCTGCACGTGGGGCAGCGGGTGTCGGTCGAGCCCGGTGTGCCCGACCGCTCCTGCCCGCAGTGCCTCGCCGGCCGCTACAACCTCTGCCCCGACGTGCGGTTCTTCGCCACCCCGCCGGTCGACGGCGCGTTCGCCGAGCAGGTGGTGGTGCACCGGGCGTTCGCGCACCCGGTGCCCGACGCCCTGAGCGACGACGCCGCCGCGCTGCTCGAACCGCTCTCGGTCGGGCTGTGGGCGTGCACGAAGGGGCGGGTCGGTGCGGGTTCCCGGGTGCTGGTGACGGGAGCGGGCCCGATCGGGCTGGTCGCGGTGCAGGCGGCGCTGGCCGCCGGCGCGACCTCGGTGACGGTGTCCGACGTCAACCCGGCCCGGCTCGCCCTCGCCCGCTCGCTCGGCGCCACCGACACCGTCGACGCCCGCTCGGAGTCGGTGCTCGACGTGCCGCCGCCGGAGGTCCTGCTGGAGTGCTCCGGCGTCGCCCCGGTGATCTCCGAGGGCATCCGGGCGCTCGCCCCGGCCGGCCGTGCGGTCCTCGTCGGGATGGGCGGCGACGAGGTGCCGCTGCCGCTCTCGGTCGTGCAGGAGCGCGAGCTAGAGGTCACCGGCACGTTCCGCTACGCCAACACCTGGCCCACCGCGATCGCGCTGGTGGCCGCCGGGCGGATCGACCTCGACCGGCTGGTCACCGGCCACTACCCGCTCGCCGACGCCGAGGCGTCACTGACGGTGGGCCGCACCGACCCCGCGTCGGTGAAGGTGATGGTGCACCCGGGCGTCAGCTGAAGTAGGCGGGCACGTCCAGCGGGCCGCCCCGCTCGGCGAACTCGGCGTGCACGGCGTCGCGCAGCTCGGCGTCGGCGAGGTAGTCGGCCGCGGTGAGGGCGAGGCCGAGCGCCCCGTCGCGGACCGCGCGGTCACCCGCCGGGCTCCCGGCGGCCGTCGCGAACTCGGCGGTGTGCAGGGCTGCGTCGCCGACGGCGAGCATCGGGTGCATCGCGGGCATCCGGAAGCTGAGGTTGCCCAGGTCGGTGGAGCCGGTGAGGAACTCCGGCACGACGCCGGGCGGCAGCGGGGTGCGCCCGGCCGGTCCCTGGTTGACGGTCCAGCGCGCGGCCAGCGTGCGGTTGAAGCGGATCGGCAGGTAGGCGGGTTGGGCGTCCCAGTGCAGCTCGACGCCGCACCCGTGCATCGCCGCGGCCCCGTGCGCGACGGCGGCGACGCGCTCGGCGAGGTCGCGCAGGGTCTCCGGCTCGGCGGAGCGCAGGTAGAACAGCAGCGCCGCCCGCTCGGGCACGACGTTGGGGCGCGCGCCGCCGTCGGTGAAGACGCCGTGGGCGCGGTCGGTTCCGGGCAGGTGCTGGCGCAGCGCGGCGACGCCCTGGTACGCGGCGACCGCGGCGTCGAGGGCGTTGCGGCCCATGAACGGCTGCGCGGCGGCGTGCGCGGCGACCCCGTGGAACACCATCTCCAGCTGGCGGCGGCCCAGGAACGGGTGCATCGCCACGTCGTGGGAGAACGGGTGCAGCATCACCACGGCGTCGACGTCGTCGAAGACGCCGGCCCGCGCGAGCGTCTCCTTGCCGCCGCCGCCCTCCTCGGCGGGCGTGCCGATCAGCGACACCCGCCCGCCGGTCTCCCCGACGACCTTCGCCGCGGCCAGGAACCCGCCCACCGCCGTCGAGCAGATGATGTTGTGCCCGCAGGCGTGGCCGACGCCGGGCAGCGCGTCGTACTCGGCGAGGACGGCGACGTGCGGGCCGGCGGACCCGGCGCGGGCGACGAGCGCGGTGTCGAGCCCGCCCGCCCCGATCCGCGACTCGTGCCCGTGCGCGGCGAGCAGGTCGGCGACCGCCTGCACCGACCGGTGCTCGGCGAACCCCACCTCGGGGTGGGCGTGCAGGTCCCGGCTCAGCGCGACGAGCTGGTCGCCGTACCCGGACACCGCCTCGATAACCCGCGCGCGCACCGCGTCCGACGCCCCGGCGTGGTCCGAGGTCAGCGGCTCGGCGGTCTCCGCGGCCCGGGCGGTGGCGGCGTCGAGGAAGCGGAGGTGGCTGTCGTCGGGGCGGAGCGGTTCGGTCACCGGCCCGACCCTACCCACGCGTTCCGAGGTGAACAGGGGAGTGGTCCGTCGCCCGTCGGACCACCCTGATGTTCACCTCGGTCGCGCCAGCGCACGGCTGATCTGGTCGACGATCGTGCGTGGCGCGTCGAGGACCTCGTACTTCGTGTAGCGGTAGATCCGCCAGCCGCGGTCGACGAGCCGCGTGTACCGGCCGGCGTCGCGCAGCACGGCCTCGGCGGTGGTGTGCAGCTCGCTCTCGTACTCGATGCCGATCCGCTGCTCCGGGTAGGCCAGGTCGAGCCAGATCGCCCGTCGGGTCTCCTCGTCCTGCACGACCCACTGGGCCTGCGGCCGCGGCAGCCCGGCCAGTACGAGCAGCATCCGCAGCCGCGACTCCATCGGCGATCCCGAACGGCGGTCGGCGTGCGCGAGGACCTCGGCCACCCGGTCGTTGCCCCGCGAGCCGGGGAAGTGCACCGCGAAGTTCAGCAGCAGGTCGGGGGAGAACCCGTGTCGCCGGGACAGTGCGTCGACGGCCACGACGCGGTCGACCAGGCCGCCGCGCCGGGCGAGGTCGTACGCCGTGCGCAGCGGGGTGGTGGTGCGCAGCGTCCCGACGTCGCACATCTCGCCGCGCGCGAGCCGGTCGCGGCGCACCAGCAGCCCGTCGTGCAGGCGCTGTCCGCCGCGGGGCACCGTCACCTCGGCCGGAGCGTCGGCCGGCCCGCACGAGGCGTCGAGCACCTCGGCCGCGGAGTAGCCGGACAGCACCCCGCGCCCCTCCACGTACCGGTACGCCGCGTGCGACCGCAGGGCGAGGTCCGGCGGCCGGTCGGTGGCGCGGACGTAGGTGTCGGGGAACAGGCGGGTGAAGCGCGGACCCCGCAGCTGGTTCTTCGTGACCAGCCCGGCGGCGACGGCGGACGACCCGCGGAACGCCACCGGCCAGCCCGGGACCTCGACCATCGCGGGAGGGTACGACCGAGATGTGCAGGAGAGTGGCCGGATCGCTCCGGAACCACCCTGCTGGTCATCTCGGAACGCCGGTCACCTCGGGAGGTCGTCGATCGCCTTCTGGATGCGCTTGATCGAGATCGGGTAGCGGGTGCGCATCGGGTGGGCGTAGAGGCCCACCCTCAGCTCCTCGATCATCCAGCGGATCTCGCGCAGCTCCGGCCCCGGCTCGACGCCGGGGGGCAGGGCGGCGAGCTCGGCGGCGTACTCGTCGGCGGCCACGCGGACCTGGGCGGTCCAGCCGTCGTCGCGCACCGGGTCGACGCGCAGCTTCTCGACGCGCCGCTCGATGGCCTCGAGGTAGCGGGCGACGTCGCCGAGCCGGGACGCGCCGGCGGCCGTCGCGAAGCCGGGCCCGACGAGATCGGCGAGCTGGGCCTCGATGTCGGCCAGCCCGGCCGCGACGCCGGGGGTGCGGTGCGTATCGGTGAGCAGGGCCTGCACGCGCAGGCGCACGTCGAGGACCGCGCGGACGGCGTGCAGCACCTGCAGGGTCGTGGGCACCAGCTTCTCGCGGAACACCTTCTGCAGCCGCAGGTAGGAGCGCTCGTCCCACGGCGGCCCGCCGACGGCGGCGATGAGGGCGTCGGCCGCGCAGACCGTGCAGTCCTCCAGCAGCGCGGCGACGGAGCCGTGCGGGTTGCGCGAGAGCGCGAGCTTGGCGGAGTTGTCGAGCCCGCGCTGCACCTGCTTGGCCGGCGACGGGGTGTCGAGCAGCAGCAGGCGCCGGGCCCCGCGGTGGTGCGCGGGGTCGCGCTCGGCGGCGAGCGGGAACACCCGCACGTCGACGGAGGTGCCGCGGTCGACCAGCCCCGGGAAGCCGGTGACGGTGTGCCGCCCGCGCCGGATCGCGTGCTCGCGCGGGAGCGTGCCGATGCTCCACGTCGTGAGGCCGGTGCGCTCCAGCTCGACCCCGGCCGCGGCGAGCTCGGCCCGCACCTCCGGTGCGAGCTCGCGGCGCATCGCCTCCAGATCGGTGCCGCGCGTGACCTCGCGACCCCGCTCGTCGACCACCCGGAACGTGACGGTCAGGTGCTCCGGCAGCCGGTCGAGCTCCCAGGCCTCCCGCGGGATGCGCACTCCTCTCATCCGGCCCAGCTCGCGCTCCAGCCCGTCGAGCAGCGGCTCGTCGCCCGCCTGCAGGCGCGCGAGCACCGCGCGGGCGTGGTCGGGGGCGGGGGCGAAGTTGCGGCGCAGGTTCTTCGGCAGCGTCTTGATCAGCGCGGTGACGAGGTCCTCGCGCAGCCCGGGCACCTGCCAGGTGAACGGGGTGGGGTCGATCTGGTGCAGCGCCGCCACGGGGACGTCGACGGTGACGCCGTCGTCGCGCTTCCCGGGCTCGAACGCGTAGGACAGCGGGAGCGTCAGCCCGCCGGCCTCGACGTGGTCGGGGTACGCGGCCGCGTCGACCTCGGCCGCCTGCGCGGTGCGCACCATCTCCTCGGTGAGCTCGAGCGCGGGCTTCGCCCGGCGGTACCAGGTGTCGAAGTGCCGCCCGGACACCACGTCGGCGGGGATGCGCTCCTCGTAGAACGCGACGAGCGTCTCCTCGTCGACGACCAGGTCGCGGCGGCGGGCGCGGTTCTCCAGCTCCTCGGCGCTGTCGAGCAGCTCGCGGTTGGCGTGGAAGAAGCGGTGCCGGGTGTCCCAGTCGCCCTCGACGAGCGCGTGCCGGATGAACAGCTCGCGCGAGACCTCGGCGTCGATGCGGCCGTAGTCGACGGTGCGGTCGACGACGATCGGTACCCCGTAGAGCGTGACCCGCTCGACCGCGACGGCCGCCGCCCGCTTGCGCGACCAGTGCGGCTCCGAGTACGACCGCTTCACCAGGTGCCCGGCCAGCGGCTCGACCCACTCCGGCTTGATCCGGGCGACGGTGCGCGCGAACAGCCGGGACGTCTCGACGAGCTCCGCGGCCATCACCCAGCGCGGCCCCTTCTTCGCCAGCGACGAGCCGGGGAAGATCATGAACTTGGCCCCGCGCGCGCCGAGGTACTCCTTCGTCTCCGCCTCGCGCAGCCCGATCTGCGAGAGCAGCCCGGCCAGCACCGAGGTGTGGATCGCGTCGGGGGAGGCGTCGGCGTCGTTCGGCGTCATGCCCGCGTTGCGCGCGGCGGAGCGGAGCTGGGCGTGCAGGTCCTGCCACTCGCGGATGCGCAGGTAGTGCAGGAACTCCTCGCGCAGCGTCTTCCGGAACCGGCTGCCGGACAGCTCCTGGCGCCGCTCGGCGACGTAGGCCCAGAGGTTGCGGAAGGCGAGGAAGTCGCTGCCGTCCTCGGCGAAGCGGGCGTGCTTCTCGTCGGCGGCCTGGCGCTGCTCGGTGGGCCGCTCGCGCGGGTCCTGCACCGACAGCGCGGCGGCGATGACGAGCACCTCGCGCAGGCAGCCGTTGCGGTCGGCCTCCACGAGCATCCGGCCCAGGCGCGGGTCGACGGGCAGGCCGGCCAGCGCCCGTCCGACGGCCGTGAGCTCCTGCTTCCCGTCGAGCGCGCCCAGCTCGTGGAGCAGCGCGAGCCCGTCGTCGACGCTGCGCCGGTCGGGCGGGTCGACGAACGGGAACTCGGTGATCTCGCCCAGCTCCAGCGAGATCATCTGCAGCACCACCGACGCGAGGTTGGTGCGCAGGATCTCCGGGTCGGTGAACGCGGGGCGGGCGTCGAAGTCGTCCTCGGCGTAGAGCCGGATGCAGATGCCGTCGGCGACGCGCCCGCAGCGGCCCGCGCGCTGGTTGGCGCTGGCCTGGCTGACCTTCTCGATCGGCAGCCGCTGCACCTTCAGCCGCCGCGAGTAGCGGGAGATGCGGGCCAGCCCGGGGTCGATGACGTAGCGGATGCCGGGGACGGTCAGCGAGGTCTCGGCGACGTTGGTGGCCAGCACGACGCGCCGGCCCAGCGACCCCTGCTTCGGCGCGAACACCCGCTGCTGCTCCGCGGTGGTCTGCCGGGCGTACAGCGGGAGGATCTCGATGCCCGGGAACTGCCGCTTGGCCAGCCCGTCGGCGGTGTCGCGGATCTCCCGCTCGCCGGGCAGGAACACGAGGATGTCGCCGGGGCCCTCGCGGCGCAGCTCGGTGACGGCGTCGGCGATGGCGGCGAGCTGGTCGCGGTCCGGGTCGGCGTCGGGGTCGTCCGGGTCAACGACGGGCCGGTAGCGCATCTCGACCGGGTAGCTCCGGCCGGAGACCTCGACGATGGGCGCCGGGCGGTCGGGCGAGGCGAAGTGCTGCGCGAACCGCTCCGGGTCGATCGTGGCCGAGGTGATGATCACCTTGAGGTCGGGGCGCCGGGGGAGCAGCTGGGCGAGGTAGCCCAGGATGAAGTCGATGTTGAGGCTGCGCTCGTGGGCCTCGTCGATGATCAGGGTGTCGTACTGGCGCAGCATCCGGTCGCCGGTGAGCTCGGCGAGCAGGATCCCGTCGGTCATCAGCTTGACCAGCGTGTTCTCGCCGACCTGGTCGGTGAAGCGCACCTTCCAGCCGACGGTGTCGCCGATCTCGGACCCGAGCTCCTCGGCGATGCGCGCGGCCACGGTGCGGGCGGCGAGCCGTCGCGGCTGGGTGTGCCCGATCAGCCCGCGGACGCCGCGGCCGAGCTCCAGGCAGATCTTCGGGATCTGCGTGGTCTTCCCGGAGCCGGTCTCGCCCGCGACGATGACGACCTGGTTGTCGCGGATGGCGGCGGCGATGTCCTCGCGGCGCGCGCTGACCGGCAGCGTCTCGGGGTAGGTGATCGCCGGGACGGCGGCGCGGCGGGCGGCGGTGCGGCGCTCGCCCTCGTCGACGCCGGCGGCGATCCCGGCCAGTGCCCGGTTGCGGGCGAGGGGGTCGCGGGTGCGGCGGGCGGTGTCCAGACGCCGGGCGAGGCGGTGCTCGTCGCGCAGGGACAGCTCGGGCAGTCGCTCGTCGAGGGCGGTGATGTCGGCGTCGGAGAACTCGGGGACGTCGGTCGCGCCGTCCTCCGCGGAGGCGGTCCGGGGACGCCGTTCACGGGTGGGCTGCGCGTCGGCCCGGGGACGCCGACCGCGGCCGCCATCGGCCGGCCTGCCGTCGGCACGGGCGCCGCGGTCGGCCGGGGCTCCTCCGGGCGTCCGGGAGCGCCGCGCACGGGTGCCGTCGGCGGGGGCACCGGCACGCGGTCGGTCCCGCTCGGCGGGATCCGTGCCCGGCTCGCCGGGGCTCGCCGCGCCCGCGTCCGGCTGGTCGGCGTCCGGCTGGGCGGCGCCGGGGGGTGCGGCCCCGGGCTGGACGACTCCGGTTTGCGTGCTCCGGCCGCGCGGCCGCCGACGCCGCGGGCGACGCGTGCGCTCGGACGGCCGGTCGCCGGACGCGCCCCGGTCGCCGGACGCACCCCGGTCGCTCACGGCGGCCGGGTCACCCGGGGCGATCCGGTCGCCGACGGCGGACCGATCGCCCGTGGCGGCAGAGCCGCTCTCCCGCCGTGCACCGGCGGGATCGTGGCTGTGCTGCACGTCGGATCCGGGCGGGCCGGCGGCCTCGGGGCGCGCGTCGGTGGCGCGGGAGGGCGAGGGGGACATCGTGGAACCAGTGTGCCTGTGCGGGACCGTCAGGCCGACCGCAGGGCCGGTGTGATCTCGTCGGCGGCGGGGACGTCGGCGGCGGGGTGCTCGACCAGCGCGAGGACGCGGTTGGCCAGGAACCGGGCCGTGCGGACGACGGATCCGCCTCGGGTGGACTCGGCCACCTCGACGACCCCGCGGGAGTGCGTGACGCCGACCGAGCGCCCGGCCCGGGTCGCGACGACCTCGTAGGTCTTCGTGGTGCCGGATCCGGCGTCGATGACGATCTCGACGCGGTCGCCCTTCATGGGTCCTCCCGGACGTGTGGGGGGCGGCACCGTGGGGGGACGGCGCCGCCCGGGCAGCCGCGCTCTCCCGCGGATCGCGGGGGCACGGCGGGCTGGTGGGGGTGGAAGAAGGTGTCCGAACCGGGCGCTGGTCGCCTCTCGGCGCGTGGCGCACCCCGTGGGGCGGCAATTCGGTGAGACCCGGGGACACAGGTCGCCCGGCTCGGACTCTCTCCTCAACCCTCCCGGGTCCAGGAAGATTCCCGGGCAGGAAGCTGGTGTCCCACTCGCTCGGACTGCCCGTACAACCGGGTCCCCCCGGGCCCCATTCCCGGGGTGACAGCCGTAACACCGCAGGTCCGGGGGCCGAATCCCCCGTCATGGTCAGCGACGTGATCGGGCCCGTCACGGCGGGGTCGACCGTCGTGCACGTGGCCGGGTTCGTGGCGCTGCTGCTGGTGGTGTTCACGGGGTCGTGGGCCGCGTCGATCGCCACAGTGGCCCACGAGGGCGGGCACGTGGTCGTCGCGCTGCTGAGCGGACGCAACCCGCGAGGGTTCAAGGTCAACGAGGGCGACGGAGGAGGAGGCGAAACGGTCTTCGACGCGGGCTGGGGCGTGTCGCTGATCTTCATCGGCCTCGCCGGCTACCTGACCCCACCGCTGCTCGGCCTCGCGGGCGCCAACCTGGTGCTCGCGGGGAAGTCGTGGTCGGTGCTGTGGGTCTCGGTGCTCCTGCTCATCGGGTCGTTCCTGCACGCCCGCGGCCTGTTCACCAACCTCGTCGTGGTCCTCGCGGGTGCCGGGATCGGCTGGGTGGCCGCGACGGGCAGCGACGACCTGCAGGCGCTGGTCGCCGTGACGCTCGTCTGGCTCATGCTGTTCGGCGGCATCCGCGCGCTGCTCGGCCAGGGGTTGGGCGTGAGCGGATCCGACGCCGCCCAGCTCTCCCGATTCACCTGGATCCCCGCGATCCTGTGGGTCGCTCTGTTCTGTTCGTCGCGATCGTCTGCCTCTGGGTCGGCGGTCGGCGCCTCCTCGGTTTCTGATCAGCGCGCGACGAAGCGGGTCACCTCGGTGCCGTAGCGGCCGGTCAGCGTGCCGTCGTCGACGAACCCGGCGGCGCGCAGCATCGCCGCGGACGCGGCGTGGTCGACGTTCGCGTACGCCGTCGGCACGACGCCCGGGAAGCGCAGGCGCACCACCGGCAGCAGCAGCCCGAGCAGTGCGCGGCCGTGCCCCTGCCCCCAGTGGTCCGGCGCGAGCCAGATGCCGATCTCGATCTCGGCGAGGTGGTCGAGCTCGCCCAGCACGACCCCGACGAGGTCGTCGCCGTCGCGCGCGAGGAACCACAGCCCGTCCCCGCGCCCGCACGACGCCAGCCCGCGCCGGAACCGGGCGACCGCCGTCTCCCGGCTCCACGGCGTGCCGTCGCCGATCCGGGCGGTGATCCGCGGGTCGAGCGCGAGGACCAGGAAGTCGTCGAGGTCCTCGGCCGTGCACGGATCGAGGGCGATCACAGCGCCGCCAGCACCCCGTCGGTGAACGGGGGCCAGGCCGCGACCGACCAGTCGGAGAAGTCCCGGTCGGTGAGCGCGACGCACGCGGCGCCCGCGTCCGGGTCGACCCACAGGAACGTGCCGGCCTGCCCGAAGTGGCCGAACGTGCGCGGCGAGCTGTCCGAGCCCGTCCAGTGCGGCGACTTCCCGTCGCGGATCTCGAACCCCAGCCCCCAGTCGTTCGGCTTCTGGCGGCCGTAGCCGGGGAGGATGCCGTCGAGCCCGGGGAAGGCGACGGTGCGCGCCTCGTCGAACGTGTGCGCCAGCGTCGGGGCCTGCAGCTCGGCGGCGAAGCGGGAGAGGTCGGCCGCCGTGGAGACGCCGTCGGCGGCGGGGGAGCCGTCGAGCCGGGTCGAGGCGAGGCCGAGCGGCTCGCACACCGCGAGGTGCAGGTACTGCGCGAACGGCATCCCGGCGGCCTCGCCCACGACCGAGCCCAGCACGTCGAAGCCGGAGTTCGAGTAGATCCGCCGCGTGCCCGGCGCGGCCTGCACCACCCCGTCGGAGAAGGAGAGCCCCGAGGTGTGCGCGGCGAGGTGGCGGACGGTGGACCCGTCGGGCCCGGCCGGCTGGTCCCACTCCACCGCGCCCTCCTCGACCGCGATCAGCACCGCGTACGCGGTGAGCAGCTTCGTGACCGACGCCAGCCGGAACTCCCGGTCCTGGTCGCCCGCGGTGGCGAGGACGGTGCCGTCGGCGCGGACGACGGCCACCGCGACGTGCTCGACGGGCCAGTCGAGGGCCGCGTCGACGGCCGACCGCAGATCAGGCATCGCCGTAGACGGGGATCGCGGCCCCGCTGATCGGGGCGGCGTCGGGGCCGCAGAGGAACGCGATGACCTTCGCGATCGCGGCGGGGGAGACCGCGCGGGCGCCGAGCTCCTCGGACATCCACGTGCGGTTGGCCGGGGTGTCGATCACCGAGGGGAGGACGGCGTTGACCCGGATCCGCTGCGGGCGCAGCTCGTCGGCGAGCAGCTGGGTCAGGCGGACGACGGCGGCCTTGCTCGTGGCGTGCGCGACGGGCGCGGGGCCCTGCACGGCGGTCTTCGACCCGACGGTGACGATCGACCCGCCGGTGCGGAACAGCGTCACGACGGCCTGTGCGGTCCACAGCGCGGAGCCGAAGTTGGAGCGCCACAGCGACTCGAGCGTCTCCTCGTCGACGTCGGCCAGCGCGCCCGGGGTGAACCCGCCCGCGAGCCCGACGAGCGCGTCGCAGGCGACGTCGATCTGCGCGAAGGCGTCCCGGACCGCGGCGCGGCTCGACAGGTCGACGGCCACGGCGTGCACGCCCTCCTGCCTGCCGAGCGTGTCGAGCCGTTCCCCGGCCCGGTCCAGCGCCACGACGGCCCGGCCGAGCGAGCGGAACTCGGCGACGACCGCGTGCCCGAGTGCGCCCGCGGCGCCTGTGACGATGACTGCATCCACGGCCCCCATCCTGCATGCTCACCGGTCATGACACGGGTACGGGTGGGCACGTCGGGGTGGCGCTACCCGCCGTGGCGCCGCACGTTCTACCCCGAGGGGCTGCCGCAGCGCCGCGAGCTGGAGTACCTCTCGCGGCGCGTCGACAGCATCGAGATCAACGGGTCCTTCTACGCCCTGCAGCGCCCGGAGAGCTACCGGGCCTGGGCTGCGGAGACGCCCGGCGACTTCGTGTTCGCCGTCAAGGGCCCGCGGTTCGTCACGCACCTGAAGCAGCTGCGCGACGTCGAGGCGCCGGTGGCGAACTTCCTGGCCTCCGGTGTGCTCGCGCTCGGCCCCAAGCTGGGGCCGCTGCTGTGGCAGCTCCCGCCCCGGATGCGCTTCGACCGCGACCGGGTCGCCGCCTTCCTCGCGCTCCTGCCGGCCACGACCACCGCCGCGGTCGGCCTCGCGGGCCGCCACGACGAGCGCGTGGCGGGCCGCGCGCACCTCGCGACGGACGCCGACCGCCCGCTGCGGCACGCGATCGAACCGCGGCACGAGAGCTTCCGGGACCCGGCGTTCGCCGCGTTGCTGCGCGAGCACGGCGTCGCGCTCGTGCGGGCCGACTCCGCGGGCACCTGGCCGGTGTTCGACGAGCTCACCGCCGACTTCGCCTACGTCCGGCTGCACGGGCAGGACGAGCTGTACGCGGGCGGGTACACCCCCGGCGCCCTCGACGCCTGGGCCGCGCGGGTCGCCGCGTGGCGCGCCGCCGGGCTCGACGTCGTCGTCTACTTCGACAACGACGCCAAGGTGCACGCCCCCTACGACGCGATCGCGCTGGCCGACCGGCTGGCCTGATGCGCCACCAGCATCCGCCGGCCCAGCCCCATCAGCGCGGCGGCGACCAGCATCGTCACCGCGCCGACCAGCCACGCCGTAGGGAACGAGACGTGCGCGGCCAGGAACCCGAAGCCGACGGGCCCCACGAAGCCGCCGCCGTACACCCCGACCTGCACGATCGACGTGGCCGCCGCGGGCGCCGACGGGTTGAGCCGCACGACCGCGAACTGCAGCAGCCCCGGCCACGCCCAGCCGAGCCCGAACCCGAGCACCGTGCCGATCACCAGCGCGGGCGTGCCGGGCACGGCGAGCAGCGCGAGCCCGCCCGCGCCGAGCACCAGTGATCCCGCGACGACGGCGACGTGCCCGCCGGAGCGGCGGTCGGCCGCCCACCCGTGCAGCAGCCGCAGCGTGAGCCCGACGACGCTGCCCAGGGTGAGCGTCAGCCCGGCCGCGGCCGGGTCGATGCCCTGGTCGACGGCGGAGGCGACCAGGAAGATCCCCAGCGCCGACGACGAGGCGGCGGCCAGCCCGGCCGCGAGGCCGATCACCGAGAGCGCGCCGGTGGCCCGCTCGCCCGGGGTCGCCGGGGTGGGCTCGCGACCCGCGGTGTCGCGCGGGGCCACCAGCAGCGCGGCGAGCGCCAGCCCCGCACCCATGACGAAGGCCCAGCGCCAGCCCAGCGTCAACGCGACGGCGGGCACGGAGGCCCCGGCCAGCAGCGTGGCCGCCGGGATCGCGGCCTGCTTGACGCCGAAGGAGAGCCCGAGCCGGTCCGCGGGCACGTACCGCGCGAGCGTCAGGTTCGCGGCGAGCTGGCCCAGCACGTTGCACCAGGCGCTGCCCAGCAGGATCGCCACGAGCGCGGGGTAGGAGCGGGCGAACAGCGCCACGGCCGCCATCACGAGGGCCGCGCCGAGCACCGCGAGCCGGCTCGTCGGGCCCGACCCGTACCGCTCGACCAGCCACCCGCACGGCAGCGAGGCGAGCGCGCTGACGCCGAAGAACAGGGCCACCACCAGGCCGAGCCCGGCCGGGTCGAAGCCCAGCTCGGCGGAGATCTGCACGGCCAGCCCGGCCGTGAGGAAAACCGGCAGCACCGACACCGTCGTGGTCGTGACGGCGCCCAGCACGGCCCTCGCACCAGGACTCATGTGAGCAATGCTAATGGGCACTTCAGGGCCTGCGGTACCGATCATGCGGAGGAAATGGTACGAAACATACGGTCAGGAGGTGGTCCGATGGAGCTCCACCAGTTGCGCTACTTCGTCGCCGTCGCCGAGGAGGGCAGCTTCACCCGCGCGGCGGCGCGGCTGTTTCTCGCCCAGCCGTCGCTGTCGGTGCAGATCCGCAAGCTGGAGCAGACCGTCGGGGCCGCGCTGTTCGAGCGCACCGGCCGCCGCGTCGTGCTCACCGCGGCCGGAGAGGTGTTGCGGGAGCACGCGGTCCGGGCGCTCGCCGAGATGGAGGAGGCCCGGGAGCGCGTCACCGCCGTCTCCGAGGCGCGGGGCGGGCAGGTCACCGTGGGCGTGCTGCCCAGCGTCGGTGCGCAGCTGCTGCCCGAGGTCGTCGCGCGGTTCCGGGCCGAGCACCCCGAGGTCACCGTGCACCTGGTTGAGCACGACGTCTCGCGGGAGTTCGAGCAGATGGTGACGGCGGGCACGCTGGACCTCGCCGTCACCCGCATGCCCGCCACCTCCGCCGGGCTCGCCGCCCGCACCCTGGTGCGCGAGCCGGTCGTGCTGCTGGTCCCGCCCGGCCATCCGCTGCGCGGCCGTCCCGGCGTGTGGCTGCGCGACCTGCCGGACGCCGAGACCGTCGCCATGCGCCGCGGCTACGGCCTGCGCGACCTCGCCGACCGGCTGTGGGCCCAGGCCGGGGTCACGCCGCGGATCGCGCTGGAGACCGGGCAGCTCTCGATCGTGCGCGGCATGGTGCGCGCCGGGATGGGGGTGGCCCTGCTGCCGCGCCTGGCGCTCGGCCACGACACCACCGACGTCGTGCCCGTCTGCGACCCGGGGGCCTACCGCGAGCTGGGCGTGGTCTGGCGGGAGACCTCGCTCACCTCGGCCCCGATCGCGGCGTTCCTGGCGATCCTGTCGAAGTCGACGGGTTGAGCCGGCGCGCCGCGCTGCCCGTCCCAGCGCTGCACGTGGTCGGTCTCGATCCCCAGCGCGTCCAGCGCCCGCCCGACGGTGTGGTCGATGATGTCGGCGATCGTGACCGGCCGCGTGTAGAACGCCGGCACCGGCGGCATCACGATCGCGCCTGACGCCGTCACGTCGGCCATCAGCCGGATGTGCCCGGCATGCAGCGGGGTCTCGCGCAGCAGCAGCACCAGCGGGCGCCGCTCCTTGAGCACGACGTCGGCCGCGCGCACCACGAGCGTGTCGTCGTAGCTGGTGGCGATGCCCGAGAGCGTCTTGACGCTGCACGGCGCCACCAGCATCCCGGCCGTGCGGAACGAGCCGCTGGAGATCGGGGCGCCCAGGTCGCCGTCGCTGTGGACGACGTCGGCGAGCGCCCGCACGTCGGCCACCGCCAGGTCGGTCTCGTGGTCGATCGTGGCCCGCGCGGCCTTCGTCAGCACCAGGTGCGTCTCGACGTCGGGCAGCTCGCGGAGCATCTCCAGCGCCCGAATCCCGTAGACGGCCCCCGACGCGCCGGTCAGGGCCACGATCACGCGCCGGTTCATGCGAGACCCAGCTCGAGCAGGTGCGCGCGCAGCCGCTCCGCATCCGGCGGGGCCACCCGCATCTGCCGGTAGGCGTCGCGCTCGTCGGCCGGCACCGTGGCGTCGATGCCGAGCTTGGCCGTGGTGCCGCCGCGGGCCGACGGGTCCAGGCTGCTGCCCTTCGCCCCGGGTACGACCAGCAGGTCGCGGTCGGCCTGCACGCGAGTGGCCACGGCCCAGCCGATCTGCTCGTCGTCGAACACGTCGACGTCGTCGTCCACGACCGTCACCGTCTTGACGGTCGCGGCCGCGGTGAACAGCGTCAGCATCGCCGTGGTCGCGGCCCCGGGGGCGGGGTCGCGCAGCGCCACCGCGGCGTCGAAGCGGCAGGAGCCGTGCTCGGGCAGGCGCAGGCCGGCGACGTCGAGCCCGGCCCGGCGCAGCGCCCGGATCAGCAGCGCCTCGCGCGGCAGCCCGCCGGCCAGGAAGTGCTCGCGGCCGCCGGACAGGATCGTCTGGAAGACCGCGTCGGTGCGGTGCCACGCGTCGACCAGCTCGATCACCGGCGCCGGCCCGCCCGGCCCGTAGGTGCGCGGGAACTCCCCGAACGGGCCCTCCGCCGCACGGCGCCCGGCGCGGAACCGGCCCTCCAGGACGAACTCCGCGTCGGCCGGGACGACCGCGTCGACGGCCGGGGCCCGCGTGACCCGCAGCGGCGACGGCAGCAGCGCCGAGGCCACCTCCAGGTCGTCGAGGTCGCGGTCCGGCGGTGACTGGCTGGCCAGCACCAGCGCCGGGTGCACCCCGACGACGATGCCGACGTCGAGGTCGCGGCCCTCCGCCTCGGCCCGGGTGAAGATCGCCCGCAGCCGCCCGGGCAGCAGCAGCGCCCGCAGCTCCCGCTCGCCGACGGCCAGCATCCGGTTGATCGACAGGTTCGTCGTGCCGCTCCTCGGGTCGCGGACCGACAGCAGCGCCGAGGTCAGGTACATGCCCGCGTCGTGCTCGTGCTGGCGGGTGAGCGGCAGCGCGGAGAGCAGGGCGTCGCCGGTGAGCTGCTCGGCGAGCACCGGGGCCTCGGTGACCTCGACGCAGGGGCGGGGCCGGTCCAGCGCGTCGGCCATCCGGTCGGCGGCGTCGCGCGTGGCGCAGCCCAGCGCGGGCCCGAGGTGGTCGCGCCCGACCATCGTGTTGCCCACCAGCGGGAAACGCGCGCCCCGCACCGCGTCGAAGCGCACCGCGCGGCGGCCGTCGGCCGCCTCCAGGACGGCGGCCACCTCCTGGTCGGGGTCGACCGGGGACGACAGCACGCCGAGGTCGCCGTTCCCGGCCAGCTCGGCGAGCCAGGACCGGAGATCGCTCATGTGAAAACGCCACCACCGTCGACCACCACGGTCTGCCCGGTGACGAACCCGCTCGTCGGCCCGGCCAGCCAGAGCACCGCGCCGACCAGGTCGTCCGGCGCCATCTCGCGGCCCAGCGCGCGGCCCTTCGCGGCCGTCGCGATGTAGTCGTCGGTGTTGAGGGTGCGGGAGGCCTCGTCGCTGACCAGGCCGGGCGCCACGGCGTTCACGGTGATCGCGTCCGGCCCGAGCTCCCGTGCCGCGGCCCGGGTGAGGCCGTCCACCGCGGCCTTGGACGCCACGTAGTGCGCGAACCCGGGCGCGCCCATCCGCGCCACGGTCGAGGAGATGTTGACGATCCGGCCGCCGCCGCCCTCGCGCATCAGCGGGGTGACGGCCTTGATCGCCTGCCAGGTGCCGCGGACGTTGACGGTCAGCACGCGGTCCCACTCGTCGTTCGTCAGCTCGGTGAGGTGCCGCTTGCCCCCGAGTCCCTGGTAGATCGCGGCGTTGTTGACCAACGCGTCGATCCGGCCGAACTCGCGGCGGGCCGTGTCGACCACGGCCGTCCAGTCCTCGTCGGAGGTGATGTCTGCGGCCACGAACACCGCACGGCCGGGGCCGGCGGCGGTGGCCTTTCCGGCCAGCTCGGTGCCGGCGTCGGTGAGGGCGGCGACGTCGGCGGCGACGACGAGCGCGCCCGCCGCGGTGAGTGCCTCGACGTAGCGGCCGCCGATCCCGCCTGCGGCGCCCGTCACGACGACGACGCGGCCGGAGTGTTCGCTGGTCACGAGGGAGATCCTTCGAGTCGGGGGGAGGTTGCGGTGTCGTCGATCGGGTCCGGGCGCTCCAGCGCTCCGCGGGTCTCGGGGGAGAGCGCCGCACCGACCAGGAAGATCGCCACGCAGGCGGCCAGGAAGATCGCCAGGCGGCTCGGGATGTCGCCGACGGTGGGGCTGGCGAGCGTCACGAACGTCGTCATCAGGCCGCCGATCGCGAAGCCGCCGTTCCACACCAGTGCCGTGGCCGTGGCGCGCAGGCGGGTCGGGAAGCGCTCGTTGAGGTAGATCGGCACCGCGGCGTAGGACGCGTTGGCCAGCACGGTCAGCGCCAGCCCGTAGAGCAGCAGGGAGCCGGTGTCGTCCGGGCCCAGCGCGCCCATTGCGAGTACCAGCAGCGGTAGCGCGACGAGGTTGACCACCCCGATGCCGAGGAAGACCCGGCGCCGTCCGATGCGCTCGGACAGGTGTCCCACCAGCAGAGCGGCGGGCAGGATCGCGAGGCTCGTCCAGACGAGCAGCAGGCCGCGCGGACCGGGGGGCATCTCGTTGACGCTCGCGAAGAACGTCGGCAGGTAGCCCGAGGTGAGGTAGTACTGCGCCCCGGCGCCGATCACCAGTGCCAGGCTGGTGAGCAGCACGGGCACCCGGCCGGGGGCGACGAGGTCACGGGCCCGGGCCGGCCGCACGTCGGGTCCCCGCTGCGCCGCCGCGGCCGCCCATATCGGGGACTCCTCCAGGTACCGGAACAGCGCCAGGCTCAGCAGCGACGCCGCGAGGCCGGTGAAGAACATGACCCGCCAACCCCACACGGCGAACTGCTCGCCCGGGTACGCCGCCGAGACGCCGAGGAACACCAGCGACGCGATCACCGCGCCCAGGCCCGCGCCGCCCCCGCCGACCAGCCCGGACACCATCCCGCGCCAGCGCTGCGGCACGGACTCCGTGCCCAGGGTGTGCGTCGACGCCACGACGCCGCCGACCAGCAGGCCCTGCACCAGGCGCAGCGCCACGAACAGCACCGGGGCCATCACCCCGATGGCCGCGTAGGTGGGCAGCGCGCCCATCAGCGCCGTGGCCACGCCGACGCCGGTGATCGTCACGATCATGCTCCGGCGCCGGCCGACGCGGTCGGCGTAGCGGCCGAACACCGCGCCGCCGAGCGGTCGCATGATCAGGCTGACGCCGAACGAGGCGTACGTCGCCGCGAGCTGCAGCGTCTGGCTCTCGGCCGGGAAGAACAGCGGGCCGATCGTCGAGGCCACGTAGAGCAGGATGAACAGGTCGAACAGGTCGAACGCGAACCCGACCGTCGACGCCGCACCCGCCGTGATCATCTGACGCCGCGTCGGCGCCACCGGGGCGCTCACCACGTCACCGGCAGGGTCCGGACGCCGAGATGGCGCCCCCCGCCCTCGAGCGGATCGGTGCGTTCCACCGTGCCGTCGACGCGGAAGCCGGGGATGCGGCGCAGCACGGTCTCCACGGCGATCCGGATCTCCGCGCGCGCCAGCGCCATGCCGGGGCAGGTGTGGATGCCCGCGCCGAACGCGACGTGCCGGTTGGGACGGCGGTCGATGACGACCTCGTCGGCGCGGTCGAACTCCTCGGGATCGCGGTTCGCCGAGGCGAACAGCAGGACGACGCGGTCGCCCGCCTTCATCTCCTGCCCGGCCATCGACGTGTCGCGGGTGAGGTTGCGGGGGAACCAGTGCAGCGGCGTCTCGTAGCGCAGGATCTCGTCGACCGCGGTCACGACCAGCCGCGGCCGCTCGATCAGCTGCTCCTGGACCTCGGGGTGCTCGGCGAGGTACAGCAGGGTGTTGGACAGCCCGAGCGCGGTGGAGTCGTGCCCCGCGTACGTCAGGATGAACATCATGTTGGCCAGCGTCGGGTCGTCGGCGCCGTGCCCGGCCTGCACGAGGTGGGTGACGAAGTCGTCCTGCGGGTCGCGGCGGCGCTGCGCGAACAGCTCCATCCAGTAGGCGCAGACCCGGTCGATCACCTCGCGGCCCTTCGGCCCGCCGGCGTGCTCCAGGAACTCCAGCGAGTAGCCGCGGATGTCCTCGGCGCGCTGCGGGTCTAGGCCGTAGAGGTGGGTGATGACGTCGAGCGGCAGCGGGACCGCCAGCTCCTCGACGAGGTCGGCCGATCCGCGGTCGACGAACCCGTCCACCATCGCCTCGACCGATCCCCGGATCATCGGCTCCATCGCCTTCGCGGCGGCGCCGCTGGTCAGCGGGGCGATCAGCTCGCGGAACCCGGCGTGCTCGGGCGGGTCGTAGTCGATCGGCGGGAACCGGCTGTCGGAGACCGGCGGCAGGTAGACCCCGCCCGTGGACGAGTAGGTGTCGTGGTCCATGGCGGCGGCCCGCACGTCCGCGTAGCGCGCCAGCGACCAGTAGCCGCCGTGGTTCTCGCCGCGCGACACCGGGCAGCTCGTCCGCAGCTCGTCGTACAGGGCGTAGGCGCGCTCGGGGGACAGATCGGGCGAGTGCGGGTCGAACACCGGACAGGTGGACCCGACGGCCGATGGCGGGGCCGGTGACGCGACGTCGGTCATGCCGCGAGTCTGTGACCGCCGTCGCCCCCGGTCGATGCGCAGCCCGCTATGGCTGCGATAGCGGCCGCTACCCGCGGATGCGGTGGGTCTCCCCGCCCCACTCCTTCTCGCGCAGCTCGAACTTCTGCACCTTGCCGGTGGAGGTCTTCGGCAGCTCGTCGACGATCTCGACGTCGCGCGGCGCCTTGTAGCGCGCGATCCTCGACTTCACGTGCTCGATCAGCTCGTCGGGCGTCGCGTCCTTCCCGTCGGCCAGCACCACGAACGCCTTCGGCCGCTCGCCGAACTTCTCGTCGGGCACGCCGATCACCGCGGCCTCCAGCACCGCCGGGTGCGAGACGACGGCCTGCTCGACCTCGACCGTCGAGATGTTCTCCCCGCCCGAGATCACCACGTCCTTCGCGCGGTCGCGGAGCTCGACGTAGCCGTCGGGGTGCATGACGCCCAGGTCGCCGGAGTGGAACCACCCGCCCGCGAACGCCTTCTCGGTGCCGGCGGCGTCCTCGTAGTAGCCCTTCATGACGTTGTTGCCGCGCATGACGATCTCGCCCATCGTGACGCCGTCGGCGGGCACGTCGGCCATGTCCTCGTCCACCACGCGCAGGTGGTCGGCGCACAGCATCCCCACGCCCTGCCGGGCCTGCAGCGACGCGCGCTCCTCGGCGGGCAGGTCGTCCCATGCCCGCTGGTACTGGTTGACCGAGTACGGCCCGTAGGTCTCGGTGAGCCCGTAGACGTGCACGATCCGGAAGCCCATCTGCTCCATCTGCAGGATCGTGGTCGGCGACGGCGGGGCCCCGGCCGTGGTGATCACCAGCTGGTAGTCCAGCGTGACGGCCTCGGGCGCCCGCATGATCGTGGTGACGACCGTGGGGGCGCCGTTGAGGTGGGTCACGCCGTGCGCGGTGATCTGCTGCCAGATCACGTCGCCGCGCACCTCGCGCAGGCACACGTGGGTGCCGCCGATGGCGGTGAGCGCCCAGGGCGTGCACCAGCCGTTGCAGTGGAACATCGGCAGCGTCCACAGGTAGACGCTGTCCGGGCTGTGCGCGGAGTGCACGATCTCGCCGAAGGAGTTCAGGTACGCGCCGCGGTGGTGGTACATCACGCCCTTGGGCTTGCCCGTGGTGCCCGAGGTGTAGTTGATCGCGATGGTGCCGTCCTCGTCCTCGACGGACCAGGGGAGCGGCTCGTCGTTGCCGCGGGCGAGCAGGTCGTCGTAGCGCACGCCGCTGCCGATGCCGTCACCCGGAGCGGCCGGGTCGACCACCGTGATGATCTCCTCGACGGTCTTCAGCTCGCCCGCGACCGGCGCGACGGTCGGGTGCAGCGCCGCGTCGACGACCAGGACCTTCGACCCGGAGTGGTCGAGGATGTAGCGCACCTCCTCGGTGGACAGCCGCGTGTTGATCGCGACGAGCACCGCCCCGGCCAGCGGCACCGCGAAGTGCGCCACCAGCATCTCGGGGACGTTGGGCAGGAGGTAGGCGACGCGGTCGCCGGGCTCGACGCCCGACCCCCGCAGCGCGTGCGCGACCCGCGTGGCCTCGGCGGCGAACTCGCGGTAGGTCGAGCGGCGCTCGCCGTAGACGATCGCGGTCTTGTCCGGGTACACCTCCGCGGACCGGCGCAGGAACGCCAGCGGCGTCAGCGGGGTGTTCCAGACTGTGCTCATCGGCGGTTCTCCTCGGGACGGCGGACGTCGATCCTCTGCCCTCCGAGGCGGGGCGGCAACCGCCGACCCGCCGGACTAGCCGACGAGCTTGATCGCCGCGCGCGGGCAGGCCTGCACGGCCTCCTCGAGCTTGGGCCGCAGCTCCTCGCCCGGGTTCTCGTCGAGGATGTAGAGGAAGTCGTCGTCACGCACCTCGAACACCTCCGGAGCGATCCCCATGCACACGGCGTTGGACTCGCACAGGTCGAAATCCACCTCGATCTTCATGCCGCCATCGTGCACCGGCGGGGGCCTGCTCGTCACCGAAGGCGACCCTCAGCAACTCAGCGGACGCCCGCGAGGCGCGCCCAGACCACCACGTTGTCCGGGTACGGCCCGTCGCCGCGGTCGAAGACGCCGCCGAAGGTGATCAGGCGCAGCTCCGGGCCGCCCGTGTCGCCGTAGACGTCGTCGGCGGAGAACGCCTCGCGCGTGAGCCGCTCCACGCGGTAGACGGTGAACACGGCGGCGGTGCCGTCGGCGCGGTGCACCGTCACCTCGTCGCCCGCGGCCACGTCGGCGAGCCGGGCGAACGGCCCGGTGCTCCCGCCCACGCCGACGTGCCCGGCGATCACCGCGGGCCCCTCGGCCCCGGGCGTCGGGCCGCGCGTGAACCAGCCGGTCGTGGCGGCGTCGGGCGGGGCCGCGAGCACACCGCCCGCGTCGGGGGCCAGCGCGGCGATCCGGTCGGTGCTCACGCCGATGGCCGGGACGTCGAGGGCGGCGGGCGGGGACTGCTCCAGCCGGTCGACCGGCCGCAGCGGCGGCACGGCCGGCGCCGCCGCGACCGGTGCGGGCACGACCTCGGGGGCCTGCGGGGTCGCCGCGAGGGGGACGACGGAGCGCGTCACCGGCGTCCGGAACGACGCGGGCGTGACGGCGGGCGGGGCGGAGCACCCGGCGAGCACCGCACAGCCCACGAGCGCGACGACGAGGTGCACGAGCCGGCTCACGGCGCGGGCGTCCGGGCGGTGACGGCGGGGGTCGTGGCCGGACCGCCGGTCGGGGATGCGGTCGGGACGGCGACGAGCTGCGCCGCGGGCGGTTCGGGCGGGGAGAAGGCGACGGCGGTGCCGGCCATGCCGACGACGAGCGCGGCACTCATCGCGGCGCAGAGCGCGGCCGCACGCGGGCGGTGCAGGTCCATGAGAGTCGGGGATCCTCTCGGGCAACGACAGGGGGTGCGGCCGTCGTGGGGAGCGTCGGCCGTGCTCTCACCCATCGCAGAGTGTCACCACGCGTTACCCGATCGAGTGTGACCCGATCCACGGTGCGCCGAGGTCGGCGTGCGACGCGACGAACGGCACGCCCGTCCCACCTGAGTGGACGGACGTGCCGTTCGTCGGGGCGGGTCGCGCGTCAGTCGCGGCGCAGGACCGGGCGCAGCGCGTCGAGCACCGAGGCGTCGTCGATCGTGCCGGGCACCGGCTCGTCGACGCCGTCGGCGATGCCGCGCATGGTCTTGCGCAGGATCTTCCCGGACCGCGTCTTGGGCAGCGCCGCGACGACCGCGACGTCCTTGAGCGAGGCGACGGCCCCGATCTGGTCGCGCACGAGCTGCACCAGCTCGGCGCGCAGCTCGTCCTCGTCGCGCTCGACGCCCGCCTTGAGCACGACGAACCCGCGCGGCACCTGCCCCTTCATCGAGTCGGCCACCCCGATCACCGCGCACTCGGCGACGTCCGGGTGGGAGGCCAGGGCCTCCTCCATGCCGCCGGTGGACAGCCGGTGCCCGGCCACGTTGATCACGTCGTCGGTGCGGCCCATGACGTAGACGTAGCCGTCCTCGTCGATCCGCCCGCCGTCGCCGGTGAGGTAGTACCCCTCGAACGCCTCCATGTAGGAGTTGAGGAAGCGCTCGTCGTCGTTCCACAGCGTGGGCAGGGAGCCGGGCGGCATCGGCAGCTTGACGACGATGGCGCCGTCCGTGCCCGCCTCGACCGGCTTGCCGTTGCCGTCGAGGACCTGCACGTCCCAGCCGGGCAGCGGGGTCGTCGGGGAACCGGGCTTGACCGGGAGCAGCTCGATGCCGGCCGGGTTCGCGACGATCGGCCAGCCCGTCTCGGTCTGCCACCAGTGGTCGATGACCGGGATCTCCAGCAGCTCCGCGGCCCACCGGTAGGTCTCCGGGTCGAGCCGCTCGCCGGCGAGGAACAGGTACCGCAGCGATGACAGGTCGTACTTCTTCGCGTACTCGCCGTTCGGGTCCTCCTTCTTGATCGCCCGGAACGCGGTCGGCGCGGTGAACAGGCTCTTGACCCCGTGCTCGGCGACGACCCGCCAGAACTGCCCGGCGTCGGGCGTGCCCACCGGCTTGCCCTCGTAGAGCACGGACGTCGCCCCGGCCAGCAGCGGCGCGTAGACGATGTAGGAGTGGCCGACGACCCAGCCCACGTCGGAGGCGGTGAAGATCGTCTCGCCGGGCCCGACGGCGTAGACGTTCGGCATCGACCAGTTCAGCGCCACGGCGTAGCCGCCGCAGTCGCGCACGACGCCCTTGGGCTTGCCGGTGGTGCCCGAGGTGTAGAGCACGTAGAGCGGGTCGGTGGCCTTGACCGGCACGCAGTCGGCCGGGGTGGCACCGGCCACCGCCGAGGCCCAGTCGACGTCGCGCTCGCCCATCGCGGCCTCGACCTGCGGGCGCTGCAGGATCACGCAGCGCTCGGGCTCGTGCGACGCCAGCTCGATCGCCTTGTCCAGCAGCGGCTTGTACTCGATGACGCGCTTGCCCTCGATGCCGCAGGAGGCGGACACGATCACCTTCGGGGCGGCGTCGTCGATGCGGACGGCCAGCTCCTTCGGGGCGAACCCGCCGAACACCACGGAGTGGACGGCGCCGATCCGCGCGCAGGCGAGCATCGCGATCGCGGCCTCGGGGACCATCGGGAGGTAGACGACGACGCGGTCGCCCACGCCGACGCCCAGCCCGGCGAGCACGCCGGCGAAGGCCGCCACCTCGTCGCGCAGCTCGCGGTAGGTGAAGGTGCGCTGCGACTGCGTGACCGGGGAGTCGTGGATCAGCGCGGGCTGGTCGCCGCGGCCGGCGTCGACGTGCCGGTCGAGCGCGTTGTGGCAGACGTTGAGCTCCCCGTCGGGGAACCAGCGGTAGAACGGCGGGCGGGAGTCGTCCAGCGCCCTCGTGGGGGCGACGTGCCAGTCGATCCCCTCCGCCGCGTCGAGCCAGAACCGCTCCGGGTCCTCCACGCTCGAACGGAACAGTTCCTCGTACACGCCCACGTCCACGCCCTCCTCGCCGTATCCGGTTGCGGGAACCCTAGTGCGGCGTGCGGAGACGCCGACCGGGTCCTCGCAGGCCCGGGGCATCGCGGGGCCGCTCAAGATCGACATGTGGCCCGGATCACATCGAGTTACGGTTTGAGACGCCGGTCATCGTGACCGGTGGAGTACACGAACAGGAAGGCCTCTCGTGGCCGACACTGCCCCGTTGTTCAGAATCGTCTACCGCAGCCAACTCACGATCTCGCCGGAGGACCGCAAGGTCGAGATCGAGTCGATCCTCGAGAACTCCCGCGCGAAGAACGTCAACCGCGACATCACGGGCGCCCTGCTCGTCTGGCAGGACTACGTGGTGCAGACGCTGGAGGGCGACGAGGGCGTGGTGCGCGGCCTCTACGAGAAGATCGCCGCCGACGACCGGCACGAGGCCGTCACGCTCCTTGAGGCCGAGGCGGTGGAGAGCAGGGCCTTCTCGCGCTGGTCGATGGCGCGCGTGTCCGACGACGACCAGCCGGCCGGCATGCCGGTGCTGACCGACCACAGCGCCGGCGGCGCCCCTGAGCCGGGCCACGACACCAGGGAGGCCGACCCCGTGATCAGTGCGATGCGGGGTTACGCCAAGGGGACCCGCCCGTCGAACCCGCACATCGGCCGCACCGTCGCCTGACCGCTCGCCCGCGTTCGGTGACCCGGCGCGGGTCAGCGCGCACCGAGGCCGCGCGCGGCGGCCTCGGTGCGCACGGCGTCGATCACCAGTTGCAGCGAGGTGCGCCGGGCGGTGCCCGTGCGGTACGCGATCGACACCGTCCGGGTGATGGGCTCGGTCATCGCGCGGACATCGACACCGGGCGGGCACAGCGCGAGGCCGAGGTCGGAGACGAGGGTGACGCCCAGCCCCGCCGCGACCATGGCGAGTGCGGTGGACTGCTCGCCCACCTCGTGCTCGACGCGCGGCTCGAACCCGGCGCGCTGGCAGGCGATGCGCACCGCCCGGCCCAGGTGCGAACGGGGCCCGGCCAGGATCCACGGGTGCTCGGCCAGGTCGGCCAGCACGACGGTGGGGGCCGCGATGGTGCCCGGCGGCACCGCGGCGTGCAGCCGCTCGTCGGCGATCACCGTCCGGTCCAGGCCGGAGTCCCAGGCCAGCGGGTAGCCGGAGTACTCGATGACGAAGGAGAAGTCGAGCGTGCCGTCGCGCACCGCGCCCGCGGTGTCCTCGGGGGCCAGCTCGACGGTGCGGACGCGGATCCCCGGGTGCTCGGCGGCGAGGACGGTCAGCGCGGCGGGCAGCAGCCCGGACGCGACCGACGCCCACACCCCGGCCGTGAGCCGCACCGAGACTGTGGCCTGCGCCTCCTCCAGGGCCAGCGTGGCCCGCTCGACTGCCCCCAGGATCTCCTCGGCGTGCTCGGCCAGCACGAGGCCCGTGTCGGTGAGCTGGACCCGCCTGCCGAGGCGCTCGAACAGGGAGCTGCCGACGTCGCGCTCGAGCTGTGCGAGCTGCTGGGACACCGCGGACGCCGTGTAGTGCAGCGCCTGCGCGGCGGCGGTGACGGTGCCGCGGCGACGCAGTTCGCGCAGCATCCGCAGGCGCTGCAGCGAGAGGTCCACGGTCGCAGCGTAAGCACCGGTGAACGCCCCTGTGCAGGTTCCGTAACTAGACGCACGTCCGGCGCCGGACCCACGCTGGGGCCACCGGCCGACCAGACGATGGGAGTGGTGCGACGTGACCACGATGCAGGACCCGATGATGCCCGTGCAGCAGCCCGCCCGGCAGGCCGTCGAGACGCCCGTCCAGCCGGCCGTCGTCCGCGACCCGGGGGCCGTCGACCAGGACCCGTTGATCCGCCTGACCTGGACCGACCCCGTCACCGGCACCCTCGGCTACCTCGTCGTGCACCTGCTGGTGTCCGGCCTGGCCACCGGCGGCACGCGGATGCGCGCGGGCTGCACGATGGCCGAGGTCGAGGACCTCGCCCGCGGCATGGCCGCGAAGACCGCCGTGTTCGACCTGCCCGTCGGCGGGGCCAAGGGCGGCATCGACATCGACCCCAAGGACCCCCGCGCCTTCGACGTCCTCACGCGCTTCTGCGAGGCCATGCGCCCCTGGCTCGACGGCTACTGGGTGACCGCGGAGGACCTGGGCGTCCCGCAGCACCTGATCGACGAGGTCTTCGCGCGCATCGGCCTCGGCCAGAGCTACCACGCGGCGATCACGCGGTCGGCCGACCCGGAGGCGACGATGCGCCGCGTCCGGGCCGGGCTCGACGCCCCGGTCGAGGGCGGTCTGCTCGGGGACGTCATCGGCGGCTACGGCGTCGCGCAGGCCTGTCTGGCCGCGGCGCAGACGTGGAGCTGGTCGCTGCCCGGCACGACCGTCGCGATCCAGGGCATCGGCACGATGGGCGGCGCCGCGGCCTTCTACCTGCACGAGGCCGGGATGCGGGTCGTCGCCGTCGCCGACGCCGCCGGCACGCTCTACCACCCGGGCGGCCTGGACATCCCCGCGCTGCTGGAGCTGCGCGACGAGTTCGGCGAGATCGACCGCGACCGCGTGCCGTCCGACGTGCAGCGCCTCCCGCGCAACGCCGTGATCGCCACGGCCGCCGACATCCTCATCCCCGCCGCGATCTCCTACGCGATCACGCCGGACAACTCCTTCGACGTGGCCGCGAAGGTGGTCGTGGAGGCGGCCAACACCGCCACCACGCCGGAGGCGGAGGCGATGCTCACCGCGCGGGGCATCCCGGTGCTCCCCGACTTCGTCGCCAACGCCGGGGCGGCGGCCTGGGCCTGGTGGCTGCTGCTCGGCTACGTGGACGAGGTCCCCGAGACCTCGTTCCTGCGGTTGCGCACCGAGATGACGGCGAAGGTCGGCATGCTGCTGGAGCGCTGGATCGTCGACGGCACGCCGCCGCGGCACACCGGCTGGGCGTGGGCCGCGGCCCGCCGCGCGGCACTGGCGAGGGACCCGCAGGGCGCCCCGCCGGTCGTCATCCCCTGATCCGGGGCCGGTTCACCTGGCCGGGTGGTGGGGGACCACCCGGCGCCCCGGTCGAGTCACTCACGGAGAGTGAATCGGACTCGACGTAACGTGACCACCCGATCGGCCGACTCACGATCGGGTGGTCTCGCTCGTTCCACCCTACGTAACGGATCGCCTACTACCCGTTCTAGCGACGTGTGTCGTCACGTTCGCGCCGGGTGCGGCGATGACACTGCGGACGGTTCGGAGCGAGGGGTCGGTGGGGCGGGCGATGCGGGCAGGGGCACGGGTGCGGAACGGGGTGCGAGGGCTCGTCGCCGCCGCCGCGATGATCTGCCTGCTGGGGGCGTTCGCCCTGACCGACCGCGCCCCCGAGACCGTCGGGTCCGTCGCCTCGACCGATCCCGGGCCCGACTGCGCGCCCGCCTGGGCGGGTGCCTGGCACGCCGCGGCGCAGCCGCTGCCCGCCGACCCGGGCATGGCCGGTCGGACGCTGCGGATGGTGGTCTCGCCGCAGGTCACCGGGTCGCAGGTGCGGGTCCGGCTGTCGAACGCCTACGGCACCACGCCGATGCAGGTGGGCACGGTGTCCGCGGCCTGGTCCGACGGGGCGGCCGGGCTGGTGCCCGGCACGATGCGCCCGGTCGCGTTCGGCGGGGTGCCGGCGGTGACGGTGCCGCCGGGTGCGGAGGTCGTCAGCGACCCGGTGGCGCTCGTCGCCGAGGTCGGCCGCCCGCTCGCCGTCAGCCTGTTCCTGGTGACCCCGCCCGACGTGCTCACCCAGCACGGTGTGGCCCTGCAGACGTCCTACCTGTCCACGCCCGGCGACGCCGCGCTCGTCGACGACGGCGCCGCGTTCGACACGCCCGTCACGTCCTGGATGGTGCTCACCGGCGTCGACGTGCTGGCGCCGCGCCCGGTCAACGCGGTCGTGACGATCGGTGACTCGATCACCGACGGTGTCGGCGCCGGGCCGGGGGAGCGCTGGTCCGACGCGCTCGCGCGGCGGCTCACCACCGCGGGCGGCCCGGCCGTCATGTCGGTGCTCAACTCCGGCATCTCCCGCAACCAGCTGCTCACCGACGACCCGCTGCTCGACGGCGACTCGCCGCTGGCCCGCTACGACCGCGACGTCGGGGCCGCGTCCGACGTCGTGCTGCACATCGGGACCAACGACATCGCGGCCGGCCGCACGGCCGACGAGATCGTCGCGGGGATGGTGCGGTTCGCCGAGCGCGCCCACGCCGGCGGCACCCGGGTGGTGCTGACGACCATCACACCGTCCGCGACGGGCGCGCACGGCACGCCGGAGGCGATCGCCACCCGCGAGGCCGTGAACGCGTGGGTGCGGGCGCACGGCGCGGAGCACGCCGACGGGGTGGCCGACTTCGCCGCGGCCGTGACCGATCCCGCCGACCCCACCCGGTTGGTGCCGGCCTTCGACTCCGGCGACGGCCTGCACCTCTCGGCGGCCGGGTACCGCGCGCTGGCCGACGCGCTCGACCCGTCCCTGCTGACCGGCAGCCCCTGCCTCGACGGCGGCCCGAGCCGCGTCCTGGTCTCCGGGCCCTAGGAGCGGTCCCGCCTGCCGAGCCGGCTCAGCGGTCCGCGCCGGCGCTTCTCCGCCTGCTCCACGACGGCGAGCGGCCCGGTGGGGGTGTCCTCGCGGTCGAGCCGCTCCACCACCCAGTCGACGGCCAGCGCGCCCGGCGAGACCCCGCGCTCCTCCGCGATCCGGCGCAGCTGCTCGATGCGCAGCGCGGGCAGCCGGAGCTGGAACACCTGGGCCGAGCCGAACCGGCCCGTCAGCTCCGTGGTGTGCTCCTCGGCCCCGGGCGCGAGCGCGGCGAGGTAGGAGTCGAGCTCGGGATCGTGCGCGTCCGGCCCGGGTCCCGGGGAGCGGCGGCGCGCACGGCGATCGGACGGCATGCCCGGCACCCTACGGCGCCGGGGCGGTCAGCCGACGAGCTCGAAGCCCGCCTCGTGGACGGCCGCGGCGATCTCGTCGGGCTCGATGTCGCGGTCGGCGAGCACCGTGACCCGGCCGCTGTCGAGGTCGGCGTCGACGGCGCTCACGCCGTCGATCTCGGAGACCTCCTCGGTGACCGACATCACGCAGTGCCGGCACGTCATCCCGGTGACGGTGACGTGCGTGCGGAACGGGGCCTGGACAGCCATCGGACCTCCTCGAACGGGCTGCCGGACATGGTGGCAGAGGCGTCGGGAGGCCCGGACACCGGTGGCCGCCCGACCCCGCAGAGTCACCGTCGGCCGGTCCGCTCACCCGGGAAGGGGCGTGCGCGGGGGTCCCCCGATAGGTAACGTCTCGGTCACGGTCACGGGGGTGGCCACAGCGGCGGGAGGCTGGGATGACCGGTGGTATCGGCAGCGCGCGGCGGGAGACGGGCGACGGCGTCACCTCGGGGTCGATCCCGAGCCAGCGCACCGCGTCCGACGCCTACCGCGTCAGCGACGACCAGCTGCACAGCGCGCGACTGGTCGTCGCGAAGAACTCCTCGGGGTCCGAGGACCTGCGCGAACTGCTCGACATGCTGGGTCTGATCTCGTCCACGCCGGACCTCCCGCCGCCGGTCAGCCGCTGAGCGGCACCCCGCTGCGGGGCCCGTCGGGGGCCTGTCCTATGCTTGGCGGGCTCCCAACGGACAGTCGTTGACGGCACGGACGGCCTCGGCGGTCCGAGTCCCCATCGTCTAGTGGCCTAGGACTCCGCCCTTTCAAGGCGGCAACGCGGGTTCGAATCCCGTTGGGGGTACGCTTCACACAGCTTCACAGCAAGGCCCAGTGGCGCAGTTGGTTAGCGCGTCGCCCTGTCACGGCGAAGGTCGCGGGTTCGAGTCCCGTCTGGGTCGCTCCACCATGGTTCGGTGTCCCACCGGACCTCCCGGCCAGGTAGCTCAGTTGGTACGAGCGACCGCCTGAAAAGCGGTAGGTCGGCGGTTCGACCCCGCCCCTGGCCACACCTTCTCACCTGCGGTTTCACCTTGAAGGTGACGTTCCCCGTGTCGTTCTGACGGCAACCGTGACGGCAACGTCATCGCAGCCTCTCATCCAGCTTGGCCAGCGCGGCGCGCTTCTCGGCCAGCGATGCGTGCGCGTAGATCTCCATGGTCACGCCGATGTGGGCGTGCCCGACGATGTCCCGAACGATGTGCGGCGGCACGCCGAGCCCGAGCAGCAGCGAGACGGCCGAGTGCCGCAGATCGTGGAAGCGGACGCCGCCGAGGCCGACCCGCTCGCGCAGCGGGTACCAGCTCCTACGCAGGTTGTCCGGCTCCAGTGGGGTGCCGGTCGTGCTGGTGAAGACGAGGCCGCTGTCCGTCCACCCGTCGGTCTGGGTCGCGTCCCACGCCTGCTGGGCCCGGTGCGCGCGCAGAGCCTCCCCGCACTGCCCGACGAGCGGGACCGTCCGTTCCGAGCTTCGGGTTTTCGTCGGCACGAGCCGTAGCGCCCCGTCGACCCGTTGCAACGTCTGGGTGATCTCCAGGTGCCCCGCGTCGAGGTCGACGTCCGTCCACGCGAGCCCAAGCAGCTCGGCGCGGCGCATCCCGAGGTAGAGCGTCATCACGTAGAGCGCGTGAAACCGGTCGCCCTCGGCCTCCGCGATGAGCCGGCGAGCCTGCTCGACGTTGACGCCGCGGTGGACGCGGTAGTTCGGCGCCGGCACCGAGACCAGCCGGGCCACGTTCCGCATGATGATCTCTTCCTTGCATGCGCTCTGTAGCGCGTTCCTGAGCACGGCGTGAATCTGTTGCAGCCGTCGCGTGCCGGGGAACTTGCCGCAGCATCGCCCGACCGCGCAGCACTTGCGCTGCTTCTCCGGCCGGGCCGAGTCGATGCCCTCTTCGCAGCACCGACAACGGTTGGCCGCCCGGAGCAGGAGCCGGCGGACGTCGGCCGCCTGCAAACTCTTGATCCGCTTCCGACCCAGCGTCGGGGCCAGATGCACGCGGACGATCCCCTCGTAGCCCTCGTGCGTCTTGGGCTTGCTGCTCGGCCTGACGACGTGTTCGAGCCAGTAGGCGAGGTAGCGGTCCACGGTCCACGACTCGGACGGCATCGGGATGCCCTCGCGGCTGTGCTGCTGGATCTTCGCCAGCTTGTCGAACGCCTCCCGCCGGGTGCGGCCGTAGACGCGCTGTCGGCGGACCGTGCCGTCGGTCATCAGCACGTAGGCCGCACCCTCGAACCGTCCGTCCTTGCGGGCGTAGATCGTTCCTTCGCCGTTGGCCCGCTTGCGGCCGGCGCTCCCCTCGGTCATCGGCGGTCCTCCTGGTCCCTCGCGAACTCGCGGATGGCCGAGACCGGGATGCGCCGGAGCCGGCCGAACTTGCGGGAGCGCAGGCGGTTGGTCCGGATCAGGTCGAACACGCGTGTCCGGCTGATACGGAGCACGCCGGCCGTCTCCTCGACCGTCAGGAAGACCGGTTCCATGACGACGCTCATCAGGTGAGTCCTGCCGCGAGCAGGGTGGCCGAGATGCCGGCAGCCGCGCCCAGGACGACGCCGGCCAGGACGAGCGGGCCGACCCCGCGCGCCTTCCAGGCCAGCGCGATGAGCACGAGCGAGAGCAGCAGGACGGTTACGGCGATGGTGGTGGCGGTACTCATCTCGCTGTCTCCTGTCGGGTGTGGATCGCGGCGGTGAGCTGGTCGTCGGCCGCGAGCTCGTCCCAGCCGATGCGCTTGTCGGCGTGCGCGGCGGCCAGGGCGCGGATCTCGACGGTGGTCAGGTAGGAGCAGCGGGCGTAGTGCCACTGCTGGCCGTCCTGAACGATCGCCATGCCCGGCCGGATCAGGGTCAGGGCCCGCTTCTGGTCCTCGGACGCGAGTCCGCCGAGCACCATCTCGGCGGTCTGGGGGTCGTTGACCTGGAGGCAGATCCGCCCGGACACCTGGGCCCGGATGCTGGTGATGTTCTTGCCCAGGTCGGAGCCGAACCGCTGCCCGCAGAGGATCACGTGGATGCCCATGGCGCGGACGAGCTGCACGATGCGCAGCAGCTCCCGGAGCAGCTGGTCGGCGATCTTGTCGGTCTGGTGGTCGTGGGCGAGTTCGGCGACCTCGTCGACGAGCACGTAAACCCGCCGCAGGTGCACCCCGGCCGCGTCGGCCTCGGCCACGTTGCGCACGCCAAGCCGGCGCAGGATCGCGGCGCGCTGCTCGGCCAACGCCAGGACCCGCCCGCAGGACGCCAGGACCTCCCGCTGCGTGACGGCGACCTCGGTGTAGCGCTCCCGCCATGCCTCGGCCTCGATCCCGAACTTGAGGTCCCAGAACACGAGCACACCGTCGGTCGGCGCGATCGCGGCCTGCACGCAGGACAGCAGCATCGACTTGCCGGAACCGGTGGCCCCAATGAGCTGGTAGTGCGGGTGCTCGGTGAAGTCGAGGACCATCGAGTCGCCGGTTTCGGTGGCGCCGACCGCGAGCCGGCCGGGCTCGATCTCCCGCGGCCGTTCGGTGACGCGGACCAGCGGGTCGCGACGCAGGATGCGCAGCTCGAGGAAGCCGGGCTGCTCGGGCAGCTCGATCGCCTTCACCGCCTGGACGCGCGCGGTGTGGCGTAGCGGGATCGCCGCCTCCGTGTACTGCCCGAGGTGCTGACCGGGCCGGAGCCGGACGCGCATGGTCCAGCCGTGCGCGTTCACCCGGTACCGGTCCAACCGGGGCACCGCGTGCACGGTGGTGTGCAGCCGGGTCCCGTACTGGTCAGCGTGCGTGCGCTGGATGGCCAGGCCGGTGGCGGCGCAGAACGCCTTCCAGAGCAGGCCCAGCCGGGCCAGCGTGAGCAGCGTACACACGTACCGCCAGGCGGTGATCGTGCCGCGGATCAGCGCGGAGCCGGCCCGGATCGTCGTTGAGCGCATCGCGGCCCAGTGGTCGGGCCCCTCCTCGGCCGTGGCCGTCGGGTTCATGTCGATGGCTGTCGGATTCATCGCGGCGCTCCTTCGCGTCGGCTCGGGACTTGCGGGATGACGGGTTGGCGCGGATGGACGTCGCAGCGGCCCCGTTGGCGGACCCGGCGGCTGATCAGCGGCCGGCCGCATACCTCGCACTGGTCGGGCAGCGGCGACGGGACGCGGGGCGTCATGGCGTCTGCCCCACCTGGCCGGCGTCGAGTGCGGGCCAGTGCTGCGCGACCTCGGCGTACTCGCGGGCCCTCGCCCGGGCGACGCACTGCGCGTCGGTGGCGGCCCGACGGTGCACGGGTTCGGCGGTGTGCCGGACGAGCAGGGTCCACAGGCGTGCCTCCTGCTCGTGCAGGGTCGAGAGCCGGCGGTACTTGGCCGCGCCGGTGATCAGGAGGGCCGCGCGCTGCTGCTCGTTGCGGACGCGGCGGACCGCGGCCTCGACCATCGACGGCACGGACAACATCGACGTGTGGATGGAGGTGGTCACGCGTCCGCGCTCCTAGGTGTCGGGTCGGGGGGCGCGATCTCGCCCAGGTAGAGCCAGTCCCCGCACTCCGGGCAGCCGTTCGACAGGGCCTGGAGGTGTTCGCCGGTCCAGTCGGGCCCGGTCGGCTCCCAGGCGAAACGGCAGCCCTGGCAGATCAGCACCGGATGCCCCTCGACGACTGCTTCGAGTGCACGCGGCCCGGTCATCGCCGCACCTGCCCACGCTCGCCGGCCGTCCTATGGCGGCGGAGGGCCTTCCAGATCTCGGCCCACGCCGTCCATCCCAGGTATCCCGCGGCCAGCAGGAGACCGAGGTATAGGGCCGGCTCCGACAGCGCTGTGGCGAGCCGGTCCAGCTCGGGCCAGACCGCGCAGGCCAGGGCGAACACGCACATGAACGCGAGCCACCCCGCAACGAACTGGTAGCCGCTGATGCGGTCGAGCCACCTCATGGCCGGCCCTCCCCGCGTGCGCTGAGGTAGACCGCGATCGCGTAGCCGTCGTGCTCCCCGGTCAGCGGGTACACCCGCGCCCCCTCGATGGCCCGCAGCGCCCGCACGCCGTGCCGGTCGCAGCCCGGGGATGATCCGCCGACCCGGTCGACGATCCGCACGACGGCCGGCCGGTCGCAGCTCGGCTCCCCGGCCGTCGTCAGCTCGCATCGCGCACACATCAACTCACCGCCTCGGCGGCCGGGCGCGGCTTGCCGCCACCGGTTGCGGACAGCGGACGGATCTCCGCGCAGCGGTACCAGACCTGCACACCGACGACGCGCTCGTCGCCGGTTGACGGGTCCTTCTTCTTGCGCTCCATGACCCCGATCTCGAAGTCGATGAGCTGCACCGGCGTGGCCACGGCGATCCCGTCGCCCGGGTTGCGGTCGGACGCGATACCCACCTTGATGATCTCGTTCTGCGGCCGCCCGAACTGCTGGAACGCCGCCACGAGCTGCGCCTCCCACTTGGGAGTGCCGTCCTTCGTCGTCTCCTGCCGGTACTGGTCGCCGTACGCCGTCTTGGGCTCGCACGACAGCAGCAGCACGGACAGGAACGTCAACGCCTGGTCGATCTTGAAGTTCTGCACGGGTGTTCTCTCCTCGGTCGGGATGGCGTGTGCCATCTGTGTGCACTGTACCAGCACAACCGACACGACAGGTTCAGGCGTTTCAAATGGCTGGACTGGTGTAGATCTCGCCTGGTTCGTAGGCTGCGGCTGTGCTGACGCTCGATGACTCCCGGCCCACCTACCTCCAGGTGGCCGACGTCCTACGAGCCGAGATCAGGAATGGACAGCTTCCGGTGGGGGAGCGGGTGCCCTCGGTCCGGGACCTGTCGGAGCGGTTCGAGATCGCGCCCGTCACGACGCAGAGCGCGTTGCGCGTACTCCGTGACGAGGGGCTGATCGTGTCCCGCTCGACCCGCGGCTACTTCGTCCGCGACGAGCTGCCGCCCGAGCCGGCCGAGTCCGCCGAGTACGCGACGATCCGCGAACAGCTCACATCCGTGCAGAACGCCATGCACGAGCTGGTCGACCGGATCAGTCACCTGGAGGCGGTGGTCCTTCCTCCGGCGGCGGCCGATCCTCCCGGATCGCCACGGCCAGCACCCGGACCCGATGACTCAGGCCCTCCATCTCCTCGGTGAGCTGCACCAGCCACGCGGTCAGTTCGTCCCGCTCGTTGCTCGACATCGACATCTGCCCGTCCTCCTCGATCGCCTGATCTCAGAGTCGGTGATGTGTGTCACTCCGGGCAGAGGCACCTAGGGGGCATGTCAAGGGGGCACCTGTGCCCCCTGGCAGGAGATTCCCCGAACGCCCTCGGTGTGTCGGTCTCCGTCGGTACCCTGCGAGTCGTGACGGAACAGGACGCGACGCAGCCAGCCTGGGCGGATCGCCTGCGCCGCGAGCGGCAGGCCCGCGGATGGTCGCAGGCCGACGCCGTGGCTGCAATGCGCACCTTCTCCGACGTTGCGCTGCCCGACGGCCTGAAGGATCAGTGGAAGCGCTGGGAGCGCGGTCGCAACAGGCCCGATGAGTTCTACCGCCCGCTGATCGCCGCCACTCTCGGCACCGTCGTGGAATCGATCTTCGGTGAGGACCGTGCGCCCCGGCTGCCGACGACCGACGATCTGATGATCATCCGCAGCGGCATGGACACCCACGAGCTCGTGCAACGCATCCGGCAGTCGTCGGTCAACGACAACACGCTGGACGCGCTCGGTTTCACCGTCGAGCAGATGTGCTGCGACTACGCCAGCGCCGAGCCCCACGCGCTCATCACCCAGAGCCGCGAATGGCTGACGAACGTTACGCAGATCCTTGACCAACGATTGAGCCTGCCCCAGCACCGTGACGCGCTCGACGCGGCAGGCTGGCTCACGCTGCTGATCGGATGCTTGGAGTACGACACCGGCCAGACCCGTGCCGCCGAGTCGACGCGCGTCGCAGCGCTCCAGCTCGGCGAGGAAGCCGACAACGCGGCCGTCATCGCGTGGGCGCACGAAATGCGCGCTTGGTTCGCACTCACCCACGGTCGCTATCGCGAGGTCATCCAGGCCGCACAAGCCGGCCAGGACGCGGCGCCCGGTCGTTCTGTCGCGGTGCAGCTGCTTGGCCAGGAAGCGAAAGCGTGGGCCCGGATGGGCAACCACCGCCATGTGACTCGTGCGCTGGAGAAGGGCCGCGTCCTGCTCGACTCGCTGCCGTATCCGGAACGGCCCGACAACCATTTCGTGGTCGACCCCGACAAGTTCGACTTCTACGCTATGGACTGCTACCGGCTGATCGGTGACGACAAGCTCGCCGAGATGCACGCCACCGAGATCATCCGGAAGACGATGAGCCCCGACGGCACCTCTCAGTCGCCGATGCGGACGGCAGAGGCGCGCCTGACACTCGCCGTCGTCGCGGCGCGAGACGGCGAGCTGGACCAGGCGCTCGCGCTTGCCGATGAAGCGCTTTCGATCGACCGCCGTTCGCGTCCCTCGCTGCTGATGATCGGCTCCGAACTCGACGACGCTCTGCGGAAGCGTTACCCAACGGAGTCCCGAGCAACCGACTTCCGCGCGACGCTGGTTGCGGCTACGGCGTAGAGGCATGCCCTCGCCGGGCGGGCAGGTCTCCGGGATGGCCGGCTGTGCTCATCGGGTGCGGTCGAGGCGATTGGGTGGCGGGTGCGGCATCCCGTCGACCTCCCGGAGGGCTACCACACGGCACGCCGGGCGCAGGCCTGGACTGTCCGGTCGAGTTGTTCTGCATGCTGCGCCCGACGTGCCGCGCGGTCGGGCGTTGCCAGGTCGACGGGATGCCGCATGGTCCGGCGTGTGATCCATGTAACGATACGTGGCAACACTGCGAAACACGGTAGTCGGTCTACTTGCCTGGGAACTTCGTAGGGGCCTCTTTTGAAGACGAACTCGCGCCGTGCGCTCCTTTCGGCCTTCCTGGTGACACTTGCTGCGGCTGGCGTTACCTCGGCTGCGACAGCTCCTCCTGCTGACGCGGCGGTCAACTGTCAGCCAGTTCTCGTTACCGTTGCAGGTTCAAATCAGAGGGATGGGTCGGCCGAGATGGATCGCCTCGGAACCCAAATGCGGGCGGAGGCCCGAGCCGATGGATTCGACCTTGCTATCGTGCCTGTCAATTATCCAGCAGTACCCGTAACCCGCTATCTGCGGCCGAACGGTTCATTTGACTGGGATGGCCTCGCGCGTAGTGAGGCAGTGGGCGTTGCGCGAATGAAGGAAGTGCTTCGAACCGTTCGCGCCTGCCCAACTCGGACCATTTTCCTAGCTGGCTATAGCCAAGGCGCGGACGTTGTTTCGCAGGTAGTGAATGAAATGACTCGGGACGAGCGTCGCACGGTTAGCGTTGCACTCTTCGGGAATCCCAGCTTCCTGCCAGCATTGCCTCAGGACTACGGTAGCTTCAATGCTAAGCGTCGGGGGGCCAGGCCATCTTTCGGCCAGGTTACCCATCAGATCTTAGCTCCGGACGTAACTGCGCGGTCTATTGACGCTTGCCTGAACGGTGATGCCATCTGCAACTACAACACTCTGAACGCATTAACGCTATTTACTGGCAGGAGTGCGCATTTCAGGTATGTGTCGTCGGGCTATGTGGACTTCGCTGCGCGCGACGTATGGGAACGCCGCGTCGGCCGAGATGTGCCCTCTGAGATTCGGCTTGATCCAGCTAGTGGACCGACTGGCACCGTAGTAACAGTAACGCCGTCAACGCCATGTCCTACGGGGTCCGTCAGTGCGTCGCTGGAGGCTGTCGGCGTTGATAGCCTCGGGCGGTCGTCTGTCGGCGCTGACGGGATGTGGAGGATTCGACAGCAGACGTTTACGGGTGCGACAGTCGTAGATTCCCGATCCGGCTTGGCGGTTGCGGCACCTATCAGCTGGACGATCAGGGTCAAATGTAAAGACAGTAATGGGGCGGTACTGAAGCAGTACGCGGATTCTCTCTTCATTGGCACCCAAGGTGTCGCAGCGCGCGTGCAGGTGTCTACTTCAACAGACCCTGCCGTGCTGAGCGCCGTTGTGACACCCACGGCCAACTGTCCAGTACCAAGTAATGGGATTCAGATCTTTGCGAGCACCTTAGATCTCGTTACCTACGAGTCTTCTGCAACTGAATCAGCAAGAACGACAACCAATTCTTCCGGCGGCTGGTCTTCGGTAACGGTGAATCTTCGGCGATTCGATGCAGACACCGAGGTTCGGGTCGGCGTGCGATGTCTATCTGGATTCGGCACTGCGAGCGAAGTTCCCACCTGCTTCTATTCTGTTCCTAAGACTCGCGTTTCAAAGGCCGTCAGCTAGAGTTTGTCGCAGTTCTACTGTAAGAAATGCGCTTTGGGTGACTGCTGAGGACTTGACTCCGCTGTCGTGCAATGGTCCTGTTTGTCGCTCAGCTTGGCGATGCTGCATGCAGGTCGGCCATTACCTTCCATTTGCCCGCATGCGCTAGGGGAGTGCGTATCGTTGTTCCCGTAATTCGGCCAAGTTCTGGCACATGTCCATAGTCGAGGCCGGAGCGCTGGTCGGAGCTAAGACGGGAGCTTTTGCCCCGATTTGGTGTGAGCTGGAGAGATATCGCGCGAGTTGGGACGCGAAAGCTGGGCCGTCGTTCACCGTCGCGAATCCGCGACCGTGCACGAACAGCTGTTTGCGCACGGTGGTCGACCGGTAGCGAGCTCGGCCGGTGTCCTGCTCGACTCGAACACGTCTGACCTTCTTCGTGAGCTGCTTGGACCGGTACCAGCGGCGCATGACGCGGCCGGCTGCGATCCCGACGTCGGGTGTGAGATCCCGGACGGCGAGCGCGGGGCGGAGGCCGCGGTAGCCCCAGAAGCGGCCGGCGCCGACGGTGTCGAGGACCTGGGCGTCGATGCTGCCGCACTCAGGGCACTCGTCGCGGTCCTCGTCGAACTCGCACCCGCAGTCGTCGCACACGAGCGACGTCGTCAGCCACTCGCGCGGCACGCGATGCTGGTACTCCTTCGCGCCGGCTGCGCCGTACTTGGCGAAGTAGATCGCCATGCGGCGCGGGTCGGTGAGCTTGATGCCCTCGGCGTAGTCCACGCCGGTGCCGGCAGCGAGGTGGCGGCGGCGCTGCTCGGCGTCGGGATGGGCGACGATGTCGGCCCAGGTGATCGAGAGCCACTGTCGGAAGTCGACCATCCGGGGTTGACCGGTGTGCGGGTCGTTGATCGAGGTGAAGCCCATCGGCGGGGTGGTCGAGAGATGCAGGTGCGGGGCGCCGCGGCGCTGGAATTCCTGCTTCCACGGTCCGATCAGGGGTTCGCCCCACGCGCGTTCGTAGCGCTTGCACAGCGCCCAGAAGTGGCGCTTCGCGCTCTCGGCGGTCGGGGCGACGGTGAGCCAGTCACCGGGGTAGGTCAGCGTGATCATTGCGGGGAGCCGGCCCGAGCGGTCGACGGCGACGAATCTGGGGGAGCGGCAGCCGGGGCAGGTGAACCGGTGATCCGCGTAGTCGGTGCCGCAGTCCGAGCAGATCCGGTACTGGCCGTAGAGACGGTTGTAGTCGAGGTCCGAGAGCCGAGCGACCATGCGCGCGCGGGACTTGGGGCTCCAGGCGAAGATCGTGCCGCGGGTGGGCAGCGGTTCAGGGGCGGCTTCGCCGTTCGCCGTCCAGGTGACCCGCATGTCGATCTCACGGCGGCGTGCTTCCGCGGCGCGTTCGCGAGTCCGCTCGGCGCGGGCGACGTCGCGGGTCTGCACGCGGATCACGCCGGGGCTCACAACGATCTGCCAGCGCGGTCCTTCCCGCGTCACCGTGTCGCGGCCGCCGTCGTCCCGGATGTGGGGGATGAGGTCGGCGGCTGCGCCGACCAGTTCGGGCCCAGGGAAGGCCGGGCGCCAGATCGGAAGCTCGTGATCGTTGAGCTGTTCGTGTTCACGGACAGATATGGCACATGGGACAAGCCCTGGTGCTGGCGCCGGCCCGAACGGTTCCGGTTCGCGGGCAGTCGACCCGTCGGCCTGACCATGGCGCCTGCCTCCGGCGCGCCATGGTCGGCCTGGGCCGACTGCTGCTCCCGTCTCGACGTGCCGGCGAAGACCTGGGATTGTCGCTGTGTCGATCTGGTCGGTGATCACGACGTCCACCGAGCCGAGCGACGATGTGTCGACGACGTTCCAGCGTCCGATCCTGACGGCAGCGCTGACGGCAACCCACCGGGACGAGGTGGGTCGCTACGGGTCTCGGAGAACTCTGCAGCCTTGTGCGAGCGCCCACGACGTGCGACCGTCGCGACCTGAAAAGCGGTAGGTCGGCGGTTCGACCCCGCCCCTGGCCACCTTCCCGACCAGCGGGCCCGTCCCGCGGCGGCTCTCCCCCCACCCCGGCGCGGTCCCGCGTCCGGCGGTTACGCGCGTCGACGTGCTGGTCCCGGCCGTGGTGCATCGGTAGCGTCTGCGACATCACCCGTCCCGACCGGGGAACGCGCACCCGGCCCCGTGCGGGCGCAGTTCGACGGCGAGGTCGAGCGGGAGGGTGTCGGATGGGCGAGCCGGCCGGCGAGTACTGGTCCACGAGCACCCGCGGCGAGCCGGGCGAGTGGGAGCGGATGCTGTCCGCGACGCACCTGCCCTGGTCGGTGCGCATCGACCCGGACCACGACGGACCGCCCTTCGAGGCGTGGGTCCGCCGGTGGTGGATCGACGACCTGGCCCTGGTCGACTGCGAGTGCGGCCCGTGCTCCGGGACGCGGCAGCGCCGCCAGATCGGCGACACCGACGGCGAGTTCGTCGTCGTCCTGATGACCCGGGCCGGGCGGGAGACCGTCAGCCAGGGCGACGCCGAGGCGGAGCTGCGGCCCGGCGACGCGGTGGTGTGGGACAGCACCACGGCGGCGCGGTTCGCGGTGTGGGAGCCGCTGGCCAAGCGCAGCCTGCTCATCCCGCGCGCCGCGCTGGACGAGGTCGGCGGGCGGGCCCGGACCGCGGCCGGGGTGATGCTCGACGGCGACGCGCCGGCCACCCGGCTGCTCGTCTCCTACCTCGACGCCCTGAGCACGGCACTGCCCGCGCTCGGCACGCCCGCGGTCGCCGCGGCCCGGAACGCGACGCTGGAACTGCTGACCGGTGCCCTGCGGGTCGACGGCGACGTGCCGTCGACGAGCGCGGCGCAACCGGCGCTGCGGGCGGCCATGGACCGCTACATCGAGCGCCACCTGCTCGACGGCACCGTCACCCCCACCGCCGTCGCGGCCGCGCACGGCGTCTCGGTGCGCACCGTCAACAGGATCTTCAACGCCACCGGGCAGACCGTCGGCGAGGTGATCCGGGTGCGCCGGCTCGCGCGGGCCCGCGAGGACCTGACGGACTCGGACCTGCCGGTCTCGGCGATCGCCCACCGCTGGGGCTTCTCCGACCCCAGCCACTTCACCCGCAGCTTCAAGGCGCACTACGGCTCCTCGCCGCGGGAGTACCGCTCGGCGGCGCGCACGGTTGGCGGCTCCGTCCAAGTTCCTGTCGTGCAGGTGCAAGGAGCCCGGTCCCGCCCGGGTGAGACTGGGGTCACAGCGGCCCGGGGCTGAGTCGAGACCTCCTCCGCGTCGTGCACCCCTCTCACGAAGGAGACCGACGATGGCCCGACGGGACGTGGAGTTCGACGCCGAGGGCGTGACCCTGCGCGGCTGGTTCTACGGGGCGGAGGGTGCCTCGGGGGCGGCGCCGACCGTCGTCATGGCGCACGGGTTCTCCGCGGTCAAGGAGATGTACCTGGACCGGTACGCGGAGACGTTCGCCGCCGCCGGGCTGAACGCCCTCGTGTTCGACAACCGCAACTTCGGGGCCAGCGACGGCGAGCCGCGCCAGGAGATCGACCCGTGGGCGCAGGTCCGCGACTACCGGCACGCCATCACCCACGCGCTCACCCTGCCCGAGGTCGACGGGGACCGGATCGGGGTCTGGGGCTCGTCGTACTCCGGCGGTCACGTGCTCGTGGTCGCGGCCATCGACCGCCGGGTGAAGGCCGTGGTCGCGCAGGTGCCGCTGGTGTCCGGGCACGACAACTTCCGGGCGCTGGTCCGGGCGGACTTCATCGACGGCTTCCGCGCCCTGTTCGACGCCGACCGCCTCGCCCGCCACGGGGGCGCGGAGCCCGGCATGGTGCCGGTCGTCGACAAGGACCCGCTGGCCCCCTCGGCCCTGCCCACCCCGGACTCCTACACCTGGTTCACCGACACCCACGAGCTGCGCGCGCCGTCCTGGCGCAACGAGGTGACCCTGCGCAGCGTCGAGATGTTCACCGAGTACGAGCCGATCAGCTACGTGCCCTACATCAGCCCGACGCCGCTGCTGCTGATGCCCGCGCAGAACGACGTGCTCACCCCGACCGACCTGGCGATCGCCGCCTACGAGAGGGCCCGCGAGCCGAAGCGGCTGCAGATCCTGCCCGGCGGGCACTTCGACGCCTACGTCGACGGGTTCGACGCGTCCGGCCCGGCCGCGAGGGACTGGTTCGTCCAGCACCTCGCGCCCTGATCCGGCGCCCGGACGGCAGGGGTCGGAGCAGTCGCAAACTGAGACTCCGGGGGTCGACCCCGTCCCCGATGCTCGTGCACGCATGTGATCCGACCCACATGCGAGCCGGGCGTCGAAGGAGACGTGAATTGCCGTTCCGCCTGATCTACCGCAGTCACAACCGCATCCCGGCCGACCAGCTGAAGAGCGAGCTGGGAGCGATCTTCAGCGTCGCCCGGTCGCAGAACAAGAAGGCCGACATCACCGGTGCGCTGCTGATCGACGGCGACTGGTTCGTCCAGACCCTTGAGGGTGAGGAGTCGGCCGTCCGCGCGCTCTACGACCACATCGAGAAGGACAAGCGCCACGAGCGGCTGTCCGTCATCGACGCCCAGGACGTGGAGGACCGCGTCTTCTCGCGGTGGTCCACGGCCCGGGTCTCCGAGGACGGCCAGCCCGACATCCCGCTCCTGATGAACCGGGACAAGGGCGGGGCCTCGCCGGCGGCCGGTCGCCCGACCACGCCGGAGCAGGACGCGGTGCTGGACCGCATGCGCGAGGCGGCGAAGGTCGGCTAGGTGTCCCCGGGACAGAGGTTGTTGACGCGGTGGGCGGGTGGGTGTCCACCGAGCGCGGTGTGGGGCCGGTGATGGTTGTAGCCGTGGAGCCAGGCCGGGAGCGAGGCGACACGCGCGGTGCTGGAGTCATAGACCGCGGCGTAGGCCCATTCCAGGGCCAGGGTGCGGTTGAACCGTTCGGCTTTGCCGTTGGTCCATGGACAGCGGGGTTTGATCAGTTTGTGGGTCGCGCCGAGCTCGGCCAGGGCTGCGGCGAAGTCGCGGCTGCGGCGGTAGGCCATGGCGTTGTCGGTCATCACCCGTTCCACGGTGATCCCGTAACCGGCGTAGAACGCCGCGGCCCGGCGCAGGAACCCGGTGCAGGCTGTGGCGTTCTCGCTGTCGAGGACTTCGACGTAGGCCAGGCGGGAGTGGTCATCGACCGCGACGTGGACGTAGTCGTAACCCACCCGCGGCCCGGTCCGGGCGGCCCGTGACTGGGCGCTGTCGCGGCCGTGGGCCCACCACCCGCCACCGTCCCGGATCCGGCCGAGCTTCTTCACATCGATGTGGACCAGCTCGCCGGGGCGGGCGCGTTCGTAGCGGCGCCACCGGTTCGGACCTGCCACCGTGGTGGCCGGATCGGCATGGCGTAGTTGTTGCCCGGTCGGCGGATCGAGGTCACGGAGCCGGCTGATCCCGAGCCGGACCAGGACCCGGTGCACCCCGGACGGCGAGATCACCGTGGCGTCGGTGCGGCGCAGTTCGTGGGCGATCCGCTCGGGTCCGAGTTTGCGGTCGCGGCGGATCTGCTCGATCCGGGCCTCGACCGCAGCGGGGGTCCGGTTCGGGGAGCGGTGCGGACGACTGGACCGGTCGATCAGACCGTCCTCGCCCTGCACCTGCCACCGGCGGTGCCAGGTCGAGGGGCACTGACGGGAGATCCCGGCCTCGGCCGCGACATGCGCGCGGGCCCGGCCCGGTCGACACGCTCGCACAACCGTCGTCTGCCCTCGACGGTCAGCGGGGCATTACGGTGCGGCACGAGGACCTCCAGAGCCGGTGGTGTGGTCGCCTTCAGCAGCTCCACACTCCGCCTGGAGGTCCTCCCTTACGCAAGATCATCGATCCTGCGTGTCCGCCCCCGCGTCACCAACCTCCGTCGGTGGGACAGCTAGGCGGCCCGCAGCCGCTCCAGCTCCCGCGCGGCGCTCCCGAGCGCCGAGACAGGGGCCGCACCGACGCGGAGCCGCAGCTCGGCACCCGGGCAGCGCCGGGCGAGCAGTGCGCCGTGCGCGGGCGACCCGCGCCGGGTCGGACCCCACGGCGGGACGTACGCGATGTCGTCGTCGACGCCACCACCGCGCGGTCGGGCGTGGGGGTGGACCGGTCGGATCGGTGAGGGTGCCAGATGAGACCCGTCTCAGAATCAGCTCAGCGGGGTCTCACACCCGGACGGTGGACTCGGTGCCATGAAGAAGACGACGCTCCTCGCCCTCGCCGCCGGTACCGCGCTCCTCGCCGGGTGCGGATCCGGTGCCGCCGAGACCCCGGTCGCCCCTGTGGCCGCACCCCAGGTCGCCCCGGCCACCACCGCGCCGGCCCCCGCGACCACCGCCCGCGGCGTGGCCCCGGTGGCCGACCCCGGCGCGACCGTCGACGCCGACGACCAGTCCGGCGACGGCCGCACGGTCGTCGTCCGGGAGGCCCGGGTCACCGCGGGTCCCGGCTGGGTCGTGATCCGCACCGACGACGACTCCGACGGCCGCGTCCTCGGCTCCGCCCCGGTGCAGCCCGGTCAGGCGGGCCCCGTCACGGTCACCCTCACCGAGCCCGTCCCCGCCACCGGTGACGACGACGACCTCACCGCCGTGCTCCACCTCGACGACGGCGACGGGGTCTTCGACGAGCGGACCGACCCGGCCGTCCTCGACGAGGACGACGACGACGGCGACCGCGACGACTCCTCGGGCGACGACGTGGAGGACGATGACTTCGACTACCGCTTTGACTGACGGCTGACGACATCACGCGCCGGCCGCTACCATCACCCGTAAGGGGCGCCTTACCGTGCCCCGTTCGTGGACGAGGGGGAGCACGGGGCATGCCACCGTCACCGGATCGGTCGATCGGGTCGGCGAGGTGGGCCATCCGGTCCGTACCGCGCCGGCTCGTCGCCGTCCTGGTGTCGGTGGAGATCCTCGCGGTCCTCGTCGTCGTGGTCGACGGTGTCGTCTCCCCGCCGGACGTCACCGCCACCGGGCTCTGGACGGTCGCGGTCCTCGCGCTCCTCGGCATGGTGCACACCGAGTCGGCGCTGGGCGTCGAGCGGATGCGCCGGCGCGTCGACCAGACCCCGCACCTCGACCTCAGCTCGGTGTGGACGTTCGCGGCCGCGCTGCTCCTCCCCGGCTGCCTGGCCACCGCCGTGGTCCTGCTCGTCTACCTGCACCTGTACCTGCGGGCCTGGCGCCCGTCGGGGTTCCCGGTGCACCGGGTCGTGTTCAGCACGGCCACGGTGGTCCTCGCCGTGCACGCCGCGGCGTCCGTCGCCGGGCTGGGCGGCGGGGCCGACCCGTTCCGCTCGGCGGTCGGCCTGGTCCTCGTCGCCCTCGCGGTCCTGACCTACGGCCTGGTCAACCTGGTCCTCGTCGTCGTCGCGATCCGGATGAGCGGATCGGGCACGTCCTGGCGCCGGGCGGTCGGGCACCGCGACGAGCTCCTGCTCGAGCTCACCACCCTCACGCTGGGCGCGGTGGTCGCGGCGGCCGTCTCGGCGTTCGGGGTCGCGCTGGCGGTGCTGGTGCTGCCGCCGCTGGTCGTGCTGCACCGCACCGTCCTGGTCCGTCAGCTGGAGGAGGCGGCCAGCACCGACGCGAAGACCGGTCTGCTCAACGCGGCGTCCTGGCGGCTGCAGGCCGACCTGGCGCTGCGTGCGGCCCGCAACTCCGGTGGCACCGTCGCCGTCCTGCTCATCGACATCGACCACTTCAAGGTCGTCAACGACCGCTACGGCCACCTCGCGGGCGACCAGGTGCTCTCCGGCATCGGCGCCGCGCTGCGCGCCGAGGTCCGCGACCACGACCTCGTCGGGCGCTTCGGCGGCGAGGAGTTCGTCGTGCTGCTCGCCGCGGCCGACGTGGACGACCTGCACACGAGCGCGGGCGCGGTGGCCGACCGGATCCGCCGCCGGATCGGCGAGCTGCGCACCGAGGTCGCGGTGTCGGGCGGGTCCACGGTCATCGACGACGTGTCGGTGTCGGTCGGCGTGTCCACCTACCCGGCCGACGGCGCCGACCTCGACCGGCTGCTCGAGGTGGCCGACGCCGCGCTGTACGCGGCGAAGGCCGCGGGACGCAACCTGGTGCGGCACGGGCTGCACGCCGTCGACGAGCCGGGCGGATCGGCGTCGAGGAGCCCCGTGCACGGGTCCTGATCGGCCGGCCGTGGCACGATCTGGGTGGGTGCCGAGCACGGAGCGCCCGAGGAAGGGCCGATGTCCACGCACACCGGGGAAGCCGCGGCCGGATCCCGTCGGGCCGGTCGGCGCCCCGTCACGTCCCGCGTCGAGATCGAGCACATCGCGCTCGACATGTTCACCCGTCGCGGCTTCGACACCACCACCGTCGACGACATCGCCGCCGCGGCCGGGATCGGCCGCCGCACCGTCTTCCGCTACTACGCCTCCAAGAACGACATCCCGTGGGGCGCGTTCGACGAGCAGCTCGACCGGATGCGGGCCACCTTCGCCGCGCTGCCGCCCGACCTGCCCGTGATGGACGGGGTGCGGGCCGCGGTGCTCGACTTCAACGAGGTGCCCGTGGAGGAGCAGCACTGGCACCGCAGCCGGCTGCGCCTGATCCTCGACACACCCGCCCTGCAGGCCCACTCGACGCTGCGCTACGCGGCCTGGCGCCGGGTCGTCGCCGACTACGTGGCGGGGCGGCTCGGGATGTCCAGCGACGACCTCGTGCCCCAGGCGGTCGGCCACGCGAGCCTCGGTGTCGCGCTCGCCGCGTACGAGCGGTGGCTCGGCCACGGCGACGGTGAGTTGCGGGATCTGCTCGACCGGGTGTTCCGGGCGCTCGACAGCGGCCTCACCGGGCCGCTCGCCCCCGATTCCTGACGGCGTCGCCCGACCATTCCTGAATTGCGCCGGCCGGCCGGGAAAGGGGCCGGCCGGCGCAATTCTTCAGGGCCCTGCGGTCAGCCCGTCGGCGCGGGCAGCCCGGCCGGGGCGGCCGGGAGCGCCGGGGCGGGCAGGGCCGGGTCCGGGACCGCGGGTCCGGGCAGGGCGGGATCGGGCAGGGCGGGATCGGGCAGGGCCGGTTCGGGCAGGGCGGGCTCCGGCACCGCGGGCAGGCCGGCGGCCGGGTCCGGCAGCGCCGGCACGTCGGCCGGCAGGTCGCCGACCGGCGGGCAGCCGACCGGGAGCCCGGTGGCCGGGTCGATCACGGACGGGTCGATCGCCGCGGGGTCGACCGCCGCCGGATCGGCGGGCAGGGCCGGATCGGCGGGCAGCGCCGGCTCCGCCGGGAGCGCGGGGTCCGCGGGCAGGGCCGGGACGTCGGCGGGGACGCCCGGAGCCGCGGGAACGGGCGGGACGAGGCCGGGACCGGCGGCGGAGGGATCGGTGGGGTCGGCGGGCACCACCGCGCACGGGTCGGACACCGGTGGCGTCGGGACCGGCGGCTCCGGGATCTGCTCCCCGACGGCAGGCAGGCCGGGTGCGGCCGGGAGTGCGGGCGCGGCGGCCGGGAGTGCGGGCACGGCGGGCGCGGCGGGCAGGGCGGGTGCGGCGGGCACCGCCGCGACGCCCCCCGGGACTGGCACGAGCGCGGTGTCGGTCGGCACCGTGCCGCCGAGGACGTCGGGCAGCAGGTCCTGCAGGGTGACCAGCAGCCCGTTGAGCAGTCCGCCGACCGGGGTCGGCGGCTCCGGGACCTCCGGGATCACCTGCTCCGGTGTGGCGGCGTACGCGCCGGTGGCGCCGATGACGGCGAGGGCGCCGCTCGCCGATACGGCGATGATCGCTAGGACAAATCTCCGACTCCGCACAGGAGCCCTCCCCGAGAATTCGACGGACGTGACGGGCGGAATGATGCGCGCGGCACCATTCGGACGCCAGGGTGCGACGGCGCCGCGCGGCCCGCGGCCGGCGCCCCGGACGCGTCTCTGGGTCACCGCGGGCGGCACGTCCACCGCATCGGGGTACCCCGTCGGGGTGGCGACACGCCGCGGTCCGCCCGACGCGCCGCCCGTTGCCCGGTGGGGCGACCTGGGACGGGCTCCCGGTCACCCGTCGAGGTGGGAGTTGTCCGACGTCCCCCGAAAGATCAAGATCGTCACCTTCCGTAGGTGTGTCGGGGCGTTCCTCTCACCGTGGGTGATGGCATCCGGGCTGGTCCGCGGGCCGGGTGGCGATCTTCGCGGGGCCCTCGGAGCCCCGGAGCCGCGTGATAGGTTTCCGCGCGGTTGCAGTCGTGTCTTCCTCGCTCGTTGTGAAGCGTCCGTGGAAAGTGACGGTGGGCTTCACGGGCGTCGCACGCTCGCCGTTCCGTGCCCCACCCCGCAGCCCCCGGTCGGCACAGTGCCGTCCGGGTCCGCTTCACGTGTGGGAGATCAGGTATGCCGCAGGGCACCGTCAAGTGGTTCAACGCCGAAAAGGGCTTCGGCTTCATCGCGACCGACGACAACGGTCCGGACGTCTTCGTCCACTACTCCGCGATCCAGACGGACGGGTTCCGTACGCTCGAGGAGAACCAGCGCGTCGACTTCGAGTCGAGCCAGGGCGCCAAGGGCCCGCAGGCCGACACGGTCCGCCCCATCTGAGGTCCCCAGGGCTGAGGTTCCGGAGCCGGCGATCCCCTCGGGGTCGCCGGCTCCGGCGTCTGCGGGGTCAGGAACCGGCGAGCCACTGCGCGGTCAGCGCCAGGCCCTCGTCGACACCGCGCGGCGCGAACCCCAGTCCGCGGGCGCCCCGGTCGTCCACCCGCACCGGCGGGAAGTGCCCGTAGACCTCGGAGCGCCGCGCGAACGTCCCCGCGCCGTCCCCGAGCGCCGACCCGGGTGGCAGCACCTCCACCCGCCCCCCGCCGACGTGCCCGGCGAAGGTGTGCAGCACGTGCCCGAAGGTCGCGGTCCCCCCGCACAGGACGTAGCGCCGCCCCGGGGTGCCGTGCTCGAGCGCGAGCAGGTGGCCCAGCGCCGCGTCCTCGGCGAGCACCCAGCCCACCGTCGCGTCGACGACGGCGGGCACCTCGCCGCGGGCCGCGGCGAGGAACAGCCCGTTGTAGGAGTGCGGTCCCTGCGGACTCGGCCCGTAGATGTTGACGGGGTTGACGACGATCGCCCCGATCCCGTCGGCGCCCAGGACGATCCGCTCCGCCTCGGCCTTGCTCGTCGAGTACGGGTCGGTCAGCGCGGGCGGGCCCGTCGGCTCCTCCGCCACCAGCCCGTCCGCGTCGATGATCGCCGCGCTGCTGCTGGTGCAGACGAACCGCTCCGCCCCTGCGGCCGTCGCCGCAGCGAGCGCCGTCCGCGTGCCGTCGACGTTGGCGCGGCGGGTCTCCTCCGCCGAGTGCCCGACGGAGCCGGCGAGGTGGAGCACGCCGGTGCAGCCCCGCGCGGCGCGGGTGAGCCCGTCGAGGTCGTCCAGGGCGGCCACGACGACGTCCACCCCCGCGGGCAGCAGGGCCCGCGCCCGGTCGGCGTCCCGGACGGCCGCCCGGACCTCCAGCCCCCGGCGCACCGCCAGCTCGACGAGTGCGCTGCCCAGGAAGCCCGTTGCTCCGGTGACCATCAACATGGGGTGATCCTGGCAAGCACCGGGCCCTCGGCGCAGCCGCTGGTCGACGGCGGCCGGACGGCGACCGGTCCGTCGACCGATCGGAGTAGCCGTCGGCCCGCCGGCGTGGACCGGTCGCCCGCTGCCCCGCGGTCGCCCTGCGTCGCCCGACGGTGCGCCGTTCCACTCGTCCCGAAGTCACGCACGGTCGCCGCTCGGGGACTCCAGGTGCGTCTCCGCGTGCCGATGTTGGTGTTGAGTGTCACAGGACGACATCGAGGCAAGGGGAGTGAGACATGCCGGGCTGGGACAGCTACCGCACGGTTCACGGTGCGGAGCTGCGCGCGGCGGCGCGGGAGTTCACCGTCCACGGGTGGCCGGTGATCGAGGAGTCGGCCACTGCGCTGCGCCTCGTCACGGGCACCACGCTCGACGTGCTGGAGGTGCCCGCCGTCGTCGGCCGCGGCATCTGTGCCCAGCTCCGGGCGGTGGACATCGTCGTCCCGGTGGCCGGGACGCCCACCGGGTCGTGGTGGTACCCGATGGCCCCGGGCGCCGTTCCGCCCGCCGATCTCCTCGCGGCGGAGGGCGTCGTGCTGCACTCGACGGGCGGCTCCGTGCTCGCGCCGCCGTCGCAGGTCCCCGACGGCTGGGTGCACTGGCGGGTGGCTCCGGCCCTCACCGGGTACCTGCTGCCCTCGGCCGAGCTGATCGTCCCCGCCGCTACGGAGAGTGTTCGGTGGCGGGCCGACCACGACAGGCATCCGGGCGCCCAGCGGCCCGCCGCTGCCGCCGTGGCGGGGATGCGGTCCTGACGGGGGCCGCGTAGCCGGACCGGTCGGTCCCGCTGCAGCGACCCGTCGGGTCGCGCCGGGACCGCCGGACCGTCCGGCGAGGTGCGGCGCCCGGAGGGGGCACTTCTCCCTCCCGGCGCGGCCGCACCCCGAACCTGGCCGGGGCCGGTGGATCACCATCGGCCCCGGTCATGACCAGGCGGTGCCCGGGCGCGATGATGCCTCCCGGAGTCGTGGGGGCAACACGTCCCCGGGAGGCATCGACCGGAACGCGTCCGGTCACACGGGGGTTCGCGCACGCGGGCACTATGGGTTCGTGCAGACCTCGCAGAACACCCGAACGGCGGCACCCGTGCCCCGTTCCCGGCCGGTGGTGGAGGTCGGGCTCGGCATCGGGTCCATGGACCCCGCCACGAAGGCCCGCGACCTCCGGAAGATGAAGTCGCTGGCCACGGGCCTGCTGCTGCTCGCCACGGTGATCTTCCTGGCGTCGCGCTGGTGGGAGTCGGCCGACGGCCCGGTCTGGATCGCCTACGTCCGCGCCACCGCGGAGGCCGCGATGGTCGGCGCGCTGGCCGACTGGTTCGCGGTCACCGCGCTGTTCCGCCGCCCGCTCGGGCTGCCGATCCCGCACACGGCGATCATCCCCACCAAGAAGGACATGATCGGCGACAGCCTCGGTGACTTCGTCGGCGAGAACTTCCTCGCCGAGGACGTCGTCCGCGACAAGCTGGCCCGCGTCGAGGTCTCCTCCCGGGTCGGGGCGTGGATCGGGCAGGAGGCCAACGCCGACCGCGTCACCGCGGAGCTCGCCACGGCCGCGCGCGGCGTCGTCACCGTCCTGCGCGACGAGGACGTGCAGGAGGTCATCGAGCAGGTCCTCGTGCGCAAGCTGATGGAGCGGCAGGTCGGGCCGCCCCTGGGCACGGTGCTGGAGGGGATCCTCGCCGACCAGTCGCACCACAAGCTCGTCGACCTGGTCATCGACCGCGCGTACGACTGGGTCTCGCAGAACCAGGAGATGGTGCTGCGGGTGGTGCACGAGCGCGCGCCGTCGTGGTCGCCGCGGTTCGTCGACGACCTCATCGCCGACCGCGTGTTCCTGGAGGTCCAGACGTTCGCGTGGGCCGTCAAGACCGACCCGCAGCACCCCCTGCGGCTCGCCGTCGACCGCTACCTCGACGAGTTCGCGGCCGACCTGCAGAACGACCCGGAGACCATCGAACGCGCCGAGAAGATCAAGGTGCAGATCGTGGCGCACCCCGACGTGCAGAAGTTCATCGGCGGCGCGTGGGGCGTGGTGAAGGGCCTGATCCTGGACGCGGCGGCCGATCCGTCGAGCGCGCTGCGGCTGCGCGTGCGCGACGGGCTGCTGTCGTTCGGGGCGCGCCTCAACTCCGACGACGCGCTGCGCGCCAAGCTCGACGGCTGGCTCGCCGACGCCGCGGGCTACGTCGTGCGGCACTACCGCGGCGAGATCACGACGCTGATCACCGACACCGTGTCGCGCTGGGACGCCGAGGAGACCAGCCGCAAGGTGGAGCTCCAGGTGGGCCGCGACCTGCAGTTCATCCGGATCAACGGCACGGTCGTCGGAGCGCTGGCCGGCCTGGCGATCTACACGGTGAGCCAGGTCGTCTTCGGCTGAGCGGGCGGCCCCTCAGGTGAGGGCGCCGCCGAGCAGCAGGCCGAGACCGGCCGCGGCGAGGCCCGCCACCACCGAGCCGACGGCGTTGGCGACCGCCGCGCCGCGGCGCCGCCGCTCGCCGAGCGCCACCGTCTCGAGGGCGAAGGTCGAGTAGGTCGTGAGCGCGCCGCAGAACCCGGTGCCGACCAGCGCGGTCACCTCGGGGGAGGCGCTCGCGCCCACCACGAGACCCAGGACGAACGACCCGACCGCGTTGACGACGAACGTGCCCCACGGCAGCCCGGTGGAGTGCCGCGCCTGCACGATCCGGTCGGTCGCGTAGCGCAGCGGCGCCCCGACGGCCGCCCCGAGCACCACCAGCAGCGCGGTCACCGGGGGAGCCCCACGGCCAGGCGGGTCAGCCGCAGCCCCAGCCAGGTGGCGACGAGCGCCGCGACCAGCGTGCCGACGATGTACGCCCCGGCCGCGACGAGGCGTCCGGCGCCCAGCACCTGGTGCGCGTCGACGGCGTAGGTGGAGAAGGTGGTGTACCCGCCGAGCACCCCGGTGCCGAGCAGCGGGCGGACCAGCGGGTGCGCCTCCCGGCGCTCGGTGACCAGCACGACCAGCACGCCGATGAGCAGGCACCCGGTGACATTGACGGCGAACGTCGCCCACGGGAACGAGCCGACCGGGTGCGGCAGCGCGAGCCCCAGCCCGTGGCGGCCGAGCGCCCCCAGCGCCCCGCCTGCGGCGACTGCCGCCAGCGCGGGCGCCTGCCCGGTGAGGGGTGCGGTGGTCATCCGCGCACCGTACCCGGGTGTGGTGGAGGCCACGCGACCTGCGCAAGCACTGTGCTTGCAACTGCTAGCAGTGCCGGGTAGCGTCGCTGGGGACAGGGACGGAGGTGAGCGGAATGAGCCCGAACGACAAGCAGGACCGATCCACCGAGCGGGTGGGTCACGTCGTCGAGCAGGTCGGCCATGTGGTCGAGCACGCCGGTCACGCCGTCGGTCAGACCGTCGAGGGCATCGGCGCGTACATCCGCAGCCAGCGCGAGCTGGCCGACGTGTCGATGCGCCAGCTCGCCCGCACGGCAGGCGTCAGCAACCCCTACCTCAGCCAGATCGAGCGGGGCCTGCGCAAGCCGTCGGCCGAGATCCTGCAGCAGATCGCGAAGGGTCTCCGCATCTCCGCGGAGGCGCTGTACGTGAGAGCCGGGATCCTCGACGAGCGCCCGGCGAGCGTCGTCACCGACGCCGTGCTCGCCGATCCGACCCTGACGGAGCGCCAGAAGCAGGTGCTCCTCGACATCTACGCCACCTTCCGCCGGGAGAACGACGCCGTCGCACCCGGAACCACAGACAAGGAGTGACCTCCATGGCCGTCCAGCTGCCCACTTCCACCGATGTCCGCAAGGCGCGTGCGCAGGCCGCCGAGCGCGCTGAGGTCGCCCGCACCCCGCTGCTCGCCGTCCTCGGTGCCGGCGACTACGCCGTCACCAGCGTGAGCAAGGCCGTCGCCGACGCCCGGGCCCGTGCCGAGGAGGCCGCGAACCGCGCCGCCGAGCTGCCCCAGCGCCTCTCGCCCGAGAGCCTGCGCCAGCTGGTCGCCGACCTGCGCGCCGACGCCGAGGAGCGCTACACCGACCTCGCCGAGCGCGGCGAGAAGACCTGGGGCCGCATCCGCAAGCAGCCGCAGGTGAAGAACGCCATCTCCACCATCGAGACCTACACCGACAAGCTCGACGCCCGCGTCGACACCGCGGTGGACGAGGTCCACGACGTCGCCGAGAAGGCGCTGTCGACGGTCACCCGCCAGACCCGCTCGGTCGGCGAGAAGGCCGCCCGCGCCACGCAGGACTTCGCCGCGGAGGCCGCCGAGACCGTCGCCGAGGTCGCCGAGGACGCGTCCGGCAAGGTCGCGGAGGCGGGCAAGGACGCCGCCGCCACGATCAACGAGGCCGGCGACGAGGCCGCCAGCACCACCCGCTCGGTGAGCCGCAAGGCCGCCAACCGCACCGCGCCGAAGACGGCCACCCGCAAGCCGGCCGCCCGCCGCGCCACGAACGGCTCCACCTCGAGCTGATCACGCGGAACGTCGCCGCGCGACGTCACAGCGCCCCCGGAGCCTCCCGCGCCCCGGGGGCGCTGTGCTGCCCGGGTGCGGCGGGTACATTGACGACGTGTACGAGTTCCTGGATGTCCTGGATAACTACATCCTGTGGGGCATCGGGTTGCTCGCGATCCCCGTCGGCGGTTACGCCTTCGTGCACGCGCTGATGCAGCGGGCCGACGCGTTCACCGCCGCCGACAAGCTCACCAAGCCCGCCTGGCTCGGCATCACCGGCGCCAGCGTGCTGATCCTCATCGTCTTCTACGGCGGCCTGGGCAGCAGCGGCTCACTGTTCTGGCTGGCCGCGCTCGTGGCGTCGCTGGTCTACATCGTCGACGTGAAGCCGGCGATCGTCGGTGTCCAGGGCGGCGGACCGCACTGGTGACCTGGTCCGTCCTGGGCACGCTGCACGCGGTGCCGGCCCTCGACCGGCCCGACCTGCTCGCCGACCCCGTCGCGCTCGCCCTGAAGGCCCTCGACCCGGCCGACGCCGCGCTCGTCGGGGTCGCGGAGATCGACCCGACGCTCGCCGACACCGCCGAGTTCTGCGCCGCCCACGGCTCACCGCTCGACGGCTCGGCCAACTGCGTCGTCGTGGCCGGCCGCCGCGGCGAGGCCGTCCGCTACGCCGCGTGCCTCGTGCTGGCGACGACCCGGGCCGACGTCAACGGGCTGGTCCGCAGGCGCCTCGACGCCCGCAAGGCCTCCTTCGCCCCGATGGACGACGCCGTGACGATCACCGGCATGGAGTACGGGGGCGTCACCCCGATCGGGCTGCCCGAGGACTGGCCGGTGCTGGTCGACGCCGCCGTGGCGGCCGCGCCCGCCGTCGTCATCGGGTCGGGGGTGCGGCACTCCAAGCTCGCCCTGCCGGGGTCGCTGGCGGCCCGCCTGCCCGGCGTCGAGGTGATCGGGGGGCTCGGCCGGTAGAGCCGACCCCGCTCAGGGTTCCTGCGTTCGCCGGCAGCGTACTTCCTTGAACGCTGGAACAAGTTCAACGCTGTAACGGTTGGACCGGGCATGACAGAGACGCAGAAGCTGCCGGTGCTTCCGCTCGCCGACTCGGTGGTGCTGCCCGGCATGGTGGTTCCCGTTCGCCTCGACAACGCAGAGGTCCAGGCAGCGGTCGACGCAGCTCAGAGCGTCGACCGGAAGGTTCTGGTCGTCCCCCGCCTCGACGGGAAGTACGCCGCCGTGGGCACGATCGCCGTCCTCGAGCAGGTCGGCCGGCTCCCCAGCGGGGAGAAGGCGGCCGTCGTGCGCGGCGAGGGCCGCGCGCAGATCGGCTCCGGCGTGACCGGACCCGGTGCCGCGCTGTGGGTGGAGGCGACCCCGATCGAGGACGCCCCCGTCACGGGCCGCGCGACCGAGCTGGCCAAGGAGTACAAGGCGCTGGTCGTCGGCATCCTGCAGCAGCGGGGCGCCTGGCAGGTCATCGACTCGGTGCAGCAGATCACCGACCCCGGCCAGCTCGCCGACACCGCGGGCTGGGCCTCCTACCTCGACCTGGAGCACAAGGCCCAGCTGCTCGCCGAGCCCGACGCCGTCAAGCGGCTGGAGCTGCTGGTCGAGTGGACGCGGGCGCACGTCGCCGAGCAGGAGGTCTCCGAGAAGATCTCGAACGACGTCCGCGAGGGCATGGAGAAGACCCAGCGCGAGTTCCTGCTGCGCCAGCAGCTGGCCGCGATCCGCAAGGAGCTGGGTGACGACGACACCGAGGGCGTCGAGGACTACCGCACCCGCGTGGAGTCGGCCGACCTGCCCGACCACGTCCGCAAGGCCGCGCTGACCGAGGTCGGCAAGCTGGAGCGGGCGTCGGACCAGAGCCCGGAGTCGGGCTGGATCCGCACCTGGCTCGACACCGTCCTCGACATCCCGTGGACGGAGAGCACCACCGACAACGCCGACCTGAAGGCGGCCCGGGAGATCCTGGACGCCGACCACGCCGGCCTCGACGACGTCAAGGAGCGGCTGATCGAGTTCCTCGCCGTCCGCTCCCGGCGCGACCGCAAGGGCATGGACAAGGTCGGCGGCCGCGGCTCCGGTGCGGTGCTGTCGCTCGTCGGGCCCCCCGGGGTCGGCAAGACCTCGCTCGGGGAGTCCGTCGCGCACGCGCTGGGCCGGAAGTTCGTCCGCGTGGCGCTGGGCGGCGTCCGTGACGAGGCCGAGATCCGCGGCCACCGCCGCACCTACGTCGGCGCGCTGCCGGGCCGGATCGTCCGGGCCATCCGCGAGGCGGGCTCGATGAACCCGGTCGTGCTGCTCGACGAGATCGACAAGGTCGGCAGCGACTTCCGCGGCGACCCGACCGCGGCGCTGCTCGAGGTGCTCGACCCGGCGCAGAACCACACGTTCCGCGACCACTACCTCGAGGTCGACCTCGACCTGTCCGACGTGCTGTTCCTGGCCACGGCCAACCAGTTCGACACGATCCCCGGCCCGCTGCTCGACCGCATGGAGGTCGTGACGCTCGACGGGTACACCGAGGCGGAGAAGGTCGCCATCGCGCGCGACCACCTGCTGCCCCGGCAGATCGAGAAGGCCGGGCTCGACACCGGCGACGTGGAGTTCACCGACGTCGCGCTGTCGATGATCGCGGCCGAGTACACCCGCGAGGCGGGCGTGCGGCAGCTGGAGCGCGGGCTGGCCAAGGCCCTGCGCAAGGTCGCCGTGGCCCTGGACTCGGGGAAGGAGGCGCCGATCCACATCGACGCCGACGCGCTCGTCACGTTCCTCGGGCGGCCGAAGTTCACGCCGGAGTCGGCGGAGCGCACCTCGGTGCCCGGCGTCGCGACGGGGCTCGCCGTCACCGGGGCCGGTGGTGACGTCCTGTTCATCGAGGCCACCTCGATGGAGGGCGAGGCCGGGCTGATCGTCACCGGTCAGCTGGGCGACGTCATGAAGGAGTCGGTCTCGATCGCGCTGTCCTACCTGCGCTCCCGCGGGCTGGCCGGTGACCTGGCGTCGCGCAAGCTGCACGTCCACGTGCCGGCGGGCGCGGTCCCGAAGGACGGGCCGAGCGCGGGCGTCACGATGACCACGGCGCTCGCGTCGCTGGCCAGCGGGCGTCCGGTGAAGGCGTCGGTCGGGATGACCGGCGAGGTCACGCTGCAGGGCAAGGTGCTCCCGATCGGCGGGGTCAAGCAGAAGCTGCTGGCCGCGCACCGGGCGGGCCTGACCGACGTGATCATCCCGAAGCGCAACGAGCCCGACCTCGACGACCTGCCCGACGAGGTCCGCACGGGCCTGCGGATCCACCCGGTCGCCGACGTCGCGGAGGTGCTGGAGCTGGCCCTGGAGCCGGCCGAGGTGACCGCCGCGGCCTGACCCCGGCGCACGACACGGCGCCCCCACCCGATCCCGGTCGGATGGGGGCGCCGTTCGCGTATCCGGACGGGCCCCCGGTGACTCCATCCCCCGGCAGGTTCCGAGACCCGAGGGAGAAGTCATGATCGACACCTTCGACGCGCTGCGTGCGGCCCTGGCCGGCACCGTCCTCGTGCCGGGTGATCCGGACTACGACGGTGCGCGCCTGATCTGGAACGGCGCCATCGACCGCTACCCCGCGGTGGTGGCGCGGTGCACCTCGCCCGCCGACCTCGCGGAGGCGCTGGCGTGCGCGCGGGAGCGCGGCCTCGACGTGGCGGTGCGCGGGGGCGGCCACGGCTACTGGGGTGCCGCGGTGCCCGAGAACGGCCTCATGATCGACCTGAGCCCGCTCGACTCCGTCGTCGTCGACCCGGGCGCCCGCCGCGCCCGCGTCGGGGGAGGGGCGACGCTGGCGCGGCTCGACGCGGCCTGCCAGGAGCACGGGCTCGCGGTCCCGGCCGGGACGGTCAGCCACACCGGTGTCGGCGGGCTCACGCTCGGCGGCGGGTTCGGCTGGCTCACGCCGCTGCACGGACTGTCGATCGACAACCTGGAGTCGGCCGAGGTGGTGCTGGCCGACGGGAGCTGCGTGCGGGCGAGCGCCGACGAGCACCCGGACCTGTTCTGGGCCCTGCGCGGCGGCGGGGGCAACTTCGGTGTCGTCACCGAGTTCGAGTTCCGGCTGCACCCGGTGGGGCCGATCGTGCACCTCGGCCTGATGTTCGTGGAGCAGGACCGGGCGGCGCACGCGATCCGGACGGCGCGCGAGGCGTTCCGGTCGGTCCCGCCGGGGATCAGCCCGGGGATCGCGTGCATCAGTGCCCCGCCCGCGCCGTTCGTGCCGGAGCAGCACCACTCCGCACCGGGCGTCGCGCTCATGATCGTCGGGTTCGGGACGGCGCAGGAGCACGCCGCCGCGCTCGCGCCGGTGCGGGACGCGCTCGGCCCGCTCTTCGAGGCCGTGCTGCCGCTGCCCTATGTCGCGCTGCAGCAGATGCTCGACGAGGGCTCGTTCTGGGGCGTCCGGTCCTACACGAAGGGCCTCTACCTCGACGAGCTGCCCGACGCCGCCGTCGACGTCCTCGCCGAGCGCCTGCCCGGCCGGGCCTCGCCGCTGTCCCAGGTCCTGATCTTCCCCTTCGGCGGCGCGTTCGCCCGGGTCGCGGACGAGGACACCGCGTTCGGCGGGAGCCGGTCCATGCGCTACCTGGTCGCGATCGAGGGGACCTCCCCGGACCCCGGGACCTACGACCACGACCGGCGGTGGGTCCGGGACACCTGGGACGCGCTGCGGCCGGTCGCGACAGGGCCCGGCGGGTACGTGAACCTGATGGCCGAGGTCGACGACCGGACCCTGCGGGCGACCTACGGGTCGGGGAAGTACGAGCGGCTGGCCCGGATCAAGGCGCAGTACGACCCGGCCAACGTGTTCCGCGCCAACGCCAACATCAAACCCGCCTGACGCCCGCCGGTCCGTTGCCGAACGCGTAACTGATGTGTTACACATTCGCGGTGCTCGCCCTCGCCGCCCTCGCCGACCCGGTCCGCCGGGAGATCGTCGAGCTGCTCGCCGTCGGGGAGAGCACGGCGGGGGCGATCGCGGAGCGGTTCCCGGTCTCGCGACCGGCCGTCAGCAGGCACCTGCGGGTGCTCCGGGAGGCCGGCCTCGTCACCTCGCGGGTGACGGGCCGGCACCGCCTGTACGCGCTCGACCGGGCGCCCCTCGCCGAGCTCGACGCCTGGCTCGACGGGTTCCGCCCGCTGCGCCCGGCGGCCGGGCCGGCCGGGCGCCTGGACGCACTGGACACCGAGATGCACCGCGGCCGGCGACAGCGCCGCGGGGCCGGAGGAGGAGACGTCGATGACCGCACCGCGTGAGATCGTCCTGCGCAAGGAGTTCCCGGACCCCGTCGAGGACGTGTGGTCCGCCGTCACCGACTCCGAGCGGCTCGGCCGCTGGATCGGCACCTACACCGGCCGCGGCCGCGTCGGGGGCACCGTCGAGCTCACCGTCACCGGGGAGGTCGACGCGGGCGGCACGGTCGCCGAGCCGGTCACGGTGACGATCCTCGAGTGCGACGCCCCGCGCCGGCTCGTCGTCGACATCCCGGAGAGCGCGACCCGCTCGTGGCGGGTGGCCGTCGACATCGCCCCGGACGGGGAGGGGTCGGTGCTGGTGTTCACCCAGCAGGTCGCCGACGGCCTCGACGCCGCCGACGTCACCGCGGGCTGGCGCTGGTACCTCGACCGCCTCGAGGCGTCGCTGCACGGCACCGCCCGTCCGGAGTGGGCGGCCTACGCCCCCTGACCTACCGGAACACCACCGTCTTGTTGCCGTGCACCAGGATGCGGTCCTCCAGGTGCCAGCGCAGGCCGCGCGAGAGCACCAGCCGCTCGATGTCGCGGCCGCGGCGGACCATGTCGTCGGCGGTGTCGCCGTGGTCGACCCGGATGACGTCCTGCTCGACGATCGGGCCGGCGTCGAGGTCGGCCGTGACGTAGTGGCAGGTGGCCCCGATCAGCTTCACGCCGCGGGTGTACGCCTGGTGGTACGGCCGCGCGCCGGCGAACGAGGGCAGGAAGCTGTGGTGGATGTTCAGCGCCCGCCCGGCCCACCGCTCGCACAGGTGCGCCGGCAGCACCTGCATGAACCGGGCCAGCACGATCGCGTCGGGGGAGTGGGCGTCGACGGCCTGGCGCACCTTCTCGAACGCCTCCACCTTGCCCGCCTCCCGGCGCGGGTCGCCCGCGACCGGGAACGGGACGTGGTGGAACGGCACGCCGTGCGCCTGCACGATCCCGGCGAGCGACGCGTGGTTGCCGACGACGGCCTCCAGCCGCACCGGCAGCTCCCCGCTCGACGCCCGGCCGAGCAGGTCGTGCAGGCAGTGCGTCTCCTTGCTGACCAGCACCACCGCCCGCTTGGGCACCGCGGTGTCGGTCACCGACCAGCGCGTGTCCGGGCCGATCTCCGCGGCCACCTCCGTGAAGCGCTCGCGCAGCTCGTCGGCGTCGAAGGGCAGGGAATCGGCGCGCACGACCTGGCGGGTGAAGAACCAGCCGGTGGCCGGCTCCGAGTGGTAGGCGGCCTCGACGATCCAGCCGCCCGCGTCGGCGAGGAAGCCCGCGATGCGGGCCACGATGCCGGTGGTGTCGGGGCAGCTCAGCGTGATGACGTAGCGCCGGTCGTCCATCAGCGGTGCTTGCCGGCGAGCCACTCCAGCGTGAACGCCGTCTCCGCGGCGAGCAGCTGCTGCACCTGGTCGACGATCACGGCCTCGATCTTGCCGCCGAGGAACGGCACCTTGACGGTGACGTCGGCCCGGACGAGCAGCTCGCTGCCCGTGGCGACGTCGTGCAGGCCGAGCGACCCGACCGCGGACGCGGGGGTGCCGGGGATCTGCACGTCGACGTCGCCCGCCCAGCGCCCCGCGGACTGACGGCGCAGCGACTCCGTGCGCTGGATGATGAGGTTCCCGCTGACCAGCGAGCTGACGATCGACGGCAGCGCGGCCTGGTCGACGCCGTGGCGGATCGTGTACGTCCCCCCGTCCGGGGTGGACTCGTGCGCCAGCACCTTCGCGCCGGGCCCGCCGAGCTGGGCCAGTCGGGCCCGCAGGTACTCCTCGTCGAGCATCACCGCGGCGACGTCGTCGGCGCCGTGGTGCGACGACGACCGGTAGTCGATCTGTCGTGACATGGACGGAGGCTACCGTTGCGTCCCGTGTCCACCACCGAGCTGGCGTCGTTCACCACCCTGCGCCTCGGCGGCCCGGCGCGGCGGCTGGTGGAGGCGAGCACCGCCGACGCCGTCGTCGAGGCGATCCGCGCGGCCGACGCGGCGGGCGAGCCCGTGCTGGTCCTGGGCGGCGGCTCCAACCTCGTCGTCGACGACGCGGGCTGGCCCGGCACCGTCGTGCACGTCGCCTCCACCGGCGTGCGCACCGAGCGCCGCCCCGACGGGTCCGTGCTGCTCACCGTGGAGGCGGGGGAGGACTGGGACACCGTCGTCGCCGCCACCGTCGCCGACGGGCTGGGCGGGCTGGAGTGCCTGTCCGGGATCCCCGGGCGCACCGGAGCCACGCCCGTGCAGAACGTGGGCGCGTACGGCGTCGAGATCGCGGAGCTGCTCGTCGACGTCGACCTCTACGACCGGCGCGCCGGCACCGTCCGCGAGCACGTGCCCGCCGCCGAACTGGGGCTCGCGTACCGGACCAGCACGCTGAAGGGCCGCGACGACGCCGTGGTGCTGCGCGTGCGGTTCGCGCTGCCCGGCGACGGCGACAGCGCGCCGATCCGCTACGCCGAGCTGGCCACGACGCTCGGCGTCGAGCCGGGCGGGCGGGTGCCCGCGGCCGTCGCCCGCGACGCCGTGCTCGCGCTGCGCCGCGGCAAGGGGATGGTGCTCGACGCCGCCGACCACGACACGTGGAGCGCCGGGTCGTTCTTCACCAACCCGATCGTCGCCGAGGCCGACGCCCCGCCCGGCGCCCCCCGCTGGCCCGCGGGGGAGCGGGTCAAGCTGCCGGCGGCGTGGCTGATCCAGCACGCGGGGTTCGCGCGCGGGCACGCCGGCCCGGGTGGGCGCGTCGCGCTGTCGAGCAAGCACGTCCTCGCGCTCACCCACCGGGGCGGCGGCAGCGCGGCTGACCTGCTCGTGCTCGCCCGGGAGGTGCGCGACGGCGTGCGCTCCACGTTCGGGGTCGACCTCGCGCCGGAACCGGTTCTCGTCGGTTGCCGGTTGTAACCTCGGGCACGCGGGGCAACTCGAACGGGACCCGCACGTCTTCAGGTGCGGGGAGCCTGTCTCCGGTCGGGGGAACGGAAAGGTGACGATGCGACGCGTCCTGCTCGTGGTGGCCGTGGTGCTGGTGGGCGTGCTCGGCCTGACCGTGGCCGCGATGGCCGGGGCCGGCGGGCACGGCACGTCCGGTTCCGGGGCCGTGGGTCCGGCCCTGCTGCCGGCGGCCGCGTCGATCGTCCACGAGCCCGCGCCCGGGGCCACCGGTGTCAGCCCGATCGCCCCGGCCACGGTCTCGGTCGTCGACGGCACCCTCGACTCCGTCACGCTCACCGGCCCCGACGGCGCGGTGGTCGAGGGCGCGCTCGGGGCCGACGGCAGGTCCTGGAGCTCGGCGGGCGATCTCGCCTACGACTCCACCTACACCTGGTCCGGCTCCGCCACCGGCCCCGACGGCGCCTCGGTCCCGGTCGACGGGTCGTTCACCACGCTCGCCCCGGCCGACGTCGTCCGCGGCGTCCTCAACATCGGCGACGACCGCACCGTCGGCATCGCCGCGCCGATCGAGATCCAGTTCGACGCGCACGTCGAGGACCGCGCGGCGGTCGAGCGCGCGCTGTCGGTCGAGACGTCCGTGCCCGTCGAGGGGTCGTGGGGCTGGCTGCCCGACGAGAACGGCGGCTCGCGCGTGCACTGGCGGCCCGCCGAGTACTGGCCCGCCTACACCGAGGTCACCGTCACGGCCGACCTGTTCGGCGTCCCCTACGGCGGTGGCGCCTACGGCCGGGCCGACGTCACCAGCACGTTCACCATCGGCCGGGCCCAGGTCGTCCGCGCCGACGTCAACAGCCACCGGATGCTCGTGTTCCGCGACGGCGAGCAGGTGGCCGACTACCCCGCGAGCTACGGCCTGTCCGGGGACCCCGACCGCACCACCCGCTCCGGCGTCCACGTGGTGTCCGAGCGGTTCACCGACAAGCGGATGGTCAGCGAGCGCTACGGCTACGACCTCGTCGAGAAGTGGGCCGTGCGGATCAGCAACAACGGCGAGTTCATCCACGCCAACCCGGCGTCGGCGTCGGCGCAGGGGTCGTCGAACGTCACCCACGGCTGCGTCAACCTGTCCACGGCCGACGCGCAGGCCTACTACGACACCGCGATCTACGGCGACCCCGTCGAGGTCACCGGCACCGACGTCCCGCTCGCCTCGCGCGACGGCGACATCTGGGACTGGACGCTGCCCTACGACCAGTGGCAGCAGCTCTCGGCGCTGTGAGTTTCGCGGTGGCGCCCGCGCGGGTACCGCCTGGCATGAGCTCCCCCGAGGACAAGGCCCACACCCGCGCCGAGCCGCTGCCCGAGGAGCGGGCCGCCGAGACCGGCGGCGAGGACCGCGAGGCCGGGGCCGCGGCGATCCTGGCCGAGAGCGAGGAGCGGGTGGCGGCGGCCGCCGGCGGGGAGGCGCCGGGGGACGCGGCCGACGAGCACCGCGCCACCCCGGAGACCGCCTAGCCCTCGCGGTGCGCGCGCATGGCGCTGGCCTGCGCGCGCGGCTTGAGCACGATCTGGTCGAGGTTGACGTGGCTGGGGCGGGTGGCGGCGAACGCGATCACCTCCGCCACGTCGTCGGCGGTGAGCGGCGTGATGCCCTGGTAGACCTTGTCGGCCTTGGCCTGGTCGCCGTCGAAGCGGACGAGGGAGAAGTCGGTCTCGACCATCCCGGGCGCGATCTCGGTGAGCCGCACCGGCTGCCCGAGCAGCTCCCCGCGCAGCGTGCGGTGCAGCATCGCCTGCGCGTGCTTGGCGCCGGTGTAGCCGGCCCCGTTGTCGTAGGCCTCCAGCGCCGCGATCGAGGTGACGGTGACGATGTGCCCGTCGCCGGAGGCGAGCAGCGCCGGCAGCAGGGCCTTCGTGACGCGCAGCGTGCCGAGCACGTTGGTCTCGAACATCCACCGCCAGGCGTCCTCGTCGGCTTCGGCGACGGGTTCGAGCCCCTTCGCGCCGCCGGCGTTGTTGACCAGCAGGCGGCACTCCGGCACGGCGGCGGCGAACGCGGAGACCGACTCGGCGTCGGTGACGTCCAGGCGCACCGCGGTGCCGTCGATCTCCTTCGCGATCTCGGCGCAGCGGTCGACGCGGCGGGCGCCGAGGACGACGTGGAACCCGGCGGCGGCCAGGGCGCGGGCGGTGGCGGCGCCGATGCCCGAGCTGGCCCCGGTGACGACGGCGACGGGAGGAGTGCTCATGGCAGCAAACTAGATCAGACGTCGAGACCCTGCTGCGCCCCCCGCGACCCGCGCCGGACCGCCGCGCGCTGCCAGCGGAAGATCCCCCAGCCGACCCCGCCCAGCACAGCGCCGGCCAGGCAGGTCGCGAACGGCACGCCGGGGGCCCGTCCGGTGACCAGCAGGGCGACCGCGCCGAGGGCCCACAGCGCCGATCCCAGCCCGACGACAGTGGCCATGTCGGACAGGCGCGGGGGCAGGGGCGGGGGATCGACCACGGATCCAGCGTAGTGATCCCCGCCGATCTACGGTGTCGCCGTGATCGAGCGCTTCTTCCGCGTGTCCGAGCGCGGTTCCACCGTCCCCCGCGAACTGCGCGGGGGACTCGTCACCTTCGTGACGATGAGCTACATCATCGTGCTGAACCCGCTGATCCTCGGCAGCTTCGCCGCCGACGGGCCGGGCGCGAAGGCCGACGTCACCGGGGCCGTGCTGGGCGTCCCGCAGGTCGCCGCCGTCACCGCGCTGGTCGCGGGCGTGATGACGGTGCTGTTCGGGCTCGTCGCCAACTACCCGTTCGCGATCGCGACCGGCCTGGGCATCAACACCCTCGTCGCGGTGTCGATCGCGCCGCTGGTGACGTGGCCGGAGGCGATGGGGCTCGTCGTCGTCAACGGGCTGGTGATCGTGCTGCTCGCCGTCTCCGGCTTCCGGACGGCGGTGTTCAACGCCGTGCCGCCGGAGCTCAAGGCCGCGATCGCGGTCGGGATCGGGCTGTTCATCGCGTTCATCGGGCTGGTCGACGCCGGGTTCGTCCGCCGGATCGCGGACTCCGCGAACACGACGGTGCCGGTCGGGCTGGGCATCGGCGGGTCGATCGGGTCGTGGCCGACGGCGGTGTTCGTGGTCGGGCTGCTCATCACGTCGCTGCTGGTGGCGCGCGGGGTGCGGGCCGGGATCCTGATCGGCGTCGCGGTCACGACGGTGATCGCGATCGTCGTCGAGGCGGTCGTGCAGGTGGGGCCGTCGATGGGGACGAACCCGCAGGGCTGGGCGCTGTCGGTGCCCGCGCTGCCGGACAGCGTGTTCGGCGTGCCCGACCTCTCGCTCGTCGGCGCGGTGTCGTTCGGGGCGTTCGCCCGGCTCGACGTCGTCACCGTCGTCCTGCTCGTGTTCACGCTCGTGCTCGCCAACTTCTTCGACGCCATGGGCACGATGACCGGGCTCGGCAAGCAGGCGGGCTTCGTCGGGAAGGACGGGCAGCTGCCGAACGTCGGACGCGCGCTGGTCGTCGAGGGGACAGGGGCGGTGCTCGGCGGGGCGGCGTCGAGCTCGTCGAACACGGTGTTCGTGGAGTCGGCGTCGGGCATCGCGGAGGGGGCGCGGACGGGCCTGGCGAACGTCGTGACCGGGGTGCTGTTCCTGCTCGCGATGTTCTTCACCCCGCTGTACGCGATCGTGCCGATCGAGGCGGCGGCGCCCGCGCTGGTGGTGGTCGGGGCGCTGATCATGCGGCAGATCACCGAGATCGACTTCTCCGACTTCCGGATCGCGCTGCCCGCGTTCCTGACGATCGTGGTCATGCCGTTCACCTACTCGATCGCGAACGGGATCGGCGCGGGGTTCGTCAGCTACGTGCTGCTGGCCGCGGCGACCGGCCGGGCGCGGTCGGTGCACCCGCTGATGTGGGTCGTCGCCGTGGCGTTCGTCGCGTTCTTCTCCGTGGGTCCGATCCGGGTGCTGCTCGCCGGGTAGTTGTTGTAAGCTAAATACAGTGACCGCCACCCTCGATGCTCCCGCCGGACGGTCCACGTTCGCGTCGCTGAAGGTCCGCAACTACCGGCTCTACGCCTCGGGTCAGATCGTCTCCCTCGCCGGGACGTGGATGCAGCGGGTGGCCCAGGACTGGCTGGTCCTCGACCTGTCCGGCGGCAGCGCCACCGCGCTCGGGATCGCCGCGGCGCTCCAGTTCACCCCCACGCTCCTGCTCTCGCTGTGGGGCGGGGTGCTCGCCGACCGCGTCGACAAGCGGCGCGCGCTCGTGGTGCTGCAGGCGGGGATGGGGCTGTGCGCACTCGTGCTGGGCTCCGCCGTGGTCACGGGCGTCGTCGAGCTGTGGCACGTCTACCTGTTCTGCCTGCTGCTCGGCTGCTTCTCCGCGCTCGACGTGCCGGTGCGCCAGTCGTTCGTCCCCGAGCTCGTCGGCGACGCGCAGCTCGGCAACGCCGTCGCCCTCAACTCGCTGACGTTCAACCTGGCGCGGATCGTCGGCCCGTCGATCGCGGGCGTGCTCATCGCGGTGACCGGCACCGGCTGGGTGTTCCTCATCAACGCGGTCAGCTTCGCGGCGGTGATCACCGGGCTCGCGCTCATGGACCCCGCGCGCCTGCACCGGGTGACCCCCGTGCCGCGCGCGCCCGGCCAGCTCCGCGCGGGGCTGCGCTACGTGCGCGGGCGGCCCGACCTCGTCGCCGTGCTGGTGTTGGTCTTCCTCGTCTCGACCTTCGGCATCAACTTCTACCTGACGCTCGCGCTGCTGGCCCGCAACGTGTTCGGCCTCGGTGCCGACGCGTACGGCCTGCTGACGACGCTGCTCGCCGTCGGGTCGGTGGCCGGCGCGGTGCTCGCGGCGCGGCGGATGCGGCGCCCGCGGCTGCGGCTGGTCGTCGGTGCGGCGCTGGCGTTCGGGGTGCTCGTCGCGCTCGCCGGGCTGATGCCCACCTACCTGCTCACGGGGATCGTGATGGTGCCGCTCGGGTTCGCGGCGCTGACGTTCACCACCGCGGCGAACTCGGCGGTGCAGCTGTCGGTGGAGCCGGCGATGCGCGGGCGCGTCATGGGGCTCTACATCCTGCTGTTCCTCGGCGGCACGCCCGTCGGGGCCCCGCTGCTGGGGATGCTCGCCGAGAGCTGGGGCGGCCGGTCGCCGCTCGTGCTGGGCGGGATCGTCACGGTGGTGTCGGTGCTGGTCGTGACGCTGGTGCTGGTGCGCAGGGCGGGCGGTCCGAGATCCCTCTTGCGACCGGAACCAAGCTTAGGCTAACCTCATGCACGTCGCTTCGTGGTGGGAGCGGCGCGTCAGTTCGGGAAACGGTATCGGGGCCCTGGCCGGTCGGCCAGGGCCCCGATCCGCGTCACCGGGCCGGTTCCGGCGCGTACCGGCGGACCCAGTCGACCTGCATGCGCGACTCGCGGACCGGTTCGGGTCCCTGCGGGAACCAGTCGAGCTGGACGCACAGGTGCATGGGCCCCGGCGGGAACGTCGCGGTGTCGGTGGTGCGGAACCACTGCTCGCCGTCGACGTAGGCCGTGATCGCGTCGGGCGCCCAGTCGACGGCCCAGGTGTGCCACCGCGTCGCGTCGATCTCCACCTGGCCGGTGACCTGCCGGTCGTCGGGTCCGTGGTGGAGGAAGAAGTCGGTGGTGCGGCGGGTGGGGTCCTGCATCTCCATGAAGTCGACCTCCCCGCCGCCCGGTGCGTCGTCGTCGGGCCAGAGCAGGAGCAGCGCGTCGTAGGACGGGTCGGAGGCGGGGGCGCGCACCCGCCCCTCCCACCTCCCGTACCGCTGCCCCTGCGTCCAGCACATGCCTGCTGTGGTGCCGGCCGCGTCCCCGGTGAGCGTGAGGACGCCGTCCTGGACGGTGGCCGCCGACGGGGACCGCATCCCCTGACCGGCGTGGCCGGGCCCCTCGTAGAGGTCCCACTGGGACAGGCCCGCGGTGAAGTCGTCCTCCTGGACGGGGGTGCCCCAGCCGAGCTCCTCCGCGGCGGTGGGGCTGGTGGCGCTCGGGGCGGTGGGGTCGGCGCCGGGGGTGCCGGCGCTGGTGGGGTCGGCGCTGGTGGGGTCGCTGTCGGTGGGGTCGCTGTCGGTGACGTCGGCGTCGGCGTCGGCGTCGGTGGGGTCGGGGTCGGCGGGGTCGGCGTCGGGGGTGGGGCGGTCGCCGGTGTCCGGGTCGGCGCCGTCGTCGCCCGGGTCGTCGTCGGCCCCGGTGGTGTCGCGGTCGGTGGCGTCGGGATCCGCGGCGCGGGGGGGGGGGGTCGGGCGGGGTGTCCCACCACTCGGCGGGGTCGCCCGGGTCGGGGTGTCACCGGGCCCGGCGTCGGTGCCGTCCTGGCCGGTGCCGTCCTCCCCGCCGGCGTCCTGCCCGGTGCGGTCCTCCCCGCTGTCGTCCTGCGCTGTGTCGTCCTGCGCTGTGTCGTCCTGCGCTGTGTCGTCCTGCGCTGTGTCGTCCTGCGCTGTGTCGTCCTGCGCTGTGTCGTCCTGCGCTGTGTCGTCCTCGTCGTCGGCGGCCGCGGTGTCCTCGTCGGCGGTGGCCGCGGTGTCCTCGCCGTCCGCGGTGGTGCCGGGTTCGTCGCCGGACGCGGGGCCCGGGCCGCGCGCGTCGAGGTCGTCGGCGCCCCGCTCCGACGGGGTGACGGTGACGACCGCCGGGTCGGTCCGTGGGACGGTGGGCTCCTCGCCGCCGCCGGGGGCGATGAGGATGAGCACCACCGCGATGCCGGCGGAGAGGTAGCGCCGGATCAGGTCCTCGATCTCGTCCAGGTCCACGGGTGCTCCTGTCAGTCCTCCCCGGCCGGGAGGTCGGGGTTCTCGGGGGTCTCCGCGGCCACCAGCCAGCGGCCGTCGGGCTGCCGGGCGACGACGACGCTGCTGGTGAGCACCGCGGTCCCGCCTCCGGGCGCGGTGCGGGTCTCGACCGCCGCGAGGTAGCCGCGGCGGCGGTCGGCGCGGTCGGCGGCCACGAGGTCGAGACGACGGACGGTGGCCGTGCGCTCGCTGCCCGGCGGCGGCGGGTCGACGACCAGCACCCCGACCGCGGCGGCGGCCGTGCCCGGCACCGCGTACGGCGCGGCCCGCAGGTGGGTGCGGCCACCGTCCTCCGGCCGGGCCCCGTGAGCGGCCTGCAGGTACGCCCGGACCACCGCCTCCGGGTCGGTGAGCGTGACGCCCGGGTCCGGAGACGGAGCCTCCGCGCCGCGCAGGACGGGGGCGGCGTCGAGCGCGGCCCGGTCCTCGCCGTCGACGACCGGGCCCGGCACCGGGTCACCGCCGCTGGGCCCGACCGCGCCGCCGCCCGTGAGCAGCAGGGACCCGAGCGTCACCAGCACGGCCGCCGTCGCGGCGAGGAGGGGGAGGCGGAGTCGGGACACGGTGCTCACTCCCGGAAGCTGACGTGGACGTGGTCGAAGTGGCCACCGGTGGCGTCGCGGGTGTCGTAGACCCCGCCGCCGGTGTAGCGACGGCCCCAGCCGTCCTCGTCGGCGACGCCCGGGTCCCAGTAGCGGCCCTGCCAGATGAGGTACTTCACGGCCAGCGGCTCGGCGTGGGCGCGGAACCAGTCGGCGACCCGCCAGCCCGCCTCGAGCTCCGCGCCCTCGGCGAACGCGCCGGGCGTGCCGGGGAACAGGTCGCAGGCCCGGCCGCGGGGGTGGTCGCTGCGCGGGTTCCAGGCGTGCGCGTCCCAGCAGCCCGCGCTGCGGATCACGGGACCGCCGGACCAGCCGCCGAACGCCGCCGACGCCGCCTCCAGCCCGTGCAGCGCGGCCCCGGTCAGGCAGCCGTCGCCGGTGGGGTCGGTCCTGTCGCACCCCGTGGCGCCCCCGGTCCACGGCTCCGGGACCGCCGGGTCGACCTCCGCCGGGGCCTCGGGGTCGGGCCCGGCCGGTGCGCCGGAGAAGCGGTCGACCTCGGCGTGCACGGCGTCGATGTAGCGGCGGACGACGTCGGCGCAGCGCTCCCCGCAGTTCGCCTCGCCCGCCACCGGGACGCCCGTGGCGCTGCCCGCCACCCGCCCGCACCCGGCCAGGTGGCAGACCAGCATCGCGTCGAGCGGGTCGGCGGACTTGCCCGTGTCCTCCAGGTGCCGGGCCACCGCGCGCAGGTTCGTGCAGATCCACGGCACCGCCACGCGCAGGTGGGCCTCGACGTCGGTGACGTCGTCGGCGGACGTCGGGGGGTCCGTCGCCCAGGCCGCGCCGCCCGCGGCGATCCAGTTGTCCTGGTCGAACTGGTAGAGCCCGGCGGGACCGCCCGGGGCGTCGGCGACGAGCGAGGCGTCCCAGCCCGACTCCACCTGCACCTGGGCCACGACCCACACCGGCGGCAGCTCGGGGCAGCCGGTGGCCGTGAGGTCACCGATCAGCGGCAGCCACTCGCGGGCCGCGTCCGGCACGGCGGCGGCGTCGACGCCGGGCACCGGGTCGGCCTGCTCCCGGGCCGGGGCGGCGCCCAGCAGCAGGCCGACCAGCGCCGTCACGGCCACCGCGAGGGGCCGGTGCAGGAGAGCCGACGGGGACACCGGTCACCCGGCCCGCATCGCGTCGAGCGCGTCGTCGTCGAGATCCCGGGTGGCGCTCCCGGGTCCCGTCGCCCGCACCGGCTCCACCGCCTGCAGCCCCCGCCACAGCGGTCGCTCGCCGACCCGGACCGGTTCCGCCCGCGCGACCGGGCCTGCGGCGGCGGCCACGATCCGGGTCGCTCCGGCGACGGCCGGAACGGGTGTGCCGGACACGACCGGGGGCGTCCACGGGGCCCGTCCCGTCGCGACGGGCACGACGGGGGTCGGCCGGCGGACCGCTGCGCCGCCGACCGGGACCGGCGGACCCGCCAGGACGGCGCGGGGGACGACGGCACGCCCCGCGGCGGACCCGGACGAGGTCCCCGGGGCCGACCCGACCGCGGATCCGAGCCCGGGGGCGACGGGGGCCACCGGGCCGGACGGGGTCGTCCGGCGGCCCTCGACGGCGGAGCGGGCGGGAGGTCCGAGGGCGCCCGAGCCGACGAGCGCGTCGACGATCGCCAGGAGGGCGTCGACGTAGGGCCGCAGCCGGGCCGGCCGGTGGGCCGGGGCGACGGCGAGCAGTCCGGCGACCTCCGGCACGCCGGACCCGGTCCAGCCCGCGATGCGGGGCACGGTGACGACCGCGCCGAACCGCCCGGCGAACCGGTCGAGCGGGGGCTCCCGGTCGGCGACGACCGCCAGCACCGGCGCCCCGACAGCGGCGGCGGCGCCGAGCGAGTCGGCCCGGCAGACCAGCACGTCGACCCGGCCGCCGCGGCCCACCACGCCGCCGTCGACGCCGTGCAGGGCGGCGGTGAGCGTGCTCGTGCCGACCCCGGGCGCGACCCCCGCGACCACCGGCGCCCTCACCACGCGCTCCCCGGTGCGGCGAGCGGGTCGTCGTCGGCGAGGGACGGGTCGTCGGAGGTGCGGGGTGCGGGGGGAGCGGGAGCAGGCTCCTCACCGAGCGTCTCCTCCCAGGCGTCGACGACGAGCCGCCCGCCCTCGGCGACCACCGGCACGCTGATCCGGATCCACGACGACGCGAGGCTGCGCCAGCCGCGCCCGGTCGGGGCGGGCGCCACGGCCGGGATGCCCGCGACCTCGGGCTCCGGGTCGGGGCCCGGGTCGGGGCCGTGCTCGCCCACCGCGCGGTACGGGGTGACCCGCACCCGCACGTCGACGAGCACCCGCCCCTCCCCGTCGGCGCGCACCAGCCCGGGCAGCGCGAACTCCGCGCGCTGGCGCCCCGACCCGGACCAGCCCAGCCGGGCCGGGTCGCGCCCCGGCGTCGGGAGGTAGTCGCGCAGGACGCGGCCGCGGCGGGCCGGGTCGTCCTCGTCCCAGGACAGGTAGTCGACCGCGAACGCGCCCGCGAGGGCCGCGGCCTCGGCCGCGTCGGGTCGGGGTGCGGCGGGCGCGGGGACCGGGGGGAAGCCGAACGGGTCGGTGGGCGGGTCGTCGTAGGGGCCCCGGGCCTCCTGCGGACCTCCGGACGGGGCCGCCGTCGCGCCGCGCCCCGGCCCGGTCGCCGGGGGAGGGCCCACGGACGGCCACGCGGAGGTCCCGGCCGGCCGGGACCCCGGAGACGACCGGGCACCGGGCGACGGACCCGGGTACGGCGGCGAGGGCTGCGGCCCGGGGTACGGCGGCGACGGGTACGGCGGCGGTCCGGGGGTGGAGCGTCCGAAGATCCGGAAGCGGGACACGGCCGTCACCGCGGCGGGCCGGGTCGGCGGGCGGGGCGGGTGGGCATGGTTCCCCCGGGGAACGGGCGTGCGGCACCCGGGACGCTCCGACGGGGCGGCCACGGGGACGGACGGGACTCGCGGCGGCCGGGCGGGCCGCGCTCAGGACGGACGGGACACTAGGAACCCGCCGCCGCGCCCGTGGGCGTTCCGGGAAAGGGTGTGCGGCCGCTAACGCCGGACGGGCGTCAGGCCGGGACCGGCCAGTCGTGCACCGGCTCGTTCGCCGCCGACGACTCCAGGTAGCGCGCGAGCATCCCGCGCAGCGCGGCCGGGCGGTCGGCTCCGCGGGCCTCCAGAGCGGCGACGGTGTCGAGCTGCCAGGACGCCCCGGTCCGCCGCTCCACGCACCGCCGCTCGATCACACCGAGGTAGCGGTCGGCCACCTCGGTCGTGACCCCCCAGCGCGCCAGCCCCGCCGCCGCCTGCGGCAGCAGCTTGCGGAGCACCAGCTCGTCGGGGCGGATCCAGCCGTTGCCCGGCCAGTACAGGGGCCCGTCGAGCCCGTGCCGCGCCGCCGTCGTGAAGTTCTCCTCGGCCGCCTCGAACGACATCGAGCTCCACAGCGGGCGGTCGGCCTCCACCAGCTCGCGCAGCAGGCCGTAGAAGAACAGTGCGTTCGCCACCATGTCGACGACCGTGGGCCCGGCCGGCAGCACCCGGTTCTCCACCCGCAGGTGCGGGACGCCGTCGGCGATGTCGTACACGGGGCGGTTCCAGCGCCAGATCGTGCCGTTGTGCAGCCGCAGCTCGTCGAGCCCGGGGGCGATGCCCGACTCCAGCTCCGCGAACGGGTCGTTGTCCTCGGCCACCGGCATCAGCGCGGGGAAGTAGCGGGTGTTCTCGGCGAACAGGTCGAGCACCGAGGTGATCCAACGCTCGCCGAACCACACCCGCGGCCGCACGCCCTGGTTGCGCAGCTCGGGCGTGCGCACGTCGCAGGACTGCTCGAACAGCGGGATCCGCGTCTCCGCCCACAGCCGCGAGCCGAGCAGGAACGGGGAGTTGGCCCCGACGGCCAGCTGCACGCCCGCGACGCACTGCGCCGCGTTCCAGTACGCCGCGAACGAGTCGGGCGGGACCTGCAGGTGCAGCTGCATCGACGTGCAGGCCGCCTCGGGGGCGATCGAGTCGAAGTCGGCGACGAGGTGCTCGGGCGCGACGTCGTGCCGCCCGGAGGGGTCGTCACCGGCGATGTCGAGGCGGATCGGCTCGCCGCGCGCGGACAGCATCTGCTCGTTGAGCATCGTGTACCGGCTGTCGGGCGAGAGCAGCTCGGCGACGAGGTGCCGGTGCTCCAGCGTGGGCAGGATGCCGATGACGGCGAGCTGGGCGCCGTGCTCCAGCGCGCTGGCCCGGACCGTGGCGAGCTCGTCGAGCAGCTGGCGCTCCAGCCGCCGCCAGTGGTCGCCGGGTAGCGGCCGCGGGGGCAGGTTGAGCTCGAGGTTCCACTGCCCGAGCTCCGACTGGAACTCGCTCGCGCCCATGGACTCGAGCACGGCGGCACCCGACGCGGAGGGGGCGAGATCGTGATCGACGAGGTTGAGCTCCACCTCGAGGCCGGTCATCGGCTCGTCACGGGCGAAGGTGTGTTCCTTCAGCATCACGGCCAGCGCGTCGAGGCAGCGTTGCACCTTGGCGCGGTAGTTCTGGCGGTCCCGCCGACTGAACGTGGTCCGGTCGACGTCCTGGCCCATACGTGACACTGCCTCCTCGCCCCCCGGGCCGAGCCCGGTCCGGCGGTGGCCGGACGGGCGAGTGGTCCACCGTGACACACGGCTACGAATGCCGCTACGGCCGACCGGATGAGGCGTGATCGACGTTGACAACCGACCTGGGAGCATCCGCGCGTGGCCACCCTCATCCCCGTCGACGACCCGGCCGACCCCCGGCTGGACGACTACCGCGACCTGACCACCGCCGACCGCCGCCCGGACCGGCCCGGCGGACGCGGTCTCGTCATCGCCGAAGGGGTGGTCGTGGTGCGCCGGCTGCTGGCGTCGCCGTACCTCGTCCGGTCGCTGCTCGGCGTCCCCCGGCGGCTCGACGAGCTCGCCGACGACCTCGCCGCCATCGACGTCCCCGCCTACGCGGCCGACGCCGACACGATGGCCACCGCGGTCGGGTTCCACCTCAACCGCGGGGTGCTCGCCGTCGCCGACCGCGCCGCGCCCGTCGACGCCGCCGCGCTGGCGCGCACCGCCCGCTCGCTCGCCGTGCTGGAGGGCGTCAACGACCACGAGAACCTGGGCTCGCTGTTCCGCAACGCCGCCGCGCTCGGCGTCGACGGGGTGCTGCTCGGCCCGCGCTGCGCCGACCCGCTCTACCGGCGCAGCGTCCGCGTCTCGATGGGGCACGTGCTGCGCGTGCCGTTCGCCGACCTGGCGGGCCCGTGGCCGGGTGCGCTGGACCTGCTGCGCGACGCGGGGCTGCGGGTGGCCGCGCTGACCCCCGCACCGGACGCCGTCCCGCTCGCCGGGGCCGGGCTGGGCGGGCGGCGGGTCGCGGTGCTGCTGGGCGCCGAGGGGCCGGGGCTCACCGACGAGGCGCTGGCCGCGGCCGACCTGCGCGTGCGGATCCCGATGGCCACGGGCGTCGACTCGCTCAACGTCGCCACGGCCGGAGCGGTCGCGTTCCACGCGATCGGCGCGGTCGTATCCTGATCCGGTGCTACGGGCCGCGGGGGGCCGGGTGGAGCTCGGGGACCGCCGGCCGGAGGATCCGCCCCTTCCCGACGAGTTGCAGACCGCCCTCCGCGAGTGGGCGGCGTTCGCCGTGGCCGCGGGGCGCTCCGGGATGCCCGACGAGCGCGAGCTCGTGCGCCGCAGGGGTCGCCAGCTCGCCTCCCGCGTCGCCGGGGTGCGCGGGCGGCCGGTGGACTACGTCGACCCGATGAGCGGCGCCGTGGAGTCCGTGCGGGCCGTCCCGTCGCCGGTGCCGCGCGCCGAGGGTCGCAGGCGATCGCTCGCCGTCGAGCCCCCGGGGCCCACGCCGTGGGCCACCGGGCTGCCGATCGCGGGGTTCTTCGCGGTGCTCGTCGCGATCGGGGACGTCCAGCTCAGCAGCGCGTTCGCCGAGGCGTTCGGGCTGCTGTGGGTCCCGGCGAACCTGCTCGTCGGGCTGGGACTGGCCCCGTCGCTCTACCTGCTGCGCACCGTGCCGTTCTGGCGGTGGCCCGCGATGGGGGCCGCCGTCGGGCTGGTGGTGGCGTGGGTCGTGCTGCTGGTGTCGCTGCTGGGCTGAGGGCGCGCCTCAGCGCTGCCCGCGCACCCCGAGGAGCACCTCGTCCCAGGAGGGCATGACGGGCTTGCCCTTCTTCGTGCGGCGCGCGGCCGGTGCGGGCTCGGGGGCCGGGGTCTCGGCGGGGGTCTCCGGCTCGGACCGCCGCTGGGCCGGCGGGGCCGCCGGCTCGGCGGCCTTCTCCCGGTCGACCGTGGGCGCGGGCTCGGCGGGGGTCTCCGGCTCGGTGGCGGCGGGCTCGGTGGCCACGGGCACGGTGGCGGCGGGCACGGCCGGTTCGGTGGCGGTGGGCTCGGCCGCTCGCTCCGCGGCGGGCGGCGCGGGCGCGGGGGCCGGCTCCGCGGGCGTCGGCGCGGCAGGTGTCTGCGCGGCGGGCGCCGCGGCCGGAGCCTCCGGGGTGGCGGCACCCCGGCCGGTTGCGCTGCGGTCGACGGGGCTGCGGTCGACGGAGCCGCGGTCGACGGAGCCGCGGTCGACGCCGCTGCGGTCGGCCGGGGCCCGGTCCGGGGTCTCGCGCTCCACGACGGCGGCGCGGTCGGTGACGGTGCGATCGGTGACGGGGCGATCGGTGACGGGGCGGTCGGTGACGGGGCGGTCGGTGACGGTGCGATCGGTGGCGGGCCGGTCGGTGGCGGGCCGGTCGGTGGCGGGCCGGTCGGTGGCGGGCCGGTCGGTGGCGGGCCGGTCCGGGAGGGTCCGGTCACCCGTCGGCACCCCGGGCCGGTCGGCGGGCGTGCGGTCGAGCGGGGCGCGGCGCTCCGGTCCCCGGTACTCGGGCGCGCGGTACTCCGGCGAACGCTCGCGGACGACGTCGGAGCCGGTGGCGCGCAGCTCGGCGGCCGGCTGCGGGGTCGGCGGGAGCTCCTCGGGCCGGGCGATGTCGATGACCGGGCCGACGGGCCGCAGCGGCCGGGCGGGCAGGCCCTCGACCAGGTCCGACGCGTGCTCGTCGACGGCGGTCACGGTGCCGCCGTGCGCACCGGGCTGGAACGTCCAGTGGGCGCGGTTGTCCGACCGGCCGGCCCGCCAGGACAGGGCGACGAGCCACTTGCCGTCCTCGCCCTTCCAGGAGTCCCACTCGGCCTCGGTGTACTCCTGGCCGCGCAGACCGAACGTGTGGGCGACGACGTCGCCGAGCGTGCGCACGTCGGGCCCGTCGGCGCGGACCGGGTGGGCCCGCTGGGCCACCTCGGCGGTGCGGGACCGCTCCAGCAGCACCGGGTAGGCGAACCGCTCGATCTTCTGGATGGGCACCCCGGCGGCCGACGCGACCTGCTCCACGGACGCTCCGGCGCGGATGCGGGCCTGGATCTCTCGTGGGCGCAACTGGCTCTCCAACTCGATCGCGATCTGCCCGAGCCTGGTCAGGTCCCCCCGGGCGGCGGCGCGCAACTGCTCGTCGGCGGGCACGGTGAAGCGCTCGCGACGGCCGGAGTCCTCGAGGACGACATCGCCGCCCTCGGTGATCCCGACGACCCGCAGCGCGCGCATCCGCGGCCTCCAACCGTTCTGTGGCTCTCCCCGTCCGGGTGACGGTAGATGCCGAATCGCAACCAGCCGCGGAGGCGCGCCGGGGCGGGCGCACCCCGTCTGACGTCGCAGGAAGTGCTGAGCACACCCCCGCACACGCAGCGTGCCACGTGTGCGACGCGAGGTAAAGCTGAGGCAGATGTTGCAGATGTGACTACGCGCAGCAACCCGCCCTCGCGAGACGAATCGCAGTGGGGTGGCTTCACTGCAGCCCGGTCGCAGTGGAGCCACCCCACTGCGACACGGGCGAGGCGACACGGGCGGGGCGACAGGGGCGGGGCGGCGGGTCAGCGCTGCTGCGTCACGACCCAGTCGATGCAGGCCGTCAGCGCCTCGACGTCGGCCGGGTCGACCGCGGGGAACATGCCGATGCGCAGCTGGTTGCGGCCGAGCTTGCGGTAGGGCTCGGTGTCGACCACGCCGTTGGCGCGCAGGACCTTCGCGACGGCCGCGGCGTCGACCGAGGGGTCGAAGTCGATCGTGCCGACGACCTGGGAGCGGTGCGCCGGGTCGGTGGCGAACGGCGTGGCGTACTCCGCCTTCTCCGCCCACGCGTACAGCCGGCCCGACGAGTCCGCGGTGCGCGCGACGCACGCGTCGAGGCCGCCCAGCTCGTTCATCCAGTCGACCTGCTCGGCCATGAGGACGAGCGTGGCCAGCGCGGGGGTGTTGTAGGTCTGGTCCTTGAGCGAGTTGTCGACGGCGGTGGCCAGCGACAGGAACGGCGGGATCCAGCGGTCGGACGCGGCCAGCTCCGCGACCCGCTCCAGTGCGGCCGGGCTCATCAGCGCGAACCACAGCCCGCCGTCGGCGGCGAAGCCCTTCTGCGGGGCGAAGTAGTAGGTGTCGGCCTGGGAGACGTCGACGGGCAGGCCGCCCGCGCCGGAGGTGGCGTCGATGACGACGAGCTGGTTGCCCAGTGCCTCGGCCGGGCGGACGACCGGCACCGACACGCCGGTCGAGGTCTCGTTGTGGGCCCAGGCGAGCACGTCGCAGCTCGGGTCGGCCTGCGGCTCGGGGGCGCTGCCCGGCTCGGCGCTCACGACCACCGGGTCGGCCAGGAAGGGGGCGCCCCGGGTGGACTCGGCGAACTTGGCGGAGAACTCGCCGTAGGTCAGGTGCAGCGACCGCTCCCGGACGAGCCCGAACGCGGCGGCGTCCCAGAAGGCGGTGGACCCGCCGTTGCCGAGGACGACCTCGTAGCCGGCGGGCAGCGAGAACAGGTCGGCCAGCCCGGCCCGCACGCGCCCGACCAGCGCCTTGACCGGCTTCTGGCGGTGGGAGGTGCCCATCAGGTCCCCGGCGGCGGCGAGCGCGGCGAGCTGCTCGGGCCGTACCTTGGACGGGCCGCAGCCGAACCGTCCGTCGGCGGGGAGGAGGTCGGCGGGGATCTGCAGGTCGGTCGGCGTCGAAGCAGTCACGGACACCAGTCTCGCAGCCGGTCGCACCCGCGTTCCGGCCGACTCACGTGCGCCCGATCACCCCGGGGGCTTCCGCCGGAAGGGGTGATGGGCGATGCTGAGTCGCATGAGCGAACTCAGCGTGTCGGCCCGGCGCATCCACCCCGCCTGGTGGGTCGCCGCCGTGACGTTCCTGGCGCTGGTCGGGGCCGCCGGGTTCCGGGCGGTCCCGGGCGTGCTGATGGAGCCGCTGCAGAACGAGTTCGGCTGGTCGGTCACCACGATCTCGGCCGCCGTCGCCGTCAACATGGCCCTCTACGGCCTCACCGCCCCGTTCGCCGCGGCGCTGATGGAGCGCTTCGGCATTCGGCCGGTGATCACCGCGGCGCTCGTCGTCGTGGCCGCGGGCAGCGGGCTCACGGTGTTCATGACCGCGAGCTGGCAGCTCGTCCTGTGCTGGGGCGTGCTGGTGGGGCTGGGCACGGGCTCGATGGCACTGGCGCTGGTCGCCACCGTCACCGGCCGCTGGTTCGTGGCCAGGCGCGGCCTGGTCTCCGGCGTCCTGACGGCCGGTGGCGCGGCCGGGCAGCTGGTGTTCCTGCCGGTCATCGCGCTCGTCGCGGAGTCGTCGGGCTGGCGCGCCGCCGCGCTCGGGGTGGCCGTGGTGGCCCTCGCCGTCGTCCCGCTGGTGCTGCTGCTCCTGCGGGAGCGCCCGCGCGACCTGGGCGTCACGCCCTACGGCGGCACCGCGGCCGACGACAGGGACCCGATCCGCACCGGGGCGGGCCGCACCGCCGTGCGCGCCCTCGTCGACGCCGCGCGCACCAGGCCGTTCTGGTACCTCGCCGCCGGCATGATGATCTGCGGCGCCACCACGATGGGGCTGATCCAGCCGCACTTCATCCCCGCCGCGCACGACCACGGGATGCCGCAGACGGTGGCGGCCGGGCTGCTCGCGTTGGTCGGCCTGTTCGACATCGCGGGCACCACCGCGTCGGGCTGGCTCACCGACCGCTACGACCCGCGGGTGCTGCTGCTCGTCTACTACGTGCTGCGCGGGGTCTCCCTCGCCGCGCTGCCGGCCCTGTTCGGGCCGGACATCCAGCTGACCATGCTGGCGTTCATCATCTTCTACGGCCTGGACTGGGTGGCCACGATCCCGCCGACCATGGCGCTGTGCCGGGAGATCTTCGGCGCGCGGGCGCCGGTGGTGTTCGGCTGGGTGTTCGCGAGCCACCAGGTCGGGGCGGCGCTGATGGCGCTGGGCGCCGGCGTGGTGCGCGACCAGATCGGCGCCTACGACCTGGCCTGGCAGATCGGCGGGGCGCTGTGCCTGCTGGCCGGAGTGCTGTCGCTGATGGTGCGCCGGGAGCCGGTCCCGGTGTAGGTCGTGCGCGGAAACGGCGGCCGGGGCCGCCGTTTCCGCGCACGGTCAGATCTCCGACCAGCCCTCGACGGCCTCGGGCTTGCGCGGGCCCGGGCCGATGTACTGGGCCGACGGGCGCACGAGCTTGTTCTCGCGCTTCTGCTCCAGGATGTGCGCCGACCAGCCCGCGGTGCGGGCGCTGGTGAACATCGCGGGCATCATGTGGGGCGGCACCTCGGCGAAGTCGAGGATCACCGCCGCCCAGAACTCGACGTTGGTCTCGATGGGGTGGTCCGGGCGGCGCTCGCGCAGCTCGGACAGCGCCGCCTGCTCCAGGGCCACGGCCACCTCGTAGCGCGGGGCGTCGAGCTCCTGGCAGGTGCGGCGCAGCACGCGGGCCCGCGGGTCCTCGGCCCGGTAGACCCGGTGCCCGAAGCCCATGAGCTTCTCCTTGCGGTCGAGGATGCCCTTGACCAGCGCCGCCGGGTCGCCGGTCCGCTCGACCTCCTCCAGCATCGGCAGCACGCGGGCGGGCGCACCGCCGTGCAGCGGGCCGGACATGGCGCCGATCGCGCCCGACATGGCCGCGGCCACGTCGGCCCCGGTGGAGGCGATGACGCGCGCGGTGAACGTCGAGGCGTTCATGCCGTGCTCGCAGGCCGACACCCAGTACGCGTCGATGGCCTTGGTGTGCGCCGGGTCGGGGTCGCCGCGCCAGCGCGTCATGAAGCGCTCGGTGATCGTCGTGCACTCGTCGATCCGGGCCTGCGGGACCGCGGGGACGCCGATCCCGCGCGCCGACTGGGCCACGTAGGACAGGGCCATCACGGAGGCGCGGGCGAGCTGGTCGCGGGCCTCCTGCTCGTCGGTGTCGAGCAGGGCGCGGTAGCCCCAGTACGGGGCGAGCATGGCGAGCGCGGCCTGGACGTCGACGCGGACGTCACCGGTGTGCACCGGGATGGGGAACGGGTCCGCCGGGGGCAGCCCGGGGCCGAACCGGCCGTCGACGAGCAGGGCCCACACGTTGCCGAAGCTGACCTTGCCGACGAGGTCCTCGATGTCGACGCCCCGGTAGCGCAGGGCGCCGCCGTCCTTGTCGGGTTCGGCGATCTGGGTCCGGAAGGCGACGTGGCCCTCCAGGCCGGACTTGAAACCGGGCGGAGGCGGAGGTACCGCCTCCGCGTCGGCTGCGGATCCCGGCGCGGTCGGCGCCGTCGACGCAGTGGACACGCGTCCTCCTCGAATGGTCCCGACTTCGGACACCCCGGTCGACACCGGTGGCGTCGTCGGCCGGAGCACGCACAGATCCGGATCGGGTGCCCCGGACGTGCGCGAACCGCGTCCGCACGGCGCAGATGGGCGCAGTCGGGCGGCACGGTTGGCGTCACCCTGCCCCCGTGATGGGGCGGAGGCAACACAGCAGCCGGGTGGGATCGGTCACCGGGATTGTCCGGGCCGCTGCGGCCACCTACCGTCGCGTCGGGGTGACGGAGAGGCGATCGATGACGGATCAGCTGGCGGGCATGCGCGTGGACTACCGGTCCGAGGGGCTCGACGTCGAGCAGCTCGACCCGACCTGGCACGGGCAGCTCGCCGCGTGGCTGGCCGAGGCGGAGGCCGACGGGGTCGTCGAGGCGAACGCGATGGTGCTGGCCACCGCGGGGGAGGACGGCCGTCCGGCGTCGCGCACGGTGCTCTGCAAGGGCCTCGACGCCCGCGGCGTCGTCTTCTACACCAACTACACCTCGGCCAAGAGCCACGACCTGCGCGCGACGCGCTACGCGAGCGCCACCTTCCCCTGGTACCTCCAGCACCGGCAGGTGCACGTCCGCGGGACCGTCGAGGCGGTCACGGCGGAGGAGACCCAGGCGTACTGGGCGACGCGGCCGCGCGGCTCGCAGCTGGGGGCGTGGGCGTCGGCGCAGTCGGTGCGGGTGCGCGACCGCCGCGTCCTCGACGACGCGCTCGCCGGCGTCACCCGGCGCTTCGGCGACGACCCGGTGCCGGTCCCGCCGCACTGGGGCGGCTGGCGGATCGTGCCCGACCAGGTGGAGTTCTGGCAGGGCCGCACCAACCGCATGCACGACCGGCTGCGGTTCGAGGCCGACCGCGACCGCACCTGGACGGTCCGCCGCCTGGCCCCCTGAGACGCCGACCCGCTGAGACGGACGCCGCACCGGACGTCCGGGACGGGTGGGGCGGAACCGGACGTCGGCGGCGGACCGCCGTTCCGCCCGCGTGGTAAGCCTGACGTGTGCCGGACCAGCCCACCCATCCCCACCGGCGGCCGGAGCAGCCGACCGAGCCCGTCGCGGCCGATGCGCCCACGCGGCGGTTCGCCCGCATCCGCAGCGTGCTGGCCGACACGCGGCCGCTCGCGACCCCGTCCTACCGCCGCCTCTGGCTCGCCGGGGTCGTCACCGTCATCGGGGCGCAGCTCTCGGTCGTCGCGGTGCCGACGCAGATCTACCAGCTCACCGGGTCGTCGGCCTGGGTCGGGCTGACCGGGCTGTTCGGCCTGGTCCCGCTCGTGGTGTTCGGGCTGTGGGGCGGGGCGATCGCCGACGCGGTCGACCGGCGGACGCTGCTGCTGATCACGGGATCCGGGATCGCGGCGAGCTCGCTGCTGCTGTGGGTCACCTCGGCCACCGGCGTCGGCGGGGTGTGGCTGATCCTGTCGCTGTTCGCGCTGCAGTCGGGGCTGCTGGCCGTCAACCAGCCCACCCGCAGCGCCGTGATCCCGCGCCTGCTCCCGGCCGACCAGCTGCCCGCGGCCAACGCGCTGAACATGACGGTCGCCCAGATCGGGGCCATCGCCGGCCCGCTGCTCGCCGGGGTGCTCATCCCGGTGATCGGCCTCCCGATGCTCTACCTGCTCGACGCGATCGCCCTGCTCGCCACGCTGTGGGCCACCTGGCGCCTGCCCGCGGTGCCGCCGGAGCCCCGCCCGGCGGGTGCGCCGAAGCGGCGGGCCGGGCTGCGCGAGATCACCGACGGCTTCCGCTACGCGGCCGCCTACCCGGTGCTGCTGGTGTCGTTCCTCATCGACATCGTCGCGATGGCGTTCGGGATGCCGCGGATCGTGTTCCCGGAGATGTCGCAGACGGTCTTCGGCGACCCGCCGGGGGGCGGGCCCGCGCTCGGGCTGCTGTTCGCGGCCATCCCGATCGGGATGGTCCTGGCCGGGCTGTTCTCCGGCTGGCTGCAGCGGGTGCAGCGCCAGGGCGTCGCGGTGACGGTCGCGATCTGCGTCTGGGGTGTGTCGATCGCGCTGTTCGGGCTGACCAGCTCGCTGTGGCTGGCCGTCGTGTTCCTCGCCGTCGGCGGTGCGGCCGACCTCGTCAGCTCGGTCTACCGCTCGTCGATGCTGCAGACCGTGGCCACCGACGAGATGCGCGGGCGGATGCAGGGCGTGTTCATCGTGGTGGTCGCGGGCGGCCCGCGGATCGCCGACATGTGGCACGGGCCGGCGGCCGCGCTGGCGGGCCCGGGGCCCGCGGTCGTGGCCGGCGGGGTCGCCGTCGTCGTCGGGGCGCTGGTGGTCGTGCGGCGCTACCCGGACTTCTGGCGCTACCGGGGTCCCGCTTCCGGATGACGTCGCGCACCGGATGCCTCACCATCTCCCCGTATGAGCGACGGGGTGACCACGGCCACAGCCCAGCCTGAGCTGAAGCGCGCGATCGGGCCGAAGCTGCTGCTGTTCTTCGTGATCGGCGACATCCTCGGCGCGGGCATCTACGCGCTGATGGGCTCGGTCGCGGGGAAGATCGGCGGCGCGCTGTGGCTGCCGTTCCTCCTGGCGTTCGTCGTCGCCTTCCTCACGGCGTTCAGCTACCTGGAGCTCGTCGGCAAGTACCCGCGGGCGGCCGGGGCCGCGCTGTACACGCACAAGGCGTTCGGCATCAACTTCCTGACCTTCATGGTCACCTTCACCGTGATGGCGTCCGGGGTGACGTCGGCGGCGACGGCGGCGAAGGCGTTCGGCGACACCTACCTGCGCGAGTTCGTCGAGCTGCCCACCTGGGCCGTCGCGGGCGCGTTCATCCTCGGCCTCGCCCTGATCAACTTCCGCGGGGTGGGGGAGTCGGTCAAGGCCAACGTGGTGCTCACGGTCATCGAGCTGTCCGGCCTGCTACTGATCATCGGCGTGGGGCTCTACGCGGTGGCGCAGGGCCAGGGCGAGCCCGCCCGGCTCACCCAGATCGACACGGGCGACTCGACGGCCCTGCTGGCGATCACCAGCGCCACCGGGCTCGCGTTCTTCGCGATGGTCGGCTTCGAGGACTCGGTGAACATGGCCGAGGAGTGCCACAGCCCGGCGAAGATCTTCCCGCGGGCGATGCTGTGGGGGATGGGGGCGGCCGCCGCGATCTACGTGGTGATCGCGGTCCTGTCGTCGCTGCTGGTGCCGGCCGGAGAGCTGGAGGAGGCGGGCAGCGGGGCGCTGCTGCGGGTGCTGGAGGTCGGCGCCCCCGGGTTCCCGCTGGCCCTGTTCGCGGTGATCGGGCTGTTCGCCGTGATGAACTCGGCGCTGATCAACATGCTGATGGCGAGCCGGCTGCTCTACGGCATGTCCAACGAGCGGGTCATCCCGAGCGTGTTCGGCCGGGTCCACGAGGGCCGCCGGACGCCGTGGGTCGCCATCGTGTTCACCAGCGTCATCGCGGTGATCCTCGTGGCGTCCGCCGACATCACGCTGCTGGGCGGCACCACGTCGCTGCTCCTGCTCCTCGTGTTCACGATCGTCAACATCGCGGTGCTGGTGCTGCGCCGCCGTCCCGTCGAGCACGACCACTTCCGCGCGCCGTCCTGGTCGCCCTGGCTGGGCATCGCGCTCTGCGGGTTCCTGGTGACGCCGCTGTCGGGCAAGCCGTTCGCGGAGTACCTCGTGGCCGGGGTCCTGCTGGTCGTGGGCGTGGTGCTGTGGGCGGTCAACCACGTCGTGGTGGGCCGGGTGGACCTCGACGCGGAGCGGCTCGAGCAGGGCTAGGTGTACTGATCGGAGACGTTGGTCGAGGTCGTGTGACGACACGGTCTGACTGATCTTGATAGGTGAGGACCCCCTGGGGTGGTGTGGAGCTGTCTGACGGCACCCACACCACGACCCAGGAGGTCCTCACCGTGCACGCTAACGCCGCGCTGACCCCGACCGCACGACTACGGCTGGGGAAGCTGGTCGTCGAGCAGGACTGGCCCGTCGCCCGGGCTGCGGAACGGTTTCAGGTGTCCTGGCCGACGGCGAAACGCTGGGCCGACCGGTACGCCTGCGAGGGCGAGGCCGGCATGCAAGACCGGTCCTCCCGCCCGCACCACTCACCCTGCGCGACGCCGGCCCCGGCGGTGCGCAAGGTCGTGCACCTGCGCTGGAAGCAACGCCTGGGGCCGGTCGGAATCGCCGCGATCCTGGGGCTGTCGACCTCCACGGTGCACCGCATCCTGACCTCGTGCCGGATCAACCGGCTCTCCCACCTGGACCGGGCCACCGGGGAACCTGTGCGCCGCTACGAACATCCCCACCCCGGCGACCTGGCCCACGTGGATGTGAAGAAGCTGGGCAACATCCCCGACGGCGGCGGATGGCGCTTCGTCGGACGCGCCCAAGGCAAGCGTCATCGGGCCGCGACCCCGGGCAAGCCGCGCAACCGTCACCACCATCCCAAGATGGGCACCGGCTACCTGCACACCGTCCTGGACGACCACTCCCGCGTCGCTTACACCGAGATGTGCGACGACGAAACCGCCGCCACCGCGGTCGCCGTGCTGCACCGGGCAGTGGCCTGGTTCGCCGCCCGCCACGTCACCGTCCGGGCGGTCCTGACCGACAACGGCGCCTGCTACCGCTCACACCTGTGGCGCGAGGCCTGCGCCGAGCTTGAGATCCGCCACCGCCGCACCCGCCCCTACCGCCCGCAGACCAACGGCAAGGTCGAACGGTTCCATCGGACCCTGGTCGAGGGATGGGCGTTCCGCCGGCTCTACGCCAGCGAAACCCACCGCCGCAAAGCCCTACCGGGCTGGATTCACGAGTACAACCATCACCGACCCCACACCGCCTGCGGCGGACACCCACCGATCACCAGATTGACTAACCTGTCCGATCAGTACAGCTAGCGCCCGTCGAGCAGCGGCCGGCGGGGGTCCCACGTCGTGCCGTCGGCGGCGTCGCGGCGGCGCCGGGCCATGCCGGAGAGCACCTCCAGGACCACCCGGTTGGCCAGGAACGAGGTGATCTCGGCGTGGTCGTACGGCGGCGACACCTCCACCACGTCGACGCCGACGACCGGCAGCTCGTAGGCCAGGCGGCGCACGGCGTCGAGCAGTTCGCGGGCGGTGAGCCCGCCGGGCTCCGGCGTGCCCGTGCCGGGGGCGTGGCCGGGGTCGCACACGTCGATGTCGACGGACAGGAACACCCCGTCGCAGTCGTCGACGGCGATCGCGGACGCCTCGGTCAGGCACGCGTCCAGCCCGCGGGCGACGATCTCGGTCATCTCGTAGGACCGCATGCCGTGGCCGGCCATCCAGGACAGCGTCTCCGGGCCCGGCCAGTACCCGCGCAGCCCCATCTGCAGGAACCGGTCACCGCGCACCGCGCCGGACTCGATCAGCCGGCGCATCGGCTGCCCGTGCCCGACGAGCGAGCCGAACTCGATGTCGCCGGTGTCGGCGTGGGCGTCGAAATGGATCATCGAGACGCGCCCCTGTCCCAGATGCTGGGCGACCCCGGCCGCGTCGGGCCACGCGATCGTGTGGTCTCCGCCGAGCACCAGCGGGACGGCCCCGGCGGCCGCGATCGCGTGCACCGCCTCCTGCAGATCCCGCACCGATCGCTCGGCGTCGCCGGAGAACATCTCGACGTCTCCCGCGTCGTGCACGGCGAGGTCGGCCAACCCGTCGACGCGCAGCGCGAGGGAGGGTCGGGAGCCGTCGTGCGGCAGGTAGCAGGACTGCCGGATGTGCTGGGGGCCGAACCGCGTACCCGGTCGGTGCGACGTCCCGCCGTCGAACGGAGCACCCAGCACGACGACCGCGGCACCGGCGAAGGACGCGGGATCCGACCAGTCGCAGCGGGGCACGCCGAGGAAGGTGATGTCGGGGCCGAACTGGGTGCCGTAGCGGGCCATCCGGGACGCTCCTCGCGTGATGTGGGCACCTCTGCCCAGCGGGTCGGGTGCCCGGCGCACTAGCGTGATGCTCAACAGACTTGGACCACGCGAGTGTGAGGGAACCTCCACATGGCCGACCAGAGCGATGCCGCCGTACTCCACTACCCCGGTGGCGAGCACGAGATGGCGATCAGTACGCCCACCGAGGGCGCACCCGCCTTCGACGTGTCGAAACTGCTGTCCACGACCGGACTCGTCACCCTCGACCAGGGTTTCGGCAGCACGGCGGCGTGCACGTCCGCCATCACCTACATCGACGGCGACGCCGGGATCCTGCGCTACCGCGGGTACCCGATCGACCAGCTCGCCGAGAAGTCCACGTTCCTCGAGACCAGCTACCTGCTGATCTACGGCGAGCTGCCCACCCAGGAGCAGCTCTCGGCGTTCACCAACAAGGTCAGCCGGCACACGCTGCTGCACGAGGACCTCAAGCGCTTCTTCGACGGCTTCCCCCGCGACGCGCACCCGATGCCGGTGCTGTCGAGCGCGGTCAGCGCGCTGTCGACCTTCTACCAGGACGCCCTCGACCCGTTCGACCACGACGCCGTCGAGCTCTCCACCGTGCGCCTGCTCGCCAAGGTGCCGACGATCGCGGCGTACGCGTACAAGAAGTCGATCGGCCAGCCGTTCCTCTACCCGGACAACTCGCTGGGCCTGGTCGAGAACTTCATGCGCATGACGTTCGGCTTCCCCGCCGAGCCGTACGAGATCCAGCCCGAGGTCGCCCGCGCGCTCGAGGTGCTGCTGATCCTGCACGCCGACCACGAGCAGAACTGCTCGACGTCCACGGTCCGGCTCGTCGGCTCGTCGCAGGCCAACCTGTTCGCCTCCATCTCCGCCGGCATCAACGCCCTGTTCGGACCGCTGCACGGCGGCGCCAACCAGGCCGTCCTCGAGATGCTGCAGAAGATCCAGAAGGAGGAGGACGGCAACGTCGACGCCTACGTCGACCGCGTCAAGAACAAGGAGGACAAGGGCGCCCGCCTGATGGGCTTCGGGCACCGGGTCTACAAGAACTACGACCCGCGCGCGAAGATCGTCAAGCAGCAGGCCGACGGGATCCTCAAGACCCTCGGCGTCACCGACCCGCTCCTCGACATCGCCATGGCGCTGGAGGAGAAGGCGCTGGCCGACGACTACTTCATCGAGCGCAAGCTCTACCCGAACGTCGACTTCTACACCGGCGTCATCTACCGGGCGATGGGCTTCCCGACGAAGATGTTCACCGTCCTGTTCGCCCTGGGCCGGCTCCCCGGCTGGATCGCCCACTGGCGCGAGATGATCGAGGACCCGGGCACGAAGATCGGCCGCCCGCGGCAGCTCTACACCGGGTCCGCCGAGCGGGCCTACGTGGGCATGGGCGAGCGCTGACCCCACCCTCCCCGCCGTTGCAGCAAGGCCACCTTCACGCGATCTCGTTGCGGGAAGGTGGCCTTGCTGCGTGACGGGTGGGGTCCGGCGGCGGCGTGCAGGCCAGCTGCGCGGCCAGCGCCCTCGTGGACAGCGCCCCCGGGACGAGCCGGAGCGCCGCGTCCCGGATCCGGCCCGCCGGTCCGTGGAGGCCCAGCACGCGGTTCGCCCGCGCGGCCTGCCGCTGGAGCGCGCTCGTGCGGGGCCGTCGCAGGGCGTCGTAGCGCGCGAGTGCGGCGGGCGCCTCCGCGGGGCCGGCGCCGGTGAGCACCGCCCCGAGCGCCACCGCGTCCTCGAACGCCTGGCAGGCGCCCTGGCCGAGGTCGGGGGTCATCGCGTGGGCGGCGTCGCCGAGCAGTGCGACGCGCCCCACCGCGAGGGCCGGCAGCGGCCGGGCCAGCTGCGCGGTCTGCACGACGTGGACCGCCTCGGGCGCGGTCGCGTCGATCAGCGCGGCCGCGCACGGGTGCCAGTCGGCGCGGCGCTCGCGCAGCCAGCGGTGCCGGGCCGGTGGGTCGTCCGGGGCGGTGTCGCGCCAGGTCGCGTACCAGTACACGCCGCCGTCGGACATCGGCATGCAGCCGAACCGGTCGCCGGTGCGGTGGTCGAGCAGCTCGCCCGGCGCGAGCGGGAGGTCGGCGGGCACCCCGGTCGCGACGGACCGCGCGGCGGACTCGCCGGACCGGCGCAGCCCGGGGTGCGCGGGGAACAGCGCGGCCCGCAACCGGCTCCCCGCCCCGTCGGCGACGACCGCGACGTCGGTCCGGTGACCGTCGATCTCGACCCCGGTGGGGCCCTCCCGCAGCGCGGTGACCGCCCGCCCCGTGACGACGGTGCCCGCGGGCAGCGCCGCGGCGAGCAGCCGGTGCAGCCAGGGGCGGGTGAGCACCGTCACGGGCGCGCCGACGAGGTCGCGCAGCGCGGACCGGTCGGTGGCGAGCAGCGCCCGCCCGTGCCGGTCGCGGATCCCCCCTTCGGCGAACGGCGCCGCCCGCTCGCGCACCGGCCCGCCGAGCCCCAGGGCGTCCAGGGCCAGCACGCCGTTGGGCATGATCCCGATCCCGGCCCCGGTCTCGCGCAGCTCGCCCGCCCGCTCGAGCACCGTCACCGCGTGCCCGGCCCGGTGCAGGGCCGTCGACGCCGCGGCCGGCAGCACGTCGTACTACTTCCGGAGCCGGTCGGCGCTGGTGTCCGGGTGCGTGGAACGCCTGCTGGAGCTGGACCTGGAGCGGGAGCTCGCCGGCCTGGACGGGCCGGTCGACCTGCTCGACGGGCTCGTCGCCGTCGCCGTCTCGATGGCCACCACCCAGCGGCACCGCACCCTCGCCCGCCACGAGCTGAGCCTCGCCGCCGTCCGCGACCCCGACCTGCGGTCCGCGCTGCTGGCCGGTGGCGACACCATCCGCCGCCTCGGTGCGCGGATGCTCGACCGGGCCGGTGCCGCCGACCCGGTGGCCGCCGCCGAGGAGCTGGCCGCGGTCGTCGACGGGCTGGTGCTCACGGCGCTCGTCCGCGGCCCCGACGACCCGGAGGCGCTGGCGGCGTGGGTGCGCCCGCCCCTGGAACGGGTGCTCGCGGCCCGGGTCCGGCCGGACGGTCCGACCTGACACCGGGCGTCACCGGGCGACGGGCCGCACCGGCCGCTAGCGTCGCGCTCCATGAGTGACGCCTCCGTCGTCTGGTTCCGGCGTGACCTCCGGGTCCGCGACCAGCCGACCTTCCTCGCCGCGGCCCCCAGCGCCCTGGGGCTGTTCGTGCTCGACCCCGCGCTGCTCGGCCCGTCCGGCGCCGCCCGCTCGACGTTCCTGTTCCGGGCGCTGCGCTCGCTCGACGAGTCGCTCGGCGGGCGGCTGCTCGTCGTCGAGGGCGACCCGGCCGAGGTCGTGCCGCGGATCGCCGAGGCGGTCGGGGCGGGCGCGGTGCACGTCGCCGCCGACTACGGGCCCTACGGCACCCGCCGCGACGAGGCCGTCGCGAAGGCGCTGGCCGACGCCGGCCGCGAGCTCGTCCGCACCGGGTCGCCGTACGCGGTGGCCCCCGGCCGGATCCGCAAGGGCGACGGCGACCCGTACCGGGTGTTCACCCCGTTCCGCCGGGCGTGGGCCGAGCACGGATGGCGCGGGCCGGCCGACACCGACGCGTCGACGGTCGAGTGGATCGACCCCGCCGATCTCGACGGCGTCGCGATCCCGGACGACGAGCCCGTCGACGCCGAGCTGCCCGAGGCCACCGAGGACGCGGCGCTGGCGCGCTGGCGGGCCTTCCTCGACGACGACGTCAACGACTACTCCGCCGCCCGCGACCGCCCGGACAAGCCGGGCACCTCGCGGATGTCGGTCTACCTCAAGTACGGGCTCGTGCACCCGCGCACGCTGCTGGCCGATCTGGCGCGCAGGCGCAGCGAGTCGGCCGAGACCTACCGCACCGAGATCGCCTGGCGGGAGTTCTACGCCGACGTCCTGCACCAGCGGCCCGACTCCGCCCGCGAGAACTACGACCGGTCCTTCGACGCCCTGCCGACCGCGTCCGGGGCGGCCGCCCGCCGCGCCTTCGAGCAGTGGTGCGACGGGCGGACCGGGTTCCCCATCGTCGATGCCGGGATGCGGCAGCTGCGCGAGGAGGCGTGGATGCACAACCGCGTCCGCATGATCGTCGCGAGCTTCCTGGTCAAGGACCTGCACCTGCCGTGGTGGTGGGGGGCCCGGCACTTCATGCGCCTGCTCGTCGACGGCGACCTGGCCTCCAACCAGCACGGGTGGCAGTGGACCGCGGGCAGCGGCACCGACGCGTCGCCCTACTTCCGGGTGTTCAACCCCATCACGCAGGGGGAGAAGTTCGATCCCGACGGCGCCTACGTCCGGCGGTACGTGCCGGAGCTGCGCGACGTGGCGGGCAAGGCGGCGCACCAGCCGTGGACGCTGCCCGACGGCGTCCCGGACGGCTACCCGGAGCCGATGGTCGACCACAAGGCCGAGCGGTTGGAGGCGCTGGCGCGGTTCGACCTGGTCAAGGCGGCCCGTCAGTGACGCCTGCGAGGTGGTGCGGTGGGACGGGGGAACGCGGACGGTAGGTTCGTCGTCACGCACGCGAGGGGAGCAGACCTGTGACCGACGCCCGCCCGTCCCGCCGTGGCCGCTGGATCGTCCCGGCCCTCCTGCTCGGGGTGGGGGCCGCCTGGGTGATCGCCCGCCGCCGCGCCGCCGAGCCCGTCGACGTCCGGGCGCCGCGCCCGCCGGCCGCCCCCCGCACCACGGCGAACGGCAGCGCCCCGGCACCCGTGACGGCCTCCGCCGCCCCACAGGCTCCCGCCGCCCCGCCTGCGGCCGCCCCCGCGCCGTCGCCTCCGGCCGCCCCGCCCGCCCCGGCGCCGCCGCCCGCGCCGTCCGCGTCGTCGTCCGCGCAGGCCCCGACGTCCGCGGACGACGCGACGGTGCGCGAGGCGCCCGCCCCGCCGCCGCCCGCCCCGGCACCCGCCGCTGCGGCCCCGCCCGCCCCGCCTCGCCCCAGCCCAGGCCCCCGCCCATCGCCCACGGTCCGGTCGCTGACCTCGTCCCCACCCGGGCAGCAGTCCGCCGTGGCGACCCCGGAGCCGACCCGCCGCCCGTCCCCGAAGCCCCGTCCCCGGGTCAGTCCGTACGGCCCCGGGTCGGCCGCCCCGCTCCCGGACGGGTCGGCGCCGGGACCGGAGTTCACGATCAAGGGCAACGCGGGGTCGATGCTGTTCCACCCGCCGTCGAGCCCGTACTTCGGCCGGACGAAGGCCGAGGTGTGGTTCCGGACCCCCGAGGATGCGGTCGCCGCCGGGTTCACGGCCTACTCTCCGCGACGACGCGAGTCCTCCTGACGGCGTCGGCTCACCCTTTCGTGTAACGAATCGGCAGTTCGGGCGGATCTATCCGACGGACGTCGACGAGGGACAGGAGCGAGAGGGTGACCGGTCTGTACCGGTCGGCCGATCCGGACCGCGGTCCGGGCCGCGCCGGCGCCCGGCCCGGGAGCGGTCCCGTCGCGGTCCTCGACCGCCTGCCGCCGGACCTGCTCGCGCAGATCGAGGTGCACCGCAGCCTCGCCGCCGAGCTCGCCGCCCCGCCCCGGTTCGAGGTGCCCCGCCCGCGGGCACCGCGGGGGGAGGCCCCGCCGGCCCCGTCCCGCCGACGCCGTTCGCGCCTGTTCACCCACGAGCTGCCCGCGCTGATCGGGGCGGCGGTCATCGCCGTCACCGGGATCGTGGTCTCGGCCGGCCCCGCCCCGACCGCCGCCGCGCCGCCGCAGGCACGGCAGATCGGCTGCGTGCAGGACGTCGACGGGACCGGCTGCCTCGTCCCGACCCCCGTCGCGCAGGACGGCCCGCTCTACGTCGACCCGACGACGCCCGCCGCCCGGCAGGTCGAGGAGTGGACCGCGCAGGGCCGCACCGCCGACGCCGACGCCCTCCGCGCCCTCGCCGACCGGGCGGTCCCGCTGTGGCTCACCGGCGGCGACGGCACGCGCTCCACGGTCGCGGCCTACACCGCCCGCGCCGCCGCGGCCGGGACGATCCCGCTGTTCGTCGCCTACAACATCCCCGACCGCGACTGCGGGAGCTTCTCCGGCGGTGGCGCGGCGGACGCCGCCGAGTACCGGTCCTGGATCGAGTCGGTCGCCGGAGGGCTCGGGGGTGCCGAGTCGATCGTCGTGCTGGAGCCCGACGCCCTGTCCCACCAGCTCACCGGGTGCGCCGAGGAGGGCGGCTCCGGCCGCTACGAGCTGCTCGCGGGCGCCGTCGACGCCTTCACCGCCGCGGGCGCGCGCGTCTACATCGACGCGGGCAACCCCGGGTTCACCGGTGACGCCGCCGCGACCGCCGCGGCGCTGGAGCGGGCCGGCGTCGACCGCGCCGCCGGGTTCAGCCTCAACGTCGCGAACTTCTACACCACCGAGGCCAGCGTCGCGTACGGCACCGCGATCTCCGAGGCGCTGGGCGGCGGGGTCCGGTTCGTCGTCGACACCAGCCGCAACGGGGCGGGCCGTCCCGGGGAGCCCACCGACGGCGCCCCGAACTGGTGCAACCCGCCCGACCGCCTGCTCGGCACCGCACCGACCCTCGACCCCGGCATCCCGCTGGTCGACGCCCTGCTGTGGATCAAACGGCCCGGCGAGTCGGACGGGTCCTGCCGCGCGGGCGAACCCGAGGCCGGCGGCTGGTTCCCCGACTACGCCCTCGACCTCGTCATCGACTGAGCGGCCGGCCGGCCGAGCGCCTCCCGCAGCGTGACCCGCGCACCCGTGCGCAGGATCGAGTTCTGGTAGACCCGGCCGGCGACCCGGACCACGCCGACGACCGCGACCAGCGCGATCAGCGCCGACACCCCGACCTCCCACAGCGGGGCGACGCCCAGGGCGTAGCGCGCGGGCATGATCGTCTGCGACAGGAACGGGATGAACGAGAGCACCGCGGCGAGCTCGTTGCGCGGATCCCCGGGGAGCAGGTTGACCACCAGCACGAACGGGACGATCAGCACGAAGATCAGCGGTGTGACGACCGAGTTCAGCTCCTCCTGGCGCGATACCGTCGACCCGATCGCCGCGTAGAGCGCCGCGAACAGGAAGAACCCGAGCAGGTACCAGAGCACCACCATCGCGAACATCCCCGCCGCGGCCCCGGGCACCGTCAGCAACCCGCCCCCCGCCGCGGCGACGGTGCCGATGATCCCCAGGATCACCAGCTGGAGCAGCCCGACCGCCCCCAGGCCGAGCACCTTCCCGGCCAGCAGCTGCCACGGCTTGATGGTGGCGAGCAGCAGCTCGACGACGCGGCTCTGCTTCTCCTCGACGACCCCGGTCGCGACGAGCTGCCCGTAGCCGGACAGCGAGATGAACAGCAGGACCGTGCCGACGAGCGCGAGCGCGAGCCGCTCACCCCGGTCGGGGTCGACCGGCTGGAGCGTGTCGGTGCTGACCTGCGACCGCTGCGCGAGCTGCGCCGGGTCGACCCCGGACTGCGACAGCGCGGCGGCCAGCGCCTCCTGCTGCACGGCGGTGCCGACGACCGCCTCCAGCTGGGGGTCGACGGCGTCGCGGCCGAGCAGCTCGTAGTCGCCCGCGGACCCGGTGAGCAGGGCGTCGAGTTCGTCGGCGTCGACCTGGACCCGGCCCGGACCGTCCTCGACCGGGACGATCCGCACGTCGAGCCCCTGCGTGGCGGCGGCCTGCTCGACCGCGGTCCGCAGCGACGACGTCTCCGGCGTGACGCCGAGCGAGGGGTTGGACGACTGCCCCGCGATGACGCTGCCGAGCAGCCCGATGCCCCCGAAGAGCACGAGGGTGACGAGCAGGCCGATCACGAAGCTGCGGGAGCGGACCTGCGAGGTGAACTCGCGGCCCGCGACCAGCAGCACCGCCTGACGCGAACCGAGCGGCGCGGTCATGCCGGCACCCCCGACTCCACGACGTCGCGGTACAGCTCGGTCAGCGGCGGGCGCCACCTCCGGAACTCGTGCACCGGCCCCGCGGCCAGTGCGGCCGTGAGCACCCGCTGGTCGTCGGTGCCGGGGGCCAGGCGCAGCCGGGTGCCGGGACCGTCGGAGGCGACCACCTCCACCCCGTCGACGCCCGCCGCCCACCCCGGGGGCGGGCCCTCCACCTCCAGCACGACGCTCCCCTCGCGTTCCCGCAGCTCGGAGACCGATCCGGCCGCCACCATCCGGCCGCCGGAGATGATCCCGATCCGGTCGCAGATGCGCTCCACGAGCTCGAGCTGGTGGCTGGAGAAGATCACCGGGACGCCCGAGTCGGCCTTGCTGCGCAGCACCCCGCTCATCACCTCGACGGCGGTGGGGTCGAGCCCGGAGAACGGCTCGTCGAGCACGAGCACCTCGGGGTCGTGCACCAGCGCGGCCGCCAGCTGCACCCGCTGCTGGTTGCCCAGCGACAGCTTCTGGACCTCGTCGCCGAGCCGGTGGCCCACGTCGAGCAGCGCCGTCCACCGCTCGACCGCCGACCGGGCCTCGCGTGCGGGCAGCCCGTGCAGCCGCGCGAGGTAGGTGAGCTGCTCGCCGACCTTCATCTTCGGGTAGAGGCCGCGCTCCTCGGGCATGTAGCCGATGCGCCGGCGCAGCTCGGCGTCGACCGGCCGGCCCTGCCAGACGACCTCTCCCGCGTCGGCCGACAGCACGCCGAGCACGATCCGCATGGTCGTGGTCTTGCCCGCGCCGTTGCTCCCGACGAACCCGAACACCTCACCGGGCCGCACCGAGAACCCGACGTCGTCGAGCGCCTGGACCTGCCCGAACCGCTTGGAGACCCCCCGGATGTCCAACATGCGGCCGACCCTAGCGACGGGGGCCGACGATCACCCGTGCCGCCTGTCACCGGGGTAGATGACAGCGGTCATCCCGAGGTGGGCATCGAGATCCCGTAGCCGCGGATCTTGCGGTAGATGGTGGCCCGCGACATCCCGAGGTGCCGGGCCGCCTCGGCCTTGTTGCCCGACGCGTCGAGCAGGGCGTCGACGATCGCGTCGCACTCGATGGCCTCCAGCGGCGTGAGCACGCGCCGGGTGATGGCGCGGCACTCCGCGGGCAGGTCGGCAGGCGAGACGATCCCGGTGCGCCGCTTGGCCACGACCTTGCGCAGCACCTGGTACAGCTGCTCGATGTTGCCGGGCCAGCGGTTGCGCATGAGCACGCGCATCGCCTCGGGGGAGCAGGTCAGCTCGGCCCCGCGGGTGAGCCGCGCGATCAGGTAGGGCACCAGCTCGGAGACGTCCTCGACGTGGTGGCGCAGCGGCGGCACCTCGACGGTGCTCGGGAAGTGCCCCAGCAGCTCACCGAGGTGCTCGGGGGACCCGGTGCCCGCCGTGACGGTCGCGACGACCCAGGGGCGCTCGGGGTCGGTGGTGTCGCGGTGCTCCTCGAGGACGTCGCACAGCGCCTGCACGCCGTCGGGGTCCAGGCTGTCGACGTGGGTGAGGACCAGCGTGCCCCCGCCCGTCTGCAGCTCCTCGGCGACGTCGGCGAACCAGCGCGGGCCGGCGTCGGCCGCGTCGAGGACCCGCAGGTGGGCCGCGGGGGTGCGGCCCTGGTGGGTGGCCCGCGCGACGGTGGTCTTGCCCGTCCCCGGCTCGCCCTCGAGCACCAGCCACTCGCGGGCGCGGAAGTGCCGGTCGACGGCCTGGCAGCACTTGGTCCACAGCGCGCCCGACCCGACCGCGGCCGGGAGGGCGGGCGAGGAGGTGGACGTCCGCGGGGTGGGCACGGCGCCGTTGGTGATGAGCTGGACCTGCGCGATGCCGCCCGCGCGGTTGCCCTCGGTCCAGCTGGGCCGCAGCTGGATGCGCGCGGTGTTGCCGCTGGGCAGGTCGACGAGGACCTGGTGGCGCTGGCCGGACTTGAGCGCCTCGCCCGCCTCGGCCAGCAGCGGCCCCTGGTCGGACGGGTCGAACAGCTCGCGGGCGCGGTCGTTCATCATCAGCAGGTCGTCGCTGAGCGCGAACACCGCGCCGCGACCCCGCTGGCAGGCGATGAGGTAGTCGTGCAGCAGCGCGAGTTCGCGGCGGCCGGACTGCTCCAGCAGCGTCTCCTCGATCCGCTTCGCGACGGTGGACGCGATCGCGGTCATCATCATGTTGGCGTCGCTGCGCCAGCAGGTGAGGTCGACGACGCCCAGGACCTTGCCGCTCACGGGGTGCCGGATCGGGGCCCCGGCGCAGGCCAGGTCCTCGAGGTGCTCGGCGTAGTGCTCGTGGCCGAACACCTGCGCGGGCCCGCGGCCCTCGAGCGCGGTGCCGATCCCGTTCGTGCCCACGTAGCGCTCGGCGTAGCTGAAGCCGGGCGCGAGCCAGATGCGGTCGAGGTGGTGGGTGAGCCCGCCGTCGCCGCTGCGGCGGTCGAGGACGACACCGTCGGCGTCGGTGAGGATCAGGCTGACCGGCTCGCTGGCGAGCTGGTCGGCGACCTCCCGGATGATCGGGCCGGCCGCCCGGGTGAGCTGCGAGTCCATCGAGATGTCGGAGTCGTAGGGCAGCTCGAGCCGGTCGGCGTCGACGTCGTAGTGCCGGGAGCGCGTCCACGAGGCGAGGATCGGCTCCCGGACGACGCCGGGCTCCACCTCCTCGTCCACGAGGAAGGAGGTGCGGGCGCGGGCGAGCTGCTCGGAGCCGCCGTCGGGAGCGGGACGCATCTGACCTGGGCGTGCAGAAGCCCCGCGACGGTCGTAGGCCGCTCGCAGGGAGACACTGAGGTCGAGTGCGTGCTCGTCCGGGTGGTCCAACCGGTTGCCCTTCTCGGAGCTGCTGTGGTCCGCGGCGGTGGCCGGTGCGCCTATGGACCGTACAGCCGCACTGCACCGAGTGGTAGTGGGCGAGTCGTAACGTCGGACAATCTCATAATGAGACCGCACGCTGCCTCCCGGGGAGGTGTGATTCCCGGCACGGAGAGAGCAGCACCGGGGCCCGCAAGCCCCCGGCCAGCCGCAACCTCCGCGCTCACCTCCGGTGCCGAGACGCCCGCGCTCGTGTCGGCAACGCGGAAAACCACCACCGTGAGGAGACGACGTTGAGTCGGCAGAGTTTGGCCAAGGCTCACCAGAAGATCCAGGAACTCTCCTGGGAGCCGCAGTACCACGAGCCGTACATGAAGTACGGAACCGACTACACCTTCCGCAAGGCTGCCAAGAAGGACCCGCTCAAGCAGGTCCTGCGGTCCTACTTCCCCATGCAGGAGGAGAAGGACCACCGCGTCTACGGCGCGTCTGACGGAGCCATCCGCGGGAACATGTTCCGGCAGGTGCAGGAGCGCTGGCTGGAGTGGCAGAAGCTGTTCCTCAGCATCATCCCGTTGCCCGAGGTCTCGGCCGCACGGTCGATGCCGATGCTGTTCCACGTGGTCCCGAACCCGGAGCTGCACAACGGCCAGGCGATTCAGATGATCGACGAGGTTCGCCACTCGACGATCCAGCAGAACCTGAAGCGCCTCTACATGAACAACTACATCGACCCGGCGGGCTTCAACAACAGCCTGCGGAACTTCCACAGCGACTACTGCGGCACCATCGGCCGTCAGTTCGCCGAGGGGTTCATCACCGGTGACGCGATCACCGCGGCCAGCATCTACCTGACGATCGTCGCCGAGACGGCGTTCACGAACACCCTGTTCGTGGCCATGCCGGCCGAGGCTGCGGCCAACGGTGACTACCTGCTGCCGACGGTGTTCCACTCGGTCCAGTCCGACGAGTCGCGCCACATCTCCAACGGTTACGCCACGCTGCTGATGGCCCTGTCCGACGAGGACAACCGCCAGCTGCTCGAGCGCGACCTGCGTTACGCGTGGTGGAACAACCACCGCGTCGTCGACGCCGCCATCGGTACCTTCATCGAGTACGGCACGAAGGACCGCCGCAAGGACCGCGAGTCCTACGCGGAGATGTGGCGTCGTTGGATCTACGACGACTACTACCGTTCGTACCTCGTCCCGCTCGAGAAGTACGGCCTGGTCATCCCGCACGACTTGATCGAGGAGTCGTGGAAGCAGATCTGGGAGAAGGGCTACGTCCACGAGGTCGCGCAGTTCTTCGCCACCGGTTGGCTCGCCAACTACTGGCGCATCGACGCGATGACCGACACGGACTTCGAGTGGTTCGAGTACAAGTACCCGGGCTGGTACGACAAGTACGGCGCGTGGTGGGAGAACTACAACCGCCTCGCCGTGCCGAACGGGCACAACCCGATCGTCTTCGAGGACGTCGACTACGTCTACCCGGCCCGCTGCTGGACCTGCATGGTCCCGTGCCTGGTCCGCGAGGACATGGTCATGGCCGACATCGACGGCGTGACGCGCACGTACTGCCACGAGGTCTGCCGCTGGACCGATGTCGAGGCCTTCCGTCCCACGTACCAGGGTCGCGAGACCCCGAACATGGGCCGTCTGGTCGGGCACCGCGAGTGGGAGACGCTCTACCACGGCTGGAACTGGGCCGACGTGGTGTCCGACATGGGCTTCGTCCGCGACGACGGCAAGACCATGACGGCACAGCCCCACCTCGACTTGAACCCCAAGAAGATGTGGACGCTGGACCACCTGCGTCGCTGCCCGCCGTGCGGTAGCCCCAACGTGATCATCAACGAGCTCGACGCCGCCGGCAAGGCCGCGTTCCTCGCTGATTACAACAAGCAGGGCCCCGCCGGACGACCGGCACCCGCGAGCGCCTGAGCGCGGGTCAGGTGAGGGGGGAGGGTCGGCGACTCCATCGTCGGCCCTCCCCCTGCTCAGGCCAGCCTCAGTAATTCACACAGGTCCACCGGCGAAGGGCGCAAGACAGCTAATGGGTGAGAAGCACATCGTCAGGTTCGAGCCGGTGGGCATCGAGATCGAGGTCGACGAGGATCAGAACATTCTCCGCGCCGCAGCCGAGAACGGCGTGCAGCTCATGCACGGCTGCAAAGAGGGTCAGTGCGCGGCGTGCAAGTCGTTCGTCCTCGAGGGCGACATGGACGACATCGAACTCGACAAGTACTCCACGTTCGCGTTGCCGGACTCCGAACGTGAGGAGGGGCAGACCCTCCTCTGCCGGGCGCACGCGTACTCGGACCTGGTGATCGAGCTCCTCCAGTACGACGAGGAGATCATCCGGTCGGGGCTGCCGCTGAAGAAGGGCGTGGCCGAGGTCGTCTCGAACGAGTCGGTCACCCACGACATGCGACACCTCGTCCTCAAGTTGATCGAGCCAGAAGAGATCAAGTTCTTTCCCGGCCAGTACCTGGACATCACGGTACCCGGCACGGACGAGAGCCGCTCGTTCTCGATGGCGAACGTCCCGGGCCGCGAAGGCGTGTTCGAGTTCGTCATCAAGGTCTACCCCGATGGGCTGTTCTCGGAGTTCCTCGACCAGAAGGTGCAGATCGGTGACCGGCTCGATGTGGAGGGCCCCTTCGGGACCTTCACGCTTCGGGAGAGTCGGACCTCGCCGATCATCTTCGTGGGCGGTGGAGCCGGGATGGCGCCGGTGCTGGGCCTGCTGCGCTCGATGGCGGAACGCGGGACGGACCGCAAGCCGATCTTCTACTACGGAGGCCGGCAGTCGCGGGACCTGTGTTTCGAGAAGGAACTCCGGGAGCTGGAGGAGAAGATCCCCGGCTTCCGGTACGTCCCGGCGCTCTCCGAGCCAGCCGGTGACGACGAGTGGGACGGCGAGGTCGGGCTCATCACCGATGTCGTCGAACGGCTCGAGCCCGATCTGAAGGGTCGGGACGCGTACGTGTGCGGGCCTCCGCCGATGGTGGATGCGGCGCTGGCGAAGCTCACGGCACTCGGTGTACTCGAGGCGAACATCTTCTACGACAAGTTCACCACCACCGGTGAACCGGAAGGCGAGGACAGCCCATGACCACTGCTCAACGTCCCGAACGCAGTGTCCCGAAGCCACAGTTCACGGATGCGGAGGCAGGCGCGCAGGAGTTCCCGGACTCCGGTGCGAGCGCACGTCGGTACAACTACTACAAGCCGGCGAAGCGTAAGCAGACCCACTACGAGGACGTCACGGTCGACGTCCAGCCCGACCCCCGCCACTACCTCGCCCAGGGGTGGATCTACGGCTTCGCCGACGGCAGCCGCGGATACCCGCTGACCTGGACGAAGCTCAAGGCCTGGGGCGTCGACAAGCCCGAGCCGGAGAACGGCGTCGGCACCGGCAACAACCACGTCGAGGAGTGGCCCGCCCACGGCTGGCACGAGTTCCGGGATCCCAACGAGGAATGGGAGATGACGTTCTACCGCTACAACGCGAACGTCGTCCGCCAGACCACCCAGAACGTCGAGAACGCCCGTCAGGCGAAGGCCTTCGACAACTGGACCGCGAACTGGAAGACCTTCGTCGAGCGCAACGTCGGCGCGTGGATGCACATCGAGCACATCCTCGGCCTGTACGTCTTCGCCGCGATCAACCGGTCCTGCCCCACCAACATGCACAACACGGCGATGGTCGTGAACAGCATGCACAAGATCCGTTTCGCGCAGGACCTGGCGCTGTACAACCTCACGCTCTCCGAGGAGATCGAGGGCTTCGACGGCACCGCGCACCTCGACGCGTGGAACAACGACGCCGAGTGGCAGGGCGTCCGCAAGGTCGTCGAGGCACTCACGGCCGTCGACGACGACTGGGGCGAGATGGCCTTCGCCACCAACGTAGTCTTCGAGCCCCTGATCGGCGAGCTGTTCCGCAGCAACCTGGTCCAGCAGGCCGCGGCCGGCAACGGCGACTTCGTGACCCCGACCGTCATCGGCGCGGGCGAGTACGACTACTCGCAGCGTGACCTGCGCTGGACGCAGGCGTGCTTCGGCCCGCTGACGCAGGACAAGGAGTTCGCGGCCTACAACAAGGAGCTCATGCAGGGCTGGCTGTCCCACTGGGTTCCGCTCTGCCTCGAGGCCGCTCGCGCGCTGCAGCCCCTGTGGAGCCAGCCCGACGCCAAGCCCCCGCGTTTCGAGGACGCACTCGACCGGGCCAAGAGCCGCTTCGCCGGCATCGTGACCGAACTCGGACTGGAGCCCCCGAAGGAGCTGTCGCAGTGACTGGTTTCAAGACCGCTGAGAGCCCGTTCAAGGCGAACAACACCGCCAGCAACATGGCCGGCGTGACGCTGATGAACAACCAGGTCGGCGTGGTCGTCGCGGACGTCATGAACAAGCAGGAGAACGTGACCATCACGCACCTGCCCTCCATGATCCGCGTGGACTGCGTGGGCCGGATGGACTTCGTCTACGACGAGATCTCCGAGGCACTGGGCGAGGAGGAGGGCTTCTACGACGCCTCCGAGTTCGAGGAGAACATGTCCACGCACTACGGCAAGATGATCCACATGGATGACCGGACCGTGATGTTCGGGAATCTGGAGGAGGCCGCCGAGTTCATCGGCGACATGCTGCCTCCCGAGGTGAAGTAGCACCTCTCGGCTCACTGTTCCCGGGTCGCCGTTCGCGCACGCCGGTGCGGACGGCGGCCCGGGCCGCTGTTCTTTTCCTCTCGCATCACCCGCGCACATGTTGAGAAACGTCTCCAGGAGGGCCCCGTGGCCAAGGAACTCAAGTTCGGACAGGAAGCCCGCGATCTGCTCAAGGCGGGCGTGGACCAACTCGCCGAGGCCGTCAAGTCCACCCTGGGCCCGAAGGGCCGCAACGTCGTCCTCGAGAAGATCACCGGCACGCCGGAGGTCACGAACGACGGTGTGACCATCGCACGGGAGATCTACCTCAAGGACCCGTTCGAGAACATGGGGGCGCAGATCCTCAAGGAAGCCGCCATCAAGACGAACGACATCGTCGGTGACGGCACCACCACGGCCACGGTGATGGCGCAGGCCATCGTCCGCGAGGGCATGAAGGCGATCCAGGCCGGCGGCAACCCGGTGCTGGTCAAGCGCGGCATCGACATCGCGGTCGGCGCGATCGTCGCGCACCTGTCCACCGTGGCCCACCAGGTCGACAGCCTGGAGCACCTCTCCCGCGTCGCGGCCATCTCCGCCAACGACGACGAGTCGATCGGCCGTGTGGTGGCGCAGACGCTGCACACCGTCGGCGACGACGGCGTGATCTCGGTCGACGACGGCCCGGTCCTCGGTCTCTCGGTCAACTTCGTCGAGGACTTCGAGTTCGACAACGGGTACGTCTCCCCGTACCTCGTCACCGACCCCGGGTCGATGATGGCGATCCTCGACGACGCCTACATCCTGATGAGCGCCGAGAAGATCACCGACGTGCGGTCGCTGATGCCGGTGCTCGAGAAGATCATGCGCGACCCGAGGCCCCTCGTGATCATCGCCGAGAAGGTTGAGGGCTCCGCCCTGCAGATGCTGGTGCACAACCACGTCAACGGGCACCTCAAGGTCACCGCGATCCAGGCGCCCGGCTTCGGTGAGAAGCGCGTGCACATGCTGGAGGACATCGCGGCGCTATGCGGCGGCAAGGTGCACTCGAAGGCGTCGTCGTTCTCACTGGAGCAGATGACCGCCGAGCACCTCGGCCGGGCCTCACAGGTCCGCGCCACCAACGAGCACACCGCGATCATCGGCGGGCAGGGCGCCAAGGAGTCCGTCGAGCGCCGGCTCTCGCAGCTGCGCGCCGAGATGAACCGCGCCAGCATCGGCACCGACGAGGACTGGCTCAACGACCGCATCGCGCGGCTGTCGGGCAAGGCCGCGATCATCTCCGTCGGTGCGCCGACGAACGCGGAGCTCAAGGAGATCCGGCACCGCGTCGACGACTCGCTGCAGGCCACCCGCGCCGCCATGGCCGAGGGCATCGTCGCGGGCGGTGGGTCGGCGCTGCTGCACTCCGAGCCCGCGCTCGACGCGCTCGACGTGTCCGGCGACTACCGGATCGGCGTCGAGATCGTCCGGGCCGCGCTCACCGAGCCGGTGCACCTCATCTCCACCAACGCCGGGTACGACGGCAACGACACCGTCAAGCAGGTGTCCGCGCTCGGCGTCGACGAGGGCTTCGACGCCCTCGAGGGCCGCTTCGGCAACATGATCGAGATGGGCATCATCGACCCGCTGCGGGTCGTGCGCTCCGCGCTGCAGAACGGCGCGTCCGTCGCCGGTCTGATCCTCACCACGAACTCGCTCGTGGCCGAGGAGCAGACGCCGTGGAACAAGGCCCTGATGACCGAGTACGGCCCCCTCGACGACGGCATCCCGCAGCCCTCGCCGGACTCCAGCACGCCGCAGTCGCTCGGGCTCGGCCCGCAGGTGGGGTAGATGTACGACGTCGACGGCGAGACCTACCTCGTGGTCGACGCGCAGGTCCACGCCTGGGACGCGAGTCCGCACAACCAGGCGGGGCCTGCAGGTGAAGTGTTCGCCGCCGACCTCCTGCGGCGGCACCGGGAGCTGGACGGCTCCGCGGTGCCGCTGCCGGAGGTCGAGCGCGTCACCGAGGACGGGCTGCGGCGGGACGTCTTCGCCGGCGGCCACGTCGACCGGGCGGTGCTGCAACCCGTCGTCCTCGGTGACCTGTTCGTCCTCGGGTTCTCGCCCGTGGCCTGGCACGCGGAGCTGGCCGCGCGGATGCCCGGCCGGTTCGTGCTCAGCGGCGAGCTCGACCCGGACGCCGGCCAGCCCGGCGCACGGGGGATCGCCGCGAAGGTGCGCCGCTGGGACATGCGCGGGCTGACGTTCTGCGAGTCCCGGCGCCCGGGTGGGCGCATGGAGCTGCGGGAGACCTGGCTGCGGCGGGCACTGGCGCGCTGCGCGGCGTCCGGGGCGGGCGTGGTGCACCTGGGTGTCGCACCGTCGGCCGGGCCCGCGCCGTGGCGCCGCTGGCGGGCGGCGGCCGGCCAGCGGGTCCACGGCACCGCTCCGCGGCTGCCGAGCTGGGCCGAGCCGGTGCGCTCGGGATCGGCGCTGCCGGTGCGCACGCGGCCGGTGCAGCGCGTGGCGTCGGCGGGGTTCGACGTCGCCCACTTCCGGGAGCTGGCCACCGCGCTGCCGCGCACGTCGTTCGTGCTCGGGGCCGGGTGCCTGCCCGCCGACGAGCTGTGCCGCCTGGCCCGGCTGTCCAACGTGCACGTCCTTCTCACCGAGATCCTGCCGTGGATCTCCGCCACCGACGCGCGTGCGGAGTTCGGGCGCGCGTTCGGGGAGCTGCTGCTCGCGTTCGGGCCGGAGCGCCTGCTGTTCGGCAGCGGCTACCCGCTCGTGCGCCCGGGCCGGCTGGTGGAGCAGCTGGCCGAGTACCGCTTCCCGGACGAGCTGCGCGGCCGCTACCGCGACCTCGACCTCGACGCCCGGCGGGCGATCCTCGGGGGCAACGCGGCCCGGCTCTACGGCATCGAGGGCGGGCGGCTGGCGCCGGCGATCGTGGCCCGGCGCGGATAGCCAGCGGTTGCAGACCTGCGCGGGCGCTCCTAGCGTGGTCGGCCAATCGGGGGAGGCTCCACCATGACCACATCGGACATGCCCGAGATGTCCAAGTCGGACACCTTCGCGGCGACAGAGGTCGACGAACCCACGGTGCGCAAGGCCGTCGGGGCGGCGGCGATGGGCAACCTGGTCGAGTGGTTCGACTACGGCATCTACAGCTACGTCGTCGCCTACATCACGCTCAACCTGATCCCGGGCGGTGACACCGAGAACGCCGGTCCGTTCTTCGCCCTCGCCATCTTCGCCGTGGCGTACCTCGTACGCCCGTTCGGCGGGATCATCCTGGGCCCGCTCGGCGACCGGATCGGCCGCAAGAAGGTCCTGGCGCTGACGATCATCGTCATGTCGGGGGCCAGCTTCCTGATCGGCCTGCTGCCCACGTACGCGATGGTCGGCATCGCGGCGCCGATCATGCTCATCCTGCTGCGCATCGTGCAGGGCTTCGCCACCGGCGGCGAGTACGGCGGCGCCGCGGCGTTCATCGCCGAGTACGCCCCGGACAAGCGCCGCGGCTTCTACTGCAGCTTCCTCGAGCTGGGCACGACCGGCGGGTTCGTCCTGGCGGCCGGCATGGTGACGCTGCTGCAGGTGTCGCTGTCCGAGGCCGACATGAACTCCTGGGGCTGGCGCGTCCCGTTCCTGATCGCCGGTCCGCTCGGCCTGGTCGGGCTGTACCTGCGGAGCAAGCTCGAGGACACCCCGGCGTTCCTGGCCCTGGAGGAGAAGGCCCAGGTCTCGGAGTCGCCGCTCAAGGACGTGCTCACCAAGCACTGGCGCCCGATCCTCGTCTGCGTCGGCCTGGTGCTGTTCTACAACGTCGCGGTCTACACGATCCTCTTCTACATGCCGACGTACCTGGAGTCGACGACCGGGCTGGAGCCCACGCCGGCGCTGCTCTACATCCTCGGCATGATGCTGCTGATCATGATCGTGATCATCCCGGTCGGTGCGCTGTCCGACCGGATCGGCCGCAAGCCGCTGATCCTCGGGTCCTGCATCGGGTTCATCGTGCTGTCCTACCCCGCGTTCCTCATGCTCGACTCGGGCACGGCACTGGGCACCGTCGGCGGGCTGGTCGTGCTGGGGCTGCTGCTCGTGCTCCTGCTGGGCACGATGTCGGCCACCCTGCCCGCGCTGTTCGACACCGACGTCCGCTACGGCGGGTTCTCCATCGGCTACAACATCTCGACGTCGGTCTTCGGCGGCACGGCGCCCGCGATCCTGGCGCTGCTGGTGGCGGGCACGGGCAACAACGCGAGCCCGGGCATCTACGTCGCCGTGGCGTCGCTGATCTCGCTGGGGGCGGTGCTGCTGGTGAAGGAGAGCGCCGGGCAGCCGCTGCCCGGCTCGGGGGCGTCGCTGATCCGGGAGAAGGTCGGCTGATCCCGGTCGCGCACACGCCGCGGGGCCCGCACGCAGGTCAGAACCTGTGTGCGGGCCCCGCGGTCCGTGCGGGGGGTCAGCCGGCGGCGGGGGTCCAGCCCGGCCGGAACCCGTCGACGGGTGCGCGCCAGGCGTAGGCCCAGCCCACGGTGCCGTCGGTGGTGACCGTGCGGATCCGCTGGTACTCGGGGCCCTCGTAGGCGTCCATCGCGGGGAACGCGGCGACCGGGTCGCGCAGCGCGATCAGCGTGCCCGGGACGGCGCCGACGGAGTCGGGGAGCCAGGCGGGATAGCCGCGTCCGGTGTCGAGCACGGACCCCGCGACCGTGGCGTGCCGGTGCCCGCCCGCGGCGTAGGGCTCCACGTAGTGCCACGAGACCTGCCCCGGCTGCAGCAGGCCGTAGGCGAACAGCTCCGTCGGCCACTCGTCGGGATGCGGCGCGCCGACGGCGGTGGGGGCGTCGAGCCCGTCGGGGCCGGGTTCGCCGACCAGGTCGACGGCGGCGGCCTGCGGGGTGGAGACGCACCGCACGGGCTCGCCGCCGACGTGCAGCGGGGCCCGGGCGGGGGAGTGCCCGACGTAGACCCACGGCTCGTCGATCCGGGCGCCGTCCTCGGTGTGCACGGTGCCGGTGCGCAGGCGGGCGAGGCGGAAGCGCTCGTCGCGGCCCTCGCAGCGGTCGAGCACCGCGACCTGCTCGGGCGTGGCGAACCAGACCGCGTGCTCCTCCTCGATGCCGGGGGCGGCGGCGAGGGTCGCGGGCCGCTGACCGTCGCGGGCACGGAGCCCGGCCGCCCACACCGCGGTCACCCCGGACGTGCGGGCGCGCAGCACGACGACGGGGTCCGCGCCCAGGCCCATCTCGGCCCGCAGCCAGCTGATCTTGCCGGGGGAGCGGTTGGAGCCGTAGGCCAGCACCGGGACCCGTCCCGCGGCCGGGGCGGCCCCGCGGGCGGCGAGCCAGTCGTCGAGCGGGACGTCGTCGACCCGCGACGGGCCGGGCGTCAGCTCGTGGGAGGCCCCGTCGACGTGGACGAACGACGCGGGCGGGACCGTGCCGGGGTAGGGGGTGTCGGGGAAGTCGGCGTCGGGCCAGATCACGGGGCCGACGCTACGCCGGCTCTGCGGCGCAGGCGCCGGGTGAGCAGGCCGTGCTTCGGGGACAGCAGCAGGGCGAGCACGAAGCAGGCCGCGCAGACCAGGCCCATCGCGCCGGCGATCGAGCTGTCGTAGGCGATGGCGAGGCTGTGCCCGGCGATCGCGCCCACCCACCCGACGCCGACGGCCAGCGCCACCATCACGACCAACCGGTCGGTGAGCAGGTACGCCGTGGCCGCGGGGACGATCAGCATCGTGACGACGAGGATCGCGCCCACCGCCTCGAACGCCGAGACCGCCGTGACGGCGACGGCGACGAGCAGCAGCCGCGAGAGCAGCTGCGGCCGCAGCCGGACCGTCGCCCCGAAGGCCGGGTCGAACGTGGTGGCCTTGAGCTCCTTCCACAGCAGGGTCACCAGCAGCAGGTTGAGCACCACGACCACGGCGAGCGTGACGCCGGCCCGCGCGACGCCGACCCCGCCGCCGAGGTCGATGGCGTCGAACGGGACGAACGCGATCTCGCCGTAGATCGTGGAGTCGAGGTCGAGGTGGATGCCGTCGGCGAAGCGGGTGACGCCCAGGACGCCCAGGGAGAACAGGGCGGGGAACACCAGCGCGATCGCCGCGTCGGACGCCATGAGCCCGCTGGCGCGCAGCGCGTCGATGCCCAGGACGCAGAGCACCGCGAACGCCGCCGCCCCGACGACGACCGGGAGCGGCGCGCGCGTCTGCCAGACCAGCCAGACGGCGACGATCCCGGGCAGCACGGCGTGGCTGACGGCGTCGGAGAGCAGGGCGATCCGGCGCAGCACGAGGAACGGGCCGAGCAGCCCGCAGGCGGTGGCGACCAGCCCGGCCACCACGATGATCACGATGCTGTCGCCGAGCACGGCGTCACCCACGGCGGCCTCCGGCGCTCAGCAGGCGCAGCTGCGCGACGGCGTCGTCGCCGAGGCTGCCGCGCAGGTCGGTGGGGTCGGGTTCGCGGGCGTCGGGCAGGTCGACGAGCGCGCCGTGCTCCAGCCACGCCGACCACAGCGCCCGGCGGTCGGCCAGCTCGTCGGCGGCGCGGTGCCCGGCGGGGGTGAGGCCGTGGTCGTCGAGCAGCCCGGAGCGGCGCAGGGAGGCGCGGGCCATGCGGTCGCCGACCGAGCGCATCGGGGCACCCGGCGAGACGAGCACGGCGTCGCGGAGCACCCGGCGGCGGCGGTTCGCCAGCCGGGAGGCCCGCCACAGCACCCCGCGGCCCGGCGCCAGCAGCACCGCCGCCACGGCGATCGAGAACCCGACCAGCACGATCACCGGCCCGGTCGGCAGCGCGGCGCGGGTGGCCAGCAGCGACCCGGTGATCCCGACGACCGCGCCGACGACCCCGGCGAGCGGCAGCACGTAGGTGAAGCGGTCGGCGAGCTGGCGGGCCACGACGGTCGGCACGACGAGCATCGCCACCATGAGGATCGCCCCGACCACCCGGACGCCGATGACGACGGCGACGACCAGCAGCCCCGTCATCAGGACCTCCAGCGCCCGCACCGGCAGGCCGATCGACCCGGCGTAGGAGGAGTCGAACAGGGTGGTGGTGAGCGCGCGGCGCAGCGCCCCGACGACCAGCAGCGCGACGCCGCCGAGCACCGCCATCACCACGACGTCGGACGCGAGCAGGCCCGCGGCCTGGCCGAACAGGTAGTTCTCCAGGCCGGCCTGGTCGGCGTCGGCGGTGCTCGCGATGTGGGTCAGCAGGACGACACCGAGGGAGAAGAAGCCCGACAGCACCACGCCGATCGCGGTGTCGGGCTTGATCCGCCCGGTGCGCTCGATGCCGACCATGAGCAGCGCCGCGACCAGCCCGGCCACCGCCGCCCCGACGAGCAGGCCGGGCACGTCCTTCACCCCGGCGACGAGGAACGCCACGCAGACGCCCGGCAGCGTGGAGTGCGCCACCGCGTCCCCGACGAGGCTGCGCTGCCGCAGCACCGCGAACGTGCCGAGGACGCCGCTGGTGAGGCCGAGCACGAGCGCGCCGAGGACCACGACCGTGTCGGTGTAGGGGAGCGCCGCGAGGGGGAACACCTCAGCCCGCCCAGGCCACGGCCTCGTCGGGCACGCCGTACGCGCTGCGCACGGCGCTCGACGTCAGCACCTCGGCGGTGGGGCCGCAGCCCAGCGCGCGGACGTTGAGCAGCAGCGTCCAGTCGAACGCGGCGCGCACCTGCGCCATGTCGTGGTGCACGACGATCACCGAGCCGCCGTCGTCGCGGATGCCGCCGAGCAGCGCCAGCAGGTCGGACTGGGTGCGGGCGTCGATCCCGGCGAACGGCTCGTCCATGACGAGCACGGGCGCCTGCTGGGCCAGCGCGCGGGCGAGGAACACGCGCTGGCGCTGCCCGCCCGACAGCTGCCCGATCTGCCGCTTCCCGTAGGCCGCCATCCCGACGCGCTCCAGGCACTGCGCGGCGATCGCCCGGTCGGCGCGGCCGACGCGGCGGAACCAGCCCGTGGCGCGGTAGCGGCCCATCGCGACGACCTCGTCGACGGTGATGGGGAAGTCCCAGTCGACGGACTCGCGCTGCGGCACGTAGGCGACGCGGTCGAGCGCGGTCCGCCCCTCCGCGCCGTCGATCAGCACCCGGCCCGCGTCGGTGGGCACGAGCCCGAGCGCGGCCTTGAGCAGCGTCGACTTGCCGGCGCCGTTGGGGCCGACGATCGCGCCGAGCCGACCGGCCGGGAAGTGGGCGTCGACCTCCCAGAGCACCGGGGCCGACCGGTAGGAGACCGTCAGGGAACGGATCTCCAGGGCGTGGGTCGTGCGTGCGGGCATGAACATCTCAGCTTCCCTGCGTCTCGGTGAGGCCGTCGGCGATCAGGTCGGCGTTGGCGCGGAGCATGCCGACGTAGGTGCCCTGGGGTGTGCCGGGCTCCCCGGCGGCGTCGGTGTAGAGCTCGCCGCCGACGGTGACGGCCGCGCCGCGCCGGCCCGCCGCTGCGATCAGGGCGTCGATGGTCTGGCGGGGCACGCTGGACTCGACGAACACCGCGGGCACGCCGCGGGCGGCGATCAGCTCGGCGACGCGCTCGACGTCGGCGGTGGTGGCCTCCGCGGCGGTGGAGATGCCCTGGATGCCGGCCACCTCCAGGCCGTAGCGGCGGCCGAAGTACTCGAACGCGTCGTGCGAGGTGACCAGCAGTCGCCGCTCGGGCGCGATCTCGGCCATCCGCGCGGCGACGTAGGCGTCGAGCTCGGTGAGCTCGGCGAGGTAGGTGTCCAGGCGCGTCGCGTAGGCGTCGGCGCGGGCCGGGTCGCGCTCGGACAGCGTCGCGGCGATCGTGCGGCTGACCTGCTCCCAGAGCCCGACGTCGAACCACACGTGCGGGTCGTACTCCTCGTTCGCGCCGGGGGCGGGGGCGAGCAGGTCGGTGCGCGGGATGTCGTCGGTGACGGCCTGCGTGGGCTGGCGGGCGGCGAGCTCGTCGAGCAGCTCGGCCATCCGGCCCTCCAGCTGCAGCCCGCCGTAGAAGATCACGTCGGCCTGGCGGAGCGTCTGCACGTCGCCGGCGCTGGCGCGGTAGAGGTGCGGGTCGACCCCGGGGCCCATCAGCCCGGTGACCTCGACGTCCGCGCCGCCGATCCGCTCGACGGTGTCGGTGATGAAGTTGGTGGTGGTGGTGACGCGGACCGGGCGGTCGCCGATCGGCTCGTCGCCGGACGCGGCGGTGGACGTGCAGCCGGTGAGCACGACGAGCGCGAGCGCCGCGAGGACCCTCCTCATGCCACGACCCGCCCGTGCACGAGGTGGGTCAGCGGCTCGCCCAGCGCGTGGTCGGCGGCCCCGACGCGGACCCAGAGGGGGCCGCCGAAGGGCTGGCGCTCGGTCACGTCGAGCCGGACGCCGGGCTGGATGCCGAGGCCGGCCAGGTAGCGCAGGGCGGCGCTGTCGCGGTCGTAGACGCGCTCGACGTCGAACGTCGAGCCGTCGGGTGCGGCGTCGAGCCGCACGCCCCAGCCCTCGTCGAGGCCGCCGGCACCGCGCGGGATCGGGTCGCCGTGCGGGTCGCGCTCCGGGCGGCCGAGGTGGCGGTCGATGCGGTCGACCAGGCGGTCGGACACCGCGTGCTCCAGCGCGTCGGCCTCGGAGTGCACCTCGTCCCACGGCACGCCCAGCTCCTGGGCGAGGAACGCCTCCAGCAGCCGGTGGCGGCGCACGACGTCGCGGGCGTGCGCGGCGCCGTGCTCGGTGAGGGCGGCGAGGTGGCCGTCGGTGCGGCGCAGCAGCCCGGCCGCGGTGAGCCGCTTGAGCATGATCGACACGGTGGGCGGGCTCACGTGCAGCTCGTCGGCGAGCGCCGACGTGCTGACCGGCTCGCTGCGACCGCTGCGCACGAACACGGTGCGCAGCGTGTCCTCCACCGCGGACGTGTGCGGCATCCGGCAGCAGTCGGGCACTCGATCGCCGATCATTAGTCTCCTCTAATTCCGCTCGTGCAGTGAGGCTAACCGAGTTCGTACTGCATCCCAACGGAGATGTGTGTCCCAACTTGCGACATAGGGTCCGGTTCGTGCTGCCGAGGACGATCGACTGGGACGGCGACGGCATCGTGCTCGTCGACCAGACCGCGCTCCCCGAGATCCGGACGACCGTCGTCACCGACGTCGACGCGCTGGTCGACGCCGTCCGACGGCTGGTGGTGCGCGGGGCGCCCGCGCTCGGCGTGGCGGGGGCGCTCGGGGTGGCGCTCGCCGCCCGCACGCTCGACGGCGCCGCCCTGGACGCCGCGTGCGACCGCATCGCCGCCGCCCGGCCGACCGCGGTGAACCTCGCCGTCGGGGTCGGGCGGGCCCGTGCCGCGCTGCCCGGCGGGCCGGCCGCCGCCCTCGCCGCCGCGTTGGAGCTGCGCGACGAGGACGTCGCCGCCTGCCACGCGATCGGGGAGCGGGGCGCCGACCTGCTCGCGGAGCTGTGCGGCGAGGGCCCGCTCCGGCTGCACACCCACTGCAACGCCGGGGCGCTGGCCTGCGTCGAGTGGGGCACGGCACTGGGTGTGGTGCGCTCGCTGCACGCGCGCGGGCGGGTCCGGCACGTCGTCGCCGACGAGACGCGGCCGCTGCTGCAGGGATCGCGGATCACCGCGCTGGAGCTCGCCGTGATCGGCGTGGAGCACCACGTCGTCGTCGACGGGGCGGGGGCGTCGGTGATCGCGCGCGGGCTCGTCGACGCCGTGGTGGTGGGGGCCGACCGGATCGCCGCGAACGGCGACGTCGCCAACAAGATCGGGACGTACCCGCTCGCGCTCGCCGCTGCCCGCGCCCGGATCCCGTTCCTCGTGGCCGCACCGGAGAGCACGGTCGACCCCGCCACCCCTGACGGCCGGCACATCGAGATCGAGGAGCGCGACCCCCGCGAGGTCTGCGAGGGCCCGGCCTGGAACCCCGCGTTCGACGTGACGCCCGCCGACCTCGTCACCGCGGTGGTGACCGAGCGCCGGGTCTGGCGACCCGCCCCGTGAGGTCGTGGCCGTTCCGGCTCATGCTCGTCGCGACCGTCCTGGGGTTCGGCGGCTACGCGCTGCTGCTGCCGGTGGTGCCGCTGTGGGCGTCGGGGGCGGGGGAGCTGGCCGCCGGGGCCACGACCGGTGCGCTGATGCTCACGACGATCCTCACCCAGCTCGCCGTGCCGTGGCTGGTGGCGCGGTGGGGCTACCGGTCGGTGCTCGCCGTCGGGCTGCTGATGCTCGGGGCGCCGACGCCGCTGCTCGCGCTCTCGTCCGCGATCGGGCCGGTGCTCGCGGTGTCGGCGGCGCGCGGCGTCGGGTTCGGGCTGCTGACGGTCGTGGGCAGCGCGCTGGTGGCCGAGCTCGTCGCGCCCGCGGAGCACGGGCGGGCCGCGGCGCGCTACGGCGTCGCCATCGGGGTGCCGCAGCTCGCGCTGCTGCCCGCGGGGGTGGCGGTCGTCGACGTCGCCGGGTTCACCGGGGTGTTCGTCGCGGCCGGGGTGGCGCCGCTGCTCGGGCTCGTCGCGCTGCCGTGGCTGCGGGTGCCCGACCACGCGGCCCGGGGGCGCGGGACCGGCGACCCCGGGGAGCGCCGGCCCCGGCTCGCGCGCGGGGCCGCGGCGCCGCTCGTCGCGATGCTGGCCTGCTCGGTGGCCCAGGGCGGGCTCGTCACGTTCCTGCCGCTGGCCGTGCCGGGGGCGGCGGGGCTCGTGGCGGCGGCCCTGCTGGTGACCGCGGCCGGGGCCCTGGTCGGGCGCACGGCGGCCGGGCGGCTGGTGGACCGGCACGGCATGGGCGGGCGGTTGCTGCGGCCCGGCGTGGCGCTGGCCGCGGTGGGGATGGCGGTCGAGGTGCTCGCGCTGGGCGGGCCCGGGCCGCTGGTCGTCGTGGGGGCGGGGATCGTCGGTGTCGGCTTCGGCCTGGTGCAGAACGACGCCCTCACCACGCTGTTCGCCGCGTCGGGCCCGACCGGGTACGGCTCGGCGAGCGCGGCCTGGAACATCGCCTACGACGCGGGGACCGGGATCGGCGCCGTCGGGCTGGGGGCGGTCGCGGACCCGTTCGGCTTCCGCGCCGCGTTCGGCCTCTCGGCGGTCGTGCTGCTCGCCGTGGGCGCGCCGTGGGTGCGCCGATCGGTGCAGGGTAGAAAGTCCCGGTGGCTTTCCGGTTAACGCCCCATGAACGAGGCTTCTACCCGCTGTTCACCCGGGCGGCGGAGACGATCGTCGCCGCGGCCGACGACCTGGCCGAGCTCGTGGCCGCGGAGCCGTCCGGCCGTCCCGCGCTCGCGCAGCGGGTGAAGGACGCCGAGCACGCGGGCGACACGGTGACCCACGAGATCATGGTCAAGCTCAACTCGACGTTCGTGACGCCGTTCGACCGCGAGGACATCTACCGCCTCGCGTCCTCCCTCGACGACGTCCTCGACTTCATCGAGGAGGCCGCCGACCGGATCGTGCTGTACCGGCTCGGGACGCTGCCCGGCGGCGTCGCCGAGCAGGTCGAGGTGCTGCGCCGCGCGGCCGCGGCCACCGCGGACGCGATGCCGCGGCTGGAGAAGATGGCGGAGCTCCAGGAGTACTGGATCCACGTCAACTCCCTGGAGGACGAGGCCGACACCGTCTACCGACGGCTCCTCGGCGACCTGCTGGCCCCGCCCGACGGCGCCCCGCCCGCCGACGTGCTGACGGTGCTCAAGGTCAAGGAGGTCGTCGAGACGCTCGAGGAGGCGGCCGACGCGTTCGAGACGGTGGCCAACACCGTCGAGAGCATCGCCGTCAAGGAGGCCTGAGTGGAGCTCGCCGCGGTCGTCGTGGTGATCGTCGTGGCTCTCGGGTTCGACTACACGAACGGCTTCCACGACGCCGCGAACGCGATCGCGACGTCGGTGTCGACGCGCGCGCTCGCCCCGCGCACCGCGCTGATCATGGCCGCGGTGATGAACATGGTCGGGGCCTTCCTCGGCACCGAGGTCGCGTCCACGGTCGGCAGCGGGATCATCGAGGCGCCGCAGGGCATCTCCGGGCTGGTCGTGGTGCTCGCCGCGCTGATCGGGGCGATCGCCTGGAACCTCGTGACGTGGTGGTTCGGGCTGCCGTCGTCGTCGTCGCACGCGCTGATCGGCGGGCTCGTCGGGGCGGCGCTGGCCGCGGCGGGCACGGTGCAGTGGACGGGGGTGGTCGAGAAGGTCGTCATCCCGATGGTGCTCTCGCCGATCGTCGGCTTCGTGCTGGCCGGGGCCGTGATGCTGGCGATCCTGTGGATCTTCCGCAACGGCCGCCCGCGCCGCCTCTCCCGCGGCTTCCGCTACGCCCAGACCGTGTCGGCCGCCGCGATGGCGCTGGGCCACGGGCTGCAGGACGCGCAGAAGACGATGGGCGTGATCGTGCTCGCGCTCGTCATCGGCGGCTACCACCAGGGGTTCGAGGTCCCGTGGTGGGTCGTCGTGCTCTCGGCGGGCGCGCTGTCGGCCGGGACGTACGCGGGCGGCTGGCGGATCATGCGGACGCTGGGGCGGCGGATCATCGACCTCGACCCGCCGCGGGGGTTCGCCGCCGAGGCCACGGCGTCCGCGGTGCTCTACACGACCGCGTTCGTGTTCGCGGCCCCCATCTCCACGACCCAGACGATCACCTCGTCGATCCTCGGGGTCGGGGCCACCAAGCGGCTCTCGGCCGTGCGGTGGGGCGTGGCGGGCAACATCGCCATCGCCTGGGTGCTGACGATCCCCATGGCCGGGCTCTCGGCGGCGCTGGCGTTCTGGATCATCCACCCGTTCGTGGGCTGACCAGGCCCCACGCGCCCGGCCGCCACCGCGCACCCGCAGGTGGAGCCGGGCCCCGGCACCGCCCGTCAGGCGCCCTTCGCGATCCACTCCTCCAGGTGCGGGGCCTCGTCGCCGATGCTGGTGGCGTCGCCGTGACCGGTGCGCACGGTGGTGGCGCCGGGCAACGTGAGCAGCGTCGTCCGGATCGACTCGATGATCGTGTCGAAGCTCGAGTACGAGCGCCCCGTGGCACCGGGCCCGCCCTGGAACAGGGTGTCGCCGGAGAACACGGTGCCCAGCTCCGCGGAGTACAGGCACGACGAGCCGGGGGAGTGGCCCGGGGTCTGCAGCACCCGCAGCTCGACGCCGCCCGCGGTGAGGACCTGGCCGTCGGCCAGCTCGCCGTCGGGCCTGCGGTCCGGCCAGGTCATGTCCCACAGGACCGACTCGGCCGGGTTGAGCAGGATCGGGGCGGAGAACCGGTCGGCCAGCGCCGGGGCCTGGTTGACGTGGTCGTCGTGGGCGTGGGTGCAGACGACGGCCTTCACCGTGCGCCCGTTCACCGCGGCGACGATCGCCTCGACGTCGTGCGCGGCGTCGATGACGAACACCTCGTTCTCGTCACCGACGATCCACACGTTGTTGTCGACGTCCCAGGTGCCGCCGTCGAGCGAGAACGTGCCGGACGTGACCAGGTGGTCGATCGGGGCCATCAGAAGACCACGACCGAGCGCAGGACGTCGCCCTTGTGCATCTTCTCGAACGCCGCCTCGACGCCGTCGAGCGCGATCGTCTCGCTGACGAACTTCTCCAGCGGCAGCCGGCCCTGCAGGTGCAGGTCGACGAGCATCGGGAAGTCGCGGCTGGGCAGGCAGTCGCCGTACCAGGAGGACTTGGTGGAGCCGCCGCGGCCGAACACGTCGATCAGCGGGAGCTCCAGCACCATGTCCGGCGTCGGGACGCCGACCAGGACGGCGGTGCCGGCGAGGTCGCGGGCGTAGAAGGCCTGCTTGAAGGTCTCCGGCCGGCCCACCGCGTCGACGACGACGTCGGCGCCGTTGCCGTCGGTGAGCGCCTGCACGGCCTCCACGACGTCCTGCTGCTTGGCGTTGATGGTGTGGGTCGCGCCGAAGCCCTTGGCCCACTCCAGCTTCCGGTCGTCGGTGTCGATCGCGATGATCGTCGCCGCCCCGGCGAGCTGCGCTCCGGCGATGGCCGCGTCACCGACGCCGCCGCAGCCGATGACGGCGATCGACTGGCCGCGGCCGATGCCGCCGGTGTTGATGGCCGCCCCGATGCCGGCCATGACGCCGCAGCCCAGCAGGCCCGCGACCTCGGGCTTCACGGCCGGGTTGACCTTCGTGCACTGCCCGGCGTGGACGAGGGTCTTCTCGACGAACGCGCCGATGCCCAGCGCGGCGGAGAGCTCCTGGCCCGACTCCAGCGTCATCTTCTGGGCGGCGTTGTGGGTGGAGAAGCAGTACCAGGGCTCGCCGCGGCGACACGCCCGGCAGGTGCCGTCGACCGCGCGCCAGTTGAGGATCACGAAGTCACCCGGCGCGACGTCGGTGACGCCCTCGCCGACGGACTCCACGACGCCCGCGGCCTCGTGGCCGAGCAGGAACGGGAACTCGTCGTTGATCCCGCCCTCGCGGTAGTGCAGGTCGGTGTGGCAGACGCCGCAGGCCTGGACCTGGACGACCGCCTCGCCGGGTCCGGGATCGGGGATGACGATCGTCTCGACGGAGACGGGCTCGCCCTTCTTCATGGCGACGACCCCGCGCACGTTCTGCGGCATGGCAACTCCTCTGTCGGTCTCGGCTCATGCGGAGCCTGCCATGTGATCGCTGCGGGTACCGTCCCGGTTCGTGATCGAACTCGAGCGCGACGGCGACGTGGCCGTCCTCCGCCTGTCCCACGGACCGGTCAACGCCCTGGACCCCGAGCTGTGCGACGCGGTCGCAGCGCAGGTCCGGGCACTCGTCACGGATCCGGTGCGCGCCGTCGTGCTCACCGGATCGGGGCGGGCGTTCTCCGCGGGCGCCGACCTGCGGCGGCTGGTGACCGACGGCGAGGCCTACGCGCGGCGGTTCGTCCCGGCGCTGGACGGGCTGTTCCGCAGCGTGTTCGAGCTGGGCAAGCCGGTGGTGGCGGCGGTCAACGGGCACGCGATCGCCGGCGGGGCCGTGCTGGCCGCGGCCGCCGACGTCGTGCTGATGGCCGACGGCCCGGCCCGCATCGGGCTCCCGGAGCTCGTGGTGGGCGTGCCGCTGCCCCGGGTCGCGGTCGAGGTCGTCCGGTACGCGGTGGGTGACCAGGTGGCCCGGAGGCTGATCACCGGCGCGGACACCCACCTCCCCGCCGACGCGCGGGCGATGGGCCTGGTCGACGAGGTGCTGCCCGCCGACGACCTGCTGCCCGCCGCGCTCGACCGCGCCCGCGACCTGGCGTCGAGGATCCCGGCCGACACGTTCGCGTTCACCAAGGCCCAGCTGCGCCGCGAGGCGCTGCAGCGGATGGACGGGGCCGCCGAGGAGGCCGAGGCGACCCTCGCGCTGTGGATCCGCCGCGGCTCCGACGGCTGGACGGCGGCCTACCTGGAGTCGGTCACCCGGAAGCGGGGCTGACCGCGCGGGCGGTGAGCACGGCGACGACCGTGCGCCCTGGCTGCGGGTGCTGCGCCGCGTGTCGGGAAACTCCAATGCCCACCGCGCGGACCCGACCAGGATGGCGCCATGACGACGACGACCGGACGGTTCGACCTGACCCGCTGGGACGAGGAGGTCTACGACGACGCGGAGGGCGCGAGGCTGCTCCGGGTGAGCAGCACCAAGGCGTTCGAGGGCGGGATCAGCGGGGGCAGCGAGACGCAGCTGCTGCAGGCGTTCGCGCAGGAGGGGTCGGCGGCCTACGTCGGCATCGAGCGGGTGACCGCGGCGGTCGACGGTCGGTCGGGCACGTTCGTGCTGCGGCACTCGGCGGTGGGCAGCGCGACCGGCGGGTCGGCGAGCATCGACGTGGTGCCCGGCTCGGCCACCGGTGCGCTGACCGGCCTGCGCGGCGAGCTGAGCATCCAGCGCTCCCCGGACGGCGAGCACACCTACGCGTTCACCTACGAGCTGGGCTGACCGACGGCTACGGTGCCGGGCATGCGGAGCCTGGCGCTGGGGGTCGTGGGTGGGTCGGGTCGGCCGGGACCCGGTCGGGTCGTGGCGCGCTCGCCCGAGGGGGTCGTCGACGTCGGGTCGCTGGCCGACGTCGAGGGCGGGCCGCACCCGGAGCTGCTCGCCGCCCCCTCCCTCGACGCGCTGCTGGCCGCGGGCCGTCCGGCCTGGCGGGAGGTGCACGGCTGGCTCGCGGAGCGGCTGCGCACCGACCACGCGCCGTACGTGCTCCCCCCGGCCGGGCTGGAGCTGCGGCTGCCGTTCGCCGTGGCCGACTACGTCGACTTCTTCGCCTGCGAGCGGCACGCGCTGAACGCCGCCACGATCGCGCGGCCCACCGGCGCGTCGCTCCCGCCGAACTGGAAGCACCTCCCGGTCGGCTACCACGGGCGCGCGGGCACGGTGCGGGTGTCGGGCACGCCGGTGGTGCGCCCGTGGGGCCAGGTCGCCGCGGGGGAGCTGGCGCCGACGCGGCAGCTCGACGTCGAGGTCGAGCTGGGGTTCGTCCTCGGCGGCTCCGCCGGCCGGGTCCCCCTCGAGGACGCGCTCGACCACGTCTTCGGCGTCGTGCTGCTCAACGACTGGTCCGCGCGCGACGTCCAGTCCTTCGAGTCGCGCCCGCTCGGGCCCCTGCTCGGGAAGTCGTTCGCCACGTCGGTCTCGGGGTGGGTCACCCCGCTCGACGAGCTGGCCGCCGCCTGGACCGAGCCGCCCCCGCGCGACCCCGCCCCCCTGCCCTACCTGAGCGGCGCCGCCGACCGCGGCCTCGACGTCGCCCTGGAGCTGGCGATCAACGGCGTCACCGTGTCCCGGCCGCCGGCGGTGGACCTGTACTGGACGCCTGCCCAGCTCGTCACGCACCTGACGACGAACGGATCGCCGCTGCGGGCCGGTGACCTGCTCGGCTCGGGCACGGTGTCCGGGGCCCGGCGCGACCAGCGCGGCTGCCTGCTGGAGCTGAGCTGGGGCGGCACCGAACCGCTCGCCCTGGGCGGCGGCGCCGTGCGCACGTACCTGGAGGACGGCGACGAGGTCGTCATCTCCGCGACGGCCCCCGCGGTCGGCGGGGGACGCCTGGAGCTGGGCGAGGTGCGCGGCCGGGTGCTCCCCGCCCGCTGAGCCGTCAGGCGGTGGCGGTGCGGATCGGGCAGCCGGCGACGTGCTCGGCGGCGCCGCGCAGCGGCCACTCCGCCCCGCACACCCGGCACAGGCGCGCCCGGGCGGGTTCCACGGCGCGCAGCCCCGGCGACCCGAGCGGCACGATCGGCTGGCCGCCGGACAGCGCCGCGGTGGCGAAGGTGTAGATGGCCAGCTCGGTGTCGGTCATGTCGGCCCGTGGCTTGTCGACGAGCTCCTGGATCCGCACCAGCGCGTACCGCATCCAGACCTCGCGGGTCAGCGGACCGTCGGGTACGGCGAACATCGGGACCTCCTGAGGTCGGCAGCGGTGCGGACTGGGGGCAGTGTGCCTGCGCCCGGCCCGGCTGCGTGACCCGAATTGAGACGTCTCACACACCGGTACGGGTGAAGACGACCTCCGTCGCGTCGGCGACCTCCGCCCCGGGCACCGCGTGGGCGTCGTCGGCGACCACGACGTCGAGACCGCGGTCGAGGGCGGCCCGGATCGTCGCGGCCGGGGAGATCCCGCACACGGCCGTCCGACGGACCCCGCGCGCGTCGAGCAGCGCACCCAGGTCGGTGCCCGCGAAGCCGTCGTCGCCCGCCCGGCCCAGCACCGGCTCGCCGCCGCCGACCGGCAGGTGCAGCCGCCAGCCCGGTGTGCCGACCTCGTCCGGTGCCCCGGCCGGGCCGTCGTGGCGCAGGTGCACCACGAGCGCCCCGGTGCGCCGGGCCGCGCCGAGCAGGCGGCGCACCGCGGTGAGCTCCTCGTCGGCGGCCGTCGCGGCCTGCACGTCGACGACGAGCAGGGCCTGGACCGGGGCGGGGCTCACGGGGCGAGCAGCGGTGCCGGTTCGCCGAGCGCGTCGGCGATCAGCGGCGGGATCGCGCGCTTGCCCGACCCGTCGGTGGCGATCACGACGTAGACCGTGCGGCCCGCGCAGGTGACCTCGTCGCCGCGGCGGACCTCGAAGTCCAGTGCGAAGGAGGTGCGGCCGATGCGGGCGGTGGACACCGCGATCGCCACCTCGTCCTGGAACCCGACGCCGGTGCGCCAGTCGATCTCCGACCGCACCAGCTGCACGTCGTGGCCCGAGGCCAGCATGTCGGCGTAGGGGAGGCCGCGGTGCAGCAGGAACGCGGTCATCGCGTCGTCGAACCAGGCGAGGTACCAGGAGTTGAAGACCACGCCCTGCGCGTCGACCTCCAGGTAGCGCACCTGGTGCGGGTGCGTGAACGTCATCCGCGCGACCGCTCGGCCGGCCCGAACACCACGATCATCGACAGGTCCTCGCTGACCTCGACGAACTGGTGCTCCTCGCACGCCGGGACGTAGACGACCGATCCGGGGCCGACCACGATGTCGAGGGAGTCGGACACCAGCCGGGCCCGCCCGCGGACGACGACGTAGACCTCGTCCTCGCCGTGCGCGGGCTGGCCGTCCTTGCCACCGACGGGGATGCAGTAGGTGCCGACGGACAGGTCGGCGGCACGGAGGTGCTCGCGGTACTGGTTGGGCTCGCCGTCGGGGACCGCGAAGTGACCGGCGGCGCGAAGAACCCGCATGGGTGAAATCTAACCGACCCGCTCACGGATCGTCCGGTTGACCGCCCGGCCGAAGGCCGTGACCACGCCCCGGACGGTGATCGGCTTGAGCTGGGAGAAGGCCTCGGCGAGCCGGGTGCGCTCGTCGGCCGGACGGCCGCGGTCGCGGTAGGGCTGGAGCACCTCGTCCTGGAAGACCTTCATCAGGTCCTCGGCCAGCGCCGTCGTGTGCTGCTCGATGATCTGGTGGGCGCGGCGCCACACGTCGACGGGCAGGCCGGAGTCGATCACGGCCAGTCCCTCGCCGAGCGTGCCGGACCCGTGCAGGCGGACGCGGTCCCCGTCGAGGACCTCGATCACCCCGAGACCGTGCAGGGCGTCGACGTCGGCGTCGGCGAGCGTCCGGCCGGCGCGGCGGTCGAGCTCGGCGCGGTCGACCTCCTCGATCTGCTCGGGGACCCACGGGGTGAGCAGGGCGCGCTGCAGCGCGAGCTCCGCCGCGCCCGCCGAGGACGGGAGCCGGCCCAGGTGGCCCTCGATCGCGCTGAGCGTGAACCCCAGCGCCGACAGCTCGCTGACCAGCTCCAACCGGGCGATGTGGTCGGGCCCGTAGAGCCCGGTCCGGCCGCGCAGGGTGGGCGGCGGGAGCAGCCCGCGGCCGGCCCAGAAGCGGATCGTGCGGACGGTGACCCCGGTGCGTTCCGCGAGCTGGTCGATGGTGAGCTGGCCCGTCATGTGTGGCACCGTACGCCCAACCTTGACCTATGTGACAGTACTGCTGTAACAAAGGACCATGGCTGAGATTCCCGAGGCGTTCGTCTACGACGCCATCCGCACACCGCGCGGCCGAGGCAAGGCCTCGGGTTCGCTGCACGAGGTCAAGCCGGTCTCGCTCGTCACCGGTCTCATCGACGAGATCCGCTCCCGCTACCCGGAGCTGGACACCAACACCATCGACGACGTCGTGCTCGGCGTCGTGTCGCCGATCGGCGACCAGGGCGGTGACATCGCCAAGACCGCCGCCATCGCCGCGGGCCTGCCGCACACCGTCGCGGGCGTGCAGCTCAACCGCTTCTGCGCGTCCGGGCTGGAGGCCGTCAACGTCGCCACCCAGAAGGTGCGCTCGGGCATGGAGGAGATGGTGCTCGCCGGGGGCGTCGAGGCGATGTCGCGGGTGCCGATGGGCTCCGACGGCGGCGCCTGGGCCATGGACCCCGACACCAGCTACCAGACCGGGTTCGTGCCGCAGGGCATCGGCGCCGACCTGATCGCCACGCTGGAGGGCTGGAACCGCGAGGACGTCGACACGTTCGCCGTCGAGTCGCAGGCGCGCGCCGCGAAGGCGTGGGCCAACGGCTACTTCGCCAAGTCCGTCGTGCCGGTCAAGGACCGCAACGGCCTGACCGTCCTCGACCACGACGAGTTCATCCGCGCCGGCGCCACGCTCGACTCGCTGGCGGGCCTCAAGCCCTCCTTCGCGATGATGGGCGAGGCCGGCGGCTTCGACGCCGTCGCGCTGCAGGAGTACCACTGGGTCGAGAAGATCGACCACGTGCACCACGCCGGCAACAGCTCCGGCATCGTCGACGGCGCCGCGCTCTGCCTGATCGGCACCGAGGCCGCGGGCAAGGCCGCGAACCTGCGCCCCCGCGCGCGGATCGTCGCCACCGCGCTGTCCGGCGCCGACCCGACCATCATGCTGACGGGCCCCGCGCCCGCGTCGAAGAAGGCGCTGGCCAAGGCCGGCCTGAGCGTCGACGACATCGACCTGTTCGAGATCAACGAGGCGTTCGCCGCCGTCGCCATGCGCTTCATGCGCGACATGGGCATCAGCCACGAGAAGACCAACGTCAACGGCGGCGCGATCGCGATGGGCCACCCGCTCGGCGCCACCGGGGCGATGATCCTCGGCACCCTGATCGACGAGCTGGAGCGGCGCGAGCTGCGGTACGGCCTCGCCACGCTGTGCGTCGGCGGCGGCATGGGCATTGCGACGATCGTGGAGCGGATCTGATGAGCGACCAGAAGGCAGTGCGCTGGGAAAAGGGCGCCGACGGGATCGTCGTCGTCACCCTGGACGACCCGGGTCGCAGCGCCAACACGATGAACGAGCGCTTCGGCGAGGCCTTCCTCGAGTGCGTCGACGCCCTCGTCGCCGACAAGGAGGCCATCACCGGCGTCATCCTCACCTCGGCGAAGAAGACGTTCTTCGCGGGCGGCGACCTCGACTCGCTGTCGAAGGCCACCGCGGCCGACGCCCCGCGGTTCTTCGAGCAGTCCATGGCGATCAAGACGGTGCTGCGCCGCCTGGAGACGCTCGGGCGCCCGGTCGTCGCGGCCATGAACGGCACCGCGCTCGGCGGCGGCCTGGAGATCGGCCTGGCCTGCCACCACCGCATCGGGCTCGACGCGAAGGGCGTGCTCTACGGCCTCCCCGAGGTCACGCTGGGGCTGCTGCCCGGTGGCGGCGGCGTCGTGCGCGTCACGCGCCTGCTCGGCATCGCCGACGGCTTCATGAAGGTCCTCGCGCAGGGCCAGCGGATGAAGCCGGCGCAGGCGCTGGAGGTCGGCGTGATCGACGACCTCGCGGCCACGCCCGAGGAGATGCTCGACAAGGCGCGCGCCTGGATCGCCGCCAACCCCGACGCGTCGGCGCCGTGGGACAAGCCCGGCTACCGGATCCCCGGCGGCACCCCGTCGTCGCCGAAGCTCGCGGCGTTCCTGCCCGCGTTCCCGGCCAACCTGCGCAAGCAGATCAAGGGTGCGCCGATGCCGGCGCCGCGCAACATCCTGGCCGCCGCCGTCGAGAGCACGCAGGTCGACATCGACACCGCGTTCCGGATCGAGGCGCGCTACTTCACCGAGCTCGTCTGCGGCCAGGTCAGCAAGAACATGACCAAGGCGTTCTTCTACGACCTGCAGGCCATCAACGGCGGGAAGTCGCGGCCCGACGGGTTCGAGAAGTGGGCGCCGCGCAAGGTCGCCGTGCTGGGCGCCGGGATGATGGGCGCGGGCATCGCCTACGTCTGCGCGCTCGCCGGCTGGGAGGTCGTGCTCAAGGACGTCGAGCTCGCCTCGGCGGAGAAGGGCAAGGCATACTCCGAGGGCCTCGTCGCCAAGGGGGTCAAGCGCGGGAAGACCACGCAGGAGAAGGGTGAGGCGCTGCTCTCGCGCATCACGCCCACCGCCGACTACGGCGACCTCGTCGGCTGCGACGTCGTCATCGAGGCCGTGTTCGAGTCGGTCGCGCTCAAGCAGGAGGTGTTCCGGGAGGCGATGAAGGTCGTCGAGCCCGACGCCCTGCTGTGCTCCAACACCTCCACGCTGCCGATCACCGAGCTGGCCGCAGGGCTCGACCGCGAGTCCGACTTCATCGGCCTGCACTTCTTCTCCCCGGTCGACAAGATGCCGCTCGTGGAGATCATCCGCGGCGAGCGCACGTCCGACGCCGCGCTGGCCAAGGCGTTCGACCTCACGCTGGGGATCAAGAAGACCCCGATCGTCGTCAACGACAGCCGCGGGTTCTTCACCAGCCGCGTCATCGGCACCTTCATCAACGAGGGCGTCGCGATGCTGGCCGAGGGCATCGACCCGCAGACGATCGAGCAGGCCTCGTCGCAGGCGGGCTACCCCGCGCCGGTGCTGCAGCTGATGGACGAGCTCACGCTCACGCTGCCGCAGAAGATCCGCAAGGAGACGAGGGCGGCGGTCGAGGCGGCAGGCGGCACCTGGACGGCGCACCCGTCCGAGGCCGTCATCGACCGGCTGGTCGACGCCCGCCGTCCCGGCAAGTCCGGCGGCGCGGGCTTCTACGACTACGCCGACGGCAAGCGCACCGGCCTGTGGCCGGGGCTGCGCACCGAGTTCGGGGCGACCAACCACGACGTCGACCTGCACGAGCTGTCCGAGCGCATGCTGGTGATCGAGGCGCTCGAGACCGTGAAGTGCTTCGACGAGGGCGTGCTCACCTCGGTGCCCGACGCCAACATCGGCTCGATCTTCGGGATCGGCTTCCCGGCCTGGACCGGCGGCGTCGTGCAGTACGTCGAGGGCTACCCGGGCGGGGTCGCGGGCTTCGTGGCCCGGGCCGACGAGTTCGCGGCCAAGCACGGCGACCGGTTCGCGGTCCCGGCGAGCCTGCGCGAGCGGGCGAAGGCGGCCGTCGCGGCCTGATCCCCGGCTGTTCCCGTTGCAGCATGGCCACCTTCACGCCACCTCGTTGCGTGAAGGTGGCCATGCTGCGATGCGGTCCACGGCACGGCGGACCCGAGGGTCGAGCCGCGCGCGTCCACCGATGAGCGCCCGATCCGCGTCAGTACCCGATCGCGGCGCCGAACACCGCGGCGAGCCCCTCGTAGCCCCGTTCGTTGGGGTGGAAGTGGTCGGCGGCGAGCTTGCCCGACCAGTCGCGGGTCCGGGGGACGCGCAGCTCGGCCAGGCGCAGCCCGCGCTCGGCCACGGCGTCGTCGATCAGGCGGTTGACCTCCAGCGCCGCGGAGTAGGTGGCGGGCTGGTTGCCCACGACGGTGCCGGGCGGGAGGCGGTGCAGCAGCTCGTCGAGGTTGCCGGGCAGCGCGGGCCGCAGGCGCGGGCTCACGAGGTCGTTGTTGCCGATGAGCAGCGTGACGAGGTCGGGCCGCTGCCCCAGCGCCTCCATCGCGGGGAGCTGGCGGTCCAGCACGTCGCGCACCCGGCCGCCGCTGACGGCGAGGTTGACGACCCGCCACCCCGGCATCCGCGACGCCAGCTGCCCGACCCATCCCCGGTCGTGGGCCCCGGCCCCGATCCCGACGGTGAGCGAGTCGCCCAGGGCGACCCACAGCGGACCGTCGGCGGCCAGTGCCGCCCGGTTGTGCTCCTGCCAGGCCCGCGCGTACGGCTCGACCTGGTCCTGCACGCTGCGCACGCCCGGCAGCACGCGGGACAGCAGGCGCAGCACCGGGCCGGACGGGCGGCCGCTGAGGTTGGAGTAGTCGAACTCCGTCGTCATCCGCGGGGCACCGTGGGCTGCAGGACGGCCTCCACCAGCGCCTCCGTGCGCAGGTGCGTGCCCTCCTGGTAGCCCGGGTCGCGGACCATGTCGGAGAACGCGCGTCGGCTCGGGTACGCCACGAGCAGCACGGCGTCCCAGTCCTGCCCGTGCTCGGCCACGACCGGGTCGGCGCCGTGCCCGAAGTACACGACGCTCGCGCCCACCTTCTCGGCAAACGGCCGGAAGTGCGCGAGGTAGGCCTCGTAGCGCTCCGCCCCGCCCTCGGCGAAGCGCAGCAGGTTGAGCATGACGATCGGCTGGTCGGGGTCGGCGGCGAGGAACGCCTTCATGTCGGCCCCGGACGGGTTCACGGCCATGGTCCCATCATGCCCGGCTGTGAGACTCACGACCCGCATCGGATGATCTCCGGACGAATCGGGCAACCTTGAGTCATGGCCGACTGGGTGTTCTCGATCGTCGACCGCCTCGGCGCGGCGGGTGTGGGTCTGCTGATCCTGCTGGAGAACGTGATACCGCCGATCCCCTCGGAGATCATCCTGCCGCTGGCGGGGTTCCGGGCGCGGGCGGGCGCGTTCGACGTGGTCGCGGCGTGGGGGGCGGCGACCCTCGGGTCGCTGCTCGGGGCGCTGATCCTCTACGGCTTCGGGGCCTGGTTCGGCTACGAGCGGCTGCACGACCTGGCCGGCCGGCGCTGGTTCATCCTGTCCAGCCAGAAGGACCTCGAGCGCGGCCACGCGCTGTTCGACAGGCACGGCGGCAAGGTCGTCCTGCTGGCGCGCTGCGTCCCGCTGCTGCGCAGCGTGGTCTCGATCCCGGCCGGGATCGTGGGGATGCCGGTGTGGCGGTTCAGCCTGCTCACCGCGATCGGCAGCGGCGTCTGGAACGCCGTGTTCATCGGGCTCGGGTGGTACCTCGGGGAGAACTTCGAGGTCGTGGAGCAGTGGCTGGGACCGGTGTCCTACGTCGTGGCCGGGGTGGTGGTCGTCGCCGTGGTGGTCCTGATCGTGCGCAAGCTGCGCGCCCGGCGTCCGGCCCCGACCGCCCGCCACCGCGCCGGAGGAACCTGATCGGCCGATCGGGGGGCGGCTTGCCCGCAAGGGGGGCCGTGGGTCAAGCTTCCGCGCCGGACAAACGGAGCGATCGGGGGTGCCGGGTGACGACGGACGGTGCGGCGGAACAGGCGGTGCTGGCGGTCGTCGACGACGAGGTGCCGGGCCCGGTGGCCGCGGAGTTCCTCGCGCTCGCCTCCGCGCTGATGGACGCGAGCACGGTGCGCGGCGTGCTGGTGCGGGTCGTCGAGGCGGCGAAGGCGGTCGTGCCGGGCGCCGACCTCGTCAGCGTCACACTGCGCGTCGCGGGTGGGTTCCAGACCCCCGTCGAGACCGACGCGCTGGCCACCCGCCTCGACGAGATCCAGTACCGCCTCGACGACGGGCCGTGCGTCGCCGCCACCCGCACGGCCGGGCTGGGCCTCACGTTCTGCTCCGACCTCGCGACGAGCACCCGCTTCGGCGGGTTCGGCCCGGCGGCGGCCGAACTGGGCGTGCACAGCGTGCTGGCCGTCGGCCTGTTCCCCGACGGCGACGGCCCGCGGATGGGCGCGCTCAACGTCTACTCGCGCCGGGTCGCGGGGCTCGACGAGCTCGACCGCGACCTCGCCATCGTCCTCGCCGCGCACGCCTCCACCGCGCTCGCGGCCACGATGGCGGCCACCTCGGCCGAGCTGGAGTCCGCGCAGCTGCGCCAGGCGCTGCAGAGCCGGGACGTCATCGGGCAGGCCAAGGGCATCCTGATGGAGCGGCGCAAGATCGGCTCCGACGAGGCGTTCGAGGTGCTCCGGGCGGCGTCGCAGTCGCTCAACGTCAAGCTCGCGCAGGTGGCGCAGACCCTGGTGGACCACCGCAGCGAGGTGTGACCGGGGGTCGCTAGCCTGATCCGGTGATCCGCAACGTGGTGGTCGGCCGGCTGCTCCCCGACGTGTCCGCCGAGCAGGTGGAGACGGCCCTGCAGGCGCTGCGCGACCTGCGCGTCGAGGGTGTCGAGCTGCGCATGGTCTCCGGGGTCGACCTGGGCCTGCGCGAGGGCAACGCGAGCTACGCGATCACCGTCGACCTCGACGACGAGGACGCCTACCGCGTCTACGACCGCGACGAGGAGCACAACCGGATCCGGCGCGAGCTGTTCGCGCCGATCAGCGCGTCGATCGAGCGGATCCAGTTCCGGCTGCCCGGCTGACCCGTCCGCCCGGCGGCGGTGCGCTCGTGCCACCGGCGCGGGCCGGGGCCCGGTCGCGGCGGTGACGGTCGTCCTCGCGGGTGACGCCGTGCCCGTCGCGCAGTCGGTGCCCAGCGGCCCCTCCCCGCCGTCGACGGTGCTGCTCGTGACCGTCACGGCCGTGCGGCCGTGCCTGCCGCCCGTCGGCGCCGCGGTGCCCGCCCGACCGGCGCGGACCCGGCCCGGTGCCGTCGGCGGGACCCGCGGTGCTCCGCGCGCTGGCGGCGTCCGGGTTGACACCGAGCTTCATCGGTTGCATGGTTAGTTACATGAGTAACGAACCAACGGACCGGGGGTCGGGGTGAGGGACGACGGCAGGCCGCTCTTCGCGCAGATCGCGGAGCAGATCGAGAACTCGGTCGTCGACGGCTCGCTCGCGGAGGAGGCGCAGGTGCCGTCCACCAACGAGCTCGCGGCCTTCCACCGCATCAACCCGGCCACCGCGGCCAAGGGCGTCAACCAGCTCGTCACGAGCGGCGTCCTCTACAAGAGACGGGGGATCGGCATGTTCGTCGCCACCGGCGCGCGCGCGCTGCTGCTGGAGCGGCGCCGCGAGGAGTTCGCCCGGGCCTACCTGGCCCCGCTGCTGGCGGAGGCCCGCAAGCTCGGCATGGACGCCGAGCAGGTCAAGAAGATGATCGACACCTGGGGGGACGCATGAGCGTCACGACCACCGGGCTCACCCGGCACTACGGGGACGTCCACGCGCTCGACGCCGTCGACGTCACGCTGGCCGAGGGCGCGGTCCACGGCCTGCTCGGGGCCAGCGGCGCGGGCAAGACCACGCTGCTGCGGATCCTCGCCGGCCAGGAGTACCCGTCGGCGGGCACCGTCACCGGCGTCGGCTCCACGGTCTGCCTCGTCCGCGAGGACCAGACCCACCCCGACACCTACCGCGTCGGGCACGCCCTGCGGGCCGCGGCGCTGCTGCAGCCGCACTGGTCCGAGGAGGTGGCGCAGGACCTCGTGACGCGGTTCGGGCTGCCGCTGGACCGCCGGATCAGGAAGCTCTCCCGCGGCCAGCGCTCGATGCTCGGCGCCACGATCGGGGTCGCGTCCCGGGCGTCGCTGACGCTGCTCGACGAGCCCTACCTCGGCCTCGATGCCGGCGCCCGCGCCACGCTGTCGCAGGTGCTGCTGGCCGACTACGCCGAGCACCCGCGCACGATCGTGCTGTCGAGCCACCTGATCGACGAGGTCGCCGACCTGCTCGAGCACGTCGTGGTCCTCGACCGCGGCCGGGTCGTCCTCGACGACGACGTCGACGCCCTGCGCGGGCGCGCCGTCACCGTCAGCGGGCCGGTCGAGACCGTGGAGCGGTTCGTCGCCGGGTGCGGCGAGCTGCACCGCGAGCAGCTCGGCCCGACGCTGCGGGTCACCGCCGTCGGCACGCCCGCCGCGGTGCCGCCCGACCTGGACGTCACGCCCGTGTCGCTCCAGCAGCTCATCGTCCACACCGCGTCCGCACCGGACGCCGACCGGGGGAAGGCCCGATGAACCACGCCATCGACATCGTTCGCGTGCACCTGCTCGACCGCCGGCTCGTGCTGGGCACCCTCGCCGGGGTGCTGCTGTTCGTCGCGCTCGGCGTGGGGATCACCGCGGCGGAGATCGCGGCCAGCGGCAGCTTCGGCCGCGGCTTCGCCATCGGGATCATCGGCGGCGCCTACGGCGGCGTCGCCGGCGCCCAGGCCACGTCGCTGTCGCGCCTGCTCCCGTTCTCCGTCGCGATGGGCCGGACGCGTCGCGACTACTACCTCGGAACCGTGCTGTTCGTCCTCCTGGAGACCCTCGTGCTCGGTGCGCTGCTGTTCCTGTTCCTGGGCGTCGAGCAGCTCACCGGCGGCTGGGGCGGCGACGTGCGGTTCCTCGGCGCGGGCTGGGAGGCGGTGGGCAACCCCGTCGGCCAGTTCGTGGTCTTCGCCGCACCGCTGCTGCTGACCCTCCCGATGGTGCTGCTGGGGGTCGTCCTGCACGCGCGGTGGGGGGTGCCCGGGCTGGTCGTGGGGGCGGTCCTCGCCGGGGCCGCGGCCTTCGGAGTGGTCGTCGCCACCGGCCTGCTGACGATCGGCGCCCCGATCCCCGTCGCCGACACCGTGCGGCTGGTGGCCATCGGCGCGGTGTTCGCCGTCGCGGGCTGGTTCGTGGTCCGGCGCTCGCCGGTGTGAGTCAGTACTCGTAGGGGTCGGGTGGGGCGTCGACGACCTCCACCGCCGCCACCGTCATCGCCGGGACGTACCCGGTGGCGGCGGTGGCGCTGCCCGTCTGCACGGTGCCGCGGACCCGCAGCCAGGTGTCCTGCGGCGGATCACCGAGGTCGCCGACCAGGCGCACGCGGTTCGGGCGGGCGTCGGCGGCGCAGCAGGAGATCGTCAGCCGGGCCAGCTCGACGGCCGCCCCGCGACGCACGGCGAAACCGGTGAGCGTCACCTCCCGGCCGTCGAGGGAGCCGGAGGTGTCCCAGGCGGCCCGCTGCACGAACTCGGCGACCGTCAGCCGCGGGTCGTCCGGGAGCGGGGGGAAGACGTCGCCGTCCTGCACCACGGCGTTGCGGGCGCCCGTGCGGTTCACCGAGTCGGCACCCAGTGCCGGCGGGGCGACCAGCGCGATGACCAGCACCGGGGCGAGCAGCAGCCACGGGACGTGCGACCGGGCGTGGTCGTGGTCGTCGGCCGGGCCGTGCCCCCGCAGGTCCCGGACCAGCGCCACCACCGCGAGCGCGACGATCACCGCCCCGGCCGCGACCAGCAGCCAGCGGTGCGACGGCTTCACGTAGCGCAGGTGGGTGTCGTCGGCGGCGATCCGCAGCAGCGCCCCGCCGAGCAGGACCAGCAGCACGTGCTGGGTCTCGCGCCTCACAGGACCACCGCCCCGGCCGCGCAGGCGCACACGACGGCGACGACGAAGGTGGCGGGCGCGAACCGGGCCGCGAACGCCCGCCCGAACGTGCCGGCCTGCAACGCGATCAGCTTGACGTCGACCGCCGGGCCCACGACGAGGAACACCAGGCGGGGCAGCAGGGGCAGCATCGACAGCGACGCCGCGACGAACGCGTCGGCCTCGCTGCACAGCGCCAGCACGACCGCGAGCACCGCCATGACGACGATCGCGAGCAGCAGCCGGCCGGCGAGCGCGTCGGTCCACTCGGCGGGGACGAGGACCGACAGCGCCGCGGCGGTGACCGCGCCGAGCACGAGGAAGCCGCCCGCCGAGACGAGGTCGTGGCGGGCGGTCTCGGCGAGGACGGCCCACCGGTGCTCCCCGTCCCGGCGCGGCGTGGAGCGCCGGGCCCGTTCGGTGATCCACTCCGCCCGCCCGACCCGCTGCCACAGCCAGCCCATCACGCACGCCGTGCCCAGCGACCCGAGGAACCGCGCGAGCACCATCCGCGGTTCACCCGGGAACGCGACGGCGGTGGCGACCAGCACGACGGGGTTGATCGCCGGGGCGGCCAGCAGGAAGGTGAGCGCCGCGGCGTCCGGCACGCCCTGACCGATCAGCCGCCGTGCCACCGGCACCGACGCGCACTCGCACCCCGGCAGCACCAGGCCCGCCGCCCCGGCCACCGGCACGGCCGCGACGGGGTGGCGCGGCAGGGCCCGGCGCAGGACCACGGGGGAGACGAACGCGGCGATCGCCCCGGACAGCAGCACCCCGAGCACCAGGAACGGCAGCGCCTGCACGCACACCGCGACGAACACGGTGGCCGCGGTGCGGACGGCCGGGGCGGACGCCGCGTCGGTGATCAGCGGCCGGGCCGCGATCGCGAGGACGAGCACCGCGCAGAACACGTGCAGCGAGGTGATCCGCGGGGTGCGGGCGGTGATCGTCACGGGTGGACATGGTGCCAGCCGCCGCCCCCAGCCCGTGGCGGAACGCCGCAACCCGGGCGAGCCCCGCCCGCCCCCGCGTGCAGTGGGGTGGCTCCACTGCAGCCCGGTCGGAGTGGAGCCACCCCACTGCGGCGCGGGGGGGTGCGCGGCCCGCGGCGCGGGTGGGCCCCGGCTAGGGGCGGGCGTAGGCCGGGCCCAGGGCGTCGGGCTCGGGGGTGTCCAGGGCCAGGCGCAGGAACCGCTGGACGGCCGGGGTCGGGGCGTCCGAGCGTCTGCGCAGCAGGCCGGTCTCCACCACCGGCACGTGTCTCGCCAGCGGGCGGGTCACCGCGTCGGGCCCGCACACCGCCGCGACCGACGCGGGCAGCACCGACACCCCGACGCCCGCCCCGACCAGCGCCACCACCGTCGCGACCAGCTCCACGTCCCGCGGCACCGGCTCGAACCCGGACAGGCGGCACGCCCCGAGCAGGTGCGGGGCCAGTCCGCCGGCCAGCTCGCGCGACGGCGCGAGGAACGGCTCGTCGGCCAGGTCGGCGAGGTCGACCCGGTCCCCGAACCGCGCCGCGAGCTCGCGGGGGAGCACCGCGACGAGCGGCTCGCGGCGCACCACGGCCACGTCGAGATCGGGCCCGGCCCCCGCCCCGCCGGGCGGCAGGTGCAGCAGCCCGAGATCGGCCCGGCGGGCGCGCACGTGCTCGGCCACCGCGTCCGACCCGCCCTCCAGGAACCGCAGCTCGACCTCGGGACGCACCGCCCGGAAGCCGCGCAGCAGCCCCGGCAGCACCGACCACGCCGTCGCCGGGACGAACGCGAGCGTCAGCCGCCCGCTGCGTCCCTGCCCGGTGCGCCGCACCGACTCCACCGCCGCGTCGACGTCGGCGAGCACCGACCGCGCGTGCTCGACGAGCAGCCGCCCGGCCTCGGTGAGGTCGACGCCGCGGCGGTGGCGCACCAGCAGCGGCACGCCCAGCTCGTGCTCCAGCCGGGCGATCTGGGCCGAGAGCGGCGGCTGCGTGAGGTGCAGCCGGGCCGCCGCCCGCGTCACCGACCGCTCCTCGGCGACGGTGACGAAGTACCGGAGCTGCCGCAGGTCCATGGTTCATCGTATGGCTGGGGGTCACCGAAGCGTGTTGGACGTGTGGCTGATGGATGGTCCAGTGTGAGCCCGTGCACTCCTTCACCTACGACGCCCTGCCCGGCCGCGTCGTGTTCGGGTCCGGGGTCGCGCGGACGGGGCTGGCCGCCGAGGTGGAGCGGCTGGGCGCCTCGAAGGTCCTGCTGATCGCCTCCGAGCGCGACACCGAGCGCGTCCGGGCCCTCACCGCGCCGTTCGCCGACCGCATCGCCGCGGTGTTCACCGCGGTGCGCGAGCACGTCCCCGTCGCCACCGCCGAGGCGGCCCGCGAGGCCGCGGTGGGCACCGACGCCGTGCTCTGCGTGGGCGGGGGATCCACGGTCGGGGCCGCCAAGGCCGTCGCGCTGACGACCCGGCTACCGATCCTCGCCGTCCCCACGACGTACGCGGGCTCGGAGGTCACGCCGGTCTGGGGGCTGTCGGAGGACGGCGTCAAGACCACGGGCACCGACCCCGTCGTCCTGCCGCGCACCGTCGTCTACGACCCGGAGCTGACGGCGTCGCTGCCGCCCGGGCTGGCCAGGGCGAGTGCGCTCAACGCGATGGCGCACTGCGTCGAGGCGTTCTGGGCGCCGCGGCGCAACCCCGTCAGCAGCGTCGTCGCGGAGGAGGGGGTCCGCGCCCTCGCCGCCGGCCTGCGCGAGGACGACCCCGAGCAGCTCCTGCTCGGCGCCTACCTCGCGGGCTCCGCGTTCGCCGTCGCCGGCAGCGGCCTGCACCACAAGCTCGCGCACGTCCTGGGCGGGCTCGGGTTGCCGCACGCCCGCAGCCACGCGACGCTGCTCCCGCACGTGCTGGCGTTCAACGCCCCCGGCTCGCCGGACGCCACCGCGCGCATCGCCCGCGCACTGGGCTGCGACGACGCCGTCGCCGGCCTGCGGGCCGTGGTCGCGGCGGCCGGGATGCCGACGGGGCTGGCGGAGCTGGGCCTGCGCGCGGACCAGCTCGACGAGGTGGCGGAGCGCACCGAGCGGGTCGTGCCCGCCGACAACCCGGTGCCGGTCGGCGGCGGCGCGATGAGGCAGCTGGTGCAGAGGGCGTGGGAGGGAGAGCGATGACCCAGGACGAACGGGAGCAGGCCGTCACCGACGAGGTGGTGGCGAGCTTCGGGCACGACGACCGGCTCGCCGAGGTGATGCGCAGCCTCACCCGGCACCTGCACGCGTTCGCCCGCGACGTCCGCCTCACCCAGGACGAGTGGATGCGCGGGATCGAGTTCCTCACCCGGACCGGGCACATCACCGACGACCGGCGCCAGGAGTTCATCCTGCTCTCCGACGTGCTGGGCCTGTCGATGCTGACGGTCGGGATCAACGCCGCGCCCGAGCCCGACGCCACCGAGTCGACGGTGTTCGGCCCGTTCTTCGTCGAGGGCGCCCCGGGCATCGAGCTCGGTGGCGACATCGCGGTCGGGGCGAAGGGCACGCCGTGCTGGGTGTCGGGTGCCGTGCGCTCGACCACCGGCGAGGCGGTCCCCGGCGCCCGCATCGAGGTGTGGGAGGCCGACGACGACGGCTTCTACGACGTCCAGTACTCCGACGCGCGCACGGCCGGCCGCGGCTGGCTCACCTCCGGCGACGAGGGCGAGTACCGGTTCTGGTCGGTGCGCCCGTCCTGCTACGGCATCCCCGACGACGGCCCGGTCGGCGAGCTGCTCGCCGCCACCGGCCGGCACCCGATGCGCCCGGCGCACCTGCACTTCATGGTCACCGCGCCCGGGTACCGCACCCTGATCACCCACGTCTTCGTGGCGGGCGACGAGTACCTCGCCAGCGACGCCGTGTTCGGCGTCAAGGACAGCCTCGTCGTCGACGTCGCCGACCACGCCCCCGGAACCGCACCCGACGGCCGCGAGCTCACCGAGCCGTGGGCGTCGATCGAGTTCGACATCGTCCTCGCGAAGGAGAAGTAAGTGACCGCCGCGTTCGAGACCGACGTCCTCGTCATCGGGAGCGGGCCCGCCGGTTCCGGCGCCGCCCTGTCCCTGGCCACGCTCGGCGTGGACCACATGGTGATCACCAAGTACCGCTGGACGGCCAACACGCCGCGCAGCCACATCACCAACCAGCGCACCGTGGAGATCTTCCGCGACCTCGGCATCGAGGACGACGTGCTCGCCCAGGGGACCGAGCACGACCGGATGGGCGAGACGGTGTTCTGCACCAGCCTCGCCGGCGACGAGATCGGGCGCGTCCGCACCTGGGAGACCGCGCCGGAGCGGGCGTCGGACTACATCGCCGCGAGCCCGTCGCCCAACTGCGACATCCCGCAGACGCTGCTGGAGCCGATCCTCGTCGGGCACGCCGCGTCGCGGGGCAGCCGGATCCGGTTCGACACCGAGTACGTCGGGCTGGAGCAGGACGCCGACGGCGTCACCGTCACCGTGCGGGACCGCACCACCGGCCACGAGTACACGATCCGCGCGAAGTACGTGCTCGGCGCCGACGGCGGGCGGAGCCAGGTCGCCGAGGACGTCGGCCTGCCGTTCGAGGGCGAGATGGACCTCGCGGGCTCGATGAACATCGTGTTCCACGCCGACCTGTCGCACTACGTCGAGCACCGGCCCAGCGTCCTGTACTGGATCCTGCAGCCCGGGTCCGACGTCGGCGGCATCGGCATGGGCGTGGTGCGGATGGTGCGGCCGTGGAACGAGTGGCTCGTGATCTGGGGGTACGACATCTCCCAGCCGCCTCCCGAGGTCACCGACGCCGAGGCGATCAAGATCGTGCACGAGCTGGTCGGCGACGACACGATCCCGGTGACGATCCGCTCCACCTCGTTGTGGGGCAACAACAAGCGCTACGCCACCCGCTACCGCGCGGGCCGCGTGTTCTGCCTCGGCGACGCCTGCCACCGGCACCCCCCGTCGAACGGGCTGGGGTCCAACACCTCCATCCAGGACGCCTACAACCTGGCCTGGAAGCTCGCGTACGTGCTGCGGGGCACCGCGGGGGAGGGCCTGCTCGACTCCTTCGACGCCGAGCGCGCCCCGATCGGCAAGCAGATCGTGCTGCGCGCCAACAAGAGCATCGAGGAGTTCGGCCCGATCTTCGACGCGCTGGGACTGCTCGGGGAGAGCGACCCGGAGGTCATGACGCGGCACATCGCGGCGCGCGCCGACAACACCCCCGAGGCCGCGGAGCAGCGCGCGAAGCTGCGCAAGGCCCTCGAGCTGAAGAACTACGAGTTCAACGCGCACGGCGTGGAGCTCAACCACCGCTACGCCTCGAACGCGGTGGTCCCGGACGGCACGCCCGAGCCGGAGTTCACCCGCGACCCCGAGCTGCACTACCACCCGACCACCTGGCCGGGGGCGCGCCTGCCGCACGTCTGGCTGGGCGGCGCGGGCGGGCGGCGGGTCTCCACGCACGACCTCGCGGGCAAGGGGCGCTTCGCCCTGCTCACCGGGATCAGCGGGTCGGCGTGGGCGGAGGCGGCCGTCCAGGTCGCGGAGAAGCTGGGCGTCGAGCTGGTGCCGTACGTGATCGGCCCGGGCCGCGAGCACATCGACCTCTACGACGACTGGGCCCGGGCCCGGGAGGTCGGCGAGGACGGCTGCGTGCTGGTCCGGCCCGACACCCACGTGGCCTGGCGCAGCCACGGCCTGGCCGACGACCCGACGTCCGAGCTCACCCGCGTCCTGACGGAGGTCCTGAGCCGGTGACCTCGTGCGCGGAGAGGTGTGCCGGGGCACGCCTCTCCGCGCACGGTGCTCAGGCGGCGTAGACGATCGCCCGGCGGTGCAGGAACTCCGCCAGCGCCGCGAGGCGGGTCAGCCGCCTGCGCTGCCCGTACGCCGACAGCGGTCCGACGACGCCCTGCACGAGCGGGCCGGCCGGGCCGGTGACCTCGGCCGTCATCGTCACCGTGCAGCGCTGGTCGCCGTGCGGGGTGATGAGGTCGGCGTAGTCGAGGCGGTGGCCGGCGGCGTGGGAGGTCCAGCGGATGCCGCGGCCGGGCTCGCACCACGTCACCTCCATCAGCGTGGCCGGCCCGAACCAGGGCTTGACCAGCCCGCTCCAGCTCGCGTCCTGGATCACCTCGCCCGCGGAGTCGACGGAGCGGATGTGCGGCGACCACAACCGCCAGGCCGCCACGTCGGTGAGCACGGCGTGCGCGACGGCGGCGGGCGCGGCGACGGACTGCTCGGAACGGATCACCCCTCCACGGTAGGGCTCGACGCGCGCCTCCGCCCGGTCTCCGCGACGATCGGACGATGCGGGCCGGGACGAGTGCACGGGGCCCCGCGCCGGCCGCGCTGGTGTGGGAGCGCTACGCCGACCCCGCGCGGTGGGCGGGCTGGGCTCCGCAGATCCGCCGCGTCGACACCGCGGCCGCCCGGATCGCGCCGGGCGTCACCGGCACCGTGCACGGGCCGGTGGGGATCCGGGTCGCGTTCGTCGTCACCGCCGTGGACGAGGCCGCGCGCACGTGGGCGTGGGACGTGCGGGTCGGCCCGCTGCGGATGCACCTGCGCCACGGCGTCGACGCCGACGGGTCGACCTGGCTCACCGTCGACGGCCCGGCGCCCGTCGTCGCCGCCTACCTCCCGGTCGCCCGCCTCGCCCTGCACCGCCTGACCGCGGTCAGCGGGACGTGACCGGTTCCCGGATCGCCAGCACCGCCAGCAGGCTGACGACCGCCGTCGCGATCATGTACGCCGCCACCGACAGGGACGTGCCGGTGGCGCTCTGCAGCGCCGTCGCGACGACGGGCGCGAACCCGCCGCCGAGCACCGCGCCGACCGCGTAGGAGAAGGACGCGCCGCTGTAGCGGTAGCGCGCCTCGAACATCTCCGCGAACAGCGCCGACTGCGGGCCGTAGGACAGGCCGAGCCCGATCGTCAGCACGATCACCGACACGACCATCAGCGCCGGGTCGCCGGTGTCGATGAGCAGGAAGAACGGCACCGGCCACACCACCAGCAGCACCGACCCGACCAGGTACACCGGCTTGCGGCCGACGCGGTCGGACCACCGTGCGGCCACGATGATGCTGACCAGCCAGGACACACTGCCGACGATCACGACGGTGAGCATCAGCGTGCGGCTCAGGCCCAGCACCGACGTGCCGTAGGACAGCAGGTAGGCGAGGAAGACGTAGCCGATCGCGGTGTTGGCGATGAAGCTGACCGACGCGATCAGCAGCTCGCGCGGGCGCTCCCGGAACACCTCGACCATGGGCAGCCGCGCCCGCTCCCGCCCGGAGCGCAGCTCCCTGAAGACCGGGCTCTCCTCGATCCGCAGCCGGATGAACAGCCCGACGGCGACGAGCACGATGCTGAGCAGGAACGGCAGCCGCCAGCCCCACGCGGCGAACTGCTCGTCGGTCAACGTCGCCCCGACCAGCACGAACACGAGCTGCGCCAGGATCAACCCGGCCGGCACGCCGATCTGCGAGTACGCGCCGTAGCGCCCCTTCTGCCCGGCGGGGGCGTGCTCGACGGCCATCAGCGCCGCCCCGCCCCACTCACCCCCTGCCGACAGGCCCTGCAGCAGCCGCAGCACGAGCAGCAGGACCGGTGCCCACACCCCGATCTGGGCGAACGTCGGCAGCAGCCCGACCCCGACCGTCGCGACGCCCATCAGCAGCAGCGACGCCACGAGCATCGCCTTGCGCCCGACGCGGTCGCCGAAGTGGCCCCACAGGATCCCGCCGACCGGCCGGGCGATGAACCCGACGCCGAGCGTGGCGAACGCGGCGAGCGTGGCGGACGCCGGTTCGAGCGTGGAGAAGAACTGCGAGCCGAAGATCAGCGCGGCCGCCGTCGAGTAGATGAAGTAGTCGTACCACTCGATCGTCGTGCCGACGGCGCTGGCGAGCGCCACCCGCCGCAGCTGCGCCGGACCCGCCGTCGATGCGACCGCCTCGGTCATCGCCCACCCCCGTGTGTGCTCCGTCACCCGGTCGCGGACCGTACGGCGCATCCGGGACCGCCGCAGCACGGGGACGGTCCCGGCCGGCGGGCCTCAGCGGGAGCCCACCCGCACCGGGGAGTCGGTCGGCAGGCCGCTGCGCAGCGTCTCGGTCATGAGGTACGAGCAGACGAACGAGACGAGCGCGAGGAACGCGACGTAGCCGGCGACGGCGTAGAGGCTGCCGGTCCAGGCGACGAGCGCGGTGCAGATCAGCGGCGCCATACCGCCGATGATGGCCGCGAACTGGTAGGCCAGCGAGCTGCCGCTGTAGCGCATGCCGGTGGAGAACTGCTCGGCGAAGAAGGCCGACTGCGGGCCGTAGACGGCGCTGCGGCAGGCCTGCACGACGAGGCCGCCGAGGAGGAACAGCCAGATGGAGCCGGTGCCCACGAGGAAGAAGTAGGGCACCGCGAACAGCACCAGCAGGCCCATCCCGCCGAGGAACAGCTTCCGCCTGCCCACGTAGTCCGACAGCAGGCCGAACGCGAGGATCATCGGGATGTCGGACGCGCTCAATGCGACGTTGGCGTTGAGGATCTCCGAGCGCTCGTAGCCCAGGGTGGTCGTCGCGTAGGAGACCAGCCAGACCGAGCCGACGTAGAACGTGGAGTGGGTCGCGATGAACGACCCCGAGGCCAGCGCGATCTCCTTGGGGTAGGTGCGCAGGGCGTCCAGGACGGGCATCCGGGCGGCCGCCTTGGTGTCGAGCGACTCCTGGAACACGGGGCTCTCGCTGACCGTCAGCCGGATCCACATGCCGACGCCGATCAGGACGGCGCTGACCAGGAACGGGATGCGCCAGCCCCAGGCGAGGAACTGCTCGTCGGTGAGCGTGGCCGACAGGATCGCGAACGCGCCGGTGCCGAGGACCAGCCCGGCGGGGACGCCGACCTGCGGCCAGCTGCCGTAGAAGCCGCGCCGGTTCGACGGGGCGTGCTCGACGGCCATCAGCGCCGCCCCGCCCCACTCGCCGCCGACGCCGAAGCCCTGCAGGAAGCGCAGCACGACGAGCAGGACCGGCGCCCAGACCCCGATCTGGTCGTACCCGGGCAGCAGCCCCATCAGGACGGTCGCCGCCCCCATCATCAGCAGCGACCACACGAGCATCGGCTTGCGCCCGATCCGGTCGCCGTAGTGGGCGAACACGGCCCCGCCGACGGGCCGCGCGATGAAGCCCACGGCGAACGACCCGAACGCGGCGAGGGTGCCGGTGACCGGGTCGAAGGACGGGAAGAACACCTGGTTGAACACCAGCGCCGCGGCGGTGCCGAAGATGAAGAAGTCGTACCACTCGATCGTGGTGCCGACGAGGCTCGCCGCCGCGACCTTGCGCGACGTCCGCAGTGCGGGTTCCGGTGCGTGCGTGGCCATGACCCCTCCGAAGGTGGACGTCGGTGTCCGGTCGGCGACCGTACGTCGCATTCGTCGTGATCGCCGGACGGGGCGCCGTGATCGCGGTACGGGCACGGGTCGCCGCGGGCGGGCGATACGCTCGTGCGCAGGCGGGACCGGAATCGGGTGATCATGAGCAGTGCCGGGCGCATCGAACGGTCGGCGGGCGTGCAGTCGCTGGACCGGGCGTTCGGGCTGCTCGAGCTGCTCGCCGAGGCCGACGGCGACCTCGCCCTGTCCGAGCTCGCGGCGCGCTCCGGCCTGCCGCTGCCCACGATCCACCGGATCGTCCGCACGCTCGTCGCGTCCGGGTACGTCCGGCAGCTCCCGTCGCGCCGCTACGGCCTGGGGCCCCGGCTGATCGGTCTGGGCGACGCCGCGTCGCGGCTGCTCGGGTCGTGGGCGCAGCCGCAGCTCGCCGCGCTCGTCGACGCGCTGGGGGAGACCGCCAACATGGCGATGCTCGACGGCGACGCGGTCGTCTACGTGGCGCAGGCGCCGTCGCGGCACTCGATGCGGATGTTCACCGAGGTCGGCCGCCGCGTGCCGGTGCACTGCACGGGCGTCGGCAAGGCGCTGATCGCCGGGCTCCCCGACGTCGAGGTGCGCGCGATGCTGGCCCGCACCGGGATGGCCGCGCCGACCCCGCACACGATCACCGACCCCGACGCGCTGCTGGGCGAGCTGGACCGCATCCGCCGCCAGGGCTTCGCCGTCGACGACGCCGAGCAGGAGCTGGGGGTGCGGTGCGTCGCCGTGGCCGTGCCGGGCGGGCCGTCGCCGACCGCGGTGTCGGTCTCCGGGCCCGAGACGCGCGTGACGTGGGCGGCCGTCGAGCAGATCACCCCGGTGCTGCGGGCGGCCGCGGTGGCGCTGGGGGCGGAGCTGTCCGGGCGGGTCGCCCGGTGAGCGCGCTGACGACCTACCTCCGCGAGTTCGACGCGTGCGCCCACCAGCTCTCCCCGGTCTCGCGGCTGGAGGTGGGGTCGCGGATCTGGACGCACTGCGCCGAGCGCGCCGGGCCCGGGGCGTCGGAGGAGCGGATCCGGGAGGCGCTCGCCGAGCTGGGCCCGCCCGCCGGTCTCGTGCGCGCGGAGCTGGAGCGCACGGGGGAGCGACCCGACCCGTTCCGCACCCGCGACCTCGCCCCGGTGCACCTGCTGGCCACGTCCCTGCTGACGCTCGGTGCCGGGGCCGTCGTCGGGCTGGTGCTGCTGTGGCTGTCCCGGGTGTGGCCCGCGGTGCACAAGGCCGTCGCGACCGCGCTCGTCGTCGCGGGGGTGCCCGCGGTGCTGCCGCTGCTGCCCGGGACGGCGGGTGCCGTCGTCGGGCTGGCGGTGGCCGGGCCCGCGCTGGCCGGTGCCTACCTGGCGTTCGCGCGCCGGTTCCTGACAGGAGCTGTCAGGAACCGGTCCTAGCGTCGTCCCCATGACGAGCTGGACGGACTTCACCGCGGGCGCCCCGCGGATCTCGGCCATCTTCACCCGCCGCCACGCCGCGACCGGCAAGCTCTGCCTGCTCGCGACGCTGCGCGCCGACGGCTCCCCGCGGATCAGCCCGATCGAGCCGCGGGTGTTCGAGGACCGGCTGTGGCTGATCGGGATGCCCGACACGACCAAGTTCCACGACCTGCACCGCGACCCCCGTTTCTGCCTGCACACCGCCACCGTCGACACGCAGGTCGGCGACGGCGACGCCAAGCTGTTCGGCACGGTCGCCGACGTCCGCGACACCGACTTGCACCAGCGGTTCGCCCAGGACCTGTTCGACGACATCGGGTTGGACCTGCGCGGCGGGACGTTCGACCACTTCTACGAGGCCCACCCCACCGGGGCGTCGTCGGTGGAGATCGTCGACGGGCACATGGAGGTCGGCATCTGGAAGCCGGGGCAGGACGAGCGGGTGGTCCGCAGGACCTGAGGGCCGCCGGGTCAGGCGGCCTGCGGGACCGGCCGCCGCACCAGCAGGAGCACCCCGACCAGCGCGAGGACCACGGTCGGGTACTGGAGCAGCGCCAGCACACCGAGCGGCGACGGGCCCTGCGCCGGAGCCGCCTGCGCGGCGAAGGAGGTGAAGTCCCAGAACGCGTGGATCACCATGCAGGCCACCAGCACGCCCGTGACGCGCCGCGTCACGTACAGGACGCTCCCGGCCAGGAACGCGAACAGGACCTGCACCCCGGTGGCGGCGACGGGCGCGCCGAACAGGGCGTTGACGCCGTGCAGGAGTGCGAAGACCAGGCAGCTGCCCAGCCACGCGACGACCTCCGAGCCGGATCCGCGCAGGCCGACGACGGCGATGCCGCGGCAGAGCAGCTCCTCGGAGAAGCCGACCAGCGCCACCCCCACGACCAGCATCAGCAGGTGGGTGGCGGAGAAGCGGGACAGGTCGGCCCGGGTCAGCGTGCCGACCGCGATCACGACGAACAGGACGGGGACCACCAGGAGCCAGCGCGGCCCGACGCGCGGTTCCTCGTACAGGACCGGACGCCACCAGCCGAGGTAGGTGGTGACGGCGGCCAGGAACACGGCCCCGAGCCCGACCGGGACCACGATCCCCGCGACGGTGGTCCCGACCGTGGTGCCGATCGTCGTGTAGTCGGTGCCGGTGAGGAACCAGACCGCGCAGACCAGCGCGAGGTAGACGGCGGCGACCAGGATCGCGGTGCGCGCGCGCGGTGCGGTCCGCATGAGGTCTCCCAACCCGAGGTCGAGGGTCGACGGTAGAGGCGGGGTCGGCGCCCTCGCCAGCGGTTCCGGCGGATCAGGGCCGCTCGGCCCCGCCTTCCGGGCCGTGCGGCCCACGGCACGGCTCCGATCGGCCCTGCCCCGGCCGGCCGGGGTGTCCCGTCGGCGACCCGGGCCTTGTCCCGCACCGGCCGGTCCGACAGCGTGGGGGCCGGCCGCATCCGCCCGGGGCGAGGATCGTCGATGGACTGGTACGAACGCGTCATCGTGGACTCCGGCCGCGCAGCCGCCCTGTGGGCGCTGCTCGCCTTCCTCGTCACCTTCGCCGTGACCCGCGCGGTGACCCGGCGGATCCGCGCCCGGCGGGTCGCGGGCCCGTCCGCCGACGGGGGCGGCGCGCTGGCCGACGTCCACATCGCCGGGGTGCACGTGCACCACCAGGTGTGGGGCATCCTCCTCGTGCTGGTCGCGGGGCTGGTGGAGTTCCGCTGGGACCCGGGCTCGCCGTGGACCGAGGTGCTGGCGGTCGGCTTCGGCGCCGGCGCCGCGCTGGCCCTGGACGAGTTCGCCCTCTGGCTCCACCTCGACGACGTCTACTGGGGCGCGGACGGCCGCAAGTCGATCGACGCCGTCCTCGTCGGCGGGGCGCTCGGCGTCTCGCTGCTCCTGCAGGCCGCCCCGGTCGGCCCGGCCACCGACGGCGGGGCCCTCGGGACGGTCCTCTACCTGCTCGTCGTCGCACTGCACCTGGTCACCGCGGGGGTCTGCGTGGCGAAGGGCAAGCTCGCGACCGGCGTCATCGGGGTGGTGGTCCCGATCGTGGCGACGGTCGGGGCGCTGCGGCTGGCCAAGCCGGGGTCGGTCTGGGCCCGGCGGCGCTACGGCGAGCCCGCACTCGCGCGCTCGCGGCGCCGCTTCGGGGCCGACTACGCGCGCCGCCACGACCGGATCCGCGACCTGATCGGCGGGGCGCCCGACGACGCGGCCGGTGGTGCGGTCACCCCCGGTCCGGGTAGGAAGGACGGGTGAGCCGCATCAACGACGTCGGCGGGATGACCGGGTTCGCCGCGATCGTGCAGGAGCCGGACGAGCCGCCCTTCCACGCCGACTGGGAGGCGCACGTCCTCGCGCTCAACGGCGCCCTGATCCGGCGCGGGATCTACAACCTCGACGAGTTCCGCGACGCCCAGGAGCGGCTGCCGGTGCCGGAGTACCTGGCCGCGTCCTACTACGAGCGGTGGTTCGCCGCGATCCGCGTGCTGCTGGTCGAGAAGGGCGTGGCCACCTCGGCCGACCTGGAGCTCCCGCATGGCTGACCGCTTCGCCCCGGGCGACCGCGTCCGCACCCGCGCGACCGACCCCGACGGGCACACCCGCCTGCCCCGCTACGCCCGCGGTGCCGTCGGCACGGTCGTCGAGCGGGCCGGGGCGCACCCGCTGGCCGACGAGCGCGCCCGCGGCGGCACCCCCGACCCGCACGCCGTGCACCACGTCCGCTTCGCCGCGGCCGACCTGTTCGGGGCGGGCGACCACGCGGTGGTCGTCGAGCTGTGGGAGGACTACCTGGAGGAGGCACCGTGAGCGGGCACCACCCGAGCTCGACGATCTCGGCGCAGGTCCGGCACGTCGAGGCGCTGCTGGAGACCCGAGGCCTGCTCGACCCGGGCGAGATCGACGCCCGCATCGACGCGTTCCTCGCCGGGGGCACCCCGGCCAACGGGGCCCGGATCGTCGCCCGCGCGTGGACCGACCCGGGGTTCGCCGGGCGGCTGCTCTCCGACGCCAACACCGCGATCCGCGAGCTCGGCCTGTCGATGGCGGGCGGGCTGCAGGAGCAGCGGCTCAAGGTCGTCGCGAACACCCCCGACGAGCACCACGTCGTGGTCTGCACGCTGTGCTCGTGCTACCCGATCGCGCTGCTCGGGCCGTCGCCGAGCTGGTACAAGAGCGAGGCCTACCGCTCGCGCGTGGTGCGCGACCCGCGCGGGGTGCTGCGCGAGTTCGGCCTGGAGCTGCCCGCCGGCACCGCGGTCACCGTGTGGGACGCGAGCGCGGAGTCGCGCTACCTGGTGGTGCCGCGGCGCCCGGAGGGCACCGGCGGCCTGGCGGAGGACGCGCTCGCCGCGCTCGTCACCCGCAACGGGCTGATCGGCACGGCCGCGGTCTGAGCGGTCGGTCGGCCCGGCGCTCAGGCGATGCGCACCGCCGACACGCCGGGCACGGCCGGGAAGCGCGCGGAGACCTCGGGGTCGTGGCCGGGCACGACGAGCCCGGGCCCGCCCAGCTCGGCCGCCCGGTCGAAGGCCGCGTACACCCCGGGCATCGAGTGCAGGATCGGGAACGGGCGGTCGTCGTCGATGTTCTCGTAGAAGTGGACGGCGTCCGAGGCCAGGACGACGGGGCCGGCGGCGGTGTCGACCCGGGTGAGCTGGAGGCCCGCGGTGTGCCCGCCGACGAGGTGCACGCTGATCCCCGGGGCGAGGGTGGTGTCGCCGTCGACGAGGTCGAGCCGGTCGGTGGTGCCCAGGACGTCGCCCAGGTCGTCGTCGGAGACGAGCCAGCGCTCGCGGTGGATGCGCGCGGCCGCGGGCCCGGTCCAGTAGCGGGCCTCGCCCGCCTGCACGACGCGGCGGGCCCGCGGGAAGTGCGCCGCGGTGCCGGTGTGGTCGTAGTGCAGGTGCGAGAGCACCAGGTGCTCCACGTCGGACGGGTCGACGCCGAGCGCGGCGATCCCGTCCACCGGCGAGCAGTGGAACTCCAGCCCCTCCAGGCCGTGCGGCCGTGCCGGGTCGAGCCCGGCGTCGACGACCACCGCCCGCCGCCCCGACACCGCGAGCCACACGTAGTAGGCCGTGGGGTGCGGCTCGGCGGAGCGGTCGTCGAAACCGAGGAAGTGCTGCCCGCGCCGTCCGGCCCGCGAGGCGTACCGGACGGCGTAGACGGCGTACTCGTCGCTCATCCGCCGACCGGGGCGGCCGGTCGCGCGTCCCGGACGGGCCCGCCGAGCTGCTCGGTGGGGGTGCGGTAGTAGTCGCGCCCCGTCGCCACGGCCACGACGTTGATGAGGCCGCGCTGTTCTACCGCTCGGTGCTCGGCCTCGAACCGGCCGCGGTGGGTGAGTTCGCCGCCCCGTTCGGGCTGGTCCGCAGCCGCGCCCTCACCGAGCCCCGCCGCCGGGTCCGGCTCGCGCTGACGGTCTCGCTGCTGCGCCGCGGCGAGTGGTCACCGGGCGTCGCGGAGCCCCAGTACGTCGCACTGGCCACCGACGACGTCCTCGCCACCGCCCGGGCCGCCCGCGCCGCGGGCGCACCGCTGCTCGGCATCCCCGACAACTACTACGCCGACCTCGACGCCCGCCTCGGCCTCCCGCCCGCGCGGCTGGCCGAGTTCCGCGACCTGGGCGTGCTGTACGAGGAGACGCCCGACGGCGCCTACCTGCAGGTGTGCACCGAGGTGCTGGGCGGGCGGCTGTTCCTGGCGTTCGTGCAGCGGGTCGGCGCGTACGACGGGTACGGCTGGACCGACGCCCCCGTCCGGATGGCGGCCCACCGTCGGCGGCGGCTGGTCAGGCAGGGCTCCCGGGCCTGATCCCCGTCGCGCCTCAGCCCAGCACGGCGTCGACGAACTGCCGCGCCCGTTCCCGCAGGCCCTCGCGCCGCTCCTCGACGCTCGTGCCCGGCGTCGGCCGCAGCGCCGCCGTCGCCTTCTCGACCCGGACGTGCTGCGCGCACCGCAGGTCGCCGCACACGTAGGTGCCGACGGTGTCCCCGTTGCGCCCGGCCGGTCCGGGACGCCGCGCCACCAGCAGCTCCACCCGGCCCGGGGCGTGGGTGGAGCGGCACAGCGCGCACATGGCGGTGGCCCGCGCCGCCCGTTCCCCGGCCCGCACCGCGATCGCCACCGGCCCGTCGTCGCCGGGGACGAGCAGGACGCCGCGGTCCGGCGCCTTCGGGTCGCGCCACCCCAGCACGTCGTCGACGGCGTCGAGGTCGAGGTCGCGGACCCACGCGGGCAGGGTCATCCGCCCGGCCTCGCCCTTGGTCGAGTTGGCCAGGGCGCGGCGGATGCGGGCGTCGGTGGTGTCGGTCATCGTCGGGTGACGCTAGAGCGCATCCGGCCGGCCCGCACCCGGGTTCCCGGAAGGAGGTCGGGTACCGACCGCGGTGCGCACCGGCGTCGGCGGACCGGGCCCGGTGGGCGGGAGGTGGTCGGAGTGCAGTCGTCTCCCGCTTGACCTGAAGTCGGCTTCACGTTGCACCGTGGAGGCCATGCGGATCACGAGACACGGATACTCCGATCTCCCACGGTTGCTGGCCCGGATGACCGGGGACGAGAAGCACGACGTGAGCGCGACGTCCACCCTGGACGCGATCTGGGTGCTGTACGAGCGTGTGCTGCGCGTCGGTCCGGACACCGTCGAGGACCCCGACCGGGACCGTTTCCTGCTGTCCAAGGGGCACGGCCCGATGGCCTACTACGCGGTGCTGGCCGCGATGGGCTTCGTCGAGGAGTCCGTCCTGGACACGTTCGGCCGGTTCGACTCGGTGCTGGGCCACCATCCGGACCGCACCCTCGTGCCCGGCGTCGAGATCGGCTCCGGATCGCTCGGGCACGGGCTCGGGCTCGCGGTGGGCACCGCCCTCGGCAACCGCATCGCCGGCCGGGACGCGCGCACCGTCGTCCTGGTCGGGGACGCCGAGCTGGACGAGGGCTCCAACGCCGAGGCGATCCAGTACGCCGGCCGGGCCGGTCTGGACCGGCTGATGACCGTCGTGGTGGACAACTCGTCCGCCTCGCAGGGCTGGCCGGGCGGCATCGCCGCCCGCTTCGCCGTCGAGGGCTGGAGTACCGCCGACGTCGACGGCCGCGACCACGACGCCCTGCACCGCGCGTTCACCGCATCCACCGGGGGCCGCCCGCACGCGGTGGTCGCCCACGTCGAGTCGAAGGAGTCCTGATGTCCTCCGCCGAGCTCACCGCCCCGGCGTCCCCGACCACCGCGGCACCGGACCAGCGGACGCGCTTCTACGAGCTGCTGCCCGAGCTGATCGCCGCCGACCCGCGTGTGGTGGCGGTGCTCGCCGAGATCGGGGTGAGCTACCTCGACCTGGACGGCCTCCGGGACGTGGACCGCGTCGTCAACCTCGGGATCCGCGAGCAGCTGCTGGTCTCGACCGCGGGCGGTCTCGCGCTGGCCGGGCTGCGCCCGATCGCCCACACGTTCGCGCCGTTCCTCGTGGAACGCCCCTTCGAACAGGTCAAGCTCGATCTCGGGCACCAGGGCGTCGGCGCGGTGCTGGTCTCCGCGGGCGGGTCGCACGACTGGCCGGGCGGCGGCGAGACCCACTTCGGTCACCGCGACGTCGCCCTCCTGGACACCCTCGACGGCTGGACCGTGCACGTCCCCGGCCACGCCGACGAGATGGAGTCCCTGCTGCGCTCCGCGGTCGCCGGCGACGATCGCGTGTACCTGCGCCTGGACGGAACCTCCAACCAGGCGGCTCGCCGGGTCGACGGCACCCGGATGCACGTCGAGCGACGGGGCCGCCACGGGACGGTCGTCGCGGTCGGCCCCCTGCTCGACCGTGTCCTGGCCGCGACCGAGGGTCTCGACGTGACCGTGCTGTACGCGCCGACCGTGCGCCCGTTCGACGCCGCCACGCTGCGCGCGACCCTGTCCGCGCCGGACGTCGTCCTCGTCGAGCCCTACCTGCGCGACACCTCCACCGCCGAGGTCGCCCGCGCACTCGGCGACCTCCGGCACCGCACCCTCGGGCTCGGTGTCGGGCAGAGCGAGCTGCGCCGGTACGGGTCCCGCGAGGAGCACGAGACCGCCCACGGCATCGACGTCGCCGGGTTGAGGCACTCGGTCTCCGGGTTCCTCGGGCTCTGAGCGGTCACCTCGGGGGGAGCCGGGCCGACGCGCCCGCCTTTGCGCTGGACCGACTCCGGCGCAGTGGGCCCGGCAGCGGGGGAGGACCGCCTGGTGGCGTCGAGCAACGCGCCGTGGAGCGCCTCACCTGTGCCCCCGGCAGGATTCGAACCTGCGGCACCCGCTTTAGGAGTGTCTGGTTGCTCTTAAGCATCCGCATCTACGTGCGCTTCATCTCCAGTAACCAGCACGTCGGACGCACATCGCAACGTCGTTCTCCGCGATTTCGCTCCACGTGTGGCTCCATGAGCATCCGGTCCGCACCGCCGCCACCGGGGGGCTTGTAGGAGACCCGCTTGCACGCGACGTCCTATAGGGAGCAAGCCGGAAACACGGTTCGCAGTGTCGGCAACATGCTAGCAGCAAATTGTGCGCATTCTGCGCTTACTGCGCGATCTTTTAGTAGCCCGGCGGCAGCGTCATGTGCGAAGTAGTGCAGCGAATCTACGACCGGCAAGAATCGGAGATCAACTAGATCGTCGACGCTCGTGGCGGTAGCCGATTTTCGCAGCCGATCAAAGGTTTCAACTATGAATCGCCATGAGACGCGGCGGGCTTCGACTAGTTGCGGTCTTCGGTTGAGTCCAAGAACCTCAATGGTTTGCTCCCCCATTTCTGTGAGGTGGTGAAGGTGTCCACTCGGACCCTGTCGCAAGTGGTCCCAAGCGTCAACGACGAAGGGGTCGATGAGGAGTGGATTGCCATCCACGTCGAGTGGGAACTGTTCACGCTTCGCTTGCTGGTTGCAAAAGCCGCAAGCCAGGAGGTGGTTGGTCCAATCGAAGGTCCGCAGTGGTTCGCTCTTGATCGGCTCGAAGTGGTCGACATCCGTGCCTCTGCTCTCATAGCAGTACATGCAGAAGTCTGGCCTATGAGCCGTCCGTTCAAGTTCTGTCTTCAAGCGCTGGCGTAACGTGCGTCGACTCGTCCACGATGCTCTGGCGACCGCATGGCGCTTTTGACTGTCAGCATTGAGCACGACTTCTGTCGCGGAATCGAGAGCCTTCCGGGTCCCCTTATCAACTGCGGGCCGCTGCAAGAGGATCATCCGCGGGAGCGCTCGCTGATGTCTTGGACACGACTGAGTGGGGACGGTTCAATCTCCTCAACCAGATTAGATAGGCGAATGCGATCATCTTCGCTTGCTTCGCCGCGGATCATCTTGGCCTCGAGAGACGATAGTTCGCGTCGAGCTCGTTCGGCGTCGAGAGAGTAGGGAGAGTCAAGGCCGAATAGCTCCGTCATGACAGCGTCGTCGCCGCTGCCCATGGTCACTCTGCGATGAAGATCCTCGTCCACTATGTGGGGCGCAAACTTCTCGTTCGGCCCTGCCAGACGAATAAGGCCACCCTCGTCCGCAGTTTGACACACATATGGGCTATGGGTCGTAACAATGAACTGAATGCCCGGGAAGTGCTCGACCAGCCAGGGTCCGATCTTCTTCTGCCACGACACGTGAAGATGGACGTCAACTTCGTCGATTAACACGATTCCTGATGTGAGGACTCGGGGGCCAAGCTCACCGTTGTCCCACTCGATCTTCTCGTCGAAGCATTGATATATCTGCCGGATGATGTCAATGACCAACGCGCTAACAGTTCGGTAACCGTCGCTCATTTCTTCTACACGAATCGGTGGCTGACCTTCACGTCCGATCCAAAGCCCGTCGGGATCGACTCTCTCGATCTTGTGGCCGTCCGGAAACAGGCCGTCATTAAGAATCTGCAGAACGTTAGCTTCGAGCGATGCGTATCCCGACCGGCCAGATGTGACACGGTAATTGACTTGCTGGAGCCACTGGACTGTCTCGGCGAGTGAGGCCTCTTCTCTGAAGAGAGTTACAAAGCGAGACATCGCGTAGTCGCCAGCCATGAGTCGCGCAACTTCTGCACTGCTTCCCGCGAGGCGACGGAATGGGCCGTATCCGGCAGAGAACCAGCCGGTGGGCTTCGGTGACCATATTGAACGTTCGGCCATTCGGCCGCCAACTCCACCCTTCGGCCATTCCGCCTGAGGTCGAGGCCTGGGGCCGTCCTGAGCGTTCCAGCGAAGTCGTGCGGCAAAGTTTGTGGCGGGTCGCCCTGATCCCAGATTTTGCTCGCGACCGTCCCGATGGAACTCGGCGACAACGAATCCTGTGGCCTTGCCAGCAGTAACCCAATCGCTTTCACCCTCGGTGAGAGTCGTCGCGATCTCGGGTCCAGCCAGCGCTAATGCGATCGCTCGTAGCAGTGTTGTCTTTCCGGATCCATTGCGGCCGGCGATGACGTTCCAGCCCGCATAGGATCGAATGATATCTCGGTTGCGCCCAGAGCGACGAAGTTGAATGTCTACCGTGCGTTTACCGGAGAATCCTCGAACGGATGACACCTGAATCCGATGAAGGTACATGTTGCTTGCTCCGCCTCCGCCTCGCCTGCACGTCTCGTCACCGTGAGCTTGCCTCCGCTACTGGCCCGAATCGGGATCATAGGCGTGCCCCGTGGGGCAGTTCTCGGGTGCAAGCGCCTTGATGCGCCGAGATGAACATGCAGAGGGTGTAGCGCTCGGTCGCTTGCATGTCAGCGCGCTGCCTCCTAGACGCGTCGACTCGATCAGGAAGATCCAGGTCGTACGCTAGCCCTCCGAGCCGACTGACCGAGGAGTGTGGGGAAGTGGCGCCGCGTGGGAGCTACCGCCATATTGCCGCCGATCTGCGTCGTCGGATGGAGGCTGGCGAGCTACCGGCGGGATCGATGTTGCCAGGCGAGCTGAATCTCGCCCGCGAGTACTCAGTGTCGCGCGGGACGGCTCGGACAGCTCTTGCCGTCCTTGTAGACGCGGGACTTCTCGAGGTGATGCCCGGTCAGGGCCGCCGGATCGTCGGCAACTCCGCTAGGTGGTCGGCGGCGACGGCGTGGGAGAGGGTGGCCGCGGACCTTCGCGAGCGCTTGAGATCTGGATGGTCACCCACGACGCCGCTGCCGAGTGAGGCTGAGCTGATGGCGGCACACAGCGTCTCCCGCAACACGGTGAGACGGGCGTACCGGCAGCTCGTCGAGGAGGGTTTGGTGATCGTGCGTCACGGTTCTGGCGCGTTTCCTGCGCCGGGTCTCGGCTCGGAGCGTGCATGACGTCTGACTAGGGTTCGGGCATGACCGACAGTGCGGCAGCCGGGCATCGCTGGGTTGTGGCTGGCGAGCGACAGGTCTACGCCAATGAGTGGGTCACTGTGGACCTTGCCGAAGTCGGCTTGCCGTCGGGGGAGCGGTTCGAGCACCACGTCGTCACCATGAAGCCGGCCGCGATGACCGTTGTTCTCGACGACGTCGGCGAGCGAGTGCTGATGGCGTGGCGGCACCGCTTCGCGCCGGACGTGTGGAACTGGGAGCTGCCGGGCGGCCTGCTCGACCCAGGGGAGACGCCGGCCGAGACCGCGGCGCGAGAAGTCGAGGAAGAGACGGGCTACCGCCCGCGGTCCGTCGAGCACCTCGTGACCTTCGAGCCGAACGTCGGCATGGTCCGCAACGCGCACCACGTGTTCCTCGCGCGCGGCGCCGAGAAGGTGGCCGAGGCGACTGAGCTGAACGAGGGCACCTTCGAGTGGGTGCCTCTCGCCGACGTCCCCGAGCTGATCCGCACGCAGAAGATCGTCAACTCGGGGTCGCTCGTCGGGCTGCTGCACGTCCTCGCGCTCAGTGGGCCGGGCGCACCGACGTCACGCGGCGAGTAGCTGCGCGATTCGCCGACGCTGACGCACCGAGCCGGTACGGCCGGCCAGTTCCGCGGCCCTGCGTGCGTGAGCCTGCGAGTCGCCGACGTCGCCACGCGCGGCAAAGGCGAGCGCCAGGTCGACGCGCAGGCCGACTTCCGCGCGCCCGTACTGGCCCTCACCCATCGCGTTCAGTGCGCTCATCAGGTCGCCGATCGCGTCGCCGTCGCCGAGCCGGGCTAGGCAGTGGCCGCGCCAGCGGGCGAGGTGGTCGGCGCCGAGCATGACATAGGGCAGCGAGTCGTCCTGCGCGTCGGTCGGAAGCAGATCGGCTGCCGCGTCGAGCGCACGTAGGGCGCCGTCGCGCCGGCCGAGAGCTGCGAGCGACTCGCCCTCGGCGGCATGCAGCCACGCGAGCAGGACCGAAGGAACGGCGGTGGCGGCCTGCGCCCGGGCACGGGTGATGAGGGCGTGCGCGTCGTCCGCCTGGCCCGCGTCGAGGAGGACGTAGCCCTGCTGCGCGGTGGCGTACGCGAGGCCAGCCGCCTGCCCGCTCTCCCGCGCGGCCGCCGTCGCGAGCTCGTGAAGCCGCCACGCCTCGCGCACGTCGCCGCTGTCGAGCGCCTGCCAGCCGGCGAGCGCGGCGGCCTGGCCGAGCTCGTCGGCGGCCGCCTCCCGATGCGCGCTCGGCAGAGCGTGCCGGAGCAGGCCGTCGATCTGCTCGACGTGCGCCACGGTCTGCTTGAACGTCAGCGCGCCGCCGAGCCGGCGGTCGAGCAGGCGGATGCTCTGCGTGTGGTCGCGGAGCAAGGCCACGACGCCGGGATCGAGACGGGTGAAGGCAACCGGTAGCGCATCGTCGAGGGCCGGCGTTGGTGGCGGAAGTGCCGGCACGTCTGCGATGCCCAGTTCGACGGCGCTTCGGCGGTAGGCCGCGCAGAGCAGGTCGCGGTAGAAGTCACTGACCGCGCCGTCCTGGTTCTCCCACACCGCGATCCGGCGCTTCAGGCTCTCGTCGGTCGGTAGCGCCGTGGATCTCGCGGCGCGGCGCAGCTCGTGGATGAGTCGCGACTTCGTCCACTTCGCTTCTGCACGTGCCTGAGCAAGCCGGTTCGGCATCGCTCCTCCTGGTCGACCTCCTCCTCACCATGACGCGCTGACCTGCGGAGATCAACCCTGATGCGGAACTCGCGTCACCCCACGTCATCCCGCGTCATCTGCCGCCACACCCACCTCGCCCGCACTCTCGGTATCGCACGAGGTCACAGCGTTGACAAAGCGCCACTCGTGCCTACGCTATCTAGTACACGTACCGTACGTGTACACAATGAGGGAGTGGTCATGCGAGGTTTGCAGTTGCGAACGGAACCGCCCGCCGGAGCGCCGCAGTTCTACAGCGTCGCCGAGGTGGCGCGGCTGCTCGGGATGTCGGCGATGACGGTCTACCGGGCCATCGCGGCGGGGGAGTTCCCGGCCGTGAAGATCCGTGGCCGGCTCATCGTCCCGGCCCGCGCGCTCGAGGAGATGGTCGACGCCGCCGTGGCGGACCGCAGCGTCGTCGACGCCGCGGAGTGGGTCCCCTTCCAGCCCGGCCGGGGGGTGTGAGCGATGCCCAGCGTCGGAGTCCTGATCTTCTTCGCCATCGTCGGCGCGATCATCTGCGCCAAGGCACGGGTGCCCGGCGGGGCCGTGGTGTTCGCGCTCGTCGCCATCGTTCTCTTCGTTTCGACGCCGGTCGGTGCAGGTCTGCCCAGCGCCGTCGCGACGTTCCTCTCAACCCTCGACAACGCTGCGACGCCGGCCCTGTCCGGGTCCGGAGCGGTCGGGTGAACGGCGAGTGGCGGGCCTGGGCGGAGTGCCGCTCGGTCGAGCCCGAGACGTTCTTCCCCACCGCCGAGGACGGTCCGGTCTACGAGGCGCAGGTCGCCGTCGCCAAGGCCGTGTGCGCGCGGTGCCCGGTCCGGGCCGAGTGCCTGGCCGAGGCGCTGGTGCGCATCCCGTTCGGGATCGCCGGCGGGCTCACGCCCGAGGAGCGGCGGGGGCGCGGGTCGGCGGAGGCGGGGCGGGCGACCGCCGTGCTCGACGCCGGGCTGCGGCCGGGCGCGACGCGGGTGGAGGTCGAGGCTGCCGGGCGGGTCCTGCTGACGGCGGGACGACCGGTCGTCGAGGTCGCCCACCGGTGCGGCGTCACCGCCCGCACCGTCACCCGCTGGATCAGCAAGGCGGAGGGGAGCCGCGGCTGCAACCGGGCCCCCCTCCTGATCTCCCACACGCACAGCACCCAGGCAGGGACACAGACGCAGGAAGGGCCCGATCCTAGATGAGCACCACCGCAACGACACCCACCGACGACGGCCGCGCGCCCGCGGTCGCCCGCGCCGAGCAGGCGACCGACGGGTGGGAGGACGTCGCCCGCCTCCAGCGTTGGGCCGGCCCGGATCACGCCGACTTCTGCGCCCTCGCCGGCGAGCTGGTCCGCACCCTGCATGCGGTCGAGGACCTGACGCAGGTGCTCGCCGCCCAGGTCGCCCGCTACGCCACCGGCCGCACCCTCTACGACGACACCCGCGCCGTCGACCCGGCCACCCGGCTCGCCGACGCCGTCGAGCAGCTCCGCGCCGCCCGCGCCGGCGTCGCAGCGGCCGAGAGCCGGTTCAACGAGTTCTGGTCGACCATCGGCCACATCGGTGTCGAGGTGCCGACGTGAGGGCCCGCGCCGTGCTCTACGGGCTACTGCTGGTCGTCGCGACGGCCGCCGCCGTCCTGTCCTTCGCCGCCCTGCGCGATCTCGCCCTGCTGTGCGGGTTCTCGCCGGAGCTGGCGTGGCTGCTGCCGGTCGTCGTCGACGCCGGCGCCGCGGCCGGGTCGCTCGTCTGGCTCGGCGGTGCCGTGCCGATGGGCGCCCGCAGGTTCGCCCGCTCGCTCGCGCTGGCCCTGCTCGGGCTGTCGGTCGCGGCCAACGCGCTCGGCCACGGGCTCGCCGCCTTCGGCCAGGGACCGGCCTGGTGGGTCGTCGTCATCGTCTCCGCCGTCGCACCGGCCGTGCTCGGTGCGGTCGTCCACCTGGCGGTGCACGTGGGCCGTCCCGTGCCGGACGCGGCGCCGGCCGAACCGGACGTCGACGACGACCGCGCGCCGCCGACCTGATTGCCGAGGGCGCCGGCCGCCGCCGGATCGCCCGCGAGCTGGGGGTCTCGGAGTACGAGGCCCGCCGGTTGATCGACCGCGCCCGCACCACCACCCCACCGCCCGAACTCGCCCACGCCGCCACCAACGGCGCCCCGATCCGATCGGAGATCCAGCCGTGAACGGCTCCGCCCTGCTCGTACTCGCCGTGTCCGCCGGGGTGGCCTGGGCCGCCTGGAGTCGCGGTGCCCGTCTGGTCGCCGTCGCCTTCGGGGCGTTCGCCCTGCTGCCGGCGATGACGCTATACCGGCAGACCCCCGGGTGGGTCCTCGCCCTGCTGCTCGCGCCAGCGGCCCTGCTGCTCTGGCACCGCTACGCCCGCACGTCCGCGGTCGTCGTCCGCTGGGGTGCCCGCACTCGGCGCAAGGTGGGCGTCGCCTCCACAGCCGACATCGTGAGGGTGGCCGGTTCCCTGGCGATGCGCCGCCGGGCCGGGACCGTCCGGCCGTCCTTCGCTGCTGTCACGCGCTGGCAGCGGGTCGCCCGCTACTGGACTGTCCGCACCGCCGACGTCGCCGTGCTGCTCTGCCGCGCCGGGCTGATGCGCGTCTGGGCGTCCAGCGAGGACGTCGTGTGCATCTTCGGCGGCCCGAGGACCGGCAAGTCGCAGTATCTCGCCGGCCGCATCCTGGACGCGCCCGGCGCCGTCCTGGTGACGTCGACCCGCACCGACCTCTACGACCTGACCGCGCCCCTGCGCCGCGCCCGCGGCCCGGTCTACGTGTTCAACCCGGTGGGGCTCGCGTCGCTCGGCTCGACGATCACCTTCGACCCGCTCACCGGCTGCACCAACCCCGTAACGGCCGCCGAGCGCGCCGCCGACCTGCTCTCGGCCGGCATGTGGGGCGGCGGGTCGGGCGACCGGGAGTTCTGGGAGTCGCAGGCCCGGCGCGTCCTGGCCGCGCTGTTGCACGCCGCCGCCCTCGACAGCGACCTAACGATGCACGACGTGCAGCGGTGGGTCACCGACCCGGACGACGCCAAGGCCGAGGTGGCGTCGCTGCTGCGTCGCTCGCCGCAGCCGGCCCTGCAGCAGGACGCCGCGCAGTTCCTCGCGACGAACGAGAAGACCCGCTCCTCGATCACGTCGACGATCATGCCCGCGCTCGGCTGGCTCACCCACGAGGCGGCGACCGCCGCGGCGACGGGCCCGCGGACCGGGGGAGCCGGGTTCGACGTCGCCGAGCTGCTCGACGCCCGCGCGACGGTCTACCTGCTCGGCGCCGAGGAGACGCAGACCGCGCCGCTCGTCTCCGCCCTCACCGGGCACATCGCCCGCGAGGCCCGGCGGATCGCCGCGCTGCGCAAGGGCGGTCGGCTCGACCCGCCGCTCACCCTCGCCCTCGACGAGGCCGCGCTGATCTGCCCGGTGCCGCTGCACCAGTGGACGGCCGACATGGGTGGGCGCGGCGTGACCATCATCGGCGCGTTCCAGTCCCGCGCGCAGTTGCTCGACCGCTGGGGCGACGCCAAGGCCGAGGTCATCCTCAACAACACCGCCGCCGTCATGGTGTTCGGCGGCACCCGGTCCCGCGACGACCTCAACTACTGGTCGACGCTGGGTGGCGACCGAGACGAGCCGATCACCACGACCGATCTGCACGGGCGCGTCGCGTCCCGGACGGTCCGTCGGGTCCCGGTGCTCGCACCGGCGCAGATCGCGAACCTGCCCGCCGAGACCGTCGTCGCCTTCCGCCGCGGGATGCCGCCAGTCATCGGACGCGTCGAGATGGCGTACCGGCGCCCCGACGTCCGGGCGTGGCAGCACCCGGACGCGCCCGACGTCCGACTGCGCGCCACCGCCCGCACGGCCCGCCGGTGGCTGGCGGTCCGCGTCGCCCGGCCGGTCGCGTGGGCGGCGAGCGTCCTCCGTCGGGCCGCCGACCCGTGGCGCGCCGTCGAGGTTGTGCCCATCGAGGAGCGTCCGCTGCTCCGCGTGGTGCGCGGTGAGGGCGACCGGTGGCCGCGATGAGCGCGTCCGAGGACGAGCAGCTCGGCGCCGTGGCGAAGGCCGTGGAGCGCAACAGCCGCCGGGTATCCGCGCTCGACGCGCTGGTCCGCCAGCTCGCCGGGGACCTCGCCGAGGTGGCCGCCGCCCTCACTCCGGCCGGGGAGGCGCCGACCGCGGTCCGGTCCTGGATGCTCGCGCAGGACCCCGAGCAGGCCGTCACCGACCTCGCCGACCTGATCGCGTGGACCCGCCGCGTCTACCTCCGCTACCCGGACGCCGTGCTCTCCGCGTGCTGGCTCTGGCACCCGGACGTGATCGAGGAGCTGTGGTGGCTGCGCCGCGCGCACGCCGAGGCGTTCGACCCCCAGGCGGGCACCTGGCCCCGCGTCGGCGACTGGCACGAGCGCCAGCGCCCCGGCGTCGCCAAGCGCGTCCGCGCCGCGATCGGGACGTGCGAGCTGTCCCTGCACCGCACCGGCACCGCGCACGCCCGGCCGGCCGCACCCGCGCCGCTTGCCGAACACGCCGAGCTGATCGCCATCGCCTGGACGAAGGACGCACTCGCCCCACGACCCGAACCGACCGACGAGCAGCTCCACGAAGCCGACATCCACACCCGCCAGCAACACCGACGCACCTGACCGAAGCGCATCACCGCCAGGACGAGCAGAAGAACCCAGGACGAAGCACACCGAGGCATCACGATCCCGTGGTGATCTTCGCTCGCCCTGGCGTGCTCGCTCGATGGCAAGATCAACAAGGAGGCTGCCGTGCTCAGCATCGCTACCGGACACTCCGTCCGCTACCTCACCGACGCCGTCGCCAAGGGCCGCGAGAACTACTACACCGGCGCCGTCGCTGCGGGCGAACCGCCGGGACGTTGGTACGGCGCCGGCGCCGAGGCCCTCGGGCTCGACGGCCACGTCGACCCGCACCTGATGGAGGCGCTCTACTCGCACCTGCGGGACCCTCGCGACCCGCGCTCTCGCTCGCCGGAGACCTGGGACGAGGCCGACGCGCTCGCGCCGGGACACCGCAAGTACCGCAGCGCGGACGAGATCCACACCGGGCTGCTGGAGTCGCGCCCGGACGCCGGACCCGAGGAGCGGGCCGAGCTGCGCGCGCAGGCCGAGCGTTCCTCCCGTCAGGCCGTCGCGTTCCTCGACCTGACGTTCTCCGCGCCCAAGAGCGTCACCGTCCTCGCCGTCGCCTTCGAGCGGGCGGCCAACGATGCCCGCGCCGCGGGCGACGAGGAAGCCGCGCAGGCGTGGGAGGCACACGCGCAGGCCGTCGAGGAGGCCGTGATGGCCGGCGCCCGCGCCGTGATCGACTACCTGCAGGACGAGGCCGGCTACTCCCGCGTCGGCCACCACGGCGGAGGGGCAGGCCGCTGGGTGGACGCTCACGAGTGGGTCGTCGCGCAATTCCTGCAGCACGACTCCCGCGACAAGGACCCGCAGCTGCACGTCCACCAGGCCGTGCTCAACCGAGTCCCGTGCGCGGACGGCACGTGGCGCACGCTCGACTCCCGCGCCATCCACGCCCTGCGCGGCGCGGCCGGCGCGATCGGCGAGCGGGTCATGGAGGCCCACATGACGCGCTCGCTCGGCGTCGAGTTCGCCACCCGTCCCGACGGGCGGGCGCGCGAGGTGGTCGGCGTGTCGGCCGAGGTGATGGACCTGTTCTCCTCGCGCCGGCGCGCGGTCACCGGCCGGACGGCGGAGATGCTCGGCGAGTTCCGCCGGACCTATGGGCGCGAGCCGTCGTCTGCGGAGCGGTTCTACATCGCCCGGCAGGCCACGCTCGCCACCCGCGCGGCGAAGTCGCACGTGGGGGAGACCCGCGGCGAGCAGCTCGCCCGGTGGACCGAGCAGTGCGCGAGCACGATCGGGACCGGACTCGGGCAGATCGCCCACGACGTGCGGGCCCGCGCCCAGCAGGCAAGCGAGGCGGCCGCGTGGTCGGTGCGCGACGTCGTCGACCGCGCGCTCGCCGGGGTGTCGGAGACGAAGCAGGCGTGGACCCGCTCGGGGCTCCTGCGAGCCGTCTCCGACGCACTGCCGGGCAACCTCCGCATACGGCCCGAGGACGTCCGGCCGCTCCTCGACGGGCTCACCGACGCCGCGCTCGACGGTGCGGTTCCGGTGACCCGCCCCGGCGATACGACCAACCTGCCGGCGTCGGAGCTGCTCGCCAACGGCCAGTCGCCCTACACCGCGCCCGCCGTCGCCCTGTTCACCACCGAGGGCCAGGTCTCGGCGGAGCACGCGCTGCGCGCCGCGATGGTCCGCCGCGGCACGGCCCGGTTCACCACGGACGCCGCAGACTCCATGGTCGCCCGGTTCGCCACGTCCGGGCGCCCGCTGGGCGTCGACCAGGCGGCCGCGCTGCGCGGCGTGCTGACCTCTGGTGCGCAGGTCGAGGTCCTGTCGGCCGCGCCCGGCACCGGCAAGTCGTTCGTCGTCGGCGCGCTGTCCGAGGCGTGGGCCGGCCTCGACGACCGGCGCGTCTTCGGGCTGACCCCGTCGCAGGTGGCGGCCGGGGTGCTCGCCGAGGAGGGCGTCACCGCCGCGACGAACACCGCCGCGTGGCTCGGTGCGCAGAACCGGCTCCGCGCCGGCTCCGCGGCCGACGAGCGGTGGCGGCTGCGGCCCGACGATCTCGTGGTCGTCGACGAGGCGAACATGGCCGGGACCGACCAGCTCGCCGAGATCCAGGCCCGGTGTGCCGAGTCCGGTGCGAAGCTGCTTCTCGTCGGCGACCCGCGCCAGCTCGGCGCCGTCGGGCCGGGCGGGGCGCTGGCCGACGTCGCCGAGCACGGTATCCGCTACGAGCTCACCGACGTCCGCCGCTTCCATTCGCAGTGGGAGCGCGCCGCGTCGCTGCGACTGCGTGACGGGGACACGGGTGTGCTCGCCGAGTACGCCAAGCACGGCCGGCTCCGCGAGGGCGGCACGCCCGAGCAGGCCGAGACCGCCGCGTCCCGGGCGTGGCTCGCCGACACCCTCGCCGGCCGCGAGTCGCTGCTGATGGTCCGCGACAACGCCGCCGCCGCGCGGGTGTCGGCCGCGCTGCGCGCCGAGCTGGTCGCGCTCGGCCGGGTTGACGAGCAGGGTGTGCCGCTCGCCCGCGAAGGCTGGGAGGGCGTCGTGGCCGGCGTCGGCGATCTCGTGCAGGCCCGTCGCAACGGGTGGGAGCTGATCGGCGTCGACGGCAACACCCGCGCCCCGATCAACCGCGACACCTACCGCGTCACCGCGTTGCGCCCGGACGGCGGGCTCACCGTGGCGCCGGTGGTCGAGCGGCGCCCGGACGGGGAGGTGCTCGGCGACCCGCTCGCCCTGCCGCCCGCCTACGTGACCGCCGACCTGACGCTCGGCTATGCCTCCACCGTGCACGCCGCCGAGGGCCGCACGGTCGACACCGCCCATTGCGTGCCCGGGTCCGGGACGGACCTTCCCGGACTGCTGGTGCCGATGACCCGCGGGCGGGAGAGCAACGCCGCGTGGGTGGTCACCACCGCTACCGCAGCGGACACCGACACCGGGCAGACGTTCGAGATTGAGCCGCGCAGTGCCGCCGCGGTGCTGGCCGACGTGCTCGACGGGTACGAGCGCGAGCGCTCCGCGCTGGCCGAGCGCGAGCAGGACGAGATGGCCGCGCGCTCGACGATGACCCACGTCGACCAGCTCGCCGACGTCATCGGCCGCACCGTCACCGTCGGCCGGACCGCGGCCACGCTCGACCGGCTCACCGCCGAGGGCGCGATCACGCCCGACCAGCGCACCGCGCTCGCCGCGGACGAGGCGTTCGGCTCGTTGGAGCGGCTGCTGCGCACCGCGGAACTCGCCGGCCACGACCCCGATGCCGTGCTGTCCGGCGTGCTCGCCGACCGGGACCTGACCGGCGCCCGCTCACCCGCCCAGGTGCTCCACAGCCGCATTACCACTGCCTACGCCGGCCGGCTCACCCCGCACCTGACGACGATGAGCGACCTCATCCCGTCCCGGGTGCCGGAGGAGTGGGCCGCATGGATGCGCGACCGCGCCGAGGCCGCCGACACCCGCCGCCACGAACTCGGCGCCGAAGTCGCCGAGCAGCCGCCGCGATGGGCCCTCGATGCGCTCGGCCCGGTCCCGGCCGACGACGACGTGCTCGCCCGCCAGGAGTGGGAGCACCGCGCCGGCTGGGCCGCGGCCTACCGCGAACTCGCCGGATACACCGACGACCGCGACCCGCTCGGCTTCGCGCCAGCCCCCGGACTCGCGGAGAAGGCGGCGGTCTACCGGGCCGCGCACGAGGCGCTCGGGCTGCTCGACGCCGGCGCCGAGGAGGCCGACCTGACCGACGGCCAGCTCCGCGCCCGGTACGTCGCGTACCAGCGGGAGGAGCAATGGGCGCCGCGCGACGTCGCCGACGAACTCGACGCCGTCCACCAGGCCCTCGCCCAGGCCTGCACCGACGCCGAGGTGTGGGCCGCGCACGCCGACGCCTCGGGCGTCGACGAGGCCGACGCCGCGCGGCTCCGTGCCGACGCCGCCGCGGCCGCGCAGGAGGCGGAGCAGCTCGCCGCACGCGCCGCTGTGCTCGAGGACGCCGACGAGGCCCGCGGCCGGTGGTACGTCCACACCGCCGTCACGCGGGACGAGGCCCACCGCTCCGGCGCCGAACTCCGCGCCCGCGGCATCGACCCCGACGAGCAGGACGACCGTGTGACGGCGGACGAGTGGCTCGCCGCGCACCTCGCCGAGCAGGCCGACGCCGAGCGTGACCGCGCGATCCACGACGAGCACGAACTGCACGACCCGGCGGCCGAGCTACTCGACGAGCCGGTCGACGCGGTCGAGACCGCCGTGCCCGACGTCCGTGAGGTCAGTACCGCGCACGTCAGCGAGCGGACCGACGCGGCTGAGCGTCGGCGCATCCCGACGGTCGACGAGACCGCTGAGACCGTCGAGCGCGCGCAGGCCGCCCTCGCCGAGATCGCAGCCCGGCAGCAGGTCGAGGCTGCCCGCGCTGCGCGGGCCGCCGAGGACGAGCAGCTGATCGAGCTGGGCCGGCAGGCCGAGCCGGTCGTCGAGATGGACGACGGCGCGGAGCTGGTCCGCGATCGCTGATTCCGGCCCGCGGGTCGGCGCCTACGCCGTGGCGTCGACCCGCGCTCGGACGTGCGCCCAATAGCGCCGCGCGTCGGCCTGCGCCTGGTCGCGCGCAGCCTGCTCGGCGCCCCGCCAGGCTGCATCCCGCTCGGCGGGCCGACGTCCGTAGAGGTGCGTCCGGTCGCGCCGGATGCCCGTGGCCCGGTGCCAGCTCGTGTAGATCGGGAAGTCCTCCCGGACACCGAGCAGCCACGCCAGCGTTCGCCAGGCGCCGTAGGCGAACTCCACGTCGTCGACGGCCGCCGGCATCGGCTCGACGCCGAGCCGGCGCCAGTCCTCCGCCCTCGGCTCCGGGGCCCCGGCCGCGACGCACAATGCCACCCACGACTCCGCCCGCGCCAGCTCCCACGAGACGCCCGCCGTCCACGAGCCGTCCGGTCGGTGCTCGCCCGGCGATGCGCGGCGGGTGATGGGCGACACCTCGCCGAGCGTCAGCCACGCCAGCGCCGCGGTCACGCCGATATCGCGGGCGGTCACCGCGCGTTGCCCGAGCCCGAGTCGGCGCCGGGCCACCCGCTCGCACTCCATCACCGCGTCGAACTCCGGGACCACCCACGACGGCAGGGCCAGCGTGGACATGACCTGAGTATGCGACCGACCCCCGACCATCCGGAAGCACGAACTACCCGGGCTCCGCCCGGACCCGGCTCGTTACCTTGTCGATCAGCCCGTGAGGGCTTGCAGGCCGCCGGCCACGGTACGACTTCCCGGCCTGTCACTCGATGATCAAGAGAGTGATGTCGCCGTGGTCGGAGGGCGCCAGCGACCGCTGATGGAGACCTGACCCGAGCCTTCGTGGTCTGCCGTGACGTGGCTGCCGGTGAGGGTGCTCGCGGTCGGCCTGCCCAGCGGAACAGGAGCCGCGAGGTGACGGATTCAGCAGACGAGCCCGAGGGTAGGCCGGTCGACTACGCCGTGTTCTGCGAGGTCGACGTCGGGAAGTCCACGCATCACGCGTGTGCGCTGGACCCGTCCGGGCACCGGCTGCACGACAAGGCGCTGCCCAACGACGAGACGGCGCTGCGGCAGGTGTTCACCGACCTCGGTGTACACGGGCGGGTCCTGGTGGTGGTCGATCAGCTGGCGTCGATCGGTGCACTGGCGATCGCGGTCGCCCGTGCCATGGGCGTCGACGTGGCGTATCTGCCCGGGTTGGCGATGCGCCGCATCGCGGACCTGAACCCGGGCCAGTCCAAGACCGATGCACGCGACGCGTTCTTGATCGCCAACGCGGCCCGGAGCATGCCGCACACATTGCGCCGGGTCAGCGTCGACGAGGAGACCGTCACCGAGCTACGGGTCCTCGCCGGCTACGACGCGGACCTGGTCGAGTCGGGGGCCCGGTTGTCCAACCAGCTCCGCGACTCGCTGCTCCACGTCCACCCCGCGCTGGAGCGGGTCCTGGGGCCCGTCTGGATCGACCAGGAGTGCTGGATCTGCTTGCCGCCGCCCCGACCCCGCAGGCGCTGCGCGAGCTGGGCGCCGACGGGATCGCCGGGCTGCTGCGGCCACGGTCCCCGCACATGGCACGCACGCTGCCGGAGCCGATCACCGACGCATTGCACGCGCAGACGGTGGTTACCCCGGGGGCCGGGGCGTTCGCCCGGGTCATCGCGGGCGTCGCAGCACAGCTGCGTGACGTTCGGATCGAACGCGACGCCCTGGCCGCGGAGCTGGAGCAACGCCTGGCGGCCCACCCTCTTGCCGCAGTCCTGAAGGTCGATGCACGGGGTCGGGCTCAGGACCGCACTCACGGTGCTGACCGTCGTCGGTGACGCCTCAGGGTCCCCTAGCGCCGCGCACCTGGCCGCCTACGCCGGCCTGGCCCCGGTCACACGGCGCTCCGGCACCTCGGTCAAGAGCCAGACCCGGTCCAAGCGCGGGCACCACGGGCTGAAGAAGGCGCTGTTCCTCTCCGCGTTCGCTAGCCTGGCCGACCCGGCCAGCCGCACCTACTACGACCGCAAACGCGCCGAAGGCGAGCGGCACAACAGCGCCCTGATCTGCCTGACCCGCCGCCGCCTTGACGTCCTCTACGCAATGCTCCGCAGCGGCCACCCCTACCGGCCCCCCGGTCGCTGACAAACTGAACCCGGCCGCTGCCGCGGCGTGAAGGACCAGAAGAGACCCTCGGTCGGGTGGAGGGGGGAGTCTCCACCGCCGCTCGGTCGCCCCGAGGGATGCCACACCAGGGGTGGTCGGCGCAAGCGGAAGCGCTGCTTGCCCCGACCACCCCTGGCGCGGCCTTGCTGCGCACGCCCGACCGACGGTGGAGACTAGAACGCGCGTCAGCCGTCATCGAGACGGAGCCTGGCCAGGGCCACTCCGCCGACGAGTCGCGGGTTGACAGGACATAGAGACCACTCACTCCGGCGGAGGCGGCCAACGGCGTACGCCGCGGTGGGGAGGTGGTTGGGGAGGTCCCGCCGTCGCTCGGTCGCCCGAAGGGAAACCACACCGGCGGGGGGAGCCGCAAGCGGAACAGCGTGCTTGCCCCTCCCGCCGCCAGCGCAGCCTTGCTGCCCACGCCCGAACGACGGCGGCCAGGCATCATGCCAGGTCCGTCTGGGTGGATGGGGGCCAAGAACCGATCGCATGTCGACAAGCGCTTAGTACAGTCCTCATACTTAGGTCGATACATGAAGCCTGGCCACACCCATGCGGGGGTAGCGTTGTACATTCGATCACACGATTACAACGAGATGCTCGGCGCCATGTCGGCCAAACTGATAAGGGACTCACCGAAGACCCTTCGTCCGTACACTGTTCGAGAGGCCGTAGATAAGGGTTGCAGGCTTGTCGAAGTCTGGTTTAAGACTGCAGGATGCAGGTACTTCCTGCAGGGTGGCTGCACGATGTGCAACTACGGTCGCCACCATAAGGTGGGGACTGACGAGATGGTTCAGAGTGTGGCCAGCGCGCTGGGTGAAGCCGGCTTACAGGCAGGAGACAAACTTCTTATTAACCCGTCGGGCAGCCTGCTTGACGAGGGTGAGGTACCCGCCCACGCGCTAGACCAGATACTTGCGATGGCTAGGGAGCTACCGCTCGCCGGCTTCGAAACCGAGGCGCAAGCTCAGTACGTCACGGATGAGGTATTAAGTCGCTTCCGTGAGCTAATGCCGGACATACCTCTAAAAGTTGTATGCGGAGTCGAATCGGCGCATCCATGGGTGAGAAGAAACGTCTTTAATAAGGACCTTCCGACGAGCACCCTTCTCAACGCGTTTGCAAGCGCTACAAGGTATGATATCGCCCTCTCGACCAACTTGATTCTAGGCGCCCCGTTCCTATCGGAACGCCAATCGATCTCGGATTGCGTCCGGTCAATCCGCTGGCTACTTGAAATCGGCATCAGAGATTGCTACATTTTCCCGACGAGTATCAAGGTGGGGACACTCACTCATTGGTTATGGCAAAACGATAGATTTCGGCCTCCGTCACTCTGGAGCCTAATCAGCGTGCTTGAACAACTCAATGAGGACGAGCTAAGCTGCGTTTCTGTCGCTTGGCACAAACCATACTATTTCAACCAAGCGACAAGTATTCGAAAGAGTAGCCGGATCCCCTTCACGTGCCCGCAATGCTACCGGCAGGTCGTAGGGCTACTTGATGAATTCGTGGCTACGCGGAGCCGCAGCGTTGTGAACACTCTAAGTCAAACTTCCTGTGCTTGCAGGACAGAGAGTGTGAGGCGGCCCAACAATCAAACTGAGGTGAGCATTCAGCAGGCAGTACGCGAATCGATCTGGCACACAGCGTTGGAGATTCTTGGCGAGACCGTGGCAGTCAAACTGCTTCCCGATCTGGAGCGCTCATTGACTACCCGTCCGGGAGAAGAGTGCTTAGATCATCACTTTGGTCAGAACTCTGGAGCCACTGGCGGTGAGAATCCATGAGCAATGGCCCAGACCGGCCCGCGCAGACTGATCAGAATAGCGATACTCGCGAACCCGTTATTCAGATCTTAATGGGATTTGCTGACGGGGCAATCGCAGACCGTGCAGCCAGCCTCGTAAATGAACTCGATTCCCTGGAGATAGTGGAACTTGCGAAGTTCATCGAGAATGTTTTCAAGGTGCGCGTTGGTATAGAGGATATTACGTACGACAACTTCTCCTCCGTCTACGACCTCGCGGACATGGTTCTCGCCAAAAAGCAGCTGATCGAGAAGCGAGGCAATGATGCCTAGGACCACCGAGCTGGAGGAGCTCGATAGAATAATTCATGCAACCAGACCGGACCAGCTATTTGCGATTGATGCCTGTACTGGGGTGTCGATAACCTACGGCGAGCTGCAAGCCCGTACTAGCGCAATTGCGACATCCGTCACATCGGCCCTAATGAAGGATAAGAATTGCGTGATCCTGAGTATTAGTGATCAGTACCTCTTTACGCTGGTCTACTTGTCCTTGTTTCGCGCCGGTGTGTGCGTCGTTCCATGTAGCCCCGCCTCGACGGCTTCGGCCATTGATCGTATAGCGCAAATGGCGGGAGCGGGCGCTGTAGTCGCCGACCGAACAATCTCGTCACAAGTTCCGTTGATTGATGCCGCTGCAGTGTCGCGTGTCGCGCTAAACCGCGGCGTCGTTCCTCAAACGAAGTGGCGACAAACTGCAGGGAACGCAGTGACGCTATTCACCTCCGGCACAACCTCAACACCTAAAGGGGTTCGACTGGGAGCGTCAGGAATGTTGGCCAATGCTACCGACTTCGCCGCAGCAGTAGGTATATCAAGCGCCCGACTGCTTGGCTTGCTCCCGATGCATCACACGAATGCGCAGATCGCGAACATCCTCGTTCCGGTAGTGACTGGCAGTACGATTATCTGTGGCGGCCAGTACAATATCACGGCCCTCTCACGTCTGTGGGGCCAGATTGAAGAGTTCGGGGTCAACTACGTCGATGTCGTTCCGACCATAATCCACACTCTATTGCGGCTGCCTCCGAATCAAGCTCCACGACTCGCTTCCCTGAGATACTTCATCTGCGGCGCAGCCCCAGTTAAGGCCGCTGATCTCATTCTTTTTCAGGAGATGTACGGAGTCGAAGTGCTGCAGGAGTACGGACTCAGTGAAGCAACTTGCTTCTCATCGGTTGAGCGCCCGGCCGCCAGGCGCCTGGGGACAGTCGGGATAGCACTACGCCGAAATGAAATTGAAGTTCGTGACGAGTTCGGTCAGCGTCTTGGTAGCGACCAGGTAGGCGAGGTCTTCATCAGAGGCGAGTACACGATGCTTGGGTACGTCGGAGGCGACGCAGCTTCCTACAACTTGACTGTTGACGAGGATGGATGGCTAGAGACTGGAGACTTAGGATCAATAGACCCGGAAGGCTATTTGCAGATAGTCGGCCGAAAGAAGGATGTGATAATTAAGGGTGGGCTGACTATCATGCCGGCAGACATAGAAGAAGTTGCCACCCTGGAGAGTACGGTCGCCGAAGCGGCGGCCGTCGGGGTTTCAGACGACTACTATGGCGAGAAGATTTGGCTATTTGTTTCCGTCCGCGCGCAAGCCCTCGACTATAATTCGTTGCACAGCCTCCTGCACGCAGGCCTCCCACCCGAGATGCAGCCAGATCGAGTCGTCGCGGTAAGCGAGATCCCTCGTACCGACTCCGGGAAGGTCAGGCGGCAGTTGCTTCGGAACCAGTACTCGACTCCGAAGTAGCATGGCCGCTGCGGGATTGGAGCCGAGGGCCACTTCACCGAGTGGCTCCGCCCTTACTGCGCCAGCGTCCGATCGAAGGGGCTGCGGCGTGACAGGGTGTGGGCACTACCGACTCGATTGGGCCCCTTGGCTGCAGCTGCTGCGCAAGTGCCCTCCCGGACGTGGAAGACCAACTTAGCTTTACGAATGAACCGTCTGTAGCGAGGGGAGCATCGTGTTAACCGATATCGAAGGCGTTCGCTTGGGACACGTCACAGATAAGCAGAGTATGACTGGCTGTACAGTTGTAGTGTTTGATACTCCAACAGTGGCCGGTGTAGATGTACGAGGAGCGAATCCCTCGACTAAGGACACCGACTTGCTGAGGCCAACTTCGGTGATGCCTGAAGTTCATGCGATCCTACTGACCGGCGGAAGCTCATTTGGCTTGGAGGCAGCTAGCGGCGTAGCCCGCCATCTGGAGTCAATCGGCCGCGGGTTCGACGTAAAGGTGGCGCGCATCCCAATCGTTCCCGCAGCGGTCATATACGACCTTTCCATAGGCAGCTCATCGATCAGGCCAGATGTTCAGATGGGAGTAGAAGCGTGTATGGCCGCGAAAAGTGGGCCATTCGAGCGGGGCCGTGTAGGCGCCGGTACGGGTGCAACGGTAGGCAAGCTGTTCGGTATCGGAGGGGCATCCCCTGGCGGCTTGGGTACCGCAACAGTCTCTCTTCCCGGTGGCGTGAAGGTAAGTGCAGTAGTCGTTGTGAATGCGTTCGGAGATGTTGTTTGTCCCTCATCGAACAGGATCCTGGCAGGCACTCGTGACAACTTGGGGAACTTCGTCAACACCTACGAATGTCAGAAGCGCGGATCGGTCGGACTCAGCGCATTTGATTTCAAGAACACTACGATCGGAGTTGTCTGCACAAATGCCGTTCTGACGAAGGAGAATGCTAATCGCGTGGCCACGGTTGCACAGAACGGCATTGCCCGCGTGATCAGGCCTTCGCATACCGACGTCGATGGAGACGCTATATTCGCAGCGGGACCGATCGACGGAGAATTGCATTGCTCAATCTCGCTGCTTGGGACGGCCGCATCGGAAGCCGTTGAGCTCGCCATTCTCGACGCCGTTGGCGATGGCGACCATAGCGAAGCACTGGGTCGAGGCGACCAGTAATGAAGTACGTAGTGCTCCGATCAGACGGCGCAGGTGACCCGTTCCTTGAGCCTGTAAGCGTTCATGGAGCGGACTTGGATTGGGCTGTTTCGGTAGTGGATGCGGACAGGCGGGAGGAAGCGGAGCTCGCTTCGGACCCCGCCGTGCTCGAGGTTGCGCCAGAGGTGAGCCTGCAGTTGGTAGAGCCTCAGACCGACGGAGGTGATTCGTCCCCGGTTGACGATCCAGCGTGGGCGTTCAAGGCAAGCGGTCTGGATTCGTGCGGCTACAGCGGCAAAGGCGTCTCTGTTGCCGTGCTCGATACCGGCGTTGACTGCGAGCACCTTGCGTTCAACGGGGTAGCGTTCGAGTCAGAGTTGATGCGGAACTTCATCGTCACCTCTAGCTCAGAGAGTGATGTCCATAATGTACGTGATTCTAACGGTCATGGGACGCACGTCCTAGGAACAGTACTAGGTAGAGATGTTGATGCAGCCCGTATAGGTGTTGCGCCAGGAATAGCTCGACCGATAATCGGGAAGGTCATTGATGACCGTGGCGGGACAACAGGCGCACTTGTAAGAGCAATGCAGTGGGCAGTAAACTGCGGGGCAGACATAATAGTAATGTCTTTAAGCATGGATTTCAGCAAGATTGTTGAGTTATTTCTTGCTCAGGACTATCCGCTGGTCGTCGCGACGTCACGCGCTCTAGAAGCGTACCAGGCAAATATTCGCCTTTTCGACCATCTAAGCGCCTTCCTCTCTGCGAGTAGCTCCCGTCCACTCGTGTTCGCCGCTTCCGGCAACAACAGCCTGCGTCAGGTCGACCTCCGATTCACTGTCGGGACGGTTCAGCCGGCGGGTACCAAAGGATTCTTCTCGGTGGGAGCCGTCGGCGTGACTGGCCGCGGCGAAGCTAAGATCGCACCGTTCTCGAATACTGGTTGCGCCTACGCTGGGCCCGGCGTCGCGATCGAATCTGCTCGTGCTGGCGGAGGCCTGGCGCGTATGAGCGGTACCAGCATGGCTGTCCCGCACGTAGCGGGCATAGCGGCACTCTGGACACAGGCGCTCTTCGCTGATGGCAGACGGCCGAGGCATTGGGCGGAGGACGTCGTCCGCGCGCTCGACACGCATGCCCGTCGTGCTGGCCTGGCAAGAGACGACGTCGGTCTTGGTATCCTCCAGGCACCGGTTGCGGGTTTTGACGAGCTGGATAGCTTATGGTGAGCAATCTCGTCGATTCATCTGATCTTTCCGCTTTGGTGTCGCGTTGTGGCTGGACGACAGACCATGATTTGCCTGTTATGTCTGCGTGGCTAGGTGAACCAATCAAGATCGGCCGATTCCTTGCGTTCGTCTCAGGTGACACCGTATCACTTTGCACGATACTGTTAACCGAGGACGCTGGCGATAATGTCGAGATCGAAGATGCGGTCCGCTGTATCACTAGCACTTTCGACCCAGAACGACTCGAGGTCTGGGGCCTCCAGCTATACGAGCCGCCGCGAGAAGGCCCCTGGAGAGTAGAGCAGGTTTCAGTCGCAAGGCCTTATGACTCGATACTTCAGATTGACCTTGCGTCGCTTGATATGAATCGGCTTTCGCGTCACCGAAACTTTAGGCGAGCGACCTCTGGAAAATTCCAGGTATCGTACCACCTCGGGTTCGTCGGAGGCGATATTCTGAGCAGTCTCATGGAGCCATATCTGGGTAACCCTGGGATACCTGTTCCCCAACGTCAACGTATGCGGCTCGCACTGAGGGAGGACCTCTACGAAGACGCTGCAACCTTTGTCGCGATGCGTGACGGCGAGATCGGGGGAGCACAGATTTGCCGGGTGATGTCAAGCGGCGTTGTGGTGGCGCGCTGGGCCTTTTTTAGGAAGTCTATGGCCGGGGCCTCTGATTCAGTATATTGGAACTTCATCGATCACTATAGAGAATGTGGTATGGAAGTCGTCGATCTGGGATATGGTACCTCGGAGACGCTATTTCGCTACAAGCAACGTTGGGGCGCCAGCGTGCTAGTTGGTCCGGTACGGCGTGCTGCGTACCTCCTTCGCATTTAGGTAAGAAGTAGGACTCGACGAAGTCGTGTCGAGTTCCAGTCGATGCGGGACAGGCCGGTTTCAACTGATGGGCGACGGTACTGGTGCGGGGACATGGGTGATCAGAGTGTGGCGGTGTTCGTCGAACACGCGCACGACGGTGTCGCTGATCTCGATGGTGACGATGCGGCCGGCGTGGCGGAGCCCGACGGGGACGCCTTGCCTGATTACCTGCGTGATGCCGCCGGAGGAGGCGCGCTGCTGGTTCCGGGTCGGCACTGATCGGGTTGGAGTGGCGTGCCTGCGATCTGGGCGGCGCGGGGGCCGGTGGCGTTGGGCCGGGAGTGAGGACGAGCGCGGTGCTGCGGGTCAGGGCGCCGTCGACGATGACCTGGGCGGTGTCGTGGTCGATGCCCAGCGCGATCACCTCGTCGAGCTCGCACCCCTCTGGCCCTGCCCGCGGCACACGTTCGCAACACGGCTCCGGCGTCACGCCGCTGCGCGCGAGCTCGTGGCCCAGCTGGCGCGGCCCCCGGCGGTAGTGGTTGCGGCGGAGCTCGCAGATCGTGGCTCGATCTCCCGGGCGATCTGCTAGGAGATGCTGGTGCTGACGTTGTGATCTGTCGGCCGGCCCGGCCAGTCCCTCCTCGCGGTAGCGGTGCACCCAGTGGTGCACGGATCTGCGCAAGACCGCGTCGCGCTCGGCCGCCTCGACCACCAGCGCCGGACAGGGCCTCCATGACGGCGTGAAACGACGCCTGCCTCCACGGGCATCAGCCCGAGCCCTCCCGCATGACGAGGGTCGCGCGCAGCAGACCCAGGGACGGGAGCGACGCCCATCAAGTGAAGCAAGCGTGTCACGGATCAAGTGGAGTCCGGCAGTCCAGATAAAGTCGGTAAGGCCATTATTTCTATTGGCTGTCTAAGTCATCCGTGGACCTTCATAGCGTTTCGGCATCGGAGACCTCAAGATGACGGGAGGCAGATGGCCGATAATTCGCTTTGCCGGAGCCCGAAGTGCCTGTCGCGCGCAGTATGGCCACCATTCGTCAGAGGTTGCCCAGGTAGCAGCGCTAAGATAGTATACGCCGCTTCACAGCATAGGTACCTGCCTCATCATTCCGCTGTTCGTGTTTTGGTGGCTCGACACTGGCTTCTTTGGAGGATTCTGTGGGGACCGACGTAGATGGAGTATGCGCGGTGGTCCCTGGAGCCCAACAGGGATATCGCCCATTTGTGTTTGGCATGGGAATACTAGTCTCATCTCAAGAAGTTGTAACGTGCGCCCATGTTTTGGATGACGTACTTGGCGTCAACTGGCATCGGGGAGGGTCAGGCGCTGTAGTGCGCGTCGCCTTTCCGTTTCAGGGAGAAACGGTCTATCGCGACGGAATAGTCGACCGAAATCGCTATACGCCGCGTGGTCGATCTAGGTTGAGGCCGTCGCTGGCTGCAGATGTTGCTGTCATACAGCTCGCCGGGGAAGCTCCTGAGGGAGTGCAACCTGCGATGCTCGGTACGCCGAGACCGGGGGCAGCGGTAAAGGCGTATGGTTTCCGCAGTATTGTGCAGCCAGGAGGACTCTCCGTGAGTCACCCCGATGGAGAGTGGGCACGAGGAACGATCTCTGGCTCTCAACCCGGGGGGCGAATGCAGTTCGACGGTACCAGAATTTCGGGCCATCGCATTCAACGCGGTTACAGCGGCGCAGCGGTTTTCGATGAGAACCAGGAGATCGTCGTGGGAATGGTAGTAGAAGCGGACCGAGACGAGTCTTCGCGGGTGGCGCAACTCATTGATGCTGACGCCCTCATCGGTGTCATAACTAGTCGGCCGAATGCCAATGATGTGGGTGCTGAAAGCTTCTCTAGCGCATTAGGCGCTTCTGCCAGGGGCGAGACAAGGAAGAGAGCCATAGAAGCGAGCGAGTCGACGTTCTTTGTTGGCAGAGTTGAGCTAAAGCAAGCTATTATTGAGAGGATTGCCGGCGGGCAGGGGTCGACTCCGCTTCATATTATCGGGCATGGTGGTATTGGGAAGTCGTCGCTTCTTCAGCAATTGGCGATGGACGCGCGATCCCTGGGGCGGAGTCCGGCATACATTGATTTGGCTTTTGTGCGCAGTCCGCTCGACCTTCTGCGTAGGCTAGCGCAGACGCTTCAGTCGATTGGAGAGTTTGCGTTCTCTGCCTATGCGCAGGCGAGCGCTCGGTATGAGCGCATTGAGGCGGTTCTATTGCGCAATCCGAAGTTAAGTCAATCAGCTGTAGTGTTTGTATCTAAGCGTCATGAACTTCAGATGTCCCATTACGACGTTCCTGAGAGTGTTGATATTGGCCTGGCAGGAGTGGATCAGCATAGCCTCCTATCCATCTATGCGGCTCTCGATGCGGACGATCGCAGCTTCTTCTTAAGTCCGTTGAATGTGATGGCAGATGCGTTTGGCTCGGATGTGGAAGGTGCTTCTTCACGCTCGTTGTTCTTGCTCGATCGCACCGAGAAGATTCCAGCGCATCTTGGAGAATGGCTCTGGAGGGATCTTCTTCCTCTGATCCGTGGCATCACGATCATTACTGCTGGACGAAACGACATTCCGCCCAGTTGGCAGCCGCCACCCGGTCGAGTAAAGATCTACGAGCTTGGCCCGCTCACTGCGGCTGAAGTGCAGGAGTACTTAAGCATTGCCGGTGTTCGCGAAGACTCTCTGAGGGACAGAATAGCGCGGTCTTCCGCTGGGATCCCGCTTGCCCTTGAGCTGGCCGTCGAGAGCGCTGGCTCGCTCGGTGTCCTGCAGCAGGACGAAGATGTTGATGCGTTCGTCGTAGACAGAATGATTGCAGTGTTTCTCGGGGAGCTCTCCGCTGAGCACCGAACTGCCCTCCAGAGACTCGCTGTGTTTCGTAGGTTTAATCGCGAGACTCTGAATGCCTTTAACCTCGGTGATGAAGCTGCGATCATAAGCATGCTTGCAGCACGGTTCATGAAGCATGATCGGTACGGCTATGCGGTGCATGACAGCGTCCGGGACTTCATTCTGAGAGACTTGCGGCGGCAGGAGCCCACACTTCACGCTAGCCTGCATAGCTCCGCTGCAGCGTTCTACGCGGCGCGTCGACGTCTGAATGTAGATGATGACCAGTATTTCATCGAGTGGTTGTATCATGTTCTCTCGTCGGATCCTCCTGAAGGCTTCAAGTCCCTTAGGTCGTTCTTTTCCTCAGCGGCGCTGGCGATCAAGCCGGAACTATGTGAGTCGATTATTAAGGTGGCGTATGAGGCGGATTTTGAAGGTGCTCTGCCCGAAAGTTGGATTCGATTCTATGAAGGATCATTGTACCGTCAACGATTTGATTTCGCTGCGGCAGAGCGAACCTATGAGGAGCTCTTAGCTACGCCTGGCGTGGATTCGGATCGCGAGTTGATGGCTGAGTTGCTCTATCAACGTAGCGTCGCACTATGGTATCTGTGCCGCTATGAGGAATCAATCACCGTCGCTGGCCAAAGCATGCTTCTTAATGATGAGATGGGAAAAGAAAACTTCTACAATCGTTCACTCGGAATAGTGGGTCTTGCGCTGGATAGACTTGGACGATTTGATGACGCACTAGTCGCCGTGAAAGAGATGCTTTCGCGCGGGGATGGGTCGCAACCTGATCCTGTAAGTTCTGGTTATGCCTTGAATAGCATCGGCTACTTCTCCTGGCATGCGGGGCGATGGGGAGTCGCAGAAGAATCACTTCTGAATTGCCGGGATAGGTGGGTTGCGTTGAAGAGCCCGGTGGGTGAATGTTACCCGATTGGGCATCTTGGCGGGGTTTATGCAGCTGCTGGACACCTAGACAGAGCTGCTGAGATGCTAGAACGAGGGCGTCAGCTTAGTGAGCTCACGGGGAATTCGGAGATGTTGTCTGTTTGCCTGCAGAACTCAAGCATGCTCGAGCGACGCAGAGGCAATCTGGTTGAGGCACGTTCGTATGCGGAGCGGGCGATGAATGTTAGCGCATCACTGAATCATTCATACTTCTTAGCAGACTCTGCTCGTTTGTTGGCCGAGGCCAGACTGGAGGAACAAGATCTCTCAGGCGCCGAGGATGCATTAGAGGTAGGCGCCCAGGCAGCTTTCGGTACCGGTGCGGTCTACTTGCAAGGGCACCTAGACGTTGTGACCTGTCGATGCGCGGTAGCACGATCACGTGACGCAGGTGATTCAGAGGTGCAACAGCTGCGCGACCGGCTTATGGCGCTGTCTGAGGGATTTGTCGCAGCAGGCTATTATGATCTGGCCTGCTGGATCGATCTGCTGGTCGCAGATATTCGTTCCCAAGATTCACCGAGCGATTGTTCATTTTGGCTGCTGCGGGGTGCCTCTCATGCATTTTCCTGCAACTGGTACATGGGAATGGACTACCTAGAAAGAGTGCAAAGCGTTTCGCACTCCTGGGTCGCTGGAGCCGCCATGGTGGAGAAGCTGAGAGACAAGTATAATGTTTCGTCATTGTGGGACTTGTATGTGAGCGAAGGATCTTGGCGGCTGCGCAACTCAGAGGTTGTCGATGTTGCTCGGAGTAGAAAGTTGTGGACCTGAGTACTTTTGCGGTCGTCAGGATCGGACACGCTTCACCCGAGTTGCGGCGAATCGTCCGCGCTCCGATTGTTCGGTGTCCGAAATATGTAGCACGTGTGCGGAGTATCGCCATCCATCGTGTTCCTCGGCGTCGACGGTGCGACCAGTCCAGCAATGGAATGTCAGTATCCACGAACCGTCCGGCTGCTGCTCCTGCCCCTGCGGGCTGAACCTGGCTGTCCGTGGTAGTGAGAACGTGCGAATTATTGCGTGCCGGGCGTTTACTGTTGCATTCTGCAGAGTCAGTTCCGGAAGGTCTCGAATGGTTCGCTGCTTCTGAAGTCGCCGGACGATCGATAGAATCGCTGCATCGGTTCGATTTCCAATGATGCCGCTCGTCGCAGCGGCCGCTATCCAGTCAGAGTTCTCGATGATGAATTGAACGGCATAACCGATTGTCGCGAATCCGTGCGAGGCGACATCAGCTACGAGCGACGACAGTTCGTCCGTTGGATCGCCGCCAGCGAGATCCGACAGAAGGGCATATGTGGCCACCTCGTGAATGACGTTATCGGATAGCCCTTGTTTCTTGAGATCGTGACGAATCTGGTCGATCACCAGCCGTGACCCAGTTGACGAGGGGGCATCTTCGATGGTGCCGAATGTAACTGCAACGTACTGCCATCGCGCTTCTTCAGGAAGTTTCTCGCAATCCATAGTTCAGCCTCCTGATGTTCACAGCTCGGTTGGTCATTGGACCGTCTACTTACTGCCGAGGTCGCCTTCTGATGGGGCTGTGCTGCTCGACCGGCCGGGCGTCTATACTGAACTGCTTATCGTGTATTCGTGCCGGTGGAGTGGTAACGACAGCGCGCTTGCCCCTAGTCGTCGCGATAAGTCCTTCTGTCTTGAGTAGAGCGATGGCGCGGTGAGCCGTTCCTGCTGATACTCCGTAGCGCTGCTGCAAGGTGGTGATTGTTGGCAAAGTGTAGCCTGCCGTGATTGCGCCACATGCAATAGCGGACCTAAGGTCTTTGGCTATCCGCCGGTAGGGGCTACTGCGGCAAGGCTGTGTCGTCGAAAGCCCTGCTGTTTCAATAGTATGATTACTGATGGGCGGCGGCGGCATTCGAACTCCGGCAAGTTTCATCGCTCGTTGATCCGCTTCGGCGACCCAGGCTGTGTAGGCGCGCAGCGTCGTCGAACCTCCGCCGCCGTGTCCGAGCCGACCGGCCACGGTGCGGACGTCTACACCCGCGGCGATCAGTTCGGTGGCGGAATAGTGGCGCAGCTGGTGAAGATGCATGTCCCAGCCGAGTCGCCCGCACATCCGGGCGTAGCGATTCGAGACGGATGAGGGTCGAAGCCACACCCGGTGGTCGAGGGACGCGGAGAACAATCGCCCGTCCTCTGCGATCGTGACGTCGACCGCTGCAGCGTTCTGCTCGCATAGCTGACGATAGGCACGCAGCAGGGAGGCCGTGTTGTCGTCGAGCGCAATCCGGCGTTGCTGGTGGGTCTTCGTGTCCTTCTCCCAGGTACGTGTGCCCTGCTGAGCAATGCTGCTGCGGATCGTCAGGACGGCGCGGTCCAAGTCAAGGAGGTCCCAGCGCATCGCGCAGAGCTCGCCGCGCCGGGCGCCCGTGGTCATGGCCAGCCAGAGGAAGCAGCCCCACATGAAGTCCGGGAACGCGGCGTTGAGGATCGCTGCGGCCTGATCGGAAGTTGGGGGGTTGGGGTCGGAGCGGCCACCGCGGGGTGGCTCCGCCTGGTCGAGGGGATTGACCGTGATCCAGCGCCAGCGGACAGCGCGGCCGAGAGCGCCGCTCAGGCAGAAGTGCACCTTGCGGATCGTCGAGGTCGCCAGCGGGCGGCAGACGTGCGCCCGGCACTTCTCTGAGCACTCGTGGGAGCCGCTGACGGCGTGCTCCATGAATGGCCGGCCGTCGCAATGGGTGCGGCAGCGGCGGAGGATCGCCTGGTGGTTGTCGATCGTCTCGCCGTCGAGCTTGGCTAGCGGGATGTGCCCGAGGAGCGGGCGAATGTGAACGCGGATCGTCTGTTCGTACCGGTCGAGGGTGGTCTCCTCGACGTCGAGCAGCTCGAGGTAGCGGTCCATCAGCTGGTTGACCGTCGCCTTGGTGCGCGGGTTGCGGCGCTCGTCAACCTGGTGCACCAGCCGGCGCCGGACCTTCTCGGCCTCCGCGGCAGCCTTCGGGCCTGCGGGGACGGTTTCGACGAGGTAGTTGCGCTTGCCGCTCAGAGCGTCAAGACCTGCGTAGACGCGGACCCGCAGCGAGCCGCTGGGCAGCTTCTCGATCTCGCCCCGCTGACGCTTCGAGGACCCCGGCATGGAGCGACGGTAGCAGGCTCGCTCCACGTATAGCTCCACGTCGAGCGGCCTGACCTGCGGCGCGAGGCCGTGACCTGTGTGCCCCCGGCAGGATTCGAACCTGCGGCACCCGCTTTAGGAGGCCGGTAGACTGGGTGAACTGCGGGGCCCTAAGCAGCTCTACCAGTGCTCCAGGTTCGCTCTACGTTCCTCAGGGAATCCGCCCAGTCCCCTCGTTCGTTCCACAAGACATTCCACGCGGATGGCGGGGCGAGCGCGTTATCGGCCGTACCGGTGGCGCTCCGGCCCCTCCGTATGGCACACCGCGAAGCCACCCTCCAACCTCCGCCGCCCGACCCCGGCTGTCCTCTGGTGGCTGAAGCCTAGCTCGTCAGTCGCCCTGGTCCGGTCGTGCGTCGGCGCTGTGGACGAGGTTCGCAGTGGTGATGGAGGGGATGGTGTGGGCGCCGTTCCTCACCCAGGAGATCGACGCCGGACGCCTCGCCGTGTTGTCGGCCTCCACCCCGAGTGTGATGCCCACCCCCCGGGCCGCCACAAGTAGGGCGTCGTAGCGGTGGTCCGGCGCGCCGTCTGACACCAGACCGATGGCGGCGTCGATGAGGTGGAACTCCAGGAGCTGCCGGGTGAGCTCGGCATCCCCTGCGCGCATGGCGTCCAGGAACATCCGATCGACGTTGGTGAAGTCCTCGGGTACCTCGGGCCGCGACAGGTAGAGCCGTTGGTGCCGGTAGATCTTCAGGTGCAGCGTGTGTGTGAGCTCGGCGAGGGCCGGTGGATAGTGGTTGATACAGAACTCGTGGAAGCGCATGTGCGCTTCCTGGAAGTCCCGGATCCGGTTCCGGTAGACCTCCATGGCGTCGAGCTCCGCGGCCATCTTCGCGTGGTCAGCCTCGGCCAGATCGGCCACGATCGCGGCGATCGTCGGCGGCTCGAGGAGGAGCCGGATCGCGTAGTGCTGCTCGACCTGCCCGACATCGGTCGGAGCGACCTGCATCCCGCGGTTGGCCTTGGAGACGAGCAGGCCGTCGCCTTCCAGGCGCTGCAGCGCCTCCCGGAGCGGGGTCCGGCTGACACTCAACTCGGCGGCCAGGGTGTTCTGCGACATCCGGACCCCCGGCGCGTACACGCCGTCGATGATCCTTTCACGCAGGGTGTGGTAGATCTCGTCTACCGTGTTGCCCGCCCGTACCCCGGTCACGGCTGCGGTCCTTCGTGAGCCTCGAACTGAATGGCGAACAGCTCGCTGAACTTCTCGGGGTCCTGCGCGGTGATGATCTCCAGCTGCATCGCGTCGAGCAGGATGCGACGCTCGGTGCGCGGGACGGTCAGCTCCAGGCGCTCACCTTGCCGGGTCCACACCTTGCGGACCTGCACCCCGGTGAACTCGTTACCGATTCCGAAGGCCTCGCCGACCCGCACGATGCCGTCGTCGTCCTGGTTCTCATGCACGTCCTTGTTCCTTCCCTCGAGCATGTCAGCGCACCGGGATGATCTCAGGAGGCGCGCCCGTTGCCTCTGGACGGACGCCACGCAGGACCGGGAGCCGGTCGCGGACCTGGTGCACCTCGGCCAGGGGAAGCTCGAGCACCTGCCAGGCGGGGGCGGCCTCGCCGAGGTCGGCGAGCACCTCGCCCCATGGGTCCACAGCCAGCGCGTGGCCGTAGGTCTCGAACGCGTCCGTGCCGTCGGTGCCCCGGATCGTGGCAGACGCGACGACGAATGCGGCGCTCTCGATGGCGCGTGCGCGCAGCAACACTTCCCAGTGTGCCTTCCCGGTCGTGTGGGTGAACGCCGCCGGCACCAGGATCACCTCGGCCCCGGCGAGTGCCAGCCCGCGGTACAGCTCAGGAAACCGTACGTCGTAGCAGATGGAAAGGCCGACGCGTACGCCCTCGATCTCGACGATTACGGGGCGGGCCCCGGGCTGTTCCACCGAGGATGCCTCGAACGACGTCCCGGCGATGCGCGCGTCGAACAAGTGGATCTTGTCATAACTGCCCGCGATCTCCCCGTCCGAGCCGATGACCAGGGCGGTGTTGGTGATCCGTCCGTCGTCGGTGCGGTGTTTGAAGCCGCCGAGGACCACTGCGGTCCGGGCCGTCTCGGCGGCGGCGCGCAGCTCGTCGATCTCCGGCGAATCGACGGCGAGGGCCGCTTCGCGCATCTCGGTGTTGCTGCCGAGCATCAGGCCGTTCTCCGGCAGGAGCACCAGATCCGCGCCGGGCCCGGCGGCGGCGACCAGGTCGGTCGCCGTCGCCAGGTTGGCTGCGATGTCCCGGGTCGGGCGCCACTGGGTCAGCCCGATCCGCAGACTCGCGGCCCGTTCCCGCTTAGACACCTGCGGGCACCTTCCGTGGAAGCGGCATGTTGACCACGGTCCAGCCACCGCCGGAAGCCTGCATCGGTTCGTAGGCGTAGACGTCGCCACGGATCCCGGGCCCGACCAGCCCGAGCATGATCAGCCAGTTCGGGAACTCGTACTGGCCGTGGTCGAGCAAGGCGTAGGGCTCGAGGTTGCCGAGCTCGAGGCCCTTGCCGGCCTTGAGCATCTCGAGCAGGTAGGTGTCGAACTCCTCGTCGACGTGGCCGAACTTGCCAGGGTCGAGCCAGTGCGACAGGCCCCCGGTGGCGAGCATGGCGACGCGGCGCTTGCCCGACTCGACGACGGTGCGAAGGACCTCGCCGAAGGCCCGGGAGCCGAAGGGGGAGAATCCGCGCGCCGGCTGGGTGATGATCGGCACGACAGGGATGTCCGGCCGCGGCAGCAGCATCCGCAGCGGCACGATCAGGCCGTGGTCGAGCTCGATCCGGGTGGACTCCTCGACCTCGAGGCCCTCCGCGCGGACGGCGTCGACGATCGCTCGGGCGAAGGTCGGGTCGCCCTGCAACTCCAGGTCCAGGTCGGGGCGCTTGAAGAAGGCCATGGACCCGGTGTGCGCCGATCCCGTCCCGACGACCGTGGCGCCGGTGGTGAAGCTCTGGAAGTGGCAGTCCGCGGTGACGAGAATGATGTCTGGCTCCGCGGCAGCGAGGTCAGCGGCCAACCGCAGGTATCCTGCCGTCAGACGGTCCACCCCGTCAGCAGGGTCGATCTCGGGGCGGGCCAGCAGGTCAGGCACGTGCGAGCAGCCCCCGGCGAAGACGAGGTTCGACGGCACGTCGGGATCGGGCAGCTCGCCGCCAGCTTCGACGGAGAATCGGCCGGTACTCGCCGAGTCGCCGAGGTCGTCGGCGAACCAGCGGCTGACCAGGATGGTGATGCCGTCGCCGAGCCCGGCGGACCGGAGCCGGTCCCGGTCGCCCCTGGTGATCACCCCGGCCCACTCGGCGTCCAGCCCGAGCTCGGGCCCGACCGTGGCAGGCTCCGCCCGGAACCTGTCGAGCAGGTCCGGGTCGCCCGCAAGCGTGAGGATGGCGCGCTCGAGGATCTTCGAGTCCATGACGATCAGCCCTCCGTGAGTCGGCCGTCGCGCACGACGGCGACGTCGTCGATCGTGACCGTGCAGTTGCGCATGGGGATGTCGAGGTGCGCCGGAGTCTCGCGGCCGGCGAAGCGGTTCGAGCCGGTGGACCACATGAAGTTCCCGGCCGTGGAGCGAAGCTCCTGGCCGTAGAGCGAGCGCGGGTCGTACACCTCGAACGCCGACCAGCGCGCGACCGGGAGCATCCCCCAGCCCATGTGCGACAGTGCCCAGACCTCCGGGTCCTCCCAGCTCTCGAAGTAGTCGCGCAGCAGGAAGGCGTCCGCACCGCCGGTCACGTCGGTGATGAAGCCCTTCTCCACGGTCAGCGTGACGGGTTCGCGCACGTAGCGCTGCCAGGGGACGAGCGCGTCGCCGGGCTGCAGGACGAGCGTGCCCTCGGCCGTGCGGTCGTGCGGAAAGCAGGCTACGAAGCCGCTAGGCCAGTGGTCCCAGCGCCCCGGCTCGTCCACGTAACCCCACTGGTGGGTCACCGGCAGCTCCGAGCCGGAGATGTCCGCGGTGAGGTCGGTCCCGGCGCTGCTGGTCACCTTCAGGGTGGTGCCGGCCTTGAGGCGCTTCCCACCGGTCTCGACGACGGACCGCAGCTCGGTGGAGCCCATCAGGCGCTCGAGCACGTCGGGGGGCTCGGCGACGAAGAGCATGCGCTTTCCGGCGCCGGTGATCCGCGTCCGGACGTCGGAGTGGATGAGGCCGCCGACGGTCACGTCGACCACCATGTCGCATTCGCCGGCGCCGGCGAGCAGCGCGGCGATCTCGCGGCCGTCCGCCGAGTAGGGCGGGAGCATCGGGTTGGACAGGCTCGAGGCGGTGAGCACGAGTGCCCCGGCCCCGAGGTCGCGTGCGGCGGCGACGGCGGCCTCGACGTACTCGGTCTTCTGCCCGAGCTCGCTGATCACCCCGATCGTCTCGTTCGCCTGCACGCCGCAGAGGTGGAATTGATCGACGAACAGCTCGCGAAGTGTCTTCGGCATTGCGTGGTGCGTCCCTTCGTGAAAATGGTCAGACGGAGCGGATGGCTCCGCCGTCGACGGCGAGCGTCGAGCCGGTGATGAAGGCCGATCGCGGCGAGCTGAGGAACGCGACGGCGTCGGCGATCTCGGCGGGCTCGCCCCAGCGGCCGAGTGGGATGTTGTCGACGACCTTGGCCAGCTCTTCGTCCCGGGAGCTGGAGTTGGCGGCGGCCTTGGCAGCCAGGATTGCCTCCATCCGCCCGGTTCCCGTCGCCCCTGGCATCACCTGGTTGACCCGAACACCGTTTGGGGCCAGCTCCAGGGCCATCTGCTTCGCGGTGGCCGACAGGGCCGACCGCATCGCGGCGGAGAGCACCCCGCCGGGCGCGGGCTGGCGGACCCAGGTCGAGGTGAGGAAGACAATGCTGCCCCCACCCTGCTGCACCATCTGCCGGGCTGCGGCCCGGGCGAGTTGCACGACCGGGCGGACGAGTAGGTCGTAGGCGCCGGCCCAGTCGGCGTCGGTGGTGTCGAGGAAGGGTGCGATGCGCGGGCCGGGAGTGTTCAGCACCGCTACGTCGAGCCGCCCGTGCGCGGCGACGACACCGGGTACGAGCGCCTCAGTTGCCGCCGGGTCGAACAGATCGGCGGGATGAGCGTGGAGGGCGCCGGCGAGCGGACCCAGTTCGGCGATCGTCTGCTCGACCCGGCCCGCGTCGCGCGAGCTGAGTGCCACGGTCGCCGCCTCGGCGGCGAGGCGCTCGGCAATCGCCCTGCCGATACCCTTGCTGGCTGCGGTGACGAGCGCGACGCTGCCCGCGAGTTCCATGTCCACGGCGGTCAGTCCTCGTACCGGATTGCTTTTTCGGGGCATCCGGCGGCGGCCACCCGGACCTGTTCCTCGGCGTCGGCGGGCACAGCGCCGTCGGCCTCGGTGGCGGCGTAACCCCACTCGTCGAGCGAGAACACCGAGGGGCAGGCCTCGGCGCAGGTGCCGTATCCAGAGCACTGCGTGGAGTCCACGTAGGCCTTCATGAGGGGTCTCCTGGGGTGTGGTGGTGGGCCGAGCGCGCCCGGTCGGCCACGCGGACCGGGAACTCGGCGACGACTGTTCGGGCGAGAGTGGCGGCGCCGTCGAGGAAGGCGCAGGCACCGCGGCGCGAGAGGCCGGCGCCCCATCGGGCGAGATCATCGGGTTCGGTGCCGGCGCTCGTTCCGTCCCGCAACCTGCCGAGCGCGTCCCGGATCGAGGCGGTGCCGCGGACGCAGACCCCGCACTGAGCGGCGGTCTCGCGGGCGTACCAGGCGGCGATGTCCGCGGCGATGACGACCGGGTCCTCCGTCGCGCCCAGCGCGGTGATCGCTGCGCAGCCCAGCCCGGACCCGATCATGCGGACCGCGTCGTAGCAGCAGCCGACCGCGGCGCGCTGCGGCGCCAGCACACCGCCGAACCATCCGCCCATGACGTAGCCGGACGGCTCGCTGGTGAGCCCGCCTCCGACCGAGGTGAACAGGTCGAGGACGGACAGCCCGAACGGCACCTCGTAGACGCCGGGCCGGGCGCAGGCACCGCTCAGGGTGACCAGCGTCGTGCCGGGTGACGCCGCGGTGCCGACCTCCCGGTAGGCCGCGGCGCCGTTGCGGGAGATCCAGGCGGCGTGGGCGAGGGTCTCGACGTTGCTCACCAGGGTGGGGGCGCCGCCGACCCCACTCTCGAAGGGCCGCGGGGGCTTGGCCACGGGCAGCGCGGGACCACCGTCGATCGCGCGGCAGGCGGCGGTCTCCTCACCCGCGACGTAGCTGTGGGCGACCACGTGTACGTCGATCCGGACGTCCCCGGGCAGCCCACCGGCGTCCCGCAGCTCGTCGAGCGCCTGCTCGATCGCCTGCACCGTGCCGGGATGGGAGAGATAGACCACCGTGCGCTCCGCGCCGACGGTGCGCGCGGCGAGGAGGAGCCCGTCCAGCACGAGATGCGGGCGATGGGTGAGCAGCCAGCGGTCCTTGGCCGACGCGGGTTCGCCCTCCTCGCCGTTGGCGACGACGACCCGCGGGCCGGTCCCCGCTGCGACGGCCGCCCACTTGACGTGGGCCGGGAACGCCCCGCCGCCACGTCCGCGCAGGTCCGCCTCGGCCAGCGCGGCAACGACGTCGGGCACCTGCGGCGGCGTATAGGTGCCCAGCGCCCGCTCCTCGGCGAGGGCCAGCGGGCCCCGGGCGGTGCCGGGGACGGCCAACCGCGGCGTGATCGACGGGTGGTGCCCGGCGGCGGCCGTCGGGTCGAGTGTGCCGGTGGTCATCGGCCGGCCCCCGCGGGGGAGGGGATCCGGAGAAGCTCGAGCGCGTGGTTCAGGTCGGTGACGTCGGCGTACTTGGCGTCGATGTCGAGCAGATTGGCTTCGTGTGGACCCGCCGCCCGATCGCCGACACACTCACGCGGGACGAAGGTGGGGATGCCCAGCGCGCACGCGTCTATCGCGGTCGCCCGCACGCAACCGGAGGTGGTTGCCCCGCATAGGACGATCGAGTCCGCTCCGGCGGCGTCCAGCCGCGCGGCCAGGTCGGTCCCGTTAAAGCCGGACGCCGCCCGCTTGACGACGACCGGTTCGTCCGGCCGCAGCGCGAGTCGCTCGTCCACCGTCACCCAGGGCGACTCCGCGAGCAGCACACGCATCGCGGGCATCTTCGTTAGCCAGAGCGTCGAGTCCAGCTCGTCGGGGGTGAACGCGATGCTGGTGAACAGCACCGGCGCCGTCGCGGCGCGCGCCGCGTCGAGCACCTGGCGCGTCGCCCCAACGACGGCGTCGAGATCTGAGCCGGGTGGGCAGGTGGGATCGGTGAACCCACGGATCAGGTCGATCACCACGACCGCGGGCCGCGCACCGGGGCGCAGCCGGCCGGCGAGGCCGCCACTGGTGTAGCGCTCGCGCACCTCAGCGATCCACTCCGGCCCGCTCACTCGGGAAACCGCAGGTCGGGCCACTGCCCGGGGGCGGCCTGCATCATCCGGGAGTAGAAGGAGAACAGATTGCGCTGCACGCCCTCCTCGTAGCGGGTCCAGTAGGCGATACCCGGGCCCGGCCAATCGTCGACCTGCTTGGCGATGCCGACCCCGGGCATCCCCATCTGGTAGTTCAGCGAGAAGTCGAGCACCTCCGCCGCGACCGAACGGCCGGTGCGGCTGACGGTGATCCAGGGCTCGGTGTCGTCCATCTCGAAGGAACCGCCCATGGAGAAGGTCCCCAGGCCCGCGCGGTAGGTGCGCTCCTTCTGCTCTGGGCTCATGTTCTTGTAGGCACAGAACCAGTTCCACACCTCCACCTGACCTGGGCCCTTGGGCTGCCAGGTGCGGATCGTGAGGATGCCGGTGGGCGGGTGGCTACTGCCGTCCTCCGTCATCGGGAGCGCGAGGATCGAGAAGTTCGGGAACACGTTCCCGACGAACACCCGGGAGCGCCGGGCGACGTTGAGCTGGTGCTCGCTGATCCGGCTCGTGTCGAAGGTCGCCGCGAGGTCCTCGGGGTAGCCGAAGAACTTCGGGCCCGGTTCGTCCTCGGTGGGCGCCATCGAGAACGACAGGGAGTGTCCGGGCGAGGCCTGGACGTGGTAACCGAGCATGTTCTCCCGGAACGGCACCGGGAACGCGCCGATCTCCCAGACCGAGCGGTGCAGCGTGCCGAGGTGGTAGTCGTCGCCGGAGAAGTTGTCCGCGCCGGACTTCCAGTTGGCGTCGATGACGAAGCGCTGGGGCGGGCCGAGCACCTCGATGCCGTCGGAGTTGAGCCCGAAGACGAGGTCCAGGTACCAGGTCATCCCGCCGAGGTACTCCTCCAACGATGGGGCGGTCGCGTCGAGGGTGGCGAAGATGAGCCCGTGGTAGGAAGCGACCTGGGCGGCCGGGCTGAGCCCGTTGCCCTCCTTGGACATGCCGCCGAAGGCGTTGCGCCACAGGGGCGCCCCGACCAGGTTGCCCTTCGTGTTGTAGGTCCAGCCGTGGTACGGGCAACGGAAGTGCGACGTGTTGCCGGAGTCGGAACGACAGACCTGCACCCCGCGGTGGCGGCAGGCGTCGAACAGGACGTTGATCCCGCCGTCCTCGTCGCGGACGACGACGAAGTTGTCCTCGCCGATCCTGCGGAGTACATAGTCGCCCTTGGCCTGGATCTCCGACTCGTGGCCGAGGAAGACCCAACAGCGGCCGAAGACCGACCGCAGCTCCCGGTCGTAGACATCGGCGTTGCCGAACAGCGCGGCGGGGATCTCGCCCTGGGGCAGGCCGTCGTCGAGCTTGTGCAGCACCTCGTCGGCGGTCCAGCCGGCGGCCGAACTCTCGTGCTGTGGGTTCGTGGTGGTCATGGCCTCTCCTCGGGGAAGGATCGTCGGGCGCGCAGGAAGCCGGTCCGGCTCAGAAGAACATCGCGAGGTTGTGCGTGCCGATGACCGTCAGATCGAGCAGCACGGTCCGGCGGAAGAGCCGCAGCACGCCCTCCTCGCGACGCAGGAGGTCCTGGCGTTCACCGGCGAAGATCTGGGGCTGGGTCTGCTCCTGCCGGGTCCGCATGATCAACAAGTTCGAGCGGACGGCAACAGCGTCCTCGTCGGCTTCGGCAACTCGCACGTTGGTCACGAAGTGCCGGATCCGCGACGGCGGGTCCTCCGCCCAGGCGTACGGGGTCTGGTTGCGCAAGACCCGGCTGCCCAGCGAGCCGTAGGTCTCGTCCAGGTGGTAGGTGCCCTCGGCAAAGCCCTTGCCGCGCGCCCGCTCGACGGTCTGCCGCAGCGGGACCCGGTACACGATGTCCCTGCTGACCATCTCCTGGTGCCACTGGGCCTCGTGCCCGTCATCGAGCAGCTCGGCCTCGGTATAGAGCCACTCCACGACCTCGTTGTGCAGGGCGCTGCCCACCGGGACACGGGTCTTCGTGAGAGTCACGAACTCACCTCCTAGAGTGTGCACAGTTTTGCATCCAACTTGGAGCGGCGCAACCCATTGACGTGTGCGGCGCGGTGCGCTTCGATCCTCGCATAGTGCACACACTTGTGGATGCACATGAATCGAATCCTCGACCATCCTGACCGGAGATGATCCGATGGGCCTTCCCGAAGGCGAACGCGACGGCAGGCTCGACGGCAAGGTCGCCATCCTCACCGGTGCGGCCGGGGGCATCGGCCGCGCCGTCGTTCGCCGCTACGTGGCCGAGGGGGCCAAGGTCGTCGCCGTCGACGTCGCCGACACCGTGCACCGGCTGGGTGACGAGCTCGGCGACTCGGTCCTGCCGATGGTCGCCGATGTGCGGTCGTGGGAGGACAACCAGGCCGTGGCTGCGGCGGCCCGCGAACGGTGGGGCCGGATCGACGTGTTCGTCGGCAACGCCGGGATCACGGACGCGGCCCGTCCCCTGGAGGAGATCCCCGGACCGCAGCTGACTCCGGCGTTCGAGGAGCTTTTCGGGGTGAACGTGCTGGCGTTGATGCTCGGCGTGCGCGCCAGTCTCGACGACCTGATCGCGGCCCGCGGCAGCATCATCCTGACCGGCTCGTTCGCCGGGGCGAACGCCGCCGGCGGCGGTGTCCTCTACACGGCCTCCAAGCACGCAGTGCTGGGGCTGGTCCGCCAGCTCGCCTACGAGCTGGCCCCTGACGTCCGGGTGAACGGGGTGGCCCCCGGGGTCGCACCGACCCGGTTGCGCGGAACGGCGGCGCTCGGCCAGGGCGCGAGCGACTCCGTCCTCGACGGCACCCGCGCCGCGCTCCCGCTGCAGGAGGTCCCCGACCCGGAGGCCTACTCGGGCGTGTTCGCCCTGCTCGCCTCGGCCGACGGGGAGGCGATGACCGGATCGATGCTCACCGCCGACTCCGGGCTGTCGATCCGCGGGATCGCGCGGCCGGGCGGACGGGTCCGCCGTCCCGCCGATGGCTGATCCCGCCGGACGATGACACCGCCGGGATCGCCGAACGACACCCCTACCGAAGAAGGACACCCCATGTCGCAGTACCGGGTCGGGCTCATCGTGCCGAGCTCGAACACCACCATGGAGACTGAGATCCCGGCGATCCTGCGGGCTCGCGAGGAGATCCGTCCCGAGCGGTTCACCTTCCACTCGTCGCGGATGCGGATGAAACACGTCGACCCGGCCGAGCTCGCCGCGATGGACGCCGACTCGCTCCGGTGCGCCGTCGAGTTGTCCGACGCCCGCGTCGACGTGATGGCCTACGCCTGCCTCGTCGCGATCATGGCCCAGGGGCTGGGATACCACCGGGACTCGCAGAAGAAGCTGGCCGCCGCCGCCGAGGCCGAGTCCGGCGAGGCGGTCCCCGTCGTCTCCTCGGCCGGTGCCCTGGTGCAGGCGCTGCACCATCTCGGGGCCCGCCGGATCGCGGTGCTCGCGCCCTACATGCGCCCGCTGACGGCCACGGTGTGCGAGTACATCGAGCATGAGGGTGTCCAGGTCACCGACTCGATCAGCCTGGAGGTCGCGGACAATCTCGCCGTCGGCCGCCTCGATCCATCGCAGCTCGTCGGGCTGGCCAAGCAGGTGGACACCCGCGGCGCGGACGCGCTGGTGCTGAGCGCGTGCGTGCAGATGCCCTCGTTGGCCGTGCTCGACACCGTTCAGCAGCAGTTCGACATCCCGGTCGTCTCCGCGGCATCGGCGACAGTCTGGCGCCTCCTCACCGACCTCGGCCTCGACCCGGTCGCCCCCCGGGCCGGGGCCCTCCTCGCTCCCCGCTGACCGACCTGCGCCCGAGCCGACGCCCGTACCCGCCCAAAGGAGGACATCCGTGAAACCACCACCGTTCGACTACCGCGATCCCACGACCGTCGACGACGTGCTCTCCCTGCTCGCCGAGCACACCGACGACGCAACCCTGCTGGCCGGCGGCCAGAGCCTGATGCCGCTGCTGAACATGCGCCTGGCCCGGCCTGAGGTCCTCATCGACCTCAACCGGGTAGCAGGCCTGGACCGCATCACGATCACCGACGACGCGGTGACCTTGGGCGCCACGGTGCGGCTGGCGACCGTGGAGCACGACACCGGGATCGCCGGGGCCATGCCCGTCCTCGCCGAGGCTGCGTCCCGGGTGGCCCACCCCCAGATCCGGGTGCGCAGCACCCTCGGCGGCACCCTCTGCCACGCCGACCCAGCCGCCGAGATGCCCACCGTTGCGGTGGCCCTCGGGGCACGGATCCATCTGCGTTCGCGCGGCGCGGCACGGGTGGTCCCGGCCGCGGACTTCTTCGAGACCGTCTTCACCACGGCGAAACAGCCCGACGAGCTGCTTGTCGCGGTCGAGTTCCCTCGCAGACCCGGGATGACCGTCTTCTACGACGAGATCTCCCGCCGGCACGGGGACTTCCCGTTCGCCGGGCTCTGTCTCGGTGTGCGCACCGAGGCAGGGGTGGTCGCCGAGGTGATCGCGGCCGCCGCAGGTGTGGCGGACCGGCCGGTTCGGCTGGTCGGACTCGAGGCGGCAGTTCTCGGGCGGCCGCTGGCCGAGGCGGTCGAGGACGCCGCCGCGGCCGCCTCCGCGGAGATCGACCCGCCGGCCGACCACCACGGCACGGTTGCCTTCCGCCGCGGGTTGCTGCGCACCCTCGTCCGCCGCCTCGCCGCCCGATTCGAGGAGACCCGATGACATCGGACACGCGCACTATCACCGTCACTGTCAACGGCAGCCCGGCAACCGCCGAGGTCGAGGTCCGATCCCTGCTCAGCGACTTCCTGCGGCACGACAGGGGCCTCACCGGTACCCATGTCGGGTGCGAACAGGGCGTCTGCGGTGCCTGCACCGTGCTGGTCGACGGGCAGGCCGTCCGATCTTGTCTCATGCTCGCCGTCCAGGTCGACGGCCGGACCGTGGAGACCGTCGAGTCGCTCGCCGACGGAGACGAGCTCTCCTGCTTCCAGGGCGCGATGCGGCGCCACCACGGGCTGCAGTGCGGTTTCTGCACCCCCGGGATCCTGATGAGCGTTGCTGCGTCCGAGCGTGACGGCGACACCGTCGAACACGCGGAGGAGGTCGTGCTCGGCGGCCACGTCTGCCGCTGCACCGGCTACTCCGGCATCCGCGCCGCGATCCGCGAGACCTGGCAGGAAGGGCAGAAGGCATGAGCACCCCGACGACCGAGACCTCCCCGAACGTCCAACCCGCGACGGCCCTGGCGGGTCGGATCGGCGCCAGGGTTCCCCGGGTGCAGGACGACCGGATGCTGCGTGGCCATGGCCGCTACGTCGACGACATCGACGACGTCGGGACGCTGCATGCCGCGATCGTCCGCAGCCCCGTCTCCAGCGGTGAGGTCATCGCAGTCGACACGAGCCGCGCCCTGGCCCTGCCGGGCGTGTCGCTGGTGCTCGGACCGGACGAGGTCACCGCGGCTCTGGGGACGATCCCGCACCCGTGGCTGATCCCCGGCCAGCAAGTCGCGGACGTGAAGCTGGCCGACACTCAGATCCGCTACGTCGGGCAGCCGCTCGCCGTGGTCGTCGCGACCAGCCGGGCGATGGCCGAGGACGCCGCCGAACTGGTGGAGATCGACTTCAAGGAGCGCGACGCCGTTGTCGGCGTGGCCGCGGCCGCCGCCCCGGACGCACCGTTGGTGTATCCCGAGCTGGGTTCTAACCGCGTCGGGTCGATGCACTACGGCGATCCCGCAGAGTCCCTCCACGACGTGTTTGCCCGTGCCGCGACCGTGGTGGACCGGGAGTTCGTTATCCCGCGGGTCGGCCACAACTCCCTCGAGACCCGCGGCCTCGTCGCCGACTACGTGCCCGGTACCGGACGGCTCGAAGTCATCTCCAGCACCCAGGTACCGCACCTGGTCCGCCAGGAGCTCGGCCGGGTGCTGGGACTGCGGGTGGACCGAGTGCACGTGGTCGCCCCCGACGTCGGCGGGGCGTTCGGTCAGAAGACATCGCTGTTCCCTGACGAGACCTTCGTCTGCCTGGCTGCCAAGACGCTCGGCAGGCGGGTGAAGTGGATCGAAGACAGGTCCGAGAGCCTGATCGCGGCCTACCAGGGCCGCGGGCAGCGGACCCGCGGCAGGCTGGCGCTCGACGTCGACGGTCGCTTCCTCGCGCTGCACCTCGACATCCACGGCGATCTCGGCGCATTTCCGAGCACCGGCACCGGTGGGGCCGGCCCCTTCCAGGTCTCCGGCCTGATGGTCGAGGGGCCGTACCGCTTCGAGCTTGCGGCTGCCACTGTCACCGCCTGGTACACCAACTCGGTGCCGACCGGGGCCTACCGCGGTTACGGGATGCAGGAGTCCTGCTACGTCCGAGAGCGCCTCGTCGACGAGGCCGCCCGTGTCCTGGGCGCGGACCCGGTCGAGCTCCGCGAGCGGAACATGCTCGGTCCCGACGAGCTCCCCTTCGTCTCCCGTACCCAGATGCCCTACGACAGCGGCAACTATCCGGAGGCCCTCACTCGGGCCGCGGCGATCGGTGCGGAGCGGACGACGACCGTTCCGATCTCGAGCCGGATCCGGCGGGGCGTCGGTCTCGCGTCGATGACCGAGATCACCGGTTTTGCCCCCAGCGCGCTGCTCGAGATGTTCAACATCCACTGGAGCGGTTACGACGCGTCCCGGATCCGGGTCAACGAGGACGGCACCGTCACGGTGTTCTCCGGCGTCACCTCGATCGGGCAGGGTATCGAGACGGCCCTCGCCCAGATCGCAGCCGATCGTCTCGGGGTGCCGCTGGACCTGGTCGAGGTGCAGCTCGGCGACACCGACACCGCGCCCTACTCGAACATGGGCTCGCAGGCCAGCCGTGGTCTCCCGCTCGGCGGCGGAGCGCTGTGGCAGGCCGCCGACCGGATGCGGACCCGGATGCACGAGCTCGCCGCGGCTTACCTCAAGGTCGACGTCAGCGACGTCACCTTCGACGGAGCGGACTTCCACGGGCCCGCCGGTGCGACGGTGGCCTGGACGGAGATCGCCCATCGCGGCTGGATGGGCTGGGGGCGCGACCTCACGGACCCGACAGCCCCGATCGCACTCGACGAGCTCGCCGAGTTCGACCCACCGAGCATCACCTACGGCTACGCCACTCACGGTGCGCAGGTCGCGGTGGACCTCGACACCGGCAAGGTGGCGGTGGAGGGCTACTGGCTGGTCCACGACGCCGGTGTGGTGGTCAACCCGTTGGTCGCCGAGGGACAGATGACCGGCGGGGTCGCGATGGGAATCGGTGCGGCCCTGCTGGAGGAGGTGGGCTACTCGGACACCGGCCAGCCCATCACCGCGACCTACTTGGACTACCTGCTGCCGCTCTCCGAAGACGTCCCCGATATCGTCCAGGAACATCTGGTCACTCCCTCGGCCCTTAATCCGGGTGGCTTCAGGGGCCTCGGCGAGAGCGGGATCATCCCGCCCCCGGCGGCGATCGCCAACGCCGTGGCGGCAGCCGTTCCGGAGATCGCCGAGCGTCTGGTCGAGCTCCCGATGTCGCCCTCCGCGGTGTGGACGCTGCTCGAGGAGGCCGGGCTGACGCGCTGATCGCTCAGAGCCCGGCGGCATTGCGAATGCCGCCGGGCTCCTGAGGTTCAGGCAGCCAGTCACGGCAACGGCGGCATTGAGCCTGCGGAGTTGGGTCAGCCGTCGAAAATGCTCACGCCCGTGAGTCCGGACCTCCTTGTTGGCTGTGGTAGGCAACCGCACGGTATGGCAATCGAATGACTGCCGGATGTCCCCGTGCTGGTGGCGCTTGCGAGAAGTGAGGTGAAGCCAGAACCGCTCCTTGCAAGGTGAGTTTCCTCATGTGTTCTCAAGAAGGAGAGCTGCAGGTCAAGGGGGGCGCCCCCGCAAGGGACAAACCTGCGTTACCGCCGTCGGAGACGGCAATCAACAGGTCGTTGAGGCTCAACGCGAATATAGCAACGTGCTGGGTGCGTGGATCTTGGACGCGGCCGGCGCAAACGACTCGGAATGGTGAGATCGACGGAACGAGTCGGGGGAGTCAGTGTGGAGTCGGGTTTAGCCCGTGCTCAAGATAAAGTGCCGTCCTGGTGGCAGTCGAGTGGATGCGCCGACTAATCCTTTCCGACACATAGTCGGAGAGGACGCTCAGATCAACCCACTCCCAGTGGTCAAGCTCGTTCTCGTCGAGCTGAATCTCAGCATGGGCTTGGTCAAGTCGTCCACAGTCGAATAGGAACAGCAGTTTGTCGCCTTCGGAATCGCTTGGTGCCCAGTCCACAGCAAGCAGCTTAATGGGCGTACAGTCGATGTTTAGCTCTTCTTTCAGCTCGCGTCGACACGCAGCTGCAGGCGACTCACCCTGTTCTACATAACCACCGGGAATGTCCCACGTGTCCTTATAAGTGGGATGGACGAGTAAAATGCGGCCTTGTTCGTCGAAGAACAGGGCGCCGGCGGCGACGCGGGGGGTCGCGAAAGACTCGCTTGGGTCGGACACACGGCGAGCGTACGAGCAATGGTCAGGCCAGGCGGAGGCGCCCGGCAAGCTGCTCAAGCGCCACGCTTCGCGCGCCGCGGTTGTTCCGGAGCCAGCTCAGCACGAGCTGCCGGCTGATCGCGTGATGGCGGATCTGCTCGGGCGCGAGCTGCTCCGCGTCCAGAAGGACGCCGAGCGCGTCGTCGCGGCGGTTACGAGCCGTGTAGGCGCGGGCCGTCTCGATCGCGTGGCGCACCCGCCGCTCGGCCGGTAGCCTCGAGGTGTCGATGCGGGGAGCAAGGTCGACGGCGATCTGCACGTCGCCGAGCTCCATCGCCGCGGTCATGCGGTGGATGGCGACGTTCGTGGGGCCGAAGGCGGTCCACATCGCGTTCGCATCGCGGCCGACCCGGCCCGCGCATTCGGCCGCCTCCGCGAGGAACGAGGTGACCGATCCCCGGTCGTCGGCGCGGGCGGCAGCGACGGCGCCGGTCAGGAACAGCGTGCCGTAGACCGAGACCAGGGCGTCTTCGGCACGGGTCCCGATGTGCGGTTCGAGGACGTTTGCCGCGGATTGCACCAGCCGCACGCCGTCCTGGAACCGGCCCGTTGAGTGCACCGCGTGCGCAACACAGCGGAACAGTGAGCCGAGCACGACGGGGTTGTCGGCGGCTTGCGCGGCGTAGAGGCCGCGCTCGGAGGCGATCCAGGCAAGGTCGGTCTCGCCGAGCTTCGTCAATACCGACACCGTCGACTGGTACGCGAGCGCGAGGAGGGCGCTGGCGCGGTTCGTCTCGTCAGCGCCTGCCGCGCGGGAGGCGCGCAGCGCGTCGGACAAGACGGAGGGTGCCCGGCCCGTGACGTAGCCGTACCGCGACGCTTGATAGGCGTCGAAGACCTCGCCGATGGCGCGCTGCACGTCGTCGAGGCTCGGCGGTTCGTCGCTGGAATCGTCGGCGAGAGCCGGGACCGCGAGCCCGTAGTTCATGAGGACCGCGCGTAGAGCTGGGATAGTTCGTACGCCGCTGTCGGACGTCCAGTCGAGCAGCGCCGGCTCCGCGACGAGATCGGCGAGCGTGACGTCCAGGGCGTCAGCGAGGTTGCGGATCACCGACAATCGGTCCAGCTCGATCTTGTTGTTCTCCACTCGGCTGAGCCAGTCCTCGGTGCGGCCGACGAGACCGGCCAGCACGACCTGAGCCATCCCGCGGCGCCGCCGGTAGAACGCGACGCGCTCGCCGATGGTCATCGTCTCGGTCATCCCGCGCATGGACTGCAACCTCCCCCGAAGCCGACGAGAGACCCCGGAATCTTCTTCCGGGTCCAATCAGGAATGCGCCTCGACGCTAGCTCCACGGCCTGACATTCCGAGGCCGTTTCGGAGAAGAGGCAGCAGATGACAGCACCAACGACCAGCGGGGACATCGCCACCGTGGCACCGTCGCCGCTCTTCTACAGCGTCCCGCAGGCGGCCGAGCTGATCGGCACCTCCGCGGTGACGCTCTACCGGGCGATCCGAGACGGCGAGTTCCCGGCCATGCGGATCCGCGGACGACTCATCGTCCCGGCGAAAGCAATCGAGGCGATGGTCGATGCCACCGTCGCAGAGCAGGGCGTCGTCGACGCCGCTAGCTGGGCGGTGGTGCGGCGATGACCGCGATCCTCCCGCCCCGCACGAGCACCATCGAGGCGGAGCTCGACGAGCTCTACCGCGACCGTGAGCGGCTGCTGCGGACGGAGGCGTCACCGGCCCGCTCGCACCTGCTCGCGGACCAGTTCGACTACGAGGCATGGCTCTGGGCGACTCTGTTCGAGACGACCCGGTCGCGACTCATGTGGCGGGCGGCGCTCGTCGCCCAGGCGCACGCTCGCGTCTCCGCGCGCTCCTGGCGGCGCCACGCCGCTGCGCAGGCGCCGGACACCCTGCACCGAGCAGGTGCGGCATGAGCGCCCGCGCGCTGCGGGGTCGTGCTCTCGCCAAGGTGGCAGCGGTCGGCGTCGGACTCGTGCTGATCGGCGCGGCCGGGCTCCGGCGGCCGATCGATGTGAACGCGACCCGCGTCGCGACGGGGTTCGTCCTCGTCGGCGCGCTGATCCTGCTCCTGCTCGGCATCGTCCTGTGGCGTCGCCACGGCGGGTCAGCCGGCCAGGTGCAGCGGTGGTCGCGCCGTTCGCGCCGCAACGACGGAGTAGCCAGCCCGTGGGCCCTGCTCCGCGTCGCGTCGTGGATCGCGGTCCGCCGCCGCGCGACGATCGTCCGGCCGAGCTTCGCGCAGGTGCCCCGGTGGCGCCGGCCCTTCGTCCCGACGACCGAGTTCGCGACTGCTCTCGCACGGGTCGGGGCCTTGCGGATCTGGTCGTCCGCCGAGGACGTGACGATCCGGATCGGCGGCCCGCGCACCGGGAAGACCGGCGAGCTCGCCGGGCGCGTCGTCGAGGCGCCCGGCGCCGTGATCGCGACGAGCACCCGGACCGATCTCGTCTACCTCACCGGGCCGATCCGCTCGCTGTGCGGGCCGGTGCACGTCTTCAACCCCAGCGGTCTCGGCGGGCTGGCGTCCACCATCACCTTCGATCCGATCTCCGGCTGTGCCGATCCTCGGACGGCGGTGACGCGGGCATCCGACCTGCTCGCCGGGGTCGCGGCGACCGGCCGGGCCGGAGACATGGAGTTCTGGCAGGAACAGGCCCGGCGCGTCCTGGCCGCGCTGCTCCACGCCGCGGCAGTGGGCGGGGCGACGATGCGGGACGTCCTGTCCTGGGTCGCCGACCCCGACGCTGCGAGCGGCGACGTCCAGCGGGCGTTGCGGCACTCGCCCGAGCCGGCCTTCGAGCTCGACGCCCAGCAGTTCCTGGGGACGAACGAGCGGACCCGGTCGTCGATCTGCTCGACGATCATGCCCGCGCTCGGCTGGCTCTCCGACTCCACCGCCGCGGAGGCGGCGACCGGGGGAGCGTTCGACGTCGATCAGCTGCTCGACCTCCGAGGCACCGTCTACATGCTCGGCGCCGACGACGGGCAGGTCGCGCCGCTGGTCACCGCGCTCACCGGGCACATCGCGCGGGAGGCGCGCCGGATCGCCGGCCACAAGCCGGGCGGGCGGCTCGACCCGCCGCTCACCCTCGCGCTCGACGAGGCCGCACTGATCTGCCCGATCCCGCTCGACAACTGGACCGCTGACATGGGCGGCCGGGGCGTCACCATCCACATCGCCGCGCAGTCGCGCGCCCAGCTGCGCCAGCGCTGGGGTGATGTCGGCGCGGCCGCGATCCTCAACAACGCCGCCACACTGATGATCTACGGCGGAACGCGGGATCCCGACGATCTCGCCGCGTACTCCGGCCTGACCGGCGAGCGCTACGAGGATGCACCGACGTGGGGCCGCGACGGGGACCTGCACTCGACGGCCGCCCACAGGGTCGCTGTGCTCTCCCCGGCTCAGGTCGCGCAACTGCCTGCCGGCCGGGCGGTCGTCATCCGACGCGGGATGCCGCCCGCGATCGGGCGGGTTCAGATGGCCTGGAAGCGGCGTGACGTCCGTGCGGTGGTCCGCGCGACGACGTGGGCGAAGCGCCGGTGCGCAGCCCGGGCCTGGGCTGCGGACGCACTCGACTGGACGGCGGCGGCGCTCGCAGAGCTCAGCCCGCACCTGAGCAAGACCGCGTCCGAGGTACGCACGGACAACGACCTGCGCTGGACGGGGTACAGCCCGGCGGTCGCGAAGCGGTGGGACCGGTGAGCCGCTGCGCGGCCCGTCGCCCGCGCGAAGCCGAAGTCGACCGGATGGCCGTGGCTCTGACGGTGCTGTGCCTGCTCGCCCTCGTCGCGACGGCCTGGCCCGCAGCGGGTGTCGTCATCGCCTGGTCCGTCGGGGCGGCGGCGATCGTCGTGGTGGTGCTGCGGCGCGTCCGCAGCGCGCGTGAGGTTGCTCGGAGGTCGCGGTGAGCGACCCCGAGACGGCCAGTGCCGCAGCAGTCGCCGGACTCGCGAGCGAGGTCGAGGCGCTACGCCGTGCCGTCGACCCGCTGCCGGGCCGGATCGCCGATCTCGCTCGCCTCACCGCCGAGCTCGGCGCCCAGGTCCGAGACCTCACCGTCGCGCCGAAGCCGGGGGCGATGCCGTCGTGGATCGTCGCGCCTGAGGACGCGGACGTCACCCGCTCGTTGCTGGCCGAACTGGACGCATGGGTCGCGATGGTCCTGCTCCGGTACACCGACGCCGCGACTGCGCTGCCGGAGTGCTGGCTGTGGCATCCGGACATCGTCGAGGAACTGCTCTGGCTCATGCGGGCATGGCTCGCTGCGTACCAGGAAGAGAAGGCGTCGGTAGCGCTCGTCGCCGACTGGCACGACCGGTACCGGCCCGGCGTCGTGCGGCGGGTCAAGGGCCTGGCGGGGACGTGCTCGTTGGAGGTGCACCTCGACCGGCCCGACCGGCAGCGGGCGTCGTTCGTCTCCCGGCGCCCGGACGCCGTCGGGGACATCGCCGCGTGGTGGGCCCACGACCGGGCCGGCCGGGGGCCCGAGCCCACCGCCGAGCACCTCGCCTCACCGGGTGGCCCGAATTGACTGCCCGCGCGATCTGGATTCCCGGGCTCCTGGTGGCCGTCGGAGCGGCCGTCGTGACGGCGCACGGCCTCTTCGAGGTCGCCGCCGCGGCGGGCGTGCCCTCCGGACTGGCGTGGATCTACCCCCTGATCACCGACGGGCTCGCGCTCGTCGCCTACGCGGCCACGGCCCGGCTCGACGGCGGTGCGCGCCGGTACGCGTGGACCGTCGTCGTCCTCGCCGCCGGCCTGTCCGGGCTCGCACAGGCGAGCTACCTCGCCGGTGGTGTCGACTCCGTCGCGCCCGCCTCGTTGCGGTTCGGCGTCGGCGCGTGGCCGGCCGTCGCGGCGGCGGTCGTCGCGCACCTGCTGTACCTGCTCGTCGAGCCGGCCGTACAGGCCGCGCCCGCCGTACAGCCGGACGTCGTACAGCCCTCACCAGCTGAACATCCGGCGCCTGCGGCCCGACGGCGGCCGTCCGATGCCCCGGCCGGTGAACGGGCCCGCACGGCCGCGGAGCGCCACGCCCACGAGTACGGCGAGCTCCCGACCGTCACCCGGCTCATGGACCTCGCCGACGTCTCCCGAGGCACCGCAGGAGAGGCACTCAAGGCCCTCCGCAACCGAGCCACCGCACTCCACCTCGTAGCACCCGACGAGATCACCAGGACTCAGCCATGACCACGACGACCAGCACGACTCGACCCCACGACGAAGCGACACGACGACCGACCACGAACAAGGACAACTGCAGAGCACACCTCTGCATCACGATCCGATGGTGCGTCGCGCCGCCTTCGGCGACGCGGACGAACGGCGGGCCGCAGCCATGCTGACGATCTCCTCCGGGCACTCCGCCGCGTACCTGCTCGACGCCGTCGCGACGGGTCGAGAGAACTACTACACGGGCGCGGTCGCCGCCGGAGAGCCTCCGGGGCGCTGGTACGGCCGGGGCGCGGAAGCGCTCGGCCTGCGCGGGCTCGTCGACCACCAGGACATGACCGCGCTGTACGAACGGTTCATCGACCCGCGCGACGAGCGGTTCCGCGACCCGTCGCAGTGGGATGAGGCGTCCACCCTCGGTCACACCGGACGTCGCTACGCCACGGAGGAGGAGCTGTACAACCGCGCGCTGGACGCCGAGCCGGACGCATCCGCTGAACGCCGCGCCGAGCTGCGGCTCGCGGCGGGGAAACAGGCCCGGCACAACGTCGCGTTCACGGACGTCACGCTGAACGTCCCGAAGTCGATCACGGTGATGCACACGGCCTTCGAGGCGCAGGAGACCAAGGCGCGGGCCGCGGGGGAGGAGGAGATCGCCGCGGCGTGGGCCGCACATCGGGAGGCCGTCGAGGATGCGATCTGGGCAGGCAACAACGCCGCACTCGACTACCTCACCGAGAAGGCCGGCTACTCCCGCGTCGGGCACCACGGCGGGGCCGGCGGCCGCTACGTCGACGCGCACGAGTGGGTCGTCGCCTCGTTCTTCCAGCACGACAACCGCGAGCTCGACCCGCACCTGCACATCCACAACGGCGTCCTCAACCGCGTCCAGGGGCCGGACGGGACCTGGCGCACCCTCGACGGGCGCAGCCTGCGCCGCTGGCGCCCGGCCGCGTCCGCGGTCGGGGAGCGGACCGTGGTCGCCCGCCTCACGCGCTCCCTCGGCGTCCTCGCCGCGACCCGACCCGACGGGAAGTCCCGCGAGATCGTCGGGGTCTCGCAGCAGGCGATGGACCTGTTCAGCACCCGTCGTCGCCAGGTCACCGAGAAGGGTGCCCAGCTCGCCGCGGCGTTCGAGGCCAAGTTCGGCCGCCAGCCGAACTCGCTGGAGCTGGTCCGGCTCGCCCGGCAGGCGACGCTCGCGACGAGGCGGTCGAAGACCCATGACGGCGAGACCCGGGAGGAGATGCTCGAACGCTGGGACGCCGCATTGCACGCCGAGATCGACGGCGGCCTGGCCCAGGTCGCCGACTCCGTGCTGGCTATGGCTGGGGAGCAGCCGTCGGTCGACACCTGGTCGCCCACAGCCGTCCTCGAGACGGCGCTCGCCGACGTCCAGAGCCGCAAGTCCGCCTGGTACGCGCCCGACCTGACGCGCGCGATCTCCGACGCCCTGCCCGACCAACTCGGTGACCTGACCGACGACCAGATCGCGCAGCTGCTCGACACCCTCACCGAGGCAGCGCTCGACTGCGCCTCACAGCTCACCGTGCGGCGCCCCGGGGAGGACGAGGTGCCCGCACAGCTGCGGCTCGCGAACGGTGACACGGCGTACCGCGCGCCCGGGTCGCTGCTCTACGCGACGCCCGATCACGTGCACAGCGAGCGCACTCTCGTCGAGGCCGCCGCACGCGATGGCGCGCCGGCCCTGCCACCCGAGCTCGCTCAGCGGTTCGTCGCCGAGCTCGCCGCGTCCGGCATCGAGCTCGGCGCCGACCAGGCCGCCGCCGTGCGCGGAGTGCTCACGTCCGGAGCCCGCATCGAGTCGCTCGTCGGCCCCGCGGGGACGGGGAAGTCCTTCGTGGTCGGCACGCTCGCGAAGGCGTGGGAGGACCCGGCGCTGTGGGGCGGGCCCGAACGCCGCGTCTTCGGCCTCGCCGCCAGCCAGATCGCCACCGACGTTCTGGCGGGCGAAGGACTGCGCGCATCGAACATCGCGCGCTGGCTGGGTACGCAGGAGCGGCTCGCCGGGGGCCGCGGTGGCGAGGACATCGCGTGGCGGCTGCGGCCCGACGACCTGGTCGTCATCGACGAGTCCGCGATGGCCGCGACCGCAGACCTCGCCGCCGTCCACCGCTATGTCGACGACGCGGGCGCGAAGCTGCTGCTCGTCGGCGACCACCGCCAGCTCGCCGCCGTCGGGGCCGGGGGAGCGATGGAGCTGCTCGCCAACGCCGGCGCCCGCTACGAGCTGGCCGAGGCCCGCCGGTTCACGCACGAGTGGGAGCGCGACGCGTCACTGCGCCTGCGCGAGGGCGACGAAACGGTGCTCGGCGAGTATCACAAGCAGGGCCGGCTGATCGACGCCGGAACGACGGAGGTGGCAGAGCAGTCCGCCGCCAGGGGATGGCTCGCCGACACCCTCGCCGGCCGCAGCACGTTGCTCGTCGTCGACACCAACGAGCAGGCCGCGCGCCTGTCCGCGTCACTGCGCGCGGAGCTGGTCCGACTGGGGAGAGTCGCCGAGGAAGGCGTGCCGCTCGAGCTGGAAGGCACCTACGCGGGGGTCGGTGACGTCGTGCAGGCGCGTCTCAACGGATGGAACCTCGCAGGCGTCGAGGGCAACCGGCGCGGCCCTATCAACCGCGAGACCTATCGCGTGCTCGACACTCGCGCCGACGGCGGCCTGCTGGTCGCGCCCATCGTCGGACGTGACGACAACGGCGACCAGCTGGGCGAGCAGATGACGCTCCCCGGCTCCTACGTTTCCGCGCACGTCGCTCTCGCCTACGCGTCGACGGCGCACGCCGGCCAGGGCCGCACCGTCGACACCAGTCACACGGTCGTCGCCGGGACGACCGGCGCGGCGTCGTTCTACGTCGGCATGAGCCGCGGCCGGGAGGCGAACACCGCGCACGTCACCACAGCCGCGATGCCCGACGACCCCGCGCAGGGCGGTGCGCGTGACGTCCTGCGCCGCTCGCCTACCGCCGTCCTCGCGGGGGTCCTGGAGGCGGGCGAGACCAGCAAGTCGGCGCTCGCGACGGCCACCGAGTCCGCCGAGGAGAACCGGTCCGTGCGCACCCCCGCCGAGCTGCTCACCGATGCGATCGAGATCGCCACCGCCGGCCGCACCGCGCGCTGGCTCGACCGGCTCGTCGACGACGAGCTGCTCACGCCGCAGCAGCGCGCCACGCTCGCCGCCGAGGACGGCGCCACGACGCTCGCGCGGCTGCTGCGCCGCGTCGAGCTCAGCGGGGCCGACGCCGAGCAGGTCCTGCGCGACACCGTCGCCGCACGCGATCTCGACGACGCCCGTCAGCTCACGAACGTCCTGCACCACCGCATCGCCGGAGGGCTCCGGCTCGACCCGACGGGCGACTCGTTCGCCGAGCGCGTCCCGCGCGTCGACGAGCCCGACTGGCAGCAGTACCTCGACACCCTCGCCGCCGCGGCCGATGAGCGCCGCGACGAGCTCGGCGCCCAGCTCGCCGACGAACCACCGCAGTGGGCCGTCGAGGCGCTCGGCATGCCGCCGGCCGCGGGCCAGGAGCGGGCGGTGTGGGAGTGGCGGGTCGGGACCGTCGCCGCCCACCGAGAGGCCAGCGGCCACGACGACAACGCGACCGCCCTCGGTGCCGTCCCGAAGCCGGGGCAGACCGAGGACTACGCGTCGTGGCGGGCGGCCTGGCGTGCGCTGGGACGACCGGAGGCCGAGTGTGACGAGCTGGAGATGTCGGACGGACGGCTGCGCATGCGCGTACGGGCCTACGAGCGGGAGAAGGCGTGGGCGCCGCGGTACGTCGCGAACGAGCTCGCCGCCACCCGGCGGGTTGCTGAGACCCACCGCGGGACGGCAGCGCTCCGCACCGCGGAAGCGGAGAACACGAGCGGCGACGAGCGCGCGCGGTTGCTGCGCGAGGCCGCGGACGCGACCGCGCTCGCACAACTGCTCGACGGCCAGGCGGCCGAACTCGACGCTGCCGACATGGCGCGCGCCCGCTGGCTGGTGCACACCGCGGCCACCCGTGTTGCGGCCGATCGCGCATCGGCCGAGCTGTCGGCCCGGCAGGCCGGTAGGGAGCCGGGAGAGCCGGACATCACCGCCGATGAATGGATCACCGCCCACGACGATGCGATGCGCGCCGAGGACCGGTACCGCGAGATCCCCGAGCACTTCGACGACGTCGAGCGCGAGCAGACGCGCGAGGAGGTCGACGACGTCCGCGAGCTCGCCGCCACGGAGCCGGCGCCGACGGCGGAAGACGCGGTACGGGTGCCATCAGGCGACGAGACGGCGGAGTCGATCCGCCGGGCGCAGCGGGCCTTGCACGTGATCAGGGAGCGGGAGGCTGCCGACACCGCCCGGGAGGCCGAGGCCGCTCACATCGAGCAGCTGACCCGCTGGCACGTCGACGACTACGGCACCGAGGACGCGGCCTTCCTCGACGACGACCCCGCGCTCGAACGGGACGACACCGCGTGGTGACGATCAGCCGGCGTCGAGACCCGCAGTGGCCAGTGGTGCGCGGCCGCTGGCGAGCCACGCCCACCGCAGGGTCGCAGTGATGCCGGGAACCCAGCCCGGCCGGCGGCGCATCGTCGGGGGCTGAGGGTGGCGGGCCAGCATCCGCTCCGCGGCGACGCACTCCGCCTCGATCAGCTCCTCGTAGGCGCGGGCGCTGCGGCCGGTGACGGGGGAGACCGCGTCCTGCTGTGGCCCGGTCGCCGGACGGAACACCGCGGCCGCGAGCCACTCGCACGTTGCGGCCACGCCGGCCGCGTACCAGTCGGTGACGCCGCGCCCGCCCTGCTCGTCGCAGAGTTGCTCGGCCGCGATCCAGAGCGCGACGAACTCCGCCCGGGACACCCGCAGGTTCCCCGCCGGGATGCGGGCGATGTCGGCCTCCGTCACGCGCACGACAGCCAGGGTGCCAGGACCCGCCGACGTTGCGAAGGGGCTTGCGCTGGTCAGACGGGCGACGGGCCACGAGCCGGTCGACATCGCGCTCACGGCCGCGCGGGCCGAGGAACCGCCGATGGACCCGCCTGCGGCGGGGCGGGCCTGGCGGCCCGGAGCTGAGCACGGCCGCCCTCAGTGTCAAGGGTGCTTCGCATCGGCTTCGCCGACGGCCTCTGGCCGCCCTGGACACCGAGCCTCCGCGGCCGCGCAGCGCGCTCGTAAGGCGGCGGGGAGAGCACCCGCCACCTCTACCGGGCCACCAGGCCCGCAGCTGCTGCATGGAGGCCGCGATGGTCCGCACGACCGCAAGACACGAGCCGGTTGCCCGGATCTGGCATACCTTCGCCGCGTGCCGCGATGTTGACCCCGAGCTTTTCTTCCCCGTCACGACGACTGGCGCGACGTTCGAGCGGCAAGTTGCTACTGCCAAGGCGGTCTGCGCTGGTTGCCCGGTGATAACCGAGTGCTTCGTTGAGGCGTTCGAGCTCCTCCCGCACGGGATCGCGGGTGGGCTGACGCCCGAGGAGCGCCGCGCCAGCCGCTGGCACCAGATCGACATCCGGACGGATTTCGATCTACCAGCGAGCACACGGTCGGAGAACGCGGCAATCGGCGCGGCACTCCTGGCCACGGGTCGCTCGCCAGCCTCCGTGGCGAGACGGTGTCGAGTGACCGAGCGGACCGTTTACCGGTGGAAAGCCGCCGCCGCGGCGAAACGGAGAGCGGAGGGGTGAGCTCGCCGGAACGGCGCCAGATGTGCCAGCCGCGGCCGCCATCCGCGAAACGATCCGTCAAGCCGCTGAAACGACTGGGCGCAACGGCGGTGCACGAGCCAATTGAGGGCTTGGCGGTCCTTACACGCCTCGGCTTGACGATTGACTCGCCAGCGTGCGGGCGGCGCGACTTTCGCTTGACGTCGCGATCGGGAACTTGCAGGAGTACGCGATGGTGGCGCGGGAGCGGCTGTGAGACAACATTGCGGACGCACTCGAAAAGTGAGCGGTCGCTGCGCTCGACCTCTACTCCGCGTAGACTCGAGGTAACGAAACTTTGACCTGTGCAGTGTAGTGCTCGAACCTCTGATGCGATTTGAATCGATCTGCGATGACTTGGGCCGGTGTGTGGCAGTTGAGAAGAAGGACTGTAGTGAGGCACCATCGGAGTGACTCGATCAGGCCGATTAGCTCATCCGTTTCTTCCTCCTTGACGCCTCGACCGGTACCGTGCGCAAACCGATTTCGCGCGGTCGAAACTGCATCAGCCCACCGGTTGATTCTGCCTGCGATCTCTGGAAGCGCCACCGCTGCTTCCTTCGCAATCGCTCGCAGTCGATGCGGGTAGCTCATCTCCTCGATGTATCCGAACCGCCCGTTGACAACGTCTTGGACACGAGAAGGCTCGGACTTGATGGCTTCCCGAACGATCAATCTAACGTTTTCAGCCTGGTCGACTGTCAGACGGTCTTCCTGAGGAAAGATCGATCGGTGTAAGCCCTCGGCGACGGTTGTAAGTTCGAGGAGCTGCGTCTCGATGGTGTCTTGGCTCCCGGTAATGCCGTCGGAAACAACCGCTGGGGTTGGGCCAAGGTCGTCGACGCAATCCAGCCATTCGGCCAATGGTTCAATACCGATATCGCTGAATCTGATTACTGAGTCGGCGGTCTGATTGGCGAGAGCGTTTCCTCCAATTCTTGATGCGACCAACCGTATCCAGTTGCCGCCCACTTGCACTTCGACTTGATCAACCATGCTTTCGCGGAGTGTGCATAGCTGTAGGAAGCTGCGGAGCGGGCGAACGTACGATCGGTCGATGCCGTTCCAGTCCGATGATGGTGCACCAGTGATCTCCACGAACACTGATCTACTGATTGATACTCCGTCGGGCGTGACGGATACAGGCAGCTTGATTGTCGGCACAATCCGGAGCGTTGCCCCATTATGAAGCTTTATCTGCGGTACTTCAGGGGTCTCGTAATCTAGATGCAGACTGGCTTTTGCTCCTGGGGATTGCGTTCCGCTGAATCCTTCGAGGTTGGCCCACGCGGCCAGAGAACTCAAACGAACCCTCACGCCGCTAAACTTGAGATCTTGTGACTCGACATGAGCGCCGAACAGGGCGTACCGCGCTTGTAGAAACTGCTCTGATACCCCTTCTCCGAAGAGCTGAAATCGGCGGTGGTATGTGAAGCAGTCGACAAGGGTGACTGCTCGCGGCGAGCTGGAAATCTCTCCATGGAGAAGGAGGGACTCGACGTGCGGGCCATCGTTCGCCGGACCGAGGGTGCGCCACTGCCCATCTTCTGCATCATTGACTGGTCTGAATCCAGGCGTCAACTCGTCGTGCAACTCGACGCGTGGAGCTCTGCCGGACCGGAGCTTGAGTACGCCCCCAACTCGATTCTCGCTATCGCTAGTCCAGAACCGACCGATGTGCTGCTGGTCGTCGTCTATCGCCACTGGGCAAGCGTATCATGGGAACGCGATTCTAAGCTTGATCGGAGCAGTCTGAGGCGAACGACTTGTGGTGGTGAAGAGTGTCGGGGCCGGTCACCGATAGCCTTCGCGCAATAGCTCGCTGACCGCGTTTTACTGACACGAGGCCTTCCAGTTTTAGCACAGCTAAGGCGCGATGTGCGGTGCCGACTGCGACGGCGTTGGCGACAGCGAGCTCGACAACGGTCGGGAGTTGATCGCCGGGCTTTAGTCGGCCAGTTTCGATCTCTCGTCGGAGCGCGTCGGCTATGGTCTCGTAGGGCCAGCGGGACCGCGCCGGCGCCGGAGCAGGCTTCGGCAAAATCATTCCCATTGTGACGGCAGCGCGGCGGTCGGCCTCGTTAGCCCAGCCCGCATAGACCTTGAGTGTGGTGGCTCCGCCGCTGCCGTGGCCGAGACGGCCGGCCACTGTGCGGACGTCCACGCCGGCCGCGATGAGCTCGGTTGCCGAGTAGTGGCGTAGCGAGTGCAGGCGGGTGCTGCGGAGTTCGAGGCGCAGGGCGAGCCGGCGGTAGCGCTGGCTGATGGCCCTCGGCAGGAACGGGGTCGAGCCGTCGGGGGCGGGGGAGAAGACGAAGGCGTCGAGGCTGAGAGTAGAGCCGAGCTCGGCGCAGCGGGATTCGAACAGCTCTCGGTGGGCGGCGAGCAGGCCGAGGGTGTGAGGGTCGAGGGCGATCTTGCGGGCTTGACCGGTCTTGGTGGTCTTCTCCTTCAGCCCGGTCTTCGGCTGGGCGTTGCTGCGGTGGATTGTCAGCAAGCCGCGCTCGAAGTCGACGTGGCGCCAGCGCAGTGCGGATATCTCGCCACGTCGTGGTCCGGTCAGCATGGTGAGCCACAGGAGCAGGCCCCACTCCGGATCGGCCTGGGCGGCGTTCAGGAGCCGTGCTGCCTCCCCGGCGTTGGGCGGGTCGGGCTCGTGGTGTCCCGGTGTCGGCGCGGTGGCCATCGCCGCTTTGTTGACGCCGAGGTGCTGCCAGCGGACGGCGCGGTCGAGCGCGCCGCGAATGAGGTAGTGGATCTTCCGGGTCGTGCTGCTGCTGAGCGGCCGGCAGGTGTGGCCGCCGCGGGCTCGGCCGGTGCACATCTCCCGGCAGCGCTGCAGCCGGGCGTAGAAGCGCTCCAGGAGCTCGGCGTCGAGACGTGCGGCCTGGAGGTGGCCGAGCGTCGGCAGCACGTAGAGGCGCAGCAGGTCGTCGTACCGCTCGCGCGTGGTCTCCTCCAGCACAGCGACCTCGAGCCACTGCTCGACGGCCTGGCGCACGGTGATGTTGCTCTTCGGCTGCTTGTCCTCGTCGACCTGGCGCTGCAGGCGCGTGAGCACCTTCTTGGCCTCGTCGTAGGTCTTCGCGGTTTCGCGGAGCTGCCGCGCCTTGCCCGTCAGCGCGTCGCGGCCGGCGTACACGGTGACGCGGTAGGAGCCGCTCGGCAGCGGGAGGATCGAGCCGCGCTGCCGTCGTTTCCGAGGTGGCATGGAGCCACCGTAGAGCGAGTTCGTGCCACGAAACGTGCCACGCGGGGTGTCTGCCCGCGATATTGCGGGACGTATCCGCTGGTCAGTGCTTGTGCCCCCGGCAGGATTCGAACCTGCGGCACCCGCTTTAGGAGAGCGGTGCTCTATCCCCTGAGCTACGAGGGCGCCTGCGCAGACTACCCGGGCCCCCTCCGCACACCGGCGCACCGGCTTGACCTTCACACCGTGGCAGGGTCTGGGATCGGGGGCGGAGGTGGTCGGGATGGACGGGTCGTGGGGGTCGGGGGACGTGTCGGTGCGGCTGCGGGCGGCCCTCGCCGCCGGGACGCGGCCCGCGCCCGAGCACGTCGGGGTGCTGGTGGAGCGGTGCGGGGTCGAGCCGGACTTCTTCGTCCGCGACATGCTGACCTGGGCGCTCACCCGGCACGCCCGCTCGCTCACGGTGCCGAGGCTGCTGTCGGAGCTGCGGTCGGAGGTCCCGCAGGCGCGCAGCCAGGCCCTGCACACCCTGTCGAAGATCGGGGACGCCACCACGTGGCCGGCGATCACCGTCGAGCTCCTGACCGATGACGACGACGAGGTCGCCAGGGCGGCGTGGCGGACCGCGGTCGGCCTCGTCCCGCAGGGGCACGAGGCCGGTCTCGCCGAGACGCTGGCCACCCAGTTCGGCCGCGGGGGCGGGGAGGTGCGGCGGAGCCTGGGTCGCGCGTTCGTCGTCCTCGGCGAGGTGGCGCTGCCCGCCGTCCGGCGCGCCATGACCGACCGGGACGCCGGTGTGCGTGCGCACGCGGCCGCCACCGAGCGGGTGCTGCTGGACCCCGACGCCGGGTCCGAGGGGTGGGCGGGGTGCTGATCGGGGAGGTCGCCGAGCGGTCCGGGATCAGTGCGCGGATGCTGCGTCACTACGACTCCGTCGGGCTCGTGTCGCCGACCGGGCGCACGACCGCCGGGTACCGGCAATATTCCGAGGACGACCTCCGTCGCCTGTTCCACGTGGAGGGTCTGCGCTCGCTGGGGCTGAGCCTGCAGGACGTCGCCGACGTGCTCGGGGACCTGTCGTTCAGCCCGGCCGCGATGGTGGAGCAGCTCGTCGCCGGGGCCCGCGAGCGCCTCGCGCGCGAGGAGGAGCTGCTCCGCAGGCTCGGCCGGGTGCAGGCGAGCGACCCCTCCGCGTGGTCGGACGTGCTGCGGACGATCGGGCTGGTGCGGGGCCTCGACGTCGACGATCCCTCGGCCCGCCAACGCCTCGCCCTCTCGCTCACCGCCGCGGGCGACCGGGACGCCGTCCCCCTCGCCGAGGCGGCGCTGGCGGAGCCCGACCCGCACGTCGCCGGGGCGCTCGACTGGGCCCTCGCCCGGACCGGGGACGCCGCGGTCCCGGTGCTGGCGGAGGCGCTGGACTCGGCCGACGCCGACCGGCGGCACCGCGCGCTGGCGGCGCTGGTCAAGATCGGTTCGGCGCGGGCGCACGCCGCGCTGGCCGCGGCGGCCGGGCATCCCGACCCGCTGGTGCGGGGGCGGGTCGCGCTGGCCCGGGGCGCGCGCGGCGAGGTCGACACCGTCTCCGAGCTCGTCGTCCTGGTCGTCGAGGGTCCCGACGACGTCGACGCCGCCGACGTGCTCGCCGCGCTCGCCTCCCGGCACGGACGGGCGGACGAGATCGCCGGCGCGATCGCCGCGGAGCTCGCGGACGCGAACGGTCCGGCCCGCCGCCGTCTGGCGGAGGCGCTCGCGGGGATCCCCGGACCTCGGGCGGCCGCGGCGCTGGCCGGTCTCCGGGACGACCCCGACCCGGGCGTGGCCCACACCGCCGCGTACCTGCTCGGCGAGCGCGGGTGACTACTCCACCCGGCCGGACCGCAGGTCGGTCACCGCGATGCGGGCGGCCTCGCCGATCACCGCGTCGGCGCGGGGCAGGACGGGGTCGGCGCGGGCGGCCCGCGTGAACACCGCGACGGCGACGGGGTGCTCGCCGTCGAACGTCACCACCCCGACCTCGTTGCGGACGGCGCCGATCGTGCCGGTCTTGCCGGCCACGCGGGCGCCGCGGGGGAAGCCGGCGCGCAGGCGGTGGGTCCAGATCTGGGCGCCGAGCAGGTCGCGGGCGAAGCGGCAGCCCTCCGGTGACGCCGCGGTGTCGTCCCAGATCATCCCGAGCAGGCGGGTCGTGTCGCGGGCGGTGGTCGCGCTGGTCAGGGCGGGGTCGTAGGCGGCGACGTCCCCGACGCCGTCGTCGCGGGCCAGCGCTGCGAAGGCGGCCGCGACGTCGCGGGCCCCGGTCTGGACGCGCAGCTCGTGCTGGACGTCGTCGGTGCCGCTGAGCACCCGGGTGGCGTGCAGGCCGAACCCGTCCAGCATCGCGTCGAGCCGGTCGAGGCCGACGCGGGCGAGGACGACGTCGGCCGCGGTGTTGTCGGAGTGCGTGATCGTCAGGGTCATCAGGTCGCGCCAGGTCGCGGTCACCGCGTCGCGCAGCGCGGACAGCCCGGTGGGGCCGGGGGTGCGGCGGGCGGCGGGGACGGTGACGGGTTCGGTGGGGTCGAGCCCGCCGTCGTCGACGAGGCGGGCGAACGCCACCAGCAGCACGAGCTTGTAGACCGACGCCATGACGACCGGTTCGTCGGCGTCGACGGCCACCTCCCGGGGCCGCGACCGGTGCAGTCCGACGGCGTGCAGGCGGCCCTCGACGCCGGCCTCGGCGAACGCCGCCCGCACCCGTTCCGCCGGGGTGACGGCGGGTGTCACGACGCCGCCCGGAGCACAGCGGTGATCGCGGCGAGGGTGTCGGGGGCCGGGTCGCGCCACACCGGCCGCACCCACAGCGGGAGCGGGCCGACGTCGATGCGGCGCACCCCCGGCGCCGACAGCGCGGGATCGGCGGTGAGCGCCACCGCCTGCCCCGACGCGACGAGGGCCAGCGCGGCCCGGTCGTCGGCCGCGGTGACCGTGGGCGGGTCCCAGCCGCGCTCGACGAGCGTGTCGAGCAGCAGGTCGTGGGCGGCGGGGGCGTGCGTGCGGGGCGGGACGGCCAGGGGGAGGCCGGTCAGGGAGCGCAGGGTGACGCGGGTGGCCGCGAACGACGCCGGGACGAGGGCGACGGTCGGCAGCCCGGTCACCGCGCCCGCGGTCAGCGACCCCAGCACGGCCGGGTGCCGGACGACCGCGACGTCGAGCTGTCCGGCGTCGAGGGCGTCGACGAGGTGCGTGGTGGGCGCGGTGACCAGTGCCGACCGGGGGCCGGCCGCGGCGGCGAGGGACGCGGCGAGCGCCGCCCCGACCTGCGGCACCACCCCGAGCCGCAGGGCGGGCTGCGGGCGGGCGTGGTCGGCGGCCCGCGCCCGCAGCGCCGCCGCGTCGTCGAGCAGGGCGCGCGCCGCGGGGAGCAGGTCGGCGCCGGCGCGCGTCAGCCGGACCACCCGCGCGTTGCGGGTCAGCAGCACGACGCCCAGCTCCGACTCCAGGCGCTTCACGCCCTGGGACAGGGGCGGTTGCGTCATGCCGAGGCGCGTCGCGGCCCGCCCGAAGTGCCCCTCCTCGGCCACGGTGACGAAGAGATCCAGGTGCCGGAGCAGGTCCACGTCCCGTATCCCACCAGATTCGATAGGCGTTCGGCTATCGAAGGGCGATCATCTTCGTCTTTGCACTATCGATCCGGAGTTGGTCTGGTGTGCGCCATGAGAACGATCGAACGACGCACCTTCCTGCTCGGGCTCGGCGCTGCGCTGGTCGGCTGTGCCGCCCCGACCGCACCCGCGCCGGTGCAGGTCGACAACGGGCTCGCCGCCGTCGAGCAGGCGTTCGGCGGCCGCCTCGGCGTGCACGCACTGGACACCGGCTCGGGCGCGGTCGTGTCGCACCGCGGCGACGAGCGCTTCCTCCTGGCGTCGACGAGCAAGGCGTTCATCGCCGCCACCGTGCTGCGGCGCGCCGCCGACGACCCGGCGCTGCTCGACCGCGTCATCACCTACGACCGCGGCGTGCTCGTCGCCAACTCGCCGATCACCGAGCAGAACCCCGCCATGACCGTCGCCGAGCTGTGCGACGCCGCCATCACCTACAGCGACAACGCCGCCGCGAACCTCCTGTTCGACGTCGTCGGCGGCCCGCCCGCGGTCACGGCGTTCGTCCGCGGCACCGGCGACGACGTCACCCGCTTCGACCGGCCCGAGCCGGAACTCAACGAGTCCACCGGCCCCGACGACGAGCGCGACACGAGCACCCCGTCGGCGATCGTGCGCAGCCTGCAGGCCGTGACCCTCGGCGACGGGCTCGCCCCCGCCGGCCGCGACCGGCTCACCGGCTGGTTGCTGGCCAACACCACCGGTGGGAGGACGATCCGCGCCGGCGCGCCCGCGGGCTGGCGGGTGGGCGACAAGACCGGCACCGGGTTCCGGGGCGAGCGCAACGACATCGGCCTGCTCTACCCGCCCGACCGCGCCCCGATCGTCCTCGCCGTCTACACCGCACCGGCCGACCCGGACGCCGACCCGTCGGACGAGACGATCGCGGAGGCGACCCGGGCCGTCGTCGCGGCGCTGGGCTAGGAGTGCGGCCGCCGGGTCAGCGTTCCCGCACGATCGCCGCGATCGTCGCCGCGACATACCAGGCGGAGCTGAGGAAGAACGCGGCGCCGAGCACGGCCTGCACCGTCTCGGGTGCGACGCCGGTCCGCCGCGCCACCTGCTGCGACACGGGCCCGCCGACCCGCATCCGCCATCCGCTGAGTCCCTGACGTCCCATCCTGGTGGTGTCCACGGCGGTCAGTACCCGCCGCGGCGGCCGGTGAAGCATCCTGGGGCGCATGCAGCCCCGCCGGTTCACCGCGACCACCGAGGACGGGAAGCGGGGGCGGGTCGCGATCCCCGTGCCGTTCGACCCGGACGAGGCCTGGGGCGCGAAGCCCGTCCACCGCGTCGCGGGGACCGTCGCCGGCTGCGACGTGCGGGGGACGGTCGCGGGCGGGCGGATCGTCCTGGGGCCGGCCTGGGGTCGCGACCGCGGGATCGGGCCGGGACAGGTCGTCGACGTCGAGCTGGCCCCGGAGGGCCCGCAGCGCGGCGACCTGGCCCCGGACCTCGCCGCCGCGCTGGAGGCGCACCCGGCCGCCGGGGCGTTCTTCGACTCCCTCGCCCAGTTCCACCGCCGCGCCTACCTCCGCTGGATCGACGGGACGAAGAAGCGCCCCGAGGAGCGCGCCCGCCGGATCGCCTACGTCGTGGAGCTGCTGGGGGAGGGCGTCAAGGAGAGGCCGTGACGCCGGTCGCCGAGGACGATCTCCGACACCCGCCGCTCCAGGGCCGCCGCCTCCCGCCCGCGCACCGCGCGGTCGGTGTCGTCGAGGACGAGGTGCGCGTTGACCTGCGCCCCCACCGCCATCCCGGCCGCGGCGGCCGTCACCACCTGCGCCATCGGGTCGACGACGTTGCCCGCGGCCCACACGCCGGGCACCGACGTGCGGCCGGACGCGTCGGCGACGACGTGCGTCGCCACCGGCACGCCCCCGAACACGAGGTCGGCGGTCTCGACACCGAGGGCGGTGAGCAGGTCGCCCGAGGCGCGGAAGAACGGGCTGACGAACAGCGCGGTGCGCGCGACGACGGTGCCGTCGGCCAGCCGCACGCCGACCAGCCGGTCGTCGGTGACGACGACGCCGGACACCTTCCCGTCGACGACGGAGATCCCGCGCGCGGCGAGCTGCGCCCACTCCTGCTCGGTGGGGTCGGGGCCGCCGTCGAGGAACAGCGTGAGGTCGCTCGACCACTGCCGCACCAGCAGCGCCTTGTGCACCGACCCGAGCACCCCGACCGCGGTCCCGGCGACCTCGTGGCCGTGGCAGTAGGGGCAGTGCAGGACGTCGCGGCCCCAGCGCTCGCGCAGCCCGTCGATCGCGGGGAGCTCGTCGACGAGCCCGGTCGTCACGACGACGGCCCGCGCGGCGACCGTCGAGCCGTCCGACAGCGTCGCGGTCAGGTCGGAAGCCAGCGCGGTGACCGTGCCCTCGACGATCTCGCCGCCGTAGCCGCGCACCTCCGCGCGTCCGGCCGCGAGCAGCTCGCCGGGCGGCGTGCCGTCGCGGGAGAGGAAGTTGTGCACCCCGTCGGCCGGGGCGTTGCGGGGGGCTCCGGCGTCGACCACCAGCACCCGGCGCCGCGCCCGGCCCAGCGCCAGCGCCGCGCTCAGCCCGGCGGCCCCGCCGCCCACCACCAGTACGTCGTATCTCGTCATGTCCCGACCATGCGCCCGGATCCACGAATCCGACAAGCAATGTTGCCGCTATGGCAAGATGGCGGCATGTCCGACGACGACGTGCTCAACGAGGTCGGCCCCCGGCTGCGGCGGCTGCGCCGCCAGCGGGGCGTCACGCTCGCGGCGCTGGCCGAGCTCACCGGCATCTCGGTGAGCACGCTGTCGCGCCTGGAGTCCGGCGGTCGCCGCCCCAGCCTGGAGCTGCTGCTGCCGATCGCGCGGGCGCACCGGGTGCCGCTCGACGAGCTGGTCGGGGCACCGCCGGTGGAGGACCCGCGGGTGCGGCTGGAGCCGTTCGAGCGCGACGGCGTCGTGTTCCAGCCGCTGACGCTGCAGACCGGGCCGCTGCAGGCCTACCGCATGACGATCCCGGCCGACTCCCCGCGCAGGGAGCCCGATCCCCGCACGCACGAGGGCTACGAGTGGCTCTACGTCCTGAGCGGACGGTTGCGGGTGGTGCTGGCCGAGCACGACTTCGTGATGCGGGCGGGGGAGGCCGCGGAGTTCGACACCCGGCTGCCGCACTGGTTCGGCCGTGCCGACGACCGGCCCGTCGAGATGCTCAGCCTGTTCGGCAAGCAGGGGGAGAAGATGCACGTGCGGGCGGCCCCGAAGCGCCGCTCAGCGTGACCGCAGGGTGAGCAGCGTGATCTCCGGCGGCGAGCCGACGCGCACCGGCGGCCCCCAGAACCCGGTGCCGCGCGTGACGTAGAGCCACGTCGGGCCGAACCGGACGAGCCCGGCGAGCACCGGCTGGTCGACGAGCGCCACCTGCGTGACCGGCCACAGCTGCCCGCCGTGGGTGTGCCCGGAGATCTGCAGGTCGACGCCCGCGCGCACCGCCCGGTCGACCATCACCGGCTGGTGGCACAGCAGCACGACGGGCTGCTCGGGGTCGCGGCCGGCGAGCGCGGCGTCGAGGTCGAAGCCGTGCCCGGGCACGCCGGACGCGGCGGCGGTGCGGTCGTCGCAGCCGGCGATGTGCAGCACGGCGTCGCCGCGGCGGATCTCCTCGCGCTCGTTGCGCAGCACGCGGATCCCCAGGCTCGGCAGGAACTCCACCCACTCCGCCGCGCCGGAGTAGTACTCGTGGTTGCCGGTGACGAAGTACGTCGGCGCGGCGATGTCGGCGAGCGGGGCGGCGTAGCCCCCGAGGTCGGCGACGCTGCCGTCGACGAGGTCGCCCACCACCGCGACGGCGTCCGGCGCCGCCCCGTTGATCATCTCGACGAAGCCGCGCACGTCGGCCCCGTCGACGAGCGGGCCGAGGTGGATGTCGGAGATCGCGGCGACGGTGAAGCCGTCGAAGGCGGGGTCGAGGCGGTCGAGCAGGACCTCGCGGCGCTCCACGCGCGGCTGCCGGGCGACGACGGCGCCGTAGGTGACGGTGCCGGCCGCCGTGACCGCCGCCGTCCCGGCGACCACCCGGGCCAGGAACCGCCGCCGGTCCTCCGACGGACGCCCGCGCACGAACCGCACCGCGAGCCGCACGAGCTCGCCGAGGGCGAGGACGACGCCGAGGTAGACCAGTACCGCGAGCCAGAAGAAGCCGAGGTAGTGCAGCGGGCGCACCGCGTCGGGCGGCGCGCCGCGGGTGACCAGCGCCCCGGCGACTGCGAGCCCCAGCAGCGCCACCAGCGCGGCGCCGGCGATCCGGACCCGGCGGCTCGCCGTCAGGTCGTGGACGGCCCGGCGGTAGACGTACCCGTGCAGCAGCGCGACGAACACGAGCACGAACACGACGTAACCCACCGTCCGATCCTGCCCCACCGCCCCGGACGGCCGCCTGCGGTGATCGTCACGAGCCGCGTGTGACGGCTGCGGGCGACCGTCGTAGCGTCGGGGGCATGACCGACACACCCACCGTCGCACTGCTCGGAACCGGGATCATGGGGGCGGGGATGGGGCTCAACATCCTCGCCGCCGAGCTCCCGCTGCGCGTCTGGAACCGGACCGCCGACAAGGCGCTCGCCCTCGGCGAGGCCGGCGCCGTCGTCGCCGGGAGCCCGGCCGAGGCCGTCGCGGGGGCCGACGTGATCGTCACGATGCTCGGCGACGGGACCCACGTCCGCGAGGTGATGGAGCGGGCCGAGCCCACCTCCGGCCAGGTCTGGGCCCAGATGACGACCGCGGGCGTCGACCAGACCGCGCTGCTCGCGATCGCGTCGGAGCGCGGGCTGCGGTTCGTCGACGCCCCCGTGGTGGGCACCCGCGCCCCCGCGGAGGCGGGGCAGCTGCTGGTGCTCGCGGCCGGGTCGGCCGACGCGCGCGCGACGGTCCAGCCCGTGTTCGACGCCGTCGGCCGCGAGACGCGCTGGGTCGCCGACACCGCGTCCGGGCTCGCGGCGAGCCGGCTCAAGCTCGTCGTCAACAGCTGGGTGCTGGCGATCACCGCGGCGACCGGCGAGGCCGTCGCGCTGGCGGAGGGGCTGGGCGTCGACCCCCAGGCGTTCCTCGACGCCGTCGGCGGCGGCCCGCTCGACCTGCCCTACCTGCAGGCCAAGGCGAAGGCGATCCGCGCGCGGGACTGGACGCCGAGCTTCTCGGTGACCAACGCGGCCAAGGACGCCGACCTCATCACCGCCGCCGCGCAGGAGGCCGGGATCCGGCTCGACGTGGCCCCCGCCGCCGCCGCCCGCTACCACCGCGCCGCCGACGCGGGGCACGGCGACGACGACATGGCGGCCGGTTACCTGGCCTCCTTCTAGGGAGGCTCTCAGGGACGTCTCAGACGAAGCGGCCACACTGGACGCCATGCGCATCCTCGTGGTCGACGACGATCGGGCCGTGCGCGACTCGCTGCGGCGGTCACTCGCGTTCAACGGCTACCAGGTGGACCTGGCGGAGGACGGCTACGCCGCCCTCGAGGCCGTCGACGCCCAGCGGCCCGACGCGATGGTCCTGGACGTGATGATGCCGCGCCTGGACGGCCTGGAGGTCTGCCGGCGGCTGCGCGGGGCGGGCGACGCGCTGCCGATCCTCGTGCTCACCGCCCGCGACGCCGTGTCCGACCGGGTCTCCGGCCTCGACGCCGGCGCCGACGACTACCTGCCCAAGCCCTTCGCGCTGGAGGAGCTGCTCGCCCGGCTCCGCGCGCTGCTGCGCCGCCGCACCCCCGAGGACGTCGCGGCCGCGGCGGCCGGGCACAGCGCGGTGCTCGAGTTCGCCGGGCTCTCGCTGGACCCCGACACCCGCGACGTCCGTCGCGGCGAGCGCCCGATCAGCCTCACCCGCACCGAGTTCTCGCTGCTGGAGCTGCTGCTCGCGAACCCGCGCCGGGTGCTGTCGCGCACGCAGATCCTCGAGCAGGTGTGGGGCTACGACTTCCCGACCACCGGCAACGCGTTGGAGGTCTACATCGGTTACCTGCGCCGCAAGACCGAGGCCGAGGGCGAGACCCGGCTGATCCACACCGTGCGCGGGGTGGGGTACGTGCTGCGCGACACGCCGCCGTGAGCAGGCCCGACGGGTCGGTCGCGCGCGTCGAGATGCTCGACCGGTTCTCCCTGCGCTCCCGCATCGGCATCCTCGCCGCGCTGGTCGCGGCGATGGCGGTGGTGCTGGTGTCGCTCGCCGCGTTCCTCACGGTGCGCTCCAACATCCTCGCCACGCTCGACACCAACCTGTTCCAGCGCGCCGTCGCCGCCGCGCAGAGCGAGCTCGCCGACCCCCTGCAGCTGTCCACGATCCCGCCCGACGTCCTGGGCGCCGGCGACATCCGGATCGCGCTGCTCGCCGCGAACGGCAGCGCGCAGTCGGCGGAGGGACAGCTGTCCGCGCCGCCGATCGAGGGGCCGGAGCTGGAGGTGGCGCGCGGGCTGGCCCCGTCGTCGGTGCGCACGGCGTCGATCGGCACCGACCCGTACCGGGTCGTCGCGGTGCAGGCGGGGCCGGGCCGCGCGCTGGTGATGGGGCAGCGGCTCGACCCGACCCAGCAGGTGCTGACGAAGCTCGCGTTCGCGCTGCCCCTCGTCGGCGCGATCGGGGTGGTGCTGGCCGGGCTGGCCGGGATCGCGGTGGCCCGCACGGGGCTGCGGCCGGTGCAGCGCCTGACGTCGGCGACCGAGCGGGTCGCGGCCACCGGGGACCTGCGCCCGATCCCCGTCGACGGCGCCGACGAGCTCGCGCGGCTCACGATCAGCTTCAACGAGATGCTCGGCACGCTCGCGGCCTCGCAGGAGCAGCAGCGCCGCCTCGTCGCCGACGCCGGGCACGAGCTGCGCACCCCGCTGACGTCGATGCGCACCAACCTCGAGCTGCTCGCGTCGGCGAGCCGTCCCGGCGCCCCGACGCTGCCCGACTCCGACCGCGCCGAGATCCTCACCGACGTCCACGCGCAGGTCGAGGAGCTCTCGACGCTCGTCGGGGACCTCGTCGAGCTGGCCAGGGACGACGCCCCGCTCAAGGTGCACGAGCCCGTCGAGCTGACCGACGTCGTCGACCGGGCGCTGGAGCGGGTGAAGCGGCGGGCGGGCGACGTCGAGTTCGACGCCCGGCTCGTGCCGTGGACGCTGATGGGCGACTCGACGGCGCTGGAGCGCGCGGTGCTCAACCTGCTCGACAACGCGGTCAAGTGGAGCCCCGCCGGGGGCACGGTCACGGTCCGGATGCGGCAGCTCGACGGGTGGTCGGTGCTGCTGGAGGTGGCCGACGAGGGGCCGGGCATCGCCGAGGAGGACCTGCCGCGCGTGTTCGACCGCTTCTACCGGGCCGACCGCGCCCGGACCATGCCCGGATCCGGGCTGGGGCTGGCGATCGTGCGGCAGGTCGCGATGCGGCACCTCGGCGCGGTGTGGGCGGGCCGGGCACCCGGCGGCGGGGCGCTGATGGCGATGCGGCTGCCGGGCCGTTCCCCGGGAGGGCTCCCGCCGAGCGGGCAGTAGCGTCGGGACCGTCCTACGCTGGCGTGGCGGGTCCGCGACCGGCGAGCCCCCGAACGTGGTGAGGTCATGTCGAACGACACCCCCGGCCCCGGCGAGCCCCGCCCGGATCGCGCAGCCGAGACGACCTTCCACCCCCGACCCGACACCGGCGCCCCCGCCGAGGCCGACCCGTACGCCCGGCCGGGCACGCCCGCCGCGGGGACCGGTCAGCAGGCCGCTGCGGGGGGGCAGGGCGCCGGTCCGGCCGTCCGGCCCGGGGCCACCGCGCAGTACGGGCCCGGTGCGCCGTACGGGACCGACGGCCGTCACGGATCGGGCCAGTACGGCTCGGTCCAGCCGGCGTCGGGCCGGTACGGATCCGGCCAGCCGGGACCGGGCCAGTACGGAGCAGCGCAGTACGGGTCGGCCCAGGCCGGGTCGGCCCACACCGGATCGGCCCAGTACGCGCAGGGCGGCGGACAGGCGGCGGCCCCGGGCACCTACGGGGCCCCCGGCGGCGGGTACGGCGGCGGTGCCTACGGCGGCGGCACCTACCCGGGGAACGGCGGCGGCAACCAGGGCGGCGGCAACCAGGGCGGGGGCGTCCAGGGCAGCGGCGCCCACTCGGCCGTGGGGGCGTACGGCCCCCCGCAGGCCCCCCCGGCGCAGCGCCGCACCGGCCGGGGTGCGCTCGTCGCGGTCGGCCTGGTCGCCGCGCTGCTCGGCGGCGGGGTGGGCGGTGCCGTCGGCGCCACGCTCGCGGGCGGCGGGAGCGGGAGCGGCGGGTCGTCCGGGGTGCTCGGCGCGCCCCTGCCCGCCCCCGACGCCTCGACGACCCCCCTCAGCCCGGTGGAGGCGGTGGCGCAGCGGGTGCTGCCGTCGGTCGTCCGGCTGCTCGTGCAGGGCCCCACGGCCGCGGGCGAGGGCTCGGGGATGGTGCTCTCGGGCGACGGGCTGATCCTCACCAACAACCACGTCGTCGAGGCCTCCACCGGCGGCGGCGCCATCCTCGCGGTGTTCCAGGACGGCAGCACCGCCCCGGCCGACGTCGTCGGTCTCGATCCGGGCTCCGACCTCGCCGTGATCCGCGCCCGCGGGGTCTCCGGGCTGACGCCGATCGAGTTCGGCGACTCCGACGCGGTGCGCGTCGGCCAGCAGGTCGTCGCGTTCGGCTCCCCGCTGGGGCTGGGCGGCACGGTGACGACCGGGATCGTCAGCGCGGTCGACCGGGCCGTGAGCGTGGGGGAGGAGTCGGGGGCCAGCGAGGCCACGGTGCTCAGCGCGCTGCAGACCGACGCCGCCATCAACCCCGGCAACTCCGGCGGCCCGCTGACCGACATGCAGGGCCGCGTCGTCGGCATCAACTCCGTGATCGCGACGACCGGTGCGGAGGGCGGGTCGATCGGCGTCGGGTTCGCGATCCCCGTCAACCAGGCCCGGCGCACCGCGCAGGAGCTGGAGGACACCGGGCGCGCCACCCGCGCGATCCTCGGCGCCGGCGTCAACGCGGGCAACGCGCAGGAGCTCAGCGGCGCGGTGCTCAACAGCATCGTCCCCGGCGGACCGGCCGAGCTGGCCGGGATCCGGCAGGGACAGGTCGTCACGCGGGTCGGCGACCGGGTCGTCACCAACGGCAACGACCTGATCGCGGCGATCCGCGAGAACGCCCCGGGCGACCTCGTCACCCTCGTCGTGGACGGGCAGCCGGTCGACGTGACCCTCGGCGGCGAGTCCGGCTGACCCGGGCGGCGTGCCCCGTGCGTGCGATCGGGCGATGCCGTCCGGGCGGCCCGCCGGGGACGTCACCGTCGGTGGCCGGTCCGGTCCGGCACGTTGCGTCCTGTGTGTACTGATCCATCCGGGTCTTGCGGATCGTCCGCCGGGGTGGTCTCGTTCACCTGGTCCCGCGCGGTGCCCCGCGCTCCGGGACCAGCGGGCCGCGTCGGTGCCGACACCCCCTCCCGGCATCGGCGTGGCTCCGCAGCACGGTGAGCTCCACGAACTGGCGCACCCCCCGGTAGTGCGCCCCGGCCCGCAGGCCCGCCCCGGCCGCGAGCTCCGGGAGCGCCGCGGGCCCGGCGCAGGCCCACGGGAACGGCGGGGTGAGGTCGTCGCGGCTGCGGACGCGGGCCTCGCCGCGCCACAGACCCGGCTCGGCCGGATCGAGCTCGACGATCACGGTGCCGCCCGGCTCGACGATCCGGGCCGCGCGGTGCAGCAGCGCGGCCGGGTCGCCGCCGATGCCGAGGTTGCCGTCGGCGAGCAGCGCGTGCGACCACAGGCCCTCGCGGGGCAGCTCCCCGAAGACGTCGGCGTGCAGGACGGGGACGCCGCGGCCGGCGCACTGGGCCACCGCCTCCGGGGACACGTCGACGCCGAGGGTCTCGATGCCGCGGGCGACCAGGGCCTCGACGAGCCGTCCGGGTCCGCAGCCGAGGTCGATCGTGGACCCTCGGCAGCGCTCGATCAGCCAGGCGTCCTCGCCGGCCGCCGCACCGCGCCACCGGTCGACGTCGAGCCGGGCGGTCCCGCCGTCGCTGCGCACGAGCTCGGCGTCGTGGCCCGCGAGAGCCCGGGCGAAGGAGGTCGTCACCGGCGCCCGGCCGGGACGGGCAGGCACCGGAGCGCGGCGGCGAAGCGGGTGCCGGGGGCGAGCGCGGCGACGGCCAGTGCGTCGTCGATCGTGTCGACGTCGGACAGCTCGGGCAGCAGGTGCACCCGCAGCCCGGCGGCGCGCAGGGCGGCGAGGGTGCGGGTGCCGGTGTCGTCGCGCGAGGTCGGGACGTCGGCGACCAGGGACGCCGCCGCGGGGTCGCGCAGGCCCAGCGCCCACCAGCCGCCGTCGAGGGCGAGGCCGAGCACGGCGTCGACGCCGCTGAGCCGGTCGGCGGCGTCGGCCAGCAGGCCGGCGGTGACCTGCGGGGTGTCCATGCCGATCTGCAGCGTCGGGCGGCCGGGCAGCAGCGCCGCGGCGTCGGCGTGGGCGGCGGCGATGCGGGCGCCGAGCCCGTCGCCGCGCTGGGGGACCACCCGGACCGCGCTGAGCGCGGCGCGCACCTCGGGGCCGCGGGCGGCGCGCGACGGGTCACCGGTCAGCACGGCCACCGGCGTCGCACCGGGTACGCCCGACGCCGCGTCGAGGCTGTCGAGCAGCGCGGCGGCGGCCAGGTCGGCGGCGGCCGCGGGCTCCAGCGGCGGGCACAGGCGGGTCTTGACCAGGCCGGGGACGGGGGCCTTGGCCAGCACGAGCAGGGCCGTCACCGCAGCACCCCGGCCATGTCGCGGGCGGCGCGGACGGTGCCGCGGACCGAGCCCGACACCTTCGAGCGGCCGCCGGTGCGGGGCCGGTAGGCGACGTCGACCTCGGTGATCCGCCATCCGGCGGCCCCGGCGCGGACCAGCAGCTCCAGCGGGTAGCCGAAGGCGCGGTCGGCGACGCCGAGGTCGAGCAGCGCGGTGCGCCGGGCGACCCGGACCGGCGCGATGTCGTGCACCGGCACGCCCCGGCGACGCAGCAGGGCGGAGATCGCGGCGTTGCCCGCCCGCGCGTGCCACGGCCACGCGCCGCGGCCCTGCGGCCTGCGGCGCCCGGCGACCAGGTCCGCGTTCCCGGTGCCCCCGTCGAGCAGCGCGACCATCCCCGGCAGCTCGGCCGGGTCGAGCGAGCCGTCGGCGTCGAGGAAGGCGACGACGTCGGTGGTCGCGGCCTCCAGCCCGGCGTGCACCGCGGCGCCGTAGCCCTTCCGGGCCTCGTGCACCACCCGCGCACCGAGGCCCGCGGCGACGTCGGGGGTGCCGTCGCGCGATCCGTTGTCCACGACGAGCGGGCGGAACCCCGGAGGCAGCGCCCGCAGCACCCCGGGCAGCGCCTGCGCCTCGTCCAGGCAGGGGAGGATCACGTCGACGAGCTGGTCCATGATCGTGAAGCTAGGCCGGTCGGCGGAGCGCCGCGCGGTGAAACGGCTTACCGATCGGTGACGTCGGGTGAGCGGATTACCGCTCTGTGACGTCCGCAGGGACTCCCCCGCGCCGCGGCTAGCCTCGGCGTCATGACCGACCGCCCGCTCGCGCTGGTCGTGGACGACGACACGACCGTCCGCGACGTCGTGAGCCGTTACCTCGACCGGGCCGGCTACCGCGTCGACGTCGCCGGGGACGGGGAGGCCGCGCTGCGCGCCGTCGCGGAGCGGACGCCCGACGTCGTCGTCCTCGACCTCATGCTGCCCCGGCTCGGCGGGCTCGAGGTGTGCCGCAGGTTGCGGCGGGGGTCGGTCGGCGTCCCGATCGTCATGCTCACCGCGCTCGGCGAGGAGGAGGACCGCGTCCTCGGCCTGGAGCTGGGCGCCGACGACTACGTCACCAAGCCGTTCAGCCCGCGCGAGCTGGTGCTGCGCGTCGCGGCGGTGCTGCGGCGCTCGCGGGAGCGGCCGGTGCGCGAGACCGGCGTCGAGCCCGTCGTCGACGGGGAGCTGAGCGTCGACATCCCCGGGCGGCGCGCGTCGATCGGCGACCGCGAGCTCGCCCTGACCGTCCGCGAGTTCGACCTGCTCGCCTTCCTCGTCCGCCGCCGCGGCCAGGCGTTCACCCGCGCCGAGCTGCTCGAGCGCGTCTGGGGCTGGGACTTCGGCGACCAGTCCACCGTCACCGTCCACGTCCGCAGGCTGCGCGAGAAGATCGAGATCGACCCGACGTCACCGGTCCGGATCGCGACCGTGTGGGGCGTCGGCTACCGCTACGACGGTTCCCCGTGATGGAGATGCTGCTGGCGTCGGTGCCGCTGGCGCTGGCGTTCTCCGTGCCGGTCGCCCTGCTGGGCGCGCTGCTGCTGACGCGGATGCGGCGCAACTCGATCACCGCGGCCGTCACCGTGCTGGTGCTGGTGCCGGTCCTCGCGACCCTCGCCGGCGTGATCGGCGTCAGCGGGTTCATGTACACCCCGCAGCTGGGCGGGTTCCTCGTCGTGTGCGCGGTGGTGGCCGCGTTCACGGTGCCCGCGGCGCTCATGCTCGGGCGCGGCATCGCCAACGACGTGATGTGGCTGCACGAGGCCCACGACGCCGAGCGCGTCGCCGAGGCGTCGCGCCGCGAGCTGGTGGCCTGGATCAGCCACGACCTGCGCACCCCGCTCGCCGGGATCCGCGCGATGAGCGAGGCCCTGACCGACGGCGTCGTCTCCGACCCCGACGAGGTCGCCGAGTACGCGCGCCGGATCCGCGGCGAGACCGTGCGCCTGTCCGGGATGGTCGACGACCTGTTCCAGCTCTCGCGCATCACCTCCGGCGCGCTGACGCTGACGCTGTCGGAGGTGCCGCTGCACGAGGTGGTCTCCGAGGCCGTCGCGGTCGAGGGGGTGGCGGCGTCGCGGAAGGGCGTGCGCGTCGAGGCGGCGGCCGACAGCCAGTGGCCGGTGGTGCTCGGCAGCGACCCGGAGCTCGCCCGCGTCGTGCGCAACCTGCTGTCCAACGCGATCCGGCACACGCCGCCCGACGGTGCGGTCGTCGTCGCGGCCGGGGTGGTCGGCGACCGCGCCTGGCTGCGCGTCGACGACGGCTGCGGCGGCATCCCCGCCGACGACCTCGGGCGGGTCTTCGAGGTCGCCTTCCGCGGCGAGGACGCCCGCACCCCCGACGGCGAGGGCCACAGCGGGCTGGGCCTGGCCATCGCGCGGGGGCTCGTGGAGGCGCACTCCGGGGAGATCGACGCCCGGAACCACGGGCCGGGGTGCCGGTTCGAGGTGCGGCTGCCGTTGGCGCGGTGAACCGTCAGCTCGCCCCGACGGGGGAGCGCAGGGGCGCGGTGGCGAAGTCCCGCACCCCCTCGGCGAACCCGGTCCGGGCGTGGAAGCCCAGCAGGGTGCGGGCCCGGGCGGGGTCGGCGACGACGTGCCGCACGTCGCCGGGGCGGGCCCCGCCGACGATCACCGGCGGCGGGCCGTCGATGGTCGCCGCCAGCGCGACGGCGAGGTCGCCGATGGTGTGCGGCTCGCCGGAGCAGACGTTCACCGGCACCAGCGTGCCCTCGGCCGGGTCGGTGCCCAGCGCGAGCACGTTGGCCGCGGCCACGTCGGTGACGTGCACGAAGTCGCGCCGCTGCCGCCCGTCCTCCATGACGCGGGGGGCCTCGCCGCGCTCCAGCGCCGACCGGAAGATCGACGCGACCCCGGCGTAGGGGGTGTCGCGGGGCATCCGCGGGCCGTAGACGTTGTGGTAGCGCAGCGACCACACCGACCCGCCGGTCTGCCGCGCCCACGCGGACGCCAGGTGCTCCTGCGCGAGCTTCGTCGCGGCGTAGGTCGACCGCGGGTCGAGCGGGGCGTCCTCGCCCACCAGCCCGGGTTCCAGCGGCGCGCCGCACACCGGGCACGGCGGCTCGAACCGCCCGGCGTCGATGTCGGCGAAGCGGCGCGGGCCCGGGCGCACCGGGCCGTGCTCGGCGCAGGTGTACGCGCCCTCGCCGTAGACGACCATCGACCCCGCGAGGACGAGCCGCCCGATCCCCGCCGCGTGCATCGCGGCCAGCAGCACCGCGGTGCCGAGGTCGTTGTGGCTCGCGTACGCGGGCGCGTCGGACGGGTCGACGCCGTGCCCGACCATCGCCGCCTGGTGGCACACGGCGTCGACGCCGGGCAGCAGCCGGGCGAGCAGGTCGGGGTCGCGGACGTCGCCCTCGACGAACTCGTGGTCGCGCGTCCACCCCGGCGCACCGTCGTGCGCCTGGGGGAGCAGCGCGTCGAGCACGACGACGTCGTGGCCGTCGGAGGAGAGGTGGTCGGCGACGTGCGAGCCGACGAAGCCCGCCCCGCCCGTGATCAGGATGCGCACCGTCGTGAGGCTAGGCCGGGCGGACCAGTCCGGCCTGCGGGGTTCGCGATCGGTAAGGCCGCTACGGTGAGCGCATGGAAATGGCGCCGCCTCAGATCGGTCGTGCTCTGGTCGTCATCGTCGACGACCGCGTGAGCCACGGCGAGCGCGAGGACTCGATCGGTCCCCTGGTCACGGAGCTGCTCGAGGAGGCCCGGCTCGTCGTCGACGCGGCGGTGGTCGTGCCCGGTGACCCGGTGGCCATCCGCAACGCGCTCAACACCGCGGTGATCGGCGGTGTCGACCTCGTCGTGACCGTCGGAGGCACCGGTGTGTCGCCGCGCGACGTCACCGCCGACGCCACCGCGGGCGTCCTCGACCGCCCGATCCCGGGCATCGCCGAGGCCATCCGGGCGTCCGGTCTGGCGGCGGGTGCCGTCGACGCCGGGCTCTCCCGCGGGCTGGTCGGTGTCTCGGGCAGCACGCTCGTGGTGAACCTGGCGCCGTCCCGGGCCGCCGTCCGCGACGGCATGGCCACCCTGACGCCGCTGGTCGCCCACGTGATCGCCGAGCTGTCCGGGCTCGACGACTAGGGACCGCCGTGCCCGACCGGACCCCCGGCCCCGCGGACGCCGCCGGACCGCCGGACGCCGATCCGCCGGACTCCGGCCTGTCCGACGCCGTCCGCCGCCGGCTCGCCGCGGTGTTCGGCGACGCGCTCCCCGACACCACCGGCGACGAGCGCGACCCCTCCCCGGACAGCAACGACGCCCAACTGCTCGCCGACCGCCCCCCGCACCACGACCGCTGAGGCTCAGCCGCGGGTCTGCTGCGTCTTGAGCAGGTCGCGGATCTCGATGAGCAGCTCGACGTCGGTGGGCTCGGCCGGGCCGGGCTCCTCGCCCTTCTTGCGCCGCTCCTTGAGGGTGTTGAGCGGCAGCACGATCACGAAGTAGACGACCGCCGCCACGATCAGGAAGTTGATCGCCGCGGTGATGACGGCGGAGAAGTCGACGTAGGTGCTCTCCTTGCCGGCGACGATCGAGAAGCCCAGGCCGGTGCTCTCCGGCGGCGACACCGCGTTGATCAGCGGCTGGACGATGCCGTCGGTGAAGGACGACACGATCGACGCGAACGCCGTGCCGATGACGACGGCGACGGCGAGGTCGACGACGTTGCCGCGCAGGATGAAGTCCTTGAAACCCTTGATCATCGTGCCTCCTCGGTGGTCGGTGAGATCAGCGGAGCGTAACCGCGACCTGGTCCGACAGGGCGGCAGCGGCGACCCGCGTGGCGAGGCCGCGCGGCATCGCGACCAGCACCAGCGGCCCGGGGAGGACGGTGACGACCTCCGCGTCGGAGGCCAGCACGAGCGGCTCGCCCGCCCGCTCGCCGAGCGTCACGACGTCGACGCGGCGGCCCGCGACCAGCAGCGGGGCGACGTCGGGGTCGGCGAGGCGGACCGGTACCGCGGCGGCGTCGCCGGGCAGTGCCGAGTCGCCGGTGAGCCGCGCGTCGGTGAGGGGCTCGCCCGCCCGCGCGGCGCCCACGAGCACCCGCCCGGCGGCGTCGGCGACGGCCGGCACCGCCCCTGCGGGCACGAGCTCGCGCGGCCACTCCCGGACGACGAGCGCGTCGGCGGCGAGCGTGGAACCGGCGGCGAGGTCGGACGCGGCGACGACGACCGGGGTGCCGCGGGCCTGCGGGGCGAGCGCCAGGGCCAGGGCCAGCACCGTGAGGAGGCCCGCCCCGGCGCGGCGCAGCAGCGCCGTGCGCCGCCAGCCCGGGGCCCCGAGCGGGGCGAGGAGGCGGGGGACGCGTCGCGGTGGGTCGTCGCTCATGCCGACGACGCTAGGGCGGCGTCAGGCCGGACGGGGATCGATCACGCCGCCTGTGGACGGAGCCACCGCGATGTGGACAACTCAGCTCTTGGCGGCTGCCGGTGCCGGGGAGCTCGTGGAGGATGTGGACGAGGACGAACCCGAGTCCTTCTTGGCGCCGGTGCTCTCCGACGACTTCTTCTCGCCGCCGCTCTTCTCACCGCTCGAGCCCTCGCTCGACGACGAGGCGGGCTTGGGGTCGCCGCCGGGCACGGCACCGGACCGGCTGTCGGTGCGGTAGAAGCCGCTGCCCTTGAACACGATCCCGACCGAGGAGAAGACCTTGCGCAACGCACCCGAGCACTCCGGGCACACGGTCAGCGACGCATCGGAGAACGACTGCACGGCCTCGAACCGGTGGTCGCAGGCGGTGCAGGCGTACTGGTAGGTGGGCACGCTCGTGGTCCTTCCCGGGACGTCTTGGCACTCTCGCGCACTGAGTGCCAGCATAACCCGCGATCGTCAGCCGTTCTTCCCGAGGAGCGTGTGCCCGGCGCGGGGGAGCAGCGCGGCCGACATCGGGTGGTCGTGCGGTTCGGCGGGCAGCGCGTCCACGAGTTCGTCGTCGTCGATCACGATCACGATCGGCACACCGGGGGTCACCAGCGGCAACGTGCGGTCGTAGTGGCCCTTCCCCCGGCCGAGGCGCACCCCGCCGCGGTCCGCGGCCAGCCCCGGCACGAGCACCAGCCGCGCCCGGGTGATCGCCGAGGGGCCCAGGCGCGGGCCTGACGGTTCGCGCAGGCCGATGGGTCCCGGGGCGAGCGAGCCGGGGCCGTCGTGGCGGGCCCAGTCCAGAGGGCCGGGGGCGCCCGGCACCACCGGCAGCAGCACCTCGTGCCCGGCGGCCCGCAGCGCGTCGACGCCGTCGGCGGACCAGGGCTCGGTGCCGATCGGCAGGTAGGCGCACACGGGACCGCCGGTGGCCGCGGCCAGGGCGAGCGCACCGCGGGTGAGGTCGGCGGCCCGCCGGGTCCGGACGGCCGGGTCGAGCGCCTTGCGAGCACGCAGGATCCGCTCCCGCCACACATCTTTGGAGGACTGGTCGTGATCGTCAGTGCGTGCCGTCACGCGGGCACGCTACCGGCGCGGATAAGGTTCGTGCCCATGACAGCGACGCCCTTCCGGTCGGCCGTGGTCCCCGCCGCAGGCCTGGGGACCCGGTTCCTGCCCACCACGAAGACCGTGCCCAAGGAGCTGTTGCCCGTCGTCGACACCCCGGGCATCGAGCTCGTCGCCGCCGAGGCGGCCGAGGCCGGTGCCGAGCAGCTGCTCATCGTCACCTCGCCGGGCAAGGACGCCGTCGCCGCGCACTTCGCCGACTCCTCCGAGCTGGAGAAGACCCTCGCCGCCCGCGGCAAGGAGAACCTGGTCGCGAAGGTGCGCCGGGCCCATGAGCTGCTCGACGTCCGCACCGTCACCCAGGACGAGCCGCTGGGGCTGGGTCACGCGATCGGCTGCGTCCGCGGCGCGCTGGCCGACGACGAGCAGGCGTTCGCGGTGCTGCTGCCCGACGACCTGGTGCTGCCCACCGGTGTCCTGAGCCGGATGGCCGCGGTGCGCGAGCAGTTCGGCGGGAGCGTGCTGTGCGCGTTCGACATCCCGCGCGAGGAGATCTCCGCCTACGGCGTCTTCGACGTCAGCGACACCGACGACCCGGACGTCAAGCAGGTCCACGGCATGGTCGAGAAGCCCGCCGCGGCCGACGCCCCGTCGACCTTCGCCGCGGCCGGGCGCTACCTGCTCGACGTCGCCGTGTTCGACGCGATCGACCGCATCACCCCCGGCGCCGGTGGCGAGCTGCAGATCACCGACGCGATCGCGCTGCTGATCTCCGAGGGCCACCCGGTCCACGTGGTCGTCCACCGCGGCGGCCGACACGACCTCGGCAACCCGGGCAGCTACGTCCGCGCGTTCGTCGACTTCGCCCTGGAGCACTCTGACTACGGCCCCGAGCTGCGCACCTGGCTGGCCGCGCGCCTGGCGGACTGAGCTCCCATGCGCACGGTCGACGAGCAGCTCACACGGATCCTCGACGGGGTGGTCCGCCCGGCACCCGTACGGGTGTCGATCTCCGAGGCATACGGCCTGCGGTGCGCCGAGGAGGTGGTCGTGTCGCGGCCGCTGCCCGGGTTCGACCAGGCCGCCGTCGACGGCTACGCGGTGCGCAGCGTCGACCTGGTCGGGGCGTCGGAGGCGGAGCCGGCGTCGCTGCCGGTGGTCGGGGAGATCCCGGCCGGGTCCCGGCAGCCGCTGCGCCTGCAGCCCGGTCAGGCCGTCCGCGTCACGGCGGGGGCCCCGCTGCCCACGCTCGCCGACGCGGTCGTCCCCCTGGGCTACACCGACGGCGGGTCCGCGCGGCTCGTCGCGACGCGGGGGGTGCCGTCCGCGGCGTTCGTCCGGCGCGTCGGGGAGGACGTGCAGCCCGGTGACGTGGCGGTGCGCCGCGACGCGATCGTCGGCCCGACGCAGGTGGGGCTGCTGGCCGCCGCGGGCCGCGACAAGCTGCTCGTGCACCCGCGGCCGCGGGTCTCGATCATCTCCGTCGGCGACGAGCTGGTCGACGTGGCCCGCACGCCGGGGGCCGGGCAGGTCGCCGACGTCTGCTCGCACGCGCTCTCGGCCGCCGCCCGCGACGCGGGGGCCGAGACGGGCAAGGCCGGGCTCGTCCGCGGCGACGCGCGCGAGATCGGCGCCGCGATGCAGGACCGGCTGCCGTTCAGCGACGTCATCGTGGTCTGCGGGGCGGCGGGCGGGCACGCGGGCGCGGAGGTGCACGCGGCGCTGTCGGGCCTCGGCGACCTCGACGCCACGCGCGTCGCCATGCATCCCGGCTCGACGCAGGCCTTCGGACGGCTCGGCCCCGACGGGGTGCCGACGTTCATCTTCCCGTCCCACCCGGCCACCGCCCTGCTGCTGTTCGAGGTGTTCGTGCGGCCGCTGCTGCGCACGGCGCTGGGCCGGCCCGATCCCTACCGGCGCACCATGACGGCCCGGCTCACGTCGCCGATCTCCTCGCGCCCCGGTCGGCGCGGCTACCTGCGCGCCCGCCTGCTGCGCGAGCAGGCCACCGGGGAGTACCTGGTGCAGCCCCTGGGCACCTCCGGCACGCACCTGCTGTCGTCGCTGGGGGAGTCCAACGGGCTGATCGTCGTGGGCGAGGACGTCACCGAGGCCACCGTCGACGAGGTCGTCACCGTCGCGTTCCTGCCCGCGCCCGCGTGATGGCCCGGCCCTGATGGCCGCCCCGTTCCCGGCCGGGGGGCGGCACCCGGGATGGCCCGCTCGCCTGGGGGCGCTGCGGGTCGGCGCCGGGGTGGTGGAGCTGCGTCCGGTGCGGCTGCTCGACGGCGCCGCGTGGTCGGCGCTGCGCCTGCGCGACGAGGCCCACCTCGCGCCGTGGGAACCGACGATGCCGGGCACGTGGGCGCAGCGGCACTCCTCGGCGGAGTGGCCCGGCCGCTGGATGCTGCTGCGCTCGGCGGCCCGCAAGGGCACCGCGCTGCCCTTCGCGATCACCCTCGACGGGCGCCTCGCCGGGCACGTCATGATCGGCAACGTCGTGCGCGAGCCGCTGCTGTCGGCGTACGTCGGCTACTGGTGCGACCGGGGCGTCACGGGGTCGGGGGTGACCACGGCGGCCGTCGCGCTCGCCGTCGACCACTGCCTGGGGCCGGCCGGGCTGCACCGCATCGAGGCGACCGTCCGGCCCGAGAACGTCGCCAGCCGCCGGGTGCTGGTCAAGCTGGGCTTCCGCGAGGAGGGGCTCTTCCGCCGCTACCTCGACGTCGACGGGGCCTGGCGCGACCACCTCTGCTTCGCGCTGACCGCCGAGGAGGTCCCGCCCGGCGGCCTGGCCGGCCGGTTGGTCTCATCGGGGCGCGCCGAACGCGCCTGATCACCCACACGAGTCACACGGGCCCCTGCCGACCCTGGGGTGAACCTCACGGTCACGGCGCGTCGTTGAGCGATTCCGCCGCCTTCCCTCACTACCGTGGTGTCCGGGAGCGATCTTCGGCCGCGGAGGGCCCTGGAGTCGCCCCTCGCGCCGACGGGGAGGAGGCTGCCAGTGCCCAGCTCGTTGATCTTCGTCGGGCTGGTCGTGCTCTGGTTGCTGATCCTCGTGCCGGCGGTGGCGCGACACCAGCAGGAGGTGGCCCGGCCCAGCTACGCCGCCCTCTCCGGGCGGGTGCTCGACCGGCCCCAGCGCCGGTACCGGATCCAGGAGGTGGACGACGTGGACGAGTCCGACGACGACGCACGCGGTTCGACGCGGCTCGAGGTGTCCTCGCGGATCCCCGCGGCCCGCACGGCCCCGCACGAGACCGACGACGTGGTGCCCGACGACGACCACGGGCCGGACGCGTACGAGGACCACGACGACGCCGAGGGCTACGACGCCGAGGGGTACGCCGAGGGGTACGCCGACGGATACGGCGCCGACGGGTACGACGACGGCTGGGAGCGCCCTGCCCCGCGCTACCGCCCCGGCCGCGGCGGTTTCGACCCGGAGGCCGCGGCGATCACCGCCCGCGCCCGCTACGCCTTCCGCCAGCGGGTGGTGCTGGGTCTGCTCGTCACCACGGGCCTGTCCGCCCTGATCGCCGTGATCGCCGTGCCCGCGCTGTGGTGGCTCACCGCCGTCGCCGGGATCGCGCTCGTCGGCTACCTGGTCTACCTGCGCCGGCAGGTCAAGATGGAGGAGGCGATCCGAGACCGCCGCGCCGCGCGCATGGCGGGCACCCGCCGTCCGCCCGCGGCCGAGGACCCCGAGCTCGACGAGTGGGCGCGCCGCGGCCAGGAGGCCGCCCGCCCGGCCGCCCGCGACGGCGACGGCCGCGAGGACGAGGTCGACGACGCCGACGACGAGCTCGACGAGGTCGTGCCCGCCGACGACGACCCGGACCGCGTCACCGGCACCGGCGAGCCGATCGGGCCGCTGCGCGTCACGGGCGCCGACGCGGCCGAGCAGCCCGCCCTCCCGCGCCTCACGCCGGCCCCGCCGCCCGCCGTCCCGGCCGGGACCACGGTCGTCGGCGACGACCTCGACGACCCGGCCCTGCACGATCTCGAGGGTCCCGTCCGCCCCGACTACCGCCGTGCGGCGGGCGAGTGAGCGGCTGGTAGGGTTTCTCAGGTCCGCCTCGGCGGGCACCGGGGCTGTGGCGCAATTGGTAGCGCGCTTCGTTCGCATCGAAGAGGTCAGGGGTTCGATTCCCCTCAGCTCCACCACCGAACGGCCTGGTCGGGGTGCATCCGCATCCACCGACCAGGCCGTTTCGTCGTCTCGGCCGCCGCGCGGCAGCGCCGCAGGCCCGTGGTGGGCGGTCGGGGCCGAGCGCCGCCCTCGCTTGGTCCGGCGGCGGGCCTGTGCCACGGTCTGCGCATGACGGCAGCGGAGGGCGGGCCGGTGGCCGCGCGGTGGCTGGAGGCGCTGCTCGCGCTCGCCCGGACCGGGCGGGACCGGTCGGTGTCCGACACGCTCGTCGCGGTGGCCGACACCGTGCAGTCGGTGCTCGGGTACGGCGCCGTCGCGGTGAACGTGTACCGCCCGGCGTGGCACGACTACGAGGTCGTCCTGGTGCTCGGTGACGCCGACGCGCGCGCCGCCCTGATGTACACCACCAACTCCTACGAGGTGCTGCACGAGGAGCTGCTGCGGCCGGAGTTCGAGCTCCTCCCGGGGGTCTACTTCCTGACCGGGGGCGACGCGGTGTGGGACGACCTGGGGACCACCTACACCCCGACGTCGCCCGCGTCCGGGGACTGGCAGCCCGAGGACGGCCTGATCATGGCGCTGCGGTCCCCGTCGGGGGAGCCGTTGGGCCTGCTGTCGGTGGACCAGCCGGCCTCCGGGTGCCGACCCACCGACGCGGAGCTGCAGATGCTGGTCGCCGTGAGCGCCCACGCCGCGCTCGCGCTCGACACGGCCCAGCGCAACCGGGCGGCCGCGCGCCACCGCGACGTGCTGATGGCCCTGGCCGGGTTCTCGGCCCGCCTCGGGGCCCGCACGAGCGACGCCGCCGTGCTCGACGGGGTCTGCGCCGTCGCGACGCAGGCGTTCGGGTTCGGCTCGGTGACGGCGTACGTGTGCCGGGGGGAGTGGCTGGTCCCGGTGGCCGGCCGCGCCCGCACGACCCGCATCCCGCTGCAGTCGGTGCTGGCGGCGCTCGACCGGCCGGGTCCGTCCGCCGACGCCGGGTGCCGGACGGTGGAGCGGGCCTGGTTCCTCCGGACCCACGAGCGCCCGGCGGAGCGCGGGCGCCGGGGATCGCGGGCCTGGAGCCACGACTGGCTGCTGGTGCCGCTGCGCGGGCCCGGCGGCCTGCTCGTCGGGCTGCTGGTCCTCGACGACCCGGAGGACGGGCTGCGTCCCGACGCCCAGACCGAGCGGGAGCTGCTGCTGCTCGCCGACCAGGCCACGGCGGCCCTCGCGGTCGCGCGGCACCGCTCGGAGCTGGAGCATCAGGCCCACCACGACGCGCTCACCGGGCTGCGGAACCGCCGCGACCTGGAGGCGGTGCTCGACGACCTGGCCCGGCACCCGGAGGGGATCGCGGTCGTGCTGTGCGACCTGGACCACTTCAAGTCGATCAACGACCGGTTCGGCCACGCCGTGGGGGACCGGGTGCTGAGCCGGGTGGGCGAGCTGCTGCGCGAGCACGCCGGGATCGGCGACGTCGCCGTCCGCCTCGGTGGCGAGGAGTTCTGCCTCCTGCTCCCCGGGACCGACGACGCCGGTGCGCGAGCCGCGGCCGAGCGGCTCCGCGCGGCCACCCCGGCCCGTCTCGCCGACCTCGTCGACGGCCAGACGATGTCGGTCGGCGTGGCTGCGGCGGAGGTGGTCGGGGGTGGGGGAGAGGCGCTGCTGCGCGCGGCCGACGCCGCGCTGTACGCCGCGAAGCGGGCCGGTCGCGACTGCAGCTTCGCCGCGCGGGCCGGGGGCCGCGCCGAACGGGTCCTGCGTGGTCCCGCCCCCGTGCCCCCGCTCTAGCCTCCCCGGATGACCACCCTGCGCCGTGCCGCCGTCCTCGCGGCGTGCGCGATCCTCGCCGCCCTCCTCGCCGGGCTCGCCGTGCTCGACCCGTTCCACCTCCGCCACGTGCAGTGGTTCGTCGCCGGGACGGTGCTGCTGACGATCGTGCTGGTCACCGCGGCGCTGGCCGTCGCGGTGCGGGTGTTCGCGCTCCGGCTGCTCGTGCTGGTGGTGGGCGGGATCCTCGCGGTCGGGTGGGGGCTCACGGCCTGGCTCGCGATCGGCCTGGACGACCCGCGCTCGGCCGTCGTGGAGGTGGCGTCGGGGGACCGGCGGCTGGTGGTGCAGGAGGGCGCGGCGTTCACGATCGACCCGGTGTTCCGGGTCGTGCTGCGCGCGGGCGCGGGCCCGTTCGAGCAGGAGTCGCTGGTGTGGCAGGGCGACCCCGAGGGCGCGGGGCCCGGCGGGGTCGCGTTCCGCGGCGTCGACGAGGTGGAGGTCCGGACCGGCGGCTGCGTGCTGGTCTCGCGGATCGAGCCGGTGACGCTGGCCGTCGATCCGGTGCACCGCGGGACCGCGGGCTGCTAGCCCTTCGCCCGCCAGGACGGCAGCCAGAGCTGGGCGTCCCACATCTCCTGGGTGATCGGCAGGCCGTTCATGATCGGCCACATCCAGGCGAAGTTGGCGACGACCAGCCCGACCCACAGCCCGACGAGCAGGATCCCGGTCTGCCGGCGCTCGCGCGGGGCGTCGGCCCGGCCGAGGATCTCGCCCATCACCAGCACCGTGCCCAGCACCAGGAACGGCACGACCGGCGCCATGTAGAAGAAGTACATCTGGCGGTCGATGTTGAGGAACCACGGGACGATGCCCGCCCCGTACCCGACCAGCACGGCGGCGTAGCGCCAGTCGTGGCGGGTCGCGACGCGCCAGATCGCGAACCCCAGCACGCCGAACGCGGGCCACCACAGCGCCGGGGTGCCGACGAGCATGACGGCGCTGACGCAGTCGTTCGTGCCGCAGCCGACGACCTGCTCGCCGGAGGCGAAGTAGTAGAGCATCGGCCGCAGCCCCATCGGCCACGTCCACGGCTTCGACTCCCACGGGTGCTCGCCGCTGACGGCGGTGGTGAGACCGGCGTGGAAGTCCAGGACGTGGCCGCTGTAGAAGACGAGCGCGCGCAGCGCCCCGGGCAGGAACGACGGCCCGCCGGTGGCGTACCGGTCGATCGCGGTCTCGCTGCCGAACCACGCCCACCAGCCCGACAGGTACGCCAGCACCGGGACCAGGGCCAGCGCCCACAGCGCGGGGGCGAGATCGCGGACGATCGTGCCCTTGACCGGCCGCTCGACGCCCGCGGAGCGCCGCGCGGTGAGGTCCCAGAGCACCGCGAGCACGGCGAACGCGGCCAGCCAGTACAGGCCCGACCACTTGACCGCGCAGCCCAGCCCGAGCAGCACCCCGGTGGCCAGGCGCCACCAGCGCCAGCCCAGCCGCGGCCCGTACGGGGTGTCGCCGATCCGGCCCTGGGCGACGACGAGGGCCATCCGCTCGCGCACGTCGTCGCGGTCGCGGACCAGGGTGGCGAACGCGGCGAGCACGAACAGGGCGGCGAAGGCGTCGAGCATGCCCATCCGCGACTGCACGTGCGAGAGCCCGTCGCAGATCAGGAGCACGCCCGCGACGGCGCCGAGCAGCGTCGAGCGGGTGAGCCGCCGCGCGACCCGCACGATGATCAGGACCGCGAGCACGCCGGTGAACGCGGCCGACGCCCGCCAGCCGAACCCGTCGTAGCCGAACAGCAGCTCGCCGATCGCGATGAGCTGCTTGCCCAGCGGCGGGTGCACGATCAGCTCGAAGCCGGGGTTGTCCTCGACGCCGCCGTTGCGCAGCATCTGCCAGGCCTGCGGCACGTAGTGCTTCTCGTCGAAGACCGGGGTGCCGCCGTCGGTGACGCGGCCCAGGTCGACGAACCGCACGACGAGCGCGACCAGCGCCAGCCCGATCGCGACGACCCAGCCGCGGACGCGGTCGGTCGGCGGCGGGGCCCCGAGGAGCGCCGGGGTGACCGGTGGCGCGGGGGACAGCGGGGGCTCCGGGCCGAGCGGACGGCTGCCCGGCGTGGGCGCCCGGTCGTCGACCGGCACCGTCGCGACGCGGGGGCGCGCGGCGAGGGAGCGGTCGGTCACCCGGCAGATGGTAGGCCGCTCGTAGGGTGGGCCACATGTCGACCGACGCCGGGGCCCCCGGGATGCTGCTCGTGGCGGCCACCCCGCTCGGTGACGCGCGCGACGCGTCGGCCCGGCTCGTCGACGCGATCGGCCGCGCCGACGTCGTCGCGGCGGAGGACACGCGGCGCTTCCGGTCGCTCGCCGCGGCACTCGGCGTCACCGTCACCGGGAAGGTGATCAGCCACTACGACGCCGTCGAGGCGGCCCGGCTGCCCGGCCTGCTCGACGACGTGCGCGGCGGCCGCACCGTGCTGCTCGTCTCCGACGCCGGGATGCCCGCGGTGTCGGACCCCGGCTACCGGCTCGTCGCCGCGGCCGCCGCCGAGGACCTGCCGGTGACCTGCCTGCCCGGCCCGTCGGCGGTCACGACGGCGCTCGTGCTGTCCGGCCTGCCCGTGGAGCGGTTCTGCTTCGAGGGCTTCGCGCCGCGCCGGGGCGGGGAGCGGACGCGGTGGCTGCAGACCCTTGCCGCCGAGCCGCGCGCCACGGTGTTCTTCGAGTCGCCGCACCGCCTGGCCGACACCCTCGCCGCCGCCGTCACCGTCCTCGGCGCCGACCGGCGCGCCGCGGTGTGCCGGGAGCTGACGAAGAAGCACGAGGAGGTCCTGCGCGGGCCGCTGGCCGAGCTGGCCGCGTGGGCGCGGGAGGGCCCGGTGCGCGGTGAGATCACGGTGGTGCTGGCCGGGGCCGCGCCGACGACCGCGCCGCCCGTGGAGTCGCTCGTCGACGCCGTCGCCGAGCGGGTGGCCGACGGCGAGCGCCTCAAGGACGCCGTCGCCGCGGTGGCCGGGGCGGCCGGGGTGGGCAAGCGCGACCTCTACGAGGCGGCCCTCGCCGCCCGCGACTGACCCCACCCCCGCGAGTTTTCCGCCGGGGCACGGCGTCTTTGCCGATCGCGTCCGGGGATGAGGGCGTCATCGGCGGACTCACCGGGTGGGGGCGGCCAACTCGCCGGGCGTAGGCCACAAACTCGCCGGGTGGGGGCGGCAAACTCGCGGGGCGCAGGCGGCAGACTCGCCGGGTGGGGGCGGCAAACTCGCCGGGTGGGGGCGGAGCGGGGGGTCAGGGGCCCGTGGCCGGGACCGCCGCGACCGGGGCCGGACTGCGGCGGAGCCTCCGCACCACCGGTTCCACCACCCGGGCCGCGACCGGACCGATGACGGCCATCAGCAGGACGTAGGTCGTGGCGAGGGCGGCGAGCCGGTCGTCGACGGCCGCGTAGCTCACGGCCAGTCCCGCGATGACGATCGAGAACTCCCCGCGGGCCACGAGCGCGGCCCCGGCCCGGGCCCGGCCGAGCGGCCCGATGCCCTGTCTCCGCGCCGCCCACCAGCCCGTCGCGATCTTCGTGGCGGTGGTGGAGACGGCGAGCACGACGGCCCAGCCCAGCATCGGAGGGATCGACGCCGGGTCGGTGTTGAGGCCGAACACGACGAAGAACACGGCGGCGAACAGGTCGCGCAGCGGCTCCAGCAGCTTGGTGGCGTTCTCCGCGGTGGACCCGGAGATCGCGATGCCGAGCAGGAACGCCCCGACGGCCGCGGAGACCTGCATGGCCTGCGCGAACCCGGCGACGAGCAGGGCGAGTCCGAGCACCTTGAGGAGGAAGACCTCGCGGTCGGGGGAGTCGACGAGCGCGGAGACGTAGCGGCCGTAGCGCAGCGCCACCAGCAGCACGACGGCGAGCACCGCCACCGACACCGCGACCGCCGTGAGCCCGCCGACGAGCGACACCCCGATCAGCACCGCGGTGAGGATCGGCAGGTAGACGGCCATCACGAGGTCCTCGAACACGAGGATCGACAGCACCACCGGGGTCTCGCGGTTGCCGAGGCGGCCGAGGTCGCCGAGGACCTTCGCGATGATCCCGGACGAGGAGATGTAGGTGACGCCGCCGAGCACCAGCGCCCCGACCGGGCCCCAGCCCAGGATCAGCGCGACGGCGACGCCCGGCGCGGCGTTGAGCACGATGTCGAGCAGCCCCGCCGTCCACGACCGCTTGAGCCCGGTGACGAGCTCGGCCGCGGAGTACTCCAGCCCGAGCAGCAGGAGCAGCAGCACGACGCCGACCTCGCCCGCGAGGCTCGTGAACTCCTCGATGCCGCCCAGCGGAATGATCCCGCCGTTGCCGAACGCCAGCCCGCCGATCAGGTAGAGCGGGATCGGGGAGAGCCCGATCCGGCCCGCGAGCCGGCCCAGCAGCCCGAGCACGAAGAACACCGCACCCAGCTCGAGCAGGTGCAGGGCCGATTCCTCCACGCGTCAGCCCTTCTTCAGGATCGCGACGGCGTTGTCGAGCCCTTCGGTCGTGCCGACGGTGACCATGAGGTCGCCCGCGGTCAGCGTGAAGTCGGGGGTGGGCGAGGGGTGGACCTGGCCCGCGCGCATCACCGCGACGACGGACACCCCGGTGCGCGTGCGCAGGGCGGTGTCGCCCAGCGTGCGCCCGTCGAACGGCGGCCCGACCGGGATCTGCCGGGTGTGGATCCCCGGCAGCTCCCGGTGCTCGTCGGTGAGCTGGGCGACGAGCTGCGGCCCGCCGAGCAGGTTGGCCAGCGCCCCGGCCTCGTCGGGCGCGAGCGGGACCTCGGCGAGCGAGGCGTCCGGGTCGTCGACGTGGGAGATGATCAGCTCGATCTGGCCGTCGCGATGGGAGACGACGCCGACGCGCCGTCCGTTGCGCAGCGCGAAGTCCTTGCGTACACCGATGCCTGGGAGCGGCGTCACCTCTACGTTCACGTGTCCACGGTAGCCGTAGCGGGTAGCTGGTCCCATGACGTCACCCCACGTCCTGGTCCTGTTCGGCGCGTCCGGCGACCTGGCGAAGCGCAAGTTGTTCCCGGGCCTGTTCCGCCTGCACCGCGCCGGGCTCCTGCCCGAGGTACGGATCATCGGAACCGGCCGGCACTCGCCCGGCTCCGACGAGGAGTTCCGCTCGTCCGTCGCCCCCGAGGACGGGGGCGAGGAGTGGGCGGAGTTCGCGTCCGGGATCCGGTTCGTCGTGTCCTCGGCCGACGACGGTGACGACCTCGCCGCCGCGGTGGCCGAGGCCGAGAAGGACCTGGGCGGGGACGACGTCCGGCGGCTGCTGTACCTGTCGGTCCCCCCGTCGGCGATGGAACCCATGATCGCGATGCTCGACTCGACGGGTCTCGCCGAACGCGCCCATCTCGTCCTGGAGAAGCCGTTCGGCAGCGACCTGGCCTCGGCGAAGGCGCTCAACGCGGCGGTGCTGGGCACCTTCGGCGAGGACGACGTCTTCCGCATCGACCACTTCCTGGGCAAGGAGGCGGTGCAGAACATCCTCGCGCTGCGCTTCGCCAACGGGCTCATGGAGCCGATCTGGAACGCCCAGCACGTCGCCTACGTGCAGATCGACGTGCCGGAGGAGATCGGGATCGAGGGCCGGGCGTCGTTCATGGAGTCGACGGGCACGTTCCGCGACATGATCTCCACGCACCTGTTCCAGCTGCTCGGGTTCGTCGCGCTGGAGCCGCCCGTCGTCCTCGACGCCGACGCGCTGCACGAGGAGAAGGCCAAGGTCTTCCGCGCGATCCGGCCGCTGGATCCCGAGCGCGTCGTGTTCGGCCAGTACGCGGGCTACCGCGACGAGGAGGGCGTCGACGACGACTCCGACGTCGAGACGTTCGTCGCGATCGAGGCCCACATCGACAACTGGCGCTGGAAGGGCGTGCCGTTCCTGCTGCGCACCGGCAAGTCGATGGGCGCCACCCGGCGGACGATCACGCTCGGCTTCCGGGAGCCGCCGCTGGCGATGTTCGCGGGCGAGACCGACGGCGCCCCGAACGAGCTGGTGCTGGAGCTGACCGACGAGCCGCGCATCTCCCTCGACATCCGCACCAAGACGCCCGGGCCCGAGCTCGCGCTGGAGGCCCACACGCTGTCGCTGCGGTTCGGCGGCGAGGACTCGCTGGAGGCCTACGAGAAGCTCCTCCTCGACGCGATGGCGGGCGACCACACGCTGTTCACCAGCACGCGCGAGGTGGAGCGGCTCTGGGAGCTGTGCGACCCGGTGCTCGCCGACCCGCCGCCGGTGCACCGCTACGAGCAGGGGTCGTGGGGGCCGCAGGAGGCGCTCGACCTGGCCGGCGAGCGCGGTTGGCGGCTGCCCGGGTGAGCTACCTCCCGATCGCCGAGCACGGCCTCATCGGCGACCTGCGCTCGGCCGCGCTCGTCGGCACCGACGGCACCGTCGACTGGTTCTGCCCCGGCCGCTTCGACGCGCCCAGCGCGTTCGCCGCCGTGCTCGACGCCGAGGGCGGCGGGCACTGGGCGATGGCGCCGACCTGTGAGGTCGCCTCGCGCAGCCAGTTCTACTACCCGGACTCCGCCGTGCTCGTCACGCGCTTCCTCACCGAGCACGGCATCGTCGAGGTGCAGGACTTCATGCCCGTCGGGGACGGGCCGCAGCGGCTGGTGCGGCGCGTGCTGAACGTGCGGGGCGAGGTCGGGATGCGGACCGAGATCGTGCCCCGCCCGGGGTACGCGCGCGAGCGGGCCGCGGCCAAGGCGGTGCCGGGCGGGGTCCTGTTCACCGGCGAGGACCTGACGCTCGCTGTCGGCAGCTCCGTCGGGCTGGCCACGGGCGACGCCGACGCGTCCGCCGAGTTCGACCTCGCGGCGGGGGAGAGCGCGCTGTTCGTGCTCGCCGTCGGGGACCCCTCCGACGACGTGCCGGACGACCTCGCGCCGTCCGACGTCGACGCGCTGTTCGACGCCACCCTGCGGTTCTGGCGCGACTGGCTCACCAGCTCGACCTACACCGGGCGCTGGCGCGAGATGGTGCACCGCTCGGCGATCACGCTTAAGCTGCTGACCCACGAACCGACCGGCGCGATCGTCGCCGCCCCGACGATGGGGCTGCCCGAGGAGCTCGGCGGCGAGCGCAACTGGGACTACCGCTACGTGTGGCTGCGCGACGCCGCCTTCTCCCTCTACGCGCTGCTGCGCTTGGGGTTCACGCGCGAGGCGGGCGCGTTCGTCGGGTGGCTGACCGACCGCTTCGCCGAGCCGCGCGACGACGAGAGCGGCCCGCTGCGCGTCATGTACACCATCGACGGCGACCCGCCGCCCGCCGAGGTCGAGCTGGAGCACCTGTCCGGCTACCGCGGCTCGACGCCGGTGCTGGTCGGCAACGGGGCGGGCGACCAGCTCCAGCTCGACGTCTACGGCGAGATCATCGACTCGGTCTACCTCTACGACAAGTACGGCGCCGGGATCTCCCACGACGACTGGCAGAACCTCTGCGGGGCCATCGACTGGCTGCGCGAGCACTGGGACCGGCCCGACGAGGGCATCTGGGAGACCCGCGGCGGCCGCGGCGACCACGTCTACTCGCGGCTGATGTGCTGGGTCGCGCTGGAGCGGATGATCCGGATGGCCCGCCGCCGCGGCCTGCCCGGCGACCTCTCCGGCTGGACCACCACCCGCGACGAGATCTACCACCAGATCATGGACCGCGGCTGGGACGCCGAGCGCGGCTCGTTCGTGCAGCGCTACGACGCGACCACGCTCGACGCGTCGGTGCTGCTCATGCCCATGGTGAAGTTCGTGGCGCCGACCGAGCCGCGGTTCCTCTCGACGCTGCGCGCGATCGAGGAGGAGCTCGTCGTCGACACCCTGGTCTTCCGCTACGACGCCCCGGACGGCATCGACGGCGACGAGGGCACGTTCTCGATGTGCTCGTTCTGGTACGTCGAGGCGCTCACCCGCGCCGGCCGGCTCCCCGAGGCTCGGGTCGCGCTGGAAAAGATGTTCACCTACGCCAACCACCTCGGGCTCTACGCCGAGGAGATCGGCCTGACCGGGGACCAGCTCGGCAACTTCCCCCAGGCCTTCACCCACCTGTCGCTGATCAGCGCGGCGATCAACCTGGACCGCGCGCTGGGCTGAGGCGGGTCAGCCGGAGCGCCGGGCCCGGTACGCCGCCGCGGCCACGCGGTTGGTGCAGGCCGTGCTGCAGAAGCGCCGCGAGCGGTTGCGGGACAGGTCGAGTACCACGCCGTCGCAGGTGTCGTCGGCGCAGATCGAGAGCCGACCCAGCTCGTCGGCGCGGATGACGTCGACCATCGCCATCGCCGTCTCCACGGCGATCTGGTCGGCCAGCGGGGCGGCCGGGTCGGTGACGTGCAGGTGGTAGTCCCAGCCGTCGTGGCGCACGAGCCGCGGGCGGACGTCGCGCTCGGCCAGCGTCCGGTTGACCAGCCGCACCGCGGTGTCCCGGTCGGCGGTGAGCAGCTCGCGCAGCGGACCGCGCAGCGCCCGGACCGCCGCCAGCTCGGCCGCGTCGCCGTCGTGGGTGCCGGTGTAGGAGAACTCCGCGTAGAACGCGTCGAGCTGGGCGACCGTGGTCAGCGTGTCGGGTTCCAGCGCGGAGTTGGCAAGGACGACCGCGGCCTGCAGCGACGCGTTCGTGTCATGAGCGAAGACCACGTTGACACCTTACGGCACGGACCCTAGCGTCATGACCCATGACGACGTTGGCACCTGACAGTTCGGCGCGGCTCACCTCCGGACTGGGGCTCGCCGTCGTGTCCGCGGCATCGTTCGGGCTCTCCGGCCCGCTGGCCCGCGGGCTGATGGACGCGGGCTGGTCGGCCGCCGCGGCGGTAGCCGTCCGGGTGCTGCTGGCGGCGGCCGTGCTCGTGCCCGTCGCGGTGCGGCAGCTGCGCGGGCGCTGGGCGCCGGTGCGGCGCAACGTCGGGCTGATCGTCGGGTTCGGCCTGCTCGCCGTCGCGGGCTGCCAGCTCGCCTACTTCAACGCGGTGGCGCACATGGAGGTCGGGGTCGCGCTGCTCATCGAGTACACCGCGCCCGTCGCGGTCGTGCTGTGGCTCTGGCTGCGCCAGGGGCAGCGCCCGGGCCGGCTGACGGCGCTGGGCGCGGTCCTCGGGGCCGCCGGGCTGGTGCTCGTGCTCGACGTGCTGTCCGGGGCCGACGTGAGCGTCGTCGGCGTGCTGTGGGCGCTGGGGGCGATGGTCGGGGCGGCGTCGTACTTCGTGCTCTCCTCGCGCGACGTCGAGGGACTCCCCCCGGTCGTGCTCGCCGCGGGCGGGCTGCTGGTCGGCGGCGGCACCCTGCTGCTGGCGGGGGCGGTGGGGATCCTGCCGTTCGCGGTGACGGCGGCGCCGGTCGCGTTCAGCGGGTTCGCCGTGCCGTGGTGGCTGCCGGTGGCCGCGCTCGGCCTGGTCACCGCCGCGCTCGCCTACGTCAGCGGCATCGCCGCCACCCGCAGGCTCGGGTCCCGGCTCGCGTCCTTCGTCGCGCTGGGCGAGGTGCTCGCCGCGCTGGCCTGCGCGTGGATCCTGCTGGCCGAGGCACCGTCCGGGATCCAGCTGCTCGGCGGCCTGCTCGTCCTGGGCGGGGTCGTCGTGGTCAGGGCGGGGGAGGCGCGGACGGCCGCGGCGCCCCTCGCCCCGGCGCCCGTCGCGTCAGCGCCCGCTCCGCCGGCGTGACGGCCCCGCCAGCCGGGCGGCGTGCCAGGCCAGCGCCTCGACCTCGTCGAAGTAGAGGTCGAGGCGGTGCCGGTGCACCGCGACCGGGTGGCGGGTGGTGGCCCGCCGGGCGTAGAGGTCGGCGAGCACCGGTTCGGGGAGCCCGGCGAGCCGCGCGAGCTCCGCGCGGCTGACGAGCGTGCGGCCGTTGCGCACGATCCGGGCCGGTGCGGGGGCGGGATGGAGCTGGGCGTGGACCCAGGCGAGCAGCGTGGCCTCGTCGAAGTACCGGCGCCTGCCCACCGCGGCGACCGGCGGCGGGTGCCCGTTGCGGTCCCGGTCGCGGTACCAGGCCTCCCCGGTCGGCGCGGGCACGCCGAGGCGGCGCAGCAGCTCCGTCCGCGTGGTCACGATCCGTCCGTCGTGGAGGCGGCGGTCCGGTGACGACACGGTCACGACACTAGGGCGGTCGCCGGTCCCGATCGGCCGATCGGCGAAAGCGGCACGGGGAATTGACCTGGCGCACGCCGGTGTCACCGCGACGAAACACCACCGGCACGCCGGATTCGTAGCGTCGACCGGCCGAGCTCGTGCGCGGCCGTGGAGCGAGCCGATCGAAGGGCCGGGAAAATGAGTGGAAACACCGTCCGTCTGCAGGCGATCAAGGACGTCGAGGCCTACGTCCCGCCGACGATCAGCCACGCCGGGGAGGCCCCGGGCGAGGTGTTCGGCGAGAACGTGTTCAACAAGGCCGTGATGCAGAAGCGGCTGCCGAAGTCGGTGTTCCGGTCGGTCATGGCCACCATCGAGCGCGGTGCCCGGCTCGACCCCCTGGTCGCCGACGCCGTCGCGTCGGCGATGAAGGACTGGGCCCTGGAGAAGGGCGCCACCCACTACGCGCACGTCTTCTACCCGCTGACCGGGCTGACCGCGGAGAAGCACGACAGCTTCCTGGAGCCCGTGTCGGACGGCTCGGCGCTCGCCGAGTTCGCCGGGAAGACCCTCGTCCAGGGCGAGCCGGACGCGTCCAGCTTCCCCAGCGGCGGGCTGCGCAACACGTTCGAGGCCCGCGGCTACACCGGCTGGGACGTCACCAGCCCGGCGTACGTCCTGGAGAACCCGAACGGCAACACGCTGTGCATCCCGACGGTGTTCGTGTCGATGACCGGCGAGGCGCTCGACCACAAGACGCCGCTGCTGCGCTCGCAGCAGGCGATGGGCGTGCACGCCGAGCGCGTCCTGAAGCTGTTCGGGCACGAGCAGCCGGGCCACATCGTGTCGTTCTGCGGCCCGGAGCAGGAGTACTTCCTGGTCGACCGGCACTTCTTCCTGGCCCGGCCCGACCTGCTCAACGCCGGCCGCACCCTGTTCGGCGCGAAGCCGCCGAAGGGGCAGGAGTTCGACGACCACTACTTCGGCGCCATCCCCGAGCGGGTCCTCGGGTTCATGATGGACACCGAGCGGGAGCTGTTCAAGCTCGGCATCCCGGCGAAGACGCGGCACAACGAGGTCGCGCCCGGGCAGTTCGAGATCGCGCCGATGTTCGAGCGCGCCAACGTCGCGGCCGACCACCAGCAGCTGCTCATGACGACGTTCAAGACCATCGCGAAGAAGCACGGGATGGAGTGCCTGTTCCACGAGAAGCCGTTCGAGGGCGTCAACGGGTCGGGCAAGCACGTCAACTTCTCGCTCGGCAACGCCGACCTGGGCAGCCTGCTCGTCCCCGGGGACACCCCGCACGAGAACGCCCAGTTCCTGGTGTTCTGCGCGGCCGTGATCCGCGCGGTGCACAAGTACTCGGGCCTGCTGCGGGCGTCGGTGGCGTCGGCGACGAACGACCACCGCCTCGGCGCGAACGAGGCACCGCCCGCGATCATCTCGATCTTCCTGGGTGACCAGCTCGCGGACGTGTTCGACCAGATCGCCAAGGGCCGCGCCACGTCGTCGAAGAGCAAGGGGACGATGGTGATCGGCGTCGACACCCTGCCCGTGCTGCCGACCGACCCCGGCGACCGCAACCGCACCAGCCCGTTCGCGTTCACCGGCAACCGGTTCGAGTTCCGCGCCCCGGGCTCCATGCAGACGGTCGCGGGGCCGATGGTCACGATCAACACGATCATGGCCGAGGCGCTCGACCACTGCGCCACCGAGCTGGAGACCGCGGTGGCGGCGGGCACCGACTTCGACACCGCGGTGCAGGACCTGCTCACCGAGATCATCGCCACGCACGGCGCGGTCGTGTTCAACGGCGACGGGTACTCCGACAAGTGGCAGGTCGAGGCGGCCGAGCGCGGGCTGCCGAACCTGCGCACCACCCTCGACGCCCTGCCGGAGCTGATCGCCGCGCCCGCGATGGAGCTGTTCGAGCGCTACGGCGTGTTCAACCACCGGGAGATGCACAGCCGCTACGAGGTCGGGCTGGAGCAGTACGCGCTGACCGTCGGCGTCGAGGCGCGGATCACGCTGGAGGTCGGGTCGACGTCGATCCTCCCGGCGGCGGTGCGCCACCAGACGGAGCTGGCGGTCAACCTCGGGGCGCTGCGGTCGGCAGGGGTGGAGGCCGACGCGTCCGCGCTCGCGGAGGTCACCGGCCCGCTCACCGCCCTGCGCTCCGCGCTCGCGACGCTGAAGGCCGCGCTGGCGGCCGAGCCGGGGGAGACCGCGCTCGACGAGGCCGAGCACGCCCGCGACGAGCTGCTCCCGGCGATGGCGGCGGTCCGCGAGGCCGCGGACGTGCTCGAGGGCGTCGTCGCCGACGACCTGTGGCCGCTGCCGACCTACCAGGAGATGCTCTACATCCTCTAGCCGTCCCGGCGGTCCCGGGCCCGGGTCAGCGGGCCCGGGAGCGCCAGAGCAGGTAGACGAAGTACGGCGTCCCGATCAGCGACGTCAGCAGGCCCGCCGGGAGCTGGGCCGGCGCGATCACGGTGCGGCCCAGCACGTCGGCCACGCACACCAGCACCGCGCCGAGCAGCATCGCCACCGGGACGACGCGCGCGTGCCGCGACCCGACGAGCGCGCGGGCGGCGTGCGGGGCGACCAGCCCGACGAACGAGATCACCCCGACCGCGGCCACGGCGGCCGCGGTGAGCAGCGCCGACACGGTGAGCAGCGCCAGCCGGGTGCGGCCCAGCGCGATGCCCAGCACCCGCGGGGTGTCGTCGTCGAGCGCCATCAGGTCGAGCTCCTCGCGGGCGCGGGCGAGCAGCACGGTGGCCAGCACGAGCGCGACCAGCACCGGGACGAGGTGGACGACGGTCCGGCCGTAGGTGGAACCCGACAGCCAGGTCAGGGCCTTGGTCTCGTTGAACGGGTCGGTCTGCACGATCAGTACGGTGATCAGCGACAGCGTCCCGTAGGAGACGCCGACCCCGATCAGCACGAGCCGGTCGGAGGCGAGCCCGCCGCGGGCGGCGAGGCCGAACACCAGCGCACACGCGACCAGCGCGCCGGCGGCGGTGATGCCGGCGAGGGTCCAGGTGCCGAGCGTGGGCGCCAGGGTGATCGCGGCGACGGCGGCCAGCCCCGCCCCGCCGCTGACGCCGAGCAGCCCGGGTTCGGCGAGCGGGTTGCGGCACACGGCCTGCACCGCGGTCCCGGCGAGCGCCAGCGCCGCGCCGGCCAGCAGCGCCGCGAGCACCCGCGGCGCCCGGGTGTCGAGCACGAACGTGGTGACCCGGCCGCCGCGCCCGGCGAGCCAGTTGACGACGTCACCGCCGAGCAGGGTGGCGTCGCCGAGCAGCAGCGCCCCGGCCGCGACGCCCGCGGTGGCCACCACCAGCACGGCCACGACGACGGCGAACGCGCGCCGGTCGCGCAGCCGTGCCGACCGCGCCGACGGCGCGTGGCGCACCGGCCCCGAGTCGCGGAACCGCTGGGCCAGCAGCACCAGCACGACCGCGCCGAACACCGTCGTGACGACGCCCGTGGGCACCTCCACCCCGGCCTGCCCGCCGAGCGCGGCACGGACCACGACGTCCGCGCCGAGCACGACCGCGACCCCGGCCAGTGCCGAGAACGGCACCAGCACCCGGTGCCGGTGCATCCCCGGCACCAGCGGCGCGACGATCCGGACCGCCGCGGGTGCGCACAGCCCGACGAACCCGACCGGACCCGCCACGGTGACCGCCGCGGCCGCGAGCAGCACCGCCAGCACCACGACGACCACGCGCGTGCGGCGCACCGGCACGCCCAGCACCTCGGCGGTGTCGTCGCCGAGACCGAGCACGTCCAGGCGCCGCCCGAGCAGGACCAGCGCGGCGATCCCGAGCGCCACCACCGGCGCGGCCTGCCCGACCGCGGACAGCCCCGTCTGCGCCAGCGACCCGCTGCCCCAGGCGTAGAGCCCGGAGGTCTCCTGGGCGAACAGCAGCAGCAGCACGGTGGTGAGCGCGTGGAGCGCCAGCGACACCGCCGAGCCGGCCAGGACCAGCCGGGTCGGCGCCGAGCCCCCGCCCGCGGACAGCGCCAGCACCAGCCCGGCCGCGACCAGCCCGCCGGCGAACGCGAGCAGCCCGGAGGCGTAGAACGGCAGGCTCACCCCGACCGCGGCGACGGCCACCACCGCGAGGTGCGCGCCGGCGTTCACCCCGAGGGTGTCCGGGGCGGCCAGGGAGTTGCGCGCGATCGACTGCAGCGCCGCCCCCGCCGCGCCCAGCGCCGCCCCGACGACGAGCCCGGCCAGCAGCCGGGGCAGCCGCGAGGCGACGACCACGGCCGCGGCCTGGTCGGTGCCGCCGCCGGTCAGCAGCGCCCAGAGGTCGGCGGCGTCGACCGCGGCCGTGCCCTGGGTGAGGTGCACGGCCGCGACCAGGGCGACCAGGACCGTGCCCGCGACGGTGGCGCCGGTGACGCGCAGCGGCCGGGCCGGGACCGGTGCCGCCGTCGCGGGAGCGGTGGGGGCGAGCGTCACGTCAGCCGGTCACCGCGGTGACCACGGCGTCGACGTAGGCCTGCATCGACGCGGGCCCGCCGAACATCCAGATGCCGTCGGGCAGCCGGGTGACGTTGCCCGCCCGGACGAAGGGCAGCGACTCCCACACCGCGTTGCCGGTGAGCGTCTCGGTGATCGGGTCGGGGGTCACCGCGGCGTTGTCGTAGTAGACGTACTCCACGTCGCCCAGCGCGGTCAGCCCCTCGACGTCGGTGGAGGCCAGGCCGTAGTCGGGGTCGCCCTCGACCGTCCAGGCGCTGGGCAGCCCGATCTCCGCGGCCACCGCCCCGGCCAGCGAGCCGCCGGTGAACGGCCGGATGGAGAGCTGACCGCCGTCGACGTAGGCGTCGGAGAAGGCCATCGGCCGGCCGGTCAGCCCGGCGGCGCCGATCGCCGCCGCGCCCTCGGCGAGCGCGGCGTCGAAGTCGGCCAGCAGCGCCGTCGCGGCGTCCTGGGTGCCGGTGGCCCGGGCGACCAGGTCGACGTTGGTCCGCATCCGCCCGATCGGGTCGGCGGCGTCGGCGGAGCGGACGAGCAGCACCGGCGCGACGGTCTCCAGCTGCGCGACCGCGGCCTCGGGCAGGTCGGTGGTGGCGACCACGAGGTCGGGGGCGAGCGCGGCGATCGACTCGACGCTGGGCTCGCCGCGCACGCCGACGTCGGTGACCTCGCCGGTCAGCGGCGCGCTCTGCACCCAGTTCCCGTAGCCCTCGACGTCGGCGACGCCGACCGGCGTCACCCCGAGCGAGACCAGGTGCTCGACGACGTTCCACTCCAGGCCGACGGTGCGCTCGGCGGGCCCGTCGAGCACGACCTCCTGCCCCCGGGCGTCGGTCAGGGTGATCTGCTCGCCCGCCGGGGCCGCGTCGGGGGCCGCGGCCTCCTCGGTGGTGCCGCAGGCGGCCAGCGCGAGCGCCGCCGCCGCGAGCACGGGCAGGAACCTCGTCCTCATCGGACTGCCTTCTTCATCGCAGTGCCTTCCGTTCGGTGTGCCGGCCGATCGGCCGGGTGCGCAGGGCCCCGGTGACGGGGTCGTGGTCGATCTCGACGCGGATGCCGTAGGCGTCTGAGAGGAGCTCGGTGGTCAGGACGTCCTCGGGGGCGCCGGCGGCGCGCACCCGTCCCTCGGCGAGCAGCGCGATCTCGTCGGCGACGGCCGCGGCCTGGTCGAGGTCGTGCAGCACCACGCCGACCGCCACGCCGTCGTCGTCGGCGAGGTCGCGCAGCAGGTCGAGGATCTCGACCTGGTAGCGCAGGTCGAGGTGGTTGGTCGGCTCGTCGAGCAGCAGCACGCCGGTGTCCTGGGCGAGGCAGCCGGCGAGCCAGACGCGCTGCAGCTGCCCGCCCGACAGCTCGTCGACGGGGCGGTCGGCGAGGTCCTGCACGCGGGTCACCGCCATCGCCCGGTCGACGGCGGCGGGCCCGCCCGGGTCGGCGCCGCGCCACCGGCCGCGGTAGGGGTGGCGGCCGAACCCGACGACGTCGCGCACCGACAGCCCCGTGGGGACCGGGCGGTTCTGGGCGAGCAGCGTGACGCGGCGGGCGAAGTCACGGCGGGTGAGCGTGAGCGCGTCGGTGCCGTCGCCCAGGTGGATCTCGCCGGTGGAGGGCGCGTGCAGCCGCGCGAGCGCCCGCAGCAGCGTCGACTTGCCGCTGCCGTTGGGCCCGACCAGCGCCGTGATCCGCCCGGGGACCAGCGCCACGCCTGCGCCGTGCACGACGGGTACGCCGTGGTAGCCGAGGTGCAGGTCGACGCCGTGCAGCCCGGGCATCACCTGATCGAGGTTGCGCACGGCACAGGATAGGCACACCTGTGCTCAGGTGACGAGACCCTGTTCGCCGATCCGCCGACCCGCGACCGCGCGGAACCCGGTGGCCGCCCGGGCCTACGCTGGTCACCATGAGTTCCCACGTGCTGACCGCCGTGGCCTGGCCCTACGCCAACGGCCCGCGGCACATCGGTCACGTCAGCGGTTTCGGCGTGCCCTCCGACGTCTTCTCCCGCTACCGGCGGATGGTCGGCGACGACGTGCTGATGGTCAGCGGCACCGACGAGCACGGCACGCCGATCCAGGTGCAGGCCGACGCCGAGGGGCTCACGCCGCGGCAGCTCGCCGACAAGTACAACCGCGTGATCGTGGAGGACCTGCAGGGCCTCGGCCTGTCCTACGACCTGTTCACGCGCACCACCACGAGCAACCACTACGCCGTCGTCCAGCAGCTGTTCCTGGCGCTGCACAAGAACGGCTACGTGTTCACGAAGAAGGCGATGGGCGCGATCAGCCCGTCGACCGGCCGGACGCTGCCCGACCGCTACGTCGAGGGCACCTGCCCGATCTGCGGCTACGAGCACGCGCGCGGCGACCAGTGCGACAACTGCGGCAACCAGCTCGACCCGGCCGATCTCAAGAACCCGAAGTCGAAGATCAACGGAGAGACGCCGGTCTTCGTCGAGACCGAGCACTTCTTCCTCGACCTGCCCGCGTTCGCCGAGTCGCTGGGGTCGTGGCTGTCCACGCGCACCGACTGGCGCCCGAACGTCCTGAAGTTCTCGGCCAACCTCGCCGCCGACCTCAAGCCGCGCGCGATCTCCCGCGACCTCGACTGGGGCGTCCCCATCCCGCTCGACGGCTGGAGCGACCAGCCGATGAAGCGGCTCTACGTCTGGTTCGACGCGGTGATCGGCTACCTGTCGGCGTCGGTGGAGTGGGCGCGGCGCGGGCCCGACCCGGACGCCTGGAAGAAGTGGTGGACCGACCCGTCGGCCCAGGCCTACTACTTCATGGGCAAGGACAACATCGTCTTCCACTCCGTCATCTGGCCGGCGCTGCTGCTCGGCCAGAACGGGGCGGGCGACAAGGGCGGCACGCCCGGTGCGTTCGGCACGCTGAACCTGCCCGACGAGATCGTGTCGTCGGAGTTCCTGACGATGAGCGGCTCGAAGTTCTCCACCAGCCGCGGCACCGTCATCTACGTGACCGACTTCCTGAAGGAGTTCGGCCCCGACGCGCTGCGCTACTTCATCGCCACCGCCGGCCCGGAGAACCAGGACACCGACTTCACCTGGGACGAGTTCGTGCGCCGCACCAACTTCGAGCTGGCCAACGAGTGGGGCAACCTCGTCAACCGCTCGATCTCCATGGCGCACAAGAACGTCGGCGCGATCCCGAAGCCCACCGCGCCCACCGACGCCGACGCCGAGCTGCTCGCGGCGTCGAGGGCCGGTTTCGACTCGGTGGGCGCGCTGCTGGCGCGCAACCGGTTCAAGCAGGCCTCGGGCGAGGCGATGCGGATCGTCACGCTGGCCAACCGGTACCTGAGCGACCAGGAGCCGTGGAAGCGCAAGGACGACCCCGACCGCCGCGACACGATCCTGCACACCGCGCTGCAGGTCGTGCAGGACGCGAACACGCTGCTCACGCCGTTCCTGCCGCACTCGGCGCAGCAGGTGCACGAGGCGCTGGGCGGCACCGGCGTGTGGGCGGCGCAGCCGGAGGTCCGCGAGGTCGAGGAGCTCGGCGAGGGGCCCGGCTACCCGGTCCTCACCGGCGACTACGCGGCGGAGCAGGCGTCCTGGGCGAGCACCCCGATCGAGATCGGCCGCCCCCTGCAGAAGCCCACTCCCATCTTCACGAAACTGGACCCGGAGCTGGGCGAGACGGGCCCGGAGTGGGCCCCGATCGTCCCGTGACCCCCTCCCGACCGCACGTCGGAGCCACAACGCGGTTTCCGGGGCGCGGCAACGGCATCGTGGCTCCGAAGTGCCGGGGACGGCGGTGAGCGGGCACGGGCGCAGGGCTGCTCCTGATCCGCCCGTGGCGCTCGGCGTGCCCACCGTCGACTCCCACACCCACCTCGACGCGTGCGGCTGCGTCACCGCCGAGGACGTCCGGGCCGCGATGGACCGCGCCGCGGCCGTGAACGTCACGCGGGCGGTCACGATCGCCGACGACCTCGACGGCGCCCGGTTCGCCGTGCGCGCGGCCCACTGGGACGACCGGGTGCACGCGGCCGTCGCCCTGCACCCGACGCGCACCGCCGCCGTCAGCGACGCCGAGCGCGCCGAGATCGAGGAGCTGGCCCGCGACCCGCGCGTCGTCGCGGTGGGGGAGACGGGGCTGGACTACCACTGGGACCACTCGCCGCCCGAGGCCCAGCAGCGCGAGTTCCGCTGGCACATCGACCTCGCGAAGCGGCTGGGCAAACCGCTGATGATCCACGACCGCGACGCCCACGCCGACGTCCTGCGGCTGCTCCGCGAGGAGGGGGCCCCGGAGACGGTGGTGTTCCACTGCTTCTCCGGCGACGCGGCGATGGCGCGCGAGTGCGTCGACGCCGGGTACGTGCTGTCGTTCGCGGGCCCGGTCACGTTCAGGAACTCCCACGACCTGCAGGAGGCGGCGGTGCTGGTGCCCGAGGACGCGTTCCTCGTGGAGACCGACGCCCCGTTCCTGACGCCGCACCCCCACCGCGGCCGCGCCAACGAGCCGTACTGCCTGCCGTGGACGGTCCGGGGGATCGCGGCGCTGCGCGGGGTGCCGGCCGAGGACGTCGCCGACGCCGCCCGGCGCAACGCCGAGCGGGTCTTCGGTCTCGGGGCCTGACGGCGCGCCGGGCGGTGATCCGGAGCCGCTGAGCTGTCACCCGTCGCGCCGGTCGGCACGCTCGGCGTAGGAAATGCACGTTCGGCGTAGCGGACGTGCCGCTCGGCGCTCACGGTGTGTCGCAACCCAACGCATCCGGTCACCGCCCGTTACGGTTCCGTGATCGCTCAAGCCGGGGTGGGGAACGCTCCCCAGCACAGCGGCCGCGGTGGTTCGAGGCGCTCCCCCAGCACCACGCCCTCGGACCACCGCGGCCGGTGATTCCTCCCCTGCCCGGGTCCGTCGAGGTCAGGATCGCTGTGGTCGACGTTTCCGCGCGCGCGCGACGCCGTGCCGCTCTCGCCCGGGTGGGCGAGTTCGTGCCCTCCGAGGCCCTGTCCTCCGAGTCGCAGCGCAGCGGCGACGCGGCGTCCCTCGCCCTCGACGACGACCACTGGTTCGGCACGGCCGACGCGTTCCCGGCCCCCTCGGCCGCCCCCGCCACCGAGATGTGGCCCGCCGAGACCGGCTTCGGCCGCCCGGACCGCATGCGCCGCCTCGGGATCCCCGAGATCGAGAGCCTCCCCCCGACCGGCCCGATCGCCCTGGTGCGCGGCGACCAGCGCCCCGAGGAGCTCACCGGCGAGCTGGACCCGTTCGTCGACGACCTCACCGGCCCGCTCCCGACGGTCGCCCCCGAGTCCGGGACCGTCCCCGCCTTCGCCCCGGCCGCCCTCCCCGCGGCCGACGACGAGCCGCACACCGAGCAGTTCGCGGCGATCGCGCCCGAGGCCCCCGCCGTCGACGCCCCCGCCCTCGAGAGCCCCGCCCTCGAGGACCCGGACGCGCAGGTCCCGGACGCGCAGGACCCCGACGCGCAGGACCCCGACGCGCAGGACCCCGACGCGCAGGTGCGGGCCGAGGCGGTCCCCGCCCCCCGGCGTGCGCGCTCCACCACCCGCGTCGGCGTCCGCGCCACGGTGCTGGCCGTCCTGCTCGCCCTCGTCGGCGGCGGGGCGAGCGCGCTGGCGATGGACAAGACGGTCGTGCTCTCCGTCGACGGCCAGGAGCGCACGCTGCACACGTTCGCCGGGGACGTCGCCGGTGCACTGGCCGCGGCGGGCCTGGCCCCGACGCCGCAGGACCGCGTGCAGCCCGCGCTGCCCACCGACGTCGCCGACGGCGACTACATCATCGTCAACCGCGCCCGGCCGCTCACGCTCGTCGAGGGCGGGCACGAGCGGCAGATCTGGACGACCGCCGCGTCGGTCCAGGACGCGCTGGCCGGTCTCGGGCTGCGGGCCGCGCCGATCCAGATGTCCGCAGCGCCCGACGCCTCGATCCCGCTGTCCGGGCTCGCGCTGGAGCTGAACATCCCCCGCACGGTCAGCCTGGCCGACGGCCCCGCCGCGCAGGTGCCCGTCACGACGACGGCCGGCACGGTCGCCGGGCTGCTCGCCGAGCAGGGCGTCACCCTCGGCCCCGACGACGTCGCGGTCCCCAGCCCCGACACCGTCCTCGCCGAGGGCACCGCGGTGCAGATCGTCCGCAACGGCGAGGGCGAGGTCATCGAGACCCGCACCATCGAGCCGCCCGAGCAGATCGTCGAGGACCCGGAGATGCCGCGCGGTGAGCGCGAGGTCGTCGACCCGGGCCGCCCCGGCGAGCAGACCGCGGTCGTGCGGGTCTTCGTCCAGAACGGCCAGGAGGTGCGCCGCGTGCAGGTGCGCGCCGGGTCGACGACGCCGCCGTCGCCGCGGATCGTGAAGGTCGGCACCAACGACGACGTCCCGCAGGCCCCCGCGGTCTCCGACGGCGGCGTGTGGGACCGGCTGGTGCAGTGCGAGGCCACCGGCAACTGGGCGATCAACACCGGCAACGGCTACTACGGCGGCCTGCAGTTCGACCGCCAGACCTGGAACGCCTACGGCGGCGACGAGTACGCCGAGCTGCCGCACCAGGCCAGCCGCGAGGAGCAGATCGCCATCGCCACGAAGGTCCGCGACGACCGCGGCGGCTACGGGGCCTGGCCCGCCTGCGCGCGCAAGCTGGGCCTCCCGCGATGATGCGGGCGTGACCGGACCCTCCCGACTGCTCGGCCCCGCGGAGGTGCGGGCCCTCGCCGACGAGCTGGGCCTGCGGCCGACGAAGAAGCTCGGCCAGAACTTCGTGCACGACCCGAACACGGTCCGCCGCATCGTGAGGGCCGCGCAGCTCTCGCCGGACGACGTCGTGGTCGAGGTCGGCCCGGGCCTCGGGTCGCTGACGCTCGCGCTGCTGCCCGAGGTGGCCGGGGTGCACGCCGTCGAGATCGACCCGGTCCTCGCGGCCCGGCTGCCGGCCACCGTCGCGGACCGGGCGCCGACGCTGGCCGACCGGCTCACCGTCGTCGGGGCCGACGCCCTGCGGGTCACCGCCGCGCAGCTGCCCGGGGCCACCGCCCTCGTCGCGAACCTGCCCTACAACGTCGGCGTGCCGGTCGTGCTGCACCTGCTCGCGGAGCTGCCCGCGCTGCGCCGGGGCCTGGTGATGGTGCAGGCCGAGGTGGCCGAGCGCCTGGCCGCGACCCCCGGCAGCAAGGCCTACGGGGTGCCGAGCGCGAAGCTGGCGTGGTACGCCGCCGCGCGCCGCGCGGGGCCGGTGCCCCGGGCGGTGTTCTGGCCGGTGCCGGGCGTCGACTCCGGGCTGCTGGCCTTCGACCGGCGCGACCCCCCGCCCGGTGACCGCGAGACCGTGTTCGCGCTGATCGACGCCGCGTTCGCCCAGCGGCGCAAGGCGCTGCGCAGCGGCCTGTCCGGCTGGGCGGGGTCACCGGCCGCCGCGGAGGACGCCCTGCGCGCGGCCGGGATCGACCCGATGACCCGCGCCGAGCGGCTCGGCATCGACGATTTCGCCCGGCTCGCCACCGTCTGACCGGTTCGCCCCGGCCGCCGTGCGGGGTCGAGTTGTCGGCCCACCTGCTCCGGCCGATACTCCGGACATGACCACCCAGCAGCCGGTGAGGGGAGCGGAAGGGACCCCCGAGAACCCGTGGCCCGCCCTCTGGGCCCTCGTGCTCGGCTTCTTCATGATCCTGGTGGACTCCACCATCGTCTCCGTCGCGACACCGGCGATCATGGCCGACCTCGGCGTCGGCGTGGACGCGGTCGTCTGGGTGACCAGCGCCTACCTGCTGGCCTACGCCGTGCCGCTGCTGGTCACCGGCCGGCTCGGCGACCGCTTCGGCCCGCGCCGGGTCTACCTGGTCGGCCTCGTGGTCTTCACCGTCGCCTCGCTGTGGTGCGGGCTCACCGGCACGCTCGGCGGGCTGATCGCCGCCCGGGTCGTGCAGGGCCTGGGCGCGGCGCTGATGACGCCGCAGACGATGGCCGTGATCACCCGGACCTTCCCCGCGGAGAACCGCGGCCGTGCGATGAGCCTGTGGGGCGCCGTCGCGGGCATCGCCACGCTCGTCGGGCCGATCCTGGGCGGGGTGCTGGTCGACGGCCTCGGCTGGGAGTGGATCTTCTTCATCAACGTGCCCGTGGGGGTCGTCGGCTTCGTGCTGGCCCTGCGGCTCGTCCCCGAGCTCCCGACGCACGTGCGCCGGTTCGACCTCGTCGGTGTCGGGCTCAGCGCCGTCGGCATGTTCCTGCTGGTGTTCGGCATCCAGGAGGGCCAGGCCTACGCCTGGGGCACGATCGCCGGTCCGGTGTCGGTGTGGTCGCTGATCGTCGCGGGCGTCGTGGTGCTGGTGGCGTTCGTGGCGTGGCAGGGGCGTGCGGCCGAGCCGCTGGTGCGGCTGGCGCTGTTCCGCGACCGGAACTTCAGCCTGGCCAACGTCGTGATCACCACGGTCGGCTTCACCGTCACCGCGATGGTCTTCCCGATCCTGTTCTACGCGCAGGCCGTGCTCGGCCTGAGCCCCACCGGCTCGGCGCTGCTGCTCGTGCCGATGGCCGTCGTCTCCGGCGGGCTGGCCCCGGTCGTCGGGCGCCTGAGCGACCGCGTGCACCCGCGGGTGCTGGCCGGGGTCGGGCTGGCGTCGTGGTCGGTGTCGCTGGTGTGGCTCGCCGCCGTCATGGGTCCGCAGACCCCGATCTGGCAGCTGCTGCTGCCGATCGCGCTGCTGGGCGTGGCCAACGGGTTCGTCTGGGCCCCGGTGTCCACCACGGCCACCCGCAACCTCCCGCCCGCCGACGCGGGGGCCGGGTCGGGCGTCTACAACACCACCCGCCAGGTCGGCGCCGTGCTGGGCAGCGCGGCGATCGCGGTGCTCATCGCGTCGCGGCTCGCGGCGAACCTGCCGGCGGCACCCGGTGGCGGGTCGACGGAGACGATCGCCCGGCTCCCCGAGGCCCTGCACGCCGGGTTCGCGACGGCGATGGCGCAGGCGCTGCTGCTGCCCGCGGGCGTGGTGCTGATCGGGCTGGTGGCGGCGCTGGGGTTCGCGCTGCCCCGGCACCTGGCCCGCCTGCGGCCGGCGGGGGCGACCACCGTCACCCCGGTCGGATAGCTGCGGCGCCACCCGCGCGGGTCGCTGCCCGTAGTGTTGACGGGTGCTGTCCGCCGTCCCGCCCCCGGTCACCGTGCGGGTCCCTGCCAAGATCAACCTGCATCTGGCCGTGGGACCTCTGCGCGACGACGGCTTCCACGACCTGGTCACGCTCTTCCACGCGGTGAGCCTGTTCGACGAGGTGTCGGTCGCCCACGGTGACGAGCCGGGCATCGAGGTCTTCGGCGAGGGCGTGACCGAGGTGCCGGTCGACGAGACCAACCTGGCGTGGCGGGCGGTGCAGCTCCTCGCCGACCGGGCCGGGCGCGACCCGGACGTGCGGCTGGTGCTGCGCAAGGGGATCCCGGTCGCCGGCGGCATGGCCGGGGGCAGCGCCGACGCCGCCGCGACGCTGGTCGGGCTGTCGGCGCTGTGGAAGCTCGACCTCACCCGCGACGAGCTGTCCCCGATGGCCGCCGAGCTGGGCAGCGACGTCACCTTCGCGCTCTACGGCGGCACCGCGCTGGGCACCGGCCGCGGCGAGCGGATCGTGCCGGTGCTCTCGCGGCACCCGCAGCACTGGGTGATCGCCCTGCACCGGGGCGGGCTGTCGACGCCGAAGGTGTTCGCCGAGCTGGACCGGCTGCGGGCGGGGAGCGAGCCCGTCGAGCGGCCGGTGGAGCCCGTGCTGGAGGCCATCGCGGGTGGCGACCCGCGGCAGCTCGCGCTGTCGCTGGGCAACGACCTGCAGGCGGCGGCGGTCAGCATGGCCCCCGAGCTGCGGCGCACGCTGCGCGCGGGCGTCGACGCGGGGGCGCTCGCCGGGCTCGTCTCCGGATCCGGCCCCACCTGCGCGTTCCTGTGCAGCGGGGCCGACGCGGCCATGGACGTGGCCACCGAACTCGCCGGGCTCGGCGTGTGCCGCACCGTGCGCGTCGCGCACGGGCCGGTGCCGGGGGCCCGCATCATCGACAACCAGGAAGCGGCAGGACGCGGCTGATGCCACCGAAGGTCCAGAACCTCGTCAACCTCGAGGCCGTCACCGCGCACGTCCCGGGCGACGCCTCGCGCGTCCTGCTCGACGCCGTGTCGCTCGGCGTGGAGCGCGGCGAGCGGGTCGGCGTCGTCGGGCTCAACGGCGGGGGCAAGACCACGCTGCTCGACATCATCACCGGCGAGCGCGCCCCCGACGGCGGCCGCGTCAGCCGGGTGGGCGGGCTCAACCTGGCCCACCTCGCGCAGGGCGACAAGCTCGCGAAGGGCGCGCGCGTCCGCGACGTCGTGCTCGCGCACTGGGAGGGGGCGGCCGACCACGAGTGGGCCGCCGACGCGAAGGTGCGCGACGTCCTCGACGGGCTCGGCATCGGCGACCTCGACCGCACCACCGACGGCCTGTCCGGCGGGGAGAAGCGCCGCGTCGCGCTGGCCGCCGCGCTCGTCGGCGACCCCGACCTGGTCGTCCTCGACGAGCCCACCAACCACCTCGACGTCGAGGGCATCACCTGGCTCGCCGGGCACCTCATCTCGCGGCGCTGCGGGGTGCTGGTCGTCACGCACGACCGGTGGTTCCTCGACGCGGTGTGCACGCGCACCTGGGAGGTGGCGGGCGGCCGGGTCGAGAGCTACCTCGGCGGCTACGCCGACTGGATCTACGCCCGCGCCGAGCGCACCCGGCAGTCCGACTCCGCGGAGGCGAAGCGGCAGAACCTGGCGCGCAAGGAGCTGGCCTGGCTGCGGCGCGGCCCGCCCGCGCGGACGTCGAAGCCGCGGTACCGGATCGAGGCCGCCGAGGCCCTGATCGCCGACGTGCCGCCGCCGCGCAACACCGTCGAGCTGCTCGGCTTCGCCACCAACCGGCTCGGCAAGACCGTGCTGGAGCTGGAGGACGCCACCGCCACCGTCGCCGGGCGCACCCTGCTCGACGACGTGACCTGGCGGCTCGGGCCGGGTGACCGCATCGGGATCGTCGGCGTCAACGGCTCGGGCAAGACCACGCTGCTGCGGACCCTCACCGGCGAGCGCCCGCTGGAGAAGGGCCGGCTGATCACGGGCACCACGGTGCAGCTCGCGGAGCTGAGCCAGGAGCTCGTGGACCTGCCGAAGGACATGCGCGTGCTGGAGGCCACCGAGCAGGTGGCGAAGTACGTGAAGCTCGGGAAGCTGGAGCTCACGGCGAGCTCGGTGCTGGAGCGGCTGGGGTTCCCCGCCGCCCGGCAGTGGACGCCGGTCGGCGACCTGTCCGGCGGCGAGCGCCGCCGCCTGCAGCTCACGCGGCTGCTGATGGCCGAGCCCAACGTCCTGCTGCTCGACGAGCCGACGAACGACCTGGACGTCGACACCCTCGCGCGCCTGGAGGACCTGCTCGACGGCTGGCCGGGCACGCTCGTCGTCGTCAGCCACGACCGCTACCTGCTGGAGCGCGCCACCGACACGGTCGTCGCGCTGTTCGGCGACGGCAAGATCACGCACCTGCCCGGCGGCATCGAGGAGTACCTGCGCCGCCGCGCGGCCGACGGCGACCAGCGCAACGGGCTCACCGCGACCGCGTCGTCGGGTGTGCCGGTGTCGCGGCCCGCGTCGAGCGCGGCCGACCAGCGCGCCGCCCGCAAGGAGCTGCAGCGCATCGAGCGGCGGATGACGGCGCTGACGCAGAAGCAGGAGAAGCTGCACGCGGCGCTGGCCGAGGCCGCCACCGACCCCGGCCGGCTGCAGACCCTCAACGCGGAGCTCAAGGACGTCGACGCGGAGATCGAGACCGTGGAGCTGGCCTGGCTGGAGGCGGCGGAGCTCGCGGAGGGCTGACCGACCGACGTCCACCGGACCTAGGCCTTTCGACCGAGGCGCGGGAGCCGGTGGCGGGACTAGCGTCGATCCCGTGCGGATGGGGTCGGGGGACCCCGCTGGGGAGCACGCACACCGCGAGGCCCGGTCCGCCGTTCGACGGCGGCGGACCGGTCCGCGCACCCCCTGCGCGCGCCGCTGACCGGGACGTGTCAGCGCGCGGTCAGGGCCGTGTCAGCGGACGGGCGCAGGGTCGTCGTCATGAACCCCGACACCCGCTCCGTCATCGACGTCCGGGGCCTGGTCAAGCGCTACGGCGACACGACCGCCCTGGCCGGCATCGACCTCACCGCCCGCGCCGGGTTCGTCCTGGGCCTGCTGGGCCCCAACGGATCCGGCAAGACCACCACCGTGCGCGTGCTCGCCACCCTGCTGCGCCCCGACGGCGGGACGGCCTCGGTGCTCGGCCACGACGTCGTCACCGACGCCGACGCCGTGCGCTCCCGGATCGGCCTCACCGGCCAGTACGCCGCGGTCGACGAGGCGCTGACCGGCCGCGACAACATCGTGCTGGTCGCTCGCCTGCTCGACCTCCCCCGCGCCGACGCCCGCCGCCGCGCCACCGAGCTGCTGGACCGCTTCGGCCTGGCCGAGGCCGGCGGCCGGCGCGTCCGCACCTACTCCGGGGGCATGCGGCGCCGCCTCGACCTCGCGATCAGCCTGATCGCGCGCCCCGACGTCCTGTTCCTCGACGAGCCGACGACCGGGCTCGACCCGCGGCACCGCTCCGAGGTGTGGGACACCGTGCGCGCGCTCGCCGCCGACGGCGTCACCGTGCTGCTCACCACGCAGTACCTCGAGGAGGCCGACCAGCTGGCCGACGACCTCGTGGTCCTCGACCGCGGCTCGGTCATCGCGGCGGGCACGCCGGCGTCGCTGAAGTCCGAGGTCGGCGGGCAGCGGCTGCACGTCCGCCCGCTGCACCGCGCCGACCTGGCCGCCGCGCTCGCCGTCGTCGCCGACCTGACGCCGGGCCACGTCCCCGCCGCCGACGCCGCGGGCGAGATCACCGTGGCCGCCGACCGGCCCGACCTGCTGCACCGCGCGGGCGCCGACCTCGACCGGGCCGGCGTCACCGTCGCCGAGCTGGGGCTGCGCCTGCCCAGCCTGGACGACGTGTTCCTCACCCTCACCGGCCGTGCACCGGAGGAGGCCGCCGCATGACCACCACCCTCGACCCCGCCCGGCCCGCTTCGACCGTCCCCGCCCGCCGGGGCCCGTCCACGCCGTTCGCATCGACGCTGCGCCACGGCGGCACCCTGGCCTGGCGCGGCATCGTCAAGACCGTCCACTCCCCGGAGGCGCTGCTCGACGTGACGCTGCAGCCGGTGATCTTCCTGCTGCTGTTCGTCTACGTCTTCGGCGGCGCGATCTCCGGCGACCCGGCCAGCTACCTGCAGTTCGCGCTCCCCGGTGTGCTCGTGCAGACCGTCGTGTTCGCCTCGGCCGGCACCGGCGTCGGCCTCGCCGACGACCTCAAGACCGGCATCTTCGACCGCTTCCGCAGCCTGCCGATCTCCCGCACGGCCCCGCTGCTCGGCGCGATCGGCGCCGACCTCGTCCGCTACCTCACCTCCGGCGTGATCATGCTGGCCTTCGGTGCGGTCCTCGGGTTCCGCTCGGACGCGGGCCCGCTGGCCTTCGTCGCCGCGATGGGCCTGGTGATGGCGCTCGCCTTCGCCCTGTGCTGGATCTTCACCGCGCTGGCCATGGTGGTGAAGGAGCCGCGCTCGGTGCAGGGCCTCGGCGCGATGGTCATGCTGCCGCTGACGTTCGGCTCCAGCGCGTTCGTGCCCGCCGACACCCTGCCGTCCTGGCTGCGGGCGTTCGTCGAGATCAACCCGGTGTCGAAGGCGGCCGACGCGGTCCGCGGGCTGCTCAACGGGGGTCCGGTGCTCGGCCCGGCGACGGCGACGCTGGTGACCGCCGCAATGGTCGTGGCGGTCTTCGCACCGCTCGCCGTGGTCCTCTACCGCCGCCGCACCTGATCGACGGCCCGCTGCAGCTCGGCGAGCCCGCCCTCGCGGGACAGCTCCCGGCCCCGCCGCTCCGCCTCCCCGGCGGCGGCGGGGCCGAGTGCGTCGCGCACCCGCGCGACCCCCGCGACGACGTCGGGGTGGCCCAGGTCGAGCGCCCCGCGCTGGGTGTGCGCGACCCCGAGCAGCACCGCGGCGCCCTCCGCGTCGTCGACGGCGAGCAGCAGCCGGGCCGCGACCTCGGCGACCATCCCGCTCACCGGGCCGTCGCGCGCCTCCACCGCCGCGGCGACGGCGTCGGCGAGCGGGCCGCCCGCGGCGTCCGGGTCCCCGGCCCGCAGCTCGACCTCGGCGTGGAGCGCGCCGACCCAGGCCCGTCGCTGGGCGATGGCGAGGCCGAACTCGCCCTGCAGCTCCCGCAGCCCCTCTGCGGCGACCCCGACCGCCGCCCGGGCCGTGTCGACCTCCCCGGCGAAGCGCTCGATCCCGGCCCGGGTCATCGCGATCGTCCACCGCGACTCCGCCGACCCGTCGCCGACGGCGGCCGCCCGGTCCAGCGCGGTGCACGCCGCGGCCCGGTCACCGAGCCGCGCGTGCAGCAGCGCGCGGCGGCTCAGGAACTGCACCCGGTCGTCGTTGCCGAGCGCCCCGGCCAGCGCGATGGCCTCGTCGTAGGCCGCGGCGGCCGCCACCGGGTCGCCCGCGAGCTCCTCCAGCTCGCCGAGCGAGTGCACGGCCATGCCGAGCCCGAACCGGTCGCCGGTCCGCACGTGCAGCGCGCGGGCGGCCCGGAGCAACCGGCGCTGGTCGTCGATCCGGCCGTCGTTCTCGGCGATGACGCCCCGCACCTGCAGGGCGAACGCGCGCAGCCACGGGTCGGGGGCCTCCTCCGACAGCGCGCGGATCGCGGTGTCGTCCCCGGAGAAGGCGGCCGTGCCGGGGCCGAGCAGCTCCAGCAGCGGGTGCCGGGGCGGTGGCAGCGTCTCGACCAGGGCGACCGCGTCGGCGAGGAGCGCGATGCCGCGCGCGGAGCCGGGCCCGGTGACCTGCGAGATCCCGAGGTAGCCGGTGACGAGCGCACGCGCCGCGGTCGGGGCCGGCCCGTCGAGGGCGTGCACGAGCCCGAGCCAGCGGCGCGCCTCGTCGATCAGGCCGCGGACCATCCACGACCAGCCCGTCGCGGCGGCCAGCCGGTGCGCGGCCGCGGAGTCCCCGGCCGCGACGGTGCGGCGCAGCGCGATGTCGATCTCCTCGGCCTCCGCGCGCAGGCGGGCGAGCCGGTCGAGCTGCTCGGGGCCGCGCAGCAGCGGCTCGGCCTCCTCGACCAGGTCGAGCACGAACCCGAGGTGCGCGGCCTCGGCGGCGGCGCGCTCCCCGGCCTCGTCGAGGCGCTGCGCCGCGTACACGCGGATGGTCTCCAGCATCCGGTAGCGGGTGGGCCCTCCGGCCTGCGGGACGGCCACGACCAGCGACTTGTCGACGAGGGAGGAGAGCTCGTCGAACACGTCGGCCCCGCAGACCCGCTCCACCGCCGCGGCGGTCGCCCCGCCCGCGAACACGCCGAGCCGCCGGGCCACGGCGCGCTCCGGGTCGGCGAGCAGGTCCCAGCTCCAGTCGACGACCGCGCGCAGCGTCTGGTGCCGCGGCAGCGCGGTGCGGGCGCCGGTGGTGAGCAGCCGGAAGCGGTCGGCCAGGCGCTCGGCGATCTCGGCCGGGCTCAGCGTGCGGATCCGCGCGGCGGCCAGCTCGATCGGCAGCGGCTGGCCGTCGAGGCGCCGGCAGATCTCGGCGACGACCGGACCGACGTCGGGGGTGAGCGCGAACCCGGGCCGGACCGCCACCGCCCGGTCGACGAACAGCCGCACGGCGTCGGCCCCGTCCAGTGCGTCGACGGGGTGCAGCACCTCGCCCGGCACCCCGAGCGGCTCTCGGCTGGTGGCGAGCACCCGCAGGCCGGGGCAGCGGGGCAGGAGCGTGTCGACGAGCGCGGCGACGGCGTGCACCAGGTGCTCGCAGTTGTCCAGCACGAGCAGGGTGTCGCGGCCGGCGAGCGCGGCCACCAGCCGGTCCGGGGTGGCGGGGGCGGCGTCGTCGGAGGTGCGGAGCTGGACCTCCGGGCCCCCGACGGCCGCGAGCAGCGTGACCGGGAGCTGCTCCGGGCCGGTGAGCGCGGCCAGCTCGGCGACCCGCACGTGCTCCTCCCCGTCGACGGCCTCGCGGGCCAGCCGGGTCTTGCCCGCGCCGCCGGGCCCGGTGAGCGTGACGAGGCGGTGGGTGCCGAGCAGCCCGCGGACCCGGCGCACGTCGCCGTCGCGGCCGACGAAGCTGCTGACGGGGGCCGCGATCCGGGGGCGGGGGAGCGGCGACTCGCGGAGCACGCCCATGCGGGCCGCCGCCAGCTCCGCGCCCGGGTCGACGCCCAGCTCGTCGGCGAGGCGGGCGACGGTGCGGTCGATCACGGCGAGCGCGTCGGCCTGTCGTCCCGCGGCGTGCAGGACGCGGGCGAGCAGCGCCGCGGTCGTCTCCCGCAGCGGGTGCGCGTCGAGCTGGGCGGCCAGCGCGTCGCGCTCGCCGTCGGCGAGGCCCAGGCCCAGGGCCAGCCGGGCGGCGCGCTCCACCGCGACCGCGCGCCGCTCGTCGAGGCGGGCGGCGGCCGGGCCGGCGAAGGGGAGGCCGTCGACGTCGGCGAGCGCCGGACCGCGCCAGAGCCCGACGGCGTCGCGGAGCAGCGCGTGCGCGCCCGCGGGGTCCCCGCGCTCCTCCGCCGCGGTGGCGGCGGCGGTCAGCTCCTCGAAGCGCAGGGCGTCGACGGCGCCGGGGTCGAGCCGCAGCCGGTAGCCGCCCGCCCCGGTGCCGACGAGCTCGGTGCCGATCGCCCGTCGCAGCCGGGAGACCAGGGCCTGCAGCGCGTTGCCCACGCCGTCCGGGGCCTGCTCGCCCCACAGGTCGTCGACGAGCACCGCCGTGCCGACGGGCCGTCCGGCGTCGAGGGCCAGGCGCGCGAGCAGGCCGCGGACCCGCCGTCCCGGGATCGGCGCCGCGGCCGTGTCCGGCCACGCCTCCACCGCCCCGAGCAGCCTGATCCGCACCGGTCCAGTCTGCCCGCTGACGGTGATCAGGCGCTCTCCCGCTGGAACGTGCGCACCCCCCAGAACAGCGCGGCGGCCGCGAGCACGACCGCGACGACGATGCCGACGAGCGCGGTGGCGGTGAACAGGTCGCCGACGAACACCGCGCGGGTGGCGTCGACGACGTAGACGAACGGGTTGGCCCGCGACAGCGCGAACAGCCACGCCGGGGCGATCGTCATCGGCAGCAGGATGCCCGAGAGCAGCAGCAGCGGCAGGAACACCGACTGCACGATCGGCACGAACGCGTCCTCGCTCTTGACGCGCAGCGCGAGCGCGTAGGAGGCGCAGGACGCGGCGAACCCGAGCACCGCGACGAGCGCCAGCCCGACGACCACGCCGCCGATCGGCGCGCGCAGGCCGAACGGGATCGCCATGACCGTCAGCAGGACGCCCTGCGTCAGGAGCACCGCGGTCTCCTTGAGCGCGCGGCCCAGCAGCAGCGCGACGCGGCTGACCGGCGTCACCTGCATCCGCTCGACGACCCCCGCCTTGAACTCGGTGAGGATCGAGAAGCCGACGAACAGCCCGCCGAACAGGCCGAGCTGGATGAGCAGCGCGGGCACGAGCACCTGCCAGGCGTCGCCGGGCGGGAAGCCGGGGGTGCTCTGCACGATCGGGATGAGCAGCGGCCCGAACAGCGCGAGGTAGAGGAAGGGCTGCACGATCCCGATGACGACCCAGAACGGGTTGCGCAGCGACTGCTTCATCGAGCGCCGGAAGATCAGCCAGGTGTCGGTGGCGACGCTCATGCCGGCACCTCCGCGTCCTCGCGGAGCGAGCGGCCGGTGAGGGTGAGGAAGACGTCGTCGAGGCTGGGGCGGCGGACCTCGACCGCGGTCATCGCGATGCCGGCCGCGTCGAGCTCGCGCAGGACGGCGGGCAGCACGCGCGCGCCGTCCTCGACGCGGAACCGCACCACCGTGCCCTCGACCGCGACCTCCGAGCCGATCCGCCCGGCGAGGTCGGCGGTGCGGGCGGGGTCGGTGGAGTCGACGACGACGAGGTCGCCGGACACGCGGCGCTTGAGCGCGTCGGGGGTGCCCTCGGCGACGATCCGGCCCTGGTCGATGACGAGGATCCGGTCGCACAGGGCGTCGGCCTCGTCGAGGTAGTGCGTGGTGAGGAACAGCGTGGTGCCGCGCTCGGCGTGCAGGCCCCTGATGTGGCCCCACAGGTTGGCGCGGCTCTGCGGGTCGAGCCCGGTGGACGGCTCGTCGAGGAACAGCAGCGCCGGGAGGTGCATGAGGCCCATCGCGATGTCGAGGCGCCTGCGCTGCCCGCCGGACAGGGTGCCGACGATCCGGTCGTCGAGGCCGGTGAGGTCGAGGTCGCCGATCAGCTCGCCCGCCCGCTTCGCCGACTCGGCCGCGGTGAGGCCGTAGAAGCGGCCCTGCAGGACCAGCTCCTCGCCGACCGGGCAGTCCGGGCCCGCACCGCCGTTCTGGCCGACGTAGCCGATCCTGCGGCGGACCTCGACCGGCTCGGTGAGCAGGTCGTGCCCGGCGACGGTGGCGGTGCCCGCCGTCGGGTCGATCAGGGTGGTGAGCATCCGGAGCGTCGTGGACTTGCCCGCGCCGTTGGGGCCGAGGAAGCCGACCAGCTCCCCGCGCTCGACGTCGATGTCGACGCCGGACACCGCTTCCACCGGTCCGCGCCGGGTCTTGAACGTGCGGGCGAGCCCGCGTGCGTGGATCACCGGACCAGAGTGGACCCGCCTGCGGTCAGTCGGCGACCTGAATCCCGCCCTGATCGATCCCGGCGAGATCGGCGAGCAGCAGCGCCTCGGCGAGGACGCCACGGCCGAACATGCCCAGATCCAGGCTCTCGTCGATGCCGTGCCAGCGGCTGGCCGGGTCGCCGACGCCGGTGACCAGCACCGCCGCGCCGGGGAAGGTGCGCGCGAACTCCGCGATGAACGGGATCGAGCCGCCGATGCCGGTCTCGACGGCCGCGTTGCCGAAGGCGTGGGCGTAGCTGCGGCGCGCGGCGTCGTAGGCGGTGCCGGTGGCCTCGATGCTGAACGGCTCCGCGGTGCCGTGGTGCGGGCGGATGTCGACGCGCGCGCCCCACGGGACGTGCGCGCGCAGGTGCTCGGTGAGCGCGTCGCGGGCCTTGGTGGCGTCGTCGCCGGGGGCCAGGCGCAGGCTCACCGCGGCGCGGGCGCGGGGGAGCAGGACGTTGGACGAGTCGTCGACGCCCGGCGCATCGATGCCCAGCACCGCGGCGGCGGGCTTGTTCCACGAGCGCTCCGGGATCGTGCCGCACCCGATGAGCTCGACGCCGTCGAGCAGCCCGACGTCGGAGCGGAACGTGGCCTCGTCGAACTCCGGGGCCTGCGACGTGCCGTGCACCAGCCCGGGGACCGCGACCTCGCCGTTCTCGTCGTGCAGGCTGGCGAGCGTGCGGCACAGCGCGGTGAGGGCGTCGCCGACCGGGCCGCCGTAGACCCCGGAGTGCACGGGCCGCTCCAGCATCGAGACCTCGACGACCACGTCGACGAGCCCGCGCAGGCTCGTCGTCAGCGCCGGGACGTCGACGGCGGGGTTGCCCGCGTCGGCGATGACGATCACGTCGCAGGCCAGCGCCTCGTGGTGCTCGCGCAGCAGCGCGGGCAGCGTCGGGGAGCCGGACTCCTCCTCGCCCTCGACGAACAGCGTGACGCCGACCGGCGGGCGCCCGTCGTAGGCGCGCAGGACCGCGAGGTGGGTCATCACGCCGGCCTTGTCGTCGGCGGCGCCGCGCCCGTAGAGGCGGCCCGCCCGCTCGGTCGGCTCGAACGGCGGGCTCGTCCACTCGTCGTCGCCGCCGGTGGGCTGGACGTCGTGGTGGGCGTAGAGCAGGACGGTCGGCGCCCCTTCGGGGGCGGGCCAGTGGGCGAGGACGGCGGGCGCGCCGCCCTCGGCCGCGACCACCGACACGTCGGCGGCCCCGGCCGCCCGCGCCAGCTCGGCGACGGCGTCGGCGCTGCGCCGGGTGTCGTCGGCGCGGGCGGGATCGGCCCAGATGCTCGGGATGCGCACGAGCCGCTCCAGGTCGGCCCGGGCGCCGGGCAGGGCGGCCTCGACGGCGGCGGTGACGGGGGAGGGCGGCAGCGTGGCATCGGACACGGGCCCCGATGGTAGTGGCCCCCCGCCCGTGGTCCTACGGATCACCGGCCGGGCCCGGAACACGTAGGCTCCCGGTATGTCCCGGTTCCTGGCGATGCTGCTGGAGTCCGCCGTCGGCTCCTCCCGTGCGATGACCACCGGGGAGCCGAAGGAGCCCGTCCGCCGCACCTGGCCGGAGGTGCACGAGCGGGCCCGGCGGATCGCCGGGGCGCTGCGGGCCGACGTCGCGCCCGGCACCGCGGTGGGGGTGCTCGCCGGGGAGCCCGCCGCGATCGCGCCGGCGGCGCAGGCCGTGTGGCTGTGCGGGGGCAGCGTGACGATGCTGCACCAGCCCACCGCCCGCACCGACCTGGCCGCGTGGGCCGAGGACACCGTCACCGTGCTGGGCATGATCGGCGCGGAGCTGGTGCTGCTCGGCGCGCCCTTCGACGCGCTCGCGCCCGTCCTCACCGAGCGCGGGATCGCCTTCCGCACGATCGACGAGCTCGACGGCGACCCCCTCACCCCCGACGCCGAGGTCGCCGGGGAGTCCGACACCGCGCTGCTGCAGCTGACCAGCGGGTCCACCGCGGAGCCCAAGGCCGTGCGCATCACCCACGGCAACCTCCACGCCAACATCACCGGGATGGTCACCGCGTCCGCGCTCGACGTCGAGCGCGACGTCATGGTGTCGTGGCTGCCGCTGTTCCACGACATGGGGATGGTCGGGTTCCTGACGATCCCGATGGCCACCGGGCTGGACCTCGTCACCGTCACGCCCGTCGACTTCCTGACCCGCCCGCTGCTGTGGGCCGAGCTGATCTCGAAGTACGGCGGCACCGTCACCGCGGCCCCGAACTTCGCCTACGCCGTGCTGGCCCGCCAGCTCGCCCGCGCCGACGGCCCGCTCGACCTGTCGTCGCTGCGCATCGCGCTCAACGGTGCGGAGCCGATCGACCCGGACGCCGTCGACGCGTTCGTCGCCGCCGGGGCGCGGTTCGGGCTGCGGCCCGACGCCGTCCTCGCCGCCTACGGCATGGCCGAGACGGCGCTCGGGGTCTCGTTCGCCCCGATCGACACGGGGCTGCAGGTCGACCACGTCGACGCCGACCAGCTGGAGGCCCACCGCCGGGCCGCCCCGGCGACCTACGGCCCGACCCGCCGCTTCCCGAAGCTCGGTCCGCCGCTGCCCGACATCGAGGTGCGGATCGTCGGCGACGACGGCGCGGTGCGCGGCGAGCGCGAGGTCGGGATGATCCACCTGCGCGGGGAGTCGGTGACGCCGGGCTACCTCACCGTCGACGGCCCGCTCGCCACGCAGGACGCCGACGGCTGGCTCGACACCGGCGACGAGGGCTACCTCGCCGACGGTCAGGTCGTCGTCTGCGGGCGCCGCAAGGACGTGATCATCATGGGCGGCCGCAACATCTACCCGACCGACATCGAGCGGGCGGCGGCCGAGGCCGGGGACGTGCGCGCGGGCAACGTCGTGGCCGTCCGGATGTTCGCGGGCGGCGACGGCGGGCGGCACCGCGAGTCGTTCACGGTGGCCGTCGAGTCGCGGCGGGCCGGCGACCCGGAGGCGGAGAAGGTGATCCGCAAGGACGTCACCACGCGGGTCGTGTCCGCGGTGGGGGTGCGGCCGGCCGACGTCGTGGTGCTCGGGCCGGGCAGCCTGCCCAAGACCCCGTCCGGCAAGCTCCGCCGGGCCGCCACCGGCGACCTGCTCCGCGCCCGCGTCTAGCCCGAGAGGGCGTGGAAGCGGTTCTGCGCCGGCTCCAGGCCGTCGAGCAGCAGGGCCTCGGCGGCGTCGGCGGCCAGGTCGACCGCGAACCCCAGCTCCTTGGCCTCCGCCCCGGAGAACCGCTTGAGCACGTAGTCGGCCGGGTCCTGGCGCCCCGGCGGGCGGCCGATCCCGAACCGGACGCGCAGGTAGTCGCGCGTGCCGATCGACGACGTGATCGAGCGCAGCCCGTTGTGCCCGCCCTCGCCGCCGCCGCGCTTGAGGCGGACGACGCCGAAGCCGAGGTCGAGCTCGTCGTGCACGACGACGATGTCGGCGACGGGCACGGAGAAGTACTTCGCGAGGTTCGCGACCGGCCCGCCGCTCACGTTCATGTACGTGCGCGGCTTGGCCAGCACGACCCGCCGCCCGGCGAGCCGGCCCTCCAGCACGTCGGCGTTGCTGCGGTGCTTGGAGAACCGGCCCCCGCCGGCCCGCGTCGCCAGGAGGTCGACGACGCGGAAGCCGACGTTGTGCCGGGTCTCGGCGTAGTCCGGCCCGGGGTTGCCGAGCCCGACCACCAGGGCGGGGCCCGGCGCTGCAGAGCCCCGCTCCACGGTCAGCTCTCCGCGGAGTCCGAGTCGCCCTCGGACTTCTCGTCCGACGACTCGGCGGAGTCGGCGTCGGTGGCCTCGTCCTCCTCGGTCTCCGGCGCGTCCTCGACGACCCCGGCACCCTCGGTGTCGATCTCGGCCTCCAGGTCCTCCTCGGTCGGCGCGGCGTTGACGTTCACGACCAGCGCCTCCGGGTCGGTGCGGAGGTCGGTGTTGGCGGGCATCGTCAGCGAGCCGGCCAAGATCTGCGTGCCGATCGGCAGGCCGTCGACGGAGACCTCGACGTTCTCGGGGATGGACGAGACGTCGGCCTCGACCTCGAGCGAGCCGAGCTCCTGGGTGACCAGGGTGCCGGGGGCCGCGGTGCCGGTGACGATGACCTGGACGTCGACGACGACCTTCTCGCCGCGGCGGATGACCAGCAGGTCGACGTGCTCGATGTAGGGACGGATCGGGTGCTGCACGACCGTCTTGGTCAGCGCGAGCTGCGGGGTGCCGCCCACGTTGATCGTGACGACGGCGTTGCGTCCCTGCTCGCGGACGATCCGCTTGAACTCCAGCTCGGGGAGCGAGAGGTGCTGCGGGTCGGTGCCGTGCCCGTAGAGCACGGCGGGGATCTTGCCCGCGCGACGGGTGCGGCGGGCAGCGCCCTTGCCGAACTCCGTGCGGGTCTCGGCGTCGATACGGGCCTCGGCCACGGTGGTACTCCTCGATCTGCGTTTCACGATGCGGACGCGCGGCGAGGCTGACCGGAAGGACCGGGCCTGCGTCGATCACGGCGGGCTAGAAGTGCACCCGCCCTCGCCGCGGAACTGCGGGCAACGATACGCCCGGGCGCCGCGGCGCCGGCGCGCGGGTCAGGCGTTGCCGTCGAACAGGCTGGTGACCGAGCCGTCGTCGAACACCTGGTGGATCGCCTGGGCCAGCAGCGGCGCGATGGACAGCACGGTCATCGCCGGGAAGCGCTTCTCGTCCGGGATCGGCAGGGTGTCGGTGAAGACCACCTCGCGCGCGCCGCAGGTGGACAGGCGCTCGGTGGCGGGGCCGGACAGCACGCCGTGGGTGGCCGCCACGATCACGTCGCGGGCGCCCTGGGCGAGCAGCGCCTCGACCGCCTTGGCCACCGTGCCGCCGGTGTCGATCATGTCGTCGATGACGACGCAGGTGCGGCCGTCGATGTCGCCCACGACCCGGTTCGCGACGGCCTCGTTCGGCTTGCGCGGGTCGCGCGTCTTGTGGATGAACGCCAGCGGGGTGCCGCCGAGGGTCTCCGCCCAGCGCTCGGCCAGCCGGACGCGGCCGGAGTCGGGGGAGACGACGGCGAGCTCGCGGTCGGCGTAGGTGCGCTTGATGTACTCGGCGAGCACGGGCAGCGCGAAGAGGTGGTCGACCGGGCCGTCGAAGAAGCCCTGGATCTGCGCGGTGTGCAGGTCGACGGTCATGATCCGGTCGGCCCCGGCGACGAGGAACATGTCGGCGATCAGGCGCGCGGAGATGGGCTCGCGCCCGCGGTGCTTCTTGTCCTGGCGCGCGTAGCCCCAGAACGGCATGACGACGGTGATCCGCTTCGCCGAGGCGCGCTTGAGCGCGTCGACCATGACCAGGTGCTCCATGATCTGGTCGTTGATCGGCGCGGAGTGGCTCTGCAGCACGAACGCGTCGCAGCCGCGGACCGACTCCTCGAACCGGACGAAGATCTCGCCGTTGGCGAAGGAGTAGGCCGACTGCGGCGTGATCGTCACGTCGAGGTGCTTGGAGACCTGCTCGGCCAGCTCCGGGTGGGCGCGCCCGGAGAAGAGCATGAGGTTCTTCTTCGGGGTGGCGGTCATGGCACTCACCGGGCGTCAGCCTCCAGGGCGTCGTAGGCCGCCTGGGCGGCGGGGGTGTCGGGCCGCTTGCGCACGACCCACCCCTCGATGGTGCGCTGTGACCCGGCCGACACGGCCAGCGCCCCCGGCGGCACGTCCTCGCGGACGACGGTGCCGGCTCCGGTGTAGGCCCCGTCGCCGACGTGCACGGGGGCGACGAACGTGTTGTCCGAGCCGGTCTTGACGTGCGAGCCGACGGTGGTGCGCTGCTTGCGCACGCCGTCGTAGTTGACGAACACCGAGCCGGCTCCGATGTTGCTGTTCTCGCCGATGGAGGCGTCGCCGACGTAGGTCAGGTGCGGCACCTTGGTGCCCGCCCCGATGTCGGAGTTCTTCACCTCGACGAACGTGCCGATCTTGCCGCGCTCGCCGAGCCGCGCGCCGGGCCGCAGGTAGGCGAACGGCCCGACCGAGGCACCCGCCCCGATCACCGACTCGCTGCCGTGCGTGCGGACCACGACCGCGCCCGCCCCGATCTCGCACGCCGTGAGCGTGGTGTCGGGCCCGATCTGCGCCCCGCCCGCCACCGAGGTGACGCCGTGCAGCTGGGTGCCGGGGTGCAGGACGACGTCGGGGGCGAGCTGCACCTGGACGTCGACCCAGGTGGTGGCCGGGTCGACGACGGTCACGCCCTCGCGCATCCAGTGCTCCAGCACCCGCCGGTTGAGCTCGGCGCGCAGCGCGGCGAGCTGCACGCGGTCGTTGACGCCGGCGACCTGCCACGGGTCGGTGCACACGAGCGCCCCGACGTGCGCCCGGTCGGTGCGGGCCAGCGCGACGAGGTCGGTGAGGTAGAGCTCGCCCTGGCTGTTGGTGGTCTGCAGGCGCGGGACGCCGGAGCGCAGGAAGGCCGCGTCGAACGCGTAGACCCCGGAGTTGATCTCCCGGACGGCGCGCTGCGCCGCGGTGGCGTCGCGGTCCTCGACGATCGCCGACACGGACCCGTCGGCGTCGCGGAGCACGCGGCCGTAGCCGGTGGGGTCCTCGGGCTCGGTGGTGAGGACGGTGACCGCGGCCCCGGTGCGCCGGTGCTCGGCGAGCAGGGCGTGCACCGTGCGCGTCTCGAGCAGCGGCACGTCGCCGCTGCTGACGACGACCGGGCCGGTGACGTCGCCGGACAGCGCGGTGAGCCCGCAGGCGACGGCGTGGCCGGTGCCGAGCTGGCGGTGCTGCACGGCGACGTGCACGGTGCGGCCGAGCTCGGAACCGAGGCCGTCGACGGCCGCGGTGACCTGCTCGCGGTCGTGGCCGAGGACGACGACGAGGTGCGCCGGGTCCAGCGCGGCGACGGCGTGCACGGCGTGCCCGAGCAGGGTGCGCCCGCCGATCGGGTGCAGCACCTTCGTCGTGGACGAGCGCATCCGGGTGCCGCGTCCCGCGGCCAGGACGATCGCCGCGGCGGGGGGTGCCGACGCGGCGGTCACCGGGGGAAGGGGGTCGGGCATGGGAGCGGCTCCCTGGTCGACTGGCGATCCGGCCGGGCCGCGGGGGCGGCACCGGTCGGAGTACCCCGGGATCCTACGTCGTGCCCGGCGCGGCCCCCGGGACGTCCCGGGAAGGTCACGGAACCCCGTGTCAACCACCTCTTGCGGTGAGTAACCAGCGGCCGCCGTCGCTCGTTGGGCGAGCGGACGCGCGGCACGACGAACCGGCCCGCGAGGTTACTGGGTGTGAGGACGTCGGATGGGTGCGCACAGCAAGGGCGTTTCGTTCCGGGCGCGGGCGGCGGTGGCGCTCGTCGTCTCCGGTCTGGCCGCGTTCGGAGTGGTCGGGACCGCGACGGCGGGTGACGGGATCATCGACGGGACCCCGTGCTCGGTGACGACGCGGGCCTGCGTCGACATCGCGTCGAAGCAGGCCTGGCTCATCGACGACGGCGAGATCGTCCGCGGCCCGGTCCCGGTGAGCACGGGCGGCGAGGGGCGCGAGACGCCCCGCGGCAGCTTCACCGTCGACTGGAAGAACAAGGACCACAAGAGCACCGAGTTCAACGGGGCGCCGATGCCGTTCGCCGTGTTCTTCGCGCCCGGCGGCATCGCCTTCCACGAGGGCAACCTGCACACGCCGTCGGCGGGCTGCGTCCGGATGGCCTACGAGGACGCCGAGGCGTGGTTCGAGTTCCTGGAGCCCGGGGACCCGGTCGAGGTCCACTGAGGCCGCGCGGGCCGCTCGACCGCTGACCGGACGACCGTCACCGGATCGGGGGTACCGGGCCGCGGGCGACCGCCGGTGTTCACCCGTTCGCCGTTGATCCGGGACCGGTCGTCTCACACTGCGTGAGAAACCGAATGTCCGGGACGCCTCAGGTGTTGGAACCACCAGAGACGTCGACGAACAACGGAGGTCCACCCCATGCCCACCCGCAGCGCACGCACCGCCTGGAACGGCACCCTCGAGCAGGGATCGGGGCAGGTCGAGCTCAGCAGCAGCAAGGTCGGCACCTACGACGTCAGCTTCCCCAAGCGCGCGGCGGACGAGGCCGGCGGCACCACCAGCCCGGAGGAGCTCATCGCCGCGGCGCACTCCTCCTGCTACGCGATGCAGCTCTCCGCGTTCATCGCCGAGGCCGGCGGCACGCCCCAGTCCCTCGACGTGACGGCCGACGTCACGCTGGGCCCGGACTCGGCCAACGGCGGCTTCGCCATCAGCTCCATCGCGCTCACCGTGCGCGGTGAGGTCGAGGGCCTCGACGCGGCCGGCTTCGAGGCCGCCGCGCAGAAGGCCAAGGAGGGCTGCCCGGTCAGCAAGGCGCTCACCGGCACCACGATCACGCTGGACGCCGGCCTCGAATGAGGCCGGTCATCACGAGGGGTACGACACATGAGGGGCGCAGCATGAGGTGCACGGGCAACGGTCGGCCGGAGCCGACGCCGCCTCCGCGGCCGGGCGGTCGCTGAGGCGGAACCGACGGAAGGGCGGACGACCACGGTCGTCCGCCCTTCGTCGTGTCCGGGGGTGGGAGCTCCGCCGCCAGGATTCGAACCTGGACCTACTGAACCAAAATCAGCAGTGCTGCCCTTACACCACGGCGGACAGGCCTCCATCCTGGCACGGGGGCTCACCCGTACGCCGGGGCCACCACGGGCGTCGACCTGCGGTCGAGGGCGATCTGCCCGGAGTTCCCGTTACAGGGGCTGCGCCCGGCCCGACCCGCCACCTACCCTCGACGGTGCGCAGGGTCGCCGTCCGGCGCCTCCGTGGCCCCAGACCCCCCACCCGAGGAGCCCGATGTCGACCACTGCCGAGGCCGTTCCCGATCCCCTGCGGGAGGGCCCCCACCCCGTCCTCGGGGGGCAGCGCACCCGGTTCCAGCACGCGATGATCTACGTGTTCGTCGGCGGCCCGATGCTGGCGCTGGTCGCCGCGGTCCCGCTGGCCTGGGGCTGGGGCGTCGGCTGGCACGACCTCGCGCTGCTCGCGGGCTTCTACACCCTGGCCGTGCTCGGCATCACCGTCGGCTTCCACCGGCACTTCACGCACAAGGCGTTCAAGGCGAGGCCGTGGCTGCGGGTCGCGCTCGCGATCAGCGGGTCGCTCGCCGTGCAGGGCAACGTCTTCAACTGGGTGGCCGACCACCGGCGCCACCACGCGTTCTCCGACAAGGAGGGCGACCCGCACTCGCCGTGGGCGTTCGGCACCTCGCCCGCGGCCGTCGCCAAGGGCTTCGTGCACGCGCACATGGGCTGGTTCTTCGACCGCAACGAGACCAACCACGCGCGCTTCATCCCCGACCTGCTGGCCGACCGCGCGATCACCCGGGTCGCCCGCACGTTCGGCCTGTGGGTGGCGGTCAGCCTGCTGCTCCCGGCCGTCATCGGCGGCCTGGTGACGTGGTCGTGGCAGGGCGCCGTCACCGGCTTCTTCTGGGGCGGGCTGGTGCGCCTGGCGATCTCCAACCACGTCACCTGGTCGATCAACTCGATCTGCCACATGGTCGGGAAGCGGCCGTTCCGCTCGCGCGACCGGTCGCGCAACTTCTGGCCGCTCGCGGTGCTGTCGATGGGGGAGTCCTGGCACAACCTGCACCACGCCGACCCCACCTGCGCGCGCCACGGCGTCCTGCCCGGACAGATCGACATCTCGGCCCGGACGATCTGGATCTTCGAGCGGTTCGGGTGGGCGCACGACGTCCGCTGGCCCACCCCGACCCGCCTGGCGAAGCTCGCCGCCCGCTGACCGCCCCCACCGGCGACCCGGGCCGTCCCCCGTCCGTGGAACACTGTCGAGCGTGCTGAGCCTGTTGCCCGAGCGGCTCGACCGGATGCTGCTCCTGGGCGCCCACTGCGACGACATCGCCATCGGCGCGGGCGGGGCGCTGCTGGAGCTGTGCCGGTCGCACCCCGGGATCACGGTCTCGGCACTGGTGCTCACCGGCGGGGGATCGCTGCGCGAGGAGGAGGAGCGGGCCGCGCTGGCCGCGTTCTGCCCCGGCGCGCACCTCGAGGTGGCCGTGCTCGACCTGCCCGACGGCCGCGTCCCCACCCGCTGGGAGCGGGCCAAGCTGGGGCTGGAGGAGCTGCGCTCCCACGGCGAGCCGGACCTGATCTTCGCGCCGTCGCCGCACGACGCCCACCAGGACCACCGCACGCTCGCCGAGCTGGTGCCCACCGTGTTCCGCGACCACCTGGCGCTGGGCTACGAGATCCTCAAGTGGGACGGCGACCTGCAGCAGCCCACCGCCTACCTGCCCCTGGCCGAGCCCGTGCTGCGGGAGAAGGTCGCGAAGCTGCACGAGCACTACGGCAGCCAGCGCGACCGCAGCTGGTTCGACCCCGAGACGTTCGCCGGCCTCGCGCGGATCCGGGGCGTGCAGTGCCACGCCCGGTACGCCGAGGCCTTCCACGTGTCCAAGCTGGTGCTCGGAGTGGCACCGCTGACCGGTCCCGACCCGGTCGACTGACAGATTGAGGAGATTCCCGACGTGCGAGTTCTGCTGACCGGCCACCAGGGCTACCTGGGCACCGTGATGGCCCCGATCCTGGCGGCCGCCGGGCACGAGGTGACGGGCCTGGACTCCGGCCTGTTCGCCGACTGCATCCTCGGGGGCCTCGACCGCCCCGACGTCGACGGCATCTCCACCGACCTGCGCGACGTCACCGTCGCCGAGCTCGCGGGCTACGACGCGGTCGTGCACATGGCGGCGCTGTCGAACGACCCGCTCGGGTCGCTGGCCCCGGAGATCACCTACGACATCAACCACCACGCCTCGACGCGCCTGGCCACGCTGGCCAAGGAGGCGGGCGTGCAGCGCTTCGCGTACGCGTCGACCTGCTCGGTGTACGGCGCCCAGTCCGGCGACGACCTTGTCGACGAGGACGCCCCGCTCAAGCCCGTCACGCCGTACGCGATCTCGAAGGTGCGCGTCGAGGACGACCTGGCGAAGCTCGCCGACTCCGACTTCGTGCCGTTCTCGCTGCGCAACGCCACCGCGTTCGGCTTCTCGCCGCGGCTGCGCGCCGACATCGTGCTCAACAACCTCGTCGGCCGCGCGATCCTGACCGGCGAGGTCACGGTGCTCTCCGACGGCACCCCGTGGCGCCCGCTCGCGCACGCCGAGGACATCGCCGGTGCCGTCGTCGCGGGGCTGGCCGCGCCCGCCGACGTCGTCCGCGCCCGGGCGTTCAACGTGGGCACGGAGAAGAACAACCGCACCGTCGCCGAGATCGCGCAGGCCGTCATCGACGCCGTGCCGGGCTCCACGCTCAACATCACCGGCGAGGCGGGCAACGACCCCCGCAGCTACCGCGTCGACTTCTCCCGCGCCCGCAAGGAGCTCGACTTCGAGGCGAAGTGGAGCATCCCGGAGGGCGCCCGCCAGCTCGCCGCGGAGTACACCGAGCGCGGCCTGACCCAGGAGGCGTTCGACCAGAGCTTCACCCGCCTCGCGGTCCTCAACCGCAGGCAGGCCGAAGGCACCCTCGACCAGAACATGCGCGTCCTGTAGCAGCCCCCACCGCACTTCGGAGCCGTAGTGCTGTTCTCGGGGGTCCCGGAACCCCATTACGGCTCCGAAGTGCGGGGGGTGTGGACAAGCTTCGGTGTCATTCGCGTTCCTGTGCCAGCTTTTCTGCATGGGCTCGGTTCGGGATGACGTGTTCCTGGGGTCGGCGGCGGTGGCCGCGGGCGTGATCCGTCCTGCACAGCTGCGCGGCGACCGGGTCATCCGCGTGCTCCGCGACGTGTACGTGCGGGCGGGCGTGCCCGTGACGCACGAGGTCCGGTGCCGCGCGGCGTCGCTCGGGCTGCCGCGCGGGGCGGTGATCACCGGGCGGTCGGCCTTCACCGTGCGCGGGGTCCGCCTGGCGTGGCCGGACGACCCGGTGCAGGTGCTGGCGCCGCCGGACATGCGGCTGGGCCGGCGCCCGGGGCTCGACGTCCGGCGCAGCGGGATCGGACCGGACGACGCCGAGCCGTGGGCCTACGGCCTCCTCGCCTCGCCGATGCGCGCGGCGCTCGACATGCTGGTGCCCGACCGGCCCCTCGCCGACGCCGTCGCCGACCTCGACGCCGTGCTCCGCGCGGGCCGGGTCGACCGCGCGGCGGTGGCCGCGATGGTGCGGGGGCGCTCCGACAACGGCATCGTCCGGGCCCGCCGGGCGGTGGAGCTGGCCGATCCGCGGGCCGAGTCGTTGCCGGAGTCGAGGCTGCGGGTCCTGCTGGTGCTGGCCGGCCTGCAACCGGTGCCCCAGCACTGGGTCGAGGACCGGACCGGGCGCCTGGCCCGCGTCGACCTGGCCTTCCCCGAGCAGCGGGTGGCGATCGAGTACGACGGCGACTGGCGCGACGGCGACCGCTGGTCGCTCAACCGCGATCGCGACCGGCTCAACCGCGTGCACGCGGCGGGGTGGGACGTGGTCTTCGTGACGGCACCGATGCTCCGGAACCCGAGAGCGGTGGTGCGGACGGTGACGGCGGCCCTCACGCCCTGACGCACTTCGGAGCCGTACTGCCGGTTCCGGACCCCGGGAACAGCACCACGGCTCCGGAATGCGGTAGGAACGGGTGCATGTGTCGGAACATCCGGACCCTGCACAACTTCGAGCCGCCCGCCACCCCGGACGAGGTGCACGGGGCCGCGCTGCAGTACGTCCGGAAGATCTCGGGGGCGGCGAAGCCGTCCGCCGCCAACGCCGAGGCGTTCGAGCGGGCCGTCGCCGCCGTGGAGGCGGCCACCCGCGAGCTGCTCGACTCCCTCGTCACCGCCGCCCCGCCCAAGGACCGCGAGGTGGAGGCGGCGAAGGCGCGGGAGCGGGCGGCCGTGCGCTACGGACGCTGAACGCACGAACGGCCCGCCCCGGGAACCGGGACGGGCCGTTCGCGGAGGACCTACTGGTCGAGCTGGATCGCGAGGTCGGTGACGTCGTCGCCGAAGGCCCCGAGGTCGTAGGCGCCGCCGGTGAGCAGGTCGACGCTCCACAGCCGGCGCTCGCCGTCGACCTCGACCGCGGCGAACGCGGCGTTGCCGTCGGTCACCCCGTCGGTGAGCGAGGAGTGGATGTCGAACCCGGCGTCGGGGCCGATGTCGGCGGGGAGGCTGCCGGTCGGGGCCAGGGTGCCGGCGTTGGCCGGGGACTGGAGCGCCACGCGGTCCAGGACCGTGTCGAGGTCGAACAGCGTGGTCGCGGTGACCGCGTCCAGGTCGTTGTTCGTGTACGCCGCACCGGTCACGCCCAGCGCGGGCACGGTGCCGGTGGCCGGGGCCACGGCCGGGTTGGTCAGCGGGCCGTCGACGGCGGTCGCGGCCAGCGGGGTGGCGGCGAACGGCTGGCGCAGGTTCTGGCCGGTGTCCGACAGGATGCGCAGCGCGTTGGCGGCCGGGTTGAAGTCCACCGCGAAGTCGACGCCCACCAGCGGGGTCGTCAGCTCGCCGATCTTCTCGGCGTCGGCGTCCTCGTCGTCGATCAGGTAGAGGCCGCCGAGGTTGCCGACGCCGTAGAGGCCGCCGTCCTGGACGCGGTAGTCGATGCCGACGAGGTAGGCGTCGCGGTCGAGGTCGACGTCGCCGATCTCGTAGGTCGCGCCCGCGTCACCGGTGTCGAAGCCGACGAGGGTCGTGCCGTCGACCAGGCCGACGGCGTGCAGGCCCTTGCCGTAGGAGTCCTCGTCGTCGGTCGCGAACGCGGCGGGGGCGAACGCGGCCGCGCCGACGGTGGTCACGGCGGCGACGGCGATCAGGGAGCGACGGAAGGTCGTCGGCATCGGGGGCCTCTCTCGAAAGGGTCCGGGCGGGAGGCCGAGCGACGACCCCCGTTCGGCCTAACGAGTCACCGAGGGTGAGGGTGACGAACCAGACATTTCATTCACACCGGATCGATGCGCAGGATCCGGTCGTCGCCGCCGTTGGAGGTGCTGACGAGCAGCGCGCCGTCCGGGGCCAGGCGGACCGCGCGCAGCCGCCCGTAGGTGCCGTCGAGGGCCTCGGGCACCGCGACGGAGGCGATCGCGTCCCCGCCCGGCGTCATGAACAGCAGCTTCTCCCCGCGCAGCGCGCCGACGACGAGCGTCCCGTCGAGGTCGCCCCACTGGCTGCCCGCCAGGAACGCGGCACCGGAGAGCGCCTCGACCGGGCTGCCCGAGCTCCACGCGGCCGGGACGGCGTCGGGGAAGCGGGTGAGGTCGGTCATCGGCACCGACTCGTCGTAGCCGCCGACGGTGCCGCCCTGGCCCGGGTCCCAGCCGTAGTTGCCGCCGGCCCGCAGCAGGTTGACCTCGTCGTCGGTGCTCGGTCCGTGCTCGGCGGTCCAGACCCCGCCCGCCGCGTCGACGGCGACGCCCTGCACGTTGCGGTGGCCGTAGGTGTAGATCAGCCGCTGCGCGGGGTCGGCGGCGTCGGCGAAGGGGTTGCCGGCGACCGGCCCGCCGGTGGCGAGGTCGACGCGCAGCACCTTGCCGCCCAGGGAGGACAGGTCCTGCGGGATCGTGCCGCGGGCGGTGTCGCCGGTGCCGACCAGCAGCGCGCCGTCGGCGGCGAGGGTGGGGCGGCAGCCGGAGTGCCGGCCGGACGGGTTGATCGGCAGGCCGCCGACCAGCGGATCGGCGACGCGGGTGGCCGCGGAGCCGTCGGCGGCGAGCTCCCAGGTGACGAGCCGGACGTCGGTGGGCGTGCCGCCCTCGACGTGGGTCTGGCAGGTGGTGAAGCGGCGGGTCTCGGCGAAGTCGTCGTGCACGACCATGCCCATCAGGCCGCCCTCGCCCTGGGCGAGGAGGTCGGAGAAGTCGGCCGTCACCGGGGTGACGGTGGCGCCCGCGGTCACCCCGGACAGCAGGCTCAGCCGCCCGTCGCGCTCGGTCACCAGCACCCGCCCGTCGGGCAGCACGCCGACGTCCCAGGGGTTGTCGAACCCGGCGGCGATCTCGCTGACCCGCAGCTCCGGGGTGCCGGTGCGGCTCGGGCCGCCCTCGGCCCCGCCGGCCGGTGCGCTGCCGGCGCCACCCCCCGCGACGGACTCGGGGGAGGCCCCCGCACAGCCGGTCAGGACCAGCGCGGCGGCCACGGCCACCGCTGCACTCGCACGCCGCATGGCCGCCATCCTGCCTCCGACCGGGTGAGGCGACCGTAGGGCCCTCGACTGGCTACGGTGCGATCCATGTCGCAGCCCAGCTACCTCCGGTTCCCCCACCTGCGGGGCGACACCCTCGTCCTGGCGGCCGAGGACGACGTCTGGACGGTCCCGCTCGCGGGTGGCCGGGCGCACCGGGTCACCGCGGACGCGGCCCCGGTCGCGAACCCCCGGATCTCCCCGGACGGCACCCGGGTCGCGTGGACGTCCTGGCGCGAGGGCGGGCCCGACGTCTTCGTCACGGCGCTGGACGGCGGCGTCGCGCGGCGGCTGACCTGGTGGGGCGATCCCCGCGCCCGCAACCTCGGCTGGGCGTCGGACCAGGAGGTCCTCGGCGTCACCTCGACGGGCTACCACTCGCCGCGGCGCACCTTCGCGTTCGCGATCCCGGCCGCCGGGGGCGCCCCGCGGGCGCTGCCCGTCGGGCCGGTCGCCGACCTGGTGGCCGACGAGAGCGGGACGCTGCTGCTCAGCGTCCTGTCCCGGGAGCCCGCGTGGTGGAAGCGCTACCGCGGCGGCACCGTCGGCAAGCTGTGGTGGGACGCGGGCTCGGCGGGGTCGTTCGCGCGGGTCGCGGCCCACGTCGACGGGCAGATCGAGTCGCCGATGCTGATCGGCGGGCGCATCGCGTTCGTCGCCGACCACGAGGGGTGGGGCAACCTCTACTCGATCGCCCACAACGGCACCGACCTGCGCCGCCACACCGACCACGGCGGCCCGGACGCGCCGGCGTTCTACGTCCGCCACGCCACCAGCGACGGCGGACGGGTCGTCTACGAGTCGGCGGGGGAGATCTGGGTCCTCGACTCCCTCGACGCCGCTCCCCGCCGCGTCGACGTCCGGCTCGGCGGCCCGCGCACCGCGCGCGAGCCCCACCGCGTCACCGGCCGCGTCGACGCCGCCGTGCCCGACCGGACCGGGCGCACCAGCATCGCGCTGGTCCGCGGCACCGTGCACCGGCTGACCCACCGCGACGGCCCGGCGCGGACGCTGCTGTCCGAGCCCGGCGCGCGGGCCCGCCTCGCGCGGCCGCTGGGCACCGACCGGGCGGTGTGGGTCGACGACGTGCTCGGCGAGGACGCGGTGTGCGTCGCCCCGCTCGACCCGCTGGCCGGGGACGCCCCGCGCCGCAGCGGGGCCGGTGAGCTGGGCCGGGTGCTGGAGCTCGAGCCGTCCCCGGACGGCACGACCGTGGCCCTCGCCACCCACGACGGCCGGCTGCTGCTGCTCGACGCCGCGTCCGGCGGGTTCCGCGAGCTCGCCCGCAGCGCCGACGGGGTGGAGGTGTCGGGCCTGGACTGGTCGCCGGACAGCGCGTGGCTCGCGTACGCCGAGCCGGTGGAGCAGGCGGTGGCCACCCGGATCGTGCTCGCCCGCGTCGCCGACGGCGAGCTGGTGCCGGTCACCCCGGCCCGCTTCCTGGACCGCAGGCCCGCGTTCACCCACGACGGCCGCTACCTGGCGTTCCTGTCGCGGCGCAGCTTCGACCCGATCTACGACGAGCACTCGTTCGACCTGACCTTCCCGGCGTCGTGGCGACCGTTCCTGGTGCCGCTGGCCGCGCGCACGCCGTCGCCGTTCGGGGCGAGCCCGGACGGGCGCCCGGTCAGCCCCGGCGACGAGGGCCCGGCCGACCCGCCCGCGCCCGGCCCGGACGACCCGTCGTCGCCCGATGCCGCGTCCGTGCCCGCCGCCCCCGACGCGGACGTGCCCGAGGTCGTCGTCGACGTCGAGGGGCTGGCCGGGCGGGTCGTCCCGGTGCCGGTGGTGGAGGCCAGGTACTCCGGGCTGACGGCGGGCAAGGACTGCCTGCTGTGGCTGCGCAGCCCGGTCAACGGCGTGCTCGGCGACGGGCGGGCCGGCACGTCGGAGAAGCCGCGGCGGACCGTGCTGGAGCGCTTCGACCTGGTGCGCCGCAAGCTCGACGTGATCGCCGACGCCGTCGACGGGTACGCGGTCAGCGGCGACGGCACCCGGCTGCTCGTCCGCGACGGCACGGCGCTGCGAGTGCTGCGCACCGACCGGTCCGGCTCCGGCGCCCCCGAGGGCGGCGACGGCGCCGACGAGTACGAGGTCGACCTCGCGCGCCTGTCCGTCACCGTCGACCCGACGGCGTCGTGGCGGCAGATGTTCGACGAGGCCGCGCGGCTCATGCGCGACCACTTCTGGACCGCCGACATGGCCGACGTCGACTGGGCGGCCGAGCAGGAGCGCTACCGCCCGCTCGTCGACGCCGTCGGCAGCTACGACGACCTCGTCGACGTGCTGTGGGAGCTGCAGGGCGAGCTGGGCTCCTCGCACGCCTACGTCCGCGCCCGGCCGCGGCCGGTGGGGGTCGCCCCGGCGTTCCTCGGGGCCGACCTCGCGCCCTCCGACGACGGCTGGCGGGTGGAGCGGGTCCTGCCGCCGGAGACGTCCGCGCCAGGGGCGCGCAGCCCGCTCGCCTCGCCCGGCGTCGACGTGCGGGCCGGTGACGTGCTGCTGGAGGTGGCCGGGCGGCCGATCGACCCCGCCGCCGGGCCCGCGCCGCTGCTCGCCGGCACCGCCGACACGCTCACTGAGATCACCGTGCGCTCGGGGGCCGACGTGCGCCGCGTCGTCGTCCGGCCGCTGCCCGACGAGGACCAGCTCCGCTACCAGGACTGGGTGGCCGGGCGGCGCGCGCACGTCACGGAGCGGTCGGGCGGGCGCCTGGGCTACCTGCACGTGCCGGACATGATGGCGCCGGGCTGGGCGCAGCTGCACCGCGACCTGGGCCGCGAGCTCACCCGCGACGGGCTGGTGCTCGACGTGCGGATCAACGGGGGCGGGCACACCTCGCAGCTGGTGGTGGAGAAGCTCGCGCGGCGCGTCACGGCGTGGACGATCGCCCGGCACCGCCCGCCGCGCACGTACCCGATGGACGCCCCGCGCGGCCCGGTCGTGGCCGTCGCCGACGAGCTGGCGGGCTCCGACGGCGACATCGTGACGGTCGCGCTCAAGCGCCGCGGCATCGCGACCGTGGTCGGCGTGCGGACCTGGGGCGGGGTGATCGGCATCGACAGCCGCTACCGGCTCGTCGACGGGACGGGGGTGACGCAGCCCCGCTACTCGCACTGGTTCGACGACCTCGGCTGGGACGTCGAGAACGTCGGGGTCGAGCCGGACGTCGAGGTGGTGGTCACGCCGCAGGACTGGGCCGCGGGCCGCGACCCCCAGCTCGACCGGGCGATCGCCCTCGCGCTGGAGGCGCTCGAGCGCACCCCGGCGGTGCGGCCCCCGGACATCGCGACCCGACCCAGCCGCCGTCGCCCCGACCTCCCGCCGCGCGCCTGATCCGACGCCGGGGGAGGGCGTCGGGGGCCCGGCGTAGGGTGGGGTGCGAGACCCCCGACCGGGCATTCGTCCCGGGCAGGGGTCTGTTCCGCGTGCGTCCATCCGCGTCTAAGGGGTCCCCGCCACCGTGGCCAAGCTCGCCGGTCTCCTCCGCACCGTCCTCGCCGACTCCGACATCCGGGCCGTCCTCGACGCGGCCCGCGACACCCGGGCCGACACCGGCCCCGACGGGGGTCCGGCCCTGCGCGTCGAGGGCCCGGCCGCGCTGCGCCCGTTCCTCGCGGCAGGGTTCGGCGAGGCGGGCCGCACCGTCCTGGCCGTCACCGCCACCGACCGCGAGGCCGAGGACCTGGGTGCCGCGCTCGCCGACCTGGTCGACGCCGACGCCGTCGCGGTGCTGCCGAGCTGGGAGACGCTGCCGCACGAGCGCCTCTCGCCGCGCCCCGACACCGTCGGCCGCCGCCTGTCGATCTTCCGCAGGCTCGCCGACCCGGACACCGCGCCCCGGGTGCTGGTCACCGCGGCCCGCAGCCTGATCCAGCCGATCGCGCCGGGCCTGGGCCGCCTGGAGCCGGTGTCGCTGCGGGTCGGCGACACCGCCGACTTCGACGCCCTGCTGGAGCGCCTGGTCGAGCTGGCCTACACGCGCGTCGAGATGGTCACCGCGCGCGGCGAGTTCGCCGTCCGCGGCGGGATCGTCGACGTCTTCCCCCCGACGGCCGACCAGCCGCTGCGCGTCGAGTTCTGGGGCGACGAGGTGAGCGAGCTGCGCACGTTCTCCGTCGCCGACCAGCGCTCGGTCGCCCCCGTCGACGTCCTGCACGCCCCGGGCTGCCGGGAGCTGCTGCTCACCGCCCCGGTGCGCGAGCGGGCCGCCGCACTCGCGCGGGCGCACGAGAACAACCCCCCGCTGCGCGAGCTGCTCGACCACCTGGCCAACGGCATCCCGTCCGAGGGCATGGAGTCGCTCGTCCCGGTGCTGACCGGCGGCGAGCTGGAGCTGCTCACCGACCTGCTGCCCGCCACGGCGCTCGTCCTCGTCGCCGACCCGGAGCGCGTCCGCACCCGCAGCGCCGACCTCGTCCGCACCGGGCAGGAGTTCCTGGAGGCGTCCTGGTTCGCCGCCTCCAGCGGCGCCGACGCCCCGATCGACGTGGGCGCCTCGGCCTACCGCGACCTGAACGACGTGCTGCACCACGCCGCCGCCACCGGCCACCCGGTCGTCACGTTCAGCCCGCTGCTCTCGGGCCGCGACGACGCGCTCGCCCCGCCCGTCCACGAGGTGGAGTCCTACCGCGGCGACACCGACCGCGCCCTCGTCGACCTGCGCGCGCACGTCTCCTCCGGCGGCACCGCCGTGCTCGTCGTCGGCGGCGCCGGTACCGCGCAGCGCAGCCTGGAGCAGCTCCGGGAGGCCGACGTCCCGGCCACGCTGGTCGACGAGCTGACCGACGACCCGGAGAAGGGGCTCGTCACCGTCACCTGCGGGCGGCTGAACCAGGGCTTCACCGCGGGCCCGCTCGTCCTGCTGTCGGAGGCCGACCTCACCGGCAACCGCGCCGCCGCCACGGCCCCGACGAAGATGCCGAGCAAGCGCCGCAACACCGTCGACCTGGTCACTCTCAAGCCGGGCGACCACGTCGTGCACTCCCAGCACGGCATCGGCAGGTTCGTGGAGATGCGGGAGCGCACCGTCGGCGGGGCCACCCGGGAGTACCTGGTGCTGGAGTACGCGTCGAGCAAGCGGGGGCAGCCCGCCGACCGGCTGTTCGTGCCCACCGACGCGCTCGACGAGATCAGCCGCTACGTCGGCGGCGAGATCCCCACGCTCAACAAGCTCGGCGGCGGCGACTGGGCGAAGACGAAGGGCCGCGCGCGCAAGGCCGTCCGCCAGATCGCGGCGCAGCTCGTGCAGCTCTACGCGGCGCGCCAGTCCGCGCCCGGCCACGCGTTCGCGAAGGACACGCCGTGGCAGCGCGAGATGGAGGACGCCTTCCCCTACACCGAGACGCCCGACCAGCTGGCGGCGATCGACGAGGTGAAGGCCGACATGGAGCGCCCCGTCCCGATGGACCGCGTGATCTCCGGCGACGTCGGGTTCGGCAAGACCGAGATCGCGGTGCGCGCGGCGTTCAAGGCGGTGCAGGACGGCAAGCAGGTCGCCGTCCTCGTCCCGACGACGCTGCTCGCCACCCAGCACCTCGACACCTTCACCGAGCGGATGCGCGCGTTCCCCGTCACCGTGCGCGGGCTGTCCCGGTTCACCGACAACGCCGAGGCCAAGGAGACGATCACCGGTCTCACCGACGGCACCGTCGACGTCGTGGTCGGCACCCACCGGCTGCTGCAGAGCAGCGTGCGGTGGAAGGACCTCGGGCTCGTCATCGTCGACGAGGAGCAGCGCTTCGGCGTCGAGCACAAGGAGCACATCACCGCCCTGCGCACGCACGTCGACGTGCTGACGCTGAGCGCCACGCCGATCCCGCGCACCCTGGAGATGAGCCTGGCCGGCATCCGCGAGATGTCGACGATCACGACCCCGCCCGAGGACCGCCACCCCACGCTCACCTACGTCGGCGCCTACGACACCAAGCAGGTCGCCGCCGCGATCCGCCGCGAGCTGCTGCGCGACGGGCAGGTGTTCTACGTGCACAACCGCGTGTCCACGATCGACAGGGCGGCCAAGACGATCCGCGACCTCGTCCCGGAGGCCCGGATCGCGGTGGCGCACGGGCAGATGAACGAGGACCTGCTCGAACGCACCGTCAACGGCTTCTGGCACAACGAGTTCGACGTGCTGGTCTGCACCACGATCGTCGAGAACGGCCTCGACATCTCCAACGCCAACACCCTCATCGTCGAGCGCTCCGACACCCTCGGACTCTCGCAGCTCCACCAGCTCCGCGGCCGCGTCGGCCGGGGGCGCGAGCGCGGGTACGCCTACTTCCTGTTCCCCCCGGAGCACCCGCTGACCGAGACCGCGCACGACCGGCTCGCCACGATCGCCCAGCACTCCGAGCTCGGGGCGGGCGCGGCCGTCGCGATGAAGGACCTGGAGATCCGCGGCGCGGGCAACATCCTCGGCGCCGAGCAGAGCGGGCACATCGCGGGCGTCGGGTTCGACCTCTACATCCGGCTCGTCGGCGAGGCCGTCGCGGCGTTCCGGCAGCAGGCGGGCGCGGGGGAGGGCGAGGAGGAGGAGCAGCTCACCGACGTGCGCGTCGACCTGCCGATCGACGCCCACGTGCCGCACGACTACGTCACCGGCGAGCGGCTGCGCCTGGAGGTCTACCGCAAGATCGCCGAGGCGGGTGACGCCGAGGCGCTGGAGCGGATCGTCGAGGAGCTGACCGACCGCTACGGCGAGCCGCCGCAGCCGGTGCGCAACCTGCTCGCCGTCGCGGAGTTCCGGCAGAAGTGCCGCCGGCTCGGGATCGCCGAGGTCGCGGTGGCGGGCAACGGGATCCGCGTCGGTCCGGTCGACCTGCCCGACTCCGGCCAGCTGCGGCTGAACCGGCTCTACCCGAAGTCGCAGTACAAGGCGGCCGCGCGGGCGGTCGTGGTCCCGAAGCCGGTGGCCGGCGGGCGGATCGGGGGAGCCCCGCTGCGCGACGTCGAGCTGCTGGAGTGGTGCACGCGCCTGGTCCACGACCTGGTCCTGCCGACGGCGGCGCCCGCCGCGGGGTAACGCCGCGGGCCGGGGGACGAGAACACAGGCGGTGGACCGGGCCGGACCGTGGTACCGGCCCCGTCCGCACCCCCGGGAGGACCCGTGACCGCCACCCCACCGCCCGCCCACCCCGGCCCCGGCCGGCCCCGGCCCGGCCACGGCGACCAGCCCGGGTACGGCGGTCAGCGCGGCTACGGGGGCCAGCCCGGGTACGGCAACCAGCCCGGCTACGGGGGCCCACCCGGTTACGGGGGCCAGCCCGGCTACGGCGGTCAGCCCGGGTACGGCAACCAGCCCGGGTACGCGGCCCCACTCGGGTACGACCACCGGCCGGGCTACGCCGCCGGTCCGGCGTACGGGCCCGACCAGGCGTACGGGGCCCAACCGGCGTACGGGGCCCAACCGGCGTACGGGGCCCAACCGGCGTACGGGGCCCAACCGGCGTACGGGGCCCAACCGGCCTACGGGGGATCGTCCGCGTACGGCGGGGCGGCCGGCTACCCGACGCCCGACCGCGGCGCGACGACGTCCACCGCCTACGCGCCGTGGGGCCTGCGCGTCGCCGCCACGCTGATCGACGGCGTCGTCCCGGCCGCCGTCGCGCTCCTGGTCATCGTGCCGCTCTCGGCCTCCGGCGACCTGACCCTGCTGCTGACCGTCGGCGGCGTCGTCTACCTCGCCCTCTTCGCGTTCGCGATCTGGAACAGCGGCTACCGCCAGGGCACGACGGGCCAGAGCATCGGCAAGCGGATCGTCGGCACGAAGCTGGTCCGGGTGCGGGACCTGCAGCCCGTCGGGTTCGGACTCGCGATCGGCCGCCAGCTGCTGCACGTCGTCGACGCGGTCCCGTTCTACGTCGGCTACCTGTGGCCGCTGTGGGACGACCGCAGCCAGACCTTCGCCGACAAGATCTGCGACACCGTGGTCGTGCCCGCCGACCGGTGACCCGCGGGTGGAATCCGGGGGACCCGCGGGCCCGTGAGAGGGTGGGCGCCGTGCACAGGCAGGTGGGACGGGTCGTGGCCGCGGTGGCGGTCGTGGGCGCGATGGTCAGCGGGTGCGGGTCGGGCCCGAGTCAGATCGGGTCGGCGGCGATCGTCGGCACCGACGCCATCGCGCTCGACGTGGTGCAGGACCAGATCGCGCTCGCGCTGAGCCCGGAGAAGGCGCAGGCGGTCTCCGGGCGCAACCAGGGCGCGGGCGGCGGCTACGGGTCTCCGCAGGTCGCGCGCGAGATCGTCACCGGCGCGATCCTGGGCGACCTCCTCGACCGGCGCACCGCCGAGGAGGGCATCTCGATCAGCGACGCCGACCTCGACGCCGCGCTGGCCACGGCCGGCACCCCCGAGGAGATCGCGCAGTCCTCGCTGTACACGCCCGAGGTGCAGCGCGAGAAGATCCGCGACGACCTCGCGGCCGCCGCGCTCGGCGCCCGCTACGTCGACCGGCTCGCCGTGACGCTGGAGTTCGTCGCGCTGCCGTCCGAGGAGGAGGCGATCGGCGCCGCCCGGGCCGTCGCGGCCGGTGGCGCCGACGCCGAGGCCGTGTTCGCCGGGGTGCCCGCCGACCAGCGCGCCCAGCAGGTGCGGGCCGTCGACAACCCCGCGCTCGCCACCTCGTTCGCCTTCGGCACCCCGGCCGGCTCGGTGATCGTGCTGCGCCCGGCGCAGGACGGCGCCCCGTGGACGGTCATCCGGATCCTCGACCGCACGACCGACCTGCCGGCCGAGGGCCCGTCGATCGTCGACCAGCTCGGCCAGTCCGACCTGCAGCTCATCGGCTACCGGATGCTGCAGCCCGCGTCGGAGGAGCTGGGCGTGCAGGTCAACCCCCGCTACGGCGTGTGGGACCCGATCCAGCTCGCCGTCGTCGCCGAGGACCAGACGGCCGGCTCGATCCTGCCGCCCCCCGCAGCCGGGTGAGCGGCTCCCCGCTCCTCGACGCCGTCGAGGTGATGGACCGGCTGCGCTCGCCCGGCGGCTGCCCGTGGGACGCCGAGCAGACCCACGAGTCGCTGCTGCAGTACCTCGTCGAGGAGTGCTACGAGCTCTACCAGGCGATCGAGGACGGTGACCGCGTCGCCGTGCGCGAGGAGCTGGGCGACGTCCTGCTGCAGGTGCTCTTCCACGCCCGCATCGCCGCCGAGGGCCCCGACCCGTTCACGATCGACGACGTCGCGGCCGACCTCGTCGCAAAGCTGGTCGGGCGGCACCCGCACGTGTTCGCCCCGTCGGGGATCGACACGGCGGAGACCGTCGACACCGCCGTGAAGCAGGAGCACCGCTGGGAGGAGCTCAAGCGCGCGGAGAAGCAGCGGGGGTCCAGCGTCGACGGCGTGGCGACGGCGCAGCCCGCGGTGGCGCTGGCCGCCAAGCTGGCCAGCCGCACCTCGCGCGCCGGGCTGCCCGTCGACCTCCTGCCGTCCGGCTCGGGGATCGGGGAGCAGCTCTTCGCCCTCGCCGCCCGCGCGAAGCTGTCCGGCATCGACCCCGAGGCCGAGCTGCGCACCACCGCCCGCCGCTTCGAGGCCGACGTGCGCGCGGCCGAGACCGCCGCCCGCGACGCCGGGCTCGACCCCCACTCCCTCGACGAGCAGGCCTGGCGACGGTTCTGGCCCCGCTAGTCTGGACGGGGTGAACTCCCGATCGGCCGGAACGGTCGCCGTCCTCGTCACCCTCGGTGTGGTGGTCGCCGTGCTCGTCGCGATCGTCCGGGGGGTGTCCGGGGAGCGGGAGTCCCGCGGTGACGGGCTCGTGGCCGCCGACGTCGACCGCGACACCCCGGTCGCCCAGGGCGCGCCCCTCGCCGTCGATGTCGACCTCGTCGCCTGGGCCGACGCGACGGCCGGGCAGACCGGCGTCCCGGCCCGCGCGCTGCGGGCGTACGGGGCAGCGGAACTCGCGCAGCGCACCGACACCCCCGACTGCCGCCTGTCCTGGACGACGCTGGCCGGGATCGCGCGCGTCGAGTCCGACCACGGGAACCTCGGCCGGGCCGCGCTCGGCGACGACGGGCGGCCGACCCCGCGGATCGTCGGGGTGCCCCTGGACGGCTCCGCCGGCGTGCGCGAGATCCTCGACACCGACGGCGGCCGGCTCGACGGCGACACCGTCCACGACCGCGCGGTCGGCCCGCTGCAGTTCCTGCCGACGACGTGGGAGGCCTACGGCGCCGACGGCGACGGCGACGGCGTGGCCGACCCCCACCAGATCGACGACGCGGCCCGCGGCGCGGCCGCCTACCTGTGCGCCGACGACCGCGACACCGCGGACGGCGCCGGCTGGTGGGACGGGGTGCTCACCTACAACCGCTCCGGCGAGTACGCCCGGCTGGTCTGGGCCGCCGCCGACCGGTACGCGACGGCGGCCGCCCCGGTCTCCTGACCCCGGGTCAGGCCTCGAGCAGCGACTGACCCCAGTAGGCGCCCTCACCGAGCCCGGCGGGGCAGGCGAACACGGCCGACCCGGTGTGCTCGATGTACTCCATCAGCACGTCGGACTGCGCCAGCGCCCGCTGCATCGGCACGAACTGGGCCTGCGGGTCGTTCATGAAGGCGATGAAGAACAGCCCGGCGTTGAGGTGCCCCTGCCCGTCGCTGCCGTCGACGAAGTTGTAGCCGCGCCGCAGGATCTTCACCCCGCCCAGCGACTCCGCCGAGGCCAGCCGGATGTGGGCGTCGACCGCGATCCGCGGGGCCCCGGTCTCGTCGACGGCCGCGAAGTCGGCGGGGTCGAACTCGCCGGCCGCGCCGATCGCGGCCCCGGAGTCCTTCGTCCGGCCGATGATCACCTCCTGCTCGGCGAGCGAGGTGCGGTCCCAGATCTCGATGTGCATCCGGATCCGCCGGGCCACGAGGTAGCTCCCGCCCGCGAGCCACGCGGGCGCCCGGTCGGGCGACACCCAGACCTGGTCGCGCAGGCCGTCGGGGTCCTCGGCCTTGAGGTTGTTGGTGCCGTCCTTGAAGCCGAACAGGTTGCGGTGGGTCTGCTGCGCGGTCGACGTCGACGACGTGCGCCCGAACCCGAGCTGCGACCAGCGCACCGCGGTGGTGCCGAAGCCCATCCGGACCAGGTTGCGGACGGCGTGCACCGCGACCTGCGGGTCGTCGGAGCAGGCCTGGATGCACAGGTCGCCGCCGGACAGCGCGGGGTCGAGCTGGTCGCCGGCGAACCGGGGCAGCTCGGCCAGCCCGGGCGGCACGAGCGACGGGTCGAGGCCGACCTTCGCGAACAGCGACGCCCCCACCCCGAAGGTCAGGGTGAGCGAGGCCGCGGGCAGCCCGAGCGCCTCGCCGGTGTCGTCGGGAGGGGAGTTCGGGTTGCCGCCGGTGGCCCCGCCCGGGGTGGTCTCCGCACCCGCCGTCATGCGCTCGGCGGCCGCGGTCCAGCGCTGCAGCAGGGCGCGCAGCTCCTCGCGGTCGTCGGTGAGGACGTCGAGGGCGACGAAGTGCAGCCGGTCCTGGGCCGGCGTGACGATCCCGGCCTGGTGCTCGCCGCGGAACGGCACGACGAGCTCGGCGGGGGCCGGCGCGGCCGGGGCGGCGCACCCGGCCACCGCCCCGATCCCGACGGCCGCCGCGCCGGCACCCGTCCAGCCGAGCAGGCGGCGACGCGAGAAGGCGTTCACGACGAGACGACGCCCGCGACCTGGCTCACCGGCTCACCCAGCGCGTCGACCGCCTCGGTCATGGCCTTGACGTCGTCCGGGGTCAGCGCGGTGTAGAGCACGAACCCGTCGCCGTCGCGGTAGTTCTCCAGCAGGGCGTCGAGGGCCGCGAAGCGCTCGTCGAGCAGGGGGCCGAGATCGGGGTCGCGCTCGTCGATGACCGGGCGCAGGGCCGCGATGGCGCCCTGCGAGCCGTCGACGTTGGCGCGGAAGTCCCACAGGTCGGTGTGCGAGTAGCGGTCCTCCTCGCCGGTGATCTTGCCGGTGGCGACCTCGTCGAGGAGCTCCTTCGCGCCGTTGGCCAGCGCGAGCGGGGTGAGCTCGACCGAAGGGACGCGGTTGGCGAGCTCGGTGATGTCGTCCATCAGCATGTCGGCGATCGCCGTGGAGTCGGGCTGCAGGCCGTCCTGCCACAGGTCGCGCTCCAGGCGGTGGAACCCGGTGAACTCGACGCCGGGCTCGCCGTCGTCGCGGCCGTCGATGCGCGGGTCGAGGTCGCCGAAGGACTCCGCCACCGGCTCGATGCGCTCCCAGTAGGTGCGGGCGACGGGGTACAGCGCCTTCGCGCCCTCGACGTCACCGGCCACCACGGCGTCGACGAACTCCTGCGTCTTCGGCACGAGCGCCTCGACCTGCGAGTTCACGTAGCGCTGGTAGCCCGCGGTGGCCTCGGCGAGGCGGGTGTCGGTGTCGACCGAGCGCTGCGCGGAGCCGGTGACGGTGAACGCGCCGCGGATGCCGTCGCCGACCATGCCCGGCTTGCACGCGGTCTCGTAGGTGCCGCCCTCGGGGACCTCGACGATCAGCTGCCGCGACAGGCCCGGGCCGATGTTCTCGACCTCGCCCATGATCCGGCCGCCGGTGGCGTAGAGGTAGAACTCGGTGACCTTGCTGCCGCCGTTGGTGATGTCGAACGAGATCGTGCCGGCGGGGGCCTCGGTTGCGCTGACGTCGCACGCGTCGTCGGTGGCGGCGACGGTGATCGGGCCGCCGGCGCCGGCGTCGACGGGGGCGGTGCTGGTGCAGCCGGCCAGGGCGAGGCCGAGGACGGCGACGCCGACGGCGGCGGGGGTGCGGCGGGACATGGTTCTCCTCGTGCGGGTCAAGCGGGGGCGGCGGTGCGGACGCGCTGGGGGCGCAGGAACAGCGGGAGCACCACGGCGACGTAGGCGACCCAGACGGCCGCCTCGAGCACGGTGGTGGCGGGGGAGAAGTTGAAGATCCCCTTGAGTAGCACGCCGTACCAGGAGTCCGGCGGGACGGCGGCGCTCACGTCGAAGGCGAGCGTGGTCAGTCCGGGCAGGATCCCGGCCTCCTGCAGGTCGTGCACGCCGTAGGCGAGGATCCCGGCGGCGACGAAGATCAGCAGCCCGCCGGTGACGGAGAAGAACCTGCCGAGGTCGAGGGTGACGGCGCCGCGGTAGATCAGGTAGGCGATGACGACCGCGATCGCGATGCCGGACAGGAACCCGATCAGCGGCTCGGTGGTCTCGCCCGCGGCCTGGGCGGCGGCGAAGAAGAAGACCGCGGTCTCCAGCCCCTCGCGCCCGACGGCCAGGGCGGCCATCACGACCACCGCGCCCGACCCCATCGCGAGCGCGTCCTCCATCTTCCCGCGCAGCTCGGCGGAGATCGACCGCGCGGCCCGGCGCATCCAGAAGATCATCCAGGTGACGAAGCCGACCGCGACGATCGACAGCACGCCGCCGAACGTCTCCTGCGCCTCGAACGTCAGCGCCTGCTGGGTGAGGGTGAGGACGAACGTCACGCCGACGCTGACCGCCACCGCGATCCCGACGCCGAGCCACACCTTCGGCAGCGCCGAGCGCCGGTCGGTGCGCACGAGGAACGCGATGAGGATGCTCACCACGAGCGCGGCCTCGAGGCCCTCGCGCAGGCCGATCAAGAGATTGCCGAGCATTCCGTACCCTCCGGCCAGCCGAGCCTCAGCAGAGGCAGGGGGAGGCTAACCTGCCGTGCGGCTCCGGGGGAAGGGTCGGCAACGGCACATCACCGCAGGTCAGAGGGCGTTATGGGGGGAATGTCCGGTCAGTCGTCGGTGAGCGCCATCCGCGCCCGGACCTCGCCGAGCGCCTCCTGGTACTCCGGGCGCGGATCCATCACGGCGGCCATCTTCAGCTGCGCGTGCGCCTCCTGCAGCCGGCCCTGCCGCTGCAGCGCCTTGCCGAGGGCGAACCGCGCGTAGTGGTCGGCGGGGTCGAGGTCGAGCACCCGGACGAAGGCCTCCTCGGCCCGCTGGAGCTGCGCGGAGTTGAGGTACGCGCGCCCCGCGAGCAGCTGCACCGACGCGTCGTCGGGCTGGCTGTCGAGGACGGGCGCGAGCGCCTGCAGGGCGTCGAGCGGACGGCTGCGCGCCACCAGCATCTCGGCGCGCCGGAACGAGGCGAAGAGGTCGGGACCCGTCATGGTCGCTCCCACGTTAAAGCGTGCGGACCCGCCCGTCGACACCTGCGCGGGATACCGCGCCCTCCCGACTACCCTGACCTCGGAACCGGAGATCACTGCATGGAGCGGAGCACTGGTGGCGGTCATCGAGCAGGTCGGCGCACGGGAGATCCTCGACTCGCGGGGCAACCCCACGGTCGAGGTCGAGGTGTCGCTGGAGGACGGCACGCTGGGTCGCGCCGCGGTCCCGTCGGGCGCCTCCACGGGTGAGCACGAGGCGGTCGAGCTGCGCGACGGCGACCCGCTGCGCTTCGGCGGCAAGGGCGTCGAGAAGGCCGTGAAGAACGTCCTCGACGTCATCGCGCCCGAGCTCAAGGACATGGAGGCCGTCGACCAGCGGCTCATCGACCAGGTCCTGCTCGACCTCGACGGCACGCCCGACAAGTCCAAGCTGGGCGCCAACGCGATCCTCGGGGTCTCGCTGGCCGTGGCCAAGGCCGCCGCGGAGTCCTCGGGGCTCGACCTCTACCGCTACCTCGGCGGGGCAGGCGCGCACGTGCTGCCCGTGCCGATGATGAACATCATCAACGGGGGCGCGCACGCCGACAGCTCCGTCGACGTGCAGGAGTTCATGATCGCGCCGGTGGGCGCCGAGTCGTTCCGCGAGGCCCTGCGCTGGGGCGCGGAGGTCTACGCCTCGCTCAAGTCGGTGCTCAAGGCCAAGGGCCTGGCCACCGGGCTGGGCGACGAGGGCGGCTTCGCCCCCGACCTCCCCGGCACCCGCGCCGCGCTCGACCTCATCGCCGAGGCCGTCGAGAAGACCGGCTACACGCTGGGCCGCGACATCGTCCTCGCGCTCGACGTCGCCGCCACCGAGTTCCACAGCGACGGCGTCTACTCCTACGAGGGCCGCAAGCTCTCCTCGGCGCAGCTCTCCGACGTCTACGCCGAGCTGATCGGCGCCTACCCGCTCGTCTCGATCGAGGACCCCCTCGACGAGGACGACTGGGAGGGCTGGGTCGGGCTCACCTCGGCGATCGGCGACAAGGTCCAGATCGTCGGCGACGACCTGTTCGTCACCAACCCCGAGCGGCTCGAGGAGGGCATCGCCCGCGGCGCGGCCAACGCGCTGCTGGTGAAGGTCAACCAGATCGGCACGCTGTCGGAGACCCTCGACGCCGTCGCGCTCGCGCACATGTCCGGCTACCGCTGCATGATGAGCCACCGATCCGGCGAGACCGAGGACACCACGATCGCCGACCTCGCCGTCGCCACCGGCTGCGGCCAGATCAAGACCGGTGCCCCGGCCCGCTCGGAGCGCGTCGCGAAGTACAACCAGCTGCTGCGCATCGAGGAGTTCCTCGGCGACGCCGCGCGCTACGCGGGTGACCTCGCGTTCCCCCGCTTCACCCCGGTGCAGGGCAGCTGACGTGCCCACCCCCGGCGAGTTCGCCGTCCCCACCCGGCGAGTTCGCCGATTCCGCCCGGCGAGTTCGCCGATCCCGCCCGGCGGGTCGGCCGTCCGGACGGGCGGCTGAGCCGTGCCCGAGGAACGCACCCGCACCCGCCGGGCCGCGCGCCCGGCGGGAACGGGCACCGGAGCGGCGCGCCGGCGCACCCGCGAGCCGCAGCTGACGAAGGTCCGGTCGCGCGCGGGCACCGTCGTCGCCGCGACCACCGGGATGCTCGGCGTCTCGTCGACGCGGCGCGCCGCCGTGCTCGCGATCGTCGTGTGCGCCCTCGCGCTGACGGTCGCCGTCCCGCTGCGCAACTACGTCGCCCAGCAGCAGGAGCTGGCCGCCGTCACCGAGCAGCAGGAGGCGCTCGCGGCCGAGGTCGACGAGCTGTCGCGGGAGAGCGCCCGGCTGTCCGACCCGGCCGTCACGGCGGCGGAGGCGCGGTCGCGGCTGGGCTACGTCGCGCCGGGGGAGACCCCCTACGTCGTGCAGCTGCCGCCGGACCCGACCGCCGAGGTCGAGGAGGACCCGTTCCGCGACGAGCCCTGGTACCGGCGTCTGTGGCGCGACACCACGGAGGGGCCGGCATGACCGGCGTCTCCTCCGCCGACTCCGCCGCGGTGGCGGCCCAGCTCGGGCGCGCCCCCCGGGCCGTCCGCGAGGTCGCGCACCGCTGCCCGTGCGCGCTGCCGTCTGTGGTGCAGACCGCGCCCCGGCTGGAGGACGGAACCCCGTTCCCGACGCTGTACTACCTGACGTGCTCGCGGCTGAACTCGCGCATCGGCAGCCTGGAGGCCGAGGGGCGGATGCGGGAGATGCAGGACCGCCTGGCCGAGGACCCCGAGCTCGCCGACGCCTACCGCCGCGCCCACGAGGCCTACCTCGCCGAGCGCGACGCGATCGAGTCGCTGGGCACGTCGGTGAGCGCGGGCGGGATGCCCGACCGCGTGAAGTGCCTGCACGTGCACGTGGCGCACGCGCTGGCGGCGGGGCCGGGCGTCAACCCGTTCGGGGACGAGGCGCTGGCCGAGCTGGGCGAGTGGTGGACGGCGGGCCCCTGCGCGCAGCCCTGAACGCGAGTCCGCCGCAGGAGCCCACCGGGTCGGCCGACGGCGTGCGGGCGTGATCGGCAAACTCGCCGGGTGGGGACGGCGAACTCGCCGGGTCAGGGACGGGGGGTCACCCGGGCGGTGAGGGCGTCGATGTGGGCCTCCGCCGGCAGCGTCCCGGACGTGCGCCACGGCCCGTCGGGCAGGAACCGGCTGGCCACGAACGCCCGCCCCACCTCCTCCGGCGCGAAGCGCAGCAGCAGGCTGCCCTGCAGGCACAGCGCCAGCATCTCGGCCAGCCGCCGGGCCCGGCGCTCCTCCCGCGAGCGGAGCTCGATGCGCAGCTCGTGGACGCCGCGGTCGAACCACTCGTCGGTGCCGCCGGCGAGGTCGATCTCGGCCAGCACCGCCTCCACCGAGTCGGGCTCGCGGGTGACGGCGCGCAGGACGTCGAGCGCGGTGACGTTGCCCGAGCCCTCCCAGATCGAGTTGAGCGGGGCCTCGCGGTAGAGCCGCGGCATCCCCGACTCCTCGACGTACCCGTTGCCGCCCAGGCACTCCAGCGCCTCGGCGACGGCGGCCGGAGCGCGCTTGCACACCAGGTACTTCGACGCGGGCAGCGCGAGGCGCAGGAAGGCGCGCTCGCCGCGGTCGACCGCCCCGGCGAGGCGCAGCCCCAGCGCGGTGGCGGCCTCGGACTCCAGGGCGAGGTCGGCGATCACCGCCTGCATCAGCGGCGTCTCGCCGATCACCGAGCCGAACGCGCTGCGGTGGGCCACGTGGTGGGCCGCCTCCGACAGCGCCGCGCGGATCACCGCGGCGGAGCCGAGCACGCAGTCGAGCCGGGTCATCGACACCATCTCGATGATCGTCGTGACGCCGCGGCCCTCGTCGCCGAGCCGCCAGCCGGTGGCGCCGAGGTACTCCAGCTCGGCCGAGGCGTTGGAGCGGTTGCCGAGCTTGTCCTTGAGCCGCTGCAGCCGGATCGCGTTGCGGGACCCGTCGGGCAGGACGCGCGGCAGCACGAAGCAAGTGAGCCCGGCCGGGGCCTGTGCGAGCGTCAGGAACACGTCGTTCATCGGGGCGGAGGTGAACCACTTGTGCCCGGTGAGCCGGTAGGTGCCGTCGGCGCCCGGCACGGCGACCGTCGAGCCCGCGCGGACGTCGGAACCGCCCTGCTTCTCGGTCATCGACATGCCGGCGAGCAGACCCGCCTTGCGCGACGGCTCGGCGAGCCCGAACTGGTAGGTCGGGGTCTGCAGGCCGGGGAGGTAGGCCGCGGCGAGGGTGGGGTCGGCCCGCAGCGCGGGGACGGCGGCGTAGGTCATCGAGATCGGGCAGCAGTGCCCGGCCTCCAGCTGGCTCATCAGGTAGAACCCGGCGGCGCGGGCCACGTGCGCGCCCTCGCCGGGCCCGGCCAGCCACGGGCGCCCGTGCAGGCCCCAGCCGACCGACTGCTTCATCAGCCAGTGCCACGACGGGTGGTAGTCGACCTCGTCGATCCGGTGGCCGTAGCGGTCGTGGGTGCGCAGCACCGGGGGATGGGTGTCGGCGAGCCGGGCGTGCTCCCGCGCGTCGGGCGACGCGACGAGCGCGGCGAGCGTGCCGAGGTCGGCCAGCGCGTCGCCGGCCCCCTCGCGGGTGACGGCGTCGGTGAGCGCGGGGTCGCAGGCCAGCGCGTCGAAACCGGCGAGCGGGGGCGGCTGGTTCTCGACGACGTGGGTGCTGCCCTCCGGCGGCCGCGGCCGGTCGTCGCGGGGGCCGGGCTGGGCGGGGACCCGCACGCCCTGGTCGCTGCGCGTGGTCATGCCGAGAGGGTAGTCGCGACCGGGGCGTCCCGTACGGTGATCGCGCCGGAGACGAACCGAACAAGGAGCCTGGGCAATGTCGCGAGTGGCCGCCATCGACTGCGGGACGAACTCGATCCGCCTGCTCGTCGCCGACGCGAGCCCCGACGGCTCCCTGCGCGACGTGCACCGCGAGATGCGGATCGTCCGGCTGGGTCAGGGCGTCGACGCGAGCGGGGTGCTCGCGCCCGAGGCGCTGGAGCGCACCCGGGTGGCGCTCGTCGACTACACCGCGGTGCTGCGCCGCAAGGGCGCCGAGCGGGTGCGGATGGTCGCCACCTCCGCCACCCGCGACGCCGCCAACCGCGAGGACTTCTTCGGCATGGTCCGCGACACGCTCGGTGTCGACGCGGAGGTCATCTCCGGCGACGAGGAGGCCGCGCTGTCCTTCGTCGGCGCGGTCGGCGACCTGGACGCCGAGGACGGCCCGTTCGTCGTCGTCGACGTGGGCGGCGGGTCCACCGAGCTGGTCGTCGGCTCGCTGGTGGACGGCACCGCGCAGGTCACCGACGCGCGGTCGGTCGACGTCGGGTCGGTCCGGATCACCGAGCGCTGCCTGCACGGCGACCCGCCCACGGCCGACGAGGTCGCGGAGGCCCGCACGGTCGCCGCCGGGATCCTCGACGAGGCGTTCGCCGCCGTCCCCGTGTCCGACGTGCGCACCTGGGTCGGGGTGGCGGGCACGATCACCACGCTGTCGGCCGTGGCGCTCGGGCTCGACGAGTACGACTCCGCCGCCGTGCACCTGTCCCGCCTCACCGGCGACGACCTGCACCGCGTCGCGGGGGAGCTGCTCGGGGCGTCGCGGGAGGAGCGGGCGAAGCACGGCGCGATCCACCCGGGTCGCATCGACGTCATCGGCGGCGGCGCGCTGATCGTCGACGTGCTGGCCCGCGAGCTGCGCGAGCGCGCCGGGATCACCGAGCTGGTCGTGAGCGAGCACGACATCCTCGACGGCATCGCCCGCTCCATCCTCTGAGGGCCGCCCGGTGAGCTCGCCGGGCGGCGGTGGCGAACTCGCCGAGCGGCGGTGGCGAACTCGCCAAGCGCGGTCGGCAAACTCGCCGGGTGGGTCGGCGAACTCGCAGAGTGGGTAGCGTCGGGGCGGTGGCGACGTTCGCGGACCTGGGCGACCTCGACGCCGCCGTGGCCGACTGCCGGGCCTGCCCCCGGCTGGTCGACTGGCGCGAGCGGGTGGCGCGGGAGAAGCGCGCGGCGTTCCGCGACGAGGAGTACTGGGGCCGTCCGGTGCCCGGGCTCGGTCCCGCCGACGCGCGGCTGCTGATCGTCGGCCTCGCCCCGGCTGCGCACGGCGCCAACCGCACCGGCCGAATGTTCACCGGCGACCGCTCCGGCGACGTGCTGTTCGCCGCGCTGCACGCCGTCGGCCTGGCGAACCAGCCCACCGCGGTCCACCGCGACGACGGGCTGACCCTGTTCGGCACCCGCATCACCGCACCGGTGCACTGCGCCCCGCCGGACAACAAGCCGACCCCGCAGGAGCGCGACACGTGCAGCTCCTGGCTGCGCGCCGAGCTCGCCCTGCTGCGGCCGCGGGCGGTGGTGGTGCTGGGCGGGTTCGGCTGGCAGGCGCTGCTGCCGCAGCTCGCGGGGGCCAGGTGGGAGGTGCCGCGGCCGCGGCCGAGGTTCGGGCACGGGGTGCAGGTGGAGCTGGCCGGTCCGTTGCCGCTGCGGGTGTTCGGCTGCTACCACGTGAGCCAGCAGAACACGTTCACCGGACGGCTCACCCCGGAGATGCTGGAGGAGGTCCTGCGGGCGGCGGCGGCCGCCGCGGGGCTCGGCCGTCGGGTCGCGGGCGGCTTCACTGGATCGTCACAGGTATCACTCTCCGGCGAGGAGTGAAACCCCCGTGAGGGTGGGAACATGAGGTCATGGCGCGCAACACGAGGATCGTCGTGGTCGGTGGCGGGTACGTCGGGATGTACACGGCCCTGAGGCTGCAGAAGAAGCTGCGCCGTTCCGAGGCCGAGATCACCGTGATCGACCCGCAGCCCCACATGACCTACCAGCCGTTCCTCCCCGAGGCTGCGGCCGGCTCGATCGAGCCGCGGCACGTGGTGGTGCCGCTGCGCAAGGTGCTGAAGAAGTGCCACCACCTCACCGGGCGGGTCACCAAGATCGACCACTCGCAGCGCGAGATCACCGCGGAGCTGGCGGCGGGGCACGTCACCACCGTCGGCTACGACGTGCTCGTCGTCGCCCCCGGGTCGGTCGCGCGCACCCTGCCCATCCCCGGGCTGGCCGAGAACGGCATCGCGTTCAAGACCGTGGGTGAGGCCATCTACCTGCGCAACCACGTGCTGTCGCGGCTCGACGCCGCCGCCACCACGATCGACCCGGCGCTGCGTCGCCGTTTGCTCACCTTCCTCGTCGTCGGCGGCGGCTACGCCGGGATCGAGGCGCTCGCCGAGCTGGCCGACATGGCCCGCTACGCCAGCCGCTACTACGAGACGATCCACCGCGAGGACATCCGCTGGATCCTCGTGGAGGCGGCCGGCCGGATCATGCCCGAGGTGGGCCCGAAGATGGGCCGCTACACCGTCGAGCGGCTGCTCGACGCCGACATCGAGGTCAACCTCGACACCCGCGTGAAGACGCTGGAGGGCGGCCACGTCGTCCTCGACGACGGCCAGTCCTTCGACGCCGACACCATCATCTGGACCGCGGGCGTCAAGCCCAACCCGATGCTCGACCACACCGACCTGCCCCGCGACGACCGCGGCCGCGTCGTGTGCACCACCGAGCTGCAGGTCGAGGGCATGCCCGGGGTGTTCTGCGCGGGTGACTGCGCCTCGGTGCCGGACCTGTCCAAGGACGACCCGGAGGCCAAGACCAGCCCGTCGGCCCAGCACGCCGTCCGCCAGGCCAAGACGCTGGCCGACAACATCGTCGCCCACATCCGGCAGCGGCCGCTGAAGCAGTACAAGCACAACTACGCGGGCTCGGTCGCGAGCCTCGGGCTGTACAAGGGCGTCGCGGAGATCTACGGCATCAAGCTGCGCGGCATCGTCGCCTGGTTCATGCACCGCACGTACCACGTGAGCCGGATGCCCACCTGGAACCGCCGCATCCGGATCGTCTTCGACTGGACGGGTGCGCTGTTCCTGGGCCGCGAGGTCGTCTCGCTCGGGCAGATCAACGACCCGCGCGCCGACTTCCACCGCGTCGCGGGCACCCTGCCGCCCGCCGTGCGGGAGGCGAACCCGCCGGTCGGCGACGACCAGGAGGAACGGGTCGTGGCCGGGCACACCGCCTGATCGGCGTGGGGTCCTAGGCTGGGCCCCACGCCCCCGTGGCCCAACCGGCAGAGGCAGGCCCCTTAAAAGGGTTGCGGTGTGGGTTCGAATCCCACCGGGGGCACCGCCGTCCGACCCGCTCCCGGTCAGGGGCTCCCGAAGTCCGGGAGGACCAGGGAGCCGTCCTCGGCGAGGGTGAAGCCGGGGTTGTGCGCGACCTCCCAGAGGTGCCCGTCGGGGTCGGCGACGACGCCGGAGCGGAAGCCGATCGCGGACGGGCCCGCGGGCCGGGTGACGACGCCCCCGGCCCGTTCGGCGGCGGCGAGGACGTCGTCCACCTCGGCGTCCGAGCGGACGTTGTGCGCCAGCGCGATCCCGCCGAAGCCGCCCTCCCGGCCGTCGGCCACCCCGCAGTCGGCGGCCAGCGCCGCGCGGTCCCACAGGACGAGCGCGATCCCGCCGGCCTGGAAGAAGACGGTCTCCTGCACCTCCTGGCCGCGCCACCCCAGCGCCTCGTAGAACGCGCGGGCCCGCGCGAGGTCGGTGACGCCGAGCGTGACGAGGCTGAGGCGCTGCTCCACGCCGGCACGGTAGCGAAGGGGTCAGCCCAGGCGTCCGGCCAGCAGCGCGAGCCCCGGTCCGTCGAGCGCGTCGAGGCCGGCGGCGCGCCCGGAGGCCACGAGCAGCAGGTCGATGTCGGGCCCGCGCACCTCGGGCCCCGCACCGAGGGTCTAGCCGGTGTCGGCCGAGACGAGCCGGACGCCGGCCAGCCGGCGCGGGGCGCCCATGAACCGGTTCACCGCGACGTGCGCGAGAGCGGCGGCGACCACCTCCGGCGGCGAGACGTAGGCCGTGCCGAGCGGGCGCGCGACGTCCTGGGCGTGGATGACGAGGTCCATGAGGGGGTCCAGCGGGGCGCTGCCGGGGAACCGCCGGGTGGAATCGGCGCTCTCGCGCAGCTGCCCGACCAGCTCGGCCGTGGTGTGGGCCGCCGCCCGCGCGGCGGCGAGGGCGATCTCCATCCGGTCGAAGTCACCGCGCGCCCGCACCGCGGCCACCAGCAGCCCCGGGACCGTGATCCGGGTGGTGGTCGTGAGGTGGGCGACGACGTCGCGGACGGTCCACGCCGAGCACAGCGACGGCGTCCGCCACTGCTCGTCGGTGAGTCCGGCGACGTGGTCGGCGAGCCGGAGGCGTTCGGCGGCGACCGCCGCGTCGACGGCGGAGCGGGACAGGGAGGGGTTCATGCGGGAGGAGACCCGGCCCGGCGCCGGGAATCATCGGCGGTCGGCCGACCGTGCTCACCAGGTGACGTCGAGGGACTCCAGGCCGCGGAAGAAGTAGCTGGCGATGTAGACCGGCTCGTAGCCCGGCGCCAGGACCATGCCGGGCAGGCGGCGCACCAGGTGCTCCAGCGCGACGCGGATCTCCGCGCGGGCCATCGGCGCCCCGGGGCAGACGTGCAGGCCCCGGCCGAACGCCAGGTGGTCGCGGACGTTGGGGCGGTCCAGGTCGACGGCGTCGGGATCGGGGAAGACGGCCTCGTCGCGGTTGCCGGACCCGAACAGCAGCAGCAGCGGCGTGCCCGCGGGCAGGTCGGTGCCGCCGAGCGTGGTGTCGCGTGTCGTGAGCCGGAACAGTCCGCGGTGCGGGGCGTCGCGCCGCAGCACCTCCTCGGTGGCGCGCGGGATCATCTTCACCGGGTCGGCGAGCACCCTTTCCCGGATCGACGGGTCGGCCAGCACGGCGTACATCGTCGAGGTGATGGCGTCGCGGGTCGTGTCGAAACCGGCCACGCGGGCGGCGCCGCGGGCGATGCAGTGGGTGTACTCGTCGGGCAGGCCGGGGTGGCCGTTCGCGCCGTGGACCAGGTCGGAGAGGAGGTCCTCGCGGGGGTGCGCGCGGCGCTCGTCGATGAGGGCCTGCAGGTAGCGGGTGTAGTCGCCCATCCGCTCGGCCGCGGCCAGGTGCGCCTCGACCGGGGCCAGCGGGTTCCACAGCGTCGTCTGGTCGTCGGTCCAGACCTGGATCTGCGCGGTGTCCTCGGCGGGGAAGCCGATGATCGCGCTGATCACCGTCTGCACGAACGGGATCGCGTAGTCGGCGACGAGGTCCGCCCGGCCGTCGGGGAAGGCGTCGATCAGGGCGTCGGCGGTCTCGTGCATCGTCGGCAGCATCGCCCGCACGCGCGCGCCCGTGAACCCGGCGTCGAAGACGCGGCGGACCGGCGTGTGCGCGGGCTCGTCCTCGTTGACGACGGCGTTGGTCTCGGGCACGTTCCCGCGCCGCAGCACCTCCACCACCTCGGGCGCGTTCGCGTAGATCTTCGGGACGGCCGGGGCCGACGAGTAGGTCTCCGGGTCGTCGATGACGGTCCGCAGGTCGTCGTAGCGGGTCACCATGTAGGCACCCAGCGTCGGGCTCAGCTGCAGCGGCCGCGCCCGCGCCGCGCGGTAGAACAGGTGCGGGTCCTCGCGGTGCGGGGAGACCAGCGGGTTGAAGTCGAACGCGTCCGTGGTGGTGGTCACGCCCACGACGCTAGGTGTGTCCTGGGTCACGGTCGATCCGCCCGGCGCACCCGGGTGATCCGATCAGCGCACCTCGCGCAGCGTCCGGGACGGCGGGCGGCCGTAGCGCTCGCGGTACACCGCGGCGAAGCGGCCGAGGTGGGTGAAGCCCCAGCGGTAGGCGACCTCGGCGACCGAGCAGTGCGCGGGGTCGGCCGCCAGCAGGTCCTGGTGCGCCCGCTCCACGCGGACGCGGCGCAGGTGCGCCATGGGCGCGACGCCGACGTGCCGGGCGAACCCGGCCTGCAGCCCGCGGGTCGTCAGCCCGACCCGCCGGGCCAGGTCGGTGACGGTCCACGGCTGCTCGGGCCCGTCCTCCAGCAGGTCGACGGCCTGGCGGATCGTCGCGGGCCGCGGTGCCGCCGGGACCTCGTCGAGCAGGTCGCGGAAGGGGTGGTCGACCGCGTGCAGGAACCCCGCGACGACGCCGCGGGCCAGCGGCCGGGCCACGACCGGGCGACCCAGCGGGCCGTCCGGGTCGCCCGCCAGGTCGATCAGCGCACCGGCCAGCCCCCACCACTGCCGTCCGGGCCCGCTGCGCAGGTCGAGCCGCGGCGCGAGGGCGACGGTCGAGCGGACCGGGCGGCCGGTCAGCTCCTCCAGCGTCTCCTCCAGCACCGAGCGCTCGATCTTCAACCCGAACAGCCGCCCGCCGCCCGCCCACCCGTGCAGCCGGGTGCGCCCGTCGGGCCGGTAGACCGCGGCCGTCCCCGGGTCGGCGCAGACGTCGGCGTGCCCGGTCCAGGTGCGCAGGTCCCCGTCGAGCGGGACGTTGATCTCGTAGCCGGTCTCCAGCTCGTCGGTCTCGACGCGGACCTCGCCGCTGTAGGCCAGCAGCCCGGCCGAGACGGTGCCGAGGGAGACGGCCGACAGCGACATCGCGAACCCGCGGGGATCGTGCGCGACCGTGAGGCGGTGCGGGAAGTAGACGCGCCCGCACTCGGCACGGGCCTCGTCCTGGTCCGTGGTCGTGATCGACGTGCTCGGCATCGTCGCCTCCGCAGGTTCGCGGTTCAGCCTGCCGCCGGACCGCCGCAGGTCAACCGCGCCGTTCCTCGGAGGCGAACCGGCCGCGTCAGCCCTCCAGGATGCGCCAGAAGTGCGACCACACCGGCGTCGGACCGTCCGACCACTCCACCTGCGTGAGCAGGATGCCCGTGACCCCGGTCCCGGGGTGGGTGTTCCAGGACGTGCCGAGGCCGCCCTCCCAGCCGTAGCGGCCGTCGCGGCGCACGGCCAGGCCGAGGCCCCAGCCGAACCCGTCGGGGAGGAACACGCCGTCGGCCTGGCCGGGGTCGAGCTGGTCGCGGGTCATCTCCGCGACGGCCGCGCGCGGCAGCAGGTCGCCGACCCGCAGCGCCTCGCTGAAGGCCAGGTAGTCGTCGACGGTCGAGACGAGCCCGCCCGCACCCTGCGCGAACGCCGGCGGACGGCTCCACGCGCCCGTCGCGGGGTCGTCGGAGACCGCTCCGCCGGGCCGGTACATCGTGGCCAGGCGGTGGATCTCGGCGGCCGGTACGTGGAAGCCGGTGTCGCGCATGCCGAGCGGGGCGAAGACCCGCTGCCGCAGCAGGTCGGGCAGCGGGACGCCGGCCGCGCGCGCGAGCAGCACGCCGAGCACGTCGGACCCGGTGCCGTACATCCACCGCTCGCCCGGCTGGTGCAGCAGCGGGAGCGTGGCGAAGCGGCGGAGCCACTCGTCGGCCTCGGGAGGCGTCTGCGCACCCGGTGCGCCCTGGGCGAGGCCCAGGTCGTCGACGGCGCGCTGGATCGGGTGCTCGCCGGGCGTGGCGAGGACCAGGCCGAAGCCGAGGCGGAACGTCAGCAGGTCGTGGACGGTGATCGCCCGGCGGGCGGGGACGGTGTCGTCGAGCTCGGCGTCGAGGCGGCGCAGGACGCGGCGGTCGGCGAGCTCGGGCAGCAGCCGGTCGACGGGCTCGTCGAGGTCGAGCAGCCCGTCCCCGACGAGCAGCAGCGCGGCCGCGGCGACGACCGGCTTCGTCATGGAGCTGATCCGGAAGATCGAGTCGCGCTCGACGGGCGGGCCGTCGACGTGCAGGCGGCCGAACGCCTCCACCCGCACCTCGTCGTCGTGGGCGACGAGCGCGACGAGGCCGGGGACCTCCCCGGAGTCGACGTGCTCGGCGAGGGGGGACAGATCCGGCGTCGGGGTCACGTCAGGGCAGACCGGCGGGGCGGCCGGAACTCATCGTCAGCAGGGGGGATCCTGCGCGGGGGCGCAGGTGGGGGGCGTGGAGCTGGTCGACCCGGGCGGGTTCGGGCGAACCGGGAAGAGGTCGACCTGGTCGCCGTCCTCCGTCGGGGCGGCCGCGGAGGTGCTCGGCTGGACCTCCACCGGTGCGGGGGCCGGAGCCGGCGCCGGGACGGCGGGCGCCGGGGCGGGGGTGACGGGCACCGCGGCCCGCGGGCGGGTCCGGGCGACGTCGGCGACGACCTGCTCGGCGATCGGGTCGGGCGTCACCGAGGCGGGGACGGTCGGGATCAGGGTGGGCGAGGGGCGGACGCTGGTGGTGGGCGACGCGGCCGGGCGCGTCCAGCCGTCGTCGTCCTCGCGCCCGCCGGCGACGGTCGCCCCGACGACCAGCAGCAGCGCGAGCACGCCTCCGCCGACCAGGTACGGGACGCGCCGGTCGCGCGGCCGCGGCACCGGCGCGAACTCGTGCGCCGGGCGGACGGCGTGCAGCGCGGTGGTGGCGTGCTCGGTGACGTCGGGCAGCCGCAGCTCGATCTCGAGGTCGCCGTGCGGGCCGTGGGCGACGAGCGCGACCGCGGCGGGCCGCCCGCCGGACCCCAGCAGGTCGTGGACGTGGGGGAGGTAGCGCTCCGCCATGAGCGGGGCCAGCTCGCCGACCCGCCACCCGTCGAGGAGCACCTCGACGCCCGGCCGGCCCGCGTCGGCCCCGACGGTGATCGGGGCCGGTCGCAGCTCGACGGCCACGTGCCGCGGCTGCCCGTCGCCGACCGGGGCCCAGGGAGCGAGAACGGCCTGGTGGTGCTCCTCGCCGACGACCACGACGGTGTGCGCGGCGTCCAGCAGGGTCAACCCGTGGGTCGAGTTCTCGAGCATGGTCCCCTCGATGGAGTAGCGGTGATCCCCTTGCTGATCGAGGATCATCGCTCACCGTTACCGATGACCGGTACGGGTGGCCTGTCTTTAGGCCGAACGGTACTGATCGGTCGGCCGATCGGTCACCCGGATGCGGCGAACGCCGACCTCTGCCCCCGGGTGATCGTTCCGAGGGGGGTGTGGAGGTGGGGCCGACGACCACCCGACGCGTCTCGCGGCGATCTCGGGCTGCCGCACCGGATGCAGGTGCGTCCCGCGGCGATCGTGCTCCGTCGGGATCCGCGCCGATCACTCGCCGCCCACGCCGTCGGTTACTCGCAGCCGACCCCGTCGTCGTCCGCGTCGAGGCCGTAGATGTCGCTGCCGGTCACCCGCACCGGGCCGCTCACGTAGGCGGGCCCGTTGCCGGAGCCGCCGGCGCAGTCGACGTCGCTCGCGATGGGTACGCACCCGCTGTAGTTGGGGTCGCAGCCGCCGCCCTGCGGCTCCGGCTCCGGCTCGGGCGCCGGGCGCACCGGCTCCGGCGCCGGGCGCACCGGCTCCGGCGCACGCGTGGTCGTGCGGGGCGCGGGGGCCGGGGCTCGGGTCTGCGGGGCCCGGGTGACCTCGGCCGGCCGGACCACCGGGGCGTCGGCCTCCTCGACCACGACGGGTGCGGTGGTCGGGGCGGGGGTGGTGGCGCGGGTGGTGGTCGGGGCCGCGGACTGCGTCGTCGTCGACGGTGCGGCGGCGGCGACCGTCGGCACCTCCCCGTCGCGGCTGCCGCCGATGCTGGAGCCGATCACCACCAGCGCCGTCAGCACGCCGGCCCCGACCCACAGCGGTCGCCTGCTGCGCCGCCGCCCCCGCCCGGGGCCGGTGGTGTCGGGCCCGGGCCACCCGCCGGGACCGGCGTTGCCCGGCCACCCGCCGGGCGCCGGTCGGGGGGCCGGGGGCGCGGGCGGCACCGGCGGCAGGGCGGCGGTGCCGCCGGCCACGACCTCCGGCAGGAACAGCTGCATCTCGACCAGCCCGCGCCGGCCGCGCACCACCATCGCCACGCATCCCGGGCGCTCCCGGCGCCGCAGGACCTCCTGCAGGTGCGGCGCGTAGCGCTCCGACATCAGCGCCGTGAGGACGCCGACCCGGCGCCCCTCGAGCCGGACCTCGATCACCCGGCGCCCGCGGGTGCCGGGCACGAGGTCCAGCGCCACGGCGACCCGGCGCGGCCTGCCGTCGGCGCGCGGGGCCCACGGCGCCAGCGCGGCCTGGTGGTGCTCCTCGCCGGTGACGACGACCTCGTGCTCCGGATCGAGCATCCGCAGACCCTGCGACGAGTTCTCCACATTCCCCCCACGTGATGACAGCCACACGTAGATCGGGAGATCGCGCGCGGCGTTACCGGGCGAGCTTGCGGCTGATCACCAGGCGCTGGATCTGGTTGGTGCCCTCGAAGATCTGCATGATCTTGGCCTCGCGCATGAACCGCTCGACGGGGAAGTCGCGGGTGTAGCCGTAGCCGCCGAGCACCTGCACGGCGTCGGTGGTGACCTTCATGGCCGCGTCGGTCGCGATCAGCTTCGCGACGGACGCCTGGCGGGAGTAGTCGCGACCGGCGTCGCGGCGGCGGGCGGCGTCGAGGTAGGTCGCCCGCGACGAGTCGACGGCGGCGGCCATGTCGGCGAGCAGGAAGCCGAGCCCCTGGTGGTCGATGATCTTCTTGCCGAACGCGCTGCGCTCGTGGGCGTAGTCGACGGCGGCGTCGAGGGCCGACTGGGCGAGCCCGGTGGCGACGGCGGCGATGCCGAGGCGCCCGGAGTCGAGCGCGGAGAACGCGATGGGCAGGCCGTCGCCCTCCTTGCCGATCAGCCGGTCGGCCCCGATGACGGCGCCGTCCCAGTTCGCGGTGACGGTGGGGATCGCGTGCAGCCCCATCTTCTCCTCGGGCCTGCCGAAGCTCAGGCCCTCGGTCCGTCCCGGGGCGAGGAAGCACGAGACGCCGCGCGAGCCCTCGCCGGTGCGGGCGAACAGCGCGTAGAAGTCGACGATCCCGCCGTGGGTGATCCACGCCTTCGTGCCGGTGATCCGGTACCCCGCGTCGACCTTCTCGGCCTTGCAGGCGAGCGCGGCGGCGTCGGATCCGGCCTGCGGCTCCGACAGCGAGTACCCGCCCAGCAGCTCCCCTGCGAGCATCCGCGGCAGCCACTCCTCCTGCTGCGCGGCCGTGCCGAACGAGGCCAGCGGGTGGCAGGACAGCCCGTGCACCGACAGGGCGATCGCGACCGCGGCCCAGCGCGCCGCGAACTCCTCCAGCACCTGCAGGTAGACCTCGTAGGGCTGCCCGCCGCCGCCGTGCTCCTCCGGGTAGGGGAGACCGAGCAGGCCGGCCTCGGCGAGCGTCGCGAACAGGCCGTCGGGGTAGGTCTCGGCCCGCTCGTGCTCCTCGACGCGCGGCGCCAGCTCCTTGTCGGCGATGTCGCGGACGAGGGCGAGCAGGTCCTCGGCCTCCTGGGTGGGCAGCAGGCGGTCGACAGCCATGTCGGGACTCCATCGGTACTCGAGCGGGTACGTGAGTACCGGCTAGAGTAATCGACATGACGCAGGCGCGGGGGGTGGCGCGGCGCACCGCGCTGTTCGACGAGCTGGTCGACCTGCTGCTCGACGAGGGCTTCTCCCACCTCACCCTCGACGACCTCGCCGCCCGCCTGCGGTGCTCCAAGCGCACCCTGTACGCGCTGGCCGGGAGCAAGGAGCAGCTGGTGCGGGCCGCGGTCGTGCACTTCTTCCGCGGGGCGACCGAGCGGGTGGAGGCGGCGGTGGCCGCGCGCACCGACCCGGCCCGGCGGGTCGACGCCTACCTCCGGGCCGTCGCGACCGAGCTCGCCGCCGCGTCGCCGCGCTTCTTCGACGACGTCGCCGGCTTCCCGCCCGCCGCCGAGGTGTACGAGCGCAACACCCGGGCCGCGGCCCGTCGGGTCCAGCAGCTCGTCGACGCCGGGATGGCGGCCGGGGCGTTCCGGCCGGTGCACGCGGGCTTCGTCGGCGACGTCGTCAGCGCGACCATGGTGCGCATCCAGCAGCGGCGGGTGGCGGCGGGGACGGCGCTCGGCGACGCGGAGGCCTACGCCCACCTCGCCGACCTGCTGCTGCACGGCCTCGCCCGCCCGCGGACCTGACCCGGCGCGGTCGCGCCGGGTCAGGCGAGGGTCAGCAGCAGCGCCGCGAGCTCCTCGGGGCGGTTCTCCGGGACCATGTGGGTGGTCGCGATCTCGTGGTAGCGCCAGGCGTCGGAGGTGCGGGCGCGGGCGGCGGACGCGTCGAACGCCGACCCGTCCGGGTCCTGCGTGGCCCGGATGTAGGTGAGGCCGACGCCCCGCTGCTCGACCGGCACCGAGACCCGGACGGGCTCGGTGAGCGTGCGCATCGGCTGGGCGTGGCGCCGCGGGTTGGAGCGGGCGGCGACCATCGGGTCGTCGAACGTGCGGATCCCCGCGGGCACCGTCGGCGGCGCGTCGGGGGAGTCGTCGCCCAGCCGGCCGCCGGTCAGCGAGTGCACGCTGTCGCCGTCGTCGGGGACGAAGGCGTCGAGGTAGACCAGCTCGCGCACGCGGTCGGCGATCAGCTCCATCGCCCCGGTGACGACCATGCCGCCGTAGGAGAAGCCGAGCAGCACGGCGTCCTCGACGTCGTCGTAGTGCAGGACGTTGACGACGTCGCGCACGTGCAGCGACAGGTCGACGTGCGGCCCGGTGAGGTGACTGCGCTCGCCGAGCCCGGTGAGGCTCGGCGTCAGCACCTCGTGCCCCGCCGCGGAGAGCAGACCGCGCACCGCGCGGAAGCCGTAGGACCCGCCCCACGCGCCGTGCACGAGCACGAGCACGGTCATCAGCGGGCGGGCGTGCCCGCGTCCCGCACTCCGGCCGGGTCGGCCGCGGTGCGCGAGGCCAGCGGGCCCGTGCTGCGCTTCTGCAGCCAGCGGCGGCCGGTGTGCAGGGTGCGGCTCACGACGTTGGGCCCGCGCCGGGACTCGACCAGGTCACCGATCTTGCCGAGCAGGAACCCCACGACGGGGGCGCCGACGGCCAGGATCAGCCACATCCGCAGGCGACGCGAGAAGAAGGCCCACATGTTCGTCCACACCCTCACTGCCGGCACCGCCGCCGGCTGGTCGCGCCGACCCTAGCGGCGCCGCCGACCGGGTGCGCGCCGTGGTCGGGAGGGGGCGCACGCACGGGTGACGGGCGTAACATCGGCCCGGTGGCGGGTGCCCGGTCGCCCCTGGTGGGGTTGATGATCCTCCTTCTCGTCGCAGTGACGCCGACCCTGGTGTTCTGGGCCGCCCTGCGGCTGGTCCCGCGTGCGGTCTCCGCGGTGCAGGAGCGGCTGCAGGAGCGCCGTCGCCGCGCGGCGCCGGGCCCGTCGCTCGAGCGGGCCGTGGCCGACGTGCGCCGGCTGCGCCGCGAGATCCGCGCGGGCCGGCCGACCAGCCGCGTGCGCCAGGTCGCGCTGCTCTGGGCCTACGACGACGTGCTGCTGCAGGTCTGCGCCATCGTGGGGGTGGCCGAGCCGCCGCTGGCCACGGCCGCGGAGACCGACCGCGCGTTCGCCCGACTGCTCACCGAGGCCGCGCTGGAGCAGGCCGGGGTCGCGCTGGACCCGCCACGGGGAGACACGGCCGCCGCGTAGAGTCCAGACCGTAATGTTCTCTTTACCATCACGGGGAACGTCGACAGAGCGTCCCGCGTTGGACAGGATGCACGGCATTCATCCAGGGAGGATCCAGGTGCGCACCAGCAGCAACCCGGCGTTCCGCAACCTGCCCGGCGGGCAGGGCAACGGCTACGCCACGTTCGACCGCCAGGGCGGCGCGATGAGCGGCGCCGCCGCCTACGCCGACACCCGGGCCTCGCAGGTCGACCCGGCGCGCGCCGGGAGCGGTGAGCGCCCGATCACCATCGACGACGTCGTGATGAAGACCGGCCTGAGCGCGGGCACCGCGCTCGTGCTGGGCACGCTCACCGCGATCTCGGGCCTCTACGCGCTCGCGCTGCCGGCGTTCATCGTCGGCTTCGTCGTGTCGCTCGTCCTGATCTTCAAGCCCAAGTTCGCCGGCGCCCCGTTGGTGCTGCTCTACTCCGCAGCGATGGGTGTGGCCCTCGGCGGCATCTCCGGCGTCTTCAACGACATCTACCCCGGCATCGCGCTGCAGGCGATCGTCGGCACGGCGGGCGTGTTCCTCGGCATGCTGGTCGTCTACAAGACCGGCGCCGTCCGCGTCACCCCGCGCTTCACCAAGTGGCTGATGGGCGCCCTCATCGGCGTCGTCGTGCTCATGCTGTTCAACCTGGTGATGAGCCTGTTCGGCATCAACACCGGGCTGCGCGACGGCGGGCCGCTGGCCATCGGCTTCAGCCTGCTCGTGATCGGCGTGGCGGCGTTCAGCCTGCTGCTCGACTTCGACCAGGCCGACCAGGCCATCCGTGGCGGTGCCCCGGCGAAGTTCGCCTGGTACATCGCCTTCGGCCTGATGACCACGCTGGTCTGGCTCTACATCGAGATCCTGCGCCTGCTGAGCTACCTGCGTCAGGACTAGCACCACCCGCACGACAGCTCCACCTGTACGACAGCCCCACCCGCACGACAGCGGCCCCGCACCGATCGGTGCGGGGCCGCCGTGCGTCCGGGGGTCAGCTCAGGCGCTCGAGCACCATCGCCATGCCCTGGCCGCCGCCGACGCACATCGTCTCCAGCCCGATGCTCCCGTCGCGGCTGCGCAGGCCGTTGAGCAGCGTGGTGGTGATGCGGGCGCCGGTCATGCCGAAGGGGTGGCCGATGGCGATGGCGCCGCCGTGGACGTTGAGCTTGTCCTCGTCGATGCCGAGGTCGCGGGCCGAGGGGATGACCTGCGCGGCGAACGCCTCGTTGATCTCGACGAGGTCGATGTCGTCGATGGTCATGCCGGCGATCTTGAGCGCCCGCTTCGACGCCTCGACCGGGCCCAGGCCCATGATCTCCGGCGACAGGCCGGACACGCCCGTCGAGACGACGCGCGCGAGCGGCGTGAGGCCCAGCTCGGCGGCCTTCGTGTCGGACATGATCACCAGCGCGGCGGCGCCGTCGTTGAGCGGGCACGCGTTGCCCGCGGTGATCAGGCCGTCGGGGCGGAACACCGGCTTGAGCTGGCTGACGCCCTCGTAGGTCGTGCCGGCGCGCGGGCCGTCGTCGGTGGAGACGATCGTGCCGTCCGGGAGCGTGACCGGGGTGATCTCGCGGGCGAAGAAGCCGTCGGCGATGGCCTTCTCGGCGAGGTTCTGCGAGCGGACGCCGAAGCGGTCCATGTCCTCGCGGGTGACGCCCTTGGCGCGTGCCAGGTTCTCCGCCGTCTGCCCCATCGCGATGTAGACGTCGGGCACGTCGCCGGTGCTGCGGGGGTCGATCCAGGTGTCGGTGCCGGACTCCGCGGTGGCCTCCGTGCGCGCGCCGGCCTCGGCGAACAGCGGGTTGCGGGTGTCGGGCAGCGAGTCGCTGTTGCCCTTGGTGAAGCGCGAGACCGTCTCGACGCCCGCGGAGATGAACACGTCGCCCTCGCCGGCCTTGATGGCGTGCAGCGCCATGCGCGTGGTCTGCAGCGACGACGAGCAGTAGCGGGTGACGGTGGTGCCGGGCATCGTGTCGTGGCCCAGCGCCACGGCGACGACGCGGGCCATGTTGAAGCCCTGCTCCCCGCCGGGCAGGCCGCAGCCGAGCATGAGGTCGTCGACGTCGGTGGGGTCGAGCTCGGGCACCTGCGCCAGCGCCGCCCGGACCATCTGCGCGGCCAGGTCGTCGGGACGGATGCCGGCCAGCGACCCCTTGAACGCGCGGCCGATGGGTGAGCGGGCCGCTGCGACGATCACGGCTTCGGGCATCGTCGATCTCCTCGGTGATGGGGACGGTTTCCGCCATGGAGGGTACTCGCGGGTAACCGAGGTGGACGTCGGCGACGACGTGACGTGCCCCGCTCTCACCCCGCCGTGGGCACGGCAAGCTGGGGGCATGGCCACCTGGAAGGAGCTCGAGTCCGCCGAGCCGGGGTTCGCCGCCCGGGCCCGCGCGCTCCTCGACGCCCACAAGCACAAGACCATCGCCACCCTGCGCGCCGACGGGTCGCCCCGGATCAGCGGCATCGAGGTGCAGTTCGTCGGCGACGACCTGACGTTCGGGTCGATGCCGGACGCCCGCAAGGGCGACGACCTGCGGCGCGACCCCCGGTTCGCGCTGCACAGCGCGTCGGTCGACCCGCCGGAGGACCACGCGTCGTGGGCCGGGGACGCGAAGGTGGCGGGGCGGGCCGTGCCCGCCGGGTCCGTCGAGGGCCCCGGCTCCGGCGACCTGTTCCGCGCCGACGTCCGCGAGGTCGTCATCACCGGCCTGAACGCCGACGCGACCCTGCTGGTCGTCGAGTCGTGGACCCCGGAGCGCGGGCTGCGCCGGGTCGAACGCGAGTAGCGCTGTCGATTCCGCACGGGCCCGTTCGTCGTCATGCTGTGCGGCGTCCCGGCCGCACCAGGTGACAGGAGAACCGTCGATGAAGTACATGCTGCTGATCTACGGCCCCGCCGAGGGAGACTGGTCGGAGGAGGGCGTCCAGGAGGAGATGGACCGCTACTGGGCCTACGAGAAGGCGGTGGCCGAGGCCGGGGTGATGATCGCGAGCGACGCGCTGCAGGGCGTCGACACCGCCACCACCGTCGCGGTGACCGACACCGGCGAGCGGATCGTCACCGACGGGCCGTTCGCCGAGACCCGCGAGGTGCTCGGCGGCTACTACCTCCTCGACGTCCCCGACCTCGACGCCGCCATCGACTGGGCCGCCCGCTGTCCCGGCAGCCAGCGCGGCCAGCGGATCGAGGTGCGACCGGTCCTGGAGTTCGAGGCGCCGTGACGCAGCCGCGGGCGGCCGGCTCGGTCGAGCACGTGTTCCGCGAGGAACGGGGCCGGCTGCTCGCGGTGCTCGTCCGGCAGTTCGGCGACCTCGACCTCGCCGAGGAGGTGGCCTCCGACGCCGTCGCCGCCGCGCTGGAGCGCTGGCCCGTCGACGGCGTGCCGGCCCGGCCGGGGGCCTGGCTGCTCACGACGGCCCGGCGCCGCGCCGTCGACCGCCTGCGCCGCGACCGCGCCTACGCCGCGCGGCTCGCGGTGCTGCAGGTCGAGGCCGACCGCGCGGGACCGGCCGTCCCCGTCGACGAGGACGGCGACGTCCCCGACGAGCGCCTGCGCCTGTTCTTCACCTGCTGCCACCCCGCCCTGCCGCTGGAGGCGCAGACCGCGCTGACGCTGCGCTGCCTGGCCGGGCTGTCCACGCCGGAGGTCGCCCGGGCGTTCCTGGTGCCCACGGCCACCGCCGCCCAGCGGATCGTGCGGGCCAAGAAGAAGATCCGTGACGCGCGCATCCCGTTCCGGGTGCCGGAGGCCCGCGAGCTGCCCGACCGGCTCCCCGGCGTGCTGCGCGTGCTCTACCTGATCTTCACCGAGGGCTACGCCGCCAGCTCGGGTGCGGAGCTGGTGCGGGCCGACCTGGCCGCGGAGGCGATCCGGCTGGTCCGCATCCTGCGCGGCCTGCTGCCGGCGGAACGCGAGGTCAGCGGCCTGCTCGCGCTCCTGCTCCTCGTCGACGCCCGCCGCGACGCCCGCACCGGCCCCGACGGCGACCCGGTGCTGCTCGACGACCAGGACCGGTCGCGGTGGGACGCCGTCGCGATCGCGGAGGGGCGGGACCTCGTGGTGCGGGCGCTCACCGGCGGCCCGCCCGGCGCCTACGGGCTGCAGGCGGCGATCGCGGCCTGCCACGTCGAGGCCGCCGACGTCGCGACGACCGACTGGCCGCAGGTCGTCGCGCTCTACGACGTGCTGCGCCGGGTGGCCCCGTCGCCGCTGGTGGACCTGAACCGCGCCGTCGCGGTGGCGATGCGCGACGGGCCGCAGGCCGGCCTCGCGCTGCTCGACGCCCTCGCCGGGGACCCCCGCCTGCGCGGCTACCACCTGCTGCCCGCGGCCCGCGCGGACCTGCTGCGCCGGCTGGACCGGCGCGCCGAGGCCGCAGGCGCCTACCGCGCCGCGCTGGACCTGGTCGGCAACGAACCGGAGCGCCGCTACCTGCTGCGTCGCCTCGCCGAGGTCAGTCCTCCTCCGCCAGGTTCTCCGTGAGCAGCTGGCGGAGCTTGTGCATCGCCCGGTGCTGGGTGACCCGCACGGCCCCGGCGGTCGTGCCGAGCAGCCGCGCGACCTCCTCCGCGGGGTACCTCAGACCGATCCGCAGGTGCAGGATCTCCCGGTGGTGCTCGGGCAGCCGGGCCATCGCCTCGATCATCCGCACCACCTCGGTGGACAGGATCGCGGCGTGCTCGGGACCGGGGCCGTCGTCGGCGTTGTCGGGCAGGGTGTCGCTCGGCGTCGAGCGGTCGCGCCCCGAGTACCGGTAGGCGTCCACGATCTTGAACCGGCAGATGCCGAAGACGAAGGCCATCACCGACGTGCCGTCGGGCCGGAAGCGCGGCAGCGCGTCGCAGACGGCGAGCAGCACCTCCTGCGCGACGTCGTCGGGGCCCTGCGCGCCGCCCGCCCCGAGCAGCTTGCTGCGGCAGTACCGGACCACCGGCAGCCGGATCCGGCGCAGGAACTCCTCCAGTGCGGGCCGGTCGCCCCGCCCGGCGAGCCGGGCGAGGCGTTCGAGCTCGGGATCGTCGTCGCTGGTGTCCCCGCCCGGCGGACCGGGCGGGTCGTGGTCCTGCACGGAGTTCCCCTCCTGCGGTGCTGCGTACGACAGCTCGCGCCCACGGGGCCCGTTGCGGGGTCGCCGGCGTGCGGAGATGTGATGGGGAGCCGCCGGCGCGCAGCGTGAGCCGACGCGGGGGCGGCCCCTTGGGGAGCGCCCGGAGCCTTGTTCCCGGCCGATGTGCCCGTCGACCGGAGGACCGTGCGGTGGCGAACCGTAGTCCTCTCGCCACTCCCAGCAGTCCTTTCGGGGGGCGATCGGCGTAATGCGTACGGCGTGGTGCGCCTGCGTGTTCGCTTTGCGTCCACGGACCCCGGTGTGCGACCTCGTCCGTGGACCCGCGACGGGGTGGGGGACGATGGGGGCATGCGCTATGTGGAGCACGTCGCCGACCTCGTCGGGAACACCCCGCTCGTCCGGCTGGGCACCGTCGCCGAGGGCATCGCGGCGACGGTGCTGGCCAAGGTCGAGTACTTCAACCCCGGCGGCAGCGTGAAGGACCGCATCGCGCTGCGCATGGTCGAGGCGGCGGAGGCCTCGGGTGAGCTGCGGCCCGGCGGCACGATCGTCGAGCCCACCTCCGGCAACACCGGGGTCGGCCTCGCGATGATCGCCCAGCGCCGCGGCTACAAGTGCGTGTTCATCTGCCCGGACAAGGTCAGCGAGGACAAGCGCAACGTCCTGCGCGCCTACGGGGCCGAGGTCGTCGTGTGCCCGACGGCGGTGGAGCCCGACCACCCCGAGTCCTACTACAGCGTCTCCGACCGCCTCGCCCGCGAGATCGAGGGCGGCTGGAAGCCCAACCAGTACGCCAACCAGGCCAACCCCGAGTCGCACTACCTCGGCACCGGCCCGGAGATCTGGGAGCAGACCGACGGCCGCATTACGCACTTCGTGGCGGGCATCGGCACCGGCGGCACGATCAGCGGCACCGGGCGCTACCTCAAGGAGGTCTCCGACGGGAAGGTGCAGATCATCGGCGCCGACCCGGAGGGATCGGTCTACTCCGGCGGCGGCGGCCGCCCGTACCTGGTCGAGGGCGTCGGCGAGGACTTCTGGCCGTCGACCTACGACAAGGACATCTGCGACCGGATCGTCGCGGTGTCCGACGGCGACTCGTTCGACATGACCCGCCGGATGGCCCGCGAGGAGGCGCTGCTGGTCGGCGGCTCGTGCGGGATGGCGACGGTCGCGGCGCTGCGGGTCGCCCGCGAGCTGCCCGAGGACGCCGTCGTCGTGGTCCTGCTGCCCGACGGCGGCCGCGGCTACCTGGGCAAGGTCTTCAACGACGCGTGGATGTCGGGCTACGGCTTCCTGCCGCCCGCGCAGGGCTCCACGGTCGGCGACGTGCTGCGCCGCAAGGACGGCTCGCTGCCCGACCTGGTGCACGCGCACCCGAACGAGACCGTCGCCGACGCGGTGCACTACCTGCGCGAGTTCCACGTCTCGCAGATGCCGGTCGTCCGGGCCGAGCCGCCGGTGATGGCCGCGGAGGTCGCGGGCGCGGTCGTCGAGCGCGACCTGCTCGACGCCCTGTTCACCGGCCGCGCACAGCTGTCGGACCGGCTGGAGAAGCACATGTCCCCGGCCCTGCCGACGATCGGCGCGGGCGAGGCGCTGGAGACCGCGATGGGGGCGTTCTCCACCGCCGACGCCGCGCTGGTGCTGGTCGACGGCAAGCCGGCCGGCGTGGTCACCCGCTCCGACGTGCTCGCGTTCCTCGGCTCGGGGGGCTGAGCGCGGGGCCGGGGCTTGCCAGGACCTGGTCCGTGCCGCATGGTGTGACCGGTGGTTACATGTAACCACCGGTTACAGCTACGGCAGGGAGGCCGCATGACCCGGGTCGACGATCCCGCGGACCTGGTGCTCGTCGCCCGCGACGTGCACTTCGACTGGGCCGGCCTGCCGCTGCACTGGGTCCCGGGCGAGCCGGTCGGCACCCACGTGCTCAACGTGCTGCACCTGCTGCTGCCCGCGGGCGAGCGGTTCTTCGTCGACCTGTTCACCCAGGCCCTGCCCCGCATCGCCGACGACGACCTGGCCGACCAGGTGCGCGGGTTCATCGGCCAGGAGGCGATGCACGCGCGGGCCCACGACGAGGTGCTCGACGTGCTGCGCGCCGCCGGGATCGACACGCGGCCCTACACCGACCAGGTCGAGTGGATCTTCGGGTGGCTGCTCGGGGGCGGGTGGGAAGGACAGGGCCTGGTCGAGCGGCTCGCCGTCGTCGCCGCGATCGAGCACCTGACGTCGGTGCTGGGCGACTGGGTGCTCGGCGCGTCCGCCCTCGACGACGCCGACCCGGTGATGCTCGACCTGCTGCGCTGGCACGGGGCCGAGGAGGTCGAGCACCGCTGCGTCGCCTTCGACACCCTCGCCCACCTCGACGACTCCTACCTGTGCCGCGCCCGCGCGAGGCTGCTCGTCGCGCCGGTGCTCACCTGGCTGTGGGCGCGCGGGGCGCTGTTCCTCACCGCCGCCGACCCGACCTGCCCGCGGCGCGCCCGCTGGAGCGACTGGCTCCGGCTCGGCGGGCGCGGCCTCGTGCCGGACCCGTTCGCGATGGCGTGGCAGGTGGCCCGCTGGTTCCGGCCGGGCTACCACCCCAGCCAGGACGGGTCGACGGCGCGCGCGGTGGCCTACCTCGGCACCTCGCCCGCGGCGAACCGGTGACGGCGCTCGTCCCGTCCGGGACCCGGGACCCGGCGGTGCCGCGCGACCTGCGCGGGCGCGACCGGCCCGACCGCGCCATGCGCCTGCTCGCCGCCCTCGCCGGCGGGTACCGCGCACTCGCCCGCGGCGACGGGCGCGACCCGGCCCGGGTGGACCGGACGCTGCGGATGGTCGTCGCGGACCGGGCGGTCGTCGCCGACGGGGTGGTCGCGCTGCGCCTCGCCGGGCTCGGCCCGCTCCCGGTCTGGCAGCCCGGCTGCCACCTCGACGTCGAGCTGCCGTCGGGGCGCCGTCGGCAGTACTCGCTGACCGGCGACCCCGCCGACCGGCACTGCTACCGGATCGCGGTGCGGCTCGTCGGGCCGGGGTCGGCCGAGGTGCACGGGCTGCGCCCGGGCGCCCGGGTCGCCGTCCGGGGCCCGCGCAACGCGTTCCCCTACGTGCCGCGCCCGCGCATGCTGTTCGTCGCAGGCGGCATCGGGATCACCCCGATCGCGCCGATGGTGCGGGCCGCGGCCCGGTCCGGCGTCGACTGGCACCTGCTCTACACCGGCCGGACGCGCGCGAGCATGCCGTTCCGCGACTCGCTCGGGTCGCCGTCCCGGACCACCCTGCACGCCGACGACGAGCACGGCGTGCCCACCGACCTGCTCGCCCGCGCGGCGCCCGGCGGCGCGGTGTACGCCTGCGGCCCGCCCCCGATGCTCGACGCGGTCCGCGCCGCCTTCCCGGCGAGCCCCGCCACCGCCCTGCACGTCGAGCGGTTCTCGCCCCCGCCCGTCGTCGGCGGGCGCGCGTTCCGGCTCGTGCTCGCGCGCAGCGGCGCCGTGCTCGACGTCCCGGCCGACCGCACCGCGCTCGACGTCGTCCGCGAGGTCCGGCCCGACGTCGCCTACTCCTGCCGGCAGGGGTTCTGCGGGACCTGCCGCGTCGGCGAGCACCTCCTGTGCACCGACCGCCCGGCGGGCGACCGCCTCGTCCTCGACCTGTAGGGAGCCCCATGAAGCAGCTCGTCCGCTCCGGTGACGTGCGGCTCGCCGTCTGGACGCACGGCGACCCGGCGAACCCCACAGTCGTGCTCGTGCACGGCTACCCCGACACCCACGTGGTGTGGGCCGACGTCGTCGAGGAGCTGGTGGACCGGTTCCACGTCGTGACGTTCGACAACCGCGGCGCCGGGGCGTCGGACTGCCCGCCCGGCATCGACCCCTACCGCATCGAGAACCTCGCGGCCGACCTGCGCGCCGTCCTCGACGCGGTGTCGCCGGACGAGCCGGTGCACCTCGCCGGGCACGACTGGGGCGCGATCCTGGCCTGGGAGCTGGTGGCCGACCCGTCGGCGGCCGGCCGGATCGCCTCGTTCACCTCGGTCGCGGGCGGCTGCCTGGACCACATCGGGCACTGGATGCGCGGCTGGGCGTCGCACCCGCGGGCGTCGGCGGTGCAGCTGCTGCACTCCTGGTACGTCGCGGCGTTCCAGGTGCCGGGCCTGGGTGCGCTGCCGTGGCGGCTGGGCCTGGGGTCGCAGTGGGACGCGCTGCTCGCGCGGCTGGAGGGCGTCGCGCCGCGGGAGCGGGTGCGCACCCGCGGGGCCGACGGCGAGATCGGGGTGCGGCTCTACCGCGCCAACGTGCTGCGCCGGCTGACGGACCCGGGGGAGCGGCGCACGACGGTGCCGGTGCAGGTCGTGCACGCCGACGACGACCACTACGTGCGGCCCGGCATGGCCGCCGACCTCGACCGCTGGGTGCCGCAGCTGTGGCGGCGCCGGATCGCGGCCGGGCACTGGGCGCCGCTGACGCACGGCCCCGTGCTCGCCCGGATGATCACCGAGCTGGTCGACCTGGTGCGCGGGACGCACGCCGCCCCGGCGCTGACCCGCGTCCGCGGCGGCGGGGAGTTCGGGGGGAAGCTCGTGCTCGTCACCGGCGCGGGCAGCGGCATCGGGGCGGCCACCGCGCGGGCGTTCGCGGCGCTGGGGGCCGAGGTCGTGGCGGTCGACGTCGACGCCGCCGCCGCGACCCGCACGGCGGACGAGGTCGGTGGGCACGCCCACGCCGTCGACGTCTCCGACGAGGCCGGGATGCGCAAGCTCGCCGACGACGTCGTGGCCGCGCACGGCGTGCCGGACGTCGTCGTCAACAACGCGGGGATCGGGCACTCCGGCACGTTCCTCGACACCACCGTCGACGAGTGGCGCCGCGTGCTCGACGTCAACCTCTGGGGCGTGGTGCACGGCTGCCGCGAGTTCGGGGCCCGGCTGGTGCAGCGCGGCGAGGGCGGGCACGTCGTCAACGTCGCCTCGGCCGCGGCGTGGCTGCCCGCGACGGACCTCGCCGCGTACGCGACCAGCAAGGCGGCGGTGGCGATGCTCTCGGACTGCCTGCGCGGGGAGCTCGCCGGCCACGGCGTCGGCGTCTCCACGATCTGCCCCGGCATCGTCGACACGAACATCACCCGGACCAGCACCTTCTCCGGTCTCGACGACTCCGCGCAGGAGGCCCGCCGCGCCCACGCCGCGTCGGTCTACGGGAAGCGGAACTTCCGGCCGGAGGGCGTCGCGGCCGAGATCGTCGACGCCGTGCGCCGCGACCGGGCCGTCGTGCCGGTGACGCCGGAGGCGAAGGTCGTGCGGCTGCTGGCGCGCCTGTCACCCGCGCTGCTGCGCACGCTCGCCGCCGGAGGGCTCGACCGGGGCCACTGAGGACGGCGCGTAGCGTGGCGGACATGCCGGGCTTCTCGACCAACGCCATCCACGCGGGCCAGGAGCCCGACCCCACGACCGGAGCGGTGATCACGCCGATCCACCCGTCGTCGACGTTCGCGCAGGACGGGGTCGGCGGGCTGCGGGCGGGCGGCTACGAGTACTCGCGCTCGGCCAACCCCACCCGCACCGCGCTCCAGGAGTGCCTCGCGGCGCTGGAGGGCGGCCGGCACGGCATCGCGTTCGGCTCCGGCATGGGCGCCTCCGACGTGCTCATGCGCGTGCTGCTCGCGCCCGGCGACCACCTCGTGATCCCGCACGACGCCTACGGAGGCACGTTCCGGCTCGTCGACAAGATCCTCACGGGCTGGGGCGTCGAGTACACCCCGGTCGACCTGGGCGACGTCGACGCGCTGCGGGCCGCGGTCCGGCCCACCACCCGGGTGATCTGGTGCGAGACCCCGACCAACCCGCTGCTCGGCATCGCCGACATCGCGGCGCTCGCGTCGGTGGCCCACGAGGCGGGCGCGCGGCTCGTCGTCGACAACACCTTCGCCTCGCCCTACCTGCAGAACCCGCTCGCCCTCGGGGCCGACGTGGTGCTGCACTCCACCACCAAGTACGTCGGCGGGCACTCCGACGTCGTCGGCGGCGCGCTGGTCACCAGCGACGACGAGCTGGCCGAGCGGATCCGGTTCACGCAGAACTCGGTCGGCTCGGTGCCCGGCCCGTTCGACGCCTGGCTCACGCTGCGCGGGGTCAAGACCCTCGCCGTGCGGATGGAGCGCCACTGCGACAACGCCGAGCGGGTCGTCGAGCTGCTCGCCGGGCACCCGGCGGTGTCGGGCGTGCTCTACCCCGGCCTGCCCGAGCACCCCGGTCACGAGGCCGCGGCGAAGCAGATGCGCCGCTTCGGCGGGATGGTGTCGTTCACCGTCGCGGGCGGGCGGGAGGCGGCGCTGGCGGTCTGCGCGGCGACGCGGCTGTTCACCCTGGCCGAGTCGCTCGGCGGCGTCGAGTCGCTGATCGAGCACCCCGGGGCGATGACCCACGCGTCGGTGGCGGGGTCGGCGCTGGAGGTCCCGGACGACCTGATCAGGCTCTCGGTCGGCATCGAGGACGTCGAGGACCTGCTCGAGGACCTGCGCACCGCCCTCGACGCCGCGCGGTAGGCCGGCTCACCTCGGGCTCCGGACACCGGCCGGGCCGTTCACCGCGATCCGGGGTGGGCCGTCCGAGCCGGGGCGGTCAGCCCTTGTCGGCGGCCTCGCCGTCGAGCGGGGCGGGGGCGGGCGGGTCGGCCACCAGCAGGTCGCCCGCGGCGATGCAGCCGCCGACCAGCTCGTAGCCGCCGTCGACCATCTCGAGGTAGCCCGGCTCGTCGCATCCCGCGTCGTGCACCGTGGCCACCGCCACGGCGGCGAGGGCGGCCGCGGCCAGCAGCGGAGCGAGCACCCGCAGCCGCGTCATCCGTCGTCCTCCCCTGGAGCGCCTTCACGGCAGCCCTACACCTGCGAGGCTACCGGGTGATCGGCCGGCAGGCTCTCCGGCAGCCCGAACACCCCGAACAGGGTGAGGTCGAGGAACGTGGCGACGTCGGTGACGGTCCGGCCCGCGAACGTGAGCACCTGCAGCGCGAACGGGTGGAACGCGCGATCGTCGCCGCGCAGGTACAGCGCGAAGCCGGGCTGGGCGTTGGCCGCGATCGGCAGCAGGCGGAAGTCGTCGGGGCCGCCGGGGCAGCGCAGCTCCAGGTGCTGCGCCACGTGCGCGCGGCCGCGGTACCAGGACTCGAAGGGCGGCATCTCCCAGGCGACGTCGGCGGCGAGCAGGGAGACGATCGCGTGGACGTCCTTCACCTCGAACGCGGCGACGTAGCGGTCGAGCAGGTCGCGCTGGGCGGCGGTGAGCGGCGCGGGGGCGTCGTCCTGCGTGGGAGCGACCTCCTGGAGCTGCGCCCGCGCCCGCTGCAGCGCGCTGTTGACCGCCGCGACCGAGGTGTCGAGCAGCTCCGCGACCTCCGCGGCCCGCCACTGCAGGACCTCGCGCAGCAGCAGCACGGCCCGCTGCCGGGCCGGGAGGTGCTGCAGCGCGGCGACGAACGCGAGCCGCACCCCCGCCCGTGCGGCGACGACGGCCGCGGGGTCGGCCCCGGCGTCGGGGCACACCGCGTCGTCGGGGGCGGGTTCCAGCCAGGCGATCTCGGGGTTGTCGCGCAGGGGGTCGTCCGGGTGGGAGCCCGTGCCGTGCAGCCCCGCGGGCATCGGGCGCCGGCCGCGGACCTCCAGCGCGGTGAGGCAGGTGGTGGTGGCGATCCGGTGCAGCCACGTGCGCAGCGACGAGCGGCCCTCGAACCGGTCGTAGGCCCGCCAGGCCCGCACCAGCGTCTCCTGCAGCACGTCCTCCGCGTCGTGCACCGACCCGAGCATCCGGTAGCAGTGCGCCAGCAGCTCGCGCCGGTAGGGCGCGGCCAGCTCCAGGAAGTCGTCCTGGGCGGGCCGTTCGATCGTGGTCACGGCGTTCTCCCCTCCACGTGGGGCCCAGACTAGGGCCGGGGTCTGACGGTTCCGGGTGCGAGGATGCCGCCATGGCCGTCGCAGACCCCCACGACCGGCCGGTGCCCCCGGTGAGCGCGGACGACATCCGCGCCGCCCGGGAGCTGCTGGCCGGCGTCGTCACCACCACCCCCGTCGCCCGTTCGCGGGCGCTCGCCGAGCGCTGCGGCGGCCCGGTGTGGCTCAAGTGCGAGAACCTGCAGCGCACCGGGTCGTTCAAGATCCGCGGCGCGTACACCCGGCTGCACCGGCTCGACGCGCGGGAGCGCGCGGCCGGGGTCGTGGCGGCGAGCGCGGGCAACCACGCCCAGGGCGTGGCGCTGGCCGCGCAGCTGCTGGGCATCGAGGCCACCGTGTTCATGCCGGTCGGCGCGGCGATCCCGAAGGTCGGGGCCACCCGCGGCTACGGGGCGCGGGTGCACCTCGTCGGCGAGACGATCGAGGGCTCCATCGCGGCCGCCGTCGAGTTCGCCGAGCGCACCGGTGCGGTGTTCGTGCACCCCTTCGACCACCCGGACATCATCTCCGGCCAGGGCACCGTCGGGCTGGAGATCCTGGAGCAGGTGCCCGACGTCGCGACGGTGCTCGTCTGCACCGGCGGCGGCGGGCTGCTCGGCGGCGTCGCCGCGGCGGTGAAGGCCCGGCGGCCCGACGTGCGGGTGGTCGGCGTGCAGGCCGAGGGGGCGGCGGCGTGGCCGGGCTCGATGGCCGCCGGCGCCCCGACCACGCTGCCCTCGATGCGCACGATCGCCGACGGCATCGCGGTCGGCCGGCCGGGCGACCTGACCTTCCCCCAGGTCACGGCGCTGGTCGACGAGATCCTCACCGTCGACGAGGACGCGCTGTCCCGCGCGCTGCTGCTGTGCCTGGAGCGCGCGAAGATGCTCGTGGAGCCCGCCGGGGTCGCGGGGGTGGCGGCCCTGATGGAGCACCCGGACCGGTTCGCGACGCCGGTGGTGGCGGTGCTGTCCGGCGGCAACGTCGACCCGCTGGTGCTGCTGCACGTGATCCAGCACGGCATGGCGGCCGCGCAGCGCTACCTGTCGCTGCGGGTGCGGATGGCCGACCGGCCCGGTGCGCTCGCGGGTGTGCTCACGCTGATGGGCACGCACGGGGCGAACGTCCTGGACGTGGCGCACACCCGGATCACCGGGGCGCTGGAGCTGGGCGACGTCGAGGTGGCGCTCACGCTGGAGACGCGCGGCCCCGAGCACTCCGCCGAGCTGCTCGACCAGCTGCGCGCCGCCGGGCACGTGACGGTCGACGAGCTGGGGCGCCGGGTCTGACCCACCGCCGCGCCCCGACGAGCGGGCACGGCGGTGGACGCGGGACGTCAGGCGCGGAACGGCTCCGCGGAGACGAGCGAGACCTTCATGCTGCCGCCGTCGGGCAGCGGGTACTCGCGGGTGTCGCCGACGTGGGCGCCGAGCAGGGCCGCCCCGAGCGGGGAGTTCGGCGAGATGACCTCCAGGTCGCCCCGGCTGCCCTCCTCGCGGGAACCGAGCAGCACCGTCTCGGTGTCGTCGTCGCCGTCGTAGCGGAGCTTGAGGACCATGCCGGGTGCGGCGGTGTCGGAGCTGGTGGGGGCGGTGCCGACCTGGGCGGTGCGCAGCAGCTCCTGCAGCTGCCGGATGCGGCCCTCCTGCTGGCCCTGCTCCTCGCGCGCGGCGTGGTAGCCGCCGTTCTCCTTGAGGTCGCCCTCCTCGCGGCGGGCGTTGATCTCGGCAGCGATGACGGGACGGTTGGCGATGAGCTGGTCCAACTCGTTCTTGAGCCGGTCGTAGGCCTCCTGGGTCAACCAGGTCACCTGGGTGTCCGTCACGGTCATCACTCCTCCAGCCTTGTACAGGTCACCACTCCACGGACCCTGTGTCCGTGGCCGGGACCCACCCGTCTCGGGCGCTCCCGTCCTCGGCGCTGCCCGGAGTGGCGCCCGGGTGGCCCCTGAGTAAGGAAAAACACGACCCGCCTGCGGGCCGTGTACAGCTCACGGTAACACGGTGTCAGCCGCTCGTCGCAGCTTTTCGTCGAACGGTCGACTGTCCGGAAAGGTTCCCGGCACCCCCATCGTCCCAGGTCAGCGCGTCCGATCGGGGGTCGCCGACGATCTAGAGGGGGCCGAACGGGCCCCCGTCGACGCCCGCTCGGACCACGGTGAGCGAGCATCCCGGTGACGTCTCGGGAAGGGTATGCGGACCCGGCACGTTGCACCGTCGGAGCGGACTCACCGGCGGACTGTCGGGGGGCTCTGCCACGATCGTTCCCAGCACGCCTCCTGATCCCGGAAGGACCACGGCCGAGCTCATGTCACTGCGACTGATGACGGTGCACGCCCACCCCGACGACGAGTCGAGCAAGGGCGCCGCCAGCTCCGCCCGCTACGTCTCCGAGGGCCACGAGGTCATGGTCGTGACCTGCACCGGGGGCGAGCGCGGCAGCATCCTCAACCCCGCGATGGACCGCCCCGAGGTGATCGCCGACCTGCCCGCGGTCCGCCGCGCCGAGATGGCGCGCGCCGCCGAGATCCTCGGCGTGCAGCACCGCTGGCTCGGCTTCGTCGACTCCGGGCTCCCCGAGGGCGACCCGCTGCCCCCGCTGCCGGAGGGCTGCTTCGCGCTGGAGGACCTGGAGGTCGCCACGCGCCCGCTCGTCGCGCTGATCCGCGAGTTCCGCCCGCACGTGATCGTCACCTACGACGAGAACGGCGGCTACCCGCACCCCGACCACATCAAGACCCACGAGATCTCGATGGCCGCGTGGGACGCCGCGGGCGACCCGAGCCGCTTCCCCGGCACCGGCGAGCCGTGGGAGCCGCAGAAGCTCTACTACTCCCACGGGTTCTCCAAGGCCCGCCTGCTCGCCTTCCAGGAGGCGATGGAGGCCCGCGGCATGGAGTCGCCGTACAAGGAGTGGCTGGAGAACTGGTCCGACCGGCCCGACCCGGGCCTGCGGGTCACCACCCGGGTGCGCTGCGACGACTGGTTCCACCTGCGCGACCAGGCCCTCATCGCCCACGCCACGCAGATCGACCCCACCAGCCGCTGGTTCCTGGTGCCGCCCGACATCCAGCGCGAGGTGTGGCCCACCGAGGACTACGAGCTCGTGCGCTCCACCGTCGACGCCCCGACCCCCGAGGACGACCTGTTCGCCGGGATCGAGGCCGAGGTGGCCGTGCGGCGGGCCGGCTGAGCGGCACGTAGGGTCGAGGGGTGAACGACGTGCTGGTCGACCTGGGTGCGGTGCCGATGGCGACGGCCTCCTCCGCCGTCGTGGTACCGATGCAGGGCGGTGCGGAGCCGCCGCCCGGGGAGCCGGAGTTCGGCAAGGCCTCGCCGGTGGCGCTCGTCGTCATCCTGCTGCTCGGGCTGGCCACGGCGTTCCTCATCCGGTCGATGACCAAGCACCTGAAGAAGGTGCCGGCGTCCTTCGACGCCCAGCCCGACGAGCCGGCCGACGGGGACGCTGCGGGGCCGAAGCAGCCCTGACAGGCTGGCCGCATGCCCAACCGGCTCGCCGACGCGACCAGCCCGTACCTCCTGCAACACGCCGACAACCCGATCGACTGGTACCCGTGGGGGCCGGAGGCCTTCGAGGAGGCCGCGCGCCGCGACGTCCCCGTCCTGCTCTCGGTCGGGTACGCGGCGTGCCACTGGTGCCACGTCATGGCGCACGAGTCGTTCGAGGACGCGGACACGGCAGCGCAGGTCAACGCCGGTTTCGTGGCGATCAAGGTCGACCGCGAGGAACGCCCCGACATCGACGCCGTCTACATGGCCGCCACCCAGGCCGCGACCGGTCAGGGCGGCTGGCCGATGACCTGCTTCCTCACCCCGGTCGGCGAGCCGTTCAGCTGCGGCACCTACTACCCGCCGACCCCGCGGCACGGGCTGCCCGGGTTCCGCCAGCTCCTCGACGCCGTCACGACGGCCTGGACGCAGGACGGCGAGCGGGTGCGCAGCTCGGCGGGGGAGTTCGCGGCCCGGCTCGCCGACGGGGCGGGGGCGACCCTGCCGCCCGCCGTCGTCGACGACGCGGCGCTCGACGCGGCCGCGGCCGCCCTGGGCTCCGGGTTCGACGCCGTCCACGGCGGGTTCGGCGGGGCGCCGAAGTTCCCGCCGTCGATGGTGCTCGAGTTCCTCGCCCGCCACCACGAGCGCACCGGGTCGGCCGACGCGCTGGCCCGCGCGTCGGTCACCGCGGAGCGGATGGCCCGCGGCGGCCTGTACGACCAGCTCGCGGGCGGTTTCGCGCGCTACAGCGTCGACGCGCGGTGGATCGTGCCGCACTTCGAGAAGATGCTCTACGACAACGCGCTGCTGCTGCGCGCCTACGCCCACCTCGCCCGGCTGCCGGACGCCGGCCCGCTCCCCGGGCGGGTCGCCGCGGAGACCGCCGCGTTCCTGCTGACCGACCTGCGGACACCCGAGGGCGGGTTCGCCGCCGCGCTGGACGCCGACGCCGACGGCGCCGAGGGGCTGACCTACGCCTGGACCCCCGCCCAGCTGCGCGACGTGCTCGGCGACGAGGACGGCGCCTGGGCGGCCGACCTGCTCACGGTGACCGCCGAGGGCACGTTCGAGCACGGCTCCTCGACGCTGCAGCTGCCCGCCGACCCCGACGACCCGGCCCGCTGGGCCCGTGTCCGCGCCGCGCTGCTCGCGGCGCGGGCGCGACGGCCGCAGCCCGCGCGCGACGACAAGGTCGTCACCGCCTGGAACGGCCTGGCGATCCAGGCGCTCGCCGAGGCCGGGGCGGCGCTCGGGCACCCGGAGTGGGTCGCGGCGGCGGCGGAGGCGGCCGAGCTGCTGCTGTCGCTGCACGTCGTCGACGGGCGGCTGCGCCGGTCCTCGCGCGCCGGTGCGGTCGGCGCGGCGGCAGGCCTGCTCGAGGACCACGCCTGCCTGGCCGACGCCCTGCTCGCGCTGCACCAGGCCACCGGAGCGCCGCGCTGGCTCGACGCCGCCACCGGCCTGCTCGACCTCGCGCTGCAGCGCTTCTCCGGCGAGGAGCCCGGCACGTTCTTCGACACCGCCGACGACGCCGAGGAGCTCCTGCACCGCCCGCGCGAGCTCACCGACAACGCGTCGCCGTGCGGCAGCTCCGCGCTGGCGTCGGCGCTGGTCACGGCGTCGGTCCTGGCGGCGGACGGGGGCCGCTACCGGGACGCGGCGGAGGCCGCACTGCGCTCGGTGGGCACGCTCGCCTCGACGCACCCGCGGTTCGCGGGGCACTGGCTCACCGTCGCGGAGGCGGTGGCGCGCGGGCCGTTGCAGGTCGCCGTCACGGGGCCGGACGACGCGGCCCGCGCGGCCCTGCTCGCGCACGCCCGGCGGATCGCGGCGGGCGGCACCGTCGTCGTGGCGGGGGAGCCCGACGCCGACGGCGTGCCCCTGCTGGCCGACCGCCCCCTCGTCGACGGCGGCCCCGCGGCCTACGTGTGCCGCGGTGTCGTCTGCGACCGCCCGGTCACGACGACCGAGGAGCTCACCGCGGCCCTCCTGCTCCGCCCCTGACCCACCTCGACCGGTTCGCCGTCGGCGAACAGCGGTGACCGTCGTCTGCCTCGGTGTAATGTCGTAATCACAGCAACAGCGTGATGGAGGCAGTGATGACCGGACGCATGCATCGGGGATGGCACGGCGGGGCGGGGCGCGGCGGGCGCGGGCCGGGGCGCGGGGGCTGGCAGCAGGCCGACCTCCCCGACGCCGGCGACGCGGGCGCCTGGCTGCAGGGACGGCTGCCCGACGGCTGGTTCACCGGGGCGCCGGAGGTGACCGTCGACCGCGAGGAGATCGTGGTGGTCGGGGAGCTCCCGCCCGTCGACGGCACGTTCGCCGACACCGAGGCGGGGCGGGCCGACCGCGCCGCCGCCGTGGCCGGGCGGATCTCGCGGTTCCGTGAGCAGACCCGCGAGGAGCGCATCGAGATCGCGCGGCAGGCCGAGCACCGCTACGGGCGCAAGGTGGCGTGGGGTGCGCGGATCGGCGAGGACGTCGAGCTGTTCACCGTGGCGTCGGTCCCGGTGATGACGCGGCTGCGCCAGCCGGAGCGGGTCGTGCTCGACACGCTGGTCGACTCCGGGGTGGCCCGCTCGCGGTCCGACGCACTGGCGTGGGCCGTGCGGCTGGTCGGGGAGCACGCCGACGAGTGGCTGGGCGAGCTGCGCGACGCGATGGCCCGGGTCGACGAGCTGCGGGCCAAGGGCCCGACCGGCGACGAGTAGCTAGAACAGGGCGAGCCAGATCGCGATGTGGTGGCAGATCGCGGCGAGCACGGTGGCGGCGTGGAAGAACTCGTGGAACCCGAACGTCCGGGGCCACGGGTTCGGCCAGCGCGTGGCGTAGAAGATCGCGCCGATGGTGTAGAGCAGGCCGCCGACCAGCAGCAGCACCAGCGCGGCCACGCCGCCGCCGCGCAGCAGGTCGGGCAGCACGAACACCGCGACGTAGCCCAGGGCCAGGTAGATCGGCACCCCGACCCAGGACGGGGCGTGCGGCCACCGCATCTTCAGCGCGACGCCCGCGAGCGCACCCACCCACACGATGATCAGCACCACGCGGGCCCGGTCCGGTGCCATCGTCAGCGCGATGACCGGCGTGTACGTGCCCGCGATGAACAGGAAGATCATGGAGTGGTCGAGCCGCTTCATGATCATGCGGCTGCGGGGCGTCTTCCAGGTGCGCCGGTGGTAGAGCGCGCTGATGCCGAACAGGCCGAGGATCGTGACGCTGTAGATCGACGTGGCCAGCGCCGCCCCGCCGCCGACGAGCGACGCGGAGACGGCGATCAGGGTGGCGCACGCCGCGATCGACACGGTGAACGACCAGAGGTGCAGCCAGCCCCGCATCCGCGGCTTGACCAGCGGCGGGGTGGCGGGGGTTGGCGCGACAGCCCCGGCAGACACGCCCCGAGGTTACGCCACGGCCACGGCGGCGTGGGCCGCCCGCGGAGGAAACCACATCGTCGGTGTGGACGATCACTGCCCGCGACGGGCGTAGGCTCACCGGCCGTGGGCGTGCGCGAGGTGCTGTACTCGGTGTACGAGCGTCGGCTCAGCCGCCGGCTCGACCAGGTCGGCGGCCGGCCGAGACACGTCGCGCTGATGCTCGACGGCAACCGCCGCTGGGCCCGCGACGCCGGGCTGGTCGACGTCAACGACGGCCACCGGGTCGGCGCGGCGAAGATCGCGGACCTCCTCGGCTGGTGCGAGGAGGCGCAGGTCGAGGTCGTGACGCTGTTCCTGCTCTCCACCGACAACCTCTCCCGGCCGCCGGCGGAGCTCGCGCCGCTGCTGGAGATCATCGCCGACGTCGTCGACGAGCTGAGCGGCCCGGCGGCCCGGTGGCGGCTGCGGGTCGTCGGGGCGCTGGACCTGCTGCCCGGCGAGATCTCGGCCCGCCTCGCGAACGCCGCCGCCCGCACCACCGGCCGTCCGGGGCTGGAGCTCAACGTGGCGGTCTGCTACGGCGGGCGCCAGGAGATCGCCGACGCCGTGCGCAAGCTGCTGCTGCAGCACGCGGAGTCGGGCACCTCGATCGAGGAGCTGGCCGAGGTGCTCGACGTCGACCACATCGCCGCGCACCTCTACACGTCCGGCCAGCCCGACCCCGACCTGGTCATCCGCACGTCGGGGGAGCAGCGGCTCTCCGGCTTCCTGCTGTGGCAGTCGGCGAACTCGGAGTTCTGGTTCTGCGAGGCGTACTGGCCGGAGTTCCGGAAGGTCGACTTCCTGCGCGCGCTGCGCGACTACGCCGCCCGGCACCGCCGCTTCGGCTCCTGAGCGACGCCCCGCACACGACAGCGGCGCCGGACCCCCGGGGGGTCCGGCGCCGCCGGTCACGCAGGCTGGTGTCAGCCGATGTTCTGGACGACCTCGCCGCCGGAGGAGTTCTCCTGCGAGCACTCGCGCACGTCGCCGGCGCCACCGTCGTCGTCGGCGTCGGCCTCGCCGAACAGGGCGCCCAGGGCGCCGGTGAGGTCGGCCTGCACGTCGGAGACCTGGATGCCCGCGACGTTGACCGGGACGTCGTTGTTGCAGACCTGCACGGGCACGTTGGCCTCGTTGTCGGCCACGTTCACGAAGCCGTTGTTGTCGCCGTCGTCCTCGACGGAGTTGACCGCGGTGTTGCCGTCGTGGTCCCAGTCACCGTGGTCGCTCGCGAACGCGAGGGGGCTCACGGCGAGCAGGCCCGCGGCGGCGGCGGCCACGATGATTCCAGCCTTCTTCAGCACAGTTATCTCCAGTTTGTGGTGCGGATCCGGCCGAGGCCGAGCCCATTCAGAGTCAGCGTCCGACCGGGGAGCCCGCGCTGACTGAGGAAAACGTACCGCCCATTTTCGAGCCGTCCAAGCCGCGTCATCACATCGTGCGTAGCACGCGCTTCGAGAAATGGATACGCCCCCTTTCGGGGGGTGTTCCACCCGGTTCCCGGGACGGTTTCCCGCACGCTGGGTCACCACGGGACCCGCTCGGGGAGGACCGGGTGCACGACAGCGGCGCCGGACCCCCGAGGGGATCCGGCGCCGCCGGTCACGCTGGCTGGTGTCAGCCGATGTTCTGGACGACCGAGCCGCCGGAGGAGTTCTCCTGCGAGCACTCGCGCACGTCGCCGGCGCCACCCTCGTCGTCGGCGTCGGCCTCGCCCAGCAGCCCGAGGGCGCCGGTCAGGTCGGCCTGCACGTCGGAGACCTGAACGCCGAGGACGTTGACCGGGACGTCGTTGTTGCACGCCTGGATCGGGACGTTGACCTCGTTGTCGGCCACGTTCACGAGGCCGTTGTTGTCGCCGTCGTCCTCGACCGAGTTGACGGCGTGGTTCCCCCCGTCGTGGTCGTAGTCGTGGCCCTTGTCGCCCGCGAAGGCGAGCGGGCTGACCGCGAGCAGGCCCGCGGCGGCGGCGGCCACGATGATTCCAGCCTTCTTCAGCACAGTTATCTCCAGTTTGTGATCCGGATCCGGCCGAGGCCGGGTCCATTCAGAGTCAGCGTCCGACCGGGGAGCCCGCGCTGACTGAGGAAAAGGTAGCGCCCGCCCCGGCGGGCACCAAACTGCGTAACCCCATCGAGTGGGACAATTACTGGTCGATCGGATACGCCCCTTTTCGGCGACATCCGGGGCGGGTGAACGCGACCGTAAAGAGTGATCAACTCGACGGTGCGTAGCCGGGGATCACCCGATGGCGGACGTACCTTTTCCCGTTCCCACGCGGAGTCATGGCGGGGCCCGGTCGTCCCGGGCGCGCTGCTCCGTCCGGGCGAGTAGGTTTCCCCGGTGCCGGTCGACGAGGCGGTTCGTGACTACCTGTCACTGGTCGGGGCGCTCGATCACCACCGGCCGGGAACGATCACTGTCCGGACGGGTGACGACCCCCCGTCGGCCGGGCCGGTCCGGTCGCCCGGGGCGCTGGTGCGGGCGGCGGGGGATCTCGCGACACGGCTGCCGGACGCGGGTCTGGAGCCCCGCCGCGAGCGCTTCCTGGCCGCCCAGCTCGTCGCGCTGGAGTCGGCCGCCCGGCGCGTCGCCGGGCAGGGGGTGCCCTACGCCGCCGCGCTCCGGGCCGCGGCCGACGGACCCGTCCTCGCCGGGGACGAGGACGGCTACCGCGCCGCCCACCGCGACCTCGACGCCCTGCTCCCCGGCTCCGGTGACCTCGCGGAGCGGCTCGCCGAGCACCGCCGTCGCGACGAGGTGCCCGCCGAGCGGCTCCCGGTGGCCGTCGACGCGCTGGCCCTCGCGCTGCGGGAGCGGGCCCGCGACGTCGGCCTGGTCGACGGGCCGGAGGAGGTCGCCTTCGAGATCGTCACCGACGCGCCGTGGAACGCGCTGCACCTGCGCACGGGCCCCGGCCGCTCCCGGGTGCTGGTCAACGCCGGTTCCCGGCCCCGCCGGGCGGGGCTCGCGCGGCTGCTCGCCCACGAGGCCCACCCCGGGCACCACGTCGAGCAGTGGCGGCGCGAGACGGTGCTGGTGGGGGAGCGCGGCTGGGCGGAGCACCGGCTCGTCGTCCTCGGCACCCCGCAGGCCCTGCTCGCCGAGGGTGCGGCCGACAACGGCCTGTACGCGCTCGTCGGCGACCGGTGGGGCCGCTGGGCGTCCGACGTGCTCGCCACCGTCGGCCTCGGGTTCGACGGCGAGCACGCCGAGCGGCTGGCCGACGCCGTCGCCCGGCTGGCACGGGTGCGCCTCGACGCCGCGCTGGCCCTGCACGGCGCGCGGGCCCGTCCCGACGAGGTGGCGGCGCACCTGCGCCGGTGGCTGCTCGTCGACGACCGGGGCGCGCGCCGGGTCCTGCGCTTCGTCGCCGACCCGCGCTGGCGCGACCACGTCGTCACCTACGTCGAGGGCGGCCCGCTGGTCCGCCGCTGGCTGGACCGGCCCGGCGCGACCCCCGCGCAACGGCTGCGCGCCCTGCACGACGAGCCGTGGACCCCGTCAGGTCTGCGTGAAGAGCTGCGCCGGACGGGGTGAGATCCGCGACAGGCGGTAGGCGTCAAGCGATCAGCGGTAGGCCGTTCTGTTAATTCTCGGTGCGACCCGGCCGCCGCTCACCGCGTTGCTGTTGACCGCACGGGGGTGACCGCCGGTAGCGTTCGTGGTGGCGGTACGTACCCGATGCGCGCCGCCCGGGGAGGCCCTGGTCCGTGGTTCTTGCGACGGAGGGGGCCGGCACCCGGCCCTCGCGGGCGTGCGCGGCAACCGCTGTGCACGGCCGGACAGGGCCGGCCGGCCCACCGATATGTGGGTGCGGTGCCGCGCCCACGAGGGAGCATCCGTGACCGATCGTGCTGTCGCCCCTGTTTCGGCAGAGACAATCGTTACCGGCACTCGCTGCTACGTGCTCGACACCTCCGTCCTGCTGTCCGACCCGTGGTCGCTGACCCGGTTCGACGAGCACGAGGTCGTCCTGCCGCTGGTGGTGATCTCCGAGTTGGAGGGCAAGCGGAACCACCCCGAGCTGGGATGGTTCGCCCGCACGGCGCTGCGCACGCTCGACGAGCTGCGCATCGAGCACGGCCGTCTCGACGTCCCGATCCCCATCGGCGACGCGGGCGGGACGCTGCACGTCGAGCTCAACCACACCGACCCGGAGGTGCTCCCCGCGGGCTTCCGCACCGACTCGAACGACTCCCGCATCCTGGCCTGCGCGCTCAACCTCGCGGCCGAGCGCAAGCTGGACGGCCGGGGCGACGTCGTGCTGGTCACCAAGGACGTGCCGCTGCGGGTCAAGGCGGGTGCGGTCGGTCTGCAGGCCGACGAGTACCACGCCCTGGACGTGACGCCGTCCGGCTGGACCGGGATGGCCGACGTCGAGGTCACTCCCGGTGACGTCGACGCGCTGTTCAAGGACGGGTCGATCGACCATGACGCCGCCCGCGACCTGCCCGCCAACACCGGCCTGCGGCTGCTCGGCGGCGGGTCGGCGGCGCTGGGGCGGGTCACGGCCGACAAGCGGGTGCGGCTGATCCGCGGCGATCGGGAGGCCTTCGGGCTGCACGGGCGCTCCGCGGAGCAGCGGGTGGCGCTCGACCTGCTGCTCGACCCCGAGGTCGGCATCGTCTCCCTCGGCGGCCGCGCCGGCACCGGCAAGTCGGCGCTGGCGCTGTGCGCCGGGCTCGAGGCGGTGCTGGAGCGCCAGCAGCACCGCAAGGTCGTCGTGTTCCGGCCGCTCTACGCCGTCGGCGGGCAGGAGCTCGGGTACCTGCCCGGCAGCGAGAACGAGAAGATGGCGCCCTGGGCGCAGGCCGTCTTCGACACCCTCGGTGCGCTGGTCAGCGACTCGACGATGCAGGAGGTCATCGCCCGCGGCATGCTGGAGGTGCTCCCGCTCACCCACATCCGGGGCCGGTCGCTGCACGACAGCTTCGTCATCGTCGACGAGGCCCAGTCGCTGGAGCGCAACGTGCTCCTGACGGTGCTCTCGCGGCTCGGCACCGCCAGCCGCGTCGTGCTCACCCACGACGTCGCCCAGCGCGACAACCTGCGCGTGGGCCGCCACGACGGCGTCCAGTCGGTGATCGAGACGCTCAAGGGGCACCCGCTGTTCGCCCACGTCACGCTGACCCGTAGCGAGCGCAGCCCGATCGCCGCGCTCGTCACCGAGATGCTGGAGGGACCGCAGGGCTGATGGGTCGTGCGCGGGACCGCTGCTCCGGCCGCGGTCCCCGCGCACGGGCTCAGGCGGCGCGGAACTCCGCCGGGCGCTCCGGGGAGGCCTCCGCGAGGGCCTGGCGGGCGCGCTCCGCGTCGAGGTCCTTGCCGTAGACGGGGGTGCCGGGCTGCTGGCGCCACGACTCGTCGAGGGTCCCGCCGTCGACGGGGTCGAACCCGAGCTGGTCGACCAGGTCGAGGGCGACCTGCTTGGCCGGCCCGTCCGCCCCGGCCACCGGCAGCGCGATCCGGCCCTCGGCGCCGGCGGGAGCGCCCCGCTCCAGCAGGTGCTTCCAGAAGATGCCGTTGAAGATCTTCAGGACCGGCGCGCCGAGGTGCTCGGCGACCCACACGCTCTCCGGCGTGCCGTCCTCGATGGCGGCGATGCGGCCGTCGCGCTGCTGCGGGTAGTAGTTGTTCGTCTCGATCACGGGGGCACCCGGCTTCGCCTTCGCGACGATGCCGGGGGCCAGGTCCGGCACGTTCTTCTGCGGAATGCTGACGATCACGACGTCCGCGTCGGTGGCCGCGTCCGCGGCCCACACCGTCGTCGCGCCGGTCTCCGCCGCGAGGTCCGCGAGCGTCTGCGGGTCGCGGGAGTTGGCCACGTGGACGTCGTGACCGAGCGCGGCGAGCCTACGGGTGAGGGTGCCGCCGATGTGGCCCGCACCGATGATGCCGATTCTCATGCCCGGGCAACCCCCGCCGCCCGGACCCCATTCCCCTCCACCCGTCTACCGGACCCGCACGGTGTCGAGGGCCGCGTTGTCGCGCAGCTGCGGGTCGCGCACCGCGGAGGCGGTGCCGCGGCGATCGGCCGGGTGCCGGTGCCCCGGCTCGCCTCGACGGTGACGGTGCGGGTGACCGTCTGCCCGGGGGCAAGGGTCGCGTCGCGGTAGCCCGCGGCCCGGCCGCCGGAGGTGACGGCGCCGCCCTGCGCGGCGACGATCCGCAGCCCGTCGGTGACGGTGACGCCGCTGAGCACGGTGGTGGCGGGGCTCGGGCCGGTGTTGGTCACCGTGAGCGTCACCGGGAACCGGGCGCCGGGCCGCGCGGTGTCGGGGGCGTCGACGCGGACGGCGAGGTCGGCCCGGGCCGGGCCGACCGTCAGCGTGACGTGACCCGGGCGGGCTCGGAGGTGGCGGTGCCGTCGGTGGCCAGTGCCCGCCCCCACCACGGCCATGTCGACCGCCGCGCCGTCGGCCGAACTCAGCCGCGCCGCGACCCGGCCCGACACCACGACGAACACCGCGTCGGCGGGGTCGTCGGTCCAGCAGACGACCTCGCCGTCGGCCAGACCGCGCAGCCACCCCGCCCGCGCGAGCGCGTCGCGGCGGTCGGGGGCGCGGGTGCGAGCAGTGGGCAGGCGTCCAGCGCCGCCCGCACGCGGTCGCCCGGCAGCGGCCGGCGGGAACGGGGCTGCACCGCGGTCACGGGGGAGAGATCGTCGCCGCGGCCCGCCGCGCTACAGGCCGTGCGGCGTGCCCTCGGTGAAACCGGCGGTGGTCTGCACGCCGACGACCGCCCGCTCGTGCAGCTCGCCGAGGGTGCGGGCGCCGGCGTACGTCGCCGCGCTGCGCACGCCGGAGCAGATGCCGTCCAGGACGTCCTCCACGCCGGGGCGCTGCGGGTCCAGGAGCTGGCGGGAGCTGGAGATGCCCTCCTCGAACAGGCCCTTGAGCGCGCGCTCGAACCCGCCGTCGCCACGCGTCCGGGCGCTGACGGCCCGCTTGCTCGCCATCCCGAACGACTCCTTGTACGCCCGGCCGTTCTCGTCGCGCAGCAGGTCGCCGGGCGACTCGTAGGTGCCGGCCAGCCAGGACCCGATCATCACCGCCGACGCGCCCGCCGCCAGTGCCAGAGCGACGTCGCGGGGGTGGCGGACGCCGCCGTCGGCCCAGACGTGCACGCCGTGGTCGCGCCCGGCCGCTGCGCACTCCAGCACCGCGGAGAACTGCGGCCGCCCGACGCCGGTCATCATCCGCGTGGTGCACATCGCGCCCGGCCCGACGCCGACCTTGACGACGTCGGCACCGGCTTCGGCCAGGTCGCGCACCCCTTCCGCGGTGACCACGTTCCCGGCCACCACCGGCACCGGGCCACGTTCGTCCTGCTGAGCCTCGACGGCCGCGCGGACGGCCCGCAGGGCGTCGAGCATCTTGTCCTGGTGCCCGTGCGCGGTGTCGACGACGAGCACGTCGACCCCCGCGTCGAGCAGCGCCTTCGCCTTGACGGCCACGTCGCCGTTGATCCCGACCGCCGCGGCGGTGCGCAGCCGGCCGGACGCGTCCAGGGTGGGGACGTAGACCTCCGCGCGCAGCGCGCCGAGCGGGGTGAGCAGCCCGGCGAGGCGGCCGTCGCCGTCGACGCCGAGCACCACGCTGCGGCCGGAGTCGAAGACCTCGCGCGGTGCGGTGCTCAGCGGCACGACGAGCGGGCCGGGATCGAGGACGTCGGCCAGGCGGGTGAAGCGGTCGACGCCGGTGCACGCGGCCTCGTCGACGGTGCCGACGGGGCGTCCGCCCTCGTCGACGACCACGACGGTGCCGTGCGCGCGCTTGGGCAGCAGGTTCAGCGCGTCGGCCACGGCGTCACCGGGGGTGAGCACGAGCGGGGTGTCCCAGACGGGGTGCCGCGACTTGATCCAGTCGACGATCCCCGCGACGGCGTCGGAGGCGACGTCCTGCGGGAGCACGGTGAGCGCGCCCCGGCGGGCCAGCGTCTCGGCCATCCGCCTGCCCGCGACCGCCGTCATGTTCGCGGCGACGATCGGCACGGTCGCCCCGGTGCCGTCGGCCGTGGTGAGGTCGACGTCGAAGCGGGAGGTGACCGAGGACCGGCCCGGGACGAGGAAGACGTCGTCGTAGGTGAGGTCCTGGTGGGGGGTCTGACCGTCGAGGAAGCGCACGGTGACGAGAGTCTACGCCCCTCAACTCACCTCGGCGGACAGCCTCAGGGCCTCCTCGTAGACAGCTTCGTAGCTCACGGTCTCGTCGCCCTCGTCGCGGACCCCGACCACCGGGATGCCGTCCACAGCCCACTCGACGACGTACTCGCCGTCGTACGCACGGCAGCCCAGCACACCGCGGTCGAACCGCTCGACGTGGTAGGCGTCGATCTCCGGACGGGTTGCGCACGGCGAGCCCGGCTCGATCGTGCCACCGTTGTTGTCACGCACCACCGTCGCGGCCTCGGCGGCGGACGAGTACAGGTCGAACGCCCACTCGCCGCAGTTCGCCGAGGCCCGGACGGGAGCGCCGTCGCCCGCGACGGCCTCGTCGCAGGTGGCGAGCAGGGCCTCGTCGGCATAGGAGGCGAGCTCGGCGACGGGATCGTCGACCTGGGGCTCTTCGACGGCCGTGATGGTGGTCCCGGCGGCATCTGCAGGCGGGGCCTCCTCGGCTGTCCGCCGGTTCAGCGCCCATACGGTGCCCGCGGCGACGAGGACGACGACCAGCGCGGCGGCGGCGATCGGCCACCACCGCCGGGACGTGCCGTCGGTCGACGCCGGCGGGCCGGCGGACGAGCCGGGGGGCGGCTGCGGCATCCGAGCCGTCGAGCCCGCGGCGGGGGCCGCGCCGAACCGCGTGGGGGCCTCGGGTCCGGATGTCGGGAAGGTCGCCGTCGGCGGCTCGGGGGCCGGGGGCGCCGCCGCCGCGCGGGGTGCGGCGGTGGGTGGCGCTACGGCGGAGGGGGACGGCGGGTCGGCGGCCGGGATGGGTGTGTGGCGCACCGTCGGCCCGGAGCCCGGGGCCGTGGCCAGCGCCGCCCTGGCCCGGCTCGCGAGCTCGCCTGCGGTGGGGATGCGGTCGTCGGGGTCCTTCGCGAGCGCGGCGGCGATCACGTCGTCGAGCGCGGCGGGCAGGCCGGGCCGGAGCAGGGACGGGCGTGGCGGCGGCGTGTTCACGTGCGCCCACATCTGCTGCGGGCCGGTGCCGGAGAAGGGGCGGGCGCCGGTGAGCATCTCGTGCAGCACGCATCCCAGCGCGTAGACGTCGATCCGCCGGTCGCCGGTCCCGTTCAGGAACCGCTCCGGCGACATGTACTCGACGGTGCCGATCGCCGCGCCGGTCGCCGTGAGCCGCCCGCCCGCGACGTCGCCCGCGCTGGCGACGATGCCGAAGTCGACGAGGTAGGCGTAGTCGTCGACGTCCGCGCCGGGGTCGCGGGTGGCCCCGCTGAGCAGGATGTTGGACGGCTTGACGTCGCGGTGCACCAGCCCGTCGGCGTGCGCGGCGTCGAGCGCGCGGGCCACCTGCCCGGCGATCCGCACCGCCCGCTCGGGGGGCATCGGCCCGATCCAGTCGAGAACGGTGCGCAGGTCGGCGCCGTCGACGAGGCGCATGTCGATGAACAGCTGGCCGTCGATCTCGCCGAAGTCGTGGATCGGGATCACGTGGCCGTCGCGGAGGCGGGCGACGAGCTGGGCCTCGCGCCGGAACCGCTCCTGGAAGCCGGTGTCGCCCGCCAGCGAGGCGGGCAGCCGCTTGAGGGCGACGGTGCGGTTGCGCACGGTGTCGTGGGCGCGGAACACCTCGCCCATGCCGCCCCGGCCGATGAGCGACTCCAGCCGGTACGGCCCGAACGTCTCGTTCGTCATCCACACTCCGCCTAGGCGATCACGCGTGTGCGAAGTCTGTCGACACGCGGCGGATCGGGCAAGCCCCGATCACCCGTGCAGCAGCGCCCGCACCGCGTCGATGGTGTCGGCCTCGCCGGGCGCCTTGTCCGGCCGGTAGCGCAGCACCCGTGCGAAGCGCAGCGCGACGCCGCCGGGGTAGCGGGTGCTGCGCTGCGCGCCGTCGAGCGCGATCTCGACGACGAGCTCCGGCCGCAGCAGGACGGCGTGGTCGGACTCCGAGCGCGCGTAGGCCGGGAACGTGGCCGTCTGCCAGGCCAGCAGCTCGTCGGTCATGCCCTTGAACGTCTTGCCGACCATGATCGGCTCGCCGCCGTCGGGGTCGCGGGCGCCGAGGTGGATGTTCGACAGCGACCCCGTGCGCCGGCCGTACCCCCACTCCGCGCCGAGCACCACCAGGTCGAGCGTGTGCACCGGCTTGACCTTCTGCCACGCCTTCCCCCGCCGCCCCGCCAGGTACGGCGCGGCCAGCGACTTGACCACGACGCCCTCGTGCCCGGCCGACAGCGCGGCGTCGAGCACCTCGGCGGCCTGCTCCGGGGTGGGGGTGCGGACGCCGGGCATCCGCAGCGGCTCGTCGACCAGCGCGGCCAGCGCGTCGAGACGGACGTGCAGGGGCTCGTCGAGCAGGTCGGTGCCGTCGAGGTGCAGCAGGTCGAAGAAGAACGGGCTGAGCAGCGACTGCTCCTCCCTGGCGTCGCTGCCGAAGCGGCTCATCGTCTCCTGGAACGGGCGGGGGCGGCCGTCGTCGCGCAGGGCGAGGGTCTCGCCGTCGAGGACGACCGAGCGGCACGGCAGCCCGCGGACCAGCTCCACCAGCTCCGGGACGGCCGCGGTGATCTCCCGCAGCGTCCGCGTCCAGACCCGCACGTCGTCGCCGTCGCGGTGGACCTGGATGCGGGCGCCGTCGAGCTTGAACTCCACGACCGGGTCCGGCACGGAGTCGAGCGCGGCGTCCAGCGACGCGCCGGGGCTCGCCAGCATCGGTCGCACCGGGCGGCCGACCTGCAGCGACACCGCGGCGAGCGCGTCGGCCCCTCCGGAGAGCGCGAGCCCCGCCGTGGCCGGCAGCTGCCCCGAGAGCATGAACGCGCGCCGCACCACCGGTGCCGGGACCTCCGATGCGGCCGCGACCGCCTCCAGCATCACACCCTCCAGCGCACCCTGCCGCAGCTCGCCGGTGAGCAGCCGGCGCAGGAAGGCCTGCTCGTCGGCGGTGGCGGCGCCGAACAGCTCGCCGAGCAGCGCCGCGCGGCGGGCGGTGGACCCGGCGCCGGAGGTGGCGGCGAGCGCGTCGAGCAGGGCGTCGACGGCCGGGACCGTCAGCGTGGCGGCCGCCGACGGCGGATGGTCGAGCGCGGACAGGGTGCGCCAGCCCGCGCCGAGGCGCCCCTGCAGCGGCTCGCCGGTGAGCCACGCGGTGGCCGCCCGCACCTCGTCGGGTCCGGCGGCGCGCAGCAGCCCGGCGAGCGCGGCGGCCTTCGCCGTGCGCGACCGGGTGGCGCCCACGGCGGCGGAGACGGCGACGACCTCGGCCAGCAGCATCTGCGGCATTCTGCCTCGTGCGCGCAGACCCCGGCTCGGGCGACCGCCTCCGCGCACGGGGCGTCAGCCCATCGTCTTCTGGCCGTCGATGGCCTCGCGCAGGATGTCGGCGTGGCCCGCGTGCTGGGCGGTCTCGCCGACGATGTGGACGAACACGCGCCGGGCCGAGCGGGTGGCCCCGGCCGGGAACCAGGGCGCCTCCGGCAGCGGGTGCGCCACGTCGAGGCTGGGCAGGCTCTCGACCAGCGCGTCGGTGTGCTTCGCGATCTCCGCGTACCCGGCGAGCACGCCGGCGAGCGTCTCGTCCTCGCGCAGGGTGAAGCTGTCGGCCTGCGCGGCCCAGCTGTCCTCGGTGGCCTCCATCGCCGACGTGCCGTGCTCGATGAAGTCGGTCCAGCCCTTCTCGGTGTGCGCGACGTGCTTGATCAGCCCGCCGAGCGTGAGCTCGCTGACCGTGGTGCGCTGCCGCGCCTGCTCGTCGGTGAGGCCCTGCACGGTGAACAGCAGGAACCCGCGGTGGGTGGCCAGGGACTCGAGGATGTCGGCGCGCTCGGTGTTCGTCATGGGTGAAGAGTAGGAGGTCCAGCGGCCATTTCCTGACCGCAATGCCGGGATACTCGGGACATGGCCAACACGAGTTCCCGGACGCTGCGGCTGCTCTCGCTCCTGCAGACCCACCGGCACTGGCCCGGGCCCGACCTCGCGGCCCGGCTCGGGGTCTCACCGCGCACCCTGCGCCGCGACGTCGACCGGCTGCGCGAGCTGGGCTACCCGGTCGAGGCGAGCCGCGGGGTCGACGGCGGGTACCAGCTCGCGGCGGGGGCCGCCCTGCCGCCGCTCGTCGTCGACGACGAGGAGGCCGTGGCGCTCGCCGTCGGCATGCAGGCGGCGACGCAGGGCTCGGTGGCCGGGATCGAGGAGTCGGCGGTGCGCGCGCTGACCAAGGTCGTGCAGGTCATGCCGCCCCGGCTGCGCCGGCGGGTCGACGCGCTGCGGGCGGTCACCGTGCCGCTGGAGTGGGGTGCGCGCGCGGCGCCCGTGGTCGACCCGGAGGTGCTGATCGCCGTCGCCCAGGCCTGCCGCGACACCGAGCGGCTGGAGTTCTCCTACGCCGCGCCCGGCCGGGAGCCGATGGCCCGGCACGTCGAGCCGCACCGGCTGGTGCCGCTGGGCCGGCGCTGGTACCTCGTGGCCTACGACCTGCACCGCCACGACTGGCGCAGCTTCCGCCTCGACCGCCTCACCGCCCCGCGGACGACGGGTGCGCGGTTCCGCACCCGCGACCTGCCCGGGGCCGACGCGGCCGCGTTCGTCCGGGCCGGGCTGGAGACCGCGCAGCAGCCCGCCCGCTTCACCGTCGAGGTGCTCGTGCACGCCCCGGCCGAGCGGGTGCGCGAGCGGCTCGCGAGGTGGGCCGAGATCGAGGAGGTCGACGCCACGAGCTGCGTGCTGCGGATGACCACCGACAGCCTCGACTGGCCCGCGATGGGGCTGGGGTCGGTGGGGGCGGAGTTCGAGGTGCGGTCCCCGCCCGAGCTCGCCGACCTGCTGCGCGAGTGGGGGGAGCGGTTCCGGCGGGCGGCGGGGTGATCACGGCCGGACGGGGGCCACCGCCGTCGGCTCGCCGATCCCGGGCAGCCCGGCCCGGCTGACGACGTCGACGGTCAGCTCGCCCACCCCCGTCGTCACGACGATGCGGGTCACCGGGCCGAGGAACGTGGTCGTCAGGACGGTGCCGGGCAGGCCGTCGCGGCCGACCGTCAGCTCCTCCGGTCGCATCGCCCGCTCCGGGGCGCCCGGGGTGATCACGCCGTCGGTCAGCGGTACCGCGTTCATGATCCCCACGAACTCGGCGACGAACGGCGTCGACGGGGTGGAGTAGACCTCCTGCGGCGTGCCGACCTGCTCGAGGCGCCCGGCGTTGAGGACCGCCACCCGGTCGGCGACGGCGAGCGCCTCGGCCTGGTCGTGCGTGACGAACAGCGTGGTGATGCCCTCCGCGAGCTGCAGCCTGCGGATCTCGTCGCGCAGCTGCACGCGGACGCGCGCGTCGAGGGCGGAGAGCGGTTCGTCGAGCAGCAGGACGGCGGGGGAGACGGCCAGGGCCCGCGCGAGCGCCACCCGCTGCTGCTGCCCGCCGGAGAGCTGGTGCGGGTAGGAGTCGCCGCGGGACCCGAGCCCGACGAGCTCGAGCAGCTCCGCCGCCCGCGCCCGCCGCTTCGCCGGTGCGATCCGCCGCACCCGCAGCCCGAACGCGACGTTGTCCGCCGCGGTCATCGTCGGGAACAGCGAGTACGCCTGGAACACCATGCCGGTGTCGCGCTTCGCCGCCGGCACACCGGTGACGTCGTTGCCGCCGACCAGGATCGACCCGGCCGTCGGCTCGTCGAACCCGGCGAGCAGCCGCAGCGCGGTGGTCTTCCCGCAGCCGGACGGGCCGAGCAGCGCCAGCAGCTCGCCGGGCGCGAGCGTCAGGTCGAGCCCGTCGAGGGCGTGCGTCGCCCCGTAGCTGCGGCGCACGCCGCGGAACTCGACGGTCGTACCGGTCATCGAGCACTCCTCCTGGCGTTTCCGGCGAAGGACACCGCGAGCAGCAGCACCCAGGTGAGGACGAGGCTGGCCAGCGTCAGGGCCACGGCGACGCCGGCCCGGCTGCGCCCGACCTCGACGATCGCCACGGGGAACGTGTCCCCGTACAGCAGGAGCCGGGCGATGACGATCTCGCCCAGCACGAGCGCGAGCGTGAGGAACGCGGCCCCGAGCACCGCGCTGCGGATGGCGGGCAGCACCACCCGCAGCAGCGTGACGGGCAGCGACGCCCCGAGGTTGCGCGCGGCCTCCACCAGCGTGCGCAGCGGGATCGCGGCCAGCCCGTTGTCGACCGAGCGGTACGCGAACGGCAGCGCGAGCACCACGTAGAACGGGGTGAGCGCGGTGAACGAGGAGGCGAACAGGGTGCGGAACACCGGCCCGCCCAGGTTGGCCTGCACGAACGCGATCCCCGCCGCCATGACGACGGGCGGCACGACGATCGGCAGGATCGTCGCGCTCTCCAGCAGCGCCGCGGCGGCCGGGAAGCGCAGCCGCACCCACACCGCCGTCGGGACGACGAGCAGCAGCACCAGCACCGCGGTGACGACGGCGATCTGCAGCGACACCAGCAGCGCCGAGAGCAGCACCTCGTCGGAGGCGATCGTCAGGTAGTTGGCGACGCCGTACCCGCCGCCGGGGACGCGCAGGCTGAACTCCGCGGCCGAGAGCAGCGGCACCAGGAAGTACACGAGCGCGAGGCCCAGGACCACGACCCGCCAGCGCCGGCCCCTCACCGGGCCTGCCACCGGGAGGCGCGGCGCTGCAGGAGGACGTACCCGACCATGACGACGGCGATGACGAGCACCATGTCGAGCCCGAGCGCCAGCCCCACGTTCTGCGCCCCGGCGAGCACGTTGCCCGACAGCGCCGACGCGATCGCGGTGGGCAGCAGCGGGATCGAGCCGCTGGTCAGGGCGAGCGCGGTGGCATACGCGGCGAACGCGTTGCCGAACAGCACGAGCGCGGCCCCGCCGAGCGCGGGCGCGAGCACGGGCAGCGCGATCCGCCGCCAGTACGTCCACGCCGACGCCCCGAGGTTCTCCGCCGCCTCCCGCCACTGCGGCAGCAGACCCTCCAGCGCCGGGGTGATGAGGATGACCATGAGCGGGATCTGGAAGTAGACGTAGGTGAGCGCGAGGCCGGTGAGGGAGTCGATGCGGAAACCGGAGGCGTAGAGGTCGACGCCGGCCGCCTGCAGGAACTGCGTCGCCAGCCCGGTCTGGCCGAGCGCGGCGATGAACGCGAACGCCAGCGGCACGCCGCCGAAGTAGGCGAGCACGCCCGAGGCCGTCGAGACGATCCGGCGCAGCGGGCTGGTCGGCCGGCTCGTCAGCACCGCCTGCGCCAGGAACGCGCCCGCGACCGCTCCGACGAGCGCCGTGCCGGCCGACAGCACGATGCTGGAGGCGAACGCCGCCCGGTACTGCGGCTGCGTCACCGAGGCGATGACGTTGTCGAGCGTCGGGAGCCCGTCGGGGTCGGACAGGGCGCCGCTGACGACGAAGTACAGCGGGCCGCCGAGGAAGACCAGCAGGTAGGCGACGAAGGGCACCAGGCCCAGCGCGGCCCGCCAGGACCGCTCCGGCCGCACCGTCTCGGGGGGTGCGGCCGGGGCATCCAGAAGGGTCATCTCAGGAGGTCGCTGTTCAGGAGGTCGCGGCGGCCCAGCCCTGGGCCACCACCGCGTTCGCGGCGTCGGTCTGCTCCTGCGTGGGGTACGTCGGCTCGCCGGTCACCGGCGGCAGCACCGCGACCAGCGCGGCGTCGGCGGTGCCGGCCTCGGTCATCGCGGTCAGGCGCGCCGGGCGGGCCTTGCCGGCCAGCCACAGGTTCTGGCCCACGTCGGAGTAGAGGAACTCCTGCCACAGCCGGGCGGCGGCGGGGTGCGGGGCGTTCTTGTTGATCGCCTGCGCGTAGTACTGGGCGAACAGCCCGTCCGACGGCACGGCGACCTGCCACTCGAACGACGCCGCGACCTTGTCGGCCTGCGTGAGGTTGAGGTAGTCCCAGTCGAGGACGATCGGGGTCTGGCCGCTCTCGATCGTGGCCGGTGTCGGGTCGACCAGCAGCAGGTTGCCGCTGTCGGCGAGCTGCCCGAAGAACTGCAGGCCCGGGTTGATGTCGTCGAGCGTGCCGCCGTTGGCCAGCGCCGCCGCCCACACGCCCGCGAACGCCGACGCCGACGACGTCGGGTCGCCGTTGAGCGCGACCTGCCCGGCGTACTCGGGCTTGGTGAGGTCGGCGAAGGTCTGCGGGCAGGTCGCGACGAGGCCGGCGTTGCAGCCGATGGACAGGAAGCCGCCGTAGTCGTTGACCCACGCCCCGTCGGCGGCCTTGTTGCCCTCGGGGATCGAGTCCCAGGTCTGCACCTGGTAGGGCGCGAACAGGTCGACGTTGGAGTTGGCGAAGGACTGGCCGAGGTCGAGGACGTCGGGCGCGCGGTCCTGCGTGCCGAGCTGCTGCACCGCGTTGATCTCGTCCTGGCTGGAGCCCTCGGGGTTGGCCGACTCGACGGTGATCCCGTAGGTCTCCTCGAACGTGGAGATCATCTCGCCGTAGTTGGCCCAGTCCGGCGGCAGCGCGATGACGTTGAGCGTGCCCTCGGCCTGCGCGGCCGCGACGAGCGCGTCGAAGCCCCCGCCCGCCTCGGCGGAGGTGGCGGTGGACCAGTCGGTGCCGTCGGCGGCCGGTGCGGCCCCGCCGCCCCCGCCGGAGCTGACGCAGCCGCTCACGGCGAGGGTGGCGCCGATGGCGGCCACCGCCAGCAGACGTCGCTTCAGGGTCACGCGGCACTCCTTCGCAGCTGGGTCGCCGGCGACGGCCGGACCGGCGCAGCTTCCAGTGGGGACGTGACCGTAGCGCGACGATCACCCGTGCAGGGAGCGTCGAACCGGTGTCCCGTGGGTTTCGACGTCAGAACGTGACGGCGCGCGTGCCCGCCCCTGTGGTCCGCCGGTGACGCTGAGCAGCAGGGACGGTCGACAGCAGGGCGCGGGTCGTCCGGGTGACGCACCGATCGCCGTCAGGCCGCCGACGGGCTCCCCGTGGCCTCGGTCAGCAGGTCGGCGACGCGCACGACGCCAGCGCAGACCCCGTCGGCGTCGAGCAGGACCAGGTCGTCGTAGCTGCGGGCGCGGTCGCCGCCCAGGCAGGACGCCATGGCGCTGCGCAGGTCGGTGCGGGCCGGGCAGGTGCGCGGAGGCTCGGCCAGCGAGGTGGCCGGCCGGTCGGCGTACAGCGCGCGGCCGAAGGGGCCGGAGATGGCGAGCATGAAGCGGTTGCGGTCGAGGAAGCCGGTGGGGCGGCGGTGCCGGTCGAGCAGCACGACGCTGCCGGCCTGTGGGTGGTCGGCGAGCGCCTGCCGCACGCGCTCCGCGGTGGCGTCCTCGGGGAGGCTGACCGCGGCCTGGGCGAGCTCGGCCACGGTCGGCAGGACCGGGCGGGGCGCGGGCCGCGGGGTGGGCGACGGCGCGGGCTGCTGCGCGAACCGGGGCAGCAGCGCGGGTGGCAGCAGGATCCCCGTCGTCGACGGGCGGCGCTGCACCTCGGCGAGCAGCGGTCCCTGGCCCCAGGGGATGCCGTGGTCGCGCACGGCGGCGAGCTGGTCGGCGGTGGTGACGCCGGTGGCGCAGACGCGCACGCCGACCGCGCGGCACACGTCGCCCAGCGCGGTGACCACGGCGCGGGCGCGGGGATCGTCGGGCAGGCGGGCCACCAGGTGCGCGTCGATCTTGACGAGGTCGGGCTCCAGCTCGGCGATCAGGTCGAGACCGAAGCCGCGGCCGACCCCGTCGAAGCCGATGCCGAAGCCGTCGGCGCGCAGCTCGGTGACGCCCGCGGCGAGCGCGTCCGGCGGCGCGGCGGACAGCGCCGGGTTGATCTCCAGCAGCATCGGGGGTGCGGGGCGGCCGGCGTCGCGGCGCTCCAGGGAGGACCGCACCTGCTGCACGCGGCGCCGGGCCGCCACGACGGTGTCGGCCAGCAGGTCGACGTGCAGGGGGACGGTGGCGTCGTAGTCGGTGCCGTGCAGGACCGACGCGATCGCGATGCCGGAGTCGAACTCGGCGAGCTGGCGGGTGCCCCACACCGCGTTGGCCGCCACGATGCGGGCCTGGTCGCGCGCCTGCCTGCGCAGGACCTCCATCCCGACCGGGCGGCCGTTGACCAGGTTCAGCAACGGCTCGAAGGCGAACCGCCCGTGATCACTCATCGCCCTACGGAACACGAACGGACCAACGACGAGGTGAACTCCGGATGAAGGGTGACCCGACGTGGCAGGGCTGCACTCGATCGGGGGCCCCTGCGCTACCGCCCGCCGCGGGCCATGGCGAGGACGTCGAGGGCCGTGTCGAGCTGCTCGGCCGTGAGCTTCCCGCTCTCGACGTGCCCGCGCTCGAGCACGACCTCGCGGATGGTGCGCTTCTCCGCCAGCGACTGCTTCGCGATCGACGCCGCCTCCTCGTAGCCGAGGTACCGGTTCAGCGGCGTCACGATCGCCGGGCTCGACTCGGCCAGCTCGCGCGTCCGCTCGACGTCGGCCGCCATCCCGTCGACGACCTTGTCGGCGAGCAGCCGGGCGGCGTTGGCGAGCAGCCGCGCCGACTCCAGCACGTTGCGCGCCATCACCGGCATCATCACGTTGAGCTGCAGGTTGCCCTGGGTGCCGGAGAACGCGACGCATGTGTCGTTGCCGATCACCTGCGCGGCCACCATCATCGCGGCCTCGCAGATCACCGGGTTGACCTTGCCGGGCATGATCGAGCTGCCCGGCTGCAGGTCGGGCAGGTGCAGCTCGGCCAGGCCGGTGCGCGGGCCGGAGCCGAGCCAGCGGATGTCGTTGGCGATCTTGAACAGGCTGACGGCCGCGGTGCGCAGCGCGCCGGAGGCCTCCACCAGCCCGTCGCGGGCGCCCTGGGCCTCGATGTGGTCGGCGGCCTCGGAGAGCACGTCGAGCCCGGTGGCCGCGCGCAGCTCGGTGACGACGCCGGAGCCGAAGCCCTCGGGGGCGTTGAGGCCGGTGCCGACCGCGGTGCCGCCGATCGGGAGCTGCCCGAGGCGGGGGAGGACGTCGCGGACGCGGGCGGCGCCGTACGCGGCCTGCGTCGCCCAGCCGCCCGCCTCCTGCCCGAGCGTGATCGGCACGGCGTCCATGAGGTGCGTGCGCCCGGCGGTGACGACGTCGACCCACTCCGCGGCGCGGCGGGTCAGCGCGGCCGCGAGGTGGTCGAGCGCCGGGGCGACGTCGGTGGCCAGCGCCTCGGTGGCGGCCAGGTGGATCGTGGTCGGGAAGACGTCGTTGGACGACTGCGACGCGTTGACGTGGTCGTTCGGGTGCACCTCCACCCCCGCCCGGGCGGCGAGTGAGGCGATCACCTCGTTGGCGTTCATGTTGGAGCTGGTGCCCGACCCGGTCTGGAACACGTCGACGGGGAAGTGGGCGTCGTGCTCCCCGGCCGCCACCTCGTCGGCGGCCGCGGCGATGGCGTCCGCGAGTTCGCCGTCCAGCACGCCGAGTCGTCCGTTGACGCGCGCCGCCGCCCCCTTCACCAGCCCGAGCGCGCGGATCTGGGAGCGCTCCAGCCCGCGCCCGGAGATCGGGAAGTTCTCCACCGCCCGCTGCGTCTGCGCGCGCCACAGCGCGTCGGTGGGCACCCGGACCTCGCCCATCGTGTCGTGCTCAACCCGGAACCCGTTGTCGTCGTCGACCATGGGGCCAGTGTTCTCGCGCGGGGGCCGTCGTGCAGGGTCCGAGTGACGCACGACCCCCGGACCCGGCGGACGTCTCAGGGCACGACCTGCACGAGGTCGCCCCGCTCGAGCGAGCCGAAGAACTCCCGGGCCGCGGCGCGGGACAGGTGGATGCAGCCGTGCGAGAGCTGGCTGAGGCTGCCCTGGTGGAACGCGATGCCGCCGTTGAAGAACACCGAGTACGGCATCGGGGCGTCGTAGATCGAGCTGACGTGGTCGCGGCTGTGGAAGGTGACCGGGAACGTGCCCGGCGGCGTCCGGAACCCGGGACGGCCGCTCGTGGTCGGGACCGGGCCGTAGGCGATCTCGCCGTCCTCGATCAGCCAGGCCCGGTCCCCGGACAGGTCGACGCACGCCCGCGCGTTCGACGTGCAGGGCGTGCCGGGGACGTTCACCGGGGCGACGCGCACCGACGTCACCCGCTGGCGCGCCTGCTGCGGTGCGACGGGCGCGGCCTCGGGAGCCGCCTCGGGGGCGGCCGCGGGTGCGACGGGCGCGGGTGCCGCCGGAGCGATCACCGCCTCCTGGACGCGGGACGGGAGCAGCCCGACCGCCGCGGCGACCGCGGCCTGCGCGGTGGGACCGGCGCCGGCCGCGGCGCCGCTGAGCAGACCCGTCAGCGCGACGACGACCAGCAGAGACAGCACCCGTCGGACCCGCACGTCCACCCCCGCAACCGGCCGACCGTCACTGATCGATCCCCAGGGGAAGCATCCGCCCCATCCGTATCGCCATCAAGCCCGATCGGGTGGAGCCGGGCTCACGATTGCATCACGGGCCGGGTCAGGGCAGTGGCGGCGTCGAGTCGAGCTCGGCGATCTGCTGCGCGGAGAGGTCGAAGTCGACGGCCGAGTACTCCCGGAGCTTCGTGAGCCGATGGTAGCCGTCGATCATGCGCACGGTGCCCGACTTCGACCGCATGACGATCGACTGCGTGGTGCAGCCGCCGCCGCGGTACTGGACGCCGCGGAGCAGGTCGCCGTCGGTGATGCCGGTGGCGCAGAAGAACACGTTGTCGCCGCGCACCAGCTCGTCGGCGGTGAGGACGCGGTCGAGGTCGTGGCCCGCGGCGATCGCCCGGGCGCGCTCCTCGTCGTCCTTGGGCCACAGCCGGCCCTGCATCGCGCCGCCCATGCACTTGAGCGCGGCCGCGGTGATGATCCCCTCCGGGGTGCCGCCGATGCCGTAGAGCATGTCGACGCCGGTGTTCGGGCGGGCCGCGGAGATCGCGCCCGCCACGTCGCCGTCGGTGAGGAAGTGGATGCGGGCGCCGGTGCGCCGGATGTCGGCGACGAGCTGGTCGTGGCGGGGGCGGTCGAGCACGCACACCGTGACGTCGGTGACGTCGAGGTGCTTGGCCGCGGCGACCCGGCGGATGTTCTCCGCGACGGGGGCGGTGAGGTCGATGACGTCGGCCGCCTCCGGCCCGACGGCGAGCTTCTCCATGTAGAACACGGCCGACGGGTCGAACATCGCGCCGCGCTCGGCCACCGCGAGGACGGCGACGGAGTTGGCGATGCCCTTGGCCATCAGCGTGGTGCCGTCGATCGGGTCGACGGCGACGTCGCACCACGGCCCCTCGCCGTTGCCGACCTCCTCGCCGTTGTAGAGCATGGGCGCCTCGTCCTTCTCGCCCTCGCCGATCACCACCACGCCGCGCATCGAGACGCTGCCGATGAGCTGGCGCATCGCGTCGACGGCCGCACCGTCGCCGCCGTTCTTGTCACCCCGTCCCACCCAGCGGCCCGCCGCCATCGCCGCCGCCTCCGTGACGCGGACCAGCTCCATCGCGAGGTTGCGGTCGGGCGCCTCCCGGCGCCTTGGCGTGGCGTTCGCGGGGCTGGTCATCGTTGGCCTCCTGCAGGCGGTCGGGGATGTCCCGATCCTCGCAGATCGCCCGTGGTCGTGGGGCTCCGTCGAGGTGAGACGGCGGTCGCTCCCGGGGTGAGGGGATGATGGGCGGCGTGACCGATCCCGCTCCCCGCAAGCCACCGCGCTCGGCGATGTCGGTGCGCGACATGATCGTCGCGATCGGGGTGCTCGCGCTCATCGTCGTCGTGATCGGCGGGCTGTCCCGCGGCTGCTCGTTCAGCCCGGGCGGGCCGACGGTCGACCCGGGCGCGCTGCCCGTCGTCGACGCCCCGGCGGAGCTGCGGGGCCTCGCGCCCGACGTCCCGTTCTCGCTGCGCGTGCCCGCGGTGCCGCCGGGCTGGCGGTCCAACGCCGTCGACCAGGACCGGCTCGACCCCGCCGACCCGGCGGCGGGCCGGGCCGTCCGCACCGGCTACCTGACGCCGGAGGGACGCTACCTGCGGCTCGTGCAGAGCGACGGCGCGGAGGAGGCGGTGCTCGCCTCGGAGACCGGGGCCACCGTCGTGCCCGCGCAGGGGACCACCGACGTCGGCGGGCTCGCGTTCGTCGTCTACGGCCTGCCCGACGAGGAGCCGATCTGGATCGCCGACCTCGACGGCGTCCGCATCCTGATCACCGGCAGCGGCGCCGAGGCCGACTTCCGGGCGCTGGCCGGTGCGGTGCTGGCCGGGGAGGCGCTCCCCGCGGGCACGGCCCCGAGCTGACGCCGCGCGGTCGGTCGCCCGCGCTGTCGGTCGTCGGCGCGGTCAGTCGTCGGTGCGGGCGGCCAGCGCGGTCTCGACGCGCTCGCGGGCGCCGGCCAGCTGCTCCTCGCACCGGGTGGCCAGGGCCTCGCCGCGTTCCCACAGCGCCACCGACTCGTCGAGGGACAGCCCGCCCGCCTCCAGCGCGCGGACCACCTCCACGAGCTCGTCGCGGGCCTGCTCGTAGCCCAGCGACCCCACCGCCGCCTGCTCAGCCATTCGCCTTCTCCGTCCGCTTGCGCTTGCGCGGTGCCGCGGCCTGCACGGTGGCCAGCACCGCCCCGTCGGCGACGCGGATCCGCAGCCGCGCGCCGTCGGCCACCTCGGTCACCGACCGCAGCACCGGCGGCGGCTCCGCCGGGTCGTCGACGCGCTGCACCACCGCGTAGCCGCGGGCCAGCGTGGCGGCGGGGCCGAGCGTGGTGAGTCGGGCGCGCAGGTGCTCGAGCTCGACCCGGCGCCGGTCGAGCCCGCGCTCCACCGAGCCGCGGGCCGCGTCGCGCAGCCGCTCGACCTCGGCGTGCCGGGCGTCGAGGCTGCGCAGGGGGTCGGCCAGCACCGGGCGCCCGCGCAGCGCCGTCAGCAGGCGCTCCTCGCGGTCGACCCAGCCGGCGAGCGCCCGGCGGGCGCGGTCGCGCATCCCGGCGATGCGCGCGGTCTCCTCGGCGAGGTCGGGCACCAGGCGTCGGCCCGCCTCGGTGGGCGTGGAGCAGCGGACGTCGGCGACGTGGTCGACGAGCGGGGTGTCCGGCTCGTGCCCGATCGCGGAGACGACCGGGGTGCGGCAGTCGGCGACGGCGCGGCACAGCGTCTCGTCGGAGAAGGGCAGCAGGTCCTCGACGCTGCCGCCGCCGCGGGCGAGCACGATGACGTCGACCTCGGCGTCGCGGTCGAGCCGGGCCAGCGCGTCGACGATCTGCGGCACCGACAGCGCGCCCTGCGTCGCGACGTGCTCGATGCGGAAGCGGGCGGCGGGCCAGCGCGCCGTCGCGTTCGAGACGACGTCGTGCTCCGCGGCCGACGCGCGGCCGGTCACCAGGCCGATGCAGCGCGGCAGGAACGGGGGGCGGCGCTTGCGGGCGGCGTCGAACAGCCCCTCGGCGGCGAGCAGCTTGCGCAGCCGCTCGATGCGCGCCAGCAGCTCCCCGACGCCGACGGCGCGGATCTCGGTGACCCGCAGGCTCAGCGTGCCGCGGCCCAGGAAGAACGACGGCCTGCCGTGCACGACGACCCGGTTGCCCTCCGCGACGGCCGGGCCACCGTCACGGACGAGCCCGATCGGCGCCGTGAGCTGCAGCGACACGTCGGCGGCCGGGTCGCGCAGCACCAGGAACGCCGTGCCGGTCCCGGCCCGTGCGGTGACCTGCGCGAGCTGGCCCTCGACCCACACCGCACCGAGGCGGTCGACCCACTCGGCGATCTTGCGCGCCACCGTGCGGACCGGCCACGGCTGCTCCGGTGTGGTCGGGCCGGTCATGCCTCCGAGACCGTGGTGATCCGGTTCGACAGCATCGTGACGAACGGCGGGCGGGCCTCGTGGGCCTGCTCCCACTCCAGCAGCGCGCGCAGGTCCCCGAGCGAGAGCGTGCGCAGCTTCGCCCGCAGCTGCGGGATCGACAGCCCCGGGTACTCCGGCAGGGCGGACGGGGCGTCGGCCGCCGACTCCTCCGCCTTCTTCTCGGCCTTCCGCTCCGCGGCCTCCTTCGCCGTGGGCACCGGCTTCTCCCGGACGACCGGCACCGACCGCGAGACCCGCGGCGCGACCGCTCCCGGCGCGGGCGGGTCGGTGACGCGGACGCCCTCCGGGCGGGTGGGCGGCTCGGCGACCCGGCCCTGCGGCCGCAGCGCCGTGACGACGCCGTTGGTGCGGGGCTCGTCCTCGTCGAACGTGGCCCAGCTCGGCTTCTCCTCCACCGGCCGCAGCGAGCCGAGCGCGCGGTCGCCCTTGATCGCGACCTCGGTGACCTTCTGCTGCACCCGCATCGACGCCTGCAGCGCCTGGCTGACGGCCGTGACCGGGAACTCGACGACGAGCCGCGGCAGGTCCCGAGCCTGCTCCACGGCGAGGGCGACGATGCCGGCGGCGAGGCGCACCGGCAGGGGAAGCGGCTTCATGCCGCACAGTCTCGCCTGCGTGCGCGGCGACGGCAGCCCCGGGCCCGCACTTCGGAGCCGTAGTGCTGCGTCAGCGGCCCCCGAACGGCACTACGGCTCCGCAGTGCGGTGGGGCGGGACACGATGGGCGGCCGGGCGCGGTCGTCGTCCGTAGGGTGGGGGGCATGTCCGCAACCGCGAAGCGCGTCCTGCTCGCCAAGCCGCGCGGCTACTGCGCCGGCGTCGACCGTGCCGTGGAGGCCGTCGAACTCGCCCTGGAGCAGCACGGGGCACCGGTGTACGTCCGCAAGCAGATCGTGCACAACCGGCACGTCGTCGAGACGCTGGAGGAGCGCGGCGCGATCTTCGTCGACGAGACCGACGAGGTGCCGACGGGCGCGCTCGTCGTGTTCTCCGCGCACGGGGTCTCCCCGGCCGTGCACGCCCAGGCCGCGGAGCGCGAGCTGCGCACGATCGACGCCACCTGCCCGCTGGTCACGAAGGTGCACCACGAGGCGAAGCGGTTCGCCCGCGAGGACTACGACATCCTGCTGGTCGGGCACCACGGCCACGAGGAGGTCGAGGGCACGGCGGGGGAGGCGCCCGAGCACATCCAGCTCGTGGAGACCGCGGAGGACGTCGCGAACGTGACGGTCCGCGACCCCGAGAAGGTCATCTGGCTGTCCCAGACCACGCTGAGCGTCGACGAGACGATGCAGACGGTGCACGCGCTGCGCGAGCGCTTCCCCGCGCTGCAGAACCCGCCGAGCGACGACATCTGCTACGCCACTCAGAACCGCCAGGTGGCCGTGAAGGCGATGGCCGCGCAGTGCGATCTCGTGCTCGTCGTCGGCTCCACGAACTCCTCGAACTCCGTGCGGCTGGTCGAGGTGGCGCTGCAGGCCGGGGCCGGGGCGTCGCACCTGATCGACTACGCCCGCGAGATCGACCCCGCCTGGCTCGACGGCGTGCGCACCGTCGGTGTCACCAGCGGCGCGTCGGTGCCGGAGGTGCTCGTGCGCGGCGTGATCGACCGCCTCGCCGAGGACGGGTTCGACTCCGTCGAGGAGATCACGACGGCGGAGGAGACGCTGACCTTCTCGCTGCCCCGCGAGCTGCGGCCCGCGCGCGCGTCGCGCTGACCCTCTTCGGCTTCTCCGCACCGGCGTCCACCGGCTTCGGCGCCCGGACCGACCCGCGCCGGCCGGTGGCGCTCCGCTTGCCCTCGGCCGGGCGCGCGGCCTCCACGGCCGCGCGCTGGGCCAGGATGCGGCCGACGCCGAGCGAGAGCACGACCGCGGTGGTCCACGCCATCGTGGGGAAGCTGTTGACCAGCGGCGCGCCGATCGTGATGAGCCGCTCGGAGATCCCCGTGCCCGGCCGGGGCGATCCGGCGACCAGCACGACGACCGGCACGGCGACGGCGAGCAGCAGCGGCGGCGACACCATCGGCGCGAACAGGCTCCGCCGCCGCACCCACGCGACCGACAGCACGCAGCCGCCGAGGTAGCAGACGGTGAACACGGCGCCGAGCGTGCCGATCCGGAACAGGTCGACGACGACGCCGAGCAGCGTGAGCGCGGTCGCCAGCCCGACCGCGGCGAGCGGCGGCACACCGAGCACGGTGGCGATCAGCGAGCGCTCCGGGACCGGCCAGCGGCCACCGGCTCCGCGCTCGGCCACGTCGAGGGTGCGGGCGGGGACGGTCACCGTCCCAGGTTAGCCCGGGGCTGGTCACCCTCCTCGTACTGACGCCGCTCACGTTCGTGGAGCGCCACCAGCGCGTCGGCGGCGGACGCGACGAGCTCCGGCGCGGCGATGACGCGGGGGGCGCGCTCGATCTGGCCGGGCGCGGCGAGCTCGTCGTCGGCGACCTCGAGGTCGGTGAGCTTGCGCGCGGTGACGAGCACGCGCGCCTCCAGCGAGCTGACGGTCTGGTTGTAGCTGCCGACCGCGGCGTCGAGGCTGCGGCCGAGCTTCGCGACGTGCGTGCCCATCGTGGCCAGCCGCCCGTGCAGCTCCTTGCCGAGCTGGTGGACCTGCGCGGCGTTGCGCGCCAGCGCCTCCTGCCGCCACGAGTACGCGACGGTGCGCAGCAGCGCGATCAGCGTGGTGGGGGTGGCGATCACGACGTCGCGGGAGAACGCGTGCTCCATCAGCGACGGGTCGGCCTGCAGCGCCGCCTCCAGGAACGGGTCGCCCGGCACGAACAGCACCACGAACTCCGGCGACGGCTGGAACGCGGCCCAGTAGGCCTTCGCCGAGAGCGTGTCGACGTGCTGGCGCAGCTGACGGGCGTGCGCGGTGAGGCGCTCCTTGTGGGTGGCCTCGTCGCGGCTCTCGACCGCCTCCAGGTACGCCGCGAACGGCACCTTCGCGTCGACGACGACCTGCTTGCCGCCCGCGAGGTGCACCACCATGTCGGGCCGGACCCCGCCGTCCTCGCCCTGCGCGGTGACCTGCGTGGAGAAGTCGCAGTGCTCCACCATCCCGGCGAGCTGCACGATCCGCTCCAGCTGCAGCTCGCCCCACCGGCCCCGGACCTGCGGCGCGCGCAGCGCGTTGACCAGAGACTTCGTCTCGTGCTGGAGCTGTTCGGAGCTGCGGTGCATCGTGGCGACCTGTTCGCGCAGGCCCGCGTAGGCCGACTCGCGGTCCTTCTCGACGTCGCGCAGCTGCCCCTCGACGCGCTGCAGCGTGGACGTCATCGGGTCGAGCAGGGCGCTGATCGCGTGCGCGCGAGCGGCCGCGTCGCCGTCGGCCTTGGCGTGCAGGGCGGCGGTGGCCTCCTTGAGCCGGCCCTCGGCGAGCGCGACGAACTGCTCGTTGTTGCGGGCCAGCGCGTCGGCCGACAGCGCGCCGAACGCCTCCTTCAGCTCGGCGTCGCGGCGGGTGAGCAGCTCCTCGCGCTGCCCGGCTGCCGCGCGCTCGCTGCGCAGGGCGGCGTGCGCGCCCGCGGCGTCGGCCTCCGCGGTGCGCAGTCGGTCGAGGGTCTGCTGCAGCTGCGCGTCGAGCGCGTCGACCCGGGCGACGAGGCCGGCCCGTTCGGCCCGCACGCCGGCGGCGTCGGCCCGGGCCATGGCGCTCTGGTCGGCCGCGGTGCGCGCGGCCTCGGCGACCGTGGCCCGCGCCCGGGCGGAGACCAGCGCCCACGCGGCTGCGGCGCCCAGGGCCATTCCGACGAGGAGGCCGAGGAGGAGCAGGGCGGTGTCCACGGCGTCCAGCGTGCAACGGGGCCCCGACAGATCCGCGGCGGACACGCCCGGGCGGGGGCCGGTGGGCGCCACGGATCGGTGAACGGTCGAACGCCTGTGCGAGTCGCTACCGTGACCGGGTGCGTCTCCTCGTCGTCGCCGCCCCGCTCGCCGGACACCTCACCGCGCTCCTGCCGCTGGCCGCCGCCGTCCGCGCGGCGGGCCACGACGTCGTGATCGCCACCGGTGACACCGCGCTGGGGGTCGACAGCGGTGGTGTCGAGACCCACGACGTCACCCCGGGCCTGCGGTTCGGCCGGGTCGGCGCCGCGGTGTCGCTGCGCCACCCGCGCGCCGTGTGGGCGGAGATGACGGGCCGGGGCGGGGAGGAGTTCGCCCGGCACCTGTTCGGCGCGCTCAACCGGCGGATGGCCGACCCGCTCGTCGCGCTGGTCCGGAGGCTGCGCCCCGACCTCGTCGTCCACGAGCCGTGGGCCCCCGCGGGCGCGCTCGCCGCGGCCGCGGCGGGGGTGCAGTCGGTGCTGCTGGAGAACGGGATCTTCGACGGGGAGTGGGCGGCCCGGACCGCGTCCCGTGCGCTCGACGGCGAGCTGCCGACCCCTGCTGCCGTCGTCACGGTCCGGCCGCCGTCGCTGGGCGCGTCGCCCGACCACCTGCCGATGCGCCCGGCCACGGGATGGTCCGGGACCGCCGACCTGCCCGGCGGCCTGGGTGTCCCGGGACCGCGGCCCCGGCTGCTGGTCAGCCGCAGCACCGTCCCCGGGCCCGGGACGGGCGACCCGACGCGCGCGGTCGTGGCCGCCGCCGAGGGGCTCGACGCCGACGTCGTGCTCGTGCGCCCGGTCACGGAGGTCGCCGCGGGGCCCCTGCCCCCCAACGTCACGACGACCGGCTGGATCCCGCTGGACGCGGCGCTCCCGGCCGCGACGGCGATCGTGCACCACGGCGGCGCGGGCACGACGCTCGGCTCGCTCGCGGCCGGGCGCCCGCAGCTCCTGGTGCCCGGCATCGGCGACCGCCGGGGCAACGCCGAGGCCGTCGCCGCGGTGGGGGCCGGACTCGCGGTGCCCGTGCGTGCGATCAGCACCGCCGTGCTCGCCCGGCTGCTCGCCGACCCCGCCCTGAAGGCCGCCGCGGAGCGCGTCGCCGTCGAGATCGCGGCCATGCCGGCCCCGGAGGCACTGGTCGACCCCCTGCTGGCGCTGGTGTGACGCCCGGACACGGTCCCGCGGCGATCGGCCGGCGGCCGTAACGCCGGGCCCGGCGCCGCCGAGGATCCGATCGACATCGCCCGGACCGTCCAGCAGCAGGCGGCGGGGCGCGACGTGGTCGACCACCGGCGGGGCCGGGGCGGCGGAAGAAGGAGAAAGTCATGGGAGAGCGCGCGCGCTCGATCGGTGTCCGTGCGGTGATCGGGGCGTTCGTCCTGGTCGGCGCGGCCGCGTGCGGCGGCACCACCCCGGCCCAGGCGCCACCGGCCGCGGCGCCGACGACCGCCGCCCCCACGACGTCGGCGGCCGCGCCCACGACGTCGGCGGCCGCCGAGTCGCGCGCGCTGGCCCGGGTCTTCCCAGACGTCGACGACGCCACCTGCGCCCCCGCGGGCAGCGACGTGCGCACCGGCAGCGGCGCGGTCCCGACGGAGGCGTACACCTGCGACTTCTCCGCCGCCGCCCCGAACGCCACGGTGATCTTCGCGGAGTGGCCGGACCAGGCGGCCGCGCAGTCCTGGTACCAGGACACCGCCGACCTCGGCCCGCGGGTGGAGGACAACGACCAGTGGCAGGTCGGCGGCGTCACGCAGGGCGCGCTCTACACCGCGGCGAACTCCAACGGGGTGACGATCTCGACCGGCGTCTACGAGAACCTGCCCTACACCTGGGAGATCCGCACCAGCACGCTCGACGAGTCGAACACCGTCTTCGGCCTGATCCGGCTGCAGCAGTCGACGGCGATCGGCGGCTGAACCCGCTCAGTGGGCGTGCTCGTGGTCGAGCAGTCGCTGCTTGACCTCGACACCCCACCGGAACCCGCCGAGCGTGCCGTCGGTGCGCAGCACCCGGTGGCACGGCACGAACAGCGCCGCGGCGTTGCGGGCACAGGCCGAGGCCGCCGCCCGCACCGCCGCGGGGCGGCCCGACTTCGCGGCGTACTCCGTGTACGTCACCGGGGCGCCCGCGGGCACGGTGCGCAGCACGTCCCAGGCGTGCTGCAGGAACTCGCCGCTGCGCTGGCGCACCGGCACGTCGTCGATCGCCGACAGGTCGCCCGCGTGGTAGCGGGTGATCGCCTCGCCGACGGCGCCGAGGTCGCCCTCCGTCGTCGACGACGGGCGCAGCGTCGGGTGGATCAGCGGCAGCAGGTCGTCGAGCGAGGCCGTCCAGCCCGAGGCCAGCACGGCGCCGGTGTCGTCGACGACGGCCGTGAACGGGCCGATCGGGGTGTCCAGTGTGGAGTGGATGCTCATGGTCTCCTCCGGGGGGTCGTTGCGGCGACGCGCCACAGGTGGGTCGCGGCGTAGGAGCGCCAGGGCTGCCACGCCCCGGCGCGTGCGGTCAGGCCGTCCACATCGGACGGCAGGTCGAGCGCGGCGGCGCCGTGGCGCACCGCGAGGTCGGTGGCGAGCAGCTCGTCGGGGTCACCGACGAGCCGCATCGCGAGGTAGCCGGCCGTCCACGGGCCGATGCCGGGCAGCGCGACGAGCGACCGCCGCAGCCAGGCCGCGTCGCGCCCGGGGTCGAGCACGAGCGACCCGTCGGCGACGGCCGCGGCCAGCCCGACGACCGTCGCGATCCGCCGCGCGGGGCCGGCCAGCACGGACGCCCCGTGCTCGGCGATCGCCCCGGCCGTCGGGAACAGCAGGTCCGGGCCGTCCGCGGCGAGGGCGGGCGGGAGGCGCTCGCCGAGCGCGGTGGCGAGCCGGGCCGTCGCCGTGACGCCCGCGGCCAGCGAGACCTGCTGCCCCAGCACCGCGCGCACGGCCGTCTCCAGCCCGTCGACGGTGCCGGGCACGCGGATCCCCGGCACGGCCGCGACGCGCGGCGCGAGGGCCGGGTCGGCGCCGAGCACCTCGTCGACGGCGACGGGATCGGCGTCGAGGTCGAGCAGGCGCCGCAGCCGGGCGACGGCGGGACCGAGGTCGCGTGGGTCGGCCAGGCGCAGCGTCGCGCGGACGTGCGCGTCGGACGGCGTCAGCTCGACGGTCGCGGGCCCGTGCGGCAGCCGCAGCGTGCGGGCGACGTGCCCGTCGGCGACGCGCTCGACCCCCGGCAGCGCGCGCGCCGCGAAGTGCGCGAGCAGGCCGTCGGCGTCGAAGGGGGCGCGGTAGGGCAGCCGCAGCACGAGCGTGCCCGCGACCGGGGCCGGGTGGCGTCGCCCGGCCTCGGTGCGCAGCACCGTCGGCGCGACGCCGTAGACCTCGCGCACCGTGTCGTTGAACTGCCGCACGCTCGCGAACCCGGCCGCGAACGCGACGTCGGCCATGCCCAGCGGCGTCGTCTCGATCAGCAGCCGCGCGGTGTGGGCGCGGTGCGCGCGGGCGAGCGCGAGCGGCCCGGCGCCCAGCTCCGCGGTGAGCACCCGGGTGAGCTGGCGCGTCGAGTAGCCCAGGGACGACGCGAGCCCGCCGACGCCGTCGCGCTCGACGAGGCCGTCGGTGATCAGGCGCATCGCGCGCGCGGCGAGGTCGGCGCGGGCGTTCCAGTCCGGCGAGCCGGGCACGGCGTCGGGCCGGCAGCGGCGGCACGCGCGGTACCCGCGCAGCTGGGCCGCGGCCGCGGTCGGCAGGAACTCGACGTTGGCGCGCTTGGGCTTCATGGCCGGGCAGGACGGGCGGCAGTAGATCCGGGTGGTCCGCACGGCGGCGATGAAGTGGCCGTCGAAACGCGCGTCGCGGGAGGCGAGCGCGTTGTAGCAACGGTCGTGGTCGAGGGGCACGGGAGCGACTCTGCCACTCGCGGCAGGTGCGCACTGGCGGGAATCGGACGTGGCCCGCCGGCCCGGATGAGAGGCGTCTCATCCGACTCTCACCCGGCGGTCACCCCGATCGCCCAGGATCGACCGCATGCGAACCCCCCTGACCGTGGCGATCGGCGTGCTCGTCGTCGCCGGGGTCGCGGTCGGTGTCACCTCCGTGCGGGCCGCGTCCGAGGACCCCACCCCCGTGCAGCCCATCCGGGTCGAGGCGCCCGCCGCGGTCGACCCGGCGGCCCCCGCCCCGCCGCAGGCCCCCGCCGCGCCGCCGGACGCGCCCCGCGACCCGAACGGCTACGTCGCGCCCCCACCGGCCGTCGACGACGACGACGATGACGACGACGGGCCCGACGACGACCTCGACGACGACTGACGGCCGACGATGACCGACCGACGATGACCGACCGACGATGACGAGGACGGCCGGGCCTGCGACGCTGCCCGGGACGACGACACCGCGCCGGACGACCCCGTCCCGCCCCCGCTCCCCGAGGACCCCATGACGAGCACGACGCGGCTGCGCCTGCCGGGCACCGCGCGCACCCGGATCGTCGGGTGGGTTCTCGCGCTCGTCCTGCTGGCGCTGGGGGTCGTCACCGTCGTGACGTGGCGGCTGCTGATCCAGGACGTCGACGCCCGCATGCGGGCGGCGCTGCTCAACGAGGTGCAGGAGTTCGGCTCCGTCGTCGCCGACGGCGTCAACCCCCGCGACGGCGCGCCGTTCCAGTCCGTCGGCGACGTGCTGGACGCCGCGATCGCCTACAACCAGGCGCGGCCCAACGAGAAGTTCCTCGGCTACGTCGACGGCGCGTTCGCCTACCAGAGCCGCCGCGCCGACGCCGCCCCCGCCGTGCTGCAGAACGACCCGGCGTTCACCGCGCTCGTCGGCGGCGTCACCGCGCCGGTCCAGGCGACCTACGAGAGCAGCGCGGGCGAGGTGCTCTACCTGGCCGTGCCCATCGAGTTCGCCGACCCGCGGGGCAGCACCGGCGTCATCGTCGCGGCCTACCTCGCCGACGCCGAGCGGGAGGCGGCGCACGGGGCGGCGCGGGTGATGCTGCTGGTCGGTGCGCTGACGGCGCTGCTCGCCGCGGGCGGTGCCTGGCTCGTGGCGGGCCGGATCCTGCGCCCGCTGCGCGACGTCGCCGACACCGCGCGCTCCATCACCGACACCGACCTCTCGCGCCGCATCCCGCTCGGTCCCGGACCGGCCGACGACCGCGACGAGCTGCGCGACCTCGTCCGCACCGTCAACGCCATGCTCGACCGCGTCGAGACCGGCGTCGACGCCCAGCGCCGCTTCGTCGACGACGCGGGCCACGAGCTGCGCACGCCCATCACGATCGTCCGCGGGCACCTCGAGGTCCTCGACGCCCACGACCCGGCCGACGTCGCCTCCACCGTCGAGCTCGTCGACGACGAGCTGGAGCGGATGAACCGCATGGTGTCGGACCTGCTGCTGCTGGCCCGCTCCGAGCAGCCGACGTTCCTGCACCCCGAGCCGACCGACATCGGCGAGCTCACCGAGGACGTGTTCGGCAAGATCGTCAAGCTGGGGGAGCGCGAGTGGGTGCTGGAGACCGCGGCGCGCGTCGACGCCGTGGTCGACCCGCAGCGCGTCACGCAGGCGCTCGTCGCGCTCGCCGACAACGCGGTGCGCTACACCCGCCCCGGCGACCGCATCGCGATCGGCTCGCAGCTCGCGGGCGGGCTGCTGCGGTTCTGGGTCGCCGACTCCGGCCCCGGCATCGCCGAGGCCGACCGGGCCCGGATCTTCGAGCGGTTCGCCCGCGGCACGTCCACCGGCCCGCGCTCCGAGGGCGCCGGGCTGGGCCTGTCCATCATCCGCGCCATCGCGGTCGCCCACGGAGGCCAGGTGCTGCTCGACAGCGTCGTCGGCCGGGGTGCCACGTTCACCGTCGTCGTCCCGGCGGTACTCACCGAGGAGAGCCCGTGAGCAGGATCCTGATCGCCGAGGACGAGCCGCGGATCTCCGCGTTCGTCGAGAAGGGGCTGACGGCGAACGGGTTCGTCACCACCGTCGTCGCCGACGGGCTCTCGGCGTTCGACTACGCCGTCACCGGCGGCTACGACCTGCTGATCCTCGACATCGGGCTGCCCGGCATGGACGGCTTCGCGGTGCTGCGCAAGCTGCGGTCCGACCGCTGCACGATCCCGGTGATCGTGCTGACGGCCCGCGACAGCGTGCAGGACACCGTCGCCGGGCTGGAGGGCGGAGCCGACGACTACATGCCCAAGCCGTTCCGGTTCGAGGAGCTGCTCGCCCGGGTGCGCCTGCGGCTGACCACCGAGCGCTCCGCCGAGCTGACCGTGCTCACCCACGGCGGGCTGCAGCTCGACCTGCGCACCCGGCGGGCGCTGGTCGGCGGCCGCACCGTCGACCTCTCGGCGCGCGAGTTCGCGCTGGCCGAGACGTTCCTGCGGCACGCGGGCCAGGTGCTCACGCGCGAGCAGCTGCTCTCGCACGTGTGGGGCTACGACTTCGACCCGGGCTCCAACGTCGTCGACGTCTACGTCCGCTACCTGCGGCGCAAGCTCGGGGCGGAGCGGATCGTCACGGTGCGGGGGATGGGCTACCGGCTCGACGCCGTCGACTGACGCCGCTCAGCCGCAGACCGCTCCGAGCGCCCCGCCGCAGGACACGCCGAGGGGCTCGGTGACGCGGCCGAGCAGGGTGGCGGGCCGGTCCCCGCTCTCCCCGGCACTGCTGTCCCCGGAACCGCCGTCCCCGGAACCGCCGTCGCCGCTGCTGTCGCCGCCCCCGTCGGTGTCGCGCGGCGGGCCGGACTCCTCCTCGTCGCCGGACGGCTCGTCGCGGGTGACGGGGGCGGCCGGCGCGGGAGCCGGCTGCACCTCGGGTGCCGGGGCGGGACGCGGTGCGGGGGCCGGCTCGGCGGGCCGGGCCGGGGCCGCGCGCCGGACGGGCTCGGGGGCGCGCTCGGTCCCGGGAGTGCGTTCGGGCTCGGTGGCGCGCAGCGGGCGGGCGACGGGCTCGGGGGCCGGCTCGGCGACGGGCTCGGGCACCGCGGCCACCGGCTCGGACCGGGTCTCGTCGGCCGGGAGCTCGGGGACGATCCCGGCCCGGGAGGTGGCGTCGGCGTCGTCGACCCGGGCGGCCGCGGTGTCGGCGACCGCCTCGTCGGACAGCCGGATCGCCGTCGTGCCGCTGGCGATGAGCGCCGCCCCGGCCGCGGCCGCGAGCATCGTCCGGACGATTGCGCGCACAGGCCCTCCTCGACGTCTGGTCAGGGCACGGACAGTACCGCCGAACGGCCCAACGCGCGGAACGGCCGTCCCGCCCCCCGCGGGTCGGGCCTCCACCGTGCGCGAGTCGCGCCTGCGAGCGGTCCGGCGGCGGCGACTACGCTGGTACCTCGTGTCTCTCACCCTCGGCATCGTCGGCCTGCCCAACGTCGGCAAGTCGACGCTGTTCAACGCCCTGACCAACAACGACGTGCTCGCCGCGAACTACCCGTTCGCCACGATCGAGCCCAACGTCGGGGTGGTGCCGCTGCCCGATCCGCGGCTCGCCGAGCTGGCGAAGATCCACAGCTCGGTGAAGCAGGTGCCGGCCGTGGTGTCGTTCGTCGACATCGCCGGGATCGTCAAGGGCGCGTCCGAGGGTGCCGGTCTGGGCAACAAGTTCCTCGCCAACATCCGCGAGTCCGACGCGATCTGCCAGGTCGTGCGCGTGTTCGACGACCCGGACGTCATCCACGTCGACGACCGCATCGACCCGGCGTCCGACATCGAGACGATCTCCACCGAGCTGATCCTCGCCGACCTGCAGACGCTGGAGAAGGCCGTCCCGCGCCTGACCAAGGAGGCGCGGATGCAGAAGGACCGCCGCCCCGTCCTGGAGGCCGCTGAGAAGGCGGTGGAGATCCTCAACGGCGGCACCACGCTGTTCGCCGCGGGCGTCGACACCGAGCCGCTGCGCGAGCTGACGCTGCTCACGACGAAGCCGTTCCTCTACGTCTTCAACGCCGACGAGGGCGTGCTCACCGACGACGCGAAGCGCAAGGAGCTCGCCGAGCTGGTGGCGCCCGCCGACGCGGTGTTCCTCGACGCGAAGGTCGAGTCGGAGCTGCTGGAGCTCGACGAGGAGTCGGCCCGGGAGCTGCTGGAGTCGATCGGGCAGGCCGAGCCCGGCCTCTACTCCCTGGCCCGCGCCGGCTTCCACACCCTGGGCCTGCAGACCTACCTCACCGCCGGGCCGAAGGAGGCCCGCGCCTGGACGATCCCGCAGGGCGCCACCGCCCCCCAGGCCGCCGGCGTGATCCACACCGACTTCGAGCGCGGGTTCATCAAGGCCGAGATCGTGTCCTACGACGACCTGATCTCCGCGGGCTCCATGGCCGCGGCGAAGGCGGCGGGCAAGGTGCGCATGGAGGGCAAGGACTACGTGATGGCCGACGGGGACGTGGTGGAGTTCCGCTTCAACGTGTAGCCCTGCATCACCTCTGATGCAGCTACGATGCGGTGGTGCGCACCACCGTCGACCTCCCCCCGGCCGTGCACCGGCGCGCCCAGGAGATCGCCAAGCGCCGAGGACTCTCGCTGTCGGCCGTGGTCGCCGAGCTCACCGTCCGCGGCCTGGCCCAGCTCGGCGAGCCGGTGGTGATCGGCACCGACGAGCGCTCCGGGTTCCCGGTCGTCACGATCGGCCGTCGGGTCACCTCGGAGCAGGTCGCCGCCGCGCTGGACGAGGAGTGACGACCCACCTCCTGGACGCGGACGTGCTGATCGCACTCACGGTCGCCGACCACGAGCACCACGCGCGGGCGTCCGCCTGGGCGGCCGGGATCGGGGAGTTCGCGGTCTGCCCCGTGGTGGAGGGGGCGCTGGTCCGCTTCCTGGTCCGTGTGGGGGAGAGCGCCGCGGTGGCGCAGCAGGTGCTCCGTGCGGTGCACGCCCTGCCCGGCTGCGTGCTCTGGCCGGACTCGCTGTCCTACGCCGCGGCGGATCTGTCCCGCGTCCGCGGCCACCGGCAGGTCACCGACGCCTACCTCGTGGGCCTCGTCGCCGCGCGCTCCGACGCCCTGCTGGCGACCCTGGACGAGGGGTTGGCGCAGTCGCACCCGGAACTGGCGCTGCTGGTCCCCGCCGCGCCGTGAGCGTCCGTCACCGCGACCCCGCGGCCACCAGCCTCGCGGTGATCGGTTCGAGCTCGGTGACCAGCTCGGCGAGCTCGTCGGCGGAGAGGGCGTCGTAGGGCGCGGCGGCGAGCTCGTCGGTGAGGTCCTCGATGCGGTGCTTGGTCGCGCGGCCTGCGTCGGTGAACCGGCCGTCGGCGTCGACGAGCCCGCGCTCGCGCAGGCCGTCCATCACCGCGGCCAGGCGCTCCTCCGGCAGGTGGTGGACGCGCCCGAACGTCTCCGGCGGGTGGATGCCCATCTCCACCGCGGAGAGGATGTGGGCCTCCGTGCCGCCGATCCGCGCCCCGAGGAGGGCGGCGACGTGTCCGTCGCCGCGGTGCTCGCGGAGCATGGTGGCGGAGTGCCACAGCCGGGTGACCGGGTCGGTCGGCACCGGCAGGGTGCGCCAGCCGGCGTAGAGCACCCGGCCCTGCGTGGGTGCGCCCGTCGCCGCCGTCGTGACGAGGTCGGCGGCGCGGGCCAGGCCGGGGGAGTCGGCCAGCTCGTCGCCGAGGATCCGCCGCACCGACGCCGCGCTGCCCCGCCGCCAGGCGGCGAAGGAGACCTCCGGCGGCACCGTCTCCCACGCGCTCGGGATGTGCCGCGCGACCTCCCCGTCGGCGAAGCTGTAGAAGGCCGCGTCGACGACCGCCGCCGGCACCCGACCCAGCGGGGCGGCGCGGGCGGCGAAGTAGCCGTCCCAGTAGGTGCGGTGCCCGAGCGCGGCCAGCTCCTCGCCGGACTCGTCGGCGAAGTAGGTGACCAGGCAGATCGGCTCGAGGAGCTCGAACAGGCGGCGGGCGGTCGTGGTGGGGTGCATGCCGATCCGACGTCGGGGGCGCCCCGTACTCATCGGTGCCGGCTCATCGGTCCCGGTCGAGGACCTCGACGTGGCCGGCGGTCCCGTCGACCCGGATCCGCTGCCCGTCCTCGATCAGCCGGGTGGCGTGCTCCACCCCGACGACGGCCGGCAGGCCGTACTCCCGGGCGACCACCGCGCCGTGGGTCATCCGGCCGCCGACCTCCGTCACCAGGCCGGCGATCGCGACGAACAGCGGCGACCAGCTGGGGTCGGTGTACGCCGTGACGAGGATGTCGCCCGGTTCGAGATCCGCATCGGCCAGGTCGAGGACGACGCGGGCCCGCCCCTCGACGGTCCCGACGGAGACCGGCAGGCCCGCCAGCGCGCCGGCCGGCAGGTCGGTGCGCCGGTACGCCCCGGCGACGGCCTCGCCCTCGGAGGTCAGCACGCGCGGCGGCGTGAGCGCCCGGTAGGACCGGAACTCCTCCCGGCGGCGGCGGACGAGCCCGAGGTCGGCCTGCTGCGTGCGCACGACGTCGTGGAGCTCCTGGAGCCGCAGGAAGAACACGTCCTCCACGTCGTCGAGCACGCCGGCCCGGACCAGGCGCCCGGCCTCCGCCAGCAGGGCCCGCTTGTAGAGCGCGTAGCGGCGGACCATCCCGAACTTCGGGTACTCGCGGTACCCCGCGAACGTCCGGACGCGGTCGATCATCCGCTTCGTGTCCGCGGCCTTCGCCGCCCCGTCCGGCAGGGCGTGCAGGCGCTCCAGCACCTCCCGCTCCTTCGCCTGCGCCTCCTGCCGCCCCTGCTCGAAGCGGCGCGGTCCGTCGCCCGCCGCGGCGTTCCGGACGTCGGTGAGCAGCACGGGCAGCAGCGTGGTCGGCCGCTCGCTCCACCGCGGCCGCGTGATGTCGATCTCGCCGACGCAGCGTGCGCCGTACCGGTCCAGGTAGCCCTCGATCGCGGCGCGCGCCTCCGGTCCGCCGGCGAGCCCGTCCATCCGGTCGAGGAAGTCGTCGTCCTCGACGTCCTGCAGGAACGCGACGACGTCGGGGTGCGGGCGGACCGCGTCGGCGACGTCCAGCAGCGCCAGCCCCATCTCGGAGGTGACGTTGTGCGGGACGGACTGCGTGAGCGTGTCGGCCGCGTTCGTCTCGCCCAGCCACTCCCGCAGGTGGTCGTCGAGCCACCACGACGCCTGCATCCCGGCCATGATCACCTGGGTGCTGTCCGGGTCGAACAGGATCCGCCGCAGCTCCTGGAAGTCGGCCAGGACGAACTCGAGCAGCGCGGTCCCGGACGTCGAGCGGATCGCGCGCTCCGCCGCGGCGACGGACTCCTCGTTGCGCCGGACCAGCGCCGTGACCAGGTCGGGATCGGTCTCGACCGTGGCCGGCTCGACGCCGGGGACCGCCGTCGGGGGACCGTCGTCCGGGAGTGGAGGCAGGAACCCGTCGCGGGCGACGAGGTTCTGCAGCGCGTCCCCGATGAGCGGGTCGGACCTGCCGACGACGTCGAGGAGGCCGGCGCGGCTCGCGGGCGAGGCCAGGATCGGGGTGACGTCGGCGAACAGCCGCCCGCCCGCCTCGGCCATCGGGCGGGGGGTCGTCAGCTGCCACACCGACAGCCCGAGCGGCGTCATCGGGTCGGTCATCATCTGCTGGTGCCCGACCGAGACGTAGACGCGGTTGCCCGCGGCGTCGGTGACGGGCACGGGGAACAGCGTCGTGATCGGGCGGCTCTGCACGATCTGGACGCAGTCGTCGTCGAGGCACCACTCGATGTCCTGGGGGTGGCCGAAGTGCGCCTCGATGCGGCGGCCGAGCTCGACCAGCGCCACGACCTGGTCGTCCGTCAGCGCCGGCTGCTCCCGCGTCCCCCCGTCCGGCGCGGCGCGCAGCGCGTGCGGCTCGGGGGCGATCGACCGGGTGACGATCCCGCCGTCGCGCACCGTCCAGCCGTCGACGTCGACCCGCCCCGACACGAGGGCGTCGCCGAGCCCGGGGACGGCCTCCACGGCGGCGACCCTCCGGTTGCCGGTGACGGGGTCGGCCGTGAACAGCACCCCGGCGGCCTGCGCGTCGACCATCCGCTGCACGACCACGGCCATGCCGACCCCGCGGTGGTCGACAGCGCCGTGCAGGCGGTAGGTGACGGCCCGCTCGGTGAACAGCGACGCCCAGCACCGGCTGACGTGCGCCAGCACCTCCGAGGCTCCGACGACGTCGAGGTAGGAGTCCTGCTGGCCCGCCGAGGAGGCCGTCGGCTGGTCCTCCGTCGTCGCGCTCGACCGGACCGCGCAGGGGGTCCCGTCGCCGAGTCGGGCGAGCGCGCCGGTGATCGCCGCCGCCAGGTCGTCGGGGATCGCGATGCCCTCGACGGTCCGCCGGATCTCCGCAGCGGCGGTGCGGACGGCGTCGCGGTCGCCCGGGTCCAGGTGCGCGAGCCGGTCCAGCCGGTCGTCGAGCGAGGGGGCGTCACGCAGGACCCGCCGGAAGGCGTCGGTCGTCACGACGAAACCGGGCGGCACGCGCACGCCGTCGATCCGCGACAGCTCCCCGAGGTGCGCGCCCTTGCCGCCGGCGGCCGCGGTCCGCGTCAGGTCGATCTCCCGGAGGTCGAGCACGTACTGCATCCGTGGTTCCCCGTTCCCGCAGGTCATGGCGTCGACGGGAGATCATGCGGCACCACCCGGGTCTTGCCGCAAGACCCCCGGTGCGCTATACGTTGGCAGTGGCGGGGAGCGCGGACTGGCTCCGCGACGCGGTGCTCTACGAGATCTACCCGCAGTCGTTCGCCGACTCCGACGGCGACGGCATCGGCGATCTCCGCGGCGTCATCGAGCGGCTCGACCACATCGCCTCGCTCGGCGTCGACACGCTGTGGTTCAACCCGTGCTTCGCCTCCCCGTTCGTCGACGCGGGCTACGACGTGGCCGACTACCTGCGCATCGCCCCCCGGTACGGCACCAACGACGACATGGTCGAGCTGGTCGCGAAGGCGGGGGAGCGGGGCATCCGGGTCCTGCTCGACCTCGTCGCCGGGCACACCTCCGTCGAGCACCCGTGGTTCCAGCGCGAGCTGCACGCCGCGGGCCCCGATCCCGAGGGCGACCGGTACGTGTGGGCCGCGGAGGAACCCCGCCGGGCCTGGTCCGCGGACCTCCCCGGCACCCCCGCCTGGGTGCCGTCCCCGGGGCCGCGGCCCGGCTGGTACCTCAAGAACTTCTACGACGAGCAGCCCGCCCTGAACTTCGGCTGGGCCACCACCGACGAGCCGTGGCGCGACGCCGTCACCGACCCGGGTCCGCGGCGCAACGTGCAGGCGCTCAAGGACGTCATGGCGTTCTGGTTCGAGCGCGGCGTGGCCGGGTTCCGCGTCGACATGGCCTTCTCGCTCGTCAAGGACGACGGCGCCGCGGCGCGGGGCAACCCGCTGACCGCCGCGCTGTGGCGGGAGATCCGCGAGTGGATGGACGCGACGCACCCCGGGGCGGTGATCGTCCCGGAGGGCGACGAGCCCCGCACCGCCGGGCCGCTCGCGTTCCACGCGGACTTCCTCCTGGTCATCAAGGAGGAGCACGCGAGCCTGTTCGACAACCACGCCGCCGGACTGCTGCCCTTCCAGGAGCCCCGCGACCCCTTCTTCGACGCCGCCGGCCGCGGCAGCACCCGACCGTTCCTCGACGCGTGGAACGCGATCCGCGACGCCGACCCCGCGCGGCCGGTGATCCTCTCCACGGCCGACCACGACTTCGACCGGCTGTGCTGCGGCCCGCGCACCGCCGAGCAGCTCGGGGCGGCGCTGACGTTCCTGTTCACCTGGGGATCGGTGCCCTGCCTCTACTACGGCGACGAGATCGGCATGCGGTACCTGCCCGGTCTGCCCGAGGTGGAGGGGTCGATCTGCAACCCGGCCTACAACCGCTCGGGCTGCCGCACCCCGATGCAGTGGGACGACGGGCCCAACGCCGGCTTCTCCGCCGCCGACCCCGCGCGCCTGTACCTGCCGGTCGACCCCGACCCGGACCGGCCGACGGTCGCCGCCCAGGAGCGCGACCCGGACTCCACGCTGCACCTGGTCCGGCGGCTCGTCGCGCTGCGCAGGGCGACCCCCGCCCTCGGCGGACGCGCGGGCACCCGCGTGATCCACGACGGCTACCCGCTCGCCTACCTGCGCGGAGACACCCACCTGGTCGTCGTCAACCCGCGGCGCGAGCCCGCCGGGATCGGCACCCCGCACGCCCGGGGTGCCGAACCCCTGCTCGTCCACGGCGTGGAGGTCGACGGCGACGCGGTGTCGGTCGCCGGCTTCGGCTACGGGGTGTTCGCGATCGGCTAGCCCGCCGCCCCGACGAGGTCGACCTCCGCGGCGACCGCGGTGGTGGCCGTGCGGCCGGGGCCGCTCTGGAACCCCCAGTACAGGTTGGTGTGCGCGATGACCTGGGCGGGCGGCGGGGCGCCGTACGCCGTGAGGTCCTCCGTGGTGTGGGCGTCGGTGACGAGCACCGTGTCGTAGCCGCGCACGAACGCGCCGTGCAGCGTGGCGCGGATGCAGGCGTCGGTCTGAGCGCCAGCGACGACGACGCGCCCGACCCCCAGCCCGGCGAGGACCTCGGCCAGGTCGGTGGCCTCGAAGGAGTCGCCGTGCTGCTTCTCGATGCGCGGCTCGCCGTCGGCGGGGGCCAGCTCGGGGACGATGCGCCACCCGTCGCTGCCCCGGCGGAACTCGTCGTTGGTCTGCTGCACCCACACCACCGGCACCTGGTCGCGGCGCGCGCGGTCGACGAGCGCGGCGACGGCGCCGACGACCGCGTCGCGGTCGTGCGCCTCCGCGACGACGCCGGTCTGGACGTCGACGACGAGCAGGGCGGTGTGCGGGCGGTCCGGGAACGTGGTCATGGCCCGACGGTAGCGCCGCCCCCCGACGATCCGCGGGGGTCGCGGCGATGATTCCGGGGTGCGGGCCGGGTCTCCTCCCCGTCAGCCCGTCCGACACCGGAGGTTCCCCGTGCCCCTGTCCCGCGAGTCCGTGTGGTCGCTCGTCCACGACGAGCGCGCCGCGCTGGTCGCCGATCTCGCCGACCTGGCTCCCGAGCAGTGGGCCGCGCCCTCGCTGTGCGGCCGGTGGACGGTCGAGGAGGTCGTCGCCCACCTGACGGCGGCGGCGAGCGTCGGCCCGCTGCGCTGGATCCGCAGCATGGTCGGCGCCCGGTTCGACGCCGACCGGCACAACGCCCGCCGCCTCGCCGAGCACCGCGGCGCGACGCCGGCGCAGACCCTGGAGCGGTTCCGCGCGGTCGTCCCGAGCACGACGGCCCCGTCCGGGCACACCCCGGCGTGGCTGGGCGAGGTCGTCGTCCACGCGGGCGACGTCCGCCGTCCCCTCGGGATCCCGCACGCCCCGTCGGTGCAGGCGGCCACGGAGGTCGCCCGCTTCTTCGCCTCGCGCGACTTCACCGTGGCCGGCCGGACCGCGGTCGCCGGGCTGCGCCTGGAGGCCGTCGACGGGCCGTTCGCGACCGGGGAGGGGCCGGCAGTGCGCGGCGACACCGTCGCACTGGTGATGGCGATGGCCGGCCGCGGCGCGTTCTGCGACGACCTGGAGGGACCCGGCGTCGCGACGCTGCGCGGGCGCGCCTGACCCATCGTCAACCCGAGGTTGACGGACCCTCATCGTCAACCTACGGTTGACGCATGACGATCCGCGTGAACAACCTCGTCCGGCTCGACGACCTGATCGCCGCCATCTCCTCGGTCCACGAGGAACCGCTGGAGCGCCTGTCCGGCGCCGTGATCGCCGCCGACGCACTGGGGGACGTAGCCGACCACCTCATCGGCCACTTCGTCGACCAGGCCCGCCGCTCCGGCGCGTCCTGGACGGAGATCGGCGCGAGCATGGGCGTCTCGAAGCAGGCCGTGCAGAAGCGGTTCGTGCCGAAGGCCGACGCGACGGCGAACGACTTCGCCCGCTTCACCCCTCCCGCCCGCGGTGCCGTGGTGGCTGCGCAGAACGCGGCGCACGCGGCCGGCAACGACACCATCACCCCCGCGCACCTCGTGCTCGGGCTGCTCGCCCAGCCCGGTACCGCGGCCGCTGCCGCGTTCGCCGCGCAGGGGGTGGAGCCGGACGCCGTGCGCGCCGCCGCGACCGCGGTGCTCCCGGAACCCGCCGCGGAGGTCCCGGCCCTGGTCCCCTTCGACGCCCCGGCCCGCAAGGCGCTCGAGCTGACGTTCCGGGAGGCGCTGCGGCTGGAGCACGAGACGGTCGGCACCGGGCACGTCCTGCTCGCGCTGCTGGAGGTGGAGGACGGCGACGGCCCGCTGACGGGTCTCGGGATCCGCAGGTCCGGCGTCGACGCGACACCGGACGGGGAGCTGGAGTCGTAACCTCGTCCCCCATGAGGCGGATCGCGGCACTGATGGTGACGGCCGGACTGGCGCTGCTCCCGGCCTGCGCGCCGGCCGCGGCGACGGCGCAGCCGGAGGCGACACCCGGTGCGCCCGGCATCGGCGACCCGTACTTCCCGCTCGACGGCAACGGCGGCTACGCCGTCGACCGCTACGACCTCGACGTCACCTACGACCCGGCCACCGACGTCCTCGCGGGCGTCGCGCAGGTGTCGGCGCGCGCGACGCAGGGACTCTCCGCGTTCCACCTCGACCTGTCCGGGCTGGAGGTCCGCGGGATCACCGTCGACGGGGCCGACGCCGCGTTCACCCGCGACGGGGGCGAGCTCGTCGTCACCCCCGCGGCGCCGATCGCGGACGGCGCCGCGTTCACCACCGTCGTCACCTACGACGGCGTGCCGCAGCTCGTCGAGGACGGGTTCGGGTCGGCCGGGTTCTTCGCCACCGACGACGGCGCGCTCGTCGTCGGGCAGCCGGACGTCGCCGCGACCTGGTTCCCCGCCAACGACCACCCCCTCGACCCCGCCGCGTTCACCTTCCGCATCACCGCGCCCGACGGCCTGGCCGCGATCGCGAACGGCGTGCTCGAGTCCACGACCAGCAGCGGCGGCCTGACGACCACCACCTGGGTCGCCGAGGCGCCGATGGCGCCGTACCTGGCGGGGATGGCAATAGGGGCGTTCGACGTGCAGGCCTACGAGCGGGACGGGATCCGCTACTGGGACGCGTTCGCGCCCGGACTCGGCGCGGCCGGGCCCGTCGCCCGCGCGTCGCTGGCGCGGCAGCCCGAGATCCTCGGCTACCTGCAGGAGGTGTTCGGTCCCTACCCGTTCGACGTCGCCGGCGGGATCGTCGACGACGAGCCGCGGCTGGAGTTCGCGCTGGAGAACCAGACCCGCCCGATCTACGCGCCGAGCTTCTTCTCCGACGCCGTCTCCGGCGACTCGGTCGTCGTGCACGAGCTCGCGCACCAGTGGTTCGGCGACAGCCTCCCGCTGGCCCGGTGGAGCGACATCTGGCTCAACGAGGGCTTCGCGACCTACGCCGAGTGGCTGTGGGCCGAGCGCGAGGGCTCGGCGACGGTGCAGCAGCAGTTCGACGCCGTGGGGGCCCTCCCGCCGGACGACCCGTTCTGGACGGTGGCGATCGGCGACCCCGGACCCGAGGGGATCTTCGACGAGCCGGTCTACGTCCGTGGCGCGATGACGCTGCACGCACTGCGCACCACCGTCGGGGACGAGGCGTTCTTCCGCATCCTCCCGGAGTGGGCGGCGACGCGGGCGGGGCGGAACGTCACGACCGCCGACTTCGTCGCGTTCGCCGAGGAGGTCTCCGGCCGGCAGCTGGACGACCTGTTCACCACCTGGCTCGCCACCCCGGAGAAGCCCGCCGGTCTGGGGTAGGTGCGGGGCGGGTCACCGGACGAGGCGGATCCCCTGCCGCGGGATGGTGCAGACGGGTTCCGCCGACCGGGAGGTGAGCAGGCGCAGCACCCCGGCCATGGCCCAGCAGCGGTCCTCGTGGGAGCTGTCGGTGTCGATGTAGAGCACCCAGCCGCGATCGGTCCACTCCATCCGGGCGACGGAGTCCCGCATCGGGACGTACACGATGTCGGCCAGCGTCCGGACGCCCTCGACGAGCTCCTCGGCGGCCGCCGACGTCCTCATCCCCATGGTCGGCCGAGCGCGGGCGGGTGCGGGTGCGGGCGTGAGCAGAGCACGGAGCGGCTCCTCGTGCGGTCGTGCGCGGCGCTGTGTCGCAAGGTCCTGGCGTGGCAGCACGGAGCGGGTCTCGCCCAGTGGTCGTGGCCGAGTTCGAGTCGTACGGAGGTATAGCGACAGTCGGCGGGGTGGCGTTGCACCTGCGGGCCGGACGTACCGGTTCGGCCGAACCGGGTCCGGGTGCCGGTCACCGACTGTCAGCGCGCCGCTCGTCGGTTGGGCCGTCGTGACGACGCCGCGACGGTGCCGCCGACTTCGGCCAGTCCACGACGGCGTCCGGCCGCCGGGCGGCCGCGGCGGGTCCGTCCTGCGCGACGTCGGCGACCGCCGCGCGGATCAGGGTGAGGATCGCGTCGCGCATGACGTCGGGCAGCCGTTCGGTGCCCTCGGGCAGCAGGGCGGCGAGCGCGCTGCCCTGCGTGCGGACGTCCAGTCCGACCGCACGGGCCGCGGCCAGCACCACGGTGGTGACGTCCACGTCGAGGACGGTCGCGATGACCGACAGCGAGGCGGGGTCCGGGAACCGCTTCTGCGGCGTGCCGGATCCGAGCTGCTGCCACCGGCCGCGGGTCAGTGCGTGGCCGGACCGGTTCTCCAGGTCCGTGTAGGACCACCCGTGCTCCACCATGCGGCTGCGGATGAGCGCGCTCAGGGTGACCGGCACGTCGGCCGGTGCGGTGGGTCCCGTCACGCCGCTCCTCTGGTCGATCGCTGCCGGCCGGCCGTGTGAGCATCGTCTTTTGACGCTCAGTGCACCAGCGCTTGACAGCCGGTCACTGCAAGGCGCAGGCTGTCGATCGTCAAGCAGTAGGAAACGGTCACGGTCCGGTCGCCGGTTGCGTGAGCCTACAGGTCGTCACCCGACGGGGGTGGCGACGACGCGACGTCCCGGCCCCCGGTCCCGCGGGTCCGGGCGACACGGCCCTGTGCCCGTGCGCCGCACGCGGCCGCTCCGCCGTCCTCATCCGGGCACCTCCCCGGCCCCCACCCACGGCAGGCCCCGGACGGGGCCGGCCGAACCCTGCCTGGAGACGACGTGCCATCGATGACCCGACCCGTGCCCCCCTCGGGCACGAGACGCACCCGGATCGGGGCCGCCCTCACGGCCACGACCGCCCTGCTCGTGACCTCCCTGATGCTGCTGGCCGCGGGCACCGCGCAGGCCGCGACCTCGGTGCCGCTGGGCACCGCGGCGAGCTTCGCCGTGCTCGCGGGCTCGACGGTGACCAACACCGGGCCGACCCAGGTGTCCGGTGACCTCGGCCTCAGCCCCGGTTCGGCCGTGACCGGGTTCCCGCCCGGTCTGGTCAGCGGCGGCACGCAGCAGGTCGCCAACTCCGTCGCGCTGCAGGCGCAGTCGGACCTGACGATCGCCTACGACAACGCGGCGGGCCAGCCGCGCGACGCCGCGTCGGGCACCGAACTCGGCGGGCAGACGTTCGTCGCGGGTGTGTACGGCGACGCCGGGCCGCTCGGCCTGACCGGCACCGTCACCCTCGACGCCCAGGGCGACTCCGGCGCGGTGTTCATCTTCCAGGCCGGTTCCACGCTGATCACCGCGTCGAACAGCACGGTCGCCCTGATCAACGGCGCCGACGCGTGCAACGTCTTCTGGCAGGTCGGCAGCTCCGCGACGCTCGGCACGGACACGGACTTCCGCGGCACCGTCCTCGCGCTGACCTCGATCACCGCCCGGACCGGGAGCACGGTGCAGGGCCGCCTCCTGGCCCGCAACGGCGCCGTGACGCTGGACGACAACGTGATCAACCGGCTGGGCTGCGCCGCGACCCCGGCCCCGCCGACGACCACGCCCCCGACCACCACGACGACGGCCCCGCCGACCACGACGACCGCGCCGCCGACGACGACCACGACCGCGCCGCCGACGACCACGACGACGGCTCCGACGACCACGACGACGGCTCCGTCGACGACGACCACTGCGCCGCCGACGACCACGACGCCGGGCAACCCCGGTAATCCGGGCAACCCCGGGAACCCAGGCAGCCCCGGTAACCCGGGCAACCCTGGGAACCCGGGCAACCCCGGTAACCCGGGCAACCCTGGGAACCCGGGCAACCCCGGCAACCCCGGTAACCCCGGCAACCCTGGGAACCCGGGCAACCCCGGTAACCCGGGCAACCCTGGGAACCCGGGCAACCCCGGCAACCCCGGCAACCCGGGCAACCCCGGCAACCCGGGCAACCCCGGTAACCCGGGCAACCCCGGCAACCCCGGCAACCCGGGCAACCCCGGCAACCCGGGCAACCCCGGTAACCCGGGCAACCCCGGTAACCCGGGCAACCCCGGTAACCCGGGCAACCCCGGTAACCCGGGCAGCCCCGGTGGTCCTGCCAACCCCGACAGCCCTGATGCACCGGACTCGCCCAGCGACAACGGCGGAACCGGCGACGACAGCGGGACCGGCGACGACAGCGGGACCGGCGACAACGGCGGCGACAACGGCGGGACCGGCGACGACGGCGGGACCGGCGACGACAGCGGGACCGGCGACGACAGCGGGACCGGCGACGCCGTGACCGGCAACGGCGCCGGCGGCACCACCCCCGCCGTCGTCCCGCGGGGCTACCCCGCGACCGGTGCGGGCGGCGCGGCGGATCACCCCCTCGTGTGGCTGCTGGCCGGTGGGCTCGCCCTCGGCGCCTCCACCGCGACGGTCCTGCAGGTCCGGCGCCGCCGGAACGTCCGGTGACCCCCGCCGGGTCGCGGTCCGGGCAGCCGTCGACCCGGCGGTCCCACCCGTGAGGAGCGGGTCGCCGGGGCAGCGGTGGTGGGTCGGCCTCGCGGTCGGGTCCGTCCTGCTCGCCGCCCTCGTCACCGTTCCCTGGCTCCTGACCCGACCGGCGCCGCAGGCCGGGGGAGCGGCGCCGGTGGGGGCCGCCCCGGCGGCCACCGGGGTCGTCGCGCCCGGCCCGGACGTGCCGGTGTCGCGGCCCGTCAGCCTCGACATCCCGGCGATCGAGCTGGCCCGCTCCCCGCTGGGGGAGCTGGGGCTCAACCCCGACGGGACCGTCGAGGTCCCGGTCGACTTCGCCACGGCGGGGTGGTTCGACCTCGGGCCCACGCCGGGGCAGGTCGGGGCCTCCGTCCTCCTCGGGCACGTCGACTCGACCACCGGTCCCGCCGTGTTCTTCCGCCTGCGCTCCCTGGAGGCGGGCGACCTGGTGGAGGTCGGTCTGGCCGACGGGACGGTGGCGCGGTTCGCCGTCGGCTCGGTCGAGACGTACCCGAAGGCCGAGTTCCCGGCCCGGCGGGTCTACACCTCCGTCGGGTCCCGGGACCTGCGGCTGGTCACCTGCGGCGGCGAGTTCGACCCGGTGTCGCGCAGCTACGAGTCCAACGTGGTCGTCTACGCGACCCTCGTCGACACCGTCCCGGCGTGACCGCCCACCGGCCGAGGAGCTCCGACGACTGGCCGGACGTGCTCGCCTCCCTGATGACCGAGCTCGACGACTGCGCGGCCTACGTCGTCACCGTGACCGACCACCACACCCACGAGGTCGACGCCTACGGTCCGCTGGCCGCCGACCAGGCCGTCCACGAGGCCGACGTCGTGCTGCGCGGGCTCCGCGCGGAGGACCTGCGGAGCGTCTCGGTGCGGGTGGTCCGGCTGCACGCGGTGGTGCCCCCGGGCGCCTGAGCCCCGCACGAGATCGACCGGGGAGGGGTTCCGCGACCCCTCTCCCGTCGATCTCGTGGGTCATCCCGCGACGGGCGCGCGGCCCCGGCGGGCGGCCACCGCGGCCGCCAGGTCGTCGAGGACGTCGGCGGTGGTGTCCCAGCCCATGCACGCGTCGGTGACGGACCGCCCGTAGGTCATGTCGGGCCCGAGCTCCTGGCGCCCACCGACGAGGAAGCTCTCCAGCATCACGCCGACGACGCCGCGCTCGCCGTCGGCGATCCGGGCGGCGACCTCGCGCGCCACCCCGGCCTGCCGCACGTGGTCCTTGCCGCTGTTGCCGTGGCTCGCGTCGACGATCACCCGCTCGGGCAGCCCGGCCTTCCGCATCCGTTCCATCGCCCCGGCCACGGACCCGGCGTCGTGGTTGGGCCCAACGGACCCGCCGCGCAGGATGACGTGGCAGTCGGGGTTGCCCGCGGTCGTGACGAGCGCGGCGAGGCCGTCGGGGTTGATGCCCATGAACACGTGGCTCGCGGCCGCCGCGCCCACCCCGTCGACGGCGACCTGCACGTCCCCGTCCGTGCCGTTCTTGATCCCCACCGGCATCGACAGCCCGCTGCACAGCTGGCGGTGGACCTGGCTCGCCGCCGTCCGCGCACCGATCGACCCCCAGCTCACGACGTCGGCGAGGTACTGCGGCGTGATCGGGTCGAGGAACTCGCAGCCCACCGGCAGGCCCAGCGCGGAGATCTCGAGGAGCAGGCGGCGGGCCGTGCGCAGACCGGCGTTGACGTCGAAGGTGCCGTCGAGGTGCGGGTCGTTGATCAGCCCCTTCCACCCGACGGTGGAGCGCGGCTTCTCGAAGTAGGTGCGCATGACGATCCGCAGCTCGTCCTCGTGGCGCGCGGCGTGGCCGGCGAGGCGGTGGGCGTAGTCGAGCCCGGCCTCGGGGTCGTGGATCGAGCACGGGCCGACGACGACGAGCAGGCGGTCGTCGAGCCCGTCGAGGACGTCGACGACCTGGGCGCGGGCCCGGGTCACGGTGTCGGCGACGGTCTCGGAGACCGGCAGGTCGTGACGCAGCAGCGACGGCGAGATGAGCGGGCTGACGCGGGTGGTGCGGTGCGCGTCGAGTGCGGGAACGGTGAGCACGGGAGGTCCTTGCTCCGGGGAGCGGCCCGCCGAGAAGTCCCCGTCCGAGCCGATCGATCCGGCTCGTGGGGAGGAGGTCAGCGCAGCGGTTCGCCCGCCGACCCCACACGGGCCGGATCGGTAAACCAGTACTGGCGCTGCACGCGGCGACCGTACCAGCCGGCGGCCCGTCCCGGTTGCAGGAAGGCCACCTTGCCGCCATCCCACGGCGGCAAGGTGGCCTTCCTGCAACGCGGGTGCGCGGCCTGCAGTGCGCGTCGCCGACGCCGTCAGTTGCGCGCCGCGGCCTCCGGCGTCGGGGCGCCGTTCGAGGCGGGCGCCACCGGCTCCGGCGTCCGGACGGCCGTCGCCTCCTGCTCCGCGGCGGCCAGCCACTTCTCCCAGCGGCCGCGCATCGGGCCGATGAGGCCCCCGCCGACGCCGACGACCAGGATCCCGCCGACGGTCGCGAGCACGGTGATCAGCACCGGCAGCGTCACGGCGATGGCGACGCCGATCTGGCTGAGCGCGGCGATCACGCCGAGGCCGATCACGAACACCGACGCGACGGTGCCGAGCACCCGGCCGTAGGACAGGCCGCCGAGGACGCCGGTGACCAGGTCCTTCACCGCGGCGGCGACGGCCGAGGCGATCACGACGATGATGATCGCGACGGCGATCCGCGGCAGGAACGCGACGATGTCGGTGAGCAGCTGGCTCACCGGGTTGGCGCCGAAGATCCCGAACGCCAGCTGGAACGTGATGAGCAGGACCGCGTAGTAGACGAGCATCGCGACCAGGTCGCTCGCGTCGTACTTCGAGTTCTCCATCGCGCTCCCGATGCCGCCGCGCTGCACGGCGGCGTCGAAGCGCACGCGCTCCAGCAGTGCGTCGACCACCTTGCGGAGCACGCGGGCGACGATCCACCCGACGACCAGGATGACCAGGAACAGGGCGAGCTGGGGGACGAACGTCGCCACGGTGGAGACGGCGTTCTCGAGCCATGCGGGCATGTCCACTCCTTCCACGGGTGTCCGGTGTGGACGCCCGTGCCGGGCCCGTTCCCCGGATCGCGGTGCGCCCAAAGAGATCGCACCCGATCCGGTGTCACCCGTTCATGGTCGCGATCTGGATGAGGTTGCCGCAGGTGTCGTCCAGCGTCGCGACGGTGACCGGGCCCATGTCGACCGGTTCCTGGACGAACCGCACGCCCGCGGCGGTGAGGCGCGCGAACTCCGCGCGCACGTCGTCGACGGCGAAGGAGGTGAAGGGGATGCCGTCGGCCACGAGCGCCTCCTTGAACGGGGCGGCGGCCGGGTGCTCGGAGGGCTCCAGCAGCAGCTCGACGCCATCGGGCTGCTCCGGGGAGACGACCGTGAGCCAGCGGTGCGGGCCCATCGGCACGTCGTTCTTCTTCACGAAGCCCAGCACGTCGGTGTAGAAGGCGAGGGCCTTGGCCTGGTCGTCGACGAACACGCTGGTGATGTTGATGCGGATCATGGCTGCTCCCGGATCGGCCAGCGCTCGAGGATCGAGCGCAGCGGGGTGGTGTCGAGGTGGTGGAACTTGTAGCGGCCCTCGCGCCGGGTCGTGACCAGTCCGGCCTCCTCCAGCACCGCGAGGTGCTGGGAGATCGCCTGCCGCGACGACGTGAGGCCGTGCTTCATCGTCAGACGCGAGCAGATCTCGAACAGCGTCTGGCCGTCGCGGTCGACGAGCTCGTCGAGGACGGCCCGCCTGGTCGGGTCGCCGATGGCCTTGAAGACGGCGTCCACGCGCCCTTTATAGGCAAGTGGCTACTTGCCCGTCAACCGCGCCAGTCCAGGCACAGCACCGTCGAGTCGTCCTTCAGGTCGCCGCCGGTCGCCTCGATCACCGAGTCGCTGAGCGCGCGCACCACCTCGCGCGGGTGCAGGTCCACGGTCGCCCCGAGCACCGCGGGCACGTCGACGTGGGCGCTGTTGCGGTCGAGCACGCCGTCGGTGACGAACAGCAGCCGGTCGCCCGGCCGCAGCTGCAGCTCCTGGACGCCGTGGCGGGAGCCGGGGTAGATCCCGAAGGGCAGGTCGATGGCGAGCTCCACCTCCGACACCCGCCCGTCGCGCAGCAGGATCGGGAACGGGTGCCCGGCGTTGACGACGGTGGTGCGGCCCGTCGCGAGGTCGATCCGGGCCACCTGGCCGGTCACGAACTCGCCGACGGGGGAGTGCGCGGCGAGCGCGTCGTTGGCCGTGTCGACCTGGCCCTGCAGGTCGAGGTTGCGCCGCCGGCCGTTGCGCAGGCTGCTGACGAGCACGGTGGCGAGCAGCGCGGCGCGCACGTCGTTGCCGACGGCGTCGGTGATCGACAGGTGCAGGGTGTCGCGGTCGAGCGCGTAGTCGAACGAGTCGCCGCCGACCGTGCTCGCCGGCTCCAGCCACGCGGCGAGGCTGAAGGCGGCGGCGTCGAGGCTGAACGCGTCGGGCAGCAGGCGCCGCTGGATCTCCGCGGCGAGGGTGAACGGCGCGGTGCGCTGGCCCCACTCGAACAGGTCGGTGTAGCGGCGGTTGGCCACCACGACGTACCCGAACGCCTGCGCCACCTCGTCGATCTCGGTGAGCGCCGCGTCGCCGGGCGCCTCGGGGAGCCACAGCTCCAGCACGCCGATCGCGTCCCCGCGGACGGTGACCGGCACCGTCACCACGACGCCGCCGTGGTGCTCCCGCACGTCGACGACCTGCGCGCGCAGCACCTTCTCGTAGACGGTGCCGGACAGCTCGATGGTCTCCGCGACCTCCTCGCCGCGACGGCGCGTCCCGGCGCGGGCCCAGCTCGACCGGTCGAAGCGCACCACGTACCGGCCGGAGTAGTCGGCGATGAGCAGGTTGACGTCGCGGGCGCCGATCACGTCGCCGAGCTCGCTCTCGGCCACGTCGATCGCGTCGACGGGGGCGGCCGCGTCGATCCGGCCCAGCATGGTCCGGCGGCTCATCCGGTCCCGCCGGTGACCAGCGTCGCGGCGTGGTCGGGCACCTCGTGGAAGCGCTCCCGCGGTGGGCGCACGTAGCCGCGCTGCGGCGGCCGCTTCGGGAGCTTGAGCTTGCGGCCGTCGACCGGCTGCCACGGCACGCTGCCGAGCAGGTGCGCGATCATGTTGATCCGCGCGCGGCGCTTGTCCTCGGCCTCCACGACGAACCACGGCGACGTCGGGGTGTCGGTGTGGGCGAACATCTCGTCCTTGGCGCGGGAGTAGTCCTCCCACCGCGTGATCGACTCGAGGTCCATCGGCGAGAGCTTCCACTGCCGCATCGGGTCCTTCATCCGGCCCCGGAAGCGCCGCTCCTGCTCGCCGTCGCTGACGGAGAACCAGTACTTGCGCAGCAGGATCCCGTCCTCGACCAGCAGCTCCTCGAACACCGGGGCCTGGCGCAGGAAGCGCGCGTGCTCGTCGGGGGTGCAGAACCCCATCACCCGCTCGACGCCGGCGCGGTTGTACCAGCTGCGGTCGAGCAGCACGATCTCCCCGGCCGCGGGCAGGTGCTCGGTGTAGCGCTGGAAGTACCACTGCGTGCGCTCGCGCTCCGAGGGCGCGGGCAGCGCCACGATCCGGCAGATGCGCGGGTTGAGGTACTCCGCGACGCGCTTGATCGCGCCACCCTTGCCCGCGGCGTCGCGCCCCTCGAACACCACGACGAGCCGGGTCCCGGTGGTGCGCACCCACTCCTGCATCTGGACCAGCTCGCCCTGCAGGCGCAGCAGCTCGGTCTCGTAGGGGATGCGCGGGAGCCGGCTCATCGGGCCATCGTGCTAGTTGAGGACCCAGATGGCGAGGTTCAGGGCCGAGGCGAACGTGACCCAGGCCAGATACGGCACCAGGAGGCCCGCCGCGAGGCGGCTGTGGCGGGCGAACAGCACGATGGTCGCGACGATCGTCAGCCAGAGCAGCACGATCTCGACGAACGCCACCCCGAACAGCCCGGCGCCGAAGAACAGCGGCGTCCACAGCGCGTTGAGGACGAGCTGCGCGGCGAACACCGACAGTGCCGTGCGCGCCCCGCTCCAGCCCGCCGTGCGCCAGACCAGCCATCCGGCGACGGCGATCGTCACGTAGAGGACGGTCCAGACCGGGCCGAACAGCCACGCGGGCGGCGCCCACGCGGGCTGCACGAGCGCGCCGTACTGGTCGGCGGCCGAGGCCGCGGCGAGGCCCCCGACGGCGGCGGCCGCGGCGGCGGCGACCCCGAAGGCGGCCAGCCCGACGGCGGCGGTGGGCAGGGACGGGCGCGTGTATGTGCTCACGGCAAAGATTCTCCACCATCGAGACAAAACGCGCACGGCGGGACGGTCAGGCGTCGCGGCGGAGCATCCGGTAGGTGGTCAGGCCCATCCCGACGGCGACGTAGCACAGCGCCCGCAGGGAGCTCTCGATCATGCCGTCGAGCGGGAGGGGGTCGCGCAGGGCGTCGGCCCCGGCGCCCCAGCCGCTGGTCAGCAACCAGGGCCCGAGCCACTCCAGCGCCGGGATGGCGGCCAGCACGCCGAACACGATCAGTCCGCCCAGCACCGAGGCCAGCACGACGAGCGGGTGCTCGGTGACCGCGGAGACGGCCAGCGCCACCGCCCCCACCGCCGCGAGCTGCCCCACCACCCAGACGACGACGAGCCCGACCCGCAGCAGCGCGTCGCCCAGGCCGACCGCGGTGCCCGACAGCGTCACGAGCTGGCCCTCGGCCCCGCCCACCACGACGAGCCCGGCCACCACGCCGACGACCGCGACCACCAGCGTGGCCAGCGTGGCGACGACGAGCACCCCGAACGCCTTCATCGCGACCAGCCGCAGCCGCGACACGGGGGAGAGCAGCAGCCCGCGCAGCGTGCCGTGCGCGCTCTCCCCGGCGATCGCGTCGGCCGCGGCCATCGAGACCGCCAGCGGGAGCAGCAGCGCGAGCGACAGCGTCATCGCCGCGATCGGGAGGACGAGCCCGTTGCCGCCGATCGCGGTGATCAGCCCGGGTCCGCGCCCGGTGGACCCCGCGACGGCGACGCCGATCGAGATGAGGATCGGGATCAGGGCGAACAGCCCGAGCCCGACGAGCGTGCGCGGGCGGCGCAGCACCCAGCGCAGCTCGGCGCCGAGCAGCCGGCCCAGCGGTGCGGTGCGGGGCGGATCGTCCGTGCGGGGGGCGTCCACGGCGGGGGCCCCCTCGGTGGCGGTGCTCATTCCGACGAACCCCGTTCGGTCAGCCGCGCGAACAGCTCCTCCAGGCGCGCCCGGCGGCGCCGGGCCTCCTGCACCGCGACGCCCGCGCGCACGAGCAGCGCGATCGTCTCGGCGGTGGGCGGGCCGTCCTCGCCGACGACGACGCCGGGTTCGTCCCCGGGCGCGGCGTAGGCCGGGACGCCCGCGGCGCGCAGGGTGTCGAGCGCGAGGTCGACGTCCGCGGTGACGACGTCGAGCCCGCCGGTGCCGGACTCCAGCAGGGCGGCGAGCTCGCCCGCGGCCACCAGCGACCCGGACTGCAGGACCGCGACGTGCGTGCACGTGGCCTCGACCTCGGCGAGCAGGTGCGAGGACACGATCACCGTCGACCCGGCGGCGTGCAGCTCGGCGATGATCCGCCGGACGTCGCGGGTGCCGGCGGGGTCGAGGCCGTTGGTCGGCTCGTCCAGGACGACGAGGCGGCGCGGCAGCAGCAGCGCGCCGGCCAGCCCCAGCCGCTGCTTCATGCCGAGGGAGTAGCCGCGGAAGCGGCGGCCCGCCGCGGCCGACAGGCCGACGCGGTCCAGCGCGGCGTCGACGGCCGCGGCCGCCTCCCGCGACCCCAGCAGCGGCTCGGTGGCCGCCACGCGCAGCAGGTTGTCGCGGCCGGAGAGGAACGGGTGGAAGCCCGGACCCTCCACGAGCGCGCCGACGTGCGGCAGCGCGCGGGCGGCGTCGTCGGGGATCGGGTGGCCGAGCAGCTCGGCGGTGCCGGAGTCGGCGCGGGTGAGCCCGAGCAGCATCCGGATCAGCGTGGTCTTGCCCGATCCGTTCGGGCCGAGCATGCCCAGCACGGAGCCGGCGGGGACGTCGAGGTCGATGCCGTCGACCGCGACCGTGGAGCCGAACGCCTTGCGCAGCCCCACCGCGCGGGCGGCGAGGGGGCTGACCGCGGCGGGCGGAGGGGACGTCGCCGCGGTCAGCGTCGAGGGGGAGCTCACCGGGACAGGGCCTCGGTCAGCACCTGCTCGGGAACGGCACCGGCGGCGACGCGGCCGTCGTCGGTGAGGATCGCGGTGGCCACGGCCGTGCTGATCAGCGTGCCGCTGCCCCACGGGCCGCTGACGGGGGTGCCGAACGAGCGGACGTCCAGGCCCTCGCCGTCGGGGCCGTCGGGGACGGCCGGCACGGTCGTCAGCACGACGGAGTCCCACCCGTCGCCGACGACGCTCGGGGCGGCCGCGCCGTCGGGGCGGCCCTCCGGTGCGCCGTCGGGGCGGTCGGAGCCCGGCTCCACCACGGTGGCACCGGGCGGCGGGGTGAACGTGAACAGCGCCGGGTCCTGCGCCCCGAACGCCAGCTCGGTGAACCCGACCTGCAGCGCCGGGTCGGAGGAGCCCGTGGCCAGCACGGTCATCCGCAGCGGCACGCGCTGCTCGGCGTCGACGGCGATGCGGACCTCGCGCAGCAGCGTCCGCTCGGACGGGGCGGGGGTGAGCACCAGCTCGTAGGCGGGGCGGCCGGCGACCTCGGCCGTGCCGTCCACGGTGACGACGCTGCTGGTCTGCAGCGTCCGGATCGCCTCGGTGGCCGCGGCGGTGGGGTCGGTCATGTCGGCCGCGTCGGGTGCGGCGGGGCGGTCCTCGTGGGCGCCCTGCGTGACGGTGCGGTCCTGCGAGTCGTAGGCCCAGAACGTGGTGCCGTCGGAGACGAGCGTCTTCTCGCCGTCGGAGGTGGGCAGCTGCACGCGGCCGCCGCCGTCGCCGTCGGACCAGATCCGGGCGGTGCTGGTGCCGTCGCCCGCCTGGGGCACGCCGGGCAGCGCGGGCAGGCCGAGGGAGTTGTCCAGCTCGACCGTGCCGGCGAACGCGTCCGGGTCGGCCGTCAGCACGGAGGCCACCAGGTCCTCCGGGGTGACGGGCGGCAGCTCCGGCGCCGCCCCCGCGCCGGCCGGTGCGGCCAGCAGCCCGAGTCCGACCACACCCGCCACCGCGATCCCCGCGGCCGCCGTGCGGCCCGTCGTCCATCGTCCGGTTCCCATGGACACAGCGTGGCGCACGGCGGCTGAGAGGCGGCTCAGCGGCTGAGAGAAGCCTGAGCCGGGACCCCCACGCGGGCGGTACGTTCCCCGGGACATGGCGCGCGTGCTGGTGGTCGACGACGAACCCGGCATCCGCACGGCCATGACCAGGGGCCTCACCGCCGAGGGCATGGAGGTCGTCGCGCGCGGCGACGGCAACGCGGCCCTGGAGGCCGCGCTCACCGGCAGCTTCGACGCGATCGTCCTCGACATCATCCTCCCGGGCCTGTCCGGCTACCGCGTCCTCGAGCAGCTGCGCTCGGCGGGCGTCGACACCCCGGTGCTGCTCGTCTCGGCCAAGGACGGCGAGTGGGACCAGGCCGACGGCCTCGACCTCGGCGCCGACGGCTACCTCGTCAAGCCGTTCGCGTTCGTCGTGCTCGTGGCGCAGCTCAAGGCGATCCTGCGCCGCCGCGACGCCGCGCTCGGGCGGGTCGGGCAGCGGGTGCGGCTGGGGTCGCTCGTCGTCGACCCGGTGGCGCGCGCCGTCAGCTGGGACGGCGAGCCGGTGGAGCTCTCGCCGCGCGAGTTCGCGCTGCTGCACGCGCTGGCCAGCCGCCCCGACACCGCCGTCGCCAAGGACGACCTGCTGCGCATCGTGTGGGGCGACGAGGGCGCCGCGAGCCGCAACGTCGTCGAGGTCTACGTCGGCTACCTGCGCCGCAAGCTCGACGCCGTCGGTGCCGGCCAGGTGCTGCGGACGGTGCGCGGCTTCGGGTACCTCGTCTCGTCGTCGTGAGGACCTGGTGGGCCGCCCGGGGCCTGCGGTTCCGGATCACCGTCGTCGTCGGTGGGGTGGCGCTGGTGGCGCTGCTCGCGCTGAGCCGCCTCGGGGTCGGGCTGCTGTACTCGACGCTGCTCGGTGCGGCCGACGAGGAGCTGCGCACCGACGCCGCGGCCGTCGTGACGCGGCTGGAGGCGGGCGAGGCGCCCGCGTCGGTGCGCGCCCCGACGCTGCGGATCGTCGACACCGCGGGGGATCCCGTCGACGGCGGGCGCGCGCTGCCGCTGGACGCGCGCGAGATCCGCACGCTCGCCGCGGGCGACGGGGTCGTCGTCGGTGACTTCGACGAGCTGCGCCGCTACCTCGCGGCCCCCGCCGTGCTGCCCGACGGGTCGACGCGGCTCGTCGTCGCGGTCGGCGACATCGTCGGCGGGGCGGTGCTGCTCGCGCGCGCGGCCGGGGCGTTCGTGCTCGGGGCGCTGTTCGTCGCGGGGGTCGTCGCGGTGGCGTCCTGGGCGGCGACCCGGGCCGCGCTGCGCCCGGTGGAGCGGCTGCGCGCGGCGGCGTCGGTGCTGCCGGCGGGGGAGCGGCTGCCGGTGCCGCCCGCCCGCGACGAGCTGCGCGCGCTGGCCGAGGAGATGAACCGCCTGCTCGCCCGCCGCGACGACGCCGTGGCCCGGCTGCAGGCGTTCACCGGCGACGCCGCGCACGAGCTCCGCTCCCCGGTGGCCGCCATCCGCGCGCAGGCGGAGGTCGCCGTCGCGCACCCCGACCCGGAGCTGGCCGACGAGACGCTGCGCGCCGTCGCGGTGGAGGCCGAGCGGCTGTCCGTGCTGCTCGCGGACCTGCTCGCCCTCGCCCGCGCCGACGCGGGCCGTCGCCCGGACCCCCGCCCCGTCGACCTGGTCGCGGCCGCCCGTGCCGCGGTCGCCCGCGCCGGGACCGCCCCTCCCGCGATCGACCTGGTCGCCCCGGCTCCCGCCCGCGCCGCGGCCGGGCCCGCCGAGGTGGACCTGGTGCTCGACAACCTCGTCGCCAACGCCCGGCGCCACGCCCGCTCCGTCGTGCGGATCGGGGTGCTGCCGGCCGGGCGCTGGGTGCGGCTGGTGGTGGAGGACGACGGCCCCGGGATCCCGGCCGCCGACCGCGAACGGGTCTTCGACCGCTTCGTCCGCCTGGATCCGGAGGCCGGCGGCGGGGCGGGCCTGGGCCTGGCCCTGGTCGCGGCGCTGGTGACCGGGCGGGGCGGGCAGGTGGTGGCCGGGGAGGCGTCGGGCGGCGGGGCGCGCCTGGAGGCGCGCTGGCCGGCCGCCGCCCCCTGACCCCGGGCCGTCGCCGAGGTCGGGGACGGGCGACGGGCCGTGTGCGCGGTCGGGGTGCCACCATCGCCGCGTGCCGGTGCTGCGTGCGACGACCGTGATCGCCGCGCCGTCCCGGACCGTCGCGGGGGTGCTGCGCGACGCCGACGTGCTGCGGCGGTGCGGGTTGGGGGTCGAGGGGGCGGGGCGGTGGCTCGCGGCGGGCGACGAGGTGCAGGTGCCCGGGACGGGCGTGCCGCTGCGGGTCGGGTCCGTGTCGCCGGACGGGGTGCGGCTCGGCGGACCCGGGTGCGAGCTGGTCGCCGGCCTGGTCGCGGTCGACGGCGGGACCCGGATGGTCGACGAGGTGCACCTGCGCGGGCCGGTCCCTGGCCCGTTCCGGCGGCTGCTCGCCACCCGCGCCACCGTGCTGGCCGAGGCGGCGCGGGCGCTCGCGGGTGCGCAGGTCGTCGTCGCCACGGCTCTGGTCCGGGACGCCGCGGTGCTGGCCGCGCGGCGCACCCGCCCGCCGGAGCTCGCCGGGCTCTGGGAGCTGCCGGGCGGGCGGGTCGAGGCGGGCGAGTCGGAGGCCGACGCGGTGGTGCGGGAGTGCCGGGAGGAGCTCGGGACCGACGTCGTCGTCGACGCCCGGCTGGGCACCGACCTGCGCATCGACGCGGGCGTGCTGCGCGTCCACGCCGCCCACCTCGCCGACGGGGCGCCCGGGCCGCGGGCGCTGGAGCACTCGGGGCTGCGCTGGGTGACGGCCGCGGAGGTGCCGGGCGTGGACTGGGTGCCGGCCGACCGGGCGGTCGTCGCGGACCTGGTGGACCTGCTGCGCCCGTGATCGACGGCCCGGGACCGAGGGCGCGCCGGGGCCGGCCGACGGTTCCGGGACGGCGACCACCACGATCGGGCGTTCGCGGGCGCACCGGATCCGGGCGGGGACGGAACCGGGCGGCGGCGGGACCCGTCGAATCCGGTCATGTCCATCGACTCACTGCTGGAGCGGCAGGGCGGGGTCCTCTCCCGCGACCAGGCGCTGCGCGCGGGGCTCTCGCGCGGCGCGATCGACCACCTCGTCCGTCGCCGCCGCTGGAGGCCGCTGCACCCGCACGTCTACCTGGCGGCCGGGCACCGGCTCGACGACGAGGTCGCCGTCCGCGGTGCCGTCCTGTGGGCCGGTGCCGGTGCGGTGCTCTCCGGCCCGGCCGCCGCGTGGTGGCACGGCATGGCCGACCGGGCGCCGACCGCGGTCCGGGTGACGGTGCCGCGGCACCGCGACCCGCGCGGCCGCTCCACCGTCGACGTTCGGCGGCGCGCACTGGACCCGGTCGACGTCGTGCAGGTCCGCGGGATCGCGGTGACCGCGCGCCCGCTCACGGTGGTGGAGGCGTCGGTCGACCTCGGCGGGCGCTTCCTGGACCGGGCCCTGCAGCGGTCGGTGCGCTTCCCGGAGGTGTACGCGGCGCACTGCCGCAACCTCGGCGCGCCGGGATCGGCACGGGCCGGGCAGCTGCTGATCGCGGCCGCGGACCGCTCGGCGTCGGAGGCGGAGCGGCTGCTGGTCCGGATGCTGCGCTCGTCGGGTGCCCGCGGCTGGCGGTGCGGGTTCCCGGCCGCGGGCCTCCTGGTCGACATCGCGTTCCCGGCGGCGATGGTCGCCGTCGAGATCGACGGGTGGGCCCGGCACGCCGACGCGGTCCGGGCCCGGGCGGACGCGCGGCGGCAGGACGTCCTGGTCCGGGCGGGCTGGACGATCCTGCGCTACACCTGGCACGACCTCGTGGAGCGGCCCGGGGCGGTGCTCGCGGAGATCGGGTCGGAGGTCCGACGGGCCCGCCGAGCCCGATGATCGAGGTCCCGAGACGTCCCGCAGGAGAGTGATGTTGGACACGTACGGACGCCCGGCCGGGGAGCGTCGCGCGGGCGCCGGGATGCCGGTCCGCGCCTCTGCGGGCGGCCGGGAACCCGCTCCGGCGCGGGCGTCGGCGGGCGGAGCGGGTGCGAGACCCCGGTCACGCCCGGGAGCGCGAGGGTACCCCGGATCTACCGCCCGTCGCCGGATCGTCGCCGCTCATCGGACCGGAACCCGCGGATCGGTTCAGTAGACCCGCGCGGCCTTGACCGCCCGACGGAGCTCCTTGCCCCGCAGACCCCCGCTCTCGATCTTGCTCAGCCGCAGTGCGACGACCGGGCAGTTCGAGCAGCGCTTCGGCTTGGAGCGGCAGCACTTCTTCTTCACCTTGCCCATGATGAGGCGAGCCTATGCTCACACCCGGGGGAAGGCCAGGGGCCGGACGGGCTACCGTGAACTGTGAGCACAGCAACCTCCGATGCCCCCGCACGCCCCGGCGCGATCCGCGGGGACGGGCGGCTGCGCAACGTCGCCATCGTCGCGCACGTCGACCACGGCAAGACCACCCTCGTCGACGCGATGCTGCGCGCCTCGGGTGCGTTCGGCGAGCGGGCCGCCGTCGTCGACCGGGTCATGGACTCCGGCGACCTCGAGCGCGAGAAGGGCATCACGATCCTCGCCAAGCACACGGCGATCGACTGGCAGGGGATGACGCTCAACGTCGTCGACACCCCGGGCCACGCCGACTTCGGCGGTGAGGTCGAGCGCGGCCTGTCGATGGTCGACGGTGTGGTGCTGCTCGTGGACGCCTCCGAGGGCCCGCTGCCGCAGACGCGCTTCGTCCTCCGCAAGACCCTGATCGCCGGGCTGCCCGTGGTGCTGGTCGTCAACAAGACCGACCGCCCCGACGCCCGCTGCGAGGAGGTCGTCGACGAGAGCCTCGAGCTGCTCCTGGAGCTGGCCGACGAGCTCGAGCTCGACGAGACCATGACCTCCCGGCTGCTCGACCTCCCCGTCGTCTACGCGAGCGGGCGCGCCGGCCGGGCGAGCCGCAACCGCCCCGCCGACGGCGACCTCCCGGACGAGCCGGGTCTGGAGAGCCTGTTCGACGTCATCTCCGAGACCGTGCCGCCGCCTGCCGACGACGCCGACGCGCCGCTGCAGGCCCACGTCACCAACCTCGACGCGTCGAGCTTCCTCGGCCGCATCGCGCTGTGCCGGGTCCGCGCGGGCGTCATCCGCCGCGGCCAGCAGGTCGCGTGGATGCAGGACGGTGGCAAGGTCAACCGCGTCAAGATCACCGAGCTGCTGCGCACCGAGGCGCTGACCCGCGTGCCCACCGACGCCGCGTACGCGGGAGACCTCGTCGCCGTCGCGGGCATCCCGGACGTCACGATCGGCGACACGCTCGCCGACCCGGAGACCCCGGTCGCGCTGCCCCGCATCCACGTCGACGAGCCCGCGATCTCGGTGACGATCGGGATCAACACGAGCCCGCTCGTCGGCCGCGACCCGCACCCGGGCACCAAGCTCACCGCCCGCCAGGTGAAGGGCCGGCTCGACTCCGAGCTGATCGGCAACGTGTCGCTGCGCGTGCTGCCCACCGAGCGCCCCGACGCGTGGGAGGTGCAGGGCCGCGGTGAGCTGGCGCTGGCCATCCTCGTCGAGACGATGCGCCGCGAGGGCTTCGAGATGACCGTCGGCAAGCCCGAGGTCGTCACCCAGATGATCGACGGCAAGCTGCACGAGCCGTTCGAGCAGCTCTCCGCCGACGTCCCCACCGAGCACCTCGGCGCCGTCACGCAGCTCCTCGCGGGCCGCAAGGGCGAGATGAGCCAGATGGTGCACGGCGAGAGCCGCGTGCGCCTGGACTACCGGGTGCCGTCGCGGGGCCTGATCGGCTTCCGCACCGAGTTCCTGACGATCACGCGCGGCGCGGGCATCGTCAGCCACGTCTTCGACGGCTACGGCCCGTGGGTCGGTGAGATCAACAACCGCCTCCGCGGCTCGCTGATCGCCGACCGCACCGGCCCCGTCACCGGCTACGCGGTGGAGCAGCTGGCCGACCGCGGCGTGCTGTTCATCGGCCCGGGCACGCAGGTGTACGCGGGCATGGTCATCGGCGAGTACACGCGCGCCGAGGACCTCGAGGTCAACATCGTCCGCGAGAAGAAGCTGACGAACATGCGGAAGTCGACGAGCGACGAGCTGGTCAAGCTCACCCCGCCGACCGTGCTGAACCTGGAGCAGAGCCTGGAGTTCTGCGCCAACGACGAGTGCGTCGAGGTGACGCCGGAGTCGGTGCGGATCCGCAAGGTCGAGCTCGACTCGCACCTGCGCGGGCGGCAGCGCTCGCGGGCCAAGGCGGCGGCCGGCTGACCGGGCGGCGGGCGGTCCGGGTCACTCGACCGAGTGGCAGGATGACCGGGTGATGCGCGCGCTGGTCCTGGCCCTGCTGACGGTCCTGCTGGCCGCCTGCACCCAGGTGCCGCTGGCCGAGCCGCCACCGGCCGCGCCGGAGCCCACCGCGCAGCCCGAACCGTCCGAGATCGTGGTCGGCGTCGAGGACCTGGGCGCGGGGTTCAACCCGCACCTGCTGGCGCACTCCTCGCCGCTCACCACGGCGGTGGCGGCGCTCGTGCTGCCGTCGGTGTTCCGGCCCGGCGCCGACGGCGTCCCGCAGCTCGACCGCACGATCGCCACCAGCGCCGAGGTCGTCTCCACCGATCCCTTCACGGTGAGCTACGAGCTCAACCTGGAGGCCTCCTGGTCGACGAACACGCCGATCGCGGCGGAGGACTTCGTCTACCTCTGGGAGCAGATGCGGGCCGACCCCGGCGTCGCCGACGCCGCGGGCTACCGGATGATCACCGACGTCCGGTCCCGGGCGGGCGGCAAGGCCGTCGACGTCGTGTTCGACGCGCCGTACCCGGCCTGGCAGGGGCTGTTCTCCGACCTGCTGCCCGCCCACCTGCTCAAGGACGCCCCCGGCTCCTGGATCGGGGCCACGACGGGCGGCCTGCCGGCGTCGGGCGGCCCGTTCCGGATCGCGACGGTCGACCCGGGCCGCGGCGAGGTCGTGCTCGCCCGCAACGACACCTACTGGGACACCCCGGCCGTCCTCGACACCCTCGTGCTGCGCCGCCTCGACGACGCCGCGATGGCCACCGGGCTCGCCGCCGGGGACGTCGACGTGGCGCTGGCCGAGGCCGACCCGGCGATCCGCACCGCGCTGGGCGGTCTGAGCCCGGTGCCGCGCACGCAGCTCGCCCCGCTGCCGACCGTCACCCAGCTCGGCCTGCGCTCCGCCGACGGCCCGCTGCGCGACGCGCGGGCCCGCCAGGGGCTCGCCGCGCTGCTCGACCGCGAGGCGATCCGGCTCTCCGTCGCCCCGGAGGCCCTCCCCGCCGACGCGTTCGGGCTCGCCCCCTCCGAGCCGGGGTACGCGGCCAGCGCCCCGGAGGGGGCCCCGGCCCGACCCGACCCGATCGCCGCCGAGCAGCTCCTGAGGTCCGCCGGCTGGACCCGGGACGCGTCCGGGAACTGGGCCGCCGACGGCGGGCCGGTCTCGCTGGTGATCGGCTCGGCCGCGGAGCGGACGGAGGACGGCCGCGTCGCGCGGCTCGTCGCCGCCCAGCTCACCGCGGCCGGGATCGACGCCACCGCGGTCGAGTCGCCCGCGGCCCAGCTGTTCGTGCAGGGCAGCGCACCCGCCGGCGAGATCACCACGACGACGGCGCCCACCACCACCCCGCCGTCGTCGACTCCCCCCGCCACCACCGCCGCCGCACCCACGACGGCCCCGCCGCCCGACGGAGGGGTGGCGGTCGACGTCATCGTCGGCCCGCGCACCGTCGGGGCGGCGCCCGGCACCGAGCTCGCCTCCGACTACGGCTGCGCGCTGCCCAGCGCGGTGGTCCCCGAGCCGCCGTCGACGCCCACCGGGTTCTGCTTCCCGGCCCTGCAGCTGCTCCTGGAGTCGCTCGCGGCGGGCAGCGGGGAGGACGACCCGACCCGCTTCGCCACGGCGGAGCGGGTCCTGTGGGTGCAGCTGCCCGCCCTCCCGCTGTTCCAGCCGGTGAGCCTGGTGGTCAGCAGCCCGGCCGCCGACGCCGCGACGGGGATCGCGCCGGGCCCGCTCACCGAGGGCCCGCTCGCCGGGGCCGCCCGGTGGGGAGAGCCGGCCCGCTAGGCGGGCGGCTCAGGGGCGGCGGTAGCGCGTCACCCACAGCCCGGGCTCGACCTCGGCCTCGTCGGTCACCCGGAATCCGGCCCGCTCGTAGAGGATCCGGGCGGGGTAGTTCTCCCGGCCGGTCGACACCGTGACCGCACCCGGGGCGAGGTCGAGGACGTGGGCCACCAGCGCCGTCCCCACGCCCCGGCGGAACGCGCGCGGGGCCACGACGAGCCGGTCGATGTCGACGACCCCGTCCGCGGACGTGGTGGCGACGGCCCCCAGCAGCCCGCTCGCGTCGCGACAGCCGTACCAGGCCAGGCCCGCGGTCGCGAGCGAGTCGAGGGTGTCGTGCAGGGCCGGGATGGCGTCGGTGCCGAGCAGCGCGGCCTCGACGAGGTACGCCTCCCGCTGCACCCGCAGCAGCTCCGGGTCGGGAGCCAGGGGTGCGACGGGAGGCGTCATCGGATCGGGTGGGTGCCGGATCAGGTGGGCAGGAGGTACTGCTCCTCGGCGTGGTGGCACGCGCTGGCGTGTCCGCCGCTGCGCACCTCGAGGGCCGGTTCCTCCTCGGCGCACAGGTCCGTCGCCTTCCAGCAGCGCGTCCGGAACCGGCACCCCGACGGGGGGTTCACCGGGCTGGGGACGTCGCCGGTGAGCCGGATCCGCTTGCGCCCCACCCGGACCGACGGGTCGGGCACCGGCACCGCGGAGAGCAGCGCCTGCGTGTACGGGTGCGAGGGCCGCGTGTAGATCTCGTCCTCGGTGCCGATCTCCACGACCTTGCCCAGGTACATGACGGCGACGCGGTCGGACAGGTGCCGCACCACCGACAGGTCGTGGGCGATGAAGATGTAGGACAGCCCGAACTCGCGCTGCAGGTCGCCGAGCAGGTTCATCACCTGCGCCTGGATGGAGACGTCGAGCGCCGACACCGGCTCGTCGCAGATGATCACCTCGGGGCGCAGGGCCAGCGCGCGGGCGATGCCGATGCGCTGGCGCTGCCCGCCGGAGAACTGGTGCGGGTACCGGTTGATGAAGTCGGGGTTGAGGCCGACGACGTCGAGCAGCTCCTGCACCTTCTTGCGGCGCTCGCCCTTGGGCGCGACCTCGGGGTGGATCTCGAAGGGCTCCCCGACGATGTCGCCGACCGTCATGCGCGGGTTGAGCGAGGTGTACGGGTCCTGCAGCACGATCTGGATCTGCCGCCGCAGCGCCTTCAGGTCCCGGCCGCGCTTGGCGAAGATGTCCTCGCCGTGGAACCGCACGGACCCGCCGGTGGGCGGTTCCAGGCGCATGAGCACCTGCGCGAGCGTCGACTTGCCGCAGCCGGACTCGCCGACGACGCCGAGCGTCTCGCCCTTGTTGAGCGTGAACGACACCCCGTCGACGGCCCGGACGTGCCCGACGGTGCGCTTGATCGCGATGCCGACGCGGACGGGGAAGTGCTTGACGAGGTCCTCGACCTCGAGGATCGGCTCGTTCTTCTGCAGGGAGCTCATGCGCTCACCAGCTCCTCGGCGAACAGGCAGGCCGACGAGCGGCCGCCCGGCAGCTCCGCCAGCGGCGGCACGACGTCGCGGCAGCGGTCGACGGCCATGGGGCAGCGGGGGTGGAACGGGCAGCCCGACGGGATGTTCGTCAGGTTCGGCGGCAGGCCCTTGATGGCCCGCAGCTCGGTGCCCTTGCTGTCCAGCCGCGGGATCGACTCCAGCAGCGCCCGCGTGTACGGGTGGCCCGGGTTGGCGTAGAGGGCGTGCACGTCGGCGTTCTCGACGATCCGGCCCGCGTACATCACCGCGATCCGGTCGGCGACCTCCGCGACGACGCCCAGGTCGTGCGTGATGAGGATCAGGCCCATGTGCCGCTCGGTCTGGATGTCCTTGAGCAGGTCCATGATCTGGGCCTGCACGGTGACGTCGAGGGCGGTGGTGGGCTCGTCGGCGATGAGCACGTCGGGGTCGAGCGCGAGCGACATGGCGATCATCGCGCGCTGCCGCATGCCGCCGGAGAACTCGTGCGGGTAGTTGCGCACCCGCTGCGTCGCCCCCGGGATGCCGACCTGGTCGAGCAGCTCGATCGAGCGCTTCTCCGCGTCCTTCTTGCTCATCCCGCGCCGGGTGCGCAGCTGCTCGCCGATCTGGAACCCCACGGTGTAGACGGGGTTCAGCGCCGACAGCGCGTCCTGGAAGATCATCGCGATGTTCTCGCCGCGCAGCTCGCGGCGGCGCTCGTCCTCCGCGGTGAGGAGCTCCTCGCCGCGGTAGCGGATCGAGCCCGCGGTGATCCGCCCGGGCGGCATCGGGAGGATGCCCATGACGGTGTTGGCGGTGACGGACTTGCCCGAGCCGGACTCGCCCAGCACGGCCAGTGTCTCGCCCGCCGCCACCGAGTAGCTGACGCCGTTGAGCACGCGCGCGACGCCGTCGCGGGTGTGGAACTCGACGTGCAGGCCGTCGACCTCGAGCAGGGGGCCGTCGTTCTCGTTCTTGGTCAGGTCCACGTCAGCGGCCCTTCGGGTCGAACGCGCTGCGCACGGCGTCGCCGAGCATCACGAAGGCGAGCACGGTGATGATGAGGAAGGCGCCGGGGAACACCAGGAGGGTGGGGGCGACGCGCAGCGACGTCTGGGCCTCGCTGATCATCACGCCCCAGGACACGACGGGGTCGCGCAGCCCGATGCCGAGGTAGGACAGCGTGGCCTCGGCCCCGATGAACGCGCCGAGCGAGATCGTGGCGTAGACCAGCACGGGCGCGACGCAGTTGGGGAGCATGTGCTTGACGATGATCCGCAGCGGCCCCGCACCCAGCCCGCGTGCGGCGCGGACGTAGTCCTGGTTGCGTGCGGAGATCGCGGCCGACCGCATGATCCGCATGACGACCGGCCAGCCGAGCGCGGCCATCGTGCCGATGACGATCGCCGAGATCCCGATCGGGTTGTTGCCGACGGCGTCGCGGAACGTGGAGAGGATGACGATCGCGCCGAGCACGAATGGCAGGCCGAAGAAGATGTCGGCGAAGCGGGACACGACCGAGTCGACCCGGCCGCCCGCGAACCCGGACACCAGCCCGAGCACGCCGCCGATCAGGACCGTCAGCACGGTGGCGAGCACCCCGACGACGATCGAGACGCGCGCGCCGTAGATCGCCCGGGCGTACACGTCGCGGCCCAGCGCGTCGTAGCCGAAGATCGCGTCCGACGACGGGCCCTGGCGGGAGCGGGACAGGTCGCCCACCCCCGGGTCGACCGAGGTGAACAGCTGCGGGAACGCCGCGATGACCAGCAGGACCGTGATCAGCACCGCCGAGACGATGAACAGCGGCCGCCGACGCAGGTCGTGCCAGGCGTCGGAGGTGAGGCTGCGCGGCTTGTCGGTGGTGGTGGTCTCGCCGGGGGCGCCGGCCTGGCTGAGCGGGGTGGGGCTCGCGGTGGCGATGGCCTGGGGGTCAGTCAAGGCGGATCCTCGGGTCGAGAACGGCGTAGAGCACGTCGACCAGCAGGTTCATCAGCAGGTAGACGATGACGAGGAGGACCACCACACCGGTCACGGTGATGCCCTCCTTGGTGACGATCGCGCGGAAGACGAGCCCGCCGATGCCCCGGATGTTGAAGATGCCCTCGGTGACGATCGCGCCGCCCATCAGCGCGCCCAGGTCGGTGCCCAGGAACGTGATCACCGGGATCGCGGAGTTGCGCAGCAGGTGCACGCCCACGACGCGGCGCGGGGCGAGGCCCTTCGCGACCGCGGTGCGGACGTAGTCGGCGCGCTGGTTCTCCGCGATCGAGGTGCGCATCAGCCGGGTCACGTACGCCATCGACAGGCTGCCGAGCACGAACGCCGGGGCGATCAGCTCACCCCACGTCGGGTCGATCGACACCGTCGGGCTGATGATCCCCCAGCGCAGGCCGAGGAAGGTCTGGATGACGAAGCCGGTGACGAACACCGGGACCGCGATGAGGAACAGCGTGGAGACCAGCACCAGGTTGTCGACGAAGCCGCCGCCGCGCAGGCCGGTGAAGACGCCCGCGGTGAGGCCGATGACGGCCTCGATGAGCAGCGCCAGCACCGCCAGCCGGATGGTGGTCGGGTAGGCGTCGGCGATGAGGTCGCTGACCTGCAGTCCGGAGAACGTCTCGCCGAAGTCGCCGGTGACGAGGTTGCCCAGGTACTGGAAGTACTGGGAGAAGATGTTGTCGTCGAGGTTGAACTTCTCGCGCATCTCCGCGATGTACGCGGGAGGGCACGGGCGGTCGCCGCACTTGGCGGCGAAGGGGTCGCCCGGGATGGCCCAGACGAGCACGTAGATCAGGAACGTCGTCCCGATGAAGACGGGGACGAGCTGGAGCAGCCGACGCAGCACGTAGCGGCCCACGAATCACCTCCTGGGTGCGGCGCGGCCCGTTCCCGGTGGGGTCGCGAGGCCACGGTCTGACCCACATCCACAGCGTAGGGCGGCGACCGGGGTGCCCGGCCGCCGCCCTGAGCTGTGGTGGGTCGTGCTGGTCGTTACTCGGACACTGCTGCCGTGATCAGGTCCAGCTCACGGAACTGGTTGGTGGTCGCGGTGGACATCCGCGGCGACCAGCCGGCCTGGGTGTTCGAGTAGAAGGTCGGGATGGTGGGCATGTCCTGCAGGATCAGCCGCTCCGCCTCCTGGTAGAAGCCGAAGGCCGCGTCCGGGGACGGGGCCGCGTCGCCCTGCGCGAGCAGCGCGTCGACCTGCGGGTTGGAGTACTCGCCGTCGTTGGCCGAGGCCCCGGTGCGGTAGAGCGGGTTGAGGAAGTTCTCGATCGACGGGTAGTCCGCGGACCAGCCGGTGCGGAACGGCGTGGTGGCCTCGCGGGCGTTGATCGTGGTGCGGAACTCCGCGAACGTCGGCACGGGCACGAAGTTGCACTCGAGCCCGGTGGCGTTGGTGATCGAGATGCAGAAGGCCTGGAAGACCTCCTGGTTGCCCGCGCCGTCGGCGTTGGACGTGAGCTCGATCGGCCCGGTGAAGCCGGCCTCGGCGAGCAGCTGCTTGGCGCGGTCCGGGTTGTACGTGCAGTTCTCGCCGCACTGGCCGTCGACGTAGCCGTCGAGGCCGGGCGGGACGATGCCGGCGGCCGGGTCGCGCAGACCGTCGTAGACCTGGTCGCTGACGGCCTGGCGGTCGATCGCCATCGACAGGGCCACGCGCACGCGCGGGTCGGCGTACTTCGGGTCGTAGATCGGGAACGCGATCGTGTTCATCCCGAGGTAGGTCGTGTTCGAGTTGCGACCGGCGAGGTCCTGCTCGAAGAGCCGGCCGACCAGCGCCGACGGCGGCAGCTGCTCCATGTAGTCGAGGTTGCCGGCGACCAGGTCGGCGTAGCCGGCCTCGGGCGAGGCGTAGGAGCGGAACTCCACGCCGCCGACCTGCGGCTTGCGCTCACCGGGGAAGTCGGCCCACGTCTCGACGGTGATGTTGGCACCGGGCTGGCGGTCGACGTAGCGGAACGGGCCGTTGCCGATCGGCGCGGCCTCGAAGGCGGCCTGGTCGGTGAAGAACGACTCGGGCAGCGGGGCGAACGCCGAGTAGCCCAGCGTCGTCGGGAACACCGAGAAGGGCGCGGTCAGCGCGACGGTGAACGTCTTGTCGTCGACGACCTGCAGGCCGGACATGGTCTCGGCCGCGGGGGCCGGGGCCTCCGCCGGGCCGGACTCGCCGTCGGGGTCGGTCGGGTTCACGTCCGCGAAGCCCTGGATCTGGCTGAAGAACGACGAGTTCTGCTGGGCGTTGGGCCCGTACGCCGCGAAGTTCCAGGCGTCGACGAAGGAGGAGGACGTGACGGGGGTGCCGTCGTGGAACGTCCAGTCCTTCAGCGTGATGGTGTAGTTCTGCGAGTCCGTGGTCTCGATGGACTCCGCGACGTCGTTGTACGGCGCGGCGTCCTCGGCCTCGTAGCCGACGAGGTAGCTGAAGAGCGCGTCGATGACGCGCCCGCCGCCGACCTCGTTGGTGTTGCTCGGCACGAGCGGGTTCTCCGGCTCGGTGCTGTAGACGCTGATGGTGGTGGCGGCTCCGTCGCCACCTGCGCCGCCTGCGGAGTCGCCACCGCCGCCCCCGCACGCGCTGGCGAACAGCGCGACGGAGACACCGACGGCGAGTGAGGCTGCAACTCGACGTGATCGCATGTGCTTCCAAATCTGACAGGCGCGGCGGGAACGGGTGGCGCTCCTCGACCGCGAGCCGGGCAAGTGACCGCACAGTAACCGCAGTCACGGCGAGGGACGATAACAAATCGGTTGCGCGCCGCGCGCCGCTCGGCCGGGGCCGGTGAGCTGCGCGGACCGCCTACGCTCGGTCCCGTGACCCGTTCCACCACGGCCCGCGGGGGGCGCCGGATCGTGTTCGTGCACGCCCATCCCGACGACGAGACGCTCGCCACCGGGGGCACCCTCGCGACCCTCGCCGCGGATCCCGACACGGCGGTCACGCTGGTGACGTGCACGCTCGGCGAGCAGGGCGAGGTGATCCCCGAGTCGCTGCGCGGACTGGCCGCCGAGGCGGCCGACCAGCTCGGCGGCTACCGCATCGGGGAGCTCTCCGGGGCCTGCGCGGCGCTCGGCGTCACCGACCACCGCTTCCTGGGCGGAACGGGCAGATGGCGTGATTCGGGCATGGCGCTCGCCGGGCACGGTGTGCGCGCCGCCACACCCGAGGTCCTGCACCCGCGGGCCTTCGCGGCGCCGCAGGCGTTCGACGAGCAGGTCGACGCGCTCGCCGCGGTGCTGGCCGAGGTCCGGCCGCACGTCGTCGTCACCTACGGCCCCGACGGCGGCTACGGCCACCCCGACCACGTCCGCGCGCACGAGGTCACGGTGGCGGCGGTGGCCCGGGTCCCGGCCCGGCTGTTCTTCACGGTGATCGCCCGCTCCACGCTCGACGCCGGGCTCGCGGAGCTGGCCGGCACCCCCGGCGTGCCCTTCCGGATCCCCGCGCCCGACGAGCTGCCGAGCGTCCCCGACGCCGAGGTGACCACCCGGGTGGACGTGTCCGGGGTGCGGGGGGCGAGGATCGCCGCGATGCGGGCGCACGCCACGCAGATCTCGGTGTGGGAGCAGGGTGGTGTGGTGGCGCTCGCGATGAGCAACGGGGTGGCGCAGCCGCTGCTGGACGTGGAGGAGTTCTCCGGTCCGGCGGGCGGCCTGTTCGGGGACGGGTCGTGACCGCGCCGGGGGAGGTCGTCGCCCACGAGATCGCGCCGCGGCCGGAGTCGCGCGCGGTCACGGTGCTGGCGCTGGTCCTGCTCGTCGTCGACGGGGTGCTGCTCGGCGCGTTCGGCGTCGCGTTCGCCCAGATCTACACCGGCGGCGTCCCGGTGCCGATGGGCGCGGTGCTGACGGTGCTGATCCTACCGTGGCTGGTGCTGCGCGCCGGCGAGATCGACGACCGGCCCGGCGTCGCCGGTGCCCCGGTCCTCGCGTGGTTCGTGGTGGTGGGGGTGCTGGCCGTGGCGGGCCCGGGCGGCGACGTGCTGGTGCCGCTCAACTGGCAGTCCGGCGCACTGGTGCTCGGTGGACTGGCTGCGGGCCTGTGGGCCCTGCAGCGCGTGGTGAACGGGGAGTTCCGTGGGTGAGCAGAAGACGTCGGACGGGCCGATCAGCGACGCCGCGGTGGTGGCGGCGCTGCGCCCGTTCGTCCGGGCCACGCGTCCGGTGCTGGCCGGGCTGCGCGACACCGACCCGTTCGGCCTGCGGGCGCGCGTCACGGAGGAGCAGGGCCCGGACCACGAGCGCAGCGTGCGGGAGAAGGTGCTCGACTTCCTCGCCTCCGTCGAGGTCCCCGGCACGGCGGCGTGGGCGTCGATGCAGCCGGCCGAGCGGTCGCGCTGGTGGGTGCGCCGCGTCGGCCGGTTCACCACGCTGATCGCGGCGATCCCCGGCATCGGCGGGGTCCTCGCGAAGCGGCTCCCGGTGTCGTCGGCGCTCGGCGCGGCCGGGCAGGGGCTCGTGCTGGTCGCGATCGCGGGCGAGCACGGCGTCCACGACGAGGACGAGCTCATCGGGCTGCTGGGGGCGGTGCTGTTCCGGCGCGAGCTCACCGTCGACCGGCCGGACGCGGCGGCGGACCGGGCGGCCGACGACCGCGCCGCCGAGCTCACCGGCGACCTCGCCGAGCCCGACACCCGCCCGACGCTGCAGCGCATCGGGTCGGCCGTGTGGCGGCTGGGCCGGGCGCTGTTCGCCGTCGAGGCCGAGCTCGACAAGCACCCGCACGGCAACTGGTTCCACTCCGCGCTGAGCAACCTCCCGGTGGTCGGCGCCGTCGGGAAGTACCTGGGGGAGTGGTCCGGCCTCAAGCGCGCGGCCCGCGAGGCGGAGAAGCGCCTGAAGGTCGCCTGACCCTCAGGCGGGGGGCACGAGGTAGCGGTAGCGGTGGTGCTCGGTCCAGCCGGTGCCCGCGTAGAGCGCGCGGGCCCCGGTGTTGTGCAGCGCCACCTGCAGCACGCCGAAGCGGGCGCCGCGGGTCCGCGCCCACCCCGCCGCGGCGGCCACGAGCGCCGCGCCCAGCCCCCGGCGGCGCGCGGCGGGCACGACCTCCAGCCAGGACAGGTGCAGGTGGTCCTGCACCACGGTGGCCCGGACCTGTCCCACCGCGGCGCCCGCGGCGTCGCGTGCGAGCACGAAAGCGGTGGAGCCGTCGTCCGGGTCGAGGACGTGGCGCTGCACGGGGCTGGGCCGGCCGCCGCGCAGGCCCAGGGCCCACCAGTCGTCGTCGGGGCGGTCGGGGGTCGTGATCGTCCACGGTCCGTCGGCCGCGGTGACCCCCGCCAGCTCGGTGACGAGCACCGCGACCTCCGCGCCCGCCGGGTGCCCGACGTCGAGCACCCAGCCCGCCCCGGACACCGCGGTGTCCCACGGCGACCCCGTCGGCACGGTGACGCGCGGCGGGATGCCGTGCGCCGCGGCGAACGCGCGCACCGCGTCCAGCGCGGCGGGCAGCGGCACGCCGGGGTCGCCCAGGGCCAGCGCCGCGTTGGCCCGCGCGGTGTACCCGCCCGCGGCGCGGAGCCGCCACGCGCCGAGGCGCTCGTCGGCGGGGCTCGGCCAGGCGTCGGCGCACAGCTCCTCCAGGTGCGCCACCGCACCCCAGGACGCCCGGCGGGGCGGGGCGGGCGGGACCGCGCGCACGGCCACGACCGCGGCCCGCGCGACCTGCACCGGCCCGCGACGCGTCGCGACGGTGACGGCGTCGGGACCCGTCGTGAGCTCGCCGACGGCGTCGCTGAACAGGGGGCGGCCGTCGCGGTCGCCGACGCGGTGGCGCAGGGACACCCGGCGTCCGGCGAGCGAGTCGAGGAGATCCACTCGGCTATCCTCCGACGACGCGCGTCACACCGCCCCGGCTGGGTGCGACGTCCCCTTCCGATACATACTGTTCACGCCCTGACCTGCCCGACCGGAGGACCCCCGTGACCTACGTGATCGCCGAGCCCTGCGTCGACCTCCTCGACAAGGCGTGTATCGAAGAGTGCCCGGTGGACTGCATCTACGAGGGCGGGCGGATGATGTACATCCACCCCGACGAGTGCGTCGACTGCGGTGCCTGCGAGCCGGTCTGCCCGGTCGAGGCCATCTACTACGAGGACGACGTCCCCGAGCAGTGGACCGCCTACACCAAGGCCAACGTCGACTTCTTCGACGACCTGGGCAGCCCCGGCGGCGCGTCGAAGGTCGGCAAGACCGAGATGGACGTCGAGCCGGCCAAGAGCCTGCCCCCGCAAGAGCACGACGAGTGATAGGGCAGCTGCCCGACTTCCCCTGGGACTCCCTCGCCGGGGACAAGGCCCTCGCGGCCGCGCACCCCGACGGCATCGTCGACCTCTCCGTCGGCACCCCGGTCGACCCGATCGCGCCCGTGGTGCGGGCGGCGCTGTCCGGCCCGGCCGCCGACGAGCCCGGGTACCCGACGACGCACGGGCCCGAGTCGCTGCGGGCGGCGGTCGCCGGGTCCCTGCTGCGCCGCTTCGGCGTCGCCGTCGACCCGGTGGCGGTCCTGCCGACGATCGGCTCCAAGGAGCTGGTCGCGTGGCTGCCGACGCTGCTCGGCCTCGGGGCGGGCGACACCGTCGTCATCCCGGAGCTGTCCTACCCGACCTACGAGGTCGGCGCCCGGATCGCCGGCGCCACGCCCGTGCGGTCCGACGGGCTCACCGCCCTCGGCCCGGCGCGGGTCGGACTGGTGTGGGTGAACTCGCCGTCCAACCCCACCGGTCAGGTGCTCCCGCCCGAGCACCTGCGCAAGGTCGTGGCCTGGGCGCGGGAGCGCGGCGCCGTCGTCGCGTCCGACGAGTGCTACCTGTCCCTGTCCGACGGGGCGTCGTCGGTCCTGCACCCCGACGTCTGCGGCGGCTCGCACGAGGGCCTGCTCGCCGTGCACTCGATGTCGAAGTCCTCCGGGCTCGCCGGGTACCGCGCCGGGTTCGTCACCGGTGACCCGTCGCTGGTCGCGGGCCTGCTCGAGGTGCGCAAGCACGCCGGCATGATCGTGCCGCGACCGGTGCAGGCCGCGATGGAGGCCGCCGCGTCCGACGACGCGCACGTCACCGCCCAGGCCGCCGTGTACGCGGCGCGGCGCGGCCGGCTGCGCGTCGCGCTGGAGAAGGCGGGCCTGCGCGTCGACCACTCCGCGGCCGGGCTCTACCTCTGGGCCACCGCCGGACAGCCCTCCCGGTCGACGGTGCGCGAGTTCGCGGGTCACGGTGTCCTGGTGGCACCGGGGGAGTTCTACGGACCGGCGGGGGCGCAGCACGTGCGCGTGGCGCTCACCGCGACCGACGAGCGGATCGACGCTGCGGTGGCCAGGCTCGCGCCATGAGCACCGTGACCCGATGAGCACCGTGACCCGACCCGCGGCGGTGCGGCCGTGGGTGGTCCTCCTCGGCCTGCTCGCGCTGGCCGCGAACCTCCGCGCGTCGCTGGCCGGATACCCGCCACTGCTCGAGACCGTGCGCGCCGAGCTGGGCACGTCCGCGGGGGTCGCCGGGCTGGTGCAGGCCGGGGCCGTGCTGATGATGGGCGCCGGGTCGTTCGCCGGGCCCGCGGTCGGCGCCCGGTTCGGCCGGGAGCGCGCGCTCGGCGGGGCGGTGGGGCTGGTCGCGCTGGGCGGGGTGCTGCGCGGGATCCCGCAGCTGTGGGCGCTGATCGGCGGCAGCCTGGTCGTCGGCGCGGGGATCGGGCTGGCCGGCGTGCTGATCTCCGGGGTCGTCAAGGAGCACCTGGCGGAGCGCGCCGGGGTGGCGACCGGCGGGTACGTCGTCTCGATGATGGTCGGGGCCACCGTCGCCAGTGCCGTCGCCGTACCGCTGTCGGTGGCGCTGGGCGGCTGGTCGTTCTCGCTGGCGGTGTGGGCGGTGCCCGCGGTGCTCGCCGTCGCGGTCTGGACGCCGATCGCGCGGCGCGTCCCGGTACCCCGGCGCAGCGGTGACCGCACGCTGCTGCCGTGGCGCGACCCGTTCACCCGGCTCACGGCCTGCTACCAGGCCGGCACCTCGGTCATGTTCTACGGCTGGCTGACCTGGCTCGCGCCCTATTACGAGGGCCAGGGCTGGAGCCCGACGCAGGCCGGACTGCTCCTCGCGGTGTGGAGCGTGACCCAGATCCCGGCCGCGCTGCTCGCTCCCGCCCTCGCCGAGCGGCGCCGCCGCTGGCGGTTCTGGGCGATGCTGACGCTGGCCTGCGGGCTGCTCGGCACCATCGGGGCGGCGGTCCTGCCGATGCCCCCGCTGCTCGGCCCGTGGATCTGGGTCGTGCTGATGGGCATCGGCGTCGGCGCGGGGTTCCCGCTGGGGCTCACGGTGATCGCGTGGCGCACCCCGGACGGCGCGGCGAGCGCCGCCACCAGCGGGTTCGCCCTGGGCGTCGGCTACACAGCGGCCGGCCTCGCCCCGCTGCTGATGGGCGTGCTGCTGGACGTGACGGGCCGGTACCCGGCCGCGATCGCGGTGCTGCTCGCGGCCGGGGCGCTGCAGGCCTTCGCGATCGTGAGGATCGGCGACCGGCCCCGCGGTGACGACGGCTAGAGATCGACCGCCGCGACCTTCTCCCACGCCGGCCACCACTCGGCGCGCTTGGCCTCGGCCCGGGTGCGCTCGCGTTCCACCAGCCGGCCCGCGACGAACACGACGTAGGCGTCGGGCTCGTCGCCGAGCCCGTCGAGGAGCTCGCGGATGCGGGTCTCGGCGACGCACGCGTCCTGGTGGTCGCCCAGCACCTCCTGCAGCTCCTCGGTGGCCCCGAGCAGCTCCTTGATCGCCTTGCCGGTCGGGGTGCCGCGGAACGCGGGCTGCACGAGCTCGCCGGTGTAGCGCACCCGCTTGCCGTGGATGCGCAGGGCGTGCAGCACCTCGTCGGGCGGGTCCTCCCCGGCCCTGCGCACCGCCTTCGCCATCCTGGCGGCCTCGGCGCGGATGAGGTCGATCAGCTCGGGCTGGGCCTGCGTCGCCGACGGCGTCGGCAGCGGCAGCCGGATCGCGTCGGCGATGCGCTCCACCAGCGCGAGGTAGCGCGGCGCGTCGAGCGCCGTGAGCATCTCGGCCCGGGCCGCGACGTGCTCGGCCTCCAGCGCGGCGACGAGCACCTGCCCGGCGTCCTGCTCGGCGGCGGGCAGCGCGGCGACCTCCCCGCGCAGGCGCAGCAGCATGACGTCGAGGTCGCGGACGGGCCCGAGCGCACCGCCGAGCCAGCCCAGCTCGGCGCGCAGCCCGTCGCCCCATGCCGGGTCGAGCAGCGGACGGGCGGCCTTGAGCGCGGCCCGCATCCGCCGCACCGACACCCGCATCTGGTGCAGGTCCTCGATGTCCTCGCCGGTGCGGGTGCCCGGGTCGTGCTTCAGCAGGGCGCGCAGGCGCAGGTCGAGGGCGGCGCGGACGTGGTGCGGCGGGGCGTCCGACGGCGCCGCCGTGAGCGGGGCGGGCAGGTCGAACGCCTCGATCGACATCGGACGGGAGCGGCGGGGAGCGGCGGTGGGCACGGCGGGAGAGCCTAGTTCGCGTGCAGGGCCGAGTTGAGCGCGATGCCCTCGCCCGTGCGGGGGAGGACCTCGACGGCGCCGGACACCGAGTTGCGCCGGAAGAGCAGGCCGTCCTGGCCGGACAGCGTGCGCGCGGCCGCCGTGGAGCCGTCGGGCAGCGTGACCTTGGTGCCCGCGGTGACGTACAGACCGGCCTCCACGACGCAGTCGTCGCCGAGGGAGATGCCGATGCCCGCGTTCGCGCCGAGCAGGCAGCGCCGCCCGATGGAGACGACCTCCTTGCCGCCGCCGGACAGCGTCCCCATGATCGAGGCGCCGCCGCCGACGTCGGACCCGTCGCCGACGACCACGCCCGCGGAGATCCGGCCCTCCACCATCGACGAGCCGAGGGTGCCCGCGTTGAAGTTGACGAACCCCTCGTGCATGACGGTGGTGCCCTCGGCCAGGTGCGCGCCCAGGCGGACCCGGTCGGCGTCGGCGATGCGGACGCCGGTCGGGACCACGTAGTCGACCATCCGCGGGAACTTGTCGACGCCGTAGACGGTGACCGGGCGGCGGGCGCGCATCCGCATCCGGGCCAGCTCGAAGCCGGGCACCGCGCACGGGCCGCGGTCGGTCCACACGACGTTGGCGAGCAGCCCGAACTGGCCGTCGAGGTTGACCTCGTGCGGCGCGACCAGCCGGTGGCTGAGCAGGTGCAGGCGCAGGTAGACGTCGGAGGCGTCGACGGGCGGGTCGGCGAGCGAGTCGATCACGGTGCGGACGACGACGGTGCGCACCCCGCGGGCGTCGTCGACCCCGGCCATGGGCTCGAGGTCGGTGGCGACGTCGGTGGCGTCGGGACCGAGGGCGGGGGCGGGGTACCAGGTGTCGAGGACCGTGCCCGCGTCGTCGTCGGTGACGGTGGCCAGGCCGGTGCCGGAAGCGCCCTCGCGGCGCGGTGCGGTGCTCACGGCGCAGACGCTATCCCGCGGGTGATCACCAGAGGTCGGGGTGTCGGCGCTGCCACTCGCGGGCGGTGGGGGGCGGCGGCCGGTGGCGCTGCTGGGCGACCCGGACCTCCCACACCGATCGCGCGCGCTGCGCGTCGCGCCTGCGTCGGTCGCGGCGGAAGGTCTCCGGCGGCCGGCTCAGGCCGTACCGGTCGCCCCACCACTCGCCGGGGCGGGGGTCCAGGACCGTGTCGAGGTGGGCGGGGTAACGGCGGTCGGCACCGTCGCGCAGGTCGTCGCGGTGGTCGAGCATCGGCCGGACGACGTGCCCGTCCGGGTCGATCGCGACGAGGGCGAGGTCGGCCACGGCGAGCAGCCGCGTCAGGGTGCCGATGCTCGGCGCGAGGCTCCCCGCCTCGATCCGCCCGACCGTCGACGGCGACAGCCCCGCCCGCTCGGCGAGCTCGCGCTGCGAGCAGTCGGCCCGCCTGCGGGCGGCCCGCACGAGCCCGATCGGATGGAAGTCGTCGGGGCCCCAGACCATGACGCCGATGGTCCGCACCCCACGGCCGACCGACAACCCCCCGCCGCCCGACCTGTGGACAACCGCCCCGCTCCCGGTCCTGTCGACCCTCCTTGTGGACAACTCGGGGGAGCGCTGCCCCACGGGAGCCGGCGTCCGGCGCGGGGGTCGCCTCGGGTGAACGGGTGCGGGGAACCGGATGCGCGGCGGGCGAACGGGTGGCTACCGATCGACGGCGGATCGGGGCCGGTGGGGCCCGGGGGTGATCCGGCGGGCCGGGCGACCCCGCGGGCCGGGCGATCCGGCTGGCGGGTCGATGGGGCAGGCGAGCTGACCCGGCGGGCGCGGCGATCGGGCTGGCGTGGTGGCCCGGCTGGCGAGGTGGCCCGGCTGGCGAGGTGGCCCGGATGGCGGGCGGGCTGACCGGGCCGACGTTGCCGGCGCACGGGTGTCTCGGCATGGACGCTTTGCTCTGCTTACCCATACGCACCGGTCGCCGAGTCCGTTGCGTATGGGTAAGCAGAGCAAAGCGGAGGTGCTCCGACACCCTCGTTCCGTCCGTCCGTCCGTCCGTCCGTCCGTCCGTCCGTCCGTCCGTCCGTCCGGTCCGGTGCCGCCGACCTGTCCCGTGCCGGTCGCGTCCCGGCCGGCGTCGGCCGACCCATGCGGTCGACCGCGGCGAAGTCCGGTGCCTCCGCCCACTGCGTCGCTGCTCGCGCCGGCCCGCGGCGCTCGGCCCGTCGCGCGTCGGCTCGCTGTCCGCCCGCCCGTCGTGTGTCTTCCGTGGGCGGTGGTGTCCGGACCGGCGTGGCGGCCGTGCCGGCCGGGTCGCATCCGCCGCGTCGCGGCCGCCGGCCGGGGGCGGCCGAGCCGTGTCCACCGCGCCGGGGCGGCGGGGTGGGGGGCGTTCTGTAGCGTCGCCGGTCGTGACCCGCCTCGACCTCACCGCCTCACCCGTCGACCTGTGTGCCGCGCTCGTCGACGTGCCCAGCGTCTCCGGCGACGAGGGTGGGCTCGCCGATGCGGTGGAGGCGGCGCTGCGGGAGCAGGCGCCGCACCTGGAGGTGCTGCGCACCGGGGACGCCGTGCTCGCGCGCACGCACCTCGGCCGGGGGGACCGGGTGCTGCTGGCCGGGCACCTCGACACCGTCCCGATCGCCGACAACCTGCCGAGCCACCGCGACGGCCACCTGCTCTACGGCTGCGGCACCTCGGACATGAAGGCGGGCGACGCCGCCTTCCTGCACCTCGCAGGCACGCTCCCGACGCCGCGGCACGACCTCACCTTCGTGTTCTACGACTGTGAGGAGGTGGAGGCCGAGCGGAACGGGCTGGGTCGGATCGAGCGCGAGCACCGGGACTGGCTCGTCGCCGACCTCGCGATCCTCGGCGAGCCCACGAACGTCGGCGTCGAGGCGGGGTGCCAGGGCACGCTCCGCGCGGAGATCTCCACCACCGGGCGCCGCGCGCACTCGGCCCGGTCGTGGCTGGGCGACAACGCCATCCACAACGCCACCCCGGTGCTGCAGCGCCTCGCCGCCTACACCGCCCGCGACGTCGACATCGACGGCTGCGTCTACCGCGAGGGGCTGCAGGCCGTCCGGATCGCGGGCGGGGTCGCGGGCAACGTCGTGCCGGACGCGTGCGTCGTCACCGTCAACTTCCGCTTCGCCCCCGACCGCGACGCCGCGGCGGCGGAGAAGCACGTCCGCGAGGTGTTCGACGGGTTCGAGCTGGTGATCACCGACCTGTCCCCGGGGGCGCTGCCCGGGCTGACGGTCCCGGCCGCCGCGGAGTTCATCGCCGCCACCGGCGCCGCGCCGAGCGCGAAGTACGGCTGGACCGACGTCTCGCGCTTCGCCGCGCTCGGCATCCCCGCGCTCAACTACGGCCCCGGCGACCCGAACCTCGCGCACACCCGCGAGGAGAACGTCGACACCCGCCAGATCACCGAGGCGGTCGGGGTGCTCCGCCGCTTCCTGTCCTGACGCAGCCCGGTGGGAGCGCCTCACTACCCTGACGGACATGACAGGCCGTGGGGACCAGCGCCCCGAGGAGAAGCAGAGGGGCCCCGTCGTGCTGCGCGGCGAGCGGCGGTACGAGCCCACCACCACCGACCAGCGCCTGCTCGACTCGCGCGGTCCGAGCGACTGGGTCCACACCGACCCGTGGCGCGTCATGCGGATCCAGGCCGAGTTCGTCGAGGGCTTCGGGATGCTCGCCGAGCTGCCCCGCGCCGTCACGGTCTTCGGCTCGGCCCGCACCCCGCGCGACCACATCGAGTACGCCCAGGGCCGCGCGCTGGGCACCGCGCTCGCCGAGGCGGGCTACGCGGTGATCACCGGTGGCGGGCCGGGCGCGATGGAGGCCGCCAACAAGGGGTGCTCGGAGGCGGGCGGGCTCAGCGTCGGGCTGGGCATCGAGCTGCCCTTCGAGCAGGGACTCAACGACTGGGTCGACCTCGGCATCAACTTCCGCTACTTCTTCGCCCGCAAGACGATGTTCGTGAAGTACTCGCAGGCGTTCGTCTGCCTGCCCGGCGGTTTCGGCACCCTCGACGAGCTGTTCGAGGCGCTGACGCTGGTGCAGACGAAGAAGGTCACCAAGTTCCCGGTCGTGCTGCTGGGCACCGACTACTGGGGCGGGCTCTACGACTGGATCGCCAAGACCGTGCTGGAGAACGGCAAGGTCGGCGAGAAGGACATCAAGCTGCTGCACCTCACCGACGACGTCGACGACGCCGTGCGGGTGGTGCACGAGGCCTACAAGGCGTGGGAGGACGCGCACTAGTGAAGGTGTGCGTGTACTGCGCGTCCATCGAGACCATCCCGGAGCACTACCCCGCACTGGCCGCCGACGTCGGCCGGGAGATCGCCGCGCGCGGCTGGGAGCTCGTCTCCGGGGGCGGGCTGCGCTCGATGATGGGTGCGGTCGCCACGGCCGCCCGGGCCGGCGGGGCCCGCACGACCGGCGTCATCCCGCGGTCGATGGTCGAGCGCGAGTGGGCCGACCTCGACTCCGACGAGCTGCTGGTCACCGAGACCATGCGTGAGCGCAAGGCCCTCATGGAGGCCCGTGCCGACGCGTTCCTCGCCCTGCCCGGCGGGCTCGGCACCTGCGAGGAGCTGTTCGAGGTGTGGACGTCGGGCTACCTCGGCATGCACGGCAAGCCCGTCGTCCTGCTCGACCCCGACGGCCACTGGACGGGCCTGCTCGACTGGGTCCGCGGCCTCGGCGAGCGCGGCTTCGTCACGCCCGACGCGATCGCCCGGCTCGTCGTCACCACCGACGTCGCGGCCGCGCTGGACGCCTGCGGGGCGGGCGTGCCCGTGCCACCATCGACCGTGTGATCCGCTTCGGCACCCGCGAGCCCGCCCAGGACCGGGCGCTGGTGATGGCGATCGTCAACCGCACGCCCGACTCCTTCTACGACCGCGGAGCCACGTTCTCCGACGACGCCGCGATGGCCAAGGTCGACGCGGCGGTCGCCGAGGGGGCCGACATCGTCGACATCGGCGGCGTCAAGGCCGGGCCGGGCGACGAGGTGGACGCCGCGGAGGAGATCCGCCGCGTGATCCCGTTCGTCGCGGCCGTCCGCGACCGCCACCCCGACGTGGTGATCAGCGTCGACACCTGGCGCGGCGAGGTCGGCAAGCTCGCCGTCGCCGAGGGGGCCGACCTGCTCAACGACACCTGGGCCGGCGCCGACCCGACCCTCGGCGAGGTCGCGGCGGGCACCGGGGCCGGGATCGTCTGCTCCCACACCGGGGGAGCGGTGCCGCGCCGCCGCCCGCACCGGGTGCGCTACGCCGACGTGGTGGCCGACGTCCTCGCCGACGTCGTCGGGCAGGCCGAGGACCTCGTCGCGCGGGGGGTGCCGCGCGAAGGGATCCTCATCGACCCCACCCACGACTTCGGCAAGAACACCTTCCACGGCCTGACGCTGCTGCGCCGCGTCGACGAGCTGGTGGCCACCGGCTGGCCCGTGCTGATGGCCCTGTCCAACAAGGACTTCGTCGGCGAGGCGCTCGGCGTGGAGCTGCACGAGCGGCTGGAGGGCACCCTCGCCGCCACCACCCTCGCCGCCGCGGCCGGGTGCCGGGTGTTCCGCGCCCACGAGGTCGCCGCGACCCGACGTACGGTGGACATGGTCGCGGCCATCGCGGGCACCCGCCCGCCGGTGCGCACCGTGCGCGCCCTCGCGTAGGAGAAGCATGCAGCCCACCGCCGAGGCCTGGTTCGCCCGCCGCACCTGGCAGGAGCCGGCGTGGACGGTCGACGAGCTGGTGGCCGCGAAGGCCGGTCGCCGCGTGTCGGTCGTGCTGCCCGCGCTCGACGAGGAAGAGACGGTCGGCGCGATCGTCGCCGCCATCCTGCCGCTCACGACGGGCGCCGCCCCGCTGGTCGACGAGCTGGTCGTCGTCGACTCCGGGTCGACCGACCGCACCGTGGAGCGCGCCGCCGCGGCCGGGGCCCGCGTCGTGCACCGCGCCGACGTCCTGCCGGAGCTGGAGCCGCTGCCGGGCAAGGGCGAGGTGCTGTGGCGCTCGCTCGCCGCCACCGACGGCGACGTGGTCTGCTTCCTCGACTCCGACCTCGTCGACTTCGACGCCGCGTTCGTGCCCGCCCTGCTCGGCCCGCTGCTGGCCGAGCGGGGGGTCGCGCTGGTGAAGGGCTTCTACCGACGCCCGCTGCGGATGGAGACCACGCAGGCCGACACCGGAGGGGGCCGGGTGACCGAGCTGGTGGCGCGCCCGCTGCTGGCCGCGCTGAGGCCCGAGCTGTCCGGGATCGTGCAGCCCCTCGGCGGCGAGTACGCGGCGACCCGCGCGCTGCTGGAGTCCGTCCCGTTCGCCACGGGGTACGGCGTGGAGATCGGGCTGCTGCTCGACACGCACTCCCGCCTCGGACTCGACGCGCTCGCCCAGGTCAACCTCGGCGTCCGCAAGCACCGCAACCGGTCGCTGCTGCAGCTCGGCGTCATGTCGCGGCAGATCGTGGCGGCCGCGCTCTCGCGCTGCGGCCTGCCCGACCCCGGCGGCGAGCTGACGCAGTTCGTCCAGGTCGGCGGCGAGTGGTTCCCGTCGACGTCCGACGCGCCCGTCGCGGAACGCCCGCCGATGGCCGCGGTGTCGGGGCCCCGTGGTTCCATCTCGGGGTGGGGACCGCGCTGATCTACCTGTTCGTCGTCGTGCTCGTCGCGGCGGCGTTCTTCGGGGTGGCCGCGTTCGTGTTCGGCCGCGGCGAGGAGCTGGCGCCGCTCGCCCCCGACGCCACGCCCACCCGCCTGCCGTCGGGGGAGATCGCCGGGGAGCACGTGCGCGAGCTGCGCTTCCCGCAGGCCGTGCGCGGCTACCGGATGACCGAGGTCGACTGGGTGCTCGACCGGCTGGCCGAGGAGCTCGACCGCATCGGCGCCGAGCGCGACGGCCTGCTCGGTCGCGTCGCCGAGCTGGAGGACGCCCGGGCGCGGCAGCCGAGCCCGAGCGGCGACGACCGCGGCCTGGGAGGATCGGCGTCATGAGCAACAGGGTCGAACTGACCGTCCCCGTCGACGTCAACGCGCCCGCGGAGGCGGTGTGGCGCACCGTCACCGACTGGCCGGGCCAGGGCGACTGGATGCTCGGCACCCGCGTCGAGGTCGTCGGCGGGGGCGACGGCCGCGAGCTCGGCGCCTCTCTGCGGGCGGTCACCGGGATCGGGCCGCTCGGCGTCGCCGACACGATGGACATCGTGGAGTGGGACCCTCCGAAGCGCTGCGTCGTGCGGCACACCGGCAAGGTCGTGCAGGGCGACGGCGTGTTCGAGGTCGTCGAGCTGGGCCCCGAGCGCGCGCGCTTCCTGTGGACCGAGCTGCTCGACCTCCCGCTGGGACCGCTCGGCCGGGCGGGCTGGCCGCTGGTGCGCCCGGCCTTCCGCGCGGGCGTCGAGATGTCGCTGCGGAAGATGGCGCGGCAGTGTGAGGGCGAGTGGCGGCGCGAGCGGGAGCACCGCCGGGGTGCCTGACGACGGGGTCGCCGACGCCAGGGTCCGCTGCGCGTGGGCCGGGTCCGAGCCCGAGTACACCCGGTACCACGACGAGGAGTGGGGGCGGCCACTGCGCGGCGTCACCGCGATGTTCGAGCGGCTGAGCCTGGAGGGCTTCCAGTCCGGGCTGTCCTGGATCGTCGTCCTGCGCAAGCGCCCGGCGTTCCGCGCGGCGTTCGGGGACTTCGTCCCGGAGCGGGTCGCGCGGTTCGGTGACGACGACGTGGCGCGCCTGCTCGCCGACGCCGGCATCGTCCGCAACCGCTCCAAGATCGAGGCGACGATCGGCAACGCCCGCGCGGTGCTCGACCTCGACACCCCGCTCGACGACCTCCTGTGGTCCTTCGCCCCCGCCGAGCACGTCCGCCCGGCCACGTTCGCGGACGTCCCGGCGACCAGCCCGGAGTCCGTCGCGATGGCGAAGGAGCTCAAGCGGCGCGGGTTCCGGTTCGTCGGACCGACCACCTGCTACGCGCTGATGCAGGCCGCCGGACTGGTCGACGACCACGTCGCGGAGTGTTGGAGATCCGCTCCGCAGCGTGAACCTCGGGCGGATTGATCGCTCCGGTTGCGGCCCTGTCCCTCCGATGAGGAAAGATGTTCCCCAGCATCCCGTCCTGCGCTCTCCCCGGCGCAGCGGCGCCCTGCAGACACGATGACGGAGGGAGCAGGACATGGCGGCGATGAAGCCCCGTACCGGTGACGGTCCCCTGGAGGTGACCAAGGAGGGACGCGGCATTGTCATGCGCGTCCCGCTGGAGGGCGGTGGCCGCCTGGTCGTGGAGATGTCGGCCGAAGAGGCCAGCGACCTCGGCGACGCCCTCAAGGCCGCATCCGGCTGATCCGGACGGCCGGACCGACACGGCACCCGCACGCGAGGCTGCGTGGGGGTGCCGTTGGTCGTTCCAGGGCAGGAACGCTCAGAGCAGGGACCGGTAGATCTCCACGGTCCGGGCCGCGGCCTGCTCCCACGCGAACTCGCGCTCGGCGCGCGCCCGCCCGGCGGCGCCCATCGCGGCGGCGCGGGCCGGGTCGGCGAGCAGGGCGTTGACGGCGTCGGCGATCCCGGTGCGGAACGCGTCCTCGGCGTGCTGGTCGTAGTGCACCAGCGAGCCGGTCACCCCGTCGTCGACGACCTCGGGGATGCCGCCCACGTCGGACGCGACGACGGCCGTGCCGCACGCCATCGCCTCGAGGTTGACGATGCCCAGCGGCTCGTACACCGAGGGGCAGACGAACACCGTGGCCGCCGACAGCAGCTGCCGGATCTCCGCGGTGGGCAGCATCCGGCGGACCCACACCACGTCGCCGCGCGCCGCGGCGAGCTCGGCGACGGCCTTCTCGGTCTCCTCGGCGATCTCCGGGGTGTCGGGCGCGCCGGCGCAGAGCACGATCTGGGCCGCCGGGTCGATGCGGTGCGCGGCGGCGACGAGGTGCCCGAGACCCTTCTGCCGCGTGATCCGGCCGACGAACACGACGCTGGGCCGGTCGGGGTCGACGCCCGCGGCGCGGACGGCGTCGCGCCGCTCGTCGGGGTGGTAGAAGGCGGTGTCGATGCCGTTGTGCACCACGTGCACGCGCGCCGGGTCCAGCGCCGGGTAGCAGTCCAGGACGTCGGTGCGCATGCCCGCGCTGACCGCGATCACCGCGTCGGCGTACTCGTAGGACGTGCGCTCCACCCAGGAGGACAGCCGGTAGCCGCCGCCGAGCTGCTCGGCCTTCCACGGCCGGCGGGGCTCCAACGAGTGGGCGGTGACGACGTGCGGGGCGCCGTGCAGGATCTTCGCGAGGTGCCCGGCCATGTTGGCGTACCAGGTGTGCGAGTGCGCGATGTCGACGCCGTCGAGCGCGGCGACCATCGACAGGTCGACGCCGAGGGTCTGCAGCGCGGGGTTCGCCCCGGCGAGCGCCCCGGGTGCCCGGTGCGCCCGGGTGTGGACGGCGTCCGGACGGGGTTCCCCGAAGCAGTGGACATCGACGTCGATCAGGGCCCGCAGAGCCGGCACCAGGTGCTCGACATGGACCCCGGCCCCCCCGTAGACGTCGGGAGGGTATTCACGGGTGAGCAGTCCGATGCGCACGCCGTGCACCGTAGCCGCCCGGAGGGCTCCGCGGGCTGTCGTCCTGCGCACGGATCCAGATGTGGCCGGGCACGGTCCCGGGCCACTAGGCTCACCGACGTGATGCTGCGGGGATGGCTGCTGTGACGGGCGCTCGGCTCACGGCCGCGTCGCCCCGTGGCCTGCCGGCCAACGTGCTGGGCATCGTCCTGGCCGGTGGCGAGGGCAAGCGCCTGTGGCCGCTCACGGCCGACCGCGCGAAGCCGGCGGTCCCGTTCGGCGGCAACTACCGCCTGATCGACTTCGTGCTGTCCAACCTGGTCAACGCGGGCCTGCACCGCATCTGCGTGCTGACGCAGTACAAGTCGCACAGCCTCGACCGGCACATCTCCACGACCTGGCGCCTCTCGAGCGTCCTCGGGCAGTACATCACCACGGTGCCGGCGCAGCAGCGCCTCGGCCGCCGCTGGTACACCGGCAGCGCCGACGCGATCTTCCAGAGCCTCAACCTCGTCTACGACGAGCGGCCGGACTACATCGCGGTCTTCGGCGCCGACCACGTGTACCGCATGGACCCGAGCCAGATGATCACCCAGCACATCGAGAGCGGCGCGGGCGTCACCGTCGCCGGCATCCGGGTGCCGCGGGCGGAGGCGAAGGCGTTCGGCGTCATCAACTCCGACGAGTCCGGGAAGATCATCGAGTTCCTGGAGAAGCCGTCCGACCCGCCGTCGGTGCCCGACGACCCCGACGTCACCTTCGCGTCGATGGGCAACTACGTCTTCACCACCGAGGTGCTGCTCGAGGCGCTCAAGGCCGACGCCGAGGACGGCGACTCCGACCACGACATGGGCGGCGACATCATCCCGCGCCTGGTCGACGAGGGACAGGCCGCGGTCTACGACTTCGCGGAGAACGTGGTGCCCGGCGCCACCGACCGCGACTCGGGCTACTGGCGCGACGTCGGCACGATCGACGCCTACTACGAGGCGCACAACGACCTGTGGTCGGTGCACCCGATCTTCAACCTCTACAACGACCGCTGGCCCATCCGCACGGCCACCGCGCCGCTGCCGCCGGCGAAGTTCGTGGAGGGCGGCATCGCGCAGGACTCGATCGTCGGCTCCGGCACGATCATCTCCGGGGCGATCGTGCGCCGCTCGGTGATCAGCCCCAACGTCCTCGTGCACGCGGGGGCGGAGGTGTCGGACTCGGTGATCCTGCCCGGGGTCCGGATCGGGCGCGGGGCCGTGGTGCGCGGCGCGATCCTCGACAAGAACGTCAGCATCCCCGACGGCGCGCTGGTCGGCGTCGACCTGGCCACCGACCGGGCCCGCTACACCGTCAGCCCCGGCGGGGTCGTGGTGCTCGGCAAAGGCCTGACGGCGCTCTAGACACCCGTGCGCGGGGACCGCGGCCGGTGCCGCTGTCCCCGCGCACGAGGAGAATCAGACCGCGGTGCTCGCGTGCTGGTCGATCAGGCGGCCCAGGCGGGGCAGCGCCTCCTCGACGTTCTTCTGGCCCTGCGGGCGCAGCTTCGAGTAGACCTTCTTGACGGCGTCGGAGCTGCTGCCCTCGGCGCGCCGGTCGCTGACCGACAGCAGCGCGTTGGCGGCCTCGGCCGGACGGGCCGAGAGGTAGGCGCCGAAGTCGGTGCCCGCGCTCGCGCGGTAGTCGGCGTAGAACGGCTCCAGCGCGGTGGCGAAGTCGGGCAGCATCTTGTCGACCGCGTGGGTCACGATGCCCGGCTTGACCTTCTTGACCGTGGCGTACCCGGTCTTGATGACGGCGCCGGAGACACCGCCGGAGTCCGAGACCTCCTGGTCGACCAGCGTCTGGAGGTCCGTCACGACGGTGGGGCGCCGGGTCGGGTCCAGCAGGATGGCGTTGAGGGTCTGCGTCACGGGTGTGTCGTCCTTTCTGATCCACTCACCGAGGCATCTCGGCCGGGCAGGACGGTAATGCAAGATCCACTCCGTCACACGGGCGGGGGACCGTGATCAGGTGGCGACCACGGCGGCCAGCAGCCCGTCGCCCAGCGGCAGCAGGACCGGGACCAGCCGCTCGTCCTCCCGCACCTGGCGGGCGACCTCGCGCAGCGCGACGCTCGGCGCGTCGGCGGCGGCCGGGTCGGTGACCCCACCGGTGAGCACCCCGGCCAGCGCGACGACGCCGCCGGGGCGCAGCAGCCGCACGGCCTCGTCGAGGTAGCGCGGGTAGTCGACGGCGGCGGCGTCGACGAACACCAGGTCGTACCCGCCGTCGGTGAGCCGTGGCAGGACCTCCAGGCCCATGCCGTTGATCAGCCGCAGCCGTCCGGGGGCGTACCCGGCCGCGACGAACGCCGACCGGGCGACGCGCTGCGCCTCCGGGTCGACGTCGATCGAGGTGAGGACGCCGTCGACGGCCATCCCGCCGAGCAGCCACAGCCCGCTGACGCCCGCCCCGGTGCCGATCTCGACGACCGCGCGAGCGCCGATCGCGGCCGCGAGGAAGCGCAGGCCGACCCCGCAGCCGGGGCCGATCGGGGCGCAGCCGAGCGCGTCGCCGCGGGCCCGCGCGTCGCGGACGACGTCGTCCTCGGTGAGGTACCCCTCGACGTAGTCGCGGACGGCCCACGGGTAGCCGTCGTCCGGCCGGACGGTCATGGGAGGAGGTTACTGTGTGGTCGTTCCCACGACCGGGCGCTGCACCTTCACAGGTTCCTCTCAGTCGCTTCTCACCCCTCGTTCACAGAGGTGGGGCACCGTGGTGTCCAGATCGGCCGGGGTCGTCGGCCGGTGCACCGCAGATCGGGGAACTCCCCGGCCCCTGAGGACGTTGGCACGAGCAGCACGACCCGCGCCGAGAGGGTTCGAGAAGATCATGACCGACGGCCTGGCCACCGCCACAGCCCCGCAGCACACCGGAGCGGTGCTGCCCGGTGGGACGGTGCTGCCCGGCGAGGGTGCCCCGTGGACCCCGCCGACGTGGGACGAGGTCGTGCGCGAGCACGCGGACCGGGTCTACCGCCTCGCGTACCGCCTCACCGGCAACCCCCACGACGCGGAGGACCTCACCCAGGAGACGTTCGTCAGGGTGTTCCGCAACCTCGCGTCGTACCGGCCCGGCACGTTCGAGGGCTGGCTGCACCGGATCACCACCAACCTGTTCCTCGACATGGTCCGCCGCCGCGCGCGCATCCGCATGGAGGCGCTGCCCGACGACTCCGAGCGCATCCCCGGCCGCGGACCGGAGCCCGAGCAGGTGTTCTCCGACACCCACCTCGACCCGGCGCTGCAGTCCGCGCTCGACGAGCTGCCCCCCGAGTTCCGCGCCGCGGTCGTGCTCTGCGACGTGGAGGGGCTGTCCTACGAGGAGATCGGCGCCACGCTCGGCGTGAAGCTGGGTACGGTGCGGAGCAGGATCCACCGCGGCCGGGCCGCGCTGCGGGCCGCGATCGAGCGCGACCGGGCTGCGGCGGGGCACACCGCGGGCAGGCAGGAGGAGGTCGGGGCATGAGCGAACGTCGACTGTTCACGGTGAACACGTCCGACTGGGGTCAGACGCACCTCACGTCGGACGCCGTCGTGGCCTTCGTCGACGACGAGCTCGCCCGGCGCCCGCACGCCCGTGCCGTGCAGCACGTGGCCGCCTGCCCCGACTGCGCGGCGGAGGTCGTGGCCCAGCGCCAGGCCCGCACCGCCCTGCGCGGGGCCTCCTGTCCGTCCCTGCCGTCGTCGCTGCTGTCCGCGCTGCGCGCGATCCCGCAGGACACCGACCTCCCCGACGCGCCCGCCGGCCTGGCCGTCAGCACCGAGGGACAGCTGGTCTCGGTGCTGCGCGCCGACCCCGCCCCCGCCGCCCGGCCCCACCCGGCACCCGGTCGCACCGCGCCGGCGCCGCACGGGTTCCGCCCCGGGCGGCGCCTGCGGCTCGGCGCGGGTGTCGCCGCGGCGTCGGGCATCGCGATCGGCGCCCTCGCCTTCGGGGCCGCCGCCCTCCCGGCCGTCCCGGCCCCCACGACCGACCGCGGCGTCCTCGGCGGGTCGGTGCTCGGCCCGTCCGGCGCCGTGCCCGCCCGCCTGGGCCTCGACGCCTCGGCCGCGGGCGACGACGCCCGGCTCGGCGGCCTGCGCGCCCCGCGCACGTTCCTGCGCCACGGCCTGCGCTGACGCGCGGCACCGACCCTCCCGGGGCCCGGTACGCGGACTTCACCCCGGCTGCGGCAGGCTGACCACGGCCCGTCCCGCCCGCCGTCCCAGGAGTCCCCGCCGCCGATGACAGACCGCGCGACCAGCGACGCCGCCCGGCAGCCGGGGCGGCCGGCGCCCGAGCCGGAGGACGGCGACGTCGACGGGGCCGGCCCGCCACGGCTGGAACCCCGGCCACTGGACCGCCCCGCCGTCGACGCCTCGGCGGAGTCGGTGTTCGGTCGCCCGGCCGGGCTCACCTCGGGCTTCGCCACACCCGCCGCCCGGTCCGCCGCCCCGCCGCTCGCGACCGCCGCCCCGCCCGCGCTCGCCGCGGCCTTCGGCCGTCCCGCGGCCGGTGGCGACGCCCTGCAGCGCCCGCCCGGCGACGCGGCCCCCGGCCCCGGCGCCGACGACCCCCTGTGGGCCGGCGCCGAGGACGATCCGTGGCGCGACCCCGCCAGCGGCGTGGCGCTCGGCCCGCCCGCCGTCGACCCCGCCGCCCCCGCTGCCGCGCCCACCGGCGAAGGGGCCCGGCTGAGCCTGCGCGAGGTGCTGTTCGGCCGCCGCGTGCAGCCCCGCGCCCTCGCGCTGCTCGCCGTCGTCGCGCTGGCGGTCGGGGCGGTCGGCGGGCTCGTCGGCCGGTTCACCGCGGAGGGCGCCAGCTCGCTCACCGAGCCCGGGGCCACGCTCGCCTCGGTCCAGCCGGCCACCGCGCGCCCGCCCGGCTCGGTCGCCGACATCGCCCAGCGGGTCGTGCCCGCCGTCGTCTCGATCGAGGTGCGGGTCGGGGAGGAGGGCGGCACCGGCTCCGGCGTCGTCATCGACGGCAGCGGCTTCGTGCTCACCAACAACCACGTCGTCGCCCCGGCCGCGGAGGTCGAGGGCGCGTCGATCGAGACCGTCTTCAGCGACGGCACGCGCACCCGGGCGGCCATCGTGGGGCGCGACCCGAAGACCGACCTCGCGGTGATCCGGGTCGGCGTCACCAACCCCGTGGTCGCCCAGATCGGCACGTCGTCCGCGCTCGCCGTCGGCGACGCCGTGATCGCCGTCGGCTCGCCGCTGGGGCTCGCCGGCACGGTCACCGAGGGCATCGTCAGCGCGCTGGACCGGCCCGTGCGGCTCGAGGGCGGCGGCAACGTCAACGCGGTCATCGACGCCATCCAGACCGACGCCGCGATCAACCCGGGCAACTCGGGCGGGCCGCTGGTCGACGCGACGGGTGCCGTCGTCGGGATCAACACGGCGATCAGCAGCATCGGCGGCGGTGAGGGCGGGTCGATCGGCCTGGGGTTCGCCATCCCCATCGACGACGCCAGGGTGATCGCCGAGGAGCTCATCCGCACCGGGGTCGTGAAGCACGCCGAGCTGGGCGTCAACGCGCGCTCGGTGGAGGACGACACCTCGGCGGGTGCGCAGGTGCAGAACGTCCAGCAGGGCGGCGCGGCCGCCGCGGGCGGCATCCTCGAGGGTGACGTGATCGTCACCCTCGGCGAGCGGAGCATCGCGGGCGCCGACGAGCTGGAGGTCGCGGTCCGGGAGTTCGAACCGGGCGCGACCGTGGCCGTCGGGCTGATCCGGGAAGGCCGTCCGCTGACGGTCTCGGTGGTGCTGACGTCGGACTGATCCGGGGCCGCGGGTAGGATCGGCCCCATGTTCGACAGCGTCGGCTGGGGCGAGATCATGGTGTTGGTCGTGGCCGGGCTGTTCATCCTCGGTCCCGAACGGCTCCCCGCGGCAGCGGCCTGGCTGGGCGGCGCGATCCGGCAGGTCAAGGAGTACGCCACCGGGGCCCGCGACCAGCTCAAGGGCGAGCTCGGCCCCGAGTTCGACGAGCTGCGCAAGCCGCTGGAGGAGCTGCGCGGGCTGCGCAACTTCAACCCGAAGACCGCGGCCACCCGCGCCCTGTTCGACGACGGCCCCGCCGAGAAGCCCAACGGCTTCGCCCCGCGGAACGGCACCGGCAACGGCTCGCCGTACCTGTCGAAGGAGAACGGCGGCGGCGGCACCCCGCAGCGCCACCCGGCCACCGGGCCCGCGCCGGAGGCGCTCGCGAAGAACGAGCGCCCCCCGATCGACCCGGACGCGACCTGATCCGGCCCTAGCCGACCGGCGGCCGCGGCCGCCGCAGGTGCCAGTCGGTCGTCGACTGGAACGCGTACGCGGCGGCGAGCACGGCGGCGTCGGCGTGGCGCGGCCCGACGATCTGCAGGCCGATCGGCAGGCCGGTGCGGGTGAACCCGCAGGGCACGGTCGCGGCCGGCTGCTGGGTCATGTTGAACGGGTAGGTGAACGGCGTCCACGACGTCCAGCGCTCCCGCGGCCACCCCGCCGGCACCTCCACGCCCGCGTCGAACGGCGGGATCGGCAGCGCCGGGGTGAGCAGCAGGGAGTGGCGGGTGTGGAACTCGCCCATCGCCTTCCCGAGGTCGTTGCGCACGGCCATCGCGGTCAGGTAGTCGATCGCGCTCGCCCGCGCGCCCTGCTCGGCGATCGCCACCAGCGCCGGGTCCATCCGCGCGCGCTGCTCCGGGCCCAGGTGCTCGATCGACTTCGCCGCGCCGGAGAACCACAGCGTCTCGAACGCGTCCACGGGGTCGGTGAAGCCGGGGTCGACCTCGGTGACCAGCGCGCCGAGCGTCGCGAACACGTCGACGGCCGACTCGAACGCCGCCGCCACCTCCGGGTCGACGTCGACGTAGCCCAGGGTGGCGCTGGACGCGACGCGCAGCCCGGCGACCTGGGCCCGCGCGACGGCGTCGACGGCGGACGGACCGGCGGCCAGGGCCCAGGGATCGCGGGGGTCGAAGCCGGAGACCACGTCGAGCAGCAGCGCCGCGTCGGCCACGCTGCGCGTCATCGGGCCGACGTGCGCGAGCGTCCCGTACGGGCTCGCCGGCCAGTTCGGCACGCGGCCGTAGGTCGGCTTGATCGTGGTGGTGCCGGTGAAGGCGGCCGGGATGCGGACCGAGCCGCCGCCGTCGGTGCCGAGGCTGAGCGCACCCATCCCGAGCGCGACGGCCGCGGCGCTGCCCCCGCTCGACCCGCCCGCGGTGAGCGCCGGGTTCCACGGGTTGCGGGTGACGCCGGTCAGCGGCGAGTCGGTGACGCCCTTCCAGCCCATCTCGGGGGTGGTGGTGCGGCCGAGGACCACGGCGTTGTGCTCGCGCAGCCGGGCGACCGCGGGGGCGTCGACGTCCCACGGCCCGGCCGGGTCGATCGTGTGCGAGCCGCGCAGGGTGGGTCGTCCCGCGGTGAGCAGCAGGTCCTTGATCGAGGTCGGGACGCCGTCGAGGGCGCCCTCGGGCTCGCCGCGGTGCCAGCGCGCCTCGGACTCCTTCGCCGCGGCCTGCGCCTCGTCGGCCTGGACGAGGCAGAACGCGTTGACCACGGGGTCGTAGGTCTCGATGCGGTCGAGCGCGTCGCGGGTGGCCTCGACGGGGGAGAGCTCTCCCGTGCGGTACGCCTCGAGCAGCTCGACGGCGGTGAGGTCGGCGGAGGTCATCGAGCACTTCCCGTCACGAAGCCCAGCGTCTTGTCCACGACGTTGGCCAGCGGCTCACCCGCCCGGTAGCGGGTGAGGTTGTCGACGAACAGGGTCTCCAGCTCGTCGCGCCAGCCGAGGATGTCACCCGACATGTGCGGGGAGACGATGACGCCCGGCAGGCCCCACAGCGGGGAGTCGGCGGGCAGGGGCTCCTTCTCGAACACGTCGAGGGCGGCCCCGGCGACGGTGCCGTCGCGCAGCGCGGCGACCAGGTCGTCCTGCACGACGAGCGCGCCGCGGCCGACGTTGATCACGCGGGCCCGCGGCGGCAGCAGCCCCAGCGTCGTGGCGTTCAGCATCCCGCGGGTGGTGTCGGTGAGCGGTGCGGCCAGCACCAGCCACTCCGCGCGCGGCAGCAGCCCGGGCAGCTCGTCGATCGGGTGCACGCCCTCGCCCGCGCGCCGCCCGACCAGCTCGACGCGCATGCCGACCGCGGCCAGCATCGCCGCGGTGGCGCGCCCGATCGGCCCGCTGCCGACGACGACGGCGGTGCGCCCGCCGACCCGCTCGCTCTCCCGGTGCCGCCACTCGCCCTTCGCCTGCGCGTCGAGCGTGCCCGCCAGGTCCTTGGCCATCGCGATGACCAGCCCGGTGACGTACTCGGCGATCGGGGTGTCGAACACCCCTCGCGAGTTGGTCAGCACGACGTCGGAGTCGAGCAGGGCGGGGAAGGTCAGCCGGTCGACGCCCGCGCTCGCGGTGTGCACCCAGCGCAGGGAGTCGGCGGCCGGGAACGCGTCGCGCACGGCCGTCGACATGAAGTCCCAGACCAGCAGGATCTCGGTGCCGGGGAGCGCGGCCGTCAGCGTCTCGTCGGTGACGAACCGGACGTTCGGGCCGTCGAGGTGCTTCGGACGGTCGGCCGAGTGCAGGATCGTGATGACGGGATCGTGCCCCTGATCTGCGGAAACGGGCACGTGCATGATCCTCTCGACGGGGCGGGCGGCGGTGATTGACACGCTAGGAAGCGTTCGTATGATTGTCAACAATCTCCGCGTCCGACCCGAGGTGATCTCCGTTGTCCAAGCTCCTGCGCGTCCGTCTCGAACGCCGCGGCGTCTCGTGCGTGGCCGAACTGCTCGAGAAGCAGGCCCCGCGCACCGTCGCCGCGGTGTGGGAGGCCACGGCCGACGGCCCGCTCGCCGGCCCGGCCCAGCACGCCAAGTACGCGCGCAACGAGGTGTACACGATCGTCCCGCGGTTCGGCCCGCGGATCGGCCACGAGAACACCACCGTCACCCCGATCCCGGGGGACCTGTGCTACTTCGACTTCTCCGGCGGCGTCCTCGACGAGGCGTTCAAGGCCGACCAGGGCATCGACAGCGAGGCGGGCGGCATCGACCTCGCGATCTTCTACGGCCGCAACAACCTGCTCATCAACGGCGACGTCGGCTGGGTGCCGGGCAACGTGTTCGGCGCGATCGTCGACGGCCTCGACGCGATGGCCGAGGCCTGCCACGACGTGTGGCGCTCCGGCAGCGTCGGCGAGCGACTGGTCTACGAGCGCGCATGACGACCGTCGGCATCCTGTACCCCGGCTTCTCCGCCGAGGACGACTACCCGCGGGCCGAGCGGCTGCTCGACGGCCCCCGCCTGCCGCTCGTGCACACCGAGATGCGCGAGGACGCCCACCGCGTCGACGCGCTGCTCGACATCGGCGGCGACGACGTCCTCGCGGCGGGGGCCCGGGCGCTCCCCGGGCCGCTCGACTCGATCGTCTGGGCCTGCACGTCCGGCAGCTTCGTCTTCGGCTGGGACGGGGCCGCCGCGCAGGTCGAGGCGCTGGGCGCGGCCGCGGGCGTCCCGGCGTCGAGCACGTCGTTCGCGTTCGCCGACGCGTGCGCGCACCTCGGGATCACCCGCGTCGCGGTCGGGGCGACCTACCCCGACGACGTCGCGGAGCGGTTCGTCGCGTTCCTCGCCCGGGCCGGCGTCACGGTGGTGCGGCTGTCCGCCCGCGGGATCGTCACCGCGGCGGAGGTCGGCACCCTGCCCGCCGAGGACGTGCTCGCGTTCGCCGAGGCGGCCGACCACGCCGACGCGCAGGCGCTGCTGCTGCCCGACACCGCGCTGCACACCGTCGACCTGCTCGACGCCCTCGACGCGCGCGTCGGCAAGCCGGTGCTCACGGCCAACCAGGTGAGCATCTGGCAGGGGCTGCGGCTGGCCGGCGCGGGGGGCCCGCGTCCGGGACTGGGCCGGCTGTTCGGGAGGTGACGATGGACCTGACCGATCTGGAGCCGGTCGAGCGCCGCTCCACCGCGGCGATCGTGGCCGACCGCATCCGCACCGCGATCATGCGCGGCACGTTCCCGCCCGGAACCCAGCTCGGCGAGGTGGAGCTGGCCGCGAAGCTCGGGGTGAGCCGCGGGCCGCTGCGCGAGGCGATGCAGCGGCTGGTCGCCGAGGGACTGCTGCGCAGCGAGCGGCACCGCGGGCTGTTCGTCCGCGACCTCGACGCCGCCGACGTCCGCGACATCTACCACGCCAGGGCGTCGGTCGAGCGGGCCGCGGGCCTGCTGCTGCTCGACGGCGACCGCGCCGGGGCCGCCGACCGCCTCGACGACGCGCTGGCCGCCATGGCCGCCGCCGTGGCCGGGGGTGACCCGGCGGCGATCGCCGACGCCGACCACGCCTTCCACGCCGAGCTCGTCGCGGCGTCGGGGAGCCCGCGGCTGCGGCGGATGGCCGACGGCCTGCTGGTCGAGACCCGCATGTGCCTCGCCGCGCTCCAGCAGACCGCCCCGCCGTCGGACGGGCTGCTCGCCGAGCACCGCGAGCTGTGCGAGGCCGTGCGGGCGGGTGACCGCGACCGCCTCACCGCCGCCCTGGAGGCGCACATGGCCGACGCCGTGACCCGCCTGCTGACCCCGGTCGCGGTCACGCGGCCGGCGCAGGCTCCCTCACTGCCGGCCTAGTCGCGAGCCGCACCGCCAGCACCGCGCAGCCGACGCCGAGCAGGACGCCGTGCGCGATCCGCAGACCGGGCGGGGCGAAGAACTGCGGCAGGAACAGGACCATGCCCGCGGCGAACGGCACGGCGTCGCGGCCCAGGGCGACCGCGACCAGCACGGCCGACACGGCCAGCCCGGCCAGCCCGGCGCCGAACAGCGTCACCTGCACCGGGCCCATCCGGACGGCCTCCGCGAGCGCGGCGAGCCGCTGCGGGTCGGTGACGAGCCCGCCGAGCGCGTGCAGCGCGAACGTCTCGGCGCCGTAGTAGGCGATGGTCGCCCCGGCTGCGGTCCACCACAGGGCCGTCGCGACGCGCAGGCCGCGACGTCCCCGCGTCAGTGCGACGAGGCCGAACCCGGTGAGCAGGAACGCCGCCACCGCGGCGAGGTGGGCGACGAGCCAGGCGGGCGAGGCGAACGCGGCCGCCGCCGTGGCCGGGTCGAGGTCGCCGTACGGCCGGACGGCCGGGTAAAGGACGAACAGGGCGCCGGCCGCCGCGAGGGCGACCGCGCCTGCGGTGTCGGAACGGTGCGGCACGGGATCCTCCGAGAATCGAGAGCAGTGCTCACATCGTGCGCGGGACGGGGTGCTGCGTCAAGAGCAGTGCTCTCGTAAGAGCGCACTGCTCCAGCGAGGAGTCGGGCCCCGACTTCTTCCGCGACGGCGTCGCCGCGGCCGCCGCGGCGGTGCCGGGGGCGCGGGTCGGTCTGGTCGAGGGCGAGGACCACGGGGTGGACCAGGAGGTCCTCGCGCCGGTCCTCGCGGGGTTCTTCCGCGCCTGACGCCTTGTCCCGGGGCGGACCCGTGTGCTTTCCTCGACGTTGTCGACAATCCGACAACACCAGGAGTGCTCATGGCCAGGCTGTCCCCCGTCCTCCAGCAGGCGACCCCCGTGCAGGTCGCGCGCGGCGAGGGCGCCTACCTGTACGACACCGACGGCCGCCGCCACCTCGACTTCACCGCCGGCATCGGCGTCACCAGCACCGGGCACTGCCACCCGAAGGTGGTCGCGGCCGCGCAGGAGCAGGTCGCGACGCTGATCCACGGCCAGTACACGACGGTCATGCACCAGCCGCTGCTGCGGCTCACCGAGCGCCTCGGCGACGTCCTGCCCGCCGGCATCGACCGCGTGTTCTTCCTCAACTCCGGCAGCGAGGCCGTCGAGGCGTCGGTGCGCCTCGCCCGGCACGCCACCGGCCGCCAGACCGTCATCGCCTTCGACGGCGGCTTCCACGGCCGGACGATGGGCGCCGCCGCGCTCACGACGTCGGGCGGGAAGATCCGCGCCGGCATCGGCCCGATGATGGGCGGGGTCGCCTTCGCGCCGTTCCCCTACGCGTTCCGCTACGGCTGGACCGAGGAGGAGGCGGTCGCGTTCTGCCTCAAGGAGCTCGACCGGATCCTGGTCACGGCCGCGCCCGCGCGCGACGTCGCGGCGTTCCTCATCGAGCCCGTGCTCGGCGAGGGCGGCTACGTGCCCACGCCGCCCGCGTTCCTGCGGGGCCTGCGGGAGCGCGCCGACGCCCACGGCATCCTGCTCATCGCCGACGAGGTGCAGACCGGCTACGGCCGCACGGGTGCGTTCTGGGGCCACCAGCACACCGACGGCCTCACGCCCGACATCCTCATCACCGCGAAGGGGCTGGCCTCGGGCTTCCCGCTGTCGGCGATCGCGGCCCCCGAGGCGATCATGAGCAAGGCGCTGCCCGGCTCGCAGGGCGGCACCTACGGCGGCAACGCGGTCTCCTGCGCGGCCGCGCTGGCCACCCTCGAGGTCATCCAGGAGGAGAACCTCGTCGCCAACGCGGGGGAGCAGGGCCTGCGGCTGCTCGACGGGCTGCGGAAGGTCGCCGTCGAGCACCCCGGCATCGCCGACGTCCGCGGCCTGGGCCTGATGGTCGGCAACGAGTTCCTCACGCCCGAGGGCGCACCCGACGCGGCGGCGGCGAGCCGGGCGCACGCGGCCGCGGCCGAGCGCGGCCTGCTGCTGCTGACCTGCGGCCCGTTCGGCAACGTCGTCCGCATGATCCCGCCGCTGATCGTCACGGCGGAGCAGGTCGACGAGGGCGTGGCCCTGTGGTCGGAGGCCGTGCGCGCCTGACCGGTCGTGCGCGGGAACGGCGGCCGGAGCCGCCGTTCCCGCGCACGGTCTACCGACTCACCGGCGTCAGGTTCAGGCTCATCCCGGCGAGTCCCCGGGCCCGGGTGGTCAGCTTGTCGGCCACCTTCTTCAGGGCCTGTGCGCTCGCGCTCTCCGGGTGCGTCAGCACGATCGGGGTGCCGGCGTCGCCGCACTCGCGCAGCGCCGTCTCCAGCGGGATCTGGCCGAGCAGCGGCACCGGGGCGCCGATCGCGCGGGTGAGCGAGTCGGCCACGGTCTGCCCGCCGCCGGACCCGAAGACCTCCATGCGCGAGCCGTCGGGCAGCTCCATCCACGACATGTTCTCGACGACGCCCGCGATGCGCTGCTTGGTCTGCAGCGCGATCGACCCGGCGCGCTCGGCGACCTCCGCCGCGGCCTGCTGCGGCGTGGTGACGACGAGCAGCTCGGCGTTGGGGATGAGCTGCGCGGTGGAGATCGCGATGTCGCCGGTGCCCGGGGGCAGGTCGAGCAGCAGGATGTCGAGGTCGCCCCAGAACACGTCGGCGAGGAACTGCTGCAGCGCGCGGTGCAGCATCGGGCCGCGCCACACGACGGCCTCGTTGCCCGGCGTGAACATCCCGATCGAGATGACCTTCACGTCGTGCGCCTGCGGCGGCATGATCATGTCGTCGACCTTGGTGGGCAGCGTGGTGGTGCCCAGCATCCGCGGGATCGAGTGCCCGTAGATGTCGGCGTCGACCACGCCCACGGACAGGCCGCGGGCGGCCATCGACGCGGCCAGGTTGACGGTGACCGAGGACTTGCCGACGCCGCCCTTGCCCGACGCCACGCAGTACACGCGGGTCAGCGACCCGGGCTGCGCGAACGGGATGACGGGCTCCGCCGCGTCGCCGCGCAGGCCCCGGCGCAGCTCGGTGCGCTGCTCGTCGTTCATGACGTCGAGCTCGACCGCGACCTCGCGGACCCCGGTGACCGCCGCGACGGCGGTGGTGACCCGCCGGGTGATGGTGTCCTTCATGGGGCAGCCGGCCACGGTGAGGTACACGCCGATGTGCGCGAGCCCGTCCGCGGACACCGACACGCTCTTGACCATCCCGAGGTCGGTGATCGGCTTGTGGATCTCCGGGTCCTCGACGGTGGCCAGAGCAGCGCGGACGGCCTGCTCGATCGTGCTGGTCTCAGTGGAGGTGGACACGCCGCCATGCTACGTGGACCGCCGCGACCCGCCCGCCGGTCCGTACCATCCCTCGACGTGCCCCCCCGTGACGTGCCCGACACCGCGGCGCCGCGCGTCATGCCGTCGGTGGACCAGCTGGCGGCGTGGCGGGCGTTCCTGCGGGCGCACGCGACGATCACGCGGGCCCTGGAGTCGGAGCTCGTCGCCGAGCAGGACCTGTCCCTGGCCGCCTACGACGTGCTGGTGCAGCTGGCCGAGGCCCCCGGGCGCCGGCTGCGGATGACCGAGCTGGCCGACGCCGTGCTGCTGTCGCGCTCGGGGGTGACGCGGCTCGTCGACCGGATGGAGCGCATCGGGCTCGTCGCGCGCAGCCGCGTCGAGGGCGACGGCCGCGGTGTGGCCGCGGAGCTCACCGACGAGGGCTTCCAGCGGCTGCGGGTGGCCTCGCGCACGCACCTCGCGGGCGTGCTGCGGCACTTCGTCGCCCGCCTCGACGTCGACGACCTGTGCGCCCTGGAGCGGATCAGCCGCCTGCTCGACGGCTGACGTCCCGGCGCGGCCGCGGAACGCCGCACCTCCAAACGGGGGGTTCCGACCCACCCCAGACACGGCTGCTGCCGTCGCCGGGCGGCGGGCACCGTGTGCGGCGGGCTGATCGTCCGCATCGGCCCCTCCACGATCCGGGGGGAACGAACCATGCGCCGCACCACGACCGTGAGCCGCGCGCTGCTGGTCGCCGGGATCGCCGCCACCCTCGCCTGCGCCTCGCCCGCGGTCACGCCGACCACCCTGCGGGCGGGGGCGCGGACCCCGGGGTGCGCGGTCGTCGCGGAGTGCCCGCTCCCCCCCGGACGGGACGATCGATGCGGCCGTGCCCGTGCCCGGCCTGCCGGTGCCGCCGACGGCGTCCGTGGCGGTGCTCCCCGGGGCGGCCACCCCGCCGCCGACCGGGACCCCCGCACCGGTCACGGTGGCCCCGGTCCGGCCCGCGGTCCCCGTGGCGCCCCCGTCCGCGACGGTCCCGACCACCCGACCGGTGCCGACGGACCCGACGGACCCGACAGCGCCGACGGACCCGCTCCCGTCGGACCCGCTCCCGTCGACCCGGTCGTCGGCACCGTCCCCGGTGACGCTCCCGGGCGCCGCGCTGCCCGGGCCCCCCGCCGCGCCCGGCGACATGCGGCCGATCACGGTGCAGGGCGACCGGATCATGCGCGACGGGGTGCCGTGGTGGTTCCTCGGCTACAACTCCTTCGTCTGGTCCGGCGACTGCGGCGACGGCGACGAGGAGATGACCGCGCAGGACGTCGACGCCTGGTTCGCCGGCATGCGTCACGACGGCCACGGCGCCGTCCGCCTGTTCTTCTACGACGGCTGGGACATCGCCCGGCTCGACGCCGCCGTCGCGTCCGCGACGGCGCACGACGTCTACCTGACCATCACCCTCGACGACGCGATCGGCGGGTGCGGGGAGAACGACAAGGACGCGGGCTGGTTCGCCGATCCCGAGGAGCGCGCCGGGTACCAGCGGCACATGACCACGCTGCTGGAGCGCTACCGCGGCGAGAACGCCATCGCGTGGTTCGAGTTCTTCAACGAGCCCGCCTACGAGGGCGGAGCGCTGCGGCGGTTCTTCGACGACATGGGTGCGGTCGCCGACCGCATCGACCCGGACCGGCTGTTCTCCTCCGGCACGGTGGCCCCGTACTGGCTCGACGGCGAGGACAACTTCCGCGACGTGCACGAGTCGCCGGGCGTCGACATCGCCTCGATGCACGAGTACGACATGGACGAGGTCGAGTCCAACCACGGGCCCGGCGTCCGAGCCGGCGCGGCGGGCAAGCCGGTGATCGTCGGCGAGTTCGGGATCGACGCCGGGCCCGGCTGCGCCGGCTTCGAGTCCCGCGCCGCCCGCTTCGCGGACAAGGCGGCCGCCTACACCGCCACGGACGTGGGCTACGTCGGGGCGTTCGGCTGGGCGTGGCAGCCCGGCGGGAGCGGCTGCGACCTGGGCAACCTCGACGCCGACCCCGCGACGCAGGACGTCCTGCGGTCGTACGCCCGATGAGCCGGCGCGCGCCCGGTCCGGCCGCGGAGTCGAGGACCCGCGACCGCGTCGGCTGGATGGCGCTCCTGGTGGTCGCCGCGCTGTGCCCGGCCCCGGGCGGAGCGGCGTCCGCCGCCGGGGCCACGGCGACCGCGGCGGGGTCCGTCGCGGCACCGGTCCCGACGGCTCCGTCCGCGGAGACCGGCGACCTGCCGGCTGCACCCCTGCTCGTCGGCTCGCGGGCGCCGGACGCCCCGTCCGCGGACCCCGCGCAGCCGGTCGTCTACACGACCGACGCCCCCGACGAGCGCGTGCGGATCGCCATCGACCACGCCCTCGCCCAGATCGGTGTGCCCTACCTGTGGGGCGGTGACGGTCCGGCCGCCGGGGAGGGCGGCTTCGACTGCTCCGGCCTCACCACCGCCGCCTACGCTGCGGCCGGGATCCGGTTGCCGCGCACGGCCCAGACCCAGTGGAACGCCGGACCGCACGTGCCGGCGGGATCGCCGCTGCTGCCCGGTGACCTGGTCTTCTACGGGACGCCCGACCGCGTCCACCACGTCGGGCTCTACCTGGGCGACGGGCGGATGGTCAACGCGCCGCGTCGGGGCAGGCCGGTCCAGGTGGCCTCGGTGCGCTACCGCGGGGACGACTACCTCGGTGCGACGCGGCCCGCCGCGCTGCCCGGATCGCTGCGCGACGGACTCCTCGGGGAGGTCACCGCGCCGCGCCTCGGCCCGGTCGCCCCGCCGGCCGGTGATGACTTCGCGGCCCCTGCCGCACCGGTCCCCGTGACCGTCCCGGTGACGGTCGCGGTCCCGGGGCCGGGCGGCGGCGTGGTCGTCACCGGGCCGGTCGTGGCGGTGCCGCCCGTCGCTGCGGTGCCGCCCGTCGCTGCGGTGCCACCCGCCGCGGCGGTGCCGGTCGCTGCGGTGCCCTCCCCGGCGGTGCCCGCCGCCACCACCGGCCCGACCGGCTCGCCGTCCACGGTCCCGCCGACGCCGACGCCCGTCCCGACCCGGGCACCCGCCCCCGCTCCGGCCCCGGCGCCCGCCCCGGCCCCGACCTCGCGCACCCCCCAGCCCGCCGCCGCGCCGGTCCCCGCGGCGGCGCCGTCCTCGAGTGCCGCTGCATCCTCCGCGCCGCAGGCCCGGGTGGCCGCCGCGCCGGGCACCCCCGCCTCCGCGACCGCCGTGGTGGCACCGACGACGGCCGTGGCCGACCCGCCGCCGTCCGGCCCGTGAGCCCGGCGTCCCGCACCCGGCCCGGAGAGCGGGCGGGAGGTCAGGGTCCCGGTCGACCGGGTGGGGAGCTCGTCCGCCGCCCGCCCGCGATCGTTGTGCGGTGGGTGCCGGCGCCGAGCCCGGTGCAGTGGTGCGTGGCGCGACCGGTGCGGTGCTGGCAGGTCACGCCCGGCGGCACGGTCCAGCTCGTGGACGTCCCGGCCGGGCACGTGGTCGTCCGCGTCGCCGGGAAGCGGGCCGCCCGCAGGCGCAGGCTGCTCGTCTCGACCCTGCTCGGGCTCGTCGCCGCGGGCAGCGCGGTGATGGCGGTGGCCGGTGGGTGGGCGGCGGAGCCCGGTCCGGGCGCGGGATCGGCAGCCGCGATCGGGAAGGTGCCCGTCGTGCCGGGGCCGCCGGCCGGCACCGGACCCGGCGGGCCGGTCGGCCCTCCGGTCGCCGGGATCGTCGACGGCACCGTCCCGGACGCCCTCCCGTGGATCGCGGTCCCCGATCCCGGCGCGGTCGGTCTCGAGGTGCCCGTGCCGACGACCGGCCCGGTCCCGGTGGCGGTGCCGGACGCGCCGGCCCCGTCCGGGCCCGATCCGGCGGGGGCTCCGGTGGCCGGGCCCGATCCGGTGGCCCCGTCCGGGCCCGCCCCGGTGGCGCCTCCCGATGCCGGGCCGGCTCCGTCGTCCGGGTCCGATCCGGTGGCACGTCCCGATGCCGCGCCGGATCCGGCGCCGTCGCCCGGCTCCGATCCGGTGGAGCCGTCGGATCCGGTGCCGTCGACGGGGTCGGCTCCGGTGTCCGGTGCCGATCCGGTGCCGACGCCGGGGTCCGTGCCGCCCACACCCTCTCCGACCGCGCAGGCACCGACATCAGTTCCGGTGGCGGCCGCGCTCCTCTCCGCGCCGCTGGCGCCGCTGTCCCCGGTCACGGTGGGGACCGACGGCCGCCCGGCGGTTCCCCCGGACGCCGCGCAGGGGGTGCTGCCGGCCGCTCCGGGCTCGGCGGCCGTGCTGGTGATCGGACCCGGGCACCCGGCGGCCGCCGGGTTCCTGGCCGCCGGGAACCCGGACCGTGCGCTGACCGTCGTGCTCCCGGACGGCACGGTGCAGCGGCTGCGGGTCGGCCCGGCGCGTGCTCTCGGGGCCGCGGCCGCGGTGTCCCGGCGGGCCTCCACGACGTCGGCGCTGCTGGTGGAGATGTGGTCGGCGGACGGAGGCGCGTACGTCGCGGAGACCGAGCCGGTCGCGCCGTAGCGGGGACCGCATCGCCGTGCCGGTCGTGACCGGCCCGGGACGGTGGTCACCAGGCCCGTCGGTCGCCCGGTGGTCTGGTCCGGCCCGCGTCGCCCGCGAGCCGGTCGCCCAGCTTGTCCAGCTCCCCGCGCAGGTAGTCCCGGGTCGCCATCTCGCCGACGGCGAGGCGCAGGGCGGCCAGCTCGCGGGCGAGGTACTCGGTGTCGGCCTTGGTGCGCTCGGCGCGGGTGCGGTCCTCGTCGAGCGCCACCCGGTCGCGGTCGTCCTGCCGGTTCTGGGCCAGCAGGATCAGCGGCGCCGCATAGGCGGCCTGGGTGGAGAAGGCCAGGTTGAGCAGGATGAACGGGTAGGGGTCCCAGCGCAGCGACACCGCGGTCAGGTTGAGCGCGATCCAGATGATCACGATGACGGTCTGGATGGCGAGGAAGCGGCCGGTGCCCAGGAACCGGGCGATACGCTCGGAGAACTTGGCGAAGCCGTCCGGGTCGAGCTCGAAGGGTCGGCGGCCGGGGCGGTCCAGCCGCCGGCGTGGGGCGTCAGGCATCTGCGGCCTCCGTCGGCGCCTCGTCGGTGAACCGGTCGCGCCAGTCCGGCGGCAGCAGGTGGTCGAGCACGTCGTCGACGGTGACGGCGCCGAGCAGGTGGTCCTCGTCGTCGACGACGGGCCCGGCGACCAGGTTGTACGCCGCGAAGTACCGGGCGATCTCGCCGAGCGTGGCGTCCGGGGACAGCCGGGCCAGCTCGCTGTCGACGACGCCCGCCACCAGCTCGTACGGCGCCTCCCGGAGCAGCCGCTGCACGTGGGCGCAGCCGAGGTAGCGCCCGGTGGGCGTCTCGGCGGGCGGGCGGCAGACGAACACCATGCTCGCCAGCGCGACGGGCAGGTCGGGGTTGCGGATCCGGGCGAGCGCCTCGGCCACGGTGGCGTCCGGGCGCAGGATCACCGGCTCCGGGGTCATCAGCCCGCCCGCCGTGTTCGACGAGTAGGTCATCAGCCGCCGCACGGGGGCCGACTCGCCCGGCTGCATCAGGGCGAGCAGCGCCTCGGACTCGGCGGTGGGCAGGTCGCCGAGCAGGTCGGCGGCGTCGTCGGGGCTCATCGCCTCCAGCACGTCGGCGGCGCGCTCGGAGTCGAGGTGGGCGAGCAGGGCGCGCTGGTCGGCGTCGGACATCTCCTCGAACACGTCGGCGAGGCGCTCGTCGTCGAGGGAGTCCACGACCTCGTGCTGGCGCTTGGCCGGCAGCTCGGACAGGGCGGCCGCGACGTCGGCGGCGCGCATCGTCTCGAACACCGCGAGCAGGCCCGCGGTGCCCTGCCGGTCGGTGAGCGACAGCCCGGTGACCGCGCTCCACGGCAGCTCCCGCACGTGGCCGCGCCGGGTGAAGCCGTGCCGCCGGGCCCGCACCGCGAGCCGGCTGATCACCCAGTCGCGCGAGCGGGTGGGCTCGATCGCGGCGTCGACGACCACCGCGGCCACGTCGCCCTCGACGATCGTGACGGGCGCGTCGAGCAGCTGGCCCACCACGAGCGTCTCGTTGGGGCGCTGGGCGAACCCGCGCAGGCTCACCGAGCCGGTGGCCAGCGTGACCGCGCTGGGGTCGATCGAGGTGACGCGCAGCATCGGCACGAAGATCCGCCGCCGCGTCACCATCTCGACGACGAGCCCGAGCACCCGCGGCGGGCTCGCGTCGACCCGCACGGTGACGACGGCGTCGCGCACCCGCCCGATCCGCTCGCCGTCGGGGCCGAACACCGACAGGCCGACCAGGCGTGCGACGAAGACGCGGTCGGAGGAGGCCATGACGCGCAGCCTAGGGTCCCGCGGCCGTAGGGTCCGGCCGTGCTGCGCTACGACATCGTCGACGTGTTCACCGACCGCGCCTACGCGGGCAACCCGCTCGCGGTGGTGCACGGCGGCCTGGACCTCACCACGGAGCAGATGCAGGCGATAGCGGGGGAGTTCCACCTGTCGGAGACGGTGTTCCCGCTGCCGCCCACCGGCGACGCCGACTACCGGGTGCGGATCTTCACGCCCGGTCGCGAGCTGCCCTTCGCCGGGCACCCCAGCGTCGGGGCGGCGTGGGTGCTGGCCCGTGACGGGCTGATCTCCATCGGCGACGTCGTGCAGGAGTGCGGGGCCGGGCTGCTCCCGGTGCGGGTCGACGACCACGGCGCGCAGGTCACCGGCGGCGCGCCGGAGATCGGCCCCGCGCTCGACGGCGCCGCGCTGGCCGCCGCGGTCGGCCTCTCCCCGTCCGACGTGGACGCCGCCGTCCCGGCCGGGGTGGCGGGCGCCGGGGTGCCGTACGCGTTCCTCGTCGTGGCGCCGGACGCGGTGGCCAGGGCGCAGCCGGACCCGGCGGCGGTCCGCGCGCTCACCGAGGGGCTCGTCGGGCTGACGGTGGTGTCGGTCGACGCCGCCGCGTCGGCCGCGCACGTGCGGATGTTCGCCCCCGACGTGGGTGTCTCCGAGGATCCGGCCACCGGGTCCGCGGCCGTCGCGCTGGCGGTGTTCCTCGTCGACCGCGGCGTGCTGGCCGCCGACGGGCAGACCGGCTTCACGGTGGCCCAGGGCGCGGAGATCGGCCGCCCGTCGACGCTCGGGGTGCTGGTGCACGCCGACGCCGGGGCGGCCGTCCGCACGTCGGTGTGGGGCACGGTGACGGCGGTGGCCCGCGGCGAGCTGGTGGCCCTGCCGTAGCGCGCCCCCGGCGGTGCCGGGGCCGGACGGGTGGGCGACCATCTCGCGGTGCACAGCAGGGGATCCCGATGGAGCTGACGCCGCGGGGCAGACGCCTCGGGGACGCCGCGATCGCGGTGCTCGCCGAGTCGGGGAGCCGGGCGCTGACCCACCGCGCCGTCGACGAGCGGGCGGGGCTCCCGCCCGGGTCGACCTCCAACCTCGCGCGCAGCCGCGCCGCCCTGCTGGAGCTGGCGCTCGCGCGGATGGCCGAGCTCGACCTCGCCGCGCACGCCGGGATCGAGCAGGCGGCGACCGGCGGCAACCTGGCCGCGACGATGGCCGCCGCGTTCCGCCGGGTGCTCGTCGAGGACCGGAGCCGGGCGATCGCCCGCTACGAGCTCGCCCTGGAGTCGACCCGCCGCCCGGAGCTGCGCCTGCGGTTCGACGCCGAGAGCGACGCGCTGAACGCCCGGTCCCGCGCGGTGCTCGCGGCCGCGGGGTCGACCGATCCCGACCGGCACGCCCGGCAGGTGCTGGCGTTCATGGAGGGGCTGCAGTTCGTCACCGCGGTCGACGGGCGGCCGGTGCCCGCTCCCGCTGAGCTGCACCGCATGTTCGACGACCTGCTGTCCGGGATGCTGCGCCCGGGCGGGTGAGAAGCCCATCACCCCGGGGGGTCGCGCAGCGGCACTCCGTGCCAGCATCCACTTCCACCCGCCGACGTCGACGAGGAGCCTCCAGAAGATGACGAACCAGATCCGCCCCCGCCGCTCGTGCCTGGCCGTGCCGGGGTCGAGTCAGAAGTTCATCGACAAGGCTCGGACGCTGCCGGCCGACCAGGTCTTCCTCGACCTCGAGGACGCGTGCGCGCCGCTGGCCAAGCCCGGCGCCCGCAAGACCATCGTCTCGGCGCTCAACGAGGGCGGCTGGGAGGACAAGATCCGGGTCGTCCGCGTGAACGACTGGACCACCGAGTGGACCTACCGCGACGTCACCGAGGTCGTCGAGGGTGCGGGCGCGAACCTCGACGCGATCATGCTGCCGAAGGTGCAGACGGCCGAGCAGGTCGTGGCGCTGGACCTGCTGCTCACCCAGATCGAGAAGTCCATGGGCTACGAGATCGGGAAGATCGGCATCGAGGCGCAGATCGAGAACGCGCTGGGCCTGACCAACATCAACGCCATCGCCGCCGCCTCGCCGCGCGTGGAGACCATCATCTTCGGCCCGGCCGACTTCATGGCCAGCATCAACATGAAGAGCCTCGTCGTGGGCGAGCAGCCCCCCGGCTACGACGTGGGCGACGCCTACCACCACATCCTCATGAGCATCCTCATGGCGGCGCGGGCCTACGACAAGCAGGCCATCGACGGGCCGTACCTGCAGATCAAGGACGTCGACGGCTACCGCCGCGTCGCCGGCCGCTCCGCCGCGCTCGGCTTCGACGGCAAGTGGGTGCTGCACCCCGGCCAGATCGACGCGGCCAACGAGACCTACAGCCCGCTGCAGAGCGACTACGACCACGCCGAGAACATCCTCGACGCCTACGAGTACTTCACCTCCGAGGCGGGCGGCAAGCGCGGCGCGGCGATGATCGGCGACGAGATGATCGACGAGGCCAGCCGCAAGATGGCCCTGGTGATCTCGGGCAAGGGCCGGGCCGCGGGCATGGAGCGCACCGACAGGTGGACCCCGCCGGAGAGCTGACCTCACCCGGGCGGGCGGACCTCCCGGCCGTCGACGAACACCCGTCCGCCCGGCGCGAGCGCGGCCGTGATCCGGGCCCGGGCCGCCGTCCCCGGGTGCCGGCCGTCCAGCACGCCCACCCGCACCGCGAACACGAGGTCGAACGGGGGCTCGTCCGGTTCCCGGACGAAGTCCTCGATCGCGGCCAGCCGCACGTCGAGCCGCCCGGCCGCGATCTCCCCGGCGCAGGCGCGGCGGGCGGCGGCCACCGCGGCGGCCGAGCGGTCGATCGCGACGACGTGCCCCGTGGTCAGCCGGTCCGCCACGGCCCGCGCCGCCGCGCCGGGCCCGCAACCGATCTCCAGCACCCGCATCCCCGGGGTCAGCGGCAGCGCGTCGACGATCGTCGCGAGCCGCGGCGAGAGCGGGGTCATCGGGCCACCGTAGGAGGTGGGGAGCTTCACAGGGTCCGTCGCGCGCGGTGGCCGCGCCGGACGGGATACTTACCAACCAGTACCCAGCGCCGGGACGCACCCCGGCGGCCGATCGTCCGTCCGGAGGAATGACCCATGGCCAGGCTCGCCCAGACCGCAGGTCTCACCGAGATCCAGCAGGAGATCCTGTCCACGGTCAAGACGTTCGTGGACAAGGAGATCATCCCGCACGCCACGGCACTGGAGCACGCCGACGCCTACCCGCAGGACATCGTCGACGGGATGAAGGAGATGGGCCTGTTCGGGCTCACCATCCCCGAGGAGTTCGGCGGGCTCGGCGAGTCGCTGCTGACCTACGCGCTGGTCGTGGAGCAGATCGCGCGCGGCTGGATGAGCGTCTCCGGCGTGATCAACACGCACTTCATCGTGGCGCACATGATCTCCCACCACGGCACCGACGAGCAGAAGCAGAAGTACCTGCCGCAGATGGCGCTGGGGGAGACCCGCGGCTCCTTCTCGATGTCCGAGCCCGACCTCGGCTCCGACGTCGCGGCGATCAAGACCAAGGCCGTGCAGGACGGCGACGACTTCGTCATCGACGGCGCCAAGATGTGGCTGACCAACGGCGGCACGTCCACGCTCACCGCGGTGCTGGTCAAGACCGACGAGGGCCAGCCCAAGCCGTACCAGAACCTCACCTGCTTCCTGGTGGAGAAGCCCGTCGGCTACGGCGAGGTCGCCCCGGGCCTGATCATCCCCGGCAAGATCGACAAGATGGGCTACAAGGGCGTCGACACCACAGAGATGGTGTTCAAGGGCCACCGGGTGCCCGCCGACCGGATCCTCGGCGGCAAGCGCGGCGGCGGCTTCGCCCAGATGATGGACGGCGTCGAGGTGGGCCGGGTCAACGTCGCCGCCCGCGCCTGCGGCATCTCGATCCGCGCGTTCGAGCTGGCCGTCGAGTACGCGCAGCAGCGCTCCACGTTCGGCAAGCCGATCGCCCAGCACCAGGCGATCGCGTTCAAGCTCGCCGAGATGGCCACCAAGGTCGAGGCCGCGCACCTGATGATGGTCAACGCCGCGCGCCTGAAGGACTCCGGCGAGCGGTTCGACGTCGAGTCGGGCATGGCGAAGCTGATCGCCAGCGAGTACTGCGCCGAGGTCACGCAGGAGTCGTTCCGCATCCACGGCGGCTACGGCTACTCCAAGGAGTACGAGATCGAGCGCCTCATGCGCGAGGCCCCGTTCCTGCTCATCGGCGAGGGCACGTCGGAGATCCAGAAGACGATCATCAGCCGCGGTCTGCTGAAGGAGTACAAGCTCCGGTAGGTCTCGATCCGGGTGTGATCCGTGCCGTCTGCGGCACTACGGTGCAGGCCGAGGCGTTGTAGAAGCAGACACACCACCCACGGAGGCCCGAAATGAGCACACCGTTCGGCGGGCCCGCGCGCACCGCGCCCGGCCTGCCCAACCTGCCGACCCCGCCCACCGGCTGGCCGGTCGGCTCGTACGCCACCTACGAGGAGGCGCAGCGAGCCGTCGACCACCTGGCCGACTCCGACTTCCCGGTCCGCGACGTGACGATCGTCGGCGTCGACCTGATGCTGGTGGAGCGCGTGATCGGCCGGCTGACGTGGGGCCGGGTGCTGATGTCCGGCGCGGCGTCGGGGGCCTGGTTCGGTCTGTTCGTCGGGCTGCTGCTGAGCCTGTTCAGCGGCACCGACGGCGGCACCTTCGGCCCGATCCTGGTCGGCCTGGCGAGCGGCATCGTGTTCGGGCTGGTCTTCGCGGCCGTCGGCTACGGCGCCACCCGCGGCCGGCGCGACTTCACCTCGGCGAGCCAGATGGTCGCCGGCCGCTACGACGTGCTCTGCCAGCCCCGCAACGCCGAGAAGGCCCGCGAGCTCCTCGCCAAGCTGGCGATGGGCCCGGCCCAGCAGAGCTGAGCCGGATCCGCCCCCGGTCGCCCCGGGGGCGGTCCGCGCCACCCGGTCGGTGCACGAGCGACGCACCGGTGCGCCCGGTCGCCACCGGTGCGGGAGGATCGGTCCCGTGAGCCCCAAGCAGCAGCCCGGACGCATCGACGCCGGCAACGTCTCGCGGTCGTTCGACGTGCACGCGCGCACCTACGACAAGCTGGTCGGCTCGAACCCCGGCTACCACGAGCACCTGCGGCTCTCCGCCAAGCGGATGGGCCTGGCCGGCGGGGGCAACGGCCTGCGGCTGCTCGACCTCGGCTGCGGCACGGGCGCGTCCACCGCCGCCCTGCTCGACGCGGCCCCGCAGGCCCAGATCACCGCCGTCGACGCCTCGGCGGAGATGCTGGCGCAGGCCACCCGCAAGACCTGGCCGTCGAACGTGCGGTTCGTGCACGCCAACGCCGAGGAGCTCGACCCGGTGAAGTTCGCCGGGCCCTACGACGGCATCCTCGCCGCCTACCTGCTGCGCAACCTCACCGACCGCAACGCCGCGCTGCGCCGCTACCGCGAGCTGCTGCGGCCCGGCGCGCCGCTGGCCGTGCACGAGTACTCGGTGCGCGACTCCGCCCGCAGCCGCGCCGTCTGGACGGCGGTCTGCTGGGGCGTGATCATCCCGATGGGCCGGATGCGCACCGGCTCGGCCGACCTCTACCGCTACCTGTGGCGCAGCGTCCTCGACTTCGACGGCGTCGAGGCCTTCACCGGCCGCATGACGGCGGTGGGGTTCGAGGACGTCCGCGTGCAGACGATGCCCGGCTGGCAGCAGCACATCGTGCACACCTTCCTCGGCCGCAGCCCGGGCGTCCCGGCCGGCACCGACCCGGACGCCCCCACCCCGCCCGAGGGGCTCGACCTCACGAAGTAGGCGGGCCGGTCAGCGGCGGGAACGCAGGTCGTAGCGGCGCTCGGCGTAGTCGAGGTCGTCGCGCCACAGCCGCCTCGCGGCGGCCGCGACCAGCGGGCGGACCACGGCCGCCACCCGGCGCGAGTGCTCGAACCCGGGCCGGTCGGAGTGGGCCACGACGGCCTCGATCACCGCGGTGCGGGGGCGGCCGTCGGGGCCGGGGCGCAGCGGCGTCGCGTGGGTCTCGACGACCGACCCGCTGCCCTCGCCGTCGACGATCTCCATGGTGATCGTGCGGGGGTCCGGGCAGGTGAACTCGGCCTTCACCGGCACGCCGAGGCGGCGCCCGAGGGTGAAGGTGACCTCGACGAGGAAGCGGTCCTCGGCGGGCGGGCAGTCGACCGGGGGCGCCGAGAGCACCCGCAGGTTCGCGAACGAGTACGGGTGGAACCACGCGCCGTGCCACGGGTCGAGGCGGTTGGCCAGCACGTCCTCCGGCTCGCAGCGCCCGATCACCGTGGCGACCGCCGGCAGGCTGCGGGCCGGGTCGGGCCGCGGGCCGAGCACGGGGGCCTCGGTGACGGCCTCGCCCGCCGCCTCCAGCCGGACCCAGGCGAGCACCCCGTCGTCGTGGGCGGGGAAGGTGCGCCAGCCCGGGCGCCCCTCGGGGCCCAGCGCGAGCCCGTGCCAGCGGCAGACGACCCGCCCGTCGTGCACGGGGGTGTCGCACAGCGCCGCGCCCAGGTGCGGGCAGGCGCCGGGGCCCGCGTGCAGGGTCCCGTCGGCGGAGCGCCACAGGATCACCTCGCGCCCGGCCACGACCCGGCCGAACGTCGTCCCGGCCCGGACCTCCCGGCTCCCGGCCACCACGAACCAGCCCCCCGACGGCCGGGCCCGCGCCCGGGCCAGCGCGGCCCGGATGATCCCCGGCTTGGCGTCGGCCCAGGTCGGGGACTGGTCGGCCCACGCCGGGCGGCGGAGCAGGCGCAGCGGGTTGACGGGGCGATCGGAACGGTGCTCGTTCACGCGCCCCAGGCTAGGGCCGTGGTCGGGACGCGGCGCGTCGACCCACGAGCGTCACAACCAGTGGTTGCGCCGGAACTGGCGGAACAGGAAACCGCAGATCAGGACGATCGACAGCAGCACGGCCGGATAGCCGAGCGGCTGCGACAGCTCCGGCATGTACTCGAAGTTCATGCCGTAGATCCCCGCGATCATCGTGGGCACCGTGATCAGGGCGGCGTACGCGGTGATCTTCCGCATGTCGTTGTTCTGCTGCATCGTGATCTTCGCCAGCGAGGCGTCGACGAGCGTGGTCAGGAGCTCGTTGAAGCCCGCGACGCGCTCCACGACGGTGACGAGGTGGTCGTCGACGTCGCGGAAGTAGGAGCGCACGTCGTGCGGGATCAGCGCGCTGTAGCCCTCGGTGAGCTTGCGCAGCGGCGTCGACAGCGGGACGACCGCGCGCCGCAGCTCCAGCACCTCGCGCTTCATGACGTAGATCTGCTCGGCGTCCATCGTCGAGCGCGGGGTGAAGACCTGCGCCTCCAGCTCGTCGATGTCGTCCTCGATGGCCTCGGTGACCTCGAGGTAGGTGTCGACGACGCGGTCGGCGATGGCGTGCAGCACGGCCGCCGGGCCCAGGGCCAGCTGCTCGGGGTCGGCCTCGAGCCGGGACCGGACGTCGCGCAGGGAGGAGTGCTTGCCGTGCCGGACGGTGATCGCGAAGTCGGGACCGACGAACACCATGACCTCGCCGGTCTCGACGATCTCGTGCTCGGCGGTGGGCTGCCCGTTGCCGATGTAGCAGACGGTCTTGAGGACCATGAACAGCATGTCCTCGTAGCGCTCCAGCTTGGGGCGCTGGTGGGCGTGCACGGCGTCCTCGACGGCGAGCTCGTGCAGCCCGAACACGTCGGCGATGCTGGTGATCTGCTCCTCGTCGGGCTCGTGCAGCCCGATCCAGACGAACCCCTCCTCGCGGCGGCGCACCTCGGCGAGGGCGCCGTCGTGGGTCCAGCGGCCGGGCAGGCGCTCGCCGTCGACGTACACGGCGCAGTCGACGACGTAGGCGGAGACGGGGACCCGCAGCTTGGGCAGCAGCGGCTCGGAGACACGGGTGGTGATGCGCGACGCCGCCCGGATGGCGGGGCGGATCGAGGACAACGGCGGCACGGGGTACCTCCAGGAAGCTCGGAACGCACGGAACACGCGCCCCGGACCCGGAGGAACCCGCTAGCGGCGGGCTCGGTCGGAGGCGCGGCGACTACTACAACCGGGTGCCGTCGGCACCGCGCTCACCTCCCAAACCAATGTCACAGGTCCTGTGTCGATCACGACTCCGCCCGGCGGCGGGCCGTTGACTAGATTACTCCTTCGGGCAGTCCATCGGCTGAGGAGGCGTTGACGTTGCAGTTCGGGCGGTACTACGAGGAGTTCGAGGTCGGTGCGGTCTACAAGCACTGGCCCGGGAAGACGGTCACCGAGTACGACGACCACCTCTTCTGTCTGATCACGATGAACCACCACCCGCTGCACCTGGACGCGCACTTCGCGGAGGAGACCACCGAGTTCGGCAAGAACGTGGTGGTGGGCAACTACATCTACTCGCTGCTGCTGGGGATGTCGGTGCCGGACGTGTCGGGCAAGGCGATCGCCAACCTGGAGGTGGAGTCGCTCAAGCACACGAAGCCGACGTTCCACGGCGACACCATCTACGGAGAGACCGAGGTGCTGGAGAAGACGCCGTCGAAGTCGAAGGACGACCGCGGCGTCGTCTACGTCGAGACGCGCGGGTACAAGCAGGACGGCACCGTCGTGTGCACGTTCCGGCGCAAGGTGATGATCCCGAAGCGGTCCTACGGCGACGCCCGCGGCGGCGAGCAGGCCGGTCGACCCACCCCGCAGGTCTGATCGTTCAGCGGGGCAGCGCCCCCCACGTCGCGAGCGTCTCCACGAGCTCGTCGACGAGGGGGAGCGCGGCGAGGTCGGCGGCGGAGCACCACCGGGCGTCGAGCGCGTCGTCGCCGGCCGCCACGGCGCCGCCGAGCACCGTGCAGGCGTAGTCGGAGATCCGGTACGGCCCGCGGGTCACTCGGCCGATCAGGCGACCGGGGGCCACGTCGAGGCCGGTCTCCTCGCGCATCTCGCGCACCAGGGCGGCCGCGTCGTCCTCACCGGCCTCGACGCGCCCGCCGGGCACCGACCACAGCCCGCGACCCGGCTCGTTTCCGCGGCGGATCAGCAGCAGCCGCCCCGCGTCGTCGTAGGCCAGACCCCCCACACAGGCAATCAGATCGTTACGTTCGGTCACGAACGAGCACCGTACTGGCCCGCGTGCCGGATACCCTGACTTGCGCGGGTGCTGTAGAAATCAGGACAGGGACAGTCCCCACTTCGGCTCGGAACGGTGGTACGGGTGAACGTCAGGAAGATCGTCGGACTGCTCGCGCTCGCGTTGCTGATCTTCTTCGTGGTCACTCAGCCGGGCAGTGCGGCCCAGTCGGTGCAGAACATCGGCAACATCCTCACCAACGCCGCGAACTCGCTCGTCACGTTCTTCACCGAGCTCGTGTAGGCCGTGCTCGCCCCCCGCGAGATCGACGAGTACCTGCTCCCGACGGAGCGGCGGGTCATCCGTGTGCGCCAGCACTGGGCCGTGATGATGAGGCACCTCGCCGAGACGGCGCTGTTCCTGCTCCTGCTGGTGATCGTCCAGCTGTGGATCGAGCCGAACACCCCCGCCTCCGGCGAGCCGTCGTTCGGGGCGGTCGTCGCCGACAACGTCACGTTCTACCTCGGCCTCGTCGCCGTGCTGCGGTTCACCGTGCTGACGATCCTGTGGTGGATCGAGCGCATCGTGATCACCGACAAGCGCGTGATGCTCGCCGAGGGGATCATCGTCCACAACGTCAAGATGATGCCGCTGAGCAAGGTCACCGACCTCACGTTCCAGCGCACGCTGGGCGGCCGCATGTTCGGCTACGGCACGATGATCGTCGAGTCGGCGGGGCAGATCCAGGCGCTCAACCGGATCGACTACATGCCGCGCCCCGAGGAGATCTACGAGGCGCTCTCCGAGCTGGTGTTCGGGGAGAAGGGCAAGACCCGCGCCACGGGGATGCTGGCGCGGCCGCGCTGGCGCCGCTGAGGTTCACTGGGGACGTGCCCCGCTCTCCGCGCATCGACCTGCACGCCCACACCACCGCCTCCGACGGCACCGACGCACCCGCGGAGCTGGTGGCCACGGCCGCCGCCGCGGGCGTCGACGTCCTCGCGATCACCGACCACGACACGACGGGCGGCTGGGACGAGGCCGTCGCGGCGCTCCCGGCCGGGATGCGCCTGGTGCGGGGCGCGGAGTTCTCCTGCGTCAGCGAGACGGGCCGCGACGACGACGAGGTGTCGGTCCACCTGCTCGGCTACCTGTTCGACCCCACGCACCGGGCGATCGTGGACGAGCAGGAGCGGCTGCGCGAGGCGCGCCACCACCGGCTCGTCGGGATGATCGGGAAGATGGCCGACGCCGGCTACCCGGTCGACGTCGAGACCGTCTTCGCCTACCTGCCCGACGGGGCCAGCGCGGGCCGCCCGCACCTGGCCAGGGCACTGGTCGCCGCGGGTGTCGTCGGGAGCGTGAACGAGGCGTTCGCGGAGCTGCTCTACACGGGCAGCCCGTTCTACGTGCCCAAGCGCGACACGCCCGTCCGCACGGCGGTCGAGATGGTGCGGGAGGCCGGGGGTGTGGCGGTGTTCGCGCACCCGCTGGCGCGCAAGCGGGGCCGGGTGATCGAGCCGTCGGTGCTGGTCGAGCTGGCGGCGGCGGGTCTGGGCGGCGTCGAGGTCGACCACCCCGACCACAGCCCGGAGGACCGGGCGCTGCTGCGCGACCTCGCCGCCGAGCACGGCCTGGTCACCACGGGGTCGAGCGACTACCACGGCACCAACAAGACCACCCCGATCGCGGCCGAGACCACCTCGGCCGACGCGCTCGACGCGCTCGTGGAGCGGGCCGCGGGCGGCATCGAGGTCGTCACCGGCTGACCGCTACCGTGGGCGCGGTGGACGGACAGCTGGGCTTCGACTTCGTCGCCCCCCGGCTGGTGAAGGTCACGCCCGCGCGGCTGGGCACCTGGCGCGACTGCCCGCGCCGCTACCGCCTGGGCTACCTCGACCGCGCCCCGCGCGGCGGGGGCCGGGCCACCAGCACGCTCGGGGCGGTCGTGCACCTCGCGCTGCGGGCGTACTACGCGCTGTCGCCCGACCGCCGCACCCCCGACGCCGCGGCGGCGCTGGTCGACCGGAACTGGAGCGGCGAGGGCTTCCGCGACCTCGCCCAGCAGGACCGGTACCGCGAGCGGGCCCGGGGCTGGGTGGCCGCCTACGTCGCCGACCCGGCGGGGCTGTCCGACGGGACCGAGCCGCTGGCCGTCGAGCAGTGGGTGTCGGTGTCGACGGAGCGGATCGTCGCCGAGGGCCGGGTCGACCGCATCGACGCCCGCGGCGGCGAGGCCGTCGTCGTCGACTACAAGACCGGGCGCCGCCGCCTGTCCGCCGAGGACGCGCGCGACTCCGAGGCGCTCGCGCTCTACGCGGTCGCCACCTCCCGGACGCTGCGCCGGCCGTGCACCCGCGTGGAGCTGCACCACCTGCCGACCGGCGAGGTGCACGCGTTCGAGCACGACGCCGCGACGCTGCGGGCCGCGGTCCGCCGCGCCGAGGGGACCGCGGCGGAGCTGGCCGACGCCACCGACGCGCTGGCCGACGGGGGCGATCCCGAGGCGCTGTTCCCGCCCCGGACCTCGCCCGGCTGCGCCACCTGCGGGGTGCGCCGGCACTGCCCCGAGGGGCGGGCGGCGGCCCCGGAGCCGGCGTCGTGGGACGGGCTGGCGCCGTGAGCGCCCTGCGGAGGGTCTCCGGGGTGTTCGCGGGCGGGCTGGTCGTGCTCGCGGTGGCCCTGGGCGTCGCCTGGGTGGTGTCGACGCGGACCGGGTCGCCCGGCCCGGCGGGGGACTTCCTGGCCTGGCACGGCGTCGCGGCGGTGGCCGCCGTCGTGGCGCAGGTGCGCGCCGACCGCGCCCGCGACGGCCGCGGTGTCGGGGCCGCGCTCGTCGTGCTGCTGATCAGCGCGGCGGTGCTGGCCGCCCTGTGGCTCGCCTGACGCCCAGGAAGGCCCCGCGCAGGGCGCCCAGCCCGGCCGTGGTGGCGATCTCCGGGACGCGCGGGATGCCGTAGAGCCGCTTCGCCCACGCCGGCAGCAGCCCGATCGCGACGGCCGCGACCGCGCTCCACGCGGGCCGGGCCAGCGCCAGGGACGCCGCCATCTCGCCGAGGGGCCCGACGGGCAGCCCGACCGGGATCCGCCGCGGGATCGGGGCCAGCGCGAGCCGCCGCGCGGCCCGCCGCGCGATCGGGCTGGCCACCAGCTCGGGGCGCACCGCGGCGAAGTAGGCGTCGACCTCGGCGCGGCTCGCCGGCAGGTCGACCGCCCCCAGCAGCGCTCCCGCCCGCACCTGCTCGGCCAGGAACCGGTCCTCCTCGGCCGCGTCGATCAGACCGAGCCTGCGCACCGCCGCGGAGAACGAGCTGACCTCGGTGACGTGCACCCAGCGCAGCAGGTCGGGGTCGTCGGCGGAGTACTCCCGCCCGGTGACCGGGTCGGTGCCGCGGACGCGGCGGTGGATCCCGCGGACCCGGGCCGCGGCGCGGTCGGCCGTCGCGGTGTCGGCGAACGCGAGCGTCGTGACGTACTCGGCGGTGCGCTCCAGGCGGGGCCAGAAGTCGTCGGGGAACGACGAGTGCTGGTCGATCCCCGCCATCGCCCGCGGGTGCAGGGCCTGCAGGAACAGTGCGCTGAACCCGCCGATCAGGGCGGCCGGGTCGCCGATCACCCGGCGGGTCGCGCTGCCGGGCGGGAAGTAGCCGGTGCTCACCCTCCGAGGTTAAGGAGTCGGCACCAGTGCGGCCACTCGGTCGCCGCGCTGCTCCAGCAGCACGTCACCGACGACGGCGAGGGTGACCGGGGCGCGGGGGTCGGGCCGGTCGACGGGCAGGAACCGCCCGGGGGTGCCCCGGTCGGCGTCGAGCACCCGGAGCCCGCCCTCGACGGGGACGAGCAGCTCGATCCCGTAGCGGACGGGCGCGCCGAGCGCGTCCGGGAACGTCCACAGCAGCGCGAGCTGCTCGGCGTCGAGCGCGGCGACCGAGGAGCCGGTGAACCAGTAGCGGTGCGTGTCGTCGACGGAGGTGGGGACGACGCCGCCGGGCGGGTCGGTGACCGTCGCGTCGACCTCGCTCACCGACAGCTGCACGCCCGCGCCGTCGTAGACGACGAGCCGGGCGGGATCGGGGAGCGCCACCGCCACCTGCTCCTCGGACACGGCGACGACCGCGGCCCCGGAGCCGGGGAGCAGCACCGAGAACCGCTCCTCCGGCTTCTCGGCGCCGTCCGCGCCGTCGGCGGCGAGCACGGTGAGCCGGTCGGTGGCCTCGTCCGGGCAGCGCTCGAGCACCGCGACCCGGCGCCCGCCCAGAGCGGTGGAGCCGTGGGTGCAGCCGGCCCGGGGCTGGCGGCCGACCTGCTCCTGCGCCGGCACGACCCCGTACTCCAGGGTCCGGACCAGGTCGGAGCGCCACACCTCGAGGTGGTCGGTTCCGGTCGCGAGCACGTAGGTCTGGTCCGCGAGCAGCCGCGTGCCCGGCCGGGCGTCGGGGTTGCGGGCGCCGGCGCGCGCGCCGGTGTCGCCCTGCAGCATCGTCAGCTCGGAGCAGTAGGCGCCGGCACCGGCGTCGGCGGGCGCCTCGTTGGCGTAGACGGCCAGCACCCGCCCCTCGGCGACGCCCGGGAAGCCGGCGCCGACGGTGCACAGCGGCAGGTCGCGGGCGTAGCTCCAGCGCTCCCCGCCGGTGCGGGCGTCGCGGCCGGAGACCGTCGACCCGTCGGCGGTGACGACGGCCGGGCCGGCCACGACGGGGACGGGCGTGCCGGGGCTGGCGGCCTCCCAGGCCTGCGCGAACGCCACCGGAGCCCCGGACGCCGGCGGCGGCGCCCCGATCGGGACGGCGGCGGTGCGGTCGGTGGTGCCGGCGATGTCGCTGGTGGCCGAGACGGCGACGACCAGCGCGAGCACGGCCACCACGACGACGGCCGCCGCGACGAGGTCGCGGCGGCTGCGTCGTTCGGGCGGCGGCGCGCGGAACATCGAGCGGCGTCCTCTCGGTGCGGGACCGTTCACCGCCCTGCCCGCGGCGCCCGGTCGACGCCCCGCACGGCTGCGCGGGGCGTCGATCCGGCGCGGGGCGGGATCAGCTGGCGGCGGCGTTCTCGGACGGGGAGTCGTCGGACCGGGAGTCGTCGGACCGCGGCCCGTCCGAGCCGGCGCTGCGGCCCCGGCCGCCCCGGCGGCGACGGCGGCGCGGACGGCCGTCCTCGCCCTCGGCGCGCGGACCGGTGGTCTCGGGCCCGGTGGCGGGTGCGGCGGTGGGCTCGGCGGCCGGGGCGGACCCGGTCGTCGGGGCCTCGGCGGCGGGGGACTGCTCGCCGCCCTCCAGCGTGACGCCCCCGCGGCTGCGGGTGCGCGACCGCGACCGGCGCGGCCTGCGCTCGGGCAGCACGACGTCCTCGGTGCGCTTGGGGCCGCGGTCGCGGTCGCGACGGCGGCCGCCGCCCTGGTCGCCCTCGGTGTCGACGTACTCGGCCTCCAGCCCGGCCCGGGTGCGCTGCGAGTGCGGCAGGCGGCCCTTCGCGGTGGTGGGGATCGAGAGGTCGGTGAACAGGTGCGGCGAGGTGGAGTACGTCTCCGGCGCCTCGGGCTTGTCGAGGCCCAGGTCGTCGCTGATCGTCTTCCACTTGTGCAGCTCGTCCCAGTCCACCAGCGTGACCGCGACACCCGTCTTGCCGGCGCGGCCGGTGCGGCCGATCCGGTGGACGTAGGTCTTGGAGTCCTCGGGGCACTGGTAGTTGATGACGTGCGTGACGTCGGAGACGTCGATGCCGCGGGCGGCGACGTCGGTGGCGACCAGCACGTCGACCTTGCCGGAGCGGAACGCGCGCAGCGCCTGCTCGCGGGCGCCCTGGCCCAGGTCGCCGTGCACCGCCGCGGCGGCGAACCCGCGGTCGGCGAGGTCGTCGGCCACGCGCTGCACCGTGCGCTTCGTGCGGGCGAAGATCATCGTGAGCCCGCGGCCCTCGGCCTGCAGCACGCGGGTGAGCAGCTCGACCTTGTCCATCGCGTGCGCGCGGTAGACCAGCTGCGTGGTGTTCTCGTGCGTGGAGCCCTGGTCGGCCTCCTCCGCGCGGATGTGCGTGGGCCGGTTCAGGAACGCGCGGCTCAGCGCGATGATCGGGCCGGGCATCGTGGCCGAGAACAGCATCGTGTGGCGCTCCTCGGGGAGCATCCGCAGGATGCGCTCGACGTCGGGCAGGAAGCCCAGGTCGAGCATCTCGTCGGCCTCGTCGAGGACGAGGGCCTTGACGCGGCCGAGCACGAGGTGGCGCTGCTCGGCGAGGTCGAGCAGGCGGCCCGGGGTGCCGACGACGACGTCGACGCCCTTGCGCAGGGCGGCGAGCTGCGGCTCGTAGGCGCGCCCGCCGTAGATCGCGGTGACGCGGATGCCGAGGTGCTTGCCGGCGTCGGCCAGGTCGGCCGCCACCTGCACGCACAGCTCGCGGGTGGGGACGACGACGAGGGCCTGCGGGACGTCGCGGGTGCGGTCGGCCGCCTCGCCGTCGAGCGTGCCGGCGGGCTGCTCCGACGGCGGGGTGACGCGCTGCAGCAGCGGCACGCCGAAGCCGAGCGTCTTGCCCATGCCGGTACGGGCCTGGCCGATGACGTCCTCGCCGGCCAGCGCCAGCGGCAGCGTCAGCTCCTGGATGGCGAAGGTGTGCACGATGCCGGCCTCGGCCAGCGCCTGCACGATCTCGGGGCGCACGCCGAGCGCGGCGAAGGTGGGGGACTCGGGTCGGACGGGGGCGTCGCCGGTGAGCGGCTTCGCCTGCGCGGCGTCCTCGGGGTCGGGGATGATCGCGGGGGTGGAGTTATCGGTCTCGACGGACAGGGTGATCGCCTCTCTCCGCGCACAGGAGCCCGGGGCCGGCTCGTCGACCACCGGCGCGTGGACCGTCCGTGGGAGAGCCGACGAGGCGCTGCACGCACCAGGTCGTTGCGGCCTGACCGTCGTCGGATGCGGGCCGCGGGTAGGCGCGCACCCCGTACGGGTGCTGCGCTGGGTCGCATCCTACCCCGTGGGTCGCCGGACGCGGCAGTCCGGCGTGCCGGTGCCACCGTGACGTGTGCCGCCCCGACCGGCCCGGCCGCCCTCTAGGCTTTCCCGCATGCGCAGACCAGGCCTCCTCCCGTGGTGACGGCGGTCGACGGCGGCACCGCCGCCGGTCGGGCCACGATCGACCTGCTGGGGGTGCTCGCGTACGGCGAGCTGTCCGCGTTCGACCGGCTCGCCGAGGACGCCCGGCACGCGCCGACGCTGAGCGGGCGCGCCGCGCTGTCGTCGATGGCGGCCGCGGAGATCGGGCACTTCCGGCTGCTCGAGGAGCACCTGCAGGGCATCGGGGTGCCGATCGAGGAGGCGATGGCGCCCTTCGTCGCCATGTGGAACGGCTACCACGCCTCCACCGCGCCGCGCAGCTGGCTGGAGTCGCTGGTCAAGGCCTACCTGGGCGACGGGCTCGCGGCCGACTTCTACCGCGAGGTCGCGGCCTGGGTGTCCGGCCCGACGGGGGAGCTGGTGCGCCACGTGCTCGCCGACACCGGGCACAGCGCGTTCGCCGAGCGCGAGGTCAGGGCGGCCTGCGCGGCCGACCGGCAGGTGCACGACCGGCTCGCGCTGTGGGGTCGCCGCCTGCTCGGCGAGGCCGTCACGCAGGCCCAGCACATCGTGGCCGAGCGCGACGAGCTGGCCGAGTTCATCGTCACCGGCTCCGGCGACCTGGCCGGCATCGGCGCCCTGCTGCGGCGGCTGCAGTCCAACCACGGCAAGCGGATGACCAAGCTCGGGCTGTCGTAGTTCGCTCACGGCACACCGCCCGTCCATGCCCGGGCCTGCCCGCTCGACTAGCCTGGCGGGCGCACGTACACACATGACGACCAGGAGGTCCCCCGGTGGAGGTCAAGATCGGCATCGCGGAGAGCCAGCGCGAGCTCGTGGTGTCCAGCGACCAGACCGCGGACGAGGTCTCGAAGCTGGTCGACGAGGCGCTCGCCGGCGGCGACGGCCTGCTGCGGCTGGTCGACGAGAAGGGCCGCAAGTACGTCATCCGCTCGGCCCAGATCGCCTACGTGGAGATCGCGCCCGAGGAGGGCCGCCGGGTCGGCTTCGCCATCGGCTGAGCCCGCCCGACGCACGGCCCGCCCGAGGCGCGACCCGCCCGACGCACGACACGGTCCCGACCGGCCCGCCCGGTCGGGACCGTGCCGCGTCGGGTCAGTCGTCGTCGAGCGGGGGTTCCTCGACGGCGTACGGGAGCCGGCCGACGCCGGTGACCCGGAAGCGCCCCCACGGGTCGCGGTCGCCGATGCGGGCGTCGCAGCGGCCGCCCTCGGTGCTCAGCTCGAGGCGGCTCGACGCGGCCGTGAGCGCACCGAGCAGCGCGGGCTCGGCGTCGCGCTCCAGCGACAGCCGCCCGAACCAGTGCAAACGCCCGTCGTGCGGCTCGTGCCGGGCGTCGAGGACGACGCTGACCGGCACGTCGCGCCCGTCGACGGTGAGCGTCGCGGGCCCCCGGTAACCGTCCTCGTGCTCCTCGTCGGTCATGTCGGCTCTCCCGTTCCGGTCGGCGGCAGCAGGCGCAGCGGGGCGTGCGGGCCGGCGGCGTCCTGGTCGCCGAGCACGCCCGCGACGCCGCCCCAGATCAGCGTGGTCAGGTAGTCGGTGACGGCCTCGCGGCTCATCGTCTGGCGCTCCAGCCACCAGTCGCCGGCGCTCTGCACCATCCCGACGAGCCCGATCGCCCAGGCCTCCGCGCCGCCCGGGTCGAGGTCGGCCTCGCGCAGCCGCACCCCGATCAGCGACGACAGCAGGCTCGCGATGGTCTGCCGGACGTCGTCGACGACCTCGGCCCCCGGCGTGTGCTCGCCCGGGTTGTGCACGACGAAGCGCCACAGCTGCGGCTCGTCCTCGACGCCGGACAGGAAGCCGTCGATGACGCCGCGGATGTGCTCCTTGGGCTCGCGGTTCTTCATCAGCTCCGGGGCGATGCGCGCCATGAGCAGCGCGGCGGCCTCGTGGCCGACGGCGCGGTGCAGGTCGGCGCGGTCGTCGAAGTGCCGGTAGAGCACGGGTTTCGTGATGCCGGCCTCGGCGGCGATGTCGGCGACGGAGACGCCCGGTCCGTGCCGGCGGACGGCGTCCATCGCGGCCTGCACCATCTCCGCGCGGCGCTGGGCGCGGCGGACCTGGCGGTCGGTCGGCTTGACAGGAGGCTCCACTGGAGGCACGGTACCAGAGGTAACAGTTACCGCCGGTAACACAGGAGGAACGATGACCGCTGGATCCGCGACCAGGGTGGGCGACCGCGAGGCGACCGCGGCCCGGCTGCTGAAGTCGTCGCTCGACCACTCCTACGAGCCGAGCATCGACATCGACTGGAGCGCCCCGCTCGTCGACGGGCTCTGGGGCGTGCCGGAGCACCGCGTGTCGCTCTACGGCACCGACCTGTGGGACACGCTGTCCGACGAGCAGAAGCGCACCCTGTCGATCCACGAGCTGTGCAGCGTCGCGCGCATCGGGCTGTGGTTCGAGATGATCCTCATGCAGATGCTGCTGCGGTACTCCTACGACCGCGACCCGCGCAGCCGGCACATCCAGTACGCGCTGGTCGAGATCGCCGACGAGTGCCGGCACTCGATCATGTTCGCGAAGATGAACGCCCAGTGCGGGGTGCCGGACTACCGCCCCCGCCGCGTCACCCACGAGCTCGGGCGCTTCTTCAAGGCCGTCGCGACCGGGCCGGCGATGTTCGCGGGCACCCTGTTCGTCGAGGAGATCCTCGACCAGCTGCAGCGCGAGGCGATGCGCGACGAGACGGTGCAGCCGCTCACCCGCATGGTCAACAAGATCCACGTGACCGAGGAGGCGCGGCACGTCCGGTACGCCCGCGAGGAGCTCGTCCGCCTCATGCCGAAGGTCAACGCGGCCGAGCGGGCGCTGGCGAACTACCTCACCGCACGGATCGCCCACGTCGTCGCGACGAACCTGATCCACCGCGACGTCTACGCCTCCGTGGGGATCGACCCGGCCGTGGGCTACCGGACCGCCCAGGCCAACCCGCACCATCAGGAGATGATGCGGTGGTCGGCGCGCAAGCTGGTGCCGTTCCTGCGCGAGCAGCGGCTCATCGGCGGGCCGACGGAGTACCTCTGGCGGAAGGCGCACCTGATCTGATGTTCACCGCTGACGGGGTCCCGCTGCACGTCGAGGTGGAGGGGGCCGAGAAGGCGCCGGTCACGCTCGTGCTCGCCCACGGCTGGACGCTGGACTGCTCGACCTGGGCCCCGGTCGCGGCCGCGCTGGCCGGGCCGGGCGTGCGGGTCGTGCGCTACGACCACCGCGGGCACGGGCGCTCCGGCGTCGCCGACCCGGCGTCGCTGACGCTCGACCAGCTCGCCGACGACCTCGCGCTGGTCATCGCGGAGACCGCCCCCACCGGCCCGCTCGTGCTCGCCGGGCACTCGATGGGCGGGATGACGCTCATGGCGCTGGCCGACCGGCATCCCGGCGTCGTGGCCCGCGCGGCCGGGATCGCGCTCGTCGCGACGGCGTCGGGCGGGCTGGCGGACACCTCGTTCGGCCTGCCGCGGCGGACCGTGCCCGTCGTGCGGCGGGTGGAGGAGCGCCTCTACGGCACCAAGCGCTGGTCGCGGGGCTCCCGGCTGGGGAGCCCCCGGGCGCTGGCGCCGGCGATGCGCTGGCTGCTGCTCGGGCCGGGGGCCGACCGCGAGGCCGTGCGGCTCACGGTCCGGGCCGTCGCCGCCTGTCGCCCGCTGACGGTCTCGGGGTTCCGGCCCACGCTCGCCGCGCACGAGCGCGACGCGGCGCTGGCGGCGTTCGCGGAGATCCCGACGGTCGTGCTGGCCGGGTCGCGCGACAAGCTCACGCCGGTCGCCGCGTCCCGGCGCATCCACGCCGCACTGCCCTCGGCGGCCCTGACGATCTTCCCCGACGCGGGGCACATGCTGCCGGTGGAGCGGGTGGCCGGGGTGGCGGGACGGCTGGGCGCGCTCGTGCGCGGGGCCGTCGCCGCGCAGCGCCGGGCCTCCTGAGACGCGCGCGGTGCCGCCCCGGGGCTCCTCGGGCGGCACCGCGTCGCCCCGGATGCGCGCGTCAGGGGCTGATCCGCGGGAAGCCGGCCAGCCCGCGCCAGGCCAGGCCCGTGGCCAGCTCGACGGCCTCGTCGCGCGGGACGGTCTTGCCCGAGTCGAGCCAGTACTGCGCCGTGACCTGGCTCAGCCCCACCAGCCCGACGGCGAGCAGGCGGGCGCGCGGCTCGTCGAGACCGGCGTCGGTCGTGACGGCCTCGGCGATCAGGTCGATGCAGCGGCTCGACGCGCCCTCGACGACGGCGGCCGCCTCGGGCTCGCCGCGCAGGTCGGACTCGAAGATCAGCCGGAACGAGCTGCCCTCGTCGGCGACGAAGTCGAAGTACGCCGACACCGACGCGCGGGCGCGGTCGTGGTTGTCGCCGGGGTGGCTCAGCGCCGCGCGGACGCGGTCGACCAGCTCGTCGGCGTAGGTGGTCAGCAGCGCCCGGTAGAGCTCCATCTTGCCCGGGAAGTGCTGGTAGAGCACCGGCTTGCTGACGCCTGCCTTCTCGGCGATGTCGTCCATCGCCGCGGAGTGGTAGCCCTGCGCGGCGAACACGTCGCGCGCGGCGACGAGCAGCTGGGCGCGGCGGGCGCTGCGGGAGAGGCGCGCCCCGCGGTTGGGGGGCGCGGTGGCCTCGGTCATCGGCCCGTGGAGTGGGTCATCGGCGGCGGCCTTCCGATCGCGTGCGTGCCCCGATCAGGGGCGGTAGCACACCCTACCCGCTGGTAGCCCCGATCGGGTGCACGCTGTCGCCCCCGTCGGGCAGCGGTAGCGACCGCAGCGCGACGACCAGCAGCACGACGCAGGCCGGGACGGCCCCCGCGGTGGCCGGGGCCAGCGCGCCCGCGGCGGCGGCCGCGGCGCCGAGCGCGGCGGCCGCGAGTGCGGCGACCTGCGCGGTCCGCCGCCTGCGGGTCCCCGGGCGCGGCGCGGTCGCCATCTCCAGCCAGCCGCGCGCCACGCCGTCCCAGGCGACGCACCACACCTCGACCCCGCGCGCGGCGGCCCGCGCGGCGGCCTCGGTGGGGGGGACGCCGTGCGCGGCCAGCCACCCGGGCGGGCCGGCCAGCGCCGCGTGCGCGACCACCCGGTCCGGGCCGTCCAGCTCCGACACCACGCCGCGCAGGCCGGTGGCGGGGTCGCCGTCGGGGTCGGACACGCCCGGCAGCGTGGCGTGCCGGGCCCTGGCCGCGACGGCGACGGCGCGTCCCACCGGCGCCGTCCCGCCCTCGGCGGCGTGCAGGGCGCCCGCGGTGCGCAGCACGTCGGGCCCGTGCGCCGCGGCCACGACGACCCGCGGCGGGCCCGCGGCGAGCCGGGGGAGCAGCAGCAGGGCGCACGGGCACCCGGCCACCAGCACCGCGGCGGCGGCCCCCACCGCGCCGACGCCGTCGCCGGCGCCCAGCCGGAAGCCCAGCGCGGCGACGGCGAGGGCGGGGACCAGGAGGCCGAGCGGGCGCACGCCACGGGTCTCGTCGGGCCGGTCGCGGTCGGGCCCGTCGCCGCCGGGCCGGTCGCGCAGGAGCAGCGCCACCGCCAGGCCGGCCGCCGCGTCGAGCGCCAGCACCGGCGACCCGGCGGCCTGGACCATGCCGGGCACCCCCGCGCCCCCCGCCAGCAGCGCCAGCACCGACCAGCCGAGTGCGGCGAGCGCGCCCGCCGCCGTCAGCAGGCCGGTGGTGTCGCGGCCGGACCGCACCGACCGCAGCCCGGCCAGTACGACCGGCACCGTCAGCGCGAGGGCCACCCACTGCCAGTTCCGGAACTGCCACGGCGGCACCGCCGACAGCACGACGACGGCCGCCGCGGCGGCCGTGCACGCAGCGGTGCCGGGGCGCACGTCAGCCGACGTCGACGGTGAACTCGGCGGTCCGCACGACGCCGCCGTGCCGGAAGTCGAAGAACAGCCGGTACCCGCCGACCGAGGGCACCTCCGCCACGAACGCGACGCCGGGCCCCGAGCGGTCGGTCGGGGCGGGCGTCGGGGCGTCGGGGTGGACGTGCAGGTGGGCGAGGTCGCTGCGGCGCAGGGCGACCAGGTGGCCGAACGCGCCGAGGTAGGGCTCCAGGTCGGTGACCGGGGCGCCGTCGAGGCTGACCGTCGCGAACACCGGCGAGGACGTGCCGGGGACCAGGTCGCCGTCGAGCCGGACCTGGTAGCCGTCGACCTGCGCCACCCGCGACGGCCCGAACGGGATCGGGGTGAAGTCGCCCGGCGCGAACAGGTCGGTCCCGAGCACGAGCTCGGGTCCGCCGGTCGGGACGAGGTCGGCGTAGACGCGGTAGACCCCGCCCGCGGGCAGCGTCAGCGGGACCCGCCACACGCCGTCGGGGCCGAGCGTCGGGTGCAGGTGCTGGAACCCGGCGGCGTCGCGGCGCACGACGATCAGGTGCAGCGGCCGCTCGTGCTCGACGTCGTACGCCGTGACCGGGGCCCCGTCCGGCCCGGTCACGGTGAACGCGTACTCGCCGGGCGTCCCCGGCACCAGCGTGTCGACGGCCGGGACGAGCGTGTAGCCCGCCGAGGTGGCCGCGAGCCCGTCGGTGCGCGCGTCCGCGGCGCCGGACCCGTCCGGTCCGGGCCGATCCGGCGCGTGCCCGTGCGCGTCGGAGGTGTGCGCGGCCACGGCGGGGACCCCGGCGGGCGGCTCCCCGACCGCCGACCCCACCCCGAACGCGACCCCGAAGACGAGCGCCAGGGCCGTGGCGTAGCCGGCGAGGCGGACCGCGGTGCTCATGCCCGGTACAACGCGCGACCGGACCGGCGGTGGCGGGCGGGTATTGACAAGTGAGGCCCCCATCACGTTACCTGTGGTAACAGTAACCGCCGGTAACACCCAACGAAGGGTCCGGGCATGAAGGTCACCGACCGCGAGTCCGTCGCCGAGCGCCTCCTGCGCTCCTCGCTCGAGCACTCCTACGAGCCGGCGATCGACGTCGACTGGGACGCCGAGCTCGTCGCGGGCCTCTACGGCATCAGCCCCGAGCGCTGCTCGCTCTACGGCACCGACCTGTGGGACGGGCTGACCGAGGACGAGAAGGTGACGCTGTCGATCCACGAGATCTGCAGCATCGCGCAGGTGGGGCTGTGGTTCGAGATGATCCTCATGCAGATGCTGCTGAGGTACTCCTACGACCGCGACCCGCGCACCGGGCACGTCCAGTACGCCCTCACCGAGATCGCCGACGAGTGCCGCCACTCGATCATGTTCGCCAAGCTCGCCGCGCGCTTCGACGTGCCCGACTACCGCCCCGGCCCGCTCGTGCACGCGCTCGGCGGGCTGTTCGGGGCCACCGCGGGCGGCGCGGCGATGTTCGCCAGCGTGCTCGTCGCCGAGGAGACGCTCGACCAGCTGCAGCGCGAGTCGATGCGCGACGAGCGGGTGCAGCCGCTGAGCCGCATGGTCAACCGGATCCACGTGACGGAGGAGGCGCGGCACGTCCGCTGGGCGCGCGAGGAGCTGGCCCGGCTGATGCCCCGGCTCACCGCCCACCAGCGACGCGTGGCCAGGACGCTGACGCCGGTCGTGTCGTTCGTCGTCGTCCGCAGCCTGATCCACCCGCAGGTGTACGCGAGCGTCGGGCTCGACCCGGCCACCGCCCGCCGGGCGGCGCTGGCCAACCCGCACCACCGCGCGTCGATCGCCTGGTCGGCGCGCAAGCTGATGCCGTTCCTGCGGGAGGTCGGCATCGTGGGCGGGCCGCTCACCCGGTTGTGGCGGTATGCCAATCTGATCGACCGGACGGACTAGTCGGGCGCTGCGGCGACAGGGGTGGGCGTGGACGAGATCATCGCCGACGTCGGGCGCAACTGGTACATCTACCTGTCGATGCCGCTGGTCGCGGCCGTCATCGGGTACTTCACCAAGATCGTCGCGATCGAGATGATGTTCCGCCCCCTGGAGTTCCGGGGCATCCCGCCGTACCTGGGCTGGCAGGGCATCGTGCCGCGGCGCGCGGCCCGGATGGCGAGCATCGTCTGCGACACGATGACCGAGAAGCTCATCAGCCCGGAGGAGATCTTCGACCGGCTCGACGCCGAGCGCGTGGCCAAGGAGATCGAGAAGCCGCTCCTGGACAACATCGAGACGATCACGCGGCAGGTCGCGACGCAGTTCCAGCCCGGGCTGTGGGAGTCGATCCCCGAGAGCGTGCGCCGGATCGTCATCGGGCGGGTGCAGAGGCAGGCGCCGGTGATCGTCGAGCACATGATGGCGGCGATCAAGGACGACATCGACGGGGTCTTCGACCTCAAGGACATGATCGTCACGAACCTGGTCAAGGACAAGGCGCTGCTCAACCGCATCTTCAAGGAGGCGGGGCACAAGGAGTTCGCGTTCATCCGGTACTCGGGCATCTACTTCGGCGCGATCATCGGGCTGCTCCAGGCGGTGGCCTGGGCCCTGCTCAAGCTGCCGATCATCATGCCGATCGCGGGCGGGCTGACGGGCTGGTTCACCGACTGGCTCGCCCTGAAGATGATCTTCAATCCGAAACGGCCGACCCGGTACTTCGGCCTGTTCGTCTGGCAGGGGCTGTTCCTCAAGCGGCACAAGGAGGTGGCCGCGGCCTACGGGGAGCTGATCGCGAAGGAGATCATCACCCCGCACAACATCATCGAGGCCGTCCTCACCGGGCCCATGTCGGACAAGCTGTTCGTGATGGTGCAGAAGGAGGTCCAGGTCGTACTGGACTCCCAGGCCGGGCTGGTCAAGCCGCTGCTCGTGTTCTCCGTCGGCAGCACCCGCTACCAGGAGATGAAGCGGATCGTCAGCGCCCAGGTGATGGCGGCGCTGCCGGAGACCATGGCCTACATGGAGGACTACGCCGAGGACGCCATGGACATCCGCAACGTCCTGGTCACCAAGATGCAGGAGCTCTCGCCCGAGGAGTTCGAGGAGATCCTGCGCCCGGCGTTCTCCCAGGACGAGTGGATCCTCATCACGGTCGGCGCGGTGCTCGGGTTCGCCGTCGGCGAGCTGCAGTCCTACGCGGTCGTGCACTTCTCCGTCTGACGGGCCCGCTCAGTCGTCGCGGGGGTGGCGGCCGTTCCCGTTGATCGGGCGGGGGAGGGGGACCTCCAGCGGCGCCGTGCGCGGCACGGCGATGGCGGGCTCCGGCGGGAGGACCTGCTCCCAGGCGTAGCGGGTGGGGCGGTCGACCGCCGGCCCGACCCGGACCTGGGCCGCGCCCGCTGGCTCGGGGGCGGGCTCGACGTCGGCGTGCGGGTGGCAGGCGTCCCACAGGTCGCGGCCCAGCGGCGAGATCCGGACCGTCGCGCGGACGAACCGGGCCCGGCCCTCGGCGCGGGCGGCGTCCTCGGCGTCGCGCACCGTCTGGTCGGTCATGAGGATGTCGTACTGCACGTTCAGGTCCGTGGCGGCCTCACCGAGCTCGACGAGGTCGAAGTGCAGCAGCCGCGACAGGTACCGCGGCACCGACGGCTGCACCGCGACCCCGGCCGCCCGGCCGACGGTGGAGGCGTAGGACAGCACCCGGCGCGACCCGGACACGCCGGTGCGGCAGTCGACGTGGACGACCGGGTAGGTGCTGCCGTCGGCGAGCGCGGACAGGATCCGGGCCTCGTCGGGGACGAGCTGGCGCAGCAGCGCGAGGTAGAGGTACTCCCTGGCCCGCTGCTTGGACTGCTCCAGCGACCGCCCCAGCAGCTCGGCCATCGCCACCCGCAGCGGCTCGGTCTGCTTCGGCGGCGCGACGTTGCGCGTCGGGTTCTCGACGGGCCCGTCGGGGGCGCCGTCGTCGAGGGGGTCGATGGTGTCGAGGCGGCGGCGCAGCTCGGACAGGGCGACCCGTTCGAGCTGGCCGAGCTCGGACTCGACGGCCGCGGCGCCGGGCAGGCGGCGGGCCATCTCGGTGCCCGTGCGGGCGGCCCACCGGGCGAACGTGCCGGCCCGGGTGACGAGCGCCTCCGCCTGGGCGGTGAGCCCGTCGGCCGGGGACGGCGTGTTGTCGTGGGACACCGGGACAGCCTCCGCGGAACGGGTCGGATGCGCCGGAAGCTATCACCGCCGCACGTGTTACCGATGGTAACTCACACCACCAGGACTGGCCGGACGCCCGCCGCCGGGGTGATGCTCGGGGGGTGAGCACACAGGTATCGGCCGAGCGCGGCCTCCGCGAGCCGTGGCCCGGGCGGGAGGTCACCTCCGGCGGCGTCACCCTGCACGTCCGCGAGACGCCCGGCCCCGACGGGATCCCGGCCGTCTACGTCCACGGGCTGTCCGGCTCCGCGACGAACTGGACCGACCTCGCCGGGCAGCTGTCCGGCCGCGCCGCGGGCACGGCGGTCGACCTGCCCGGGTTCGGGCACTCGCGCCCGCTCGCGACGCCGGACTGGTCGCCGGACGGCCACGCCGACGCCCTGATGTGCTTCCTCGCCGGGCGCGGGGAGCGGGTGCACCTGCTCGGCAACTCCCTCGGCGGTGCGCTGTCGATCAGCGTCGCGGCGCGGCGGCCCGAGCTCGTCGCGTCACTGACGCTCGTCTCGCCGGCCATGCCCGACCGCAGGCCCGATCCGCGCCGCATCGCCGACCCGCGCCTCGCGCTGGCCATGGTCCCGGTGCTCGGGCGGCGGGCGAGGGCGCAGATCGCGGGGCTGACCGCGACCGAGCGTGCCCAGCAGACGATCCGGCTGTGCTTCGGCGACCCGGGCGTCGTGCCGCCGCACCGGCTGGCCCAGGCCGTGGCCGAGCTCGAGGCGCGGGCCGGGCTGCCGTGGGCGCGCCAGGCCGTCATGGGGACGGCGGGCCAGATGATCGCGAGCTGGGCGCTCGGCGGGCTGTGGCGCCAGGCCGCGCGGGTGCAGGCGCCGACGCTCGTGGTGTGGGGTGACCGCGACCGGCTCGTCTCGCCCCGGCTCGCGGCCCGCACGGCCGCCACGATCCCGGGCGCGCGGCTGCTGATGCTGCCCGGCGTGGGCCACGTCGCGCAGATGGAGGCGCCGGACGCCGTGGCCCGGGCGGTCGGCGAACTCTGGGAAGATCCCGCTGCGGTCTGACGTTGCCGCACACAGACGACGACAACCGAGGAGCATGTCCCATGGCGCTACCGCCGCTCGTGGAGCCGGCCGCCGAGCTGACGAAGGACGAGGTGGCGCGCTACAGCCGCCACCTGATCATCCCCGACGTGGGGATGACCGGGCAGAAGCGGCTGAAGAACGCCAAGGTGCTGGTGGTCGGGGCCGGTGGCCTCGGCAGTCCCGCACTGCTCTACCTGGCCGCCGCGGGCGTCGGCACGCTGGGCATCGCCGAGTTCGACGAGGTCGACGAGTCCAACCTGCACCGCCAGGTCATCCACGGCCAGTCCGACATCGGACGGCCGAAGGGGGAGTCGGCGCGCGACTCGATCGCCGAGATCAACCCGTTCGTCGAGGTCCGGCTGCACCCCGTGCGGCTCGACTCGTCCAACGTGCTCGACATCTTCCGCGACTACGACCTCATCCTCGACGGCACCGACAACTTCGCCACCCGTTACCTGGTGAACGACGCCGCGGTGCTGCTGGGCAAGCCCTACGTGTGGGGCTCGATCTTCCGGTTCGAGGGCCAGGCGTCGGTGTTCTGGGAGGACGCGCCCAACGGCAAGGGCCTCAACTACCGCGACCTCTATCCCGAGCCCCCGCCCCCCGGCATGGTGCCGTCGTGCGCCGAGGGCGGCGTGCTGGGCGTGCTGTGCGCGTCGATCGGCTCGATCATGGTCAACGAGGCCATCAAGCTGATCACCGGCATCGGTGAGCCGCTGCTGGGCAGGCTGATGGTCTACGACGCGCTCGAGATGAGCTACCGCACGATCAACATCCGCAAGGACCCGGAGACGAAGCCGATCACCGAGCTGATCGACTACGACGCGTTCTGCGGCGTGGTGTCCGACGACGCGCAGAGCGCGGCCGCCGGCCACACGATCACCGCGACCGAGCTCAAGGAGATGTTCGACGCGGGCAAGGACTTCGCCCTCATCGACGTCCGCGAGCCGCACGAGTACGAGATCGTCAAGATCCCCGGCTCGGTGCTCATCCCGAAGGACCGCATCCTGTCCGGCGAGGCGCTCTCGGAGATCCCGCAGGACAAGCCGGTGGTGCTGCACTGCAAGTCCGGTGCCCGCTCCGCCGACGCGCTCGCGGCCCTGCACAAGGCCGGCTTCCGCGACGCCGTGCACGTCGGCGGCGGCGTGCTGGCGTGGGCCAACCAGGTCGACACGAGCCTGCCCACCTACTGACGCCTCCGCACCGAACGGCGCGTCGTCCACCCCGGTGGGCGGCGCGCCGTTCGTCGTCGCGGTGACGGCGGGGAGCGCCCGTTCCGCGCCGTCACACCGTCGGCCGTCGCCCGGCGTCCCGCGCGGGGACGGAGCGTGAGGATCGGCCCCCGCATGTACTCAGCGTCACTCTGACCAGGGACTACTTCCCACTTGGAGCAGTGACAACTTCGGCTCGCCGGGGTACTTTCGCCACTCGGAAGATCAAGTTCCGGGTGAGGGGGCGCGAGCCGATGACCGAGACGACGCGCCGGTGCGCCCTCCCCGGCTGCGCGGTGGCGATCGAGGACGTCCCCGGCCGCCCCCCGCGCCGCTACTGCACCGCGGCCCACCGCTCGGCCGCGCGGCAGGCCCGCCGGGCCGCGATGCAGTCCGGGGGCGACGCCCGGCTGGCCGCCACGCTGCCCTGGCTCGCCGAGCCGGCCGAGCAGCCCCCCACCCCCGACGCCGCCCCGGCGGCGGAGGCCGTGACGGTGGCGCCGCAGGTGCCGGTGAACCGGGCCGCGCGCCGCCGCGCGGCCGCGCTCGCCCGCCGCTCGGACACCCCGCCGGGGCGCCGCACCCGCGGCCTGCACACCTCCGTCCCGCACCGGCGGCGCGCGCTCGCGGTGCTCGGCGCCGCCGGGATCCTGGCCGGGGGCTACGCCGTCACCGCGTCGCAGCCGCCGGCGCCGACGGCCACGGAGGCCGCGGCGTCGGAGGAGGACTGGGCGCGGGGCGCGCGCGTCACGCTCGCCTCGGTCAACCGGCAGCTCGACACGATCGCGCAGGTCGAGGCCGAGTGGCTGCGGCTGCCCGAGGAGCAGCGGGCGGCGAGCCCGACCGGCCCGGTGGAGGCGCTGGAGCAGCGCCGCGAGCTGCTGGAGAACCGCCGCGCCACGCTGCTGTCGCAGCTCGACTCGTTCGAGGAGCTCGACACCGCCCGCGCCGAGCTGGCCGAGGCCGAGCGCGCCCTGTCGGGCCTGGAGAGCACGCTCGCCGCGGCCCCTCCGCCCGCGCAGCGCTCGCCCGAGCAGGCCGCGGCGCTCTCGGCCCTCGACGAGCAGCGCGACCTGCGGATCCGCCAGCGCGACGCCCGCCGCGACGAGCTGGCGGCGCTGGAGGGCGGCGTCGAGAACGCGGTGGCCCGGCCGCTGCCCGACGACGTCGCCGAGACCGAGCAGGTCGGCGAACAGGTCCGCCAGGTCATCCGCGGGGAGGACGTGCCCGCGCCCGCGCCCGCGCCGGCCTCCCCGCTCCCGACCCGGCCCGACGTCGTCGGCGGTCGCGACGAGCCGGACGGCGCGCCGCGCCAGGACGTCGACACCAGCGGCCCGCCCGATCCCCGCGGCCCCGGCGACGAGGGCGTCGACGTGCCGCCGTCCCCGCCCGCCCCGGCCCCGCTCGCCCCGTCCTCGCCCGCGCCGTCCCCACCGGCCCCGGAGGGCCCGGTCGACCAGCTCGCCCAGGGCGTCGACGGCGCCGTGGCGGGCACCGCCGACGCCGTCGGCGGGGTGCTCGACGGGGGTGCGCGCGACCGCGACCGGGAGCGCTCGGCCGACCGGCCCGGCGACCCCGCCCCGGCACCCGCCGAGAGCGCGCCCGCCGCGCCCGCCCCCGCCGCGGAGGCGCCGTCCGGGCCGGTGGAGACCGTCGTCGACACCGTCGAGGACGTCGCCGACGGGCCCGCGCCGCGCGACGGCGACGCGGGCCGCTCGGAGCAGGGACCGGTCGGGGAGGTCGTCGACACCGTCGGCGGGGCCGTCGGCGACGTCGTGGACGGGCCCGACCAGCCCGCCGACGAGGCCCGTGACCGCGAGCGCGACCGAGGCGGCCGCGAGGACGCCGACGCGAAGCGCACCGCCGAGCAGGACGCGGGCCCGTCCGCGACGGCCGGCGAGCCGGCCGCGCCCGTCGCGGACGCGGCGGCCCCGGTCGTCGACGACCGCTACCCCGATCCGCCGGCCGCCCTGCGCGTCGCCCCGGTGGGCCCGCTCCGCGACGCCGACGGGGCGCGGTCCGCCCCGCCGGAGGACGACGGGACCCCGGCCCCGCCGTCCTCGGTCTCCCCGTCCCCGGTCTCCCCGGCCCCGGGCCTCCCGGCCGCGGGTGTGCCGTCCGACGACGCCGAGCTCGCGCTCGAGGTCGTCCGCTCCACGCCGGCCGCGGCCTGGACCGCCCCGCTGGTGGAGGCCGCGCTCGAGCAGGCCGCCCGCCAGGACGCGACCGGGCCCGCCCCCGTCGCCCCGACGAGCACCGGGGAGGCGGCCGCGAGTCCCTGGGGGTACGACGACGAGAGCATCGACGCCCTCAACGAGATGGCCGCGTCGACGTCGCCCGCCTCGTCGGGGTCCGGGGGCGGGGACGCCGCGCAGCCGGCCGAGGTGTACGGGGTGCCCGCCGGGTCCGGCGACGACCGGGCCGAGCTCGCGGCGGCGTACGAGGAGGCGCTGCTCGAGGCGTACGGGATCCCCCCGGCCGGGTCCACCGGCTACGCGGACGGGGGCTCCACCGACGGTTCCGACGGCGGGTCGGGCGGCAGCGGCACCGAGGGCACGGACCCCGCGCGGGACGTCTCCGGGTCCGGCGGGTCGTACACGGTGGACGGGTACTCCGACGACCCCGGCACGTCCGGTGGCCCTGACGCGGCGGTGGACGAGGACGACTCCGAGGACCGGGGCGGGGACGTCCTGGGCACCTCCGGATCGGACGCTGACGCCGTCTCCGCCGACGACGCCGACACCTCCGTCGGCGAGACCGATTCCGACGACACCTACGCCGACACCGATTCCGACGGCACCTACGCCGATGCGGATTCCGACGGCACCTACGCCGACTCCGACGCCGACGCCGACACCGACACCGACTTCGACTCCGACTCCGACACCGACTTCGACTTCGACACCGACGCCGACGCCGACTCCGACAACGACGACTCCGACGCCGACGCCGACGCCGACGCCGACACCGACGCCGACGCCGACGCCGACGACTCCGACGACGACGCCGAGCCCTCCGACGACGGGGACGACCCGGATCCCGAGGAGGATTTCGGCGACCCGGAGGACTGACCGCGGCCGCGCCGGGGCCGACCTGCGGGATCCCCGCGACCCCGCCCCGCGTGGCGCCGTCGATCGCGGACCGTCCGCAGGTAGCGTGCCCGAACGTGACCGCAGCTCCCGTCCTCCCGAGCGGACCCACGGGTACCACCCTGCCGCCGCACGTCCGCACCGCCTTCGGCGTCCAGGACACCGAGCCGCGCCCCGTCGTGTGGGCGGGCCGGCGGGCCTGGCACTGCGGCGACGTCCTCGTCCGCCCGGTGCCCGACAACGCCGTGGCCGCGTGGTCGGCGGGGGTGCTCGACGGGCTCCAGGTCGAGGGCCTGCGCCTCGCGCACCCGGTGCGGTCCTCGGACGGCCGGTGGGTCGTGGCCGGCTGGGCCGCGAGCCGCTACGTCCCCGGCGTGCTGGAGCCCCGCTACGACGCGGTGATCGAGGCGGCCAACCGCCTGCACGCCGCCACCGCCGAGCTGGCCCGCCCCCGCGTCCTCGACGGGCGCGACGACCTGCTGGCCCGCTCCGCCGCGGCCGCGTGGGGGGAGCGTCGGCTCAGCCTCGACCCCGCCACCGGCGGCACCCTGTACGCGGAGCTGGCGGCGTACCGCACGGCGGTGCAGGTCACCCCGCAGGTCGTGCACGCGGAGCTGTTCGGCGCGGTCCTGTTCGACGGCGACGTCCCCGCGCTGGTCGACCTCGTCCCGGCGTGGCGCCCGAAGGAGTGGGCGGCGGCCGTCGTCGTCGTCGACGCCCTGGCCTGGGGCGGGGCCGACGACACCCTCCCGCACCGCTGGGCCCACCTCGACGAGTGGCCGCAGATGCTGCTGCGCGCCGCGCTCTACCGCCTCGCCCTGCACGCGCAGCACCCCGAGGCCTCCGCCCGCACCCTGCCCGGGCTGGAGCGCGCCGCCGGTCTGGTCACCGCGCTGCTCTGATCTCACAGGTGCGCCGCGGCGCGGTGAGAACCGGTTATCGCGCGTGACACGTGGACCGGACGAGACCGTAACGGCCCGTGCCTAACGTCCGGCGTCGACACCCGACGACGGAAGACGAGGCCGACGTGACCACGACGGACCAGCAGCAGCCGGAGGCGCGCTCCGCGCTGGCCGGCCGGTGGATCGACCACTGGGACCCGGAGGACGCGGGGTTCTGGGAGCGCACCGGGGCGCGGGTGGCCAACCGCAACCTCTGGTTCTCGATCCTGTCGGAGCACATCGGGTTCTCGATCTGGACGATGTGGTCGGTGCTCGTGCTGTTCATGGGCCCCGAGTACGGGATCGACGCGGCGGGGAAGTTCTTCCTGGTCGCGGTGCCGACGCTGGTCGGGGCGGTCCTGCGCCTGCCGTACACGTTCGCCGTGGCCCGCTTCGGGGGCCGCAACTGGACCGTGGTGTCCGCGCTGCTGCTGCTGGTCCCCACGATCCTGGCCGCGATCGTCATGCAGCCGGGCACGCCGTACTGGGTGTTCATCGCGGTCGCGGCCGTCGGCGGCGTCGGCGGCGGCAACTTCGCGTCGTCGATGACGAACATCAACGCGTTCTTCCCCGAGCGGCGCAAGGGGTGGGCGCTGGGGCTCAACGCCGGGGGCGGCAACATCGGCGTGCCGGTGATCCAGCTGATCGGGCTGCTCATCATCGCGACGGCCGGCACCGGCGCACCGCGCGTGCTGCTCGGCGTCTACATCCCGCTGATCCTGGTCGCGGCCGTGCTCGCGGCGGTCAAGATGGACAACCTGACGTCGGTGCGGAACGACACCGGCGCGTTCCGCGAGTCGATCCAGGAGAGCCAGACCTGGGTGATGTCGTTCCTCTACATCGGCACGTTCGGCTCGTTCATCGGCTACAGCTTCGCGTTCGGGCTGGTCCTGCAGAACCAGTTCGGGCGCACCCCGCTGGAGGCCGCGGCCGTCACGTTCATCGGCCCGCTGCTCGGGTCGCTGATCCGCCCGGTCGGGGGCACGCTCGCCGACCGCCTCGGCGGTGCGCGCGTCACGTTCTGGAACTTCCTGGCCATGGTCGTCGCCACCGCGGTGATCATCGGGGCGTCGGCCGTCGACTCGCTGGGCCTGTTCACGGCCGGGTTCGTGCTGCTGTTCGTGCTGACGGGGCTGGGCAACGGCTCGACCTACAAGATGATCCCGGCGATCTTCCGGGGCCAGGCGCGGGTCGCGATCGCGGGCGGGGCCGAGGAGCGGGCGTCCTACCTGCGGGCCCGGCGCATCTCCGGAGCGGTGATCGGCATCGCGGGCGCGGTCGGGGCGCTGGGCGGGCTGTTCATCAACCTGGCGTTCCGCCAGTCGTTCCTCACGACGCAGTCCGGCGACACGGCCTACTGGTCGTTCCTCGCGTTCTACGTGGTCTGCGCCGTGGTCACCTACGTCGTGTACCTGCGGCCGGCTCCGGCCGACGCCACCGCCCCGCGCGCGGCGTACGCGGGCGTCTGACGTTCACGACCGCACACGATCGCCCGGGTTCACGGAGGGTGAGGATCTCACTCTCCGTGAACCCCGGGCCGTGGTTCAGTTCAGCGGCTGCGTGCCCTCGGGCAGCGCCCCGCCGGCGAGCAGGTCCCTCGTCAGGCCGGCCAGGTGGGTCAGCGCCGAGCGCTGGGTCCACGGGCCGAAGGAGATGCGCGCGACGCCGAGCTCGGCCAGGCGGGCCTGCGGCAGCGAGCCGGGCACGTTGATCACGCTGACCTTGCGCTCCCCGATGCCCTCGACCAGCGCGACGACGGTGGGCTCGTCGAGCTTGCCGGGCACGAACACGCACGGCGCACCGGCGTCGACGAACGCGCGGCCGCGCTCGATCGCGTCCTTGAGCACGTCGGCCTTGTCGCGGTCGCCCGCCTTGACGAACGCGTCGGTGCGCGCGTTGAGGACGAAGTCGACGCCCTCGGCCTCGCCGGCCTTCAGCGCGGCGGTGACGGCGGCGACGGCCTCGGGCAGCGGCGCCATCTTGTCCTCGAGGTTGGCCCCCACGATGCCGACCCCGATCGCGCGGCGGACGGTCTCGCCCGCGTCGCCGTACCCGCTCTCCAGGTCGGCGGTGACGGGGATGTCCACGGCGGCCGCGATGCGCCCCACCATGTCGATCATCAGGTCGCGCGGGATGTTCTCGCCGTCGGGGTAGCCCAGCGACGCGGCGATGGAGTGGCTGGCGGTGGCGAGTGCCTTGCTGCCCTGGTCGGCGACGACCTTCGCGGTGATCGCGTCCCAGACGTTGACGACGACGAGGATCTCGGGATCGGTGTGCAGGCGCTTGAGTTCGGCGGCTTTATCGGAGAGGGTCACGCGCGCAGGCTACGTCGGACCCGGGCCCCCCGCCCGGACCCGTGCGGCTCACCGCTCCCACCAGCCGATGTGCGGGGGGCGTAACCGCGGCGTCATCGGGGACCGCGTGTCCGTAACGGCCGCTCCCTACCGTCGGCGCCATGCTGGAACTCGTCGTCATCGGCAACGGGATGGTCGGGCACCGCCTGGTCCAGGCCCTCTGCGACCGCGACTCCGCGGGGGAGTGGCACATCACGGTGCTGGGCGAGGAGGCCCGTCCCGCCTACGACCGGGTCGCGCTGTCGTCCTACGTGGACGGGGTGAGCGCGGAGGACCTGACGCTGCCCTCGCTCACCGTCGACCTGCACCTCGGCGATCCCGCCGTCGCGGTCGACCGCGACGCCCGCCGCGTCACCACGGAGTCCGGTCGGGTCCTGCCCTACGACGCGCTCGTGCTCGCGACCGGCTCGGTGCCGTTCGTGCCGCCGGTGCCGGGCCGCGATCTCCCCGGCTGCTTCGTCTACCGCACCCTCGACGACCTCGACGCGATCCGGGCCGCCGCGGCGGAGGCCGTGGCGCGGCCCGGGGCCGGGCGGCGCTCGGCCGTCGTCGTCGGCGGGGGGCTGCTCGGGCTGGAGGCCGCGCGGGCGCTGCGCTCGCTTGGCCTGTCGCCGCAGGTCGTCGAGATCGCGCCCCGGCTGATGCCGGTGCAGGTCGACGAGGGCGGCGGGGCGCTGCTGCGGCGGCTCGTGGAGTCCGCCGAGCTCGCCGTGCGCTGCGGGGTGTCGGTGAACGGCATCGCCGAGGACCGCGGCCGCCTGGTGGCGACGCTGTCCGACGGCGTCGAGCTCGACGCCGACCTCGTCGTCTTCTCCGCCGGGATCCGGCCCGCCGACGCGCTGGCCCGCGCGGCCGGGCTGCCGGTGGGGGAGCGCGGCGGGGTGCTCGTGGACGAGCGCTGCCGCACCTCCGACGAGCACGTGTGGGCGATCGGCGAGGTCGCCGCGCTGGAGGGCCGCACGTACGGGCTGGTCGCGCCGGGCTACGCGATGGCCGAGGTCGTGGCCGACCGCCTCCTCGGCGGGCGGGCGACGATGACGCCCGAGGAGCTCGACATGTCGACGCAGCTGAAGATGCTGGGCGTCGACGTCGCGAGCTTCGGCGACGCCCAGGCGACCACGCCGGGCGCGCTGGAGGTCGTCGTCAACGACCCGGTGGCCGGGACGTACGCCAAGCTCGTGGTCTCCGACGACGCGCGCACGCTGCTGGGCGGGGTGCTCGTCGGCGACGCGTCGAAGTACGCCGCGCTGCGTCCGCTCGTCGGGTCGCCGCTGCCCGCCGACCCGGTGGCGATGATCGCGCCGGGCGGGGTGGAGCTCGGCGCCGACGCACTGCCGGACTCCGCGCAGATCTGCTCCTGCAACGCCGTGACCAAGGGCGCCGTCGTGCACGCGATCGGCGACGGCGCCGACACCGTGCCCGCGCTCAAGGCGTGCACGCGGGCCGGCACGAGCTGCGGGTCGTGCGTGCCGCTGCTGAAGAAGCTGCTGGTCGACTCCGGCGTGCAGGTCTCGAAGGCCCTGTGCGAGCACTTCGCGTTCTCCCGCGCGGAGCTGTTCGAGATCGTGGCGAGCACCGGCATCCGCACGTTCTCGGGTCTGGTCGACGAGCACGGCACGGGCCGCGGCTGCGACATCTGCAAGCCCGCCGTCGCCTCGATCCTGGCCTCGCTCGGCACCGGGCACGTGCACGACGGCGAGCAGGCCGCGCTGCAGGACACCAACGACCACTTCCTCGCCAACCTGCAGCGCAACGGCACCTACTCGGTGGTGCCGCGGCTGCCCGGCGGCGAGGTGAGCCCGGAGCAGCTGATCATCATCGGCGAGGTGGCCCGCGACTTCGGGCTCTACACGAAGATCACCGGCGGGCAGCGGATCGACATGTTCGGCGCCCGCGTCGAACAGCTGCCCGCGATCTGGCGCCGGCTCGTCGACGCCGGGTTCGAGTCGGGCCACGCGTACGGGAAGTCGCTGCGCACCGTGAAGTCGTGCGTCGGGACGACGTGGTGCCGCTACGGCGTGCAGGACTCCGTCGGGCTCGCGGTCGCCCTGGAGCTGCGCTACCGGGGGCTGCGGGCGCCGCACAAGTTCAAGTCCGGGGTGTCGGGCTGCGCGCGCGAGTGCGCGGAGGCCCGCAGCAAGGACTTCGGGATCATCGCCACCGACCAGGGCTGGAACCTCTACGTCGGCGGCAACGGCGGCTTCACCCCGCGGCACGCCGAGCTGCTGGCCTCGGACCTCGACACCGCGACGCTCGTCCGCTACATCGACCGGTACCTCATGTTCTACATCCGCACCGCCGACCGCCTGCAGCGCACCGCGCCGTGGATCGAGTCGCTCGAGGGCGGGCTCGACCACCTGCGCGCGGTCGTCGTCGAGGACTCCCTCGGCATCGCCGCCGACCTGGAGGCCGCCATGGAGCAGCACGTGGGCAGCTACGCCGACGAGTGGCGCGGGGTGCTGGAGGACGAGGAGAAGCTCGCGCGGTTCGTGTCCTTCGTCAACGCGCCCGACACCCCGGATCCGCTGGTGCGGACCCGCGAGGAGCGCGGGCAGCGCGTGCCGGTCGCGCTCGGGCTGCCGGGGGTGGGGGCGTGACCGCCACGGAGACCTCCGTCCGGTGGACGACGATCTGCCCGCTGGAGCGGCTGCTGCCCGAGCGCGGGGTCGCGGCGCTCGTCGGTGACGTCCAGGTGGCGCTGTTCCGGCTGCACGACGGCTCCGTGCACGCCGTCGGCAACGTCGACCCGTTCTCCGGGGCCGCGGTGATGTCGCGCGGGATCGTCGGGGACCGGGGCGGGGTGCCGACGGTCGCGTCACCGGTCTACAAGCAGGCGTTCAGCCTCGTCGACGGGCGCTGCCTCGACGACGCCGACGTGTCGTTGCCCTCTTATCCGGTGCGCGTCGAGGACGGACAGCTGGACGTCGGGCTACCGTGGTAGCCGCCGTGACCACCACCACCGCATCCACCACGCCCCAGGTCGACGTCCCCCCGCTGGCCGGGTTCACCGTCGGCGTCACCGCCGCGCGCCGGGCCGAGGAGCTCGGCACGATGCTCGAGCGCCGCGGCGCCTGCGTGCTGCACGGGCCCGCGCTGCGGATCGTCCCGGTCGCCGACGACACCGACCTGCAGGCCGCCACCCGCGACCTCATCGCGCACCCGCCCGACATCACCGTCGCCACCACCGGGATCGGGTACCGCGGCTGGGTCGAGGCCGCCGACGGGTGGGGCATCGGCGAGGACCTCCTCGCCGCGCTGGGCTCCGGCACGCTGCTCGCGCGCGGTCCGAAGGCGCGCGGCGCGATCCGGGCGTCCGGCCTCGTCGACGCCTGGTCGCCGCCGTCGGAGTCCTCGGCCGAGGTGCTGGAGTACCTGCTCGCCGGCCCGCTGGAGGGCAGGCGGATCGCGGTGCAGCTGCACGGAGAGCCGCTGCCGGACGTCGTCGAGGCGCTGGAGATCGCGGGCGCGTCCGTCGTCCAGATCCCGGTGTACCGGTGGCTCCCGCCCGCCGACCTCGGCCCGCTCGACCGCCTGCTCGACGCCGTCCTCGCCGGCTCGGTCGACGCGCTCGCGTTCACCAGCGCGCCCGCCGCGGCCAGCCTGCTGGCCCGGGCCGCCGAGCGCGGCGTGCGTGACGGCCTGATCGCGGCGCTGCGCGGCCCGGTCGTGTCGCTGTGCGTCGGGCCGGTCACGGCGGCGCCGCTGGAGGCCGTCGACGTCCCCACGGTGCAGCCGCAGCGCTCGCGGCTCGGCGCGATGGTGCGCAAGCTCGAGGCCGAGATGCCCGACCGCGCCCGGCGGCTGCCGGTGGCCGGGCACGTCGTCGAGATGCGCGGGCACGCCGTCCTCGTCGACGGGAACCTGCGCGCCGTGCCGCCCGCCGGCATGGCGCTGCTGCGCAGCCTCGCCCGCCGTCCCGGACGGGTGGTGGGCCGCGCCGATCTGCTAAGCGCCCTGCCCGGCGGCGGCGACGACGAGCACGCGGTGGAGACGGCGATGGCGCGGCTGCGCGCCGCGCTGGGCGAGCCGAAGCTGGTGCAGACCGTGGTCAAGCGGGGCTACCGCCTCGCGCTCGACCCCGCGGGCGGCGGGCACTGCCTGAACGGCGACGACCGGTGAACCTCCTGCTCGTCGCGCACGGCACGCGCGACCCGGCGGGCGCGGTCGTCACCGAGGCGGTGGCCGCCCGCGTCCGCCACCGGCTCGGGGTGCGCGTCGAGGCCTGCTACGTCGACGTCCGCCGCCCCACCCCCGCCGACGCGCTCGCCGCGCTGCCCGGCCCGTGCGTGGCCGTCCCGATGTTCCTGGCCGCGGGCTACCACGTGCGCGTCGACGTCCCGGCGCAGATCGGGGCCACGGGCCGCTCCGACGTGCTGATCGGCGGGACGTTCGGCCCGGATCCCGCACTCGTCGGCGCGGCCGCCGACCGGCTGCGCACCGCGGGGCTGCGCGACGGGGACGCCGTCGTGCTCGCCGTGGCCGGGTCGAGCGACCCGTGCGCGCAGGCCGACGGCGAGCGCGCCGCCCGGCGGCTGGGCCGGTCCCTCGGCCGCCCCGTCACGCTCGCGACCATCGCCACCGGCGGGCCGCGGGTGGGGGAGGCGGTGGCCGCGCTGCGGGCCGACGGCGCGTCGCGGGTCGCGGTGGCGTCCTGGCTGCTCGCGCCGGGGCTGTTCCAGCGCACGCTCGACGACTGCGGGGCCGACGTGGTCGGGGCCCCGATCGCCGACCACGACGCCGTCGTCGAGCTGGTGGCGGCCCGTTTCCACGCGGCGGGAGCCGCGCTGTCGCGGACGGCGTGACCGGACCGGCCGCGGGTCGCCCCGCCCGGGTCGCTGCCGCGCCGCGGTCGCCCCGCCCGCGTCGCAGTGGGGTGGCTCCACTCCGATCGGGCTGCAGTGGAGCCACCCCACTGCGGCCGGCGCCCGCCCGTCGCTCAGCGGCGGGGCCGGGGGAGGCGGCCGTCCTCCAGGAGGACGCCCTCGGCGCGCAGCCGGGCGCTCTGCTCCCGCGCGACCTGCGGGGCGCAGGTCCCGTCGGCGCGCAGCACCCGGTGCCAGGGCAGGTCGTGGCCGTCCTCGGCGAGGATCCGGCCGACCAGGCGGGCGCGGCCGGGCAGCCCGGCGCGCGCGGCGACCTCCCCGTAGCTCGACGTCTCGCCCGGCGGGATCGCGCGCACCACCTCGCGGATCCGCTCGACCGTCTCCTCGTCGATCACCGCAGGAACGCGCGGATGTGCTCGGCGACCTCGGCGGTGCGCTCCAGGAACACCATGTGCCCTGCGTCGACCGGGGCGACGGTGAGGTCGTCGCCCAGCGCGGCGCGGCAGGCGTCGACCCACGCCGGGTCGACGAAGTCGGCCTTCGTGGCCGGGACCAGCAGCGTCGGCCCGACCGGGGTGACCGCCGCGCGGGCCATCTCGCCCCAGGCCGCGACGACGGCGGCGCGGGAGTAGCGGTAGCGCCACCGGTCGCCGTCGGGGACGAGGTGGGCGGCGAGCTCGGCCTCGACCAGCTCGGCGGCGATGCCCTCCCAGCGCTGCGCGCGGTCGGCGCGGGCGGCGTCGAGGTCGGGGTAGGACTCGTCGGCGCGGGTGTCCTCGGCGGTCTCGAGCATGTCCCCGGCGTCGAGCCCGATGGCCGGGTCGAGCAGGACGAGCCGCTCGACGCGCTCGGGCGCGATCCGGGTCAGGTGCACCGCGATCGCCCCGCCGAAGGAGTGCCCGATCACCGGGACGCGGTCGAGGCCCTCGGCGTCGAGGACGGCGAGCAGGTCGGCGACGTGCTGCTCGAACCCCCACGGCGGGGTCCACGGGGAGCGGCCGTGGCCGCGGAGGTCGACGCCGATCAGGCGGTGGTCCGGCAGGGCGTCGGCGAGGACCCGCCAGCGCTCCCCGTGCCCGGTGACGCCGTGCAGGGCGAGGACCGGTCCGCCGTCGCCGAAGGAGTGCCGGTGCAGCGTGCTCACGGTGGGGATGCTCGCACACGCGGCCGCGCACCCCACCGCGGAACTGTCGGGGGTGGGTGGTTGCATCCCCCGTGTGACCCGCACGCTCCCCTCCGCCCGCGTGGCGCCCGGCCTCGTGCGCGCGCCGCGCCGGGGCGGGGTCGTCCCGGAGTGGGACGCCGCCGCGCTGCGGGTGCTCGCCCACGACGCGGGCCCGCTGAAGGTCCTCGGCGGGCCGGGCACGGGCAAGACCACGCTGCTGCTCGCCGCCGTCGCGGGGCGGGTGGCGGCGGGGGAGGACCCGGCGCGCACGCTGCTGCTGGTCGGGAGCAGGCGCGCGGCGGGGGAGTTCCGCGAGCGGCTGGCCGATCTCGCCGGCGGCGCCGACCGCACGCTGCGCGAGCCGCTCGTCCGCACCGTCCACTCGTACGCGTTCGGGGTGCTGCGCCTGCACGCCGCCCGCCACGGCGACCCGCCGCCCCGGCTGCTGGCGAGCGCCGAGCAGGACGCCGTGGTGCGCGACCTGCTGGCCGGGGAGCTGTTCGACGAGGTCCCGGGCTCGGGCTGGCCCGAGCGGCTGCGCCCCGCGCTCGCCCTGCCGGGGTTCGCCGCCGAGCTGCGCGAGCTGATCCTGCGGGCCGCCGAGCGCGGGCTCGGGCCCGACGAGCTCGCCGCGCTCGGCGAGATGCACGACGTCGGGGCCTGGAGCGCGGCCGGCCGGTTCTTCCGCACCTACGAGCAGGTCACGCTGCTGCGCGGGGCCGCGGGCCGCGGCGCCCCGCAGGCCACCGCCCCCGCGCTCGACGCCGCCGAGCTGGTCTCCGCCGCCCTCGACGCGCTGGCGTCGGACCCCGAGCTGCTCGCCGCCGAGCGGCACCGCGTGCAGCACCTGCTCGTCGACGACGCCCAGGACCTCGACCCCCAGCAGATGGAGCTGGTCCGCGCGCTCGGCTCCACCGCCCGCACCGTCCTGCTGGCGGGCGACCCCGACCAGGCCGTGCTCAACTTCCGCGGAGCCGACCCCACGGGGATGACCGCGATCGAGGCCGAGACGGTGGTGCTCGACGTCGACCACCGCAGCGCCCCCGCCGTCCGCGCCGCCGGGGCGCGGCTGGCGGCCCGGCTGCCCGGCGCGGGTCCGGGGCGCCGCCGCGTCGGCCCGCCCGGCGAGACCGGGTCGTCGGGGGAGGCCGGGTCGTCGGGCGAGACCGGGTCGTCGGGGGAGACCGGGTCCTCGGGCGCCGCGGCCGGCGTCGTCGACGTCCGCATCTTCGCCTCCGCCGCGCAGGAGGCGGGCTGGGTGGCCGACCGGCTGCGCCGGGCGCACCTCACCGACGGCGTGCCCTGGTCGCGGATGGCGGTGCTGTCGCGATCCACGCGCCGCTCGCTGCCCACGCTGCGGCGCGCGCTGCTCGCGGCCGGCGTCCCGATCGCCGCCCCGCCCGACGAGCTGCCCACCGCCCGTCAGCCCGCCGTCGTCCCGCTGCTCATGGTGCTGCGCTACGCCGCCCGCCCCCACGAGCTCGACGCCGACGCCGCCACCGCCCTGCTCACCTCCCCGCTGGGCTCGGCCGACCCGATGCGGATGCGCCGCCTGCGCCGCGGCCTGCTCCGGCTGCACGCGGGCGGCCCCGACGGCGACTCCGGCGAGGGGTCCGACCCCCTGCTCGTCGACGCCCTGCGCGCCGCGGCCCGCGGCCGGCCCGACCCGCTGGCCGCACTCCCGGCGAACGAGACCGCCCCGCTGCGGCGCGTCGGCGCGCTGCTGGCGCTGGCGGGCGACGCCGTGCGCGACGGCGAGAGCGCCGAGGAGGTGCTCTGGCGGGTGTGGCAGCGCTGCGGGCTGGGGCAGCGCTGGAGCGAGGCGAGCGCGCGGGGCGGCCCGGCGGGTGCCGCGGCCGACCGCGACCTCGACGCCGTCCTCGCCCTGTTCGACGCGGCGGCGCGGCACGCCGACCGGTTGCCGGGCGCGGGCGTCGTGGGGTTCACCGAGTACCTCACCGAGCAGCACCTGCCCAGCGACACCCTCGCCGCCCGCGCCCCGCAGGGGGAGGCGGTCGTGCTGCTCACCGCGCACGCCGCGCGCGGCCGGGAGTGGGACGTCGTCGCGGTGCCGGGGGTGCAGGAGGGGGCCTGGCCCGACCTGCGGCTGCGCGGGAGCCTGCTGGGCAACGAGCGGCTGGTCGACCTCGTGGCCGGCGTCGCGGCGCCGCAGGAGACGGTCTCGCGGATGGCGCCGCTGCTGGCCGAGGAGCGGCGGCTGTTCTACTCGGCGTGCACCCGCGCCCGCACGACGCTGCTGGTCAGCGGCGTGCAGGGGGAGGACGAGCAGCCGTCCCGGTTCCTCGACGAGCTCGATCCCCTGCCCGCGGAGAAGGCCGAGCGTCCCGTGCACCGCCCGGGCCGCTCCCTCGTGCTCGCCGAGCTGGTGGGCGAGCTGCGCCGGGCCGTCTGCGATCCCGACGCGGATCCGGGGAGGCACGCGCGGGCCGCCGCGGCGCTGGCCCGGCTGGCCGAGGCCGGCGTGCCCGGGGCCCACCCCGACCAGTGGTACGGCCTCGCGCCGCTCTCCGCGCAGGCCCCGCTGCGGGAGCCGGGCGAGGTCGTGCCGGTGTCGCCGTCCGACGTCGAGAAGATCCTGCGCTGCCCGCTGCGCTGGGTGCTGGAGCGCCACGGCGGCAGTGACAACGGGGCGCTCGCCGCGATCACCGGGTCCCTGGTGCACGCGCTCGTCCAGGCCGCGGCGGCGGGCGCGGAACCGGGCGAGCTGGAGACGGCGCTGCAGTCGGCGTGGGCCCGGCTCGACGCGGGCGCGCCGTGGTTCGGCCGTCGCGAGCTCACCCGGGTGCGCGGGATGCTGGCGGCGTTCGACGACTGGGTGCGGTCGAGCCGGGCCGGCGGACTGTCGCTCGTCGCCGTCGAGCAGGCGGTGCAGCTCGACCTGCCGCCCGACGAGGTCGAGGTCGGCACCGCGGGGCCGTGGCTGCGGCTGAAGGGCCGGGTCGACCGGCTGGAGGTCGACGCCGACGGGCGCCCGGTCGTGGTCGACGTCAAGACCGGCAAGACGGCGGTGAGCGCCCGCGCGGCCGCGGAGCACCCGCAGCTCGCGGTCTACCAGCTGGCCGCCGCCCTCGGCGCGTTCGGCGACCTCGTCGACGCCGCGGCCGGTCCCGGCGGCGCGCGCCTGGTCTACGTGGCCGACCGCAGGGCCGGCGGCGAGGCGAAGGAGCCCACGCAGCCCCCGCTCGACGAGGGCGGCGTCGAGCTGTGGCGGGCGGTGGTGCGCGACGCGGGGGTGCAGTCCTCGGGCTCGGTGTTCGTCGCGCGACTGGGCCCCGACTGCGACCGCTGCCCGGTCCGCACCAGCTGCCCCGCCCATGGCGCGGGCCGCCCGGTCACGGAGGCGTGACCGTGCTCCTCACCCCCCGCGCGCTCGCGACCGCACTCGGCGTCGACCCCCCGACCGAGGAGCAGGCCGCCGTCATCTCCGCGCCCGCGCGCCCGGCGCTGGTCGTCGCGGGGGCCGGGGCGGGCAAGACGGAGACGATGGCCGCCCGGGTCGTCTGGCTGGTGGCCACCGGTGAGGTGCTGCCCGAGCAGGTGCTCGGTCTGACCTTCACGCGCAAGGCCGCGCAGCAGCTCGGCGCCCGCGTCCGCTCGCGGCTGCGGCGCCTCGCGGGCACCCGCCTGCTCGACGAGCTCGACCCCAGCGGCGAGCGCCGGGCGGCCGTGCTCGCCGGGGAGCCGACCGTCTCCACCTACCACGCCTACGCCGGGCGGCTGGTCGGCGAGCACGCGCTGCGGCTGCCCGCGGAGCCCGCCGCGCGGCTGCTCAGCCAGACCGCGGCCTGGCAGCTCGCGCACCGCGTCGTCAGCACCTGGGCCGACGACCTCGACATCGACCGCGTGCCCGCCACCGTCACCGGCTACCTGCTGGCGCTGGCCGGGGAGCTCGGCGAGCACCTCGTCGGCACCGACGCGGTCCGCGTCCACGCGGAGCGGCTGGTCGAGACGCTGTCCTCGGCGCCCCGGGGGAAGGGGCAGCGGGCCGACCCGTCGCTGACCTACAAGCGCTGGATCGACGCCCAGCGGATGCGCCTGGAGCTGCTGCCGCTGGTGGAGGCGTTCGCGGCCCGCAAGCGGTCGGAGCGGGCCGTCGACTTCGCCGACCAGCTCGCGATCGCCGCGCGCGTGGCGGAGAGCCACCCGGAGGTCGGGGAGACCGAGCGCGCCACCTACCGCGCGGTGCTGCTCGACGAGTACCAGGACACCGGCCACGCCCAGCGCGTGCTGCTGCGGGCGCTGTTCGGCACGGTGCCCGGGGAACCGGTGCGCGCCGACGGGCCGTCGGTCACGGCGGTGGGCGACCCGTGCCAGTCGATCTACGGGTGGCGCGGCGCGAGCGCGGGCAACCTCGTGCGCTTCCGCACCGACTTCCCCGCCGGGCCGGACGAACCCGCCGACGAGTTCGGCCTGCTCACCAGCTTCCGCAACCCCGCCGAGGTGCTCGCGCTGGCCAACGCGGTGTCCGAGCCGCTGCGGACGGCGCCGGGGGCCGTCGGCGTCGGGGAGCTGCGGGCCGGGTCGACCGAGGTCCGGGGTGACGTCCGGGTGGCGCTGCTGCCCGACGTCGCCACCGAGGTGGGGTGGGTGGCCGACGCGATCGCCGAGCAGTGGACCGACGAGCGCACGCCCAGCTCGGCGGTGCTCGTCCGGCGCCGCGCCGACATGGACGCCGTCGCCGACGCCCTGCGCTCCCGCGGGCTGCCGGTCGAGGTCGTCGGTCTCGGCGGGCTGCTCGACACGCCGGAGGTGCGCGACCTCGTCAGCGCGCTCAAGCTCGTCGCCGACCCGCTGGCCGGGCCGTCGGCGATCCGCCTGCTCACCGGGGCCCGCTGGCGGCTCGGCGTCGCCGACCTCGCCGCGCTGTGGGCGCGCGCCCGCGAGCTGGTGCCGGGGACGGCTCCGCGCTCCGGCCCGCTGACGCCGGCCGAGCTCGCGATGGGCGCGCTGCCCGCCGAGCAGGCGGAGCAGGCCGGGCTCGTCGACGCCCTCGACGACCCGGGCGACCCGGCCGCCTACACGCCCGCGGGCCACGACCGGATCGTGCGGCTGGGCCGCGAGCTGAGCTGGCTGCGCGCCCGCGCGGCGGCCCCGCTCACCGACCTAGTCGCCGACGCCGAGCGCCTCCTGCTGCTCGACGCCGAGTCCGCCGCCCGGCCCGGCCCGGTCGGCCGCACGCACCTCGACGCGTTCGCCGACGTCGTCGCCGAGTTCGCCTCCGGCGCCGAGGTGGCCACGCTGCCCGCCCTGCTCGACTACCTCGACACCGCCGAGCAGGCCGAGGACGGGTTGACGCCGGGCGACGTCGAGGTCGCGCAGGACCGCGTCCAGGTGCTCACCGTGCACGCGGCGAAGGGCCTCGAGTGGCAGGTGGTGGCCGTGCCGCACCTCGTCTCGCAGGTCTTCCCCGGCCGCAAGATCGGCGGCACCTGGCTCACCGACCCCTCCGAGCTGCCGGTGGCGCTGCGCGGCGACGCGATCGACCTCCCCGGGCTCGACCTGTCCGCGTGCACCGACCGCAAGCTGGTCGAGAACGCGGTCAAGGCCCACTCCGAGTCCCTCGACGAGCGCCGGCTCACCGAGGAGCGACGGCTGTTCTACGTCGCGCTGACGCGCAGCGAGCGGGTGCTGCTGGTGTCCGGGCACCGCTGGCCCGCGGCGGGGGAGAAGCCGAAGGAGCCCTCGGAGTTCCTGGAGCAGATCCGGCGGGCCGTCCCGGACGCGGTCGAGCAGTGGGCCGACCCGCCCGAGGACGGCGCGGCCAACCCCGCCGTCGTCGACGGGCCGGGCCTGCCGTGGCCGCTGGACCCCCTCGGCGCCCGCTCGGCCGACGTGCACGCCGGGGCCGACCGCGTGCGTGCGGCCCTGGCCGATCTCGACGCCGCCCGCTCGGCCCGCGCCGACGCCGCCGACCCGGGCGCGCAGCTGGAGCTGCTCGACGTCCCCGCCCCGTCCGTCCCCGGCCCCGGGGACCGCGACCCGGAGGACCCCGGTCCCGAGGAGCCCGACCCCGACGAGCCCGAGGACGGCGACGGCGTCGACCCGGCCGACCCCGAGGGCTGGGCCGCCGACGTCGAGGTCCTGCTGGCCGAGCGGGCCGCCGCCCGCGCCCGGCCGACCGTCGCGCTGCCGGCGCAGCTGACCGTCAGCCAGCTCGTCGAGCTGGCCGCCGATCCGGCCACGCTGGCCGCCCGCCTGCGCCGCCCGCTGCCGCTGCCGCCCAACCCGCACACCCGCCGCGGCACCGCGTTCCACGCCTGGCTGGAGCAGCGGTTCGGCGCGGCCCAGCTGCTCGACCTCGACGAGCTGCCCGGCGCGGCCGACGAGGACGCCGTGTCCGACGACTCGCTCGCCGAGCTGCAGGAGGCGTTCCTGGCCAGCGAGTGGGCCGAGCGGCGGCCGGTCGAGGTGGAGGTGCCGTTCGAGACGATCGTCGCCGGGGTCGGGGTGCGCGGCCGGATGGACGCGGTGTTCGCCGACCCCGACGGCGGCTGGACCGTCGTCGACTGGAAGACCGGCGCCCTGCCCGACGACGCCCGGCTGCCGGCGCTGTCGGTGCAGCTCGCGGCGTACCGGCTGGCCTGGGCGGCGCTGGCCGGCTGCCCGCCCGAACAGGTCCGGGCCGCCTTCCACTACGTGCGCGCCGACGTCACGGTCCGCCCGGCCGACCTCCTCGACGCCGAGGGGCTGCGCGGGCTGCTGGAATCGGTGCCTACAGCAGCGACACCAGCTTCGTGAGCGTGTTCCAGTTGCGGGTGGTGACGAGCCGGCCGTCCGGCCAGCCGACGGCGGGCGCGGCCAGCACGCCGTCGGGGCACCACTGGTAGAGCACCCGCCCGACCAGGCGGGCGTGCTCCGGGTCGGCGGCCGTCGGGTCGTGGGCGTCGGCGGGATCGGGGGCCTCGCCCAGGACGTGGGCCATCATCCGCGAGCCGTCGTCGGCGATTTCGGCGAAGGGGTGGGCGTCGACGATCGCGCGCAGCTCCGCGGCGGTCAGCACGACGGTCCGCACCTCGAACCCGGCGTGCCCGGCGATGGCGGCCTCGATCCGGCGGGCGTGCGCCGTCGGGTCGTCGGCCGGACCGGTGACGATGGCGTTCCCGCTGTTCAGGACCGTGCGGACGTCGGTGAAGCCGAGACCGTCGAGCAGGGTGCGCAGGTCGGCCATGGCGATCCGCTTCGCCTTGCCGACGTTGATCCCGCGCAGCAGGACGGCGTACCGGGTCATGCGGCCGGGCCGGTCGCCGTCGGCCGCGGCGCGTCGCGGCGCACCTTCAGCGCCCACAGCACGAGCAGGATCTGCAGCGGCAGGCGACCGTAGGCGACGGCCTGCTCGCCGAGGGAGCGGTCGGACCAGTCGATCGCCATCTTGACGTTCGCCGGGAACACCGCGACGAACAGGGCCGCGGCCGCGAGCCCGCCGAGGCGCCGGGTCCGGGGCACGGCCACCGCGGCGGCGACGCCCAGCTCGGCGGCCCCCGAGGCGTAGGTCCAGAACCGGGCGGTGCCGGGGAGCTGCTCGGGCACCATCGAGTCGAAGAAGTCGGGGGCCACGAAGTGGGTAACCCCGGCCGCGGCGAGGAAGCCGGCGAGGGCGATGGCGGCTCGGGAGTTCACGCCGGTGATCGTCGCACGGGTGCCGCGGGCTACCCTCCGCGCGTGAGGAGCGAGGGGCGCCGCCGACCGATCGCCGACCCGTCGCTGGTCGGGCCGATCCGCATGCCCGACTCGACGGTGACGCCGCTGGTCTCGCTGCTCCGCAGGCTGGCGATCGCGATGGGGGCCCTGACCGCCACCGCACTGATCGTGTACTTCGGCCGGGACGGGTACCTCGACAACAACTCGAACGGCGACCCGATCAGCCTCGCCGACGCGTTCTACTACGCGACGGTGTCGGTCTCGACCACCGGCTACGGCGACATCGTCCCGGTCAGCGACGCGGCCCGGCTGTGGACCACGATCGTCGTCACGCCGCTGCGGCTGATCTTCCTCATCACGTTCGTCGGGACCACCGTCGAGCTGCTCACCGAACGCTCCCGGCAGTCCTTCCGGATCGAGCGCTGGAGGTCCAGGTTGCGCGACCACACCATCGTCGTCGGCTACGGCACGAAGGGGCGCGCCGCCGTGGAGACGCTCCTCGGCGACGACAAGCGGCCCGACGACATCATCGTCGTCGACACCGACCGCGCCCAGCTCGACGCCGCGTCGGCGCTCGGGCTGGTCACCGTCACCGGCAACGCCACCCGGTCGAGCGTGCTGCGCATCGCGGGCGTGGCGCACGCGTCGGCGATCATCGTCGCGACGAACCGCGACGACACCGCCGTGCTGGTCACGCTCACCGCCCGCGAGCTGTCACCGACCATCCGGATCGTCGCGGCGGTGCGGGAGTCGGAGAACGTGCACCTGCTGCGGCAGTCGGGCGCGAACTCCGTCGTCGTCTCGGCGGAGACGGCGGGCCGCCTGCTCGGTGCGGCGACGACCAGCCCGAACGTCGTCGAGGTCGTCGAGGACCTGCTGACGCCCGACGCCGGCTTCGCGATCAGCGAGCGCGAGGTGGAGGAGGCCGAGGTGGGCGGCTCCCCGCGGCACCTGGGCGACATCGTGCTGGCCGTGGTGCGCGGCGACGACCTCTACCGCGTCGACTCGTCGAAGGTCGACTCCCTCGACCGCGGCGACCGGCTGCTCTACGTCCGCAAGGCCACCCCGCCCGACGACGAGGACTGACCCCCCCCGGGCGTCCCGCCCCCACCCGCCGAGCCCGCCGCCCCCACCCGGCGAGTTTGCCGCCCCCGCCCGGCGAGTTTGCCGCTGCCGCCCGGCGAGTTTGCCTCCGTCGCCCCGCGAGTGTGCCTTTGCGGCCCGGCGTGTCCGCCGCTCCGCTCGGCGAGTGTGCCGCTGCCGCCCGGCAGGCCTCACTCCGCTGCACGCGATCGGCCAACTCACCGTGCACGATCGGCAAACTCGCCGGGGGTAGGCGGAGAACTCGCCGGGCCGCAAAGGCAAACTCGCCGGGGGTGGGTGGGGGCGGCACACTCGGCGGGTGCCGGGGTGGCTCGGCCGTCGATCGGGGCCGGGCGTCTCAGGGGCGGCGCAGCCGCTCCCGCACCACCGACGCGGCCGCCGCCCGCAGCGCACCGCCGGGGCCCAGCGCCGAGAGGCGCACCTCGACGTCGGACCGGTGCACGACCCGTTCGCACAGCCGGTCGTGCACCGCGGCGCGCAGCGGCTCCCCGAGCCGCGGGTAGATCCCCCCGAGCACGACGACCGGCACGTCCAGCAGGTTGACGGCGCCGGCGAGCGCGACGCCGAGCGCGCGGGCGGCACCGTCGAGGACGTGCGGGGGCAGGGCGTCCAGATCGGTGGTGCGGCCCGCGCGCAGCAGCGCCTCCTGACCCGCGACCTGCTCCAGGCAGCCGTGCCCGCCGCACCGGCAGTTCGGCCCGTCCGGGTCGACGACGACGTGCCCCAGCTCGCCCGCCCGCCCGCCGACCCCGCGGAACAGCTGCCCGCCCAGCACGATCCCCGCCCCGACCCCGACGCCCCCGGAGACGTAGAGCGCGTCCGGCGGGCCGGCGGCGAACCAGAGCTCGGCGAGCGCGGCGAGATCGGCCTCGTTGGCGGTGGTGACCGGCAGGCCGTCGAACAGCGGGCCGATCTCCGCCCCCGACCATTGCGGCAGGTTGGGGGCCCGCACCACGACCCCGTCCGCGGCGACGACGCCGGGCACCGCCACCGCCGCCCCGACGACCTCCAGCCCCGCCTCCGCGCGGACGGTCCGGGCGAGCGCGACGGCCCGGCCGACGGCGACACCGGGGTGCGCGTCCCGGTGGGCCGACGGGATCCGGGCGGTCGCCCGCACCGACCCGGTGAGGTCGACGACGCAGGCCGAGATGTGGTCGACCTCGATCTCGACGCCGAGCCCGGCGGGCCCGGAGCGGTTGAGCTGCAACGGGTTCGCCGGCCGTCCCGGACCGCTGCGCTCGGCGGCGAGCTCGTCGAGCAGGCCGGCGTCGAGGAGCTCCTCGACGAGCGAGGACACGGTGCCGCGGGTCAGCCCGGTGCGCGCGGCGAGCGCGGCCCGTGAGACCGGTTCGGCGGCGACGACCTCACCGAGCACGAGCGCGAGGTTGTGCCGGCGCACGTCGCCCCCGGCCGCCCGCGCCCCCGCGCCGCGGGCGACCAGGTCCCGGCCGGCGGTCACCGCGGCCCCGACCCGGACGCGTCCCGACCCGCGCACCGCGGGGTCCCGGGCCGGCGCAGGAGGGCGACCCGTGCGGCGGCGCGCCCCGACCCGCGCGCCACGGCTCCTCGACCCGTGCGCCGCGCCTCGCCCCGCGCGCGAGGGCCCACCGACCCGCGCACCGCCGCACCCACTCAGACCCCGATCTTCGCGACGGTGAGGTCCCGGGCCTGCGCGTAGCGGGCGCGGACCGACGGCACCGGGTCGGCGTCGAAGGACTCCGTGTCGGCCGCCTCCCACACCGGGGGAGCGGCCGAGCCCGCGAGCACCCACGCCGCCTGCCGGGCCGCCCCGTCGGCGACGTACTCCCCGGGCGTCGGCCGCAGCACCGGGCGCCCGAACACCGCGGGGGCGATCCGGGCCACCGCGTCGGAGCGGGCCCCGCCGCCGACCAGGAACACCCGGTCGACCGGCACCCCGGCCTCGACCAGGGCGTCGAGGGCGTCGGCGAGCCCGCACAGCAGCCCCTCGACCGACGCCCTGGCGAGGTGCGCTGGCGTGGAGCTGCCGAGGGTGAGGCCGTGCAGCGCCCCGGTGGAGTCGGGCCTGTTGGGCGTCCGCTCGCCCTCCAGGTACGGCACGAGCACGAGCCCGTCGGACCCGGCAGGCGCCGACAGCGCGAGCCGCGAGAGCTCCGCGTGGTCGACCCCCAGCAGCGTGCCCGCGGCGTCCAGGACCCGTGCGGCGTTGAGCGTGCAGACCAGCGGCAGGTGCTCGCCGGTGGCGGAGGCGAACCCGGCGATGATCCCGGTGGCGTCGGCCGTCGGGACCGGGCTGACCGCCGACACCACGCCGGAGGTCCCGAGCGACACCACGACGTCGCCGACCTGCGCACCCAGACCCAGTGCGGCGCCGGCGTTGTCCCCGGCACCCGGCCCGACCACGAGCCCGTCCGGGGTCCGGCCCGCCGACTCCCCGGGCCCCAGCACCCGGGGAAGCCGCACGTCGGACCGGCCCAGCGCCCGTTCCAGCAGGTCGAGGCGGTAGCCGTCGGGTCCCCAGTAGCCGGTGCCGGAGGCGTCGGAGCGGTCGGTGACGAGGTCGTCGAGCGCGCCGGTGCCGCGCAGCTTCCACGTCAGCCAGTCGTGCGGCAGGCACACCGCCGCCGTGGCCGCCGCGTGCCCGGGCTCGTGCGTGGCGAGCCAGCGCAGCTTGGTGGCGGTGATCGAGGCGACGGGCACGCTGCCGGTCGCGTCGGCCCACGCCCGGGCGCCCAGCTCGTCGACGAGGTCGCGCGCGGCGTCGGCGGACCGGGTGTCGTTCCACAGCAGCGCCGGGCGGACGACGTCACCGGACTCCGACAGGCACACCATCCCGTGCTGCTGACCCGCGACGGCGATCGCCCCGACGCCGTCGAGCCCGCCCGCCCGCGCCAGCGCCTCCTGCAGCGCCGACCACCACGCCGCGGGATCCACCTCGGTGCCGACGGGGTGCTTCGCCCCGCCCTCCCGGACCAGCGCGCCGGTGGCGGCGTCGCGGATCACGACCGTGCAGGACTGCGTCGACGAGTCGACGCCGGCCACGAGCGTCATCAGTGCTCCCTCGTGCGCGGAAACCGTGGTGCGCACGCTATCCGCGCACGGGTGGTCATCGGGCCCCCATCAGGTGCTCCACCGCCAGCTGGTTGAGCTTGCCGAAGCCGTAGCCCCGCTCGCCCGCCTTGTCGGCGTCGTAGTCCTCGAACGCGGTGCGGTCGGCGGCGAGGTCGGCGAGGGTCTCGCCGGGGTTGAGCGTGGGGGTCGACAGCTCCGCGACCCCGGCCGTCGCCAGCGCGGCCTGCACCTCGGGGTCGGCGCGGAACGCCGCCGCCCGCTCCTTGAGCAGCAGGTAGGTCCGCATGTTCGCCGCCGCGGAGTCCCACACGCCGGTGACGTCCTCGGTGCGCAGCGGCTTGTAGTCGAAGTGCCGCGGGCCGTCGTAGGCCGGGCCGCCGCCCGGGGCGCCGTGCTCGATGAGGTCGACGAGCGAGAACGCGTTGATCAGGTCGCCGTGGCCGAAGATCAGGTCCTGGTCGTACTTGATGCCGCGCTGGCCGTTGAGGTCCAGGTGGAACAGCTTGCCAGCCCACAGCGCCTGCGCGATGCCCGCGGAGTAGTTGAGCCCGGCCATCTGCTCGTGCCCGACCTCCGGGTTCACCCCGACGATGTCGCCGTGCTCCAGGCCCGCGATGAACGCGAGCGCGTGGCCGAGGGTGGGCAGCAGGATGTCGCCGCGGGGCTCGTTGGGCTTGGGCTCGATCGCGAAGCGGATGCCGTAGCCCTGCTCCTTGACGTACGCGGCGAGGGTGTCGATGCCCTCGCGGTAGCGGTCGAGCGCGGCCCGGATGTCCTTGCCGGAGTCGACCTCGGCGCCCTCGCGCCCGCCCCAGAACACGTAGGTCGACGCGCCGAGCTCCGCGGCCAGGTCGAGGTTGCGCAGGATCTTGCGCAGCGCGAACCGGCGCACGCCGCGGTCGTTGCTGGTGAACGCGCCGTCCTTGAACACGGGGTGCGTGAAGGTGTTGGTGGTCATCATCGGGACCACGAGGCCGGTCTCGTCGAGCGCGGCGCGGAAGCGGGTGAGGATCCGGCTGCGCTCGTCGGGCGTGGAGCCGAACGGGAGCAGGTCGTCGTCGTGGAACGTGACGCCCCAGGCCCCCAGGTCGGAGAGCCGGTGCACCGACTCGACGGGGTCGAGCCAGGGGCGCGTGGCGGTGCCGAACGGGTCGGCGGCGGGCCAGCCGACGGTCCAGAGCCCGAAGCTGAAGTGGTCGTCACGAGTCGGCTGCACCACGGGGAACCCCTTTGTTCGATGATCGTACAAACTCGTCCACGGTAGCGTGCCGGGCGTGCGCCTGGCTACGTGGAACGTGAACTCCGCCCTCGTCCGGCTGCCGCGGCTGCTGCCCTGGCTCGACGAGCGCGCCCCCGACGTCGTCTGCCTGCAGGAGACGAAGGTGACCGACGAGCAGTTCGCCGAGGCGTTCGACGAGCCGCTCCAGGAGCGCGGCTACGAGGTCGCGCACGTCGGGGAGGGGCGGTGGAACGGGGTCGCGCTGCTCTCGCGCGTCGGGCTGGAGGACGTGCGGCGCGCGCTGCCCGCCGCCCCGGCGTTCAACGACGCCGTCGAGGCCCGCGCCGTCACCGCCACCTGCGGCGGGCTGCGCGTCACCTCGGTCTACGTGCCCAACGGCCGCACCCCCGACGACCCGCACTACGCCTACAAGCTGGAGTGGCTGGCCGCGCTCGCGGCGTCGGTCGACGACGCGGCCACCACCGTCATCGCCGGTGACGTCAACATCGCCCCCACCGACGACGACGTCTGGGACCCGTCCCTGTTCGTCGACTCCACCCATGTGACGCCGGCCGAGCGCGGCGCCCTGACGACGCTGCGCGACCTCGGCCTGGCCGACGTCGTCCGCGACCGCTGGCCCACCGAGCGGTTCTTCAGCTACTGGGACTACCGCGCGGGCCGCTTCCACCAGGACCAGGGCATGCGCATCGACCTGGTGCTCGCCGGCGCCGACCCGGCCGGGCGCGTCGCCGCGGCGTGGGTCGACCGCCAGGCGCGCAAGGGGTCGGGGCCCAGCGACCACGCCCCCGTGATCATGGACCTGGACACCGCCCCGGACGGCGACATCGGCCCGGTCGTCCCGCCGCCGTCGAACCCGAAGCGGCGCCGCTAGGCCGTCCGCCCGGCCAGCGCCGCACCGAGCGCGGCCAGCCCGACCAGCACGGCCACCAGCACCGGCAGGGCGACGCCCGGCGCCACCAGCACCGCGAGCAGCGCCCCGCCGAGGCCGATCATCGACGCGGTCGTCAGCTGGTCGGCGATCTGCGCGGCCGAGCTGTGGAAGCCGACGGCCTCGGGTGCCGACTTCTGCAGCAGCAGGAACGACACCGACGAGAACCCGAGCCCCATCCCGACGCCCGCGAGCGCCCAGAACGGCAGCGCCAGCCAGGGCAGCCCCCAGGCCGGGGCGACGAGGAGCATCCCCGCCGCGCCCGTGCCGAGCGCGCAGAAGCCGATCCGCAGCAGCCGGGCGCGGGGCAGGTCGGGACGGCGGCCCTGCCACGCCGCCGCGCTCGACCACCCCAGCGAGCCGACGATCAGCGGCAGCCCGGCCGCCGCCAGCGTCCAGCCGTGGGTGCCGTTGAGCATGAGCGGCAGGTAGGAGTTGACGGTGAAGAACACGCCGGCGAGCAGCCCCCGGGACAGGACGACGGTCGGCACGCCGCGCCCCGCCCGGAACACCCCGCGGGGCAGCAGCCGCGGCACGGCGGGCACCAGCAGCAGCACCGCGACGCCCGCGACCACGGCCCCGGTCGCGTCACCCTGCTGGGCCGCCCAGCTCAGCGCGGAGATCCCGACGGCGGCCGCCGCGGCGGCGGGCACGAGACCGGGGCGCGCCGGGGCGGCGGTGCGCGCCGGGTCCGGCGGGCCCAGGCGGCGCACGGCCGGCACGACGAGCGCCACCGCGACCGCCACGAACGGCACGAGGCCCAGGAACACCCAGTGCCACGACACGGCCTCGGTGACCAGCCCCGAGACCGGCGGCCCGACCAGCGAGGGCAGCACCCACGCCGAGGAGATCAGCCCGAACACCGCGGGCCGGACGCGCTCGGGGTAGACCAGCGCGATCAGCACGTAGACGCCGACCCCCAGCGCGCCGGCCCCGAGCCCCTGCAGCAGCCGTCCGACGAGCAGCTGCGGCATCGTCGCCGCCGTACCGGCGACGAGCAGCCCGATCCCGAACAACAGCGGTGCGACGACGAGCGGCACCCGCGGCCCGGCCCGGTCGCTGAAGCGCCCGCCGAGCACGGTGCCGAACACCGACGCGGCCATGAACGCCACGAACGGCCACGCGTACATCGACACCGACCCGAGGTCGGCGACCAGCGCCGGCATCGCGGTCCCGACCCCCATCGCCTCGAACGCGACGAGGCTGATCAGCAGGACCAGCCCGACGGTCGTCGACCGGCGGTCGGGTCCGAACAGCTCCGTGCGGACGGCGGTGGGTGCGGTCATGGGGCGATCGTGCTCCCTGGACCCGGGTCGAGGTCAACGCGGGCGGCGGCCGGATCTCACCCGATCGAGGGGTTGGCCCGCTCCGGCGCTGCGGGGGACGGGCGGGCGGGCCAACCTCCGGGGCACTCCCCACCGCTCCCCGGAGGTATCCGTGAAGATCCGTTCGACGGCGGCGACGCTCGCCGCGTTCGCCCTCGTGACCGTCAGCGCCTGCTCGTCGCCCGCGCCCGCCGACCCGGCCGCGCCGCCGGCCGAGGGGGCACCCGCCTCCGCGCCCGCCGACGCCGACGCGGCCGGGACGGCCGCACTCGGCGGCGCCCTCACCGCCGCGACCGGGCTCGCCGCACTGGGCGGCCTGGGCCAGGACCAGGGCGCGGGCGACCGGGTCCGCGACCTCGGCGGGCAGCTCTCCTCCGACGCCGAGTCCCTGACCGCGCAGCTCCGCACGCTCGCGCAGGAGCAGGGCGTCGCGGTCACCGACGCGCTGACCCCCGAGCAGCAGGCCCAGCTCGCCGACCTCGGCGCCCGCACCGGTGAGCCCTTCGACCAGGCGTGGCTCAGTGCCGCCGGGCAGGCGCTCGCGCAGGCCCGCAGCGCGGCCGAGGCCGTCCTGGCCTCCCCGGACGCCTCGCCCGAGGCGAAGGCCGCCGCCCAGGAGGCCCTCGACCGCCTCGACGCGCTCGCCGCGAGCCTGTCCGACGCCTCCACCGCGGCCGGGGCCGACGCGCCCACCGCCGTCGACGCGGGCAACGGCGGCCAGGCCGGGCCGGACGCCCCGCTGCTCGCGATCGCCCTGCTCGGCGGCGGGGTCGCCCTGGTCGGCGGCGCCGCGTGGCGCCGCCGTCAGGTCTCCTGACGCCCGGCCCCTCCGCGCGCCGGTGGCCCCTGCGGGTGGTCACCGGCGCCGGTCTGGCGTGCCTGGTGGCCGGGGGAGCGCTGCTGCTGTCCGGGCCCGGTGCGCCCGACTTCGGGACGGTGCCGACGACCGGCTCCGGGGCCGCGGTCCCGGCCGGCGCCGGACCGTCGGCCGCGCCGGTCGTGGTCGGCGCCGTGCCCGTCGAGCTGGCCCTGCCGGGCCGCGGCGTGCTCGCCCCCGTCGTCCCGGTCGGCACCGCCCCGGGCGGCGCGCTGGTGATCCCCGACCCGCCGTCGACGGTCGGCTGGTGGGCCCCCGGCCCGCTGGTGGGCGGCGCGTCCGGCTCGGCGGTGCTGGCCGGGCACGTCGACACCGCCGCCGACGGACTCGGCGCGCTCGCGGTGCTGCGCGAGGTCGAGCCGGGGGAGGAGGTCGTCGTCCGCGGGGCGGACGGCCGCGAGCTGCGCTACGCCGTGACCGCCCGGCGCGAGTACCGCAAGGCCGACCTCCCGCTCGACCTGTTCGACGGCGCCGGCCCGCCCGGCCTGGTCCTGATCACCTGCGGCGGCGCCTTCGACCCGGCGACGGGCCACTACGAGGACAACGTCGTGGTGCACGCGACCCCGGCCTGACCGCCGTCGCAAACCCCGGCGCGGCCCCGCCCGCGACCGTGGCAACCTGTTGCGCGTGAGCACCAGCGTCGACACGTCCGCAGAGACCCCCGAGGCCGAGTCCCCCGAGCACGGGGCCGTCCGCGCGGCCGCCGTCCGCGCCGCGGCCGCCGCACCGGGGGTCCGGGCCGCGGGCGGGGCCGCCGTCGACGCCGCGCTGCGCACCGCCGCGACGCTGCTGCGGGAGCGGTCCGCGCAGCTGCTGGAGGCCAACCACACCGACGTCACCGCGGCCGAGCAGAACGGCATGGCGCCGGGCCTGCTCGACCGCCTGCGCCTGACGCCCGAGCGGATCGCCGAGATGGCCACCCAGCTCGAGGTCCTCGCCGACACCCCCGAGCCCCCGCTGCAGCGCGAGGTCCGCACGCTGCCCACCGGGGAGCGGGTGTTCGAGCGGCGCGTGCCCGTCGGCGTCATCGGGGCGGTGTTCGAGGCACGCCCCAACGTGACCGTCGACGTCGCCTCGCAGGTGCTCAAGGCCCGCAGCGCCGCCGTCCTGCGCACCGGGGCGGCCGCGCTGGGGTCGGCGACGGCCCTGGTCGAGCTGGTCCTCGCCCCGGCGCTGGAGCGGCACGGGGTGCCCGCCGCCGCCGTGCAGCTCGTGCCGCTGCCCGGGCACGCGGGCGCCGACGCGCTCGTCGGGCTGCCCGGCCTCGTGCCGCTGGTCGTGGTGCGGGGCAGCGGCGAGGTCACCCGCCGCCTGTCGGCTCTCGGGGCGGCCGCGGGCACCCGGATCCTGGCCCACGCCGACGGCGGCGGGGTGCTCTACCTGCACGGCTCCGCCGACGAGGACGACGTGGAGCGCCTGGTCACCGAGTCGACCGACCGCCTCGGCGTGTGCAACCGCCTCAACCTGCTGCTCATCGACGCCGACGCCTACGACCGCCTCTGGCCGGTCGCGGAGGAGGCGCTCGCCGACCGCGACATCACCCCGAGCCTGGCCCCGCACGACCACCCGCTCGGCCACGAGTGGGCGCTCGACTCCGGTGCCGAGGCGCACGTGACGGTGGCGACCGTCGACGGCCCGGTCGACGCCGCGCTCACCGCCGCCCGCGAGACGTCCGGTCTCGCCGCGTGCGTCTGCGCCACCGACGCCGACGCGGCCACGGAGTTCATCGACGCCTACACCGGCACCGGCGTCTTCTGGAACACCACCACCCGCCTGCTCGACGGCTACAAGCTCCTCGGCCTGCCCGAGACCGGCATCAACGTCGACCACACCCCCGGGCCCCGCGGCCCGGTCACCTACGTCGACCTGAGCCTGCGCCAGTTCGTGGTGCTCCCGGCCGTCGCGCCCGAGGGATGAGCCGCGCGTTCGTCCTCGTCCACACCACGGCGCCCGGCGACGGGGTGCGGAACGCGGGCACGATCGTCCCCGCGCTGGCCGAGCAGGGCTTCGCGGTGACGATCGGCTCGCTCGTCGGCGACGGCGCGTCCGTGCCCGCGCCGGAGGGGCTCGACCTGCTCGTCGTCATGGGGTCGGCGGAGTCCGTCGCCGACGACGCGCTGCCGTGGCTGGCCCGCGAGCTCTCCTACCTGCACCGGGTCCTCGACGCCGGGGTCCCGGTGCTGGGGATCTGCTTCGGCGGGCAGCTGCTGGCCCGGGCGCTGGGCGGCACCGTCGGCCGGGCGGTGCGGTCGGAGCGCGGGTTCGTCGCTCTGGGCTCGGCCGACCCCGACCTCCTGCCGCCGGGCACCTGGATCGAGTTCCACGACGACGCCTTCACCCTGCCGCCCGGCGCCGTGGAGATCGCCCGCAACGAGGTGTGCGTGCAGGCCTTCACCCACGGCGCGCACCTGGGGGTGCAGTTCCACCCGGAGATCACCCCGGACGTCCTGGCCCAGTGGATCGAGTCGTGGGGCGAGCGGGGACGCGCCGCCGTCGAGGCCGAGTTCGACCTCGACGGGCTCGTCGCGGAGCTCGACGGGCGGGCGGCGGCGAGCGCGGCCGCGTGCCGGGACCTCGTCGCGCGCTTCTGCGCCCGGCTCCCGCACGCGCGCCGAGCCGTCGGCCGGACGGCGGACTAGATTCGGCGGCGTGCTGCACAGAACCACGCTCGCCAACGGGCTCCGGGTCCTGCTGGTCCCCGATCCCGCCACTCCCGTCGTCGGCGTCGCGGTGCACGTCGACGTCGGGTTCCGGTCCGAGCCCGAGGGGCGGACGGGGTTCGCGCACCTGTTCGAGCACCTGATGTTCCAGGGCAGCGAGAGCCTGGAGAAGCTGGCGCACTTCCGGCACGTCCAGGGCTCCGGCGGGGTGTTCAACGGCTCGACGCACCAGGACTACACCGACTACTTCGAGGTGCTGCCCGCCGCGGCGCTGGAGCGGGCGCTGTTCCTGGAGGCCGACCGCCTGCGCGCGCCCACGCTGTCGCAGGAGAACCTGGCCAACCAGATCGACGTGGTGAAGGAGGAGATCCGCCTCAACGTGCTCAACCGGCCCTACGGCGGGTTCCCCTGGATCCTGCTGCCGCCGGTCCTCTACGACACGTTCCCCAACGCGCACAACGGCTACGGCGACTTCTCCGAGCTGGAGCAGGCCTCCCTCGACGACGCCGCGGCCTTCTTCGACACCTACTACGCGCCGGGCAACGCGCAGGTCACCGTGGCCGGGTTCATCGACGTCGACGAGACGCTCGCGCTCGTCGAGAAGCACTTCGGCGACATCCCGGCCCGGCCGACGCCGGTCCGGCCGTCGTTCGCCGAACCCGCGCCGGGGGCCGAGCGCCGCCAGGCCGTCCCCGACGCGCACGCCCCGCTGCCCGCGCTCGCGATGGGGTTCCGGCTGCCCGACCCGGCCGCCGACCTCGACGGCTACCTCGCCCACATGCTGCTCGCGTCCGTGCTCGGCGACGGCGAGGCCGCCCGCCTGCAGCGCAGGCTCGTGCACGCCGACGGGCTCGTCACCGACATCTCCGCCGCCGCGGGGCTGATGGGCTCGCTCGACGCCCGCGACCCCGACACGTTCACGATCACCGCCGTGCACCCGGCCGCCGTCGACCCGGACCGCGTCATCGGAGCCGTCGACGAGGAGCTGGAGAAGCTGGCCGCCCAGGGCCCCAGCGCCGACGAGCTGGCCCGCCAGGTCGCCCGCTGGTCGGCCGGGGCGCACCAGGAGAACGACCGCGTCATGTACCGCATGCTCGGCCTGGGGGCGCGCGAGCTGCTCTACGGCCGCGCCGAGATCACCGACGAGCTGCCCGGCCGCCTCGCCGCCGTCACCCCCGCCGCCGTGAGCGCCGCCGCGGCGACGCTGCGCGGCGCGGGCCGCGGTGTGCTGCTGGTGGAGCCGGCCAAGGGAGAAGACGCATGACGACGGCCACCCACCGCTCCGCCGAGCAGATCGGGCGCACCCCCACGGGGCCGCGCCCGCTGCCGGACCTCGGCGTCACCCGCGAGGTGCCGCTGCCCGACGTCACCGACACCACCCTGTCCACCGGGCTGCGGGTGCTCGTGGCGCGCCGCGCCAGCGTCCCGATGGTCGAGCTGCGCCTGCGCGTCCCGTTCGCCGACCCCGACCCCGGCCACGGGCACCCGGCCATCGCCGAGCTGCTGTCGGAGACGCTGCTCACCGGCACCGCCACCCGCGACCGCGTCGCCGTCGACGACGACCTCGCCGCCGTCGGGGCCGAGCTCGGCGCGAGCGTCGACCCGGAGCGGTTGCTCGTCCACGGCTCCGGTCTGGCCGACGGCCTGCCGGTCGTCCTCGACGTCCTCGCCGACCTCCTGACCGGCGCCACCCACCCCGACCACGAGGTCGCCCGCGAGCGCGAGCGGCTCGTCGAGCGCATCGCGGTGGCCCGCGCGCAGCCGCGCACGATCGCCCGCGAGGCGCTGCAGCGCGTCCGCTTCGGCGACCACCCGATCACCGCGGAGATGCCGACGGCCGAGGCCGTCACCGCGGTCACGGCGGCGCAGGTCCGGGCCACGCACGCCGCGTCGCTGGTGCCGCGCGGCTCCACGCTCACCCTCGTCGGCGACGTCGACCCGGCCGCCGCGACCGCCGCCGTCGAGCGGGCGCTGGGGTCCTGGACCTCGGAGCGCACCGCGCTGGAACTGGCCGCCCCGCCCTACCCGACGGCGGGCGACCTGGTGCTGGTGCACCGGCCCGGGTCCGTCCAGTCGCAGCTGCGCCTGTCCGGTCCCGCCGTGCCCCGCGAGGACCCGGCCTACGCCGCGTTGCAGCTCGCCAACCTCGTGTTCGGCGGCTACTTCTCCTCGCGCTGGATGGAGAACATCCGCGAGGACAAGGGCTACACCTACGGCGCGCACTCCGGGGCCGAGTTCATCCCCGGGGGCGCGGTGCTGGGCGTCGACACCGACGTGGCCAGCGACGTCACCGCCGCGGCCCTGCTGGAGACCCGCTACGAGCTGGGGCGCCTGTCCGCGGTGCCGCCCACGGCCGCCGAGATCGACGCGGCCCGCAGCTACGCCGTCGGATCCCTGCTGATCTCGCTCGACAACCAGGGCGGGCTGGCGTCCACGATCGCCGGGCTCGCCGCCGTCGGGCTCGACCTCGACTGGCTGCGCGCCCATCCCGCGCGGCTGCACGCCGTCACCCCCGACGAGGTGGCGGAGGCGGCGCTGCGGTTCTTCGCGCCGTCCGGGTTCTCGGGCGTGGTCGTCGGCGACGCCGACGTCATCGGCCGGGGCGTGCGGGCGCTGGGCGGGATCGCGTGAGCTTCGACCTGCTCGCCGAGCCCGTCCTGTCCCGCTCCGCCGTCGACCGCGACGAGCCGCTGCGCACCGACACCGCCCGCCAGGTGGCGGGGTGGCCGACGGCTCAGCTCGTCGTCGTCGACGCCGACGGGCGCACCCCGGTCGTCTGGGACACCGAGCCGGACGCGGGCTTCCGCGTCGGCGACGCCGGGAGCTGGGACGTCGGCGGCGGCGCCCGCCTGAAGACCCGCGCCACCACCGGCGACGCACCGCCCCCCGAGGCGGTGCTGCTCGGCGAGCGCGACGGCGTCGCGTACTGGGGGGTGCGCGGCCGGCCCGACCTGGTGGCGGGCGACGACCCGAGCGAGTGGGCCGACCTGCGGATGACCGGCGCCGTCCTCGACGCGCTCGGCGCCGGCCTGTTCACCACCGCCGTCGCCGCGCTGAACTGGCACGACGCCGCGGGCTTCTGCTCGCGCGACGGCTCCCCGATGCACCCGGCGAACGCGGGCTGGCACCGGCACTGCGAGGCGGCCGGGCACGAGGAGTACCCGCGCACCGACCCCGCGGTCATCTGCCTGGTGCACGACGGGGCCGACCAGGTGCTGCTCGCCCGCCAGCCCATCTGGCCCGAGGGGCGCTACTCGGTGCTCGCCGGGTTCGTCGAGGCGGGGGAGTCGCTGGAGGCGTGCGTGGAGCGGGAGATCCACGAGGAGGTCGGCGCCACCGTCACCGACATCCGCTACCTCGGCAGCCAGTCCTGGCCGTTCCCGCGGAGCCTGATGGTCGGCTTCCAGGCCGTCGCCGACCCGTCGGTGCCCCTGGTCCCGGCCGACGGAGAGATCGCGGAGGCCTTCTGGGCCACCCGCGCCGACGTCCGCAAGGCGCTGGCGGCGGGGGACTGGAGCGCCCGCACCGACGCCCCCTTCCTCATGCCCGGCAAGGTGAGCATCGCCCGCAGCATGCTGGAGGCCTGGGCCGCCCTCTAGTCCACAGGGACGGACGCCGTGCACACCTGACGGTCGCCGTGCACACGCCCTGAGGTGTGCACGGCGACACCGGGGTGTGCACGGTCGGAGTTGTCCACAGGGGACTGGTCGACGATCCGCCGCCGCGTCAGGCTGGGCGGATGGATCTGCGGACGCGGGGCGGGCTGCTCGCCGAGGGGTACTCCGAGCGGGAGCTGCGCCGGTTGCTGCGCGACGGCCAGCTCGACCCGGTCCGACCGGGCGCCTACGTGTTCGGTGGTGTGCCACCCGACGCCGCCGCCCGTCACCTGCTGCAGGTGCGGGCCGCGTGCGAGCAGTTGTCCACCGACGCGGTGGTCAGCCACGCCTCCGCGGCGGTCGTGCACGGTCTGGCCCTGTGGGTGACCCCGCTCGACCGGGTGCACGTCACCAGGGACCGGCGGAGTTCCGGGGCCCGTCGCGGACGCCGGGTGCACGTGCACAGCGCCGCACTCGACACCGACGAGGTGGTACCCGTCGCAGGCATCGCGGTGACCTCGGTGGAGCGGACGCTGGTCGACCTGGGCCGGACGGTGCCGTTCGAGCAGGCGGTGGTCGCAGCCGACCAGGCACTGCACCGGCACCTGACCAGCCGCGGCGCGCTCGACCTCGCGTCGGTGCGCAGACCGCGCCTCCCGGGAATGCCTGCGGCGCGGCGGGCACTGGCGTTCGCCGACGCCGGAGCCGTGAGCCCGGGCGAATCGCGCAGCCGGGTGGCCATCGCGCAGGCCGGGCTGCCGGCCCCGGTGCTCCAGTGGGAGGTGCGGACGGTGTCCGGACGGTTCGTGGGCCGGGTCGACTTCGGCTGGCCGGAGCTGCGCACGGTCGGTGAGTTCGACGGCCGCGTCAAGTACGGCCGGGAACTGCGGCCCGGTCAGGACCCGGCGGAGGTGCTGTACGAGGAGAAGCTGCGCGAGGACGCCCTGCGGGCCGAGGACCTTGGGGTGGTCCGGTGGGGGTGGGGCGACCTCGACCGGTTCGGGCCGGTGGCGCAGCGCCTGCGCGACCGCTACCGCTCTCGGTGACGTGCCGTGCACACCACCGGGTCGCCGTGCACAGCTCGTGAGATGTGCACGGCGACCGGCCGGTGTGCAGCGTCAGGCCGCGAGCTTGTCCTGCACCTGCTTGAGGCTGGGGTTCGTGGCCGTCGTCTCGTCGGGGAAGAGGATCACGGGCACCGTCTGGTTGCCGCCGTTCACGCCCTCCACGAACCTCGCGGCGTCGGGGTCCCGCTCGATGTCGATCTCCGTGTAGGCGATGCCGGCCTGGTCGAGCTGCAGCTTGAGGCGCCGGCAGAAGCCGCACCACGTCGTCGAGTACATCGTCACCTGAGACATGTCCGGTGCAACAGTGCGGTGGGCGCGGCTCTTCCCGGCGCGGGTGTCAGGATGGTCGCGTGCGTGATTCGGGTCTGGACGACGAGCAGCGGGCCGCGGTCACCGCCCCCCGGGGCCCCGTGTGCGTCCTCGCGGGAGCAGGCACCGGCAAGACCCGCACGATCACCCGCCGCATCGCGCACCTGGTCAGCACCGGCCACGTCGCCCCGGGCCAGGTCCTCGCCGTGACGTTCACGGCGCGCGCGGCGGGGGAGATGCGCACCCGCCTGCGCGGCCTGGGCGTGTCCGGGGTGCAGGCCCGCACGTTCCACGCCGCGAGCCTGCGGCAGCTGCGCTACTTCTGGCCGCGCGTCGTCGGCGGGGACCAGTGGCAGCTGCTGGAGGGCAAGCTGCGGATCGTCGGGCAGGCTGCCGCGCGGCTGAAGGCGGGCACCGACGCGGCCTCGCTGCGCGACTTCGCCGGGGAGATCGAGTGGGCGAAGGCGTGCCTGATCACCCCGGACGACTACCCGGCCGAGGTCGCACGCCGCAGCCGCGACATCCCCGGCCCGGCCGAGCAGGTCGCCGCCGTCTACGCCGGGTACGAGGCACTGAAGAACCGCGCCGAGATGCTCGATTTCGATGACCTGCTGCTGCACACCGCCGCCGCGCTGGAGAACCACCCGGGCGTCGCCGAGGAGTTCCGCGACCGCTACCGGTGCTTCGTCGTCGACGAGTACCAGGACGTCACGGCCCTGCAGCAGCGCGTCCTCGACGCCTGGCTGGGCGAGCGCGACGACCTCACCGTCGTCGGCGACGCCAACCAGACGATCTACACCTTCGCCGGCGCCACCCCGAAGCACCTGCTGGACTTCCCGCGGCGCTTCCCGGAGGCCGTCGTCGTGCGGCTCGAGCGCGACTACCGCTCCACCCCGCAGGTCGTGTCGTGCGCCAACACGCTGATCGGCGCCGCGCGCGGCCGCGTGGCCGGCAGCCGGCTCGCGCTGGTCGGGCAGCTGCCGCCCGGCCCGGAGCCCGACTTCACCGAGTACGACGACGAGCCCGCCGAGGCCGCGGCCGTGGCCGAGCGGATCCGCCGCCTGATCGACGACGGGGAGTCGGCGGGCGAGATCGCCGTGCTGTTCCGGATCAACGCCCAGTCGCAGGCCTACGAGCAGGCGCTCACCGAGGCGGGCGTGCCGTTCCAGGTCCGCGGCGGGGAGCGGTTCTTCTCCCGGCCCGAGGTGCGCAGGGCGATGAGCGTGCTGCGGATGGCGAGCGGGCGCACCGACCCCCTCGTCGACGCGGTGCGCGAGGTCCTCGCCCCGGTCGGCCTGACGCACGAGCCGCCCGGTGGTGCGGCGCAGCGGGCCCAGTGGGAGTCGCTGCTGGCGATCGTCGAGCTGGCCGAGCAGCTCGTCGCCGACGAGCCCGACGCCGACGTCCGCCGCTTCTGCGCGGAGCTCGACGTCCGCGCCGACGCCGCGCACCCGCCCGCCGTCCAGGGCGTCACGCTGGCCTCGCTGCACGCGGCGAAGGGCCTGGAGTGGGACGTGGTGTTCCTGGTCGGCCTCGCCGACGGCACGCTGCCCATCCAGCACGCCGACGGCGACGACGCCGCGATCGAGGAGGAGCGCCGCCTGCTCTACGTCGGGGTGACGCGCGCCCGGCGCCGGCTCGCGCTGTCCTGGGCGCTGTCGCGCCAGCCCGGCGGGGCGCGCAAGCGCCGGCGCAGCCGGTTCCTCTACGGCCTCATCCCGGACTCCCACCCGGCCTCGCGGATCGCCGCGTCCTCCGGGGGCGGCGGCACGAAGCCGAAGTGCCGGGTGTGCGGGTCGCCGCTGCTCGGCGTCGACGCGCTCAAGATGCGGCGCTGCACCGACTGCCCGTCCGACGTCGACACCGAGCTGCTCGACCGCCTCCGCGGCTGGCGGGCGGAGGAGGCCAGGGAGCAGCAGGTCCCGGCCTACGTCGTGTTCACCGACGCCACGCTGACGGCGATCGCGGAGCACCGCCCGGCCGACAGCGCCGCGCTCGTGTCGATCCCCGGCATCGGGGCCCGCAAGCTCGACCGCTACGGACCGGCCGTCCTCGCCCTGGTCAGCGACGCGTGAACCCGTCCGCGAGAAAGTTCCCGTAAATAGGTTGCCCACCCCGGCGGGGTATCCCTAACGTATCTCCCCGACGGACTGCACCAGCCCGTTGCTCACCACGACCATCCGCAGAGGAGGTGCCCACGATGATCACGATGACGGTCTCCCTCGTCCCGGTTCACGGCACCCGTCTGTGGACCGAGCCCGCCTTCGTGCCGGGCGGCCACGCGCGCGTCGTGAAGCCGCGCCCGTCCGTCGTCACGCTCGCGGGAATCGATGTCGACAACAGCACAGGTATGTCCGCGGTGAGGTGTCGTCTCAGGTAGACGCCGACACGCACCGGCAGCAGTCGAGGCCGCGGACCCGTACAGGGTTCGCGGCCTTCGTGTTTTTCCGGTAGCAGCACGAGTACCAGGAGGTAGTGCGGTGCTAGTCCGATCAGTTCCGTTGGACGGCGGAGCGATCAGTCCCGACCAGCTGGGCGGCGACCCCGTCTCCCCGCTGGGGTCCCTGCTCGACGCGGCACCCCGCGCCGGGCTGGACCTGCCCTGTCGCTCCGGCGACGCCGACCTGTGGTTCGCCGAGGCTCCCGCGGAGCTGGAGCGGGCCAAGGGTCTGTGCGGGGCGTGCCCGATCCGGGCCGAGTGCCTGGCCGGCGCGCTGGCGCGCGAGGAGCCGTGGGGGGTGTGGGGCGGCGAGATCTTCGAGCGCGGCGCCGTCATCCCGCGCAAGCGGCCCCGGGGGCGACCCAGCAAGGCCGACCTGGCCCGCGACCGCGCGTACGCCGCGGCCACGGCCTGACCAGCGACAACCACCAGACAGGAGCAGTTCCGATGACCTACTTCAACGCTTCCCCCGCAGGCCCCAGCGCGATCCGCGACCGTGAAGGACCCGGCATGTTGCTCATGGACGAAGCACTGGCCCGATCCCGACAGCACGAGGCCCAACAGGCCGCACGTGACCACGCCCTCGTCCGCCAGCTCACCGCCGGACGGCGGTGGTCGTGGCTCGCGGCCTTCGCCGCCCGCCGGGCCGAGCGCGCGCGGCTCGCGGTGCGGTAGCCCCACCCGCCTGCGGCGCCCTCTGCGCGGTGCCGCCCCGATGCCGACGGCGCCCCGGTCCTCCCGCGACCGGGGCGCCGTCGGCGCGTCAGGACGGCGGCGGGGAGTCCTCGAAGATCCACGGGTTCCAGTGCCGGACGATCCCCCGGAGCGGGACGTCGGCGTCGAGCTGGCAGAGCACCCCGATCGTCCCCATCGTGACGCGGTGCACGAGCAGGTACTGCGCCGGCAGGTTGAGCTCGCGCGCGGTGTTGAACTGCGGGCTGCGCAGGTCGCCGACGCGCTCGGCCTGCTTCTGCAGCCAGGCGCGGTCGAAGCGGAACGACTCGGTGTGCATCGGCTCGGTGAACGGCGCGAGGTAGGCCATGGCCTCGTCGGCCGTCATCGGCGACCCCTGCCGGACGAAGCCCTCGCGGCGCAGGTGCGCGAGCAGGTCGACGGGCCGCTCCGCCAGCGCGAGCCGCAGCATCTCCGACAGCGGCCGCGGCATCCCGTCGGGCAGCCGGGCGACGGCGCCGAAGTCGATGACCATGAGGCGGCCGTCGTCGAGCAGCAGGAAGTTGCCCGGGTGCGGGTCGGCGTGCAGCAGCCCCACCCGGCCGGGGGAGGCGTAGAGGAACTCCGAGAGCTGCACCGCGGCGTGGTCGCGCTCCTCCTGGGTGCCGCGGGCGATCACGTCGGACAGCTTCCGCCCGGTGACCCACTCGCTGACCATCGCCTTGGGCGCCGACGCCACGACCCGGGGCACCTTGACCTGCGGGTCGCCCTCGTACGCCGCGGCGAACGCGCGCTGGTTGTCGGCCTCGTCGCGGTAGTCGAGCTCCTCGGCCATCCGGTCCTGCAGCTCGGTGATCAGCGGCTTGATCTCCAGGCCGGGCATGAACGGCTGCATGACCCGGCTCATCCGCGAGAGCTGGCGCAGGTCGGACAGCAGCGCCTGCTCCGCGCCCGGGTACTGCACCTTGACGGCCACCTCGCGGCCGTCGCGCCACACCGCGCGGTGCACCTGGCCGATGCTGGCGGCGGCGGCCGGGGTGTCGTCGAACTCGGTGAACCGGCTGCGCCAGTTGCGCCCGAACTGCTCGGCGAGCATCCGGTCGACGTCGCGCGGCGGCATCGGCGGGGCCGCCGACTGCAGCTTGACCAGCGACTCCCGGAACGGGGCCGCGTACTCCTCCGGCACCGCCGCCTCGAACACCGACAGGGCCTGGCCGAACTTCATCGCGCCGCCCTTGAGCTCGCCGAGCACGGCGAACAGCTGCTCGGCGCTCTTCTGCATCATCTGGGCGGAGATCTCGTCGCTGTCGCCCCCCGCGAGTCGACGCCCCCAGCCCGCCGCGACCCGTCCGGCCGCCCCGAGCGGGAGGCTGGCGAGCTTCGCGGTGCGGGCGGCCGTGCGCCGTGGGATGTCCGTCACGACCCCAGTGTCCCCCGAGGGCCGCCCCCACCGCATGTCGCCGGAGGGTGTCGCGGCCCACCGCACCCGCACCCCGGGTGCCGGGACCAGCGACGGGTGACGGCCGCCGCGGCCAGGACGTCGAACTCGATCGTGGCGTCGAGCGTGGGCGGCGCGGCGGTGTCGTCCAGCGCCGCGAGCGCCTGCGCCGTGCCCAGCGCCGCGGTCGCGGCGACGCAGCTGGGGTCGGCGGCGCCCGTGCTGCCGACGAGCTGGGCCGCGACGCGCGGCCAGCCCGGGTCGCGGTCGGTCCGGTGCAGGTCCAGGCAGCGCAGGCAGGCGGTGCGGCCGGGCAGCACCAGCGGACCGACGACGCCGACGCCGTCGCGCAGCCGGACCGGCAGGTGCGCGACCCCGTCCCCGACCAGCCGCTCCACCAGCCGCGGTGGCGGTGCCTGCGCGTCGGCGAGCACGACGAGGTCGGCGGCGGACCGCTGCGGCGGCGCCGAGACGACGGTGCCCGGCACCGCCCGCGCGGCGGCCCGCGCGACCGCCCGGTCCCGGCGGGCCCCGCGGTCGGCGTCGACGAGACCGGTGCCGAGGTCGGCTCCGGTGACCGTGCCGTCGGTGGCGAGGTGCACGGTGCCCACGCCCGCCCGGACCAGCCCCACGACCACACCCGCGGCGAGCGGCCCGGCCCCGACGACCAGCACGACGTGGTGGGTCCGCCGCCCGGCCACCCGGCGCGCGGCCGCGGCGTCGACGACGCACCCGGCGGCGAGCAGGGTGCGGAGCAGGTCGACGGCGGCCGCCCGGTCGGCTCCCCGGTGCACGGCCCGGTCGAGCAGCGGGCCGGGCTCGACGGGGGAGCCGAGCTCGTCGAGCATCAGGGCCAGCGGCGGGTCGAGGTCGTCGACGAGTACCCCGCCGTCCGGGCACAGGCCGATCCGCCGCGCGCGCGGCCCGACGGGGAGCAGCGACCGGTGCGGGGCGAGGGAGAGCAGCGACGGCAGCGGGTGCACGACCCGAGGATGCGCCGGGTCCGGGCCGCTGTTCGCCGACCATCCACAGTCGACCGCGCGGGCCTGTGGACAACCCACGTCGTCGTCCCGTCGTGACGTGCGGGGACTAAACTCGGCCCATGGCGTTGCCCGCGGTCGTCGAGGTCCGGCGCAGCCATCGCCGCAAGCGCATGGTCAGTGCGCGGCGCGAGGGCGACACCGTGATCGTGTTCATCCCCGGGTGGATGAGCGAGAGCGAGGAACGCCGCTGGGTCGACGAGATGGTGTCGCGGCTCGAGCGCAGCGAGGCCCGCCGCCGGTCCCCGGCTCGCGCGGGCGACGACGCGCTGCGCCGCCGCTGCCTCGACCTCAACCGCCGCCACCTCGACGGGCTCGCCGTGCCGGAGACCGTCCGCTGGGTGCCCACGATGCGCACCCGCTGGGCGTCGTGCACCCCCGCGGACCGGACGATCCGGATCAGCGAGCGGCTGCGCGACGCGCCGAGCTGGGTGGTCGACTACGTGCTCGTCCACGAGCTGGCGCACCTGCTCGAACCCGGCCACGACGAGAAGTTCTGGGCCTGGGTGCGGCGCTACCCGCGCACCGAGCGCGCGATGGGCTACCTCGAGGGGCTCTCCGCCGCCGCCGGGCTGGGCCTGGTCGGCACCGACGGCGACGAGCCGGAGCCCGCTCCCGACTAGGAGTCCTTCCCGTCCTCGGGGTCCGGCGCGGCCTCGGTGTCGGCCAGCTTCTCCAGCTCCGCGATCGGGTCGCCCACCTCGTCCCTGGCGACGAACGCCGCGGGGTCGTCGAGGTCGTCGGCCGACGGGATGAGGTCGGGGTGGGCCCACAGCGCGTCGCGGCCCTCGGCCCCCCGCTGCTCGCCGAGCAGCCGCCACAGCTCCGCGGCGGCGCGCAGCCGCCGGGGTCGCAGCTCCAGCCCGACGACCGTGGCGAACGTCTGCTCCGCCGGCCCGCCGGACGCGCGTCGGCGGCGCAGCGTCTCGCGCAGCGCCTCCGCGCCGGGCAGGCGCTCGCCGACCGCGTCGGCCACGACCGCGTCGACCCAGCCCTCGATCAGCGCGAGCAGCGTCTCCAGGCGGGCGAGCGCGGCCTTCTGCTCGGGGGTGGTCTCGGGCTCGAACATCCCGGAGCCCATGGCCTCCTGGATCGCCGCCGGGTTGGACGGGTCGATGCCGCGGGCCAGCTCCTCGATCTTGGAGGTGTCGATCGTGATGCCCTGCGCGTACTCCTCGACGGTGCGCAGCAGCCGCTCCTTGAGCCAGCCGACGTGCGCGAACAGCCGCTGGTGGGCGGCCTCGCGCGCGGCCAGGAACAGCAGCACCTCGCTGGCGGGGCGGTCCAGGTCCTTCGTGAACTTCTCGACGTTCTCCGGCAGCAGCGCGGCCACGCGGTCGGGGCCGACGGGGATGCCGATGTCGGTGGAGGTCAGCACCTCGGCGGCGAGGGTGGCGAGGCCCTGCCCGAGCTGGGTGCCGAACGCGAGCCCGCCCATCTGGCCGAGCATCGCCATCATGGGGCCGGCCGCGGCGCGCGCCTCCTCGGGCAGCGCGTCGGTCCAGGCGCTGCCCATCCGGCGCGCGACCGGGTCGACCAGGCGCTTCCAGGTGGGCATGCTCGCGGTGACCCACTCGCTCGCCGACCAGGCCTTCGTCTCCGTGGCGCCGGCCGGGAACCCCGTGGCGGCGTCGAGCCACAGCTCGGCCAGCTTCACGGCGTCGGTCACCGCGGAGCGCTGGGCCCCGGTGAGCGAGGAGGTGGTGGCGGCGAGCTGCTGGGTGGCCATCTGGGCGGCGAGGTCGTAGTTGACGGGGCCGTCGCCGCTGTTCTGCGCCTGGCTGAGCATCTGCCCGAGCTGGGTGAGCATCTGGCCGAGCTGGCTGACGTCGAACCCGCCCGGACCGCCCATCCCCGGCAGGCCACCCAGTCCGGGGAGCCCGCCCGGGGGCATCCCGGGGAGGTTGCCGAAGCCGAAGGGATCGAGCGGACCGTCACCGCGTGCGGGGTCGCGCTCCTTGTCCGAGTCGTCGCGGTCGGAGGGTCCGAACCCGAACGGCGGCTTGTCAGTCATGGCCCCCACGGTACGCGCTCGGGCACCACCGTAGATGGCCCTCACCTGGCGCGGCATAAGGTGCGCGATCGTGAGTCGTCGCATGCTGACCGTCGTGGCCGCCACCCTGCTGGCGCTGTCCCTCGGCGTGATCGGCGCGACGCTGCCGGTGCCGTTCGTCGCGCTGGGCCCCGGCCCGACCTACGACACGCTCGGCGACTACGAGGGCGCCCCGATCATCGACGTCGCCGACCTGCCGACGTACCCGACGTCCGGGCACCTCAACATGACGACGGTGTCGGTGACCGACAAGCTCTCCCTGTTCACGGCGCTGGCCTTCTGGCTGTCCCCGGAGCGGCGGCTGGTGCCCCGCGAGCCGATCTTCCCGTCGGACCGGACGACGCAGGAGGTCCAGGACGAGAACGCGGCCCAGTTCACGTCGTCGGAGCTCAACGCGGTGTCCGCCGCGCTCCACGAGCTCGGGACGCCCGCGTCCGTGGTCGTCGTCGGCGTCGTCCCCGACTCGCCGGCCGACGGCCTGCTGGAGCTGCAGGACCAGATCGTCAGCGTCGACGGCGTGCCGGTGACCACGGCCGAGGCGGTCACCGAGCAGCTCGGCGGGTCGCTGCCGGGCCAGACCGCGTCGCTGGTGATCCGGCGGGCGGGCGAGGAGCTGACGGTGCCGGTCGTCCTCGGGACCCGGCCGGACCGGCCGCAGGGGTTCCTGGGCATCACACCGGGGCTCGGCCCGCTGCCCGACACCGACGTCACGATCAGCCTGGGCGGGATCGGCGGCCCGTCGGCCGGGCTGATGTTCGCCCTCGGCGTGGTCGACAAGCTGACGCCCGGCGAGCTCACCGGCGGGACGTTCGTCGCGGGGACGGGGTCGATCGGTCCGTCCGGGGCGGTGTCGGCGATCGACGGCGTGCCGTTCAAGATGATCGCCGCCCGCGAGGTCGGGGCCACGGTGTTCCTGGTGCCCGCGGCGAACTGCGAGGAGGCGGTCGCGACCGCCCCCGACGGGCTCACCCTCGTCCGCGTCGACACCCTCGACGACGCCGTCGGCAGCCTGGACGCGCTGCGCGACGGCGCGCCGACTCCCGCCTGCTGACGTCTCGACCGGGCACCGAATCGGACACGCCCCACGGGAACCCCACACGGTCCTCGTAGAGTTGGGTGGACAGGGCCTATTCGCGGGTCCGCACATTGTCAAGACCCTGGAGCGTGTCTCGTGGCCATGCGGCCCCCGGTGGGAGCCCCGACGCTCACCCGTCGCACCCGGATCCTGCTCGCCGTCGCGGGCGTGCTGGTCCTGCTGTTGCTCGGTGGATCGCGGCTGATCAACTTCTACATCGACTGGCTGTGGTTCGGCGAGGTCGGGTTCCGGGGCGTGTTCACCACGATCCTGTTCACCCGCATCGTGCAGTTCCTCGCGGGCGGGCTGCTGATCGGCGGCCTGGTGGCGCTGGCCCTGTGGATCGCCTACCGGTCCCGGCCGGTGTTCGTGCCGCTGTCGGGGCCCGAGGACCCGATCGCCCGGTACCGCACCGTGATCATCCAGCGGCTGCGGCTGTTCGCCATCGGCATCCCCGTCGCGATCGGCCTCATCGCCGGCCTCGCGGCGCAGGGCGACTGGCAGATCGTGCAGCAATTCCTCAACTCCACGCCGTTCGGGATCGCCGACCCCGAGTTCGGCCTGGACGTCAGCTTCTACGCGTTCCAGCTCCCCTTCTACCGGCTGCTGCTGAACTGGCTGTTCGTCGGCGTGGCGATCAGCTTCGTGGTCGCGCTCGTCACCCACTACATCTTCGGCGGCATCCGGCTCACCGGCCGCGGCGGCCAGGTCTCCGGTGCCGCGCGCGCCCAGCTCGCCGTGCTCGCGGGCGTGTTCGTGCTGCTCAAGGCCGTCGCCTACTGGCTCGACCGCTACGAGCTGCTGTTCTCCGACCGCAACCCGCTGTTCAACGGCGCCACCTACACCGACCTCAACGCGGTGATGCCGGCCAAGCTGATCCTGCTGTTCATCTCGCTGATCTGCGCGGCCGCGTTCTTCGTCGCGGTGTTCCGCAACAACCTGCAGCTCCCCGCGATCGCCACCGTGCTGCTGGTGCTCTCCAGCGTGCTCGTCGGGGCCGCGTGGCCCGCGATCCTGCAGCAGTTCGTCGTCGCCCCCAACGCCCAGGCGCGGGAGGCGGTGTCGATCGAGCGCAACATCGCCGCCACCCGCGACGCCTACGGGCTCACCGACGCCACGGTCACCGAGGTGCCCTACAGCGGGGAGTCCGAGGCCACCCCGGCCGAGGTGCGCGCGGAGACGGCCACGATCCCGAACATCCGGATCCTGGACCCGGCGCAGCTCACCGACACGTTCACGCAGCTCCAGCAGCGCCGGACGTTCTACGGCTTCCCGTCCACCCTCGACATCGACCGCTACCGCGGCACCGACGGCACGATGCAGGACTACATCGTCGGCCTCCGCGAGCTCAACACCGCGGGCCTCGCGGGCAACCAGACGGACTGGATCAACCAGCAGCTCGTCTACACCCACGGCAACGGCATCGTGGTGGCCCCGGCCAACCAGGTGAACGCCGCGCTCGACGACGCCGGCGGCGAGGGCGGCCTGCCCCGCTTCACCAGCATCGACACCAACAACTCGATGAGCGAGGCCCTGCCGCCCAGCCTGCGGGTCGAGCAGCCCCGCACCTACTACGGCGAGCTGATCCGCGGCTACTCGATCGTCGGAGCCCCCGAGGGCGCCCCGCCGGTGGAGTACGACTCCGACACCCAGCAGTTCACCTACGACGGCAAGGGCGGCGTCCCGCTCGACAACATCGTCAACCGGCTCGCCTTCGCCGCCTACTACGGCGAGCGCAACATCCTCTTCAACAACTCGATCAACGAGAACTCGAAGATCATGTACGTGCGCGACCCGGCCGACCGCGTCGAGCTGGTCGCGCCGTGGCTGACGGTCGACGGCGACCCGTACCCCTCCGTCGTCGACGGGCGGATCACCTGGATCGTCGACGGCTACACCAGCCTCGACAACTACCCCTACGCCGAGCGCACCCAGCTCGGCGAGGCCACCGCCGACACGCTCGCCGGCGGGCCGGGGGTGCGTCCGGAGCTCAACCGCGAGGTCAGCTACCTGCGCAACTCGGTGAAGGCCACCGTCGACGCCTACGACGGCACCGTCACGCTCTACGCGTTCGACGAGACCGACCCGGTCCTGCAGACGTGGATGAAGACCTTTCCCGACACGGTGCAGCCGGCCTCGGCGATCAGCCCGAGCCTGCGCGAGCACGTGCGCTACCCGGAGGACCTGTTCAAGGTCCAGCGCGACCTGCTCACCAGCTACCACGTCGACAACCCCGGCGAGTTCTTCTCGAACGTCTCGTTCTGGGAGGTGCCGTCGGACCCGACGCCGGCTGGTGGTGGCGCGGGTGGGCTCGCGCAGCCGCCGTACTACCTGCTGGCCGGTCAGCCGGGCGGGCAGGCGTCGGGTGACCCGTCGTTCCAGCTCACCAGCGCGCTGGTGTTCCAGAACCGCGACATCCTCTCGGCGTACATGTCGGCGAGCTCGGATCCGGAGACCTACGGCCAGATCACGCTGCTGCAGCTGCCTCCGGACACGCAGGAACTGGGTCCGCAGCAGGTGCAGAGCCGGTTCGTGGGCACACCGGTGGTCAGCCAGGAGCTCGGGCTGCTCGCCCGCAACGGGCAGAGCTCCGTGATCAACGGCAACCTGCTGACGCTGCCGGTGGCCGGGGGCCTGCTCTACGTCGAGCCGGTCTACATCCAGCGCGCCAACGAGGACTCCAGCTACCCACAGCTGGCCCGCGTGCTGGTGAGCTACAACGGCCGCGTCGGGTTCGCCCCCGACCTGGCGTCGGCGCTGGACCAGGTGTTCGGCGCCGGGGCCGCGGCCGACGTGCCGACGACCCCCGGTACCGCCGCCCCGGATCCGGGCACCGCGGTGCCGAACACCGGTGCCGGGGCCACTCCGGAGCTCGCGGCGGCCGCCGCGGGGATCCAGACGGCCATCGACAACCTGAAGGCGGCCCAGCAGAGCGGTGACTTCGCCGCCCAGGGCACGGCGCTGGCCGCCCTCGACGCCGCGGTGCAGCAGTTCCAGGCCGCGCAGGCGGCGCAGCCGGCGGGCTGAGACGCAGGTCTCGATCGCGGCCCGACCCCCGCGGACCACCCGGTCCGCGGGGGTCGGGCCGTTTCGGGGCTTCTGACCTGCGGAGACCGGCGGGGACCCCCCGCTGCACGGAGGTTTCCGGGAGGTGTACTGTCGTAGACACAACAGAACAACAGCGTCGCGGGGTGGAGCAGCTCGGTAGCTCGCTGGGCTCATAACCCAGAGGTCGTAGGTTCGAATCCTACCCCCGCTACTACGTAGAACGGCCCCCAGGAGATCGTCCTGGGGGCCGTTCTCGTGTGCGGGTGACCGAGCCCGAGCCGACGACCGTCCGCGCAGCGTTCCGGGGCGCGCACCGGCTCAGATCCTGCTCGCCACCACCGTGTAGTTCTCGGCCTCCGGGTCGAACGTGCTGCTCTCCGTGCGGAGTCCGGCCCGGCGCAGCTCGACGTCGAGGTCGTCGTGTCGACAGGGCCAGCACGACAGCAGTTCCGAGCGGACGAGGACCTGCTCGGAGGCATCGACCTGCGCGACCGCGATCTCGATGCGGTGTTCGTCCTCCCACTGCGGCGCGATCTCCCAGCGGTAGACGACGACGGCATCGCGGCCGTTCCGGCGGACGAGCCGATCGCCGATGTCCAGCCGGGAACCCCTCGCCCTCACGAGCTCCCAGTTGCGGGAGGTGAGCACCACGCGTCCGCCACGGCGCAGCAGCCGGGACATCGACTCCAGGGCGGCACGCCTGCCTCTCGCGCCCACGGCGTGGTGCAGCGAGTTCCCCACGCAGAACACCATGTCGAAGGTGGCGTCATCGAAGTGGTCGGGCAGCTCCTCCCAGTCCGCCCGCACCGTCCGGACGGATGCCCCGAACTCCTCGGACAGCTCTGCGGTCCGACGAACCATCGCTGCACTGGCGTCGGTCGCGACGACCTGCATGCCGAGACCGGCGAGGCCGACCGCGAGGTGCCCGGTGCCGCACGAACAGTCGAGGACCCGGGCGTTCGCCGGAAGGAGACGGGTGACGTCGGCGAACGCCGCCGCGAACTCGGGGGGCGTCGACTTCGCGTCCGAGATGAGCCACTCGTACACCTCGGCGAGCACGTCATAGCTCGTCACGACCAGGACCTCCGCTGTTCGGCCGACTCACGCCGGCACGTCAGTACACCGACGGAGCACGTCGGTCCGCCACTGCTTTCGCGACGGGACCGGACGACCGGGGGCCGCTCAGATCAGCCCGGCGCCGCCTCGGCGCCGAGGGGCTGCCAGGGCTCCTCGGACAGGGAGGACGCGACCGTCCGGCCGGTGGCCCGCTCGAGGACCAGCCCGAGGAGGACGGTGTTGAAGTCGTCCTACTGCCACCGCTCGCCCGGCGGTGCCACGGGCCGGACCGGCGCGACGGCGGTGGCGGGGGTGAACGCGGAGGTCTCGGCACCCCGGGGGACCGCGCGGGCGGGGAAGCGCGCCACGTCCCCGACGTCGGCCCCGCCCCAGGCGATGACCCGGGAGACGGAGAGCCGGTCGGTCGTCGCCTCCACCGCGACCAGCAGCCCGCCGGGAACGCCGGGTCAGCACGGTCCCTCCTCACCGTGGGGAACGACCGCCCTGCCAGCCCGGGACCCGACGTGTCCGGTCGAGCGCGTCCCGCCGCGGTCCGGTGTAACCCGAGGGTGCCCGCCGGCGTCCCTCCTGGTGAGCGGCCGACACCGGCCACCACGACCCCCGGAGGACCTGATGTCCGAGTGCTACGCCCCCGACCCGATCGACGCCGGCACCCCCGAGCTGCCCGAGGCGACCGACGGCCTCACCCGCACCGCCGACCTCGACGGCGACGGCTACGAGGAGACCGTCCTCGACGACTCCGACGGGGACGGGGTGCTCGACTCGGTGTTCGTCGACGTCGACGGCGACTTCTCCGACGACATCGCGGCCTTCGACAACACCCCCGGCGACGAGCGGTTCGTCGCCGACGTCGTCGCCCTGGCCTTCGACGGCGACGGCTTCGCCGACGTCGTCCTCGACGACACCGACCTCGACGGCGTCTTCGAGACCGTCACCCCGGGCGGCGACGAGCCGCTCGTGACCGCGAACCCGTACGGGATCTTCGCCGACGCCGTGCCGCTGGACGGGGTCGTCGCCCAGCAGTCCTGACGGCTACCAGCCCAGCGAGCCGCGGATGCGGTCCTCCAGCAGCGGGGCCATCGACGTGGCGTACGTGGCGGTCAGGTGGTTGTCGTCCATGTAGACCAGCACGTTGCCGCGCTCGGCCGGGCACAGGGCGTCGTCGCAGACGGCGTCGGCGATGTCGAGGAACGTGACGTTCTCCGGCACGTCGGTGCGCACCGCGTACGGCGGGTCGGGGGCGTACACCTCGGCCCGCGCGATCCCGCACTCGACCGCTCCCCGCCCGACCTGCTGGATGCAGTCGGCGGGGGAGTGGTCGAAGCGCGGGTTGTCGCGGACGGCCAGCACCGGGATCCCGAGGTCGGCGAGCTGCTGCCAGCGCTGCACGAACCCGTCCGGCGTCTGCTCGGTGAGCCCGGCGCGGACGTCGCGGCTGGCCAGGGTGACGACCGCGTCCGGCTGCAGGTCGGCGATCTCCGCGGCCGCGGCCTCGTTCCAGTCGAGGCACACCTGCTCGTCGGGGTACACCTCGGACACCGTGGAGAAGGGGCAGGCGCCGTAGACCATGGTGATGAGCTGCCAGCCGGCCCGTTCGGCGATCGGCACGAGCGCGCCCGCGAACTGCTGCACGTGGGAGTCGCCCACCAGCACGATGCGCCGCTGCGGTTCCTCGGCGACGGGAAGCCGGCACGCGTTCCAGTCGAAGCGGGCGAGCGGTGCGCAGTCCCAGTTCTCGACGCGCACCCAGTCGTCGGTGACGCCCGCGGGCGTCGGGAGCAGGTCGGCCTCCGGCACGTCGCCGCCCGATGCGCCCGGATGCAGGTCGCTGCCCAGCACCGCGTCGGTCGACGTGCGCGAGAGGGCGACCAGCTGCCAGCTCGCGGTGACCGCCAGCACCACGGCGAGCCCGGCGACGGCCACCCGGAACGGGTCCTTCGGGAGCTGCACGATCCGCTCGGTGACCACCGAGAGGGCCAGTGCGACGGCGATGACGGTGAGGCCCGCCCCGAGCCCGAGCTGCTCCTGGCGGGTCCACACGAGCGCCAGCACGAGCAGGGGCCAGTGCCACAGGTAGAGGGAGTAGCTGAGGTCCCCCAGACGGCGCAGCGGCGCACTGGCGAGGATCCGGTCGGCGCCGGCGCGCGACCCGGTGTCGCCCGCCAGGAGCACGAGCGCGGCGCACGTCGTCGGCCACAGCGCCGCGTAGCCGGGGAACACCGCGTCGACCTGCAGGAGCAGGCCGCACGACACCAACCCGACCAGCCCGGTCCAGCCCAGCCGCACCCGCAGCCACGCCGAGAGGCGGACGCGGTCGATGACCAGCGCGAGCAGGCCGCCGAACGCGAACTCCCACAGCCGCGTCGCCGTGTGGAAGTAGGCGAAGGGCTGGTCGGCCGCGGTGAGCACGACCGAGAACGCCAGCGACGCGGCGAACACACCGCCCAGCAGGTACGTCAGGTACCGGCGGGGGGAGGCGCCCGCCCCGCGGGCCGCGGCCACGACGAGCACCATCAGCACGGGGGCGGCCAGCATGACCTGCACCTGGATCGACAGCGACCAGAAGTGCTGCACGACGCTGGCGACGTCGTTCTGCGCCGCGTAGTCGACGGAGTCGGCCGCCAGCTGCCAGTTCTGCAGGAACAGCGACGACGCCACGACCTCCCGCACCGCCTGCAGCCACCGCGACTCCGGCAGCACCAGCGCACCGCCGACGACCGTGCCCAGCAGCACGATCAGGGCGGCGGGCAGCAGCCGCCCCAGCGTGCGCGCCCACTGCCGCAGCACCGGCACCGCGGCGCGCTCGGTCGAGCGCAGCAGCTGGCCGGTGAGCAGGAAGCCGGTGATGACGAAGAAGACGTCGACGCCGCCGGAGACCCGGTTGAACCAGACGTGGTAGACGACGACGAGCGCGACCGCGACCGCGCGCAGACCCTGCAGTTCGGGGCGGAACCGGCGCTGCGTCGCGACGGCGGGCCCGGGCACCGCGGGTGCGGGTCCGGTGCTCGTCATGCGGTACGGATTTCCTTCGTCACGGCGGGTGAGGGCACCATGATCTCATGCCTATCGACGACGTCCCGCTCACCGGTGAGCCCATCCGCCTGGGCCAGTTCCTCAAGCTCGCCGGGCTGGCGGAGGACGGCGGCCACGCCCGCGAGCTGATCGAGGCGGGCGAGGTCGAGGTGAACGGGCGCCCGGAGAGCAGGCGCGGCGCGCAGCTGCGGGCCGGCGACGTCGTCGCCGTCCACGGGCGCAAGGCCCGTCCGGTGCTCTGACTCACCCGATCGGTCCCGCGTCGGACGGGTCCGCTGCGTCCGGTCGGGCGAACTGTGGCTGCACCGCGGAAACGGTCGTATCGGACGGGGCGAGTCATCCTCCACAGGTCAGGTGACCGAGGGGGAGCGCGATGTCCGAGTCCGACGACGAACCGACACGACGGATCACGAGTCTGGGTCCGCCCGGGAACCGCAACCGCAGGCGGCTGGTCCGGCACTACTTCCGCCGCACCCCGGACCCGAACGCCGAGCGGCAGGCGTTCGTCCTGCTGGGCGCCGCGGCGTTCGCCGTACTGGTGGGTGTCGCACTGGTGCTGGTGGCGCTGCCGCTGGTGGCTGCCTTCGCCGGGGTCGCCGCGGTGATGCTGGGCGGGCAGGGCTGGATCCAGCTGAGCGAGTACCGCCGTCGCCTCGCCGCGGCGGAGCCCAAGCCGCTGGACGGATCGATGGACCGGACCCTGCAGGAGGACCTCGCGGCGGCCGCGGCCCGGGCGATGGCCCGGTTCCGCCTGGGTCCCGCGGACCTGGTCCTGCGCAGTGCCGACGTCCGCCCGAGCCTCGCGAAGGCCCGCCGCTTCGCCGACCAGGGCGACGGGCCGCTGGTGGTGTTCGGGCCGGCGAAGCGGGCGGTGGGCCGCAGCGGCGCCGGGCCGGTGTGGCGGTTCAGCGCCTACGACGTCCTGGTCGTGTGCCCCACCGAGCACCACCTCGCGCTCTACGGGTGCACCGTCGACCTCGCGACCGGGGCGCACCGCGACGACCAGACCCACGAGTACCACTACGGCCACGTCGTCGCGATCCTGACGACGGTCAAGTCCGGGGCGTCGCAGGAGGTCGACCTGATGGACTCCCCGTACCGCGTGACGTCCGCCGAGCAGCTCTCGCTGGTAGAGTTCCAGGTCGTGGTGGCCAGCGGCGACCGCAGCCGCGTGGTCGTCGGCATCGACGACGACGACCCGGCGCGGCGCCGGCTCACGCTGCAGGAGTCCGGGATCGAGGACGTCGTGGACGCCCTGCGCGAGACGCTGCGCCGGCGCGAGGGGGCGGCCGGGGTGGCTCAGTAGCCGACGTACCCGCCGGAGGAGTTGGTGCGCCCGCCCGCCTCGAGGGTGTCGAGGCCGTAGGTGTCGATCATGTACCGGATGCCGGCGGTGATGTTCGCGACCGGGTGCGTGATCGGCTGGTCGGCCAGGCTCGGGTGCACGTAGTGCCGGAAGGTCGACGGGATCGTCTGCATGAGGCCCTGCGACGGCGTGCCCGCGCGGGCGTTGGAGTCCCAGTTGTTGATCGCGCGGGGGTTGCCGCCCGACTCCTTCATGATGATGTTGTGGACCGACGGGGCGAGCGACTGCGGCAGGTCGAGGATGTCGAGGGCCTCGGCGATCCAGGCGTCGAGGCCGCCCTGCGCGATCACGGCCTCGAGCTCGGCGCGCTCCGCGGCGATGCGCTGCTCCTCGGCCTGGCGCTCGGCCAGCTCCTGGGCCATCACCTGCGCCTTGTCGAGGAAGGCGAGGTCGGCGATCTCGGCGCCGTCGGTGGTGGCGGTCTCGAAGGAGACCGGGGCGAGCATCCCGGTGGCCGCGGCGGGCAGGTCGGCGATGAACGCCGAGTCGGCCGAGACGAGCGTGGCGTCGATGGTCTCGGCGGCGCCGGCGGAGGTGGCCGAGTCGCCGGGGGTGGGGAGCAGGGCGGTGAAGGTGCCGGTGGCGACGGCGCCGACCGCGGCGGCGGAGGCGACCACGGTGTTGCGCAGCGACGGGCCCGTGGGGGCGGGGCGCTCGGCCGCGTGGTGTCGCGCGGAGCCCGAGGGGGCGCGACGCGCGCGCGTGCCCTGCGGGGAACGGTGTCCAGCCACGAACCAGCCCTTTCAGCGCTCGGGGGAGCGAACCGATCACGGCGGCCGGTCGGGGGTCCGGTTGGGCCGGATGGGGAGTTCCGGCCCAGTGCGTCGTGATCGGTTCGTAACGCTGAGGCAGGACCTTACGAGACCTCGTGACGCCGCCACAAGGTGACACGCTGCCTGTCGTCGCAGCTCGCCTGCCGTTCGTCGTACCCGGGCGGGGATCGAGGTGTAACGAACGGTCGCGGCGAACGGTCACCGAGCGCGACGAGTGACGCTCCGTGGCGGGAGCAGCAGGCAGGAGTCGCCGAACTCGTGCCACCGGTAGGGCCGCTCGGCGGACGCGGCGTAGGCCCGCCCCACCAGCTCCGGACCGGCGACGGCCTCCAGCAGCAGCAGGTGCGACGCCTCCGGTTCGTGCCAGCCGGTGACGAGACCGTCGACGACGCGGGACGGGCGGTCCGGGCCGAGGACGAGGTCGGTCCAGCCGCGCGCGGCGGACACGGTGCGCTCCGGACCGGCGGCGGTCTCCAGCGCGCGCGTGACGGTCGTGCCGACGGCGACGACCCGCCGCCCCGCTGCGCGCGCGGCGTTCACCGCGTCGGCCGTGGCCGCGGGCACCCGGTACCGCTCCGGCTGCGGCACCTCGTCGGCCTCCGGGGACGACACCCCGGTGTGCAGCACGACCTCCGCCGTCCCGACGCCGCGGGCGCGCAGGGCGTCGAGCACCGCCGGGGTGAACGGCCGGCCCGCGCTGGGCATCTCGGCGCTGCCGAGCTCGCCGGGCACCGGCGTCGCGAAGACCGTGCGGTACTCGGCGATCGGCCACCGCCCGTGGACGTAGGAGTACCGGATCGGCCGCCCGACGGCGGCGAGGTAGCGCGCCACGCCGCCCTCGACGGGGAGCGCCGTCCGCCACAGCCGTCCGGGGGCCGCGCCGGGAACCTCGGCGCGCAGCACCGCGACGACCCCGGCCGGCAGGGCGACCGCCTCGCCCGCGACGGCGTCGGTGACGCGGTGGCCGTCGGGCGTGCGGAGCTCGACGACGAGCCCGCCGCCGCGGTCGGGCCCGGAGACGTGCAGCAGCACGGGGCGCCCGTCCGCCCGCCGGCCCGGCAGCGCCGCGGGTTCGGTGTCGGAGGTGTTCACGACGAGGAGGTCACCCGGTTCCAGCGCGGCCGGCAGGTCCCGGAACCGCCGGTGCCGGATCCCCCGCCCGGCCACCATCAGCCGGACGCCGTCGCGCACCGCGGGCGGCCGGGTGGCCGAGGGGCCCGCGGTGAAGCGGGTCAGCGGCTGCGCCCGGGTCACGACGTCACCGCCCGCAGGTCGGCCGCGCGGTAGCGGCCACCGGGCGGGCGCTCGTCGAGCAGGCGGAGGAACGCGGGGACGGCGGTGCGCGGCTCGGGCCGGTCGGAGATGTCCTCGCCGGGGAACGCGCGCTGGTGCATGGCCGTGCGCATGTCGCCGGGATCGACCGCGTAGACCCGCACCCCCGGCTCCTCGACGGCGAGCACGGCGGCGAGGTGGTCGAGCGCGGCCTTCGCGCAGCCGTACCCGCCCCATCCCGCGTAGGCCTCGACGGCGGCGTCCGAGCTGAGCGTGACGATCGCCGGCGCGGCCGCGGCGCGCAGCAGCGGGAGGGCGAGCTGGGTCAGGCCCAGCGCGGCGACGACGGTCGTCTCGTGGACCGCGCGCAGGGCGTCGAGGGGGAGGGCGGCCAGCGGCGGCAGCGGCGACGGGCCGAGCTCGCCCGCGTTGTGCACCAGCAGGTCCAGTCCGCCGAGGCGCTCAGCGGCGGCGACGAGCTCCGCGCGATGGTCGGGGTCGGTGACGTCCCCGGGCACGGCGAGGACGCCGGCGAGGTCGGCGGTGGCGGCGCGGAGGCGGTCGGCGTCGCGGCCCGTCGCGAGGACGGTGGTGCCGCGCGCGGCGAGTGCCGCGGTGAGTGCGAGGCCGAAACCCCGTCCGGCCCCGGTGACGATGGCGATGTCGTGGGTCATGCGGCTACCCTGCAACCTGAAGTCAGCTTCAGGTCAAGGGGACGTATGGACGCGCACGATCTGCTCACCATCGGGGAGGTGGCCGACCGCAGCGGCTTCCCGCCGTCGGCCCTGCGGTTCTACGAGCGGGAGGGGCTGCTCAGCACCACGCGCACGTCGGGCGGGCAGCGGCGCTACGAGCGCTCGGTGCTGCGGCGGCTGGCGTTCATCCGCGCGGCCCGGACGATCGGCGTCGGGCTCGACGAGGTGCGCGACGGTCTCGACCGGCTGCCGGACGGCCGCACGCCCACGAAGGCCGACTGGTCGCGGCTGTCGAAGGCCTGGCGCGGGCGGCTCGATGAGCAGATCGAGGCGCTCGTGGCCCTGCGCGACGGCCTGGACTCGTGCATCGGCTGCGGGTGCCTGTCGCTGGCCCGCTGCCGGCTCTACAACCCCGGGGACCGGGCCGCCGAGTCCGGCTCCGGGGCCCGCCTGCTGCCGCCGCTGCTGCGCCGCACCCCGGCCCAGGGCGTCTGACCGACGACGAGCCCCCGACCCGCGGTGTGCGGGTCGGGGGCTCGTCGTGGACGGGTCAGGTCACTTGCCGCAGGCCGGCAGGGCCTCGGGGCGCTCGCTGATCCAGTCGGCCACGTCCTGGGTGATCTCCGGGCCGTTGCGGTGGAACTCCACGCCGTGCCCGATGCCCGGGTAGTTGTTGAACGTGACGTCGTCGCTGCTCAGGAACGTCGCCTCGTCGATCGGGGCGCCGGCGGCGTTGAAGATCTCGTCCTCCTCGGCGATGAGGGTCAGCACCGGGACGTCGATGAGCGGCGCGACCGCGCGCGAGGGCTGCGGGCCGATGGAGAGGATCTCGCCGGCCGGGGTCTCGTTCACCAGCGGGTGCAGGGCCCGCACGAGCTCCGGGTCGGCCAGGTCGGTGAACAGGAAGCTGTCGCGGGTCTCGTGGTCCCCGAAGAAGAAGGGGTAGTCGTCGGTGAGCGTCCGCGGCACCTCCTGCGTCGCGATCTGGGCGGTGAACCGCTCGGTGGCGAGGTGGGTGAAGCCGGACAGGATCAGGGCGTCGACGTCCTGGTAGAGGCCGGCGTGCAGCTCGGACTCCTCGGAGCCGGCCGAGTGCCCGATCAGCCCGACGTGCTCGTAGCCGTCGGCGCGCAGCTGCTGGGTGACCTGGTGGCTGGCGTCGGCCAGCGCCTCGACGGTCACGGTGTAGCCGTTGGGCCGGTCCGAGGCGCGGTACGGGTGGTCCGGCTGGCCGTAGCCGAGCTTGTTGAGCGCGAGGAACGAGATCCCCGACTCCTTCACGATCGTCCGGGCGATCGAGTAGCGGTCCTGCTCGAAGGGGATGTCCCAGTACCAGGCGCCGGTGGTCAGCGCGTGGTTCGCCTGCAGGACCGACGTCCGGCAGCCCTCCTGGCCCGCGGGCTCGTAGAGGAACCCGCGCAGGGTGTACGACGAGCCGGGCTCGAGCTGGTTGGAGACCTCGAAGTCGATCGGGGTGACCGTGACGTCCTCGTCCGACTCGGGGGCGCTGTAGTCGGAGAGCTGGGGGTCACCGGGCAGGGCGTCCTCGGGGAGGGCGGACGCGGAGCCGGCGAAGACCGCGAGGGGGATCGCGGTGGCGCAGACGGTGAAGGCGGCGGCCATGAGGCGCAACCGTCGTCGAGAGAGGGACACGTTGTACTCCGAACGGACGCTGGGGAGCGTGGACTTCCGGACCATATGGAGTAACGAAAGCGCGTCAAAGTCGACACAGTGTCCGAGCTGTAAACGAAGTCTCACACATTCGGACTAGTGCCGGTGAGTCAACCGCGCTTCCCGCAGGGCCGAACGCCGGATCTTGCCCGTGTCCTCCCGCAGCGGCCCGTCGACGCGCTCCCACGTGCGGGGGACCTTCGTGCTGGTCAGGCGCGCGGCCACGTGGGAGCGGAGGTCCTCGTCGGACACCTCGGCGGCGAGCTCGACGATCGCGTGCACCCGGGCCCCGAGGTCCTCGTCGGGCAGGCCGATCACGCAGCAGGACAACACGTGTGGGTGATCGGCCAGCGCCGCCTCCACCTCGGCCGGGTAGACGTTGGAGCCGCCGACGAGGATCAGGTCGCTGCGGCGGTCGGCGAGGAACAGGTAGCCCTCGGCGTCCATGTGCCCGAGGTCGCCGATCGACTCACACCCGTCGACGACGTGCGAGTCGGCCCCGAGGTAGCGGTAGGTCGTGGTGTCCGGGGGCGGGCGCATCCACACCTCGCCGACCTCTCCCACGGGCAGCGGCGTGCCGTCGGCGTCGGCGATGCGCATCTCGCCCGACACCGGCCGCCCCACCGAGCCCGGGTGCGCCAGCCACTCGACGCCGTCGATCATGCAGACGGCGACCGACTCCGTGCCCGCGTAGAGCTCGAGGACCTTCTCCGGCCCGAGCCAGTCGAGCCACGCGCGCTTCACCGGCTCCGGGCACGGCGCGCCGACGTGCAGCAGCGTCCGCACGCTCGACAGGTCGGCCGCCGCGCGCACGTCGTCGGGGAGGCGCAGGATCCGGCCCATCAGCGTCGGCACGGCGTAGAACCAGTGGACGCGGTGGCGGACGACGGCGTCGAGGACGTGCGCCCCGTCGAACCGGTCGAGCACCAGCAGCGGGCAGCCGCGCAGCAGCGCGATCAGCGAGAACATGAAGGGCGCGTTGTGGTAGAGCGGCGCGGTCACGGCGAACACGTCGCCGGGGCCGCCGATCCGCAGGCGCTCGGCCCGCGCGGTCACCTCGTCGGCCCACCCCGCCGCGCCCGCCATGATGATCTTGGGGCGGCCGGTGCTCCCGCCCGACGTCGGCGCCTTCCAGCTCGGGGGGAGCGCGGGCGGCAGGGGGTCGGGCGACAGCGCGGGGTCCGGGGTCCAGCCGGCCGGGAGCCAGGGCCGGTCGGCCGCCTCCAGCCCGACGACGATCGGCGGGTCCGCGATCTCCACCAGCGCCGCCAGCTCGGCGGCAGGCAGCTTCGCCGACACCGGCTGCGGCACCGCGCCCAGCTTCCAGGCCCCGAGCACGGCGGCGTAGAAGGCGGCCCCGTTGCCGAGCCCGATCGTCACCAGGTCGTCCTGGCCGACGCCGAGCGCCGCGAACTCCCGCGCGGCCCGGCTCGACGCGGCCGCGAGCTCCGCGCGGGTGACCGGACCGTCGGGCGCGTGCAGGGCGACGGCGTCGGGATCGAGCGCGGCGAGGCGGTCGAAACCGGTGCCCACCGGAATGTGGTCGTCCACGGTCCCCCCGGTTAGCGTGGCAGGAGTGATCTACGAGATTCGTGAGTACACCACCGTTCCCGGCCGGTTGCCCGCCTTGGTGAAGCGCTTCACCGAGCACACCACGCGGCTGTTCGCCAAGCACGGGATGGAGTGCTCGTTCCTGTCCACCACGGAGCTGGGCGCGAACTCCAACAACGAACTCGTCTACGTCATGACGTTCGACTCCTACGACGACATGGCCACGAAGTGGGCGGCGTTCCAGGCCGACCCGGAGTGGCGGGAGGTCCGGGCCGCCAGCGAGGCCGACGGCCCGATCGTCGCCTCCATCTCCCGGCGGGTCCTGCGGGGGATCGCGTGAGCCGCACGCTGCCGTTCGAGGGCGTCGACAACGTCCGCGACGTCGGCGGCCTCCCGCTGGCCGGCGGCGGCACGACCCGGCACGGCGTGCTGCTGCGCAGCGGGTCGCTGCACTTCGCCACCCCCGCCGACGTCGAGCGGCTCGTCGACGACTTCGGGCTCACGCTCGTGCTCGACCTGCGCACCCCCCGCGAGATCGACCGCGACGGTCCCACCCCGGTGGCGGCGGCGGGCGTCGAGACGGTGCCGCTGACGTTCATCGGGGCCAGCCGCGAGTACCTGCCCGAGACCGGCGACGACACCGACCCGCTGCTGCGCAACTACCTCGGCTACCTCGGCGACCACCCGGGCAACGTCGCCGAGGCCGTCCGGCGGCTCGCCGCGGCCGACGCCGGGCCCGCACTCGTGCACTGCGCCGCGGGCAAGGACCGCACCGGCGTGCTGGTGGCGCTCGTCCTCGACGTCGTCGGGGTGGAGCGCGGCGAGGTGGTGGCCGACTACGCGCTGTCGGCGGAGAACGTCGAGGCGATGTTCCGCCGCTGGACCACCGCCGCGGGGGAGGAGATGCCCGCCGACCTCACCCCGCACAAGCCCCGCGCCGAGGTGATGGACGCGGTGCTGGCCCACCTCGACGCCGAGTGGGGCGGAGCCGCGGGCTGGCTGACGGCCAACGGCCTGACCGACGACGACCTCGCCCGGCTGAGGGCGCGCCTCGCCGGCTAGGGGAGCTCCTCGATCGCGACGGCGGTGTCGAGCTTGCGCAGGGCCCACGGCTCGCCCGTCACCGCGGGCCAGCCCCTCCGCCGCGCGCTCAGGGTGACCTGCCCGGCCGACAGGTCGTCGCCGCCGGCCTCGGCCATCAGCAGGCCCGACTCCTGCGCCGCGCGGGGGTCGAGCTGGTCGATCACGGTGATCGGGAGGTCGAGCAGCACGCCGAGCGCGGCGTGGTGCTCGGGCGCGAGCACCGACCACGCCTTGCTCAGCGCGGCGCTGGGCACCGCGAGCACGATGTTGGCCTCCACCGCGGCCCAGACGAGCGCGCGCACGTACACCGGACGACCGGTGGCGAAGGCGATGAGGGCGGAGGCGTCGAGCACCCGGCCGCCGATCACGGAGCGTCACTCATGCCGGGCGCCTAGACCGCGGCCGCGGGCGGCGCGAGCCGCAGCGTCTTGCGGGCCTCGTCGAGTTCGTCGGGGGGTGGGGGACCGCCGTAGAGGTCCTCGAGGGTGGCCAGCGTCCGCTCCCGGACCTGGCGTGCCGCCACGGCCTCGGCGATGTAGGCGGACATGCTCGAGGCCGCCCCGCGGCGCACCGCGCCCCGGGCCTCGTCCACCAGGTCGGCCGGCAGGCTCACCGTCACACGCTCGCTGCGCATGTGCGGAGAGTACTGGGCCGTGCGGCCCCGTGCACAGAGACACGGTCGTCCGCCCTGGTCCGACGGGTGCGGGTGCGGTCCGGCGACGATCCCCGGGCCGGACGGTGGTGCGGCCCAGCGGATGAGCGGAACCCGGTTGCGGTTCCCGGCCCGTCGAACGGCGACCGGGTTCCGCTCACGCGGGCGCGCGGGGTCCGCGGATCGCGGCCCGGCCGGACGGGACCCGGTGGCGGGCTTCTCCCCGATGACAGCGACTCGTCGGACGAGAGCGGTGAACTCGCCGGGCGGGAGCGGCGAACTCGCCGGGTGGGGGCGGCAAACTCGCGGGGTGGGGGCGGGGTGTGGGTGCGGTCAGGTGGTGGGGTCGGTGCCCCGGACCGCGGCCGTGAACAGGGCCAGGGCCGCCAGCAGGGCGGTCGTCGCCAGCCAGGTGCCGAAGCCGCCCCCGTCCACCACGGTCCAGAGGGCGGCGACGAGGGGGGCGGGCACGGTCAGCGGGAGGTCGGCGAGCAGCTGGCGCCGCAGCGGGGCGTAGGCCGCCGCGCGCTCCGCCGCCGAGGCGTCGGGCCGGGCGGGGTTGTCGGTGCGGTGCCCGCGCGGCTCCGCCGTCCGGACCGGCCCGCTCGGCGGGACCGGCCGCCCGTCGATCTCGGCGGCGACGTACCGGTGCCGCAGCGGATCGCCGCGCAGCCGGACCGACGCGGGGGAGGGCAGGGCGGGCAGGGCCGGGTCGAAGTGCAGGGGGACCCAGCGCGGCGGAACCGTCGCGGTCTCCAGCCAGGACCGCCCGGTGAGACCCGACCGGATCCGGACCCGTCCGACGTCGAGCGTGCGCGGCGGCTGCCGCAGCGCACGGCGCCGGGACACCACCTGCCACGCCCCGACGGCCCCGACGAGCACGGCCACCACCCCGGCGAGGACGAGCGTGCTCAGGGCGCGGTCGGCGTCGGCGAGGACGGCGGCGCCGGGGATCAGCGGGGCGCCCGCGGCGGAGTAGGCCACCTCGGTGCGGGTGCCGACCGGTGGCGGCGGCCCGGCGAGCTCGACGGAGTCGTTCCGGGACGGTCCGCCTGCCGGGGCCCAGGTGAGGGTCACCGCGTCCCCGTCGACGGCCGTGACGGTGCCGAACGTGCGCTGGGTCGCGGCCCCGAGGACCGTCGTCGCCGACGCGAACGCCGTGCCCGCCACGACGGCGAGCACGGCGCACACGATCAGCACCAGCGCGGACGTGACCAGCCCGTACCGCAGCGCGCGGGGGGCCGCGGTCACGTCCGCGCCCGGCGTCATCCGGCGGTGAAGCCGGAGTCGACGTAGTCGATGTCGGCGTTGCCCGGCGCACCGAAGTTGGCGAGCGTGCTGCGCACCGCGTACGCGCCGGTCGACTGGTAGAGCGGGAGCTGCGGCATGGTCTCCCAGATCAGCTCGTCGATCTGGTTGCCCAGCTCGTTGCGCGCGGTGTCGTCGAGCTCGCCGAGCGCCTGGGTGTACAGCGCGTCGATCTCCGGGGTCCCGATGCTGCCGTAGTTCTGGTCCCCGGTGGTCGAGTAGATGTTGCGGGTCGAGGTGACCGGGAACGGGGTGCCGGACCAGCCGAAACCGACGATGTCGAAGTTGCCCGGCGTGACGTACTGGTCGAACAGGTCGGCCGAGGAGGCCGGGACGAACTCCACGCCCACGCCGATCGCGGCGAGCTGGGCCTGGATGAGCGTCGAGATGCGCTCGCTGATCGGGTTGCCCGCCGTGGTGATGTAGCGCAGGTTCAGCGGCTGCCCGTCCTTGGTGCGCACCTGGCCCTCGCCCGGCGACACCCACCCGAGGCCGTCGAGCGCGGTGCTCGCGGCGGCGGCGTCGAACGCCGGGGCGTGGTCGACGTAGTTCGCGGAGCCCTCGGTGTAGAGGAAGCTGCCCAGCGGGACGGCGTCGGGCACGATCTGCCCGATCAGCGCCTCGGTGACGACCTGGCGGTCGATGCCCTGGGCGATCGCGCGGCGCAGCGCCGGGTCGGCGAGGATCGCGCCCTCGCCGCCGTTGAAGGTGATGTGGTTGTAGGTCGGCTCGGCGGCCTGCCGCACCTCGACCCCCGGGATGCCCTGGCTGCGCTGGAACAGGTCGACGCTCGACCCGATCGCGTAGAAGTCGATCTCGTTGTTGGCCAGCGCGTCGGCCAGGGCGTCGCGCTCGACGACGCGGTAGATGACCCGGTCCAGCTTCGCCGGCTCACCCCACCAGGCGTCGTTGCGCACGAGCGTGATCGTCTGCGCGGTCGCGTCGACGGTCTCGACCTTGAACGGGCCCGCGGTCGTCAGCGGCTGGGCCTGCCAGCCGGTGTTGAACGTGGCCGGGTCGGTGTTCGTCGACGCCGGGTAGATGTTGTCGAACAGGCTGCTCCACTCGGCGAACACCGTGCCGAACGTGGCCACGGCCTGCTTGTCGTCGACGCCGCGCTCCACGGAGGTGATGTCCTCGTAGCCGGTGGTGCCCGCGACGCTGAACGCCTCGTTCGTGCCGTTCTGGGCCTGCCACTGGGCCTGGAGGTCCACCCAGGTGATCGGCGTGCCGTCGTCCCACGTCGCCTCGGGGTTGATCGTGTAGGTGACGACCTGCGGGTTCTCCGAGGTCAGCTCGATCGAGGTGAAGTAGTCCGTGTTCACCGCGACGGTGCCGTCGGCCAGCGCATCGAAGGCGTGCGGCATCAGCGGGTCCATCACGAACTTGCCGTCGCGCAGCGTGCCGTCGACCTGGTTGCGGTTGTAGTTGTCCGGCAGGGCGTCGAGCGGGAACCGCAGGTCGCCGCCGTCCTGCACCTGGTCGCGGGGCAGTTCGTTGATGTCGTTGACGCCCTGCTCGCCGGTGTTGGGGGCCAGACCCCCGCCGGGGGCGGCTCCTCCGCCCACGCCGCCGCAACCGGCCAGCACCAGTGCCGCGGTGGCGGCCAGGGCCGCCAGAACCGCTGATCTCGATCGCATTCGGATTCCTCTCGGTGTCACAGCACGGCGTGCGGTGCGGCGAAGTGGCAGGCCACCTCGTGGTCGGCGGTCGTGCGGGGCCGTCGCTGCGGGTCGTCGGTGACGCACCGCTGCCGGTCGGCCTCGTCGAGAGTCAGGTGACGGGGGCAGCGCGTCCGGAACCGGCACCCCGACGGCGGGTCCGCGGGGCTGGGCATGTCGCCGGTGAGCAGGATCCGCTCCCGCGCCCGCTCGACGGCCGGGTCCGGGATCGGGATGGCCGAGAGCAGGGCCTGCGTGTACGGGTGCTCGGGGGCGGTGAAGACCGTGGCGACGTCGCCGATCTCGACGATCCGCCCCAGGTACATGACGGCCACGCGGTCGGCGATGTGGCGCACCACCGACAGGTCGTGCGCCACGAACAGGTACGCGAGCCCGAGCCGGACGCGCAGCTCCTCCAGCAGGTTGATCACGCCGGCCTGGATGGAGACGTCGAGCGCGGAGACCGGCTCGTCGAGCACCAGCAGCTTCGGCTCCAGCGCGAGCGCGCGGGCGATCCCGATGCGCTGGCGCTGCCCGCCGGAGAACTCGGCCGGGTACCGGCCGGCGTGCTCGGGTCGCAGCCCGACCAGCCGCAGCAGCTCCGGCACCCGCCTGCGGATCTCCTCGGCCGCGACGCGGTGCGTCGAGAGCGGCTCGGCGATGATGTCGTGCACCGGCATGCGCGGGTCGAGCGAGGCGATCGGGTCCTGGAAGACGACCTGGACGTCGCGGCGCAGGGCGGTGCGGTCGCGCCTGCCCAGCCCGGCGACGTCGCGCCCGAGCACCTCGACGCTCCCGCGCTGGGGCGGCGTCAGCTCCAGGATCTCGGTCAGCGTGGTGGTCTTGCCGCAGCCGGACTCGCCGACCAGGGCCAGCGTCTCCCCGGACCGCACGTCGAAGCTGACGCCGTCGACGGCCTGCACGGTGCCGACGCGGCGGCGCAGGATCGACCCCGCCGTCACCGGGTAGTGCTTGACCATGTCCTCGACGCGCAGCACCACCTCGCGCCGCTCGCGCGGCACCTCGGGGGCCGCGTCGATGACCGGCACGTCGAAGACCTGCGCGGCTTCGCGGCGCACGAGCTCGCCGCTGCGGTGGCAGGCGGCGTGGTGGTCGGGGCGCACGGCGTCGAGGGTCGGCTCGGTCTCCCGGCACAGGTCGACGGCGAGCGGGCAGCGCGGCGCGAACGGGCAGCCCGGCGGCAGCTCGGCCAGCGACGGCGGCTGCCCCTCGATCGGCACGAGCGGTTGCCGCGGACCGGCGTCCAGGCGCGGGATGGAGCCGAGCAGCCCCAGCGTGTACGGCATCCGCGGGTACTCGTAGAGCTCGTCGACGGGTGCGGTCTCCACCGCGCGGCCCGCGTACATGACGAGCACGCGGTCGGCCACGCCCGCGACGACCCCGAGGTCGTGGGTGATCAGCACGATCCCGGCGCCGGTGACCTCACGCGCGGTCCTGAGCACGTCGAGGACCTGCGCCTGCACCGTGACGTCGAGGGCGGTCGTGGGCTCGTCGGCGATGATCAGGTCGGGGTCGTTGGCGATCGCCATCGCGATCACCGCGCGCTGGCGCATGCCGCCGGAGAACTCGTGGGGGAAGGCGTCGACGCGGTCGCGGGCGTTGGGGATGCCGACGAGGTCGAGCAGCTCGACGGCCCGGGCCCGCGCGTCGGTCTTCGACATCCCGCGCCGGTGGATCCGCAGCGCCTCGACGATCTGCGCGCCGACCGTGTAGACCGGCGTCAGCGCGGAGAGCGGGTCCTGGAACACCATCGCGACGCGCCTGCCGCGGATCTCCGACAGCTCGGCGTCGGAGCGGCCGAGCAGCTCGGTGTCGCGGAACCGCACCGAGCCGGTGACGCGCGCCTGGCCCGGCAGCAGGCCCATCACGGCCATCGACGACACCGACTTGCCCGAGCCGGACTCGCCCACGATGCCGAGCACCTCGCCGGGCGCCACGTCGTAGCTCAGGCCGCGGACCGCGTCGACGCGCCCGGCCTCGCTCGGGAAGGACACGGACAGGTCGCGCACCGACAGGACGGGACCGGCGGGGCCGGCCGCGGGGTCGTCGAGGATGCGGTCGGTCAGCGTCACGCCTTCTCCTCCGTGCGGCGACCGGCTCCGGAGCTGGAGTCCAGCGCGTCGCGCAGGCCGTCGCCGACCAGGTTGAACGCCAGGATCGCGACGACGAGGAAGCCCGCGGGGAACAGGAACAGCCACGGGTAGGTCTGCGAGGACCCCAGCCCCGAGGCGATCAGCGTGCCGAGGGAGACGTCGGGCGGCTGCACGCCGAACCCGAAGAACGACAGCGTGCTCTCGCCGAGGATCGCCACGCCCATCCCGATCGTCGCGTCGACGATCAGCAGCGAGGACATGTTCGGCAGGATGTGCCGGAAGATGATCTTCCACGGCGGTACGCCCATGAACCGCGCCGCCTTGACGAACTCGCGCTCGCGCAGCGACAGCGTCAGCCCGCGCACGATCCGGGCCGCGATCATCCAGCCGAACCCGGCCAGCAGCACGACGAGGATGAGGAAGCTGCCCCCGGCGAACGCGGGGGACAGGATCGCGATGACGAGGAACGCCGGGAGCACCAGCATGAGGTCGACGACCCACATGAGGACGCGGTCGGTCCAGCCGCCGAAGTAGCCCGCCGCCGCGCCGACGACCGCGGCGAGCGCGGTGGCGATGAGCCCGACGAGCAGGCCGATGATCAGCGACTTCTGCAGCCCGACCATGGTCTGGGTGAACAGGTCGCCGCCGATCTGCGTGGTGCCGAACCAGTGGTCGGCCGACGGGCCCTGCAGGAACGCGGTGTAGTCGAGCTCGGAGTAGGACCACGGGCTGAACAGCGGGGCGACGTAGGCGAGGAGGAACAGCACCACCACGACCGCCACGCCGACCATCGCGGAGCGGCTGCGCAGGAAGCGCCGCAGGACCAGCCGCCCGCGGGAGGTGAGCACCTCGGCGGGTTCGGGTTCGGCGACCGGTGAGGTGCCGACGGAGACGGGGGTGGACATCGGCCTCACCTGATCCTGATGCGCGGGTCGAGCGCGGCGTAGAGGACGTCGGACAGCCAGCCGGAGATCAGGATGAGCACGGCGGCGAAGAGCGTGACGATCGCGACGATGTTGGTGTCCTGGCGCTGCACGCCGTAGACGAACCAGTCGCCCATCCCGAACCAGCCGAAGATCCGCTCGGTCAGCACGGCCCCGGTGAGCAGCAGCCCGAAGCCGAACGCGAACAGCGTGGCCATCGGGATCAGCGCGGTGCGCAGGCCGTGGGTGAACAGGGCGCGGCGGCGGGTGAGGCCCTTCGCGCGGGCGGTGCGCAGGAAGTCGCTGCCGAGCACGTCGAGCATGGCGCTGCGCTGGTAGCGGCTGTAGAGGGCGATCTGGCCGAGCGCGATCGCGAGCGTCGGCAGCACGAGGTGCTGCAGGCGGTCGACGAGCTCGGCGGCGGCGCTGCCCTGGAAGCTCGGCGTCACCTCCCCCTGGAAGAACAGGATCGTCGTGCCGGCCGCCGCGTTGAGCTCCAGCCCGCCGAACTTGAGCAGCTGCGCGAGCACGAACACCGGCGTCGAGAGCAGCACGAAGGAGAAGACGGTGGAGACGTAGTCGCTCACCTTGTACTGGCGGATCGCACCCGCGACACCGACGACCACGCCGATCGCGATCCCGATGACGGTGCCGAGCAGCAGCAGCCGCAAGCTGACGCCGACGCGGCTGAACAGCTCGGCGCCGATGTCGGTGCCGGTGACGGTGGTGCCGAAGTCGCCGCGCAGCACGTCGCCGAGCCAGCCCAGGAAGCGCAGCGGGATCGGGTCGTCGAGCCGCAGCTCCGCGCGCTTGGCCAGGATCACCTCGGCCGGCGGCGGGGGCGTCCGCTCGTAGTAGCTGGCGAGCGGGTTGAACGTCAGCGAGGCCAGCGAGAACGTCGCGAACGCGGCGATGAAGCAGAGCGCGACGTAGTTGGCGAGCCGTCGCAGCAGGAACCCCGCCATGCCTCTCCTCGTTCTCCGGGCGGCGGATCACGCCCGGCCCGGGTCGACCGCCGGGACGGAATTCGGTGGTCCGTCCGGGCTACTGGCCGGTACTTTGGGGAGCCGCGTGTGTGATCCGCGTGAAGCCGCTGCGCAGTCGTGTCCGCAATCGGTGACGAGGGGTCGCCGGATGACTCGATCGAGGTGGGCGCGGCGTTACGCCGTCCGGGTCCGCTGTGGATGCGGGTCCGGCACCGGGATGGCACGGTGGAGCGATGCCACCCGCCAGGGCGACGCCCGTCAACGCCACCGCCGCCGCCCTGCTGGGACTGCTGCACGAGGGCCCGATGAGCGGCGGCGAGCTGGTGGCGGCGGCGGGGGAGCGGTTCGGGTCGTTCTTCGCGGTGACCCGCAGCCAGGTGTACCGGGAGCTGCCCGCGCTCGCGGCGGCCGGGCTGCTCAGACCGGGCAAGCAGGGCCCGCGGGCGTCGCAGCAGTACTCGATCACCGCGGCGGGCCGCCGCTCCTTCACCGCGTGGCTGACGGCGGGCTCCGCCTCCGACCCCGTCCGCAGCCCGCTGGTGCTGCGGCTGCTGCACTCCGGCTCGCTCACCCCGAAGCAGCGGGCCGCCCTCGTCGGCGACAGCCGGGAGGCCTACGCGCAGCGGCTGACCGCGGCGAAGGCGGTCGCGAAGGGGGAGCCCGACCCGTACCGCAAGGCCGTCGCGGACTTCGTCGTCGCCCACACCCGCGCGATGCTCCGGCTGCTGGACGCCGTCCCGGACTCCTGAGCCCCCCGCGTAGGCTGGAGCGTTGTGAACCCCGACGCCGCAGCCGACCTCAAGGAACTCGCCACCACGCTGGAGAGCATCGAGGCGGTCACCGACCTGCCCGCGCTGCGCGTCGAGATCGCCGACCTCGAGGACCAGGCCGGTCAGCCCGACCTGTGGAACAACCCGGACGAGGCGCAGAAGGTCACCAGCCGGCTGGCCTACGCCACCGGTGACGTCCGCCGGCTCGAGGAGCTGCGCCGCCGCCTCGACGACCTCCCGCTGCTCTACGAGCTGGCCGAGGACGAGAAGGACGAGGGCGCCATCGCCGAGGCCGACGCGGAGCGCACGAAGCTGCGCGCCGACATCGAGGCCCTCGAGGTGCGCACGCTGCTGTCCGGCGAGTACGACCAGCGCGAGGCGCTGGTGACGATCCGGGCCGGCTCCGGCGGCGTCGACGCGGCCGACTTCGCCGAGATGCTCATGCGGATGTACCTGCGCTGGGCCGAGCAGCACGGCTACGGCGTCGACGTCTACGACACCTCCTACGCGGAGGAGGCGGGCCTCAAGTCGGCCACCTTCGCCGTCCACACCCCCTACGCCTACGGCACGCTCTCGGTCGAGCAGGGCACCCACCGGCTCGTGCGCATCTCGCCGTTCGACAACCAGGGCCGCCGCCAGACCTCCTTCGCCGCGGTCGAGGTGACGCCGGTCGTCGAGACCAGCGACCACATCGACATCGACGAGAAGGAACTCCGCGTCGACGTCTACCGGTCGTCGGGGCCGGGCGGGCAGGGCGTCAACACCACCGACTCGGCGGTGCGCCTGACCCACCTGCCCACCGGCATCGTGGTGTCCTGCCAGAACGAGCGCTCGCAGATCCAGAACAAGGCGTCGGCGATGATGGTGCTGCAGGCCAAGCTGCTGGTGCGGCGCAAGGAGGAGGAGCGGGCCCTGATGGACTCGCTCAAGGACTCCGGCGACGCGTCGTTCGGCAACCAGATGCGCTCCTACGTGCTGCACCCGTACCAGATGGTGAAGGACCTCCGGACCAACCACGAGGTCAACAACCCCGCCGCCGTGCTCGACGGCGACATCGACGGGTTCATCGAGGCGGGCATCCGCTGGCGGCGCAACGAGGCCAACAGCACCGACTGAGCGGCCGGCGAACGGGGCGGACCCGCCCAGTGGTCGGTGTCCCGCGCCGAGGGGGCGGGTCGCGTGCCGGTCCCGGGCCCGGGTCTGGGTACCGTGCCTGCGTGATCCGCCTCGAACGCGTCACCAAGACGTACAAGACGTCCACGCGCCCCGCGCTGGACCGGGTCTCGGTGAACGTGGAGAAGGGGGAGTTCGTCTTCCTCATCGGGCCGTCCGGGTCCGGCAAGTCGACGTTCCTGAGGCTGCTCCTGCGCGAGGACGTCCCGACGCGGGGAAGCATCTTCGTCTCCGACATGGACGTCGCGAAGCTGCCCCGGCGCCGCGTGCCGAAGCTGCGCCAGCGCATCGGGTGCGTGTTCCAGGACTTCCGGCTGCTGCCGAACAAGACCGTGGGCGAGAACGTCGCGTTCGCGCTCGAGGTCATCGGCAAGTCGTCCGGCACGATCCGCAAGGTCGTGCCGGAGGTGCTCGACCTCGTCGGGCTCGGGGGCAAGGCCGACCGGCTGCCCAACGAGCTGTCCGGCGGGGAGCAGCAGCGCGTCGCGATCGCGCGCGCGTTCGTCAACCGGCCGCTGGTGCTGCTGGCCGACGAGCCAACGGGCAACCTCGACCCGGACACCAGCCAGGACATCATGCTGCTGCTGGAGCGGATCAACCGCACCGGCACGACGGTCGTCATGGCCACCCACGACCACTCGATCGTCGACTCGATGCGCCGCCGCGTCGTCGAGCTCGACATGGGCCAGGTCGTGCGCGACGAGATCCGCGGGGTCTACGGGGTCGGTCGATGAGGCGCGCCGACGTGCTCTCTCCCGGGGAGGCGCCATGAGGGCCGACTTCGTCACGCGGGAGGTCTTCACCGGCCTGCGCCGCAACGTCACGATGACGATCGCGATGGTGCTGACCACCGCGATCTCGCTCGGCCTGGTCGGCACCGGGCTGCTCGCCGTGCGCACGATCGACCGCACCGAGCAGCTCTACAGCGACCGCGTCGAGGTGCAGGTCGCGCTGACGGCCGACGTGTCCGCCGCCGACACCGACTGCAGCCAGCCGGTCTGCACCGGGCTGCGGGCGACGCTGGAGAACTCCCCGCTCGTCGACTCGGTCCGGTTCGAGAGCCAGCAGCAGGCCTACGAGCGCTACCTCGAGCTGTTCGAGGGCCAGGCGCTGGCCGACGTCGTGCGGCCGCAGTCGCTGCCGGCCACGCTGCGCGTCCGGCTCGCCGACCAGGAGGCCGGCGCGGCCGCCGTCACGCAGGCGATGACCGGGCAGGTCGGCGTGCGCAACATCATCGACCAGCGCGCCGTCGTCGCGAAGCTGTTCGACTTCCTCGGCGGCGTCCGCAACGTGACGTTCGCGCTCGCGCTGGTGCAGGCCGTCGCGGCGCTGCTGCTGATCTCCAACACCGTGCAGGTCTCGGCGTACACGCGGCGCACCGAGGTGGGCGTCATGCGGCTGGTCGGGGCCACGCGCTGGTACACCCAGCTGCCGTTCCTCATCGAGGCCGTGGTGACGGGGCTGGTCGGTGCGCTGATCGCCTCGGCGGGGCTGCTGGCCGGCAAGTACCTGTTCATCGACCAGCTGCTGTCGGGGATCGTCTCCAACGGGGTGGTGCCGCCGATCGAGCTGGCCGACATCGTGTGGGTCTCGCCGATCCTGGTGATGATCGGGGCCGGGATCGCCGCCGTCACCGGGTACGTGACGCTGCGCCTGTACGTGCGGCTCTAGATCGGCAACCCGGTGGCCCCTCCGCGTAGGCTGGAGCGGTGAAGGAGACGGGCCGGAAGGTGATCGCGCAGAACCGGCGTGCGCGCCACGACTACGCCATCCTCGACGAGTACGAGGCGGGCGTCGCGCTGCTGGGCACCGAGGTGAAGAGCCTGCGGATGGGCCGCGCATCGCTGGTCGACGCGTTCGCCACCGTCGACGACGGCGAGATCTGGCTGCGCGGCCTGCACATCCCGGAGTACACGCAGGGCAGCTGGACCAACCACGAGCCGCGCCGCACCCGCAAGCTGCTGCTGCACCGCGGGGAGATCGACCGCCTGATCGGCAAGATCAAGGAGGGCGGGCTGTCGCTGGTGCCGCTGTCGCTGTACTTCTCCGACGGCAAGGTCAAGTGCGAGCTGGCCCTGGCCAAGGGCAAGAAGTCGTACGACAAGCGCACCGACCTCGCCAAGCGCGACGCGCAGCGGGAGATCCAGAAGGCGTTCGGCCGGGCCGCGAAGGGCCGCGCGCGCGAGCTGCGCTCGTGAGCCTGCCCGCCCCGCCGACCTCCGACGCCGACGTCCCGCGCTTCCTCGACGACCTCGGCGTGCCCGGGCTCGTCGACGCCCACGTGCACTTCCTGCCCGACAACGTCATGGACAAGGTCTGGGCCTACTTCGACCGCGCCGAGACCCACTACGGGCGGGCGTGGCCGATCCGGTACCGCACGTCCGTCGACGAGCGGCTCGCCGCGCTGAAGGAGCTGGGCGTCCGCGCGTTCGCGCCGCTGGTCTACCCGCACAAGCCGGGGATGGGTCGCTGGCTGACGGAGTGGGTCACCGACTTCGCGGCCCGCACCGACGGCGCGGTGCCCACGGCGACGCTGTACCCCGAGCCCGACGTGGCCGACTACCTGGGCGCCGCGGTCTCCGCGGGCGCGCGGCTGGTCAAGGTGCACGTCCAGGTCGGCGGGTTCGACCCGCGCGACCCGCTGCTGCGTCCGGCGTGGGGGCTGCTGGCCGACGCGGGCGTCCCGGCGATCGTGCACTGCGGCCACGGCCCGATCCCCGGCGAGCACACCGGGCTCGACGTGTTCGGCGAGGTACTGGCCGAGCACCCGCGGCTGCCCGTCGTCCTGGCCCACGCCGGGATGCCCGACTTCACCGGGGCGCTCGACCTCGTCCGGCGGCACGAGCACGTGCACATCGACACGACGATGGTCGGCACGGCGTACTCGGAGCAGATGGCGCCGCTGCCGCAGGACTGGGCGGCCCGGCTCGTCGACGTGGCCGACCGGGTGGTCTACGGCTCGGACTTCCCGAACATCCCCTACCCCGCGTACGAGCAGGTCGCGGCGGTGGCGGGCTGGGCGGCGGCCGACGACCGCCTCGGTGCGGGGTTCCTGCGCGCGGTGCTCCACGACACGCCCGCGCGGGTCCTCGGCCTGCCGTCCGAACCGGGATGATTCCCCGGCCGCGACGCGTTACCCTGTTCTGACGCCCGACGGTCGGGCGCGCAGGGGGTGAACGGTTTCGACTTCGTTCGTCGATCAAGGGGAAGCGTGCCGAGGAAGGCGACGATGATCTCGTTAACCATCCGTCGCAAATTTATAAGCGCCGATTCCAATCAGCGCGACTTCGCCCTCGCCGCCTGAGCGAGTGTGAGTCTGTCGGCCCGCGGGTGCTCCCGCCGCGGATCCCGGCATCAGCTAGGGAGCTCACCTGTCCGCCCGGTCGCGGGGCGGACAGGGACACCTCACAGCGACTGGGATCGTCACACCGGCTCGTTCGCATGACCGGGGGATCCGAGTAGAGGCAGAGCGGACTGCGCACGGAGAAGCCCTTGTGGAGCGACGGAGGACCCGGGTTCGATTCCCGGCACCTCCACCCCTGACCGAGCCCCCGCCGACACCGTCGGCGGGGGCTCCGTCGTTCCGGTACCGTGATCGTTAGCATCGCTATCGATTCGGACGAACGGGGACGCCGATGACGACCACGGAGCAGACCACTACCTTTCCGATGGCCCGGGGCGCCTGCCCCTTCGACCCGCCACCGGCGCTGAGGCCCCTGCGCGAGCACCGGCCCGTCAGCCGGGTCCGGTTGTGGAACGGCACCGAGGCGTGGCTGGTCACCCGGCACGCGGACGTCCGAGCCGTCCTGGCCGACCCGCGGCTCAGCGCCGACATGCGCACGCCCGGCTACCCGCTGATCAGCCCGGCGCGCGCCGGTCGGGCGGGCCAGGACACCCCGCCGTTCATCGTGCTCGACGACCCCGAGCACTCCCGGCTGCGCCGCATGCTGATCAGCGACTTCACGATGCGCTCGACGGAGTCGCTGCGCCCGATGGTCACCGGCATCGTCGACGACCTGCTCGACGCCATGGCCGCGGGACCGCGACCCGTCGACCTGGTGACGGCGTTCGCGCTGCCGCTGCCGTCGTTGGTGATCTGCCGGATGCTCGGCGTGCCCTACGGCGACCACGAGTTCTTCCAGGCCGTCTCGGCGCGCATGCTGACCTCCGCGAGCGCCCCCGAGGAGGTCGCGGCCGCGAGCGATGAGCTGCGCGCCTACCTGCGTGGGCTCGTCGAGGCGAAGGTCGACGACCCCACCGACGACCTGCTCGGCCGCCTGGTGCAGCGCCGGGTGCGGGCGGGGGAGCTGAGCGTCGACGAGGCCGTCAGCACGGCGAGCCTGCTGCTGATCGCCGGGCACGAGACCACGGCCAACCAGCTGGCGCTCGGCACCCTCGTGCTGCTGGACCACCCCGAGCAGGCCGCCGAGCTGCGCGACACCTCCGACCCGACGGTCGTCGTGCGCGCCGTCGAGGAGCTGCTGCGGCTGCTGACGATCGTGCACAACGCCCGTGCCCGCGTGGCCACCGAGGACCTCGAGATCGGGGGCGTGCGCATCGCGGCGGGGGAGGGCGTGCTGGCGTCGAGCGAGTCGGCCAACCGCGACCCGGAGGCGTTCGCCGACCCCGACCGCCTCGACATCCACCGGGCCGAGCGGCACCACGTCGCCTTCGGGTTCGGCGTGCACCAGTGCCTCGGGCAGCCGCTCGCGCGCCTGGAGCTGCAGGTCGCCTACCCGGCGCTGCTGCGGCGGTTCCCGGACCTGCGGGTCACCCGGGATCCGGACGAACTGGACTACAGGAGCGACAAGGTCGTCTACGGCGTGCGCGAGGTGCCGGTGAGCTGGGGTTCCGCCGGGAAGGGGTCTCGGCGATCGCCGGATCCGGTGGCACACTCTGCGGCGTGACGCCCCTGTCTCGCGGTGAGAACCGGCCGGTGACCGGCGACCGGGTCTCGGTCTCGGTCGCCTCCCCCGTCCCGGTCGACGTCTCCGCGCTGCTCCTCGGCCCGGACGGCCGGGTGCGCAGCGACGGCGACTTCGTGTTCTTCAACAACCCCGTCGGCGCCGGGGTCACCCACCACCACGGTCAGGGACGGGGCGATCTCGTCCAGGTCGACCTGCGGGCGGTCCCGGCCGACGTCGGGACCGTCGTGGTCACCGCGAGCCTGGACGGCTCCGGCCCGGCGACGTTCGGGCAGGTCGCCCCACCGGTCGCCACCGCGAACGAGTTCGCGTTCGAGATGGCCGGGCTCGGCGCCGAGTCCGCCGTGATCTGCGTCGAGATCTACCGGCGCCAGGGCGGCTGGAAGGTCCGGGCGGTCGGGCAGGGCTTCGCCGACGGGCTGGCCGGCATCGCGTCGGAGTACGGCGTGAACCTCGACGACGACCCGCCCGCGGCTCCGCCCGCACCACCGGCGACAGCTCCACCGGCTGCCGCTCCACCGCCCGTGCCGTCGTCGTGGCCCCCGCCGGGGCAGCCGTCGCCGTCCGCCCCCGCCCCGGACCGGTTCGCGCTCTTCCCGGATGCGCAGCAGCCACCCGCTGCCCCTCCGCCGGCCGCCGCGTACCCGCCGGCCCCTCCGCCCGCGCCCGCCGGCCACCCGCCGTCGGTGCCTCCCGGGTACCCGCCGCCCGGCGCGTACCCGCCTGCACCGCCCGGCGGGTACCCGCCTGCGCCGCCCGGCGCGTACCCGCCGCCCGGGGGTCAGCAGCCGCCGCCCGGGCCGTACCCGCCGTCCGCGCCCCCCGCCCCCCGCCCACCAGCCCCCCGCCCACCAGCCGTTCGCGCCGTCGCCCGAAGGAGCCCCGCCGATGCAGAGCGACCTGTTCAGCCCCGACCACGCCGAGGTCGCCGGCATGGGCATCCAGAAGCAGGGCGGCAAGATGGCCCGGGTCTCGATGGGCGGCGGCGACCTGATGGCCCGGGCCGGGTCGATGGTCGCCTACCAGGGCGACCTGCGGTTCGAGGCGCTCGGCTCCGGCGGCATCGGGAACATGATCCGGCAGCGGCTCACCGGCGAGGGCGTGCCGCTGATGAAGGTCAGCGGGCGGGGCGACCTGTTCCTGGCCAACGCGGCCAGCGACGTCCACCTGATCGACCTCGACGGCACCGACGGCCTGACGATCAACGGCGCCAACGTGCTCGCGTTCGACTCCTCGCTGTCCTACCGCATCGCGCGCGTCTCGGGCGCGGCCGGCTTCGCCAGCAACGCGGGCCTGTTCAACTGCGAGTTCACCGGCCGCGGCCGCATCGCGATCACCACCGAGGGCACGCCGGTCGTGCTGAACGTCGACCAGCCGACCTACGCCGACCCGCAGGCCGCCGTCGCCTGGTCGGCCAGCCTGCAGACCGGCCTGACCAGCAACGACACCTTCAACATCGGCACGCTGATGGGCCGCAGCACCGGCGAGCGGTACACGCTGTCGTTCACCGGCCGGGGTTTCGTCATCGTGCAGCCCTCGGAGCTGCCGCCCGGTGGCCTCGTCGCCGGGACCGGCGGCGGGGAGCAGGCCGGCCAGGGCGGCATGGGCGGTGTGCTGGGCGGGCTGCTCGGCGGCCGGTAGGGCAGGCTGGGCGCATGGACCGCGCGCATGATCTCGTCGTCTACGGCGCCACCGGCTACGTCGGGGAGCTGACCGCCGCGTACCTCGCGGAGCACGCGCCGTCGGGCGTCCGGATCGGGCTGGCCGGGCGGTCGCGGGCGAAGCTGGAGGCGGTCCGCGGGCGGCTGCCCGCGGCGGCGCGCGACTGGCCGCTGCTGGTCGCCGACTCCTCCGACGCCGAGGCGCTGGCGGCGCTCGTCGGGTCCACCCGGGTGCTCGTCACGACCGTCGGGCCCTACGCCCGCTACGGGCTGCCGGTCGTCGAGGCCTGTGCGCGGGCGGGCACGCACTACGCCGACCTCACCGGCGAGGTGCTGTTCCACCGCGACGCGATCGACGCCGTCGACAAGGTCGCCCGCGACACCGGCGCGAAGATCGTGCACTCCTGCGGCTACGACTCGATCCCGTCCGACCTCGGCGTGTTCGTCCTGCACGAGCGCGCCGCGGCCGACGGGGCGGGCGGGCTCGTCGACGTCGACCTGGTCGCGAGCGCGAAGGGCGGCTTCAGCGGCGGCACGATCGACTCGCTGCGCGCGCAGGTCGAGGCGGTCGCGGCCGACCCGTCGCGGCGGCTCGTCGTCGGCGACCTGCACTCGCTGAGCCCCGAGCGCGCGGCCGAGCCGGTGCCCCGCCAGCCCTCCGACGCGCCGCTGCCCGGACGGCGGGGCGAGCGCGGGACGTGGACCGCGCCGTTCGTCATGGCGTCGTACAACACGCGGGTCGTGCGGCGCAGCAACGCGCTGCTCGACTTCGCCTACGGCCGCTCCCTGCGCTACGGCGAGTCGATGGGCCTGGGCACCGGCCCGGCCGGGGCGGTGGCCGCGGCGGCCGTCACCGCCGGGCTCGCCGGGCTGCTCGCCGGGTTCTCGACGGCCCCCACCCGGGCCGTGCTCGACCGCGTCCTGCCGAAGCCGGGGGAGGGCCCGAGCGAGCAGGCGCGGGCGGCGGGGTGGTTCCGCATGGACATCGAGGCGACGACGGAGAGCGGCCGGCGCTACCGGGCGAAGGTCGCGGGGACGGGTGATCCCGGGTACGCGGCCACCGCCGTCATGCTCGGGGAGAGCGGGCTGTGCCTCGCGCTCGACGACCTGCCCGACCGCGCGGGATCGCTCACCCCCGCCGCGGCGATGGGGTCGGCGCTGGTGGAGCGGCTGGTCACGGCCGGGCACACCTACACGGTCACCGACCTGAGGTAGGCGGGCCAGCTGCCGTAGCTGCTGATGTCGCGCGCGCCGGGCGGCCTGCGCACGCAGACGATCCCGAGCGCGACCCCGTCGGCGAGCTCGACCGGGCCGATCCCCAGCGGGTCGGGCAGGGCGCAGACGAGCCGGCCGATCGCCTCGACGGGGATCCGGTGCAGCTCCACCTCGACGGCGGCACCCCCGTCGTCGACGGCGACGAGGCCGCCCCGCGGCACGCCCGGCCCGGGCAGCGTGACCAGCCGGTACAGGGGTGCGGTGGAGGCGTGCCGCTCGAACCGCGCCCCGAGGGCGACGAGCTCGGGATGCAGCGGCTGGCCGGTGCGGTGGGCCGCCACCACGGCGAGCAGGACGGGGCCGTCCTGCTCGCCGCGCCGTGCGCGGCTCGTCATGCGAGGGGCACCTCGGAGACGTGGGCCGCGACGATCCGCCACCCCTGCGGGAACCGGAACCAGGTCTGGCTCTGGCGGCCCTCGGTCCCGCTGCCGGGGTGGTCGAACAGGGTGGTGACGACGGCCGTGTCCTCCCCGAGCGCCAGCACCGCGGTCTCGCGGAGCCGTCGTCCGGGCGGGACGGTCGGGTGCGCGCGGCGCCAGGCCGCGATCGCCGCGGCCCCGTCCTGGCGGTCGGCGACGCCGAAGCGGCGGCACCGGGGGTCGTCCCAGAACAGCTCGGTCAGGGTGGCGACGTCCCCGTCGAGCAGGGCGCGTTCGTAGCGCTCGAAGGCGGCGCGGACGTCGACCTCGGTTGCCGTGGGGTGGCTCTGCTCCGACCCGGTTGCCGTGGAGCCACCCCACTGCGGTCCCGTGCGGGTCACGCGGTCGCCGGGCGGGTCGTGTCCATCGGCGCCATCGCCGTCGCCGGTTCCTCCTCCGTGCGCTGTGCGGGCACGTCCGCGGTGTCCGTCGCCGCCTCCGGGGTGTTCGTCGTGAACAGACCGAAGGCCAGCAGGATGATCCCGGCGAACAGGTAGCCGAGCGCGATCTGCCCGCCGACGTTCCACCCCACCTGCTCGGCGTGGATCAGGCCGATGAAGCCGAGCGCGGCGCCGATGAAGCAGTGGATCGCGGCCGGCACGAACTTCTTGTCGATGATGAACACGACGATCGAGCCGAGCACCATCCCCGCCAGGATCGCGCCGCCGCCGAGCAGCAGGGTGCCGTGGTAGACGAGCCCGGCGTTGGTGAAGGCCTCCTCGCCCACCTCGGCGGGGGTGCTGCCGGCCGCGCCGACGGCGTTGGTCATCAGCCCGCCCGCCCAGGAGGCGATGTTCGGGATGATCGCGAAGACCACCGCGATCGCGTGCCGCTTGGGGACCTCCTGGAACGCCTGCGCACCGATCAGCAGCCCGATGTAGAGCAGGATCGGGACGATCGCCGGCAGCGGCAGCAGGGCTCCGAGCAGCGAGAACATGCCGAGGAAGCACATCAGCGCGATGAACACGCCGGACGCGAGCGAGTAGCTGGTGCGGCCGCCCGCGGCCTTCCAGCCGGGGTGGCCGATGTAGACGGCGGGCGGGAACGGGCAGCCCATGGCGGCGCCGACGATGGCGCCGGCGCCGTCGGCACCGAGGATCGCGCGCAGGTTGTACTCGTCGCCCGCCGCCGCGGCGCTCTCGACGTTGGCCATGCCCTCGGTGAAGTTGTAGATGCCCAGCGGGATGGCCGTGGCGAGCAGCGGGGCGACGTTGGCCAGGCCCTCGACCAGGCGCGGGATGTCGAAGGTCGACAGCGACAGCGCGACGTCACCCGCCGCGGCCACCACGTCCGGCACCGACATGTACCCGCCGATCCAGCCGATGGCCGAGCCGACGAGCAGCGCGGCGAGGCCGACGGGGATGTTGCCGGGCAGCTTCAGGTCGGTGAAGAACCCGATCAGGATGATCACCATGACCGGGAACGCGATCCACAGCGCCTCCCACATCTGGGCGGCCGGGCGCATCGAGATGAACGCGATCGAGATGCCTGCGAGCGTGCCGAGCATCGCGGCCTGCGGCGTGTACTTCCGGATGAACGGCCCGACGAAGGCGCCCATCAGCACGATGATGCCGATGATGAACGACCACGCGAGCCCGGAGGTCCAGGCGACGATCGGGTCGCCCGTCGCCAGGTAGATCGGCAGCATGATCACGAAGACGACGATGAACATGTGCGGCACCGACGGGCCGTAGGGCATCGCGCAGACGTCGGTGCGGTTCTCGCGGCGGGCGAGCCGGCGCGCCAGGTAGGTGTAGTAGACGTTGCCGATCAGCAGCTGCACGCCGAGCGCGGGGAGGATCACCCCGAACACGTCCGCGCCGGGGATGTTGACGACGCCGAGGCAGAGCCCGGAGAGCACCAGCACGTTGACCAGGGTGTTGAAGCCCAGGCCGAAGAACGCGTTGGTGTCGCCCGCGACCCACCACGACAGCTTCATCGGTTCGGTCTCGGTGGTCGTCATGACGGGATCTCCTGGAGGGTGAGGGCGTGCAGGAACGACTCCGACGGGGCGACCCAGCCGAAGATCCCGCCCTGGGCGGAGATCATCTGCAGGCCGACGCGCTGGAACTCGGGGAAGTAGGACCCGACGCAGTCCGAGAGCACCAGGCACTCGTAGCCGCGGTCGTTGGCCTCGCGGACGGTGGTGTGCACGCACACCTCGGTGGTGACGCCGGTGACGACGAGGCTGGTCACGCCCAGCTCGGCGAGCTCGGCGCCGAGCGAGGTGCCGTGGAACGAGCCCCTTGCCCGGCTTGTCGATGACGAGCTCGCCGGGCAGCGGCGTCAGCTCGTCGATGATGTCGTGGCCGTACTCGCCGCGGACCAGGATGCGGCCCTGGGGCCCCGGCGCCCCGATCCGCAGCGACGGCTCGCCGCGGTTGAGCTTGGCGGGCGGGCAGTCGGACAGGTCGGGGACGTGGCCCTCGCGCGTGTGGATCACGGTCAGGCCGACCTCGCGGGCGGTGGCGAGCACCCGCTGCAGCGGCGGGACGACGGCCTGCAGCCAGGACACGTCGTTGCCGAGGGTCTCGCCGAAGCCGCCGGGCTCCACGAAGTCCCGCTGCATGTCGATGATCACCAGGGCGGTCGTGGCGGGGTCGAACGCGAAGGGGTAGGGGTCGGCGGGCAGGCTTCTCACGTGGTGGTCCCCGCGATGACGGCGGTCGACGTCGCGACCGCGCCGAAGACCCCGCCCTGCATGGTCACCATGTGCAGCGCGGCGTCGTGGTTGGACGGGTCGGTGGCGCCGGTGCAGTCGCTCAGGACCAGGCACTCGTAGCCGCGGTCGTTCGCCTCGCGCATGGTCGTGTGCACGCAGACGTCCGTGGTGATGCCGGTCAGGACGAGGTGCGTGATCCGGTTCGTGCGCAGGACGAGGTCGAGGTTGGTGGCGTAGAAGGCGCCCTTGCCCGGCTTGTCGAGCAGCACCTCGCCGGGGATCGGGGCGACCTCCGGCACGATCTCCCAGCCCGGTTCCCCGCGGACGAGGATCCGACCGGTCGGGCCGACGCTCCCGATCTCGGCGCCGATCCGGGCGGAGCGCCAGCGCTTGTTGGCGGGCAGGTCGGACAGGTCCGGGGCGTGGCCCTCGCGGGTGTGGACCACCAGCATCCCGGTGGAGCGGGCGTGCTCGAGCATCCGCGCGGTGGCCGGGAGGCCGGCCCGGGTGAGCCCGATGTCGTAGCCCATGCGGTCGACGTAGCCGCCGGGCCCGCAGAAGTCGACCTGCCAGTCGATGCAGATCAGCGCGGTGCGCGCGGCGTCGACCGATCCGTCGTAGGGCCACGGGTAGGGGTCGGCGGCGACGGGCCCGATCCGGGCCCTGGTCTGCACTGTCGCGGTCATGCGGCCTCCCTGGTGATCAACTGGTGCGCGGCGGAGAGCAGGCGGTCCTCGGAGAAGGCGGGGCCGAGCAGGGTGACGCCGACGGGGCGGCCGTCGGCGGTGAACCCCGCCGGGACCGCGACGGCGGCGAGGTCGAGCAGGTTGGCGAACTGCGTGTACCGGCCGAGGACGAGGTTGCGGGCCACCGGCTGCTCGGCGATCTGCGCGCGCGTGAACGTCGTCGGGACGGTGGGCAGGAGCAGGGCGTCGGCGCGGTCCCACAGCCGGGCGGTCCCGGCGCGGAGCTCCTGCAGGCGGTGCCGCCCGCGGAAGGCGTCGACGGCGGTGAAGCCGGCGCCCTGCTCGACGACGGCGCGGATCACGGGGAGCACGTCGTCGGGGTGCTCGGTGAGGAACGCCTCCAGCCCGGCGAGGCGCTCGGCGACCCACGGGCCGGTGTAGAGGAGGTCGCCCGCCTCGCGCAGCGGCGCGACGGGGGCGGTGCCGACGGCGTCCGCGCGTGCGGCGACGGCGTCGAAGGCGGCCGCCATCGCGGTGTCGCCCTCGAAGTCCAGCTCGTCGGGCAGGAGCAGTCGTGCGCGGAAGAGGGGGTCAGGGCGAGCGTTTCCGCGCACAGGTCGTGACCAGGCGTCGGACGGGTCCGGGTGGGCGACGATCGACAGCACGTCCGCCGCGTCGGACGGGTCGTGGGCGAACACGCTGACGCAGTCCAGGGAGCGGCACGCGGGCAGCACCCCGGCCGTGCTGACCAGGCCGCGGGTCGGCTTGAGCCCGACGATCCCGTTGAGCGCGGCCGGGACCCTCCCCGAGCCCGCGGTGTCGGTGCCCAGGGAGAAGGCGACCTCGCCCGCCGCCACCGCGACGGCGCTGCCCGAGCTGGACCCGCCGGAGATCAGGTCGCCGCCGAACACCGACTCGCACGCGCCGTAGGGGGAGCGGGTCCCGTTGAGGCCCGTGGCGAACTGGTCGAGGTTGGTCTTGCCGACGACGATCGCGCCCGCCTCGCGCAGCAGCCGCACCGCGGTGGCGTCGACGGCGGGGGAGCGGGCGAAGGCGGGGCACGCGGCCGTCGTCGGGAGGCCGGCGACGTCGATGTTGTCCTTGACGGCGAACGGGATCCCGTGCAGCGGGCCGGCCGGGAGCGTCGCGACCTGCTCGTGCAGCTCGGCGCGGGTGAACCGGGAGATCCAGACGGCGTCGTCACCGCGCTCGGCGATCCGGGCCAGCACGGCATCGACGACGTCGTGGGGGGTGAGCGCGCCGCTGCGGTAGGCGGCGCCCAGGGAGCGCACCCCGAGCGGGACCGTCGCGATCTGCGTTCTGTCGATTGTCGACCGTTCGGTGTCGACGGCAGGTCTGCGCGGTTAAGCCCGTGTGACGCCGGTCGCTCAGGCGTCCAGTTCGGGGGCCAGGTACGTGCGGGCGCCGTGGTGGGCCAGCTCGGCGAGGACCGCGTCGAGGTCGCCGGAGTCGACGGCGTCGCAGAGCCTGCGGTGGCGCTGCGCCCCCTCGCGCGGGGACGCGGCCTCGGCCTCGCGGCGCATGTTGGTGGCCATGTAGAGCTGGAGCTGGGTGAGGACCGGCTCGTAGCTGCGCACGAGCTGGTGGTGGTCGGCGAGCCCGACGAGCGCGAGGTGGAACGCGCGGTGCCCGGCCGCCTGCTCCGCGGCGTCGCCCCCGGCCGCGGCCCGCTCCATCTGCTCGGTGGCGGCGCGCAGGGCGGCGGTGGACAGGCGGGCGCCGCGGCCCAGCGCGCACTCGACGGCGAAGCGCTCCAGGGCGTCGCGCAGGCTGAACAGCTCGTCGATGTCGCGGGCCGACAGCTCGGTCACGCGCACCCCGCGGCGGGGGAGGTGCTCGACGAGCCCCTGCTGCCCGAGCAGGCGGAGCGCTTCGCGCAGCGGCGCCCGGCTCGTGCCGAACCGCCTGGTCAGCTGCTCCTCGACCAGGCGCTCGCCGGGCTGCAGCGCACCGCTGAGGATCTCGCTGCGCAGCCGGCGCACGGCGAGCTCGACGAGGCTGCTCGCCCCCAGTCCGCCGTCGACGGCGGGCTCTGCGGTCACTGCGGACCTCCTCGGGGCCGGTGTGCTGTCGGCTCAACAGTGTCAGACGCCGCGGGGATGCGGTGTGCGGGCGAGCGCGGCGTAGTGTCGGGGATCGGTAGCAATGGCACGAACCGGAAGGGGTGGCGGGTGGTCGAGGCCGACGCCCCGCGGGCTCCCGTGCGCCTGCCCCGCGAGATCTGGGTGCTGGTCGGCGCCTCGTTCATGATCGCCATCGGCTTCGGCCTGGTCGCGCCGACGCTGCCGGTCTTCGTCCGCAGCTTCGACGTCGGGATCACCGCCGCCGGGCTGGTGATCAGCGTCTTCGCCCTGGCCCGCCTGGTGTTCGCCCCGTCGAGCGGCTGGCTGGTCAGCAGGCTCGGCGAGCTGCGCGTGTTCAACGCGGGCCTGCTGATCGTCGCGGTGTCGACGGCCGCGATGGCGTTCGCGGGGGAGTACTGGCACCTCCTGGCGCTGCGGGCCTTCGGCGGCATCGGGTCGACGATGTTCACGATCTCCGCGGTGTCGCTGCTCATCCGCCTGTCCCCGCCGGAGATCCGCGGGCGGGCGTCGGGCATGTGGGCCACCGGGTTCCTGCTCGGCAACATCGTCGGACCGCTGGCCGGCGGCGGGCTCGTCGCGATCAGCCTGCGCGCCCCGTTCCTGGTCTACGCGGTCGTCCTCGTCCTCGTCGTCGTGATCAGCGCGGTGCTCCTGCGCGGGCGGACCGACGTGGCGGCGCCCGTCCCCGGGGCCGCCCCGGTCGTGGAGGTCAGCTTCCGCGGCGCGCTGGAGCACCGGGCCTACCGCGCCGCGCTGGTGGCGAACTTCGGCGTCGGGTGGGCGGTGTTCGGGGCGCGGGTGGCGCTGGTGCCGCTGCTGGTCGTCGAGGCGCTGCGGCTGCCGGAGTCGTGGTCGGGCATCGCGCTCGCGGTGTTCGCGGCGGGCAACGCGGCCACGCTCGTCGTCTCCGGGCGGTTCGCCGACCGCTTCGGGCGCCGCCCGCCGATGCTGCTCGGGCTGGCCGTCGCCGCGGTCGGCACGGGCGTGCTCGGGTTCGTCACCGACCCGATCGCGTTCCTGGCCGTCAGCCTGGTGGCGGGGCTGGGCAGCGGGATGGTGAACCCGCCGCTGCAGGCCGCGGTCGGCGACGTCATCGGGACGGGCGGGCGCGGCGGCACCGTGCTCGCGGGGTTCCAGATGGCCTCGGACCTCGGGGCGATCCTCGGGCCGGTGCTCGCGGGCGGGCTCGCCGAACTCGTCGGGTACGGGCCGGCGTTCGCGATCACCGGCGGGGTGCTGGCCGTCGGCTGGGTGTTCTGGCTGCGCGCCCCGGAGACGCTGGTGCGCGGCTACCCGACGACGCCCGTGCCGATCAGCGACCCGACGACGAACGTCGCCCCCGCCGCGATCGCGCCGAACATCAGCTGGCGCAGCCCCGCGAGCCACCACGGCCGGGTGGTGAACCGCGCCGTCAGCGCGCCGGCGGCGACCAGGCCGACCGCTCCGACGGACAACCCGAGCAGCAGCGAGGACGAGCCGAGCAGGTAGGGCACGAGCGGGACGATCCCGCCGACGGCGAAGCAGAGGAACGACGAGATCGCCGCGGTCCAGGGCGACGGCTTGTCGGTCGGGTCGACGCCGAGCTCCTGCGTGATGTGCACGCGCACGGCGAGCTCGGGGTCGCTGTGCACCTCCGCCGCGACGGCCTCCGCGGTCGGCCGGGTCAGCCCCATCTCCTGGTACATGTCGGCCAGCTCGGCCTGCTCGACCTCGGGGTGGCGCCGGATCTCGGCCCGCTCGACGTCGACCTCGTGGCGGACGGCGTCGTTCTGCGTGTCGACGGAGGCGAACTCGCCCAGCGCCATCGAGAACGCGCCCGCGACCAGCCCGGCCATCCCGGTGAGGATGATCAGCGAGCGGTCGCCCCCGCCGCCGCCGACGCCCGCGACCAGCGCGATGTTCGTGACGAGGCCGTCCATCGCCCCGAACACGGCCGCCCGCAGCCAGCCGCCGCTCACGTCGGAGTGGTGGTGGGCGCCGTCGTGGGCCGCGTACTCGGCGGGGCCGGGAGCCTGCGTCATGGGGACATCCTGCTCCGGTCGCGGCCCGGCTGCGCGCGGATGAGACTGACGCGATGCCCGCCCCGCTCTGGCTCTTCGCCGACCAGCTCGGCCCGCACGTCCACGGACCGCACGCCGACCGCGAGGTCGTGCTGGTCGAGTCCGCCCGTGTGCTGCGCAGCCGCCCGTTCCACCGCCAGAAGCTGCACCTGGTCCTGTCCGGCATGCGCCACCTCGCCGACGAGCTGGGCGAGCGGGCCACGTACCTGCGCACCGACACCTACCGGGAGGCGCTGGAGCGGGTCGGGCGCCCGGTCGTCGTGCACGAGCCGACGTCGTTCGCCGCGGCCGACCTCGTCGCCCGCCTGCACGCCGAGGGGCTGGTCGAGGAGATCCTGCCGACACCGGCGTTCGCCCTGTCCCGCACCGACTTCGACGACTGGGCCGGTGACCGCGCCACGTTCCGGATGGAGGACTTCTACCGCGCCCAGCGCCGTCGCTTCGACGTGCTGATGGAGGGCAGCGAGCCCGTCGGCGGGAAGTGGAACTACGACGCGGAGAACCGGGAGCCGCCGCCCAAGGGCGTCGCGACGCTCGACGTGCCGGCGCCGTGGCAGCCGCCCGAGGACGCGATCGACGACGAGGTCCGCCGCGACCTCGACGCGCTGGACCTGCCCACGGTCGGCGTCGACGGCCCGCGCTGGTTCGCGGTGACCGCCGACGAGGCGCAGACGGCGCTCGCGCACTTCGTCGAGCACCGGTTGCCGCACTTCGGCCCGCCCGAGGACGCCATGCTGACCGGCGACTGGGCGATGGCGCACTCGCTGCTGTCGGTGCCGCTCAACCTGGGCCTGCTGCACCCGCTCGACGTCGTTCGGGCGGCGGAGTCGGCGTACCGCGCGGGGTCGGTGCCGCTGCCGGGCGCGGAGGGGTTCGTCCGGCAGGTGCTGGGGTGGCGGGAGTACGTCTGGCAGCTGTACTGGAGGTTCGGGCGCTCCTACCAGCGGCGCAACGAGCTCGGCGCCCGCGTGCCGCTGCCGGAGTGGTTCGCCGCGCTCGACGCCGACGCCGTGACGGCGCAGTGCCTGTCGACGGCGCTGGAGGGCGTCCGCGACCGCGGCTGGACCCACCACATCCAGCGGCTGATGGTGCTCGGCAACCACGCCCTGCAGCGCGGTTACGACCCGGCGGAGCTCTCGGACTGGTTCCGGGAGGCGTTCGTCGACGGGTTCGAGTGGGTGATGCCGCCCAACGTGATCGGGATGAGCCAGCACGCCGACGGCGGGATGCTCGCGACCAAGCCGTACAGCTCCGGCGGGGCCTACATCCACAGGATGTCCGACCACTGCGGGACCTGCGCGTTCGACCCGAAGAAGCGCCTGGGTGACGACGCCTGCCCGTTCACGGCCGGCTACTGGGCCTGGACGCACCGCCACCGCGAGCTGCTCGCCGCCAACCACCGCACCGCCCGCGCCGTCGCGGGGATGAACCGGCTGTCCGACCTCGACGCCGTGCTGGAGCAGGAGTCGGCCCGCGAGCAGTTCTGACCGCTCGCTAGGTTGGGGCCGTGAGGCGGGACCGGGTGCTCGACGTCGTCGGGACGCTGGCACGGTTCGGGCTCGCCGCCGTGTGGCTGCTGTCCGGCGTCCCCAAGGCGCTCGACCCCGACCAGACCTACGTCGCCGTCCGCGCCTACGACGTGCTGCCGACGCTCGGCGTCGAGCTGGTCGCGGGGATCCTGCCGTGGCTGGAGATCGCGCTGGCGGTGCTGCTGCTGCTCGGGCTCGGCACGCGCGCGGCCGCGGTGGTGTCGGCGGTGCTGCTGCTCGTGTTCGTCGCGGGGGTGTCGCAGGCGTGGGCGCGCGGGCTCTCGATCGACTGCGGCTGCTTCGGCGGTGGCGGTCAGGTCGAGCCGGGGCAGACCGCCTACGTCGAGGAGCTGCTGCGCGACACGGGCTTCATGGTGCTTGCGGCATGGTTGGTGGTGCGTCCCCGGACGCTGTTCGCAGTCGATTCTTGAGGAGCGGTCATGGGTGGGGCCTCGCGCAACGAGAAGAAGCGCAAGCAGGAGGCGGCGAACGCGCGGCTGCGCGCGGCCGGGATCACGCCGCGCAGGGAGCAGCAGACGGGTGACGGAAAGCGCACCACGTTCATCGCGGTGGCCGTCCTCGCGGTCGTGGCGCTGGTCGTCGGCGTGGTCGTCCTGGTCACCCGCGACTCCGGCGACACCGCCGTCGTCCCCACGTACGCGACCACCGCGGCGGGCGGCGTCGTCACCGCGGGCGACGGCCCGATCGTCGTCGACGTCTACGAGGACTTCCTCTGCCCGGTCTGCGAGCGCTTCGAGGAGCGCTACGGCCAGGAGCTGACGGAGGCGCTCAACGCCGGGCAGATCACCGTCCGCTACCACTCCGTGGCCATCCTCGACCGGCTGACCGACCCCGTCGGCTACTCCTCCCGCGCCGCCAACGCCGCCCTGTGCGCGGTGCCCGCCGGCATCTACCCGGCCTACCACTCCCGGCTGTTCGACGAGCAGCCCGCCGAGCGCAGCTCCGGCCTCACCGACGAGCAGCTCACCGCGTTCGGCACGGAGCTGGGCGCCGACCTCGGGGCGTGCATCAGCGGGGGTGCCAACGCCGACGCCGTCGCGTCCGTCACCCAGGCGGCCACCTCCGACCCCGCCCTGCAGAACGCCGACGGCACCTTCGGCACGCCGACCGTCCTGCTGAACGGGGCCCGCGTCGACATCAGCGACACCGGCTGGCTGCAGAACGCGCTCGGCTGACCCCGCGAGACCGACCCGGTTGTCGCGGGGGATCGGGCCTCGTGTAACTTCGTCGGGGCAAGGGGCTGTGGCGCAGCTGGTAGCGCACTTGACTGGCAGTCAAGGGGTCAGGGGTTCGAATCCCCTCAGCTCCACCCACCGTAGACAGTTGTCCGGGACGTGTTGTCATCGTCCTTGTGGCTCTGAGCTGCAGTGACGTGTCCACCGCAGCGTTCTCGGTACCGTTTGGTGATGGGCCGAGTGATCGACATAATTGATCTTTTGGGGACCACCCGGGGACTGCGGCGCGGGCTGTCGATCGCTGGCGGTGTTTGACCGCGGTCAAGTGCGCCGTGGGTGTTGACCGCCTCCCTGGATGACGACGTAGGGGCCTGCTCGCGCGCGCTGGACAAGTCGGCGTACTTCACCGTGCTGATCCCGACCGCCCGTGCAACACCGGCCCGGCCAGTCTCTTCGAGCTCGCTGCGCTCGGCGATCACTGCCGCAGCGGCGGCCTGAAGACTGGCCGCTTCACGGAAGGTGCCGGGGGACGCTCCTTTGGTGTGTCCAGCGGGTGCAAGCGGGTGAGGTGGGCGGGTTCTCGAGCTGGCGGTAGGGCTGGCGGGCGATTAGCGCTTGAGGCAGCGCTTGATCGCTCGCTCGGTCGGTCTCGCCCTCGCTTCGGCGCTTGTCGGCGTAGGCGCGGGCGTCGGGGTCGTGCCTGAGCTGGGACAGGGCGATGACGTGCAGGGCCTTGTTGAGCTGGCGGTTGCCGGAGCACCCGCTGCCACCATCACCAGCCCACCATCACCGGGCCGGCTTGACCACTCCCACAGCCAGATTTCTGGATCCGGCGGCGCTCTTCTGCAACGTCGTGGGCATCCAGGCTGGTGAGCGACATGATCGATGTGTCGGCCGCTCTACGGCAACGACTCGTTGGTACGCACCTGACGAGCACGCCACGTCGGCGGCACAGATCACGTCTGGGGTGTAACGGGTGGGCGGTTGGCGGCGACCGAATGGACGATGCACGAGCTCAAGGAAGGCTTGACCCTCGCTGGCATGACCATTCGGCGGGAGCTGGGTCGGGGCGCGATGGGGGCCGTCTACCAGGCGCTCGACCCGGAGCTGGACCGCCTGGTGGCGATCAAGGTCATCGCCGCCGAACACGCGTCCGACGGCGACTTCGTGCAGCGGTTCAAGCGCGAGGCCCGCATGGCCGCTCGCATCGACCATCCCCATGCCGTGCCCGTGTACCGCGCCGGCGACGACAACGGCCTGCTCTACCTGGTCACCAGGTACATCGACGGCATGAACCTGAAGGAGCTCATCGAGGAGCAGGGCCGACTCGCGCCGGCCGCGGCCGTCCGGCTGATCGGCCAGGTCGCCGCGGCGCTCGACGCCGCGCACGCCGAGGGTGTGGTCCACCGCGACGTGAAGCCCGCGAACATCCTGGTGGGCGGGACCGGCACCGACGCGGTCGCCTATCTCGCGGACTTCGGTCTGACCCGGTCCGTGGCGGCGTCGAGCGTGCACATCACCTCCACGGGCGGGGTCGTCGGAACGCCGGCGTACATGGCGCACGAACTGTTCGCAGGGGATCCGGCCAGTGTCGCCAGCGATGTCTACTCGCTGGGCAGGACCCTGCAGATGGCGCTGGTGGGGCGTCTGTTCGGGCGGTGGGCGACGATCGGCGCGCCCGGGTCGACAATCGCCGAGGTGGTACCGGACCGGCGGATGGCCGAGGGACTCGACGGCGTGTTGCTGCGGGCAATGGAGGTCCGTCCGGAGGACCGGTACCGCTCGGCGGGCGACCTCGGGGCGGCTGCGGCCCGCATCGTCGCCGCGGGCTCCACGGTCCCGGTGCGCCCGCCCGCTCCGCGCCCGGCAGCGGTCCCGCCCCGCGCCTTCGCGCCCACGCAGGACCGGTGGGCCGGGCCTCCCCACGACGCGCCGCGGCAACCACCGGTCGTGCCGCGAGATGCCCCGCGGTACGGACCGCCTGTCGTGGACCCGGCCGTCGAGCGGGCGCCGCTCGACGGGCCGGCCCGCCCGCGCCGACGTACGTGGGCCACGGCCGTCGCGTCCAGCGCAACTGCGGTGGCTCTCGTCGGTGGCTATCTCCTGTGGGATCCCACCTCCGAGGTCGACGGTCCGGGGGCGGTGACGCCGGTCGATCTGGTCCTGCAGCCTGTCGTCGACTCCGGGGCCCGGGTACGGCTCACGTGGACCGGGCCCGATCTCGACTACGGCGTCGAGATCACCCCGGAGGGCGGTCGACCCTCGACGGTACTGGCCGGGCGGGTCGACTCCGCGGAGGTCGCGGTGCAGCCCGGGGTGCGCTACTGCTTCCGCGTCTCCGGCACGGATGGCGGCCAGCTGGTCTCGAGCAACGTTCAGCCGGTGCGCGACGCCAGCTGCCCGGCCGGCTGAACGCGCTCCGCACGGAGGCCGTCGACCGCGAACTGCGACCGGAACCGGGGTCGGAAGCCGCCGCTGCTCAGCGAGCGGCGGACGGCGCCCGCGGCAGCCCAGGCCCCGTCGACCACCGAGGGGTCCGGGTCCCGTCCGGTCCACAGGGCCAGGTCGACGCACCGGGCGAGGTCTTCGAGGTCGTCGGCACCGGTCCCGGCCGTGCCGATCGTGTCGCGCACGGTCGCACCCGGCGGAACGTGGATCCCCTGGTCGCGCATGCTGTCGCGGGTGTCGCGCCAGGCGTTCGTCACGGCCTCGCGGGAGGGTGCGCGCCGGCGGAGCGCCCGGCGCACCCGCTTGGCCACCGGGATCGCCGCGACCGCGGCGAGCAGGAGCGCGACCGCGGGCCAGACGAGGAGACCGCGCGGCCCGACCGGCTCCTCCGCGGCGGGCGGCGTCCCGCCGGGCTGTTGGGTGGCCAGCTGGCTCGGGTCCGGCAGCTCCTCCCGTGCGGCCTGGGTGGCGGCCGAGAGTCCCGAACGGTCGGCCGAGCTGTTGCTGGCCCCGCCGGTCGGGTCGAGGGGCACCCAGCCGACACCGTCGACGGCGATCTCCGGCCAAGCGAGCACGTCGTTGGCGTGGACGATAGTGCTGCCGTCGTCCCGGAACCCGACGACGACCCGCACCGGGATCCCCAGGCTGCGTGCCATGAGGGCGTAGGAGGTGGCGAACTGCTCGCTCGTGCCGCGCTTCGTCCCGGTGAGGAAGTGCAGGAGCTGCGCGGTGGAATGTCCGGTGGGGATGTCCGTCCCGGTGGCCACCTGGTAGCCGTCGCGAAGCCATTTCTCCAGCACGAGCGCCGCCTGCACGGTGGGGGCGGTGTTCTGCCCGACGGCCTGGCGCGCGAGATCGGCGATGCCGACGGGCACCGCGGCGACCTCGATCGCGCCCGTCGGCGCGGGATCGATCGCCGACGTGGTGAGGTCCTTGGCGTCGATCCGTAGGTCGTTCCAGCTCAGCGAGTAGTGGTCGACCGGCTCGGTCCCGCGGGCCAGCACACCGGTCGCGGCGTCGACGAGCGGGCGGACGTCGTCGGCGCGGCGCAGCCGGGACTGCGACGGCAGCCAGGGCCCGTCAAGGTCGACAGCGGCGATGTCGGCCCTGGCCGTCGTGAGCTCGGTGGCGACCTCGGGCTCGGGAAGCTCCGTGCCGAGGTGTCGGAGCCGCGCCCCGGTGGACCAGTTGGTGCCGTCGAAGCGGTCGAGGACCACCACCTGCCAGCGGTCGACCGGGGCATCGGACCGGACGCGGAACGCGACCCGCTCCCCGTCCGCGAGGAGCGTCGCGATCTGATCGAGCGGATCGGGGATGTGGATGGTGCCTCCGGTGGACCGTCCGTCCTGGAGGCTCACCGCCGGCCGGTCGGGCAGCGCGACCGCGGTGGCGGCCACGGCTGCCGCCACCGCGGTAATGACCGTGGCGAGCACCGGGGCCCACCCCGCCGAGCGCCGCCCACCGGCGCGGGCTCGCGGCCAGTCGGACAGCAGCACCGCGATGGCGGTGAGCCCGAAGCCCGCCCCGACCCCGACGGCCGCGGCACCCGTTGCGGTCCGGAACAACTGGCCGAGCACCAGAACGGCCAGGCCGGGCAGGAGCGCGACGAACGGTCCGGCGCCGTGGCGGGTCCACTCCGTCGCGAGCACGCCGGCGACCAGTACCAGCGCCGGGACGAAGGCGAGTGCGGCGACGTCAGGACGGGCCGGGAGCGTCGAGTCGAGGGTGAGCTGCCAGCCGTTCACGATGCCGTCGAGCACAGTCGACGGCGCGGCCCCGGTCGGCAACGTTAGCGACAGCAGCAGCGCCGCACCGCCGAGGACGATGGCGAGCGCGGGACGGACCGCGTCCGCGCCCGGGCGCCCGACCGTCACCTGATCGGCAACGAGGACTGCCACCAGGGTCCCGAGTACGGGCAGCACCAGGGGCCACAGCGTGAAGGTGGGCGCCCATCCCAGCGCGGCCACGGCGACGGCGAGGAGCACGGCGGGCACGGTCCAGCGAGCATTGCTCATCGGCGGGCGACCCGGTCCCACCGGCCGACTGCCTCGGGCGCCGTGCCGCCGCGGATGACCGTGACACCTGGCGCGGACACCGTCTCGAGCCACCCGGACACGTCGAAGACGGTGATCGGGTCGAACCCGCGCATGCCCCCGAGCTGCGCCAGCACCTTCCGATCCGCGGCGCCGGTGATGACGACGAGCCATCCGCCGCGGATGCCCCTGGCGACGGCCTCCAGCGCGCGGACCGGGTCGGTGGAGGGCACCTGTTCCACCGACGCGAGCCGGTCCAGGAGGGGCTGCATCGCATCGGGACGCTCCGCCGCAGGTGAGCGGTCGCCCTCCGCCGTGCACAGGACGACGCGATGCCCCTGCTGCACCGCCGACCACGCGATCGACGCGGCGACCTCGACAGCCTCCTCGAACGCGTCGGCGGTCAACGCGGCCGGACGGTTGTCCAGTACGAGCGTGCAATGCGGCTGGACCGGATCGACCAGCTCGCGCACGAACAACGTCCCGGTGCGGGCGCTCGCGCGAGCATGGACGTGGCGCAGCTCGTCGCCCGGGACGTACTCGCGCAACGACCGGACGTCGTTCGACCCGCGGATCGGCTGGTCGGTCGACACGCCGTCGTGGTGATGGCGGAGGCGCCCGCTCGCGACAACCTCGACCGGTAGGCGCCGCGGATGCACCCACAGGGACCGGACGTCGCCGAGGTCGGTGCGCGAGCGGGCCAGTCCGAGCGGATCCGCCCGGTCGATCGACAGCGGGCCGATCTCCAGCCGGCCACGGCGGGTGGCCGGCACCTCGTAGACGTGCTCGAACGTGGCCCCCGGAGCCAGCGCCGGGACCGGCACCTCGACGATCGTCCCGGCAATGCGGTCGATCGCGGTAAAGGCGGCCTGTCGCTGGTTGCGAGGGTTGTGGATCACCAGTCGCGCGGTGGCCCGGTCGCCGCGCTCGAGGCGGGTCGGTTCGACGGTGCGCTCGGCGACCGGCCGCACCCGCACCAGCACCGGCACCAGGGCAACCACGAACGCGCCGAGCGCGAACCCGCCCAGGCCACGCAGGACCGGAAGCCCGAGCGTCAGCCCGGCGCTCCACAGCGCCACCGCCGCAGCGGCGGCACCGATCCCGCGCCGGGTAGGTCTGGGGCCGCTCACCGCGGCGGCGGCGAGATCGTCGACATCCCGGGTGACATCCCCGGACCGATGGTGGTCGCGCCGGACGGGAGCAGGCCGGGGGCTGCGACGGTCTCCAGTACCTCTCGCACCACCTGCGTCCCCGTGTAGCGGTTGAGCTCGGCGTCGGGGGTGAGGACGAGGCGGTGGGTGAGCACCGCCGGGGCGACCGCCTTGACGTCGTCGGGGGTCACGAACGCGCGGCTCTGCGTGGCGGCGAGCGCTCGGGCGGCCCGGACGATGCCGATGCTGCCGCGCGGGCTCGCCCCGTACCGGATGGCCGGGTGGGTGCGGGTGGCCGCGGCCAGTCGAATTGCATACGACGCGACCTGCGGGTCGACGAAGGTCTGCCGCACGGCCATCAGCACCTGCTGCAGTGTCGCGATGTCGATCACCGGCTGGAGCTGCTCGGGGTGGTGGCCCGCAGCGTTGCCCATCACGACGGCGAGCTCGGCGTCGTGGTCGGGGTAGTCGACCTTCAGCCGGACCAGGAAACGGTCGAGCTGCGCCTCCGGCAGGCGGTAGGTGCCCTCCAGCTCGATCGGGTTCTGGGTGGCGACCACGATGAACGGGTGCGGCACCGGGTGGGAGGTGGCGTCGACCGTCACCCGGCCCTCCGCCATCACCTCCAACAGGGCCGACTGCGTCTTCGGGGTGCCTCGGTTGATCTCGTCTGCCACCAGCACGTTGGTGAACACCGCGCCCGGCCGGAAGTCGAGCCTGCCGTCGGCCTGGTGGTAGACCATGCTGCCGGTGATGTCGCCGGGCAGCAGGTCGGGGGTGAACTGGATCCGGTTGAAGCCGCCCGCGATGCTGCGGGCGATGCAGTGCGCCAGGGTTGTCTTCCCGAGCCCGGGGACGTCCTCGAGCAGGATGTGGCCCTCGGCGAACAGGGCGACGATCGCCAGACGCACGACCTCGGGCTTGCCCTGGACGATCTGCTGCACGTTGTCCGCTATCGCGCGGTATGCAGCGCCGGGATCGAAAGGTGCGTTCATCGGTTCCTTCTGTCTCTACTGCGTGACCGTGTAGGTGCCACCGGATCTCGAACCGACCGTGTCGTCGTTGCCGTCGTCGGCCAGCGCCATCGACTCGGACGTCAGCGAGACGGTGGTTGCGCCCGGGGCCAGCGCGGTGAAGGTGATGGTGCCGACGGCCACCGTGCCCGTCCGTGGCGGTGGGATTTTGCCGACGGCGATGCGGCCGCTACCTCCCGAGCACCCCGCTTCGGCGAAGACGTCCCAGCTGGGGTCGGCCTCGGCCGTCACGCACCGGAACACGTCGGTCGGGAACGCGAAGTCGGCCTGCGCGGCGTTGACCGGTCTGCTGCCGATCGCGAGCATGGCCGTCAACGTGATCGACTCGCCGACCCGGAGGGTTGCCGAGGCCGGGGAGAGGTACATCCGGCTGCTCGTGATGGGGCAGCCGGTCGCGAGCGTCGTCTCGCTGTAGGGGCTCGTCTGCTCGACCCCGCCGACCGAGGCCACTGTGCGCACCCGGAACGTGGCTGGCCCGCTGCAGTCGAAGTCCGCCGGTGCGCTCAGCTGTACCGACGTGGCCACTGTGGACCTGGGCGTGCTCGGCGGCGTCGCCTCGTATCGGACCAGCGTCCCGCCGTTGAGGTTCGGTGTCGTCCAGGTGACTGCCGCCGTACCGCTGTCGGGGCCGGTCTTCGTGAACGCCACGGCGAGGTTCGCGGGCGGATCGGGCGGTAGCGGCTGGGGCGCCTGTGGGATCGTGACGGGGTTGCTGGGCGCGGAGGGTGCGCTCGTGCCCGACTCGTTGGTCGCGACGACAGTAAAGATGTAGGTCTCGCCGGCCAGCAGGGCGGGGAAGGCCGCCCGGCCCGCGTTGACCTGGGCGGTGTCGCCGCGGCTGCTGGTGACCGTGAACAGGTCGACGTTCCCGCCGCCCCCGTCGGCCCAGGTCACGGTGACCGTGCCCGCGGCCTCGAGCGCCGCGAGAACCTGGATCGGCGGTGCAGGCGGACCCGGTTCCGCAGGCGGGCCGGCGCCCGGTCCGGCACCGGTTCCCGTCCCGCCGCCCGGGCCCGGGTTCGGCAGCACGGGCCCGCCCGGCGCGGACGCGGTGGCGGCCGTCGGGTCGATCGGCGGTGCGATCAGCTCACCCGGTGGCGGCGGCGCGACCGGCCTGACCTGGTCCGCCGGCGCGGCGCTGGCGACGGTCTCGCGGGTACCTAGCCCGAGATCCAGGCTGGAGATCGTGCCGTCGGCCTGGACGACGTCCGTGCGGGACCCGTCGGGCTGGTCGACGTAGATCCGCCCGTCCTCGCCGCGGCGGGCGTCGCCGGGATCGGTGCCCGGTGGCAGGCGCAGGTCCGCGATCCGGCGGCCGGTGGCGTCGAACGTGCTGAGCGTGCTGGCGGTGAGTTCGAGGAGCGCGACGATGTCGCCGCTGACGAGCGGGGAGCTGAAGGTCCCTCGACCCAGCGCGACGTCGACGGGCGCATCGGCGGCCCGGCCCTCCGCGAATCCCGACGAGTCCAGCAGACGCAGCGTCGTGGTGCCGGGCAGCACGACCGGCAGCCGTGATGTCGTGGACTGGTCGGGGAGGAGCGCATCTGCTGGCAGGTCGGCGCCCAGAGGGGCACCGTCGCCCTGGTCGCCTGGACGGATCGGGTGAGCGACGTCGCCTGCGGTGTCGACGAACACCGCCCGCCCGCCCACGACTGTGATCCCGCCGGCCGTGCCCGGCGCGACGCGGGCGCTGCAGTCGATCTCCAGCGCGTCCCGGCGGACGGAGCACAGCGCGCCGTTGTCAGCGCGGTGCACCCAGACCGTGCCGTCGGCGGTGCGCACGGGCGTGCTCACCGGCCCCCCTGCTTCGACGACGACCGGCGGCTGCCCGAGCCGGACGATCGTGCCCTGCGTGCGGTACACGAGGTAGGGCCCGCCGGGGGCCTCGATCCCGACCGGGTTCTCGCCGGTGCCGGGAAGCGGGGTGGTCGCCTCCGCCTCCAGCGTCGCCTTGTCGAACGACCACGCCCCGTCCCGACCGATGACGAAGCCTTCGGTGGCGCCCTGCAGCGTCATGAACGAGCCCTGGGCGACGTCGTCGGGCACGGTGACGCGGGCGTCCACGGCCGGTGGCTCGCCGTGCATGTGGAGCACGGTCCGCCGGGTCTTGTCGGCCACCCAGTGGCCCGACTGTGCGATCTCGATCCTCGGGGCTGCCGGCGCCGCGAGCGCCGTCAAGGCGACGACGATGGCGATGCTGACGGCGGTGAGCACTGCGGGCACTGCCCGCCTGCGGTCGCGCACGTCGCCCCCCTGCCACTCGTGATCACCACTTGGTCGCTGGTTAATCGTGCGAACCGCTCGAGATGTAACGCAGCCCGGCGAGTCCGGGCGCGACACGGGGCGGCCGGACGTAGCCCGCGCGGACGAGGGCGTAGAGATAACCGGGATCGGTCAGGTCCCGCTCGATGCCGTTCACGCCCAGCTCGGCGGCCTTGTCCCACGCCACGGCCAATCGGTCCCGCACCGAGGGCGGAGCGATGCCGAGCCGGGTGGCGGCCTGCTTGAGCTGCAGCGGCGTCGCTGGGTGCCGCGGCGGCCAGCTCAGCAGCTCGTGGAACACGACCCGTATGGCCTGGCTCGTGCCTTTGGACAGGTCGCTGGGGCGCCCGGCGAGATCGGTTCCCGACGACTCGTCGCCAGCGACTGGACCCGCGGGGGTGATGGCCAGGTCGTCGGCGCTGAGCAGGATCCAGTGTTGGGACGTGTTGGTGTGTCGTAACCGGATCCCCAGCAGCGGCCAGTCAATGCCGTCGACGGGGGAGGCGACCTGCAACGGCCCGCCCCACGGGTGCATTACCGCGCCGTTGCGGTTCGGCACCGCGATCCGCCAGCCGGTCGGGCTCGCCGTCACCTCCACCGCGATCCGGGAGACGCCGCGATTGGGTGTCCTCACCCCGATCGCGACATCGCCCTCCCGGCCGACGGTGACTCGTGTGCCGACCGGCATCGGGCGGGTGGCGGTGATCCGGAGGTCCGGCCCCTCGCCCTCGTGTACCGCAAGCCATCGGGTCGGCGGCGGGTGCGAGATGTCCAGCGGGGTCATCCCCGAACTCCATCGCCGATCGCCGGCGATGTCCACCCCGCTGCGCAGCGGGGTGGTCGCTCGCCCTGGCCGGGGGTGTGCTCAGCGGGCCTCGATGACCGCGAGGCGTGGACACGACCGAGGAGTGACCATGACCATCTTCACCTGCGCCCCAGACACCGACGCCCCCGCGTCGCACCTGGTGCGCCGCCGCGAGCGGCGGTACGCGTTCGGGTTGGCGACGGCGGCGCTTGCCGTCGCCGTCACTGGAGCGTCGGTCGGGCCGGCCCTGTCGGTCGACGGCGGCACCCCGTCTGGCCTCGCAGCGACGACGAGCCTCGTCGACGGACCCACGATGCGGATCGTGGACTCCCCGGCCCCGCAGGCGTCGCCCGCCGTGAACCTCGTCGCCGTGCACACGCTCGCCGCGGCGCCGGCGGCTCGGGCTTCGTGGTGGCACCCGTGGGGCGACTACGGGCGGTGTGTGCTCGGGATCGGGGTACCCGTCGGGGTGGCCTGGTACTTCGTGACCACCCTCGGGACCCGCACGGCGCTCGCTGCGCTGCGCCGCCAGCCGCTGCCGCCCTGGGCGGGCGCCGGCGCGAAGCGCTACGCCGACGCCGTATGGAACTCCTGCGCACGGTTCATCGCGTCGTAGTCGTCGCGGTCGTGATCGCCGGGCCGCTGCTTCACGGATCGCCGTGAGCAGCGGTCCGCTGCATGAGGCCGTGCGGCGTGATCTGGCGCGCACTCCGATCGCTCCGTGCACGTTGAGCTCGTCATCGATCGTGTTCCGCCCGAACTTGCTGATCAACATGTGGCCTGGAGTCCCTCGGCAATTCTGGGCCTCCCGGGTCGGGCCCAGTCAGCGACCTTGAACCAGTGGGGCGTCACGTTTGCGAAATCGAGAGTGCTCGATATCTGTTGCGTTTCACCTGGAGACAGGCGGGACGACAGGAAGCATGACTTCGGGAAGCGAGAGATGTCGGCCTTGCGATTCTCAGACCGTGGTCAACGTGTAGTCACCGCGGAACGGGGGCGTTCCTTGGCCGGGATCGAGTCCGTCACCTGGCCCATCGACCGCGACACCGACGACGACCCACACGTCGCCCTGCAGCTGAGCGTCATCGACTCCGACGTCCTCGGCGACCACGACGACATCCCCAGTGGGGACCACTTGGGGACCACTTGCTCTACACCGTGCATCGCCACCTGCACGTTCGAGCCCGCCTGGAACGTGCGTGGCGTGATTGACGTGCGGGAATCGCGAACCCGCCGACCTGGCAGTCAAGGGGTCAGGGGTTCGAATCCCCTCAGCTCCACCCTTCCTCACCAGCGGAAACACTCCGCTGAGGTCATCAATACCGACCCCATCGCAGGTGCGACCCGCACCGCTGCCGGCACTGTCCCGGCCGATCGTCAGCGCGCCCGGGGACGCAGGGGCGTCCGCCCCCTCGGTCAGGTGCCGGCTCCGCTGGTCGGGTCGATCTGCACACGGGTGCTGGGGGTGAACTCGACGGCGACCGGGATGCCGTAGCCGACCCCGGCGGAGATCCTGCGCTGCAGATCGGCGACGTCGCCGAGCGGTCCGGTGCCGGTCACCCCGATCTCGACGACGCCGTCGCGGTAGCCGAGGTCGACCAGCCGCAGGCCCGGCCGGGTCCGCAGCCAGTCCTCGACGGTGTCGTGGGCGGTCCGTTCGGTGGTGAACGTGACCAGCAGCCCCTGGGAGGTGACGACCAGCGGCACCAGTACGACGAGGGCGAGCGCGGCGAACGGGGCCACGGCCGCGGTGAGGCGTCGCCGCTGCGCCCGGTCGGCGTGCGTGCGGGCGAAGCCGGTCAGCACGAACACGGCCGCCGCGGACAGCACGATCGCGACGAAGTTGGTCAGGAACAGCAGGAACGCGCCCAGGGCGTCGCCGAACTCCGCGGCGCCGATGGCGATCCCGACCACGGCGAGCGGGGGGACCAGTGCCACCGCGATCGAGACACCGGCGATCCCGGAGGCGACGCGGGCGTTCACGGTCGCGAACGCGCCGGCCGCACCGGCGGCGACGGCGATCAGCAGGTCGAGCAGGTTCGGGCTGACGCGGCCGAGAACCTGGGTGTTGCTGTCGAACGCGAACGCGACCGCGGCCGGGAGCCAGGTGGACAGGACGAGGGAGAAGGCGACTGCTGCGCAGGCCCCGGCCAGGACGAGGAGCCCCGAGGCGGTGGCCCGGCGGGTCCATCCGTTCACCAGCGAACCGGCGAGCCCGAGGATCGGCACCATGAGGGGGGCGACGAGCATGGCCCCGATCACCACCGCGGTGGAGTCCTGCAGCACCGCGAACGTCGCGATGGCGATGCTCAGCAGCAGCATGGTCCACCACGCGGCGAGCTTGCCGCGCCGCTCGGGCGCCTCGAAGTACAGGGTGTCCGCGATCGCGGCCCGGGAATCCTCGCCGATGTCGGCGTCGCGGATCTGGTCCCAGACCAGGTCGCTGATCAGCGTCCCGGACATCGCGCGCACGTCGGAGCCGGCTCGGGCGGCCCGGATGCCGTGGCCGAGCACCACGGCACCCACCCCGACCAGCAGCAGCGCCCCGATCAGCAGCACGGCCTCCGCCAGGGAGGCCGGGGTCACCACCGCCACGACCCCGACGGCGGCGCCCGACACCCCACCGACCAGCCGCGCCGCGCGGCGCTCCCGCCTGCCGAGGACCCCGGCCGCCAGCGTGACCAGCCCGCGCAGGACCAGCAGGACACCGACCAGGGCCAGCAGGGATCCGAGGGCGGTCGGCGGGGTGACGAGCAGGAGCACGGCGAGCGCCACCCCGACGAGCCCGCGCAGCAGCCGCGCGACCCCCCGCCCCCCGGTCGCTGCGCGGCGCGCCAGCACGTCGGCGACGTCGTGGACGCCGAGGGCGCCGAGACCACAGGCCAGCACCACCGGCAGCGCCGCCGTGCTGACCGTGATGAGCACCAGTGCCGCGAGCCCCACCGCGACACCGACCCCGCCGCGCACCACCGCGCCGTTGAGCTCACCCGCACCGGGTGGGCCGAAGCGCAGGGCCCGAGCCGGCCGGGGTCCCCGGCCCCGGTCGCCCTCGGCCGCCGTCACCGGGTCCGACATGGTTCCTCCCGTGGCGCGCTCCCGGCGCTGCGCCGGGTCCCGCCGGCCCGGGCTGCGGGCCGGCACCGTATGTCGAGTCGGCCGGGGGACGGGTTTCGCTACGCCGGCACGGTCGTCGGACGGAAGGTGACGACCGGGGGCCGCGGAGGGATCGACCGCGGGCATGCCCGGCCCGGTGCGGCGCGACGACGCCGAGCTGGTCGCGGGAGCGGGCGGCGGGGCGACGGCCGCCGCGACCGGAGCCGTCACGGCGGGGGCGTGCGCCCGGTCCCGGCCCGCAGGGCCGCGACGTACTCGTCGACGCCGGGCACGAGTGCGCGCAGGGCCTCGGTGAGCGCCACGCGCACGCGGTGCTGCGGCCAGTCGGGGGCGAGGAGCTGCGTCGGCAGCTCGGGATCGTCGCGGATCGCCTCGTAGATCGGGAGCGTGGCAGCGGCGAGGGCGCGCAGGGCGTCGGGGCCGGTCGGTGGGTCGGTGCGCGCGCGGGCGGCGGCGGTGTGCGCCGCGTCGGCGAGGACCCGGTAGCGGGCGCCCAGCTGGTCGAGCCCCCACAGGCGCTCGGCCACGGTCCGGCTGTCCTCGACCGACAGGCGCAGGTGCCCGGGCAGGACCTGGGCGTCCTTCGGGGCCCGGTCGAGCGTGGGGGCGAGCTCGGCGCGGCGGTCGGTCGGTGCGATGAGCAGGCCGGGGCCGAGACCGCGGTAGCCGGCGGTGTGGGCGGCGCGGCGCAGCGCGTCGCGGAACCCGCGGCGGCGCTCGGGCACCTGGACGAGCAGGGTGTGGAACTCCCCGTCCCACTCGGCTGCGGCCGACCCGGCCGCGTGCCGGCGGTGCCCGGACAGCACCGACGCGGAGGGCGCGTAGCCGACCGTCCGGTCCATCCGGACCGAGGTGATCGAGCCGGCCCGGCGCAGCCGCAGGACCGTCGAGCGGGCGGCCCCCTCCGCCACGCCGAGATCACCCAGCATGCGGACCAGCACCGGCCCCGGCAGCGGCGGCGACGGGGGGACCCGGGCGGCGCCGAGGACGAAGAACACGAGACCGGAGGCCGTCGCATGTTGTGCGGATCCGCTCACGACCGGATACGGTAACGCACAACTCGCTGGTCCGCCGACGAAAGAGCCGATCATGAGCACACCTGATGCCGGGAAGCCCGTCAGCGGCCAGTCCGCCCTCGCGAACTGGATCGTGACGATCATCGTGAACGTCGTGCTGCCGTTCGCGACCTACGTCCTGCTGACCCGCGTGTTCGGGGCGGGCGAGGTGACCGCGCTGCTCGTCTCCGGGGCGTGGCCGGTGCTGGAGATCGCCTACACGGTGGCCCGGCACCGGGTCGTCGACGAGTTCAGCGTGTTCGTGCTGATCGGCATCGTGATCGGGATCGTCACCGCCCTCTTCTCCGACGACGCCCGTGCGGTGTTCCTCAAGGACTCGCTCGCGACGGGGCTGATCGGCGTGGTCATGCTGGTGACGCTCGTGGTCGGGCGGCCGCTGACGTTCTACCTCGGCCGCCGCTTCGCCACCGACGGCTCGGCGGTGCAGCGGCAGTGGTGGAACGGGTTGTGGCGGCACCCGCAGTTCCGCCGGGTCCAGCGGACGATCGGGCTGATGTGGGGCGTGACCCTGCTCGGCGAGGCGGCGATCCGCGCGCTGCTCACCCTGACCCTCGGCACGGAGCCGATGGTGCTGGTCAACAACGTCGTCCCGCTCCTCGTCATCGCGGGGCTGGTCACCGTCACCGTCGCCATCGGGCGGCGGGCGCAGGCGGCCGCGGCCCGGCAGGGCCACGACACCGCCCCGCCGCCCGCCGAGGCGGACCCGGGTCGGGGCGTCAGGGGAACGCCTGGGCCCCGATGACGGACAGCAGCCGCAGCTTGTCGTGGCTCTCCGACCCGGGCACCGCGGTGTAGACGAACAGCAGGTGCGCCTGGTCCGGGTCGAGCAGCGTCTGGCAGTGCAGCTCCAGCAGGCCGAGCTCGGGGTGCACGAGCCGCTTCACGTCGTGGGGGCGGACGCCGATCTCGTGCTCGTCCCAGGCGGTGCGGAACTCCTCGCTCTGCTCGACGAGCAGCTCCGCGAGGTGGGCGGCCCGGGAGCCGGGGCCGCGCAGCGTCACGAGCCCGCGCAGGCCCGAGGCGTACATCCGGGTCAGGAACGGGTGGTCCTCGGGGGCGTACAGGCGGCGGGTGTCGGGGTCGGTGAACCACCGGTACCCGCGGCTGCGGGCCGGGCCGGTGTACCGGGTCGAGTCCCCGGTGAGCGCGACGCCGAGCGGGCTCTGCCGCAGCGTCTCGCCCAGCTCGGTGACGATCTCGGCGGGGGTGTCGTCGAGCCGGTCGAGGATGCGCAGCAGGCCGGGGCTGATGTGCTCGCTGGCCGCTCCCCGCTGCGGGGGGCTGTGCCCGGCGAGCCGGAACAGGTGGTCGCGCTCGTCCAGGGACAGGTGCAGCCCCTGGGCGATCGAGGCGAGCATCTGCGTGGACGGCTGGGGGCCGCGTTCGCGTTCGAGCCGGGAGTAGTAGTCGGCCGACATGTGGCACAGCGCGGCGACCTCCTCCCGCCGCAGCCCGCTGGTCCGGCGCCGCGGCCCGCGCGGGAGGCCGACGTCCTCCGGCTGCAGGGCCTCCCGGCGACGCCGGAGGAACACCGCCAGCCCGGCCCGGTCGATCATGGCTACCGCCCTCTCCTCGCCGTCCCCCGTTCCTACCGTCGCGCCGCGCGCCCAGCCACGGATCGTCGGTCCCCCCCTTCGCGGGGCGGGTCAGGCGAGGCAGGTCAGGGGCTTGCCGCCGTTGTAGTCGACCATCTCGCCGAGTGCCGCCATGACGTCGACGGGGGTGCCGCGCGGGCCCCCGTCGAGCTCGGCGTAGGCGCGGTGCAGGTTGCCGACGATCCGCTCGGCGTCCGGCCAGTCCGCGAACCGCCCCAGGTCGGTGTCGCGGGCGGCCTGCAGCGGGGCGACGCCGGCGGCGCGGCCCCGCTCGGCCAGGTCGAGCACGAAGCGCAGGTAGTCCAGCGTGGCGTCGAGCGGGGCGCGGCCGTGGAAGACCGGGCCGTGCCCGGGCACCGTCGTGCCGGCGCCCAGCGGGGCCACGACGTTCTCCAGGACGTCGATCGCGCCGACGACCGAGCCCATGAGCAGGAACGGGGTGCCGCCGTGGAAGATCAGGTCGCCGCAGAACAGCGTGGACCGATCGGGGAACCACACCAGCGAGTCGTTGGTGGTGTGCGCGGCCGTCCCGACGTGCCGGACCTCGGCGCGCAGGTCGCCGACGTGCAGCGTCACGCCGTCGGCGAAGGTCAGGAACGGCGGGTCGAGCGGCAGCGAGCCCCACTGCGGGGTGTCCCAGAAGGGCAGCTCGCGCGGCGGCCCGAACGCGATCATCTCCTCGCGGGCGCGCTCGTGGGCGACGATCGTGGCGGTGCCGAACAGCGCGTTGCCCCAGGTGTGGTCGCCGTGGTGGTGGGTGTTGACCAGCGTCCGGACCGGCGCCGAGGTCACCGAACCGATGGTGTCGACGAAGGCGCGGGTGCGGCGCTCGGTGGAGCACGAGTCGACGGCGACCACGCCCTGCGGGCCCACCGCGAAGCCGGTGTTGTTGATCCACCACGTCCCGTCCGGCTGGACGTAGGCGAAGATCCCGTCCGAGACCTCCTCCAGCCGCGGCGGGCCGGGGACGGTGATGTCGTGGGTGTGGGCGCTCACGCGAGGTCCTTCCGCAGCGGGCGCACGGCGGCGCCCTCGGTGATGGGGGCGTCGACCGCGCCGAGGCCGTCGACCTCGAGGCGGACGCGGTCGCCGGGGCGCAACCAGGGGAACGCGTCGGCCCCGTGGACGCGGGCGAGCTCGAGGATGCAGCCGGTGCCGACGGTGCCGCTGCCGATCAGGTCCCCGGGCAGGACGCGGGTCCCGCGCGAGGCGTAGGCGATCATCTCGCCGAAGCTCCAGTGCAGGGCGTCGAGCCGCCCGGCGCTGTACGGCTTCCCGTTGACCGACGCGGTCATCGCCGCGGACGCGGGCAGCTCGTCGGGGGTGAGCATCCACGGCCCGCAGCTCGACGCCGAGTCCTTGCCCTTCGCCGGGCCGAGGTTGAGCTTCATCTCCTCGCCCTGCAGGTCCCGGGCGCTCCAGTCGCAGAACACCAGGTAGCCGGCGATGTGACCGACCGCCTCCTCGGGGCTCAGGTCGGCGCCCTCCCGCCCGATGACGGCCGCGACCTCGAGCTCGTAGTCGAACGCGGCGCTGCCGGGGGAGATCGCCACCGGCTCGTGCGGGCCGCGCAGGGCGGCGGGGTTGGTGAAGTAGAAGACGGGCTGCCGGTACCACAGCGGGTCGACCGTCAGCCCGATCGCGGCGCTCGCGGTGACCACGTGCTCCTCGAAGGCCATGAAGTCGCGGACCGACGGCGGGCGCGGCACCGGGGCCAGCAGCGTCACCGTCGCCGGGTCGACGGCCGGGCCGGTGAGTGCGGCGTCCGCGGCCGCGCGCAGCCGCGTGCCGTCGTCGCCCAGCAGGTCCACCAGCGCGGTGCCCGCTGGCGCGGGATGCAGGCGGTCGCCCGCCCACACCGCAGTGCGGACGGTGCCGTCGGCCTCGGCGTAGCTGCTCCAGCGCATCGGGCTCCCCTCGTCGTCGGCCGTCCAGTGTGCCCCGGGGCGGCCCCGTCGATCATGGCCCGGGTCGGTTGCGATCCGGGAGGTCCACCGCCGCGACGGCCCGGGCGGCGGCCCGGAACACCGCCACCGCCTCGCGCCGGTCGCCGGGGCGGGTGGCGACCGACACCGTCGCCCCCGGTCCCTCCATCGGGACGTACCGGACCCCCGGGTGGGGGAAGAACCGGCGCGCCGGCTCCCCGTGCAGGCCGAGCCAGCCGCTCGTGGCCACCGCGGTCGGGATCCCGGACGGCGAGCGGACGTCGACGCTGCCGCGCCGGCCGCTGGTGTCGCCCCACTCCGCCAGACCGGGGACGCCGCCGACCGGGGAGACCCACCGCCGCCCGTCGACGTCGGCGGCGGTGAGGCGGTCGGCCTCGGCGAGGTCGGACCCCACCGGGACGACGGCGTAGCGGTCCATCTCCAGCGCCCGGTCCAGGACGAGGTCGTCCGCCCCGCCGACGTCGTGGACGAGCGCGACGTCGACCTCGCCGCCGCGCACGGCGTCGTACTGGTCGTCCCAGGCGAGCTCGACGGCCGTCAGGGTGAGGTCCGGGAGCCGGGCGCCGACGAGCTCGCGCACGTCGGGCCACAGGTCGGCCAGGCCGAACCCGAGCACCCCGATCCGCAGGACGCCCGGCTCGTCGCGGCGGCCCTCCGCCGGGGCGAGCAGCGCGTCGAGCTGCGCCAGGACGTGGCGCGCCCGGGGCAGGAAGCGCTCGCCCTCCGGGGTGAGCGCGACCCGGCGGCTGGTCCGGGTGAACAGCGGCGTGCCCAGCTCGCGCTCGAGGGCCTGGATGCGGCGGCCGAAGGGCTGGGCCGCGATCCAGTGCGCCTGCGCCGCCCGTCCGAAGTGGAGGGTGTCGGCGAGCGTCACCGCGTACCGGAGCGAACGGACGTCCATGTCCCACCACCTCGCGGGCGATGCTACGACGGCCGACCCCCGCGATCGCAACCTCTTCGGCCCATGTTCCCCGGCCGCGGCGTCGCCACGCTGGGCGCATGACACGCACCCTGATCCGCGGCGGGCACGTCCTGACGATGGACCCCGCCCTCGGCGACCTCCCCTCCGGCGACGTCCTCGTCGAGGACGGGGTGATCACCGCCGTGGCGCCGTCGCTGCCGGTCACCGACGCCGAGGTGATCGACGCGAGCGGTCACCTGGTGCTGCCCGGGCTCGTGGACACCCACCGCCACACCTGGCAGTCGCTGGTCCGCGGCATCTGCGGGGACTGGACGCTGGGCGACTACTACTTCGGCATCCGGCTCGCGATCTCCCCCGCCTACACCGCCGACGACGTGCGGCTGGGCAACCGCCTCGGCGCCCTCGACGCGCTCAACGCCGGGGTGACGACGCTGCTCGACTTCTCCCACTGCAACAACACCCCCGACCACAGCGACGGCGCCGTCCTCGGCCTGCGCGACGCCGGGATCCGCGCCGCGTTCTGCTACGGGTTCTTCGAGAGCTCCCCGGAGGCCACCCGGTTCGGCGACCACGCCGCGCGCCTGGCCGACTTCCACCGCATCGCCGACACCCACTTCGCCTTCGACGGCCTGCTCACCCTCGGCGTCTCCCTCTCCGAGCTGTACGGGTTGCCGTGGGACCGGACGGTCGCCGAGCTGGCCGCGGCCCGGGAGCGCCGTGCGCTGGTCGTCAACCACACCGGGTGCGTCTGGGGCAGCGTGCTGACCGGCGGGATCGCGGAGCTCGACGCGGACGGCCTGCTGGGCCCGGACATCGTCCACGTGCACTGCAACGCCCTCGACGACGCCGAGTGGGAGGCGCTCGCCCGCAGCGGCGGGAAGGTCTCGATCTCGGTGGAGACCGAGCTCAACATGGGGATGGGGCGCCCGGTGTTCGAGCGCTGCCGCCGGCACGGGCTCGCCCCGACCCTGTCCGCCGACGTCATCTCGCTCAACTCCGGCGACCTCTGGCACGAGATGCGGTTCGGGCTGGGCCTCACCCGCTGGGAGGCCACGGAGGCGACGAACCGGGCGGGCGCCATGCCGGAGCAGGTCACCACCACCGCGCGGGAGGCACTGGCCTGGACCACGGTCAACGCCGCCGACGCGCTCGGGCTCGGCGACCGGATCGGCTCGCTGACCCCGGGCAAGCGGGCCGACCTGCAGCTCGTCGGCGGCGGGTCGGTCGAGCAGCACCCGCGGATCGACCCGTACGGCACGCTGCTGTTCCAGACCACGGCGGCGGACGTCCGCACGGTCCTGGTCGACGGCCGGGTCGTCAAGCGCGACGGCGTGCTCACCGGCGTCGACCTGCCCCGGCTCACCGCCGAGGCCGACACCGCCGCGGAGGCGATCCTCGGCCGGGTCCGGGACGCGGGCCGCGCGCTGCCGGGTACCCCGCCGGGGGCGTTCGAGGCGCTGGAGCCCGTCGCCCGCGGGTTCCGGGACGAGGCGGTCCGGGCCGTGCGGGCGGGCCGGTGAGACGTCGGTAGTCGACCGGCGTTCGGGGAAGAGGGCCCCTCGGGGCGTCCGGCGGGCGGACGAGGAGGATTCGGGCGGGGAGCCCGACCGGCAGTTTGGGTACGCTGGCGGCTCCCCGAACCAGGAGCGCGCCCATGCCCCGTCCCAGCCGTTGGCCGGAGATCCTGCTCGCCGCGGGGGAGGAGTTCCGGGAGCACGGGTACGAGAACGCAACGCTGGAGAGCATCGGGGCGCGGGTCGGGATCCTCAAGGGCAGCATCTACAACTACGTCGGCAGCAAGGAGGAGCTGCTGCTCGCCGTCGTGGAGCAGCCGGCCCGGGCCCTGCTCGCCGAGCTCGACCTGCTGCGCGCCGACACCCACAGCAGCGTGACCGTGCGGCTGCAGGGGCTGATCCGGATGCAGGTGCGGATCTTCAGCGAGTGGTACCCGGCCGCGTTCGTCTACCTTCGCCACCTCGGCCACGTCGTGCAGTCGCCCAAGTTCGCCGAGTTCCGCGAGATGGACGGGCGCTACATGGCCGCCGTCGAGGGCCTGCTGGCGGAGGGGGCCGCGTCCGGGGAGTTCTCGCTCGCCACGGAACCGCGCACGGCGGCCCGCGCGATCGTCGGCATGCTCGACTGGATGCAGCACTGGTTCACCCCGCGCGGCGAGGTGGAGGACCTCGCGCTGGCCGACGAGCTGTTCGCGATGGCGCTCGGCGGCCTGATCGCCGGGGGCAGCATGCGCGCGATCACCCGCGCGTCCCGCCCCGCCGCCCCGGCGCCGTCGTGAACGACCCGGTGCCCGCCTGGCGGCTCGACGGCCGGGTCGCCGTCGTGACGGGGGCGTCGGCCGGCCTCGGGGCGTACTTCGCCGCGGTGCTGGCCGGCGCCGGGGCGGACGTCGTCATCGGGGCCCGGCGCGGCGCGGAGCTGGCGACGGTGCGGGAGCGGGTCCTCGCGGCGGGGCGCCGGTGCGTCGCGGTCGCCGCCGACGTGACCGACGCGGACGACTGCGCGGCGCTCGTCGCCGCCGCCGAGGAGCTCGGCGGGGTGCACGTCCTGGTCAACAACGCGGGCACGGGGTACGCGGCCCGGGCCGAGCGCGACGACCCCGACCGCGCCGCCGCGCTGATCGAGGTGAACCTGCTCGGCGCCTACCGGATGGCGGCCGCCGCGGGGCGGGCGATGATCGCGCGCGGCGCGGGCGGGTCGATCGTCAACATCTCCTCGGCGCTCGGACTCGGGCCGGGCGACGTGCCCCAGGCCGCGTACTCCGCGTCCAAGGCCGGCCTGCTCGGCCTCACCCGCGACCTCGCCCAGCAGTGGTCGGGCCGGCACGGCATCCGGGTCAACGCGCTCGCGCCCGGCTTCTTCGACTCGGACCTCACCGCGCCGCTGCTGACCCGCGCGGACGGGCTCGCCGCGGTCGTCGCCCGCACGCCGCTGGGCCGGGTGGGGCGGCTGGAGGAGCTGGCGGGCCCGCTGCTGCTGCTCGCCTCGGACGCCGGGTCGTACATGACCGGGACCACGCTGTGCGTCGACGGCGGGTGGACGATGCACTGACCGGCGGTCAGGGCCGGTCGAACTCCACGGGGAAGCGCAGCATCCCCCGCGAGAGCAGCACCGGGTGCCAGCGCAGCTCGTCCTCGGCCGGGCGCAGCCCGGGCAGCCGGTCCAGCGCCCGCGGGATGGCGACGGAGGCCTCCAGCCGGGCCAGCGGGGCGCCGAGGCAGTAGTGCATCCCGACGCCGAAGCCCAGCTGGCGGCCGTGGCGCCGGGTGATGTCGAGGCGGTCCGGGTCCTCGAAGACGGCCGGGTCCCGGTTGGCCGAGGACGGGCACAGGAAGACCCGCTCACCGCGGCGCAGCGTGCGCCCGCGCAGCTCGACGTCGTCGGCCATCAGCCGGGCGACGGTCTTGGCCGGCCCGTCGAAGCGCATCAGCTCCTCGACCGCGCCCCCGACGAGCCCCGGGTCGGCCGCGAGCAGCGCGCGCTGGCCGGGGTCGCGCAGCAGGGCCAGCAGCCCGCTGCCGATCAGGTTCGTCGTGGTCTCGTGGCCGGCGAACAGCAGCAGCACGCCGGTGGAGATCACCTCGTCCTGGCTCAGGGCGTCGTCGTCGTCGCGGGCGCTGATCAGCGCGGACAGCAGGTCGTCGGCCGGTTCGCGCTCGTGGTCGCGGACCAGGCCGGTGAGGTACTCGGTCAGCTCCGCCATGCCGTGCGCGCCCGCCGTGTGCCGGTTCGGGTCGCCCATCCCGCCGAACACCAGCCCGGTGATCTGGTCGGACCAGTCCTTGAACCGGGGGTGGTCGCGGCGCGGCACGCCGAGCACCTCCGCGATGACGGCCGCGGTGAGCGGGTAGGCGAAGTCGCCGATCAGGTCGGTCCGGCCGGTGCCGCCGGCCAGTGCCGCGTCGAGCAGCTCGTCGGTGACCTCGGTGATCCGCGCCCGGACCCGGTCGACCGCGCGGGGGGTGAACGCGCGGCTGAGCAGCTTGCGCAGCCGGGTGTGGTCGGGCGGGTCCTTGAACACCATCCAGTCCTCGAGGACGCCGAACGCGGCGCGGACCGCCGGGTCGGCGTCGGGGCCGTCGAGCTTGGCCCGGCGGTAGGGGGAGATGCGGTCGGAGGAGAACCGGGGGTCGCGCAGCGCGTCGGACACGTCGTCGAAGCGGGTGACGAACCAGGAGCGGTACCGCGGGCTCCAGTGCACGGGGTCGTGCTCGCGCAGGGCGGCCAGCAGCGGGTAGGGGTCGCGGACGGCGTCGTCGCCGAGCAGGTCCGCGTGGGTGAGGTCGATCGACGCGCTCACGGTGCCTCCAGCACGGCGACGACGCAGGCGTTGCCGTCGAGCACCGACACGCCGCCGCCCATGGTCTCGACGACGCCGATGCGGGCGCCGTCGACCTGGCGGCCGGCGGCCTCGCCGCGCAGCTGCCAGGTGATCTCGGCGAGCTGGGCCAGGCCGGTGGCCCCGAGCGGGTGGCCGCGGGAGAGCAGGCCGCCGGACGGGTTCACCGGGTGCGCCCCGCCGAGCGCCGTCACGCCGGCCGCCGCGGCCTCGCCGCCGCCGCCCGGAGGCGCCAGGCCCAGCGCCTCGGTCGTGACGATCTCGCCGATGGTGAAGGCGTCGTGCACCTCCAGGACGTCGACGTCGGACGGTCCGGTCAGGCCCGCAGCGGCGAACGCGTCGGCGGCGGTGTCGCGGACGACGTCGTGGCCCCACACGTGCGGCGAGGCGTGGTTCCACGGCGCGCCGCTGCGCATCGCGACCCCGCGGACGGCCACCTCGCGCGAGCCGCCGGTGGCGGGCGCGAGCACGGCGGCCGCGGCGCCGTCGGAGGTCGGGCAGCACTGCAGGAGGGTGAGCGGGTCGGCGACCATGCGCGAGGCCAGCACCTCCTCGACGGTGTGGCGGCCGGAGTACTGGGCGCGCGGGTTGTGCAGGGCGTGCGCGTGGTTCTTCACCGACACCGCCGCGAGCTGCTCGGGCGTCACGGCGCCGAGGTGCAGGTAGCGGGCCGCGGCCATGGCGTAGAGGGCGGGCAGGGCGAGCCCCGAACGGCCCTCGGGGTCGGTGGGCTCGGGGGTGATGGCCCCGGCGAACGCCGTGCTCATCTGCTCGAGGCCCAGCGCGAGGACGCGGCCGTACCGGCCGGTGCGGACCGCCTCGTGCGCCTCGGCGAACGCGGTGGTCCCGCTGGCGCAGGCGTTCTCGACCGTGACGATCGGGATGCCGGTGACGCCCATGGCCCGCAGCACCCGCTGCGCCACCCCGGCGGGACCGAAGACGGTGCCGACCCACACCGCGTCGACGCCGTCGACGCCGGCGTCGGCGAGGGCCTCGTGCACCGCGTCGAACGCGAGGCCGACGAGATCGCGCCCGGGCTGGCGGCCGAAGTGGGAGGTGCCGACCCCGTGCACGGCCACCGCGCTCACGCGAGCACCTCCACCCGGACGTCGCCGTCGTCCGACGGTGCGGCGAGCCGGACCCGGGCGCCGATCGGCGGGGCGGCGTCGTGCGCGAGGTGGGCGAGGACCCGGGGGCCGTCGTCGAGGTCGACGTAGGCGAGGGCGTACGGCGGCGTCCGGCCGGGCACCGGGATCCGGACGACGGTCGCGCTCCACACGGTGCCCTCCGGCCCGAACGCGGCGGGCTCCACCTCGCCGCGGCAGGCCGGGCACCGCGGCCAGGCGAACGCCGCGACCTCGCCGCAGGTCGGGCAGCGCCGTCCGAGTACGCGGTGGCGCCCGTCGGGGCCCGTCTGCACCAGTGGGCGCGGGTCGGCGAGGGGTGGTGGCGTCACGCCGCCATGTAAGCAAACGTCGGTACAGTTATCAACAGCGTCGGTAGTCGTACGACGACGCCTCTTGACAGCCGCGGGTGGTGCAGGCCACATTCATGGCACCGCTGTTGCCGAACCACGGTTTGCACACTGTGTGTTGCGGCCCGCCCCGACCCAGGAGGACCGATCGATGAAGTTCGGCTTTTTCACCATGCCGGAGCACCCGCCGATCGAGAACTGGACGCTGTCCTACGATCGCGACATCGCGGCGATCGTGGAGGCCGAGCGGCTCGGGTTCTCGGAGTTCTGGATCGGTGAGCACCACACGGGCGGTTACGAGAACGTGCCCGTCCCGGAGTACATGATCGCCAAGGCCTCCGCCGTGACGAGCCGGATCCGGCTGGGCACCGGCGTGGTCAACCTGCCCTACCAGGACCCGTTCATGGTGGCGGAGCGCCTCGCGTTCCTCGACCACCTCACCCACGGCCGCCTGGAGTACGGGTTCGGCGGCGGTGGGCTGCCCACCGACAAGGCGCTCTTCGGCCTGGAGCCCTCCGAGGCCGCGCCGCGCACCAACGAGGCGCTGGAGATCATCTGGCAGCTCCTGACGTCCGACGACCCGGTCACCTACGAGGGCGTGTACTGGAAGTACGAGAACCGCCAGCTCCAGGTCGGGCCGTACCAGGACGTCCCGCCGTTCGCGATCGCCGGCCTGACGGGCCTGCACAACTACGCCAAGTGCGGCGCCAACGGCTGGAAGCCGCTGAGCGTGCACTTCGCCCCCATCGACAACGGCACCTACGACCTCGCCCCCGACCTCGTCGGCATGGGCCGGGCGATGCTGGAGGCCGGCGCGGCGTCGGGCATCGACCCCGCCGTCACCCGGGAGAACTGGCGGGTCGTGCGCGAGGTCTACGTCACCGACGACAAGAACCAGGCGATGCGCGACATCCGCGAGGGCGTCAAGCGGTCCTACGACTACCTGTTCGGCCTCGGCCTCGGTGCGCTGATGAAGAAGGGCGAGGGGATGGAGGACCCCGACCTCACCTTCGAGTGGATGGTCGACAACATCCCGTGGATCATCGGCAGCCCGGACGACTGCATCCGCCAGGTCAAGGAGCTGGAGGAGGCCACCGGCGGCTTCGGCACGCTGCTGATCAACTGCCGCGACTGGGTCACCACCGACAAGTGGAACCGCTCGCTGGAGCTGTTCGCGCGCTACGTCACGCCGCAGTTCACCGCGCGCGAGCGCATGGCCCGGCGCCAGCACATGGCGAACGTCGCGCTCGGGATCGCCTGAGGCCGGCGGGATGAACAGGCTCGACGGCAGGGTCGCCGTCATCACCGGCGGCGTGCAGGGCATCGGTCGGGCGGTCGCGCTGCGGTGCGCCGCCGAGGGCGCCGCGGTCGTGATCGGCGACCTGCAGGACGACGACTCGACGGCGCGGGAGATCACCGCCGCCGGGGGCCGCGCCGTCCACATCACGATGGACGTGCGGCAGCGCGGCGACTGGAAGCGGCTCGTCGACGAGGCCGTCGGCGGGTTCGGCGGCCTGCACCTGCTCGGCAACATCGCCGGGGTCACCAACACGCTCGGCCCCGACAACGTCGTCGACCTCGACGACGCGGGCTGGGACCACGTCATCGGCACCGACCTCAGGGGCGTCTGGCTGGGCATGCAGGCCGCGATCCCGCGGATGCTCGACGGCGGCGGGGGCAGCATCGTCAACATCGGCTCGATGGCGGCGCTCAAGGGGCTGGAGAACCTGGCCGCCTACTCCGCGGCCAAGGGCGGGGTCGTCAGCCTCACCCAGCAGGTGGCGATGGAGTACAGCCCGCGCGGGATCCGGGTGAACTGCATCTGCCCCGGCACCATCGACACCCCGATCCTCGCGGGCATCACCGAGAGCATGCGCGAGAACTTCGTGGCGGCGCACATGATCCCGCGCCTGGGCCGGGCGGAGGACATCGCGGCGGCGGCCGCGTTCCTGTTCTCCGACGACGCCAGCTTCTGCACGGGGCAGGCCATGCCGGTCGACGGCGGCTGGAACGCCAAGGGGAGTGCCGGCTGATGGACGACCTGTCGGGGCAGACGGCGTTCGTCACCGGGGCGGGCAGCGGGATCGGCAAGGGGATCGCGGCGGCGCTGCTGGAGCGCGGCGCCAACGTCGTCTCGCTGGAGATCGAGCCCGCCAACATCGAGGCGGCGGGCGAGGAGCTCGGCGGGGGTGACCGGCTGGCCTGGCACGAGGGGTCGGTCGCGGTCGCCGCCGACGTGGAGGCGGCCTTCGCGCTCGCCGCCGAGCGCTTCGGCACGGTGCACCACCTCGTCAACAACGCGGGCACGGCGTCGCTGTCGCTGGTCGTCGACACGTCCGAGGACGACTGGGACCTCATCGTCGACACCTGCCTCAAGGGCACGTTCCTGTGCACGAGGGCGTTCGCGCGGCAGGCCATCGCCGCGGGGTCGGGCGGCGCGATCGTCAACATCGCCTCGCTCAACGCCGTCGCGGCCACCGACGGCCTGGGCCACTACTGCGCGGCCAAGGCCGGGATCATGCAGTTCACCCAGGTCTGTGCGGGTGAGCTGGGCCGCCACGGCATCCGGGCCAACTCGATCGGGCCGGGCACCGTCAACACCCCGCTGGGCGCCGGCTTCACCGTCGGGCGGATCGGGCAGGAGTTCCTGGACCGCACGCTGGTCGCGCCGCCGCGGCACCAGGAGCCCTCCGACATCGCCGACGTCGCGCTGTTCCTGCTCTCGCCCGCCGCCGGGCGGATCACGGGACACTTCGTGCCCGTCGACGGCGGGCAGCACGTGCGGGGGCTGCACTCCTACTGGGACGTGGCCGAGGCGCAGGGCCTCGTCGCCCGCCCCTGACGGCACGAGGAACCGGGAACGGAACGAGGAACGGCATGGGCAGCACGGCAGGGCCGCGGGGCTTCCCCCGCTTCTGGGACGAGGAGCGCGAGACCCTCGCGCCCGCGGAGCGCGACCGCCTGATCCTGGCGCGGATGCAGCACCAGCTGCACCACGTCTACGCGGACCTGCCGTTCTACCGCCGGCACTACGACGCGCACGGGTTCCATCCCGACCAGGTGCGCACGATCGAGGACTTCACCACGAAGGTCCCGGTGATCACGAAGAAGATGCTCGTCGCCGACCAGCGCGAGCACCCGCCGTTCGGCAGCTACAGCCGTCCGGTGCCGCCCGGGGAGATCGCCCGCATCCACGGGTCGTCGGGCACCTCGGGCGTGCCGACGATGTACGCGGTGTCGCGCACCGACTGGGAGCGCGCGGGCGAGGTCCACGCGATGGCGCAGTGGTGCGCGGGCGTGCGGCCCGACGACGTCGTGCAGGTCGGGTTCCCGTTCGGCCTGTTCTTCGGCGGCTGGGGCGTGGTGCAGGGGGCGGAGCGCATCGGCGCCACGCTGTTCCCGCTCGGCATCACCGACTCCGAGCGGCACCTGGAGCTGATCGACCGGCTGGGGTCGACGATCTTCAGCGCCACCCCGTCCTACTGCATCCACCTGCTGTCGGTGGCCGAGAAGATGGGCATCGACCTGCGGGGCAACACCGTGCGGCACCTGCTCGTCGGCGGGGAACCCGGCGGGAGCCTGCCGGGCACCCGGAAGATCATCGAGGACGGCTGGGGCGCCACCGCGGCCGACGCCGGCTCGACGTCGGAGATGTACCCGTTCCAGACCAGCGTCGGCTGCACCGAGGGCACCGGCACGCACCTCTACACCGACGAGGTGTTCACCGAGGTCGTCGACGCGGCCGACCCCAACGCGCCGATCCCGGTCGGGCGGCGCGGCGCCGTCGTCTACACGCACCTGTGGCGCGACTCCCAGCCGATGATCCGGTTCGCCCCCGGCGACGAGACCTACCTCGACACCGACCCGTGCCCGTGCGGGCGGACCTACCCGCGCCTGCCCGAGGGCATCCTCGGGCGGCTCGACGACATGCTCGTCGTCCGCGGGGCCAACGTGTTCCCCAGCGCCATCGAGACCGGTCTGCGCACCGTCGCCGAGCTGGGGCCCGAGTTCCGCATCCGGGTGACCCGGGTCGGGGCCCTCGACGAGCTGACCGTCCAGGCCGAGCTGGGGCACGCCGCCGTCGCGGAGCTCGACGCCCTCGCCCCCGCCGACGCCGGGGCGCGCCGCGCCGAGCTCGCCCGCCGCACCGAGGACGCGCTGCGGCGCGCGGTCGCGATCCGGGTGCCGGTGGAGCTGCTCGCACCCGGGACGCTGCCGGAGACGACGTTCAAGGCCCGCCGCGTCGTCGACGAGCGGCCGCGCGGCTAGACCGACCGCAGCACCGCGTCCAGCGTGGCGAAGACCGGGTCGGTGCCGCCGTCCTCCCAGGAGGGCGTCGGGTCGGGCCGGCCGGGGGCGGGCGCCCACAGCCACCAGATGTTGCCCCAGGGGTCGAGCATCCGGCCCAGGGTCGTCCCGCCGTAGAACGGGGTCGGCTCGGTGACGGTGGTGGCGCCGCGCGCGGTGCCGTCGGCGAGCACCGCAGCGACGTCGCGGACCCACACCTGGAGCAGGCCGGGCCGCGCCGGCCAGCCGTCGAGGCGGTCGGCGATCATCAGGTCGACGGTGCCGAGCCGGAGCTGGGCGTGGATCAGCTTCCCGTCCGGCAGGGGCGTCCGGGCCCCGGCCGTCTCGGGGACGCCGAACACCTCGGACACGAAGGTGATCAGGCCGTCGGCGTCGTCGACGATCACGAACGGGTTGAGCACGGCGCCGGCCTCGGGAACGGCGTCGGCCGGGAGCAGGGTCTCGGTGGTCATGGGGCGAGTCTCGCGGGGGCTGCGGTCAGGTGCTGACCGCTCGTGACCGCCACCCCGGCCCTCCTGCTCTTCCAACGTATAGCGCACGGGGGGTCTTGCGGCAAGGCCCCGGTCGTGCTGCAGGATCTCTCGGTCGACGCCGCGACCTGCGGTGATGCGGCGACGAGGGGGTTTTTCGATGATCGACGTGATCGTGGCGGGCGGGGGCCCGACGGGGCTCGTGCTGGCCGCCGAACTGCGGCTGCACGACGTGCGGGTGGTCGTGCTGGAGCGCGACGCGGAGCCGATGACGGCCGTCCGTTCGCTCGGCCTGCACGCCCGCAGCATCGAGGTGCTCGACCAGCGGGGGCTGCTGGAGCGGTTCCTCGCGCACGGGACGCGGCACCCGGTCGGCGGGTTCTTCGCCGGCATCACCGCGCCCGCGCCGCAGGGGCTGGACACCGCGCACTCCTACGTCCTCGGGATCCCGCAGCCCGTCACCGACCGCCTGCTCGCCGAGCACGCCGTGGCGGCCGGGGTCGAGGTCCGGCGCGGCTGCGAGCTGGTCGGGCTGGCCCAGGACGACGAGGGGGTGTCCGTCGAGCTGGCCGACGGCACCGCGCTGCGCTCGCGCTTCCTCGTCGGCTGCGACGGCGGGCGCAGCACGGTGCGCCGCCTGCTCGGCGTCGGCTTCCCGGGGGAGGCCACGCGGACGGAGACGCTGCTGGGGGAGGTGCAGGTGGGGGTCGCGCCGGAGACGGTGGCCGCGGTGGTCACCGAGGTCCGCCGGACGCGGCGCTGGTTCGGCGTCGGGCCGGTCGGGGACGGGCTGTACCGCGTGGTCGTGCCGGCCGAGGCGCCGGCCGCGGACCGCACCGTCCCGCCGACGATCGAGGAGGTCCGGGAGCGCCTGCGGGCCGTCGCCGGCACCGACTTCGGCGTGCACTCGCCGCGCTGGCTGTCCCGCTTCGGCGACGCCACCCGGCTGGCCGAGCGCTACCGCACCGGCCGGGTGCTGCTGGCCGGCGACGCGGCGCACGTCCACCCGCCCGTCGGCGGGCAGGGCCTCAACCTCGGCATCCAGGACGCGTTCAACCTGGGGTGGAAGCTCGCCGCGGAGGTGAACGGCTGGGCACCGGAGGGGCTGCTCGACAGCTACCACTCCGAGCGGCACCCGGTCGCCGCCGACGTGCTGGCGAACGTCCGCGCGCAGACGGAGCTGATGTCGGTCGAGCCGGGCCCGCAGGCGGTGCGGGCGCTGCTGACGGAGCTGATGTCCATCGAGGAGGTGAACCGCCTGCTCACCGAGAAGATCCTCGCCATCGGGATCCGCTACGACGTGGGGGAGGGCCACGAGCTGCTCGGCCGCCGGCTGCGCGACGTCGGGCTGGAGCGCGGGCACCTCTACGGGCTGATGCACGCGGGCCGGGGCCTGCTGCTCGACCGGACCGGGGGACTGTCCGTGGACGGCTGGGCCGACCGCGTCGACCACGTCGTCGACGGCGGTGACGAGCTCGACGAGCTCGACGTGCCGGCGGCCCTGCTGCGCCCGGACGGTCACGTCGTGTGGGTCGGCGAGGACCGGCGCGGGCTGGACGCGGGGCTGCTCCGGTGGTTCGGTGCCCCCGCCATGATCGACGCAGCGTGACGATCCGGCTACGCGTACACGATGTGGTGTCGATGCGGCGGACCGTGTATCCCCGGAAGGGGCCCGCGCGTTGACGGAGCACTACGCCTACGGAGCTGCTCCCCGGTCGGTACCAACCGGGAGGTGGCGAGCGTCGCGTGGATGCGGGCGCGACGGGCCCGGCCGGCACCTTCGGCCGGGCCCGTCGCTTGCCCGGCGTGGCACGATCTCCCGGGTGACCGGCAGACCCGACGCGGCGCCGCACCTGCGCGACCTCGCGCGGCTGCGGCGCGTGCGCGACCGCATCGACCGCGAGTACGCCGACCCGCTCGACGTCGAGGCGCTGGCCCGCGGCGTGCACATGTCGGCCGGTCACCTGAGCCGGCAGTTCCGGCTGGCCTACGGCGAGTCGCCCTACAGCTACCTGATGACCCGGCGCATCGAACGCGCGATGGCGCTGCTGCGCCGCGGCGACCTCAGCGTCACCGAGGTCTGCTTCGCCGTCGGCTGCTCGTCGCTGGGCACGTTCAGCACGCGGTTCACCGAGCTGGTCGGCGTCCCGCCGAGCACCTACCGCCGCGAGCAGGCGGACGCGGCGGCGGGGATGCCGCCGTGCGTGGCGAAGCAGGTGACGCGACCGGTCAGGAATCGAGAAGCACCGGCCGCACAGCCGCACCTAGCGTGACCGCCATGGACCTCAGCATCTACAACTGCTTCCTCCCCCACGACGACCACGAGGCGTCGCTGGCCTTCTACCGCGACACGCTCGGCTTCGAGCTGCGCAACGACGTCGAGTACGGCGGGCTGCACTGGCTCACGATCGGCCCCGTCGGCCAGCCCGGGACCTCGATCGTGCTGCACCCGCCCGCCGCCGACCCCGGCGTCACCGACGACGAGCGCCGCGTGATCTCCGAGATGATGGCCAAGGGCACCTACGCCAGCATCAACCTCGCCACCCCGGACCTCGACGGCACGTTCGAGAAGCTGCAGGCCGGCGACGCCGACATCGTCCAGGAACCGACCGACCAGCCGTGGGGCGTCCGCGACTGCGCCCTCCGCGACCCCGCGGGCAACATGATCCGCATCTTCGAGGTGAACTGATCCCGTGCACGCCGCCGACAGCCACGACCTGATCCGCGTGCAGGGTGCACGCGTCAACAACCTCAAGGACGTCAGCGTCGAGATCCCGAAGCGGCGGCTCACGGTGTTCACCGGTGTCTCCGGCTCGGGCAAGAGCTCGCTGGTGTTCCACACGATCGCCGCGGAGTCGCAGCGGATGATCAACGAGACCTACAGCGCGTTCGTGCAGGGCTTCATGCCGACGCTGGCCCGGCCCGAGGTCGACGTGATGGACGGGCTGACGACGGCGATCATCGTCGACCAGCAGCGGATGGGCGCCGACCCGCGCTCCACGGTCGGCACGGCCACCGACGCGAACGCGATGCTGCGCATCCTGTTCAGCCGGCTCGGGCGGCCGCACATCGGCTCGCCCCAGGCGTTCTCGTTCAACGTGGCCTCGATCAGCGGGGCGGGCGCGGTCACGATGGAGCGCGCCGGGCAGAAGATCAAGGAGCGCCGCGAGTTCAGCGTCACCGGCGGCATGTGCCCGCGCTGCGAGGGCCGCGGCTCGGTCAACGACATCGACCTGACGGCCCTCTACGACGACTCCAAGTCGCTCAACGAGGGCGCGATCACGATCCCCGGCTACAGCATGGAGGGCTGGTTCGGCCGCATCTTCCGGGGCTGCGGGTTCTTCGACCCGGACAAGCCGATCGCGCGGTTCACGGAGGAGGAGCTGTTCGACCTGCTCCACAAGGAGCCGACCAAGATCAAGGTCGAGGGCATCAACCTGACCTACACGGGCCTGATCCCGCAGATCCAGAAGTCGTACCTGTCCAAGGACGTCGACGCGCTGCAGCCGCACGCCCGTGCCTTCGTGGAGCGCGCCGCCACGTTCACGACGTGCCCCGAGTGCGACGGCACCCGGCTGTCGGAGCTGGCCCGCTCGTCGAAGATCGAGGGCATCTCCATCGCCGACGCCTGCGCGATGCAGATCAGCGACCTCGCCGCCTGGGCGCGCGACCTCGACGAGCCGTCGGTCGCCCCGCTGCTCACGACGCTGCGCCACACGCTCGACTCGTTCGTCGGGATCGGGCTGGGCTACCTCTCGCTGGACCGGCCATCGGGCACCCTGTCCGGCGGCGAGGCCCAGCGCACCAAGATGATCCGCCACCTCGGCTCCTCGCTCACCGACGTCACCTACGTCTTCGACGAGCCGACGATCGGCCTGCACCCGCACGACATCGCCCGGATGAACACGCTCCTGCGCCAGCTGCGCGACAAGGGCAACACGGTGCTCGTCGTCGAGCACAAGCCGGAGGCGATCGCGATCGCCGACCACGTCGTCGACCTCGGCCCGCGCGCCGGGTCCGCCGGCGGCGAGGTGGTGTTCACCGGCACCGTCGACGGGCTGCGGGCCAGCGGCACGCTGACCGGCCGGCACCTCGACGACCGCGCCGCGCTCAAGCCGTCGGTGCGGACGCCGACGGGGGCGCTGGAGGTGCGCGGGGCGGCCACCCACAACCTGACCGGCGTCGACGTCGACGTGCCGCTCGGCGTGCTCGTCGTCGTCACCGGGGTGGCGGGGTCGGGCAAGAGCTCGCTGATCCACGGCTCGGTGGCCCCCCGCGACGGCGTGGTGGCGATCGACCAGGGCGCGATCCGCGGGTCGCGCCGCAGCAACCCCGCCACCTACACCGGGCTCCTGGAGCCGATCCGCAAGGCGTTCGCGAAGGCCAACGGCGTGAAGCCCGCGCTGTTCAGCGCCAACTCCGAGGGCGCCTGCCCCAACTGCAACGGTGCCGGCGTGATCTACACCGACCTCGCGATGATGGCCGGCGTCGCCACCACCTGCGAGGTGTGCGAGGGCAAGCGGTTCGACGCCGCGGTGCTCGAGTACACCTTCGGCGGGCGCGACATCAGCGAGGTGCTGACCATGTCGGTCGCCGAGGCCGCGGAGTTCTTCGGGGCGGGCGAGGCGAGGACGCCGGCCGCGCACCGGATCCTGGCCCGGCTCGTCGACGTCGGGCTGGGCTACCTCACCATCGGCCAGCCGCTCACCACCCTGTCCGGCGGCGAGCGGCAGCGGCTCAAGCTGGCCACGCACATGGGGGAGAAGGGCGACGTCCTCGTCCTCGACGAGCCGACGTCCGGCCTGCACCTCGCCGACGTCGAGCAGCTGCTCGGGCTGCTGGACCGGCTCGTCGACGCCGGGAAGTCGGTGATCGTCATCGAGCACCACCAGGCCGTGATGGCGCACGCCGACTGGATCATCGACCTCGGTCCGGGCGCCGGTCACGACGGCGGCCGGATCGTGTTCGAGGGCACCCCGGCCGACCTCGTCGCCGACCGCTCCACCCTCACCGGCGAACACCTCGCCGCCTATGTGGGGGCCTGAGCCGAACGGCGGGTTCAGCGACGTCCGGATGCGGGTACTGCTGCGTCGTGGCCGACGACCTCGATCTGGCGCTCCCCGCGCGGGCGTGTGCGCCCCTGCGGGTCCGCCGGGCGATGGCGGACTGGCTCGGCGGGCTCTGCGGCTCCTCCGCGCTGTGCGACACCGGCGAGGACCTCGTCTACGCGGTGAGCGAGGCCGTCGCCAACTGCGTCGACCACGCCTACCCCGCCGGTGACGGGTCCGGGGCCGTGCGGGTCGTCGGGCGCGTCACCCGGTTGCGCGGGGCGCGCTCACCGCACGCCGGCTGCGCCGGTCCCTTCCGGATCGAGCTCGCCGTCGGCGACACCGGCCGGTGGAAGGAGCCCGCGCACGATCCGGGTGACCGCGGCCGCGGGCTGCGCATGATCGAGTCGTTCGTCGACGTCCTCGAGGTGGACCGGGCCCGCACCGGGACCACGGTCACCGTGCGCCAGCGGATGGACTGCCCGGCCCGCCGCGCCGGGTGAGCTAGCGGGAGGCGACGGCGGAGCCGGTCGGGACCGGGATGCCGCGGTCGGCCGCCCAGAACATCGTGTCGACCGCGAGGGCCTGCCAGTCGACGGCCGCGGTGGCGCTGCTGGGCCGCGACCGCGTCGAGTCGTCGTGGACCTCCATGTGCCACGCCAGCTCCGGGTCGGAGCCCAGCATCACCCGGTGCCGCGACGCGCGGCGCGTCGTGCGCGCGCCGACCACCGCGCGCACGAGGCCCCGGACGAGGCCGCGGAGCGCGGAGCCGTCCGGGTCGGGACCCAGGTCGGCGAGACCGAAGGGGCGGTAGCCCTGCAGCGCGAGGCAGGTCGCGATGTCCCAGGCGCCGCCGGTGAAGGGCATCAGCCGCAGCAGCGCGGCGTCGGCCCGCAGCGCGTCGCCGCGCACGCCGAACGTGCTGGTGGTGGCGAAGGAGCGGTACCAGGCCGCGGAGCCGACGCGCGGTACGTCGGCGATCCCGTCGGTGCCGGGCTCCTCGCGCCGGACGGCCCGGCGGCCGGACGCCCCGGCGTCGAGGGCGTCGGAGCCGTAGAGGGCGAAGTACGCGGCCTCCGGGAACTCCTCGACGGCCGCGACCAGCGTGGTGAACGCATCGGGGGAGTAGAGGTAGTCGTCCTCGGCGAACCACACGATGTCGTCCGGGCCGCCGGACAGGACGGCCTCGCGGGCCACGACGGAGCGGAACGAGGCGCGGTTGCTGCCGGCGGCGATCTGCCGGACGGTGCCGTGCGCCTCCATGAGGGCCAGGCGGTCGGCCGGGATCTCGCCGTCGTTGACGAAGACAATCTCGACGTCGGACCCCAGCGGCTCGGCGGCGCGCAGCACCGACGCCAGTGCCAGGGTCTTGCTGTAGTAGGCGGGTCGGGGTTTGGTGTTCTCCGACTCGGCCGACCGGTAGACGATGCGCACTCGTGGACTCACGTGATCCACGGTAGGGATGCGACGGCAAGCGTCCGGTTCGTGCAAGGTTAAGGAACGGCCAACGCCCGTCCGGGACGGTCACATCACGCTGAGGAGTCGACGTGCGCACACGGATCGTGACGCTCGCCGTCCTGTCGGCCACCCTCGCCATCGTCCTGTTCGGCCTGCCGCTCGCGGCGGCCGGCGCACTGTACGCCGAGCAGTACAAGGTCCTCGACCTGGAACGACAGGCCGAGCGGTCCGCGGTGCGCGTGTCGAACGCGCTCGCCGAGGGGGAGACGCCCGACGGGGGGGACCTCGACGACTTCGCCGAGCTCACCTTCCGGTCCGTGTACGACGGTGACGGAACGTGGTTGCTCGGACGCGGCCCGACGGAGCCCGACGAGTTCGTCCTCAGGGCACTGCGCGGGCGGGTGTCGGCGGGGTCCGACGACGGCCAGCTGGTCGCGGCGGTCCCCGTCGTGGACAAGGGCGACGTCGTCGGCGTCGTGCGGGTCTCCGGCTCGTCGAGCACGCTGCTGTGGCCCGTCGGGCTGGCCTGGATCGGCATGGTCGCGCTGGCCGGGGTGGCGATCGGGGCCGTGTGGCTGCTGGCCCGGCGCCAGGCGGCGCGGATGGCGCAGCCGCTCGACCAGCTCACCACCGCGGCGCAGCGGCTCGGCAACGGCGACTTCTCGGTGCGCCTGCCGCCCGTCGCCTACGCCGAGATCGACGCCGTCGGCAGCTCGCTCAACCGCACCGCGGCCCGCCTGGACGACCTGCTCGCCCGTGAGCGGGCGTTCTCCGCGGAGGCCTCCCACCAGCTGCGGACCCCGCTGACGAGCCTGCGGCTGGGCCTGGAGTCGGCGCTGGAGCGCCCCGGCGAGGACCCGCGGCCCGCCCTGCAGCAGGGACTGCGCTCGACCGAGCGGATCGAGCGGACCGTCGAGGAGCTGCTCGAGCTGGCCCGCGACACCCACGGGGCCGTCGACGCGCTCGACGTCGGCGCGCTGCTCGCGGAGGCGCGCGGCCAGTGGGCGGCGCAGTTCGACAAGCAGGGGCGCCCGCTGATCGTCGTCGTCGACCCGCAGACGCCGCCCGCACTGGCCTCCGGCGCGGCCGTCCGGCAGGTGCTGGCCGTGCTGCTGGAGAACGCGCTGGTGCACGGGTCGGGCCCGGTGCAGGTCACCGCCCGCGACGCCGGTGACGCCGTCGGCATCGACGTCAGCGACCGCGGTCCCGGCATCACGCTGACCGACTCGGAGCTGTTCACCCGGCGCTCGCCCTCGGCCACCGGTCACGGGCTCGGTCTCGCGCTGGCCCGGCGCCTCGCCGAGGCCGAGGGCGGGCACCTGCGGCTGGCCCGGCCCGCGCCCCCGCAGTTCGCGCTGCTGCTGCGGGCTGCGTCGCTGCACTGACCCGTCAGGGCGCCTCGAGGCGGTAGCCGTGGCCGCGCACGGTCATGATCTGCGGTACCGCGCGGCCGGTCTCGGCGAGCTTGCGGCGCAGGGCGGCCACGTGGACGTCGAGGGTCTTGGTGGAGCCGTACCAGTGCTGGTCCCAGACCTCCGACATGAGCGTCTCCCGGCTCACCGCCGAACCGGGCTCCACGATCAGCCGGGCCAGCAGGTCGAACTCGCGCGGGCGCAGCGCCAGCTCGACCCCGCCGACGACCGCGCGGCGGCTCTCGACGCTGACGGTGAGGTCGCCGACGGAGTGCGTCGCCGGCGTCTTCGTGGGCTCGGTGCGGCGCAGGTGGGCCCGCACCCGCGCCACCAGCTCGGCCAGCGGCACCGGCTTGACCAGGTAGTCGTCGGCGCCGACCTCCAGCCCGACGACGACGTCCATCTCCCGGGCCCGCGCCGTCAGCATGACGATCACGGTGGTCGGCAGCACCAGCCGGAGCTGGCGGCAGACCTCCAGCCCGTCGAGGTCGGGGAGGCCGAGGTCGAGCAGGACGAGGTCGATGTCGGCCGACGCCCGGTCGAGCCCGCCGCGCCCGGTGCGCTCCCAGTGCACGGTGTGCCCGTGCAGCGCGAGGCTCGACCGGAGCAGCTCGCCGATCTCCGCGTCGTCCTCGATCACCAGCAGGTGACTCATGGCTCCAGCCTAGGAGCGCGTTCGTCGCCACGTTCGGGTGGACCGGCCGTCCCGTCGGTGTCACGGGGGCTGCGCTCCGCTACAACGGGTCGACAGCGCAGCCGACGTCGGGGGACGTGAGCCATGAAGACGATTCCGACCCAGGGGGCGACGACGCGGACCGGCCCGATGCACGCCGTCGGCGACCGGCCCGGCTGGGGCCCCACCCCGCGCTCGCGCCGCAGCTACACCGCCCGCCCCGATGGCCGCGTCCTGCGCGGGCTGCGGGCCACCTGCTACGTCCTCACCTCGCTGGCGAGCCTGGTGTTCCTCGCGCTCGTGGTCTACGGGTTCGTGCGGCTCGGGCAGCTCCAGCAGCTGTTCCCCGGCACCCCCTGACCGCGAGTTTGCCGTCGGGCCCCGGCGAGTTTGCCGACGGCGCCCGGTGAGTTTGCCGCTGCCGCCCGGTGGGTTGCCGCTGCCGCCTGGCGAGTTTGCCGCTGGCGCCCGGCGGGTTTGCCGCCGGCGCTCGGCGGATGGGGCCGGGGCCCGGCGAGTTTGCCGCTGCCGCTCGGCGGGTTCGCCGCCGACGCCAGGCGAGTTGGCCGCTGCCGCCTGGCGAGTGCCGCTGCCACCGGCGAGTGGGTCGCCGGCGCGCGGCCAGTGCGCCGATGTCGTTCGGCGAATCGTGGCGGCCACCGGCGAGTGCGCGGCCGCCGACGGGTGTGCTGCGGGGCGGGTGTACGAGGAGTGGTCGGGACGTCCGTGGCGTCGCCGGGTGTCGGGCCGTGGCGGGCGGTCCACCCACACGCAGAACGGGGGCGGTGGTCCGTTGCGCGATTGAGCTCGTGGGGCCGTACCACCGGGCGTCTCGCCCGTCCCTGCGGGACGGCATGTGGCACGCGGGCACGTCGGGCCGGGGTCGACGCCCGCCCGGCCCGGGTACGTAGATTCGGCCGACCTGGGCCGGTCGACCATAACCGGGCCGAGCAGGAGAGCGCCGCTTCCTTGCGGGATGTCAACCGGCGAGGACGGACCGTCTTTCGGCGCGGATATCGATGTCCGATCTGTATACCCGGCCGGTGGGAGTGGTGGTGACGATTCCAGAGTTCGTGACGGCCGCTCGCCACCCCGCTGTTTCCCGGACGTGGTTGTGGAATGCGCACAATCCGCGGCCATTGGTGAACTCGGTGCGGCCGCCGTCTTTCCAGCGGTGGGTGTGGTCGATGTGGCGGATCGGGGCGTCGCAGTACGGTTCGCGGCAGCGGTGGCCGTCCCGGGCCCGGATCAGCGCGGCCAACCGCCCGGTGAACAGGCGGCTGCGGGAGTCCCCGCCGATCACCACCCCGTCGCGGGCGATCAGCCGTCGCCACGTCCTCCGGCCCTCTTCGGTGGTGAGGAACTCGACCGGGACGGGTCCGTGGCCGGCGATCTGCGCGGGCAGCGGGCCGGCGGGGTCGACCAGCGCCTCGACCGGGACCAGCACCTGGATCTCGACGTTCACATCGCGGGCGGTGGCCTGTCCGGTGAGGCGTTCGACCAGGGTGTCGGCCATGATCTGACCGCGCCCACGGGTGACCGGTTCGGCCCGCACCGCGACCTCGTTCACCGCAGCGGCGAGGGCGGCGTAGCAGGCCACGGCCTCCTCGACCGGCAGGTGGGCGGTCAGATCGGCCATCCCGTCCGCGACGGGGCGGACCGACACCCGGCGGCCGGTGCGGGCGGCCCGGCAGCGGGCGGTGAACTTCTCCGGAGCGACCCGCGCGGCCAGGGACCGGGTGAGGTCGTGGATCCGGCGCACGCCGAGGGTCTCGACCCGGCGCTGCGCCAGCATCTCGTCGACCTCGGAACGCTCAGCGCCGGACAGGTGCGCGGTGGCGGCGACGATGGTCGCGGTCTGGTACTCGCTGAGTCGTCCCGCGGTGAACAGTTCCCGGACCCGGGTGTGCCCGGCGTGCAGGTCCCGGGCGATCCGGACCCGCCGCCTGCCCTCGGTCGGCGACACCCGACAGGCCAACCCGACCTGGGCGGCGATACTGCGTTCGAGCATCTCCGGGTCGACGTCACCGGCCGCGGTCTGCGATTCCGCGTGTGCTGTCGCAAATGCGAGAACGGCCTCGGACTGTTCGGCGGCGATGGCCGCTTTCCGTTCTTCGAGCAGCGCGATCCGCTCGATGAGAGCTGCTTCGGAACGGATCGGGGACATGGTCGAATTCTACCAGGAAACGGGGCGCGTAGGCGAACATCTGTTCGAGTTGTTCAGAGTCCGGTCTCGAGTATCGAGAGAGTGGTCAGTAGACGGAGAGGCTCCTCGTTCCCGGGCTCGCAGCGTCCCGGGCGCCGGGGAACGGAACCGGGAGGACCGTTCAGGGCGGGGCGAGGTCGTCGAGGAACGCTGCGATCACGCGGAGCTCGTCGGGGGTGCGGGTGCTCAGGACGGCCGCGAGGTGCTCGCCCTGCTCGCGGTAGTGCGGGGCGAGGGTCGCGCGGGCGCCGGGGGCGGGGGCGACGAGGACCCTGCGACGGTCGCCGCCGTCCCGGGTGCGCTCGACGAAGCCGCCGCGCTCCAGGCGGTCGATCACGCCGGTGACGGTGCCCGTCGACAGTCCGGTGAGCTCGGCGAGGCGGCCGGGCGTCAGCGGGCCGTGCACGTCGAGCAGCGTCAGGAACTGGGAGTCGCTGGCGCCGAGGCCGAGCCGCTGCGCGACGGCCTGGTTGTGCAGCACCGCGCTCGCGATCAGCCGCAGCACCCCCGCGGTGACGTCCTGGTCCACGACTTCCTCCTTGACAGTATCTCGGTCTACCAAGAGACTTGGTTGGACGAGATACTTGAGCATCCGAGTGAGCTTATCGAGGAGCGGACGTGCGCACAGCACTGGTGATCGGCGGCGGCGTGGCGGGGCCGGTGGCGGCGATGGCGCTGCAGCGGGCGGGCGTCGCGGCGACCGTGTTCGAAGCGCGCCCGGGCCCCGCCGACGAGCAGGGGGTCTTCCTGACCCTGCAGATCAACGGCATCGACGCGCTGCGCGCCGTCGGCGTCGACGTCGCCGGTCTCGGCTTCCCGACGCCCGCGATCCGGCTGCGCAGCGGATCCGGCCGGCTGCTCGGCCAGGTGGGCACGGGGGAGCCCCTGGCCGACGGCACCGTGGGCGTGACGCTGCGCCGGTCCGACCTCTACGCGCTCCTCCGCGAGGAGGCGCAGCGGCGGGGGATCACGGTCGAGCACGGCCACCGCCTCGTCGACGCCGTCCCCGACGGCGACGGCGTGCGCGCCTCCTTCGCCGACGGCGGTTCCGCGACGGCGGACCTGCTGATCGGCGCCGACGGCGTCCACTCCCGCGTGCGCACGCTGATCGACCCGGCGGCGACGCCACCGCGGCTGCTGCCGGTCCTCAACGTCGGCGGGTTCGCCCCGCCGCAGGAGACCGGTGCGGAGCCCGGCGTCTACGAGATGGTGTTCGGCCGGCGCGCGTTCTTCGGCTGGGCGGTGGCCCCGGACGGCGGGGTCTGGTGGTTCGCCAACCCGCCGTGGCGCGCCGGCGCTGCCGCGCTGACCGACGCGCAGTGGCGGACGTGGCTGCGGGACCTGTTCGCCGACGACCGGACGCCCGCGACGGCGATCGTCGAGTCCACCCCCGGCGAGCTGCGGGGATGGGACTCCCATGACCTGCCGTCGGTGCGCCGGTGGCACGACGGCCGGATGGTGGTGATCGGCGACGCCGCCCACGCGACCTCGCCCGCCTCCGGGCAGGGGGCGTCGATGGCGGCCGAGGACGCCGTGCAGCTGGCCCGCTGCCTGCGCGACGCCCCCGACCCCGCGACGGCGTTCACCGCCTACGAGGGGCTCCGTCGCGACCGGGTGCAGCGGATCGTCCGGGCCGGGGCCCGCGCCGGGAAGCAGAAGGTCGCCGGACCCGTCGGACGGATCCTGCGCGACGCCCTCGTGCCGGTGGGCCTGCGCATGGTGCGCCCCGGCGCGCAGAACTGGATCCACCACCGCCACATCGACTGGGACGCGGCGGTGGTGGGTCCGGGGATCAGGTCTGGTCGCCGCTCCGGGTGAACGTGCCGTTGGTGCCGTCGGGGAAGAAGCCGCCCGAGCCGGCCGCCTCCGGGGTCAGGTAGACGATGTTGTGCACCTGCTCGACGTTGCGGGAGAACGCGATGCCGTTGGCGTCGGTCGGCACGATGTTGCTGTTGCCGTCGGCGTCGACGATGCCCTGGTCCAGGTCGTCGGACCCGTCGAGGCTGTCTCGGGCGTCGGAGATCTTGCCTGCCGGGTCGGACAGGCCCTTGGCCAGCAGCACGGTGCGCACGAGCCCGGCGTGGTAGGCCTCGACGGCGAGGATGCCGGCGGCGGCCTCCAGGAACGTCTTGTTGGAGATGAGCGCGGCGGCGCCCTTGTAGGCGGTGACGCCCACGTCCTCGAACACGAAGGCACCCAGCAGGAAGCTGTTCTCGTCGGCGAACGCGTCGAACTCCTCGTCCGGGCCAATGAGACCGGCGGCTCGGGCGGCGGCGGTGAAGGCGCCGTCGAGGTCGATCGTCGGGCGGGCGACCTTCGCGTCGCCGAGGGCGGAGCGCAGGAAGTCGACGTGGTCGCGCTCGTCGTGGGCGATCTCCGCGGCGTACTGGGCGCCGAGCTTCGTCTCGAAGTCGACCTTGCGACCGCCGGTGACGCCGCCGAGGTCGCCGGACCCGTCGATCTGGTCGTCGGACAGGCCCTCGCCGTAGACCGCGCGGAGGTAGAACTCGGCCTCGAGGTACTCGAGGTTGAGGGCGAAGTTGAGGACGGCGGCGTCGGTGACCGCGCCGTCGTCGTCACCCTCGTGCGCCGACGCGGTGCCGGCGGTCAGGAGACCGGTGCCCGCCACGCCGACGGTCGTGAGGCCGGCGGCGCGCAGGAAGCGGCGGCGGTCGACCTCGTTCTCGGAGCTGCGGGTGATGGCCTCACGGACGAACGCCTTGCTGAAACCTTCGAACACGGACTGCTCCTTGTCACGACAGTGCGGCGACCGCGGTCGCCGGGGGGGCGGGCGGGGAGCGAGGGGAGCCGGCTCACCCGAACGCGCGAACCGTAGCGGCACGCACGGTCACGAAAGACCGAGCGTGCCGCTACGCACTGTGAAAGAAGTCCGGAACGCCGTGAAAGAAGTCCGGGTTGGGCCGTTAGGAGGCCAGCATCTCGGCGATCACCGCATCGACGGCGGCCGGGTCCTCCGGACGGAGCCCGAACATGCCGAAGTGGCCCATCGGCGTCTCGATGGGGCGGTAGTGCCCGTTCGGGATCTGCGCGCAGTCGGCCTCGCAGTCCTCCGGCGGGAAGAACAGGTCCTCGGAGAAGGGCACGACGAAGAACTGCGCGGTGATCCGGCCGAGTGCGGCGGCGAGGTCGCCCCCGGTGTGCGCGGAGATGTCGCTCGCGCGCCACTTGCGGCCCTGCGCGAGGAGGTTGTTGGGGTCCATCGGGGCGAAGTAGCCGCGGATGAAGCCCTGGCGGAAGTCGTCGGAGGAGACGAAGCCCAGGCCGCGCCACAGCTCCTCGCGGAAGAACGCCGCCGACAGCCCCATCAGCGAGAACGACACCGCGAGCCGCTGGAGCCCGAGCCGGACCTCCGCCGGGTCGTCGTAGAAGCCGTCGCGGAACGCCGGGTCGGAGGTCAGCAGCTCCGTCCAGGTGTCGATGAAGATTTGGTTGTGCACGGGGTTGCGTGCGGTGGCGGCGAAGGCGGCGGCCCGCGGCACCATCTCCGGGAACCGGACGGCCCACTCGTAGGTCTGCTGCCCGCCCATCGACCAGCCGATGACGGCCCGCAGCGTCGAGATGCCGAAGTGCTCGGTGACGAGGCGGTGCTGGGCGATCACGTCGTCGGCGATCGCGACGAGGGGGAACTGGCCGCGGTCGAACGGCGCGGGCGTGTTCGACGGGCTGGAGGAGAACCCGCCGCCGAACTGGCCCGGCAGGATCACGAAGTGCTCCGCCGGGTCGAGCGGGCGGCCCTCGCCGACGTAGGTCTCCATGAACGCCGAGGTGCCGGAGAACATGTGCGGCGCCAGCACGGCGTTGTCCCTGGCCGCGTTCAAGGTGCCGACGGTCTTGTAGCCGAGCCGGGCGTTCGGGATCGTGTAACCGGTGGTGAGGGCGAAGTTGCCCAGGTCGAAGTACTCGTGCTTCCCGTGGACCTCATCGGTGTAGTACCCGGACAATGCGTCCTCCTGCGTCGGACTCGTGCGCGGCAACCGTTGCCACGGCAATGGTTACCGCGCACGAGCGCGCGGCGCTACACCTACCTGGCGGGATCCACCGCCACCGGCTCGCGGTGGGCCTCGTGGTGGTTGGCGTTCCTCGGCGTGGCCAGCACGGCCTTGGTCCTGTCGTCGAGCACGGCGTCGGACAGCGCGCCGTTGCCCGCGAGGACGGTCTCCAGCGCCTCCAGCCAGTGCTCGTAGTACGACCAGGGCTCCGCGCCGCCGTCGGTCTCCCACTTCTTGATCGAGTCGATCAGGGAGAGCTGGAACTCCGACCACTCGTACTGGCCGGCGTGGTAGGCCGCCACGGCCATGGCGAACGCGCGCACCTCCCACGGCTCATCGAACGACCGCTCGGCGTCGCCGCCACCGGGGAGGTCGCAGACCAGCGTCTCCACGCGGCGCCGGGCGTCACCGAGCTCGGTGGCGTCCTGGCGGAACGCCATCAGGCGGCCTTCGCGGGGCCGACGCCGATCATCGAGTCGCGGCTGACGAGCGCGGCGAGCGCCTTCTCGTCGAGGCCCTCGGTGCCGGCCGGGCGCTGGGGCAGGACCCAGTAGCGCATCTCGGACGAGGAGTCCCAGACGCGGACCTCGACGGACTCCGGCACGTCGAACCCGAAGTCCTCGCGCAGCACCTTGCGGGGCTCGCGCACGATCCGGGCGCGGAAGGCCGGGTCCTTGTACCAGTTCGGGGGCAGCCCGAGAGCCGGCCACGGGTAGCAGGAGCACAGCGTGCAGGTGATGACGTTGTGCACGGTGTCGGTGTTCTCGACGATCACCATGTCCTCGCCCTGCAGGCCGCCGATGCCCAGCTCCGCGCACGCCTCGGTGCCGTTGGCGAGCAGGCGCTCCTTGAACTCCGGGTCGGTCCAGGCCTTCGCGACGACCGCGGCGCCGAGCTGCGGGCCGACCTCGTTCTCGTAGATCTCGACGAGGCGGTCGACCGCCTTCGTCGTCATGATCCCCTTCTCGATCAGGATCGCCTCCAGCGCCTTGACGCGGGCGGCGATCTCCTCCTGGGTGCGGACGGTGGCGGTCATCAGGCGGCCTTCTCGGTGGTAGCGGCGAGGGTGATGTAGGGCTCCCAGACGTCGAAGTGCACGACGCCGTTGGGCTCGGCGGCCTCCGCGCCCCAGAGCTCGGTGTTGGTGAACTTCACGGTGTAGACGTGCTCGGGGGCGTCCGGGCCGCCGTTGCCGGCGCTGTCGGGGTAGATGAACGTGCCGTGCGCCAGCTCGATCACGCCCGTGCGGCCGCGGATGTAGCCGGCCTTGCGGGTGTGGCCGTACGGGACGTCGGAGGCGACGGTGACCCGGTCGCCGACGGAGAACTGCGCGACCTTGTCCGACGGGCGGCCCGCCGGGGCCCCGGCCTTGACCACGCCGTCGACGAACGCCAGCAGGTCGGGGTCGTCCTTCTCCTCCGGCAGCGGCGCGTCGGGGTTGTCCAGGTAGTACTGGGTGCGCTTGTCGAGCTCGGCCTCGTCGAGCAGGCCCTTGGCGAAGCCGTGGTGCTCGACGGTGTGCACCCAGTGCTCGTAGTAGGGCGAGAGCAGGTACGTGGCCGGGTGCATCTGCTCGATGCCGTACCGGAAGGAGTCGATGCCGAAGAACCCGGCGCGGAAGGTCATGGAGAACATGGCGAACGCCGCCTTCTCCCACTCCGCCCGGTAGACCGGCTCGTTCTCCGGGATCTCGACGGGACCGAGACCGTCGGTCCCCCCGAGGTCGTGCACGCCGTTCATGCCTGGCTCCCTGCGGTAGCTCCTGCCGGCGTCGGGAAGCCCCCGACCGCCTGCTCGTACGTGTGGGCGACGCGCAGCACCGTGGCGTCGTCGAACTGCTTGCCGATGATCATCATCCCGGTGGGGAGGCCGTCGACGAGGCCGGCGGGGACGCTGCACCCCGGGTGCCCGGTGACGTCGGTGACGCAGGTGTTGGCCACCATCTCCAGCGCCCGGCCGATGATCTCCTCGCGCGGCGCGTCCGGGTCGGGGATGACCGTGGAGTGGATGGGCGTGGTGGGCAGGACCAGCACGTCGTAGCGCGAGAGCGCCTCGTCGTAGGCGGCCCGCAGCTGCACGGCCAGGTTCTGCGCCATCCCGTAGTGCTTGCCCCGCTGGGTGGTGAGCGCGTGCCTGCCGGCCAGCAGCACCAGCTTGACGGTCTCGGAGAACTGGCTGCCGTCGGCGCGCCACTGGTTGCCGTAGTGCTCCATGACCTCGGGGTCGTAGAGCCCCTTCCAGTTCAGGCCGTACCCGTTGAGGTCGACCATCTGCGACGCGGCGCCCTCGACGGAGATGACGTCCCAGATCTTGGCGCCGTGCAGGTGCCACGGGACGGAGACGTCCTCGACGACGAGCCCGGCGTCGCGCAGCGACTCGGCCGCCGCGCGCACGGAGGCGTCGACGCCGGGGTCGGAGTTGGGCAGGCCGAAGCCCTCGGAGAGGATCCCGACGCGCAGGCCCTCGGCGCCGCGACCCAGTGCGGCCACGTAGTCGTCGGGGACGAGGTCGCGGGGCTGGCGCGGGTCGAACCCGTCGGGCCCGGCGATCACGTTGAGCACCAGCGCGGCGTCGGCGACGGTGCGCGTCATCGGGCCGACGTGGTCGATCGACTGCTCGATCGGGAACGCCCCGGTGTAGGGCACCAGGCCCCAGGTCGGCTTGTGCCCGACGATGCCGGACCACGACGCCGGCATCCGGATGGAGCCGCCCTGGTCGCCGCCGGTGCCGACGTCGACGAGCCCGGACGCGACGAGCGCCGCGGTGCCCGACGACGACCCGCCGGTGGAGCGCGTCTCGTCCCACGGGTTGCGCACCGCTCCGGTGCGCGAGGTGTGCGAGCCGCCGGAGAAGCAGAGGTCCTCGCAGACCGACTTGCCGGCGATGGTGGCGCCCGCCGCGAGCATCCGCGTGACGATGGTGGCGTCGCGCAGCGGCGTGTAGCCCTCCATCGTCTTCGAGCCGTTCATCATCGGGACGCCCGCGACGGCGGTGTTGTCCTTGACGGCCACGGTCTTCCCGGCCAGCGGGCCCTCGCCGGACCCGGTGACCGAGGTCGTGACGTACCAGGCGTTGTACGGGTTGTCGGCCGGCTCGGGGCGGGTCCAGGCCCGCTCCGGCATCGGCGGGGCGGACGCGTCGTAGAGCGCCTCGACGGCGTCCCAGGACGTGAGCAGGCCGTGGACCATGGGGGAGAACGAGGCGAGATCGGCGTCGTCGAGACCGAGGCCGTAGTGGGTGGCGACCGCTTTCAGGTCATCGGGATCAGGGGGGCGTACGGGCATGGCTCTCTACCTCCGGCAACCGGTGAGAGCGCGACGCTATTGATGGTTATCACCACATGTCAATAGGTAGTGGCGCGTTGTCAAGATCCTTAACGGGACGGACTCACGGCGAAACCACCCGCCACCGCCTCGGCGACGAACAGCTCCTGCCGGACGGTCTCCGGGCCCGTCACGGTGACCGGCCCGCGCGGGAAGTCCCCGCGGCTGCACCGCAGCTCCCTGGCGATCGTGCGCGGCTCGTCCTCCCCGGCCCGGCGGGCCGCTCCCGCGTAGAGGTGCACGGCCTCGTACGCCGACTCCGCGATGCTCGACACCGGTGGGGCGAACCGCCCGAACAGGTCGCGGTAGCGGCGCAGGAACCCCGCGTTGGCGGGGCCGTCGAGCTGCTCGAAGTAGCCCGAGACGCCCCACATCCCGGCCGCCGCGGCGTCGCCGATCCGTTCGCGGGTGGGCTCGTCGAGGGCGAAGGTGAGGGTGCGGCAGCGCTCGCGCACCCCCATCGCGTGGCACTGGCGCTCGAACGCGACGAGATCGGCCCCGACGAACGAGGACAGCACCACGTCGGCGCCGGAGGCCGTGATCCGCTCGATCAGCGGGGCGAAGTCGCGGGTGCCGAGCGCGGCGAACCCCTCGCCGACGATCGACGCCCGGTGCTCGGCCAGCACCGGGCGGGCGATCGCGTGCACGACCTGCGGCCAGACGTAGTCGTTGCCGGCGAGGAACCAGCGCCGCCCGCTCGCCGCCGCCATCAGCGGCCCGGCCGCGGCGCGCAGCTGGTCGGCGGGCCGCTCCCCGAGCTGCATGCAGAGCTCGCCGCCCAGCCCGCCCTCGTTCATCAGGGTCTGCACGAGCAGCACCCCGGACCGGCGCAGCTCCGCGGCCGTGCGCACGAACGTGGCCGAGGTGGTGGCGGTGAGCAGCGTGCGGCAGCCCGCCCGGACCAGGCGCCACGCCTCCGCCGCGCCGGTCGCCGGGTCGGTGCCGTCGTCGCCGACGACCAGGCGCAGCGGCCGCCCCCGGATGCCGCCGTCGGCGTTGACCTCCTCGACGGCCATCGCCGCGAGGTTCTCGGTGGACGCGGCGAACACGCTGCCCGGCCCGGACTTGCTGGTGAGCAGCCCGAGGAGGTGCGCGCCTGCGTGCTCGCGCTCGGGGACCGGGTGGCCGCGGCGGCGCATCAGCCAGCTCAGCCCGCTGTCATCGAGATCGGCGACGATCCGCACCCGGGTGCCGGCGCCGTCGGGCTCGAACAGCACCCGCAGCCGGCCGCGCCACGGCTGGTCGAGCCGCAGCTCGATGCGCCCCGGCCGCGCCGCGCCGGGCGGACGCAGCGCGCTGATCCGCCCGAGCACCGTGATCCGCTCGCCCCCCAGCGGCGCCTGGAGCGTGACGACGGCCCCGACCGCGACCCGGTCGCAGGTCGCGTCGAACAGCCAGCCCGCCCCGCTCTCGGAGCCGAACAGCGCGAAGACCGCGGCCGGTGGAGCCTCGATGCTCGTCTGCGCGTGCAGGGCGAGGCCGCCCATCACATGGCTCGGCGGTCCGTACCGGGGGTGGACTCGGCGGCGGCCTTCGCCGCGTCGAGGGAGGACTGGAACAGGTCCTGCAGCTGCCGGATGACGTCCTGCGCCGGGCCGGTGGGGTCGACGGCGTACATCCGGAAGCGGCCGGTGCGGCGCTCGGTGATCAGGCCGGCGGTGCGCAGCACGCGCAGGTGGCTCGACACGGCCGTGCGGCCGACTCGGGAGATCGCCGCGGACAGCTCGCCCGCGCTGCACTCCTCGCGCCCGGCGAGGACGGCGAGGATCTCGCGCCGCACCGGATCGGCGAGCGCGTCGAAAGCCAGGTCGGAGGCCACGTGCCGAGACTAGCCGACGCGCTGCAGGCCGACGACGCGCAACAGGTCCAGCGCGTCGGCCGCCGGCGTGCCCGGCGCCGCCGAGTACACGAGCAGCCGCTGGTCGTCGGCGTCGACGGACAGGGAGTTGCAGTCCAGCAGCAGCGGCCCGAGGTCGCGGTGCCGGACCGTCTTGGTGTGGCCGTGGCGCTCGTCGAGCTCGCGCAGGTCCCAGAGCCGGGCGAAGACGGGGCTGCCCGCGCGCAGGTCGGTGACCAGCCGGCGCAGGTCCGGGTCGTCCGGGTAGCGGGTCGCGGCGCGGCGCAGGTCGGAGACGACCGCGCGGTCGAGCCGCTCGCGGTCCGGGTCGCCCTCGTCGCGGAACGGGCCGGTGAACATCGCCCGCGCCATGTTGCGGCCGGCGGGCGGCAGCGCCGAGAAGTCGCCGAGCAGCGCGGCCGCCATCGGGTTCCACAGCAGCACGTCGGTCTTGGCGTCGAGCAGCAGCGCCGGCAGGTCGGTGAAGCGGTCGAGCAGCCGCTGGACGCTCGGGCGGACCGTGCTCCGGATGCGGCCCGGCCCGGGCGGGCTGGCCCCGGCGAGGCGGTAGAGGTGCTCGCGCTCGGCGTCGGTGACGCGCAGGGCGCGGGCGAGCGCGGCCACCACCGACTCCGACGGGTTCGGGCCGCGGGCCTGCTCCAGGCGCGTCAGGTAGTCGGTGGAGACGCCGGCGAGCTGCGCCACCTCCTCGCGGCGCAGGCCCGGCGTGCGGCGCCGGAACCCGGCCGGCAGCCCGACGTCCTCGGGGCGCAGCCGCTCGCGCCAGGTGCGCAGCGCGGCGCCGAGCTCGGTGCGGTCCATCCGTCCAGGATGCCCGGTCCGGCGGCGCCGAGGGTGGTACGGATCGTCCCGGTCGGCGTGCCGGTGGGGCGGGGTTCCCGACCGCGAACGGGGTGGTCCCGCGGTGATCGTCCCGGTAGCGTCGCCGTCGTGATCGCGCTCCCGCTCTACCTCTGATCCGGCTCCCGCGCCGCCGGTCCCCGACCGTCGGCGCGTCGACGTGCCCAGATCCGGTAGATCCGCCAGGAGCCCCGCATGAGTCACATCGCCATGGTCGCGCCGCCCGCGCACGGCCACGTCAACCCGTCCCTGCCCGTCGTCGCCGAGCTGGTGGCGCGCGGCCACCGCGTCAGCTACGCCGTGCCCGCCCCGTTCGCCGACACCGTGGCGGGCGCCGGCGCCACCCCCGTCGTCCACGCCACGCTGATGCCCGACGAGACCGCGGGGGAGCAGTGGCCGTCCGAGCCGGTGGCCGGGATGCGGCTGTTCCTCGACGAGGGGATCGCCTCGACCCCGCTGCTGCGCGCCGCGTTCGACGGCGACCGGCCCGACCTATTCCTCGCCGACATCGGCGGATACTCCGCGCGGGTGCTGGCCCACCGGTGGGACCGGCCGCTCGTGCAGCTGTCCCCGGCCCGGGTGGCCTGGGAGGGCTACGAGTCCGATCCCGAGATCGTCACGATGACGGCCGGGATGCGCGACGACCCCGCGGTGGCCGCGTACCGGGAGGACTTCGCGGCGTGGCTCGCCGCCGAGGGCGTGCCGCTCGACGTCGACGCGTTCACCGGGCGGCCGCCGCGCTCGCTCGTGCTCCTGCCGCGGGCCATGCAGCCGCACGCCGACCTCGTCGACGAGCAGCGCTACACGTTCGTCGGGCCGTGCCTGGACCGGCGGCCGCACCAGGGGGACTGGCCCGCCTCCGAGCGGCCGCTGGTGCTCGTCTCGCTCGGGTCGGCCTACACCGACGTGCCGGACTTCTACCGGGCCTGCTTCGCCGCGTTCGGCGACCTCGACCGGGACGTCGTCGTGCAGGTCGGGGCGCACGTCGACCTCGACGAACTGGGCCCGGTCCCCGCCAACACCCGGGTCGAGCGGTGGGTGCCGCAGCTCGCCGTGCTCGGGCGGGCGTCGGCGTTCGTCACGCACGCGGGGATGGGCGGCTGCTCGGAGGGGCTGTGGCAGGGCGTGCCGATGGTGGCCGTGCCGCAGGCCGTCGACCAGTTCGGCAACGCCGCGCGGCTCGCCGAGCTGGGCGTGGCCCGGCACCTGCCCGCCGGGGACGTCACCCCGGCGGCGCTGCGGGAGGCGCTGCTGTCGCTCGACGATCCGGCGGTGCGGGCCCGCAGCGCCGCCCTCCGCGACGAGCTGCGGGCGGCGGGCGGGACGACCCGGGCGGCGGACCTGATCGAGGCCGAGCTGCGCTGAACCGGGTCGTGCGCGGAAAGGGTGGCCAGGGCCATCCCTTCCGCGCACGGGCGCGTCAGCGCTGCAGCAGCAGGAACCGGGAGCCCTGGTCGTCGACGCAGCCGGCGACCAGCCCGAACCGGGCCGTGGTGGGCTCATCCGCGGCGCCGCCCGCCGCCCGGACCGCGGCGGTCGCGGACGCCAGGTCCGGCACGGTGAACGTCGGCACCACCGCGGGCACCTCGTGGCCGCCGTCGAGCCCGGTGCGGGGGCGGGTGCGCTCGCCGTCGACGGTGCCGTTCCAGTAGCCCGGCCGGTCGTGGCCCGGGGTGAACCCCCAGCCGAGCACCGTGCCGTAGAAGGCGCGGGCGCGGGTGGCGTCGGGCAGCCGCAGCTCGGCGTACTCGGGCACCGTCACCGGCGCGCCGGGGCCCTCGAACAGCGCGAACGCGAGGCCCTGGTCGTCGACGCAGTCGGCGACCCGCCCGCCGTGGTCGGCGACGGGCTCGGTCGCGGTGCCGCCCGCGGCGCGCACCACGGCGACGGCGGCGTCCACGTCGTCGACGGCGTAGCCGCAGAACAGCCCGGCGGCCGACCCCGAGCTGATCCCGAGCCGGCCGAGGTCGCCGAGCACGGCGCCGTAGAAGGCGCGGGCCCGGTCGGCGTCGGGCGACCACAGCGAGGCGTAGACGACGTCGCCGTGGCGCGCCGCCGGGACGTCGCGGGAGACCATCCAGCGGTGCCCCGACGGGTCGAGCACGACCCCGCCGCGGCCGTACGGCGAGTCGGTGACGGCCCGCTCCAGCGTGCCGCCCGCGGCGAGCGCCCTGGCGACGACGGCGTCCGGGTCGGCCACCTCCAGCCGCAGCGACTGGCTCACCCCGCCGCGGGTCGCGGGCGCGGCCAGGCCCATCTCGGGGAACTCGTCGGCCAGCATGAGGACGCTGTCGCCGAGCGCGACCTCGGCGTGCCCGGTGCGGCCGTCGGGCATGAGGACCGGCTCGCCGCGGCGGACCGCGCCGAACGCGGCGACGTAGAAGTCGACGGCCACGACGGCGTCGGTGACGGCGAGGTACGGGGTCAGCGCGTGCATGCGGGCGGTGGTGCGGGGTGCGTCGAGCGTGGTGGTCATGGGGTCCTCCCTCGGGTCGAGCAGGGCGCGCTCCAGCCGGGCGCGCAGGGCGCGGGCGAACGCGGGATCGGGATCGACGGGTGTGACGGGGACGCGCAGGGCGTCGAGCGGGTCGGTCATCGCGCACCCCCCTCGTAGCCGCGGCGGAACGCGGCGCGGGCGCGGGCGAGCAGGGACTCCGTGGCGTGCACGGTGCGGCCCAGCGCGCGGGCGACCTCGGGCACGGGCAGCCCGTCGAGGTAGCGCAGGGTGAGCGCGGCGCGGTGCAGCGCGGTCTGGGTGTCGAGCACCTCGCGGGCCACGACGGCGTCCACGTGCTCCTCCCAGGGGTCGTCGAGCGGCTCGGTGATCTCCTCGACGGCCCGCAGGCCGCGTTCCTCCCGCTCGGTCGCCCGCCAGTGGTCGACGAGCTTGTGCCGCGCGATCCCGATGAGCCAGCCGACGCCCATCGCGGGCGGCGGGTGCCGCCTGCTCGCCGTGACGGCGGCCAGGAACGTCTCCGCCGTCAGGTCCTCGGCGAGGGCCCGACGCCCGCAGCGGGCCAGCAGGTAGCCGTAGACCTGCGGGAGCGCGTCGTCGTAGAGCGCGAGCAGCGCGGGACCCGGTTCGGGCCGGACCGCTGCGGGGCTCATGTCCCTCCGTCGTCCGGGGAGGCCGGGCTCCGTCGGCAGATCACCCGATCGGCGCAAGGAACTCGCGGAAGACGGCGAGCCAGCGGTCGGTGGCGTCGAGGTGCGGGCCGTGGCCGGACGACTCGAAGACCTCGGTCCGCACCGACCCGCCCGCCGCCGCGTAGCGCTCCAGCAGGGCCCGGATCTGGGCGATCATCGGCTGCGGCGGGTAGACCTCGGCACCCGGCCAGCCGGGCACGACCCCGGCCGCGCCGAGCGCGCCGAACTCCAGCATCGACCCGTCGGCGACGACGAGGTCGCGCGCGCCGTGCGTCCAGAGCACCGGCGGCTTCTCCGCGACGTCGACGAGCCCGGTCCAGTCGCAGTACTTCGGCGACAGCGCGTTGAGGATGCCGGTGACGCCCGGCGCGAGGCCCGGCCAGTTCTCCGACGGCGTCGAGTCGCCGGGGTAGCCGCCGTCGCCGACGAGGGTGAGCAGCACCTCGTCGACCAGGACGTCCTCGCGCGGCTCGGTGTGCTCCGGCGCCCAGTACAGCCCGCGCATGACGTTCCGGATGGAGAACGGGCTGTCGGTGCCGCGGTCGCCGTCGCGCAGGCGCTGCACGAGCTCGGGGTTCGCGCCGCCGCCGCCGGACCCCGCGCAGTCCGGGAAGCACGGGGTGCCGTCGGGGTGCGTGCCGCCGTAGCCGTGCGGGGAGACCGGGTCGATGAACGTCAGCGAGGCGACGGGGCGGGCCATCGCGAACCGGGCGATCGCCGCCCCCGCCGTCGACCAGCCGACGAGGTGCACCGGCGCGCTGATCCCCAGCGCCCGCAGGAACGCGTCGAGGTCGTCGGCCCAGTCGTCGAGGCCGCGGGTGGCGTCGATCGGGGCGGGTTCGGAGCGGCCGAACCCGCGCATGTCCGGGGCGAGGACCCGGTAGCCGGGCAGCTCCGGCATGAGGTGCTCGTAGAACCGGCCGGTGGACAGGTTGCCGTGCACCATCACGACGACCGGGCCGGACCCGGACTCGAGGTAGTGCATCCGGATGCGGTCGGTGTCGACGGTGGCGGACCGCACGCCGGGCAGGAGATCCATGACCCGGATGCTGGCCCGCCCGGAGGTTAGTGTCCAGAGATGAGCGAGCGGATGGGTGTGGCGGTGCACGGCGGGACGCTGGCGACCGCCGTGGGCGCGGCGGTGCGGGCGGAGGAGCGCGGGTTCGAGTCCGTCTGGACCACCGAGTTCTACGACCGCTCCGCCACCGTGTCGCTCGCGGCGATGGCGCTGCGGACGTCGAGGATCACGGTCGCCTCCGGCATCGCGTACGCCGTGGGCCGCAGCCCGCTGGTCCTCGCGGCCGAGGCGCGCGACCTCGCCGGGCTCTCCGGCGGCCGGCTCGTCCTCGGGCTGGGGACGGGCACGCGCACCATGCAGCGCGACTGGCACGGCGTCGACGGGGCCTCGCCCGCGCCGCGCGTCGAGGAGCTGGTGCCGCTGCTGCGCCGGATCTGGGCGATGGACGCCTCCGGGGTCCGGCACGAGGGCCGCTTCTACCGGATGGCGCTGCACCCCACCGCGGAGATGACGCCGGCCGACCCGATCCCGGTCTACCTCGCCGGGTTCAACGCGCGGATGGTGCAGGCGGCGGGCGCCGTCGCGGACGGGCTGGTCGGGCACCCGATCTTCACCCGCCGCTACGTCGACGACGTGGTGCGCCCGGCGCTGGCCGCGGGCGCCGCGCGGACCGGCCGTACGGACGACGTCCCGATCGCCGGGTACGTCATCACCAGCGTCGCCGACGACGGCGACCGCGCCCGCCGCGACGCCGCCGCCCAGATCGCGTTCTACACCGTCGTCCGCACCTACGCCCCGCTCGTGGAGCTGGAGGGGTTCACCGGCGAGGTCGCCGCGATCCGCGACGCGTGGAAGGCCCGCGACCACGACGCCATGATCGCCGCCGTCAGCCCGGCGATGCTCGACCGGATGGCCGTCGCGGGCACCCCCGACGAGGTCCGGGACCGGATGCCGGCCTTCCACGGCCTCTACGACCGGCTGCTCTGCTACATCCCGAGCTACGGCCTGTCGGCGTCGGAGATCGGGGAGCGCGTCGACGCCGCGATCGACACGTTCGGGGCGTGACCGGGTCGGTGGTGGCTCCGACGCGGATCAGGTGACACGCTCGTCACCGTCGGGGGGCGGCGCACTCGCGTCGTGACCCCCGGTCACGAGATCGGGGGGAACGTGCGGAGAAGTGTGGCGGCGGCGTTGACGGCCGGGTTGCTGGCGGCGGGGATGGCGGTGGCGCCCGGGGCGCAGGCGTCGACGCCCCCGGCGGGTTTCACCCCCGCCCCGGTGGTGTGGGGTCCGTGCACGGCGTCGGCGCTCGTGTCGGCGGGGGCCGAGTGCGGGTTCGTCGAGGTCCCGCTCGACCACGACGACCCCACGGGCGCCACGATCGAGCTGGCCGTCTCGCGCGTCGTGCACACCACGGCGGAGTCGCAGGGCGTCATGCTCGTCAACCCGGGCGGCCCGGGCGGGTCGGGCCTCACGCTCGCGCTCCTCGGCGGGTCCGTGCCGAACGGCGCGGGCGCGTCCTACGACTGGATCGGGTTCGACCCCCGCGGCGTCGGGTCCAGCCGCCCCGCGCTGAGCTGCATCCCCGACTACGCGGGCTTCAACCGCCCCGACTACCAGCCCGAGGCCGGCACCGAGCAGGCCTGGCTGGACCTGTCGAAGTCCTACGCCGACGCCTGCGCCGCGAACGGCGGTGAGCTGCTCGACCACCTCACGAGCATCGACACCGTCCGCGACATGGACCTCGTCCGCGCTGCGCTGGGCGCCGAGCAGATCAACTACTACGGCTTCTCCTACGGCACCTACCTGGGCCAGGTCTACTCCACGCTGTACCCGGACCGGGTGCGCCGCATCGTGATGGACGGCGTCGTCGACGTCCGCAAGATCTGGTACGAGGCCAACCTCGAGCAGGACGTCGCGTTCGAGCGCAACATCGGCGCGTTCTTCGACTGGATCGCCGAGAACGACGCGACCTACGGGCTGGGCACCACCGGCGACGAGGTCGAGGCGCTCTACTACGCGGTGCAGGACCAGCTCCGGGCCGCGCCCGCGGAGGGCATCGGCCCGTCGGAGTGGAACGACCTGTTCCTCAGCGCGGGCTACAACGTGCTCGCCTACCCCGGCATCGCCCAGGCGTTCTCCGCCTACGTCACCGACGGCGACGTGGCCGCGATCGTCGACGCCTACGGCTTCGACCCGGCCGCCCCCGACGACAACGGCTACGCGGTCTACCTGGCCGTGCAGTGCACCGACCTGCCGTGGCCGCAGGACTTCGACCGGGTCCGCGCCGACAACGAGCGCGTCGACGCCGAGGCGCCGTTCGAGACGTGGGCCAACGCCTGGTTCAACGGGCCGTGCTCGTTCTGGCCGGCGGCGGCGGGCACGCCCGTCGAGGTCGACGGCAGCGGCGTCGACAGCGCCCTGCTGCTCAGCGAGACCTTCGACGGCGCCACGCCGTTCGCCGGGGCGCTGCACGCCCGCGAGCTGTTCCCGAACGCGGTGCTGGTGGAGGGCGTCGGGGGCTACACGCACTCGGCCTCGCTGTCGGGTGTGGCCTGCACCGACACGATCGTCGCCGACTACCTGGCCACCGGGGCCCTGCCCGAGCGCCGGCCGGAGAGCGACGTGTCCGACGTGCAGTGCGACCCGCTGCCCCAGCCGGAACCGCCGGCCCCGGCACCCGCCGGTTCCTGATCCCGCACGACGGACGGACCGCTCGTCCGACCAGGTCGGGGGAGCGGCGGGCGGGCGGTCCCCGGGTAGGGGGTCGTCCCCGGGTCGGCCCCCGCCCGCCCGCCCGCATCCCGCACGTCCCGGCGGCGCGACCGGGACGAGGGCGGGTGGTGACCGGATCCCCGGTGCCCGGCTGCGACCTACCGTTCTCGCACCCGACGGGCGCGGCGACCACCCGGCCCGTGCCCGTCGGGACACGACAGGCACCGGAAGGAGACCGCCATGACCCCCGTCCACCCGCACGCCGCCGCCGCGCTGACCGGTCGCGACCGCTCCGTGCTGCGCGCGGTGCGCGCCGGACGGTGCGAGGTCACCGGTACCGGCACGCTCGTCGTCGACGGCATCGGCTGCTGCGACCAGTTCCTCGGGTCGCGCCTGGTCCGCGCCGGCCTGATCGCGGCACCCGGCACCCAGCCGGCACCCGCTCGGCTGACCCCGTCCGGGCTCGCCCTCCTCGCCTCGGCGTGACGCCGTGGGCGCCCCGCCGACCTGCGACCGACCGCCCCTCGCGACGGGAACGGCCCGGTCGTCCGTGCGGATCGGACGACCGGGCCGGTTCGTGCGGCGGGATCAGGCGAAGTGCACGTACTCGTACTCGAACGGCTTGTCGTTGATGCCGTTGCTCGGCGGGGCGATCCAGCCGGCGATCTTGCCGGGCTCGTAGACCGGGCGCATCAGCGACTGGACGTGCACCTTGTCGGCCTCGGTGGGCAGCCACTTCCCCAGGTTGGCCTCCCACACGTCCGGGCCGACGACGTCGCCCTTCGGCGTGACGTGGTGCCCGGCGAACAGCCCGACCTCCCGGTTGAACCCGACGTGCGGCAGCGACAGGCGGCGCTCGATGCCCGCCTTCTCCAGGACGCGGTTCCAGCGCTTCATGCCGGTGGCGCAGTCCTGCACGTACTCGTTGCGCAGGTCGTGGTTCAGCGCGACGAGCGCCGAGACCTCCTCGGTGGTGACGGCGCCGTCGCGCACGAGGTCGACGTGGGACGAGTCCTCGGTGAGCTGGTGGTCGTCCTTGCGGCGCTCCTCCTGCCAGCGGCCCTTGAGCCCTGCGGTGAAGTAGTTGGCCGCGTTCGTCGACTTCTCGGACCCGAACAGGTCGAGGCTGACCGAGTAGTGGAAGTTGACGTACTTCTGGATGACGTCGAGCGAGATCCCGCCGTGCGGGGACACGTCGTCGGTGTCGTGCTCGCGCATGAGCTCCGCGGTGCGGGTGACGACGCGGTCGATGCCGGTGGTGCCCACGAACATGTGGTGGGCCTCCTCCTTGAGCATGAACTCGCAGGTCCGGCTCAGGGGGTCGAACGCCGACTCCTTCAGCGTGCCGAGCTGGTACTTGCCGTCCCGGTCGGTGAAGTAGGTGAACATGAAGAACGACAGCCAGTCCGGGGTCTCCTCGTTGAACGCGCCGAGGATCCGGGGGGAGTCGAGGTCGCCGGAGTTGCGCTGCAGCAGCGCCTCGGCCTCCTCGCGGCCGTTGCGGCCGAAGTAGGCGTGCAGCAGGTAGACCATCGCCCAGAGGTGGCGGCCCTCCTCGACGTTGACCTGGAACAGGTTGCGCAGGTCGTAGAGCGACGGCGCGGTCTCGCCGAGGCGGCGCTGCTGCTCGACCGAGGCGGGCTCGGTGTCGCCCTGGATGACGATGAGGCGCTGCAGGTCGGCGCGGTACTCACCGGGCACCTGCTGCCAGACCGGCTGGCCCTTCTGCTCGCCGAAGGCGATCTTGCGGTCGGCGTTGTGCTCCGCGAGGAACACGCCCCACCGGTACTCCTCCATCGCGACGTGGCCGAACTGGGCCCAGCCCTCGCGGCCGACGTCGACGGCGGTGCGCAGGTAGACGTCCTCGGTGGGGACGGCCGGGCCCATCGTCTTCCACCAGTTGATGAAGTTGGGCTGCCACGACTCCAGCGCGCGCTGCAGCTTGCGGTCGCCGGCGAGGTCGACGTTGTTGGGGATCTTCTCGCTGTAGTCGATGCTCATGTCCTCAGACCCGCTTCCGGTCGAAATCGGCCTTGCGTCCCGTGCCGTACTTGCGCAACGCGCCCTCAGGGCCGGACGCGTTGGGTCGAACGAAGATCCAGTTCTGCCAGGCGGTGAGCCGGCTGAAGATGCGGCTCTCCATGGTCTCCGGGCCGACGAACCGGTGGTTCGCCTCCATGCCGGTGAGCGCGTCGGGGGACAGGGACGCCCGCTCCTCCAGCATGATCCGGACCTCGTCCTCCCAGTCGATGTCGTCGGGGGCGTCGGTGACCAGCCCCAGCTCCATCGCCTCGGCGGCGTCGATCCGGCGCCCGGTCTCCTGGCGCAGCTTGGCGACGGTGTCGTCGTCGCCGTAGAACCGGCTGCCCAGCCGCGAGAGGCCGTTGGACATCGGGAACGTGCCGAAGTTCGACGCCGAGAGCACCAGCTGCGCGGGCTCGCCCTCCTCGTCGGCCTCCTCCATGAAGCCGTCGAGCATGTACTGGCGGTCGCAGGCCAGCGCCAGCTCCAGCAGCGCGCCCGCGAAGCAGGAGCCCGGCTCGATCAGCGCGATGAGCGACCGCGAGGTCACGTCGAGGCGCTTGAGCACCCGCTTGTAGTAGTGCCGGATCTCGTTGACCAGCCAGTCGGAGCCGGAGAACTGCTCGATCACGCGCTCGAACGCCAGCGCGTCCTCGACGTCGCCCTTCGTGCGGACGATCCACGTGCCCAGCTCGAGCTCGTTGGCGCGCAGCCGCAGGATCAGGTCGTCGAGCTCGCGGGTCATGGCCAGCGGCCAGAACTCCGCCCCCAGCTCGTGGACGCGCTCGACGGTGTCGGGCACGTCGCCCTCCGGCCCGTGGACGGTGATGTTGACCAGGCCGGCGTCGCGGTCGAAGACGGCGGTGACGTGGCGGTAGCGGATCCCGTCGGCGTCCTCCTCGCGCTGCAGCGGGGGGAGCGGGACGCCGGTGGCGTCGGACGGGCGGGTCGAGGAGGCCGCGGCGGTGGCGGCGCGCTCGGCGACCGTCTCGTCCCAGGCGCGCTTGGGGATCACCTCGTCGACGAGCTTCCACTCGACGGCCTGCTTGCCGCGGGCGCCCTCGGACTTGGTGGCGAACACGTCGGCGCGGTCCTTGCGGACCTTCCGCTTGTCGATCACGCGGGTGAGGCCGCCGGTGCCGGGCAGGACGCCGAGGAGCGGGACCTCGGGCAGCGACACCGCGGAGGAGTTGTCGTCGATGAGCAGGATCTGGTCGCACGCCAGCGCCATCTCGTAGCCGCCGCCCGCCGCGGTGCCGTTGACGGCCGCGATCCAGGTCTGGCCCGAGTTCGCGGTGGCGTCCTCGATGCCGTTGCGGGTCTCGTTGGTGAACTTGCAGAAGTTCACCTTCCACGGGTGGCTCGACTGCGCGAGCATCCGGATGTTGGCGCCCGCGCAGAAGTTGCGGTCCTTCGCGCTGGTGAGCACCACCGCCTTGACGCCGGGGTGCTCGAAGCGCAGGCGCTGCGTGGCGTCGTAGAGCTCGATGTCGACGCCCAGGTCGTAGCTGTTCATCTTCAGCTCGTAGCCCGGGACGATGCCGCCCGTCTCGTCGATGTCGAGCCGCAGGTACGCGACCTCACCCTGGACGTCGAGCGTCCAGTGGCGGTACGTCGAGGGCTCCGCGTCGAAGGAGACCGTGGGGATCTCGGCCTGGTCGGGATCTGCGGTGGTGGTCATCCGTCCTCCGTTGGTCGGGCATCACTCTACAAGACTCGACCGCTACGCGCCATCGGTGTAGAACGTTCAGCCCTGCGCCTCGGCCACGTCGGTGACGGCCTGCGGGGCCGGGGCGACGGTGGCCGCGGCCAGCTCGCGCAGCCGGAAGCGCTGGATCTTGCCCGTCGCGGTGCGCGGCAGCTCGGCGACCTCGACGACGAGCCGCGGCCGCTTGAACGCCGCCAGCCCGGCGCGGCAGAACGCGATCACCTCGTCGGCGTCGACGACCGCACCCGGCTTCGGGACGACGTAGGCCACCGGCTTGTCGAGCCCGTCGCTGTCCGGCACCCCGACCACGACGGCCTCGGCCAGCGAGGGGTGCTCCAGCAGCCGGGTCTCCACCTCCGCCGGGCTGACCCAGATGCCGCCGACCTTGAGCACGTCGTCGGCGCGGCCCAGGCAGGTGTAGCTGCCGTCGGCGCCGCGGACGTACTGGTCGCCGGTGCGCATCCACTCGCCCTGGAACACCCGGCGGTTGACCTCGGTGCGGCACCAGTAGCCGGTGCAGATCGAGTCGCCCGCGACGTAGAGCATCCCCGGCTCGTCGGGGCCGTCGATCACCGTGCCGTCGTCGCGGCGCAGCTCCACGCGGTAGCCGGGCACGGGGAACCCGGAGCTGCCGGGCACGACCGCGCCCGCGACGTTGGAGATGAAGATGTGCAGCGCCTCGGTGGAGCCGATGCCGTCGAGGATCTCGAAGCCGTACTGGTCGCGGACGCCGTGGAACATCCGCGCCGGCAGGGCCTCGCCCGCGGAGACGCCGTTGCGGACCGTCGCGAACCGCTCCCGCGGGAGGTCGGCGGCCATCAGGGGTCCCCAGAAGCTGGGCCCGCCGAAGAACAGGGTGACGCCGTACCGCTCGGTGAGCTCGCCGAAGCGCACCGGGTTCGGCCGGGCCGGCTCCAGCACGGCGGCCGCGCCGACCGAGAGCGGGAAGAACAGCGAGTTGCCGATGCCGTAGGCGAAGAACAGCTTCGCCCCCGACAGGCAGACGTCGGAGGGCCCGATCCGCAGCACCTCGCGCGCGTAGGTGTCGCAGACGAACCGGATGTCGGCGTGCCGGTGCATCGCGCCCTTGGGCGTGCCGGTCGTGCCGGAGGTGTAGAGCCACAGCGCGGGCGACTCGTCCCAGGTGGGGTAGGCGGCGTCGAGGGGTTCGGCGGTGCGCAGCTCGTCCCAGGTCAGCGTGGTGACCCCGGGGACGTCCGGCGCGGACTCGCCGGTGAGCACGAGGTGGTGCAGGTCGGGGGCGCCGGTCGCGGCAGTGGTGACGGCGGCGGCGAACTCGCCGCTGCCCAGCAGCACGCGGGCGCGCGAGTCGACGACGAGCTTGGCCAGCTCCGGCCCGGTCAGCATCGTCGACGACGGCACGGCGACCGCGCCGACGTACATCGCGGCGAGGATGCCGGTCGCGAGCTCGACGTCGTCGACCATCGCCAGCAGGACGCGCTCCTCGGGGCGGACCCCGATCGCGACCAGCCCGGCGGCGACCCGCCGGACCTCCTCGGTCAGCTGCAGGTAGGTGAGGGACCCGCCCGGATGGTGGATCGCGACGCGGTCGGCGTCCCCCGCGGCGACGCGGTCCTCCGTCAGAAACGTGGCGGCGTTGAACGATTCCGTCATGGTGGTGGCGCTCCGTGTTCGAGGTCACCGGACTCTACTGGCGGGCGACCGGCCGTCAACGCTTTCGTAGACCTTCCCAAGACATGCGCACCCTGCTATGAACCGTGGTGGCGCGCCGCATTGCGGCTACCGAACCCCCGACTGTTCAAGGGAGAACACATGCAGACCCGCGGAGCGATCGTCCGTCAGGCCCCCGGCAAGTACGAGGTCGTCGACCTCGAGGTGGACGACCCCCGTCCCGGTGAGGTCCAGGTCAAGCTCGTGGCCTCCGGCCTGTGCCACTCCGACGACCACGTCGCGACCGGCGACATCCCGGTCGGCGTCTACCCGTTCGCCGGCGGCCACGAGGGCGCCGGCATCGTCACCGCCGCCCCGCCGAACCACAAGGGCATCAAGGAGGGCGACCACGTCGTCTTCTCGTTCCTGCCCTCCTGCGGCCACTGCCGCTGGTGCGCATCGGGCCAGCAGAACCTCTGCGACCTGGGCGCCGGGCTGCTCGCCGGCTCGCGCTGGGAGGACCCGACCGACTTCCGCCTGAAGCTCGCCGGCACCGACACCCCGGTCGGCCAGATGTGCGGCATCTCGACGTTCGTGGAGACCACCACCGTCTCCGCCGACTCCGTGGTCAAGGTCGACTCCGACCTGCCGCTGGACAAGGTCTGCCTGCTCGGCTGCAACGTCGGCACCGGCTGGGGCGCCGCGGTCAACTCCGCGCAGGTCCAGCCCGGCCACACCGTCATCGTCATGGGCATCGGCGGCGTCGGCATCAACGCGGTACAGGGGGCGGCCCACGCGGGCGCGGCCAACATCATCGCGGTCGACCCGGTCGCCCTCAAGCGCGAGAACGCCACCCAGCTCGGCGCCACCCACGGCGTCGAGACGATGGAGGAGGCCACCGAGCTGGCCAAGCAGTTCACCAACGGCCAGGGTGCCGACTCGGCGATCATCACCGTCGGCGTCATCAAGCCGGAGTACGTCGGGCAGGCCATGGCGTCGATCCGCAAGGCGGGCACCGTCGTCGTCACCGCGCTGGGCAACATCGCCGACACCACGGGGCTGCCGGTCTCGCTGGCCGACATCACCCTGTTCCAGAAGCGCATCCAGGGCTCGCTGTTCGGCGAGTCGAACCCCAACTGGGACATCCTGCGCCAGGTGGAGCTCTACCGCGCCGGTGTGCTGAAGCTCGACGAGGTCATCACCACGACCTACAGCCTCGACCAGATCGGCACCGGCTACGAGGCCATGCACGCGGGCACGAACCAGAAGGGCGTCATCGTCTACAGCTGACCGACGCGCCCTCTCCCTGACACGTGGACGGCACCCCCACGGGGGTGCCGTTCGCGTGTGCCCCCGAAAGGACCACCGTGACCACGCCCACCCCTGTCGTCGGCCTGCGCCGCGAGCGCGAGGTGCTCACCGTCGCGCTCGTCACCGGCCGGCACGCCGTCATCGAAGGACCGCCGGGCACCGGCAAGTCGACGCTGCTGCGCTCGATCGCCCGCGACACCGGGCAGGAGGTCGTGTTCGTCGAGGGCAACGCCGAGCTGACGCCCGCGCGCCTGGTCGGCCAGTTCGACCCGTCGCAGGTGCTCGCCACCGGCTACCAGCCCGACTCCTTCGTCGACGGCCCGCTGATCACGGCCATGCGCACCGGCGGGCTCCTCTACATGGAGGAGCTCAACCGCGTGCCCGAGGAGACGCTCAACGTCCTCATCACCGTGCTGACCGAGGGCGAGATCGCGGTCCCGCGCCTGGGCACCGTGCACGCGGGCAAGGACTTCCGGCTGATCGCCGCGATGAACCCGTTCGACGCCGTCGGCACCGCGCGGGTCAGCCAGGCCATCGCCGACCGCATGTGCCGCGTCGTGCTGGGCTACCAGGACCTCGACGGGGAGCGGGCGATCACGTCGTCGGTCAGCGGGCTGAGCGGGAAGTGGGTCGACCTGTCGGTCACCCTGACCCGCGCCACCCGCGAGCACCGCGACGTCCGGATGGGCAGCTCGGTGCGCGGCGCGATCGACCTGTCCCTGGTCCTGACCGGGCTGGCCGACCTGCGTAAGGAGGCGGAGCCGTCGCGGGAGACCGCGCGCGACGCCGCCTACGCCGCGCTGTCGGGCCGCATCCGGATCGTCGACGGCGTGGACCGCACCGCGGAGTCGGTGATCGACGAGCTGCTCGAGGCGCACTGGCCGTCGGAGGAACCCGACGCCCCGGAGACCGACTCCCCGGAGTCCCCGGACGCCGAGGGAAAAGCACCTAGCCCGGGCCACAACCCGGGCTTCCAGCAGCGGTCGCGCCCGGGCCGGGAGCAGCCGGGACGCACCCAGGGGCGGCAGCAGATCGCGGCCAACCACCCCTCCTTCGACGAGGTCTCGCCCGAGCCGGGCGAGCTCGACGTCGACGCCTTCGACCGGCTCGCCGGCGAGGACCCGGAGGGCGCGGCCGCGCTGCTCGCCGACATGGCCGTGGCCACCGACGTGGCGCTGCGGGCGGCCGCGCGCAAGCTCGCCGGGCGGGTGTTCATCCGGCTCGGGCGGGTCGGCCCGGCCAAGGCGCGGGGCACGCGGCGGCTCGGCCCGTCGCGCCGCCTGGACGGCGATCTGGACCTCGACCGCACGCTCGAGGCGTGGGACCCGTCCGCGTCACGGCGGCCCGAGGAGCTGGTCACCCGCACCTGGACCGCGCACCGGCGCGCGGTCTGCCTGGTCGTCGACATCTCGGGGTCGATGAAGGGCCTCGCCGTCGCGCTGGCCGCGGTCGCCGCGGCCGGGGTCGTCGTCGCCAACGAGAACGGGCCGCCGCAGCTGCAGCCGTCCGTGCTCGCGTTCGGGGCGGGGGTGAAGGTGCTGCAGGCGCAGGGCGTGCGGCGCCCGCCCGAGGAGCTGCTCTCGGACCTCATCGCGCTGCGCGGCCACGGCACCACCGACCTCGCGGCCGGGCTGCGGGAGGCGTCGAAGCAGCTGGCGTCCGCGGTGGCCGACGAGCGGTTCGTCGTGCTGCTGTCGGACTGCCTGCACACCGCGGGCGACGACCCGGCCGAGGCGCTGGGCGGCATCGACCGGCTGCACGTCCTCGTGCCGCTGGGCGGGCCGGAGGCGGAGGCGGCCGCGTTCCCGCTGGCCACCCGCGGCGGGGGCCGGGCACAGGTGGTGAAGCGGCTGGCCGAGATCGCCCCGGCGCTGACCCGGATCCTGGCCTGATCACCGCACCCGGGCGGCGAACTCCGCCATCCGCCCGGCCGTGCCCTCGTGCGGGCCGAGGTGGACCGCCACCGCGTCCGCCCCGGCGTCGGCGAACGCGGCCACGTCGTGCACGGCGCGGTCCAGCTCCGCGGCCCCACCGCGCCACTCGATCCGGGTGCCCACCCGGACCGGGCGGTCGGTGAGCCCGCGCAGCCGCGCGACGCGCTCCGCGAACGCGTCCGGCGCCAGCCCGAAGCCCTGCCACTCGTCACCCAGCTCCGCCGCGCGCCGCAGCGCCCGGTCCGACGTGCCGCCGACGACGATCGGGACGGGCCCGGGGACCGGCGCGAAGACCCCGGTGCCGACCTCCCCGGCGAACAGCCGGCGCAGCAGCCGGATGCCCTTGTCGGTGCGGGTGCCGCGGGAGGCGAAGTCGGACCCGACCGCGGCGAACTCCGCGGCGGCCTAGCCGGTGCCGACGCCGAGGGAGAAGCGCCCGCCGGAGAAGCGGTCCAGCGTGGCGACCTGCTTGGCGAGCACGAACGGGTCGCGCAGCGGCAGCACGAGCACCGAGGTGCCGAACCGGATCGTCGAGGTCACCGCGGCCAGGTGCGAGAGCGCGACCAGCGGTTCGTACACGCCGCCGTAGACGTCGCCGTAGGGCTCGGGCGGCAGGACGTGGTCGGGCAGCCACGCCGTCCCGAAGCCGAGCCGCTCGGCGTCGCGGGCCAGGTCGACCAGCACGGCGGACGGTCGTACTCCTCCGGTCGGGCCGGGCCCGTAGGCTCGGCGGCGTGGGAACCATCGTCTCCTTTCACGCCCATCCGGACGACGAGTCGATCGGCTCGGCCGGCACCCTGGCCCGGGCCGCCGCGGCCGGGCACCGGGTGGTGCTCGTCTTCGCCACCCGCGGTGAGCTGGGCGAACCCGTCCCCGGCGTGCTGGAGCCGGGGGAGCAGCTGCCGGTGCGGCGCTCCGCGGAGTGCTACGCGTCGGCGGCGGTGATCGGCGCGAAGCGCGTCGAGTTCCTCCCCTACACCGACTCGGGGATGATCGGCGAGCCCAGCAACGAGGCGCCGTACTGCTTCTGGCAGGCCGACGTCGAGCACGCGGCGCGGCTGCTCGCCGTGATCCTCGACGAGGAGGAGCCCGACGTCCTCACCGTCTACGACGACAACGGCGGCTACGGCCACCCCGACCACATCCAGGTGCACCGGGTGGGGAAGCGGGCGGCGGAGCTCGCGGCGGTGCCGGTCGTCGCCCAGGGCACGATGAACCGCGACTGGATGCTGCGCGGCATGAAGGCGCAGAACCCCGACTTCACCCCGCCCCCCGGCATGGACACCGTGGGCAAGTCGGAGTCGGAGATCACCCACCGGGTCGACGTCGTCGACTTCGTGGAGCAGAAGCGCGCGTCGATGCGGGCCCACGCGAGCCAGATGGGGCCCGACCACTTCCTGCTGACGATGCCGGACCCGATGTTCGCACTCGGGATGGGCACGGAGTTCTACATCGTCGACCCGCCGGTCAACCCGGCGTCGGCGCCGGAGGTCTTCGAGGAGCTGTTCCTCCCGCTGCGCTGAAGCACCCGGGGGTGGGCCCGTTCGGTCCGGATCGCCGCGGGCTCGGTGTCGCGGTGGATCCGGCCCCGGCACACCAGCTCCACGGCCAGCGCCACCGCGACGGTCTCCACGGCGAGCAGCAGGACCAGCACGAGCAGCTGCACCGCCCCCGCCTCGACCGGGGACGCCCCGCCGAGCAGCATGCCCACGAACGCGCCGGGCAGCGTCACGAGCCCCACCGTGCGGGTCTGGTCGGTCACCGGCACCAGCGCCGAGGCCGCCGACGGCCGGGCGATCTCGATCGCGGCGTCCCTGGCGACGAACCCGAGCGACAGCGCCGCCTCGACCTCGCCGCGGCGGGCCTCCAGCTCGTCCAGCGCGCGCTTCCCGGCCAGCGCGGTGGCCGTCATCGTGCCGCCGATGAGGATGCCGGCCGTGGGGATCACCGAGATCCCGTTCGGCGGCACCACCCCGGCCAGCACGAGCGCCCCCACCACGGGGAGCGGGGTGACCGCGATCGGCAGCGCCGCCCACCAGCCGCTGGCGCTGCCGGTCATCCGCCGTCCCGCGGTGCGGGCCGCCACCACGACCATCACGGCCACGAACAGCGCGCTCAGCGCGAACGAGCCGACGATGCCGCCGATCAGCAGCGAGACGACGCCCAGCTGCAGCGTGGCGCGCAGGGCGGCGGTCACCGTGGCGCGCGAGGTGCCCAGTCGCGCCGCCCAGGCCACCGCCGCACCCAGCAGCACGGCCACCACCATGGCCACGGCGAGGGCCGGGCCGATCACGATGTTCACGCGGCGAGATGATGTGCCGCCCGGCCGGGCCGCGCCACCGCGTGTCCTCCGAACGGGTGGACGACGCCCCCGGCGGCGGTCGTCACAGGTTCCGTGCGACGCCCGGTGGGCCTTCGACAGCGAGTAGAGCTAAGCTCCGATCCGAGCTCAACAGACCACCGCAGGGAGTGAACACGTGACAGCCGTCGCCCCCAAGCCGATCACGTCGCGCCCGTACCCGGCGCGCCGTACCGGCAAGGGTTCCACGTTCCTGAAGATGCTCAGGACGACGGACCCCAAGGACATCGCGATCCTGTACATGGTCACGTCGTTCGGCTTCTTCCTGGCCGGTGGCGCGATGGCCCTGCTGATGCGCGGTGAGCTGGCCGTGCCCGGGCAGCAGTTCCTGTCCAGCGAGCAGTACAACCAGCTGTTCACCATGCACGGCACGATCATGCTGCTGCTGTACGCCACCCCGATCCTCTTCGGGTTCGCGAACTACATCGTGCCGCTGCAGATCGGCGCCCCCGACGTCGCGTTCCCGCGGCTCAACGCGTTCTCCTACTGGCTGTTCCTCTTCGGTGGCCTCACGGTCATCTCGGGCTTCCTCACGCCGGGCGGCGCCGCCGACTTCGGCTGGTTCGCCTACACCCCGCTGAGCAACGCCACGTACTCCCCGGGTGCCGGTGGCGACCTGTGGATCGTCGGCCTGATCGTCTCCGGGCTCGGCACGATCCTCGGTGGCGTCAACTTCATCACCACGATCGTCTGCATGCGCGCGCCCGGCATGACGATGTTCCGGATGCCGATCTTCACGTGGAACATCTTCGTGACGGCGCTGCTCATCCTCATCGCGTTCCCGGTGCTGACCGCCGCCCTGTTCGGGCTGCTGGCCGACCGCCACCTCGGCGCGCACGTGTTCGACCCCGCCAACGGCGGCACGATCCTCTACCAGCACCTGTTCTGGTTCTTCGGCCACCCGGAGGTCTACATCGTGGCGCTGCCGTTCTTCGGCATCGTCTCGGAGATCTTCCCGGTGTTCAGCCGCAAGCCCGTCTTCGGCTACAAGACCCTGATCTACGCGACGATCGCGATCGCGGTCCTCTCGGTCGCCGTGTGGGCGCACCACATGTACGCCACCGGCGCGGTGCTGCTGGCCTTCTTCTCCTTCACCACGTTCCTCATCGCGATCCCGACGGGCGTCAAGTTCGTCAACTGGATCGGCACGATGTGGAAGGGCAAGCTGACGTTCGAGACGCCGATGCTGTTCTCGGTCGGCTTCCTCGCCACGTTCCTGTTCGGTGGCCTGACAGGCGTGCTGCTGGCCAGCCCGCCCATCGACTTCCACGTCTCCGACACCTACTTCGTGGTGGCGCACTTCCACTACGTGCTGTTCGGCACGATCGTGTTCGCCACCTACGCCGGCATCTACTTCTGGTTCCCGAAGATGACCGGCCGGATGATGGACGAGACGCTGGGCAAGTTCCACTTCTGGACCACGTTCGTCGGCTTCCACATGACGTTCCTCGTGCAGCACTGGGTGGGCAACGAGGGCATGCCGCGCCGCTACGTCGACTACCAGCCGCAGGACGGGTTCACGTTCCTCAACTCGTTCTCCTCGGTGGGCGCGTTCGTCCTCGGCGCCTCGACGCTGCCGTTCATCTGGAACGTGTTCAAGAGCTACCGCTACGGCCGCGTCGTCACCGTCGACGACCCGTGGGGCTTCGGCAACTCGCTGGAATGGGCCACCAGCTGCCCGCCGCCGCGGCACAACTTCACCGAGCTGCCGCGGATCCGTTCCGAGCGCCCGGCGTTCGAGCTGCACTACCCGCACCTGGTCGAGCGCTTCCGCGAGGAGGCCCACGTCGGGGGCAGGGCGGCGCCGTCGGAGATGCTCACCCAGGCCGTCGGGCGCGAGGAGCAGCCGAACGGCGACCCGAAGTCCCGCTAGACCGGTGGCCGACACCAGCGTCCTCATCACGGTCACCGGCCCCGACCGGCCCGGTGTCAGCTCGGTGCTCTTCGCCGCGCTGACCCGGCACGGGGTCGACCTGGTCGACGTCGAGCAGGTCGTCATCCGCGGCCGGCTCACGCTGGGGGCGCTGGTCACGGCGCACCACGACCCCGAGGGGCTGCAGGAGGCCGTCGAGCAGGCGATGGCGAGCATCTCGATGCAGGTGCAGACCTCGATCGGCGCCGACCCGTCGGTGCGGCACTCCACGCACGTCGTCGTCGTCACCGGGCGGCCGATCTCCGCGCGGGCGTTCGGCTCGATCGCGCAGGCACTGGCCGACGCGGGCGCCAACATCGACGCCATCCGCCGCGTGGCCGACTATCCGGTCACCGGCCTGGAGCTGATGGTCTCCCCGGTGCCCGGCCAGAGCTCGCAGGACTACCCGCCCGGCACGCTGCGGACGAAGCTGGTCGAGGTCGCGCGAGCCGCGGGCGTCGACGTCGCCGTCGAGCGGGCGGGGCTGGCGCGCCGCAGCAAGCGGCTGATCGTGTTCGACGTCGACTCCACGCTCATCCAGGGCGAGGTCATCGAGATGCTCGCCGCGCGGGCCGGGGCCGAGGACGAGGTCCGGGCCGTCACCGAGGCCGCGATGGCGGGCGAGCTCGACTTCACCGAGTCGCTGCGCCGCCGCGTCGCGGTGCTGGCGGGGCTGCCCGAGTCGGTGCTGGCCGAGGTCGCCTCCGAGCTGGAGCTGACGCCGGGCGCCCGCACCACGATCCGCACGCTCAAGCGCCTGGGGTACCGCTGCGGCGTGGTCTCCGGCGGGTTCACGGCCGTCATCTCCGGGTTGGCCGACGAGCTGGGACTGGACTTCTGCGCCGCCAACGAGCTGGAGATCGTCGACGGGCGGCTCACCGGCCGCGTCGTCGGCGAGGTGGTCGACCGGCCGGGCAAGGCCGTGGCGCTGCGCCGCTTTGCCGAGACCCACGGCGTCCCGCTGGAGCAGTGCGTGGCCGTCGGCGACGGGGCCAACGACATCGACATGCTGGCCACGGCCGGGCTGGGCATCGCGTTCAACGCGAAGCCCGCGCTGCGCGAGGTCGCCGACACCGCGCTGTCCCACCCCTACCTCGACGTCGTGCTGTTCGTGCTGGGCATCACCCGCGACGACGTCGAGCGGGCCGACGCCGCGGAAGGCATCGCGCGCCGCGTGCCGATCGCGTGACCGCACTCGCGCCGCTGGTGGGCCGCTTCACCGGGCCGCGGGTCGCCGTCCCGCCGGAGCCAGACGGGGTGGTGCGCGCGATGCCGCTGGTGCTGCGGCTGGAGAAGCCGCCCGCCGCGCGGACGCCGGTGCTGGAGGCGGCCGCCGCCGCGTCGCTCGCCCTGTGCCTCGACCCGCGCGCCGAGCCGGGCGGGGAGTGGCACGAGTCCGTGTCGGCGTGGGTGGCGAGCCGGATCCGCAAGATCGCCCGCCGGGCCCGCGGTGCGCACTGGACGGCGGTGCAGGACCTCCCGGGCGTCACGTGGACGGTGGGGGACGCGCAGGTCCGCGCGCTGCTGCCCGGCCCCGTCGACGACGTCCCGCGGGTGCTCGCGCGGCTGCAGATCGGCGGCACCGACCTGGAGCGCGACGCGCCCGGCCCGCCCCCCGACGGCCCGGTGATCTGGGTGAATGCGGCGCTGGAGATGACGGTCGGCAAGGCCGCGGCGCAGGTCGGGCACGCGTCGATGCTGTACGCGGCGGCGCGCGGGCTCACGGCGGTGCCGGCGTTCGCGGTGCGCGAGGCGGGGCCAGCGCAGTGGGCGCGGCTCGTCACCGACCCGGCCGGGGTGCCGGTGCGCGACGCCGGGTTCACCGAGGTGGCGCCGGGCACGGTCACCTGCGTCGCGCGATGACCGCACGCCGCATCGGCGCCGCGGAGCGCCGCGCCCGCCTCGCGCTGCGGCACCGGCACGTGCCCTCCGCCCGCACCGACGACGTCGTCGCGATCGCCGACGACCTGGTGGCGCTGCACTCCACCGATCCCGTCACGGTGTACCTGTCGGTGGCGGCCCGGATGCGCACCCCGGCGCTGGAGCCGCTCGCCGCCGCGCTCTACGACGACCGCACGCTGATCCGCCACCACGCGATGCGCCGCACGCTGTGGGTGTTCGGCCACGACACCGCCCGGCTGGCCCACCACGGGGCCACCCTGGCCGTCGCGCGGGTGCAGCGGCGCGACCTGCTGGCCTCGCTCGGCGCGAGCGGCGTCGCCGACCCGGAGGCGTGGCTCGCCGCCGCCGACGCTCAGGTGCACGCGCTGCTCGCCGCGGAGGGCCCGTTGACCGCCCGCGAGGTGGGTGCGCGGCTGCCCGAGCTGGCCCGGCCCCTCACGGTCGGCGGGGGGAAGTTCGTCGCCACGCAGGCCGCGCACTCCCGCGTCCTGCTGGTGCTGGGGTTCACCGGGCGCGTCATCCGGGCCCGCCCGACGGGCACCTGGATCAACGGGCAGTACCGCTGGGCCGCGGCGGACCGGTGGCTGCCCGGCGGGTTCGGCGAGGCCGACGTGCGGGAGTCGGCGGCGGGCCTGGCCCGGCGCTGGCTGCGCGCCTTCGGGCCCGGCACCCGCACCGACCTGGCGTGGTGGGCGGGCTGGACGGTCGCCACGACGACGGCCGCGCTGGCCGACGTCGGGGCCGTGGAGGTGGAGCTCGACGAGGGCCCGGGCTGGGTGCTGCCCGACGACGTCGACCCGGTGGCGCCGCAGGAGCCGTCCGCCCGGCTCCTGCCCGGCCTCGACCCGTCGACGATGGGGTGGAAGCAGCGCGGGTTCCACCTCGACCCGGACCACGTGCCGCACCTGTTCGACCGCAACGGCAACGGCGGGCCGATGCTGTGGGTCGACGGGCGGATCGTCGGGAGCTGGGTGCAGCGCCGGGACGGCGTGATCGCGACGAAGCTGCTCGCCGACGTCGGTGCGGAGGCCGCGGCGGAGCTGGAGCGCCACGCCCACGAGCTGGAGGCGCTGCTCGGCGACGTGCGGTTCACCGTGCGCTACCCGGCCCCGGTGCAGGCCGAGCTCCTCGCGTGAACCAGGGTTGAGGGGTGGATACGTCGAGACAGCGGGTCCTGGCCCGAGGCGGGGCCCGGCGCGGGCGTCCGGGTGCGGCCGTGGAGCGGCCGCCGGTGGAGACCGTCACGGCGGCCTACGTCGAGCTGGCGCGCACCCGCGTCGCGCTCGGGGCGTCGGAGCTGGAGGCGCAGCTCGCCACCCGGTTCGGCCTCCCCGCCGACGACGAGCTGCTGCTCGACGCGGGCGACGAGGCGATGCTCGACCCGTACTCGCCGCTCACGCTGCTGGCGCCCGAGACCGTGGTGCACGCCCCCGCGCTGATGGCCGGTGCGGTGCTCACCCACCGCCTCACCGCCGACGAGCGCGAGGGCGGCTTCCTCGTGCTCGACGTCGACCTCGCCGGGTTCCTGCGCGTGCCCGGCCCGCACGCGGGCGCCGAGCCGCTGGCCGTCGACGACGTCGACGGGGAGCCCGCCTGGATCGGCCCCGAGGACTGGCTGGCCGCGCACCCCGCCGACGCCCTGCTGGCCGTGCGCGTCGCCGACGACGGCGCGGTCGAGCTGGCCGTGCTCGACGCCGACCCGGCCGTCCCGCCGGGGCTGGTACAGCGGCTGCGTGCGGTCTACGACGCGGAGCTGGACTCACCCGACGAGCCGGGACTGCCGGTGTCGGCGGAGAACCTCGTGCTCGGCCTGCGCGCCGCCGACCGCGGCGCCCTGTCCTCGCCGGTGCCGCCGCTCGCGGAGCTGGCCGCGGCGGCGGGCCTGGAGCGGCGCGGGCCGGAGTTCGCCCACGCCGGGTCGGTGTGGGCCGCGGGGGAGGAGGCCGACCGGCACTGGCGCCTGATCGAGCGCCTCGGCACCGACGGGGCCGCCACCACCGCCCTGGAGGCGCTGGACCTGCTCGCCGACCCCGCGGGCGATCCCGGCACCCTGCGCCGGGCGCTGGAGCTGCTCCAGGAGCCCGACGTCCTCGTCGCCGTCACCGACGAGCTGCTCGACGGCGACGACCCGGCCCGGCTCGCGCCGTTCGTCGCGCTGGCCGACCGGATGGTGGCCGCGGCGGGCACCTCGCCCCGCGCCGCGGTCGCCCGCTGGATGGCGGCCCTCGCGGCCGAGCGCGACGGCCGGGTGCTCGACGCCGAGTCGCACCTGCGCGCCGCCTGCAGCGAGGCCGAGGGCTGGCCGTTCGTCGAGGACCGGCTGGCCTGGTACGAGGCCGACCGCGGTGACGCGGCGGCCGCCGCCGGGCGCTGGCGCTCCATCGGCACCCCCGACGACGACCCCGACCTCGGCTTCGCCGCCCGCGCCGCCGCCGGGCTCGGCGCGCAGCCGGGTCGCAACGAGCCGTGCTGGTGCGGGTCCGGCCGCAAGTTCAAGCAGTGCCACAGCGGCCGGCCGATGGCCGCGCCGCTGCCGGAGTGGGTCGGCGGGCTGTGGCGCAAGGCGGTCGCCTACCTGGAGCGGCGCGGGGGTGCGGCCGAGGAGGACCTGGCGGACCACGCGGCGTGGCGCGCGGGGGAGTCGGGCGACCCGGACGCCGCCTTCGTCGACCCGTTCACCGCCGACGCCACCCTGCACGAGGGCGGCTGGTTCGCGCAGTTCCTCACCGAGCGCGGCCCGCTGCTCCCCGCCGACGAGGCGGCGCTGGGGGCGTCCTGGCTCGACGCCGACCGCGCACTGGTCGAGGTGCTCGCCGTCCGCCCCGGCGAGGGGCTCGACGTGCGCGACCGCCGCGGCGGCGACCCGGTGACGGTCACCGAGCGCACGGCGAGCGGCGCGGTGCGGGTGGGTGCGGTGCTCTGCGCCCGGGCCGTGCCGGACGGCGGGGGCGGGCACCGGTTCGTCGGCGCGGTCCTCCCGGTCCCGGCCGACGCCGAGTCCGACCTGCGGGAGCTGCTCGAGATCGGCGACCCGGCGTCGCTGCTGGACTGGGCCGCGACCCACGTCCCGGTGGCCCCCGCCCCACCCGCCCGGGCCTGACCGCACCCCCGGCTCAGGCCCCGCGCAGGCGCCTGAGGGCGGCGTGGACCTTGTCGCGGTCGTCGGTCTCCCAGAACGGGGGGAGGCTCGCACGGAGGAAGCCGCCGTAGCGGGCCGTGGCGAGGCGGGAGTCGAGGATCGCGACGACGCCGCGGTCGTCCATGCCCCGCAGCAGCCGCCCGGCCCCCTGGGCCAGCAGGAGGGCGGCGTGGGTGGCGGAGACGGAGAGGAACCCGTTGCCGCCGCGGGCGTCGGTGGCGCGCTGGCGGGCGGCCACGAGGGGGTCGTCCGGCCGCGGGAACGGGATGCGGTCGATGATCACGCAGCTCAGCGACGGCCCGGGGACGTCGACGCCCTGCCACAGCGACAGCGTGCCGAACAGCGACGTCGCGTCGTCCTCGGCGAACTTCTTCACCAGCTGCATCGTGGAGTCCTCGCCCTGGCACAGCAGCGGCGTGTCCAGGCGCCCGCGCAGCGCCTCGGTGGCCTGCTTCGCCGCGCGCGTGGACGAGAACAGCCCCAGCGTGCGCCCGCCCGCGGCCGCCACCAGCCCGGCGATCTCGTCGAGCGTGGCGGGCGCGAGGCCGTCGCGCCCGGGCGGGGGCAGCCGCTTGGCGACGTAGAGGATGCCGCTCCGCGCGTGTGCGAACGGCGACCCGACGTCCATCCCGGACCACTTCGGGGCGCCCAGCTCCTCGGACGGCGCGTCCGACGGCGGGAGCCCCCACTGGCGGGCGAGCGCGTCGAAGTTGCCGCCGAGCGCCAGGGTCGCGCTGGTCAGCACCACGGTGGAGCGACCGAACAGCCGCTCCCGCAGCAGCCCGCCGACCCACAGCGGGGCCGCGCGCAGCACCTTGTGCCGGGAGCCGTCGGGCCCCTGCTCGCCCAGCCACACGACGTCGCGGCGCTTCGACGGGTCGGGCTCGGCGAACGCCTCGATCAGCCGGACGGCGACCTCGGACACCTCGTCGAGCGCGGCCAGCGCGAGCTTGCGCGCCGACGCGCCCTCGGGATCGTCCTTGCGCTCGGGGCCGAGGGACTGGCGGCACTCCCCGGCGCTGTCGCGGATCGTCGAGAGCACCCCGGACGCGGCGGGGGACAGGGCGTCCCAGCGGCCGACGGGCAGGTCGTCGAGCACCATCGCCAGGCCCTCGCCGGACTCGGCGAGCCGGTCGGCCACGGCCTGGTCGACGAGCTTGCCCAGGCGCCGCGCGGCCGTGCCGACCATGCCGGACGTCAGCTCCGCGGTGGCGACGCCGGTGACGCGGTCGACCAGCTCGTGCGCCTCGTCGACGACCACGACGTCGTGCTCGGGCAGCACCGGGCGGCCCTCCAGCGCGTCGATCGCGAGCAGGGCGTGGTTGGTGACGACGATGTCGGCCTTGCCCGCCTCGGCCTTCGCGAGCTCGGCGAAGCAGTCGTCGCCCACCGGGCACTTCGACGCGCCGACGCACTCCCGCGCCGTGACCGACACCTGCCGCCACACCGCCTCGGTGACGCCGGGGACGAGCTCGTCGCGGTCGCCCTTCTTCGTGGTGTCGGCCCACTCGTGCAGGCGCTTGACCGCGCGTCCCATGGCGGAGACGGCGAACGGGTCGAAGAGCTCGTCGGCGGGGTCGACGTCGTCGGGGCCGTGCAGCTTGTTGAGGCACAGGTAGTTGCGCCGGCCCTTGAGGATGGCGAACGTCGGGGCGCGGCCGATCAGCGGCTTCAGCGCCTTCGCGAGCCGGGGCAGGTCGCGGTCGACGAGCTGGCGCTGCAGCGCGATCGTCGCCGTCGAGATGACGACGGTGCTGTCCTTCGCGACCGCGTGGTGGATCGACGGCACGAGGTAGGCCAGCGACTTGCCGGTGCCCGTCCCGGCCTGGACGGCGAGGTGCTCGCCGCTGCTCAGGGCCTTCCGCACGGCCTGGACCATCGCGTCCTGGCCCTCCCGCCGGGTGCCCCCGACGGCCTCGACCGCGGCCTCCAGCAGCTCGGCGACACCTGGGAGGGAGGTCTTGGCCGGCACCCGCAGGAGGCTACCCGGCGGGTCGCGGGCCCGGACCGGAACCGTTCGCCGCACACCCCCCGTGACGCTCTTGTGACCCGGGGCACACACGGAGTAGAAAGATGGCACGGAACGGCGGCAGGCCAAGGCCGGATCGGTGGAGAAGATCCGTCCTCCCGGTCGCAGTTCCCGGCACGAGCACCGGGTACCCACGCGGAGCACGCCGCGAAGGCACCAGGTCGTGGGTCTGCACCGGTCGGCGACACCCGCCCTCCGGTGCCGAGACCACCCACACGGCCGACTGCGCACGCCTGGTAACCCGCTGACTCGTGTCCTCGAACGCCGCCCGTGGCCAGCACGGGCGGCGTTCGGCTGTCCGGGGCCTCCCGAGGTCACCCGGAAGGGGGACGGCACAATGGACGCAGTGACCGCCACGCAGCTGCGCCTCGAACCCGCCTCGTTCCCCGTGCTCGTCGAGCACCCGGCCCGCTACAGCGACCTCGACCCCAGCCGCCGCATCGGCCGCGACGCCCTGGTCCGCTGGTTCGAGGACGCCCGCGTCGCCGTGGAGCTCGACGCGTTCGGCGGCGACCTCGACACCCGCCTGCGCGGCGAGATGCGCCTGCTCCTGGCCGCGGTCCGCGTCGACGTCCTCGCACCGCTGCGGGTGGCCGGCCGCTACCGGATCGGCCTGGGCGTCACGCACGTCGGGACGACGTCGTTCACCTACGTCTACGCCGTGTTCGCCGGGGACGAGTGCGTGGCCACCGGCGAGTCGGTCAGCGTGCACGCCACCGCCGACGGGCCCGCCCCGCTGCCCGACGCCGTGCGCGCCGCGCTGGAGGGGCTGCGGGTGGTCGGCGACCCGTCCCCGCGCAGCGGCCGTGACCTCGTCGTCCGCGAGGCCTACCCGTTCCGCCTCGACATCCGCACCCGCTTCGGCGACATCGACACCAACCGCCACGTCAACAACGTCGCGCTGGCCGGCTGGTACCTCGACGCGCTCGCCGAGCTGCACCTCGACGTCCTCGGCTACCCGACGGGCGGCCCGCTCGACGGCCTGCAGCCCAGCTCGCTCACCGTGCAGTACCTCGCCGAGGTGCACTACCCGGGCATCCACCAGCTGCGCGTCGGCGTGCTGGAGCTCGACGAGGAGACCGTGAGCTACGCCTGCGGCCTGTTCGACGGTCCCCGCTGCATCGGCCTCGCGCAGGCCAGGGGCGCCCACCACGCGCAGGGCCTCGACGGAGGGCTCGTCGAGCTGTCGGCGGCGCTGGAGCCGTTCCGGATGCGCGGCTAGCGGATCTCCACCCCGGCCGCCCGCAGCTCGTCGAGGGCGCGGGCGGTCGAGTCCGGGGCCACCCCGGCGCACAGGTCCGTCAGCACGACGGTGGGGAACCCGGCGCGCACCGCGTCGAGCGCGGTGGCCCGGACGCAGTGGTCGGTGGCGATGCCGACCACGTCCACGCCGTCGACGCGGCGCTCCACGAGCCAGTCGCGCAGGGTCACCCCGTCCGGGTCGGCGCCCTCGAAGCCGGAGTAGGCGGCGGTGTGCTCTCCCTTGGAGAACACCGCCTGCACCGGGCCGACGTCGAGCGCGGGGTGGAACGACGCCCCCGGCGTCCCGACGCGGCAGTGCGGCGGCCAGCTGTGCACGAAGTCCGGGGTGTCGGAGAAGTGGTCGCCCGGGTCGACGTGGTGGTCGCGGGTGGCGACGACCAGCTCGTACCCGCCCATCCGCTCCGAGACCGCCGCGGCCACCGCGGCACCCCCGGCGACGGCCAGCGAGCCGCCCTCGCAGAAGTCGTTCTGCACGTCCACCACGATCAGCGCTCTCGTCACGGGAACACCGTAGGGATCGCGGGCTCGCCGCGGGAGAGCTTGAGGCCCTCCCACGGCACCGACACCAGCGCGGCCCTCAGCCGGTCGCGCGACTCGGCGAGCGTCGGCAGGTCGGGCACCGGCTCGCCGCCGCGGACCAGCGGCACCGGCAGCACGCGGTCGTGCGGGCCGACCGGGACCGGCGAGCCCGCCGCGTGCACGACCTCCTCCACCGCGGTGCCGGTCGGCTTGAACCGGCGCACCGCCGACTTCGCCCCGCCGCGCGACTCCTTCGCCGCGCTGCGCTTGGCGACCGGCCGCCCGTCGACCTCCACCAGCTTGTAGACCATCCCCGCCGTCGGCGCCCCCGACCCGGTGACGACCGACGTGCCGACGCCGTAGGAGTCGACGGGCTCGGCGCGCAGCGAGGCGATCGCGTACTCGTCGAGGTCGCCGGACAGGACGATCTTCGTGTTGACGGCGCCGAGCGCGTCGAGCTGGTCGCGGGCCTGGCGGGCCAGCTCGCCCAGGTCGCCGGAGTCGATCCGGATCGCGCCGAGCCCTGGCCCGGCGGCCTGCACGGCCAGCTCCACGCCGCGGCGGATGTCGTAGGTGTCGACGAGCAGCGTCGTGTCGGCGCCCAGCGCCTCGACCTGGCTCGCGAACGCGCCCAGCTCGTCGTCGTGCAGCAGGATCCAGGCGTGCGCGGCGGTGCCCGCGGTCGGGATGCCATGGCGGCGCCCGGCCTCCAGGTTCGACGTGGCGCCGAACCCGGCCAGGTAGGTCGCGCGGGCCGACGCCACCGCGGCCGCCTCGTGGGTGCGCCGCGACCCCATCTCGATCAGCGGGCGCCCGGCCGCGGCCGTGACCATCCGCGCGGCGGCCGAGGCCACTGCGGAGTCGTGGTTGAGGATCGACAGCGCGAGCGTCTCCAGGAGCACCGCGTCGGCGAACGTGCCGCGGACGGTGAGGATCGGCGAGCCGGGGAAGTACAGCTCGCCCTCGGGGTAGCCGTCGACGTCGCCGGTGAAGCGGTAGGCCGCCAGCCAGTCGAGCGTCGCGGCGTCGACGACGCCCTCCAGCGCGGCCAGCTCCTCGTCGCCGAAGCGGAAGCGGGTGATCGACTCCAGCAGCCGGCCCGTCCCCGCGACGACGCCGTAGCGCCGCCCGTCGGGCAGCCGGCGCGCGAAGACCTCGAACACGCAGCTGCGACCGGCCGTCCCGTCGGCCAGCGCCGCGGCCACCATCGTCAGCTCGTAGCGGTCGGTGAGCAGGGCCGTCGAGACCCCGGCCGACTGCGGAGTACCACTCATGACAGGGGAGCCTATGTCCCGTGCCACCATGGAGGCATGACGGCGCCGCTTCCCGCCCCCACCCGTCAGACCGGCACGGCGGTCGAGGAGGACGTCACCGGCGACGTCCCGTGGCAGGCGATCGTCTGGAACGACCCGGTCAACCTCATGTCCTACGTGGCCTACGTGCTGCAGAAGCTGTTCGGCTACCCCGAGCCGAAGGCCACGGCGCTGATGCTCGACGTGCACCACAAGGGCAAGGCCGCGGTGTCGTCGGGCGACAAGGACAAGATCGAGGCGGACGTGGCGAAGCTGCACGCGGCCGGGCTCTGGGCGACCATGCAGAAGGCGTCGTAGATGAACGGCTGGAAGAAGTCGGGTCGCGGGTCGAAGGTGCGGCTCGTCGCGTCGCTGGAGGCGCAGGAGGCCTCGGTGCTGCGCGGGCTCGTCGCCGAGGTGAAGCAGATGCTCGCCGGGCGCGTCGAGCAGAACCCGCCCGACGAGCTCGCGGCGATCACCGGGATCCGCACCGGCCCGTCGACGCGCCCCGACGACCGCGTCCTGGCCCGGCTGCTGCCCGACTTCACCACCGAGGACGCCGACCTCGCCGCCGGCCTGCGCTCGCTGCACGAGCCGGAGCTGATCGAGGCGAAGGACGCCGCGGCCTCCCTCGTCCTCGACACGCTGCCCGAGACGGGCGGGCGGATCGAGCTCACCGTCGACCAGGCCGACGTCTGGCTCGCCGCGCTCAACGACGTCCGCCTCGCGCTGGGCACCGCGCTCGACGTCAGCGAGGACATGCCCGACCAGCTCGACCCCGACGACCCCCGCGCGTCGCACCTGGGCGTCTACCAGTGGCTGACGTTCGTGCAGGACGCCCTCGTGCAGAGCCGGATGCAGGTCCGCTAGCCGGTGACGGTGATCCGGTCCTGGGCGGGCGGCGCCAGCGCGGGGTTGGCGCCGAGGTAGGCGAGCAGGGCGTCGAGGTCGATCTCCGCGCCGGTGAGGTCGGTGCCCTCGGCGAAGGCGGTGAAGTTGTCGCCTCCCGCGGCCAGGAAGTTGTTGACGGTGACGCGGTACGGCGCGGCCGGGTCGACCGGGACCCCGTCGACGGTGATGCCGGTGACGCGGTCCCCGACCGGCGCGGCGTTCGACCAGCCGTAGCGCAGCGTCGAGGACACCTGCAGGATCCGCGGGCTCGACTGCCCCGCCCACTGCTGCTCCAGCGCCGCGTCGAGCTGGGCCCCGGTCAGCGTGACGACCTGCAGGATGTTGCCGAACGGCTGCACCGTGAACGCCTCGCCGTAGGTGACGACGCCGTCGGGGGCGAACGGGAGGTCGGCCCGGATCCCGCCGGGGTTGGTGATCGCGACCTGGGCGCCGGCGTCGCGGGTGGCGGCGAGCTGGGCGTCGGCGATGACGTCGCCGAGCGGGGTCTCGCCCGACGGCCCGCCGGTGCGCAGCAGGTCCGCGGTGATCGTGCCCACGGGCTCGTTCGCGATCGGGGCGGCGTCGGCCACGGCCTCGTCGACGATCGCCTGCACCGCCGCGTCCGGCTCGACGTCGCGGGAGACGACCTCGTTGCGGGCGGCGGTCCGGTCGCGGACGACGTCGCCGGTGGCCGGGTCGACCACCACGTCGACGACCGACAGCAGCCGCCCGAACGACAGCCCCTGCACCACCGGGCGCGGGTTCCCGGCCGGGTCGGGCTGCGCGCAGACGTACTGCTGGTGGGTGTGCGCGGTGAACATGGCGTCGACGTCGGCGCTCACGCCCTGAGCGATCGCCGACCCCGCACCGTCGGGCTCGACCGAGCAGTCCGACGGTCCGCCGCCCGCGCCCTCGTCGCCCTGGTGCACGAGCAGCACCTGCGCGGCGACGCCCTGGGCGGTCAGCTCGGCCGAGGCGGCGTCCGCGGCGGCGATCTCGTCGCCGAAGGTCAGGCCGGCCACCGCCTCGGCGGTGACGACGGTCGGCAGCTCGCGCAGCGTCACCCCGATGACGCCGATCCGGACCCCGCCCACCTCGACGACCGTGCTCGTCGGCAGGGCCGGGGCGCCCGCGGCGTCGACGACGTTGGCGCCGAGGAACGGGAACGACGCGCCGTCGTGCCCGGGGCGGAAGACGCAGCCGTCGACGGGGTGGCAGCCGCCGTCCTGCAGGCGCCGCAGCTCGGCGAACCCCTCGTCGAACTCGTGGTTGCCGACGGTGCTCGCGGCCACCCCGAGCGCGTCGAGGACCTCGATCGTGGGCTCGTCGTGGAACAGCGCCGAGGCGACGGGGGAGGCGCCGACGTTGTCGCCCGCCGACAGCAGGACCGTGTTGGCCGCCTCGGCCCGCAGCCGGGCGACGTGCGCGGCGAGGTGGGCCGCTCCGCCCGCCTCCACGGCCGTGCCCGTGGCGTCCTCGACCTCGCCGGAGGAGCCCGACGGCGGCTCCAGGTTCCCGTGCAGGTCGTTGAACGCGACGATCCGCACCGGCACCGGTCCGCCGCCCGCGACCGGCGCTGACCCGTTCACGTTGCGCACCTCCAGCGCCACGATCCCGGCCACGACCAGCACCAGGAGCACGACGAGGGCGATCACGGCTGGACGCGGGGGCTTCCGGGTCTGCGACGGCACGGCGCGAGTATCGCGGCGTTGGGAAATCCGTGCCGACCGGAGCGGGGGCGATCTAGTTTCGGCGGTGTGAACATCGATCTGGACCCCCACCGCAACGACGGGGTGCACGTGTTCGTCACGCTCGCGCCCGGCACGGCGATCGACGTCGAGCCGGTGGCGTCGATCCTCGAGCGGGAGGGCCGGACCGTCGTGCTCCCCGAGGCCGACGCGGAGCGGCTCGGCCTGGCCGCGACCTACCGCTGCGCGTGGATCACGCTGCGCGCACACACGGCGCTCGACGGCGTCGGGCTGCTGGCCCGGGTCACGGCGGCGCTGGCGGCGCGCGGGATCAGCGTCAACCCCGTCGCCGGGTTCCACCACGACCACCTGTTCGTCCCGGTCGACCGGGCCGACGAGGCTCTCGTGGTGCTGCGCGGGCTGTCCGAGAGGTCGACCCGCGTCGTGGTCGGCGAGCACGAGACCGACGACGACCCGGCCCGCGTCGACCGCGACGTCGTGTGGACGTTCCTGTCCACCGGGGCCTACTGGCACGGGTCGCGCACCCGCGCCGAGCTCGAGGCGCAGCTCGACGCGTCGCGCAGGCAGGTCGGGGTCTACCGGCGAGACACGGGGGAGATGGTCGGCTTCGCCCGCGCCGTCACCGACGACGTGACGTTCGGCTACCTCGCCGACGTCTTCGTGCTCCCGTCCGCCCGGGGCGCCGGACTCGGCAAGGCGCTGGTCGAGGCGGTGCTCGACGGCCCGGGGCGGGTCCGCTGGGTGCTGTTCACCGACGACGCCCACGGTCTCTACAACCGGTACGGCTTCGCCGCGCCCGGCGACACCTGTCTGGTCCGCCGCCCTGTGACCGCACCCGCCGCCGGGGTGCGATCGTCCGGGAACGCCACGTAGTCTGGCGCGGTGCTGCAGATCCGCGCCGACCTCGTCGAGGAGATCATGGCGCACGCCCGTGCGGAGCACCCCCACGAGGCGTGCGGGATGATCGCGGGCGCCGAGGGCACTGAGCGGCCCGAGCGCTTCTTCCGGATGACGAACGCGGCGAAGCCGACGGGCGACGCGCTCGCCGAGGAGCGCGAGCAGGCCCACCGCGCCCTCGTGCTGGGCGAGGCGCACGCGGAGTACCAGGGCGAGCGACGCTCGTCACTGACGTACTACACGTGGGACGTCAAGGAGCGGCTGCGCGCGCAGCGCGAGATGGACGCCGCCGACGAGTGGCCGGTCGTGATCTACCACTCGCACACGCGCAGCGAGGCGTACCCGTCGCAGGTCGACATCGACGTCGCCTCCGGCCCGGCCAACGACCCGCGCATCCACTACGTGATCGTCTCGACGCGTCCCGACGCCGAGCCGCGGGTGCACGGGCACGACCTCCGGTCGTTCCGGATCGTGGACGGTGTGGTCACGGAGGAAGAAGTCGACGTCGTGGAGACTTACATGTTCGCGCACACCGGCGCGGATGACGTCCCCGACAACGGCTGACGTTCCGCCTCGACCCGTCCGTCCTCACCTGGAGAGCATTCGCATGGCCACCGTGTCCGTCCCCACCATCCTGCGCACCCACACCGACGGCGAGAAGTCCGTCGAGGCGAAGGGCAGCACCGTCGCCGAGGTGATCGCCGACCTCGACGCCAAGCACAGCGGCATCGCCGGTCGCCTGCTCAACGACGGCAAGCTGCACCGCTTCGTCAACATCTACGTCGACGACGAGGACGTCCGCTTCTCCGGTGGCCTCGACGCCCCCGTCAAGGAGAACTCGACGTTCACGATCCTCCCCGCGGTCGCGGGCGGCTGATCCTGCGATGCGGTACGACTCGCTGATCGCGGCGGTCGGGGACACGCCGCTGGTCGGGCTGCCGAACCTCTCGCCCAGCGCCGACGTGCGCCTGTGGGCGAAGCTGGAGGATCGCAACCCCACCGGCTCGATCAAGGACCGGCCCGCGCTGGCCATGATCGAGAAGGCGGAGGCCGACGGCCTGCTGACCCCCGGCTGCACGGTCCTCGAGCCGACGTCGGGCAACACCGGCATCTCGCTGGCGATGGCCTGCAAGCTCAAGGGGTACCGGCTGATCTGCGTGATGCCGGAGAACACCTCGATCGAGCGGCGCCAGCTGCTGGAGATGTACGGCGCGCGGATCATCTCCTCGCCCGCGGCGGGCGGGTCGAACCAGGCCGTCGCGATGGCCAAGGAGCTCTCGGCGGAGAACCCGAGCTGGGTGATGCTGTACCAGTACGGCAACCCCGCCAACTCCGACGCGCACTACCGGACCACCGGCCCGGAGCTGCTGCGCGACCTGCCGACGATCACGCACTTCGTCGCCGGTCTCGGCACCACCGGCACGCTGATGGGCACCGGCCGGTACCTGCGCGAGCACAAGCCCGACGTGCAGATCGTGGCCGCCGAGCCGCGCTACGGCGAGGTCGTCTACGGCCTGCGCAACATCGACGAGGGCTTCGTCCCGGAGCTCTACGACCCCGACGTGCTGACGGCCCGCTACTCCGTCGGCAGCCACGACGCCCTGCGCCGCACCCGGGAGCTGGTGGAGCGCGAGGGCATCTTCGCGGGCATCTCCACCGGCGGCATCCTGCACGCCGCACTGGCCGTCGCCGAGAAGGCGGCGGGCGCGGGCGACCGCGCCGACATCGCGCTGATCGTCTGCGACGCCGGCTGGAAGTACCTGTCGACGGGCGCCTACAGCGGTGACCTCGACGACGCCGCCGACGGCATCGAGGGCCACCTCTGGGCCTAGCCGCCCAGCACGCGGGTCGGCGGCGCCGGTGAACTCGGTGCGGGTCTCGGCGATCCCGCGTCCCGGTCAGGCGTGTGCCCGGTAGACGTGGACGTCGACGGACCGGTCGACACCCTCCCCGCCGCCCGGTACCAGCGACGCCGCGTCGGTGGTGAGGTCGGCCGGCGGCCACCCCGTCGTGGCAACCCGGCCGTCGGCCGGCTCCACGCCCGGCAGCAGCCGGTCGGACGCCGGGGCGTCCCCGAGGACTGCGTCGACCAGCCGGTGGTCGTGCGAGCCGCACGCCGGTACCGAACACGGCGGCACCGGTGAGGGCGACCGCGAGGTCCGGCCGCGTCCGAGGATCCCCGACCAGGCCAGCGCCACGCCGGCCTCGTTCCCCGGAGCGAGCTGCTCCGGTGTGGCCGCCACCGTGCCGGACTTCCGCGGTGGTCGTCAGGCGGCCCGCCCGCCCACGAGGTGGGCGGCCGTGTTCCGACGCGGGGTCTGGGTGGGGTCGATCCATCGTGGTGGGACGAACTCCGGTAGCCCGTCGCGGATCCGGACGGTCCAGTCGGTGTGGTGGATCTGGCGGTGGTGGGCCTTGCACAGCATGACTAGGTTGTTGAGTTCCGTCGGTCCCTCACGTCCCCAGTGATCCACATGGTGGACGTCGCACCAGGAGGGTGGTCGGTCGCATCCGGGGTGGGCGCATCCGCGGTCGCGGGCGGTGATGGCTTTGCGGAGTCCGTCGGGGAGGGTGCGCTTCTCGCGGCCGACGTCGAGGGGTTGGCTGTCGCCGTTCATGACGATGGGGATGACGCCGGCGTCGCAGGCCAGGGTGCGGAGGGTGGCGGGGGTGATGGTGCCGCCGAACTCGAGCATCGCCCTGCGTGCTCGGTCCTCGAGGTCTTCGAGTCGGATGGTCACGGTGAGGTGGGGTCGTCGGCCGCCGGTCTCGGGGAGGTCGTCGCTGTGGTCGAGGACGTACCCGCAGACGTCGGCGAGTGCTTCGGCCTGTCGCTGGGCCGCGGTTCGGTCGTCGTCGGCGGTGAGCGGTTTGGCCTTGGCGTCGATGACTGCGGCGATGGCGTCGTAGAGGGCGGGGTCTTCGAACCGGCCCTTGATCGACCCGCCCGCCCCGCCGCGGTGCCGGGTCAGGCGCAGCTCGTTCACCGGCGGCGGCGAGTCATCGGGTTCCGGCCCGTCCTGATCCAACCGGTCGATCAGTAGGGTGCCGAAGCTGAGCAGTTGTCCGGGCTTGGCCTGCTGGGCGTACTCAGCGAGCTGCACCTCCGCGCCGGTCCACGCTGACGTGGTGAGCCGTTCCGCCGCCCGGGTGCCCAGGACACGGTGGATCACCTCCACGTGCCGCCACCCGATCGTTCCCTCGCCGAACGCGGCGGCGGTGGCGGGCATCCGGGCCGGGAGCTGTTCCCCGCTGAGAGTGGTGCGGCCGTGGACGTCGGTGGCCGCGGAGGTGAAGGACCGCGCCTGCCGGTGGTCCCACGACAGCAGATCCGACAGAGCGCCCGCGGTGTTCGGATAACCACGGGACAGGAACGTGCCCCGGTCGTCGAGGACGGCGACTGCTGCGCTGGAGATGGCCTCGACCCGCCGGGTGACGCCTTCGCAGAGGGTCAGCAGGGAGATGAGGTCGTTCTCGGAGGCGTGGGTGGTGGCGGCGGCGAGCTCGTCGAGTGCGGCAGCGAGGTGCTGGTGCGCGTCTCGGAGGGTGTCGCCGACCATGACCCGATTCTACTAGAACGTGTGTTCGAACTGAAGCGGATCGCCGCAGCTCAGAGACCCTTCGGCGCATTGTTGCGCGGGGTTGATCGTCGCTTCGGATGAGACCTCCCCGACCTCTCTGCGGCCTGGTGGGCTGGTGCGGTCAGATCTGGGTCGCCTGGGAAGAAGTACCGGATCACGTGGTGGGGTGGGCGGCCGTCCCCGACCGACGTGCCCGGCTCTGAGCGCAGTCTTCCGGTCGGGTGGGGCGAGACGCCCGGTGGTCCCGAACCGCAACCCCACCGCCCGAACCGCAACCCCACCGCCCGAACCGCAACCCCACCGCCCGGATCGACCCGTGCCCGACCGGCTGGCGTCCTGGCCCGCAGTAGACCGGACCACGGCCGAGACCGGCACCAGGCTGTGCGTCCCAGGCACCCCGAAACGGTTTCGGGGCCATCACGTCGACCGGCAGCGACCAACCGACCGAACACCGTCGCCGAACTCACCCAGCGCCACCGGCGAACTCGCCGAGCGGCTGCCGCAAACTCGCCGGGCGCCGTCGGCACACTCGCCGGGCGGCTGCGACAAACTCGCCGGGCGCCGTCGGCGAACTCGCCGGGCGGCTGCGGCAAACTCGCCGGGTGGTGGTCGGGAGTTCGACCCACCCCCACCCCGGATCCCGTCGGTACCCTCGGATCCATGACCGCCCCCGCGCCCCGCCGCACGATCGGCCGCGTGCTGCCCGCCGCCCCCGGCCGCTCGGCGGTCACGATGCTGGTGTTCGCGGCGTTCCTCTACGCCGTGGAGGTCGCCGACGTGGTCTCCGGTCAGACGCTGCAGTACAACGGCATCGTCCCGCGCGACACCGGCGACCTCGACGGCATCCTCTGGGCCCCGCTCCTGCACGACGACTGGGCGCACCTGGCCGCCAACACGATCCCGTTCCTGGTGTTCGGGTTCCTCGCGATGGCCGGGGGGATCCGGCAGTTCGTGCTGGTCACGGCCACGATCTGGCTGCTGGGCGGGCTGGGCGTGTGGCTCACCGGCGACGACAACAGCTACCACATCGGCGCCTCCGGGCTGGTGTTCGGCTGGCTCGCGTTCCTGCTCACGCGCGGGTTCTTCGCCCGCAGCGGCCGGCAGATCGCGGTGGCGGTCGTGCTGTTCCTGGTCTGGGGCGGGGTGCTGTTCGGCGTGCTGCCCGGGCAGCCGGGGATCTCCTGGCAGGCGCACCTGTTCGGGGCGCTCGCGGGGGTGCTGGCCGCGTGGCTGGTGGCCCGCGCCGACCGACCCGAGCCGGCCCTGCCCGGGACGTAGGCTCGCGGGGTGACGCCCGACCTCGACGCCCCGATCGGCATCTTCGACTCCGGCGTCGGCGGCCTCACCGTCGCCCGCTCGGTCATCGACCAGCTGCCGGCGGAGCGCGTCGTCTACGTCGGCGACACCGCGCACGGCCCGTACGGCCCGCTCGCGATCGCCGACATCCGGCGCCACGCGCTCGCCGTCGGCGACTCGCTGATGGAGCGCGGGATCAAGGCGCTGGTGGTGGCCTGCAACACCGCGACGGCCGCCTGCCTGCCCGACATCCGGGAGCGCTACCCGGTGCCGGTGGTCGAGGTGATCCGGCCCGCCGTCCGCCGGGCGGTGGCGGCCACGCACACCGGCCGGATCGGCGTCATCGGGACGCGGGCCACGATCGCCTCGGGCGCCTACGTCGACGCGTTCACCGCTGCCCGCGACGTCGAGGTCACGGCGGTCGCGTGCCCGCGGTTCGTCGACTTCGTGGAGCGCGGCACCACCAGCGGCCGCCAGGTGCTGGGCCTCGCGCAGAGCTACCTCGAGCCGCTGCAGCGCGCCCGCGTCGACACGCTCGTCCTCGGCTGCACGCACTACCCGCTGCTCAGCGCGGTCCTGCAGATCGTCATGGGCCCGGACGTCACGCTGGTGAGCAGCGCGGAGGAGACCGCGAAGGACGTCGTGCGGGTGCTGTGGGAGGCCGGGCTCGCGCGCGAACCGGGGCCGCTCGCCGGTCCGCACGAGTTCCTCGCCACGGGCGACCCGGAGCCGTTCGCCCGGCTGGGCCGCCGCTTCCTGGGCCCCGAGGTCGGCGCCGTCGCGGCGCTGACGTCGTGATCTCGCCGCTGCGCCTGACCCTGCTCGCCGGCGGGGCGTTCGCCGTCGGCACGAGCGCGTACGTCGTCGCCGGGCTGCTCCCGGAGATCAGTGCGGAGCTGGGCGTCTCGGTCTCCGCGGCCGGCCAGCTCACCACGGCGTTCGCCCTCGCCTACGCCCTCGGCGCGCCGGTGCTCGCCACCCTCCTCGGCCGTCGCGAGCGCCGCGGGCTGCTCGTCGCCGCGCTGCTGCTCGCCGCGGTGGGCAACCTGCTCTCCGCGCTGGCGCCGAACTACGGGCTGCTGATGGTCGGGCGGGTGCTGACGGCGCTGGGGGCGGCCGCGTTCACCCCGGCCGCCACGCACGCCGCCACCCTGCTGAGCCCGCCCGAGCGGCGCGGCCGGGCGGTGTCGGCGGTGTTCACCGGCATCACGCTGTCGCTGGTGGTCGGCGTGCCCGCGGGCACCCTGATCGGCTCGGCCGTGGGGTTCCGCGGGGTGTTCGCCGTGGTCGCGGCGCTGTGCCTGGCCGGGGCGATCGGCGTCCGCACGCTGCTGCCGACGGTCGAGGCACCGGCGCCGGTCGGGCTGCGCGAGCGCCTCGCCGTGGCGGCCGACCGCCGCGTCCTGACGATCCTCGGCATCACCGTGCTCGGGCTGATGGCCGTGCTGACGGTCTACACCTACATCGCCCCGCTGCTCGCCGAGTCCGTGGGCGTCACCGGGCCGCTGCTCGGCGTGCTGCTCGTCGTCTACGGCGTCGGCGCGCTGATCGGCAACGACCTCGGCGGCCGGCTGACCGACCGCTTCGGCAGCCGCCGCCCGCTGCTCATGACCCTGCCGGTCATCACACTGGCGCTGGTGACGCTGCCGCTGACGATCACCACCGTCGTCGGGGCCGGGATCGCGATGTTCGTGCTGGGCGGCGGGTTCGTCGTCAACGCGCCGGTGCAGTCGCGGCTGATCGAGCTCGCGCCCGCCAACAGCGCGCTGGTGCTCTCGCTCAACGCCTCGGCGATCTACCTGGGGATCGGGCTGGCCGGGCTGGTCGGCGGGGGAGTCGTCGCCCTGTACGGGGTGCTGGCGCTGCCGCTCGTCGGGGCGGTGCTCTCCCTGGGCTCGCTCGGACTCCTCCTCCTGGCCCTGAGACAGGAACCCGCACCCGGTAGCGTCACCCCGTGATCGACGCGCTCGTGCTGGTCGTGGTGGTGGCGCTGGGTGCGCTCGCCGTGTACGGCCTCGTCACCACCGTGCTGAACCGCCCGCCCGACCGCTGGACCCGACTGGCCGTCGCCGGGGTCGTCGCGCTGCTCGCCGTGCAGGCGGCGATCGCGGCGGTGCGGGTGTTCTCCGGCGTCGAGCTGCCGGAGACCTCGACGTTCCTGATCTACCTCGTGGTGTCGGTGTGCGTGCTGCCGATCGCCACCCAGTTCGCCACGGCCGAGCCGACGCGCTGGGGCGGCGCCGTCGTCGCCGCGGGCGCGATCGGCACCGCGGTCGCGGTCGTCCGGCTCCAGGGGTTGTGGGACGCCGGTGCCTGAGCGCACGTCGAGCGGCTTCGGGCGCCTGCTGATCACCGTCTACGGGATCTTCGCGCTGTCGGCGACGGCCCGCGCGGGCGTGCAGATCGCCACCCGGTTCTCCGAGGCCCCGCTGCCCTACCTGCTCTCCGCGCTCGCGGGCGTCGTCTACATCCTCGCGACGGTCGGGCTCGCCCGCAGCGGGCCCGGTGCGCGTCGCCTGGCCTGGGGGGCCGTCGGGTTCGAGCTGGCCGGGGTGCTCGTCGTCGGGGCGCTGTCGGTGTTCGACGCGGGCGACTTCCCGGACGACACGGTGTGGTCGGAGTTCGGGCGGGGCTACGGCTACATCCCGCTCGTGCTGCCCCTGATCGGCCTGTGGTGGCTGCGGCGCACCCGGTCGCGTTAGCGTGACGGCCATGCGTCTGGTCGTGCTGGGCTGCTCGGGCAGCGGCCCCGGGCCGTACTCGCCCGCGTCGGGGTACCTCGTGGAGGCGGGCGACGTCCGGCTCGCCCTCGACCTCGGCAACGGCACCTTCGGCGCGCTGCAGCGCCACCTCGACCCGTGGCGCCTCGACGCCGTGGCGTTCTCCCACCTGCACCCCGACCACTGCGCCGACTTCACCGCGCTCGTCGTGCACCGCCGCTACCACCCGTTCCCGCCCGTCGACGCCGGGAGGCTGCCGGTGTTCGCCCCCCGCGAGGCGCCCGACCGCTTCGCCGCCGCCTACGCCCCCGACGCCGCCGAGCGCGCCGGCACCGACCTCACCGACGCGTTCGACTTCCGCCCGCACGTCGCCGAGACCGCGATCGGCGACGTGCTGTTGCGCACCGCGGCCGTCGACCACCCCTGCGAGGCCTACGCGCTGCGCGTCGAGCACGCCGGGCGCAGCCTCGTCTACAGCGGTGACACCGGCCCGACCGACGCCCTCGTCGAGCTCGCCCGCGGCGCCGACGTCCTGCTCTGCGAGGCCACCTGGCCGCACGTCACGTCGTCGTGGACGGAGCCGCCGCCCGGCGTGCACCTGTCCGGGCGCCAGGCGGGAGAGCACGCCGCGGCCGCGGGCGTCGGACGCCTGCTGCTCACGCACTGCCCGCCCTGGTTCGACGCCGCGGAGCTCGCGGCCGAGGCGAAGGCGGCGTTCGGCGGGCCGGTCGAGGTCGTCGCCGCCGACGCGGGCTACGCGGTCTAGGACCAGACGGCCGACGCCCCCGCGTGGCCGATCCACACCACCAGCGCGGTCACGACCACCCCGACGACCGCGGCGGCGACCGCCAGCCCGGCCGCGAGCCGGGACGCGGACGCCGGTGCGGGCCCGGCGTGGCCGCCCGCCGCCACCGGCACCCGCCGGTCGGCGAACACCACCGCGGCGAGCAGGGCGACGAACAGCACGGCCGCCGGCAGCAGGAACGACGCGCGTGCGGCGTGCTCGGCCACCAGCGGGCTGCCGCCGCCCATCGTGGACCGCAGCCGCCACCCGCTCGACGACGCCAGCGGCACCGCGACCGCCCCGGCCAGCGCCACCAGCAGCGTCGGGATCGCGAGCGCGCGCCGCCACGCCGGCAGCGCCGCGGCGGCCAGTGTGCCGACCGTCGCCAGCGGCAGCAGCACCACGACGGCGTGGACGATCAACGGGTGCAGCGGCAGACCCGCGACGGTGTACATCCGGACATCTCACACGAACGGCGGTGAGACGGGCGTGACCGGGTCCCGCATAGGGTGTCCTGCGTGAACCGACTCGATGGCAGGACCGACGACGAACTGCGCCCGGTGACGCTGACCCGCGGCTTCCAGGCGCACCCGGCGGGCTCCGTGCTCGTCGAGTTCGGGGGCACGAAGGTGCTCTGCGCGGCCAGCGTCACCGCCGGCGTCCCGCGCTGGCGCACCGGTTCGGGCCTGGGCTGGCTCACCGCGGAGTACGCGATGCTGCCCTCGGCCACGCACACCCGCAGCGACCGCGAGTCCGTCAAGGGGCGCGTCGGCGGGCGCACGCACGAGATCAGCCGGCTCATCGGCCGCTCGCTGCGGGCCTGCATCGACCTCAAGGCGCTGGGCGAGAACACCATCGCGCTCGACTGCGACGTCCTGCAGGCCGACGGCGGTACCCGCACCGCGGCCATCACCGGCGCCTACGTCGCGCTCGCCGACGCCGTCACCTGGCTCGGCGCGCACGGGCGCCTCGCCGACCCGCAGCCGCTGTCCTGCCAGGTCGCGGCCGTCAGCGTCGGGGTGGTGGACGGGCGCGTCCGCCTCGACCTGCCCTACGCGGAGGACTCCCGCGCCGAGGTCGACACGAACGTCGTCGCGACCGACCGGGGCACGCTGATCGAGGTCCAGGGCACCGGTGAGGGCGCCACGTTCAGCCGGAAGACCCTCGACGCGATGCTCGACTCCGCGCTCGGCGGCATCGAGCGGCTGTGCGCGCTGCAGGCCGAGGCGCTCGCCGCGCCGTACCCCGGAGAGCTCCCGAAGTGAGCGCGCGGATCCTGCTCGCCACGCGCAACGCCGGCAAGCTCGTCGAGCTGCGGCGGATGCTGTCCGGCTTCGAGATCGTCGGGCTCGCCGACGTCCCCGAGTTCCCCGACGCCCCGGAGACCGGTGCGACCTTCGCGGAGAACGCGCTGGCCAAGGCCCGCGACGCCGCCGAGGCCACCGGTCTGACGTCGGTGGCCGACGACTCCGGCCTCGCCGTCGACGCCCTCAACGGCATGCCCGGCGTGCTGTCGGCGCGGTGGAGCGGGCGCCACGGCGACGACGTCGCGAACCTGGAGCTGCTGCTCGCCCAGCTCGGTGACGTGCCCGACGACCGGCGCGGCGCGGCGTTCGTGTGCGCCGCCGCCCTGGTCGTGCCCGGGGGCACCGAGACCGTGGTGCACGGCGAGTGGACCGGCACGATCGCCCGCGCGCCGCGCGGCACCAACGGGTTCGGCTACGACCCGGTCTTCGTGCCCGACGGCTCCGACCGGACGTCTGCCGAGCTGAGCCCCGACGAGAAGGACGCGGCCTCGCACCGGGCGCTGGCCCTCGCCGCGCTCGTCCCGCACCTGCAGGCGCTCTCCGACTGACCCGAGCGCCACCGCCGGATCACCCTTCCGGCGCCTGCTCCTCGGCCAGCACCCGGCGGGCCACCCCGAACGCCGAGTTCGCCGCCGGCACGCCGCAGTAGATCGCGGTCTGCAGCAGCACCTCGACGATCTCCTCCCGGCTGAGCCCGTTGCGCAGGGCCGCGCGCAGGTGCAGCTCCAGCTCGGCGAGGTGGCCGTGCGCGACGAGCGCGGTGAGGGTGACGGCGCTGCGCATCCGGCGGTCGATGCCGGGGCGGGTCCAGATGTGGCCCCAGGCGTACTCGGTGATCATCTCCTGGAAGGCGGCCGTGGTGGCGTCGGCGCGGGCGAGCGCGGCGTCGACGTACTCCGGGCCGAGCACCTCGCGGCGCACCGCGAGTCCGTCCGGATCGAGGTCGAGGTCCACGGGTTCGGGTGCAGTCGTCACGGCCGTCACGGTAGCGGGATGGCCGGCGGGTGGCCGCCGGGTGACCGGACGGGGCGTGCGTCACCCGCCGCACCGGGCGGGGTCCGGACGCCGGTACCGTCGTGTCGTGAACCCCCGGCGTGTGATCCTCGGCCTCGCGGTGCTCGCCGCCGCCGTCGCCGTGGTGCTCGTCGCGCGGTCCGCGGGCCTGCCCGACGTGCGCGGGGCCGTCGAGGCGTCGGGGGTCTGGGCGCCGCTGCTGTTCGTGCTGTTCTCCGGCGCGGTGACGGTGACGCCCGTGCCGCGGACCGTGTTCACCGTGGCCGCGGGCGTGCTGTTCGGCTCGGTCACGGGCGTGCTGCTGGCCGTGGCCGGCACCACCCTCGCGGCGGCGGTGGCGTTCTGGCTGGTGCGCCTGCTCGGGGCCGCGTTCGTGGAGCGGCACGCGCACCGGCGCGGCGTGGCCTGGGTGCGCGCCCGCCTCGACCGCAGCGGGCTGCTCGCCGTGCTGTCGCTGCGGCTGATCCCGATGGTGCCGTTCGCGGTGCTCAACTACGCGGCCGGGCTCTCCGGCGTGCGCTTCGTGCCCTACGTGCTGGGCACGGTGCTCGGGATCCTGCCCGGCACCGTCGCCGTGGTGGTGCTGGGCGACGCGGCCACCGGCGGCTCCCCGCACCCGGTCCTGCTGACGGTCTCGCTGGTCTGCGGGCTGCTCGGCGTGGCGGGCGCGGTGCTGGCCGCCCGGCGCCCGGTGGCGGGGCGGACGCCGGTCGAGCAGCCCGCGTAGGAGTGCCGACGGCGGGATTCGAACCCGCACTGGCGGCGTTCTAAGCGCCGTCTCTCTGCCAGTTGGAGTACGCCGGCTAGGCCTTTCGCCGGCACCAGGTGTCGGTGATGGCGTGGCAGTTCGGGCACAGGATACGGAGGTTCTCCAGCCGGTTGTCGGTGTGGTCGCCGTTGACGTGATCGAGCGCCAGCGGGAGCGGTCGTCCCCTCCACCCGGTCAGACCGCACTCCTCGCAGTGCGCGGGCTTGAGCCCTTCCGTGATGAGGCGCTGACGCAACCGGGCTGGACGAGATCGACGTCGAGTCGGCCACCAGCAGTTCGGACAGCGGTCGGGTCGGCCGGTCGGGGAACCGTCGGCCCTTCGCCCATCCCTGCCCACCGCCGAAGTGGCTGGTGTCGAGCCCGAGCCGCCGGATGTGCGCGACGACGTTCCGGAACAGCCCGCCGTTGGGCGTGTAGCCGAGCCGACGGAGCACGTCGTGCACGGACCTGCCCTCCGCGACCGCTGCGGCGAGGTCTGCATCGGTCCACCTCCGGGTCCGGCGGGTGTCGCCGGCGACGGCCCGCGGGATGTGCGACGCGTCGAGCCCGAGGCGGGCGATGTGCGCCCGCATCGCCTCGTACCTGCCGGGTCGCAGTCCGAGGCGGACGTGCACCTCGCTCAGCGTGCTGCTCGCCGCCACCGCGGCGGTGAGCTGCTCGTCGGTCCAGCTCCGGGAGCGAGGCATCCGGCCAGCGTATCGAACCGACGTTCGACACGGGCCGGGTTTCAGACCTTCAGGTCCCGCCGCAGCTTGCCGACGTGGCCGGTGGCGCGGACGTTGTACTGCGCCACCTCGATCTTCCCGTCGGCGTCGACGACGAAGGTGGAGCGGATGACGCCGGTGACGGTCTTGCCGTACATCGTCTTCTCCCCGAACGCGCCCCAGGCCGTGAGCACCGAGCGGTCCTCGTCGGACAGGAGCGGGAACGTCAGGCCCTCCTCGTCGCGGAACTTCGCGAGCTTGGCGGGCTTGTCGGGGGAGATGCCGACGACGTCGAGCCCGGCGTCGCCGAGGTCGGCGAGGCTGTCGCGGAAGTCGCAGGCCTGCGTGGTGCAGCCGGGGGTGGCGGCGGCCGGGTAGAAGTAGACGACGACGCGGCGACCCCGGTAGTCGGCCAGCGAGACGGGCTCGCCGTCGGCGTCGGGGAGGGTGAAGTCCGGCGCGGGGTCACCGGGGGAGAGGCGGTTGGTCATGCGCGCGATCCTGGCACGACGCCCCGACGGCGTGTGATCTACGGTGGCGACCTGCAACTGCCGCACTACACAGGAGGCGTCGTGGCCCGCGACCCGGACACCATCCAGCGTGAGATCGAGAAGGCCAGGGACGCCCTCGCCGACAGCCTCGACGCCCTCGGCGAGAAGGCGAGCCCGAAGCGGTTCGCCGACCAGGGCAAGCAGGCGGTGCAGAGCAAGCTCGCCGACCCCAGGATCAAGTACGGCCTGATCGCGGTCGGCGCGCTCGTGGGCGTCGCGATCCTGAAGAAGCTCTTCAGCTAGGAGCGCTGCGCGGCGGCGAGCTCGAGCGCCGCGGCCCGGTCGGCGCCGTCGGCGACCAGTGCCCGGTAGCGGGCCACGTGGCGGGCCGCGCCGAACCCGGCGACGGCCACCAGCCGGTCGCCGACCAGGTAGCCGGCCACGGTGCCCCGGATCGCGCCGCCGTCGAGGCCCGCGCCGAGCAGCGGCAGCACCTCGGCGTCGGCGGTCGGGTGCCCGACGAGCTGGATCTTGAGCCCGAACTGGTCGGACCAGAAGTACGGCACGGTCGACGGCGGCGGGTCGACGCCGAGGATGTCGTGGGCCACCGCGGCGGCCTGGTCGCCCGCGCTGGTCCAGTGCTCGGTGCGGTGCCCGTCCCACGCGGCGACGTCGCCGACCGCCCACACCCCGGGCAGTCCGTGCACGCGCCCGGTGGGCCCGCAGGCCAGCCCGTCCGCGACGTCGAGGGTGCGGCCGGTCGCGAGCCAGTCCAGCTCCGGCGCGCCGCCGACGCCGACGACCACCACGTCGGCGGTGAGCTCCGTGCCGTCGGCGAGCCCGACGCCGCCGTCGACGAACCCGGTGAGCGACGTGCCGGTGCGCAGGTCGACGCCCGCCTCGGTCATCAGCCGCGCGGCGACCCCGCCCAGCACCGGGCCGAGCGCGCGCTCGGCGGGGACGGCCGCGGCCTCCAGCACGGTGACCGCGATCCCGCGCCCCAGAGCCGCGCTGGCGACCTCGGCCCCGATGAACCCGCCCCCGACCACCAGCAGCGAGGACGCGGACCCCAGTGCGGCGCGCAGGGCGAGCGAGTCGTCGAGGGTGCGCAGGGTGAACGCCGTGGCGGGCTGCCCGGGCAGGGTGCGCGCCACCAGCCCGGTCGCGACGACGACCGCGTCGCCGTGCAGCGTGGACCCGTCGGAGAGCTCGAGCTCGATCGAGCCGCGCTCGCCGTGGCGCAGCGCGACCGCGGCCGTGCCGAGGTGGGCGCGCACGCCGAGCTCACCGAGCGCGTCGACGTCGCGGAGCACGACCTTCTCCGGCTCCCAGTCGCCGGTGAGGACCTGCTTGGACAGCGGCGGCCGGTCGTAGGGCGCGTGCGACTCCGCGCCGACGAGGCTGATCCGGCCCTGGTGACCGGCGGCCCGCAGCTGCTCCGCCGTGCGCAGCCCGCCCAGCCCCGCTCCCACCACCAGCACGTGCTCGGGTTGCATGGAGCCATCCTGGCCGATCACGGGTCGTCAGCCGACGCGGGTGTCGGGGTCGAGCCGGCTGCGCAGCCGGTCGAGGGTCTGGGAGAGCAGGCGCGAGACGTGCATCTGCGAGATCCCGACCTCCTCCGCGATCTGGGTCTGCGTGCGGTTGCCGAAGAACCGCAGCAGCACGATCGTGCGCTCGCGCTCGGGCAGCTCGCTCATGACCGGCCGCAGGGCCTGCATGAAGTCGACGCGGGCGAGCTCGGCGTCGGCCTCGCCGACGAGCTCGCCCACCGTGGCGCTGCCGGCGTCGGAGGACAGCATCTCGTCGAGCGAGGAGCTGCGGTAGACCTCCGAGGCCTCCAGCCCCTCCAGGACGTCGGAGACGGAGATGCCGAGGTGCTGGGCGATCTCGCTGGGCCGCGGGGCGCGCCCGATCTCCTGGGCGAGGTGCGACACGGCGCCGTTGATCGACACGTGCAGGTCCTTGAGCCGCCTCGGCACCCGCATCGACCAGCCCAGGTCGCGGAAGTGCCGCCGCACCTCGCCGCTGATCGTGGGCACGGCGAAGGAGAAGAAGTCGGAGCCGCGGTCGGGGGAGAAGCGGTCGACGGCGTTGATCAGGCCCACGGTCGCGACCTGGACCAGGTCGTCGAGGGGCTCGCCGCGGTGCGCGAAGCGCCGGGCGATGTGCTGGGCCACGGGCAGGAAACCGGTGACCAGCTCGTCGCGCAGGCGCTCGCGGGCCGGGTCGTCGGCAGGCAGTGAGGCGTACCGCTCCAGCAGGGGTGCCAGATGGCCGTACTCGGAATCGCCCCTGGTCACCGGGGTGGGTCGCCGGCGAGCTTGTCCAACCGGATGCCGACCGTCGGACGCCCGCCGTCGACACCGGGCGCGGACAGGACGTCGACGTCGTCGGCGAGGGTCTGCAGGACCCGCCAGCCGAACGTGTCGGTGGACACGGAGGAGCTCGGCTCGCCGACCTCGACCTCGGCGCGCACCTCGATGCCGTCGACGCGGACGTGGAAGGTGCAGTGCAGGACCGAGCGGGGGGCGGCGACGTCGACGAGCGTGGCGCACGCCTCGTCGACGGCCATCCGCAGGTCGGAGATGGCGTCGAGGTCGAAGTCGGCGCGCGCGGCGAGATCGGAGGCGACGGCGCGGATGGTCGGGATCAGCGCCGCGCTGGCCGAGGTCCGGACCTCCACGGTGGACACCCCGTCGAGCGTCTCGGCGGGGTGGGGGGAGTCCAGATCGGACACGCTGCCGGTCTCCTTCCGGGTCGTGCAGGGCCGGTCGAGCCGGCCGTCGTGCTGGGGCTGGGCTCATCTTGCTACCCCGGGTACCGCGAGATCAATCGAGCCCCGTCTCAGCCCCCGGCGGGGAGCCCCGCGGACGTCCGGTCGTCGTGCAGATCGAACAGCTGGTCGGTGCCGGTGATCTCCAGCGGCCGGCGCACCTGGCGGCCGGAGGCGACGAGGTGCAGCCGCCGGCGGGAGCGCTCCGCGCGGTGGGCGGCCTGGATGAGCACGGCGAGACCGCTGGAGGCCAGGAACGTGATGCCCTGGAGGTCGGCGACGAGGGTGGCGTCGTCGGCCTGCAGCAGCGTGTCCAGCGCCGCCTCGAGGTGCGGCGCGGTGATGGTGTCGATCTCGCCGGACACGGTCAGCAGCGCGGTGCCCGGGGCGGGGCGGGTCAGCTCGGTGAGGATGGACTGGTCGGCGTCTCCGTCACCGGTGGTGGACGGGATCGTGTCGAACACTCGGGGGCACCTCCACGCACGGGGCGGTAGAACGGTCCGCGGACGGGGCGCACGGACGACCGCGCCGGTCTCGGCCGGCGACCTGCGGCGGCTGGTGGCTCAACCGCTCTCGCGCCGAGAGTACCGTCGGCGGCCGTCGCGGGCGCGCTGTGGCGACCTCTTCTAGAGTGACGCCGTGACCGAGATCTCCGGCACCGCGGGCGTGGCCCCGGTCGCGGCCGCCGACCTCCCGCGCGTCCTGCACGGTGCGCCCGCCGCCGTGTTGATGATCGATCTCACCACCCGCGAAGTCGTCTACGCGAACGCCGCCGCCATCGAGCTGACCGGCGACCGGGTGCACCTGCCCGTCGACGTCGACGCCTGGGGCGACGCCGCCGGGCTCACCGATCTCGGCGGTCAGCGGATGAGCGAGACGAGCTCGCCGCTGTCGCTGGTGGCCGCGGGGGTGCCGGTCTCCGGCGAGCCCGTCGCGGTGCACGACGCCGCCCGCCGCGGGTCGACCGTCACCGACGAGCAGCGCGACGCGAGCGAGGGCCGGTTGCTGTGGGTCACCGGTTTCGGCTTGACCGGTGCGGCCCCGACCGCCGGTGCGGCGGGTCTGGAGTCGCGGGCGCTGGTGGTGTTCCTGCAGATCTCCGGCACCGAGCACGGGGACCGTCGGCAGCTGGAGGTGCTGCGCGACCGCGCCGTCGTCGCCACCGAGATGTCGTTCACGATCACCGACCCCCGCCAGCCCGACGACCCGTTGATCTGGGTGAACCCGTCGTTCACCCGTCTCACCGGCTACTCCTACGAGGACGTCGTCGGCCGCAACTGCCGGCTCCTGCAGGGCCCGAACACCGACCGGGCCACGGTCGAGCGGATCGCCGACGCGCTGAGCCGGCGCGAGCCGTTCACCTCGGTCCTGCTCAACTACCGCAAGGACGGGTCGGCCTACTGGAACCAGGTGTCGATCTCCCCGGTCTTCGACGGCGCCGGTGAGCTGATCAACTTCGTCGGGGTGCAGAACGACGTCACCGAGCGGGTGACCGTCGAGCAGGAGCGCGCCACCGCGCTGGCCGACGCGGAGTCCAGCCGCAGCCAGCTGCGGCTGCTCGCGGAGGCCACCACGCAGATGACCGAGGCGCTCGGCGTCGGCGACGCCTGCGCGCGGCTGGCCCGGATCGTCGTGCCGCAGCTCGCCGACCTGTGCGTGGTCGACCTACTGGAGCGTCCGGGGGCGAGCGTGCCGACGCGCCTGGCCGTGGCCGCCCGCGACGCGGCCGACGAGGACCGCCTGCGCCGCCTGGGCGAGCTGCCGGACGGCCCGGCGGGCGACGCGCCGCGGCTGATCGCCGAACTGCCCGAGCGGGGGGCCGAGCGGCATCCCGACGACCCCGCGTCGGCCGCCGTCTACGACGAGCTGCGGCTGCGGTCGGCGATGGTCGTGCCGATCCGGGCGCGCGGGCGCGTCCTCGGCACGCTGACCCTGCTCACCCAGCTGCCCTACGGCCGCCGGTACGGCTCGCGGGACCTGCACCTGGCCGCCGACCTCGCCGGGCGCGCGGGCCTGACCGTCGACAACGCCCGGCTCTACGAGGTGGAGCACGCCGCGGCGGCCACGCTGCAGCGCAGCCTGCTGCCGGTGGTGCCCGAGGTGACCGGGCTCCAGGTCGCGGCGCGCTACCTCGTCGGCGCCGACGGCAACCAGGTCGGCGGCGACTGGTACGACGTGCTGCCGCTGCCCGACGGGGCCGTCGGCATCGCGGTCGGCGACGTCGTCGGCCACGACCTCGCTGCGGCCGCGGCGATGGGGCAGCTGCGCGGCGTCGTGCGCTCCTACGCCTGGGAGGGGCGCGGCCCCGGCTCGGTGCTCGACCGCTGCGACCAGCTCGTGCAGGGCCTGGAGATGGCCGCGATGGCCACGGCGTTCTACGCCCGCATCGAACCGCCCGACGCCGAGGGCATGCGCGTCGTCCGGTACGCCAACGCCGGTCACCCGGCGCCGCTGGTGCTGGACCCGGACGGCTCGCTGCGCCGCCTCGACGAGCAGCGCTCCCCGATGATCGGCGCGGTCCCGATGTTCGGCCGCTCCTCGGGACGGGTGCGCGCCGAGGCGGAGCTGACCTGCCCGCCCGGCTCCGTCCTGCTGCTCTACACCGACGGGCTGACCGACATGGTCGGTCACGACGCCGACGAGCGCACCGACCTGCTGGAGCGCACCGTCCACGCCCAGCGCCCGGGCGTGGAGGCGGAGGAGCTGGTGGACGGTGTGCTGGCGGCGTGCGCCCCCACCCGGCTCAGCGACGACGTCGCGCTGCTGGCGGTCCGCCTCACGGCCTGATCACGGAACGGTCGCGGCCCCGGGTGCGCGGCGGCCGCTCGGAGATCGTTCCGGGCCGTTGGGCGTATGCACCCGTGCACGATGCACGGACCTCCGGCCGGACGCGGTTGACTCGACGGCAGCAGAGACCGGACCGGCGCGGCAACGGTGCCCGCCGGCGGTCTGGTCCGAGGGGGCGGTGGATGGTCGCGGAACCGGTGGGCGGGCTCGCCGTCCCGAACGCCCCGTTCCCGGCCGACCGGTCGGTGCGGCCGGTCTCGCAGCGCCGGTTCGTGGCCGTGTCGGTCTGCACCGTCGAGCTGCTGCGGCCCGGGTCCGACCTCGTGCGCCTGCTGGAGGGCGGCCGGTCGGTCGACCTGCTGGTGGCCTGCGACGACGGTCCCGTCGCCGGGCCGGCCCCCGTCGGGGTGCTGGGCGTGGGCGACGCCGTGGAGCTCGACGCGTACGACGACGAGTGGGACGACGACCGCGAGGACGACGGCGTCGAGCTGCGGGCCCGGGCCGCGGAGCTCGGTCTCCCCGACCTGGCCGTGCACCGGCTGGGCCTGCGCTCCCCGCTCGGCCCCGGCGCTGAGGACGACCTCGTCGCCGCGCTCAGCGAGCTCGTCGGGTTCGACCCGGAACCGGGCGTCTACCTGCTCGGGCCGGCCGTCGAGGCGGGTCGCGCGGGCGTCGACCGGGCGGTGGTCGACCGCGCCGTCCAGCGCATCGCGCAGGTCTACGGCATCCCGCTGCTGCGCTACCGCTGCCACGAGCTGACGGTCGTCGACGCGGACTGAGGCCCTGCCCACTCCGGCCGGACCGGGTGGAATGGCGCTTCCGGCGGGTTCGTTGGACGGTGGAGGTACGCACGACAGCACCCACCACGATCCACGGAGGTACCGTCATGGCCGCATCCCCGGCCCACCCCATCCCCAGCACGCTCGACGACGCCGCGCGCGACGTCACGGGGGCCGCCCTGCAGGCCACGCTGGTCGACATGGTCGACCTGTCCCTGGTCGCGAAGCAGGCGCACTGGAACCTCGTCGGCCGCCAGTTCCACGACGTGCACCTGCACCTCGACGAGCTGGTCGACACCGCCCGCCTGTACTCCGACACCGTGGCCGAGCGGGCCGCCGCCGTCGGGGTCTCCCCGGACGGTCGCGCCGCCACCGTCGCCGCCACCACCGGCATCGCGCCGCCCCAGGCCGGTTGGGTCCAGGACCGCGACGTCATCGCGCAGGTGTTCGAGGCCCTCGACGGCGTCGTCACCCGGCTGCGCCCGCGCATCGAGGAGACCGACAAGACCGACCCGGTCACCCAGGACCTGTTCATCGGCATGGTCGCGGAGCTGGAGAAGGCCCGCTGGATGTGGCAGGCCCAGAACATCGGCTACCAGAACGCCTGAGAGCCCCGCACGACGGAACGGGCCCACCCCCGCGGGGGTGGGCCCGTTCCGTGTGTCGGTGACCGGCTCAGCTGGCCAGCGGGACCCCGCGCTGCTCGAGGATGACGCGGCGCTCGGCCTCGGCCAGCCCGCCCCAGACGCCGAACGGCTCGCGGGTCTCCAGCGCGAACTCGCGGCACATGTCGATGACGGGGCAGCGGTGGCAGACCTCCTTGGCCTGCGCCGTGCGCCGGGCCCGGGACGGGTTCCGCTCGCCGTCGGGGTGGAAGAAGCTGGCGCTGTCCATGCCGCGGCACGAGCCGAGGCGCTGCCATTGCCAGGCGTGGTCCATCGGGCCGGGGAGCCGGGAAACGTCGCTCATCGCGGTAGTCACCTCACATGCGTCCGTGCCCGGGGGAACTGCCGGGCGATCGGAGCACTGATTCCCGCCTGGGCGGTGGACCAAACGCCGATCGGGCGCACCGCGCACAGGTGTGACCCGAATCACGTCACCCCGGGGAACTCAGGTGGCCGCGAGGGCGGCGTCCACCGTCTCGTGGATGTCGAACAGCGGCACGAGGCCGGCGATCGTCAGCGGGCGCAGGACCCGGCGGGCCGTGCAGGCGAGCCGCAGCTCGACCCCGGCGGTGTGGGCGGCCTCGCGCACCTCGATGAGCGCGGCGAGCCCGCTGGTGCCGAGGAAGGTGACGCCGTCGAGCGCGAGCACCACCAGCTCGGTGCCGGCGGCGAACTGGTCGAGGACCGCCGCGCGCAGCTGGGGCGAGGTGAGCATGTCGACCTCACCGCCGACCTCGATCACGACCTGACCGGAACCGGCGGGTCGGGTCGTCAGGCTGATCTGGTCGTCCGCATCCCCACCTCGACGGATCGGGGCGGGATCGGGGGACGGGGACTCGCGCGTCTCGGACATCGCGGTACACGGTAGGGCTCAGGGGGGTGCGCTGCCACCCGGGACGCGCAGGCGGTGCACCCCGTCGGGGGAACGCGTCGTGCGGCCGGAGCGGGCCAGCAGCTCCAGCAGCGGCACCGCGACCCGCCGGCTGGTGCCGAGCGCCTGCCGGGCGTCGCTGACGGTGAACCCGTCGGGCAGGCCGGCGAGCGACTCCGCGGCGCGGTCGTCGGCGCCGGCGAGCAGCACCACGCCGTCGGCGAGGCGCAGGAGCTCGCCCGCGCGCACCAGCGAGGCCAGCTCGCGCGGCCCGAGCCCCAGCTCGGCCAGCCGCGCCGCGTCGGGGGCGGCGAAGGGGGCCGCGGCCAGGTCGGAGCGCAGGGCCTCCAGCGCGGTGACGACGGCCGGCGTCAGCCCCGCCGCGGCGGTCCGCACGACGCGCCCGTCGCGGTGCGCGAGCCCGGGGGCGTGCGGCAGGACGTCGTCGACGAGCCGGGCGTCGGGCAGGCCCGCGGCGCGCCGCGCGGCCTCGGTGGGCAGGCCGGGGTCCAGCGGGTCGGCGCGGTCGTGGGCGTCGACGGCGGCGGCGAGGTCGCGCGCTGCGGTCGCGGCGCGCTCCGGGTCGAGCAGCCACGGGCCCGTCCCGAGACCGTCGACGGGGACCCCCATCGCGGCCAGCTCGGCGCGCCGCACGGTCCCGCGGCGGCGCAGCTCCGCGACCGGGTCGGGCCGGCCGTCCATCCCCGCCAGCTCGACGCCGCGGGCCGCGGCCGACCCGCGGCGACGCAGGTCGGGCGGCCGCACGTCGAGCACGGTGACCCCGGCGCGGACGCGCCGGCGGCCGGGGTCGCGCAGCACGGCCCGGTCACCGACGCGCAGCGGCAGCGGGTGCCGCAGCCGCAGCCGGACGGTGTCGGCGCCGAGCGGACGGACGCGGACCGGCACCGCGACCGACCCGACGTGCAGGCTCAGCTCCCGGGGCAGGTCGTCGTCGTGGGCGTGGTGCAGCCGCACGTCGACGGTGTCGGAGGTGAGCCACGCGCCGGGGGTGAGCAGGACGTCGCCGCGGGTCAGCGCCTCGCGCGGCACGCCACGCAGGTTGACCGCCACCCGGCTCACCCCGCCCGCGTCCCCGACGGGCTCGCCGAGGCTCTGCAGCCCGCGGACCGTCACGCGCCGCGTGCCGTCGGCCCCGGCCAGCTCCAGCTCGTCGTCGACGCGCAGCCGCCCGGCGGGCAGGGTCCCGGTGACGACGGTGCCCGCGCCGCGCACGGTGAACGCGCGGTCGACCCACAGCCGCACGTCCGCGCCGTCGTCGGGGGCGGGCAGGCGGTCGGCGAGCGCGCCGATCGCGGTGCGCAGCTCGTCCATGCCCGCGCCGGTGCGGGCGGACACGGAGACGGCGGGGATCCCGTCCAGCGGCGTGCCGCGCAGGTGGGTGCGGGCGTCGTCGAGGGCGAGGTCGGGCTCCAGGAGGTCGCTGCGGGTGATCACCAGCAGGCCGTCGCGGACGCCGAGGGCGACGAGGGCGTCGAGGTGCTCGGCGGACTGGGGCATCCAGCCCTCGTCGGCGGCGACGACCAGCAGCACCGCGGGCACCGGCCCGACCCCGGCGAGCATCGTGGTCACGAACCGCTCGTGGCCGGGGACGTCGACGAACGCGACGGTGCCCGCCCCCAGGCGGGTCCAGGCGAAGCCGAGGTCGATGGTCATGCCGCGGCGGCGCTCCTCGGCGAAGCGGTCGGGCTCCATCCCGGTCAGCGCGCGGACCAGCGTCGACTTCCCGTGGTCGACGTGCCCGGCGGTGGCCACGACCTGTGCGCGGGAACGGCTGCCCCGGCCGCCGTTACCGCGCACGGCCGACCGCCCCGGCCAGTGCGTCGTCGGACTCCGGGGGCACGGCCCGCAGGTCGAGCAGGCAGCGGCCGCGCTCGGTGCGGCCCAGCACGGCGGGCGTGCCGGCGCGCAGGACCGCCGCGTACGGCTCGGGCAGCGACACCGCGGCGCTGGGCAGCGTCAGCCCGGGGGCCCCGCCGCCGCCGACGGTCGAGTCCGACTCCACGGCGCGGGCGTCCACCCCGTCGGCGCGCAGCCGGTCCGCGATCCGCTGGGCGCGCGCCAGGAGGTCGCGCGGGTCGGCGTCGAGGGCGGTGCGGGTGGGCGGCACGGGCCCGCGCAGGGTCGCCTCGAACGCGGCGAGGGTCAGCTTGTCCACGCGCACCGCCCGGGCCAGCGGGTGGCGGCGGACGCGGCCGACGAGCTCGGCGCCCTCGCCGGGCGCGCCCAGCAGCAGCCCGGCCTGGGGGCCGCCGAGCAGCTTGTCGCCCGACGCGGTGACCAGCGCGGCGCCCTGCGCGAGCGTGGTGGCCGCGTCGGGCTCGTCGGGGAGCAGGGGGTGCGGGGCGAGGAGCCCGGAACCGATGTCGGCGACGACCGGCACGCCGAGCCCGGTCAGCTCGTCGACGCCGCAGGAGTGCGTGAACCCGCTGACCACGAAGTTCGACGGGTGCACCTTGAGCACGAACGCGGTGTCCTCGCCGACCGCGGCGGCGTAGTCGTCGCGGTGCACGCGGTTGGTCGTGCCGACCTCCCGCAGCCGCGCGCCCGTCGCCGTCAGCAGGTCCGGGATCCGGAACCCGGCGCCGATCTCCACGAGCTCCCCGCGCGCGATGACGATCTCCCGCCCGCCCCCCGCGAGGCAGGCCGCGACCATCGCGATCGCCGCCGCCCCGTTGTTGACCAGGTGCGCGGCGGCCGCCCCGGGAACGGCGGCGAGCAGGGCATCGATCGCGGCGGTGCCGCGGGGGCCGCGCCCGCCCGTCGCGAGGTCGAGCTCGACGTCGCAGGTGCCGGCGGCGACGTCGAGCGCGGCGCGCGCGGCGGCCGAGAGCGGGGCGCGGCCGAGGTTGGTGTGCAGCAGCACGCCGGTGGCGTTGAGGACCGGCGTCAGCGTCGTCGGGGTGCCGGGGAGGGCGGCCAGCGCCGCGTCCGCGACGTCGCCGGGCGCGATCTCCCCGGCCCGCGCGCGGCCCTGCGCGGCCACGACTGCCTCCTTGACCAGCGCCCGGCCCAGCCGCTGCGCCGCCGCGGCGACGGCCGGGAGCGCGAGCACGGCGTCGGTGCGCGGCACGAGACGGCGGACGTCGGTCACGGCAGGGATCGTAGGCTGAGCCGCATGACCGCTCGCCGACTCACCGAGTTCAGCCACGGCGCCGGGTGCGGCTGCAAGCTCGGGCCGGAGCACCTCGCGGAGCTGCTCGCCACGCTCACCCCGCCGAGCGCCCCGGACCTCCTCGTCGGCACCGAGACCGGCGACGACGCCGCGGTGTGGCGCCTGGACGCCGACCGCGCCCTCGTCGCCACCACCGACTTCTTCACCCCCGTCGTCGACGACGCCCGCACCTGGGGCCGGATCGCGGCGCAGAACGCGGCGTCGGACGTCTGGGCGATGGGCGGGCGGCCGCTGTTCGCGCTCAACATCGTGGCCTGGCCGCGCGACGAGCTGCCGATGTCGCTGCTCGGCGAGGTGCTGGCCGGGGGAGCGGAGATCGGGGCGGAGAGCGGGTTCGCCGTCGTGGGCGGCCACAGCGTCGACGACCCGGAGCCGAAGTACGGGCTCGCCGTGATCGGCGAGGTGCACCCGGACCGCATCCTCACCAACGCCGGCCTGCGCGACGGCGACGTGCTCGTCCTCACGAAGGCGCTCGGCATCGGCATCGCGACGACGGCGATCAAGACCGGCACCGTGCCCGCGGGGCTGACCGAGGCCGCGGTGGCGTCGATGACCCGCAGCAACGGCCCCGCCGCCTCCGCCGCGCTCGCCGCGGGCGCCACCGGCTGCACCGACGTCACCGGGTTCGGGCTGCTCGGGCACCTGTCGAAGATGGCCGCGGCGTCGGGCGTGGACGCGGAGATCGACGTCGCCGCGGTGCCCCTCCTCGACGGCGTGCGCGCGCTCGCCGAGGCCGGGACGGTGCCCGGCGGCTCGCGCCGCAACCGCGACTGGGTGGCGCCGCGCGTCGACGCCGGGGCGTACGGCGAGGTCGACGTCCTGCTCCTGGCCGACGCCCAGACCTCCGGCGGCCTGCTCTTCGGCGCGTCCCCGGAACGGGCGGCCGAGGCGGTGGCCGCGCTGGGCGCCCCGGCCGCGGTGATCGGGTCGGTCCGCACGGGCAGCGGCCGCATCACGCTGCGCTGACGGCGGCCACTTTCGGGTGGCCGTCGACACGTGCCGCGGGTCACCTGTCACAGTGAGTGCGACTCCGATCACGACGAATGGGAGGAGCGCACATGGACGAGCTCCGTCCGGACATCGCGTCCTCCGCCGCTCGGATGGCCAACACAGTGGGTGCGAAGCGGGAGATCCGCAAGCTCGTCGAGCACCTGTGGGAGCACGAGACCGTCGACCGCATGACCGCAGGCTTCTACGGCAACGGGACGGGTCTGATCGTGCTCACGGACCGCCGGATGTTCTTCCTCAAGGACGGCTGGATGAGCCAGAAGAGCGAGGACTTCCCTCTGGAGCGCATCTCGTCGATCCAATGGTCGTCGGGGGTTCTGCTGGGCACGATCACCGTCTTCGCCTCGGGCAACAAGGCAGAGATCAAGAACGTCAACAAGGTGGACGGCAAGGAGATCGTCGACCTCATCCGCGCTCGCTTGAGTGGGCAGGCAGGGCCGCCCCAGGCCGGCTACGGACCCCCGTCCGGGCCTCCTCCCGCGCGTCACCGGCAGCCGCCGCCGGGACCGCCCCCCACCTCCGACCCCGACGTCGTGTTCCACCAGCTTCGCCAGCTCGGCGAGCTGCGCGACGCGGGTGTGGTCACGCCGACGGAGTTCGAGGCCAAGAAGGCGGAGCTCCTGTCGCGGATCTGACCCCACGTGAGATGACGTCGAACGCTGTTCACCCGTGGCCGCGTAGCGCTCGGTGTCATCTCACGGACAATCAGGGTTAGCGTGCGGGGCGTGATCCCCGTCGACCGGTCCTGCGCCCGCACCCGCGCCTGGGTGCACGAGGCGATCCGGCTCGTCGAGGCCGACGCCAACCGCTCCGCCGACACCCACCTGCACGTGTTCCCGCTGCCCCGCGACTGGGGCGTGCAGGTCTACCTCAAGGACGAGTCGGTGCACCCGACCGGCAGCCTCAAGCACCGCCTGGCCCGGTCGCTGTTCCTCTACGCGCTGGTCAACGGGCACATCGTCGAGGGGACGACGGTGGTCGAGGCGAGCTCGGGGTCGACGGCGGTGTCCGAGGCGTACTTCGCGCGGCTGATCGGGGTGCCGTTCGTCGCGGTGATGCCGCGGTCGACGAGCCCGGAGAAGATCGGGCTGATCGAGCGGTACGGGGCGCGCTGCCACTTCGTCGAGCACGCCCCGGAGGTGTACGGGGCGGCGCAGCGGCTCGCGCAGGAGTGCGGCGGGCACTACCTCGACCAGTTCACCCACGCCGAGCGCGCCACCGACTGGCGGGGCAACAACAACATCGCGGAGTCGATCTTCCAGCAGATGGCGCAGGAGCCGCACCCGGTGCCGGAGTGGATCGTCGTCGGAGCGGGCACCGGCGGCACGTCGGCGACGATCGGGCGCTACCTGCGCTACCGCCGCCACGACACGCGCCTGGCCGTCGTCGACCCGGAGGACTCGTCGTTCGCGCCGGGGTGGGCGAGCGGTACCGCCGACCACGCCACCGGCGTCAGCGGGAGGATCGAGGGCATCGGCCGCCCGCGGATGGAGCCCAGCTTCGTGCCCGGCGTCGTCGACCTGATGATGACCGTCCCCGACGCCGCCAGCATCGCCGCCGCCCGCTTCCTGCGCGGGCGCACCGGGACGTGGGCGGGCGGGTCGACGGGGACGAACCTGTGGGGCGTGTGCGAGCTCGTCGCGCGGATGCTGCGCGACGGGCGCCGCGGCAGCGTCGTCTCCCTGATCTGCGACGGCGGCGAGCGCTACCGCCACAGCTACGACGACGACGCCTGGGTCGCCGCGCAGGGGATGGACCTCGCGCCGTACACGGCGACGCTGGAGCGGTTCGTCACCGACGGGGTGTGGGATCCACCGCAGTAGGTCGGCCCCCGACCAAGGGATGACGACACCGTCGCCGCCACGCGGCAGTGTGGGGCCATGACCCCGGTACCGACCTCCGGCGCCCCGCGCCTCCGGCTGCGCGCCCCGGCCCACCACGTCGATCCCCGCGCCGTCACCTGGTGGCGCCTGCAGAACGCGCTGTCCTGGGGTGCGGTGCTGCTCGCCGTCGGGGTGGTGCTGGTGTTCTGGCGGCCCGGATGGCTGGTGGCGGTGGGGATCGCGGTCGCCGTGCTCGCGGTCGCCGACGTCGTCGTCACCCCGCCCATCCGCTACGCCCGGCACCGCTGGGAGACCACCGGGGTCGCCGTCTACGTGCGGGAGGGCGTGTTCGTCGAGGACTGGCGGGTGGCGCCGCTCTCGCGCGTGCAGACCGTCGACACCCGGCGCGGGCCGCTGCAGCAGTGGCTGGGCCTGTCGACCGTGACGGTCACGACGGCGTCGACGGCGGGCGCGCTGAAGATCAGGGGCCTGGACCGCGACGCCGCGGTGGAGCTGGTGGAACGGCTCACCGCCGCCACGGAGGCCACCCCCGGGGACGCGACGTGACCGTCACCGACGCGCCACCGGTCACCGGGTGGCGGCGGCTGGACCGCCGCTCGATCTGGGTGGAGGCGGTCCGGCCCGCGGGCGGGCTGCTGCTGGCCGGGGCGGTGGCGGTGACGCTCCGCGGCTGGGACCGGCTCGGCTGGATCGAGCCGGCGATCGGCGCCGTCGTGGTGCTCGGGATCCTCGTGCTCAGCGCGTGGGCCTGGGCCACGACGACCTACCGGGTCACCGACACGCACGTGGAGCTGCGCAGCGGGCTGCTGGTGCGCTCCGCGCGGTCGGTGCCGCGGGACCGGCTGCGGTCGGTCGACCTCACCGTCGACGTCGTGCACCGCGTGGCCGGGCTCGCCGTCGTCGCGATCGGCACCGGACGGCAGGGCGGGGAGTCCGACGACGAGCTGAAGCTGGAGTCGGTGTCGAGGGCGGAGGCCGAGCGGCTGCGCTCGGTGCTGCTCCTGCGGGACGCGGCGCCCGCCGCCGACGCCGCCCCGCCCGAGCCGCGCGCGCCGCTCGCGCAGTTCGGGGCGTCCTGGGTCCGGCTGGCCCCGCTGTCGCTGGCCGGGCTGGTGGCGATCGGCGTGCTGGCCGCCGCGCTCGGCCAGTTCCGCGAGGCGATCGACTACGCGGCGCTGTGGGGGTCCGGGCCCGTGCGGTCGGGGGTGGCGTGGGCCGAGGGGGTGCCGCTGCCGCTGCTGGTGCTGCTGGCCCTCGGCGGGCTGGTGCTGCTCAACACCGTCCTGTCGACGGTGCTCTACGTCGTGTCCTACGGCGGGTTCCGGCTGGTCCGCGGCGACGACCGGACGCTGCGCCTGACCTACGGCCTGCTCACGCACCGCTCGGTGACGATCGAGGAGGCGCGGATCCGCGGGGTCCGCGTGGACGAGCCGCTGCTGCTGCGGCTCGGCGGGGGAGCGAAGGCGCGGATCGTGGCCGCGGGCCTCGGGGTGCAGGACGGCGAGGGGAACGGGAAGCGCGACTCCGACCTGCTGCTGCCCGCGGTGCCCGTCGCGCTCGTGCACCGCGTGACCGCCGACGTCCTCGGCGCGCCGTCCTCCCCGGCGGCCGTCCCGCTGCGCCGGCACCCGGCCGCGGCCCTGCGCGTGCTGCTCCTGCAGTGGGTGCCGGTGTCGCTGCTGCCCGCGCTGGGGCTCGCGGTGCCCGCCGCGCTCGGGGTGTTCCCGCACTGGCCGTGGCAGCTCGCGCTGGTGCTCGTGCCGGCGGCGGCGGCCGGGGCGGCGCTGGAGTTCGGCAACCTCGGGCACGCGCTGTCGGGGGAGTTCCTGGTGGCGCGCGGCGGGTCCGGGGTGCGCCGCACCGCGGCGGTGCGCCGCGACGGCGTCATCGCCTGGCGGCTGCGCCGCACGGTGCTGCAGCGCCGTCCGCGCCTGCTGTCGGTGACGGCGGCGGTGGCGGCGGGGAGGGGCACGCACACGATCGCCTACGCCGACCAGGACGAGGTGCTGGCCGTCGCCGCCGAGGCGGTGCCCGGCCTGCTGGCCCCGTTCCTCGAACCCGACCCCGTCGACGGGTCCGCGGCTCAGGCGTAGCTGCGGGGGGCGGCCGCGCCGGCCATCGGGACGACCCGTCGCTCCAGGCGGGCCGCGGCGCCGAGCAGGGCGGCCTCCGACCCCGGACGCCCGACGAGCTGCACCCCGACCGCGCGGCCCCCGATGACGACGGGGGCCACCATCGCGGGCAGCCCGGCGAGGTTCCAGGCCTGCGTGAACGGCACCTGGCGGGTCTGCTCGAGCAGCGTGCGGGTGTAGCCGCGGCCGTGCAGCGACCCGGCCCGCGGCGCCGGCCCGGCGACGGCGGGAGTGATCATCAGGTCGTAGCCGCCGTCGTCGAGCCAGGCGACCATGCGGTCGCGCCAGGCACGGCCGGCGTGCGGGCCGGGGCGGGCGCGGCGGCCCCGGCGGGCGACCGCCGCGGTGCGCGGCTCGACGTCGTCGGGGTCGAGGTGCAGCGCCGCGAGGTCCTGCGCCACCCCGGCGTGCCAGCGGCGCATCCACTGCGTGGCCAGCCCGCGGGGGTAGGGCGGGTCGGCGAGGACGACCGTGGCGCCGCCGGGACCCGCGCGCAGGCGGGCGGCGGCCCCGACGGCTGCGGCGCGGTGGTCGGGGTGCAGGCGCCCGATCGGCGACGGCACGCGCAGCGACAGCGCGATCCGCGACGGCCCCCGCTCCGCGAGCTCGACGGGCGCGCCGCCGAGCACGCCCAGCATGATCGCGGCGTCGTGCGCGGTGCGGGCGAGCGGCCCGGCGGCGGACAGCCCGTACCAGTGCTCGGTGAGCTTGCCCGGCAGCGGGACGACGCCGTCGCCCGGCTTCACCCCGACGAGCCCGCAGTACGCGGCCGGGATGCGGATCGAACCGCCGCCGTCGGTGCCCAGCGCGAGCGCGGCCATCCCCGCGGCGACCGCGGCGGCACTGCCCCCGCTCGACCCGCCCGGGTCCGACGCCCCGTCGAGCGGGTTGCGGGTGGTGCCCAGCTCCGAGTGCGTGAACCCCCAGATCGCCAGCTCCGGCATCCGCGTCTTCCCGACGACGATCGCCCCGGCCGCGCGCAGCCGCTTGACCAGCTCGTCGTCGCGGCGGGCGGGTTCGGTCGAGGTGGCGGCGCTGCCGTGCCGCGTGGGGTAGCCGGCCACGTCGACGCAGTCCTTGACGGCCACCGGCACGCCGGCCAGCGGCAGCGCGAAGCGGTCGGCGCGCGAGTCGACGCCCTCGGCCTCGGCGAGCACGCGGCGCGGGTCGACGACCTCGAACGCGCCCACGTGGGCGTCGAGGGCATCGATGCGGGCGAGGTGGGCCCGGGCGACGTCGACGGCGCTGCTCCAGCCGTCGTGCACGCGCGCCGCGATCTGCGCCGCGCTCGAAGACGTGAGGTCGTCCGGGTCCATCGGCTCACGATCCCACTGATCAGGGGTTATCGGCCACCGACCCGCCGGGTGGCGGTGGTAACCGAACGGGGCAGACCGCGCCGAGCATCTCCTCGGTGTCCTCGTCGACGTCGGTGTGGAACGTCGCGTGGAAGCGGTTGATCATGTTCGACATGCCCACCGTGAAGCAGATCTCGATGATCTGCTTCTCCGTGAAGTGCTCGAGCAGGCTCGCGTACAGCTCGTCGGTGATGGGGTCGAGCCGGCTCGACGCCCGCGCGTAGCGGACGATCGCGGCCTCGTCCGGTGCGTACACGCCGTCCGGGAGGGGATCGACGCCGATCAGGGCGAGCTTCTGCTCGGTCAGTCCGGTGGCCCGACCGGCCACCACGTGGGTCGGGATTCAATAGTGGCAGTCGTTGGCGACCGAGGCGCCGAGGTAGGCCAGCTCGCTCTGCGCGGGCGTCAGCGAGTTGCGGAAGTAGGCCGCCGCGCCGAACTGCAGCAGTCCCTCGAGCACCTCGGGGTGGTTGCCGACGGCCCGGTAGACGTTGAGCGTGCGGCCACGGAGTTCCTGGACCCGGCCGAGCAGGGCCCGGGCGTGCGGGTCGGCGTCGGGATCGTCGGGGTCGACCAGCGGGAGGCGCGGCATGGTCGAACCGTAGGGCCGGGAGCGGGTTCGCGCCGGGTGGCGGAGGCGGACGGGAATCGAACCCGCCTGGCCGAGGTGCTCGGCCACGTCGGTGTTGAAGACCGCGGGGGCCACCAGGCACCCACACGCCTCCCCGGACCCCGGGCGTCAGGCGCTGACGTCGAGCGCCTCCGGCACCCCGTCGGCCGTGTCGAACAGCGTGAGCAGGCCGGTGGCCTGCAGGGCGCGGGTGACGATGCGCGAGCCGCAGACCAGCCGCAGGCGGTGGCCCCTGCGGTCGGCGTCGTCCTTGGCCGCGACCAGGACGGCGAGGCCGGCGGACCCGAGGAACGTGACGTCGGTCAGGTCGAGGACCAACAGCGGGACGGCCGCGATCTGCTCGTCGAGCTGGGCCCGCAGCAGCGGGGCGGTCAGCGTGTCGACCTCGCCGACGACGTGCACGACGACCGCGCCCTCACCGTGCGCGACCACGTCGAACCGGATGACCTCGCCGACGTCGCCGCCATCGTTGGGCATCCCGCTGTCGACGGGAAGATCGCCACTCATGCGCACCGGCTCCTCGAGGTGATCGCGGATCGCGGACTGGAAGCGCGGACTGTGTTCTCAACCGCCGGCCAACCCTACGACCGGCCCAGGGCGGGCACAACATCACCCCCCGTCACCGGATCGGAGTAGCGTCGCCCGTTTGCCAGAATGTGATGTTGGGTACACCCCGTCGTACAGTCGGTGGTGCGGAAGGAGCACGACGATGCGCAAGGGAACCCCGGTGGACATCCAGCGGATCAGGCACGTACTCGCCGGGGTCACGTTCCCGGCGGCGAAGTGGCAGCTGATCATCCACGCGGAGGACTACGGCGCCGACGCCTCCACGCGCACCGACCTGTGGGGCCTGCCCGCCGGCACCTACGACAGCGTCGGCGCGGTCGTCGCCGCGCTGGGCTTCACCGCGCCGCCGGCGCGCCGCGAGTACCGGGCCGCCCCGCCCGCGCAGGCCGCGGGGCAGGACCTGCCCCTCTAGGGCCTACCGCTCCTGCGCGCCGCCGCTGGTCAGGGCGGTGCGCAGGGCGTCGGGCCACGGCGTCGGCCGGCCGGTCCCCGGGTCCACCAGCACGGTCGACAGCGTGCCGCGGGCGGCCGTCTCGCCGTCGCGGCTCACGACGAACGCGTAGCGCGCCGACGTCGTGCCGACGCGCTCCACGGCGATGTCGACGTCGACGTCGTCGCGGAAGTACAGGCGGGCGGTGAAGTCGACCGTCGCGTTGACGCGGGGCTCGCGCCCGAACGTCAGCTCGGCGATGCCGAGCCGCTCGTGCAGCACCGTCTCGGCCTGCTCGGCCCAGTGCAGGACCGCCGTCCAGTGGTGGTGGCCCGCGGCGTCGGTCTGCGCCCACTCGACCCGTCGGCGGATCCGCACCCGGGCCGGGTCCTGCATCAGCGTCATGGCCGGAGATCATGCCCGCATGACCACCTTCTCCGTGCGGGTCGGCGTGCGCAGCTACGAGCTCGACATGAACGGGCACGTCAACCACGCCGTCTACCACCAGTTCGGCGAGCACGCCCGCAGCGAGCTCCTCACCGCGGCCGGGTGCTCGTTCGGCCGGATGGTCGAGCACGGCATCGGCATCGTGCTGCTGGAGACCCGCGTGCGGTTCCTGCGCGAGATGCGCCACGGCGACGAGATCGACGTCGACTGCCGCCTGGCGTTCGGGGAGCGCCGGGTGTTCACGATGGACAACACCCTGCGGCGCTCCGACGGCGTCGTCGCCGCCGAGATCGAGGGCGTCATGGGTCTGCTGGACCAGGAGGCGCGCCGGCTCGTGGCCGACCCCCGTGCCCGCCTGCGCGACCTGGCGACCGACCCCGGGGTCCTCGGGCTCTGACCGGGTGGTGGCCGCACCGTCCGGGGTGGGGCTGGTGCGCGGCCCGGCGGAGGGGGCCGGGGGCGCGGACCGGCCGGGCAGCAGGGTCCTCCCGGCGGGCCCGCGGCGGCAGGCTCGTCCCGTGCCGCCGCCGACCCCGGCGGCCCGCCCACCAGGAGGAACGCCATGACCGCCCCGACCCTCGCCCGCCCCGTCGTCACCCGCCCCGTCGCCACCCACCCGGCCCCCGCGCTCCCGTCGCTGACCGCGGCGCAGACCCCGCGGCTGAGCCGCCGCGCCCTGCTCCACGAGCACCGCGCCACGCTCGCCGCCCCGCGCCGCCGCTACGGCCCGGTCGCGCGGCTGCTGTTCGGGACGATGGACCTGATCTACGGCAGGCGCGGCTCGCTGGAGAAGTTCCTGGTGCTCGAGGTCGTCGCCCGGATCCCGTACCAGATCTGGGAGAACGCGGCCTACCGCGCGCTGCACCGCCGCCACCGCGACTCCGGGCTCGCCCACCGGATCACCGAGCGGATCGTGGAGAACCGGGAGCAGCAGGACAACGAGCAGTGGCACCTGCTGATCCTGAGCGAGCTGGTGGGCGACCGGGTCTCGCGCTTCTGGTACGGGTTCGTGCCGTGGCTGATGGCGCTGGGCTACTACCACGTGTCGTGGCTGCTGTTCGTCCTCGCGCCGCGCGTCAGCTACCGCCTCAACGCCGACTTCGAGGACCACGCCGAGCACACCTACGCCGAGTTCGTCGCCGAGCACCCGGAGCTGGAGCGCGTGCCGCACCGCTCGTCGTTCGCCCGGCAGTACGGGGCGTTCGAGACCGTCGCCGACCTGCTGCGCCAGATCGGGCACGACGAGCGGATGCACAAGCAGGAGTCCGAGCGCTACCTCGACGCCGGCCCGCTCCGCTGACGGGTAACGCGCGGTGCGGCCCGTTCGACCATCCGCCGGGGGTGCTACCACCACCCCCGGCGGTGGTGTCAGGGGGCCGGTGCCCCGAACGTCGCATTCCTAGGGTGGTCCGCGTGGAGGATCCGAGTGGGCCCGCGCTGGCGGTGCGCGGCCTGCGCAAGACCTACGGGGCGGGCGGGTCCTCCGAGGTCGCGGTGCGGGCGCTGCGCGGCGTCGACCTCTGCGTCGAGCGCGGCGAGTTCGTCGCGCTGATGGGGCCATCGGGCTGCGGGAAGTCGACGCTGCTGCACCTGATCGCCGGGCTCGACGGCGCCGACGAGGGTGCGGTCGAGCTGGCGGGCACCCGGGCCGACGACCTCGGCGCCGCCGCGCTCGCCCGGCTGCGCCGCCGCCACGTCGGGCTGGTGTTCCAGTTCTTCCACCTCATCGAGCACATGTCGGCGCTGGAGAACGTGGCGCTGGCCGCGCTGGTCGCGGGGGAGAAGCCGGCGCAGGCGGGGGAGCGGGCGCGCGACCTGCTCGACACGCTCGGGCTCCTCGACCGCTCCGGGGAGCTGCCGGGCGCGCTGTCCGGCGGGCAGCGCCAGCGCGTCGCGATCGCCAGGGCGCTGGCCAACCGCCCGACGGTCCTGCTGGCCGACGAGCCGACCGGGGCGCTGGACTCCGACGGCCAGGCCGAGGTGCTCGACCTGTTCGGCCGCCTGCACGACGCCGGGCAGACGATCCTCATGGTCACCCACGCCTCCGAGGTCGCCGACGCGGCGCAGCGGGTGGTGCGGATGCGCGACGGCCGGGTCGTCGACGACGGCCGGGCGGGCCGGTCGTGAGGCCGGGGGTCCGGGCCCGGTGGTCGCTCGTGGTGGCCGGGGTGCTGGTGGCGGGGGGCGTGCTCGTCGTCGCGGTGGCGGGGTCACTGCTCGGCGGCGGCCCGCCGCTGCCGGTCGCCCTCGCCGTCGCGGCCGGGTGCGTGCTGCTGGGGGTGCTGGCCGGGGAGGTCCCGCCGCTGCGCCGGGCGAGCCTCACGGTGCTGGCGGCGGGGGCCGTCACCGGGGCGGTCGGGCTCGCGGCCGCGATCGGCCTGGTCGTCACGCTGCTGGTGCTCGGGCGGCTGCCCGTCGGGGCGGAGCGCGGCCTCGGCACGCCGCTGCTGGTGGGGGTGGCGGTGGCGGCGGTGCTGGCGCGCCCGCTCGCCCGGCGCGCCGCGCAGGCCGCCCGCGCCGCGCTCCACGGCACCCGCAGCTCCCCGGACGAGCTGCTGGCCGCCGTCGCGGAGGGGTCCGGGTCCGACACCGACGACGACCTGCTGCGCCGCCTCGCCGAGTCGCTGCGCCGCGAGCACCGGCTCGCGCGCGTCGAGATCTGGTCGGTGCCCGCGGGCGGCGACGGCGACGAGCTGGTCCGCGCGCTGGCCGTGCCCGCCGTCGCGGACGAGCCGGAGCCGCACCCGCTGGACAAGTCCGACCTGGCGCTGCTCGCCCGCGCGGGCGTCGCGGGGCCGGGGTGGCTGCGGCTGTGGCTGCCCCGGCTGCTGGAGGGGCGCGGCCCGGACACGCAGCTGCGGCTCGCGCCCGCCGTGCACGCCGGGCGGGTGCTGGCGCTGATCGTCGTCGAGCGCACCGGCGACGCCGACGCGATCACCGGGGCCGACGAGCGCGCGCTGGGGGAGGTGGCGCGGCGGCTCGCGATCGTGCTGCGCAACCGCGCGCTCGACGAGGCGCTCACCGACACCCTCGCCGACCTGCGCCGCGCCAACGCCGAGCTCCAGGCCTCCCGCGCCCGCCTGGTCAGCACGGCCGACGCGGAGCGCCGCCGGATCGAGCGCGACCTGCACGACGGCGCCCAGCAGCACCTCGTCGCGATCGCGGTCGGGCTGCGGCTGGTGCGCGACACCGCGGAGGAGGCGGGCAACACCGCCGACGTCGAGCTGCTCGACGAGCTCGACCGCGGCGTCCGCGAGTCGATCTCGGCGCTGCGCGACCTCGCCCACGGCATCTACCCGCCGCTGCTGCGCGACGCCGGGCTGCCCGACGCGCTGCGCGCCGCCGCCGCCCGCAGCCCGCTGACGGTGCAGGTGCACGCGGCCGACGTCGGGCGGCATCCCGAGCCGGTCGAGGCCGCCGTGTACTTCTGCTGCCTGGAGGCGCTGCAGAACGCGGCGAAGCACGCCCCCGGCTCCGAGGTGGAGATCGGGATCGGGCGCCGCGACGGGCAGCTCGTCGTGGAGGTGGGCGACACCGGTCCCGGCTTCCCGGCCGGCGAGGTGCCCACCGGGGCCGGGCTGCAGAACATGGCCGACCGGCTCGGGGCCGTCGGCGGGTCGGTCCGCTGGGTCTCCACGCCGGGCGTCGGGACGACGGTGACGGCGACCGTGCCGGTGGCGGGGCCGGTGGCGGACCGGACGGCCGGATGAGCGCCGTCCGCGCCGTCGCGCGCGCCGAGCTGCGTGCCCGGTGGCGCTCGCTGCTCGTGCTCGCCCTCGTGCTCGGCATCGGCGGCGGGGCGGCGCTGGGGACCGTCGCGCTGGCGCAGCGGACCGCGACGGCGTACCCGCGGCTGGTCGAGGCCGTCCACCTCGACGACGCGCGCGTCGTCGTCCCCGACGACCAGCCCGACCTCACCGCGGCCGTGCCCACGATGCCCGGCGTGGCGCGGGCCTGGACCACCGACGGCTGGGTCGCGCAGGTCGAGGGGCCGGTGCTGCGGTACGTGTCGATCGGGGCCGGGGTGGACCAGCCGGCCGACCTCGTCGACCCGGTCGTCGTCGACGGGCGGCTGCCCGCCCCCGACGCCGCGGGCGAGCTGCTCATCGGCGAGCCCTTCGCCCAGGCGTCGGGGCTGCGGGTCGGCGACCGGCTGACGCTGAAGCTGCTCACGCTGGAGGAGATCTCGCAGTTCGCGGTCGGTTTCGGCGAGCCCGACGGGGCGACGGCACCGATGGAGGTCGTCGGCATCGGCCGGATGCCGTACTGGGGCGGGGCGCTGTCGAACACCCTCGCCGGGCCCGCGTTCGCCCGCGCCCACGCCGCCGACGCCTCGACCCACCCGACCTACGTCCGGCTCGACGGCAGCCCGGGCGCGGCCGAGGCGTTCTCCGCGGCGTTCACCGGGGCCGCCGCGCAGCAGCCGCCGTCGATCGTCGGGATGTACCTGCCCGCCCGGATCGAGCTGCCCCGCACCCAGGTCGACCCCGCGGTCGCCACCGCCGAGCGCGTGCTCACCACCGGGCTCGCGGTCGTCGCGCTGGTGCTGGCGGGCGGGGTGCTGCTCGTGGTCGGGCAGGGGCTCGCCCGCCAGCACGAGTCGGCCCGCGCAGCGCAGCGCGTCGAGGCGGCGCTCGGGCTCACCGCGGTCGGGCGGATCGGCGCGCGCGTGCTGGCCGCCCTCCCCGCCGCCGCCGTGGCGGCGCTGTGCGGGGGCGCGGTGGCCGCCGCGTCGGGCCGGTTGGAGGCGCTGGGCAGCCAGGCGCGGTTCGAGCCGACGCCGGGCTACCTGGCGCCGTGGGGTGTCGCGCTGGGCGGGGGCGCCCTGCTCGCGGTGCTGTTCGTGGGGCTCACCGTGCTCGCGACCGCGGTGGCGGGCCGCCCGCGCCGCGCGCCGCAGGCGGCGGCCGCCGGACCGCCGTGGTGGCGGCCCGGCCGTCCCGCGCTGCGCCTGGGCGTCGCGCTGCGGGGCGGGCACCGGCGCCACGCCGTCGCGGTGCTCGGCGCGGCGGCGGTCGTCGCCGGGGTGGTGGCGGGGGCGACCTTCGGGGCCGGGCTGCAGCGGCTCGTCGACACCCCGGCGCGCTACGGACAGCAGGCCGACCTGTCCCTGATCGACGCCCGCGAGCCCGACGTCGCCCGGCTCGTCGCCGACCCGCGCGTCGCGGCGCTGGACGTGATGACCAGCGCCGACGCCGTCACCGCGGCGGGGGAGCCGCTGAAGGTCGTGGCACTGGACCACCGGCTCGGCCGGATGCCGGTCGAGACGCCGTCCGGGCGCGAGCCCGGGCGCCCGGGGGAGATCGCGGTCGGGCCCCGGCTGGCCGAGCGGCTCGGGGTGGTCGTCGGCGACGTCCTGGAGGTGGCCGGGCCCGGCGGCCCCGTCGCGCTCACCGTGACCGGCACCGTCGTCGTGCTGTCGGAGGACTCCGGCGAGACCAGCGCGCTCGGCGAGGTCGCGCTCGTGATGCCCGAGCAGCTCCCGGCGGTGGCGGGGGGCGAGCCGCTGGTCGGGGCCTACCTGCAGACCGTGCCGGGGCAGGCCGGGCCGCTGTTCGACGAGCTGTCGCGCGACCTCGAGGTGTTCCTCGCCGAGACCCCCGACGAGATCCGCAACCTCGCCGACATCGTCGAGCTGCCCGAGCTGCTCGCGCTGGGGCTCGCCGTCGTCGGGGCCGCCGGCCTGGTGCACGCCGTGCTCACCGGGGTCCGGCGCACCGCGCCGAGCCTCGCCGCGCTGGCCGTGCTGGGGGCGACGCCGCGGCAGGTGTGCACCGCCGTCGTCGTCATGGCCCTGTCGATCGCGGCGCCCGCGCTGCTGATCGGGGTGCCGCTCGGCCTGGCCGTCGCGCGGCTGCTGTGGTGGGAGGTGGCGACGTCGACGGGCGTCGGCGGCGACGTCGCGCTGCCCGTCGGGCTGCTCGTCGCGATCGGGCCGCTGGTGCTGCTCACGGCCGTGGCGGCCGCGGTCCGGCCCGCGCTGCGCGTCGCCCGGACGCCGCCCGCCGCGGTGCTCAGGGAGAGCTGAGCGTCAGGGGGAGCTGAGCGAGGCCTCCCACACCGACCGCAGCGCGGACGGGCGCAGCTCCTCCTTGTGCAGGTAGGCGCTCACCCCGGGGCTGTCGACGGGGAAGGGCAGGTCGGCGCGGGCGTAGCTGGAGCACAGCACGACGACGGTCCGCGGAGCGTGCTGCGCGATCCGCGCGGCCGCCTCCACCCCGCTGATGCCGGGCAGGCGGACGTCGAGCAGGACGAGGTCGGGATGCAGGGTCGCGGCGAGCGTCACGGCCTCCTCGCCGGTGCCCGCCTCGCCGACCAGCAGGAACCCGGGCGTCCGGGCCAGCACCGCGGCGGCCGCCAGCCGGAACGGCCGCTGGTCGTCCACCACGAGCACCCGCACGGGGTCCATCGGGATCAGTCCTTCTGCAGGTACATCAGGACGGCGCTGACGCGGCGGTTGAGGTCGCGCTCCTCGGACAGCCCGAGCTTGGCGAAGATCGAGTTGGTGTGCTTCTCGATCGCCCGCTCGGAGAGCACCAGCGCCGCGGCGATCGCGGCGTTGCTCTTGCCCTGCGCCATCTCGCCGAGCACCTCCAGCTCGCGCGGGGTCAGCCGGTCGAGGTCCGACGGGGCCGCGCGGTTGGCGGCGACGAGCCCCTCGATCACCGTCGGGTCGATCACCGACCCGCCCGCGGCCACCCGGCGGATCGCCTCGGCGAGCTCGTCGCCGTCGGCCACGCGCTCCTTGAGCAGGTACCCGCGGCGCGCGGTGCCGCCCGCCAGCAGCGTCAGCGCGTAGGGCGCCTCGGCGTACTGGCTGAGCACGAGCACCCCGATCCCGGGGTGCGCCTCGCGCAGCCGCGTGGCGACCGCGATGCCCTCGTCGGTGTGCGTCGGGGGCATCCGGATGTCGGTGACGACGACGTCGGGCAGCTCGTGGTCGACGAGTGCGGTGAGCGCGGGCAGGTCGGCGGCGGAACCGACGAGGCAGAGGTCCTCGGCGGCGTCGACGAGCCGGACCAGGCCCGCGCGCAGCAGGGCGTTGTCCTCGGCGAGGACGACTCGGGTGGGCACGTCGACGAGCGTAGGGCGCGGACGCCCCGTTGCGGGGGGTGCTGGCACCACTGTCGGTCGGCCAGGGAACACCGGTCCGCCGGCGGCCCGTCCCGAGGAGTCTTCTCGGCACCAGACCGACCGATCCGAGGAGCCCGCCATGACCGCCACCGCCACCGCCGCCGACCTCTTCTCCGCCGTCGACGTCCCCGTCGCCCCCGCCACCCGCTTCCGCCGCCGCGTCACCGGTGCCGTCGCGGTGCTCGGCGGTCTCGTCACCGCGGCCGGGTTCGCGGCGACGAACTGGGAGACCGCGGAGGGCAAGCTCGCCTACCTGGACTCGCTGGTGGCCGACCCGGTCCGCAGCCAGGTCGCGGCACTGCTGCTGCACTACGGCTACCTGGGCATCGTCCCGGTGCTGCTCGCACTGGGGATCATGACCCGCCGCCGCAGCCGGATCGCCGGCAACGTCGGGATGGCCCTGGCGGTGCCCGGGGCGCTCGCCCTGCCCGGCCTGCTCGTCACCGACTTCTACGACATCGCGATCCGCCAGAGCCTGCCCGCCGACCAGGCGGTGGCGGTGTCCGACGCCGCCCAGGCCCTGCCGCTGGCCGGTCTCATGCTGGCCGGCCCGGTCCTGATGCTCACCTTCGTGGGCATGACCGTCCTGGGTGTCGCCGCCTGGCGCGCCGGGTTCTTCCACTGGGTCCCCACGCTGCTGGTCCCGCTGATGGTGGTCGGGGCCGTGGCGCTGCCGATCGGCGCGGTCTCCGGGATCGTGCAGGGCGCGTGCCTGGGCCTGTTCATGGTGGCCGTCGGCGTCGCGGTGCTGCGGATGACCGACCAGGAGTGGGTCGGCGGCTCGCGGGGAGCCGGCCGCTGACCCGCTCCACCCCGCAGGCCCGGACCGCACGGTCCGGGCCTGCGTCGTGCGTGGCCTACTCTCCGCCCGTGACGGGCGCCTTCCTCCGCGGTGACCACGACGTGCTCCGCGTGCTGCTCGACCGCCGCGGCACCCGGCCCGGTGCCCGGTCCGACCCGCACCGCGTCGCGCTCGTCGTCGGCGGGGGTGGGATGCGCGGCGCCTACGTCGCCGGGATGCTGCACGCGCTGGACCGCGCGGGCCTGCGCGCGGCGTTCGACGAGGTGTACGGGGCGTCGTCGGGCGCGGTGTCGGCGGCGTCGTTCCTCACCGGCCGCGCCGACGCCGGGGCCGCCGCGTTCCCCGAGGACCTCGCCTCCCCGGCGTTCATCGACCTGCGCCGGCTGGCCACGGCCCGGCCCGCGGTGTCGCTCGACCACCTGATCCACATCGTGCTCGGCGGCACGAAGCCGCTGCCGTGGGAGGCGCTGCGCGACAGCCCGGTGCCGCTGCACGTCGTCGCCACCGACGCGGCCGACCTGACCCCGCACGTCCTGACCGGGCTGACCACCGTCGACGACTGGCGCCGCGGCCTGCGCGCCTCGGCCGCGATCCCGCTGCTCGCCGGGCCGCCGGTGGAGCACGCCGGGCGGCGCTGGGTCGACGGCTCGGTCGGCGAACCCCTCGCGGCGGCCCGGGCGCTGCGCGGCGGCGCGACGCACGTGCTCGTGCTGGTCTGCCGGCCCGAGACGGAGATCCACGACGCGTCCGAGCTGTCGCTGTGGGCCCGCGCGCTCGACCGCGCCGTCCCCGGGCTCGGCACCCTGGCCCAGGGCAGCCGCCGCTACGACCTGCGCCTGGTCACCGACGCCGCCCATCCCGACCGCGGCCCCGGGCACCTGCTGGCGCTCGGCCCGTCGCGGGCCGCCGGCATCGCCGCGCTCTCGACCGACCCCGTCCGGGTGGCCGAGGCGGTCGCGGTGGGCGACGCGTCGGCGGTGGCGGCGGTAGCGTCCCTCGCATGAGTGGATCAGTGGGTCGGCCGCGGGCCGCGGTCGTCGTCACCGGGAGCGAGCTGCTCACCGGGGCGATCTCGGACAGGAACGGCCCGTGGGTCGCCGAGCACCTCGGCGAGCTGGGGTTCGAGGTGTCGCACGTGCTGGTCGTCGGCGACCGTCCGGCCGACCTCGCCGACGCGCTGGAGTTCGTCCGGGGTGCGGCGCTGGTCGTCACCAGCGGCGGGCTCGGCCCCACCGCCGACGACCTGACGGCCGAGGTCGTCGCCTCCTTCGCCGGCGTCCCCCTGGAGCTCGACGAGCCGATGCGCGCGCACATCGCCGGGATCCTCGCGGCGTGGGCCCGGCGCACCGGGTTCGACGGGCCCGCGCTGGAGGAGGCCAACCGCAAGCAGGCCATGGTGCCGCGCGGGGCGACCGCGCTCGCCCCCGTCGGCACCGCGCCGGGGCTGGTCGTCACGGTGCCGGACGGGCCGGTCGTCGTCGTGCTGCCGGGGCCGCCGCGGGAGCTGCAGGGGATGTGGCCCGCCGCGCTCGCCGCGGCCCCCGTCGCCGAGCTGCTGGCCGGGGTGCCGGCGGCGCGGTCGCGGTCGCTGCGCTACTTCGGGCTGCCCGAGTCGGAGATCGCGGCCACCCTGCGCGACCTCGACACGACCGGCATCGAGGTCACCACCTGCCTGCGCCGCTCCGAGCTGGAGGTCGACCTGCGGCCCGAGCCGGGGGTGTCCACCGACGCGCTGGCCGACGCCCTGATCGCCGCGCACGAGCGGCACCTCGTCAGCGCCGACGGCACGAGCACCGACGCGCTGGTCGCCGCCGGGCTGCGCGACAAGGGCTGGACCGTGGCGACGGGGGAGTCCTGCACCGGCGGGATGCTGGCGTCGCGGCTGATCGACCGGGCCGGGTCCAGCGCCTACGTCGACGGCGGCGTCGTGGCGTACTCGAACGCGGCGAAGACCGCGCTGCTCGGCGTGCCCGCCGACCTCATCGAGGCGCGCGGCGCGGTGTCGCCGGAGGTCGCCCGCGCCCTGGCCGACGGCGCGCGCGAGCGGTTCGGCGCCGACGTCGGCGTCGGGATCACCGGCGTCGCGGGGCCGGACGGCGGCACCGACGCCAAGCCCGTCGGCTACGTCTGCTTCTGCGTCACCACCGCCGACGGCCTGGTGCTCGCCCGCGACCCCCGCCTGCCCGGCAGCCGCTCCGACGTGCGCGAACGCTCCACCGACACCGCGATGCACCTGCTGCTGCGGGCCGTACGGGGCTGAGGTGCAGGAGTACCTCGGGCCGGTGCGGGCGATCTGCGCGCGCCTGCCCGAGGCGTACGAGGAGCGGGCGTGGCACGGCGTCCGGTGGCGGATCCGGAAGAGGACCTTCGCCCACCTGCTCCCGATCGACGCCGGCCGCCCGCCCGCCTACGCCCGCGCGGCGGGCACCGACGGGCCCGCGGTTGTCCTGACGTTCTCCTCCTCCGGCCCCGAGCTCGCGGCGCTGCACCACGTCGGCCCGCCGTTCTTCGCCGCGCCGTGGGGGTCGGCCGTCGTGGGCGTGGTGCTGGCCCCAGACGTCGACCACGAGGAGCTGGTCGAGCTGCTGACCGACAGCTTCTGCCTGCTCGCCCCGCGCGCACTGGCCGAGCGGGTGCGGGCCGGGTCTCAGTGAGCGAGCACCTGCTCGCGCAGGATGTCGGCGTGCCCGCAGTGGTGGGCCAGCTCGCGCAGGACCTGCAGGTACACCCAGCGCAGCGTGCGCGGCCCGGACCGGTGCCCGGTCACGACGTCGTCCAGCGCCAGGTCGGCCACCGCCGCCCGGGCCGTCGCGCAGGCCGCCCGGTGGGCGGCCAGCACCGAGGCGACCGTGTCGTCGTCGGTGAGCCGGAAGGACTCCTCCGGGCTCGACACCAGACCGAGCGCGCGGCGGGAGGTGCCGCCGACGCACTCCTCGAACCACACCCGCTGCATCCACGTGAGGTGCGCGAGCAGGCCGAGCAGCGTCGTCGACGACGGGACGAGGCGGCGGCGGGCCTGCTCCTCGGTGAGCCCGTCCAGGGTCGCCTCGACCGCGGCCCGGTACTCCTCGACGAACGCGTCGAGCTGCGTGCGCTCGTCGTCCAGCCGCACGTCGGCCGCACCCATCCGCGTCTCCTCCCACCCGGTCCCGCGTTCCGCCGGTGGTGAACACCGGCTCCGCGACCCTCGACGGCCCCTAGCGTCCGACCGCATGACGGTCACGACGCGCACGGTCGAGTATCCCGCCGACGGGCTCACGATGATCGGGCACCTCGCCCTGCCCTCCGGGGCCGACCGCAGGCCCGCGGTCCTGATCGGGCCGGAGGGCCCGGGACTCAACGACTTCCAGCGCTACCGGGCGGACGCGCTCGCCGAGCTCGGCTACGTCGCGCTGGCCTTCGACATCCACGGCGGCCGGTGGTTCGCCGATCCCGAGGAGATGCTGGCGCGGTGCCGGCCGCTGCTCGCCGATCCCGACCGGATGCGGGGCGTCGGCCGCGCCGCCCTCGACGTGCTGTGCGCCGAGCCCCGGACCGATCCCGACCGGATCGCCGCCGTCGGCTACGGCACGGGGGGCGCGATCGCGCTGGAGCTCGGGCGCGCCGGCGTCGGGCTGCGCGCGATCGGGACGGTCAACGGGCTGATCACGGGCCGGCCCGGCGAGGCGGCGCGCATCGGCTGCCCGGTGTGGGCCGGGGTGGGGTCGCAGGACCCGATCCAGCCGGCCGCGCAGCGCGACGCGTTCGCGGCCGAGATGCAGGGCGCGGGGGTCGACTGGCGCATCACGGTCTACGGCGGGGCCGAGCACGCCTTCCACCACCCGCCCACCGACCCGGACGGATCGCTGCGGCCCGACGGCACGTACGGCCAGACGGTCCTGCCCGGCGTCGGCTACCACGCGCGGCACGCCGAGCGGGCCTGGCGCGACGTCGTCGACCTGCTCGCCGAGTGCGTGCCCGTGTCGGGCTGAGCGCACGACACCCGGGGACGACGAACGGCGCCGACCGGAGGGTGTCCCCTCCGGTCGGCGCCGTCCGCCGCGCCCTGGATCAGGCAGCCTGCTTGGTCTCCCAGAAGATCTTGTCGATCTGGGCGATCAGGTCGAGGAGCTCCTGGCCGGAGGCCGGGTCGTTCGACGCCTTGGTGCCCGAGGCACCCGCGGCCTTGGTGGCCTTGTTGAACAGCTCGTGCAGCTCCGGGTACTTCTCGAAGTGCGGCGGCTTGAAGTAGTCGGTCCACAGCACCCAGAGGTGGTGCTTGACCAGGTCGGAGCGCTGCTCCTTGATGTCGATGGCCCGCGCACGGAAGGCGGGGTCGTCGTTGCCCTGGTACTTCTCCTGGATGGCCTTCACGGACTCGGCCTCGATGCGCGCCTGGGCCGGGTCGTACACGCCACACGGGAGGTCGCAGTGCGCGGTGGCCTCCAGCCGCGGGCGGAGAATACGGGACAGCATCCGCATGGGGTCCTTCCTGGTTCGATGATCGATCTCGTTCTGTCACCCTACTCCCGGGACGTTCCCGCAACGGCGAGGAGATATGCGTGGTGCGGTGGCGACGGGTGGCGGTGCGGGGGCCGTCGATGTCCCCGACGGTCCGCGACGGCGACGTCCTGCTGGTCCGGTTCGGCGCGGCGCCTTCCCCGGGTGATGTGGTGCTCGTCCGCTGGTCAGCACGGCCGCAGCAGCTCTCCGTGAAGCGCGCGGAGCGGCCGGAGGGTGACGGCTGGTGGGTGCTCGGGGACAACCCCGACGGCTCCACGGATTCGCGTTCCCTGGGTCCCGCGAACGTGGTCGGGATCGCGTTCGCGCGAATGTGGCCGCGGCCCGGCCGACTGCGCGGGAAACCGCCCTTCTGACGTTTCAGCCATCAATTCTTTTCTGCCAGTGACTAGCGTTAAGGGGTCCGGTCGGCCGTGCGGTGGTGACGCCGCACGCGGCGTGCGACGGCCGTCCACCGCTCGGAACGGGTGGACCGGCCCCGCGTCTGTGACGATGGGTGCATGACGCGCGCGGGACGGCGGTTCGGGGACGGCCTCGCGGTGGGCCCGGACCTGGAGGGTGCGGCGGAGGTCGCCGTCGCGCAGGCACTGGCCCCGCTCGACGGCGCGGTCCCCGACCTCGTCTGGGTCTTCGTCGCGCCCGGGCGGCTCGGCGGCGACGCGGTCGAGGCCGCCGGGCGCCGGGCGATGACCCTCGCCGGGGCCCGGACCAGCGTCGGGGGCACCTCCGGCGGGGTCATCGGCGACGGTCGCGGCGTCGAGCACGGGCCGGCCGTCGCGGTCTGGGCGGCCGTGCTGCCCGGCGCCACGGTCCGCCCCGTCCGGCTCACCGCGGAGCAGGCCGAGGGCGGCGTGCGGATCGCCGGGCTGCCCACCCCGCGCTCCGACGACAAGGTGGCCGCGGTCGTCGTCGACCCGTACTCGTTCCCGGTCAGCGGGTTCCTGCAGCACGGCAACGCGGCACTGCCCGGGTTCCCGATCGTCGGCGGGCTCACCGGGGCGCCGGGCGGGCCGGGGGCCAACCGGCTGTTCCTCGACGGCGAGGTCCACGACCGCGGCGGCGTCGGCGTGGTCCTCGGCGGCGACGCGGGCGTGCGCACCGTCGTCAGCCAGGGCTGCCGTCCGATCGGGCCCGCGATGGTCGTGACGCGCGCCGAGCGCAACGTCCTGCTCGAACTGGCCGGCTCACCCGCCTACCGGCGCCTCGCCGAGATCGTGTCCGCGCTGCCGCCCGCCGAGCAGGAGCTGGCCGGGCGGGGGCTGCACGTGGGCATCGCGATCAACGAGTACGCCGACGACCACGGCCGCGGCGACTTCCTGATCCGCGGCGTCACCGGCGTCGACGAGTCGGCGGGGGCGGTCGCCGTCGGCGAGCTCGTCGAGGTGGGGCAGACGGTGCGGTTCCAGGTGCGCGACGCGACCGGGGCGGGGGAGGACCTCGTGGAGCTCCTCGGGGCCGAGCCGGCCGCCGGCGCGCTGCTGTTCTCCTGCAACGGCCGCGGCACGACCATGTTCGACTCCGCCGACCACGACCCGGCGCTGCTGCGCCGCGTGCTGGGCGAGGCGGGGGTCGCCGGGTTCTTCGCCGCCGGGGAGATCGGTCCGGTCGGCGGCCGCAACCACCTGCACGGCTTCACCGCGTCGGTGCTGACGTTCCGGTAGCGGGCTACCGCAGCGTCCCGAAGAACGCCCTCAGCTCGTCGACGAAGATCTCCGGCTGCTCCATCGACGGGAAGTGCCCGCCGACCTCGGGCTGGTGGAAGTGCCGGATGTCGGTGTAGCGCCGGGCCAGCCACGAGCGCGGCAGCCGCCACAGCTCCTTGGGGAACAGGGTGATGCCGGTGGGCACCTCGACCGGGTCGAGCCTGCGGCGCTTGTAGCTCTCCCAGTACAGCCGCGCCGAGGACGCCGCGGTGCCGGTCAGCCAGTAGAGCATCACGTCGTCGAGCATCCGGTCGCGCGGGATCACGTTCTCCGGCGGGCCGGCGGAGTCGGTCCAGTCCCAGAACTTCTCCACGATCCACATGCACTGGGCGACCGGTGAGTCGAGCAGGCCGTAGCCCAGGGTCTGCGGCCGCGTCGCCTGGATGGCGGAGTAGCCGGCGCGGTGGGTCTCGAAGTAGCGCCGGTCGGTGAGCGCGGCCTCCTCGGCCTTCGTCAGCGGCGGCACCTCCCCCTCGGGCGGGCGCTGGGCCAGCGGGAGCGTGATGTGGATGCCGATGACGGCCTCGGGCATCCCGGTGCCCAGCGCCGAGGTGATCATCGACCCCCAGTCGCCGCCCTGCGCCGCGTAGCGGTCGTAGCCGAGGCGGTCCATGAGCTGCGCCCACGCCGTGGCGATGCGCTCGACGCCCCACCCCGACGTCGCCGGCTTGTCGCTGAACCCGTACCCGGGCAACGAGGGGATGACGAGGTGGAACGCGTCGCGCGGGTCCGGCGGGTCGGTCAGGTCGTCGACGACGTCGAGGAACTCGACGACCGAACCGGGCCAGCCGTGGGTGAGCAGCAGCGGCATCGCGTTCTCGTGCCTGCTGCGGACGTGCAGGAAGTGGATCTGGACGGAGTCGTCGCCCCCGCCGTCGAGCGGTGTGCGGAACTGCGGCAGCGCGTTGAGCTCGGCCTCGCAGCGCCGCCAGTCGTAGACGCCGCTCCAGTGCTCGACGAGCTCGCGGGCGTAGTCCAGCGGCACGCCCTGCGTCCACCCGTCCACCGTCGACGCCTCGGGCCAGCGGGTGCGGGCGATGCGGTCGCGCAGGTCGTCGAGGTCGGCCTGCGGGATGTCGACGTGGAACTCGCGCATGGCTAGAACTGGACCCCGCGGGTGAGGGCACCGTCGACGACGAGGTTGGTGCCGGTGATGAACGACGCGCGCGGGCTCGCGAGCATCGTGACGGCGTAGGCGATCTCCTCGGCGGTGGCCATGCGCCCCGTCGGGTTGAGGCCCATCGCGGTGGCGAACAGCTCGGGGTTGCCGCCCTCGATGCCCTCCCACACGCCGCCCGGGAAGTAGGTGTTGCCGGGGGAGACGCAGTTGGCGCGGACGCCGGCGGCGGCGTGCTCGAGGGCCAGCCCGGCGACGTAGTGGACCACCGCGGCCTTCATGGTGCCGTAGGCGTCCTTGGCGAAGTCGATCTCGCGCCCGGAGACCGAGGAGATCGCGACGATCGACCCCTTCGTCTCGGTGAGGTGCGGCAGCACGGCCTCGGACAGCCGCACCGTGTGCATGAGGTCGACCTCGAACGAGGCCTTCCAGTTGTCCTCACCCGCCCCGATGGCGAGCGCGCTGACGTTCGCGACGGCGACGTCGATGCGCCCGAACCGCTCGGCGGTGGCCGCGACCCAGGCGGCGAGCGCGTCGCCGTCGGCCACGTCGAGTGCGGTGCCGGTGGCCCCCAGCTCGGCGCCGGCCGTCTCGACCTCGGCGGCGTTGCGCGCGCAGAAGGCGACCTGCGCCCCCTCCGCGAGCAGCGCCTCGACCACCGCCCGCCCGATGCCCTTCGTCCCGCCCGTGACGAGCGCGACCTTGCCGGCCAGCTGGAGATCCATCAGATCAGTCCTTTCGCGAGGGAGCGCAGGTGCGCGTGCATGCCGCCGTGTGCGGCGGCGTCGGGGAGCAGGCGCTTCTCGATCTTGGTCAGGGCGCTGTAGTTCGTGTCGCACACGTTGGCGAGCGGGGAGAGCGCGATCTGGGTGAGCAGCTGGTAGGCGTCGAGGGGGTCGAGCCCGTAGAGCTCGCCGAGCCAGGCGACCATGCCGACCTGGCTGGCCCGCCACGCGTCCTCCAGCGGCCGCGCGGACCCGACGACGGCGTAGTGGTCGTCGTGCTCGAGGCGGGGCCAGGCGGGCGCGCCGCCCTTGATCAGCTCGACGATGAGCGTCACGTCCATCGCACCCTCGACGGCCGTCCCGCAGCTCTCGCCCTCGCCCTGCCGGTAGTGCCCGTCGCCGACAGAGAACAGCGCGCCCTCGACGTTGACGCCCAGGTAGCAGGTGGTGCCGGGCTTCATCTCGGGGGTGTCCATGTTGCCGCCGAAGGTGTCCGGCACCAGGCTCGACCGCACCTCGCGCCCCGGCGGCGCCACCCCGACGGTGCCGAGCATCGGCTCCAGCGGCAGGTCCACCGTCAGCGCCGACGACTCGAACCGCACGGTCCCGGCGGCCCGGTCGAGCTGGTAGATCCACGTCCGCTCGGGCAGCGGGTCGTGCAGCGTGTACGGGTGGGTCAGCGCGCCGAAGAACGGGATCGTCGTGGACGCCGCCCAGTCCCGCGCGGGCGTCAGGTCGACGATGTGGATCGCGAGGGTGTCGCCCGGCTCCGCCCCCTCGACGAAGAACGGCCCGGTCTGCGGGTTGACCTGGGTCATGTCCAGCACCTGCGAGGGCACGTCCGTCGCGCGCTGCAGCCGTCCGGAGAAGGCGTCCTCCGTCCAGAGCCTCAGCACGGTGCCGGGTCGGATGCGGTGGCTCGGCGCGACCCCGCCGAAGGTCCACGCGTACTGCTCGGGGGTGGGGCGGAACTCCACGACGTCCATCGGTGTGATCGTTGTCCCCTCACACACCCGCCCGCAACACCCAGCGCGAGTTTGCCGGCGGCGCGCGGTGTGATGTCCGTTCGTGGACCGCGTCCGGACAAGACCCCGGACGGCGTCGGCAGACTCGCCGGACGGCGTCGGCAGACTCGCCGGGTGGGGGTGGCGGGCCCGCTTGGTCAGGTGGGGGGCGTCGCCAGGGTGCGCGAGACGCCGCGGGCCGCGGCGCGGACCACCGGGACGTAGGCCCGCGCGTCGGAGGTGTCCGCGGGCACCACCACCGACAGGGCCGCGACCACCTCGTCGCGCGGCCCGCGCACCGGTGCCGCGACCGACAGCGCCACCAGCTCGATCTGCCGGTCGCTCACCGCCACCCCGGTGCGCCGGACGTCGGCGAGCACCCGGCGCAGCTGCGACGGCGAGCAGATCGTGCGGTCGGTGTAGCGCCGCAGGGGCGCGGCCAGCACCTGTTCCTGCAGCTCGGGCGGGGCGTGCGCGAGCAGGACGAGGCCGACGCCGGTCGCGTGCAGCGGCAGCCGCCCGCCGACCCGCGTGATCACGTTGACGGCCCCGCGCCCGGAGATCCGGTCGACGTAGACGACCTCGGTGCCGTCGAGCACGGCGAGCTGGACGTTCTCGCCGGTCACCTCGTGCAGGTCGGCCAGGAACGGCACCGCCGCCTCCCGCAGCCCGACCGACCGCGGGGCGAGCGCCCCGACCTCCCACAGCCGCAGCCCGATCCGGTACCGCCCGTCCTCCCCGCGCTCCAGCGCGCCCCACTGCGTCAGCTCGCCGACGAGCCGGTGCGCGGTGCTCAGCGGGAGCCCGGCCCGGCGGGCGATCCCGGTGAGCGTGAGGACGGTGTGGGCGGCGTCGAACGCGGCCAGCACCCCGAGCACGCGCGCCGTCACGGTCACCGGGCCAGTCTTCCGCTCAGTGGAAGGCCCGTCGAGCGGGGGAGGCGTTCTGCGTCACGGTGACGGCATGCGGACACAGGTGGGCATCGTGGGCGCCGGACCGGCGGGGCTGCTCCTGTCGCACCTGCTGGCGCGCCGGGGCGTCGAGTCGGTCGTGCTGGAGGCGCGCAGCCGCGAGTACGTCGAGAAGCGGGTGCGGGCGGGCGTGCTGGAGCACCCGACCGTCGAGCTGCTGCGCGAGGTCGGCGTCGGCGAGCGGATGGACCGCGAGGGGATGCCGCACGAGGGCATCTCCCTGCGCTTCGACGGCGAGCAGCACCGCATCGACCTCGCCGACCTCACCGGCCGGGGGATCGTCGTCTACGGGCAGCAGGAGGTCGTCAAGGACCTCATCGCCCGGCGCCTGGCCGACGGCGGCGACGTCCGGTTCGACGTGTCCGGCGTCCGCCTCGACGGCGTCACCGACGACCCCGTCATCTCCTTCGACGGCGGCGAGCTGCGCTGCGACGTGGTCGTCGGCGCCGACGGGTTCCACGGCGTCAGCCGGGCCGCGGTCCCGCACACCCCCTACGACCGGCAGTACCCGTTCGCCTGGCTCGGGATCCTCGCGAAGGCCGCGCCGACGCACCACGAGCTGGTCTACGCCAACCACGCGAACGGGTTCGCGCTGTACTCCATGCGCAGCCCGGAGGTCACGCGGCTGTACCTGCAGGTGCCGCCGGACACGAACGCCGACGACTGGTCCGAGGCCCGGGTCTGGGACGAGCTGCACGAGCGGCTCGGCACCGAGATCAACGAGGGCCCGCTGCTGGAGAAGAGCGTCACCGGCATGCGCAGCTTCGTCACCGAGCCGATGCGGCACGGGAAGCTGTTCCTCGCAGGCGACGCCGCGCACATCGTCCCGCCGACGGGTGCGAAGGGCATGAACCTCGCGATCGCCGACGTCCGCGTCCTCGCCGACGCGCTGGACCTGCTGTTCACCGGCGGCGACGAGTCGGGCGTCGACGCCTACTCCGACGTCTGCCTGCGCCGCGTCTGGCGCGCCGAGCACTTCTCCTGGTGGATGACCTCCATGCTGCACACGAACCCGGACGCGGACGCGTTCGACCGCAGGCTGCAGCTGTCCCAGCTGCGCCAGACCGTCGGCTCCCGAGCGGCGGCCACCACCCTCGCCGAGAACTACGTCGGCCTGCCCCACGGGAGCGTCTGATGACCTACCGACCCGCCGCCGACGGCACGCACCCGCCGCTGCTGTCGCCCGGCTACCGCAGCACCGGGCTGCGCGCCCCGTCGCAGGCGCCCGTCGTGCTGCCGCAGCGGCTCACCGAGGTGACCGGACCGGCGCTGACCGGCCCCGTCGGCCCGTCGGACGCCGACCTCACCACCCAGCACGCCGGCGAGCCGATCGGCCAGCGGATCGTCGTGTTCGGGCGGGTGCTCGACTCCGACGGCCGCGCGGTGCCGGACAGCCTGGTCGAGATCTGGCAGGCCAACGCCGCGGGCCGCTACGCCCACGCCCGCGACGACTGGCCCGCCCCGCTCGACCCGAACTTCACCGGCGGCGGCCGGGTGATCACCGGTTCCGACGGGTCCTACCGCTTCACGACGATCAAGCCCGGCGCCTACCCGTGGGGCAACCACCACAACGCCTGGCGGCCCGCGCACATCCACCTGTCGCTGTTCGGGCGCGCGTTCACCCAGCGCCTGGTGACGCAGATGTACTTCCCCGACGACCCGCTGTTCGCCCAGGACCCGATCTTCAACTCGGTGCCCGACGAGAAGGCCCGGCTGCGCATGGTCTCGACGTTCGACCTCGACGCCACCCGCCCCGACTGGGCGCTCGCCTACCGCTTCGACATCGTGCTGCGCGGCGGCGACCAGACCCCGTTCGAGGCACCGCACGACGAGGAGGGTCACGCGTGACCGAGACCCCGTCCCAGACCGTCGGACCCTTCCTGTCCATCGGCCTGACCTGGCCGACCGGGTACCTGGTGGTGCCCGAGGGATCGCCGGGCGCGATCCGGATCACCGGCACCGTCCACGACGGCGCGGGCGAGCCGGTGCCCGACGGCCTGGTCGAGACCTGGCAGGCCGACGCCGACGGCCGCTTCGACGACCCGACGTTCGGGTTCGGCCGCGCCGCCACCCGCCCGGACGGGAGCTACGAGATCGTCACCGTCAAGCCGGGGGCGCTCGGCGACGGCCAGGCCCCGCACGTCGACGTGTCGGTGTTCGCCCGCGGCCTGCTCGACCGCGTCGTCACCCGCATCTACTTCCCCGACGAGGCCGCGGCCAACGCCGCCGACCCGCTGCTCGCCGGACTGCCCGCGGAGCGCGCGGCCACGCTCGTCGCCGCGGCCGCGGGGCCGGGGGAGCTGCGCTTCGACATCCGCCTCGGCGGGGAGCGCGAGACGGTGTTCCTCGTGCTGTAGCGAACCGGTGAGGGCCCTCACGCGTAGATCCCGGCGACACCGGGAAATCTCCGGACGATCACAGCGTTCACACAGGTGAGCGACAGCGTCCACCTCGGTGGATGTGATCAGCTGGACAGCGACGTGAGGGGGTGTGCGATGACGGCGGTGCTGGACCGCGAGCCGGTGGCGCGCCCCTCCCTGCGCGAGCGGCACCCGTTCGCCGTGCAACTGTCGCGCTACGTCGTCGCTGGCGGCGTCGGCACGCTCGTCAACGCGCTGCTGTTCCTGTTCCTGCGCACCTGGTGGGACCTGCTCGCGGCCAACCTCGTCGCGCTGGTCCTCAGCACGCTGGTGAGCACCGAGGTCAACCGGCGCTTCACCTTCTCCGGCGCGCAGGGCCACACCTGGCGCGTGCACGTGCAGACCGTCGGGATGGTCGTCTTCTACGCCGTCTACAGCTCCGCGGTGCTGCTCGCCCTGCACGCGGTCGTCGACTCCCCGACGCCGCTGCTGGAGTCGGTCACCGTCGCCGCGGCGAGCGTCGTCGGTGGCGCGGCCCGGTTCCTGATCCTGCGGTTCTGGGTCTTCGACGCCGACCCGGCCGACGGCCCGGGGCCGGTCGGGCGGGTGCGCGCGTACTGGCACGGGCACCGGCGCACGGTCGTCCGCGTCGGGGCCGCCTTCCTGGCCGGCACGGCGCTGCTGCTCAGCTCCGCGGGGGCGTGCGACCCCAGCAGCTGGGGCACGAGCCAGAGCGGGTACTGACCGGCCGGTCGTGGCAGGCTCCGCACATGGGACACACCACCATGAAGCGGACCATCGCGGCGGTCGTCGCGGGCGCCGCGCTCGTGCTCACCTCCGCCGGCGCCTGCGGGCCGACCGCGACCGGCGACGACGACAACCCCGGCGTGTCGAACCAGCAGGACGGCGACGACGACGGCGGGGACGGCGACGGGGACGACGGCGGCGACGACGACTGACCGACGCCCGTCCGTTCGGAGGGGTCGCGGCGGCCCGGCCCGTGGCTAGCGTCGGGGGCATGCCCAAGTACGTGATCGAACGCGAACTGCCCGGAGCGGGCAGCCTGACCGACGACCAGATCAACGAGATCAGCCGCACGAGCAACCAGGTGCTCGACGGCATGCCCGACGTCCAGTGGGACCACAGCTACGTCACCGACGACAAGATCTACTGCGTCTACGTGGCCCCGGACGCCGACAAGATCCGCGCGCACGCCGACCAGGGCGGGTTCCCGGCCAACTCGGTGAGCGAGGTCCGCCGGACCATCGACCCGACGACCGGCGGCCGCTGACCCGTCCCGGCACCCGACCCGGGCCGCCCGCGCCTCGTCCCGAGCGCGTGGGCGCCCGCGGTCCTACGCTGTGATCATGTCGAGCACAGCCGGATCCTTCGAACGCGAGCCCGTCGGCATGGACGAGCGGATCCTCGCCGACGGCTCGTCGCGGTGGCCGGTGGAGGCCGGCCGCTACCGGCTCGTCGCGGCCAGGGCGTGCCCGTGGGCGCACCGGTCGGTGATCGTCCGGCGGCTCCTCGGCCTGGAGTCCGCGATCTCGCTCGGCATCGCCGGCCCGCTGCACGACGAGCGCAGCTGGCGGTTCCACCTCGATCCCGGCGACCGCGACCCGGTGCTCGGCATCGAGTACCTCGGTGAGGCCTACCGCGCCGCCGATCCCGACTTCGACGCCGGGATCACGGTGCCCGCACTGGTGGACGTCGCGAGCGGGAAGGTGGCCACCAACGGCTTCCAGGACCTCACGCTGGACTTCTCGACCCAGTGGACCGCGCACCACCGCGACGGGGCCCCCGACCTCTACCCGGAGGAGCACCGCGCCGAGATCGACGAGGTCATCGCCTCGTTCTACGACTCGGTGAACAACGGCGTGTACCGGTGCGGGTTCGCGAGCACCCAGGACGCCTACGCGGAGGCCTACGGCGAGCTGTTCGACCGGCTCGACTCCCTGTCCGAGCGCCTGGCCGACCGCCGCTACCTGGTGGGCGACTCGATCACCGAGGCCGACGTGCGGCTGTGGGTCACGCTCGTGCGCTTCGACGCGGCCTACCACGGCCACTTCAAGTGCAACCGCCAGAAGCTCACCGAGATGCCGGTGCTGTGGGCCTACACCAGGGACCTGTTCCAGACCCCGGGCTTCGGCGACACCACCGACTTCGAGCAGATCAAGCAGCACTACTACGGCGTGCACCACACGATCAACCCGAGCGGCGTCGTGCCGCTGGGGCCCGACGTCAGCGGGTTCCTGACCCCGCACGGCCGCGCCGACCTCGGCGGCCGCCCGTTCGGCGACGGCACCCCGCCCGGCCCGGTGGCCGGGTCCGAACGGGTGCCGTCCCTCACCTGAGCGGGCCTACATGTCCATCCCGCCGTTGACCGAGATGACGCTGCCGGTGATGTAGCCCGCGTCGTCGTCGACGAGGAACTGCACCGCGCGCGCGATCTCCGAGGCCTGGCCCAGCCGCCCGACCGGCACCCGGGCGACGATCTTGTCGTAGGCCTCCTGCGGGATCGCGGCGACCATCTCCGTCTCGATGTAGCCGGGGGCCACGCTGTTGACCGTGATCCCCTTGTTGGCGGTCTCGCGCGCGAGGCTCTGCGTGAGGCCGAACAGGCCCGCCTTGGACGCGGCGTAGTTGACCTGGCCGATGTTGCCCATCTGCCCGATCACCGACGAGATGTTGACGATCCGGCCGAACTTCCGCTCGAGCATGTGGTCGAGCACCGGCTTGGTCATGTAGAACGCGCCGGAGAGGTTGACGCGCAGCACCGCGTGCCAGTCCTCCACCGACATCTTGCGCATCGTCTTGTCGACGGTGACGCCGGCGTTGTTGATCAGGTAGTCGATCCGGCCCTGGGACTCCAGCACCTCGGCGACGACGCGCTGGCAGTCCTCCACCACGCCGACGTTGCCCTGGTGGATCGACACCGACCCGCCGTCGGCGGCGAGCTTCTCCGCGAGCTCCTCCGCCGCCTTGCTGTTGGAGGAGTACCCGGCCGCGACGTGCACGCCGGACTTCGCCAGTGCGGTCGTGATCGCGGCCCCGATGCCCCGGGCTCCGCCCGTCACGATGGCCACTCGCCTGTCGGTCATGTGGTTCCCCTCATTCCCCGAACGCCTCGCGGACGTCGTCTGTGGTGGTGGGTCGGTCGGTCGTGCGCGGGGTGTCCGCCGTGGTCGCCGGGGTGGTGGCCCGCTCCGGGGCGACGATCGACGGGTCGACGCGCAGCACGGCGTAGCCGCCGACGGCGCCCGCCCCGAACCCGGGCGCGAACACCCGGACGGGCTCGGTGATGGCCCCGTCGCGCACGGCGTCGGCGATGGCGATCGGGATCGACGCCGCGGAGACGTTGCCCATCGTCTCGATGTCGAAGTAGAGCTGGTCGTGGCGCAGGCCGGCCTTGTCGGCGAGACCGAGGATCATGGTCTTGTTGGCCTGGTGCGGCACGATCAGGTCGATCGAGTCGATCATCGGCCGGTCGGGCCGGTCGGGGTCGGGCTCGGCGGCCAGCTCGCCGAGCATCTGGTCGAGGTAGCGCTGCACCAGCGACTTCACCTCGGGTCCGTACACGGTGATGTCGTTGTCGAACTCCGGGTTCGGCCAGATGATCGAGTTGACCTCGCTGACCGGCCCGCTGGCGTAGGTCTGCAGCAGCTCGATGTCGCTGGTCTCGCCCGGGGCCACCACGATCGCCGCCGCGCCGTCGCCGAAGATCATGCGCGAGGTGCGGACCGCGCCGATCTTGTCGGAGAACTTCTCGACGCAGACCAGCAGCACCGGCCGCTGCACCTCCTGCAGCAGCCGCACGGCCTCCGAGAGCCCGTAGGGCAGGCCCGCGCACGCCGCGACGATGTCGGCCGACGCGTGGGTCTGCAGGATGCCGAGCTGCCCCGACAGCCAGCACGCCACCGACGGGATGAGCCGCTCGCTGGTGCAGGTGGCGACCAGGACCGCCCCGATCTCGGCGGGGGAGCGGCCCGAGTGCTCGAGCGCGGCGAGGGCAGCGTCCAGGGCCAGCTGCTCCAGCGGGCGCTCGGAGTAGCGCCGCTCGTCGATCCCGGTCTTCTTGCTGATCTCCGCCGCGCTCATCGGCGACCACGAGAAGCTGGCGTTGCGGATGACGTCGTCGTTGCTGCACACGAGCTCGCCGCGCACCACCGACAGGGCCTCCAGCACCGGCTTGACCGCGAAGGCCTCGCGCACCCGCGTCGGCGGGTAGGGGGTGACCGGGGCGACCGGGGGCAGCGCGGCCGGCGGCGCGGCCGTCGGGACCGCCCCGGAGCGGACGCGGTCGATGAACGCCGTGACGTCGCGGTTGCGCGGGTGCAGGGCGATGACGACGTCGTCGTCACCGATCTCGTCGACGCGGCGCAGGGTGGTCTCGGCCCGCTCCCACGGGTACTGGTTGTGCAGCACCATCGCCCAGCGCGAGAGCGCCTCCAGCTCGGGCACCGACTCGTCGGCGTCGAGTACGTCGGTGAGCGAGAACGTCGGGAAGTCGGGGTCGTGCGCGGGCAGCACCCAGGTCAGGGCCTCGGGGCGGGCGAGCAGCTCGGCCACCGTCGGCTTGATGGCCGGCAGCTCGGTGGCGTGGTGGCGCTTGTGCCGGAACACGTCGAACAGCAGAGCGAAGGCACGTTCCTCGGCCTCGGCGTCGTAGGTGGCGGGCAGGGACCGGTAGGCGTTCTCGACGGCGGCGACCTTGCGCTCGCCGTCCTCCCACGGGGTGAGGACGGGCAGGAAGACGTCGTCGCGGCCCCGGGGGAGGTCGCGGAAGCGCGTCGGTCTCTTGTCGAACATCGTCATCGAGTAGCGGTTGACCCAGAACAGGTTCTGGGCGAGGTCGCGCAGGAGCGGGAAGCGGCTGTCGTAGGCGCCTGCTTCGACCCGTTCCAGCAGGTCGGTGCCGGTGGGGGCCTTGGCCTCGAAGTCGCGGCCGATCACGGCCGTGAACTGGTCGAGGGTGTCGAGCACCGAGAAGTCGAGCTCTCCGAGGACGGTTGCAGGGAAGACGAGCTTGCCGTGGCTGTTGATCACGAACGGCTTCACGTGTCCCACTAGACGTGATGTGACCGGCGTCGCACAAGCGCCGTTCGTTGGATCTTGCCGTCGACACCCGGACGCGCCACGGACGGTCGGTCCGCTCACCCGGACGCGGGGTGGATGATGAACGGCGATGACCCGAACGCCCGCACCCGCCCAGCACGCGTCCGTCCGCCTGCGCGCCCGCGCCCGGCCCGTCCGGCGACGCCCGGCCGGACCGTGGCTCGTCGGCCTCGCCGCGGGCGTGCTGGCGAGCACGGCGGCGTTCCTGACCCCGGTCGCGCCCGTCCCCGTCCAGGTGCTGGCGGCCCCGGCCGCGCTGCCCGCCCCCGCCGACGACCGGCTCCCGGACTGCGCGGCCGTCCTCGGCGGGATGTCCCCGCGCGCCCAGCTCGCGCAGCGGCTGATGGTCGGGGTGGACGTCGACGACCCGGAGGCGGCGGCGGAGACCGTGCGCGGCAGCCAGGTCGGCGGGGTCTTCCTGCCCGGCAACGCGACCGCGCTGCTGCAGGACCAGGCGCTGCGCGCGCTGCAGGCCGGGGCCCGGATCCCGGTCACCGTGGCCGTCGACGACGAGGGCGGCCGGGTCCAGCGCATCGACGAGCTCGACGGCGACCTGCCCAGCGCCCGCGAGATGAGCGCGCTGACCCCGGACGAGGTGCGCGCGCTGGCGGAGGAGCGCGGGCGGCTGCTCGCGGCCCGCGGCGTCACGATGGACATCGCCCCGGTCGTCGACCTCGGGGGGCAGAGCGCGGGCGAGGTCATCGGCGACCGCTCGTTCGGCACCGACCCCGACGACGTCACCCGCTACGCGCTGGCGTTCGCGCAGGGGCTGCAGGAGGCCGGGATCGCGCCGGTCGTCAAGCACTTCCCGGGGCACGGCCGCGCCGACGGCGACTCGCACGCCGGCCGCGTCACCACCCCGCCGCTCGCGGACCTGCGCGCCGCCGACCTGCGCCCCTACGCCGACCTCGTCGGCCCCGGCGCGCCGCTGACGACCGGCGCGCTGCCCGCGGCGGTGATGGTCGGGCACCTCGACGTCCCCGGCCTCACCGACGGCCTGCCCAGCTCGCTCACCCCGGCGGTCTACGCGCTGCTGCGCGGGGACTACGGCTTCGGCGGCGTCGTCTACACCGACGACCTGGGGGCGATGAAGGCGATCACTGGGGAGTACGACCTGCCCGAGGCCGTGCTCGCCGCGCTGGACGCGGGCTCCGACGTGGCGCTGTGGTCGGCGGGCGGCGACCCCGCCCCGATCCTGGACGCCCTGGAGCCCGCCCTGGCCGACGGCACCCTCGACGCCGCGGAGAACACCGCCGCCGTGACCCGGGTCCTGCGGGCGAAGAGCGCCTGCGGCTGACGCCGCCCGCCCGCCGGCCGAGGGTGCCGGTGCGCCCCGCCTTTGCTCTGCTCACCTCCACGCACCGGGGTGGTGCGTATCCGTGAGCAGAGCAAAGTCGACGCGGGGTCTCACCCCTGGGCCCGCTCCATCCCGCGGCGGACCGCCGCGATCAGGTACGGCCGCAGCTCCGGCCCGGGGACGATCAGGTCCACCGACCCGACGCGCTGGGCGCGCTGGACGCTGTGGGCCGTGTCGAACTCGTCGGCCACCTGCCCGAGCTTCTCCGACCGCACGCTGGGCCGCACCGAGGCGAGCTCGGAGGTCAGGCGCGCGGCCTCCGCGTCGTCGCCCGCCTGCTGGGCCTCCGCCTCCCGCGCCACCAGGTCGGCCACCCGCGGGTCGGCCGCGGTGCGCTTGTTGACCTCGCCCGCGAACACCACCGCCGCGGCGGGCGCCCCGCCGATCACCGACGCGTAGGAGCCCTCGACGGCCGCGACCTCCATGTTGTCGTGCAACGTCTTGGAGAACACGACGAACGCGCCGCCGTGGTAGCGCGACACGACGCAGAACACGATCGGCCCGTCGAAGTTGACGACCGCGCGCCCGATCTCCGCGCCGTTCTCCAGCTGCACCTCGCGCAGCGACTCCGGCGACCCGTCGAAGCCCGACAGGTTCGCCAGCACCACCAGCGGCCGGTTGCCGCTGGCCGCGTTGATCGCCCGCGCCGTCTTCTTCGACGACTTGGGGAACAGGGTGCCCGCCGTGAACGACGACGGCCCGTCGACCGGGATCCGCCCGCGCCGCGACAGCGGCCGGGACTCGATGCCCAGCATCGCCACCGGCTGCCCGCCCAGGTGCGCGTCGAGCACGACGACGCCCTCGGCGTCGATCATGTCGGCCCAGCGCTCCAGCGTGGGATGGTCGGCGTCGGCGACCGCGGCCATCACCGAGCGGATGTCGAACGGCTTCTTGCGCTCGGGGTTGGTGACCGAGGAGAAGATCTCCCCGACGGTCGCGAAGTCGCACCCCGGGCCGCTGTGCGGGGAGGCGGAGACGTCGCGGTCGACCGGGTCGGAGCTCGCCGCGGGCCGCGGGAACCGCTCACCGGGGGCGCGGTAGGTGTGCGCGTAGTGCGCGAGCAGGACGTCGACGGCGCCGGAGAGGTCGGGCGCCCAGTACTGCGCCTGCCCGTTCGGGCCCATGATCCGGTCGTAGCCGCCGATGCCGAAGTTGTCCTCGGCCGAGACGCCGCCGGAGTAGTCGAGGCTCTGCTTGCCGGTGAGCACCATCGCGCTCTCCGGCGTCATGACGAGGATGCCCTTGGTGTGCATGAGCATCGTGGCCTCGGCGTTCCAGTACGGCTGGGCGCCGACGTTGATGCCGGTGACCACGACGTTCAGCTCGCCGCCGTCCTGGGTGAACTCGATGATCCCGCGCAGGACGCGGCTGATCCAGTCCATGTTCTCGGTGCCGGAGTCCATCGCGATCTTCGCGCCGGCCGACACCGCGAACCACTCGATCGGCGCGTCCAGGCGCCGGGCCAGCTCGAGCGCGGCCATCACGCGGCGGCACTCCGGCTCGGCGAGCGCGCCGAGGGCCTTGGTCGGGTCGCCGATCAGGACGACGCGGGTCATGCCCTCGGGGTAGCGGGCGGTCGGCGTGGTGACCGTCCCGAGCACGAGGTTCGCCGAGTTCCCGCCGGGGGCCCGCGCCACGACGACCGGGTTCGCGTCGTCGTCGAGGTCGTACTCGGTGAAGACCCCCGGCGCGCCCCCGGCGTCGGGGTTGCGCAGCAGCATCGGCACCAGCTCGTAGGGGTACACCGCGCCGCGGCGGCGCGCCCGGATCACCTTCTGCGCGTACGCGTCCAGCTCCCGCATCGGCTGCGTCGGCGGCTCGGTGACGCGCACCGTGAGCCCCGCGCCCGGCGGCCGCGACAGCCGCAGCAGGTGCTCGGTCGGCTCCCCGCCCGCCGGGTCGGCGAGCCGGAACTGCACCAGCACCTGCTCCAGCCCGAGCGCGTCGCTGCGCGGCGCGAGCAGGCGGACCAGCGAGTCGAGGTCGGCGAGCGGCAGGTCGACGACGGGCCAGACGTAGAGCAGGACGCGGTTCCACTCCAGCTTCGCGTCGGCCCGGTCGGCGGCGCGGGCGGCGCGCAGCGAGTCCAGGCAGGCGTCGAGCACGTGCTCGAGCTGCGGGATCGCCCGGATGCTCCCGTCGTCGCCGCGGAGCACGGACAGGTCGCGGACGTCGGAGAGCGCGACGAGCCGCGCGTCGTCGGGCACCTGCCTGCCGACGGCCCGGAACAGGTGGACGTCGACGGGGGAGGGCAGGCGGGTGAGCTCGAAGTCCTCGAGGCGCCACAGGCCCAGCCGCTCGGCGACCATCGGGTGCAGCCCGCGCAGCGTCCGGTCCTCGACGGGGCGGCGGTCCGGTCCCGGCCGGAAGGTGAACCAGGCCGAGCGCTCGTCGCCCTGCGGGCGGCGGACCGCGACCGCTACCTGCGCCAGCGGCTCGGGCAGCCGCCCGAGCAGCGCGAGGATCTTCTCCGCGGACCGCTCGGGGTCGGCGTCGGGGGCCTCACCGGCGATCACGTAGAGGTCCAGCGCCACCTTGGTGTCCGCCGGGACCTGCAGCAGCAGCCGCCGCAGGTCGCCCTGCACGGCGATGGGGTCGGTGCCCGCGGGGGCGTCGGCGGAGGTGTAGACGGTGGTGGCGAGGACCGTGACGTCCTGGCCCTGGTGGGTGTAGGTCGCCGTGAGCAGCGGGCGCCCGCCGCGGTCGGAGAGCCGGACGTCGCGCAGCGGCCGGATCCGGTAGTAGCGCCGCGTCATCACCTCCAGCATCGCCGCGTGGTGGCGCTCGCCGAACACGTCGAGGATCGGCTCGGCCGCGGCGACGATCCGCTCGATGCCCTCCGCGCGCGCCGGGTCGTCCGGGCCGGGGAGCGCATCGAGCTGCTCGCGCACCTGCTGCTGGCCGCGGGCCCGCTCGGCCGCGATGAGCGGGGCGTCGAAGCAGGTGTAGCGGACGCGCCGGGCCAGGCTGCCGACCACGGGGTGCCGCAGCTGGGTGGCGGTGACGAGCTGGTCGAGCATGCGCAGGTAGTCCTCGCGGGCCGACTCCGGCAGCGCGTCGGGGTGCGTGAGGCGCCACTGCAGCAGGGCCAGCACGACCGGCACGTGCGCGGCGGCGCGGCGGTGCGCGAGGAACATGCGGTAGAGCGCGCCGGACAGCACCTCGGACGGCTCCAGGTCGGGCACGCCGTAGTGCGCGAGCGCCTGGCGCAGCCGGACCTGGAACGACTCCGGCAGCCCCTCGGCCTCGGCGTCGCGGGAGCGGAGGTAGGCGTGCAGGTACTCCTGCGGGTTGCGCTCCTGCTCCCCGGTGGGCTCGCCGTCGACGGCGCCGCGGCGGTTGCGCGAGAGCGCGCACAGGTCGGCGAAGATCCGCAGCACGGCGGTCTCGCCGGCCAGCACGCTCGCGTCGTCGGGGGCCAACGCCTCGCGCGCGGCGGTGAGCCGGGCCAGCAACGGGCGGGCGTCGCGCTCGTCGATGTCGAAGCCGAGCACCAGGTAGCGCAGCGAGGTCAGTGCGTCGGCGGCGTCGGCCGCGGCGTCGCGGGACTGCGGGTCGATGCCGGTCAGCGCCGAGAAGTCGACGCGCGCGCCGCCGGGGCCCGCGTCGGCGTCGGCGTCGGGCTGCAGGCGGACGAGCTTCGTGCCGCCCTCGACCTGCGTGTTCGCGTCGACGAGGATCTCCGCGACGCGTCCGGCGACCGGCGCGCGCAGCGCCGTCTCCAGCTTCATCGACTCGACGACGGCGACGACGTCACCCGCCTCCACCTCGTCGCCCGGCGACACCGGGATCGAGACGACCATCGCCGGGGCCGGCGCGCGGACGAGCCCGACCTCCCCGCCGGAGATCCGGTGCACCGCGCCGTCGACCTCGACGAGGACGTCGGGGTCCTGCGGGGCGGTCAGGACGGCGTAGGTCTGCCCGCCGACGGTGAGCCTGCGCTCGAAGCGGCCGGTGCGCTCGGTGTCGACGTCGAGCGCGGTGCCGTCGAGCAGGACGCGGTAGCGGGTGCCGCGCGGCTGGGCGACCTGCAGCCGGTAGGACTCGCCTCCCGCGCGGACGTCGACCTGGTACCAGGTGTCGTGCCCGACCTCGGGGCGGCCGCGCTCGGCGGAGGCGAACAGCCGCTCCCGCTGGCGCGCGACGTGGGCCTCCTGCGCCTCCACGGCGGTGGCGAGCAGGGCGACGTCGAGGCGCTGGGGCGGGGTGTAGCCCGCGGCCATCAGCCCGTCGAGCCAGGTGGTGTCGGCCTCGCCGGAGACGATCTCCGGGCGGGTCAGCAGGTCGATCAGGAAGGCCTTGTTCGTGGTGCCGCCGTCGATCACCGCGGCGGTCTGGTGCAGCGCGCGCCCCAGCCGGGACCGGGCCTCGTCGCGGTCGCGGCCCCAGGCGATCACCTTCGCGATCATCGAGTCGTACTGCGGCGGGATGACGTCACCCGCGGCCACCCCGGTGTCGACGCGGATCCCCGGGCCGCTGGGCAGCGCGAGGTGCTCGATGCGGCCGGGGGCGGGGGCGAATCCGTTCTCCGGGTCCTCGGCGGTGAGCCGGGCCTCGATGGCGTGCCCGCGCGCGGGCGGCACCTCGGCGGCGATGTCGGCGAGCTTCCCGCCCATCGCGACGTGCAGCTGCAGCTTGACGATGTCGACGCCCGTCGTCGCCTCGGTGACCGGGTGCTCCACCTGCAGCCGCGTGTTGACCTCCAGGAACGACAGCAGGCGCTCCTTGGGCTCGTAGAGGAACTCGACGGTGCCCGCGTTGACGTAGCCCGCGGCCTTCGCCAGCGCCGCGGCGGAGTCGCGCAGCAGCTGCTCCTGCTCGGCGTCGAGCGCGGTGGAGGAGGACTCCTCGAGGACCTTCTGGTTGCGGCGCTGCACCGAGCAGTCGCGGACGCCGAGCGTCCACACGTCACCGGTGGCGTCGGCGACGACCTGCACCTCGACGTGGCGCCCGCCGGAGATCGCGCGCTCCAGGAACACCGTCGCGTCGCCCGCGGTCTTCGCGGCCTCGGACCCGGCGCGCTCGAAGGCCTCCGCGAGGTCCTCGGGCCGGGTGACCTTGCGGATGCCGCGCCCGCCGCCGCCCGCGGTGGCCTTGACCATCAGCGGGTAGCCGATCTTCTCCGCGTGCTCGCGGGCGCTCGCGACGTCGGCGACGGGACCGCCGCTCCACGCCGCCAGCGGCACACCGACGTCGGCGGCCAGCCTCTTCGCGGCGATCTTGTCGCCGAGGCGCTCCATCACCTGCGCGGACGGGCCGATGAACACGATCCCCAGGTCGGCGCACAGCTGCGCGAACTCGGCGCGCTCGGACACGAAGCCCCAGCCCGGCCACACGGCCTCCGCGCGGCTCGCCTTCAGCGCCCGCTCCAGCTCGGCGAAGTCGAGGTAGGGGTTGGTGCCGGTGAACGCCTGGTCCGGGTCGTCGGAGCCGATCAGCACGGACTCGTCGGCCTCGCGGACGAACATCGCCGCCCGGTCGACGATCGTGTAGAAGGCGATGGTCCGCAGCGGCACCCGGTCGGGCTCGGCGTTCCACTCCCGCACGGCATGGATCAACCGCATGGCGGGCTCGCCCCGGTTGACGATCGCGATGCGCTGGAACGCCTGGTTCATCGTGCTCCCCTCGTCCGGTGCCGCCGGGATCGACCGGCCGACGGCCCCACCCAAGCCGAACCGGCGGGGGCGGCACAACCTGCGGGCGGGGGAACAGTGGTGGATCGGTGATGATGACCGCGTGACGACCATCGCCGCGGGTGTTCTCGACGTCCACGTGTCCGGCCCGGCCGAGGGACCGCCGGTGCTCCTGCTGCACGGCTTCCCGCAGGGCGCCGACTCCTGGGACGCCGTGCTCCCCGCCCTGCACGACGCCGGGTACCGCACGATCGCGCCCGACCAGCGCGGGTACTCACCGGGCGCGCGCCCCACCGGCCGGGCCGCGTACCGGCTCCCGGAGCTGACGTCCGACGCGCTCGCGGTGCTCGCCGACCACGCCGGGGGGCCCGCGCACGTCGTCGGGCACGACTGGGGCGCGGCCGTCGCGTGGCGGCTCGCGGCGCGGTACCCGGACGCGGTCCGGTCGCTGACGGCCGTGTCGGTGCCGCCCACCGCCGCCTTCGCGCGCTCACTGGTGACGACCCGGCAGGCGCTCGCGTCCTGGTACATGGCGGCGTTCCAGATCCCGTGGCTGCCCGAGCGGCTGCTGCGCGCCGACGCCCGCGGCTACTCCCCGCGGCTGTCCGCCGCCCTGCGCGGCACCGGCCAGACCCGCGAGCGCGCCCGCCGCGACGCCGCCCGCCTCGCCGACCCGGCCGCGCTGACCGCCGCGCTGAACTGGTACCGCGCCATCCTCGCGGCCGACCCCCGCGACGCCGACCCCGCTGTCACGGTGCCGACGCTGTTCGTCTGGAGCGACGGCGACACCGCACTGACCCGGCAGAGCACCGAGCTCGCCCACCGGTACGTGACGGGGCCGTACTCCTACGCCGAGCTGCACGGCGTGAGCCACTGGATCCCGGAGGAGGCGCCGGAGCAGTTCTCGGAGCTGCTCCTCGCCCACCTCGCCGCGCACCCGGCCTGACGGCCGTGGAGATCCTCTCGTCCCGCGTCATCCTGCGGCCGGCCGACCCGGGGCGGACGGTCGCGTTCTACCGCGACGTGCTCGGCCTCGCGATCGCCCGCGAGTTCCCCGGGGGCACGGTGTTCTTCGCGGGCAACGGGTTCGTCGAGGTCTCGGGCGGGTCGGACGGCGGGACCCGTGACGGGGTCGCGCTGTGGCTGCAGGTCCGCGACGTCGACGCCGCCCACCGCGACCTCGCCGCCCACGTCGTCCGCGAACCGCGCGACGAGCCGTGGGGGCTGCGCGAGATGTGGATCGCCGACCCGGACGGCACCCGGATCGTGCTGGTGCAGATCCCGCCCGACCACCCGATCCGCCGCGACGTCCGGTCCTGAGCGGCGCCGCTACGGAGCGGCCGGGTCCGCCCCCTGCTCGACGTTGCGCTTGATCGTCGCCAGCGTCTCGTCCAGGCCGCCGTCGACGGCGGGGCCGTCGGTGTGCGAGGTGTGCAGCCGCACCGTCACCTGCGAGCCGGCCCCGGCCGCGACGACGGCGAGCTCGCCGCTGTAGTCGTGCGGTCCCGGTGCGCCCCAGCGGATCGTGCGCGACTCCGGCTCGGCGGTGAACCAGGCGTCGCCCTCGACCGCGCGGCCCTCGACGTCGGCGACGGTGTGCACCGTGTCGCCGCCGGCCGGTTCGGCCGAGCGCATCGCCGCGAAGTAGTGCGGCAGGTTCTCCACGTCGGAGAGGTAATCGAACAGGACGCCCGGTTCGGCGTCGACGGTCGTGCTGCGCTCGTGGTCACCCATGCGCCGGGCGTACCCGGGCCGGTGCGGGCTCAACCCGCGCGCAGGGCTCTCACCCCGCGCGCAGTGCTGGGGCCAGCGGGACCGTCCGCAGGCGGGTCTCCCGCTCGACGAGGTGGCCCTCGGCGCAGCGGACCTCCACGTGCACCGGCTCGCCGCACCCGGCGTGCTCGACGCGCATCGGCGGCCCGTCCGGGCCGGCGAGGTGGCGGTCGCCGTACTCCAGCATCGCGAGGACGACCGGGCGCAGGTCGCGGCCCGCGGGCGTCAGCCGGTACTCGTGGCGCTCGCGGCGGCCCGGTTCGCGGTAGGGCACGCGGTCGACGAGGCCGGCGTCGGTGAGGTGCGTCAGGCGCCGGGTGAGCACGTTGCGGGCGATGCCGAGGTGGGCCGCGAGGTCGTCGAACCGGCGGATGCCGTTGAACAGGTCGCGCAGGACCAGGACGGTCCACGCGTCGCCCACCAGCGCCGCGGTGCGGGCCACGGAGCAGCGGGTGCTGTCGAGCTCCCGGAAGTCCATGCGGACCAGCCTAACCCGCGGATGGGTTGCGGGCGAGAACGCAGGGTGCATAGGCTGCATCCACCATGACAACTCAGCGGTCGGGCCTGGTGCTCGCGGTGACGTCCCTGGCGGCGTTCCTCGTCTTCCTCGACGTCACGATCGTCAACATCGCGTTCCCGGACGTGCGCGCGACCTACCCGGACGTGTCGCTCGCCGACCTGTCGTGGATCTTCACCGCCTACAACGTCGTGTTCGCGGCGCTGCTCATCCCCGCGGGCCGCCTCGCCGACGCCCGCGGCCGCAGGCGGGTCTTCGGGATCGGGCTGGTGCTGTTCGGGCTCGCGTCGCTGGCCTGCGCGCTCGCCCCCACCGCGGGGGTGCTCGTCGCGGCCCGCGCCGTGCAGGCCGTCGCCGCCGCCCTGCTCGCCCCGGCGTCGCTCGCGCTGCTGCTGCCGGCGTTCCCGCCCGAGCGGCGCGGTGCGGCCGTCGGGCTGTGGGGCGCCACCGGCGGGATCGCCGCGGCCACCGGTCCGGCGCTGGGCGGCGTGCTGGTCGACGCGTTCGGCTGGCGCGCCGTGTTCCTCGTCAACCTGCCGGTGGTGCTGGTGACGCTCGTCGTCGGCCGGTTCGTGCTGGTCGAGTCCCGCGACCCGGACGCCCGGCTGCCCGATCTGCCCTCCGCGCTGCTGCTCGGGCTGGGCGTGGCCGCGGTGTCGCTGGGGATCGTCCGCGGGGAGGACGGCGGCTGGTCCGACGCGGTGTGGCCGGTGGCGGCGGGCGTCGCGCTGCTGGTGGCGTTCGGCCTGCGCAGCGCGCGGGTGGCGCGCCCGCTGGTGGAGCCCGCGCTGTTCCGGCTGCGCAGCTTCGCCGGGTCCGTCGCCGGCTACCTCGCGTTCTCCGGCGCCTTCTACGCGCTGCTGCTCGCCAACATCCTGTTCCTGACGGCGGTGTGGCGCTACGACGTGCTGGCCGCCGGGCTGGCCGTCACGCCGGGGCCGCTCATGGCCGCGGCCGCGTCGCCGGTGGCGGGGCGCGTCGCCGACCGGTTCGGGGCGGGGGTCGCGGTGGTCGCGGGCGGGCTGCTGTTCACCGCCGGGTGCGTCCTGTTCGCGACGGGCATCGGCCCCGACCCGGCCTGGCTCACCGCGTTCCTGCCCGCGACGCTGCTCACCGGGACCGGGGTGGGTGCGGTCTACGCGGGGCTGGGCACGGCCGCGGTGTCCGAGCTGCCGCCCACGCGGTTCGCCACCGGCAGCGCCGTCGGCACCTGCGCCCGTCAGATCGGTGCGGTGCTGGGCATCGCGCTGCTGCTGTCCGGACTCGCCGCGGCGGGTTCGTCGTTCGACGCGTTCCGCACCGGCTGGCTGCTGATGGCCGCGGGCGGCGTCGCCACCGTCGCGTGCGGCCTCGTCGTCGGCGCGGTCCGCGCCCGTCCCGTCCCCGTCCCGGCCCCCGTCTCCCAGGAGGACACCGCATGACCGAGACCGTCCCCGACGTCCGCGAGCGCTCCCACACCTGGCAGGACCCGCGGCTGACCGCGGCCGCCGCGCAGGGCGTCGACGGCCTGACCTTCCTGCGCGCGCTGGCCTCCGGCGAGGTGCCGCCCGCGCCGATCGCCACGACGCTGGGGTTCACGCTGCTGGAGGTGGAGTCCGGGCGGGTGGTGTTCGGCCTGGAGCCGCAGGAGTACCACTTCAACCCGATCGGCTCGGTGCACGGCGGCGTGTTCGCCACGCTGCTCGACTCCGCGGCGGGCTGCGCCGTCCACTCCGCGCTGCCGGCCGGCGTCGGCTACACGAGCCTGGACCTCAGCGTGAAGTTCCTGCGCGGGCTGGGCGCGACCTCCGGTCCGGTCCGCTGCGAGGGACTGGTCGTGCACCTGGGCGGGCGCACCGCGCTCGCCGAGTCCCGGCTCTACGACGGCGAGGGCCGGCTGTGCGCGCACGCGACCAGCAGCTGCATGATCTTCCGGCCGGCGTCGGCCTGAGGGGTCAGGCGGCGGCCGGGACCGGCGTCGCCGCCCGCTCGACCGGCCGGGCGCGCGGGGTGAGGGCCGAGATCACCGCGGCGACCGCGGCCGCTCCGGCGGCGGCGAGGAACACCACCGTGTACGCCGTGGCGGCGGGCAGCGTCGCCCCGCCGACGGTGATCGTCAGCCCGCTCGCGACGGCCGCGACGACCGCGCTGCACGACGACGTCCCGAGCATCCGCATCAGGGTGTTGAGGCTGTTGGCCGCGGCCGTCTCCGTCGGCGGCACGGCGTCCATGATCAGCAGCGGCAGCGCGGAGTAGGCGAGCGCGGCGCCGATCGCGGTGACCGTGGCCGCCACCATCACCAGCACGATCGACCCGGGCAGCACGGCCATCGACAGGTTGCCGACCGCGAGCACGACCGTGCCGCTCACGAGCGTCAGCCGCGCGCCGAACCGGGCCGAGAGCCGTGCCGACACCGGAGAGAACAGCGCCATCGCCCCGCCGATCGGCAGCAGCACGATGCCGGCGGCCACGAGCGAGAGCCCGAAGCCGTACCCGGACTCCAGCGGCGCCTGCAGCACCTGCGTCGTCATGAGGAACTGGGCGAACATCGAGAAGCCGATGAGGATCGAGCCGACGTTGGTCCACAGGACGGCCGGGCGCGCGGAGGTCCGCAGGTCGACTAGCGGCGAGTCGGTCCGCAGCTCCAGGCGGCCCCACCCGGCGAACAGCACGACGGCCGCCACCAGCAGCACGATCACGACCGGGCTCGTCCAGCCCCAGTCGCTGCCCTTGGAGATGGCCAGCAGCAGGCAGACGAGAGCGGCGGACAGGCCGATCGCGCCGGGGACGTCGAAGCGTCCGCCCGACCGCGTCGGCGACTCCGCGACGATCCGCCGGACCAGCAGGAACTGCAGCGCGCCGAGCACCGCGGCCCCGGCGAACAGCCAGCGCCAGCTCGCCTGCTGCGCGACCGCCCCGGTGATCGGCAGCCCGATGGCCCCGCCGATCCCCAGCGACGAGCTCATCAGGGCGATGCCGCTGCCCACGCGCTCGGGGGGCAGGAGGTCGCGCATGACGCTGATCCCGAGCGGCACGACGCCCAGCGAGGCGCCCTGCAGCACCCGCGCCACGAGCAGCAGCTCGACGCCCGGTGCGGCGGCCCCCAGCGCCGAGCCGACCGTCACCAGGCCGAGCGCGACGAGCAGCATCCGGCGCTTGCCGTACATGTCGCCGAGCCGCCCGAGCACCGGCGCGCACACCGCGCCCGCGACGAGGGTGGCCGTCACCAGCCAGGTGACCGTCGACGTCGAGGCGTTCAGCAGCCGCGGGAACTGCGGGAGGAGGGGCACGACGAGGGTCTGCATGAGCGACACGGCGAGGCCGCACGAGGCGAGCACGCCGATCACGACGGCAGGACGGGAGACCGGGGACGCCACCCGACCAGGTGAACAGAGAACGTTGTCAATGGCAAGTTGATAGCGTCCCGACGTGCGCACACTCACCGACGTCTCCGCCGGGTTCCGCGAGTTCTGGACCGAGCGGCACCTCTGCACCCTGGTCACGCTGCGTGCGGACGGCAGCCCGCACGTCGTGCCGGTGGGGGTCACGGTCGACGTCGAGGCCGGGATCGCGCGGGTGATCTGCCGGGGCGGGTCGACCAAGGCGCGCAACGCGGCCGAGCGCGGGACCGCGGTCGTCTCGCAGGTCGACGGCGGGCGCTGGTCGACGCTGGAGGGGACGGCCGTGGTGCGCACGGACCGGGAGTCCGTCGGCGAGGCCGAGCGCCGCTACGCCGAGCGCTACCGCGTGCCGCGGGAGAACCCGGAGCGGGTCGTCATCGAGATCGCCGTCCGGCGGGTGATGGGGTTGAGCTGACGGGGTGGTGCACGGCACACTGAACCGGTCAAGTCACGGCTCGTCGCGGCGCCGGGACCCCGCCTCTCCGACGAGGAGCACCGTGAGCGAGCCCGCCCGCGTGGTGAACCTCCCGCGCACCGCCCCCGCCCCGCCCGACCTGACGATCGCCACCCTCGGGCCCGCCCGCATCGCGTCCCCGCTGGCCGAGCTGCTCGACAACAGCCGCACCAGCGAGCACTACGTCGACGAGGACGACCGGGTCCTGCTCGACGACACCCTGGCCGGCATCACCGCCCGCGACGTCCCCGCGGGCGAGCTGCCCGGCATGGAGCCCTGCGGCCCGCGTCGCCGGATCTTCTTCGACCCCGCCAAGACCCGCGCGGCCGTCGTCACGTGCGGGGGGCTGTGCCCGGGGCTCAACGACGTGATCGCCGGGCTGGTCCGCACCCTGACCTACCACTACCGGGTCCGGCGCGTCATCGGCATCCGCAACGGCTACCAGGGCTTCGTCCCGTCCTACGGCCACGACGTCGTCGACCTGACGCCGGAGTCGGTGCGCGACATCGCCACCGACGGCGGCACCGTGCTGGGCACCTCGCGCGGGCACCAGGACCCCGACGAGATCGTCGACTGCCTGGAGCGGCTGCACGTCAACGTCCTGTTCGTCGTCGGCGGCGACGGGTCGATGCGCGGCGCGATGCGGATCGCGGCCACCGTCGCCGAGCGCGGACTGATGATCGCGGTCGTCGGCATCCCGAAGACGATCGACAACGACATCCCCTACATCGACCAGAGCTTCGGCTTCCAGACCGCGTTCTCCCACGCCAGCGACGCCATCCGGGCCGCGCGCGTCGAGGCGACGTCCACGGCCAACGGCATCGGGCTGGTCAAGCTCATGGGGCGGCACTCCGGCTTCATCGCCTGCTACGCCGCGCTCGCCCGCAGCGGCGCCGACGTCGTGCTCATCCCGGAGGTGCCGTTCGGCCTCGACGGCGACGGCGGGCTGCTGGCCCACCTGCGCCGCCGGGTCCTCGAGCGCGGGCACGCCGTCGTCGTGGTGGCGGAGGGGGCGGGCCAGGAGCTGCTCGGCCACGAGGCCGACGCCGACGCGTCGGGGAACGCGAAGCTCGGCGACATCGGCCCGTACCTGCGCCGGCGCATCGGGGACCACTTCTCCGACGCCGGCATCGAGACCTCCATCCGCTACATCGACCCCAGCTACGCGATCCGCAGCGTCCCCGCGAACCCCTACGACTCGGTCTACTGCGTGCGGCTCTCGCAGGCCGCCGTGCACGCGGCGATGAGCGGGCGCACCGAGATGGTGGTCGGGCGGTACCGGCGGCGGTTCGTGCACGTGCCGATGGCGGCGGCGGTGAGCAGGCGCAACCAGGTCGACCCGCACGGGGACCTGTGGATGGCGGTGCTGGAGTCGACGGGCCAACCGGTCCACTTCACCTGACCCACTTCTACCACCCCCCCGCGAGTTTGCGGTCCCCACCCCGCGAGTTTGCCGTCCCCACCCGGCGAGTTGGCCGATGACGCGCGGCGAGTTCGCCGTCCCGTGCACGCTGTGGGGAGGAGCGGTCCCGGGGCGCCGGACGTCAGCGGCGAACTCGCCGGGGGTGGGTGGCGAACTCGCCGGGGGTGGGTGGCGAACTCGCCGGGGGTGGGTGGCGAACTCGCCGGGGGTGGGTGGCGAACTCGCCGGGGGTGGGTGGCGAACTCGCCGGGGGTGGGTGGCGAACTCGCCGGGGGTGGGTGGCGAACTCGCCGGGGGTGGGTGGCGAACTCGCCGGGGGTGGGTGGCGAACTCGCCGGGGGGTGGGTGGCGAACTCGCCGGGGGTGGGTGGCGAACTCGCCGGGGGTGGGTGGCGAACTCGCCGGGGGTGGGTGGCGAACTCGCCGGGGGTGGGTGGCGAACTCGCCGGGGGTGGGCGGCAAACTCGCCGGGCGGGATCGGCACACTCGCCGGGGGCGGGGAGGGGCGTGCGGGCGGGGTTCACGGCCGGGGCGCGGGCGGGCAGGAATACTGATCACGTGCAGGGGCTCGCGATGCGCTTCCTCGGCCACTCCACCGTCCGGCTGGAGCTGGCCGGGCGGGTCGTGCTGACCGACCCCGTGCTCACCGGACGGGTCGGGCCGCTGCGCCGGACGGCGCCGCCGGTCGACCCGGTCGACCACGCGGGCGTCGACCTCGTCCTGCTCTCCCACCTGCACGCCGACCACCTGCACCTGCCGTCGCTTCGCCGGCTCACCGGCGCGCGGGTCGTGGTGCCGCGCGGGGCGGGGGAGTGGTTGCGCCGCAAGGGGATCCGCGGCGTCGAGGAGCTGGGGATCGGCGAGGAGCTGACCGACGGCGCCCTGCACGTCACCGGGGTCGAGGCGGCGCACAGCGGGCACCGCTGGGGCCCGCGCTCGACGCGCGGCCCGCAGGCCCGCGCGATGGGCCACCTGCTGCGCACCGGTGACGTCAGCGTCTACGTCTCCGGCGACACCGACCTGTTCGACGGCATGGCCGACCTCCCGCGCCCCGACGTCGCGCTGCTGCCGGTCTGGGGCTGGGGGCCGAGCCTGGGCCCCGGCCACCTCGACCCCGCCCGCGCCGCGGAGGCCGTCGCACTGCTGCGTCCGCGGATCGTCGTGCCGGTGCACTGGGGCACGCTCGCCCTCCCCGGGCTGACGCGCGCCCCCGGCGCCCGCGGTGCGGCCATGCGCCGGCTGCTGGTGGAACCGCCGCGCACGTTCGCCGCCGCCGTCGCCGCGTCCGGGTCCGGCACCCACGTCGCCCTGACCGAGCCGGGCGACCGGGTCGCGCTGCCGGTGCACCCGTGAGCGTCCTCGGCATCGACCTCTCCGACCCCACGTCGATCGGCTACCCTGTCGTGTTCGGCGGCGTCCTGCTCGGCTCGATCGTGCCCGTCGTGCCGACGGGGGCCGTGGTCGGCGCGGCCGCCGCGATCGCGACCAGCACCGGGCGCCTGTCGCTCGTCCTGGTCCTGCTGCTCTCCGTCGCCGGGGCGCTGATCGGCGACCTGGTGACGTTCGGCGTCGCGAAGGCCGGCAGCGCGGCGGCGCAGCGCTGGGTGGCCCGCGGCCAGTCCCGGGACCGGCTCGACGAGGTGCGCGGGCAGTTCGCGACGCGCGGCGCCCTGCTCGTCGTCGTGGGGCGGCTGCTCCCGGCCGGCCGGATCCCGGTGCTGCTCGCGGCGGGCGCGCTCGACTACCCGTGGCGGCGGCTCGTGCCCGCGGCGCTCGCCGCGTGCGTGCTGTGGGCCGTCGCGTACGCGGTACTCGGCGTCGTCAGCGGCGGGCTCTTCGACTCACCGGTCGTGGCCACGCTCGTCGCCACCGGGCTGGTCTTCGCGGTGGCGGGGATCAGCGCACTCGTGTCCCGCAGCAGGAAGGCTCGCACATGACACCACCGCAGGGGGCCGGCCGGATCGTGCGCGGCGGCCGCGTGGTCGTCCGCGTGCTCGCGATCTGGCTGCTGACGACCGGCGCGCTGAACCTCCTCGACGAGCTGCTCGTCGGCTTCGAGATGACGAGCTGGTGGCAGCCGACGGTCCTCGCGCTCGCGCTCGGCCTGCTCAGCGCGGTGGTGTGGCCGCTGATCCTGCGCGTCGCGCTGCCGGTCGCGGTGTTCACCCTCGGCGTCGCCTCCTACCTGGTCCTGGGTGCCGCCCTGCTGCTGGTGTCGTTCGCGATCCCGGGCGTCACGATCGTCAACCTGTCGACGGCGGTGGGCGTCGCGGTCGTCATGTCGGTCGTCGGGGCGCTGGTGTCCTGGCTGTTCGGGCTCGACGAGGACGAGATCTTCTTCCGCCGCACCGCCCGCCGGTCCGGCGCCACCGACGACACCGACGACCGGCCGCCCGGTGTCGTGTTCCTGCAGGTCGACGGCCTGGGGCACGACACGCTGCGCCGCGCCCTGCGCAGCGGCGAGATGCCGGTGTTCTCCCGCTGGCTCGCCGAGGGCAGCCACCGCCTGACGCACTGGAACACCGACTGGAGCTCGCAGACCGGCGCGAGCGTGTGCGGGATCCTGCACGGCGACAGCTCCGACATCCTCGGCTTCCGCTGGTACGAGAAGGACCGCGACCACGTGATGGCGTGCTCCAACCCCGAGGACGCCGCGGAGATCGAGCGCCGCGCCTCCGACGGGCGGGGCCTGCTCGCCGTCGACGGGGCGGGGCACGGCAACCTGTTCACCGGCGACGCGCCGTACGTCTCGCTGACCATGAGCGCGGTGCCGGTGCTCAGCGGCCGCGGCCGGCGCGGGCGCCAGCACGTCGCCTCCGGGTACGGCTACTTCGCCTACTTCGCGAGCCCCGTCAACGCGCTGCGCACGCTCGGCGGGGCGGTGGCGGAGATCGTCCGGGAGCTGCGGGCGTCGATCACGCAGCGGCAGCGCAACGTGTTCCCGCGCGTGCACCGCGGCCTGTGGTTCCCGTTCGTCCGGGCGGGCACGAACATCATCGCCCGCGACGTCGTGGTCTCCGCGGTCATCGAGGACATGTTCGACGGCCGCGCCGCCGTCTACGCCGACTTCCTCGGCTACGACGAGGTCTCGCACTACTCGGGCGTCGAGCGCTGGGACTCCCTCGCCGTGCTGCGCGACATCGACCAGCACATCGGCCGCATCCACCGCGCGACCCAGCTCGCGCCGCGCCGCTACCACGTGGTGTGCCTGTCCGACCACGGCCAGACCCAGGGCTGGGCGTTCGCCGACCGGTTCGACGAGTCCGTGGAGGAGCTGGTCGGACGCCTGTGCGGGGCCCCGGACACCACGCGCGCGGCGTCGGGGCGCTCGGAGAAGGGCTGGCAGGCGGGCACCGTGCTGGCCGAGGCCTCCGGGCGCGGGTTCGTCGCCAACCGGCTGCGCGAGCGGGTGGAGCGGGTGCGGGCGGAGGAGCACGCGCCGCACGTCCCCGAGGACGTCGGGCGGGTGCCGCGGGTCGCGCCGGGGGTCGTCGCGGTGGCGTCGGGGCACATGGCGATGGTGTCGTTCACCGAGCACGTGGGGCGCGTCGAGCTGGAGACGATCGAGCGCGAGTACCCCGACCTGCTGCCCGGCCTCGTCGACCACCCCGGGATCGGGTTCGTGCTGGTCCGCAGCGCCGAGTACGGCGCGGTGGTGCTCGGGCGCGACGGCCTGCACCGCCTGGACACCGGCGTCGTCCTCGGCGAGGACCCGCTCACCGGGTACGGCCCGCACGCCGCCGACCTCGTCCGCCGCGTCGACGGGTTCGGCAACTGCGCCGACATCATGATCAACAGTTGGTACGACCCCGCGACGGAGGACGCCCCGCCGTTCGAGCCGCACGTCGGCAGCCACGGCGGGCTCGGCGGGGCGCAGTCGCGCGGGTTCCTGCTGCACCCGGCCGACCTGCCGGCGCCGGACCGGGAGATCGTCGGGGCGGGGGAGCTGCACCGGGTCCTGCGCGGCTGGCTCGCCCACCTCGGGCACCCCGTTCCCGAACGGTCGGAACCGCCCGCGGACGTCCCGCAGAACCGTTGATCCGGTGCGGCGGGATCACGGGGCCGAGCGCGACGCCGCGTTCGCGCGCGCCGCCGGGGCCGACCCCGGGTGGGCCGCCCACCAGGACGCGACGACGCGGGTCCTGCCCGTCGTCGCGCTGGCCGACGTGCAGGCCGGCCCGCCGGTCATCGCCGCCGACTCGCCCGGCGCGGCCCTGCGGCTGGTCCACGACGTGTTCCGCCGCGAGCTCGCGCTGATCCGTGCCGAGCTCACGACATCGGGGTCCGTGCTGGGTGCGCAGCTGCGCGTCACCTGCCTGACGCTGTGCGCCGGGCTGCGCAACCACCACGGCGGGGAGGACGCGGCGATGTTCCCGTTCCTCGACCGGACCCGCCCCGACCTCGCCCCGGTCCTCGGACGGCTGCGCCACGAGCACGCGCGGATCGCGGTGCTCGTGGCGCGGCTGCAGGAGGTGCTCGCGGCGGGCGGGGACGGGGTGGCCGACGAGGTCGACCGGCTCACGGCCGACCTCGAGCGCCACCTCGCCTACGAGGAGGAGCAGCTGATCCCCGTCCTCGACGCCGGGTGACGGCCGGGCGTCAGCTGCCCGTGCCCTCCGGCGCCTCGACCTCGCGACGCAGGATCTTGCCCGTCGGGCCCTTGGGCAGCTCGTCGACGACCCACACGTGCCGCGGGTACTTGTAGGCCGCCACGCGCTCCTTCACGAACGCCTTCAGCTCGTCGGGCTCGGCCGACTCCCCGGACTTGAACGAGACGGCCGCGCCGACCTCCTCGCCGAGGTCGGGGTGCTTGATCCCGATGACCGCGGCCTCGGCGACGGCCGGGTGCTCGTAGAGGGCCTCCTCGATCTCGCGCGGGTAGACGTTGTAGCCGCCGCGGATGATCAGGTCCTTCTTGCGGTCGACGATCGTGTAGTAGCCGTCGGCGTCCTTCGTGGCGACGTCGCCGGTGCGGAACCAGCCGTCCGGGATCGACTCGGCCGTGGCCTCGGGACGGCCCCAGTAGCCCTTCATGACGTTCTCGCCGCGGATCGCGATCTCGCCGGGCTCGCCCTCGGCGACCTCGTTGCCGTCGTCGTCGACGACCTTCATCTCGCAGCCGGGCACCTCGAAGCCGATGGTGCCGGGCTTGCGCTCCTTGCCGGGCTGGTTGAACGAGGCCACCGGCGAGGTCTCGGACAGGCCGTAGCCCTCCAGGATGGTGCAGCCGAACTTGTCCTCGAACGACTTCATGATCTCCACCGGCATCGCGGAGCCGCCGGAGATGCAGGTGCGCAGCGACGAGACGTCGGCCCCGTCGGCGTCGTCGTGGTGCAGCATGCCCGCGTACATCGTCGGCACGCCCTCGAACACCGTGACCTTGTCGCGCCCGATGACCGACAGCGCCTTGCCGGCGTCGAAGCGGGGGATCAGCGTCAGGCAGGACCCGGTGGCGACCGACGCGTTGAGCCCGCAGGTCAGGCCGAAGACGTGGAACAGCGGCAGGCAGCCCATGATCACGTCGTCCGGGGTGATCTGGATGAGCGCCTCGACGGTGGTGCGGCAGTTCGTGTCGAGGTTGTGGTGGGTCAGCTCGGCGCCCTTGGGCTGGCCGGTGGTGCCCGAGGTGTAGAGGATCACCGCGGTGTCGTCGTCGGCGCGCTCGACGGCGTCGGGGGCGGGCTCGGCGTCGCCGATCTGCTCGGCCGAGGGCCCCATCGCGCCGACGATCACCGAGTCGATGCCGACGGACTTCGCGGCCTCGGCGACCGCGTCACCGCCGCCGTCCCAGCCGAACACCAGCGACATGCCGGAGTCGGTGAGGTAGTACTCGACCTCCCGCGCCTTGAGCAGCGGGTTCATCGGCACGACCGTGGCCCCGGCGAGCAGCGCGCCGTAGAACGCGATCGGGTAGGCGGGGACGTTGGGGAAGACCAGGCCCACGCGGTCGCCCGGGTCGATCCCGCGCGCCTTCAGCAGGCCCGCGACCTTGGCGGCCTCCGCGTGCAGGTCGGAGTAGGTCAGGACGGCGTCGTCCAGGCGCACTGCCGGGCGGTCGCCGTGGTCGGCCGCCGTCTGCACCAGGTTGGCTGCGAGGTTCGTCATAGCCGGGGACCCTAACCGGGACCGCCGCGCGTCACACGTTCGGAGCAGCATCCGCCCGGATGACGGGGAGCAGCACGCGGTCGACCAGCGTCTCGACGAACTCCACGTCGGCCGGCTCGTCGGTGAGCAGCAGGTGCTGCAGCGTCATGCCGCGGGTGACGTCGGCGACGAGCATCGGGTCGAGGCCGTCGCCGGTCTCGCCGCGCTCGCGGGCCCGGGCCAGGATGATCTTCATCAGCCGGGCCTCCTGCGACCGCAGCAGCTCCAGCGCGAGCGCCCCGAGCTCGCCGTTGGTGGCCGCGACGGCGAGCAGGCCGTGGGCGAGGTTGCGGGTGGGGGCGGCGTCGGGCCGGTGGAGGTTGGCGACGAGGTCGCCGCGCAGCGTGCCGGTGTCGGGCACGTCGTCGGCGGTGGCCCCGGCGCGGGTGACGGCGTGCTGCAGGGCCGCCGTCATCAGCTCCTCCTTGCCCGACCAGCGCCGGTAGACCGTCTTGGCGCTGGCGTGGGCGCGCCGGTGCACGGCGGAGACCGTCAGCCGGTCGTAGCCGACCTCGGCCAGCACCTCGAGCGCGGCGTCGAGGATCGCCTCCTCGCGTTCCGGGTCCGGTGGTCGTCCGGGGGCCCGTGTGGGCGACGTCATGGGAGGAATCCTGCCCGACGGGGAACTCCGGAGGGGGTCATTGCGTCAGACTACAGAGAAACGACACACTGCCCTTTCCTATCTCTGCCTCTCTCGCGAACGGAACCCTCATGGACGTACCGGCCCTCGTGTGGGGGTTGACGATCGTCGGCATCGTCGGCCTGCTGCTGTTCGACTTCGTCTTCCACGTGCGCAAGGCGCACATCCCCACCCTGCGCGAGGCCGCGATCTGGTCCGCCATCTACGTCGGTGCGGCCGTCGTGTTCGGCATCGGGGTCTGGTGGTTCGGCGGCGCCACGATGGGCACCGAGTACTTCGCGGGCTACGTCACCGAGAAGGCCCTGTCGGTCGACAACCTGTTCGTCTTCCTCATCATCATGGCCAGCTTCGCGGTGCCGCGGGCCGACCAGCAGAAGGTGCTGCTCTTCGGCATCGTCTTCGCGCTGATCGCGCGCACCGGCTTCATCTTCTTGGGCGCGGCGCTGATCAACTCGTTCGCCTGGATCTTCTACCTGTTCGGCGCGGTCCTCATCGTCACCGCGGTGAACCTGCTGCGCGAGGACGAGGAGGAGGAGCAGACCGACAACTTCATGGTGCGGCTGGCCAAGCGGTTCTTCCACACCAGCGAGCACTACGACGGCGACAAGATGTTCACCTACGAGAACGGCAAGCGCATGCTGACGCCGATGCTCCTGGTGATGGTCGCCATCGGCGCCACCGACCTGCTGTTCGCGCTCGACTCCATCCCCGCGATCTTCGGCCTGACCACGAACACCTACATCGTGTTCACGGCCACCGCGTTCTCGCTGATGGGCCTGCGCCAGCTGTTCTTCCTCATCGACGGCCTGCTCGACCGGCTCGTCTACCTGTCCTACGGCCTGGCGATCATCCTCGGCTTCATCGGCGTCAAGCTGATCCTGCACGCCCTGCACGAGAACAACCTGTTCTTCGTCAACGGCGGTCAGCCGGTCCCGGTCTACGAGATCAGCACCGGGCTCTCCCTGGCCGTGATCATCGGCGTGCTGGCCGTGACCGTCGTCGCGTCGCTGTTCAGCCCGTCGGGCAAGGCGAAGAGCGTGGCCTCGGCCGCGCGCAAGCACGCGAAGGAGGCCATCGACCACGAGCTGGACGACGAGACCCGCGCGCGCAACTACGCGATGCTCACCGCCGACGAGCAGCGGATCAGGGACCTGCCCGACGACAAGCACGGCAACGAGGTCCGTGAGGACGCCGGGCTGCGCGAGCTCATCGAGCGGGCCCACCAGGAGCACGCCCTGCGCTGACCCCTCGTGCGCGGAGAAGGGGGCCGGGACCCCCTTCTCCGCGCACGGGTCAGCTGACCAGCGGGTCGCGGGGCAGGCCGAGCAGCCGCTCCGCGACCTGGTTGCGCGCGATCTCCGACGTGCCGCCCGCGATCGTGATGCAGCGGGCCCACAGGTAGCAGCGCATCACCAGCTCGTTGCCGCCCGCCACCGCCGCGGTGCCGGCGAGCCGGACCCCCAGGCTCGTGACGCGCTGGGAGTGCTCGGAGGAGAACAGCTTGTTGAGGTTGCCCTCCGGCCCCGGCTCCGTCCCGCCGACGGCCCGCGCCGCCTGGCGCAGCAGGAGCAGGCGCTTCGCGAGGTCCTCGACGATCAGCGCCCCGACCTCCTTCTCCGCGACGTGCGGGTCCGGCGCCGCGTCCGCCAGCGGCAGCAGGTCCTTCGCCCGGAACGGCAGCGTCCCGGCCCCGCCCCCGCCGATCGAGACGCGCTCGTTGCCCAGCGTCGCCCGCGCGACCCGCCAGCCCTGACCGACCTCGCCGACCACGTCGGCGTCGGGCACGAACACGTCGTCGAGGAAGACCTCGTTGAACAGGGCGTCACCGGTCAGCTCGCGCAGCGGCCGGACGTCGACGCCCTCGGAGCGCAGGTCGATCGCCATCATCGTGATGCCCGCGTGCTTCGTCCCGGAGGAGTCGGTGCGGACCGTCGCGAAGCCCCAGTCGGACTCGTGGGCCCGGGTCGTCCACACCTTCTGCCCGGTGACCCGCCAGCCGCCGTCGACGCGCACGCCCCGCGTGGAGATCGCGGCCGCGTCCGATCCCGCCCCGGGCTCGGAGAACAGCTGGCACCACTCGGTGACGCCGAGCAGGGCGTCGCGGATCCAGCGCTCGTGCTGCTCGGGCGTGCCGTGCTGCATGATCGTCTGGATGTTCCACGCGGTGATGCCCAGGCCGGGCACGTCGACGCCGCGGAACTCCTGCTCGATCACCAGCTGCTCGGTGGCCGACGCGTCGCGGCCCCACGGCGGCGGCCAGTGCGGCACCAGGTAGCCGGACTCCACCATCGCGGCGCGGCGGGCGGCGGCGTCCTTGCCCTCCAGCGAGGCGACGAACTCGCGCGCGGCGGCGCGGTGGGCCTCCGCCTCGGGCGGGAGGTCCAGGTCCGGGGCCCGGGTGACCCGCTCGCGGACCAGCCGCGCGACGTCGCGCTCGGCGTCCCCGGTCTGCGCGACGACGGCGGCGAGGGTGATCGCCCGGCGCAGGTAGAGGTGGGCGTCGTGCTCCCAGGTGAAGCCGATCCCGCCGTGCAGCTGGATCATCGTCTCCGCGGCGCGGACCGCGCCGGGGACCGAGCGGGCGGCGGCCACGGCGGCGGCCAGCTCGGCGTCGGGGGTGCCCGCAGGGGCGCGCGAGGCGTCCCAGGCGGCGGCGACGGCGATCTCGGCGTCGACCAGCAGGTCGGCCGCCTTGTGCTTGACCGCCTGGAAGGTGCCGACGGTGCGCCCGAACTGCTTGCGCTCCTTGACGTAGGCGACCGAGGTCTCCAGGCACGCGGTGGCGATCCCCGCGGCCTCGGCGGCGGCGAGGACCCGGGTGAGCCGCCGGGCGACCGCGGCCCCGCCGGGCAGCACGCCCAGCAGGGGGGCGGCGTCGAGGACGACCAGCGCGCTGCGCCGGGTGCGGTCGAGCAGCGCGTCGGGGACGGTCCGGGTGACGGTGTCGACGACCACCACGTCGTCGCCCGCGACCAGCAGGAACACCTCCGCGAGCCCGCCGCCCAGCACCAGCCCGGCGTCGCCGGAGGCGGTGGAGCCGTCGTGGGTGACCGACCCGCCGAGCCCGACCGCGCCGATCCGCGACCCGTCGGCCAGCCCCGGCAGCAGCGACGCGCGCAGCTCCGGCGGGCCGGCCTCGGCCAGCACCGCCGACGCGAGCACCGTCGGCAGGAACGGCCCGGGCGCGACGACCCGGCCCAGCTCCTCGAGCACGACGGCCAGCTCCGGCAGCCCGGCGCCCTCGCCGCCGTGCTCCTCGGGGACGGCGAGCCCCAGCCAGCCGAGCGCGGCCAGCTCCTTCCAGAGCGCGGGCAGCGCCTCGTCGGGGGAGTCGAGCAGGGCGCGGGCCGCCGCCCGCTGCCCGGACAGGGCGGAGCGGGCCACCTCGGCCAGCGTCCGGTGGTCGTCGGTGATCGCCAGAGCCATGTACCGGACGGTAGCCTCCGGGCGGCGTCGGGGGGAGACGTGTTCGTGGCCGAACTGACGCGCCCACCTGCCGGGGGCAGGCGTTAATCTGCGGCCCACGACAGGGCAGGGGGACCGATGCAGTCGCTGGAGCTGGTGGCCGAGGGTCGTCGCGTGCAGGTCCCGCCCGGTCGGCCGTTCGTCATCGGGCGGGGGCCCACCGCCGATCTCGACCTGCCCGGGGAGCACGTCTCGCGCACGCACCTCGTCGTGGAGCTGACCGACGGGCGCTGGACGCTCACCGACCACTCCCGCTTCGGCACCTACGCCGGGGGCCGCCGGGTCACGACGCTGGCGCTCACCGGGCCCACCGTGGTGCACCTCGGGTCCCCGCCGACGGTCACGGCGCTGGAGTTCCGGCCGCAGGGGGCGCCCGTGCGGCCGGCCCCGGAGCCGACCCGTCTGCCCGGCCCGGTCCCGGTCGGCGTCCCCGCCGGTGCGCCGGTCGGGGGCGTCCTCGCCCGCCAGGGCGGCGGGGCCACCATGAGCTACAGCGTGGCCGGGGCCCCGGCGGCCCGCATCACCGTCGGCCGCCTGCCCGACAACGACGTCGTGCTCGACGACCTGCTCGTCTCCCGCCACCACGCCGAGCTGCGCCGCGTCGGCCCCGGCTGGCTGATCACCGACCTCGGCACGGGCAACGGCACGTTCGTCAACGGGATGCGGGTGCAGCGGGCGCCCGTCGGGCCGGGCGACGTCATCGGGATCGGGCACGCGCTGCTGCAGCTGCAGGGCGACGAGCTCGTCGCGGCCGTCGACACCGGCGACGTCGCGTTCGAGGTGCGCGACATCTCCGTGGTCACCGACAAGGGCAAGACGCTGCTGAGCAACGTCGGTTTCGGGCTGGCCGGCAAGAGCCTGCTCGCCGTGGTCGGGCCGAGCGGCGCGGGCAAGTCGACGCTGCTGCGGGCGCTCACCGGCAGCCGCCCCGCCGACGTCGGGGAGGTCCGCTACGCGGGTCGCGACCTCTACGCCGAGTACGACGAGCTGCGCCACCGCATCGGCCTCGTCCCCCAGGACGACGTGCTGCACCCGCAGCTCACGGTCATCCGCGCGCTGCGCTACGCCGCCCGGCTGCGCTTCCCCGCCGACGTGCCCCGGGCCGACCGCGAGCGGCGGATCACCGAGGTGCTGCACGAGCTGGGGCTGACGAACCAGGCGAAGCAGCGGATCGACACGCTGTCGGGCGGGCAGCGCAAGCGCACGTCGGTGGCGCTGGAGCTGCTCACCAAACCCACGCTGCTGTTCCTCGACGAGCCGACGTCCGGGCTCGACCCGGGTCTGGACAAGTCGGTGATGCAGACGCTGCGCGGGCTCGCCGACGACGGGCGCACGGTCGTCGTCGTCACCCACAGCGTCGCCAACCTCGACCAGTGCGACCGCCTCCTCGTGCTCGCCCCCGGCGGGCACGTCGCCTACTTCGGCCCCCCGCGGGAGGCGCTGGAGTACTTCGGCCAGCCCGACTTCGCGGAGATGTTCCTGCTGCTCGGCCGCGTGCCCGGCGAGCAGCTCGGGATGCGGTTCCGGCAGTCGGTGCAGCACCGCCGCTACGTCGCGGGCGCCACCGGGTTCACCCCGCGGGTCGAGTCGCGCCCGGCGCCGTCGGTCGCGCCGCCTCAGCAGCGGTTCGGCACGCAGCTGGCGGTGCTGTGCCGGCGCTACCTGTCGGTCATCGCCTCCGACAAGCAGTACGCGATCTCGCTGGCCGTGCTGCCGCTGTTCCTGGCGCTGATCGCGCGCCTGGTCCCGGGCGAGTCGGGGCTCTCGGTCACCGCCGCGTTCGCCGCCCGCGACCTGCAACCGCTGCAGCTGCTGCTCGTGCTCGTCGTCGGCGGGGCCCTGGTCGGGCTGGCCGCGGCCATCCGGGAGCTGGTCAAGGAGAGACCGGTGTTCATCCGGGAGCGGGCCATCGGGCTCTCCCTCGGGGCGTACCTGACGTCGAAGCTGCTGGTGCTCGGCGTCATCACCGGGCTGCAGGCCGTCGTGTTCACGCTGCTGGCGCTGATCGGGCGGGACCTCCCCGACGAGGCCGTGCTGCTCGGCTCGCCGATCGCGGAGGTGCTGCTCGCGGTCGTCGGGGTCACGGTCGTGACGATGGCGCTCGGGCTGGCGATCTCCGCGTGGATCGACAACGCCGACCGCGGCATGCCGCTGCTGGTGCTCGTGCTGATGCTGGAGCTGGTCGTCAGCGGCGGGATCTTCCCGGTGCACGACCGCCCGGTGCTGGAGCAGCTGGCCTGGCTGGTGCCCTCGCGGTGGGCGTTCGCGATGGGCTCGTCCACGGTCGACATGAACGCGCTGCTCGCCGACCCCGATCCGCTGTGGGAGCACACGGCGCAGCAGTGGCTGATCGCGGCGGGCGCCCTCGTGGCGATCATGGTGGTCCTGGTGGCGCTCACGGCGCTGCTGCTGCGCCGCCTCGACCCGGTCCGCGCGAAGCGCTGACGCGGAGACTGCAAAGAGGACGGGTGCCGTTCGTGGAGTCGGTACACCCGACGGACGGAGACCACCGTGAACGCCACCATCCCCACCCGCGCCGGCACCACCTCCCCGCCCGAGCGGCTCACCGCCGACCGCGTCACCAAGTCGCTGCTCGGCTACGGCGTCATCGCCGGCCCCGTCTTCGTGGTCGCCTCGGTGACGCAGGGGCTGCTGCGCGAGGGCTTCGACCTCTCCCGCCACGCCTGGAGCCAGCTCGCGCTCGGCGGCCCCGGCTGGATCCAGGTCACGAACTTCGTCGTCGTCGGCCTGATGGTGGTCGCCGCGGCCGTCGGTCTGCGCCGCGCGCTGGGCTCCGGTCCCGCGGCCACCTGGTCCCCGCGCCTGCTCGCGGCGTTCGGGGTGAGCCTGCTCGTCGCGGGTGCGTTCCGCGTCGACCCGGCGGGCGGCTTCCCGGCCGACCTGCCGCAGGCCACCGGGATCAGCGGGCCCGCGACGGTGCACCTGCTCGCCGGGGCGGTCGGGTTCGGGTCCCTCGCCGCCGCGGTGCTCGTGCTGGCCCGCCGGCTCGCCGGCGAGGGCTTCCGGCGGCTCGCCCTCGCGTGCCGCGTCGTCGGCCCGGCGTTCCTCGTCGGGTTCGTCGCGATGGCGTCGGGCCTGCTCGGGGCCGCGGGCGTGCCGGTGTTCGCGATCGCCGTGGTCTGCGTGTTCGTGCTGCTCAGTGCGGTGTTCGTGCACCGCTACCGCGTCATGCCGAACACCGACGGCCGCTGACCCGACCCCCGGAGGGAACCCCGATGCGCCACCTCGTCGTCCTCGAAGCCGTCCAGCCCGCCACCCCGCCGCCCGCCGAGCTCATGGCCGGGATCATGGCGCTGGGGGAGGAGGCCACCCGCGCCGGCGCCCTGATCGACACCGCCGGTCTCGCCCCCAGCCTCGTCGGCGCGAAGGTCACCGTCGGTGCCGGGGCCGGCCTGCAGGTCACCGACGGCCCGTTCGCGGAGTCCAAGGAGATGATCAGCTACGCCGTCTACGACACCCGCACGAAGGAGGAGGCCGTGGAGTGGACCAGCCGGTTCATGGCCCTGCACCGCGACCTGTGGCCCGGGTGGGAGGGCGAGGCGCGGGTGCTCAAGGTGATGGGCCCCGAGGACTTCTGACACGTGGGTGCCGGGACGGCCGCCGTCGAGGCGGTGTGGCGGATCGAGTCCGGCCGGCTCGTGGCCGGGCTCGCCCGTCTCACCGGCGACGTCGGCACCGCCGAGGAGTTCGCGCAGGACGCGCTCGTCGCGGCGCTGGAGCAGTGGCCGGTCACCGGCGTCCCGCCCAACCCGGGCGGCTGGCTGATGACCACCGCGAGGAACCGCGCCGTCGACGGCTTCCGCCGCGCCGCGGTGCACCGCCGGGCCGTGGAGACGGTCGGCCGCGCCGCCCCGGCCTCGCTCGACGAGCGCGACGCCGTCGACGACGCGCTGGACGACCCGGTCGGCGACGACCTCCTGCGGCTGCTGTTCACCGCCTGCCACCCCGCCCTCAACCGTGAGTACCGGGTGGCGCTCACGCTGCGCTGCCTGACCGGCCTGCGCACCGACGAGATCGCCCGGGCGTTCCTCGTCCCGGAGCCGGTGGCCGGGCAGCGGATCTCCCGGGCGAAGAAGGCGTTGCGGGACAAGGGGATCCGCTTCGAGATGCCCGGGCCCGCGGAGGTCACCGAGCGGCTCGCGAGCGTCCTCGAGGTGATCTACCTGGTGTTCAACGAGGGCTACAGCGCCACCGCGGGCGACGACTGGATGCGTCCCGAGCTCAGCGCCGAGGCCCTGCGGCTGGCCCGGCTGACGGCGGTGTCGGTGCCGGACCACCCCGAGGCGCACGGGCTGGCGGCGCTGCTGGAGCTCACCCAGTCCCGCGCCGCGGCCCGCCACGACGCGACCGGACGCCCGGTCCTGCTGCAGCACCAGGACCGGCGGCGCTGGGACCGGCTGCTGGTGCGGCGCGGTCTCGCCGCGCTCGTCCGGGCCCGGGACGCGGGCGGCGGCACGGTCGGCCCGTACACGCTGCAGGCGGCGATCGCGGCCTGCCACGCGACGGCCCCCACCGCCGCCGACACCGACTGGGTGCAGATCGCCGGCCTCTACGACGTCCTCGCCACGGCCTGGCCGTCCCCGGTCGTCGCGCTGAACCGGGCGATGGCGCACGGGCACGCCGCAGGACCCGCGGCCGGGCTCGCGCTGCTCGACGCGGTCGACGTCGAGGCGCTGGCCCGCTACCCGCAGCTCCCGGCGGTCCGGGGCGAGCTGCTGGCGATGGCCGGGGAGCACGCCGCGGCGGCGGCGGGCTTCGCCGAGGCGGCCGCGCTGACCCGCAACGGGCCCGAGCGCGCGCTGTTCACCGAGCGGGCCGACCGGGCGCGCGCCGCGGCTGATCCAATGGGCCCGTGATCGCCGACGACGCCCCCACCGGACCGCTGGCGGGGGTGGTCGTCGCCGACTTCTCCCGCATCCTCGCCGGGCCCTACGCCACGATGCTGCTCGCCGACCTCGGCGCGACGGTGATCAAGGTGGAGGGCCCGCCGCTGGGCGACGACACCCGCACCTGGACCCCGCCCGTCGCCGACGACGGCACGGCCACCTACTACCTGTCGATCAACCGCAACAAGCGCTCGATCGTCCTGGACCTGCGCGACGCGGACGACCTCGCGCTCGCCCAGCGCCTCGCGGGCCGCGCCGACGTGCTCGTCGAGAACTTCAAGCCCGGCGGGCTGGCGCGCTTCGGGCTGGACCACCCGACCGTCTCCGCCGCGAACCCCGGCGTCGTCTACGCCTCGATCAGCGGGTTCGGCCCGGACTCCGGGCTGCCCGGCTACGACCTGCTCGCCCAGGCGGTGTCCGGGCTGATGAGCGTCACCGGCGAGGCCGACGGGCCGCCGCTGCGGGCCGGGGTCGCGGCGCTCGACGTCATGACCGGGCTGCACGCGGCCGTCGCGATCCTCGCCGCGCTGCGCCACCGCGACGCCACCGGCGAGGGACAGCTGGTGCAGACCAACCTGCTCTCCGCGGCCCTGTCCGGGCTGGTCAACCACACCTCGGCGGTGCTCGCCGCCGGGGCCACGCCGCGGCGGCTGGGCAACGCGCACCTGAGCCTGTTCCCCTACGAGCCGCTGCCCACCGGCGACGGCGAGCTGATCGTCATCGCGGCCAACGACGGGCAGTTCCGCAAGCTGGCCGAGGCGATCGGGGCCCCGGAACTGCTCGAGGACCCGCGCTTCGGCTCGATGGGCGACCGCAACGCCCACCGCGACGAGCTGCGCCCGCTGCTGCTGGCGCGCCTCGCCACCCGGTCCGCGCAGGAGTGGTTCGACGCCCTGTCCGCGGTCGGGGTCCCGTGCGGGCCGATCCAGACCGTCGGTGAAGGGCTCGCGCTGGCCGACCGCCTCGGCCTCGACCCGGTGGTGCGCCCGGGCGGTGTCCCGAGCGTCCGCAACCCGGTGACCTACTCGGCCACCCCGCCCGCGTACCACCGCCCGCCGCCCGGCCTCGGCGCCGACGACGCCGAGGTCCGGGCCTGGCTCACCGGCTGAGGCCTCAGTTCCCGCCGAAGGGGCTCTGGCCGAAGGGGCTCTGACCGAAGGGGCTCTGGGGGACGGCGCGGGACTGGCCGCCGCTGCTGGTCGACGCGGCCTGGTCCGGGGTGCTGCCCAGGGTGACGTCGACGGTCCGCTCGGTCCCGCCGTTGGTCACCGTCAGCGTCACCTGCTCGCCGGGGGTCCGGGCGCCGATGCGGGCGACCAGGTCGGCGAAGTCCTCGACGCGGGCGTCCTGCACCTTCGTCACGACGTCCCCGGCCGTGAGCCCGGCCTGCGCCGCGGCCGACCCCGGCTCGACGGCCGCGATCTGCGCGCCGCCGCCACCGCTCGTCGCCGCGTCGCCCTGCACGCCGAGCACCGGCTTGGTGGCGGTGCCGGAGTCGAGGATCTCCTGCGCGACGCGCTTGGCCTGGTCGACCGGGATCGCGAAGCCGAGGCCGATGCTGCCGGTGCTCTGGCTGCTGCCGGTCGCGATCGCGGAGTTGATGCCGACGACGCGGCCCTGGAGGTCGACCAGCGGCCCGCCGGAGTTGCCCTGGTTGATCGGGGCGTCGGTCTGCAGGCCGTTGTAGACGACGGCCGAGCCGTCCTCGCCCTGCACGGCGACGGTGCGGTCGAACGCGCTGACGATGCCGGTGGTGACGGTGCCGGTGAGGCCCTGCGGCGACCCGATCGCGACGACCTGCTGCCCGACCTGCAGGTCCGCGCTGTTGCCCAGCGTCGCCGGGGTGAGCCCGGAGACGTCCTGCAGCCGGAGCACGGCGAGGTCGTAGCTCGGCGAGGTGCCGACGATCGTGGCCCGGTGCGTGGAGCCGTCGGCGAGGGTCACGGTGATGTCGCCGGTGCTGCCCGCGACGACGTGGTTGTTCGTCAGCACGTCGCCCTCGGCGGTGAGGACGACGCCGCTGCCCTCGGCCGTGCCCTGGGCCAGCGTGACACGGATGTCGACGGTGCTCGGCGACGCGACCGACGCCGCCCCGGCCACGGTCCCCGGCTCGGCGTTCGCCGCCGGGGACGCGGCGGAGGAGGTCAGGGTCGTCGAGGACGACGGGGAGTCGCCGAGCAGGGCGTACGCCCCGCCGAAGCCGGCCCCGCCGCCGACCAGGCCCGCGATCAGGGCGGCCGTGACGATCCCGGTCATCGTCCGCGGCCGCCGCGGCCGCTCCTCGACCGCGGTGGGCGGGCCGCCGGGGCCCGTCGGGCCGATCGGGCCGCCGCCGTGACCGCCGTAGGACGGCGAGGGGTTCCAGCCCTGCTGGGCGTACGGCGACTGCGGCTGCGCGGACCCGTGGGCCCCGGGTGCGGGGGCTCCCGCGTAGGCGGGGACGGGGTTCTGGTCGCTGCGGGGGCCCTGGGGCGCGCTCGCGTCCGGTCCCTGCTCCCTGATCTCGGTCATGACGCCACCGTGCACCCCGAGTCTGGGAGGGGCCTGAGACGTCGCTGGGAATTCCCTGCCGGTTCCGTCGGGTCCGGCCCGTCGACGCTCAGCGCAGCAGCTCGACGATCGTGGCGTTGGCCGTGCCGCCGCCCTCGCACATCGTCTGCAGGCCGTAGCGGATGTCCCTGTCGCGCATGTGGTGCACCAGCCGCGTCATCAGCACCGTGCCGGACGCCCCGAGCGGGTGCCCGACCGCGATCGCGCCGCCGAGCGGGTTGAGGCGGTCGGGGTCGGCGCCGAACTCCGCCTGCCACGCCATCGGGACCGGCGCGAAGGCCTCGTTGACCTCGAACGCGCCGATGTCGGAGATCGACAGCCCGGTGCGCTTGAGGACCTTCGCGGTGGCCGGGATCGGCCCGGTCAGCATCTTCAGCGGATCGGCCCCGGCGACCGCGCCGCCGTGGTAGCGGGCGATCGGCGTGAGCCCCAGCTCGGCGGCGCGCTCCGCAGACATGATCAGCACCGCCGACGCGCCGTCGGAGATCTGCGAGCTGTTGCCCGCGTGGATCACGCCGTCCTCGCGGAACACCGGCTTGAGCTTCGCCAGGGTGTCGGCCGTCGTGCCGCGGCGCAGGCCCTCGTCGGCGGTCAGGCCGGGCGCGTCGGGGACGGGCGCGAGCTGGGCGTCGAACGCCCCGGAGTCGATCGCGGCGGCGGCGAGCTCGTGCGACCGGGCCGAGTACTCGTCGAGCTGCCGCCGGGAGAAGCCCCAGGCGGCGGCGATGCGCTCGGCCCCGATGCCCTGGTTGAAGTCCTCGCCGGGGAACTCGCCGCTCGTCAGGTCGGCGGCGTAGCGCTCGCGGACCAGCGGTCCGTACGGGCGGCCGAGGTCGCGGCCCGACCCGAGCGGCACCCGCGTCATCGACTCGACACCGCCGGCCACGACCACGTCGTACTGCCCGGCCAGGACCATCCCGGCCGCGAAGTCGAACGACGACTGGCTCGACCCGCACGCCCGGTTGACCGTGACGCCCGGCACCGACTCCGGCCAGCCCGCGGCCAGCACGCCGTAGCGCCCGATCTGCGCGGCCTGGTCGCCGACCTGGTTGACGCAGCCCCACACGACGTCGTCGACGACCTCGGGATCGAGGCCGGTGCGCTCTGCGAGCGCGCGCAGCACCACCGCGGACAGGTCGACCGGGTGGACGTCGGCGAGCGAGCCCTTCCGCCTGCCGATCGGGGTGCGGACCGCGTCGACGATGACGGCATCGGACATGTGTGATCTCCTCCACTGGGCGTCCACCGGGACGGCGGGGACCCCTGGAGCGTAGGCTGGAAGACGCGAAGGGGAGTAGCTCCCAACGTCGCGGTCGACATACTGGCGCTCCGCCTCCAGCGGGCTCCCGGCCGCACGGCCTGCACCACCAGGCGAGCGAGACCTTCGATCCGGTTACTGCATCCGGATCGAAGTGGCCCCCACCTCGATCCGGCCCGAGATCGAGGATGTGCTCGCGTGGAGGGTTTCCTGCTGGCGTTCGCCGTCAGCACAGGCGTCGTATTCGTGGCCGAGCTGGGTGACAAGTCCCAGCTCATGGCCCTGGCGTTCGCCACGAGGTACCGGGCGTGGACGGTGATCCTCGGGATCACGGTCGCGACCTCGGTCGTGCACCTGCTCTCCGTCGCCGTCGGCCACGGGCTCGGCTCGGCCCTGCCCACGGGCTGGATCTCGCTGGTCGCGGCCGTGATGTTCCTCGGCTTCGGGGCCTGGACGCTGCGCGGCGACTCGCTGAGCGAGTCCGAGCAGTCCAAGGCCGCCCGCGTCGGCGGATCGGCGCTGCTCGCCGTCACCGTCGCGTTCTTCCTGGCCGAGCTGGGCGACAAGACGATGCTCGCCACGATCACCCTGGCCACCCAGTACGGCTGGGCCGGGGTCTGGGCGGGCTCCACGGTGGGCATGGTCGCGGCCGACGCGCTGGCCATCGTGGTCGGGCGGCAGCTCGGCAGGCGCCTGCCGGAGCGCACGATCGCGATCGGTGCCGCGGTGCTGTTCCTCCTGTTCGGGCTGGGTCTGGGCAGCGAGGCGATCGCCGAGCTCACCGGCATGCCGGTCTGGGCCGCTGTCGCCAGTGCCCTGGACCACCACGCCGCCGGCTGGATCGCGCTGGGCCTCGGCCTGGCCGCGGTCCTCATCGGCGGGCTCGGCAGGCGGCTGGCCCGCACCCCGGGCGTGCACCGCCAGCGCGGGGTGGCCTGGTGGTGGGCCCGCGGGCTCTACGCCGTGGCCGTCGTGCTCGGGCTGGCCGCGCCGCTGCTGGTGGGGATCGACGTGATCGACCCGATCGCCCTGTTCGACGACCCGGGCCTCGCGGTGATCGGCGCGGGCCTCTCGCTGCTCGGGGTGTCGCTGGTGCTGGCGGCCCAGGCCCAGGCGGTGGCCCGGCGCGGGTCGCTCGTCACGGCGGGCCTGCACAAGCGGGTGCGCAACCCCGGCCTGACCGGCATCGTGCTCGCGCTCGGCGGCACGCTCGTGATGGTGCCGACGCTGATGGGCGTGCTGGCCGCGGTGCTGCTGGTCGTCGCGGTGCAGGTGCAGGTGCGGGCGGTGCGGGAGCCGATGCTGGCCCGCCTGCACGGCGAGACCTACACCGACTACGCCGCCCGCACCGGCCGCTTCCTGCCCCGCGTCATCCCCGCCGACCACCCCGGGCTGCCGCACCACGAGCACATGCGCGTCGGCTAGCTCGTGCGCGGAAACGGTCGCCCCGGCGACCGTTTCCGCGCACGGGGCTCAGGAGTACCAGGTCGGCTCGGGCAGTTCGTCGCGCAGCAGGAACGCCCCCACCTCGCGGCGCTTGTAGGCCACCGGGTCGTGCAGGGTGTGGGTGCGCACGTTGCGCCAGAACCGGTCGAAGCCCAGCGCCGAGGCGGTGGCGCGGGCCCCCAGGCCCTCGAAGATGCCGCTGGTGATCTCCAGCGCCACGTCGGTGGCCCGGGCCTTGACCGCCGCGACCCGGACCTCGTGCTCACCGCGCTGCCGCTCGGTGACCTCCCACGCGTCGTGGTGGATCGCGAGGCCCTCCTGCGCCACCTGGTCGGCCAGTGCCTCCACCGCCCAGAGCTTCGACGCGTAGTCGCCGTAGAGGTCGAGCTGGTACGGCTCGTCGACGGCCCGCTCCTGGCCGCCGTGCAGCCACGGGCGGGTCTGCGTGCGCGTGTACTCCAGCGCCGTCTCCAGCGCACCGCGCGTGATGCCCAGGTAGAAGCTGACGAACACGAGCTGGATCGTCGGCACGTTGAGCGTGTTGTAGACCCGCGGCCGGAACGCCTTGTCGACGAAACCGGCCGCCGCCTCCCACGGCACGGCGACGTCGGTGATCGTGACGCTGCCGCTCTCGGTCAGCCGCTGGCCGATGTTGTCCCAGTCGTCGTGGAACGTGATACCGGGCTGGTCGCTGGGCACGATGGCGAAGACGTGCGTGTCCGTCCCCTCGAGAACGCCCTCCAGCACGGTCACGTCGGAGACCTTGCTGCCGGTGGAGAACGTCTTGCGGCCGTTGTAGACGATCTGGTGGCCCTCGTCGCGGATCTGCACGTCGGAGTCGCGCGGGTTGACCGCGCCGCCGAAGAACCACCTGTTGCGGGTGGCGTCGGCCTCGACGGCGGCGATCTGCTCCGGCGTGCCGACGAGCCGGGCGGCCCAGAACCACAGGTAGTGGTAGCCGAGCAGCTGGCCGATCGAACCGTCGCCTGCCGCGACCTCCCGGACGACCCGGTAGGCGAGCGGCCACTCCTGCCCGCCACCGCCCTCCGCGACCGGGCCGAGGAGGGTGACAAGGCCGGCGGCCTTGAGCAGGGCGACCTCGGTGTACGGGGTCTCGGCGGCCCGGTCGCGGGCGGCCGCGTCGGCGGCGAGGATCTCGCGCACCTCACGGGCGCGGGCGAGCCAGGCGTCGGGCGAGTCGGGGGCGGGTCGCGACGCCCAGTCGGGCGTCGCGGTGGGGCGGTTCTCGAGCGTGGTCATGGTGTGCACCTCTCACTGGTGTCGGAACGACGGACCGGAGCGGGGTCACCGACACGCGGTGGACGTCGACCGGAGCAGGTCGACGTGCCACCGGCGCGTGAGGAGCTTGGGGTACACGGGGGTCAGACCAGTGCGGGCGTGCCGCGCTCGGCGAGCTCGGCCTCCTTCTCCCGGATGATCGGGAGGACGTGGGTCCCGAAGTGCTCGACCTCCTCCTGGAAGTGCAGGTAGCCGAGCAGGAGCAGGTTCGCGCCGCGGCGCTTGTACTCGATCGCGCGGTCGGCGATCTGCTCCGGCGTGCCGATGAGCTGGGTGCGGAAGCCGTCGTTGTACTGGACGAGGTCCTCGAACGACGAGTCCGCCCACATGCCCTGCTTGTTCCCGGTGGACGCCCCGGCCTGCTGCACGGCGTCGCGGAAGCCCTCGACGGCCGGCTTGTTGGCCTTCGCGATGATCTCGCGCAGCGTCTCGCGGGCCTCCTTCTCGGTGTCGCGGGCGATCATGAAGCCGTTCAGTGCGAACTTCGGCGGGACGGCGCGGCCGGCGTCGGTGGCGTGCCCGAGCACCTCGGTGACCTGCTCGGTGAAGCCGTCGTAGTCCTTGCCGTTGGAGAAGTACCAGTCGGCGACGCGGCCGCCGTTGCGCCGGGCCGCCGAGGAGTTGCCGCCCTGGAAGATCTCCGGGTGCGGACGGCCGGGGACGTCGACGGGCTTGGGCTTGAGGTCGAAGTCGTGGATGCGGTAGAAGTCGCCGCGGAACTCGGCACTGTCGCTGGTCCAGATCTCGCGCAGCACCTGCATGAACTCCGCGGAGCGGCGGTACCGCTCGTCGTGCTCGAGCCAGGGCTCGCCCAGCGCGGTGAACTCGGCCTTGAGCCAGCCGCTCACCACGTTGACGGCGATGCGTCCCTTCGAGAGGTGGTCGGCGGTGGCGACCCACTTCGACAGCACACCCGGCTGCCACAGCCCGGGGTGCACCGCGGCGATAACCTTGAGCCGCTCGGTGGCGAGCAGCAGCGCGAGGGAGAAGCTCGTCGACTCGTGCTGGTGGTCGGCTCCGTAGCTGGCCATGTAGCGGACCTGCGACAGCGCGTACTCGAAGCCGCTGTTCTCGGCGGTCTGCGCGAGCTTCCGGTTGTAGTCGTAGCCCCAGTCGGTGCGCTGCTCGATGGTGCTGGTGACCAGGCCGCCGCTGACGTTCGGCACCCAGTAGGCGAATTTCAGGGGCGTGTGGAGCGATTCCTCGGACATGTGGGAGCCATTTCTGGGATACGGGTGGGAAATGATCGGACAAACATCTGGAGGTGCTCGGCGCGAGGCGCTGAGCTGCAGAGACGTGCCGTCAGATACAGACGGACGAGGCGACGCGGAGGTTGTCGACGGCCCGTCGACAACAGAGCTCGCGCGCGAACATGAATTCACCCTGCGTGGTGGACGCGATGGTGTCAACCCCGAGCGGTGTCGGCCACATCCCTGCCGCGGGCCCGGCATGAACGGGCCCGTGACGGCGTTGCACCGACCATGACCGCAACCCTCGACCTGCAGACCGCGTGGGACGCCTGGCACGCCGACCGCGAGGAGCAGCTCCGCACACCGCACGGCTGGCTCAGCCTCACCGCGCTGCACTGGCTCACCCCCGACCCCGCGACGATCGACGGCCTCCCCGGGCTGTGGAGCGCCACCCCGGACGGCGTCGTGATCACCGCGACGTCCGCGGACGGGCTGGCCGTCCGCGGCGTGCAGGGCCTGCGCCCCGTCGACGGCACCGTGACCCTGCACCCGGTGAACGGCCTGCCCGGCTCGCTGGTCGAGGTCGGCGACCGCGTCGTGGAGATCGCGCGGCGCACCGACGAGCACGCGCTGCGGGTGCGCGACCCGCAGGCCCCGACGCGCACCGGGTTCACCGGCGTCCCGGCCTTCGACGTCGACGGGCGCTGGGTCCTCGACGGCACGTTCGAGGCCTACGAGGAGCCCGAGCCGATCACCGTCGACGCGGTGGTGGACGGGTTGCAGCACCACCTGACCGCCGTCGGCGTCGTCCGGTTCGTGCTCGACGGGGAGGAGCGCTCCCTCGTCGCGATGCCGGGCAAGGAGGGTGGGCTCACGCTGCACTTCCGCGACGCCACCAACGGCGTCTCGACCTACCCGGGCGGGCGCTCGGTGCAGGTGCCCGACCCCGTCGACGGGCGCGTGCGCATCGACCTGAACCGGCTGGTCAACCTGCCCTGCGCGTTCACCGACTTCGCCACCTGCCCGCTGCCGCCCGCCGGCAACGTGCTGCCGGTGGCGGTGGAGGCCGGGGAGAAGCTGCCCTAGCTCCAGGCCCCGCCGGACAGGGCGGCGGAACGGGCGCGGAACCCGACCGTGCCCTCGACGATGCCGTGCACCAGCTCGGCCCGGTTGCGCCCGGTGGTGGGCACGGTCGGGCCGAGCGCGCGGGCCAGCTCGCGCAGCACCGGCACCGTGAAGCGCCGGTCGGCGAGGTGCTCGGTGATCTCGGTGCGCGAGTGCATCCCGCGGATCGCCTCGACGTCGCCCCGCACGTCGACGACGGGTGCGGGGCGGCGCGGGCGGGTCGGCGCCGCGCACGGTGCGTACACCAGCCGGCCGCGGCCCTCGGCGAGGTCGCGCAGCTGGTCGGGGGACAGGTCGTTGAGCGCCCGGGCGATCGCCAGGCTCGCGAGGTCGCTCACGCGGCCATCCCCTCGGTGCCGTCGATCTGGGCCGCGACCTCGGAGACGAGCTCGCGCAGCTCGCGGGTCAGCGCGCGGCCGGTGCCGCCGAGGATGACCGGGACGCCGTACTCCGGCGCCGGGCCGTAGACGGCCTTGCTGTCGCGGATCGTCGTGGTCAGCGGCGCGACGCCCCCGGCCTCGATCCGGCTCATCACCGCGCGCTGCGCCTCGATCGGCCGGTCGTCGTGCAGCTGCACCATCGTGAACACGACCGACGCCGGCGGGCGGGTGATCGGGTCGACGGCGCGCGCGTTGTACTCGTCGACGAACTCGCGGATCTTCAGCCCGAGCGAGTCGATGCCGTTGGTCGACAGGTAGTCCGGCTTGGTGGGGATGAGCAGCAGGTCGCTCGCGGCCACGGCGTTGCGGGCGATGAGCCCGAAGTTCGGCGCGCAGTCGATGAGCGCGACGTCGTACTCGGCGAACGCCGGGTGCTCGAGCCCCTCCCGCAGCCTGCTGTGCAGGTCCAGGAAGCGCTCCGGGGCCGACATCAGCTGGGCGGCCAGCGTCGTGTCGACGTCGGAGAGGTCGCGGTGCGCGGCGATGAGGTCGAGCCGGCCGGGCGAGCGGCCCAGCTTCTCCCGCACCCGGCGCGGCGTCGAGACCAGCTCGGCCGGGCTGCGCAGCTCGGTGCCGTCGTCCAGGCCGTCGAACCAGTGCTTGATGGTGCGGGCGGGCAGCAGCTGCTCGGCCCACTCCGGTGGCGTGAAGAACGAGACCGTCAGGCTGGCCTGCGAGTCCAGGTCCAGCAAGAGGACCTTCCTGCCTCGCGCGGCGAGTCCGGCACCGAGGTTGGCGGTGAGCGTCGTCTTGCCCACGCCGCCCTTGTGATTGATGATCGAGACGACCTGCACGGCTCTCCTCCCACAGTGACGCGGCGCAACCATGCCATACGCCCTGTGCACACCCCGCCGAGGGTTCGCCTCCTCTACACCACCCGTTCGACGGGCGTCGGGGGTCGTTCGACGCCGCTGCGTTCCGGGCGGACCCCGTGGTGGGAGCGCGTGTCCCGGGTGGGTGGTGCGTCACACCGGAGTGCTCACGGAGGGCGTCGGCGGCCCGCTCGGCGTCCGCTCGTCCGTCGTGGTGCGCGGTGGCCGGTACGGCTGCTGCGACGAACGACCCGCGCCCTCCTAGAGTTCGGGTCATGGCCCCCGACATGCACCGCCTCGCCGACGACCTCGCCGCCGAGAGCGCCGTCCTGCGGGTGCTGCTCGACGACCTCGACGACGCCGGCTGGGAGGCGCCGACGCCCGCGGCGGGCTGGGCCGTCCGCGACCAGGTCAGCCACCTCGCCCACTTCGACGCCGCCGCGGTGCGGTCGGCCACCGATCCCGACGCGTTCCACGCCGACCTCGCGGAGCGGGCCGCCTCCGGCGTCGACCCGGACGCGATCGCGGCCGGGTACCGGCACCTCGCACCGGCCGCGCTGCTGGCCTGGTTCGACGAGGCGCGGGCCCGGCTGATCGCCGTGTTCGGCGACCTCGACCCCGGCCTCCGGGTGCCCTGGTACGGGCCGCCGATGAGCGCGGCGTCCTCGCTGACCGCACGGATCATGGAGACGTGGGCGCACGGCCAGGACGTCGCCGACACCGTCGGGGTCGTGCGCGAGCCGACCGACCGGCTGCGTCACGTCGCCCACATCGGGGTCCGCGCCCTGCCGTTCAGCTACCTGCTGCGCGAGCGCCCCGTCCCGGAGGTGCCGGTGCGCGTCGAGCTCGTGGCGCCGGTCGGGGAGCTCTGGACCTGGGGACCCGAGGACGCCGCCGACCGGGTCACCGGCCCGGCGCTGGACTTCTGCCTGCTGGTCACCCAGCGCCGCCACCGCGACGACACGGCGCTGGAGGTGTCGGGCCCGGTCGCGACGGAGTGGCTGACGATCGCCCAGGCCTTCGCCGGGGTCCCGGGCGAGGGCCGCGCCCCCCTCACCACCCCCTGACCCGGCGAGTTGGCCACCCCCACCCCGCGAGTTTGCCGTCCCCGCCCGGCGAGTTGGCCGACGACGTACGCCGAGTCGGCCGATCCCGCACGTACGGGATCGGCGGACTCGCCGAGCGTGCCCGGCAAACTCGCCGAGCGTGCCCGGCGAACTCGCCGGGGGGTTTCGGCAAACTCGCCGGTGGGGGTCAGTGGTCCGTCGGCTCCTTCTCCTGCTCCGCCTCCTGCACCGCGGGCGGGGTGCGCCGGCTCGCGAGGACCCTGCGGATCGCGGGCAGCAGGAGCAGCGCCGCGATCACCGCGTACACGATGATCGACAGCGGCGTCGACACCAGCGTCGACCAGTCGCCGTCGGCGATCTGCAGGGCCCGGCGCAGCTGCAGCTCCGCGTCCGGGCCGAGGATCACGCCGATGATCGCGGGCAGCACCGGCAGGCCGTAGCGGCGCATGAGGAACCCGATGCCGCCGATCACCAGCAGCACGATGAGGTCGACGGGCTGGCCGCTCACCGCGTACGCCCCGACGCAGGCGAAGAACAGGATGCCCGCGTAGAGGTAGGGCCGCGGGATCTGCAGCAGCTTCGCCCAGACCGGCGCGAGCGGCAGGTTGAGCACCAGCAGCAGGACCAGGCCGATGAACAGGCTCGCGATGAGCGTCCAGACCAGGTCGGGCTCGTTGACGAACAGCAGCGGGCCCGGCTGGATGCCGAACTGCTGGAACGCCGCGAGCATGACGGCCGCGATCGCGGTGGTCGGCAGGCCGAGCGTGAGCATCGTGGACAGGGTCCCGGCCGAGGACGCGGACGCCGCCGCCTCCGGACCCGCGACGCCCTCGATCGCGCCCTTCCCGAACAGCTCGGGCCGCCGGGAGAGCTTGCGCTCGGTCACGTACGACATGAACGTGGACATCTCCGCGCCGCCCGCCGGGATGGAGCCGAACGTGAACCCGATGAACGGGCCGCGCAGCCACGGCTTCCAGGTGTGCCGCAGGTCCTCGCGGGACAGCCACGGACGGCCGACCGGGATGACCTCGTCCTTCTTGCGTCGCAGGTGCGCGGCCACCCACAGCGCCTCGCCGACGGCGAACAGCCCGACCGCGACGATGATGACGTCGATGCCGTCGGCGAGCTGCGGCACGCCGAAGGTCAGGCGCGGCTGCCCGGAGATCGGGTCGAGCCCGACCAGCCCGATCGTCAGACCGATCGCCAGAGCGGCGAACCCGCGGACCCGGGAGGTGCCCAGCACCGCGGTGACGGCGACGAACGCCAGCACCATGATCGCGAAGTAGTCGGGGGCGCCGATGTCGACCGCCACCGAGGCGACGAGCGGGGCCAGCAGCACGATGCCGATCGCCCCGACGATCCCGCCGATGAAGTGCCCGATCGCGGCCGCGGCGAGCGCCTGCGCCCCGCGGCCCTGTCTCGCCATCGGGTTGCCCTCGATCGCCGCGATCACCGACGCGGACTCGCCGGGGGTGTTGAGCAGGATCGAGGTCGTGGAGCCGCCGAACATGGCCCCGAAGTAGATGCCGGCGAACAGGATGAACGCGCCGGTCGGGTCGAAGGCGTAGGTGACGGGCAGCAGCAGCGCCACCGCCATGGCCGGGCCGATGCCCGGGAGCACGCCGATCGCGGTGCCCAGGAGCACGCCGATCGCGGCGAAGAGCAGGTTGCCCGGCGTCAGCGCGGCGGAGAAGCCGCCCATCAGGGAGTCGAAGGAATCGAGCATCAGCCGAACACCCCCATCAGCGGCCCGCCGGGCAGGTCGACGCCGAGCAGGGCGTCGAACACGATCCAGGTGACGAGCGAGACCCCCGCCGCGATCAGCGGATCGCGGGGGACCGAGCGTGAGCCGAGCGCGTAGGTCGCGCCCCAGAACAGGCCCGTGCCGGCCAGCGGCCAGCCCAGCAGCGGGATGAGCGCCGCGGTCGCGACGAGCACGCCGGCCAGCAGCAGGACGGTGCGCTTGTCGGCGGGCACCGTCAGGTCGACGTCCTCGCCGCCCTCCGCCTCGCCGTGGCCGCCGGAGAGCACGTCGCGGGCCAGCAGCACCGCCAGGACCACCAGCAGCGCGCCGACCAGCAGCGGAACGGCGTGCGGCCCGAGCGGGTCGGAGCTCGTGGAGGCCTCGGAGCCGAGCACGCTGTCGACGACGACCACCAGCCCGACCAGTCCGAGCAGCACGGAGACGCCCAGCTCGGAGCGCTCGCGGAGCCAGTCCTTCGTCAGCACGGTCATGACACCAGCCCCAGCTCCCGCAGCACGCCGGCCACGCGGTCGTTCTCGGCCGCGAGGAACGCGCCGAAGTCGTCGCCGACCAGGAACGCGTCGTCCCAGCCGTTGGTCGCCAGCGCCTCGTCCCACTCCGGCGTGCCGTGCAGGGCGGTGAAGGCGTCGATCAGCTCGGTGCGCGCGGCGTCGTCGAGCCCGGGAGGGGCGACGATCCCGCGCCAGTTCGTGAACTCGACGTCGACGCCGGACTCGGTCAGCGTCGGCGCGTCGAGACCCGGCGCGCGCTCCGCCGAGGTGACGGCGAGGACGCGCAGCTCACCGGCGGCGACCTGCTCGGCGAACTCGCCGAGCCCGGACACCCCGAACGCCACCTTGTCGCCCAGCACCGCGGCGAGCAGCTCGCCGCCGCCGTCGTAGGAGACGTAGTTGACCGCGCTCGGCTCCAGCCCGACGGCCTGCGCCATGAGCATCGGGGCGAGGTGGTCGGGGCCGCCGGGGGAGGACCCGCCGCCGACGGGCACCGCGCCCGGGTTCGCGGTCCAGTCCGCGACGAGCTGGTCGATCGAGGTGTAGGGCGAGTCCTTGCCGACGACGACGATCTCGCTCTCCTGCGTCAGCCGCGCGATCGGCGTGACGTCGGCGAGGGTGGCGGGCGAGGAGTTGGTGAACACCGCGCCGACGACGCCGAGGCCCATCGACATCACGAGCCGGTCGTTGCCGCTCTCGTTGACGGTGCGCCCGAGGCCGACGGTGCCGCCCGCACCGGGGAGGTTGAACACCTCCACCGCGCCGGACGTGCCGGAGTCCTCCATCGCGCGGGCTGCGGTGCGGGCGGTGATGTCGTAGCCGCCGCCGGGGGCGTTCGGGACGAGCACCCGCAGCCCGCGCAGCTGGGTGCCGTCACCGCCGCCCGCGGCCGTGCCGATCAGGGGTGGCACCAGGAGCACCACGGCGATCGCCGCGAGTACTCCGAGCACGGTCCGGGAGCGCATCGTCCGGGTGTCCTCTCCGTCGAGGTGGTGTGGCGTGAGTCATCGTGCGGGGCCGCACGCCCGGTGTCTCGCTTCGCGACGCAACGGTCGTTGTGGTCGTTTCGGTCACACGCGTGCCAGGCTGCGGACATGCCCGGACGAGCCGCCCCGCGCCGCACGCTGGCGCGGCAGTTCCTGGGCTGGCAGCTCGGGATCGTCGCCCTGCTCCTCGCCGCCGTCGCCGCGCTCGCGGTGACCCAGTCCGACGCGGCGTTCCGGGAGACCCAGGGGCGGCGGATGCTGTCGGTCGCGGAGGACGTCGCAGCCACCGCGGCGCTGCGGCAGAGCCTGCAGGCGGGCGAGTACGGCCCGCTGCCGGGCATCGCCACGACCGCGCGGAACCTGTCGGGGGCCGACGAGATCGCCGTCGCCGACGCCGGCCCGGTGGTCCGCACCGCGGCCGACCCCGCCGACGTCGGCCGGCCGTTCGACCTGGGCGCCAGCACCGCGGCGGCCGGCCGGTCCTGGGTGGGCTACCCGGACGGCCGCACGGTCGTCGCGCAGGTCCCGGTCATCGCCGACGACGGGACGGTCGTCGGGATCGTGGAGGCCCGCGTCGCGGCCCCGCCGCTGCTCACCGGGCTCGCCGCCGCGCCGGGGCGGACCGCGGTGCTGCTCGGCGTCGCGCTCGTCGTCGGGGTGGTGGGGTCGCTGCTGCTGGCCCGCCGGGTGCGCCGGCAGACGCTCGGGCTGGAGCCCGCGGAGATCGTCGAGCTGGTGCAGCGGCGCGAGGCGATGCTGCTCGGCGTCAAGGAGGGGGTGGTCGGCATGGACGCCGCGCACCGCGTGACGCTGCTCAACGGCGCCGCGCGCGAGCTGCTCGACCTGCCCGACGACGTGCACCTGGACGCCCTCGACGACCGCCTGCGCGACGTCCTCACCGGCGCGAGCGCGGGGGAGGACCAGGTGGTGCTGCGGGGGGCGCGGGTGCTCGTGCTCAACCGGATGCCGGTCGTCGTCGACGGGACGGAGGTGGGGGCCGTCGTGACGCTGCGGGACCGCACCGAGCTCGCCACCCTGCAGGACCGCCTCGACGCCTCCCGGCACGTCACCGACACGCTGCGCGCGCAGACCCACGAGTTCGCGAACCGGCTGCACACGATCGCCGGGCTCACCGAGCTGGGCGAGCACGAGGAGGTACGCCGGTTCGTCGCGGGCGTGGTGGCGGAGTCCGACCAGTGGCGCCGCGAGGTCACCGAGCGGGTCGGCGACCCGGCCGCGGCGGCCCTGCTGGTGGCGAAGGCGAGCCTGGCCACCGAGCGGGGCGTCGCGCTGCGGCTGGCGGCCGGCACCCGGCTGGCCGCCGCCCGTCGCGACGCCGCGTTCTCCGCCGACGTCGTGACGGTGCTGGGCAACCTCGTGGACAACGCGATCGACGCCGCGGGTGCGGGCGGGTGGGTCGAGGCCGGGCTCGACGGCGACGGGGACGGCGTGCGCGTCACCGTCCGCGACTCCGGTCCCGGCGTCGCGACGGAGCTCGCCGACGAGGTGTTCCGGCACGGCTTCACGACGAAGGCGGCCGAGGAGCCCGGTGGCCGCGGGCTGGGGCTCGCGCTCGCCCGGCAGGTGTGCCTGCGCCGGGGTGGCACGATCGCGGTGCACAACGAGGACGGTGCGGTGTTCACCGCGACGCTGCCGGGGGTGGACTGATGCGCGTGCTCGTCGTCGACGACGACTTCATGGTGGCCCGCGTGCACAGCGGCTACGTCGCGCGGATCCCCGGGTGCACCGTGGTGGGCGTCGCGCACACCGGCGCCGACGCGCTGCGGATGGCCACGACGCTGCGACCGGACCTCGTGCTGCTCGACGTCTACCTCCCCGACGTCTCCGGGCTGGAGGTCCTGCGCCTGCTGCGCACCGGCTCCGCCGACGACCCGTTCGTCCTGATGATCACCGCGGCCGACGACTCCGTGACCGTCACCGGGGCGCTGCACGGCGGGGCGGCGCACTACCTGGTCAAACCGTTCGACGCGGCGGTCCTCGCCCAGCACGTCGAGCGGATCGGGCGGGTGCGGGGGCGGCTGGCCGGGCTGGACCGGGCGGGCCAGGACGACATCGACACCGTGTTCGGCGCACGCCCCGGGGTCGCGACGCGGCTGCCCAAGGGGCTGACCTCGACCACCGCCCGGCTCGTGGAGAAGGTGCTCCGCGACGCCGACGGCGACCTGTCGGCGACCGAGTGCGCCGAGCGCACCGAGCTGTCGCGGGTCAGCGCGCGGCGCTACCTCGAGCACTTCGTCGAGACCGGGGCGGCGGTGGTGCGCCAGCGCTACGGCGGCACCGGGCGCCCGGAGCGCCGCTACCGCTGGGGGTCGTGAGCGGCGAACGCCCCGGTCGTCCGGGCCAGCGTCGTCTGGGTGAGGATCGCCGCCGCCAGCGGCGCCACCACGGTGCGGGTGATCGCGTGCCCCATCCCCGGGATCCGCACGAGCCGACCGCGGCCCAGCGCTCGGGCCAGGTGCCCGGAGTGCGGCGGCGGGTTGATCGGGTCCTCCGGCGCCTCGACGACCAGCGTCGGCACCTCGACGGCGGCGAGCTCGGCGCCGCGGTCGAGCCCGGTCTGCGCGGCGCGGGCGTGCGCGGCGGGGTTGTCGTGGCGTCCGGCGTGGGCGATCGCCCGCCGCTCCAGCGCGCGGAACTCCTCGGCGTCGAAGGGGGTTCCGGTGCCGCCGAGCGCCCGCCAGTGCGCGACGCGCCAGTCCAGCTCGGCCTCGACGTCGCGGGGGTCGGCCATGTGCTCCCACAGCGCGAGCAGCTCCGCCGACGGCGCGGGCAGGTCGGGCGAGCCGTAGCCGCCGAGCGCGGCGGTGCAGAACACCGTGGCCGTGGCGACGCGCTCGGGGGCGTCGAGGAGCACCAGCTGGACCAGCACGCCCCCCATCGACATCCCGACGAGGTGCGCGCGCGGCACGTCGAACGCGTCCAGGACGGCGACGGCGTCGGCGGCCAGGTCGGTGAGCGCGTAGGGGTGCTCGTCGAACGCCCACGTCGAGCGGCCGGTGTCGCGGTGGTCGTAGCGGATCACGCGGTGGCGCTCGGCGAGCCGGTCGACCAGCGCGTCGGGCCAGACCAGGCCGGAGGCGTTGGCGCCCATCACCAGCAGGACGGGTTCGGGTTCGGGATCCGCGCCCGTGGCGGGAAGGTCCTCGGCCCACAGGCGCACGCCGGGGGCGACGTCGACGAAGCGTTCCACGCCACCAGCCTGTCACAGCACGCTGCCCGGCCCCGCGGGGTGTGCGGGGCCGGGCAGCGGGGTGGAGCGGCTTACTTCAGGGCGTCGAGCAGCGCCTGGCGCTGGCGGTCGCCGAGGCCGGCGGCGCGGCGGGAGACGTCGATGCCGGTCTGCTCCAGCAGGGCCGAGACCTTGGCCGGGCCGTAGCCGGGAAGGCTCTTGAGCAGGTCGGCGACCTTGGTCTTGCCGACGATCGTGTCGGACTTGGCGCGGTCGAGCACCGCGGGGATCGTCTCGTCGCCACGGGCGATCGCGTCGCGCAGCTCCTTGCGGGCGGTGCGGGCGGCGGCAGCCTTCTTGAGGGCGTCGGCGCGCTGCTCGGGGGTGAGCGTGGGCAGTGCCATCTCGGGTGTCTCCTCTCCGTGCGTCCACCCCGGACGGGTGTCGACGCAGGTCATCTTCACGGACCAGCCTGACAGAACCGCACACCGCCCCGCGGGCGACCCCCTGGTGGGGCGGGGTGTCAGGTCTGCGAGCCCGCGGGCTCCTTGGTCAGCGACGGCCCGCCCGCCGACGGCGCACCGTGGTCGTCGTCGACCATCGTCGACTCGTCGAACGGGTCCTGACCGGCGAAGACGCGGTCGGCCTGGGCCCGGTCGAACTCGCCGACCCAGTGCCCGATGAGCACCGTCGCGACGGCGTTGCCGGCGAAGTTGGTGACGGCGCGGGCCTCGGACATGAACCGGTCGATGCCGACGATGAGGCCGACGCCGTCGACCAGGTCGGGGCGGTGCGACTGCAGGCCGGCGGCCAGCGTGGCGAGCCCGGCACCGGTGACGCCCGCGGCGCCCTTCGAGGCGATGATCATGAACACGAGGAGCGAGATCTGCTCGCCCAGGGCCAGCGGCGAGCCCTGCGCGGTGGCGATGAACAGCGACGCCATCGTCAGGTAGATCGCGGTGCCGTCGAGGTTGAACGAGTAGCCGGTGGGCACCGTGATGCCGACGACCGGCCGCGAGACGCCCAGGTGCTCCATCTTCGCGATGAGGCGCGGCAGCGCCGACTCCGACGACGACGTCGAGACGATCAGCAGGAACTCGCGGCCCAGGTACTTGAGCAGCGTGAAGATGTTGATCCCGGCGCCGAAGCGCAGCACCAGGCCGAGGATGCCGAACACGAACAGCGCGCAGGTCACGTAGAAGCCGAGCATGATCTGCAGCAGCGCGCCCACCGCGGACCAGCCGGTCTCGCCGACGACCGCGGCGATCGCGCCGAACGCGCCGATCGGGGCCAGCCACAGGATCATCGTGAGGATCTTGAAGACCAGCTTCTGGAAGTGCCCGATGCCGCGCAGGATCGGCTCGCCCTTCGTGCCGAGCGCCTGCACCGCGAAGCCGACCAGCAGCGCGACGAACAGCGTCTGCAGCACGCTCGTGCCCACCAGCGGCGAGACCAGGGTGTCGGGGATGAGGTCGAGGCCCTCGCTCTCGGCGACCTCGTACGGCTCGTCGGGCAGGACCAGGCCGGAGCCGGGCTGCACGATGTTGCCGACGATCAGCCCGATGCCCAGCGCCGCGGTCGACATCGTCAGGAAGTAGCCCAGCGCGATGGCGCCGACCTTGCCGACCTTGGCGGCCTGCTTCACCGCCCCGATGCCGAGCACGATCGTGCAGAAGATGATCGGCGAGATCATCATCTTGATCAGGTCGACGAAGCTCGACCCGATCGGCTTGAGCGACTTGGCGAAGCCGGGTGCGACGATTCCCACGGCGACGCCGAGGATGACGGCGACGATGACCGCGATGTAGAGGAAGTGGGTGCGGTCCCGCTTCGGGGCGGGTTGGGCGTCCGGGCTGGTTGACTCGGTGCTGGTGGACAACGGGTTCCCCTTCGAATCCGACGGACCGGTGCGTTGCGCGTCCTGGACGGGAACGGCACCCTTCCGGCACAGGATGAGGGGAGTCGTGGTGCACCTCACCCTTTCGTTCATTTCGTTCGACGGAGCGTACGTAGCGTGACCCTTCTGCGCCGGGTGAGCCGGTGGAGCCTCGCGGCCCAGCTGTTCGCGCTGCAGGCACTGCTGGTCGCCCTGGTGCTCGGCGGCGTCGGCGTGGCCACCTACCTGCAGTTCGCCGGCGACAACGAGCGCGAGACGGCCGAGGAGATGCTGGGTGTCGCGCACACGCTCGCCGCGGTGCCCGACGTCCTCGCCGCGCTGGACGACCCCGACCCGTCCGCGGTGCTGCAACCCCTGACCGAGCGGGTGCGGGCCGACACCGCGACCGACTTCGTCGTGGTCATGACGCCCACCGGCATCCGCTACTCGCACACCGACCCCGCCGAGATCGGGCGCACCTTCCGCGGCACGATCGGCCCCGCCGCCGCGGGGGTCACGACGTTCACCGAGACCTACACCGGCACCCTCGGGCCGTCGGTGCGCGCCGTCGTCCCGGTCGTCGACCCCGCCGACGGGCGGGTGGTCGCGCTGGTGTCGGTCGGGCGCACCGTCACGGCGGTGTCGCGCGAGCTGGCCGGGCGGCTGCCGGTGCTGCTGGCGTTCGCGGGCGCCGCGCTCACCGCGGCCGCGCTGGGGTCCTGGCTGGTCAGCCGCTGGCTGCGGCGCACCACGCACGACATGGGCCCGGCCGAGCTGTCGCGGATGTACGAGTACTACGACACCGTCCTGCACTCGGTCCGGGAGGGGCTGCTGCTGCTCGACCGGGGCGGTCGCGTCCAGCTGGTCAACGACGAGGCCCGGCGGCTGCTCGCGCTCCCGCCGGAGGTCGCGGGCCGGCCCGTCGACGCGCTCGGCCTGCCCGACGCGCTGGGGTCGGCGCTCGCCGCGGGGGAGCGGCGCTCCGACGAGATCCACCTGACGGCCGAGCGGATCGTCGTGGTCAACCAGGCCCCCGCCCGCTGGGCGGGCCACGACCTCGGCACCGTGGTGACGCTGCGCGACCACACCGAGCTGCGTGCGCTGAGCACCGAGCTGGAGACGATCCGCGGCTTCGCGCAGTCGCTCAACGCGCAGGCCCACGAGGCGGCCAACCAGCTGCACACCGTCGTCTCGCTGATCGAGCTGGGCCGCGCCGAGGAGGCGCTGACCTACGCCACCGCCGAGCTGGAGCTGGCCCGCCACCTCACCGACGCGGTGCTCGCCGGCATCGCCGTGCCCGAGCTCGCCGCGCTCGTCGTCGGGAAGGCGGCGGAGGCCGGGGAGCGCGGCGTCGAGCTGGGGCTGGGGGAGGGCGCGCAGGTGCCCGCCGGGCTCGCCGACCCCCGCGACCTCGTCACCATCGTCGGCAACCTCCTCGACAACGCCGTCGACGCCGCGCTGGAGGGTCCCGAGCCGCGCTGGGTGCGCCTCGACGCCGGGTGCGCCGACGACGGGTTCGTCCTGCGCGTCACCGACAGCGGCCCGGGCCTGCCCGACCCGGAGGCGGCGTTCACCAGCGGCTGGAGCACCAAGCCGGCGGACGGGATGGGCCGCGGGCTCGGCCTCGCGCTGGTCCGGCGGGCGGTGCACCGCCACGGCGGCACCGTGTCGGCCGGGAACGCCCCGGGCGGCGGGGCCGAGCTGCGGGTGCGGCTGCCGGAGCCGCGTCCGTGAGCCCGCCCGACATCGTGATCCGGACCCTCGTCGTCGACGACGACCCGATCGCGCTGGACGCGCACGCCGCCTACGTGGAGCGGGTCCGCGGGTTCGCCGTGGTCGGGCGGGCCGCCACGGGGACCGCGGCGCTGCGGGCGCTCGCGATCCGGCCCGTCGACCTCGTCCTGCTCGACGTGCACCTGCCCGACATGAGCGGGCTCGACGTCCTGCGCCGCATGCGCGCCGCGGGCCACGCCTGCGACGTGATCATGGTGACCCGCTCGCGGGACCTGGAGGTGGTCCGCGCGGCCGTCGCGTTCGGCGCCACCCAGTACCTGATGAAGCCGTTCCCGGCCGGGGTGGTGCGGGCGAAGCTGGAGGGCTACCTGGCCTACCGCGAGCGGGACCCGGGCCCGCTGGTCGCGCAGTCCGACGTCGACGGCCTGCTCGACGCCCTGCGCGCCCCGTCGGAGGTCGCCGACCTGCCCAAGGGGATCAGCCGCGAGTCGCTCGACCAGGTCGCGGGCGCGCTGGTCCCCGACGCCGGGCGCACCGCGGTGGAGGTCGCCGACCTCGTCGGGGTCTCCCGGGTCACCGCCCGCCGCTACCTCGAGCACCTCGCCGACACCGGGCTGGCCGAGCGGGCCCTGCGCTACGGCACGACCGGGCGTCCGCAGGTGGAGTACACCTGGCGGCCCCACGGCGGCACCTGAGCGGCGTCAGCAGGCCCGGGCGACCGACACCGGCGTCGAGGTCAGCGGGGCGTCGGAGGTGCCGTCGGTGCCGGACCCGCCGCCCTCGGCGTCCTCGGTGGCCTCGTTCGTCTCCGGGATGTCCGACGGGGCCGCGGCCACGGTGGGCGGGTCCGCCGCCGGGTCGCGGTTGATGGCGTCCTGGACGATCTCGCGCATCAGCGTGAAGTTGGGGTCGCCGGTGTTGAAGCGGCCGTCGGACTGGTCCGGGTCGGGCAGGTTCGGGTCGAACGCCACGCTCTCCAGCTGGATCGGGGCGTCGGCCACCGACAGCAGCGCGGGCAGGGCCTGCTGCGGGATGTCGGTGGAGACGCTGTCGGTCGTCGCCCGCGCGATCGACTGGAAGTTGGTGAGCAGCTCGGCGGGCTGGTTCTGGTCGAGGATGTTCTGGATCAGGCAGCGCTGGCGGCCCATCCGCACGTAGTCGGTGGAGTTGGTGCGGGAGCGGGCGAACGCGAGCGCGTCCTCCCCGCTGAGCTGCTGGACGCCGGGCTCGATGTAGCGGTCGGGCGGCACCGCCCGGCCGGTCGGGCTGATCCCGCCGACCGGGATGCGGTCCGGGCCGACGTCGACCTGGACCCCGCCCAGGGAGTCGATGATCGCGGCGAACCCCGCCATGTCGAGCTCGACGTAGTAGTCCAGGTCGAGCCCGAGCATGTACGACACGGTCTGGTGCAGCAGGTTGAGCCCGGGGTCGTCGGTCGGCCCGGCCGGGGCCAGCGCCGGGAACTCGTGGCCGTAGGCGTAGACGGCGTTGAGGTAGTAGTTGCCCGAGGGGCCCGCGCTGTCGTGGAAGCCGTCGGGGAACTCCTCGGCCATCGGCGACCCGGGCGGGAACTGCGCGTAGGCGATGTTGCGGGGCAGGCTGAACAGCGTCGTGCGCCCGGAGGCGGTGTCGATGCTCGCCACCATCATCGTGTCGGTGCGGGTGCCGGTGCGGTCGGGCCCGGCGTCGCTGCCGACGAGCAGCAGGTTGACGCGGGGGCCGAGCGCGGCGGCGCTGCCGGCGTCGTCGGCGAACAGCTCGCCGAGCACCGAGCGCGAGGAGTTGGCCAGGTTGGCGGCGAAGCCCAGCGGTGCGGCGACGACCAGGCACAGCGCGGTGACGACCGCGATGCCGACCGTGCGCCGGCCGGAGTCGAGCCCGCGCGGCTGGGAGATCGACCAGGTCCGGACGATCACCGCGATCCAGGCGAGCGCCGCGACGACGCAGGCGATCGAGGCGACGGCCAGGCCCCGCGAGGACAGCAGCGGGGCGATCAGGTCGGAGCGCCGCAGCGTGGCCAGCAGGACGACGAGGGTGACGACGGCGAGCAGGAACGGGCCGAGGATCAGCCAGCCGGTGCGGCGGCGGTGCAGCATGAGGTGCCCGCTGCCGGGGGCGACGGCGGCGGCCGCGGTCGTGAGGAGCGCCCGGCCCAGCGTGCGGGGCCGTCGGCGCCCGGTGCGCCGGACCGGGGGCGGGGTGGGCCGGTGACCGCCGGAGCCGGTGGCCTTCGTCGCCGTACCCGCCTCCGCCGCGCCGCGCGGCGGCGTGCCGGTCGGTGCGGCGCCCGTCGCCGCTGCGCCGGCCGCCTTCGGGGTCCCCGTCCGCGGGGCCCCCGCCGTCGGGGAGCCCGCCTTCCCGGCCGCCGCCGTCGGGGACCCGGCCCGGGAGGCCGCGGCGACCGTGGCCGCCGGGCCGGCCTTCGGGAAGCCCGACGCGGGCGATCCGGACGCGGGTGACCCGGACGCCGGGGCGCCCGCCGCGGGGCGGGCGGGACGGCGCGGGGCGTCGGGGGGCGGGGTGCGGCGGACGGGGCGCGTGCGGAGGTCGTCCTCGTCCGCCGGGTCCGGCCGGCGCGGCGTGATCCGGGTGACCGGCTCGTCGGGGTCGCGCCGGGACGCGGCGCGCCGCGCGGCGTCGGCGACCCCGCGCTCGTAGGACGAGCGCTGACGGGGCGCGACGGGCCGGGTCGGGTCCTCGACGGGCGGCGGTTCGATCACGGGGCGTCGCCGCGGAGGGAGCGGGGGCACCGGGCGACCGCCGGTGGCGCGGGCCCGGCCGCGCTCGCGGCGCTCGAGCTCCCGGCGCTGCTGCTCGATGCGCTGCTGCTCGATCCGCTCGCGCTCGGCCCGGCGCGGCCACGGGGCGTCGGGATCGGGTCGGGGCGGCACGCGGTCACGCCCCGGTCGGGCCCGGTCGTCCACTGCTGGTCACCCCCAGCCCTTCCTGTGCTCGCCCTGCCCCGGTGCTCGGGGGGCCGTGATGCCTCGTCCTGTCACATCCGGGCTCGACGGTGAGACCACCTCCGACAGTACTGTGCGTGACCGCCGGCCGGACGTCGCACCGTCGTCAGCGCGGTGCGGGAACGACATCCGGGCGCACACCGGTCAGCGCGGCGGCCCGCTCCCACAGGGCCCGGGCCACGACGCGGTCGTGCGACGCCGCGGAGCTGCCCACCGGCCGCGGTGCGCCGGCGACCTCGCCCGGGCCGTCCGGGCCGATGTAGGAGCCGCCGGGCAGGTCGGGCTCGGTCGCCGCGTAGAGCGTCGGGAGGGCGCCGGCCTCGGGGCCCTGCGCCACCACCCGGTTGAGCAGGCCCATCACCCGGTCCTGCACCGACTCGGTGCGCGACTGCAGGTTGGTGGCGGCGTAGCCGGGGTGCGCGGCCACGGAGCGCAGCAGGGACCCCGCGGCCACGAACCGACGCTGCAGCTCGTAGGCGAACATGAGGTCGGCCAGCTTGGACTGGCTGTAGGCGAACCAGCGCTGGTAGCGGCGGCGCTCCCAGTTGAGGTCGTCGACGTCGAGCTGCCCGAGCCGGTGCGCGGCGCTCGACAGCGTCACGACGCGGTCGGTCAGCCGCGGCAGCAGCAGGCCGGTGAGCGCGAAGTGGCCGAGGAAGTTGGTGCCGATCTGCATCTCGAAGCCGTCGGCGGTCCGGCGGTGCGGGACGGCCATCAGTCCGGCGTTGTTGACCAGCACGTCGACGGGGTGGTCGACGGTCGCGGCGAACCCGTGCACCGACGCCAGGTCGGCGAGGTCGAGCCTGCGGACCTCCGCGGTGCCGGGCGACCCGGCCAGCCCGGCCGCGGCCGCCTCGCCCTTCGCGGTGTCGCGCACCGCCATCACGACCCGGGCCCCGGCGCGGACGAGCTCCCGGGTGGCGGCGAGACCGATGCCGCTGTTGGCGCCGGTGACGACGACGGTTCGTCCGGTCTGCGGCGTGATGTCGGAAGCGGTCCACCGGTCCATGACCCGACGGTAACCAGGGGGCGCGATACTGGCGCGGTGCGGGTGGGTGCTGCGGCGATGGTGCTGGCCGGGGGCAGCGGCAGCCGGGTCGGGGCCGACCGGAACAAGGTGTACCTGCCCGTGGCGGGCCGCTCTGTGCTGGCCTGGTCGATCGACGCGCTGGCCGGTGCGCCGGGCGTCGGCCCCGTGGTGCTGGTCGTCCGCGCCGGTGACCGCGACCTGGCGCGCCGGGTCCTCGACGAGGAGGTCGAGCACGCCGCCGCGGTGGAGGTCGTCGACGGGGGAGCGACCCGGCAGGGCTCCGAGCTCGCCGGGCTGCGCGCTCTGGCCGCGCGCATCGGCTCGGGCGCGGTCGACGTCGTGCTCGTCCACGACGGCGCGCGGCCGCTGGCCGGGCCCGCGCTCGTCGCCGAGGTCCTGCGCGTGGCCCGGGAGTCCGGGGGAGCGGTGCCGGGGCTGCTGCGGGCAGACCTCGCGGTGGCCGACGGGGCCGGTGGACTCGTCGCCCCGGCCCGCCTCACCGCGGTGCAGACCCCCCAGGGCTTCCGCGCCGCCCCGCTGCTGGCCGCTTACGAGGAGGCCGAGCGCGAGGGGTTCGCCGGCACCGACACGGCGTCGTGCGTGGAGCGGTTCGCCCCCGACCTCGCCGTGCGCGTCGTCGCGGGCGACCCGCGCAACATCAAGGTCACCTACCGGCACGACCTCGACGTGGTCTCCGGCGCGCTCGGCCGGTGACGGTCCGCGGGCGACAGCCGCCCGCGACCTCGTTTCACGTAGCAGGGACTTCGTTCACGTAGCAGGGACTTCGTTCACGCGCTCGGCCGTACCGCTCCGAGGAACGGCCTCGTTGGTCCGAATGGCGGCACGGCTGTGCCGGGACCCGTACCCCAGCACGGGTCCGTCGTAGGAACGTCGCATCGAGGAGACCGCAGTGTTCGAGGGATTCAGCAAGGCATTCGTGCGCGAGGCCATCAACCGGAGCGCGGAGAACGCCGTCGACCGCCGCCGCTTCCTGCGCGCCGCGGGCCTGACCGGCCTGGGAGTGGCGGGTGTCGCCGGTGGCGGCCTGGCCCTGTCGGGTGCGGCGTTCGCGTCGGACGACAGCGACGACGGTGCCGCGACCGACGCGGCCGTGCTCAACTTCGCGCTCAACCTCGAGTACCTCGAGGCCGAGTTCTACCTGCGCGGCGCGTTCGGCGAGGGCCTCAACGACGACCAGATCGACGGCTCCGGCAAGCTCGGCGAGGTCACCGGCGGCTACAAGGTCGACTTCGAGTCGAAGCTGGCCAAGCAGTACGCGATCGAGATCGCGCAGGACGAGCGCGACCACGTCGACTTCCTCCGCGCCGCCCTGGGCGACGCGAAGGTCGCGCGTCCCGCGATCGACCTGCAGGACGCGTTCTCCGCCGCGGCGCAGGCCGCCGGCCTGGTCGGCCCGGGCGAGGCCTTCGACGTCTTCGCCAACGAGGACAACTTCCTCCTCGGCGCCTACGTCTTCGAGGACGTGGGCGTCACGGCCTACAAGGGCGCCTCGCCGCTCATCACCAACAAGACCTTCCTCGAGGCGGCCGCCGGCATCCTCGCGGTCGAGGCGTACCACGCGGGCCTGGTCCGCACGGTGCTGCTGGCCAAGGGCTTCGAGGACGCCGCGGGCGCCATCTCGGACGCGCGCGACAGCCTCGACGGCCCGGCCGACCTCGACCAGGGCATCGTCGACTCCGACGGCAACAGCAACATCGTGCCGACCGACGAGAACGGCATCGCCTACTCGCGCACCGCCGGCCAGGTCCTCAACATCGTGTACCTGAACCCGGCGTCGGTCACCTCGGGCGGGTTCTTCCCGAACGGGGTCAACGGCGGCATCAACACCAGCGACGACAACGCCTGATCGGGCGTCATCTCCACATGCGGGCGGACAGGACCGGAACCCCGGCCCTGTCCGCCCGTTGTGCTCTGTACAAGCCCTGAACGAACGACGGAAGGAAGCCCCCCGTGCCGAACCTCGGTGGTTGGGAACTAATCGTCCTGCTCGGCGTCCTCTTGCTGGTCTTCGGAGCCAAGAAGCTCCCCGACATGGCCCGCTCGATCGGCCAGTCCGCCCGTGTCTTCAAGGGTGAGATGAAGGGCCTCAAGGAGGACGGCAAGACCGAGGACCGCGAGCCGGAGCCGGCGCGCACCTCGGCGCTCCCCGTCGTCGACGCACCCGCGCCGACCGCGCAGATGCCGGTCGTGGAGGCCGAGCGGGTCCGCTGACCCGGGAGTGACACGGCTCACACCGCGCCGGGGCGAACCGCCCCGGCGGTGGGCCACGGCGTCGCGCGCCGTGTGCGCGTGCCGTCGACGATCTTCGCGCCGCGTTTTCGGCGGCGCCACCTGATCGTGCACGACGCGGTCGCTCGCTACCGTCCTCCCCGTGTGCCCGGCACCGGCCGGGCACGGGAGGAGGACGACGTGACGGCAGGTGGCCTCGAGGCCCTGTTGACGAGCCGGACGCTGAGCGACCCGGAACTGATGGCGGCGACCGATGAGGTCCCGGACCAGCGGATCCTGCCGGACGTGAGCGTGCTCAAGATCGGCGGCCAGAGCCTCATGGACCGCGGTCGGGCCGCGGTGCACCCGGTGGTCGACGAGCTCGTCGCGGCCAGGGCCGAGCACCGGATGCTGATCGGCACCGGGGGCGGCACCCGGGCCCGGCACGCCTACTCCCTCGCCGCGGAGCTGGGCCTGCCCACCGGCGTGCTGTCCGACGTGGGTTCGGCGGTGGCCGGCCAGAACGCGACGATGCTCGGGTTCCTGATGGCCCGCCACGGCGTCCCGGTGATCGACGCGGGTGCGCTCGGCGCCCTGCCGCTGCACCTCGCCGAGGCCCGCGCCGCGATCTTCCCCGGCATGCCGCCCTACGGGATGTGGCAGCACGTGCCCGCCGAGGGCGTCATCCCGCCCTACCGCACCGACGCCGGCTGCTACCTCGTCGCCGAGGCCTACGGCTGCAAGCAGATGATCTTCGTCAAGGACGAGGACGGGCTGTACACCGCGAACCCGAAGACCGACGCGTCGGCCACGCTCATCGAGCGGATCACCGTCGACGAGCTGATCGAGCGCGACTTCCCCGACCTCGTCGTCGAGCGGCCCGTCCTGGAGCTCATGCGCCGCGCCCGGTTCGTCCGGCAGATCCAGGTGATCAACGGGCTGAAGCCCGGTCTGATCACGCGCGCCCTGCAGGGCGAGCACGTCGGCACGATCATCACCGCGGCCTGAGGAGCATCGACATGACCCACCCCGACACCACCGCCGCGAAGGACGTCCCGTCCGCCCTGATGCGGCAGACGCTGCTCGACCGCGAGCTCGTCAGGCCCGTCGGCCGCCCGGTCATCCGGCTGCTGCCGTGGCTGCAGGTCGTCTCGATCGGCGGCACCGCGATCATGGACCGCGGCGCCGACGCCGTGCTGTCCGTCGTCGACGAGCTGCGCGCCGCCCTGCCCGAGCACCGCCTGCTCGTCACGACCGGGGCCGGCGTCCGCGCCCGGCACGTGCTCGGCGTGGGCCTCGACCTCGGTCTGCCCACCGCCGCGCTCGCCGGCCTCGCCGCCACCGAGGCGGAGCAGAACGGGCACATGGTCGCGGCCCTGCTCGCCGCCGACGGCGTCTCCTACGTGGCCCACGAGACCGTCGCGCACCAGCTCGCCGCGCACCTGCAGGCCAGCCGCGCGGTCGTCTCCAACGGCTACCCGCCCTACGGCCGCCACGAGTTCCCGCCCGCCGTCGGCAAGATCCCGGTGCACCGCGGCGACGCCGGCACCTTCCTGCTCGCCGACGCCTACGGCGCCGCGGACCTGGTCTACGTCAAGGACGTCGACGGGATCGACGTCGGTGCCGGGGTGGTGGGCCGGATCGGGGCCGCCGAGCTGCTCGACACCAAGCCCGAGTCCCTGCCGATCGACCCGCTGGTGCTGCAGCTGATGGCCCACGCCAAGCACGTGCGGGAGATCCGGATCGTCAACGGCCTCACCCCCGGCGCCCTCACCCGCGCGCTGGCGGGCGAGGACGTGGGCACGGTGGTGCACGCCTGACGCCGGTCTGCCGCCACTGCTCGGTGAGTGGGCAGGTTCTGGCCTGTGTGGGCCGGGCGCCGGTTCCTCCGGGGTCCGTTCTACTGCAGGCCAGGACGCCAGCCGGTCGGGTGCGGGTCGTGTCGGTCGGTGGGGTTGCGGTTCCGGGACCACCGGGCGTCTCGCCCTGCTCGGCGGGAGGGAATGGGCCGGGGGTCGGGCACGTCGGTCGGGGACGGCTGCCCACCCGGCCCGGATATCGGTGGTCGTGCCCACCCTCGTTGCAGGCACCGCAGCCGATCGTCAGGCTGCGTCGTGTCGATCCGGTGAAAGGGGGAGCCGGCTTTCTCCGGCACTGATGTCGGAGGTGTACTCCGCACCTGTCGGTGTGGTCGTCGTGACGGTTCCGTCGGTGTTCCGCACGCGCCATCCAGTGGTTTCGCGGACGTGGTTGTGGAATGCGCACAGCCCGCGGCCGTTGCCGAACTCGGTGCGGCCGCCATCGGCCCACCGTTCTACGTGGTCGATGTGGCGGATCGGTGCGTCGCAGTAGGACTCGCGGCACCTGTGGCCGTCTCTCGCCCGGATCAACGCCGCCAACTGTCCGGTGAACAGTCGGCTGCGGGAATCCCCGCCGATCACGATCCCGTTGCGGGTGACGAGCCGTCGCCAGGTCTTGCGACCGTCGCTGGTCGTGAGGAGTTCGGCCGGGACGGGTCCGTGGCCGGGGATCTCCGCGGGGAGCGGGCTGTCGTCGTCGACCAGGGTCTCGATGGGGACCATGACCTGGATCTCGATGTTCACGTCGCGAGCGGTGGCCTGTCCGGTGAGTCGCTCGACGAGGGTGTCGGCCATGATCTGACCGCGCCCGCGGGTGACCGGTTCGGGCGAGACGGCGACCTCGTTCACCGCGGCGGCGAGTGCTGCGTAGCAGGCCACGGCAACTTCGACCGGTAGGTGGGCGGTCAGGTCGGCCATCCCGTCCGCGGCGGGACGGACCGATACCCGTCGACCGGTGCGGGCGGCGCGGCAGCGGGCGGTGAACTTCTCCGGTGCGACCTGTGCGGCGAGGGTCCGGGCGAGGTCGTGGATCCGGCGGACGCCGAGGGCCTCGACCCGCTGCTGCGCGAGCTGCTCGTCGACCTCGGCCCGCTCGGCGGGTGAGAGGTGCGCGGTGGCGGCCACGATGGTCGCGGTCTTGTACTCGCTGAGCCGCCCTGCGGCGTGCAGCTCACGTACCCGGGTGTGCCCGGCGTGCAGATCCCGAGCGATCCGCACCCGTCGGCGACCCTCGGTGGGTGAGACCCGGCAGGCGAGTCCGACCTGGGCGGCGATGCTGCGTTCGAGCTTCTCGGGATCGACCTCCCCGGCGGCGGTCTGCGATTCCGCGTGTGCTTTCGCGAACGCGAGAATGACCTCCGACTGCTCGACCGCGATCGCCGCTTTCCGTTCTTCGAGCCGCGCGATCCGCTCGATGAGCGACGTCTCGGAACGGTCGGCGGGCATGTCCCCATTCTACCAGAGCTCGAACGTCTGTTCGAGCATCATCCCGGTCCGCTCACGTGTTCGCTGCCTTCCAGAAGCAGACCGAGGAAGAACTGCGCACCGGTCCCGAAAGCGGCCGCCAGCGCGTACCCGACGGTCGCCTCCCACGGCAGCGGGCCGAGTCCGGCCACGCGGACCCCGAGCGCGGACACGTCCTCGCTCCACCGCGCCGGCAGCAGCGATCCGTCGGCGCGCTCGAACGTGCCCAGCTCGTTGTCGCCGCGGTAGCGGCGCCCGCGGACCAGACGGGCGGTGGTGGGGCTGCTCGGGGTGAACAGGAGGTCGTCGGCGCCGCGGCGGACCGCCACCCGGTACGAGCGTCGGGTCAGACCCCCGCGCGCGGGACGCAGCTCCACCGGCTCCCCGTCGACGGTGAGCGCGAGCGCGGAGGCGTCCCGCGTCCCGATCGGGACGCCCACCCGCACGGCGGCGTCCGGTGCGCGGACGAGCACGACGGGCGGCAGCGCGTGACCCGACACCTCGACGTGCCCGGAGCCGACCTCGACCCGCACGCACCCGAACAGGACGTCGATCACGTCGGCCACGCCGCGACCGTACCGATCACGGCGCCGCCCCGGTCACAGCGCCGTGCGGATCACAGCGCCGGGATCACCGACTCCCCGTACGCCTCGATCGTGGCCTCCCGGCCGTCGTGCATGGCGTAGACCGCGAACTGGTCGACGCCGAGACCGCGCAGCTCGGCGAGCCGCTCCCGGTGCGCGGACGCCGGGCCGAGCAGGCAGAACCGGTCGACGACCTCGTCGGGCACGAAGGTGGTCGACGCGTTGCCCGCGCGGCCGTGGTGGGAGTAGTCGTAGCCGTCGCGGTCCTTGATGTAGCCGGTGAGCGCCGACGGGACCACCGACGACCCGGCGCCGTAGCGCGTCACCAGGTCGGCGACGTGGTTGCCGACCATCCCGCCGAACCAGCGGCACTGGTCCCGCGCGTGCCCGACGTCGTCGGAGACGTAGGCGGGCGCGGCCACGCAGATCGTGATCGACGCCGGGTCGCGGCCGGCCGCCTCCGCGGCCGCGCGCACGGTCTTCACCGTCCACTCGACGAGGTAGGGGTCGGCGAGCTGCAGGATGAACCCGTCGGCGCAGCGGCCGACGAGGTCGAGCGCCTTGGGGCCGTAGCCGGCCATCCACACCGGCAGCTCCGGCACCCCCTCGGCCACCCACGGGATCCGCACCTGCGTTCCCCCGAGGTCGACGGCCCGGCCCCCGGCCAGCTCCCGGATGACGTGCATCGACTCCTCGAGCCGGGCCAGCGTCGTCGGTGGGCGACCCTGCACGCGCACCGCCGAGTCGCCGCGTCCGATGCCGCAGACCGTCCGGTGCCCGAACTGCTCGTCGAGCGTGGCGTGCATCGAGGCGAGGACCGTCCAGTCGCGGGTGGCCGGGTTCGTCACCATCGGCCCGACGACCAGCCGCGAGGTCCGCGCCAGGATCTGCGGGTACAGGACGTAGGGCTCCTGCCAGAGCACGTGCGAGTCGAACGTCCAGCCGTGGCTGAACCCCAGCCCCTCCGCGCGCACCATCAGGTCGACGACCGCGCGCGCGGGCGGGTCGGTCTGCAGGACCAGTCCGATGTCCATCCCGGTCACCGCAGGTACTGGCAGGTGTCGCGGCGCAGGTAGGCGCCGTCGCCGGGCCTCCCGTGGTAGGCGCCGCCGTCGATCACGACGCGGCCGCGGGAGAGCACCGTCTCGACCCTCCCGGTGATCTGCTTGCCTTCGTACGCCGAGTAGTCGACGGCCATGTGGTGCGTCTGCGCGGAGATCACCTGCGTGGCGGCCGGGTCGTAGATCACGATGTCGGCGTCGGCCCCGGGCGCGATGGTGCCCTTGCGCGGGTAGAGGCCGAACATCCGCGCCGGGGTGGCGCAGGCGATCTCGATCCAGCGCCGCCGCGAGATGTGCCCGTCGACGACGCCCTGGTGCAGCAGGTCCATCCGGTTCTCGACGCCCGGCAGCCCGTTGGGGATCTTGGAGAAGTCGCCGATCCCCATCTCCTTCTGCCCGGTGAAGCAGAACGGGCAGTGGTCGGTGGAGACCACGGACAGGTCGTCGGTGCGCAGCCCCCGCCACAGGTCGGCCTGGTGGTCCTTCGGTCGCAGCGGCGTGGAGCAGACGTACTTGGCGCCCTCGAAGCCGGGCCGCGCCAGGTCGTCGGTGGACAGGAACAGGTACTGCGGGCAGGTCTCGGCGAAGGCGTTGTAGCCCTCGTCGCGGGCCTTCGCGATCTCCGCGAGCGCCGAGCGCGCGGAGAGGTGCACGACGTAGAGCGGGGCGCCCGCGACCTGCGCCAGCTTGATCGCGCGGTGCGTCGCCTCGGTCTCCAGCAGCTCGCGCCGGACCTCGCCGTGCACGCGCGGGTCGGTCTCACCGCGGGCCAGCGCCTGCTCCACGAGCACGTCGATCGCGATGCCGTTCTCGGCGTGCATCATCGTCAGCGCGCCGGTCTCGGCGCCCTTCTGCATCGCGCGCAGGATCTTGCCGTCGTCGCTGTAGAACACGCCGGGATAGGCCATGAACAGCTTGAAGCTGGTGACGCCCTCGCCGACGAGCGCCTCCATCTCCTTGAGCGACGAGTCGTTGACGTCGGCCAGGATCATGTGGAACGCGTAGTCGATCGCGCAGCGGCCCTCGGCCTTCGCGTGCCACGCGTCGAGGCCCTCGCGCAGCGAGCCGCCGACCGACTGGATCGCGAAGTCGACGATCGTGGTCGTGCCGCCCCAGGCCGCGGCCCGGGTGCCGGTCTCGAACGTGTCGGCGGCGTAGGTGCCGCCGAAGGGCATCTCCATGTGCGTGTGGGCGTCGACGCCGCCGGGGATGACGTACTTCCCGGTCGCGTCGAGGACGGTGTCGGCCGTCCAGTCCTGCCCGACGCCCAGCGCGACGACCGTCCCGTCCTCGACGAGCACGTCGACGGCCATCTCGTCCGACGCCGTGATGACGGTCCCGCCGGTGATCAGCGTGCGGCTCACGGGGTCGCCTCCTCGATCGCGGCCAGCAGGGCGGCCAGGCCCTCCGCCGCCTCGTCGGCCGTCAGGGTCAGGGGTGGGGCGATGCGCAGGACGTTGCCGTGCAGCCCGCCCTTGCCGACCAGCAGGCCGCGCCGCTTGCAGCCCTCCAGCACCGCCGTCGCTATCTCCGGGGCGGGGTCGCCGGGCGTCCCGGTGCCGGGGCGCACCAGCTCGACGCCGAGCATCAGACCCTTGCCCCGGACGTCGCCGACGACCGGCGAGCCGAGCGCGCGCAGGCCGTCGAACAGGGCCGGGCCGCGGGCGGCGGCGTTGGCCTGCAGATCGTTGTCGAGCAGGTAGCGCAGGTTCGCGAGCGCGCCCGCTGACGTCAGCGGCGAGCCGCCGAACGTCGAGATGTGGTTGGCGCCCAACGAGTCCATGATCGACGCCGGGGCGATCACGCCGCCCATCGACAGCCCGTTGCCGATGCCCTTCGCGAACGTCACCAGGTCCGGGACGGCGCCGCTGGCCTGCCAGCCCCAGAAGTGCTCGCCGGTGCGGCCCCAGCCGGTCTGCACCTCGTCGGAGATCCACAGGATCCCCTTTTCCCGCAGGACGGAGGCGAACGCGCCCAGCAGCCCGTCGGGGCCCGAGGTGAACCCGCCGACGCCCTGGATCGGCTCGGCGATGAACGCCGCGACGTCACCGCCGGACTGGTCGAGCACCTCGCGCAGGTCGGCGACGCACGCCGCGATGTACTCGCCGTCGGACAGGCCCGCGAACGGGGAGCGGTACTGCTGGCCGCCGTGCACGTAGTAGGTCTGGAACGGCGAGAGCGAGGTCGGGCTCCACGACCGGTTGCCGGTGATCGCGATCGTCGAGAACGAGCGGCCGTGGTAGCTGTTGCGCAGCGCGAGGATCTGGTTGCTGCGCCGCAGCGACGACGCCAGCAGCAGCGCGGCGTCGTTGGCCTCGGTGCCGCTCGGGGTCAGGAACACCTTGGCGTCCGGAATCCCCGAGACCGTCGCGATCTGCTCGGCCAGCTCCACCATCGGCCGGTTCAGGTACAGCGTGGAGCTGTGGATGATCTTCCCGGCCTGGTCGGCGACGGCCTTGGTCACCTCGGGCAGGGCGTGCGCCGTCATCGTGGTGAGGATGCCGCCGAAGAAGTCGAGGTAGCGGTTGCCGTCGGCGTCCCAGACGTGGCGGCCGTCGCCGCGGTCGAGCTCGATCGGCTCCTCGTAGTAGATCGCCAGCCAGGAGGGCAGGACCGCGCGCGTGCGCTCGTAGAGGCTCACGACTGCACCAGCGGGCCGTAGGCGTCGGGCCGGCGGTCGCGGTAGAACGCCCACTGCTGGCGCACCTCGTCGATCAGGCCGAGGTCGAGGTCGCGGACGACGAGCTCCTCGTCGTTCCCCGACGCCACGTCCCCGACGAACTGGCCGCGGGGGTCGACGAAGTAGCTCGTGCCGTAGAAGTCGTTGTCGCCGTACTCCTCCACGCCCACGCGGTTGATCGCGGCGACGAAGTACTCGTTGGCGACGGCCGCGGCCGGCTGCTCCAGCTTCCACAGGTACGAGCTGAGGCCGCGGCTCGTGGCCGAGGGGTTGAACACGATCTGCGCCCCGGCCAGGCCCAGCGCGCGCCACCCCTCGGGGAAGTGCCGGTCGTAGCAGATGTAGACGCCGATCCTCCCGACGGCGGTCTCAAAGACCGGCCAGCCGAGGTTGCCCGGACGGAAGTAGAACTTCTCCCAGAAGCCCTTGACCTGCGGGATGTGGTGCTTGCGGTACTTGCCGAGCACGGTGCCGTCGGCGTCGATCACGGCGGCGGTGTTGTAGTAGTGCCCGGAGTCCTCGACCTCGAAGACCGGCACGACCAGCACCATCCCGGTCTCCCGCGCGAGCGCCTGCATCCGCACGACGGTGGGCCCGTCGGGCACCCGCTCGGCCCAGCGGTAGTGCTCGGACTCCTGCACCTGGCAGAAGTAGGGGGCGTTGAAGACCTCCTGGAAGCCCATCACCTGCGCCCCCTGCTCGGCGGCGGCCCGCGCGTAGGACTCGTGCACCTCGATCATGGACGCGGTGTCCCCGGTCCACTTGGCCTGCAGGATGGCGGCCCGGACGATCCCGTCGGTCATGCGCCTCACGTCCCTCGTTCTCGACAGCGGCCCACTGTCGGACCGGGAGCCCGGTCCGCGCAAGGGGATCGTCACTCTCGCGCCCCGGCGGGGGGCCGGACAAGATCGTGGGCCGGACCGTCACGCGGCGTTCACACGGCCGGTGTGCTCGCTGTGCGTGGTCGCCGGTAGCGTTCCGTCATGCGGCTCGGGTACCTCACGCACGTGGCCGGTCCGGCGCCCGCGCAGGCGTACCGCGACACGGTGACGCTGGCCGTCGCGGCCGAGGAGCTCGGCTTCTCCTCCTTCTGGGTCGCCCAGCACCACGACGGCCACCTCGACGGCCTGCTGCCCTCGCCGCTGGTGCTGCTCGCCGCGGTGGCCCAGGCGACCTCGACGATCCGGCTCGGCACCGCCGTGGTCGCCGCCGCCCTGGAGGACCCGCGGCGCCTGGCCGAGGACGCCGCCGTGCTCGACGTGCTCAGCGGCGGCCGGCTGGAGCTCGGCGTCGGGGCCGGGGCGGACGCGGCGGCGTCGGAGGCGTTCGGCCGCGACCACGCGCGGCGCCACGCCGACTGCACCGCCGCCGTCGACGCCCTGCGCGCGCACCTCGCGGAGATCGTGCCCGCCGCCCCCGGCCTCGACGCGCGGCTGTGGCAGGCCACCGGCACCGCCGACGGCGTCGCCGCGGCCGGGTCGCGGGGCATGGGGATCCTGACCGGACGGGCCGACACCGCCCCGCACCTCGCCCGCTACTGGGCGCGGGCCGCGGGGGAGCCGCGCGTCGCGGCCGTCCGGATCGTGGGGCCCGGCGAGCGGCCGGAGGCGCTGCTGGGGCGGTGGCGCACCGACCCGGCCCGGGAGTGGAGCACCGAGCTGGTGGTGCAGACCCAGCCCGCGGACGCCTCCGTCGGGATCCACCTCGCGACGCTGCGCGCCCTCGCGGCGGCGCGGCGCGACCCCGACCGGCCGGCGCCGGTGGGCCCGCTGGTGGCCGCGCTGCGCGGTGGTCGGCGTCGCGCGCCGGTTCCGTCCGGTCGGTCGTCCGCCTAGTCTCGGAGGTCCGTGTCCGTCCGACCACCGGGAGTGACTTCGCCGTGCGCCACATCGCCACCTTCTGCGGACAGTGCAACTGCGGCTGCCCGGAGCTGTTCGTCGACGACGCCGCCGCGCCGGAGAAGCGCATCGTCATCACCGACGACTTCGGCCAGCGCATCCAGATGAGCGTCGGCCAGCTCTCCGACCTCGTCGACGACATCCGCGAGGGCGTCCTCGACGAGGTGCTCGTCGGCGGCTAGGGAGCCTCGGCGCGACCGCCGTCGGGGGTCACGGCGAACCACTTCTCCCCGACCCCGTTCCCGTCAGTGGCGCCGGGAGCGGAGTCGGCGGCGTAGCGGTAGACCGGCCAGCCGCCGATGGTGAGCTGCACGCCGCCGTCCTCGCGGGTGATCGTGCCGACCGCGGCCTGGTCGACGCCGTCGACCGTCAGGGGCGTGCCGGGCTCGGCGAGCACGGGCGGCCAGGTCGTCGCGCAGTCGCCCGCGCAGTTCGACGCCGGGGGGTCGGCGGTGTCGTCGTCGAAGCGGTACAGCGTCCACCCCAGCCCGTCGACGACGACCGCGCCCAGCTGGGCGGTGCTGTTGGCGGCGAGGACGGTGCCCGCCGGGGCGGCCAGGGTCTCGGGTGCGGCCGCGGGCGCGTTGCCGTACCCGTCGTCGCTCCCGGTGGAGCAGGCCGTCAGCGCGACGGCGGCGAGGGCCGCGACGGCGGCGAGGGCGGACGTGCGGAACATGGGGTGAACCTCCGTGGGGGAGCGGTGTGTCCACCTCCCACACGGCACCCGGTCGCGAACGGTTCAGCGGACGGCCGGAAGTCGGGGTCATCCCCGAGGAACCTCAGACTTCCTACCGATGTATCAGGGTGCCGACCTCGGCATTCTGAGGCGCATGGTCGACATCCTCCGGTCCGTCACCGAGGCCGCGCTCGCGTCGCCGTGGCTGCTCGCGGTGATCGTCGGGATGGCGCTGGTCGACGCGCTGCTGCCGGTGGTGCCGAGCGAGGCGCTGATCATCGCGGCCGGGGTGTCGGCGGTGACGGGGGAGCAGAGCCTGGTCGCCGTGATCGCGGCGGCCGCGCTCGGCTCGTTCCTCGGGGAGGGGCTGGGGTACCTGATCGGGCGCGGGGTCGGGCCCGCGGTCCGGTCGCGCTACGCCACCGACGGGCGGCGCGCCGAGAACTACGACCGGGTCGCGCGGCTGCTGCACCGCCGCGGCGGCACGGTGCTGCTCACGGCCCGGTTCCTGCCGGGCGGGCGGACCGTGGCGACGCTCGCGGCGGGCGCCACCGGCTACCCGGCGGCGCGGTTCGTCGGCTACACCGTGCCCGGGACGCTGCTCTCGGCGTCGTGGTCGGCGGTGCTCGGGTTCGTCGGCGGGGCGGCGTTCGCGCACGACACCGTGACCGCGCTCGTCGTCGGCTTCTGCTTCGCCAGCGCCGTCGGGTTCGTCGTGGAGGGGGTGCGCCGGCTGCGTCGGCGCAGGTCGTCGGCCCGGCCGGGGCCCGTCGTGGCGGCGCCGGCGCGGGTGCTCGTCGGGGTGGCCCGGACCTGACGACGAACCCATGCGCACGTAAAGGCTTGTTCTGATAATCGTTGTCATTAACGATGGGTGCATGACCTCGACCCGCGCCACCGGCTGGGCCCTGCACGACCGGCTCCCGCAGACGCTCCCGCCCGAGGAGATCCGCGCGATCAACCCCCCGAGCCGGGCGATCCACGAGCACCGCACGTACACCTGGAACGGCTGGGAGTTCGACCTGCCGCCCGGGGTGTTCCACCCCGGGGAGACCAGCCGGCTGGTGCACGCCCGGCTGCTCGACGGCACGCTGCCCGTCGCGGGCCTGCGGTACGCCGCGATGGGCGCCGGGCTCGGCGTCGAGGCGGTCGTCGCCGGGGTGCGCGGGGCGGCTGCCGTGCACGCCCTCGACGTCCACCCGGAGAGCGTCCGCACCGCGGCCCGGCACTACGCGCGGATCGTCGGGCCGGACGGTCCGCCGCTGTTCCCCGTCGTCGCCGACGTCTGGGAGGGCTTCCCCGACGGGCGGCAGGTCGACGTCGTGACGTTCAACCCGCCCGCGATCGAGCTGCCCCTGTCCGACGACCCCGACATCGTCCGCAACCTGTGCGTGGGTCGCGACATCGCCGCGCGCTTCTTCGGCCAGCTCGTCGAGCGCGACCTGCTCGCCCCCGGCGGGGTCGTGTACCTGATCGTCTCCAACACCGCGCCGCTGCGCGACATCGTCGCGATCGCCCTGGACGCGGGGTTCGACGCCGAGGTCGTGCACGTCGAGGACTGGGAGGGCGACGACGTGCAGACGTTCCTGCTCGCCCTGCGCCGATCGTGATCCACCCCCACTGCGCGGACGCGATCGCCGACCCGGACCCGATCCAGGTCGAGCCCGGCGTCGTGTGCCTGCGCTTCGAGGTCATGAAGGTCCGCTCGGCGCTGGGCGCGGTGCGCCACCTCGTCGAGTCCGGGCTCGTGCGCCGCGGCGACACGCTCGTCGACAGCTCCAGCGGGCTCTACGCCCACGCGCTCGCGCTGGCGTGCCACCGCTACGGGATGCGCTGCCACATCGTCGGCTCCACCACCGTCGACCGGACGCTGCGCCTGCAGCTGGAGATCCTCGGCGCCACGCTGGAGCAGGTCCGGCCCTCGGCCGACCTCAAGCTCGACCAGAACCTGCGCGTCCACCGCGTCGGGGAGCTGCTGCTGCGCAACCCGCGCTACCACTGGATGCGCCAGTACCACGACGGCGTGCACTACCTCGGCTACCGCGGGGTCGCCGAGACGGTCGACGCCGACCTGCCGTCGGGCCCGCTGACGATCGTCGGCGGGGTGGGGACCGGGGCGTCGACCGGCGCGCTGGCCACCTACCTGCGCCGGGCCGGGCGCGACGTCGAGCTGGTCGGGCTGCAGCCGTTCGGCAGCGTCACGTTCGGGGCGGAGCACACCGCCGATCCCGACATGATCATCGCGGGGATCGGGAGCTCCATCGAGTTCCGCAACGTCCGCCACGACCTCTACGACCGCATGCACTGGATGGCGTTCCCGTACGCGCGGGCGGGGGCGATCGGGCTGCTGCGCCGCAGCGGCGTGTTCGCCGGGCTGTCCTCGGGCGCGGCCTACCTGGTGGCCCGCCACGAGCGGGCGCTGCACCCCGGGCGCACGGTCGTGTTCCTCGCCCCCGACACCGGGCACCGCTACGTCGACGCGGCGTACGTCGGGCACGAGGACGTCCCCGCGGTCGACGGCCTCGCGCCGCGCGTCGTCGGCGGCGTCGACGAGCTGGAGCTGCCGTGGTCGACCCTGCCGCTGGAGCAGCTCGCCCGGGCCGCCTCGTGACGGGCGTGCAGGGGCTCGTCGACCGGGTCCTCGACGGAGGGCACGGGCCGCCGCCCGCGGAGGTGACCGCCACCAGCGTCTTCTGGGTGCACCACGGCACCCGCCTCGCCGGGGGCACGACGACCTACCGCAACCAGTACCTGCTGGTCCGGGTCGGCACGGCGTTCGGGGCGTGCGGGTTCGAGGCCGGGGAGGTGGACCCCGGCATCTGCGCCGACGCGTCGGGGGCGCCGGTCGCCGACCTGCTGCGCACCGGCCCGCCCGCGCTGCGGATCGCCGCGCTGGACGCCTACCTCGCCTCGGTCGCGCCGCACCGCGACTCCGGCGCCGCCGTCGTGACGCTCCCGGCCGGGCCGCCGGAGGTCCGCGCGCGGGCCAGGGACGCGGCCGTGGCGAGCCTGCTCGACGTGGCACCCGGCGCCCGCGTCGCCCTGATCGGGGTCGTCAACCCGCTCGTGGCCGCCATCCGCGAGCGGGGGGCGGAACCGCTGCCGTGCGACCTCAACCTGGCCGCGACCCAGTGGGGCGACCCGGTCACCAGGGACATGGCCGACGTCCTCGACGTCGCCGACGCCGTCGTCGCGACCGGCATGACGCTCGGCAACGGCACGTTCGACGTGATCCTCGCGCGCTGCCGCGACCGCGGGATCCCGCTGATCGTCTACGCCCAGACCGGCAGCGCCGTCGCGCGCGCCTTCCTCGGCACCGGCGTCACCGCCGTGTCGGCCGAGCCGTTCCCGTTCTCCCAGTTCAGCGCCGACCCGACGGCCCTGCACCTCTACACCGACAAGGACCACTGATGCCCCGTCGACTCGGACCGGCCGTCCTGGCCGTCCTCGCGCTCTCCGCCTGTGGCGCCCCCGCGGCGTCCGGACCGGCCGCCGCGGCGGTCACCGTCGAGAACTGCGGCCGGCAGGTCGTGCTCGACGCTCCCCCCGAGCGGGTCATGGTCATCGGCGGGGAGGCGGGCACGCTCGTCGCGGCCGCCGGGGGCACCGACCGGATCAGCACCTTCGCGCCGCTGCGCGGCGAGCCGCTCGGTGCCGCGGAGGCCGAGCTGACCGCCCGGCCCCTGGCGCCGATCGGCACCGCCACCGACATCTCCCGCGAGTTCGTCCTGGGCCGGACGCCCGACCTCGTCGTGACGTTCGGGCTGGAGGGGACCTCGCCGGAGGAGCTGGCGGAGCTCGGCATCCCGACGCTGATCGTCGCCGGGTACTGCGGCGGGTTCGGCGCGGGGCAGTCGCAGCGGTCCGGGTCCGCGCTGGAGGACGTCGCGACCGACGTCGAGATGATCGGCGCGGCGCTGGGCACCTCCGACGTCGCCGACGCCGCGGCCGACGACCTGCGCGCGCGGGTCGAGGCGGTGCGGGCGCGCAGCACCTCCGACGGCCGCACCGCGGCGGCGCTGTTCGTCTCCGGTCCCGACAGCCCGCTCGGGGCCTACGGGAACCTGGGGATGGTCCACGAGCAGCTCGACATCGTCGGGCTGGGCAACGTGTTCGGGGCGGAGGCGGAACGCTACTTCGAGCCGAGCGTCGAGGCCCTGATCGGTACGGCCCCCGACGTCGTGCTGGCCCTCTTCGAGCCCGGCGACACCACCGAGCAGGAGGTGCGCGACTCTGTGCTCGCGCGCCCGGAGCTGGCCGGGCTCCCCGCGGTCGCGAACCGGGACGTCGTGGTGCTCGACTTCTTCCACTCCGGGCACGGCACCCTCGCCGTCGACGGGCTCGAACGGCTCACCGCTCAGCTGGCCGCGCTCCCGTGAGCCCGGCCGTCCTCCCCGCCGCCGACGACCTCGGCCGCGCCACCCGGCGCCGGCGCACCGCGGCGTGGACCGGAGGGCTCGGGACCCTGCTGGTGCTGTCGGTCCCGCTCGCCGTCGGGCTCGGCCCGGTGGCGATCCCGCCGGGCACCGTCGCCGCCGTCCTCGGCCACCACCTGGTCGGGTTCCCCGGCGACGCCGCGTGGGGGCCCGCGCAGGACAGCATCGTCTGGCTGGTCCGGGCCCCGCGGGTGCTGCTCGGGGCGGTGGTCGGGGCGGCGCTGGCGATGGCCGGGGTCGCGCTGCAGACCCTGGTCCGCAACGTGCTGGCCGAGCCGTACCTGCTCGGGGTGTCGGCCGGGGCGTCCACCGGGGCCGCGGCGACGATCCTGTTCGGCGTCGGGTCGGCCCTGGGCGGCGGTGCGCTCACCGGCAGCGCCTTCCTCGGCGCGCTCGGGGCGATCGGGCTGGTCTTCGCCGTCGCGGGCCTCGGCGGGGCGGTCACCTCGGTGCGCCTGCTGCTCGCCGGGGTCGCGGTGGGCTACGTCCTGCAGGCCGTCACCAGCTTCATGATCTTCGCCTCGGACAGCCCGGAGGGCGCCCGCGCGGTGCTGTTCTGGCTGCTCGGGTCGCTCGCCCGGGCCGACTGGGCGGCGGTGGCGGTCGTCGCGCCGACCACCGCGGTCACGCTCGCGCTCCTGCTCGCCTGGTCGCGCCGGTTCGACGCGCTCGCCGTCGGCGACGACACCGCCCGCGCGCTCGGCACCGACCCGGCCCGTCTGCGGCTCGGTGCGCTGCTCGCCGTCGCGCTGTGCACGGGGGCGGCGGTCGCGGTGTCCGGCGGGATCGGCTTCGTCGGCCTCGTCGTGCCGCACGTCGCCCGGCTCTGCGTCGGCGGCGCGCACCGCCGCGTCCTGCCCGTCGCCGCGCTCATCGGTGCGGCGTTCCTGATCTGGGCCGACGTCGTCGCCCGGCTGGCGTTCGCCCCGCGCGAGCTGCCGCTGGGGATCGTCACCGCGGTCGTCGGCGCCCCCTTCCTGCTCGTGCTCGTCCGCCGCCTGCGCGCGGCCTGAGAGGACCCGTCCATGCCCTCCCCACCGACCGTCCCGCCCCGCGCCGCGATCCGCCGCCGGCCGAGCACGGGCGCCGCCGCGTGCTGAGCGTCCTGCGGCACGGCGATTTCCGGCTCGCCTGGATCAGCTACACCCTGACCGGGGCGGCCACGGCCGTGATGCCGGTGGCGCTGACGCTCTACGTGCTCGACACGCAGGGCGGGATCGCGGTGCTCGGGCTGGTGCTCGGGGCCCGCACGCTCGGGTTCGTCCTGGGCGCGGTGCTCGGTGGGATCGTCACCGACGGCTACCCGCGCCGCACCGTGCTGACGATCGCGAGCGCCGTGCGCGGCACCGCGATCGTCGCGTCGGTCGGGGCGTTCGCCGTGTCGGTGCCCCTGCTGTGCGCGTGCGTCCTGCTGGCCGGGGTGGGGGAGGGGATCTTCCGCGGCGCCTACCAGGCGCTGATCGGCGAGGTCGTCCCGGACGTCGAGCTCCAGCGCGCCAACGCCCTGTCGACGCTGAGCAGCCGCCTGCTGCTCGTCGGCGGCCCGGCGCTCGCGGCGCTGCTCTACGCCGTCGTGGGCGGGGCGGCGACCCTCGCGGCGACCGGCGTGCTGTGGCTGGCGTCGGCCGCGGTCGCGCACGCCCTGCCCCGCGGCGCGCCCCGCCCGTCGGACGCGGCCCGGCGACGCCCGTTCGCCGACTACGGCGAGGTCCTGCGCGAGGTGCGCCGGCACCGCTGGTTCCTGGCCGGGCTCGGCGCCCTGTCGGTCTGGCTGTCGCTCGGGTTCGCGGTGCAGCAGCTCACGCTGCCGCTGGTCAGCCGTGACCTGTTCGGTACGGACGCCTTCCTGGCGGTCGCCCTGGGCGGCTACTCGGCGGGCGCGGTGCTCGCCGCTCTGGTGCTGGGCCGGTGCACCCCGCGGCCGGCCGGGGTGGTGGCGTTCGCCGGGCTGGGGGCCTTCGGGCTGGTGCCGCTGGCGCTGGCCGTGCCGGACGCGCCGGTGCTGATCGTCGCCGCGTACGTGCTGGGCGGCGCGGGCATCGAGACGTTCAACATCCTGTGGTTCTCCGCGATCCAGCGGGAGGTCGCGCCGGAGCGGCTGGGCCGGGTGTTCGCGTTCGACTTCATGGTGTCCTACGGCGTCGCGCCGCTCGGGCTCGTCGTCCTGCCGGTCCTGCTGACGGGGCTGGGCACGACCCCGGTGCTGGTCGCCTGCGGGGTGCTGACGCTCGCCGCGGGAGCGCTCGCGCTGCTCGTACCGGGCGCGCGGCGGTTCGTCGATCCGAGGGGGGTGCCGGCCCGATGATCACCGCGTCCGGCGTGACGTTCGCCTACGACGGCACCCCCGTCCTCGACGGCGTGGGGCTCGCCGCGCCGGCGGGCGGGGTGCTCGGGCTGATCGGACCCAACGGCAGCGGCAAGACGACGCTGCTGCGGATCCTCTACACCGCGCTGCGGCCGCGGTCCGGGGCCGTGCTGCTCGACGGCGAGCCGGTGGTGGACCTGCCGGGCCGGGAGCTGGCGCGCCGGATCGCGGTCGTCGCGCAGGAGAGCCCGCCGGAGCTGCCGATCTCGGTCGCGGAGATGGTGCTGCTCGGGCGGTCCCCGCACCGCTCGTCGCTCCGGTCGTTCACCGGCGACGACCACGCGGTCGCGGCCACCGCGCTGCGCCGCGTCGGGATGCGCGAGCACGCGGAGCGGTCGTTCTCGCTGCTGTCCGGCGGGGAGAAGCAGCGCGTGCTGATCGCCAGGGCGCTGGCGCAGGAGGCCGGCCACCTGCTGCTCGACGAGCCGACCAACCACCTCGACATCCGCTACCAGCACGAGGTGCTGGGCCTCGTCCGCGCGCTCGGCATCACCACGGTCGTGGTGCTGCACGACCTCAACCTCGCGGCCCGCTACTGCGACCGGCTCGTGCTGCTCGACGGCGGCACGGTTGCGGCCACCGGCCCGACGGCCGAGGTGCTGCGGCCCGAGGTGCTCGAGCCCGTCTACCGGGTGTCGGTCCGCCGGTTCGACGAGGACGACTGCGTGCAGCTGGTCTTCCGCCCGCGGGCGGAGCCGGCGGTCAGACCGCGCTGAAGACCACCGAGTGGTAGCCGGTGGCGCCGTCGGGGATCACCGGGGCGCGCTCCTCGGTCTGGGTCACCCCGTTCGCGTCGGTGGCCCGGACGGTCACGACGTGCGACCCCGCGGCGGCGTCGACCTCGGCCCGCCACATCCGCCAGGTGTCGCCGCCGACCTCGGTGGCCAGCTCGGCGGTCGTCCACGGGCCGTCGTCGAGGCGCACCTCGACGCGGCTGATCCCGATCGGCTGCGACCACGCGATCCCGGCGACGGTGACGCGCCCGGCCGGCGTGCTGCCCGCGGCCCGCGGCACGTCGATGCGCGACTGCGTCTTCACCGGGCCGAACCGCCCCCACCCGCGCTGCAGCCAGTACGCCTGCTCGCGGTCGAACGTGGTGACCTCCAGGTCGGTGACCCACTTCGTCGCCGACACGTACCCGTAGAGGCCGGGCACGACCATCCGCACCGGGAACCCGTGCTCGGGGGGCAGCGCCTCGCCGTTCATCCCGACGGCGAGCAGCGCGCCGCGGTCGGGCTCCAGCAGCACGTCGACGGGGGTGCCGGCGGTCCACAGGCCGTCGCTGCTGGTGGAGAGCACCTGGTCGGCGCCGGGGGCGATGCCGGCCTCCAGCAGGATCTCCCGCAGGTCGACGCCGATGAAGTTCGTGGTGGAGATGTAGTCGTCACCGACCTCGTTCGACACGCAGATCATCGTGACCGTGCGCTCGAGCAGCGGGCGGGCGAGCAGGTCGTCGAAGGTCAGGACGAGCTCGCGGTCGACCATGCCGTGGATGCGCAGCGACCAGTCGGCGGCGGTCTGCGTGGGGATCCGCAGCGCGGTGTCGATGCGGTAGAAGTCGGCGTTGGCGGTGAGGAACGTCGGCGTGCCCAGCTCTGGGAACGCCGCGCCCGCGGGTACGGCGGGGGCCCGCTCCGCGAGCGCCAGCCCGCGCAGCCGCGCCGTGACCTCCTCGCGGGAGCCGGTGAGGCGGCCGCCGAGCAGCTGGCCCAGCCCGCCCGCGGCGAGCGCACCGAACCCGACGAGCGCCGAGGTGCCCGTGAGCATCGTGCGGCGGTCCATCCCCGATCCGGTCCGGGGGGCGCCGGGGAGGGCGAGGGCGTGCAGGCGGCGCAGCACGACGATCCCGACGCCCGCGGCCGCGGCGGGGGCGAGCAGGTCGACGGGGGTGAACGCGGGGGACAGGGCGACCGCGGCGAACCCCAGCAGGCCGAGCCCGGTCAGCGCGCGGGTGCCGGGCTGCGGCCGCTCGCGGGATGCGAGGCCGACGCCGACCGCGGCGGCGAGGAGCACGAGCGCCATCCCGCCGAGCAGCACGGGCTTGTCGGCGACGCCGAACGTCGACTTCGCGAACTCGACGAGCCACTGCGGCGCCAGCGCGATCGCCCCGTTCCCGACGGCCAGGAACGGCGACGACGCGGGCGACACGAGCCCGGCGACGAGGTGCCCGGCGGCCAGTGCGGCGGCGACGGCCAGCACCCCGATCGACGCAGCCGTGCGGCGGGGGACGAGGGGCGTCGGGTGGACGGTCGTCGTGCTCACGCCCTCATCCTCCTCCGCCGCGGCGCGCCACCGGCCCGCCGTGTCTGACGAAGCGGTGACGATAGGCTGTGCGCGCCACATCGGTGAACGGACTGGGGGACGACCGGATGAGCGACAACAGAGGTCTCGACGACGCACCGGGGATCCCGGACGTCGACCTGACCCGGCCGTCGATCGCCCGCGTCTACGACTACGTCCTCGGCGGCAAGGACCACTACGAGATCGACCGGCAGGTGTCCGGCGCGCTGTTCGCGGCCGTGCCCGAGACCAGCCAGCTCGCCCTCGACAACCGCAACCACCTGCGCCGCGCCGTCACCTGGCTGGTGCGCGAGGCCGGCATCCGGCAGATCCTCGACCTCGGCTCGGGCCTGCCGACGGCGGGCAACGTGCACGAGATCGCGCACGCGGTCGACCCGTCGGTGCACGTCGTCTACGTCGACATCGACCCGATCGTGCTGGCCCACGGCCGCGCCCTGCTCGACGACGACGACACCACCACGGTGATCACCGGCGACATCCGCGACATCGACGCGATCTTCGCCGACCCGGCCGTCACCGAGCTGATCGACACCTCGGCGCCGTTCGCGGTGCTCGCGGCCAGCATCTTCCACCACCTCTCCGACGACGAGGACCCGTACGCGGTGGCCGCGGCGATCACCGCGCGGCTCAGCCCCGGCAGCTACCTGCTGGCGAGCAACTTCCTCGACGACGACGAGCCGCGCGCGAAGGCACTGGAGAAGGCGTTCCTGGAGGGCGGCCTGGGCACCGGCCGGTTCCGCACCTGGGCCGAGCAGCGACGGTTCTTCGACGGCCTGGAGCTGGTGGAGCCGGGCCTGACCTACGCCAACGACTGGCGTCCCGACGACCAGACGCCGACCGAGAGCCCCACCCACACGCTCTACGCGGCGGGCATCGGCCGCAAGGCCTAGAACTTCTCGATCAGCCCGGCCAGGGCCGTGCGGGTGTCGCGCGGCGTGAGCGCCTGCACGACCAGCCGCTCCCAGACCCCCGAGTAGTCCTCGACGTCGGCGCGCTTGTCGAGGTAGACCGCGCTGTTGAGCTGCTCGAGGTAGACGATGTCGGGCAGGTCGGACTCGGCGAAGCGCAGGATCGAGAAGGGGCCGCCGGCCGCGGCGTGGCTGCCCGCGCGGAACGGCAGCAGCTGCACGGTGACGTTCGGCCACCGGCTGGCCTCGAGCAGGTGCTCCAGCTGCCCGCGCATCACCGCGGGCGTGCCGTACGGGCGGCTCACCGCGGCCTCGTCGATGACGACCCACAGCTGCGGCGCGCCCGGCTCGCGCAGCATCTTCTGCCGCGACATCCGCAGCTGGACGCGCTGGTCGACGTCGTCGGGCGGGGAGCCGCGGTGCCCGAGCAGCACGACGCTGCGCGCGTACTCCTCGGTCTGCAGCAGGCCCGGCACGAACTGCAGCTCGAAGCTGCGGATGACCTGCGCGGCCTGTTCCAGCCGCAGGTACATCTCGAACCAGCTGGGCAGGACGTCGTTGTGCTGCTGCCACCAGCCGCGGGCGTTGGCGCGGGTCGCGAGGTCGCGGTAGCCCGCGCGCTCGGCCTCGTCGGTGACGCCGTAGAGGGTCAGCAGGTCGAGCACATCGCGTTCCTTGCAGCCGACGCGGCCCAGCTCCAGGCGGCTGATCTTCGCGCTGGACGCGCGGATCGCGTCGCCGGCCCGCTCGCGGGTGATGCCGTTGGCCTCGCGCAGCCGGCGCAACTGGGTGCCCAGCAGGATGCGCAGGACGGTGGGGCCACCCTGATCGGGCGGTGGTGACGGTGTGCTCACGGTTGTACCCCCATCGCGTCCAGCATAGCCGTCACGTCCGGGGCGGTACCTGCCCGTGGCCGTCGAGGGCGGAGCGGACGCGGTCGATCTCGGCGGCGTCGAGGACGCGCAGGGGCAGCCCGGTGCCGAGTGCGCGCAGCGCGACGTCGCAGACGTACTCCAGGTACGCGGCCCGGTCCAGCGCACCGGCCACCGCGGGCGCCACGAGCACCGCCCCGTGGTTGGCCATGAGCGCGGCGCTGCGGTCGCGCATCGCGGCGAGGACGTGCGAGGCCAGCTCCGGGGTCCCGAACGTCGCGTAGGGGGCGACGCGGACCGCGCCGCCGAAGAACGCGGCGTAGTAGTGCGTCGGCGGCACCTCGTCGACGACGGTCGAGAGCGCCGTCGACGCGGGCGCGTGGGTGTGCAGCACGACCTCGCCGTCGCGCGCCCCGTCGCGGGCGTGCAGCAGGACGTGCAGGGCGAGCTCGGAGGTGGGGCGCAGCGGCGCGTCGAGCGGGGTGCCGTCGAGCGCGTGCACGCCGACCGCGTCCGGCGTCAGCTCCGCGTAGTCGACGGCCGACGGGGACACCGCGATCCGGTCGCCGTCGCGCACCGACACGTTGCCGGCCGTCCCGACCACCAGGCTGCGCGCGACGAGCCCGCGGCACAGGTCGACGACGGCGGTCCGGGCGGCGGTGGTCACGACCCGATTCTCGCCCACCGGTGCACGGGATCGACGGCCCGGCGCACCGGGGTCAGTCCCCGGTCCGCACCAGCCGCCCGCGGGTCACGACGGCCACGGCGAGCGCGGTCGTCAGCGGCACCGACGCCACCAGCCCGATGCTGCCCACCAGCGTCCTGACCACCTCGGTGGCGATGACCTGGCTGGTCAGGGTGTCGGCCAGGCCGCGCTCGGCGACGCTGAACAGCAGCAGCAGCGGCAGCGCCGCGCCCGCGTAGGCCAGGACGAGCGTGTTGACGGCCGAGGCCACGTGGTCGCGCCCGATCCGCATCGCCGCGGAGAACAGGGCGGCCGGGCGCAGCTGCGGGTCGGCGGCGCGCAGTTCCCACACCGCGCTGGTCTGGGTGACCGTGACGTCGTCGAGGGCGCCGAGGGCGCCGATCATCAGCCCGGCCAGCACCAGCCCCCGCCCGTCGACCGCGGTGCCGAGGGTGTTGGCCAGGCTCGCGGTGTCCTCGTCGGCGCCGGTCAGCCGGGCCGCGGCCGCGAAGGCGACGCCGAGCACCCCGATCAGGACGAGGCTGCCGAACGTGCCGAGCACGGCCGTCGAGGTGCGGGAGGTGAACCCGTGCGTGAGGTACAGCGCGCAGAACATGATCGCGGTGCACCCGACGACGGCGACCAGCAGCGGGTCGCGCCCGGCCAGGATCGCCGGCAGCACGAACCCGATCAGCACCACGCCCGTCAGCACCAGCGACCCGAGGGCGGCGAGCCCCCGGAAGCGGCCCAGCGCCACCACCGCCGCCGCGAACAGCAGCGCCAGCACGAGCAGCGGGACCTCCCGCTGGAAGTCGACGATCTGGTAGGACTCCGGATCGGCCGGGTCGCCGTCGACGGAGAGCTGCACGTCGTCGCCGGTGGTGAACGGGGAGACCCCGCGGACCACCGACACGAGCGTCACGATGCTGGTGCCGGCCGCGTCCCCGCCGGTCAGCCGCACGGTCAGGGCCGCGCAGCCGCGGTCGCCCTCGCCGGGGGAGCAGTCGCTCTCCGCCGTGGCCGACACGGTGCCCGGCACCCGCGGCAGCGCCGCGGCCCCGTCGAGCGGTCGGGCGCGCTCGTAGGGGAACAGCAGCACCAGCCCGACCAGCGTCGCGACGGCCGCGGGCACCAGCAGGGCCGCGATCGCGATCCGCACCCGCCGGTCGGCGTGCGGAGCCGGACCGTGGCCGTGCCCGTGGCCGGTGAGGGCCGGGGTGTCGGCGGGGTGGTCGGGCGGGGCGCCGGTCGGTCCGGTGCCGGTGTCGGCGTGCCGGGCGCCCTCGCGGGCGGTGGGGTCGGGTGCGGTCGCCGGTGCGTCGCGCCCCGGCCGCTGCCGGACGTCGGTGGGATCGGGCCCGGGATCGCGGTGGCGCCCGGTGGGGCGGGGGTCGATCCCGATCGGGCCCGTGTCGGCGTCGGGGTCGCCCGTCGTGGGCCCGGTCGCGGGGTGCGGGCCGGTGCGGGTGGTGCCGCTGCCGCGGTGGCGGGGCCCGTGCCGGGGGGAGCTCATCCGCCGGATTCTCCCGTGCCCCCGCGTGCGCCCGATGTCCGGTCCGTCCGGCCGCCGCTCAGCCGACCGCGCGCACGACCTCCACGACCACGCTGACGTCCTGGCTCCCCGGCAGCAGCGGCACCGCCGCGGACTCCTGCGCCGCGAACGCGTCGGCGGCGTAGGGCTGCGGGCCGGTCTCGCCCGGGATCTCGGTGATCGACAGCAGCGCGCCCGGCGACACCCCCGCCGCCTCGGCCATCTGCTCGATCTGCGCCTCGGCCCGCCGCACGGCGTCCGCGCGGGCGGCCGCGCGCTGCTCCGAGTCGTCGTCGATCGAGAAGGAGATCTGCTGCACGCGCACCGCGTCACCCGCCGCCTGCGCCGCCGCGTCGATGAGGGCCCCTGCCCCGTCGAGGTCGCGCAGCGTCGCCGTGACCTGGTTGCTCACCTCGTACCCGGTGACGGTGCCGCCGTCGGAGGAGTAGCTCGGGAAGATCGACAGCCCGCTCGTGCGCAGGTCCTCCTCCGCCACCCCGCTGCCGCGCAGCACCTCGATCAGGGCGGTCGAGCGGGCGGTGTTGTCGGCCAGTGCCCCCGCCGCCGCCGGGGCGGTGGTGGCGACGCCGAGCACGACGGTGAGCGTGTCCGGGGTGCCGCTGACGGTGCCGACGCCCCGGGCCGAGATGCCGGGCGTCGGTGCCGGGGCCGCCGACCCCAGCTGGCCGGGCGCGGCGCAGCCGGCGAGAGCGAGGACGAGACCGACGGCGGGGAGCAGTGCGCGCTTCATGTCCCCAGGACGGAACGGACGCCCATCCGGTTGCACGGCAGGGCTGCACCCTCCGCTCCGCCGGCCGTGGCGCCGTGGAGGGCTGCCGTGGGGCGCGCTGGTGCGGGCCCTCGCGGCATCAGGACGTCGGGCGAACGGTGGAGGGCCGGTGGTCGTCCGACGGGGAACGGGCTCGGGTGATCAGCGGTGGTCGTGGGGCCGGGTCCGGTAGCGGTGTCCGGTCGGGGTGGTCCACTCCAGTGACCGGTCCGGGTGCAGCGTGACCCGCCAGCCCGGCTGCTCCTTCAGGTCGTGGTGCGCGGTGCACAGGCAGGCCAGGTTGTCCTCCGACGTGGTCCCGCCGTCCGCCCAGGCGATGACGTGGTCGAGTTCGCAGGTGGTCGCGGCCCGGCGGCAGCCCGGGGCCCGGCAGGTCACGTCCCGGGCCCGGACGTGGTCGGCCAACGCGGCGGGTGGGCGGTAGGTGGTGCGGCCGTGATCGAGGACCGCCCCGGTCAGCGGGTCGGTGACCAGGCGCCGCCACACCGCGTCGGCGGCGATGTCGCGGGCCAGATGGGCGGGGATCGGGCCGTACCCGGCGATCTCACACGGCTCCTCATCCACCCCGATCAACGTCGAGTACGGGACCACGACGGTGATCAACGGCTTCCCCGGCGTCACCGGAGCCACGACCGTCGGGTCCGCCGAGGGGTCGCGGATGACCAGCCTCCCGGTGAGTGCGGCGGCGGCGAGGTCGGCGCGGCACTGATCCAGGGTCCGCGGGTCGTCGGCGCCCATGCCGCGGGCCAGACGGGTCAGCCACTCGAGAGAGGACGCGGCGTCCGGCGCAGACATCCGCGCCCACACCGTCGCCATCCCGTCCTCACCCGGGAACACATCCACCCGGCGTTCCTTCCGCGCCGCCTGATGACGTTCCGCGGCCCCGTCCGGGTCGACGGCGAGGATCGCCCGGCGCAGCGCCGCGGACAGCTGCGCCCAGGTCTGGCCGGGCGCCGCAGGCAGCACCCGCTCCTGCACCACGGCAGCGTGATGGTCGGAGACCACGGCGAGCCGGTCCAGGATCAACCGCACCCTCGGCACATCGAGCCGGCCGGCTTCCAGCAGGTCGCGGGTCGGCCGGAGCACCCCGTCGAGCCGGATCGCCTGGGCGAGTCGCACCTCCCCTGCCCCCGGCGACAGCGTGAGCGCCGTGGCCACCTCGGGCCCGGCCCACTCCCGCGCCGGAACTGCAGCGGTCACCGGCCGGATGGATCCGTCCCCGCCCCGCCGGGAGAACTCGGCCAGAACGGCGAACTGGCGGGCCGCAGCCCAGGACGCCATCGCCTCGAACCCGACCACGGCATCCACCAGATCGGCGTCGGAGAGCAGGGAAACATCGGTGGTGGTGAGATCGAGTTCGAGCCCGAACGTCCCGGAGGGAACTGGATCGGGCACGACTCCCTGTGGAGGATCGGGATCGAGCACGGAGGGGAACATGTGTTCGATTCTACCGCCCTGACGTGGGCAGACCTACGAATCGACCCAACAAAGGTGCAGTAGCACACGCTGACCGGATGATCACGCCGCAGGAACCCGGGCCCCCGCCTCGCTCAGACTCCGCCGGTGCGTCTCCGGGGCCAGCGCCAGACAGGCCACGGTGACGAGGCACAGCACCGCGATGATCACCGAGATCACGAGCGCACTCCCCGTCGCCCCGTAGATCGCCGCGAACGCCAGCGGCGCGAACCCGGCCCCGGTCCCGGCGAGCTGGTAGCCCAGCGACGCGCCCGTGTACCGCGACCGCGTCGCGAACAGCTCGGTGTAGAGCGCGGCCAGCGGCCCGTAGAGGGCCGGGTGCAGCAGTCCCTGCCCGACGACGACGGCCACCACGAGCAGCGCCGTCGACCCGCTGCTGATCAGCGGGAACAGCGCGAACGCCCACGCTCCGCAGGCCACGGCCCCGGCGATCATCACCGGCCGCCGCCCGAGCCGGTCCGACAGCGCCGACCACCCGATGATCCCGACCACGGCGGCCACCGACGACGCGGTCAGCGCGTTGAGCACGGTCGAGCGCGGGATGCCGGCCTCGACCGCGTACGACAGGGAGAACGTCGTGATCGTGGCCTGCACGACGAACGCGGCGAAGCCGATCCCGACCGACAGGGCGAGGACGCGGGGGTGGTTGCGCAGGACGTCGACCAGCGGGAACGCGGGCGGGGTCTCCGCGATCTCGGCCCGGAACACCGGCGTCTCCTCGACGCGCGAGCGGACGAACAGCCCGAGCGCCAGCAGCACGGCGCTGAGCAGGAACGGGATGCGCCAGCCCCAGGACAGGAACTGCTCCTCGGTCATCGTCGCCGCGGTGATCGCCAGGACGACCGTCGACAGGACGCCGCCGCTCGGGGCGCCCGCGTTGGTGAAGCTGGCCCACAGTCCGCGCCGGGAGGTGGCGTGCTCGGCGGAGAGCAGCACGGCCCCGCCCCACTCGCCGCCGACCGCGATCCCCTGCGCGACGCGCAGCACCACCAGCAGCACCGGGGCGAGCGCGCCGATCTGCGCCGGGGTGGGCAGCAGGCCGATGAGCACGCTCGCGATGCCCATCAGGGTCATGGTGGTGATCAGCATCTTCTTGCGGCCGAGCCGGTCGCCGAAGTGGCCGAACAGGATCCCGCCGAGGGGGCGGGCGAGGTAGCCCGTGGCGAGCGTGCCGAGGCTCGCGATCGTGCCGACGACCGGGTCGAGCCCGGAGAAGAACACCGGCCCGAACACGAGGGCCGCGGCCGTGGCGTAGAGCAGGAAGTCGTAGTACTCGATCACGCTGCCGAGGTAGCTCGACAGCGCGGCGCGCCGGAGCTGGGGGGTGGTCGGGCCGGGTGCGGTCATCGCACTGCCTCCAGGGAACTGCTCTCGTCGGGTGGTCCGCGTCACGCAGGAGAGTAGGCATCTTGGTCGACGACCGTCAACGTTCTGCCCAGTGTTGATCGTGGCTAGGCTCCCCCCGTGGACGAGGAACGCGACGGCACCCGTCCGCAGACCGTGCTGCTGGCGTTCCTCGGCGCGTACGTCCTGGGTCGGGACGTGGAGGTCGCGACGGCGGGGGTGCTCGAGCTGCTGCGCCGCGCGGAGGTCTCCGAGCAGGCCGCGCGCTCGACGCTGAGCCGCGCGGCCCGCCGCGGCCTGCTCGACCGCACCCGGCGCGGCCGGGAGGTCTACCTCGGCCTCACCCCGCTGGCCCGCCGCGTGCTCGACGACGGCGGCGACCGGATGTGGCGCACCGGCCCCGTCAACGACGACTGGGACGGCAGCTGGACGCTGCTGTCGTACTCGCTGCCCGACTCGTGGGCGAAGCAGCGGCACGCGCTGCGGGCCCGGCTGGTCTGGGCCGGGTTCGGGTCGCTGCGCGGCGGGCTGTGGCTGGCGGCGGGGCCGGTGGACGTCACCGCGCTGGTCGACGGGCTGGAGGCGGCCGCGCACCTCTCGGCGTTCACGGCGACCGCGCTGCCCCCCACCGACGTCGACGCGCTGGTCCGCGACGCCTGGGACCTCGACGCCCTCGCCGGCGACTACGCCCGGTTCGTGCGGCGCTGGTCGGAGCCCGGGCGGGGCCCGGCCGACCCGCTGGCCGCCCAGGTCGCGCTGGAGGCCGACTGGCTGCGCACGATCCGCAACGACCCCCGCCTGCCCGTCCGGCATCTCCCGGCGTCCTGGCCCGCGGTCGGCGCCCACGACCTGTTCCTGCGCCGCCACCGCGAGCTCGCCCCGCGGGCCGCGGAGGTGGCGGCGGAGATCCTGAGGGTGCGCGACGCCCGTTAGGTCAGCGCCTCCCGGCACGCGTTGAGCTGGGTGCGCAGCGCGGCGCGCTGGGCCGGGTCGAGGCCGGCCAGCATTCGCTCCTCGAGTGCCCCCACCTCCTCGGCGAGGGCGGCGAGCAGGGCCCGGCCCTCGGCGGTGAGGCTGGTACGCAGCCGCCGCCCGTGGGTCGGGTCCGGCGTGCGGACGATGTGCCCGCGCGCCTCCAGCGCCGCGACGATGTCGGCCATGGCCTGCGGCGTGACGAACGAGGTGCGGGCGAGGTCGGCGGTGGTCAGGCCGTCGCGGCGCTCCAGGACGGTGAGCGCGGTGTAGGTCGAGGTCGTGAGGCCGTGCGGGCGCAGCAGCTCGTCGAGGTGCGACCGCACGGCCAGCTCGACCTGCTTCACGACGTACAGCAGGGACGGCGGCACCCCTCGACAATAACAGGTTTCCTGTTAATCTCGGAGCCGTGCACCCACCCGACGGACTCGGCAGCTGGCCCGCGCGCCGCGCCCGGATCGACGCCGCCCGGCCCGCGCTGATCGGCCCGGGCGGCGCGCGGAGCTACGGCGAGCTGGCCGACCGCGTCGAGCGCCTCGCCGGTGTCCTGGCCGCCGCCGGGGTCGGGAAGGGCGACCGCGTCGCGCAGCTCGGCGTCAACGCCGTCGAGGTGCTGGAGACGTTCTTCGCGGTCTGGCGCCTCGGCGCGATCGCGGTGCCGCTCAACCACCGCCTGGCCGGGCCCGAGATCCGCTACATGCTCGGCGACGTCGGCGCGACGTTCCTGGTGTCCAGCCCGGACGCCGCCGCGCTCGCCGCCGAGTTCACCGGGCCGCGGCTGGAGGTCGGGCCGGCGTACGAGGAGGCGCTGGCGGGGGCGGACGGCGCGCGGCACCCCGTCGGCCTCGACGACCCCGCGCTCGTCCTCTACACCTCCGGCACCACCGGACGCCCGAAGGGCGCGGTGCTCACCCACGGCAACCTGACCTGGAACACGGTCAACCAGCTCGCCCACGTCGACGTCGCGAGCACCGACCGCGCGCTGTGCATCGCGCCGCTGTTCCACTGCGTCGGGATCGGGCAGATCACGCTTCCGACGCTGTTCAAGGGCGGGTCGGTGGAACCGGTCGCGAAGGTCGATCCCGCCGCGATCCTCGCGCGGATCGGCGAGGCCGGGATCACCGGCTTCTCCGCGGTGCCGACGATGCTGCAGATGCTCTGCGACCACCCCGGGTTCGGCGCGGCCGACCTGACGTCGCTGCGCGTCGTCCAGTACGGCGGGTCGCCGGTGCCCGCCCGCGTCGCGGCGGCCTGGCAGAGCCGCGGCGTCACGCTGCAGCAGGGCTACGGCATGACCGAGGCGAGCCCCGGCGTGCTCATGGCCACCCGCGAGGGGTCCACGGCGCACCCGGTGTCCGTGGGCGTCCCGCACTTCTTCACCGACGTGGCGATGGTCCGCGACGGCGAGGTCGGGCCCGTCGACGCCGGGCCCGCCGAGCTGCTCGTCCGCGGGCCGAACGTGTTCGCCGGGTACTGGGGGCAGCCGGACGACACGCTCGACGGCTGGTTCCGCACCGGCGACGTGCTGACCGTGGCGCCGGACGGCTGGGCCACCGTCGTCGACCGCGTCAAGGACATGTTCATCTCCGGCGGCGAGAACGTGTACCCGGCGGAGGTCGAGGCGGTGCTGCTCGCCGTCGACGGGGTGGTCGGCGCGGCCGTCGTCGGGGTGCCGGACGAGCGGTGGGGCGAGACCGGCGTCGGGTTCGTGCAGCCGGCCGAGGGCGTCGACCTCGACCCCGACGCGCTGCGCGAGCACCTCACCGCGCACCTGGCCCGGTACAAGGTGCCGCGCCGCATCGTGATCACCGGGGAACTGCCCCGCAACGCGACGGGCAAGCTCCGCCGCACCGAGCTGCGGGCGACCGCGGAAGGACTCACGTGAACCTCCCCGACTCCGTGCAGGTCGAGGACCACGGCGCCGTCGCCGTCGTCCGGCTGCACCGCGCGGCCAAGCGCAACGCCCTCGACGACGCCACCGTGCTGGGCCTGGAGGCCTACTTCTCCGCGGTGCCCGATGCGGTCCGCGCGGTCGTCCTCGACGCCGACGGTGACCACTTCTCCGCCGGCCTCGACCTCGGCGAGCTCGCCGAGCGCGACGCCTACGAGGGACTGCTGCACTCCCGGATGTGGCACCGCGCCTTCGCCCGCATCGAGCACGGCAGCGTGCCGGTCGTCGCCGTCCTGAAGGGCGCGGTCGTCGGCGGCGGGCTGGAGCTGGCCTGCGCCGCGCACATCCGGGTGGCCGAGTCGAGCACGTTCTACGCCCTGCCGGAGGGCAGCCGCGGGCTGTTCGTCGGCGGCGGCGCGTCGGTCCGGGTGCCGAAGCTGATCGGGGTGCCCCGGATGGCCGACATGATGCTGACGGGCCGCGTCCTCGACGCCGACGAGGGCCACGCGCTCGGGCTGTCTCAGTACCGCGTCGACGACGGACACGGGCTCGACCACGCGCTCGGGCTCGCGAAGAAGATCGCCGGCAACTCGCCCGTCACGAACTTCGCGGTGCTGCAGGCCCTGCCCCGCATCGCCGAGGCCGACCCGGAGCAGGGCTACCTGATGGAGGCGCTGATGGCGGCGGTGGCGTCGAGCAGCGACGAGGCGCAGACCCGGATGCGGGAGTTCCTGGCCGGGCGCGGACCGAAGGTGGCGAAGTGACCCGTGAGCGGAAAGGCGCGCCCCAGCCGCCGTTTCCGCGCACGAGCCGTATCGGGACCTTCGCCGCGTCGGTGGGGATCACCGACTACGCCGCCCTGCACCGCTGGTCGGTCACCGACCTCGACGGGTTCTGGGCGGCGGTCGTCGACCACCTCGACGTGGACTTCACGACCCCGCCGACCGCCGTGCTGGGGCGCCGGGAGATGCCGGGCGCGCAGTGGTTCCCGGGCGCCGAGCTGAACTACGCCGCCCATGCGCTGCGCGGGGCCGGCGGCGTCGCCGTGGTCGCGTACTCGCAGACCCGCGACGTCGTCGAGCTGACCTGGGACGAGCTGCGCGACCAGGTCGCCAGGGCCCGCGCCGGGCTGGCGCGGCTCGGCGTCGGCCGCGGCGACCGGGTCGTCGCCTACCTGCCCAACATCCCCGAGACGCTCGTCGCGTTCCTGGCCGCGGCGAGCCTCGGGGCGGTGTGGGCGAGCTGCGCGCCGGAGTTCGGGGCGCGCAGCGTGATCGACCGCTTCGCCCAGATCGAGCCCACCGTCCTGCTCGCCGCGCCCGGCTACACCTACGGCGCGAAGCCGGTCGACCGCCGCGCCGAGGTCGCGGCCCTGCGCGCGGGCCTGCCGACGGTGAGGCACGTCGTCGCGGTGCCCTACGGCGCGGGCGACCTCCCGGACGCCACGACGTGGGACGAACTGCTGGCCGAGCCGGCCGAGCCCGCGTACGACCCCGTCCCGTTCGACCACCCGCTCTACGTCCTGTTCTCCTCCGGCACCACGGGCAGGCCGAAGGCGATCGTGCACGGGCACGGCGGGATCACCGTCGAGCACCTGAAGAACCACGCCCTCAGCTGGGACCTCGGCCCCGGCGACCGGATCCTCTGGTTCTCCACCACCGCCTGGATGATGTGGAACGCACTGGTCTCCGGGCTGCTGTGCGGGGCGTCGGTGGTGCTGGTCGACGGCAACCCGGTCCACCCCGACGTCGGCTGGCAGTGGCGGATCGCGCAGGAGACCGGCGCGACGCTGATGGGCGCCTCGCCCGGCTTCCTCATGGCCTGCCGCGCCGAGGGGTACGTGCCGCCCCCGCTGCCGCGGCTGCGCCAGCTCGGCGCGGCCGGCAGCCCGCTGCCGCCGGAGGGGTACCACTGGGTCGCCGAACACCTCGACGGCGTGCTGCTCAACGTGGGCAGCGGCGGCACCGACGTCTGCACCGGGATCGTCCAGGGCAGCCCCTGGCAGGCGTGCGTGACCGGGGAGATCGCCGGGCCAGCGCTCGGCGTCGCCGCGGCCGCGTTCGACGAGGACGGGAAGCCGGTCGTCGGGGAGCTGGGGGAGCTGGTGATCACCGAGCCGATGCCGTCGATGCCGGTCGGGTTCTGGGGGGACCGTCCTCCGACGCAGCCGGGCTCCCGCTACCGCGAGGCCTACTTCGACGTCTACCCCGGCGTGTGGCGCCACGGCGACTGGGTGCGGTTCTCCGCGACCGGCAGCTGCGTGATCGCCGGCCGCTCGGACGCCACGCTCAACCGCGGCGGCGTCCGGCTGGGCACCGCGGAGTTCTACGCGGTGGTCGAGGAGCTGCCCGGGATCGACGACAGCCTGGTCGTGCACCTGGAGGACCCGGCGGGCGGCAACGGGGAGCTGCTGCTGTTCGTCCGGCTCGCCGAGGGCGCGGAGCTCGACGAGGCCCGGATCGCCCGCGAGCTGCGCACCGCGCTGAGCCCGCGGCACGTGCCGGACCGCATCACCGCCGTGCCGGTCGTGCCCCGCAACCGCACCGGCAAGAAGCTGGAGCTGCCGGTGAAGCGGATCCTGCTCGGCGCCGACATCGACGACACCGCGCGCGGCGTGCTGGCCGACCCCACCGCGCTCGACGTCTTCGGCGGCTTCGCCGCCCGTGCGCGGAAGAGCGCGCCGGAGCAGCCGTTTCCGCGCACGGGCTCCGGAGGCGCGTCGTGAGCACTGTCGCCGTGATCGGGACGGGCGCGATCGGCGTCAGCTGGGCGGCGCACTTCCTGCTGCACGGCCTCGACGTGGTGGCGAGCGACCCCGCGCCCGGCGCGGAGCGGCGGCTGCGCGAGGGCGTCGCGGAGATCGGCGCCGATCCCGCCCGGCTCACCTTCACCGCCGACGCCGGACGGGCCGCCGCGGCCGCCGACTTCGTCCAGGAGAACGCCCCGGAGCGCGAGGACGTGAAGCACGCGCTGTTCGCCGTCCTCGACGGGGCCGCGCGCTCCGACGTCGTGCTGGCCAGCAGCTCGTCGGGGATGCTGCCGACCGCGATCGCCCGCGCGGCGGCCCGGCACCCGGAGCGCGTCGTCGTCGGCCACCCGTTCCACCCGCCGCACCTCGTGCCGCTCGTGGAGGTCGTGCCGGGGGAGCGCACGTCGGAGGCGGCGATGGACGCGGCGATGGCGTTCTACGCCTCCGTCGGCAAGAAGCCGATCCGGCTGCGCCAGGAGCTGCCCGGGCACATCGCCAACCGGCTGCAGGCCGCGCTGTGGCGCGAGGCGTACTCGCTCGTCGACCGCGGGGTGGCCTCGGTCGCCGACATCGACACCGCGATCTCGCAGGGCCCCGGCCTGCGCTGGGCGGTCCTCGGCCCGTTCGCCAACCAGCACCTCTCCGGCGGTCCGGGCGGGATCGCGCACGTCCTGGAGCACCTCGGCCCGCCCACCGAGGCCTGGTGGCGCGACCTGGGCCACCCCGTGATGACCCCCGAGCTCGAGAAGAAGATCGTCGACGGCGTCGACGAGGAGCTGGCCGGCGTCGACCCGGCCGCCCTCGCGCGCTACCGCGACACCGTGGTCCGCGCGGTGCTCGCCGCGAAGGAGGAGTCCCCGTGATCGACCTGTCGGCCATCGACGCCATCGACGTCCACGTCCACGTCGAGCAGGACGGCCACGGCTGCCTGTCACTGGACCAGGAGCTGCTCGACGCCTCGGCGGCCTACTTCCGCGCCGACCAGGACCGCACGCCGACCGTCGAGACCATCGCCGCGCACTACCGCGAGCGGCGGATGGCCGCGGTCGTGTTCACCGTCGACGCGACGACGGCGACCGGTCACCCGGCCCTGTCCAGCGAGGAGATCGCCGACGCCGCGGCCGCGCACCCGGACGTGCTCATCCCGTTCGGCTCGGTCGACCCGCACGGCGGGGCGGCGTCGGTGCGCCGGATCCGGTCGCTCGTCGACGCGCACGGCGTCCGCGGGTTCAAGTTCCACCCGAGCCTGCAGGGCTTCACGCCCAACGACCCGGCGTTCTACCCGCTCTACGAGGCGATCACCGAGGCCGGCGTGCCCGCGCTGTTCCACACCGGCCAGACCGGGATCGGGGCCGGGCTGCCGGGCGGGCGCGGGATCAAGCTGCGGCTCTCGGACCCGATGCTGCTCGACGACGTCGCCGCCGACTTCCCGGAGCTGACGGTCGTGCTCGCGCACCCGTCCGTGCCGTGGCAGGACGCCGCGATCTCGATGGCGACGCACAAGGCGAACGTCTACATCGACCTGTCCGGCTGGTCCCCGAAGTACTTCCCGCCCCAGCTCGTGCGCGCGGCCAACTCGATGCTGCGGCGCAAGGTGCTGTTCGGCTCCGACTTCCCCGTCCTCACCCCGGACCGCTGGATCGCCGACTTCGCGACGCTGGAGATCAAGGACGAGGTCCGCCCGCTGATCATGAAGGACAACGCGGTGCGGATGCTGGGCCTGGGCTGAGCGGTGGCCCCCATCACGCGGGGCCGGGTGACGGGCCGCGGATCGGCAGGTGGGGGCGGCGGTGTGATTCGTCACCGGTGTCCGAACTTGACCGGCGCGGGGGAGCGGCGCCTACCGTCGGCGACCGTCCGGCCCACGATGGTGGCCGGGCGTTGCACGGACGAGCCGACACCGCCGCGTCACCACGCACCCCGTCCCGCGGTCGTCGGTCCCTCGATCACACGAGGCGGGACGGGGGCCGGAACCACCGGGTGACGCGGGATTCGGAACCTGGATCCACACGCATGTCGCGCACCTCCCTGTCCTTCTCCGCCAGCCTGGCCCTCGTCGGCACCGCCGCCGTGGCCGCCCCGCTGCTGATGGCCGGCACCGCGAACGCCGCACCGGCCTCCACCTGGGACGCCCTCGCCGAGTGCGAGAGCAGCGGGAACTGGAACATCAACACCGGGAACGGCTACTCCGGCGGCCTGCAGTTCTCCCCGTCCACCTGGCGCGCCTACGGCGGTGAGGGCAACGCGCACGACGCCAGCCGCGCCGAGCAGATCGCCGTCGCCGAGCGCGTGCTCGACGGGCAGGGCTGGGGCGCCTGGCCCGCCTGCTCGCGCGAGCTCGGCCTGCGCTGAGACGCTCGTGCGCGGAAAAGGTGGCTTCAGCCACCTTTTCCGCGCACGAGTAGGTTGATCCGATGTCCGACGGGATCCCCCGCAGCGGAGTCGCCCGCTCGGCCCGCCTGGCGATGCTGCCGCTCGGGTTCGCCGGGCGCGCCGTCGCCGGCTGGGGCCGGTCGTTGACCGGCGCCGACGCCGACGAGGTCGCCTCCACCACCGCCGCCCGCAACGCCGAGCAGCTCTTCGCCGTGCTCGGCCGGCTCAAGGGCGGCGCGATGAAGCTGGGCCAGGCCCTGAGCGTCTACGACGCGATGGTGCCGCCCGAGTTCGCCGACGGCTACCACGACGCGCTCGCGAAGCTGCAGACCGCGGGCCCGCCGATGCCCGCCCGCGAGGCGCACCGGATGCTCGCCGAGCAGCTGGGGTCGTCGTGGCGGGAGCGCTTCGGCGACTTCGACGACGAGCCGGTCGCCTCGGCCAGCCTCGGACAGGTCCACCGCGCGGTCTGGCACGACGGGCGCCCGGTCGCGGTGAAGGTGCAGTACCCCGGAGCCGACGTCGCCCTCGACGCCGACCTGCGCCAGCTCCAGCGCTTCGCCGGCCTGTTCGGCTCCCTCCTGCCCGGGCTCGACGCCCGCGCCCTCATCCGGGAGCTGCGGGACCGCATGCTCGAGGAGGTCGACTACCGCACCGAGGCCGACCACCAGCGGGCGTTCGCCGCCGCCTTCGCCGGGACGGCGGGTCTGCACGTCCCCGCGGTCGTCGCCTCCGCCCCGAAGGTCCTCGTCTCGGAGTGGCTCGACGGCGTGCCGCTGGGCCGCCTGATCGGCGTCCCCGCCGCCGACGACGCCGAGCAGGCCGTACGGGACGGTCACGCGCACACGATCGTCGAGACGATGTTCGCCTCGCCGTCGACGGTCGGCCTGCTGCACGCCGACCCGCACCCCGGCAACTTCCTCGTCCTCGACGACGGACGGCTCGGGATGATCGACTTCGGGGCGGTGGCGCGGCTGCCCGACGGCATCCCGCCCGTGCTCGTCCGCATGCTGCGGCTCACCGCCGACGGCGAGCAGGGCCCGCTCACCGACCTGCTCGTGGCCGAGGGCTTCCTCGCCCCGGACGCCCCCGACGCCGACGTCCTGCGCTGGGTCGGTGCCCTCGCCGACCCGTTGCGGGACGAGGAGTTCCACTTCACGCGCGCGTGGATGGCGCGGCAGGGCGCGCGGGTCGCGAACCCGAACAACCGGGCGTTCCAGGGCACCGGCCGCGCGCTGAACCTGCCGCCGGAGCACGTGCTGGTGCTGCGGGTGCTCTCGGGCTGGATGGCGATCCTCGCGCAGCTCGACTGCACGGTGGCCGCCCGCGGGATCGTCGAGGAGCAGGTGCCGGGCTTCGCCGCGTGACCTACGCGGAGAGCTCCTTCGCGGGGGCGCCGAACGCCTCCTCCGCGCGCTGGCCGGGGATGCGCACGACCGGGATGGGGCCGGTGTCGAGGTAGCCCTGCCAGTCGTGGGTGGGGAACCCGGCGTACTTCACGGCGAGCCAGTCGTACTCGTTGCCGCGCGCGCCGCAGCGCTCGCACATCTTCTCCCGGCCGTACCAGGTGCGCAGGCAGCGGCAGCACTGCAGGTGCGCGGCGCGCCAGCGCTCGTCCACCCGCGTCATCGCCAGCGACCCGAGCACGATGACGGCGATACCGACGGTCAGCGTCACCCAGATGAGCATTCCGGGGACGGTACCGATCAGGTGACGACTCCACTACGGACAGTGCGTCGTGGTGACGGCATCCGTCGCCGAACGGTCGGGGGGCGGGCACTGCCAGGATGGGGAGGTGACCGCATCCGACCCGACCCTGACGCTGTGCGGTGCCCCCGTGCCGCTCACCGTCCCCGCCCGCCTCTACGTCTGCGGCATCACCCCGTACGACGTCACCCACCTCGGCCACGCCTCGACGTTCGTGTGGGCCGACACGGTCGCCCGCGTGATGCGGATGACGGGGACCGACACGGTCGTCGCGCGCAACGTCACCGACATCGACGACGAGCTCACCCGGGCCGCGGCGGAACGCGGGAAGCCCTACGACGAGTTCGGGCTCTCGCAGGAGTTCACCGTCGAGCAGGACCTCGCCGCCCTGCACGTCCGGCGCCCCGACCACGAGCCGCACGCGCGCCACCACGTCCGGCACGTCGTCGCGCTGGCGGCGGCCCTGCTCGGGGCGGGTGCGGCCTACGAGCGCGGGGGCGGGGTCTGGTTCCGCGGCGCCGGGGTGCCCGCGGCGGCCGGCCTGGACGTCGACACCGCGCTCGCCCTGGCCCGCGCCAACGGCGACGACCCCGACGACCCCCGCCGCGACGACCCGTTCGACGTGCCGGTCTGGTGGCCCGCCGACGACGCCGGCCCGTCGTGGCCGAGCCCGTGGGGGCCGGGGCGGCCGGGCTGGCACGCGGAGTGCGCGGCGATGGCCCTGGCCACCCTCGGCGGCACCGTCGACGTGCTGATCGGCGGCGCCGACCTGGCCTTCCCGCACCACGCCTACCAGGTCGCGCTGGCCACCGCGGCCACCGGTGCGGTCCCGTACGCGCGGCGGCGGATGCCCGTCGGCACCGTGCACGTCGAGGGCGCGAAGATGGCGAAGTCGACCGGCAACCTCGTGCTGGTCGGCGACCTGCTCGCCCGCCACCCCGGCGCCGCGCTGCGGCTGCTGCTCCTGGAGCGCGAGTGGACGGCCGACTGGGAGTACCGGCCGGAGGACCTCGACGTCGCCGCCGAGCGGCTGGACCGCCTCTACCGAGCCGCGGCCACCGGCGGCGGCTCGGACGCCGACGTCGCGGCCGTGCGCACGGCCCTGCTCGACGACCTCGACGTCCCCACCGCGATGGGGATCGCGCTGGACGCCGGAGGGGCGGCCGCGCGCCAGGCCGTGCGCACGCTCGCGCTGCAGTAGCCCCGGCGGGCGTCAGAACGGGCGGGTGCTGCTGATCCCGCCGTCGACGGGGAGCGTGACGCCGTGCACGAGCGCGGCGTCGGACGAGGCGAGCCAGGCCACGGCGCGGGCGACGTCCTCCGGGGCGACGGTCCGCCCGGCCGGGGTGCCGGCGGCGATCCGGTCGAGGAGGTCCCCGTCGCCGTCGTTGATCGGGGTGCGCGTGACGCCGGGGGACACGGTGTTCACCCGCACCCCCGACGGCCCGAACTCCGCCGCCCAGCTGCGGGTGAGCTGCTGCTCGGCGGCCTTGGTCGCGGCGTAGAGGCCGACGATCGGGCTGCCCACCGACGCCATCCACGACCCGATCGTGACGACGGCGCCGTCCCCGCGCCCGGCCATCGCCGGGACGAGCGCGGCGACGAGGACGTGCGGCGCGCGGACGTTGACGGCGAGGGCCTCGTCGAGCTGGGTGTCGGTCAGGTCGGTCGTGGTGACGGCGGGGCAGACGGCGGCGTTGTTGACGAGGACGTCCACGCGCCCGTCGAGGGCGGCGGTGGCGGCCGCGGCGAACGCGCGGACGTCGTCGGGGGACCCGGCGAGGTCGGACGGCACGAACGTCGCGGTGCCACCCGCCCCGGCGATCTCCTCGACGACGGCCTCGCCGCGGGCCCGGTCGCGGCCGCTGACGACGACGCTGGCCCCCTCGGCGGCGAACGTGCGGGCGATGGCGGCACCGATGCCGCTGGTGGATCCGGTGACGACGGCGTGGCGGCCCTGCAGGCTGGAGGTCATGTCGTCGTGTCTACGCACCGCCGGCCGGCGGGCCCAGGGCGAGCGCCGCCGGGGCACGGCGTGACCAGGCACGGTCGCGGCTCGCGTGCCTAGGCTCGTCGGGTGCCCCCAGACCGCAGCGCGTTCGGCGAGTTCCTGCGCTCCCGGCGCGACCGGATCACCCCGGCGCAGGCCGGGATCACGCCGTTCCCCGGCGCGCGTCGGGTCCCCGGCCTGCGCAAGGAGGAGCTCGCCGTGCTCGCCGGGCTGAGCCCCGACCACTACAGCCGCCTGGAGCAGGGCCGGCAGCCGACCGTCACCGACTCGGTGCTCGACGCGCTGGCCAGGGCCCTGCGCCTCGACGATGTCGAGCGCGCCCACCTGCGCGACCTCGCCGCCCCGGCCACCCGGCGCCGGGCGGGCGGGGGAGAGGCGCCGCAGCAGGCCGACCCCGGGCTGCTCCGGCTGATGACCGCGCTCGACCACCTCCCGGTGCTCCTGCTCGGCCGCCGCGCCGAGGTGCTGGCCCGCAACGCCCTGCTGCCCGCGGTGCTCGGGCGGCCACTGGAGCCGGGCTCGTCCCTCGTCCGGTACCTGTTCACCGACCCGTCGGCGCGCGAGCGGATCGTCAACTGGCCGGACTTCGCCGCCGCCGCGGTGGGGGCGCTGCGGCTGGAGGCGGGCCGCCGCCCCGAGGACCGCAGGCTGGCGGCGCTCGTCACCGAGCTGTGCAGCGCCGACGCCGACGTCGCCCGGTGGTGGGACGACCACGGCGTCCGCGACCACACGTCGGTCGTCAAGCGGATCGCCCACCCCACCGCCGGCCCGCTGGTGTTCGGCATCGAGGCGGTGTCACCGCCGCACGACCCCGACCAGCGCCTGGTCGTCTACACCGTCGAGCCCGACTCGCCGACCGCGCGGGTCCTGCCGCTGCTGGCCGGCTGGGGCAGCGACGACGCCGCGCGGGCACCGGCCGCACCGGCCGGCTAGGACCGGTGCGGGAGCAGCGTCGCGACGGCCGCGGGGACGCCGCGGCGCAGGATCCCGCGCCAGTCGGAGTCGCCGCGGATGATCGAGCTCGCCGTGTTGACGGCCTGCTCCCGCGTGAACTGCGGCGGGATCATCAGCTCGGCGGGGTCCACCACCGCGTCGATGACGACGGGCCGGTCGGCGGCCAGCGCGGCGTCCCAGGCCGGGCCGACCTGCGCCGGGTCGTCGACCCGGATGCCCTGCAGGCCGAGCGTGCGGGCCCACGCCGCGTAGTCGACGTCGGGGACGTCCTGGCTGGCGTCGAACTTCGGGGTGCCCTCGGAGGCCCGCTGCTCCCAGCTGACGAACGCGAGGTCGCGGTTGTTGAGCACGAGCACGACGAACCGCGGGTCGGCCCACTCGCGCCAGTACTTCGCGACGGTGATCAGCTCGTTGACGCCGTTCATCTGCATCGCCCCGTCGCCGAGCAGGGCGAACACCGGGCGGTCGGGGTGCGCGAACTTCGCGCCGATGCCGTAGGGCATGGCCCCGCCCATCGACAGCAGCGTGCCCGACAGCGATGCCAGCATCCCGGGCCGCACGTGCAGGTGCCGCGCGTACCAGGCCGTCACGGTGCCGCAGTCGACGGCGACCATCGCGTCGGCAGGCAGCCGGTCGTCGAGCTCGGTGAGGGTCCGCTGCGGGTTGAGCGGCTCGGCGTCCTGCTGCGCGACCCGGAGCTGCCCGCTCCGCCACGACGCCGTGCGCTCGGCGATGTCGGCCCGCCAGTCCGTCGGCGGGGTGTGGTCGGCGAGCAGGGCGTCGAGCGCGTGCAGGGTCGGGGCGGCGTCACCGGTGAGGTTGACCTCGGTGGCGTAGCGCAGGCCCAGCTGCGCGCCGTCGATGTCGATCTGCACCGCCGGGAGCCCCTCCGGCGGGTAGAACTCGGTGTAGGGCGAGTTGGAGCCGACGATCAGCAGCCGGTCGCAGTGCGCCATGAGGTACGAGCTGGGGACGGTGCCCAGCAGCCCGAGCGCGCCGGTGACCCACGGCTCGCGCTGGTCGACCACGGCCATCCCGAGCAGCGCGGTCGCCACCCCGGCGCCGAGCCGCTCGGCGATCGCCGCCACCTCGGCCTCGGCACCGAACGCGCCCTGCCCGACGAGCATCGCGACCTTCTCCCCGCCGCGCAGCACCTCGGCCGCGGCGCGCAGGTCGGCCTCCGGCGGCACGGTCGAGCGGGTGCTGGGGGCGTTGGAGGTGGCGTAGTGGGCGTGCGTGTGCGGCGGGTCGAGCACGGCGTCGAGGTCCTGGACGTCGTTGGGCAGCACGAGCACGGCGACGGTGCGGTGCGCGAGCGCGGTGCGGCAGGCGCGGTCGACGAGGTGGCGGACCTGGCTGGGGTCGTCGAGCTGGGCCTGGAAGCCCGCGACGTCCTTGTAGAGCGAGAGGAGGTCGACCTCCTGGTAGTAGCCGCCGCCCTGCGCGGTCAGCGCCGTCTGGCCGACGAGCGCGACGACCGGCTGGTGGTCGAGCTTCGCGTCGTAGAGGCCGTTGAGCAGGTGGATCGCGCCCGGACCCGACGTGACCAGCGCGGCCCCGATCGTCCCGCCGCCGTACTTGACGTGCGCGGTCGCGGCGAACCCCGCGGTCTCCTCGTGGCGCACCTGCACGAACCGCGTGTCCCCGCGCCGCTGCAGGGCCGAGGTCATGCCGTTGATGCCGTCGCCGGGGTAGCCGTAGTAGTGCCGCACGCCCCACGACGCCAGCCGGTCGACGATGTGGTCGGCGACGGTGGGACGGCGGGGCTGGTCGCCCGTGGCGGGGGTCTGCGGCGTCGGCATACCGGTGAGGTGCCCCGCCCGGGCCCCGGTCAATCGCGGTCCGCCGCGGCTCACACCAGCCCGGCGAGCAGGTCGGCCAGGCCGCCCGGGGCGCGGCCGACGGTGCGGCCGCTCGTGCGGACCCGCCCGTCCAGCGCCGTGACGACCCGGAACCCGCCCGCGCGCAGCCGCCCGACCAGCGCGTGGTCCTCGCCGTGCACCGCGGCCGGGAAGCCGCCCGTCGCGAGGTAGGCGTCGGCGCGGACGCCGAGGTTGGCCCCGTAGACGTGGGTGTGGCCGTCGGCGCGGATGCCGGAGTGCACGATCCGGGCGTAGGCGCCGCCGACCGGCACGTCGAGGTCGGCCAGCCCGGCGACGGCGTGCGCGCCCGCTGCGGCGTGGCGCAGGTGCGCGGCGACCCAGTCCGGGCCGACGACGGTGTCGGCGTCCGTGCTGAGCAGCCAGGTCCGCTCCGGGCGGTGGGCGGCCAGGCGGCCCAGCAGGTGCCGCACGCCGCGGTCGCGCAGCTCCCCGACGCTCGACGGGTGGGCGTTGGTGAGGACGTCGACGCCGGAGGGGACGCGCTCGGCGGTGCGGTCGGTGCAGCGGTCCAGGACGACGGCCACCGCGGTCGCGACGCCCGGGGGGAGCGCGGCGCGCACGCTGCGCAGGCACGCGGCGATCCGGTCCTCCTCGTCGCGGGCGGGGACGACGACCCCCACGGCGTCGATGCCGGTCATGCCCGACGCAGCACGTGCAGCAGGAAGTCCTCGTCGACGTGGGTGACGAGCGGGACGAACCGCGGGTCGTCGAGCAGCACGCGGTGGGTGGCGTCGGCGTCGCGCGGGGCCTCGGCGGGCCAGCCGCGCCAGTGCGCGATCACGACGTCGCCGCCGGGGACGACCGCGTCGGCGAGCCGGTCGACGGTGGCGGCCAGCACGGCGTCGTCGAGGTAGTAGAGGACCTCGCTGACGACGGCGAGGTCGAGCCCGCCGGGCAGGGCGTCCGCGTCGGGCAGGGCGGCCCGGATCGCGGACACCCCGGCCGCGCGCGCGGAGGCGACGGCGGCGTCGGAGAAGTCGGAGACGTCGAGCCGGTCGCAGCGCGCGGCCAGCTCGGCGGTGAGCGCCCCGGTGCCGCAGGCGGGCTCGGCGGCGTGCCGGTAGCGCTCGCGGGGCAGGCTCGCGAGCAGGACCGCGCGCTTGCGCCGCTCGTACCAGCTGCTGCGGGTCGCCCAGGGGTCGCCGTCGTCGCCGGAGTAGAGCGCGTCGAACCGTTCGCGGGGTGCCGACCCGGCCCGCGGGGTGCGGAACAGGATCTCCGTGCCGGTCCCGAAGTGGGCCAGCACCTCCGGCGGCACGACGGGCTCGGGGCCGCCGGTCTGCGAGGCGTAGCAGTCCAGGGCCCGCCGCTTCGCCGCGCGTGCGGCGTCGTCGAGGTGGTGGGCGCGGGCGTGCGCCCACGGGACCGACGGGTCGTCCGCCTGCAGCCACGCCCACATCCAGATCGGGTACCCCCAGCCCGTGGCGGTCACCGGGGCGGCGGCCGCCGCGGCGTGCCCGGCGGCGGCGTGGTCGGGGTGCGGGTCGCCGGTCCAGGGGGCGACCCAGGCGTCGGCGTCGCGCAGCAGCGGCTCCAGGGCCGCGGTCAGGGCGTCCGCGTCGAGGGCGGAGTCGGGCATCCCGAGCCGGTGCACCGGGACGCCCGCCAGGCCCAGCGCGGCGAGCGCGTCGTCGGTCTCGCGGCGGCGGGTGGCGGCGAGCGCGGTGCGGGCCGGGCCGTCGAGGTCGGGGAACGCGGCCTCCCCGTCGGTGGCGACGACGAGCTCGAGCCGCCCGCCCGCGGCGTGCACGGCCCGCATCAGACCGGCCGCGCCGAGCGTCTCGTCGTCGGGGTGGGCGGCGACCACGACGACGCGGCCACCGAGCGCGGCCGGGTCGAGCGGGCGCGGCGGCGGGTCCCGCAGCCAGGCGGACGGCGGCGTGACGGGCCTCATCGGGCCTCCTCGCTGACGGTGTCGGTGGCGGCGGTGTCGGTGGCGGCGACCCGGGCGCCGAGGGCGGCGAGGTCGCGCTCGGCGTGGTGCTGGCGGACGTAGACGCCCAGGTCGGCCAGCCGCGCGCCGAGCCGGTCGTGGCGGCTCAGCACGGTGGCCCCGGCCAGGCGCGGCGCCCGGTCCCCGACCGTGCGGCAGAGCTGCTCGGCGGCGGCGCGGGCCGTCCAGACCGCGGTGGTGTGGTCGGCGGCCGGGTCGGCGTCGATCGCCTGCGCAGTGCGGGCGAGCAGGGCGTCGGTGGCGGCCAGCGCGGTGTGCAGCGCGCCGAGGTGGGCGAGGCGGTGCGGGTCGGTGCCGGCCGCGCCGCGCACGTCGTCGACGACGCCGGCGGCGCCGCCCAGCCACACCGCGGCGACCCCGCCGCCGCCCCACCAGAACCCCGGCCGTCCGGTGTAGAAGCCCGGCGGGCCGACGGGCACCTCGGCCGGGACCCCGGCGAACTCGACGTCGACGCTGTCGCTGGCCGCCATCCCCGCCGGGTTCCAGGTGCCCTCGACGGGCCGGACGCGGGGGTCGCGCAGGTCGACGTCGACGATCCGGTCGCCCGCCCCCTCGCCCGCGGCGACGACGAGCGCCCGGTCCAGGAGGTGCGCGCCGGAGCAGAACCGGACGGTCCCGTGCACCGCGCCGTCGTGCAGCTCGGCACCGGTGCCCCCGGAGCGCGCCGCCCACACCCCGTAGAGCGCACCGGGGACGGGCGCGCACCCGGCCTCGGCGAGGATCGCCAGCGCATCGGTGTGGCCCTCGGCGAGGCGGGCGAGCACCAGGTCGGTGCGGCCCCATGCGGCCAGCGCCCGCCACCGGCCGGCGGTGTCGCCGCGTCCGGGCAGGGGCAGCGGGGCGCGGACGGCGGCGGCGAGGTCGGGGACGGGTCCGGTCGGGCGGGGGCCGAGGAGGGTGGCGGGCCCAGGTCCCGCGGCGGCACCGGTCGCCGGGGGCCGGGCGGGCGCGGGCGTCGAGGGGGCGGGGGTCGCGGTGCCGGTCATCGGGGGCCTTCCGGGGTGAGGTGCAGGACGCCGCGGTCGGGGTCGAAGGCGACGACGCCGCGGGCGGCCAGGTCGTCGAGCCAGCCGGTCATCGGCCACCAGCCCCGTCGGCGGTGGAACAGCCGGGCGTTGCGGACGATCTCCGCGATCCGGGCGGGCGTCTCCCGCGCCGGGGGGTGGTGCTGGTGGAACGCGGCCGCACCGCCCACCCAGAACAGCCCGGCCCCGGCGTCCTGCGCGGCGCAGGCGAAGTCGGTGTCCTCGCCGCCGTAGCCGGTGTAGTCCTCGCAGAAGCCGCCGAGCGCGTCCCAGGTGGCCCGGGTGACGGCGAAGGACAGCGACCAGAACAGCGCGAACCGGGTCTCCGCGACGATCTCGCCGTCCGGCGGGGCCGGTCGGGCGGGGTGCGCGGGGGCGAGCGCGGCCAGCCCGTCCGCCGGGTAGCCGCCGTCCGGGGGCGGGGGCAGATAGTGCACCGGCCCGCACAGCAGCGCCGGCCCGTCGACGCGGCGCGCGGCGTCGGCGTAGCGGCGCAGCATCCCCGGTGCGGGGATGCAGTCGACGTCGAGGAAGACGAGCAGGTCGGCGTCGGTGGCGGCCGCCCCGGCGTTGCGGGCGGCGGCCAGCGGCAACCCCGAGCCCCCGACGGCCACCTCCACCGGCGTGACGGGCGGCGCCCCGGGGACGTCGCGCAGCAGCGGTCGCGCCCCCATCCCGACGACGACGTGCCGGTCGGGCGGGTCCGCGGCGAGCCCGGCCCGCTGGCGGTGCAGGTGGGCGTCGCGGTCGCGGGTGATCGTGACGACGGCGGTGCTCGGCCGGCCGGTCCTCACGACGCCAGCTCGTCGAGCACCGCGGCCGCGCGGGCCGCGCCGTCGCCGGTCGACCACCCGGTCCACGCCGAACCGTCGCCCGCCCGGTCCAGCAGCGCGGGCCACTGCGCCGGATCCGGCCAGGCCGTGACGGCGACACCGGCCCGGGCCAGCGCGCGGCCCGTCGCCTCCTGCTCGCCGTGCGGGCGGCGCTGCGGCACGACGACGGCAGGCCGGCGCGCGGCGGCGACCTCGGCGAGCGCGTTCTGCCCGGCGTGGGTCACGACGACCCCGGCGCCCGACAGCTCGGCCCACACGTCGTCGACCCAGCCGAGCCAGGTCAGGTTCGGCGGCCCGGCGCTCCCGGGCGGCCCGGCGACGACCCAGTGCCGGTCGGGCGTCGCGGCCGCGGCGGCGGCGAGGTCGGCGGCGGACACGTCGAGCCCGCCGGAGCCCCACAGCACGAGCACGCGACGGGGGTCACCGGGCGGCGGCACGGGGTGGCCGTCGAACCGGGACAGCGCGCCCAGGTGCACGGTCTTCGCCGTCCACGCCGCGGGCCAGCCGTCGGAGGGACGCTCCGGCCACGGGGCGAGGAGGCGGTCGGCGAGGTCGTAGGCGAGGCGGTGGGCGCGGTCGGTGCGCTCGCCCGGCTGGGCCAGCACCACGACCGGGACGCCGTGCAGCCGCGCGAGCAGCGAGACCTCCACCGACACGTCGACGACGACGAGCCGGGCCCGCGCGACGACCTCGGAGACCGCGCGCATGCGCATCCGCAGGCCGGGGTGCCGGCGCGGGGCCCAGTGCAGGACCCCGCCCGCGGTGACGTCCTCGACCGCGCCGCCCGCGTCGTCGGGCAGCTCGACCCACTCACCGGCCCAGCCGTCGGGACGCGGGCGCGAGGAGAGCCCGACGACCGGGGTGCGGGTCGCCGCCGCGATCGCCGCGGCCCGCCGGACGTGCCCGCTGCCCTGGTGGTGCACGTAGTAGGCGATCACGCCGCGAGCTCGTCGTAGAGGTCCTCGTAGCCGCTCACCATCGCCCGCACCGAGCAGAACCCCTCGGCGCGGCGGCGCACGGCCGCGCGGTCGAGCCGGGCCGCGGAGCGGATCGCGACGGCCAGCCCGTCGACGTCGCCGGGGGCGGCGAGCACCCCGCAGGTGTCGTCGAGCAGCTCGGGCAGCGCCCCGCGCGCGAACCCGGCGATCGGCGTGCCGCACGCCAGCGCCTCGGCGACGACCAGCCCGTACGGCTCGTCCCAGCACGGGGCCACGACGGCCACCGACGCCGACCCGACGAGCCGGGCGAGCGCGGTGTGGTCGAGGTGCCCGACCCACTCGATGCCGTCCCCGAGCAGCGGGGCGACCTCGGCGTCGTACCAGTCGCGGTCGGGCCGCGGACCGGCCAGCCGCAGCCCGGTTCCGGCGGCGCGGGCGGCCCGGATGGACTCCACCGGGCCCTTCTCCGGCACGATCCGGCCCGACCAGACGGGGGTGCCGCCGCCGGGGCCGGGCGTCCAGGCCGCGGTGTCGACGCCGTTGCGCACCACGCGGACGTCCGGGACGAGGCCGCGCCACTGCTCGGCGGTGGTGCGGCTGACCGCGGCGAACCGGGGCGTCGCGACGGTCCGGGGCAGCCGGATCGCCGACTCCAGCCACGGCGTCGGCGGGGTGTGCAGCGTCGTCAGCACCGGTCGGGCGAGCGCCGGGCCCATCGCGACCGGCAGGTAGTGCAGCGAGTTGTTGTGCACGACGTCGTACGGCGCGTCCGGGGCGGCCAGCTCGAGCATCAGCGACAGGTAGGCGTGGTGCTCGGCCAGGAACCACTCCGCGGGCATGCTCACGTCGCTGCGCGCGTGCGCCGACAGCGGCGGCAGCGGCGCCATCTCGCGGACGTCGAGCGCGGGATCGGACCCGGCCCCGCCGAACACGGTCACCTCGTGGCCGCGTTCGCGCAGGCGGGAGGCGAGCTGCCAGGTGTGGGCCTCCAGGCCACCGGGGAACGGTTCGCGGATGGGGTACCGGGCGGAGGCGATCAGGGCGATGCGGTGCGTACTCAACGACGGGTCGGGGGCATGAGGGACTCCCGGGAGGTGCGGGTGGCGACGGGGACCTCCCCGGTTACCCCGTCCACCCCCCACCCACGCCTGCGACCCGGGTCACGCCCCGGCGAGCAGGGAGATCCGCCGGGCGTGGCGCTCCAGGCCGGCCGCGACCCACTGCGGGTGCGCGGTGTACCAGTCGCGCTGGGCGGCCCGGACGTCCGCGTCGTCGACGGGGACGCCGTCGACGAGCCAGTGCTCCCGCGGCGCCGCGTCGAGCCCCAGCGCGGCGAGCACCGCGGCGTCGAGCGGGGCCCGGATCCCGCCGAGCAGCGCCCGGCCCGGGTCGTCGGCGTCGGCCGGGAGCCCGAGCGCGGCCTGCACGCGCCGGGCCAGCGCGATGAGCACCGGGTTGCCGGGGTGGTTGAGGGTGTGCGCTGCGTCGACGCCCAGGCCGAGGAGCAGGTCGGACACCCCGACGTCGGTGGCCCGCTCGCGCTGCGCGAGCTCGGCGACGGTCAGGTCCGCCGCGGCGCGGAACGCCGCGGGGGTCGGGGCCGGGGCCGGGGGCCGCCCGGCGGCGGCGGTGAGCGTGCGCAGGTCGTGGTAGGGCACGACGGGCGGCACCGCCGCCATGTCGGACGGGTGCCGCACGATCACCGTCCACGGGTGCAGCCCGGCGTAGCGGACCACCGGCCAGCGCAGCACGCGGGCGTCCGGGGGCAGGTGGGCGGCGATCTCGGCGGTGCCCAGCGGCAGGTCGCGGTAGCCGTCGCGGACGGGCTGGCTCAGCAGCACCGTCGTGCGGGCGAGCAGCGCGTGCAGGTGGGGGAGGTCGTCGGCGGTCAGCTCGTGCACCGGCGGGATCCGCACCGGCCGCGGGGCGAAGGTCGGCGACCCGGCCAGCAGCACCCGCAGCGACTCGGCCTGGCAGTTGCCGTGCACCAGCGCGACGGGGCCGGAGCCGCCGTCGTAGAACTCGCCGTAATGGCGTCGGCGTCCGGGATCCACGTGACGCATGCTGCTCCGGCGGTTGGGCGACGGCGCGGCGGGGCACCTGGGGGAGTGCGCATCGCGTCGGTACCCGCAGGTCACGTCTACGTGCGGCACCTCGCCGACCCCGGGGCCCGCGACGGCGTCGTGCGCCTGCCCGACCCGCCCGTCCCCGGCGCCCCGGCCGGGCAGTGGTGGCCGCCGCCGATGCTCGACCCGGCCTGGGTGCGCGACCACGCGGGCGACTTCGACGTCCTGCACGTCCACTTCGGCTACGACGACCGCACCCCGGCCGACCTCGCCGCGCTCGCCGCCGCGGTGCGCGCCGCCGGGAAGGCGCTCGTCGTCACCGTCCACGACCTGCGCAACCCGCACCACGCCGACCCCGCCGCCCACGACGCCGCGCTCGACGTCCTCGTCCCTGCCGCGGACGCGCTGCTCACCCTCACCGCGGGGGCCGCGGCGGAGATCGCGCGGCGCTGGGGGCGCGCGGCGACGGTCGTGCCGCACCCGCACGTCGTCGAGCCCGGCCGGATCGCGGCGCCCCGCCCGGCCCACGACGGGTTCGTCGTGGGGATGCACGCGAAGAGCGTCCGCGCCAACGCCGATCCGGTGCCGGTGGCGCGGGCCCTCGCCGAGGCCGTGACGGACCTGCCCGGGGCCCGCCTGCGGGTCGACGCGCACGACGACGCCCGGGGCCGGGCCGTCGCGGCCGCCCTGCCCGGCGTCGACGTGCGGGTGCACGCCGCCTTCTCCGACGACGAGCTGTGGGACTACCTCGGCGGCCTGGACCTCTCGGTCCTGCCGTACCGCTTCGGCACCCACTCCGGCTGGCTGGAGGCCTGCCACGACCTGGGCACCGCGGTGCTCGCCCCCGACTGCGGGTTCTACGCCGAGCAGGCCCCGTGCCTGCTCTACGGCCACGACGAGCGGCGCCTCGACGCGGCGTCGCTGCGGGCCGCGGTCCGCCGCGCGTACGACGAGCGCCCGGCGTGGCGGGCCGACCCCGAGCGGCGGCGCGTGCAGCGCGAGGGGATCGCGCGGGTGCACGCCGCGGTGTACGCGGCCGCGGTCATGGCCGGGGCGGCGCGGTGATCGTGCGTCCGGTCGCCCCGGGCCCGCCCGACCACGGGGTGGTGCGGCACGCGGCACTCGTCGCCGCCCGCGCGGCGGAGCACGGGGTGGGCTCCGCCGGGCCCCCGGACCTCGTGCACGCCCAGTTCACCGACGCCCTGTGGGGCCCCGACATCGCCTCCGCCGCCGACGCGTTCACCTCCTGGGCCGCCGGTGCGCCGCGGCCGCTCGTGGTGACCCTGCACGATGTGCCCGGCGCCGACCCCGACCCGGCCCGCGACGCCCGCCGCACCGCGGGCTACGCGCGGGTCGTCGCCGCCTGCGACGCCGTCGTCGTGTCCGCCGAGCACGAGGCGGCCAAGGTCGCGGCGTTGTCCGGGCGGGCCGCGACGGTCGTCGGGCTGCCGGTGCCGGACCCGGTGCCCGGCGGGGCGGAGCCCGCCTGGGCGGACCGCCCGACGCTCGGCGTGCTGGGCTTCGTCTACCCCGGCAAGGGACACGCCGACGTGCTCGACGCGGCCGCCCGCCACCCGTCGCGGCCGCGGGTGGTGGCCGCGGGCGGGGCGTCCCCCGGGCACGGGACGCTGGTGGCGGAGCTGCGGGCACGGGCCGCCGCGGACGGCGTCGACCTGGTCGTCACCGGCGCGCTGAGCGACGCCGACCTCACCGCGGCGGCCCGCGCCGTCACGGTGCCGGTCGTGCCCGGCCGGACCGTGAGCGCGAGCGGCACGCTGGCCACCTGGTGGGCCTGCGGCCGCCGCCCGCTCGCCGCCGACGGCCCCTACGTCCGGGAGCAGGCCACCCGCCGTCCCGGCTCGGTGATCACCTACGGCAGGCTGGACGTCACCGACGCGCTGGCCGACCCGGCCCGCACCCGGCTCGCCGCGCCGCCGCGCTGCACCGCCGGGGCCGCCCACGCCGCGCTCTACCGGAGGGTCCTCGCGTGCTGACCGACGTGCTCGTGCCGGGCAACCGCTACGACCTGCTCGACGACCACCCGGCCCCGCGCCCGCGGGTGAGCGTCGTCGTGGCGCACTACGACCAGCCCGAGCAGCTCGCCCGGACCTGGCACGCGCTGTGCCACCAGACGCTGCCGCCGGTCGAGGTCGTGATCGCCGACGACGGCTCGGACCCGCCCCCCGAGCCCCGCACCGGCGGCCCGCCGGTGCGGGTGGTCACCCAGGAGGACCTGGGGTTCCGTGCCGCCGCCGCGCGCAACCTCGGCGTCGCCGCGACCGGCGGTGAGGTGCTGGTGTTCCTCGACGCCGACACCGTGCCCGAGCCGGAGTTCCTGGAGCGCCTGACCGCGCGCGTCGCCCGCTGTCCCGACGTGCTCGCTGTCGGGCGGCGCCGGCACGTCGACCTGACCGGCCTGCCGCCGGGGACCGACCCGCGCACCCGGCCCGAGCTGCCGGAACCGGCGTGGCTGCGCAAGGCCTACGTCGAGACGCGCGACCTCCTCGACGCCGACGGCACCTCCTTCCGGTTCGTCATCAGCGCGGTGCTGGCGTGCCGCCGCTCCCTGTTCGACGACCTCGGCGGCTTCGACGAGCGGTACGTCGGCTACGGCGGCGAGGACTGGGACCTGGCCTACCGCGCCTGGAACAACGGCGCGGTGCTCGTGCACGAGCCCACCGCGGTGGCCTGGCACGACGGGCCGGACTGGGCGCTGCGCGGCGGGGACACCCCGGAGAAGCGGCAGGAGAAGGAGCTGGAGCGGGCCCGGCTCGCCGAGCTGGTGCCGGAGCCGGGGACGCGCCGCGGCGGTCCGCCCGGCGGGCTGCCGGACGTGCTCGTCACGATCGAGCCGGGTCCGGGGGCGGCGCTGGTGGCGTCGTCGCTTCGCGACCAGGAGCACCACGACATGGAGATCGGGGAGCGGTGGAGCCCCGACCAGCTCCTGCGGGCCCGGGTGCGGATGCGCGTCGACGCCCCGCTGCCGCGGTGGGCGGTGGGCGCCGCGGTCCGCGCGCTCGTCGACGGCGACCTGGCGACCGTGGTGCTGCGCCGCGGCGACACCGTGGCCGCCACGGCCTACAGCACGCGGGCGCTGGGCCGGGCCCGCCGCTGGCCCTCCCGCTCCGACGTCGACGGGTTCGCCTTCGGCCGGGTGGAGCTGGAGCTCGGGCCGCCCTAGTTGCCGGGTACACCTAGTCCATCCCGAGGCGCAGCAGGATCCGGGTGCGGCGCTCCTCCCCGGGCCGTAGCACCGTCGACGGGAACTCCGGTCGGTTGGGCGAGTCCGGGAAGTGCTGGGGCTCCAGGCAGAACGCCTCGCGGTACCCGGCCCGGCGGCCGTCGTGCAGCGTGACGGTGCCGTCGAGCATGTTGCCGGAGTAGAACTGCACGCCCGGCTGGTCGGTGAACACCGTGAGGGTCCGGCCGCGTCCCGGCTCGCGGACGTGCGCGGCGGCCCGCAGCTCGCCCGCGACCGGCCCGGACCCGTCGAGGACGAACGTGTGGTCGTAGCCGCCCGCGACCCCGAGCTGGGGGTGGTCGGCGGCCAGCCCGGCGTCGATCCGGGCGGGGGAGCGCAGGTCGAACGGGGTGCCCCCGACCGGGGCGAGCTCGCCGGTCGGGATCAGGTCGTCGTCGACGGGGAGGTAGCGGTCGGCGAACACCCGCACCTCGTGGCCGCCGACCGGCCCGCCGCCGCCCAGGTGGAAGTAGGCGTGGTTGGTCAGGTTGACGACGGTGGCGGCGTCGGTCACGGCGAGGATCCCGATGTGCAGCTCCGGGCCGCGCGCGGTGTAGGTCACGGCGACGTCGAGGGTGCCGGGGAAGCCGTCGCCGCCGTGGCGGTGGCGCAGCGTGACGCACTGCCCGCCGGGGGACGAGCGGACCTCGCCCGCGGCGAAGTCGGCGTGGTCGAGCCCGACCGGCCCGCCGTGCAGGGCCGTCCGCGGCTCGTTGCAGGGGACCCGGTGCTCCCGGCCGTCGAGGACGAACCGGCCGCCCGCGATGCGGTTGGCGAAGCGGCCGACGGTGGCGCCGAGGTAGGCGCGGTCGCCGGGGTAGGCGTCCTCGGCGAGGCCGAGCACGACCTCGCCCGGCACGCCGTCGCGGTCCGGTGCGACGAGCCGGGCCAGCCGGGCCCCGTGCGGCACGACGCCGACGGTGAGGACGTCGCTGCGCAGCTCGATCACGACGCCACCCGCACGGCCGGGGTGCCGGGGGCGGCGGTGCTGGCCCGCGGCGCCAGCACGGGCGTGGTCAGGCGGGGACCGGGATCGGGCACGCCGGTGAGCATGCCGTGCAGCACCTCGATCGCGCGCCGTCCGACCGTGGCGAAGTCCTGGCGCACCGTCGTGAGCGGGGGGAGCAGGTAGCCGGCCTCGGGGATGTCGTCGAAGCCGACGACGCTGACGTCGCCCGGCACGCCGCGGCCGGCCTCGACGAGCGCCCGCAGCAGCCCGACGGCCATGTGGTCGTTGGCGACGAACACGGCGGTGACGTCGGGCTGCGCGGCGAGCAGCAGCCCCGCCGCGTGGCCGCCGGCCGGGGTCCAGTCGCCCTCGTGCTCGGGGCCGGGGTCGAGCCCGGCGGCGGCGAGCTCACCGAGCCAGCCCTCCCGGCGGGCGCGGGCCTCGGGCCAGCCCAGCGGTCCGGACACGTGCGCGATGCGGGTGTGGCCGAGCCCGATCAGGTGCCGGGTCGCGGCCCGCGCCCCCTGGAGCTGGTCGACGCCCACGGCCGAGCCCGACGCCGTCAGGTCGCCCTGGGCCACCACGAGCGGCACCGGGAAGTCGGCGCTGCGGGCCAGCAGCAGCGCGGCGTCCGACCCGGCGACCAGCACGATCCCCTCGACGGTGGCGCGGACCAGCCGGTCCAGCGCGCGGCCCAGCTCGTCGGTCGTGGCCTCGCGGATCGTGACGGTCGTGGCGACGTACCCGGCGCGGGCCGCGGCCTCCTCGACCGAGCGCTGCACGGTGGCCGGGCCGTGCAGCGCGGTGTCGGTGCTGACCACGCCGATCGTCCCGGACCGGCGCACGGCCAGCGCCCGGGCGACCCCGTTGGGGCGGTAGCCCAGCGCGGCGATCGCGTCCTCGACGCGGCTGCGGGTGGCCGGGCGGATGTGCGGGTGCCCGTTGACGACGCGGGACACGGTCTGGTGCGACACCCCGGCGAGGCGGGCGACATCGGCCATGACGGGCTGCCCCCTCACGGAGCGCCCGACGGGGTGCGCACCAGCAGCCGCTGCAGCACGACGAACACCAGCAGCAGGACGCCGATCACGATGCGCGTCCACCAGGAGCTGAGCGTGCCCTCGAAGGAGATGAAGGTCTGGATGATGCCCAGCACCAGCACCCCGAGCAGCGACCCGACGACCAGCCCGACGCCGCCGGAGAGCAGCGTGCCGCCGATGACGACGGCGGCGATGGCGTCGAGCTCGGTGCCGACCGCGGCCAGGCTGTAGCCCGACAGCGAGTAGAAGCCGAACAGCAGCCCGGCCAGTGCGGAGCAGGTGCCGCTGATGGCGTAGACGGCCACCTTGGTGCGGGCGACCGGGAGGCCCATCAGCATCGCGGAGTGCTCGTTGCCGCCGACGGCGTAGACGCTGCGGCCGAACCGGGTGGAGTGCAGGACGTACGCGGCGACGGCGACGACGGCCACCGCGAGCAGCGCCGACGGGCTGACGAACGTGTCGCCGGGCAGCGTGATCGCCGACTGCGCGATCGCGGTGAACAGGGGGTCGCGGATCGGGATCGACTCCACGCTGATCACGAAGCACATGCCGCGGGCCAGGAACATCCCCGCGAGCGTGACGACGAACGGCTGCACCTCGAGGTGCTGGATCACCGCGCCCATCGCCGTGCCGAGCGCGAGCCCGACCAGCAGCACGGTGAGCATGACCGGCACCGGCGCCCAGCCCGCGGCGAGCAGCCGGGCCGCGAGCACGCCCGACAGGGCCACCACGGCCCCGACGGAGAGGTCGATGCCGCCGGTGAGGATCACGAACGTCATGCCGACGGCGAGCACGACGAGGAAGGCGTTGTCGACGAACAGGTTGAGCAGCACCTGCGCGGAGAAGAACGAGTCGTAGCGCAGGGAGCCGACCGTGAACAGCGCCACGAACAGCACGAACGTGACGAGGACGGGCAGCGTCTGGCCGGACGGCATCCCGGGGCGGCGTCGGCGCGTCGTCCCCGGAGCGGGGGCGGTGGTGGTGGCGGTCATCGGGCGCTCGCAGGGGTCGGCTCGGTCACGAGCGGGGTCGGCGGCGCCGCGGGCGGAGGACTTCCGCGGCGCCGCCGGGTCGAGGAGCCGCGCAGCTTCGGCGACTGCAGCAGGCACACCGCGATGATCACCAGCGCCTTGAACACGAGCGTGACCTCGGGCCGGATGCCGGTCGTGTAGACGGTGGTGGTGAGGGTCTGCAGGACGAGCGCGCCGACCAGCGTGCCGGTGATCGAGTAGCGGCCGCCGGTGAGCAGCGTGCCGCCGATGACGACGGCGAGGATCGCGTCGAGCTCGATCCACAGCCCGGCGTTGTTGGCGTCGGCCGCGTTGACCGTCGAGCTGATCATCAACCCGGCCACGCCCGCGCAGACGGCGGCGAGGACGTAGACGCTCCAGACGATGCCGCGCGCCCGGATCCCGGCGAGGCGGCTCGCGGTCGGGTTGACCCCGACCGACTCGACGAGCAGGCCGAGCGCGGTGCGCCGCGTGACGAGCGCGACCACGGCGAACGCCGCCGCGGTGACCAGCACCGGGATCGGCAGGCCGAGCAGGAAGCCGCCGCCGATGCCGGAGAAGAACGGGTTGGACACGGTGACGATCTGGCCGTCGGTGATCAGCTGGGCGAGCCCGCGGCCCGCGGTCATCAGCACCAGCGTCGCGATGATCGGCTGGATGCCGAGCCCGGCCACGAGGAAGCCGTTGAACGTGCCGAGCACCAGGCACAGGCCGACCGCCAGCAGGACCGCGACGACGGCGGTGCCGGGCGAGGTCGGGTCCGGCGAGCCCGCGATCCAGGTGCAGGCGACCGCACCGGAGATCGCGACCGACGCCCCGACCGACAGGTCGATGCCGCGGGTGGCGATCACCAGGGTCATCGCGAGCGCGATGAGCGCGGTGGGGGCGCCGTTGCGCAGGACGTCGACCACGCTGCCGAACAGGTGGCCGTCCTGGACCCGCAGCGCGAAGAACGCCGGGGTGACCAGGAGGTTGTAGAGCAGGAGCCCGGCGAGGGCGAGGAGCGGCCACAGCAGGGGCGAGCGCAGGAGCGCGCGGCGGCGGGTGCCGGACGGCGACTTCTCAGACGGCGGCTTCTCAGACGGCACGGTGGGTCCCTCCGCGGGCGATCAGGTCCATGACGCGGTCGATGTCGGCGTCGTCGCGACTCAGCTCGGCGACCTTGTGGCGGTCGCGCAGCACCGCGACCCGGTCGGACAGGCGCAGCACCTCCTCCAGCTCGGCGGAGACGAACAGCACCGCCATCCCGTCGGCGGCGAGCTCGGCGACGAGCTTCTGGATCTGGGCCTTCGCGCCGATGTCGATGCCGCGGGTGGGCTCGTCGAGCAGCAGCAGGCGGGGCTCGGTGATCAGCCAGCGGGCCAGCAGCACCTTCTGCTGGTTGCCGCCGGAGAGGTTGCGGATCAGCGCGTCGGGGTCGGCCGGGCGGATGTCCAGTGCGCCCATCCACCTCGTGACGAGCTCGTCGGCGGTCGCGCGGGGGACGGGGCGGGCCCAGCCGCGGCGGGCCTGCAGGGCGAGCAGCAGGTTGTCGCGGACCGTGAGGTCGCCGATGATGCCCTCGCCCTTGCGGTCCTCCGAGCACAGCGCGATGCCGGCGTCGATGGCGGCGAGCGGGGTGCGCAGCACGACCGGGGTGCCGTCGACGGCGACGGTGCCGGAGTCGGCGCGGTCGGCGCCGAACAGCAGCCGGGTCAGCTCGGTGCGGCCGGAGCCGAGCAGACCGGCCAGCCCGACGACCTCGCCCTCGCGGACCGTGAGGTCGGCCGGCGCGATCGCGCCCGTGCGGCCGAGCCCGGTGGCCTCCAGGACGGGCCGGGCCGTGGGGACGGTCGACGCGGCGGCGGTCTGCTCGATGTCGTCGAGCACCGCCAGCTCGCGCCCGATCATCTTCGCGACCATCTGCACGCGGGGGAGCTCGGCGAGGAGGTACTCCCCGACGAGCCGGCCGTTGCGCAGGATCGTGGCGCGGTCGGCGATCTCGTAGACCTGGTCGAGGAAGTGCGAGACGAACAGGACCGCGACGCCCGCGTCGCGCAGCCCGCGGACGACGCGGAACAGCTCGCGCACCTCGTCGGCGTCGAGGCTGGAGGTGGGCTCGTCGAGGACGAGGACGGCGGGGTCGGTGTCGACGGAGCGGGCGATCGCGACGAGCTGCTGCACCGCGAGCGGGTGGCTGCCGAGCAGCGAGCCGGGGTCGACGTCGAGGCCGAGGTGGGCGAGCAGCTCCTCGGCGCGGCGGCGGACGGCCCGGCGGTCGATGCGGCCGAGGCGGCGCGGCTCGCGGCCGAGCAGGATGTTCTCCGCGACCGAGAGGTTCGGGCAGAGGTTGACCTCCTGGTACACCGTCGCGATGCCGGCGGCCTGGGCCTGCGCGGGCCCCGCGAACTCCTGCGCGCGGCCACGGACGATGATCGTGCCGCCGTCGGTGCCGTACACCCCGGTCAGCGCCTTGATCAGCGTGGACTTGCCGGCGCCGTTCTCGCCCATCAGGGCGTGCACCTCGCCGGGGCGCAGGGTGAGGTCGACGCCGTCGAGCGCCCTGACCCCGGGGAAGACGACCGAGGTGCCGCGCATCTCGACCACGGGTGTCCGGTCGGTCCGGACCGGTTGCTCGGACATCGGCGTCCCTCCTGCGGAACGGCCCCGGGGCCGGGCGGCGGCCCGGCCCCGGGGGAGCGGGATCAGTACAGGCGGTTCGGCAGGGCGGCGATCGCGGCCTGCTGGTCGAACACGGTCTCCTCGGTGACGACGCGGGCCGGCACCGGCTCGCCGGCGTGGACCGCCTTGACCAGGTCCATCAGCTGGTCGCCGAGCAGCGGGTTGCACTCGACGATGAAGTTGATCCGGCCGTCGGCCAGTGCCTGCATGCCGTCCTTGACCGCGTCGACGGAGATGATCCGGATGTCCTGCCCGGGAACGAGCCCGGCCGCCTCGATGGCCTCGATGGCGCCGAGCGCCATGTCGTCGTTGTGGGCGTAGACCACGTCGATGTCGGGCTGGGAGACGAGGAACGCCTCCATGACCTGGCGTCCGCCGGAGCGGGTGAAGTCCCCGGTCTGCGAGGCCACGACCTGGATGTTCGGGGTGCCGGCGATGGCCTCGGCGAAGCCCTCCTTGCGGTCGATCGCCGGCGCGGCACCGGTGGTGCCCTGCAGCTCGACCACGTTCACGGGCTCGGCGGCGCCCTGGTCGACCAGCCACTGGCCGGCCTTGCGGCCCTCCTCGACGAAGTCGGAGCCGAGGAAGGTGGCGTAGAGCGAGGTGTCGGTGGAGTCGACGGAGCGGTCGGTCAGCACGACCGGGATCTGCGCCCGCTTGGCCTCCTGCAGGACGGTGTCCCAGCCGGTCTCGACGACCGGGGAGAAGGCGATGACGTCCACGCGCTGCTGGATGAACGACCGGATCGCGCGGATCTGGTTCTCCTGCTTCTGCTGGGCGTCGGAGAACTGGAGCTCGATGCCGGCGGCCGCGGCCGAGTCCTGGATGGACTGGGTGTTGGCGGTGCGCCAGCCGCTCTCCGCGCCGACCTGGGAGAAGCCCAGCGTGATGGTGTCGTCGCCGCCGGCCGCCGCACCGCCCTCCGACGGGGCGGACCCGCAGGCGGCCAGGCTCGCGGCGAGGAGCAGGACGGCCGCCGATCGGCGCAGCGCTGTCCGGCGGGAGAAGGAGGTCGTCGTCGACATCGTGGTCCTCTACGGGGTGTGGGGCGGACGGAAGTGTGGGACGGGCGGACGTGCGGTGCGGGCGGTGTTGCCCCCGTCACATTGTTAGCGCGAACATAGTCGGCCGGTCAATGGGTTCGGGGGGTCGCTGTGAGCGTTAACATCACAACTCGGCAACGGCGGTCCCCGTCCGGGTCAGAACCCGATCGCGAGGCGGTGGTAGGCGGCGTTCCAGCGCATCTCCCGGAGGAACCGGCGCGGGGTCGTGTCCTCGTCGATCACGAGCAGCTCGGTGCGCGCGATCTCGGTCAGCTCGGCCACCTCGGCCGTGCCCAGCGCCGTCGAGAGCACCGTGTGGTGGGGCGCGCCGGCGAGGATCCAGGTCTCCGCCGACGTGCGCAGGTCCGGCTGGGGCTCCCAGACGGCCCGCGCGACCGGCAGGTTCGGCAGCGGCTCGTCGGGGGCGACGAGGTCGACCTCGTTGAGCACCATCCGGAAGCGGTCGCCGACGTCGGACATCCCGACGACGACGCCCGGGCCCGGGTCGGCGTCGAACACCATCCGCACCGGGTCCTCGCGCCCGCCGATGCCCAGGGGGTGGATCTCCACCCGCGGCGTGCCGGTCGTCAGGGTCGGGCAGACCTCCAGCATGTGCGCGCCGAGCACGCGGGGCGTGCCGGGGCCCAGGTGGTAGGTGTAGTCCTCCATGAACGACGTGCCGCCGGGCAGCCCGGTGGCGGCGACCTTGAGCGTGCGCAGCAGCATCGCGGTCTTCCAGTCGCCCTCGCCCGCGAAGCCGTAGCCGTCCTGCATCAGGCGCTGCACGGCCATCCCCGGCAGCTGGCGCAGCGCGCCGAGGTCCTCGAAGTTCGTCGTGAACGCCTTCGCGCCGCACTCGTCGAGCCTGGCGCGCAGGCCCAGCTCGATCCGCGCGGAGTAGCGCAGCGCGTCGTGCCGCTCCGCGCCGCGGCGCAGCTCGGGCACCAGGTCGTAGCGGTCGGCGTACTCCGCGACCAGGCGGTCGACCTCGGAGTCGGTGCTCGCGTGCACCGCGTCGGCGAGGTCGGTCACGGCGTAGCCGTTGACGGTGACGCCCCAGCGCCACTGCGCCTCGGTGCGGTCCCCCTCGGTCACGGCGACGTCGCGCATGGTGTCGCCGAAGCGGGCCAGGCGCAGCGTCCGGACCTCGTGCCAGCCCAGCGCGGCCCGCGCCCACGACCCGACCCGGCTCTGCACGATCGGGTCGCTCGCGTGCCCGGCCACGACGGTGCGGGCGACGTTCATCCGCGCCGTCACGTAGCCGAACTCGCGGTCGCCGTGCGCGGCCTGGTTGAGGTTCATGAAGTCCATGTCGATCGACGCCCACGGCAGCGCCTCGTTGGCCTGCGTGTGCAGGTGCAGCAGCGGCTTGCGCAGCGCGTCGAGCCCGTGGATCCACATGCGCGCGGGGGAGAAGGTGTGCATCCAGGCGATCACGCCGATGCAGTCCGGGTCGGTGTCGGCGTCGGACATCGCCCGCGCGATCCCCGCGGAGTCGGTGAGCACGGGCTGCCAGACGACCGACGCGGGAACGGTGCCGGCCGCGTCGAGCAGCTTGACAATCTCCTGGCTCTGCGCGGCGACCTGGGCGAGGGTGTCCTCGCCGTAGAGGCCCTGGCTGCCGGTGAGGAAGCGGACGGTTCTCATGCGGTGGCTCCCTGCTGGCCGTAGGCGTTCTGGTAGCGGTCGAACAGCGCGTCGACGTCGTCCTGCGGCAGCGGTGACAGCGCCCCGAGCGCGACGGCGTGGTGGGTGGTGCGGGCGACGTCCTCGCACATCACGGCGGCCTTGACCGCCGCCAGCGCGTCGCGGCCGATGCTGAACACGCCGTGGTTGCGCATGATCACCGCGGGGGAGCGGTGCCCGGACAGCGTCTCGACCACCGCGCGCCCGATGCTGTCGTCGCCGATGCGGGCGAACGGGCCGAGCGGGATCTCCCCGCCGAACTCGTCGGCCATGGCGGTCAGCGCGCACGGGACCGCGCGGCCGTGCGCGGCCCACGCGCTCGCGTACGTGGAGTGGGTGTGCACGACGCCGCCGACGTGCGCCATGTGCCGGTAGACGTGGGCGTGCGCGGCGGTGTCGCTGGACGGGCGCAGGTCGCCCCCGGCCCAGTCGCCCTCGACCAGCTCGCCGTCGAGGTCGCACACGACGATCGACGCGGGCGTCAGGTCGTCGTAGGAGACGCCGCTGGGCTTGATGACGAACAGGTCGTGGCCGGGGACGCGGGCCGAGACGTTCCCCGCGGTCCAGACGACCAGCCCGTAGCGGACGAGCTCGGCGTGCAGGGCGCACACCTGCTCGCGCAACGCGTCGACGGTGTTCTTCAACGGTTCTCCCTCTCGGTGACGACGCGCGTCCGCAGCGCGCGCAGGCGGTGCATGACGTCGGAGCCGCCGCGGCCGAAGTGGTCGTGCAGGGCGGTGTACTCGGCGTAGAGCTCGTCGTAGACGGCGGCCGCTGCCGGGTCGGGGGTGTGCACCGCGCGGTGCACGCGGCCCATCGCGGCGGCGGCGGCGGTCACGTCGGGGTGGCAGCCGGCGGCGACGGCGGCGTGGATCGCCGAGCCCAGCGCGGGCCCCTGCTCGGAGCCGATCACCGACAGCGGGCGCCGGCACACGTCGGCGTAGATCTGCATGAGCAGGCGGTTGCGCAGCAGCCCGCCCGCGACGACGAGCTCCGCGACCGGCACGCCCGCCGTCTCGAACGCCTCGACGATCGTGCGCGTGCCGAACGCGGTGGCCTCCAGCAGCGCCCGGTAGGTGTGCTCGGGGCGGGTCGCGAGCGTCTGGCCGACGACGAGCCCGGACAGGTCGTGGTCGACGAGGACCGACCGGTTGCCCAGGTGCCAGTCCAGCGCGACGAGCCCGTGCTCGCCGACGGCCAGGTCGGCGGCCAGCTCGGTGAGCAGCTCGTGCACGCCGATCCCGCGGGCCGCCGCCTGGTCGTGGTACGCGGGCGGCACGCAGGTGTCGACGAACCAGCCGAAGATGTCGCCGACGCCGGACTGTCCGGCCTCGTAGCCCCACAGCCCCTCGACGATCCCGCCGTCGACGACGCCGCACATGCCCGGCACCTCGCCGAGCCGGTCGGAGACCATCACGTGGCACGTCGAGGTGCCCATGATCGCGACCATCTGTCCCGGCTCGACCGACGCCGCCGCGGGCGCGGTGACGTGCGCGTCGACGTTGCCGACGGCGACCGCGATCCCCTCGGGCAGCCCGGTCCAGGCTGCGGCCTGCGCGGTGAGCCCGCCCGCACGCGCGCCGAGCGCGCCGAGGGGCTGGTCGAGCTTGTCGGTGACGAAGCCGGCGAACCCCGGGTTCAGCTCTGCGAGGAAGTCCGGGTCGGGGTACGCGCCGTCCTGCAGGATCCCCTTGTAGCCGGCGGTGCAGGAGTTGCGCAGGTAGGTGCCGCACAGCTGCCAGACGATCCAGTCGGCCGCCTCGACCCAGCGCTCGGTGCGGGCGTAGACCCCGGGTGCCTCCTCCAGCAGCTGCAGCGCCTTGGCGAACTCCCACTCGCTGGAGATCCGCCCCCCGTAGCGCGCCAGCCACTTCTCCCCGCGCTCGGCGGCGACCCGGTTGATCCGGTCGGCGTGCGGCTGCGCCGCGTGGTGCTTCCACAGCTTGGGGTAGGCGTGCGGGACGGTGCGCAGGTCGGGCAGCTCGCACAGCGGTGTGCCGTCGGTGAGCGTCGGCAGGATCGTGCAGGCGGTGAAGTCGGTGGCGATCCCGACGACGTCGGCCGGGTCCACCCCGGCCGCGGCGATCGCGGCGGGCACCGCGGTGGCCAGCACCTCGATCCAGTCGGCCGGGACCTGCAGCGCCCAGTCCGGTGGCAGGGTCGCGCCGGTGGCGGGGAGCGTCCGCTCCACCGAGCCGTGCGGGTAGGCGTGCACCGCGGAGCCGAGCTCGGCGCCGTCGTGGGCGCGCACGACGAGCGCCCGGCCCGACAGCGTCCCGAAGTCGACACCGACGACGATCGCGCGCTCCGGCGACGGTGGTCCTGCGGTCATGGGTCCTGCGCTCACGGATGCTGCCCCCGGGTCCGACGACTCTGTCTGTGAGCGCTAACAATGTGAGCGCTAACGGGGAATGTCAAGAGTCGTCGGCGGGTCAGTCCCCGGGCGGCGGGGCGACGCTGGACCGCTCGACGAGGGTCGGCGGCACCTCGACCCGGCGCGGCCCGCCGCGGCTCTCCAGCTGCTCCAGCAGCAGGCCCAGTGCCTCGTGCGCCACGGCGTCGAAGTCCTGGCGGACCGTGGTCAGGGGCGGGACGAGGTAGCCCGACTCGGGTGCGTCGTCGAAGCCGACGACGCTGACGTCGTGCGGCACCGCCCGCCCCAGCTCCGACAGCGCCCGCAGCACGCCCATCGCCATCGCGTCGTTGGCCGCGAAGATCGCGGTGACCTCCGGCATCCGGCCGAGCAGCTCGCCCGCCCGGTACCCCGAGGCCGCGCTCCAGTCACCCGCGACCGGGGGCGGCGGCACGATCCCGGCCGCCCGCAGCTCGGCGTCCCAGCCCGCGACGCGCCCGGCCGCGTCGAACCAGTCGTCGGGGCCCGACACGTGCCACACCGTCCGGTGCCCCGCGTCGAGCAGGTGCCGGGTCGCCAGCCGCGCCCCCGCCACCTGGTCGACCCGCACCGACGCGCCGCCGCGGACCGGGTCGCCGTTGATGAGGACGTGCGGGACGTCGGTGGGCAGGTGGTCCAGCGCGCCGTCCAGTGCGATCACCGGGGCCAGCACCACCAGGCCGGCGACGCGCTGGTCCAGGTGGCGCTGCACCGCCTCGTCGATCGCGGGCCGGTCCAGCGCCCGGACCTGCCCGATGCTGACGCTGAACCCGGCCGCGGCCGCCCGCTCGTCGAACGCGGCCAGCATCGACACCGGCCCGAACAGCGTCGACCGCGGCGCCACGACCCCCAGCACCCGCGACTTCCCGGTGGCCAGCGCGCGGGCGGCGTCGTTGCGCCGGTAGCCCAGCTCCGCGATCGCCGCCTGCACCCGGGAGCGGGTCTCGGCGCGCACGTTGGGGTGGTCGTTGAGCACCCGCGAGACGGTCTGGTGCGAGACGCCCGCGACCCGCGCGACGTCGAACATCGACGGCTCTCGATCCTGCTTCGGCCTCGCCATGCACCCGCCCTCCGGTGGGTCAGGCTATCGGCCGGGGACGGTCCCCTCGGACCGCATCCGCCAGGCGTCCTCGATCAACTCTTCGAGCCGGGCGACGTCCACCCGTTCCAGCCGGACCATCACGAGCGCGAACCCGTCGTAGCCCGGGGTGGTGAAGAACAGGTCGGGCTCGCCGAGCAGCAGGGCCTGCTTCTCCGCCTCGTCACCGACGTAGAGCACCGCGATGTCGGTGCGGATCTCCCGGCGCCGGCCCGGCACCCGCTCCGGGTAGGACCACACGAACCCCCGCCCGCCCACCCGGAAGTCGAAGCCCGCACTGTCGATCTCCTCGACGCCGTCCAGGGCCAGCGCCAGCCGTCGGACGTCCTCCGCGTCAGCCATCGCGCGCCTGCACGGCGCCAGGGTAGGGCAGTGGTCCTGCGGATGTCCCGGTGTCGCGCCGCGGTGGGTGCGGCGGGCGCTGGGGTGGTGTCGGTCGTCCGCGCCGCGGCTCCTCCCGGCCGTCCGGGGTCGTCGCCGCGGCCCGACGCGCGCTGTGGGGCGGGCCCTGTCGGGGCCGGTGGTCGTGGGGTTCGGTGCGGTAGGTGTGTCCGGTCGGGGTGGTCCATTCCAGTGACCGGTCCGGGTGCAGGGTGACCTGCCAGCCCGGCTGCTCCTTCAGGTCGTGGTGCGCGGTGCACAGACAGACCAGGTTGTCCTCGCTGGTGGTGCCCTCGTCCTGCCAGGGCATCACGTGGTCCAACTCGCAGGTGGTCGCGGCCCGGCGGCAGCCCGGAGCCCGACAGGTGAGGTCCCGGGCCCGGACGTGGTCGGCCAGCACGGCGGGTGGTCGGTAGGTGGTGCGTCCGTGGTCGAGGACCGCCCCGGTCAGCGGATCGGTGACCAGGCGCCGCCACACCGCGTCCGCGGCCACGTCCCGGGCCAGATGGGCCGGGATCGGGCCGTACCCGGCGATCTCACACGGCTCGTCCTCCGCCCCGATCAACGTGGAGTGGGGGACCACGACGGTGATCAACGGCTTCCCCGGCGTCACCGGAGCCGTGGCCACGACGTCGGTCGCGCCGGGGTCGCGGATGATCAGCTTCCCGGTGAGTGCGGCGGCGGCGAGGTCGGCGCGGCGCTGGCCCAGCGTCCGCGGGTCCTCCACACCCATGCCGCGGGCCAGACGGGTCAGCCACTGGAACGACGACGCCGCCTCCGGCGCCGACATCCGCGCCCACACCGTCGCCATCCCGTCCTCACCCGGGAACACATCCACCCGGCGTTCCTTCTGCGCCGCCTGATGGTGTTCCGCGGCCCCGTCCGGGTCGACGGCGAGGATCGCCCGGCGCAGCGCCGCGGACAACTGCGCCCACGTCTGATCGGGTGCCGCAGGCAGCACCCGCTCCTGCACCACGGCAGCGTGATGGTCGGAGACCACGGCGAGCCGGTCCAGGATCAACCGCACCCGCGACACATCGAGCCGGCCGGCTTCCAGCAGGTCCCGGGTCGGCCGGAGCACCCCGTCGAGCCGGATCGCCTGGGCGAGCCGCACCTCCCCGGCCCCCGGCGACAGCGTGAGCGCCATGGCCACCTCGGTCCCGGCCCACTCCCGCGCCGGGACCGCAGAGGTCACCGGCCGGATGGATCCGTCCCCACCCCGCCGGGAGAACTCGGCCAGAACCGCGAACTGCCGAGCCGCAGCCCACGACACCATTGCCTCGAAACCCACCACGGCATCCATCAGATCGGCATCGGACAACAGTCTGAGATCGCTAGTGGTGAGATCGAGTTCGAGCCCGAACGTCCCGGAGGGACCGGCCTCGGACAAAGAACCCGGCGATGGACCGGGATCGAGGACGGATGGGAACATGCGTTCGATTCTATCGGCCTGACGTGGGCAGACCGACGAATCGACCGAAGAAAGGTGCAGTAGCACACGTGACCCCGGGATCCGGTGGCAAGCCGACCCGGACCGCAGTCGCCGCCAGGCGGCGAGGACCGGAAGCGGCGCGGCAGCACCCCCTCCCGACAGCACCCCAGCACGTCGGGAGACGGCTGCCCGGCCCCGACCCAGGACCAACCGTCGCCGTGCGAGAGCCGCGGAACAGCCGTCGGCGCGAGCACGACGACGGGACCGCGCCGCGCGCCTGAGCGCGAACACCACCACCCGACCCGCGTACGCTCCGCGGGCCGGATCGGCACGGGCGGGGGGCGGGGACATGCAGGCCGACGGGGGATCACTCGTCGCGGCACTCCGCGCCCTGCGCGACACCGCGGCGGGCGCCGGGTTCGCCCTGGACGTGCCGGGGGCCGAGCGGGCCCGCCGCGAGCGCGTCGATCTCGTCCACCAGCTCGACGACTACGTCCTGCCCCGCCTCGACCGCCTCGACGCCCCGCTGCTCACCGTCGTGGGCGGGTCCACCGGCGCGGGCAAGTCGACGGTGGTCAACAGCCTGGTCCGGGCCCAGGTCACCCCGTCCGGGGTCCTGCGCCCGACGACCCGCTCCCCGGTGCTGGTCTGCCACCCGTCCGACACGGCCTGGTTCGCCGACACCCGGGTGCTGCCCGAGCTGACCCGCACCACCGGCGCGGGCACCGACCACGCGACGCTGCAGCTCGTCGGGTCCACCGCCCTCGCGCCCGGCCTGGCGTTCCTCGACGCCCCCGACATCGACTCGGTCGTCGCCGCCAACCGCCGCCTCGCCGGGCAGCTCCTCGCCGCGGCCGACCTCTGGCTGTTCGTCACCACCGCGGCCCGCTACGCCGACGCCGTGCCGTGGGACGTCCTGGAGACCGCCGCCGCCCGCGGCACCGCGCTGGCCGTCCTGCTCGACCGCGTCCCGCCCGGGGCCGAGCGGGAGATCGCCGCGCACCTGCACGAGATGCTCGTCGCGCACGGCCTCGGCGCCGCGCCGCTGTTCGTGATCCCGGAGAGCGAGCTGGTCGACGGCCTGCTGCCGGACGCCGTCGTCGCCCCGGTCCGGCGCTGGTTCGACGACCTCGCCCGCGACGCCGCCGGCCGCGCCGCCGTCATCCGCCGCACCCTCGACGGCGCGCTGGACAGCCTGCGCCCGCGCGCGGCGGGCCTGGCGCAGCACGCCCGCGCCCAGTCCGACGCGGCGTCGCGGCTGCGCGCCGACGTCCGCACGGCGTACGCGGCGGCGGTCGAGGAGGTCGACGAGGGGATGCGCGACGGCGCACTGCTGCGCGGCGAGGTGCTGGCCCGCTGGCAGGAGTTCGTCGGGACGGGGGAGCTGCTGCGCACGCTGCAGACGAAGGTCGGGCACTGGCGCGACCGCCTCACCGCCGCGGTCATGGGCCGCCCCGCGCCCGGCGGCGACCTGACGGTCGCGCTGGAGTCGGGGGTGGCGCTGCTCGTGCACAGCGCGGCCGGGCGCGCGGCGGAGGCCGCTGCGACGTCGTGGCGGTCGGGGGCCGCGGGCACCGGGCTGCTGCAGGCGTCCGACGAGCGGCTCGACCGCGTCTCACCCGGCTTCCGCGACGACGCCGAGCGCACCGTCCGCGACTGGCAGGGCGCAGTGCTCGACCTGGTCCGCCGCGAGGGCGCCGACCGCCGCACCACCGCCCGCGCGGCCGCCTACGGCGTGAACGCGACCGGGCTCGTCGTGATGATCGCGGTGTTCGCGACGACCTCGGTGCTCGCGCCGCCGATCGAGGTCGCCGTGGCCGGCGGCACGACCGTGCTGTCGCAGAAGGTGCTGGAGGCCGTGTTCGGCGACCAGGCCGTGCGCGCACTGGCCGCCAGGGCCCGGGCCGACCTGCTCGACCGCGTCGCCGCCCTGCTCGGCCGCGAGGAGGACCGCTTCGCCGCGCTCCTGCACCGCCACGCCACCCATCCCGACGACGCCGCGGCGCTGGAACGCGCGGCCGCGGCCGTGGAGCGTGCGCGATGAGCCCGACGCGGGTGGAGAAGGAGCGCAGCGCGGCCGAGGCCGGCATCGCCGCCCGGCTGCGCGCGCTCGACCGCGTGCTGGAGGCGGGCACCGGCCGCGTCGACGAGGCCCGGCTCGACGCGGCGCGCCGGCTCGCGCGGCGGTCGGGGGAGCGGCTGCGGCTGTCGGGGGCGCACACCGTCGTCGCGCTCGCCGGGGCGACGGGGAGCGGCAAGTCCTCGCTGTTCAACGCCCTCACCGGGGCCGACGTCTCCACCGTCGGCGTCCGCCGCCCCACCACCGGCGTGGCCCACGCCGCGGTGTGGGGGGCCGACGGCGCGGGCCCGCTGCTGGACTGGCTGGAGATCCCGCGCCGCCACCACGTCGCCTCCGACGACCTGCCCGGCCTCGTCCTGCTCGACCTGCCCGACCACGACTCGACGGTCGTCGCGCACCGCCTGGAGGTCGACCGGCTCGTCGCGCTCGTCGACGTGCTGGTCTGGGTCCTCGACCCCCAGAAGTACGCCGACGCCGCCGTGCACGACCGCTACCTGCGGCCGCTGGCCCGGCACGGCGAGGTGATGGTCGTCGTGCTCAACCAGGTCGACCGCCTCCCGCCCGAGCAGGTCACCGCCGCGCTGTCCGACGTCCGCCGCCTCCTCGCCGACGACGGGCTCGACGGCGTCCCGGTCCTCGGCGTCTCGGCGGTGGCCCCGGGCGGGCGCGACGAGCTGCGCGCGGTGCTGACCGGGGCCGTCGCGGCCCACCGCGCCGCGCTGCGCCGGGTGTCGGCCGACCTCGACGCCGTCGCCACCGACCTCGGCGGCCTGGTCGGCGGCCCGGTCCGCTCCGAGCTCGACGACCGCACCGTCGCCGACCTCGACACCGCGCTGAGCGCCGCGGCGGGGGTGCCCGCGGTCGGGGCGGCCGTCGAGCGCGCGTCGGTGCACCGCGCCGTGGCCGCGACCGGCTGGCCGTGGACCCGCTACGTCCGCCGCCTGCGCCCGGACCCGCTGCGCCGCCTGCACCTCGACCGCGCCGGCTCCGGGCCCGCCGATCCGGACGCCCCGGTCCCGCGCACGTCGCTGCCGGAGGCCTCGGCGGTGGAGCGCTCGCGCGTCGACCTCGCCCTGCGCGCCCTGTCCGACGCCGCCGTCGGCGACCTGCCGGACCCCTGGCCCGCCGCGGTGCACGCCGCGGCCCGCAGCCGCGAGGACGACCTGCCCGACGCCCTCGACCGCGCCGTCGCCTCCACCGACCTCGGGCTCGACCGCCCGCCGCGGTGGTGGCGCGCGGCCGGGCTGCTGCAGACGCTGCTCGCGGTGCTCGCCGTCGCGGGCGGGGTGTGGCTCGCGGGGCTCTACGCGCTCACGCTGCTGCGCCTGCCCGAACCCCCGACGCCGATGATCGGGGCGGTGCCGTGGCCGACCGCGCTGCTGCTGGGCGGGCTGCTGGTCGGGCTCGTGCTCGCGGGGCTCGCCCGGCTGCTCGCGGGCGTCGGGGCGCGGCGGCGCCGGGCGGCGGTGCAGCGGCGGCTCGACCGCGCCGTCGCGGAGGTCGCCGACGAGCTCGTGCTCACCCCCGTCACCGCGGAGCTGCAGGCCTACTGGGACCTGCGCGAGGCCGTCACCGCGCTGGCCCCCGCCCGCGGGCGCCGGGGCTGACGGGACGTCAGCCCCGGCTGCGCAGCCCGTCCAGCACGACGCGGACCGCGGTCTCGAAGGCGGCGGTCGCGTCGGTCCCCGGCGCGGCGAGCCCGGCCAGCTCGGCCATGAGCAGGCCGTGGCCCGCCGTCCAGAGGATGTGCGCCGCCAGCTCGGGCGCGACGACGAGCGGCTCGTCCGCCGACCAGGCCCGCACGGCGTCGAGGTAGCGGTGGTAGTTGCGGCGGGCGGCGTCGCGCGCGCTCCGCGAGGGCACGACGTCGGGCAGCGCCGGGGAGAACATGACGCGGTAGGAGGCGGGGTTCTCCAGGGCCATCCGCCGCAGGCCCATCGAGATGGACCAGACGACGTCGAGGGGGGCGGTGGCGTCGGCGGGCGGCGCCTGGATCTCGCCGAGCCGCTCGAACGCGGCGACGTAGACCGCGTCGAGGAGCTCCTGCTTGCTGCCGAAGTGGTGGTAGATCGAGATGGTCGAGCAGCCGGCCCCGGCGGCGACGGCCCGCACCGAGAACCCGCCCGCCCCGCGGTCGGCCAGCAGGGCGGCCGCGGCGGCCAGCACGGCCTCCCGGGTGCCGCGCGGTGCGCTCACCGGCCCTCGGCGAGCCGCGCGGCCAGCTGGAACTTCTGGATCTTCCCCGACGCCGTCTGCGGGAACCCGTCGACGACGCGCCACACCCGCGGGACCTTGAACGACGCCAGCCGGGCCCGGCAGAACGCCTCGAGCTCGGCCCCGGTGACACCCCGCTCGGAGCGGACGAACGCCGCGACGGTCTCGCCCCACTCCGGGTCGGGCGCGCCGACCACCGCGACCTCGTCGACGGCGGGGTGCTCGAGCAGCACGTCCTCGACCTCGCGCGGGTACACGTTCTCGCCGCCCCGGATGATCATGTCCTTGAGGCGCCCGGCGACCTGCAGGTAGCCGTGCTCGTCGAACCGGCCCAGGTCGCCGGTGTGCAGCCAGCCCCCGGCGTCGATCGCCGCCGCGGTGGCGTCGGGGTCGCGGTAGTACCCGCGCATGACGCACGCGCTGCGCGTGCAGATCTCGCCGACCTCGCCGGGGGCGGCCTCCTCGGCCGTGCCGGGCACGGTGACGCGGACCTCGATGCCGTCCATCGGCGGCCCGACGGTGCGCTCCCACGCCGGGTGCGGGTCGTCGGGGAGGGTGTGGGTGATGTACGGGCTCGACTCGGTCTGCCCGAAGCCGATCGCGACCGCGACGCCGAGCTCGTCCTGCGCGCGGCGCACCAGCTCCGGGGCCACCGGGGCCCCGCCGAGCGTGGTCAGGCGCCAGGTCGACAGGTCCCGCGGCCGCGCCGCCTGCGCCTCCGCGAGCCGGACGAGCATGGTCGGCACCTGGAGCACGAGCGTGCCGCGCTGCCCCTGCAGCAGGTCCAGGACGAGGTCGGCGTCGAAGCCGGGGACCAGGACCTGGGCGCCGCCGGTCTGCACCGCGCCCAGCGTCGCCAGGCCGCACCCGGCCGTGTGGAACAGCGGCATCGCGTTGACCCAGACGTCGTCGCGGCCCGCCCCGATCGTCGTGGCGTAGAGCGCGCCGTTGCGGGCCATCCCGCGGTGGGTGATCATCGCGCCCTTCGGGGCGCCGGTCGTCCCGGACGTGTACTGGATCTGGCAGGTCGACCCGGGATCGACGACGGGCAGGTCGCCGCCGTCGCCCGCCAGCAGCTCGTCCCACCGCGCGAACGACCACACCTCGCGCAGCGCGGGCAGCCGCGCCCGGCCGGACTCCACCGTCGCGACGAGGTCGGTGCCGCGGTAGGAGCCCTCGACGACCACGCCCACCGCGTCGGAGCGCTCCAGCACGTCGTGGACCTCGGCGGCGCGCAGCGCGGGGTTGACGGTGACCAGCACGAGCCCGGCCAGCGCCGCGCCGAACTGCAGCACGATCCACTCCGGGCGGTTCGGGGCCCAGACGGCGACGTGCTCGCCGGGCGCGAACCGCGCGAGCAGGCCCCGCGCCGCGCGCCGGCTCTCCGCCTCCAGCTCGCCGAAGGTCCACCGTCGCGCGGGGTCGGCGCCGTCGACCAGCGCCACCGCGTCCGGGTGCCGCGCCGCGGCGAGCACCAGCGCCTCGCCCACGGTCCCCGCCCGGTCCCCGTCCATGCCGCCCCCCGTCCGCCGACCGATGTAACGATCGTTATAGGGCCGGGCCGCGACGGCCGTCAACCCTCGGTCCGGACGGCCGGGAGCGGTACGTTCGGCACTCCGCAGCACTCATGACCCTTCGAGGAGCGCGCCCGAGTGGAACGCAACGTGGCGATCACCGGCACCCGCAGCATCGGCGATGCCCCCGACGACCGGCTGGCGGAGGTGTTCGAGGCCTACCTCCGGCCGTTCGCGGGGCCCGCGGCGCACTTCTACGTGGGCGGGGCGTCGGGCGTCGACACGGCCGCCCTGCAGTGGCTGGCGGCGCACTCGGAGTCGGCGCTGACCGTCGTGGTGCCGTGCCGGACCGTCGACCAGCCCCCCGGACCGGCGGAGGTCGTCGAGCGGCTGCGCGGCGAGGACCGCCTCGCCGGCGTCGTCGAGATGGGGGCGACGCTGCTCGGCAAGGCGGCCTACCACGCGCGGGACCGGTGGATGGTCGAGCACTCCGGCTTCGTGATCGGGTTCCCGCGCGGGGAGGAGTCGCTCGGCGGCGGCACCTGGTACACGCTGAACTACGCCGCCGAGCAGGGGCGGGCCCGGCTGGTGGTCCCGCTCTGAGCCCTACCCCAGCACCCGGTCCAGCCATGCGACGAGGTCGGCCTCGACCTCGTCGCGGTTGGTCTCGTTGAACACCTCGTGCCGTGCGCCGGGGTAGGCGTGCAGCTCCACGTCGGTGACGCCGGCGGTGCGGTAGCGGTCGACGAGGGCGTGCACCAGCGCGAGCCCGGCGTTGACCGGGTCGGCGTCCCCGACGGTGACGAGGATCGGCAGGTCGGAGCGGATGCCGGCGACGCGGTCGGGATCGGCGGCGGTGCGGGCGCCCGCGAAGACGGCCTTGAGCGCCTCGACGTCGTAGCCGAAGCCGCAGAGCGGGTCGGCGACGTAGCGGTCGACCTGGGCCTCGTCGCGGGAGAGCCACTCGAACCCGGTGCGGCCGGGCTCGAACGGGGTGTTGAACCCGGACAGGTCGAGGCCGGCGTCGAGGTCGAGGGCGGGTTCGAGCAGGTCGAGCGCGCCGGTGCCGCTGAGCACGACGGCGTCGACCCGGTCGCCGCCGTCGACCAGGAACTGCTGGGTGGCGAACGAGCCCATGCTGTGCCCGAGCAGGACCAGCGGCAGCCCGGGGAACTCCGCGCGGGCCCGCTCCCCGAGCACGCCGATGTCCTCGACGGTCCGGCGCCAGCCGTCGGCGCCGATGACGCCGGGCTCGGCCCCGGCGGCGATCGTCGCGCCGTGCCCGCGGCTGTCGTGGCCCAGCACCAGGAAGCCGGCGGCGTTGAGGGTCCGCGCGAGGTGGTCGTAGCGGCGCAGGTGCTCGCCGACGCCGTGGGTGAGCTGCACGACGCCGCGCGGCGCGCCATCGGGTTCCCAGCGGTACCCCGCGACGGACCCCCCGTCCCGACCGTCGAACCGGAACTGCTGCACCGTGCCCATCGAGCCACCTCCGCGTCGTGGTGTCGCGGCCCGCGCGAGCGCGGCCGCCCGCGCGATCATGGCCCGTCCTGGGCCCGGGCGCGAGGGGTCGGCCGGTCGCCGCGTGTCGAGGGTGCGGATCGATGCTCGGAGGGGGCGAACGCCCTGCTCCGGGGAACTCAGTGGGTGTCCGAGGGGGGACTTGAACCCCCACGCTTTGCACCCCTGCGTACGGCAGGGGTTCATGTGAATGACGATAGCGAAGGCGAGCGGATCCGGTCTTCGGACCGTCCGGTGTGTTCGACTCCTCGTCCCGGATCAGGCAGACGGCGCCTTGACCAGCCGGACCAGGAGGGGCAGCGGCGTCTGCTGGCGGTCGCATACGTTGTCACCCAGTTGGTCACCCAGATTGTCTCGCACCGGGTTTGATGGAGACCATCAACCCAGGAGGAGCAAGGAACGATGGCAGCGCCGAGGAAGTACCCCGATGAGCTGCGGGAGCGGGCCATCCGGCTCGTGCTCGACGCCCGGTCCCAGCCGGGTAGCAGCGGCAAGGGCGCGTGCCGACGGATCGGCGAGCAGTTGGGGATCAGCGCGGAGACCTTACGCGGCTGGGTCGCCCGGGCCGAGATCGATCAGGGCATCCGGCCGGGTACGACGACCGATGACGCAGCTCGACTCGCGGAACTGGAAAGAGAGGTCCGCGAGTTGCGGCGGGCCAACGCGATCCTGAAGTCCGCATCGGCTTTCTTCGCGGCGGAGCTCGACCGCCCACAAAGGTAGTCGTCGACTACATCGACAAAAAACAGGGACGAGTTCGGAGTCGAGCCGATCTGTGCGGTATTGAAAGATGCCGACGTGCAGATCGCTCCGAGCACCTACTACGCGAACAAGACCCGCCCACCCTCACTGCGGTCGATCACCGATGCGGAAACGCTCACCGAGATCCGGCGAGTACACAAGGAGAACTACGGCGTGTACGGAGTCGTGAAGGTGTGGGCGCAACTCGGCCGCGAGGGCGGGGTCGGTGGTCGACACGCGGCCCGGTGCACGGTCGGCCGGCTGATGAAGACCGCTGGTCTGCGCGGGGTGTCGCGGGTGAAGGCACCGACCACGACTCGTCGCGGACCCGGCCCGGACACCCGGCCTGACCTGGTTGACCGCGAGTTCACAGCGACCGCTCCGAATCAGTTGTGGGTCGCCGACATCACCTACGTCCGAACGTTCTCCGGATGGGTGTACACCTCGTTCGTGCTCGATGTGTTCTCGCGGCGGATCGTGGGCTGGCAGTTGTCCACGAATCTCTACACCGACCTCGCGCTCGACGCGTTGAACATGGGCATCTGGACCCATCAGCACGCCGGGGTCGACGTGTCCGCTCTCATTCACCACTCGGACCGCGGCGTGCAATACACAGCGGTGCGCTATTCGGAACGGCTGGCCGAGGTTGAGGCGGTCGCTTCAGTCGGATCGGTCGGTGATTCCTACGATAACGCGATGGCCGAGGCGTTGAACTCGTTGTTCAAGGCCGAGCTGGTTCGGAACAAGGGGCCGTGGCACGGGATCAACGACCTGGAGATCGCGGTCGCCGAGTACGTCGACTGGTACAACCACCGTCGGCTTCACGGCGAGCTGGGGCTCGTCCCGCCGGTCGAGTACGAGGCACTACACACCACCCAGACCTGCGCCCGGCCGACCGCCGACGCGTGACAACCCAGCCTCCATCAAACCCGGTGCTTGACAGTGATGTCGTAGACGGTGGCGACCCGTTCGCGTTGTTTCGCCGGCGGCGACGAGTTCGGCGATCGACTCTGTGCGCGCCCCGGTGGTGAGGGTGGGTTCGCCGAAGCCGTGGTCGGGGTCGAGGACAACCGGAACCGACCGGCCGAGGGGGGTAGAGGCGGCGTGCGTCGCCGGTGCCGTCGTCGTCGAAGTCGACCTTCTCGGGGAAGGAAGCAGCGGTGCACGGACCCGTCCCGGCCGAGGACGACGATGTTGAGCGACGGGTCGAGGCCGACCTGCTTCTGGACCTTCAGGGCCAGGCGTGCTGCGCCTGCGCGAGCGTCATGCCACCGCGGACGTCGTGGCCGTAGGGCGAGCCGACCAGGCCCGCGAGGGCGACGTCGAGCGAGGAGCTCGCGGCCAGGGCGCGCGCCCCGGCGGCCCCGATCCGGCGCCGGGCCATCGCCCGGGCCCGCACGGTCCCGGCGACCCATCCGGCGCCCACGACACCCGGTCCCGCGCGCCGGTGTCGCCGAGGGGTCGGCAACCACGGCGACGACGCGCTCGACCCAGGGGCCGGTCCGCTCGCGCGCCCCAGCGCCGCCTCCCCCTCGGCCGCCGCGATCGTCTCGGCGAGCTCGCGGTCGGTCTCCCGGCGGATCCGCGCGGCCGCGCCGGCGAGCTGCGCCACGGCGTCGAGCCGGGCGGCGGCGACGATCCGGCCGGCCTCGTCGGCGGCCCTTTCCCCGGCGGTCGACACCACGGCCACCGTTTCGGCAGACGTGTTCGGCCGCGTCATCGAGACGCTGCTCGCCGACCCCACGGTCGACGCCATCCTCGCGATCTCGGCCGAGACCGCGCTGGGCGACCCGCTCGACAGGATCGGCGCCGTGCTGGCCGGCCGACCGGCACGGCCCGTCGTCGCCGTTCGGCTGGGCCAGCCTGACGCCGTGGCGGGACCACGTCCGGATCGGGCGGGCGGCGCCGCGTGGACGCCTTCGTTCGCCGATCCGGCGACCGCTGCGCGGGCGGTGAGCCGCTCCCGGTGGCTGCGCCGCAGCCACGACCCGGCCCCGCAGCCGACCGGGGTCGACGCCGGACGCGCCCGCGAGGTCGTGGCCGCCGCGCCGGCCGACCGCCCGGGCGGTGGCCGGCTCGACCCGGCGCGGAGCTCGCCCGCGCGGCCGGGCTGCCGCTCGTCACGACGGCCGTCGTGCACACCTCCGAGGACGCGGCGCGCGGCCGGGGATGCGGGCCAGTGCCTGGGCGGCGGCGCCGGCCTCGCCGACGATCGCGATGTCGTCCTCGGACTCCAGCAGCTGGGCGATGCCGCGCCGGACGGTCTCGTGGTCGTCCAGCAGGAACACGGAGATGGTCTCGGCCTGCCTCTCGTCGTCGCGGGTCGAAGCCACCGGCCGGCGGCGGGCCCGGGCCGCCGCCGTTGAGCCCTGTCGGGAGGGCCGAACGTCCCAGGCCGGCCCCACTGGGTGGCGCCGGTCGATCCCGTGGCCGGATCAGTGCAGCAGGACCGCGTCCAGGGTGCGGCGTGGGGTCCGCCCGATCCTTCCCGGGTCCGGGCCGGGGTGGCCGACCCGGATCACCAGCTGGGGATGGTCCGGTGAGTGCAGGACCGACGACGCCAGGCGCGCGCGGGTGGCGGGGACCTCCTGTGACTGGCTCAGCGGTGTGGTAGCCAGCCCCTGGTCGGTCGCGGTGAGGAGGACCGCGCTGGCCGCCTCGCCGGCGAGCAGGTGGTCGAGGACCTCGTCGCCGACGGTGGTGAGGACAAGCAGGATGGAACCGTCGTGCGGGGGCCGGGCGGCGGCGAGGGCGCCGCGGGGGAACGCCCGCAGGTCCGGGTGCGTGGCGTGGACGGTGCGGGCCGCCGCCGGGACGCCGTCGCGGGCCGCGGTCCAGCGGTGGCTCCAGATCGTCAGCTCCGCGGCGTAGCCGGGTACGAAGCGCTGCCGCGCTCCGGCGTCGGCCAGCACCTCGTCGAGCCGCCGGCGCGCCCCGGGGTCGATCACCGGGTGCAGCGTCGCGCCGTACCGCGTCACGCCGGCCACGAGCCGAGCGATCGTCGACGCGGGGACCGGCGCGGCGCCGAACGGACGGCGGTCGCTGCGGCGCTCCTCGATGGCCCGGCTCAGCTCGGCGAGCCCGGACTCGGCGGGACCGGTGTGGACCTGCACGGTCGCTAGGTGCCGGCGGTCCTCGGGTGCGGGGAGCGGTGGACGTGTGCCGACAGGTGCGCGGCGGCGAGGGCGACCCGGAGGTGGTGCAGCGCCGCGCCGCAGCTCAGGACGAGATCGCGACCGTCGGGGTCGGTGGCCGTGAGGTGCCGGGCCGGGTCGGCGTGCAGCTCGATCCCGCTGGCGGTGAACCGCCAGCGCCAGGGCTGGGTGTTGTGCACCGACGGTGCCCACAGCGCCCGCTCCACCGCAGCGGCGAGCAGTCCGACGGGTACTCCGTGCTCGGCCATGCAGGCACGGTCCGCCCCGGGATCCGGGCCGTACAGGGGCGATCGCCGCCGTGGCGGGCTACGACCGGCGGGTGCTTCCCGGGACGGAGGTCCCGACGACCGCGGTCCGCCGCCCCCGGGACGTCCTGCACGGCGCGGAGACGCTGGTGTGACGGATCCGACGCATCGGTGGGTCGGAGGTGTGCTGGCCGGGCTCGATCGTGCGTGGGCGGGCTCCCGCGCGCTGCGGGTCGGCGTGCCTGCGGCGGTGTGGCGCAGGCACCGGATGGGCGAGCTGAGCTCGCCGTCCGCCGCGGTGCTGGTCGTGCGGGCCGCGGACAGGGACACCGTCCGGTTCGTCGCGTTCGACCGTGCCCTGCGCGACGTGGCCGCCGTGAAGGGCTCCCCGCTGGTGCCCGTCAGTTAGGGCTCGCGAGCGCGCCGGCCCGATGCCGCCTGGAGCACCGCGGCGTCGACCGACCGCCCGTCGAGCGTGGTGAGCTGCGCGTCGCCGTTCTCATCGGCTCCGCCCCGCGGGTGGTCCACCACCCACCGGTCGACGGTCCGCGGCCCGCCGGGACCGCGCCGGCCCGCCATGGGTGAAGCGGCTCAGCCGTCGGGCGACGCGGTGCGGCCGGCCCCGCTGCGGCACCGGGTGCGTCGGTTCGACGATCTCGGCGTAGAAGGCCTTCTTGACGACCTCGATCAGCACCAGGTAGAGCAGCACCAGGCCGACGATGGTGGCCAGCAGGCCCGCGGGCAGCGCCGTGAAGCCGAGCAGCCCGGCGAGCGGGCTGTAGGGCACCGCGGCGGCCACCGCGACCACCGCGATCGCCGAGGCCAGCAACGGACCGCTGGGTCTGCTGCGGAAGAACGGAACCCGCCGCGTCCGGATGGCGACGATCACGAGGGTCTGCGTGGCGAGCGACTCCACGAACCAGCCCGACCGGAAGAGCTCCGGCCCGGCGGTGAAGAACCCGAGCAGGATCCCGAAGGTGAGGAAGTCGAACAGCGAGCTGACCGGGCCGAACATCAGCATGAAGCGCCGGATCATGCGCATGTCCCAGTGCGAGGGCCGGAGCAGCTGCTCGGCGTCGACGCGGTCGGTCGGGATGGTGAGCTGCCCGGCGTCGTAGAGCAGGTTGTTGAGCAGGATCTGCGAGGGCAGCATCGGCAGGAACGGCAGCACGGCCGACGCCGCGGCGGCGCTGAACATGTTGCCGAAGTTGCTCGACGTGCCCATCAGCACGTACTTGATGGTGTTGGCGAAGATCCGCCGCCCCTCGGCCACCCCGTCGGCGAGCACGCCGAGGTCCTTCTCCAGCAGCAGGACGTCGGCCGCGTCCTTGGCCACGTCGGCCGCGGTGTCCACCGAGAGGCCGACGTCCGCGGCGTGCAGGGCGAGCGCGTCGTTGACCCCGTCGCCCAGGAAGCCGACGGCGTGCCCGTCGGCGCGCATCAGCCGGACCAGGCGCGCCTTGTGCTCGGGCGAGACCCGCGCGAAGACCGTCACCTCCCGCATCGCGGCCCGCAGGGCCGCGTCGTCGAGCGTGTCGAGATCGGCACCGGTGAGCGCGCGGGCGGAGCCCAGGCCGAGCTCGGCGCACACCCGCCGCGCGACCAGCGGGTTGTCGCCCGTGGCGACCTTCACCGCGATCCCGAGGGCGGCGAGCGTGGCCAGGGCCTGCGCGGCGTCCGCCTTCGGCGAATCGAGGAAGGCGAGGAACCCGGCCAGGTCGAGATCGCGCTCGTCGGCCGCGGTCACCCGCTGGTGGCCGGGCATCGGGCGCCAGGCCACGGCCACGACCCGCGCCCCGCGGGAGAACTGCGCGTCGAGCGCCTGCTCTGCGCCCGGCGGCAGGTCCCGGCAGCGGGCCAGGACGGACTCCGGGGCGCCCTTGACGACCAGCATCCGCACGCCGTCCGCGTCGACGAGGACCGACGTCATCCGCCGCTCGTGGTCGAAGGGGACCGACGCCACCGGCCGCGGGCGGTCCCCGGCCGGCGCGACGGCCTGCAGTGCCGCGTCCATGGCGTTCGACCCGACCGAGCCGTCGGTCTCGGTGGCGAGCAGGCCCAGCGCCAGCACGGCCGGGTCCGGGTGTCCCGACGGGTCCAGTGACGCGCTGAACGTGATCCGCCCCTCGGTGAGGGTGCCGGTCTTGTCGGTGACCAGCACGTCCATGTCGCCGAGGTCCTCGATGCAGACCAGCCGCTTGACGAGCACCTTGCGCGCCGCGAGCCGCCGCGACCCGACCGACAGCCCGGTGCTCACCACGGCCGGCAGCAGCTGCGGGGTGATCCCGACCCCGATGGCCAGGGAGAACAGCACGGCATCCAGCAGCGGCCGGTTGAGCATGACGTTGATCGCCAGGACGATCACCATCAGCACGCCGGCCACCCGCAGCAACAGCAGCGAGAACCGGCGCAGGCCGGCCTGGAACGCCGTCTCCGGCTCGCGCTCGGCCAGCCCGAGCGCGATCCGGCCGAACTCGGTGCGCTTCCCGGTGGTCACGACCACGCCCGTGCCGGCTCCGGCGCCGACCACCGTTCCCATGAACGCGCACGAGGCCAGTTCGGCCGACGCCGTCCCGGGCGCCGTCGGTACGGCGGACTTCCGGACGGCGACGGTCTCCCCGGTGAGTACGGCCTCGTCGCACTCCAGGCCGCGCGACTCGAGCAGCCGCAGGTCGGCGGGCACCACCGCGCCCATGACCAGCCGGACGACGTCACCGGGCACCAGGTCCGCGACGTCGACGTCGGCGGATGATCCGTCCCGGACCACCCTCGCCCTGTGCCGGATCGAGCGGTGCAACGCCTCGGCCGTGCGCTCGGCCCGGTACTCGTTGGCGAAGCCGATACCCACGCCGGCGGCCAGTATCACGCCGATGACCACCGCGTTGATCCGCTCACCCACGGCGAACGAGACGACGGCGGTGCCCAGCAGCAGGACGAGCAGGGCGCTGCGCAGCTGCCGGGCCAGCACCGCGAGCGCCCGCGCCCGGCGGACGCGCACCGTGTTGGGCCCGACGGCGGCCCGGCGCGCGGCCACGTCCGCGGGGGCCAGGCCGGCCGGTCCGGACCCGAGGGCCGCGAGCACGTCGTCCGCGGTGCGGGACGCGGCCTCGCGGACCGGGATGTCCCGGACCCGATCGGTACTGCGCTCCGGGACCACGCTCACCGGTCCCACCCTGGAGCCCGCCTGCCGGTCGTCGGAAGGGCACAACGACCCCATTGCGATGCGTCACCCGGTGATCCCGAGGCGGGTACCCAGCCACGGCAGCGCGGCCTCCAGGCCGGGCCCCCAGACCTCGAACGTGTGCCCGCCGGGCAGGACCAGCAGCCGGACGTCCATCCCGGCCGCCTGGCAGGCTGCGAGCACCTGCCGGGCCTGCGGGAGGTAGACGGGGTCCTGCGCGCCGCCGACGAGGAAGCCGGCCGTGCCGGGGAACCGCCGGGTCGCCATGACGTCGAGCGGGTTCACCGCGGCGAACGCGGCCTCGTCGCCGCCGAACACGGTGGCGACGGTCCGGGCCCGGTCCCCGAGTGTCGGCTCGGACTCGCCCGAGATGTCGACGAACGTCGGGTAGACCTCCGGGTGGTTCACCGCCATCTGCAGCGAGCAGGTGCCGCCGCTGGACAACCCGCCGACCGCCCAGACCCGCGGGTCGTCGACCACCTGCAGGGTCGACCGGACCCACGCCGGGACGTCGACGGTCAGGTAGGTGGCCACGTTGCCCAGCGGGGAGTCGACGCACAGCGGGTCGGCCAGCGGGGCGCCGAGGTCGTCGACCACGACGATCACCGGCGCGAGCCCGGCGTGCGCCGCGGCGTAGCGGTCCAGCCGCGCGGCGAGCATCCCGCCGTCGAGCCAGTCCCGGGGCCCACCCGGTTGCCCGGCCATCAGCACCAGCACCGGCAGCTCCGCGCGCGGGCTGGTCAGGTAGGCCGGAGGCAGGTACAGCATCGCCGGGCGGGCCACGAACCCCGACGCCGGGCCGGGGATGTCGACCTCGGTCACCACCCCGCCCGGCGGGAGGTCCGCGGGTGCGGTCCACGCCCGGTCCAGCGGCCGCCCGGGCTTCGCCGGCATCAGCGGCACGCGCAGCGCCACGTCGGTGAAGGGCACCTGGTCCACCGGCGGCAGGCCCAGCACCGTGCGAAGCGTCGGGTACTCCCGGTACACCCCGTTCAGCGACTGCGCGGCCAGCAGCACCACCGCGACCAGCGCGACCACCGACCCGGCGCGGCCCCGCACCCCGCGGCGCCGCCCGCCGAGCACCGCCAGCCCGACCGCTGCCGCGACCACCCCGACCGCGACCACCGCGGAGACCGGCAGCGGGTCCGGGAACGGCCGCCACACCAGGTCGACCACCACCGTCACCAGTACGGCGACCACGGCCCCGATCCCCAGGGCCAGCGGGACGCGGCGCAGCCACCACGCCCGCCCGCGGCCGGCGAGCAGCCACGCCGCACCGAGCGCACCCGCGACGGTGAGCACCCAGGGCAGCGGTCCGTCGAGCAGCGAGGCGTCCAGCACCCGCGCGACGTTCACCGCGCGACCACGTGGCGCAGCAGCCGGGCGAGCTGGCGTGGGCCCGCGTCGGGCAGGTACGCCCGCCCGATCGCGGCGCCGATCGCGGGCAGCGCGGCCGGGTCGGGGTAGGCCATGAACAGCGGCCGGTAGCGCGGGGAGAACTTGGCCTTGAACGCCAGCAGCGACCGGAACCCGTACACAGGCTCCAGCGACCGGCCGGCCACGTCGAGCAGCCGCTGCAGCGCGTCCACCTGCGCACCGCGGTCCAGGCGGGCCAGCGGCGCCCCGGACAGCGACAGGAACTCCACCCCGTCGGCCTGCGCGCGCAGCGCCGTCGACGCGATGAGGAACTCCATCACCCCGCGGAACCCCACCGTCCCACCTCGCTCGGACCGGCGGCGCATGAAGTCCAGTGTCCACCCGACCAGCGCCCCGTCGCGGTGCACCGGCATCCAGCTCGTCACGCCGTGCACGGTGCGGTCGCCGTCGACCGCCAGCATGAGCCGCACCGCAGGGTCGGCCAGCTCGTCGAGCCCGCCGAGGGTGAACCCCATCTCCGGCAGCCCCCGGTCGGCCACCCACTCCTCGGAGACGGCCCGCACCTGCTCGGTCATCCAGCGCGGCGCGTCGGACCACGCCAGCCACCGCGCGGTGATCCCGGCCCGGCCGGCCTTGTTCAGCGCGGTCCGCACGTCCTGCCATCTCTTCCCGGTGAACACCAGCCCGGCCAGCGGCACCACCGTCTCCTCGGCCACCTGCACAGCGCTCCAGCCCAGCCCGCGCGCGGCCGTCGCGACCGTCTCGTCGACGCTGTAGAGGCACGGCGTCCAGCCCTGCCGCGCGCACTCCTCGGCGAACGCCGCGACCGCGGCGGGATGCCGGCGCGGCTCCCCGACCGGGCCGCCCGTCGTCAGCGCCACCCCGCCGAGCACCCGGAACGCCACTGCGGCGGCGTCGCGACCGGCCCCGTCGTCGACGAACAGGTAGGACTGCCCCGGCCAGGTCGTCATGTGCGCCAGCGACGAGCCCGACGTGCCGGCCAACAGCGCGCGCAACCGGTCGAGGTCACCGCGCTCGTGCGGCGGGGCCTCCCGCGCGAAGGTCGCCAGCCCGGCCGCCAGCACGACGGCCCAGAACACCGTGCCCGTCCACTCGAACAGCAGCGTCGCCACCGCACCCCGGGGCAGGAACGCCGGCTCCAGCTCACCCAGGTACCCCGGCGGCAGGTAGCGCGTGGGCAGGTCGACGAGCAGGTCGGGCAGCGACGGCGGCGGCACGTAGTCCCCCGCCACCAGCAGGCTCCCGCCGACGTACCCGGCCGCGGTCACGACCGCGGCGACCCCGATCCGCCCCACCCACCGCCGGTAGGTCCCCGGTGCTGCCCGCACCCCGAACCGCGACCGCGCGACCACCAGCAGCACGGCCACCAGCAGGGGCTGGACGGCGGGCAACCCCAGCTCCACCCAGCTGTGCAGGTGCGTCCCCGGGCCCAGCACCACCCGCTGCTCGACCGGTGTCGCCGCGGTGTCCGCGGCCAGGAGCAGGCCCAGTGCGGCCAGGCCCAGGTTCAGGCCCAGCGCCGCGATCCACGCCGCGCGCCGCCCGCGGCGCAGCCCCTCCGCCGCCACCAGCAGCAGCAGGACCGGCATCACCGACATCACGGCCGGTCCGACGCCCGACAGCCGCAACCGGCCGCGCAGCTGCGCGCACTCCACGACCGCTGTCGGGTCGCCGCACAGCTGGTCGACCGTCGCCACGTCCGGTGGCGGAGAGGCGAAGACGTACCGCAGCACCGACAGCGGCCCCACCCGCGTCTCGGCCAGCACCGCCAGCAACGGCCCGATCGCCGACGCGGCCACGACCAGTGCCACCAGCACCCGCGACTCCCGCCGCGACGGCGCCGCCGGCCGCCCCGCGCCCCGGCCCCGGTCCCCGGCCGCCGCCGCGGCGCGCCGCCGCGCCGCCCACATCGCACCGACGACCAGCCCGACCACCCCCGCGGACAGTCGCAGCACGTCCGACAGCAGGCCCGAGTACAGCACCAGCATTGCCAGCACCACGAGCAGCAGCAGCCGCAGCCTGCGACGCCACAGCGCCGGCAGCATCGCCGTCGCGGCGAGCGCGCAGCCCAGCGCCAACGGTGTCGGCCCCACCGCGACCGCGCCCTCCAGCTGCGCGGCCCAGCGCCCCCCGAGCATCCCGATCCCCGCCACCAGCGCCAGACCCAGCAGGCCGCCCGCCACCTGGACCACCGCCGCCAGCGCCGCCACCCGGGCCGAGCCCAGCACCCGCTCGGCCAGCCCTACCAGCACGGCCACCTCGACCGACGACCACAGGTAATCCACCGGGTCCGGAGCCAGGAACGGTGCCGTGGCCACCACCCACCAGCGACCGGCCGCCACCGGGGCGAGCCCGATCCCGGCACCCGCGAGCAGGTTCGGCGCCGGCCCGGCCAGGATCGATCCGCTCACCACCCCGACCGTCCACAGCGCGACCAGCAACGCGACCGTCACCGGACGCGCGGACGCGGCCCGCCGGATCCGCCGCCCGGCGCGGGGGAGCACCCGATCCACGGCCGCCCCCGTCGCGACCGCCGTCCTGTCGTCACGCACCGTGTTCATTCCTCCCCCGGAGTTCATTCCTCCCCCGGACGGGACCCACCTCTGGGCGCCGCCGCCCGCACCCCGATCCTGGTGCACGTCGTCCCTCCCATCGGGTGAGCCACGCGCGCGGCTCCGTCACCGGGCGGACGGAACGGTCGGTCAGCCGATCTCGCCGGGCGCCGTCGCGGCCAGGGTGAAGTAGTTCTGCTCCTCCTGGGCGAAGTGCAGCCGCAGCACGGTGTGCAGGCCGTACAGGATGGCCAGGACGTCCTCGAGCCGGTCGTAGGGCAGCACGCCGTCGGGCCGGGCGCCGTCGGGGCGGGCGCCGTCGGGCCGGGCCGCGTCGCCGGCGAGGGCCAGGTGGGTCCCGTGGCGCGCGGCGAGGCGCTCGATCTCGGCGTGGGCGCGGCTCATCGGGGCGGTGGCCTCGGGCCCCAGCGGCGCGGCGAGGGCGGGGTAGAGCTCGGTCTCCTCGGCCCGCTCGTGGGGCAGGATCTCCGCGACGAGCACGGCGTGGGCGCGGCGGACGGCGTGGAGCGCGTCCGGTCCCGGGTCGGTGACCAGCCGGCTCGCCGCGGCCCGCAGCAGGGGCAGCGCGGCGGACAGGGTGCCGTGCTCGGCGGAGAAGCGGTGCAGCAGCCGCTCGGTTCCCGGCGCCAGCGGGTGGGTCGTGCCGTGTCCGGGGCCGAGCGCCCGCAGCGCGTTGAGGATCACCGCGACGTCGATGCCCTCCTGCAGCAGCGCCCCCGCCGCCGGTGGGAGCACACCGGCCGCGGCGAACCCCATCGCCACGAGCGAGAGTCCCATCCCGACCGCGGCGCTCTGGACCGCGATCCGGCGCGCCCGCCGGGCGATCTCCATGGCGTCGGCGAGATGGTCGAGGCGGTCGACGGTGAGGACGACGTCGGCCGCCTCGGACGACGCGGTCGCACCCCGCGCGCCCATCGCCACGCCGACGGTCGCGGCGGCCAGGGCGGGGGCGTCGTTGACGCCGTCACAGACCATGACGGTGACGTCCCGCTCGCCCTCGGCGCGCACCGCGGCGACCTTGTCGGCGGGGGACTGCCCGGCGCGGACGTCGTCGAGCCCGAGCACGGTGCCGATCTCGCGGGCCGGCTCGGCACGGTCCCCGGTGAGCAGCACGAGCCTGCGGAACCCGGCGGCCCGCAGCCGGCGCAGGGTGCGCGGGGCGTCGCGGCGCAGCGGGTCGCGCAGCAGGACGGCCCCGGCGACGTCGCCGTCGACGGTGACCCAGGAGACGGCGGTGCCGTCGAGCACCGCGCGGCCCAGCACCGTGCGGGCCCAGCCGGCCTCCGGGGCCGGTCCCGGGCGCCTCCCGACCTCCACGGTCCGCCCGTCGACCTGCGCGCGGACGCCCCGGCCGGGGTGCTCGGCGACCTCCCCGGGCATCGTCAGCGGCAGGCCCCGGGCCCGGGCCGCCGCCACGACCGCCCCGGCCAGCACGTGCGGGGAGAGCTGGTCGGCCGACGCGGCCAGGGCCAGCACGTCGTCCGACCGCCACCCGGGGCGCGGTGGCGACCTCCACCACGACCGGCCGGCCCGCCGTCAGCGTGCCGGTCTTGCGGGATCCGACCGTCGCCGGCCACCGGGCTGGACACCGCCACGAGCCGGTCGCCGTCGTCGAGCCCGGCGGACTCCTCGTTGATGATCGTGACCTGCAGGGCGGCGTCGGATCCGACCGGGTAGACGACACCGCCCGGCACGGGGTCGGACCAGGCGAACTGCGCATTGCGGACCATCACCGATCCTCCGTCAGCGCGGAGGTGACCGACGTCCTCGACCCGACCAGCTTCGAGCTGGCCGGGCAGGAGTACGGGGAGGACAGCCTGCTCGTGCAGACGGCCGCGCCGACCGATGTCGTGCAAGGACAGGTCGTCCGGGTGGTAGGCACGGTAGGGCAGTACCTCCGCTTCGCCGAGGAGGAGGGGGTCCCGCCCGTGCAGTACGACATGTACGAGGAGTACGAGACCGAGGCCTACGTGTACGGCGTTCTTCGTGGGCAGCATCCTGTTTCTCTACGACGGCCTTCTGCAGCTCACCGCCGTGTGGCTGTTCATCGTCGGCTCGGCGGGCATGCTGATCGGCAACGTCGGGAGCGCCCTGATCGCGTACGGGCGCCATGAGCTCGAGGGCACGTCGAGGAGGAGCCCGTGAGTGGTTCCGACGCGACCAGCGGGCCGCCGTAGGCGGCGTTCCCGGCCGGGGGCGAGTGCGTTCGGCCGGCTCGGTCTCCTCGGCCCGACCGGGCTGGCGCAGGAGCCCGGCGGTCGTCACTGCGGAGCCTGCGGGCGGGTGTCCAGCAGGTGTACCGGCCCGGATCGAGCCTCGCCCGACACGGTCGCGCGGCGCCGTCCGGCGGTAGTCCGTGCGGGTTCGTGATCGGCTCCTGTTGTGGTGGCCGCATCGTCGGCGGGTCGCGTCGAGTCCGGCTACCCGCGACCGCACTGCTCGTGACCGCTCCGGCGCACGTACGACACCGACGCGGGGCGGCGGAGGTCTCTCAGCCGGCGTCGGCGATGCGGCCGTGGAGCAGGGCCGGGTCCGGTTCGGGCAGTGGGGCGACGGGGAGATCGTCGTGCAGCGGTGACATGGTGGCGAACCAGGTCTCGGCGGGCACGGTGCCTCCGAAGAGGGTGCCGGAGGTGCACAGGTGCGGTGGGTCGCCCGCGCAGACCGGCCGGGGTGGGTCTGCGTTCGACCAGGTCAGTACGGCGGCGGCGAGCTGCGGGGTGGCGCCGACGAACCCGGCCGACCGGTTGTTCTGGGTGGTGCCGGTCTTGCCGATCATCGGGCGGTCCCAGCCCGCGGCGTCGGCGGCGTCGGCGGCGGTGCCCAGGGTGGTGTCGTCGGACAGCCCCACGGCGAGGGTGTCGGCGAGCGCCTCGGGCACGGCCTGTTCGCACGGGGTTCGCGGGAGTGGCACCGGTGCACCGGTCCTGTCGGTGGCCTCGACGATCGGCGTCGGCGGGCACCAGACGCCGCCGCTGACCAGCGTCGCCGCGACGTTCGCCAGCTCCAGCGGGATCGCGGGCACCGGGCCGAGGGTGAACGACGCCTGCTCCTGCGCCCGGACGGCTTCGCCGACGGTGCGCCCGCCGTCGGCGGCCAGTCCGAGGCTCTCGCGCATACCGAGCCGGTAGGCCATGTCCACCACGGGGTCGACGCTGCCCAGCTCGTCGAGCAGCGCGACGAAGGTGGTGTTCGGTGACAGGGCCAGTGCGCGCTGCAGGGTGATGTCGTCGGCTGCCCCGCCGTCGCCGGTGACGGTGTAGGGCTCCCCCCCGTCGGTGAACACCTCTGAGGTGTAGCGCTCGGGGGCGGGTACCTCGCTGCGGATACCGAGCCCGGCCTCCAGCGCGGCAGCCGCGGTGAAGATCTTGTAGATCGACCCGGCGCCGTAGGGGACGGCGGTGGTAGGTAGGGCGTAGGCCGTCTGCCCCCGGGCGGCGTCCGGGCCGAGGTCGAGGTTGGCGGCGAGCGCGAGCACGCGGTGGGCGTCGCGGCCCGGCGCGACGACGGCCACGGCGTTGGCGATCCCGTCGGTGGTCCCGGGCGGGACCTGCTGCTCGGCGGCGCGAACGGCGGCCTGCTGGGCGCGGGGGTCCAGCGTGGTGCGGATCGTGTAGCCGCCGGTGCGCAGCTCTTCCGCGTCCAGGCCCCGCCGCTCGAGGTGGTCCACCACGTAACGGCAGAAGAACCCGGTACCCGGGTCAGCGGCCACACACCCCCGCTCGACCTGGGCCAGTGGTTCGACGACACCGAGGCCGGTGGTGCGGGCCGCGTCCGCCTGGTGCGGGGTGATGGAGCCGACCTCGACCATCGCCGAGAGGACCAGGTCGCGGCGAGCGAGCGCGGCTGCTGGTTCGTCCACCGGGTCGAAATCGGACGGCGCCTTCACGACGGCCGCGAGCAGCGCGGCTTGGGGCAGCGTGAGCTCGGCGGGGGTGGTGGCGAAGTAGGTACGTGCCGCGGCGGCCACCCCGTAGGCGCCGTTGCCGAAGTAGACGGTGTCGAGGTAGCGGGCCAGGATCTCGTCCTTGGTGAGGCGGTCCTCCAGTGCGAGGGCCACGGTGACGTCGAGGAGTTTGCGGTCCAGCGTGTCGGCGACGGCCGCGTCCCGCTCGGCCGGGTCGTCGGCCAGGGCGTAGAGGCGGTGGTTCTTGACGTACTGCATGGTGATCGTCGAGGCACCCTGCCCGTCGAACGCCGCGCCGCTGGTGGCGAGGTTGCTCGCGACGGCACGGGCGACACCCCGCCAGTCGACGCCCCCGTGGGAGAAGAACCGCCGGTCCTCGATGGCGACCACTGCGGCCTTCATGGTGTCGGCGATGTCGTCCGGGTCGGTCGGGACGCGGAACTGGTCGTAGAGCCGCGCGATCGGCTCGCCGGTGCGGTCGGTGATCACCGTGGCCAGGGGCGTGTCGGCGGGGTCGGGCAGGCCGATCGGTGCGCCGATCCCGGACAGGGGTGACGTGGCGACCCGGGCGAGCGCGGCGGCCGGGATGACCAGCAGGGCCGCGAGCAGGGTGCCGGCGACGACGATGACGGTGACGACCGGTGTCGACGCGGCCGTCACCGTGCGGATCAGGTGTCTCGTCCGGACGGCCGGCGGCGGGCACAGCCGGTGCCGCCCCTCGGGCGAGGGTCGAACGGGCACCGGGGACCTCCTCCGACTCGACGGGTGTCGTCGCACGCAGTGTGCCAGGCGCAACGGTTGTTCTGTCGCAGCGACGAGTGAGGTCGACCGGCCGAACCGGAAGATGCGTCACAGCAACCGTTGCGAGTACCGTGAACACGACGAGCGGGGATCGCGACCTCACGGAGGACTTCATGGACCTGAGCCGGACACTCGGTGACTGGCCGCTGTTGCGCCAGCTGCGCGGCGCGGACCGGTCGGCCCGCGGCCCCGCCGCGCAGTCCCGTTACGCGCTGGAGCTGACCCCTCGCACCGCGTCCGCGGACCGCGTGGTGAAGAGCATCTGCCCGTTCTGCGCGGTGGGCTGCGGGCAGCAGGTCTACGTCACCGACGGCCGGGTCACCCAGATCGAGGGCGACCCGGACAGCCCGGTGTCGCGCGGGCGGCTGTGCCCGAAGGGCTCGGCGAGCAAGGAGCTCGTGACCCACCCCGGCCGGGAGCACAAGGTCAGGTACCGGCGCCCGCACGGCACTGAGTGGGAGGAGCTGGACCTCGGCACCGCCATGGACATGATCGCCGACCGGGTCATCGCGACCCGCCGCGAGACCTGGCAGTGGGAGCAGGACGGTGCCCGGACCCGGCGCACGATGGGCCTGGCCAGCCTGGGAGGAGCGACCCTCGACAACGAGGAGAATTACCTCATGAAGAAGCTCTACACGGCGCTGGGGGCCGTGCAGATCGAGAACCAGGCCCGTGTTTGACACAGCTCCACCGTCCCCGGTCTGGGGACCTCGTTCGGCCGCGGCGGCGCCACCACGTTCCAGCAGGACCTGCAGAACGCCGACTGCATCCTGATCCAGGGCTCCAACATGGCCGAGTGCCATCCGGTCGGGTTCCAGTGGGTGATGGAGGCCAAGGCGCGCGGCGCCACGATCGTCCACGTCGACCCCCGGTTCACCCGCACCAGCGCCGTGTCGGACCTGCACGTGCCGCTGCGCGCCGGCTCGGACATCGCCTTCCTCGGCGCGCTGATCAACCACGTGCTCACCGAGGAGAAGGACTTCCGCGAGTACGTGGTGGCCTACACCAACGCGGGCACGATCGTCGGGGAGGACTTCCGCGACACCGAGGACCTCGACGGGCTGTTCTCCGGCTTCGACCCGGACGGCCACACCTACGACCCGGCCAGCTGGCAGTACGACGGCGTTCAGGAGTCGGCGGCCGCCGGGCACCGCGACGCGCAGTACGCCAAGCGCACCGGCACCGCGCACGGCGACTCGCACGGCAGCGGCGGGCCCGGCCTGACCGGCAGCCCGACCGTGGACCCCACGCTCCAGCACCCGCGCTGCGTCTACCAGATCCTCAAGCGGCACTTCGCCCGCTACACCCCCGAGATGGTGCAGGAAATCTGCGGCGTCCCGCCGGAGCTGTTCGCGCAGGTCGCCGACGCGCTCACCCGCAACTCCGGGCGGGAGCGGACCTCGGCGTTCGTCTACGCGGTGGGCTGGACCCACCACAGCGTCGGCGCGCAGTACATCCGGGCCGCGGCGATCCTGCAGGGACTGCTGGGCAACATCGGGCGCCCCGGCGGCGGCATCATGGCGCTGCGCGGGCACGCCAGCATCCAGGGCTCCACCGACATCCCGACGCTGTTCAACATCCTGCCCGGCTACATCCCGATGCCGCACGCCCACCCGGGCCAGACGCTGGCCGACTTCGTGGCCGCCGACGCGGGCACGAAGGGCTACTGGGGCAACATGGAGGCCTACACCGTGAGCCTGCTCAAGGCCTGGTGGGGCGACGCGGCGACGGCGGACAACGACTTCTGCTTCGACTACCTGCCCCGCCTCACCGGCGACCACGGCACCTACAGCACCGTGATGCGCCAGATCGACGAGGGCGGCGGCGGGTACTTCGTGGTGGGGGAGAACCCGGCCGTCGGCTCCGCGAACGCGAAGATGCAGCGCCTGGGCATGGCGAACCTGGACTGGCTCGTCGTGCGCGACCTCGTCATGATCGAGAGCGCCACCTGGTGGAAGGACGGCCCGGAGATCGAGACCGGGGAGCTGCGCACGGAGGACATCGGCACCGAGGTGTTCTTCCTGCCCGCCGCGGCGCACACCGAGAAGCAGGGCAGCTTCACCAACACCCAGCGGATGCTGCAGTGGCACCACCAGGCCGTCGAGCCGGCCGGCGACGCTCGCAGCGAGCTGTGGTTCTACTACCACCTGGGCCGGATCATCCGCGAGAAGCTGGCCGGGTCCACGGACGAGCGCGACCGCCCGTTGCTGGACCTGACCTGGGACTACCCGACCGAAGGGCCGAGAGCCGAGCCGGACGCCGAGGCGGTGCTGGCCGAGATCAACGGCTGGGACGCCGACGGCGCGCCGCTGCCCGGCTACACCGGGCTGGCCGCCGACGGGTCCACCCGGTGCGGGTGCTGGATCTACGCCGGGGTCTACGCCGACGGGGTCAACCAGGCCGCGCGGCGCACGCCCGGCTCCGAGCAGAGCTGGGTGGCGCCGGAGTGGGGATGGGCGTGGCCGGCGAACCGGCGCATCCTCTACAACCGGGCCTCCGCCGACCCCGCCGGGAAGCCGTGGAGCGAGCGCAAGGCCTACGTGTGGTGGGACGAGGAGCAGGGGAGCTGGACCGGGCACGACGTCCCGGACTTCCAGGCCGACAAGCGCCCCGACTACCTGCCGCCCGAGGGGGCGACGGCGCAGGACGCGATCGCGGGCACCGAGCCGTTCATCATGCAGGGTGACGGGAAGGCGTGGCTCTACGCGCCCGCCGGGCTGACCGACGGCCCGCTGCCCGCGCACTACGAGCCGGAGGAGTCGCCGTTCGACAACCTGCTCTACCCGCACCAGTCCAACCCGGCCCGCCAGACCTACTCCCGCCGTGACAACCGCTACGCGCCGTCGGGCAGCCGCCCCGGCAGCGAGGTGTTCCCGTACGTCTTCACCACCTACCGGCTCACCGAGCATCACACCGCGGGCGGGATGAGCCGGTTCCTGCACCTGCTCTCCGAGCTGCAACCCGAGTTCTTCTGCGAGGTCGGCCCGGAGCTGGCGGCCGCGCGCGGGCTGGAGCACCTCGGCTGGGCCACCGTCGTGTCGGCGCGGTCGGCGATCGAGGCGCGGGTGCTGGTGACCGAGCGGATGACCCCGCTGCGGGTCGGCGGCCGGGAGATGCACCAGATCGGGCTGCCCTACCACTGGGGACCCAACGGCCTGAGCACCGGCGACGCGGCCAACGAGCTGCTGTCGATCGCGCTGGACCCGAACGTGCACATCCAGGAGACGAAGGCGGCCAGCTGCGACATCGTGCCCGGCCGCCGCCCCCGCGGCCCGGCACTGCTCACGTTCGTCGAGGGGTACCGGCGCCGCGCCGGCATCGACGAGTCCACCGGCACGGAGGTCTGACCATGAGCAACCACCAGGATCCGGCCACGGCGGTCGGCTACGTCGACCCGCCCGCGCGCAAGGGCTTCTTCACCGACACCAGCGTCTGCATCGGCTGCAAGGCCTGCGAGGTGGCGTGCAAGGAGTGGAACGCGGTGCCGGAGGACGGCATGACGCTCACGGGCCACTCCTACGACAACAGCGTCGGGCTCGGCGCCTCGACCTGGCGCCACGTCGCGTTCATCGAGCAACCCTCGGAGGGCAAGCCCCCCGAGTCCCCCCCGAACGACGACTCCGCGGGCGCCCCCGCCGTCGGTCTCGGCATGCCCGCGATGACCCGGCCAGGAGCGGACACCCCCGCCGAGGAGCGCACGCCGTTCCGGTGGCTGATGGAGTCCGACGTGTGCAAGCACTGCACCCACGCGGCCTGCCTGGACGTGTGCCCGACCGGGGCGCTGTTCCGCACCGAGTTCGGCACCGTGGTCGTGCAGGACGACATCTGCAACGGCTGCGGCTACTGCGTTCCCGCCTGCCCGTACGGCGTGATCGAGCGCCGCGAAGGCCCCGCCGGCGACGACGCGGTGGGCCTGGCCCAGAAGTGCACGCTGTGCTACGACCGGCTCAAGTGCGACCTGGAGCCGGCCTGCGCGAAGGCCTGCCCGACGCAGTCCATCCAGTTCGGCGACCTCGACGAGCTCCGCGAGCGGGCCGACGCGCGGGTGGCCGCGCTGCACGGGACCGGCGTCGCGGACGCCCGGCTCTACGGCCACGACCCCGACGACGGGGTGGGCGGCACGGGCGCGTTCTTCCTGCTGCTCGACGAGCCCGAGGTCTACGGGCTACCACCGGATCCCGTCGTGACCACCAGGGACCTGCCGCAGATGTGGCGCGGCGCCGCGCTGGCCGCGGCGACGCTGCTGGCCGGGGCCGTCGCCGCGTTCGCCGGGGGTGCGCGCCGATGACTGCCACCCAGCCGGGCACCCGGAAGAGCCGCCGTCGCGACCGGGCGATGGTGCCCGAGGCGACGTTCACCTCCTACTACGGGCGCCCGATCGTCAAGGCCTCGCCGTGGACGGCCGACATCCCGGCGTACCTGTTCCTCGGGGGCCTCGCCGGCGCGTCCTCGCTGCTGGCGGCCGGGGCCGACCTGGCCGGCAACACCGCCCTGCGCCGCCCGACCCGGGTCACCGCCCTCGTGGCCATCCTGGGCAGCCTCGCCGCGCTGGTGCACGACCTCGGCAGACCCGCCCGGTTCCACCACATGCTGCGCGTCGCGAAGGTGACCTCCCCGATGAGCGTCGGGACCTGGATCCTGACCGCCTACGGGCCGATGGCCGGGCTGGCCGCGGTCGCCGAGGCGGGACGGCTCCTACCGCGGGCCGTCGCGGACGGGCCGGTCGGGCGGGCCCTGCCCGGCGCGGGCCGGGCCGCGGGGGCGGTCGCGGCGCTGCTCGGTCCCGCGGTCGCCTCCTACACCGCGGTACTGCTGTCCGACACCGCCACGCCGGCATGGCACGACGGTCGCCGGGACCTGCCGTTCGTGTTCGTGGGCAGCGCCGCCGCCGCAGCGGGCGGCATGGCGATGCTGGCGACGCCGACGGCCCACGCGGGTGCGGCCCGGCGGATGGCCGTCGGCGGCGCCGTGCTCGATCTCGCGATGAGCGCCCGGATGGAGTCGGCGATGGGCCTCTCGGCGGAACCGATGCGGGAAGGGCGCGCGGGCACCTACCGCTCCGCGGCCCGTGTCCTCACCGCGGGCGGAGCGGCGCTGGCCGCCGTCGCAGGCCGCCGCAGTCGCGCGGGATCGGCGCTCGCGGGCGCCGCCCTGCTCGCCGGCTCCGCGTGCACCCGTTTCGGGATCTTCCACGCGGGCCAGCAGTCGGCGCGCGACCCCCGCTACACCGTGGTCGCCCAGCGCCGACGCCGGGAAGCCCGCGAGGAGTAGCGCGCAGGAGCGACCGGATCAGACGGACGGCGGCCCGCCCCGGTCGGCGCGCGCGACCGGGGCGTCGTGCAGCAGCGGCGACCGGGCCAGCGCCACGGTGCAGCCCGCGACCAGCGCGAACCCGGCGAGCGCCCCGATCAGCCACGCACCGGTCCGTACGTCCTCCCCGAAGATCCCAACCCCGAACCCGAACGCCACGACCGGGTTGGTGAGGGTGATCGCGGGCTGGGACACCACGAGCCGGCCGGCCTGCAGGGTGCGCTGCAGGGAGAAGAACACCAGCGGTCCCAGCACGACGAGTAGGTAGGTCTGCCAGGTCGTCAGCACCCCGGTGATCCCGCGGTCGGTGAGTGCGGAGGAGACCGCGGCGACCAGGGTCGCGGTGAGTCCGAACCCGAGCCCGGTGGCGATCCCGAGGTAGGCGGGGCGGCGGGCCGTGGTGCGGGGACTGTCCGGGCTGCGGTGCGCCCGCCACCCGAACAGCCCGGCGACGGCGAGAGTGATCGCGATCCCCACCGCCCAGGCCGCCGCGGATGCCGTGCCGGGGTCACCGCCGGACGGGTGCAGCGAGAACAGCAGCAGGGCCAGCCCCACGGTCATCCCCGCGATCGCCGTCCACTCCCGCGTGTGCAGCCTGCTGTGGAACACCGCGGCCGCGAACAGCAGGGCGAAGCCGAGCTCCAGGACCAGGATGGGCTGGACCAGGATGATCGGGCCGGTCGCCAGCGCGGCGGCGTGCAGCCCGAAGCCGACGACGATGGCGGCGACCCCGCCCAGCCATACCGGCTTGCACGCGAGGTCGAGCAGCAGGCCGGGCCCGGCCGCGCGGCGGCGGGACTCGGTGCTGGCGGCCTTGCGCTGCAGCACTGCGGCCACCGCACTGGCCGCCGCGGCCAGCACCGCCAGGACGACGCTCACCACGCGATGACGCTGTTCGTTCCGCCGGTCACCGTACAGGCTACCCATCCCGGCCCGGGCGCAACCGGATGGGTAAACGCAACGATTGTGACATGACAACAATTGGCGAAGCGCCGCCGGTGTGAGGCACTGTAGGGGTATGGCAGTCAACGAGGAGTTCGTCCGGCACGACCGATCGGCGCAGTTCCGGGAGTACGCCGAGCGTCGGGCCCGGGGCAGCGTGGAGACCCCGCCGCTGCAGCTCACCGCGCACGAGCGACGCATCCACGTCCGGCAGACGTTGCTGGAGGACCATCGGTCGCGGATCGAGAACCGGCCCGATGGGGCGCAGCTCAAGTTCGACACCCTGGCGGGTGACGCCTTCACCTTCTTCCGGGGCACGGCCCTGCTGTACTACCGCGACCACGCCGGCACCGACGGTCAGCTGCCGATCGTGTTCACCATCGGGGACGTCCATCCCGAGAACTTCGGGGTGATGGTGAACTCCGACGGGGCGCCGTTCTTCGGGGTGAACGACTTCGACGAGGCGTGGGCCGCCCCGTTCTCCTATGACGTGAAGCGTGGTGCGGTGGGTTTCTGGATCGCCGCCGCGGAGAACGGTGAGCGCAGGCGCGACCGGCGCCGCGTCGTGCGGTCGTTCGTGGACGGTTATCTCACGGCGCTGCGGGCCTACTCGATCGACGACCGGTCCAGCACGTTCCAGTTCCGGCACGACACGAGCCCGAAGATCATCCGAGATCTGCTGGAGCGGTCGATGACCGGCCGCAGCGCGTTTCTGGCCCGCTACGTCGACCCGGAGACCGGGCGGTTCCGGCCCAGCCGCAAGCGGGTGCCGCACTCCTCGCACGTGGCCGGGTTCCAGAAGGTCGTCGACCGCTATGTGAAAGACAACGACCTCGGTGGGGTGGCGCGGCCGAAGTCGTTCTTCCGGGTGCTCGACGTGGCCCGGAAGAAGGGCAGCGGCACGGGCAGTCTCGGGCTGGACCGGTACTGGGTGCTGCTGCAGGGCTGGGACGCCGAGCCGGGCAGTCGTGTGGTGCTGGAGTTCAAGAAGGCGCGGCGCTCGGCGCTGCACGGGCTGGTGCCGGTCAACGACGTGAGCACGGTGGAGGGTGACGAGGAGTCGGCCCGGCGGATCGTCACCGCGCACGAGGTGCACCTGGTCAACGGTGACCCGCTCTACGGGTTCGCCGAGATCGAGGGCCGGAGTTTCCTGGCCCGGGAGCGCAGCCCGTACAAGGACGGGATCTCGGTGGCCGATCTCGACCTGGACGGGATGGTCTCCTACGCCCACGTGTGCGGCCAGGCGCTCGCGCAGCCGCACGCCCGCTCCGATGCGGAGACCGGGATCATGCAGGGCAGCGCCGAGACGCGGATCCTGTCCTCGATCACCCCGGAGCTGTTCTGCTCCGATGTGGTGGAGTTCGCCGAGTTCGCCGCCCGCCGGGTCTACGCCGACCACCGGATGTTCTGCGAGGACCAGAGCCACGGCGCGTTCCGGTACTGGGATGCCGGCTGACGGGATCAGGGATCGGAACGGTGTTCGCGGCCGAAGGCGGCGGCCTGGGGCCAGGCAGGCCGCCGTCGGGACCGCGAGGAAGGCCCCGAGCACGCCGAGCAGTGCGGCGCCCGCGGTCACGGCGACGATGACGGTGAACGCGCTCAACCGGGTGGCCCGGCCCATCACCAGCGGCTGCACCAGGTTGCCGTCGACCTGCTGCACGATGATGACCGCGCGGTGGTGCGGTCATGACGCGATGATCTGGGGCGAGCTGGCCTTGAGGTGCGCGTTCGCCCACTTCATCTGGCGAACGGTCCGGGGGTGGCAGGACTGCGCGAGGGCGAGCAGTTCGCCCTGCCGCATGGCCTGGGCCGACTGGGCGAGGAGTTCCCAGTCCAGTGAGACGCCCGCGGCCTTGCGGTGCACCCGGCGCAGGTCGGCGAGCAGCAGCAGTCCGGACTCGGGTCGGTGGACGGTGGCGGTGCTGAGCCGTCGGGTGAGCGAGGACAGCGCAGGGACGGTCCAGCGGGGCGCGGGGTCGAGCTCCAGGCCGTGGTCGTGGCCGATCTCGGAGAGCAGGCGCACGTGGGTCTGCGACCAGGCGGCGATGTCGCGGCCGACGTGGAAGATCTCGTGGTCGACCTGGTGCCGGTCGGCCACGGCGAGCAGGTCGCGGGCGAGGCTGGTCTCGGAGCGGTGCAGTTCCCGCAGCACCAGGGGCAGCTTGCTCATCGCTGTCCTCCCTCGACGGGGGTGATGCTCGCGGCCGCCGTCTTGAACAGCGGTTGCTTGGAGACGGGGTCCCAGTCGGTGGCGGTCAGCTCGTTGGCCGCGCGGCCGGGGCCCCCGTCGGGCGCGGAGCCTCCGGGGGTGTCCCAGTAGCCGTAGTGGAACGGCACGAACAGCACGCCGTCGCGGATCCCGGTGATGCGGACGTGGGCGTGGAGGGTGCCGCGCGGCGTCGCCACCTCGGCGAGGTCGCCGTCGGTGAGCCCGAGGCGCCCGGCGTCGGCGGGGGAGCACTCGACCCAGACCCGCGGCGCCGCGGCCTGCAGCTCCGGGGCGCGGCCGGTCTTGGTGCGGGTGTGGAAGTGGTAGATCGTCCGCCCGGTGATCAGGACGAAGGGGTGCTCGGGGCCGGGCGGTTCGTGCGGCGGGAGGTACTCGGCCGCCTTGAGCACGGCCTTCGCGTCCGGGTTGAGGGCGCGGTACTCGGTCGGGGACAGCGGCGCGCCGGTGACCATGTCGCGTCCGTAGCTCTCGCAGTGGTCCGGCGCGCTCCAGAACCGGCCGTCGACGTAGAGGCGCTCGGTGCCGTCGGGATGCTCGGCGTTGCACGGCCACTGGATGCCGGATGGCGCCGCCCGCAGCCGCTCGTGGGACAGGCCCGTGTAGTCGCACGGGCGCCCCTCGGTGGAGGCGGCCCACGCGGCGAAGGCGGATTCCGCGTCGTGCCACGCCGGGAACGGCTGTCCGTCCCGGTCGCGGAAGTCCATCCGGCGGGCGTAGTCGAGGAAGATGTCGAGATCGGGCCGGGCCTGCCCGGGCGGCTCGACCGCCTTGTCCGAGAGGTGGACGGTGCGGTCGACGTTGGTGAAGCACCCGGTCTTCTCCCCCCACGTGGCGGCGGGCAGGACCACGTCGGCGAGCTGGGCGGTCTCGGACAGGAAGATGTCCTGCACCACCAGGAACAGCCGGTCCTGGGAGAAGATCGACCGGATCCGCGAGAGGTCGGGCAGGGACACGGCGGGGTTGGTGCCCGACACCCACAGCATCCCGATGCTGCCCTCCTCGCAGTACCGGATCATCTGCATCGCGTGCGTGGGCGGGGCCATGTGCGGGATCTGCATCGGGTCGATGTTCCAGTGCCGCGCGAGGTCGGCCACGTGCGCGTCGTTGGCCCAGTTCCGGAACCCGGACATGTCGCCGTCGGCGCCGCACTCGCGGGTGTTCTGCGCGGTCGGCTGTCCGTTCATCTGCAGGATCCCGCACCCGGGCCTGCCGAGCATGCCGCGCACCAGGTTCAGGTTGTTGACCTGCACGGCGGCGGCGGACGCCTGGTGGGACTGGTAGAAGCCCTGCAGGACGGTGGAGAGCAGCCGCTCCGCCTCCCCGAGCACGCGCGCGGCCGCGCGGATCTCGGCGGGATCGAGGCGACAGATCCCGCCCGCCCACTCCGGGGTGCAGCCCTCGACCTGCGCCCGCAGCTCGGCGTAGCCGACGGTGTGCGCGTCGAGGTAGTCGGGATCGACCCACTCGTTGGCGATGATCTCGTGCAGCAGCGCGTTCATCAGCGCGACGTTGGTGCCGGGCAGCGGCGCGAGGTGCACGCCGCCGCTGTCGCGGGCCGCCTTCGCCACCGGGGTGTCGCGGGGGTCGACGCAGACGATCCGGGGCGGTTGCGGGCCTGCGAGCCGGTCCAGGATGCGCATCCACAGCACCGTCTGGGTCTCGGCCATGTTGTGCCCGAACAGCGCGATGACGTCGGCGTGGTCGACGTCGGTGTAGGAGCCGGGTTGCCCGTCGCAGGCGAAGGTCTCCTTCAGCGCGGCGGCGGCGGTGGCCGTGCACAGCCGGGTGTTGCCGTCCATGTGGTTGGTGCCGATGGCGCCGTGCCCGATGGCGGCCAGCGTGTAGTACTCCTCGGCCATGAGCTGGCCGGTGGTGTAGAAGCCGATCGACGAGGGCCCGCGCTCGTCGAGGAGTTGCGTGGACCGCGTCACGACGCGGTCCATCGCGGTGTCCCAGTCGGTCTCCACCAGCCCGCCGTCGACGCGCACCAGCGGCCGGGTCAGCCGGTCCTGTGAACCGTTGGCCTGCCAGCCGTAGAGGTCCTTCGGGCCCAGCCGGCCGTGGTTCACCCGGTCTTCCACCCGGCCGCGGACGCCGACGATCCGGCCGTCCACCACGGCGATGTCCATCGCGTCGCCGTTGGAGTGCAGCATCGACGCCGTGCGCACCCAGCGCTGCACGTCGTCCGGGTCGACACCGCCGGCGAGATGGATGTCGACGCGGTCAGGCCACGGCTCACCCGGCCGGAAGGGGGTTCGGGCTCCCCAGGGCTTGGCGATGGCGTCGCGTTCGGTCATCAGTGCCTCCTCGTGCTCACCGAAACAGTGCCCATGATTGCGTCACGGCAAACGACCGCGGCGCGGTGGCGCTCGGGGCTGTGCCGCGCCCTGCATCACGAAGCGGCCGACGGCCTTGCCGCTGCCGGGGGCGGGTGGCCAGACCACCACGACACGTGGGGGAGGACCCGGCCGGCCGGATGACTTCAACGATTGCGCGTACCCGTCGGCCCGCGCGGTCGGGGTTGCGGGCGGGCCGAGCTGTGCCGCGCGTCAGGCCACCGTGAACGTGATGCTGTGCGGGCCGGTGGAGCCGTCGGGGCCCGGGTTGATCGGGCCGACGCGGTCCGCGGTCTGGGTGTGGCCGGACCGGTCCGTCGCGCGGACGGTCACGGTGTGCAGCCCCGGCTCGAGGGTGCGGCGGGCCCGCCACATGCGCCAGGTGTCCACGTTGACCTCAGCGCCCAGCTCGGTCTCCTCGAAGGCCCCTCGTCGATGCTGATCTCGACGCGCTCGATCCCGATCGTCTGCGCCCACGAGGTGCCGGCAAAGGTCACCTCCCCGGCGGGGACCTGCTCGAACGGGCCGGGCGCGTCGATGCGGGAGGAGGTCTTGATCGTGACGATGCCCTCGGGGTCGCCGTCCCAGCCGCGCTGCTCCCAGTAGGGGTCGACGTCGAACGTCGTGAGCTCCAGCTCGGTGACCCACTTGGTCGCGCTGACGTAGCCGTAGAGGCCGGGGATGACGGTGCGCATGGGGAACCCGTGCTCGGGCAGCAGCGGCTCGCCGTTCATGCCGATGGCGAGCATCGCGCGGTCCTCGGCCTGGAGCACCCGGCGCAGCGGGGTGCCGATGGTGAACCCGTCGACGGAGCGCCCGATCAGCTGGGTGGCCTCGGGCCGGACGCCGGCCTCGAGCAGGAGGTCGGTGAGCGGGACGCCGATGAACGCGGCGGTGGAGACGTAGGGGCCGCCGACGTAGTTGGACACGCAGGTCATCGTGATCGGGCGCTCGACGAGCCGGTGGGCGCGGACGTCGTCGTAGGTGAGCTCGATCTCGCGGTCGACCAGGCCGGTGATCCGCAGCCGGGCGTCCTCGGCGCGGAGCTGGGGCACGGTGAGGTTGACGTCGACGCGGTAGAACTCGGCGGCCGGGGTGAGGAAGGTGGGGGTGCCCAGCTCGGGGAAGGCGGCCCCGGCCGGGATCGGCGGGGAGGGTGCGGCGGGGACGAGCGGGCCGACGGCGGCGCGGGAGGCGGCGACGTCGACGCGGCGCGACAGCAGCTCGCCGCCGACCCCCATCACCGCGGCCCCGGCCGCGACCGCCCCGGATGCGACGATGAACTCGCGCCGCGGCACGCGTGGGCGCCGGTCCGGTGCCGGCTCGCGCCGCGTGGAGCGGGCGAACCCGTGCAGTCCCCGGAAGAGCCCGAGCCCGACGGCGAGGGAGGTGAGCGGGGCCAGGACGGCGGGTGCGGACGCGGCCTGTTCGGCTGCCGCGAGCAGGCCGAGAACACCGAGCAGCCCGACGATCACGAGGCCGGGTACGGGTGTGCGCCGCGACAGGAGCCCGGCGGCGACGGCAACGAGCGCGATGACGGCGGCCATCCCGACCAGCAGCGCGAGCTTGTCGTTCGTGCCGAACTGCTGCACGGCGAAGTTCTTCACCGGGGTCGGGGTGCGGTCGATCGCGGCGTTGCCGACGGCGAGGAACGGGGAGCCGGACGGGGTCAGCAGCAGCCCGGCGACGAGGTGGCCCGCGGCGAGGGCCGAGGCGACGGCGAGCAGCCCGACGGGTGCGGCATGGATCGGGCGCAGGCAGGGGACGGCATGGGCGGAGGCTCCGGTGTCGAGCGGAGGCTCCGGTGTCGATGGGTGCGCGGGCGGCCCGACGACGGGCCGCCCGCGCGGGGCACGTGATCAACTCAGGGGGCCGGGGGCATCAGCACCTTGTCGATCACGAAGACGGTGGCGTTCGCCGTCGGGATGTTGCCGCAGAGCACGGCGGCCTGCTCCTGCTCGTCGATCACGAGATCCGTGGCCTCACCGGAGACGACGAGCTGATCGCCCTGCACGGTGGTGACGGTGCCCGCCTCGGCGAGTCCCTCGGCGTCGTAGCGCTCCGGGACGACGTGGTAGGTGAGGATCTCGGTCAGCCGACCCTGGGGGTCGGCGAGCAGAGCGTCGAGGGTGCCGGCGGGCAGCGCCTCGAACGCCGCGTCGGCCGGGGCGAACACGGTGTAGGACGCCTCGGGGTCGTTGAGGGTGTCGACCAGCCCGGCCGCCTCGACGGCCTGGGCCAGCGTGCCGAGCAGCGGGTTGTTGCCCGCGGCGGTCGCCACCGGGTCGTCGACCATGCCCTCCGCGGACCCCTCGCCCTCGGCCGGGACCTGCGCGCACGCCGGTCCGTAGATGTCGGAGATCGCGGTGACACCCTGCTCGTCGGCACCGGTGGTCGGGGTGGCGCTCGGGCTGCTGCTCGGGACGGGGGTGGTCGGGTCGGCGGCGGGTTCCTCGCTGTTGCCGCACCCGCTGAGGGCGATGGTCAGCGCGGCGGTGGCGCCGACCGCGGCCAGGCGTGGAAGGTGCTTCACTTCGGCTCACTTTCGTCGAGCGGTTCGGACGGATCGGTTCAGGTACCGGCGGGTTTCACCTCCCGGATCGCGAACTCGGCCTCGTCGGCGATCTCGGTCACGGCCAGCACGTCGTAGTGCTCGGCCCGGACCGAGGAGACCGAGGAGAAGTCCCGGCGTCCGCCGGTGGCCAGGTGGGCGAGCAGGCCGAGACCAGCCCGACGACGCCACCGAGGACGAGCCCGAACAGGGCCATCACCAGCGCCGACACCAGTGGCTGGGCGATGTTGAAGATGCCGAGCAGCCAGCCGATGAGTGCGCCGGTGAGGGCGCCGCTGGTGAACCCGGAGCCGGCTGCCCGGGCGAAGCCGCGCCGTCCGGTGATCTGCTCGTAGGACTGCAGGTTGGCGCCGACGATCGCGAGGCCACCGACCGGGAAGTGCTGGTCGGCCAGCGCATCCACGGCCCGCTGGGCGTCGGCGTAGTCGCGGTAGGTGGCGACGACCTTGCTGGGGTTCTGCACGAGATGCTCCTGAGATCGGTGTGGTTCATCGGCGGTGCGGCGGTCGGCGTCGGCGGCGCCACACCCCGGCCGCCATGGCGACGGCCAGCGCGAGCGCAGCGGCCGCGGTGAGTGTCGAGAAGGCCGGGTTCGGCGCCCGGTGCAGCGAGGTCACGAACATCCCGGCCAGCGCGACCAGGGAGACCGCACCCGCGGCCCACTTCGCCCGGACCAGTCCGCGGCCGGGGGTCTGCAGCCGCTCGGGATCGCGGGCGTTCGAAGCGCTCATGACTCCTTGGTACCCGGCATGGCAGAGCTTTCGGTTACAAGAACGCAACGCTTGCCTAAGAGCACAATTAGCCCGCGGACTGCTCGCGTCCCGGCCGGCTCACCGATGTGCGTGCGGTGCGCGACACGTGTAGGCCCCGCGCGGCAACGGTTGTGGTCCGGCAAGAGTGATACACAGGGGTCGTCGATTGAGGAGGTGCCCGATGCCCGGGCGGATCGTGGACCACGGCGTGATCGGTGACCTGCGCCTGACGGCGCCGGTCGGCGGCAACGGCGCGACGGCCCGAGAGGGCGTCGTCGCCCTCGGTCCGGCGGCGTCCCGGTGAGGGTGCTGATCTGGTCGCGCAACACGTTCTGGCTCGTCCCGGCCGTGTGCGTGCTGGTGGCGTTGACGCTCGCGTTGCTGCTGCCCGAGGTCGAGGGCCTCGTCCCCGAGTCGTCGGTCTTCCCCGGCGGGCCGGAGAGCGCGCGGAGCTTCCTGTCCTCGATCACCTCGGCGATGATCTCGATCACCGGCCTGGTGTTCTCGATCACGATCGTGGCGCTGCAGCTCGCAGCCGGCCAGTTCACCTCGCGGGTGATGCGCGACTTCCTGCGCGACCGGCTGATCCAGTGGACGCTCGGGATCTTCGTCGCGACGTTCACCTACGCGATGGTGCTGCAGCGCGCGGTGCGCGGGACGTCGGAGTCGGGTGCCGTGGTGCCTGCTCTCGGCATCACGGTGGCGTTCCTGCTGGTGCTCACCAGCGTCGCCTTCTTCATCGCCTACATCCACCACATCGCCAACTCGATCCGCATCGCCGAGATCGTCGAGCGGATCGCGGGAGCGACCCGGGCCGCACTCGACGCGTCCTTCCCGACCGAAGGGCCGGAGCCGACGACGGCCGGTCCCGCGGGGGCGCCGGACCGGATCGTCCGCGCGGCACGGCACGGGGTGATCGTCGCGGTCGACCGCCGCGCACTGGTCGACCGGGCCACCCGCTGCGATGCGGTGTCCACGATGCTCGCGGCGGTCGGCGACTTCCTGCCCGAGGGAGCGCCGTTGATCGCCGTGCACGGGCACTGCTCCCACGACCTGGGCCGGTACGTGAGTTTCGACACCGAGCGCACCCACGAGCAGGATGTGACGTTGAGGTTCCGGCAGCTCGTCGACATCGCCGAACGGGCACTGTCGCCCTCGCTCAACGACCCGACCACAGCGGCCCAGGCGATCGACCACCTGCACGACCTGCTGCGCCGGATCGCCACCCGTCCCACGCCGTCGGGGCGGTTCGCCGACGCCGAGGGGACGCTGCGCCTGATCACCGAGACACCGACGTTCCCCGGGCTGCTGCACCTGGCGCTCGAGGAGATCGTGCACTACGGCGGCGAGGACCCCCAGACCCGCAGGCGACTCGACTCGATGCTGGTCGACCTCCGCGACGCCGCGCTGCCCTGCCACCGCGCCGCGGTCGAGCGCGGCGCGCGCATGCTGCCCGCGTGAACAGTCCGGTCGTCGCCGCGATCTCAGCGGAGTTCCGGCTCGTCCGCGGGCAGCCGGCTGATGTTCGCCGCCGCCCGATCGGCCGGGAGCCGGACGGCCATCGCGTAGGCGTAGACCGCCGCGCTGAGCGCGGCCACCGCGACGGGCCCCCAGATCAGGTCGAGCGGGCCGTCCCCGCCGTTCAGCAGCAGACCGGGATCGGCGGGTGCGTCGGAGTCGACGTCGCCGAGGTAGCTGATCACGGCGAGGCCGCCGACCCAGAGCGGGAACCACGATGCGGCGCGCAGCTCCAGCGGCGGCATCGCGGCCCGGTTGCAGATCGAGTAGGCGGCGAACACGGCGTAGCCGATGAGCAGGGCGATGAGCATCTTCTCGTTGATCGCCCAGCCGGCCCAGAACACCAGCAGGCCCGAGGCGAGGAACGCGAGGTAGGGCAGTAGGTCGCCGCCTGGGACGCGGAAGGGGCGGTCCTGGTCGGGCAGCTGGCGGCCCAGCGCCCCGACGACCAGCGGCCCGGCGCCGAACGAGATCGCGAAGGCCGAGGTGATGAACCCGATGAACTGCTGCCACCCGGGGAAGGGCAGGAAGAACAGGCAGCCGACGACGAACATCAGCAGGATCGACACCCGCGGTATGCCGCGGGAGGTGAGCCTCGTCAGGGCCTGCGGGGCGTTGCCGTTGCGAGCTCCCGCGTAGGCCGGCCGGGTGGTGCCCCCGGCATAGATCAGGCCGGTGTCGGCGGGGGGAGACCACGGCGCCGACGCGCAGCAGCACGGCCAGCCGCACCGCACCCAGCACCAGCGACAGTCCGGCCAGCGGTCCGGCGATCTCGCCGTCGCCGAGGCTGAGAGAGTGGCCCAGCCGCCGGCGAGTGCGTCGGCGGGCAGTGCGGTGAGGAACGCGACCTGCAGCAGGATGTAGATCACCACGGTGATCGCGATGGAGTCGACGATCGCGAACGGGACGTTGCGCTGCGGGTTGTCGGTATATCGCAACCGTTGCGTATAGGCATATGCTGCGGGGGTGGGTGTCGCTCCGGGCGGCGGGGGTGCACACTGAGCGCGTGAGCACGCGCGAGGAGCAAGAGGTCACCGGCCGCGTCGACGACCTCGAGGTCGAGGTCGTGATGGCCGCCACCCGCGTACTGGTGGCGGTGAGTGCGCAGTCGGTCGCGGCGGTCGACGAGCTGGTCACATTGCCACAGCTGCGCGTGCTGGTCATGGTCGGCAGCCGCGGCGGGTTGAACCTGGGTGCGGTCGCGGCGGGTCTCGGCGTGCATCCGTCCAACGCGACCAGGGCGGTCGAGAGGCTGGTCGTCGCCGGATTCCTGGACCGCCGGGACGACCCGACCGACCGCCGCAACCTCGTGCTCGAGCTCTCCGCCGACGGCCGCGCCCTGGTCGACCGGGTGATGGGCGAGCGCCGTACCGCGATCGCCGAGATCCTCGGGCGGATGCCGCCGAGCCGGCGCCGCGCGCTGATACCGGTACTGCGCGCCTTCGCGGCGGCGGCCGGTGAGGTCCCCGACGGCGCGGTGTGGTCGCTGGGCTGGACCACCGCCGACTGACGGGCCCGGTCGGGGCCCACCCCGCGCGGCCCCCGGTCCCCAGGGGACGTCTCAGCGGCGGGCGAGATACAGGTCGCGCAGCACGTCGGTCTCCATCCGCATCTCGTCGACCCGGTGCCGCACGACGTCGCCGATGCTGATCAGGCCGCACAGCACCCCGTCGTCGGTGACCGGCATGTGGCGGTGCCGGGACCGCGTCATCTCGGCCATCACCTGCGTGAGGGTGTCCTCGTCCGTGCAGGTCGGCACGTGTCGGGACATGAACTCGGCCACCGCGCGATCGGTCATGGCGGGGCCCGCCCGGTGCAGGCCACGGAGGATGTCGCGTTCGGTGAGGATGCCGTCGACGCGTCCGTGGCCGTCGTCGGAGACGACGAGGGCGCCGATCGCCGGCGGCCCGACCAGCCGCTGGATCGCCGCGGACACCGGGGTCCACGACTGCACCGTCTCCACGACACGGCCCTTGCTCCTCAGGACGTCGGCGACCTTCATCGGACTACCTCCTTGTGACGACACCCCACTTATGTGTGCGTAACGATAGTCGTTGCGCATACGCACTTACAGCACTCATGCACATACTGTGACCTGCGCCATAGGGGGCTTCGAACTTCGGGGAACCGCTTGCGCCGAAGCAGGTACTTAGGCAACGTATGCGTAAACGCAATGACTTTTGGCGAGTCAGGACCCGTTGACCCGATCGTCGAGGAGGACCGGATGGCCGCACCGACCGTCGCCGATTTCCTGCTGCACCGGCTGCGTGGGTGGGGGGTGGAGACCGTCTTCGGTTACGCGGGGGACGGGATCAACGGCCTGCTGGCCGCGTGGGGGCGGGCGGAGGACGGTCCGCGGTTCGTGCAGGCTCGCCACGAGGAGATGGCGGCGTTCGAGGCCGTCGGGTACGCGAAGTTCGGTGGACGCCTCGGCGTGTGCGTCGCGACCTCGGGGCCCGGCGCGATCCACCTGCTCAACGGCCTCTACGACGCGAAGCTCGACCACGTGCCGGTGGTGGCCATCGTCGGGCAGACCAACCGCAGCGCGATGGGCGGGTCCTACCAGCAGGAGGTCGACCTGCTGAGCCTGTTCAAGGACGTGGCGAGCGACTACGTGCAGATGGTCACCGTGCCCGAGCAGCTGCCCGGGGTGCTCGACCGGGCGGTCCGCACCGCGGTCGCCCGCCGCGCACCCACGGCGATCATCATCCCGTCCGACGTGCAGGAGCTCGAGTACTCCGCGCCGACCCACGAGTTCAAGATGGTGCCCTCCAGCCTGGGCGTGGACTGGCCGCAGACCGCCCCCGACGACGCCGCCGTGCGCCGCGCGGCGGAGGTGCTCAACGCGGGGGAGCGGGTGGCGATGCTGGTGGGGTCCGGTGCCCGCGGCGCGGCCGCCGAGATCGAGCAGGTGGCCGAGCTGCTCGGCGCGGGCGTGGCCAAGGCGCTGCTGGGCAAGGACGTGCTCTCCGACGAGCCCGCGTGGGTGACCGGGTCGATCGGGCTGCTGGGCACCCGCCCGAGCTACGAGATGATGATGGGCTGCGACACGCTGCTGACGGTCGGGTCCAGCTTCCCGTACACCCAGTTCCTTCCCGAGTTCGACCAGGCCCGCGCGGTGCAGATCGACCTCGACCCGACGATGATCGGGATGCGCTACCCCTACGAGGTCAACCTCGTCGGCGACGCCGCCGCCACGCTGCGCGCGCTGATCCCCCTGCTGGAGCGCAAGGCCGACCGGTCCTGGCGCGAGGGCATCGAGTCCGACGTGGCCCGCTGGTGGGAGACGATGGCGATGGAGGCCGCCGTCGAGGCCGACCCGGTCAGCCCGATGCGGCTGTTCTCCGAGCTGTCCGACCGGCTGCCCGACGACGCGATCGTCACCACCGACTCGGGGTCCTCGGCCAACTGGTACGCGCGGCTGCTGCGCTTCCGCGGCAGCATGCGCGGGTCGCTGTCGGGCAACCTCGCCACGATGGGCCCCGGCGTGCCCTACGGGATCGGGGCGAAGTTCGCCTGCCCGGACCGCCCGGTCGTCGTGTTCGCCGGCGACGGCGCGATGCAGATGAACGGCCTCGCCGAGCTGATCACGATCAAGCGCTATTGGGAGCGGTGGGCCGACCCGCGGCTGGTCGTCGCGGTGCTGCACAACGACGACCTCAACCAGGTCACCTGGGAGATGCGGGCGATGAGCGGGGCGCCCAAGTTCGTGGAGTCGCAGTCGCTGCCCGACGTCGACTACGCGGGGTTCGCGGCGGGCCTGGGCCTGCAGGCCATCCACGTGGACAAGCCCGACGACATCGGGCCGGCCTGGGACCGGGCGCTGGCCGCGGACCGCCCCACCGTGCTCGACGTGCGCTGCGACCCGAACGTGCCCCCGATCCCGCCGCACGCCACCACCGACCAGATGATCAGCGCGACCAAGGCGATGCTGGCCGGCGACGAGGACCGCTGGGGCGTGCTGAAACAGGGCGTGAAGACCAAGCTGCAGGAGTTCCTGCCGCACCGGGAGGGCTGAGCGGTGCGCGGGGCGACCCCGGTGGAGTCCGTGGAGGCCTCGGCCTTCACGGTGCCCACCGACGCGCCCGAAGCCGATGGCACGCTGGCCTGGGACGCCACGACGATGGTGCTGGTGCAGGTGCGCGCCGGCGGCACCTGCGGCACCGGCTGGACCTACGGGCCCGCGGCCTGCACCCGCATCGTCACCGACCAGCTGGCCGGGCAGGTCCTCGGCCGCGACGCCCTCGACGTCGGCGCCGCCTACGAGGCGATGGTGGTGGCCGTGCGCAACGCCGGGCGCACCGGCGCCGCCGGCTACGCGCTGTCGGCCGTCGACCTCGCGCTGTGGGACCTCAAGGCCCGGCTGCTCGACCTGCCGCTCCACCGGCTGCTCGGCACCGTGCGGACCGAGGTGCCGGTGTACGGCAGCGGCGGGTTCACCACCTACGGCGACGGCCGGCTGGCCGAACAGCTCGGCGGCTGGGCCCACGAGCAGCGCATCCCCCGCGTGAAGATCAAGATCGGGGAGTCGTGGGGCACGGACACCGCGCGCGATCTGCGCCGGATGGCGCAGGCCCGCGAGGTGGTGGGGCGCGACGTCGAGCTGTTCGTCGACGCCAACGGCGCCTACGGGCGCAAGCAGGCGATCCGGGTCATGGCCGCCGCGGCCGAGCTGGACGTGACGTGGGTCGAGGAGCCGGTCTCCTCCGACGACCTCGCCGGGCTGCGTGAGGTCCGCGACGCGGTGCGACCGGACGTCGCCGCGGGCGAGTACGGCGGTGACCCGACTTATTTCCGCCGGATGTGCGAGGCAGGCGCGGTGGACTGCCTGCAGGCCGACGCGACGCGCTGCGGCGGCATCACCGGGTTCCGCGCGGCCGCGGAGATCGCGGCCGCCCACCACCTGCCGGTGTCCGGGCACTGCGCCCCACATGTGCACGCGCACGTCGCGGCGGCCACGCCGAACGTGGTGCACCTGGAGTGGTTCCACGACCACGTCCGGATCGAGCAGATGTTCTTCGAGGGCTGCCTCGACCCGACCGGCGGCACCGTCACGCCCGACCCGGGTGCGCCCGGTACCGGGCTGACGCTGCGCCGCGACGTGGCCGAGTGCTACCGGGTCCGGCCCACCGAGCAACGAATGAGGAGAGCGGCATGAGCCAGGTCGTGGTCGTCACGGGAGCCAGCGGCGGGATCGGCCGGGCCAGCGCGGTGGCGTTCGGGGCGCGCGGCGCCCGCGTCGCCCTGCTCGCCCGCGGCGAGGTCGGGCTGCGCGCGGCGGCGAAGGAGGTGGAACGGGCCGGCGGGACGGCACTGCCGATCGCGGTGGATACCGCCGACCACGCGGCCGTCGAGGCGGCCGCCGCGCGGGTGGAGAGCGAGCTCGGCCCGATCGACGTGTGGGTCAACGTCGCCTTCACCTCGGTGTTCGCGCCGTTCACCGAGATCGCGCCCGAGGAGTTCCGCCGCGTCACCGAGGTGAGCTACCTGGGCTACGTGCACGGCACCCGCGCCGCGCTGGACCGCATGCTGCCGCGGGACCGCGGCACGATCGTGCAGGTCGGCTCGGCGCTGGGCTTCCGCGGGATCCCGCTGCAGAGCGCCTACTGCGGGGCGAAGCACGCGCTTCGGGGCGTCCACGAGTCGCTGCTGTGCGAGCTGCGCCACCGGGGCAGCAAGGTGGCGGTGACGATGGTGCAGATGCCGGCGGTGAACACCCCGCAGTTCTCCTGGGTGCTGTCCCGGCTGCCGCACCACGCCCAGCCGGTGCCGCCGATCTACCAGCCCGAGGTGGCCGCCGGGGCGGTGGTGTACGCCGCGGACCATCCCCGGCGCCGCGAGTACTGGGTCGGGGCGAGCACGGTGGGCACGATCGTCGCGAACAAGATCGCGCCGGGCCTGCTCGACCGCTACCTGGGCCGCACCGGCTACGCCTCGCAGCAGACCGGGCAGCCGCGCGACCCCGAGCAGCCTGCAAACCTGTGGGAGCCCGCCGACGGCGCGGCCGGGCGGGACTTCGGCGCCCACGGCGTGTTCGACGAGCGCTCGATCCGCCGCAGCCCCCAGGTATGGGCGTCGCGCCATCATGGGTTGCTCGGCGCGATGGGCGCCGCGGCGCTGACCGCGCTGGTCGCCACGCAGGTTCGGGCCCGATGACGGCCACCGTCCGCGCCGTCTGGGGCGCGGTTCTGCTGGCGGCACCGGACGCCGTGTTCGTACTCGCCACCCGGCCCCGTTCCGACGAGCCCCGCCGCGCGCGGGCCGTGCTGCGGGTGCTCGGGGCGCGACACCTGGCCCAGGCCGGGCTGGTGGTGCTGCGGCCGGGGCCGGGCGTGTCGGCCGTGTCCGCCGCCGTCGACGGGGTGCACGCGGCCACCTGCCTCGGCCTCGCCGCGCTGGACCGGCGGTGGCGCCGCCCGGCTCTGCTCGACGCCGCCGTCGCCGCCGCGTTCTGCCTGGCCACCGCCCGCAAGAGCACAGGGAGCAGTTGATGAAGTTCTCACGACGCAACCCGGCCGAGCAGCTTCTGCACGACGTCGCGCACGGTCGTTTCGAACGCGCCCTGTCCGGGCTGACCGCCGTCTCCGCGGTGGTCACCGGGGCCGAGGTGTACCTGGAGCACTACAAGGGCAGCTTCGGCAACCGCTGGATGTGGAGCCCGGTGCTGCTCACCCCGCCGCTGGTGGTGGCCGGGATCGGTGGTGTGTTCTCGCAGCGGTGGGCCCGCACCGCGCTGCCCGTCACCGCCGGGCTCTACGCCGCCAACGGGCTGCTGGGGGAGTACTTCCACGCCCGCGGCGTGGCCCGCAAGCCCGGTGGCTGGCGGCTGTGGTCCTACAACCTGCCGATGGGCCCGCCGATCTCCGCGCCGGGGCTGATGGCGATGGTCGGCGGGATGGGCCTGCTGGCCTCGGTGCTGCGGAGGGAGCGGTGAGGAGCCCGGACCACCTGCCGAAGCTGCGCCCCGGGCAGCGTCCCCCGCCGCCGAGCTGGCTGCCCCGCCAGCGCCGAGGCACCACCCCGCAGATGATCGGCCGCTACCCCGACTTCGACGTGCTCGACGCCGTCGACACCTGGGACGACGCCACCCGCCACGTCGTGCTCGCCCGCCTGGAGCCGCCCGGCCCGCTGCGCTTCTTCACCCGGGACGAGGAGCCCGCACTGCGCGCGTTCTGCGACACGGTCCTCGCCCAGGACGCCGAGCCGCGCGTCCCGGTCGCCGAGATGGTGGACGCCAAGTTCGCCGACGGGCGCCTGGACGGCTACCGGCACGCCGACATGCCCCGCGACGACGAGACGTGGCGCCGCGTGCTGGCCGGGCTCGACCACACCGCCCGCTCGGCCTACCGCGCCCCGTTCGCCGAGACCACCGAGGAGCGGCGCGAGCACGTCGTCGCCGAGCTGGCCGCGGGGCGGTTGGTCGGTGGCCCCTGGGACGGGCTGGACGTGCCGCGCGCCTGGTCGGTCGTCATGCGCGCGGCGCTGGCCGCGTTCTACTCCCACCCCTGGGCGTGGAACGAGATCGGGTTCGGCGGCCCGGCCTACCCGCGCGGCTTCCTGCGCCTGGGCGGGCCGGGGCAGGCGGGCGCGGCCGGCCGGGAGCCGTTCGAGAGACCGGGCGCGCTCGACGTCGACCCGGTACGCGAGGGCGCCTGATGGGCACCTTCTGGCGCGGTGTGCTCAAGGGCTCGGTCGGCCCGCGGGACAACGACTCGAGGTTCCTGCTCGACGTGCACGATCGCGACCTGCCCGGCGAGGCCACGATGCGTCGCTACGCCGACGACGACGAGGTCGACCTGGTGATCGTCGGCGCCGGCGCGGGCGGGTCGGTGCTGGCCCAGCGCCTCGCCCGCAAGGGCTGGCGGATCGTGGTGCTGGAAGCGGGCCCGTTCTGGCATCCCGACTCCGACTGGGTGTCCGACGAGGCCGGCAGCCACTCCCTGTACTGGACCCAGGAGCGGGTGATCGGCGGCGCCGACCCGGTGGAGCTGGGCAAGAACAACTCCGGGCGCGGCGTGGGCGGGTCGATGGTGCACTACGCCGGGTACACGCCCCGGTTCCACCCGAGCGATTTCACCACGTTCACCGACGACGGCGTGGGCGCCGACTGGCCGATCGGCTACGCCGACCTGCTGCCGCACTACGAGCAGGTGGAGCTGGAGCTGCCGGTGGCCGGGCAGGACTGGCCGTGGGGGCACCCGCACCGCTACCCGTTCTCCCCGCACCCGGTCACCGGCGCGGCGGCGCTGCTGCGTGAGGGCGCGCAGCGCGCCGGCGTGGACATGCGGGTCGGGCCGGTCGGGATCGTCAACGGCACGTTCGGCAACCGCCCGCACTGCATCTACCGCGGCTACTGCCTGCAGGGCTGCAAGGTCAACGCGAAGGCCAGCCCGTACGTCACGCACCTGCCCGACGCGCTCGCGCACGCCGTGGAGATCCGCGCGGACGCGATGGCGCTGCGCGTCGAGATCGACGACGACACGGGCCGGGCCCGCGGCGTGGTCTACGCCGACGGCGACGCGCGGCGGCTGCAGCGCGCCCGGGCCGTCGCCGTCGCCGGGTACTCGATCGAGACCCCGCGACTGCTGCTGGCCTCCACGAGCCGGCGGCACCCGCACGGGCTGGGCAACAACGCCGACCAGGTGGGCCGCTACGTGATGGTGCAGGGCGCCACCCAGAGCGCGGGCCGGTTCCCCGACGAGCTGCGCATGTACAAGGGGCCGCCGCCGGAGATCTCCTCCGAGCAATTCTACGAGACCCACCCGGGCCGCGGGTTCGCCCGCGGGTTCTCGGTGCAGACCGTCTCGCCGCTGCCGATCGGCTGGGCCGAGCACGTGCTGGCCGACGGGCACTGGGGCCGCGCGCTGCGCGAGTACATGCGCGACTACAACCACTGGGCCACGATCGGCGTGCTCAACGAGCTGCTCGCCCACCCGGACAACCGGGTCACCCTGGCCGACGACGTCGACCGCTACGGCCAGCCGGTGGCCCGCATGGACTACTCGCTCTCCGACAACGACCGCGCCAACATGGCGTACTCCACCGACGTCATCGGCGGGATCCTGGAGGCCGCGGGCGCCCAGGACGTCCTGACCATCCAGCGCTTCGCGCACCTCATCGGCGGCGCGCGGATGGGGCGCTCGCCCGAGGAGAGCGTGGTGGACGCCGACCACCGCATCTGGGACGTGCCCAACGTCTTCGTGGCCGACGGCTCGGTGTGCCCCACCCAGGGCGCCGCCAACCCGGCGTTGACGATCATGGCGCTGGCCTCGCGGCTCGCGGAGCGGTTGGGGGGACGATGACGCCGTTCTACCCGCTGTGGGTCGCGATCCTGCACTTCCTCAACCTGTTCTTCCTGCTGCTGCTGGCCCGCTCGGGGCTGGAGGTGCTCTCGGCGTTCCCGAAGCTGTACTGGCACGACGGCTGCCCGCCCGGCCGCGAGTGGGCCCGGTTCTCGAAGAAGACCTTCGGCGCCGACTCCCGGCGCACCTGGACCTCGCTCGACGAGGAGGAGTCCTGGAACCCGGTGGTCGCGCTGCCGGGCCGCAAGAACCTCGGCCTGGGCCGGCACTGGCACTTCCTCACCGTGCAGTTCTGGATCCTCACCGGCCTGGTCTACGTGGTGCTGGTGTTCGCCACCGGCTACTGGCGCTACCTGGTGCCCACGAGCTGGTCGATCGTGCCGGACTCGATCCGGGCGGTGGGGGAGTACCTGCAGTTCCGGCTGCCGAAGAAGATCCCCGGGCAGCCCTTCGAGCCGGCCCAGAAGCTCGCCTACTTCCTGGTGGTCTTCGTGCTGGCGCCGTTCCAGATCGCCACCGGGGCCGCGATGTCGCCGTCACTGCTGGCCCGCTTCCCCTGGTACGGGCGGTTGTTCGGCGGCAAGCAGGGCGCCCGCAGCCTGCACTTCCTGGGCCTGTGCGCGTTCGGCGCGTTCACCGTGGTGCACGTGTTCCTGGTGGTCGTGCACGGCCTGCCCGAGGGGTTCACGAAGATCGTGCTGGGCACGCCCGGCTCGAACCACGCGCTCGCCGTCGGCCTCGGGATCACCGGGCTCGTCGGCATCGTGGTCTTCCACGTGGTGGTCACCTGGTTCTCGCTGCGCTACCGGCGGCGGACCCAGCGGCTGCTCGGCGTCGTCGTCGACCCGTTCGAGCGGGCGGTGTCCCGGTCGTTCCGGTCGCGGCAGCGCTTCCGGCGCCGCGACATCTCGGCCTATCACCGGATCAACGGCTACCCGCCGACCGGCCCGGAGTACGAGCGCGCCGCCGCGGACGGGTTCGCCGACTACCGGCTGGTCGTCGGCGGGCTCGTCGAGCGGCCGGTGTCGCTGTCGCTCGACGAGCTGCGCGAGATGGAGCAGGCCGGCCAGGTCGTGAAGCACCACTGCATCCAGGGCTGGACCGCGGTAGCCGAGTGGAGCGGGGTCCCGCTGCGCGCGGTGGTCGAGCGGGTCGGGGTGGCGCCCGAGGCGAAGTTCGTCGTGTTCCACGCCATGGACGACAAGGGGCTCACCGAGGGGGAGGGCCGCTACGGGTTCTTCTACGAGTCGCTGCCCCTGCACCTGGCCGCGCACGCCCAGACGATCCTCGCCCTGGACATGAACGGTGGCCCGCTGCCGGTGGAGCACGGGGCCCCGGTGCGGCTGCGGGTGGAGACCCAGCTGGGCTACAAGATGGTCAAGTGGATCACCGCGATCGAGTTCGTCGACGACCCGGGTGACATCGGCCTGGGCATGGGCGGCTGGCGCGAGGACCAGATGTACTACGCGAACGCGGCGGGGATCTGATGAGTGGCGATCTGATGGGCAGCCCACCTCACGTCCTGCGCGAGTACGCGCTGCTGGCAGACGGGGAGCGCGGCGCCCTGATCGGCCCCCGCGGCGACATCGCCTGGCTGTGCGCCCCGCGGTGGGACTCCGACGCGGTGTTCTCCTCGCTGGTCGGCGGCGGCGGCTCATACGCGGTGACCCCGGCCGGCCGGTTCGTCTGGGGCGGGTACTACGAGCCGGGCACCCTCATCTGGCGCTCCCGCTGGGTCACCGACACCGGCATCGTGGAGTGCCGTGAGGCGCTGGCGTTCCCCGGCGACCGGCACCGGACGGTCGTGCTGCGCCGCATCGTGGCGGTGGCGGGGGACGCCCGGGTCGAGGTGGTCTGCGCGCCCGCGGCCCGGTTCGGCCGCGAGCCCCTGCGCGAGCCGCGTCGCGGCGACGGCGGGTGCTGGGAGGCCCGGTCCGGTGAGCTGCGGATGCGCTGGACCGGGGCGCCCGATGCCCGCGTCGACGGCGATCGGCTCCTCCTGACCTGCGACCTGCCCGAAGGCGGGCACCGTGACCTGGTTCTGGAGATCGCCGACACCCCACTGGGCGGCGTGCCGCCGGACCCGGACCTCGCCTGGGCGGGCACCGAGGCCGCGTGGGCCGGCGCGGTGCCGCCGCTGGACGCCAGCATCGCCCCGCGCGACGCCCGGCACGCCTACGCGGTGCTGCGCGGGCTCACCGGCTCCGGCGGCGGCATGGTCGCCGCGGCCACGATGGGGCTGCCCGAGCGCGCCGCGCAGGGCCGCGACTACGACTACCGCTACGTCTGGATCCGCGACCAGTGCTACGCGGGCCAGGCCGTCGCCGTCGACGGGCCGCACCCGCTGCTCGACGACGCCGTCCGGTTCGTCGCCGAGCGGGTCCTCGCCGACGGGCCCGAGCTGAAGCCGGCCTACACCGTCACCGGCGGCGCCGTCCCCGACCAGCGCCCTCTCGACCTGCCCGGCTACCCCGGCGGGCGCGACGTGCTCGGCAACCACGTGAACGCGCAGTTCCAGCTCGACGCGTTCGGCGAGGCCCTGCTGCTGTTCGCCGCCGCGGCCCGCCACGACCGCCTCGACACCGAGCACCGTCAGGCGCTGCGAGCCACCGTCGCCGCGATCGAGACCCGCTGGGGCGACCCGGACGCCGGCATCTGGGAGCTCGACGACCGGCGCTGGGCCCACTCCCGGCTGACCTGCGTCGCGGGGCTGCGCGCGATCGCGGGCGCGGGCGCCGCGCCGGGCGACGCCGCCCGCTGGAGCGCACTGGCCGACGCGATCCTGGCCGACACGGCCGACTGCGTGCACCCCTCAGGGCGGTGGCAGCGCGCGCCCGACGACCCCCGGGTCGACGCCGCGCTGCTGCTGCCCGCGATCCGCGGCGCCCTGCCCGCCGCCGACGCCCGCTCCGTGGCGACCGTGGCCGCCGTGCAGGAAGAGTTGGCCGAGGAGGGCTACGTCTACCGGTTCCGGCAGGACGCCCGCCCGCTCGGCGAGGCCGAGGGCGCGTTCGGGCTGTGCGGTTTCCTCATGGCGTTGGCCGCGCACCAGCAGGGCGACCCCGTCGCCGCCGCCACCTGGTTCGAGCGCAACCGGGCGGCGTGCGGGCCGCCGGGCCTGTTCAGCGAGGAGTACGACGTGGCCCAGCGCCAGCTGCGCGGCAACCTCCCGCAGGCGTTCGTGCACGCCCTGATGCTGGAGAGCTCGCTGCGGCTGGCGTCGGACCGATGACCCCGGAAGCACCGGAGGTCGTGCTGCTGGCCCGGGTCCGCGCGCGGCTGCTGGGCGGCCGCGGGCCGGGCGCGTCACCGGCCGAGGTCGCCGCGCACACCCGGGGCCGGGAGGTGCTGGGCGGGCGGCCGGTGGCGCAGCGGCGCGCCGAGCTGGCCGCGCGCACGGCCCGGGCGCGCGGGGACACCGACGCGCTGGCCGAGGCCACCGCCTCGGCCACCGCCGCGCTCGCCGGCACCGCGACCGAGCTGCGGGCCCGGCTCGACCCGGCCCGCGCCGCCGGCCGCGCCCGCGTGGGCCTGCCCGCACTCGGCCTGGCCGTCGCCGCCGCCGTCGCGGCCACCGCTGCGTTCACCGGACGGGGCCGGGACCGTGGCTGAGCTCCTGCGCGCCGCGCGCCGGTCGCCGGCCGGGGCCGTGTCCGAGCCAGTGCGTGCCGCGCCGCCGCACCGCGCGCCACAGGCGCAGCGGGAGCAGGCCGACCAGCGGCGCGCGCCGGCCGAGGTCGGCCCGGTCCTCCCGGTCGAACGCCGCGGCGAAGCGCGCGGCGGCGGCGCCGTCGGGATAGACCTTGCTGCCGCCCGCGCCGCACCCCCGCGCGCACTCCCACCGCATCGTGGCCCCGTCCGCGCGGAACCGGTACCGGTGCCCCCACAGCCCGCAACCCGTCACGACCGACGGGTACCCGCACTCGCGACGAGATAGGCGAAGCGATGGCAGAACAGACGATCGAGACGGGCGTCATCCACACCCGCGTGCCCGCGCGGCTGGACCGGCTGCCGTGGAGCCGGTTCCACTGGCGGGTCCTGATCGGGCTCGGCACGGTCTGGGTCCTCGACGGGCTCGAGGTGACGATGGTGGGCTCGGTGGCCGCCCGGCTCACCGAACCCGACAGCGGGCTGAACCTCACGGCGGGCCAGGTCGGGCTCGCCGGGGCGATCTACATCGTCGGCGCCTGCGCCGGCGCGCTGTTCTTCGGGCACCTGACCGACCGGTTCGGCCGCAAGAAGCTGTTCATGCTGACGCTGGGCGTGTACATCGTGGCCACCGTGGCCACGGCGTTCTCGTTCTCGGCGTGGTTCTTCTTCCTGGCCCGGTTCGTCACCGGTGCGGGGATCGGGGGGGAGTACGCGGCGATCAACTCCGCGATCGACGAGCTGATCCCGGCCCGGGTCCGCGGCCGGGTGGACCTGCTGATCAACGGCACCTACTGGCTGGGCTCGGCGGCCGGGGCGGCGTTCGCGCTGCTGTTCCTCAGCCGGGCGATCTTCCCCGCCGACCTGGGGTGGCGGCTGGCCTTCGGGGTCGGCGCCGTGCTGGGCCTGACGATCTTCCTGGTGCGCAGGCACGTGCCGGAGAGCCCGCGGTGGCTGTTCATCCACGGCCGCGAGGAGGAGGCCGAGCGCATCGTCGGCGGTATCGAGAGCGACGTCGAGTACGAGACCGGCGAGTCGCTCGACGAGCCGGGGGAGACCCTCACCGTGCGGCAGCGCACCACCATCCCCTTCCGCACGATCGGGCATACCGCGTTCACGCTCTACCCGAAGCGGGCGGTGCTGGGCCTCGCGCTGTTCATCGGGCAGGCGTTCATCTACAACGGGATCACGTTCAACCTCGGCACGCTGTTCACGACGTTCTATGGGGTGGCGGCGAGCTTCGTGCCCGTCTTCGTGATCATCTACGCGGTGGGCAACCTGCTGGGGCCGCTGACGCTGGGTCGGCTGTTCGACACCGTCGGGCGCAAACCGATGATCGCCGGGACCTACCTCGGCTCGGCGGCGGCCACGCTGCCCCTGGCCGCGGTGTTCCTGTTCCACATCGGCAACGAGTGGCTGCTCATCGCCTTGATCGTGGTCACGTTCTTCCTGGCCTCGGCCGGGGCCAGCGCGGCGTACCTGACGGTCAGCGAGATCTTCCCGATGGAGACCCGGGCGCTGGCCATCGCGTTCTTCTACGCGATCGGCACCGGGGTCGGCGGCATCGCGGGTCCGTTGCTGTTCGGGCAGCTGATCGGGTCCGAGCAACGCGGGCTGGTCACGCTGGCGTTCCTGATCGGCGCGGCGGTGATGGCGGTCGGCGGGATCACCGAGCTGCTGTTCGGGGTGCAGGCCGAGGGCGCCAGCCTGGAGTCGATCGCCCAGCCGCTCACCGCGGAGCAGGGCACCGACGGCGGCAACGGGACGCAGGCGGGCCCCGACCATCGCCGGACCGCGCAGCACTGCCGGGAGGAGGCGGAGCGGGCCAGGGCGCGGGCCGCCGAGCACCGGGCCGAGGTGCACGAGCGGGAGGCCGCCGGCTCTGCCGACCAGGCCCGCGTCGCCCGCACCCTCGCCGAGATCGACGAGCTGCGCGCCGACGAGCTCGACGAGCAGGCCGCGACTCACGACCAGCTGGCCGCCGCCCGGGACGGATCAGGCGCGGGCGCCCTCGAGCGGGCCCAGGCGGCCGAGCAGCGGGCCCGGATGCTCGCCGAGCGCATCGCGGCCCTCGCCGCCGAGGGTGACGCCGACGCCCGCCGGCACCTGGCCCGGGCCGCCGCCGCCGAGGAGCGGGCCATGGCCCGCGAGCAGCGGGCCTTCGCCGCACAGCTGCTCGCCGAGACCGACGGGCCGGACCGGCGCGTCGCCGCCGCGCGCGCGGAGGTGCACGAGGTCTGGGCGCGGCTGCACGAGGAACGGGCCGGCACGCACGAGGCACGGGGTGTGGGCGACGACGCCGGCCGCGCCCGGCACGAGGCCGCGGCCACCGAGCTGGAGCGGCGCGGGGCCGCGGCCGAGGAGCGGGTCCAGGCGGCCGAGCACCGCGCCGCGGCCGACGAGCTCGCACCCGACCCAGGTGGGGCGGCGGGCGACGGGGAAGCCGCCGCCGGGGAGCCGGCCGACGGTGAGGGGGACGCCGCTGACGGGGACGCCGCTGAGGGGGACGCCGCTGAGGGGGACGCCGCTGACGGGGACGCCGCTGACGGGGGCGCCGCGGAGGGGGGCGCCGCGGAGGGGGGCGCCGGTGACGAGCGGGCCGCGCGGAACCGGGAGGCCGCCGAGCGCGAGGATCGGATCCGGGCCCGGTTGGCCCGGCGGGAGGGCCGCGACGGGGTGCGCCGCCTGCGGCTCGGCCCCAGCCCCACGCTGGGCGCGGCACGGATCGGCGGGCAGCCGCCCTCAGTACGCGCCGAGCACGAGGCGCTGGACCGCGAGGTCGACGTGCTGGCACGCGCGTTGGCCGAGCACGGCCCCGCCGACCGAAAGGAGCTGGCCCGGATCGTCGGCGCCCGCTACTGGGGCCCCGGCCGGTTCGGCTCGGCGCTGGGCACCGCGGTCGAGGAGGGACGGGTCAGGCGGCTCACCCGCCGCAGCTACGGGCCCCCGGACTCCTCCTCCTCCTGACAGCTGCCCGTCGCGATGATCCTCGCCCTGGCCGCGGCGGTGTGGCGCAGGCGGTGACCCGCTTCGCGTGATGTGTGCCGGCCGCCGACAGGCCCGCGTCCGGTGGCGACGCCGACCGCCGCGGGCTGTCGTGACCGGGAAGGGCGGCGGGGAGCGACGTTGCGCCGCTCGTGATCGCTCGTGGCCGCACGCCGGGCCCTGGGTGCGGGCGCGTGGTGCGTCTGGTGGCGATCACCACGTCGATCCGCACGGACGGACGGTGGGGCTGTGCCCGGAGCGCCTCAGCGCCGGTCCGGCACGTCGTCGTCGGGCAGCCCGGCGATCTCCTCGACGTCGAAGGCCCGGGACACCGGGACGTCGGTCGTGCTGTGGGCGACCATCGACACCGCGATCGTCAGCGCCACCACCTCGAACACCGTCGACGCGTTCGGGATGCCCGACTGCACGGCGAGCAGGCCGTAGACGACCGAGGCGAACCCCTTGGGCCCGAACCACGCGGCCGCGACGCGCTCCCGGCGGGGCAGGTCGGCCCGCCACAGCGACACCAGCATCGACGCCGGCCGGACGACCAGCAGCGAGAGCAGGGCCACGGCCCACTCCCCGGCGCCGAGCCCGCCGAAGAACGCGGGGGTGAGCAGCGCACCGAAGACCAGCACCGCGGCGAACTTGGTGAGCTCGGAGACCAGCTCGCCGAACTCGGCGAACGCCTCCACCGGCTGCGGGGCGACGGTGGCCAGGGTGATGCCCGCGGCGAACGCCGCGAGGTAGGCGTTGGCGTGGGTGAGGCTGCACAGCCCGTACAGCACGATCGCCACCGCGAGCGGGCCCAGCGGCTGCAGCCGGGGCTCGGCGCCGAGCAGGGGCAGCCGGAACAGCGCGGTGACGGCGAGCGGCAGCACCACCCCGAGCACGATGCCCAGCACCAGCTCCAGGGCGATCGGGCCGAACCCGGCGTCCGCGCCGGTACCCAGCGCGATGAGCACCAGCACAGCGGGCAGCGCCAGCCCGTCGTTGACGCCGGACTCGATGCCCAGCAGCGTGCGCAGCCGCGCCGGCACCTCGCTGCGGCTCACGATCGCCGAGGCGAACACCGGGTCGGTGGGCGCGAGGATCGCCCCCACCAGCAGCGAGGTGGTCCAGTCCAGGCCGACCAGCAGGTGCGTCGCCAGCGCGACGAGGACCAGGGCCAGCGGCATGCCGAGCCCGAGCGCCCGGCCCGAGAGCCGCCACCCGCTGCGCAGCCGCGCCACCGACAGCCGCCCGCCGTCGACGAACAGCACGGTGAACAGCGCCAGGTCGGCGAGCGTGCGCACCAGCGTCCCGCTCGGGGAGACCTCGATGAGGCCCAGGAAACCGGGCCCCACCAGCGCCCCGGCCACCAGGAACACCAGCGCCGTGGACAGCACCGAACGCGCCGCCAGCCCGGACAGGGCCACCGTCGTCAGCAGCACCACGCCGAAGGTCAGTACGAGGACCATGCCGCGCTCCCTTGCAAGTTGACGCAAAAATTGCGGTTACGCACGCACATGTTGGGGGAATCGTCCCACATGAGCCGTACCGCGGAGGGATCCACGACGACCGGCCGGTTCCCCCGGCAGCTCCCGGTGGCGGTGGCGCTCGCGCTGCCGGGCGCCTACCTCGGCGCGGCCGAGTACCTGGGCCTGCCGCACCCGGACCTCCCGCCCCCGCTCGCCGCCGCGGTGTTCGGCATCGCGATCATCGGAGCCGCGTTCGTGCTGTCCTGGGCCGCCGAGGCGGCCCAGGTGGACGTCAGTGCCGGGCTGGCCATCGCGCTGCTCGCCCTGATGGCGGTGCTGCCCGAGTACGCGGTGGACTTCGTCTTCACCTTCCAGGCGGGCCAGGTGTACGCCGCGAACGGGATGTGCGTGCCGCTGCCGGACGGGGCCGACCCGTGCGCGCTCGCGCTGGCCAACATGACCGGGGCCAACCGGGTGCTGGTCGGCGTCGGGTGGCCGCTGGTCGTGGCGGTGGCGAGCATCGGGGTGTGGCGCAGCCGCCGGGCGGGCGGCGGCGACAGCGCGTCCACCCACCGCGGCGAGGTCGACCTCCAGCCGGCGATGTCGGCCGAGGTGGTGTTCCTGGGCCTGGCCACCCTGTACTCGCTGACGCTGCCGCTGCGCACCAGCCTCACCCTCCTCGACGCGGCCGTCTTCGTCTCCCTGTTCGCCGCCTACGTCTGGCGGCTGTCGAAGGCCCCGGCGCAGGAGCCCGACCTGGCCGGCACCGCGGCCTGGGTCGGGGGCAAGCCCCGGCGGGCCCGACGGGGCTGGGTCGTCGCGATGTTCGCCGTGGCGGGGCTGGTCATCCTGGCCACCGCCGAGCACTTCGCCAACGGGCTCGTGGCCACCGGGGGCGCGCTGGGCGTCGACCGGTTCCTGCTGGTGCAGTGGGTGGCGCCGCTGGCCAGCGAGTCGCCCGAGCTGATCGTGGCCTGCCTGTACGCGCTGCGGCTCAAGGCCTCGGACTCGCTCGGCGCGCTGCTGTCGAGCAAGGTCAACCAGTGGACGCTGCTCGTGGGCACGCTCCCGATCGTGTTCGCGCTGTCCGCCACGACGTCCGCCGGGCTCCCGCTCGACGCCAACCAGCGCTTCGAGCTGCTGATCACCGCGGCCCAGTCGCTGTTCGCGGTGAGCCTGCTGGTGAACCTCGGGCTCACCGCGAGGGGTGCGACGGCGCTGTTCGTGCTGTTCGCGGTGCAGTTCACGGCCAGCATCACGCTCGGCCCCGAGGTCAACCGGATCGTGATCGTCGTGCTCTCCGCGCTCTACGGGCTGCTCGCCGCGGGGCAGCTGCTCCGGTACCGCCACCGGACCCGCCGGATCGTGCGCGACGGGCTGGTCACCCCGTTCGAGGAGCTGGAGCGCGAGGCGGGCCGGGCATGAGCGTCGACCGGCTCGTGCGGGGCCACATCCGTTGCGGCTGTGCTGGCATCATGTGCGGGGACGCGACCGGCCGGTAGTTGCGACTGCGCAAGAGTGGGTATCCCGCAGGCACGTCGCCCGCACGGTCGGCGGCACAGGTCGGGGAGTGAGATGGACGAAGCAGGACAGGAGCCGCGCGAGGTGCCCTACGTGTACCCGGCCGGTGGGGCCGGCGGCTTTCCCGACCCGGCGCACCCGGTGGACCCGGCCGCCGCGGGGTTGCTGGCCGACGCCCGCGACGAGGGCGTCGCCGCCGCGGTGTTCAGCGCGCTGATCTTCCTGGCGGGGGTGTGGCTGGTGCTGGCGCCCTTCGTGCTGGACTACCCCGACATCAGCGGCGGCTTCGACGCGCGGTGGAACGACCGGGTCGTCGGGGCGGCGATCGCGGTCGTGGCGGTGGTGCGGATGGTCTCCCCGAACCGCACCGTCGGGGTCGGGCTGGTCAACGTCGTACTCGGGGCGTGGTTGGTGGCCGCCCCCTTCCTGCTGTTCTACAACGACGACCGCGTCGCCACCGCGGCCACGGTCAACGACATCGCGGTCGGGGCCCTGGTCATCGCGCTGGCGTGCGCGAGCCGGGCGCTGAGCCGTCGCCGGCCCGCCGAGCCGCGCACGTGACCTCCGAGTTCGCCCTCGTGCCGAGCCGGCGCACGGTCCGGCGCCTGGACCTCGTCGCGATGTCGGCGGTGGCCGTGTTCGCCGCACTGGGTCTGGTGGTGGGAACCCAGCTGTGGGGGCTCGCCGAGCTGCACCGGGGGCTGCTCGACGCCGCGTCGGCGTTGGACTCCACGGGCCGGGCGATCGGGCTGGTCGCGGACGCCCCGCTCATCGGGGAGAGCGCGGGCCGGCTCGCCGGTGACATCACCGCGACCGCGGGCGACGTCCGGGTACAGGCCGTCGCGGCGCGGGACGGGGTGCGGGCCGTCGCGATCGGGGTGGGCACGACGATCGGCCTGCTGGGGCTGCTCCCCGCTCTCGCGCTGTGGCTGCCGCTGCGCCTGGCCCGGCGCCGCGAGCTGCGCGGGTTGCGCCGCATGCTGTCCGGGCCCGCCGCCCCGGCGCTCGTCGAGCACCTCGCCCGCGCCGCGGTCCGGCGGGTGCCCTACGGCGAGCTGTGCCGCATCAGCCCCCGCCCGTGGCTCGACCTGGAGCACGGCCGCCACACGGCGCTGGCGCACGCGGAGCTGCGCAGGCTCGGGGTCACGCCCCCGCCCGGCTGGGACGGCCCGGACCCCGGCCCGACGCATGGCTGAACCACCGGCGGCGGTGCGGCGGCTGCGCCGGTCCGTGGCGGAGCGCTACACCGCGGCCGTCGTGGCCGCGCGCTGGTGGGTCCTGGTGGCCGTGGCCCTGCTGACGGCCGGGGCCACGCTGTTCCTGCCGAGCCTCACGGCCGTCGGTGGCGGCCTGGCCGGGTTGCTGGGCGGCTCCAGCGCGGCGGTCCAGGCGCAGGTCGACGCCGTCGAGCGGTTCGGCCTGCCGCTGCTCAGCCCGACCGCGGTCGTCCAGCGGGACCCCGGCGGCCTGGACCCCTACCTCCTCGCCGACTCGCTGCTGGCCGCGGCGGAGGTGGTGCAGGACACCGCGGTGCAGGGCGGGGGCCCCGACGACGACCTGCTGCTGGCCTACCCGGTGCTCAACACGCCGCTCCTGTTCCCCGGCGCGGCGGAGCAGGGCACCACGATCGTGACCTACCTGTTCATCGACCCGGCCGTCGGCATCGCGGGCCAGGGGGCGATCACCCGGGAGTACGCGGAGGGGCTTGAGGTCCCCGAGGGCGGGCTGGTCGGCTCCACCGGCACGTTCCTGGCCCAGGCCGCGCAGAACGAGATCATCGCCGAGTCGCTGCCGCTGGTGGAGCTCGCGACGCTGGCGGCGATCGCGCTGATCGTCGGGCTCAACTTCGGGTCGGTGCTGGCACCGGTCGTCACGCTGATCACCGCAGGCGTGGGCTACCTGGTGACCGACCGGATGATCGGGCTGTTCGGCGAGCTGACCGACCTCGCCGTGCCCAGCCAGCTCCAGCCGCTCGTGGTCGCGCTGCTGCTGGGCATCACCACCGACTACACGATCTTCTTCCTGTCCGGGGTGACGGCCGAGTACGAGCAGGGCAGGAGCGGGCGGGCGGCCGTGTGCAGGGGGATGGCCGTGTACCTGCCGATCGTGCTCGTCGCCGGCATCACGGTGGCGGCGGGGGTCAGCGCGCTGCTCGTCGCCGAGTCGCCGCTGTTCCGGGCGTTCGGCCCGGGACTGGCCATCACCGTGCTGGTCGGGCTCGCCGTCTCGGTCACCATGGTCCCGGCGCTGCTCGCGATCCTGGGTGGCGCGGCGTTCTGGCCGTCCCGCCCGGGCTCGGGCACCCGGCCCGGGCGGGCGCAGGCGGCGCTCTCGCGGCCGGTCGTCCCGGGCCGGTACCTGCGCCTGATCGGGCGCCGCTGGGTCGCCGCGTCGGCGACCGGCGTGCTGGTCGCCCTGCTGGTCGCGGCGGCCCTCCCGCTGGCCGACCTGCGGTCCGGGGTGGCGCCGGTCGCGGCGCTGCCCGCGGAGAACCCGGTGCGCGTGGCGGCCGAGGCGGCCGCCGCGGGGTTCGCCCCCGGGATACTCGGGCCGACGGAGGTCATCCTGTCGGCGCCCGGCATCACCGCGGAGCGGGCCGAACTGGAGGCGCTCGGCACCGCGCTGGGGCGCACGCCGGGGGTGGCGGCCGTGCTCGGACCCGGTGACCAGCCACTCCAACGCGAGCTCGGCCTGTTCCTGGCCCCGGGTGGCGACGCGGCCCGGATCCTGCTGGTCTTCGACTCCGACCCGCTCGGCGCCACGGCGATCAACCACCTCGCCGAGCTCCGGGACCGGATGCCCGCCCTGCTCGCCGCCGCCGGGCTGGCCGGGGCCGAGGTGGCCTACGCCGGGGACACGGCCGTCGGGCTCCCGCTGGTGGAGACGGCGTCCGGGGACCTGGGCCGGGTGGCCGTCGCCGTCCTGCTCGTCGACCTGCTGCTGCTGGTGGTCTTCCTGCGGGCGGTGGTGGCGCCGCTGTACCTGCTGGCCACCAGCGTCCTGGCCGTCGGCGCCGCGCTCGGGCTGACCACCTGGATCTTCCAGGTCCCGCTGGACCAGGACGGGCTGATCTTCTACGTGCCGTTCGCCGCGGGCGTGCTGCTGATCTCCCTCGGCTCGGACTACAACATCTTCTCCGTCGGCTACGTGTGGGAGGAGGCCCGCAGGCGACCGCTGCGCGAGGCGCTCGCGGTGGCCGTCCCCCGGTCCACCCGGGCGATCACCGCGGCGGGGCTGACCCTCGCCGCCAGCTTCGGGTTCATCGCGCTCATCCCGATCGCGACGTTCCGGCAGCTGGCCCTCGCGCTGGCCCTCGGGGTGCTCATCGACGCGTTCGTGGTGCGCCCGCTGCTGGTGCCGGCCCTGATCTCGCTGTTCGGCCGGTTCAGCGGGTGGCCGGGACGCCGGCTCGCCGGGCCGGCCGCCGGGACACCGGACGGCGAGCCGGAACGTCCGGTGCGGGCGCCCACCCCCGTCGCGGCGGCGCCGCCGGCGGCCGGGCGGCCGGCCCGGCGGGCGGACCCCCCGGCGCCGCGACGGGAGCGGCCCCGGGCCCCGGGCCGGGACATCCCCCCGGCGCTGCGCTGCACCATCCCCCCGGCGCTGCGCTGGGCGATCGCCGCCGCCGGGCTCCTCGTGGCCGTCCAGGTGATCCGGCGACAGCCGCGATCATGACGGGTCAGCCGGGCGGCCCCGACGGCGTGGACGGGGCCACCCGGCTGCCGCACCCGGCGACGGAGCTCTCCAGCTCGCGCTGCAGCGGCTGGAGGCGGTCGAGGATCTCCCGCAGTGCGGTCGGGTCGAGCGCCCCGATGGCCTGCACGGCCGCCTCCAGCTCCTGGAGCACCTGCGTCCCGGCCGCCCCGGCGGCCAGGCACGGCTCGGGGGCGTCCGGGTCCGGTGCGGCGTCGGCCGTCGGCGGGGCGCTCGGGGGAGCCGTCTCCACCGCGGCCACCGAGCTCTCCCGGCTCGTCCCGCCACCCACGACGTAGCCGACCGCCAGCCCGACGACGAGGGCGAGCACCGCCGCGGCGACGGCGAGCAGCGGCCTGCGCCTGCGGTCCTGGCCGGTGAGTTCCGGATCGTCGTAGTCACCCATGGTCGTCCATCGTCGTCTCCTCGTGCTGGTGGGTCACGCCACCGTGAACGTGATGCTGTGCAGGCCGGTGGAGCCGTCGGGGCCCGGGTTGATCGGGCCGACGCGCTCCGCGGTCTGGGTGTAGCCGGACCGGTCGGTCGCCCGGACCGTGACGGTGTGCAGGCCCGGGTCGAGGGTGCGCCGGGCGCGCCACATCCGCCAGGTGTCCACGTTGACCGCGACGCCGAGCTCGGCGTCCTCCCACGGCCCCTCGTCGACGCTGATCTCGACGCGCTCGATGCCGATCGTCTGCGCCCACGAGATGCCCGCGAAGGTCACCTCGCCGGCGGGGACCTGCTCGAACGGGCCGGGCGCGTCGATGCGGGAGGAGGTCTTGATCGTGACGATGCCCTCGGGGTCGCCGTCCCAGCCGCGCTGCTCCCAGTAGGGGTCGACGTCGAACGTCGTGAGCTCCAGCTCGGTGACCCACTTGGTCGCGCTGACGTAGCCGTAGAGGCCGGGGATGACGGTGCGCATGGGGAACCCGTGCTCGGGCAGCAGCGGCTCGCCGTTCATGCCGATGGCGAGCATCGCGCGGTCCTCGGCCTGGAGCACCCGGCGCAGCGGGGTGCCGATGGTGAACCCGTCGACGGAGCGCCCGATCAGCTGGGTGGCCTCGGGCCGGACGCCGGCCTCGAGCAGGAGGTCGGTGAGCGGGACGCCGATGAACGCGGCGGTGGAGACGTAGGGGCCGCCGACGTAGTTGGACACGCAGGTCATCGTGATCGGGCGCTCGACGAGCCGGTGGGCGCGGACGTCGTCGTAGGTGAGCTCGATCTCGCGGTCGACCAGGCCGGTGATCCGCAGCCGGGCGTCCTCGGCGCGGAGCTGGGGCACGGTGAGGTTGACGTCGACGCGGTAGAACTCGGCGGCCGGGGTGAGGAAGGTGGGGGTGCCCAGCTCGGGGAAGGCGGCCCCGGCCGGGATCGGCGGGGAGGGTGCGGCGGGGACGAGCGGGCCGACGGCGGCGCGGGAGGCGGCGACGTCGACGCGGCGCGACAGCAGCTCGCCGCCCACGCCCATCAGCGCGGCTCCGGCGGCGACGCTGCCGGAGGCGACGAGGAACTCGCGGCGGGGGACCCCCCGTCGACGGTCCGGGGTGGGGTCGCGGTGCGTGCTGCGGGCCAGGGCGTGCAGTCCCCAGAAGGCCCCGACCCCGGCCAGGAGGGAGGCGAGCGGGGCCAGCAGCGTGGGCCCCGAGGTGCCGGCCTGCTCGGCCACGGCCAGCAGGCCGAGCCCGCCCAGCAGCCCGACGATCACGAGGCCGGGGACGGGCGAGCGCCGCGACAGGAGCCCGGCGGCCACCGCGACGAGCGCGATGACCACCGCCATCCCGATCAGCAGGGCGAGCTTGTCGTTCGTGCCGAACTGCTGCACGGCGAAGTTCTTCACCGGGGTCGGGGTGCGGTCGATCGCGGCGTTGCCGACGGCGAGGAACGGCGAGGCGGACGGGCTCAGCAGCAGGCCGGCGACGAGGTGGCCGGCGGCGAGGGCCATGGCCACGGCGAGGAACCCCACGAACGCGGACTGCGCGACGCCGAGACGGGTGGAGGGCATGTCAGCTCCTGGATCGGGTGCGCGGACGGCCCGGACCGGGCCGCCCGCGCGGGCACGTGATCGGATCGGCGGCTGGGGGCATCAGCACCGTGTCGACCACGAGGTCGGGATGTCGCCGCTGTCGCGGCCGGCGTCACCTGCTGGCGGGCTTCAGCTCCCGGATGGCGAGCTCGGCCTCGTCGGCGATCTCGGTGACGGCCAGCACGTCGTAGCGCTCGGCGCGGACCGAGGAGATCGAGGAGAAGTCGCGGCGCCCGCCGCTCGCCAGGTGCGCGACCAGCCCGAGTACCAGCCCGATGACCCCGCCGACGACCACGCCGAACAGCGCCATCACCAGCGAGGACACCAGGGGTTGGGCGATGTTGAAGAGGCCGAGCAGCCAGCCGATCAGGGCGCCGGTGAGCGCGCCGCTGGTGAGCCCCGACGCGGCCGCGCGGGCGAGGCCGCGGCGCCCGGTGATCTGCTCGAAGGACTGCAGGTTGGCGCCGACGATCGCCAGTCCGCCGACCGGGAAGTGCTGGTCGGCCAGCGCGTCGACGACCCGCTGGGCGTCGGCGTAGTCGGGGTAGGAGGCCACGATCTTGCTGGGGTTCTGCACGAGTGCTCCTGGAGGTCGGGTCGGGCTCGTCGGCGTCTCGGGCGGGAGGAGCGGTTCGGTGCGCTCACCCTCCTGGGTACCCGCGACGGCGGGCCATCCGGTCACAACGACGCAACGATTGCGCACCCGGGTGCTCAGCGGGGTGCGACGTCGGGACCGGTCTCCAGGAACGACGGGTCCTCCTCCTCGCCGTCGCGGGCGCGGGGCGGCAGGACCTGCGGGTTCTCCACCCCGACCTCCAGCCGGACCTCGCCCGCGTTCTCGAAGGTGAACACCACCGGGTAGGTCAGTCCGGCCCGCAGCGGGGTGGTCAGACCCACCAGCGCGATGTCGACGGAGCTGGTGCCGGGCCGCTCGATCGACGCGACCGGCTGGTCGTAGCCCGCGGTGAGGACCTGCCCGTCCGGGATGGCGGCGTCGCCCACGATCCGGCCGCCGGCCGCGACCGGGCTGGACACCGCCACCAGCCGGTCGCCGTCGTCGAGGCCGTCGGACTTCTCGTTGACGATCGTGACCTGCAGCGCCGCGTCGGAGCCTGCCGGGTACACGAGGCCCCCGGGCACGGGGTCGGACCAGGCGAACTGCGCGTTGCGGACCATCAGCGACCCCGCCGACCCCGCCGACCCTCCCGAGGCGGTCACCTGGTTCGCGGTCGCCGCCTCCTGCCCGGCCCCGCAGCCGCTGAGCGCCAACACACACGCCGCGCCGAGCAGCGTGGCCCTCGTCCCGAGCATCCGGTCTCCTCCTGTGATCGTCGTCGATGGTGCATACTCGCAACCGTTGCGTGGTACTCGGACTCATGAACTCCACTCCCCGGCCCCGACCGTCCATGCGCGCCGTGACGGCAGGCACCGTCGCCGTTCTCTGCGCCGCCGTCCTCGGGGCCTGCTCGACCCAGGAGACCGCGGGCCCGGAGAGCGGGGTGACCATCGAGGAGATCCAGGAGCCGCAGAACTTCTACGAGGGGGAGTACCTCGGGCAGCGGGTCACCGTCAGCGCGGAGGTGACCGACGTCCTGGACCCGAGCAGCTTCGAGCTCGCCGGGCAGGAGTACGGCGAGGACAGCCTGCTCGTGCAGACGGCGGCGCCGACCGAGGTGCGGCAGGGCGAGGTCGTCCGGGTGGTCGGCACGGTCGGGCAGTACCACCGCTTCGCCGAGTCGGAGGGCGTGCCGCCGGTGCAGTACGACATGTACGAGGAGTACGAGACCGAGGCCTACCTCTACGACGCCACGATCGAGGAGATCGGGGCCTGAGGGCGGTCATCCGACGCCTTCGGGCCGCAGCACCTCGTCGACGACGAACACCGTCCCGTTGGTCGCGCGGATGTTCCCGCAGAGCACCGAGGCGCCGGCCCGCTCGCCGATCACCAGCGACGCCGGGTCGCCGCTGACGACGAGCGGCTCCCCGCCGAGCGTCCCGACGGCCTCCACCGTGGCCAGCGCGTCCGCGTCGTAGCGGCCGGTGACGACGTGCCCGCTCAGCACGTCGTCGAGCACGTCGGTCTGCTGCCACCGGGGCACCGTGCCGGCGGGGAGCGCCTCGAACGCGGCGTCGGTCGGGGCGAACACGGTGAGCTCGGCCGCGGGATCGGCGAGTGCGTCGCGGAGCCCGGTGACCCGCAGGCCGCCGGCCAGCGTGGACAGCAGCGGGTCCGCTCCCCCCGCCGACGCCTCGACCAGGTCGGCGACCGTGCCCGGGAACGTCGCTCCCTCGATCGGGACCCGCGCGCAGACCGGCCCGTAGACGCCCGGCCCGACGTCCCGGTCGGCCGGGACGGTGTCGCCTGCGCAGCCGGTCAGGAGTGCGGCCAGGGCGGTCGCCGAGGCGAGCCGGGTGAGCCGGGAACGGCCGGACTGCGTCATCGGGGTCTCCTCGTCGTCGGGTCGTTCATGCCGGTGAGCCCGTCGCTGCGGTGAAGCGCCGTGCCGCGTCGTCGAGGTCGATCAACGCCTGGCCCTCGGCCGCCAGGTCGCCCGCCGCCTTCGCGGCGCGCAGCCGTTCCAGCGCGGCCGAGACGTCGGCCGCGGCCGCCCGCGCGGTCGGGTCGACCGGGCCGGGCGCCGTCGGGGACTCGGCGACGGTCCCCGCGCCGGCGCCCGCCGCCTCGTCGAGCGCCTCGGCGAGCGTCGGCGCGTACCCGACCCGGTCGCCGTAGAGCACCAGCACCCGGTTGAGCTGGGGGAACGAGTCGTCGTCCGCGGTGGTGGTCCGCTCCACGTAGACGGGCTCGACGTGCAGCAGGGTGCCGTCGCCCGTCGGGAGCGTCAGCAGGTTGCCGAACTGCACGTTGGTCGCGGTGGCCTGCAGCAGGTTCCGCTCCTCGCTCACCTCCGCCGAGGAGCGGAACCGCGTCTGGACCTGCTGCGGGCCCAGCGTCTGGGCGTCGCCGGGCAGCCGCAGCACCCGGATGTCGCCGTAGCTCGCCGGTGCGGAGCTGACCGACATGTGGGCGGCGAGGAACTGCCGGCGCAGCCCCACCAGCGGGCTGGTGAGCTGGAACCGCGCCGGGCCCTCGGCGGCCGGCGGCCCGGCCAGCACGTAGTGCGGGGGCTGCCGGGGGACCTCGCCGGGCCCGGGCTCCGCCGGGGTCGGGATGAGCGGCGCCGGGGCCTGCTCCACCGTCGGGTCGGCGGGGACGTCCCAGAAGTCGCTCGTGGAGAAGAACAGCTGCGGGTCGTCCACGTGGTAAGGGGTGATCAGGTCGCGCTGGACGTCGAACAGGTCCTGGGGGTAGCGGAAGTGCGCGCGCAGCTCGTCGCTGATCTCCGAGGCGGGCCGGACGGTGCCGGGAAAGGCGGCCGACCAGGCCTGCAGCACCGGGTCGGCCGGGTCGACCGCGTAGAGCGTGACGGTGCCGTCGTAGGCGTCGACGGTGGCCTTGACCGAGTCGCGGACGTAGCCGACCCGCTCCGTGCCCAGGCTCGCCTGCTCGGCGTAGGGGTAGCGGTCCAGCGTGGTGTAGCCGTCGACGATCCAGGTGATCCGGCCGTCGACCACCGCCGGGTACGGGTCGCCGTCGACGGTGAGCCAGGGTGCGGCCGCCTCGACCCGCTCCAGCGGGTGCTGGCGCATCAGGACCGTCGACCCGGCGCCGACCGCCTCGTTGAACAGGATGTTGCGCTCACCGAAGTGGGCGGCGAAGGCCAGCCGCCGCAGCCAGCCGCCGATCGGGACGCCGCCGGAGCCGTCGTAGGTGAACTCGGTGCCGTCCAGCTCGAACTCGCGCGCCGGGTCACCGGGGTCGCCGCCGACGATGACGTAGCTGTCGATCAGCTCGCCGTAGTAGACGCGGGGCTGGGCGACGGGGATCTCGCCGTCGCCGGTGGTGTCGCTGACGGTGAACACCGGGTAGCCGCTCGACGTCGCGACCCCGCCGGGTGTGGCGTCGACGCGGTCGGCCCGGGCGGCGACGAACCCGTCGCCGTGGGTGTAGCGCAGGTGCTGGTTGATCCAGCTGCGCTGGTTGCCCGCCAGGGACGCGGTCTCCAGCTCCCGCAGCGCGACGACGTAGCCCTGCAGCTCGCCGTCGATGCGGTAGCGGTCGACGTCGAGCTCGGCCGGGAACCCGTAGAAGTTCTCGCGCTGCTGGAGCTGGGTGAAGGTCTGCTCGAGCAGCGTGGGGTCGAGCAGCCGGATGTTGGAGACGGTGGCGGACTCGGCCGCGAGCCGGGCGGGCGTCGTCTCGCCCGTGCCCGAGTAGTCGACGTAGGAGACCCGGTCGTCGGTGATGCCGTACGCGGCCCGCGTGGCCTCGATGTTGCGACCGATCGACAGGGCCTCGCGCTGGTCGGCGTTGGGGTTCACCGAGAACTGCTGCAGCAGCGCGGGCCAGACCGCGCCGACCAGGACCGAGGAGACCACCAGCAGGGCCGTGGCGATCACCGGGAGGCGCAGGTCCCGGCGCAGCGCACCACCGAGGAACGTGAGCGCGCAGATCACGGCGATCCCGGTGAGCACGAGCTTGGCGGGCAGCACCGCGTACAGGTCGGTGTAGGTGGCGCCGGTGAACAGCTCGTTGCGCTGCGAGTACAGCAGCTCGTAGCGGTCGAGGAACAGCTCCGCGGCGAGCAGGAGCACGACGGTGGCGGCGAGGACCGCGAGGTGTGCGGTGGCCGCGGGCGTCATCCGCACTCCCCGCCCGCCGGCTACGAGCCCGCCGAGCGCGAGGTGCATGAGAGCCGCGCCGAGCAGGGACAGGACGGTCGCGACCAGGGCCCAGCCGAGGACGAGGTGGTAGAAGGGCAGGTCGAAGACGTGGAAGCCGATGTCGAGGCCGAACTCCGGATCGGTGACGCCGAAGGCGCCGCCGTGCAGGAACAGCTGCGTGGTGCGCCAGTCGCCCTGCGCCGCCAGCCCGGCGAGGACGCCCACGGCGGACGGCACCGCCGCGCGGATCACCCACGGCCTGCGGGTGATCAGGGTGTGCAGCTCGGCGACCGGGCCGGCGACGTCCGCCGGGAGCACCGGCGGGCGGAACCGCAGGGCGACTGCGACGGTCCCCGCCAGCAGCCCCCCGACGAGCGCGCCCGCGACGAGGAACTGGGCCGCCCGGGTCAGCAGCACCGTCACCAGCAGGTCGCGGTAGTCGAGCGCGTCGAACCAGAGCCAGTCGACGTAGGTCCCCAGCACGGTCGATCCGGCCAGGGACACGAGCACGGCGCCGGCGACCGCGATGCCGATCCAGCGCCGGCGCGGGAGGCCGCGGGCCGCGGTGGGGGGCCGGTCGGTCACGTGGGACTCCGTTCGTCGAGGTGCAGGGTTCGTCGGGGGAGGGTTCGTCGGGGGAGGGTTCGTCCGGGATGCGTATTTGCAACGATTGCGCCAACACGGACGTTCCGCGACTCCGACGCCGCTGGATGACGATTGTCGTCACATCACCGTCCTCGGGGGACCGCCTGCCGCGTCGCCGGTACAGGCCCCGCATGCGCCGGACCTCGCGCGACGGCCCGGTCATGCCGTTCCTCGAGCCGGTGGGCCGGTTCCGGACGGCGATCATGGATCGGGATTGATCTCGCGGCCCCCGGGTACGCCGAACCCATGAACCTTCACCACGTCCGCCGCGGAAGCGGCGAGCCACTTCTGCTCGTGCACGGACTCGGTGGGTCGTGGCGCTCATGGGGGTCGGTGTTCGACGGGCTGGCCGCCCACCGCGAGGTGATCGCGGTGGACCTGCCCGGCTTCGGCGAGTCCCCGCTACCTCCCGGGGAGCTGTCGATCGCCACGCTCACCGAGGCGGTCGCGGGTTTCGTCGCCGAGCAGGACCTCGACGGCGTCGACCTGGTCGGGCAGTCGATGGGCGGGCGGATCGTGCTGGAGCTGGCCCGGCGCGGCATCGGCGGGGACGTGGTCGCCCTCGACCCCGGGGGCTTCTGGCCCGACCGCGAGGTCGCGGTGTTCCGCACGAGCCTGGGGGCCTCGATCGGGCTGCTGCGCCGGTTGCGTCCGATGCTGCCTGCGCTCGTCGGCAACCCGGTGACCCGCAGCGCGCTGCTCGCGCAGCTCTCCCCGCGGCCCTGGGCGCTGAAACCGGCCGACGTGCTGCCCGACCTGTACGGCCTGGCCGACGCGCCCGGCACCGACCCGGCGTTCACCGCACTGGTCCGCGGGCCCCGGCAGGAGGGTGCCGCGGCCGGGACGGTCCGGGGCAGGGTCACGCTCGGCTGGGGCCGGCGGGACCGGGTGACGTTCCCCGGGCAGGCCAGGCGCGCGGCTGCCCTGTTCCCGGACGCGCACCTGCACTGGTTCGACCGGTGCGGGCACTTCCCGCAGTGGGACGCCCCGAAGGACACCCTCGACCTGGTGCTCGCCCGCACCTGACCGGCCCGGCCTCCGGCTCCGGCCGGCTGCACTAGCGTGGACCGGTGCCGTTCCTGCTCCACCGCCTCTGGACGCTGGTCAACACGACCCTGCACGGGTGGCGGCTCCCGCTCGTCGTCGCCGTGCTGGTCTTCGCCGTGGGCTGGTTCGGGATGTGGCTGGCCGAACCGGCCAACGCGATCGTGGAGCCGGCGAACTACTGGTGGTGGTTCCTGGTCTCGGCCTCGACGGTCGGCTACGGGGACCTCTACCCCGAGACCGCGTGGGGCCATGCCGTCGGTGGGTTCGTCATCGTCGGCGGGATCGTCACCCTGACGATCCTGTTCACCCGGCTGGCGTCGTTCCTGCAGTCCGTGAGGGGAAAGCGTGTGAAGGGTCTGTCCCAGCTCGACGTCCGCGAGCACGTGGTCATCATCGGCTACCTGGCCGGGCGCACCGAGCGCATGGTCGGCGAGCTCAGCGTCGAGCAGGCCCACCCGCTGGTGCTGTGCGCGTGGGACGAGGTGACGGAGAACCCGATGGCCGAGCTGGCGCAGGTCCAGTTCGTGCGCGGCGACCCGACGTCGACCGACGTGATGACCCGGGCCTGCGTGGCGCGGGCCCGCACGGTGATCATCGACGGCCGCGACGACAACGAGTCGCTGGCGATCGCGCTGGCCGTCGACCACACCCGCCCCGACCTGCACATCGTGGTGGCGCTGCGGGAGATGACGCGGCGCGAGCAGCTGCGCTACGTCAACCCGGCGATCCAGTGCGTGCAGTGGTACGTGCCGAACCTGGTCACCGAGGAGGCGCTCGACCCCGGCATCTCGCAGGTCTACGCCGATCTCATGACCGGCGGCACCGGCGGCAACACCTATTCCGCGGCGCTCCCGGCCGGGGTGGCGGGGCAGACGTTCGGGGAGCTGCAGACGCGGTTCGGCCGCCGGTTCGGTGCGACGCTGATCGCCGTGCGCACCGCCGGTCGGGTGGTGGTGAGCCCGCCGTGGGACGCCGGGGTCGACGACGGTGCCACGGTCTACTACCTCGGGCGGGAACGCATCGAGCCCTCCGAGCTCGCGGCGATGGGGCGTGCTGACGACCTGCGCCGCTGATGTGCATGTTCGCAACGGTTGCGTGGTACTCGTGGAGTGTCCGCCGGCCGGGCGGTCAGCGGCAGGAGATCGAAGGAGCACGATGAACCGAGCGCGTCTGCAGCACGTGGCAACCGAGTTCCGGCGGCTGCACCAGGGGATCGGCGTGCTCGGCGGGGTGACGTTCTTCGTCGGCAGCATCCTGTTCCTCTACGACGGCCTCCTGCAGCACGCCGCGGTGTGGCTGTTCATCGTCGGCTCGGCGGGCATGCTGGTCGGGAACGTCGGATCCGCACTGATCACCTACGAGCGCCGCGAGCTCGGGGACTCGTCGAGGAGCGGCGCCTGAGCGGTCCGTACACGATCGTCGAGCGGCCGGCAGGCGTGATTCCCAGTTGCGCTGATCATGACGGCGAGCGCCCGCGACGCACGTCGTGTCCCGCCCCGGTTGGGCCCCGTCCGCCGATGTCCCGGGCCGGCCGGGCCCGGAGCAGGCGCCCCGCGAGGATCGCCGCCGAGCCGGTGAACAGCACCCCGGTGACGAGCAGCCAGCGGCCGAGGTAGACCTCGGCGGGCAGGGCGGTGACCGCGGTGTAGAAGCCGCTGAGCTGGAAGATCAGCGGGAACCAGACGAGCAGCAGCAGGCCGGAGAGCAGCACCGGCACCCGCAGGTGGTTGATCCACAGGGTGGGAGCGGGCGCGCGGCGGCGCAGGACGGCCTGCGCCGACCGGTCGGCCAGCGTGTAGAGGGGGAACAGCACGAGGTCGTGGGCGACGACGGCCGCGGTGAACCAGATGGCGACGGCGAGCGGACGGGCGTCGAGCAGGCGCACCCCGGCGTAGGCGGCCAGGGCGAAGCAGCCGACCATGGCGAGCAGGTGCACCGGTCCGGCGCCGTAGCGGGTCCTCATCGGAAGCTCAACCGGGTGACCCACTTGGTGTTGTGCACGCCGGGGTTGGCCGGGACGATCACCCGGGCCGGGAACCCGTGGTCGGGCGAGAGGTCCACCCCGTTCACGCGCAGCGCGAGCAGGGATGCCGGGTCGAGGATCTGGTTGCGGCGCAGGCTCGCCGCGGCGAACGCCCCGCCCTGCTCGACCGACTCGACGCGCACCATGGCCGCGTCGCCCGCCCCGGCCAGGTCGGCGAGGTCGGCGAGCCGCACCCCGGTCCAGGACTGGTCGGTCGTGGACCAGCCCTCGACGCAGGCGATCGGCAGCTGCGCGTCGTGCTGGGGGAGGGCGAGCAGCTCGGCGCGGTCGAGCAGCACCGGCGCCCCCGGCCCGCGCAGCTCCAGCCGCCAGGCCGGGCCCGTCGCGGCCGCGGTGATCCCGGCCGAGGCGGCCGTCTTGTTGATCTGGAAGTCGTTCGGGCCGTCGCCGAGCACCTGGCCGCGGGGGGCGAGCAGCGCGGTGTGGCGCAGCGGGCCGCCGAGGCTCTGCCCGGCGGTCAGGGCCAGCAGCACACCCGAGCCCGCCCCGACCAGGCCGAGCGCGCCGCGCCGGGAGATCGTGGCCGGGCCCGGGTCGGGGGCCACCAGGTCGTGGAGGTCGGGCGGCTCGGGCCGGGTCCGCGCGGTGCCGGTGCGCAGCTCGGCGCGCCGGCTGTGCGAGCGCAGCGCCCGGATCATCAGCGGCAGCCGGAGCGCGACGTGCGCGGCGAGCGCGGCGATGAACACCCACGCGCCGTAGAGGTGCAGTGCGTAGAACGAGCCCGGGAACGCGTACCAGTACTGGATGTTCATGATGCCGGTGGCGAGCTCGAAGATCACCGATCCGACCAGCAGGAACAGGCTGGCCCGGTCCAGCGCCTGGGCGAGGGAGCGCGCGGGCGGCCAGACGAACAGCTTCGGGAGCACCGACCACAGCTTGGCCAGCACCACCGGGACCGTCGCGATGCCGAGCGTCACGTGCACGCCCTGGTTGAGCCGGTAGAGCCAGACCGGCCGGGTGGGCCAGTCGAACAGGTAGAAGCCCAGCAGCCCGCGCCCGGGTGTCAGGTCGTTGCCCGGCAGGTCCGGGTTGTAGGCGGCGTAGGAGAGAAGGCCGGTCAGGAACAGCACCGGCATCGCGACGAGCAGGACCAGGCCGAGCACGGCGGTGAACCAGGGTCCGCGCAGCGGGCTGCGCCACCGGCCGGGCCCGTGGGTCATGCTCGGGTGCTACCCGCTCGACCGGCCGCCCACACCACCGCCGGCGACCCCGAGCAGCGCGGCGGCGTAGTGGGCGTAGAGGGCGTCCTCGAAGGCGCGGTCGATCTCCTGGACCCCCGGCGGCAGCGGGGGAGCGGTCTCGACGACCGGCGTGGGCAGCGCGACCAGGAGGCGCCGGTCGGCGGTCAGCTCGGCACGACACAGCGGCACGAGACGCCGGTCCGGGACCGACGCCCACACCGGCCGCCCGAAGTCGGCGTCGACGTGGACTCCCGTGACCGGCCCGATCCGCGAGCCGTCCCGGTACCAGGCCGTGGCGCCGAGCAGGTCCTCGCTCCGCAGCTCCCGCATCCGGAAGACGGTAGGCGCGTCCGCCGCTGATCGCCCGTGCGGAGACCGATCGTGACGGCGATCCTCACGGCCGCTGCTCCTCCGCGTCCACGCGCTCGACGTCAGCGACATCCCGAGCCGCAGCGCCGCGCCCAGCGCCAGTGCCCAGTCGGCGATCGCGGGGATGCTGGTGGCCCGGTCCAGCAGGCGCGCTCCGCGACCGGCTCCCCGGCCGGGCCCGCGGAGCCGGTCGCACAGCTCGGGGTCGAGGGCGTGCGTCTGCCGTTCGATGTCGGCGAGTGCCCGCCGGTCCCGGTCGCTGATCACGTCCGCGCGCCGTTCGAGCGCCGCGACGACCACAGGCCCGCCCCGGCCAGCCCGCCCAGGGCGGCGGCCCCGGCGCCGAGTCCGAGGCCGAGCGCGGTCCAGCCCGCCGACATCCGCAGCGCGTCCACCACCTGCGCCGGATCGACCGGGACGGCGTTCCCGGCCGGCGCCGAGGTCTGGACCAGGATGTTCGCCAGCGGGCCCAGCGCGGCCGAGCCGCCGACCAGGGTGAGGCCGAGGATGAGCACCACGCTCAGCGCCCAGACGAGCACCCCCTGCAGGACCCCGTCACCAGCACGGCTCCACATCGTGCTCGCCGCCGCGGTCAGCCCGCCGACGAGGAACGCGATCAGCCCGAGCACGCCGCTGACGATCGCCGCGGCCGTGGCGCTGCCGCCCGCGTCGTAGCCGAGGTCGAGCCACCCGAGCGCGAAGAACAGCAGCTGGAGCACGATGAAGGTGGTCAGCACCACCACCGCCCCGGCCCAGATCGGGCCCCACCGGACGCGGTCGCGGCCGGTGTCGTCCGGTGGTGCGATCGCGCCGCCGGCCGGGGTCGGGGTCTCCACGGGGGCCGGTCCGGGCGTGCGGGGGGCCCCGGTGTCGCCGTTGGTGGCGAGCGGGCCGGTCGTGCGGGTGGTGGGGTCGGGTCCGGTCATGACGGCCTCCTCGTCGGTGTGTCCTGTCGACACCGGCTACCCGTGACGCGGCCGCTCCATGACCGATCCGGCGCACGTGACGGAAACCGTCACGGGCGCCGGGCGACGCGACCGGGGGCCGCGTGCACACGATCGTTGCATCGGCGGGGCTCCCGTGACGACCGCGTGACGGTCCCGTCGGATCGTGCTGTCCCCGCCCCGCCCCGGGTAGCCGGAGGTCAGCCGCCGCTCGGCGGACCGCTTCGTCCAGGAGGATCACCCATGTTCACCACCCGCACGCGCGGCCTCGCCGGCCGCGCCGCACTCGCCGGCATCGCGGCGACGTCCGCACTGTTGCTCACCGCGTGCGGCGACACCGCAGGCTCCGAGGCCGGTGCCGACGTGGCGGACATCCAGCAGGAGCCCGTCGTCGACGACGCCGGCGTGTTCGACACTCCCGACTACGCCGACCCGATGTCGTTCGTCGGACAGACGGTCACCGTGAGTGCCGAGGTGAACGATCTCATCTCCACGCAGGCGTTCACCATCGCCGGGACGCTGCAGACCGGCGCCGACGAGCTGCTCATCGTGGGTGCGGAACCGGCCGCGGCGATCACCGAGGACTCGGCCGTCGAGGTGACCGGCACCGTGATGGAGCGCTTCGACGTACCGGGAGCCGAGGCGTTCGCCGGCACCGACCTCGACGACGGCCTGTTCACCGACTACGACGGCGAGCCCTACATCCAGGCCGAGACGATCGAGCTGCTCCCGGCCACGGGCTGACAGGCGGCCGGAACTCGAGACGTTCCGCAGGTGGCGGGCGGGGCGCCGGAGCGCTCCCGCCCCTACCGGGGCGCGACCGAGTCGAGGTCGCCGCGCCGCAGCGGCCCGGCGGTCGGCCCCGCATCGGTCAGCACGGTGAGCGGCCGTCCGTCGAGCTGCACCTGCACGAGGTCGACGCCGAGCGCCTCGGTCGCCGTCCACACCAGCTGCGCGACGGCAGGCAACCGGTCACCTTCCGGCAGCAGCATCACATCCGCGTCGACCTCCAGGACCGTTGTCAACCCCTCCGTCCGGGCGACGCGGACCGCCGTGGGTCGGTCCGGCAGCGCGCTGCGCAGCCCGGCGGCCGCCTCCCCCGGGGTCGGGCCGGCCGCGAGCAGCGCCAGTGCGACCTCCGGTGCGGGGCGCGCCCGCCGGATCACCGGCGCCAGCCGCCGGTCCCGGACGAGGTAGATCCGCACCGCCGCGGTCCCGTCCGGGTCCGGTCGTACCCGGCCGGCGGGGATGTCCAGGGGTACCGGCACCGGCTCCCGCTGCGCGCGTGCCGCGCAGCCGGGCAGGACGAGCAGCGGCGCGAACAGCACGCTGCGCCTGCCCACCGCCCGCCTGCCCACCGCCCGCCTGCTCACGGCGTCCGCCGCAGGGGCAGGCACACCGTGAAGCGGGCCCCGCCCCGCGGGCTGTCCCCCGCGGTGACGGTGCCGCCCATGAGCTCGACGTGCCGGCGGACCAGGGCGAGACCCAGCCCGGAACTCCCACCGGCGGTACGCGGCGTCGACGCCGCCCTGGCGAACCGTTCGAAGATCCGCTCGCGCTCGGCCACCGGAACCCCCGGGCCGGCGTCGCCGACGAGTATCCGCACGTGGCCGTCCCGGACGTCGACGGTGACCGCGGTCAGGCCGCGGCCGTGCCGGTCGGCGTTCTCCACCAGGTTGACCACGACGCGTTCCAGCCGGCGCTTGTCGGCGTCCACGCCGGCGTGCTCGGCCCCGGCCGCCACGCGCAGGACGGCGCGCCGGGCCGGTGGGAGGCTGCGCTCGACCAGTTCCGCGGGCCGGACGGTCTCGAGCAGCAGGCCGGCGCGGCCCGCGTCGTCGGGCCGGGAGATCTCCAGCAGGTCGGCGACCAGCCGCTCGAAGCGGTCGATCTCCACGCGCAGGAGGTCGACGCCCTCCGCGGCGTCGGGGGGCAGCCGGTCGCGCCCGCTCTGCACCAGGTCGACGGCGCCGAGCATCGTGGTCAGCGGGCTGCGCAGCTCGTGGCTGACGTCCGCGGCGAACCGCGCGTCCCGGGCGACCCGGCGTTGCAGCGCGGCGGTGTTGCGGTTGAACGAGGTGGCGAGCTCGACGAGATCGGGGTCGTCGCCGGGGTCGATCCGGGCGCCGAGGTCCCCGCGGGCCACGGCCGACGCCGTCGCGGACAGCGCCCGCAGCGGGCGCAGGGCCCGGCGCGTGGCCCACCGGCCGAGCAGCATCCCGAACGGCGGGGCGCCCAGCGCGGCGACGGCCATGGCGACCGCCAGCGCCTCGAAGTTGCGGTCGAGGTCCTCCAGCGCGAACACCTCGAAGTACGCGCCGTTCCCGCCTTCGAGCGGCACCCCGACGGCGAGCCGGAGGTCGCCGTTCACCTCGGTGCGCTGCCGCGCGGCCTCCCCGGCGCCGACGCGCTGCACCAGCGTCGCGGGCAGCTGCTCGGGACCGCTGAGCAGCGAGGTGGTGAACCACTCCTCGCCGTAGTACAGCAGCGAGATCGACCCGGCGGGCCGCGGCAGCGCGATGAGCAGTTCCGGCACCGGGACGGCGGCCGCGCTCAGCCCGCGCTCCAGGCGCAGCGCGTTGGCCGTGGTCTGGGCCCAGCGTGAGCTCCTGGCGCTGCACGAGCAGGTACTGCGACACCCCCCAGAGCACCGCCGCGCCCATCGTCACCGCCAGGACCAGCGCGACCGCCCCGAACGCCACCGTGGTCCGGCCCACCAGGCTGCGCCACCACCGCTCGGGCCGCCACCGCTCGGGCCGCCACCGCGCGGGCCGCCACCGCTCGGGCCACCACCGAGCCCGCGGGGCGTTCACGTCTGCAGCCGGTAGCCCAGCCCCCGTGCCGTCAACACGATCTCCGGGCGTCCGGGGTCGGCCTCGATCCGCCGCCGGAGCCGTCCGATGTGGACGTCGACCGGCCTGCTGTCGCCGAAGTAGCCGTGCCCCCAGACGCGCTCCAGCAGCTCCGCGCGGCTGCAGACCCGACCGGGAGCGGCGGCGAGCTCGCAGAGGATCCGGAACTCGGTCCGGGTCAGGTGCAGCGGCCGGCCCCCACGCAGGACCACGCCGTCGCGCGGGGCTATCTCCAGGTCGCCCGCCCGCACGCGGTGGCGCACCTGGGCTCCCTGCGCGCGGCGCAGCAGCGCCCGGATGCGGGCGGAGAGCTCCGGCACCATGAACGGCTTGCTGACGTAGTCGTCCGCACCGGCCTCCAGCCCGCGGACCACGTCGTGGCTGTCCGCCCGGGCCGTGACCATGATGATCGGGATGTCGCTGTCGCGGCGGACGCCGTGGCACACCGCGAACCCGTCGCAGCCCGGCAGCATGACGTCCACGCACACGACGTCGAACGACCGGTCGCCCAGCATCGCCAGGCCGTCCTCGCCGGTCGGGGCCTCGGCCACGTCGAAACCGTCCTTGGCCAGGCCGAGCTGGACCACCCGGCGGATCCGCAGGTCGTCCTCGATGAGCAGCACGGAGGGTTGCACAGCAGTGGTGTCCCCCGGGGCCGCCGGTTCTAAGCAGTCGATCACCGAAAATGTGCGTAACTGCAATGATTGCGATGTATCCTTGGGTCCCAAAACAGAGGAGCTGACCATGACCAGCGCAGCAACCGGTAACGGCCACGACCGGGAGTTCACCTTCTGGCGCGACCACACCACGACCGCCCTGCAGCCCGTCGCCGCCCCCTCGATCCTGGGCCTGTACGGCTTCGCGGCGGCCACGTCCATCGTGGCGGCCAACCTCGCGGGTTGGTACGGCGACGACACCGTCACCCCGCTCGTCCTGTTCCCCTTCGCACTGGCCTTCGGCGGGATCGCCCAGCTGCTGGCCGGCATGTGGGCCTACCGGGCCCGCGACGGGCTGGCCACCGCCATGCACGGCATGTGGGGCTCGTTCTGGATCGCCTACGGCCTCTACCAGCTGCTGATCGCGCTGGACGTGCTGCCCGCCACGACCGACCCGGCGGCGGCCGTCGCGTTCGGCTTCTGGTTCGTCGCGCTGGCCGCGATCACGTGGGTGGGCGCGGCCGCGGCCATGGCCGAGAACGCCGCGCTCACCGCGGTGCTCGTGACCCTGGCCGCCGGGGCGACGCTGCTGGCCGTCGGGTCGATCGCGGCAGCCGGCGTCGCGGAGACGATCGGTGCCTACGTCCTGATCGCCTCGGCCGTGTTGGCCTTCTACACGGCGAGCGCGATGATGCTCCGGGGCACGTTCAAGCGGGTCGTGCTGCCCGTCGGGGAGCGCGGCGCGCCGCAGGCACCCGGGGCCACGCCGCGGCACCCGATCCAGTACGCGGCGGGCGAGCCCGGCGTCAAGATCGGCCAGTGACGGCCGGTACGCTCACCACCCCGCCCACCCGGTGCGCGGGGTCGCGGCCGGATCAGACGGACGGTCCGCGCCGGTCGAGGTCCGCCGGGGTGCGCTCGTGCAGCAGCGGCGACCGGGCCAGCGCGACGGCGCAGCCCGCGACCAGTGCGAACCCGGCGAGCGCCCCGACCAGCCATCCGCCGGTGCGGACTGTCAAGCACCGGGTTTGATGGAGGCTGGGTTGTCACGCGTCGGCGGTCGGCCGGGCGCAGGTCTGGGTGGTGTGTAGTGCCTCGTACTCGACCGGCGGGACGAGCCCCAGCTCGCCGTGAAGCCGACGGTGGTTGTACCAGTCGACGTACTCGGCGACCGCGATCTCCAGGTCGTTGATCCCGTGCCACGGCCCCTTGTTCCGAACCAGCTCGGCCTTGAACAACGAGTTCAACGCCTCGGCCATCGCGTTATCGTAGGAATCACCGACCGATCCGACTGAAGCGACCGCCTCAACCTCGGCCAGCCGTTCCGAATAGCGCACCGCTGTGTATTGCACGCCGCGGTCCGAGTGGTGAATGAGAGCGGACACGTCGACCCCGGCGTGCTGATGGGTCCAGATGCCCATGTTCAACGCGTCGAGCGCGAGGTCGGTGTAGAGATTCGTGGACAACTGCCAGCCCACGATCCGCCGCGAGAACACATCGAGCACGAACGAGGTGTACACCCATCCGGAGAACGTTCGGACGTAGGTGATGTCGGCGACCCACAACTGATTCGGAGCGGTCGCTGTGAACTCGCGGTCAACCAGGTCAGGCCGGGTGTCCGGGCCGGGTCCGCGACGAGTCGTGGTCGGTGCCTTCACCCGCGACACCCCGCGCAGACCAGCGGTCTTCATCAGCCGGCCGACCGTGCACCGGGCCGCGTGTCGACCACCGACCCCGCCCTCGCGGCCGAGTTGCGCCCACACCTTCACGACTCCGTACACGCCGTAGTTCTCCTTGTGTACTCGCCGGATCTCGGTGAGCGTTTCCGCATCGGTGATCGACCGCAGTGAGGGTGGGCGGGTCTTGTTCGCGTAGTAGGTGCTCGGAGCGATCTGCACGTCGGCATCTTTCAATACCGCACAGATCGGCTCGACTCCGAACTCGTCCCTGTTTTTGTCGATGTAGTCGACGACTACCTTTGTGGGCGGTCGAGCTCCGCCGCGAAGAAAGCCGATGCGGACTTCAGGATCGCGTTGGCCCGCCGCAACTCGCGGACCTCTCTTTCCAGTTCCGCGAGTCGAGCTGCGTCATCGGTCGTCGTACCCGGCCGGATGCCCTGATCGATCTCGGCCCGGGCGACCCAGCCGCGTAAGGTCTCCGCGCTGATCCCCAACTGCTCGCCGATCCGTCGGCACGCGCCCTTGCCGCTGCTACCCGGCTGGGACCGGGCGTCGAGCACGAGCCGGATGGCCCGCTCCCGCAGCTCATCGGGGTACTTCCTCGGCGCTGCCATCGTTCCTTGCTCCTCCTGGGTTGATGGTCTCCATCAAACCCGGTGCGAGACAGCCGAGTCCCGACGCGGGCGAGAACCCCATCGAGCGGCCCGGCGGCCTGCATGCCCTCCGTCGGGGTGCGAAACGCGCCTCGATCCATCGGACATCGTCTCCTCCACATTCGGCGTGCCTCTTCGCCTCGGCTTTCAGGGCCGCCGTTTCGTGCCTCGACGGGATCCGGTTCGTGCGTGGTCAGGTCTCTCCGGTGATCTGCGTGCCTCGGCGCATCGCGGCGGGGTCTTCGTCGCGGATCTGCTCGATGAACGCAGCGTCGTCGCGTTCGATGTTCTCGGCCTCGTCCAGCACCCGGGACACGCTGCCCGCAGGGATGATCACCGCACCGGCGGAGTCGGCATAGGCGTAGTCGCCGGGGCTGACCAACACCCCGCCGAGCTCGACCGCGACGTTGGCCGCGAACGGCATCACGGTGTCGCCGCCCCAGCGGGTGGCCTCGCCTGCGCACCAGGTGGCGAAGTCGTATCCGGCGAGCTCGCCGAAGTCCCGCAGACGCCCGTCGGTCAACACCCCGGCCAGGCCGTGGTTGTGCAGCCGGGACAGCTTGGTGCCTCCGCCATGCGAGACGTCCGGGTAGCCGCCGGCCGACAGCACCAGCACCGCACCGGGCGGGGCGTCGGCCACCGCCTGGTAGAACAGCGGCCCGAATCCCAATCCCGACTCGGGTAGATCGTCGCGGTAGGGCACGAACGCAACGGTGACCACCGGTCCGAACAGCACCCGTGTGGGATCCGGGCTGACCAGCGGACCCAGATGCGCCCGATGCCGGTGAGAGCGCCCCATCGCATCTACCAGCGATGCGCAGCCCAACTGCCGGACCCGCACGGCCGGATCGTTCTCCATCACATTCAACCCGTTCTCCTCGGTGTCGGCTTGTGAACGAGCAGATCCTCGCCGGGCGGGCTCGACGTCAACCCCTTAGCTGCTCGGCAGGAACACCAGCAGCGCGCGGTCCGGATCCGTGCCGGCCGCGTCGCGCACGGGATCGCGAGGTAGCACCTCTTGCCGCCACGGCGACGTCGTCGCGGCCCATGAGGTTGCAATCGGTGTTCCAGGACTTCTGCCCGGCCAGGTACGCGGTGCCGGTGCCGTGGGTAGCGGCGACCTGACGATGGAGGTCGAGCCGGTTGACCCGCTCCGGACGCACCAGGGTGACGGTCATGGTCCTGCTCCTCTCGTGACGATTCTCGTGACAGGCTTCCTACGGACCGACCGTGGGCGGGCGGCGCCAGGTGAGCCAGCCGCGGCACAGCACCCAGGCCGTGACGGTCGCGGCCACCAGTGCGCCGTCGACCCAGGCGGTCTGCGCGGCGCCGGGCAGGTCGAGCACGTACAGGGCGTGCACGATGACCAGCGTCTTGTGCGGCACGATGAGCTCCCACATGCCGCGTTGCGAGCGGGGCCGGACCGCGAGCAACGCCCACATGCCGGCGAAGACGAGGTAAGCCGCGGTCTGCCAGAACTCGGTCAGGACTCACTCGGCGAGAGCCGTGGCGGCGCGGGTGGCGCCGTCGGCGAAGGCGGCCGCCGTGGACAGGGCGCAGAGCGTCAGCAGCGCGCGCCCGGCGAGGTCGGCGCCGCGGGGCGGGGCGCCGCTGAAAACGGCGGCCGGGGGACGGTTCGCACTGGTCACGACGACTCCTGCAGGCCGGGGTGAACGTCCGTGCGGAGCGGGTCCGGGCGATCGACGACGGCGGTGACCTCGGCCTCGACCAGGATCCCGTCCTCGAAGAGGATGTCGACGCCGATCGCCGCGAGCGGCGGCCGCGGCAGGTCGAACTCACTTGAGGCCTGCTCCACGCCGGCCAGGAACTCGTCGTACATGCTGCGCTCCCACTTGGCGAAGTACCAGGTGAAGCGGACGACGTCGGCGAAGGTTGCTCCGGCCGCGGCCAGTCCCTTGGCAACGTTGCGGTAGATCTGGGCGACCTGACCGGCGAGGTCGTCGGAGACCAGCTCGCCGTTCTCGTCCCAGGCGACGTGGCCGGCCAGGTGGATCTGGGTGTTGCCGGTCGCGATCGCGACGTGGTGGTAGAGCGGGATCGTGACGTGGTTGTCGGGGTTGACCAGTCGTACGGGCACAGTGGTCTCGCTTTCGTCCGGCTGTGGTGCTGTTGGCTCAGCCCAGGAAGGCGCGCAGGGCGGCGTTGACCTCGTCGGCGTGGGTCCACAGCAGCCCGTGCGGGGCGCCGTCGATCTCCACGTACTGCGCTTCGGGCAGGGCCTGGCGGAAGCGGTGGGCCGTGGCTTCGATGGGGAGGATGCGGTCGGCGGTGCCATGCAGGATCAGGGCCGGCAAGCCTGCTGCGCGGACGGCCTCGACGTCGGCGCGGAAGTCCTCGATCCACGAGGAGACCACGGCGTGCGCGGCCAGCGGGGCGCTGGAGACCGCGACGTTCCAGCTGGCAGCGACCGCCTCCTGGCCGATGCGGCTGCCGAGGTTCTCGTCGAGGTTGTAGAAGTTGGAGAAGAACTGCTCGTACCAGGCGTAACGGTCGCCCTTGGCTGCGGCCTCGATGTCGTCGAAGACCTTCTGGGGTACGCCCTCGGGGTTGTCGTCCCGGGCGACGAGGAAGGGCTCTAGCGCGGCGAGGAAGGCGAGCTTCGCGACCCGTTGGTGGCCATACCGGGCGACGTAGCGGGCGAGTTCTCCGGTGCCCATCGAGAACCCGACGAGGACGACGTTGCGCAGGTCGAGCGCCTCCATCAGCACGTTCAGGTCGGCGGCGAAGGTGTCGTAGTCGTAACCGGACCCGACCTTCGACGAGCGGCCGAAGCCGCGCCGGTCGTAGGTGATGACGCGGTGGCCGGCGGCGAGCAGCTCGCGCGTCTGGCGTTCCCAGCTGTGGCCGTTGAGCGGGTAGCCGTGGATGAGCAGGACGGGCCGGCCGGTTCCCTGGTCCTCGTAGTAGAGCTCGATCGGGGTGCTGTTCTCGTTTCCGACGGTGATGTGTCCCATGATTTTCCTTTCCGAGGGTGTGCTTGCCTGTTACTGGCTGACGAGCAGGCGTACCGCGATCGCGGTCGCCTCGGCGATGGTGGCGTTGCCGGCCGTCGAGTCCGGGTCGTCGGGGTCGGTGAAGACGGCGAGGACCAGCGGTGCGCGATCCGGGGGCAGGATGATCCCGACGTCGTTGCGTTCGCCCTGCGCGCCTGTCCCGGTCTTGTCGCCGACCGCCCACCCGGCCGGGATCCCGGCGCGGATGGTGGCGTCGCCGGTCGTACTGGCGACGAGCCAGGCGGTGAGCCGGTCGCGGCCGGCCGGGGCGAGACCGTCGCTGAGGGTCACTGCCCGGATGATCCCGACGATGGCGGCCGGGGTGGTGGTGTCGCGCTCGTCGTCCGGGCTGGTGGAGACGTTGAGCTCGGGCTCGGTGCGGTCGAAGCGGGTGGTCGGGTCGCCGAGGCCGCGGACGAACGTCGTCACGGCGGCCGGCCCGCCGAGGAGGTCGAGGAGCAGGTTCGCCGCTGTGTTGTCGCTGACGGTGAGGGCGGCGTCGCACAGGTCGGCAACGGTCATGCCGGTCGCCACGTTCTGCGTCGTCACCGGGGCGTACTCGAGCAGCGCCTCGGGGCCGTAGCGGACGAGCCGGTCGAGAAGCGCGGGCTCGTTGGTGGCGCGGTCCAGGACGGCGGCGGTGAGGGGCAGCTTCGCGGTCGACGCCATGAGGAACCGCTCCCGACCCCGGTGCGACACGGTCGCGCCGGTCCCGGTGTCGAGAACGTGCACGCCGAGCCGGCCGCCGGAGCGGCCTTCGAGCGCGATGAGGTTCAGATCGTCCGGCGGAGCGGCGGGCGGTGGTGGCACGGCCACGGGAGCGGGCGAGGTCGTGGGTGTCGCGGGGATCCCGCAACCCGTCAGGGCCGCGCCCAGGGTGGCGGTCAGCATGCTGCGTCGGGTGATGCGTCGCTGGTTCATGGCCGTCCGGTGGTGCTCGACGAGAGCGCTGCAGTGATCACACCGGAGTGCACACCGTGCCGTTGCGGCACGGTCAACCGGATCGGCGTGGCAGGTGCGAGCTGCTCTCGCGCCGGCGGGACACCGGCCTGCGGAGTCTGGGCCGATTCGGGCCGCGAGCGGAGCAGGAGTCCGACCCGGCGCAGGACGTCGGCCTGCGCGGGGTTGTAGAGGTCGCGCACGGCCTCGTCGAGAGTCCGGGCCGCGGCGCCGCTCAGGCCGGTCGTCGCACTCCGCAGGTGGGGGAGCATCATGCGCAGTGTCCGGCTCCGGGGCAGCAGCGTTGTCGCGAGCTCGTGGCGCGTCGCGGCGTCAGCGTCGGCGGGCAGCTCGTCGAACGCGGTCGCCACCGGGCTGGCCGGGAGGTCGCGCAGCGAGTCGACGAAGTCGATGACCACCGCGAGGTCGAGCACCCTGGTCAACACGACCAGCAGGGCGCGGTCGGCGGCCGACAGGTCGACGTCCCGGATCCGCGCGGCCAGCGCGGGTGGCAGGTCGGTTGGTGCGGCCTCCTGGAGGATCTGCCGAACCTCGGTGCGCACGTCCCGCAGCCGGTCGAGGGTCCGGGCGAGGTGGGCGTCGAGCCCGCGGAGCGCTTCCCGGGGGTGCTGGTCCGCATCGCCCAGTTCCGCGATCTGCGGCAGGGTGAACCCGAGGTCGGCGAGGCGCTTGATCCGCACGATCCGGACGAGGTGCGTGACGCCGTACTGCTTGTAGCCGTTGGCCCGGCGTCGCGGCTCCTCCAGTAGGCCGACGTCGTGGTAGTGCCGTACCGCTCGCGCGGTGGTGCCGGCGAGGTCGGCGAGTTCGCGCGTGCTCCAGGCCACAGCAGATCCCTCCGTGAAGTCGGTGATGGGCGGTCAGGGGCGCGCGAGGCGACGTCGGCGGTCGGCCTCCGACAGACCGCCCCATACGCCGTGCAGCTCCCGGTGGACCAGGGCGTAGAGGGCGCACGGCTGGCGGACCGGGCAGGCGGCGCAGATCGCCTTCGCGACCCGCTCGCGGTGCTGCCGCATCGGTGGGCGCTCCTCGTCCGCGGCGAAGAACACCTCGCCGACGACACCGCCGCACAAGGCCCGCCGGTGCCACGACCGCACGTGTTCGGGGGTCGTCCGCCAGTCCGCGTACTGCCCGGCCCGGCCGGTGCGCACGACGACGGTGACGGGATCGGTGCTGATCATGGCGGTTGCTCGCTCCCCGGTCGCTCTGCTGTCGGGTACAAGCTTCGCGAGGACGGCGCCCCGGCCGCGTCGGTGGAAGTCCCTGACTCCGTTGCCGACCACGGCACGGAGACGCCGGTGTCGCGACGGCCCGCGCTCGCCCGCGGGCTTCGCATCGGTGACAATCACCGCAATCGGCCCCATGCGGTCGCCAGGGGGAGGACCGGACGATGCTGGTGGGCCGGCGCGTCGAGCACGAGGCGGTCGAGCGCCTGCTCGCCCTCTGCCAGCAGGGACGCTGCGGCGTGTTGCTGGTTCGCGGGGAGGCCGGAATCGGCAAGACCGCCCTGCTGCAGCACGCGCGTGAGACCGCCGCAGCGGCCGGGTTCCGGGTCGAGGACGTGGCCGGGGTGGAGGCCGAGGCGGAGTTCGCCTTCGCGGGCCTGCACCAGCTGTGCGCACCGCTGCTGGAGCGGGCCGCCGCGCTGCCCGAGCCGCAGCAGTCTGCGCTCGGAGTGGCGTTCGGGACGCGTGGCGGGCCTGCACCCGACCGGTTCCTCGTGGGGCTGGCGGTGCTGAGCCTGCTGGCCGAGGTGGCCGAGGACGGGCCGCTGCTGTGCCTGGTGGACGACGCGCAGTGGCTGGACCAGGCGTCCGCGCAGGTGCTCGCGTTCGTGGCGCGGCGGGTGGCGGCCGAGCGGCTGGTGCTGGTGTTCGCACTGCGCGACCCCGGTGACCGGGACGTCTCGGCGTTCGGCGGACTTCCCGACCTGCGGTTGGTCGGGCTGCCCGACCCCGACGCGCGGGCGCTGCTGGCCGCCGCGGTCCGCGCGCCGTTGGACGACGTGGTACGCGACCGGATCGTCGCCGAGGCGCGCGGCAACCCGCTGGCGTTGCTGGAGCTGCCCCGGGGAGCACCGCCGGCGCAGCTGGCGGGCGGGTTCGAGCTGCCCGACGTGGCGAGCGTCCCGCGCCGGGTTGAGGAGGCCTTCGGGCGCCGCGCGGGCAGCCTGCCGCCCGACACGCGGCTGCTGCTGGTGACGGCCGCGGCCGAGCCGACCGGCGATGTGGCGTTGCTGTGGCGCGCGGTCGCGCACCTGGGCGTCGCCCGCGAGGCGGCGGCGCCCGCCGAGGCGGCCGGGTTGGTGGAGTTCGGCACCCGGGTGCGGTTCCGGCACCCGCTGGTGCGCTCGGCGGTCTACCGGGCCGCGACCCTTCCCGACCAGCGCCGGGCGCACGGCGCCCTGGCCGCCGTTACCGACCCGCAGGTCGACCCCGACCGGCGCGCCTGGCACCGGGCGCAGGCCCTGACGGGCCCCGACGAGGACGCCGCCGCGGAGCTGGAGGGTTCGGCCGGCCGCGCGCGCGCCCGCGGCGGGCTGGCCGCGGCGGCGGCGTTCCTGCAGCGGGCGGCCGGGTTGACGCCCGATCCCGCGCGCCGCGCGAGCCGGGCGCTGGAGGCGGCGCACGCCAAGCACGACGCCGGTGCGTCCGAGACCTCCCTGGAGCTGCTGGCGGTCGCCGCGGCCGGCCCGCCGGACGCGCTGCGGGACGCGCGGATCGAGCTGCTGCGCGCTCAGATCGGGTTCGACCGCACGCGCGGCAACGAGGTGCCGGGGATGCTGCTGGACGCGGCCAGGTCACTCGCCCCGCTGGACCCGGCGCTGTCCCGCGAGACCTACCTGCACGCTCTCGACGCGGCCATCATCACCGGCGGCCTCAGCGACGGCCGCGGCCTGCCGGAGGTCGCCGAAGCCGCCCGGGCCGCACCCCCGCCACCCGGACCGCCGGGGCCCGCCGACCTGCTCCTCGACGGGCTGGTAACGACGTTCACGCAGGGGATCGTGGCCGGCGCCCCCGAACTCCGCCACGCGCTGGAGGCCTTCCGTGCCGACGACCTGTCGACGGCGCCCTCGAGCGAGGGCGACGCCCTGCGGTGGCTGTGGTTGGCCGGCCGCACCGCGATGCGGCTGTACGACGACGAGCTGTTGCACGTGCTGGCGCACCGGCACGTCCGGCTCGCCCGCGACGCCGGCGCGCTGGCCACGCTCGTCCACGCGCTCCCGTTCCTGTCGTCGGTGTCGTTGCTCGCAGGCGAGCTGTCCCGGGCCGGCTCGCTGATCGCCGAGGAGACCGCCATCAGGCAGGTCACCGGAGGCGTGCCGCTGCGCTTCGGCGGGCTGGCGCTGGCCGCCTGGCAGGGTCGCGAGGCCGAGTCGGCGGAGAGGCACGCCGCTGCCGTCGAGGAGGCCACCGCCCGCGGGAACCGTGCCGAGATCGCGCTGGTGCACCTCGCGCGGGCGGTGCTCCACAATGGTCTGGGCGACTACGCGACGGCGCTGGACGCCGCGGAGCGGGCGTGCGCCCAGCCCGATGCGACACACACCAACGCGGCCCTCCCCGAACTCGTCGAGGCGGCTGCCCGCGCCGGGCAGCCCGAGCGGGCGGAGGCCGGGTGCAGGCAGCTCGACATCCGGGCTCGCGCCGGCGGTACCCCGTGGGCGCTCGGGCTGGCGGCGCGCTCGCGGGCGCTGGTCGGCACCGGGCCCGCCGCGGAGCAGCACTACCGCGAGGCGATCGAGCTGCTCGGTGCCTGCCGGATGGCCACCTACCTCGCCCGCACGCACCTCGTCTACGGCGAATGGCTGCGCCGCGAGGGCCGCCGTCAGGCCGCCCGCCAGCAGCTCCGTACCGCCCACGGGATGCTGTCGGACATGGGCGTGGAGGCGTTCGCCGCCCGCGCCGCCCGCGAGCTGCGTGCCACCGGCGAGCACCCGCGCAGGCGCTCTGCCGAGCCGTCGGACTCGCTCACCGCGCAGGAGCTGCAGATCGCGCGGCTGGTGGCCACCGGGGCGACGTCCCGGGAGGTCGGCGGGCAGCTGTTCCTCAGCCCGCGCACCGTCGAGGCCCACCTGCGCGGCGTTTTCCGCAAGCTGGGCATCAGCTCCCGCCGCCAGCTCCGGGACCTGCAGCTTCCCTGACCGGAGCGACGGTGACATCGCCGGCCGCGCCGCGGGTCCGGCCGCGGTGGGCGGGCTCGACGTCCAGCCGGCGGGGCCCGGCCCCGACGACCCCCGTCGCCGGGGAGGGGACCGGTTCCGCGCCCCGTCGGCCGTCCAGTGAGCGGAACGCCGGTGCGGCGAGGGCGACGATCGCGGTGACGGCGGCCAGCCCGGCGAGGACCGCGCCGGCGACGGGGAGCCCGGCGGTGGCGGCGACGGCGGCGAGCGGGGCGCTGGTGAGGGCGGGTGCGGCGAGCATCACGGTGTTCTGGGCACCCAGGACGCGGCCGCGCATGGCGTCGGGGGTGGCCTCGATGGCGAGCACGCCGAGGATGGCCGAGGCCGGGGCGTTGGTGAGCCCGACGAGCGCCGCGCCGGCGAGTACCAGCCACGGCGAGGCGAGGGAGCCGATGCCGACGAACCCGACGATCAGGCCGGTCATGCCGATGACGAACCAGGTGCGGCGGCTCACCCGGCCCGCGGTTGCGGCGTACAGCGCGGAGCCGGCGATGCTGCCACCGGCGATGGCGGAGAGCGTCAGCCCGGTGAGGGCGGGGAGGTCCTCCGCGGTGAAGTAGGCCGGCATCAGGGTGCTCTGCAGGGAGCTGAGCACGGCGACGAGCATGGCGGTGATCAGGGTGGTGCCCAGGAGGAGCCGGTTGCGGGCGAGGAACCGCCACGACGTCCACAGGTCGGTCGCCGCCCGCCCGACCGCGCCGCCGGCTCCGGTGGCGTCCCGTTCGCGGGCGGGCACGTGGCCGGTGCGGGGGTCGAGCAGGAGCGTGGTGAGGGCGGCGAGCAGGCTCGTCGCGGCCGTGGCCAGCAACAGGGCCGGGGTCAGGCCGAGAACCACGATCAGCAGCCCGCCGAGGCCGGGGCCGGCCAGGACCAGGGTGTTGCCGACGGTCTCACGCGTCGCGACCAGGCGGTCCAGCCGTCCGGGGCCGCCCGGTGATCTCGCTGCTCGGAGTCGGGCCAGCGCGGGCAGCAGGGTTTCCTGGGCGGTCATGCCCGGCACCCGGACCACCGCTCCGACGACGGCGACGATCAGGAACCAGGTCATGTCCAGGCCCCACAGTGCGTCGATGAGCGGGAGTGCGGCGACCGAGACCGCCGCCAGCAGGCCGGACACGACCGAGACCGTGCGCCGGTCGACCCGGTCGACCAGCAGCCCGGCGACGATCCCGGTCGCGGCCGACGCGGCTGTGGCCACGGTGGCCAGCACCCCGGCGGCCAGGATGTCGCCGGTGCGGTCGAGCACCAGCAGCGGCAGCACGACGCTGGAGATGCCCATGCCGAGCAGGGACAGCCCGTAGGAGGTGAAGTAGATCGTGGGGCTGGCCCGCAGTGCGCGGCCGGGGGGTTCGGGCGTGGTCACGGTGTCCTCGCAGGGGTCGGGCGACCGGCAGCCTGCCGGTCGGACCATCAGGCAACGCCGTGCCGTCGCGGCAGGCTCAAGCGTCGGGGCGTGTGAGACGCGCCACCCGCTTCCGGTATTCGACCGGCCGGGCACCGTCGCCACGGTGATCAGTGAGCGGCGCCGAGCTCCAGGGCGAGCACACCGGCGATGACGAGCGTGATGCCGCCGATCTGCACCGGGGTCAGGCCGTCGCCCAGGAACACCGCGCCGATGATCGCGACCAGCGCCACTCCGGCGGCTGCCCAGATTCCGTAGGCGACGCCGACCGGCACCCCGGTCTTGAGCACCTGCGAGAGCAAGGTGAAGGTGCCGAGGTAGCCGATCACCACCAGGATCGACGGGACGAGCCGGGTGAAGCCGTCGGACAGCCGCAGGTTGATCGTCGCCATCACCTCGAGAGCGATCGCGGCGGCGAGCAGCAGGTAGGGCACGGGTCAGCCCGCCGCCGTGGTTCGCCCGCCCAGGGTGCGGGCGAGGAACCGCTCCAGGGTGCGGTACAGCTCGATGTTGCTGTCCGGGTTGACGAACCAGTGGCCCTCGCGCTCGTTCAGCAGGTACTCGACGTCGGCGCCGCGGGCTCGCAACGCCTCGACCACGCGGTCGGAGTGGCGGCGGTCCACCCGCGGGTCGTGGGCTCCGTGGACGAGCAGCATCGGCGCCGTGATGTCGTCGACCCGGGTGATCGGGGACCGGGCGAGCAGGTCGGCCTCCTGCTCCGGGACGTCCGGGTCGCCCATGTAGCGCACGTAGGTGTTCACCAGCGAGCGCCGTGCGAACGGGACGACGCCTCTGTTCATCTCGACGAGGTCGGACATCCCGGTGTAGCTGATGGCTGCGGCGAAGCGTTCCGGGGTGAACGCGGCCCCGACGAGCGCGGCGTAGCCGCCGTAGGAGTTGCCGTAGATCGCGATCCGGCCGCGGTCGGTCCAGCCCTCGGCGATGGCCCGGTCCAGGGCGTCGATGACGTCGTCGTGCATGCGGCCGGCGAACTGGCCGATCGCGGCCTGGGTGTGGGCCTTGCCGTAACCGGTGGAGCCGCGGAAGTTCACCTTCAGCACGGCGTAGCCGCGGTTCGCCAGGAACTCCAGCTCGGGGTCGTAGCCCCAACTGTCGCGGTACCAGGGCTCGCCGTGCCGCAGCACGACGGTCGGCAGGTCACGGGGCTCCACCCCGACCGGCAGGGTCAGGTGGCACGGCAGGTCCAGACCGTCGCGGGCTGTGAGGGTGATCGGGGTGACCGGGGCCAGCCGCGCGGGGTCCAGGTGCGGTAGGGACGGAACAACCGCCGGGCGGTGCCGGTGGTGTGGTCGTAGAACCAGGTGATGCCCGGGTCGCGGTCGTGGGTGCAGTCCACGACCAGCGCTGCGCCGAGAGATCGCAGGAGACATGAGCCAGGTCGCCGTCGGTGAGCTCCTCCAGCCGTGGCAGCACCGTCGCGAAAATACGGGTCGAGGGCGCGGATCTCCTGGCGGGCGCCGAGGTAGCGGGCCCCGAGCAGCTCCCCGGTGCCCGGGTGCACGATCAGCGAGGACGGAACCGCGGGTCGGCCTCCGGGCGGGGTCGTCCCGGTCGAACACGGGGTGGCTGTCCACTCCGATCTGCTCGCCGGTGTCCAGGTCGAGCCGCACCAGGCGGGTTCGGTCCGAACCCCGCGGCGATCCGATCCACAACCCCGTTCCGTCCGGGGTGGGTATGCAGGGGCTGAGACCGAAGGGGTGATCGAGACCGGGGAACCGGCTGATCAGGCGGGGTGTGCCGGCGTTCCAGTCGGACAGCAGGTGCCTGCCGTCGTCGGTCATGCTGAAGGCGAGGATGCGTCCCGTCGGTGTGCGCACCCAGCGGAGGACATCACCCGGGTTCTCGGCAAGCACGAGCTCAAGGACCGTGGCATCCGGGTCAACGTGGTGTCGCCGGCATGGATCGAGATTCCCGGGGGTGCCGCTTCGGCGACGAGGAGTCCGCCCGGGCCGTCAAGGAGAACGGCGCCGCGACCGTGGCCAAGGGCCGCATGGGTCGGCCTGAGGTGGTGTCGCCGGCATGGATCGAGATTCCCGGGGGTGCCGCTTCGGCGACGAGGAGTCCGCCCGGGCCGTCAAGGAGAACGGCGCCGCGACCGTGGCCAAGGGCCGCATGGGTCGGCCTGAGGAGGCCGCCGCCGTCGTGGCCTTCCTGGCCTCCGAACAGAGCACCTATGTCGTCGGCGCGAACATTGACGTCGACGGTGGCACGAACCAGATCTAGCTGTAATGCCCAGGCGGGTTGTTGACCCGGCTGATAGGTGGGAGACCTCCGAGCGCGGTGTGTCCGCGGTGATGGTTGTAGGTGTGTAACCATCCGGGCAAGGCCTGGGCCCGGTCGGTGTTGCTGGTGAACGGGCGTTGGTAGGCCCATTCCTCGAGCATGGTCCGGTTGAACCGTTCGGCTTTGCCGTTGGTCTGGGGTCGGTAACGGCGGGTGAACCGGGCGCTCGCGCCGAGTTCGGCCAGGGCGTCGTTCCAGGCCGCGGAGCGGCGGTAGGCCATGGCGTTGTCGGTCATGACCCGCTCGATCCGGTCGATCCCGTGCTCGGCTAGTGCTGCGGCGGCGCGGCGCAGGAACCCGGCACAGGTGCCGGCTTTCTCGTCGGGGTGGATCTCGGCGTAGGCGATGCGGGTGTGGTCATCGATCGCGGCGTGGACGTAGTCGAACCCGACCCGTGGCCCTGAGCGGGCTCGGCGGTGCACCAAGCTGTCGCGGCCGTGGACTTTCCATCCGCCTCCGTCGCGGAGGCGGCCGAGTTTCTTGACATCGACGTGGACCAGCTCGCCGGGGCGGTCGCGTTCGTAGCGGCGGATCACTGTGTCGGTGGGGCGGTCCATCCAGGCCAGCCGGGACAGCCCGTGCCGGGTCAGCACGGCGTGCACGGTCGAGGCGGGCATGTCCAGCAGCGGCCCGATCCGGGCGGGCCCAAGCTTGCGGGCGCGCCGCAGCTCGATGATCTGGGTTTCGACTTCGGTACCGGTGCGGTGCGGGATCCGGTGGGCGCGGCTGGGTCGGTCGCAGAGCCCGGCGTCGCCTTCGGCGCGGTAGCGGGCGACCCATTTGTAGCCGGTCGGGCGGGACACTCCCATCTCGGCGACGACGTGGGCGACGGGCCGACCGGACAGAACCCGGTCGACGAGGAGCTTGCGGCCGTGAACGGTCAGGCGGGCATTACGGTGGGCCATGAGACCTCCGTGCGGGTGTGAGCGTCAGCAACTCCCACCTCGCCCGGAGGTCTCGCCCTGTTCAAGCCGCCACGCCGTCAACAACGCACATGGGCACTACATCTAGCCCTGTCGACGTAGCCCCGAGATGAGTAGTTCGACCAGGTGGCGGGCGTCGTAGCGGGTGTCGTCGCCGACCCCGACGCAGAGGTTGCCGACGCCGCGCATCAGCTCGTAGGCGGCGACGTCGGTACGGATCTCGCCGGCGCCGGCGGCGGCGTCGAGCAACTGGGCGCACACGGGCACCAGGCGGTCGAGAAAGTACGTGTGCAGCGCGTCGAGGCCGTCGGACTGCAGCGCTGCGGCAAGTCCGTGCTTGGTGACGAGGAAGTCGACGAAGTGGTCCATCCAGTTCGCCAGCGCGGTGTACGGCGTGGCGGTGTTCGCCAGCAGCGCCGGGCCGGCCTCGGCACAGGCCTCGACCTGGTGCCGGTAGACGGCGACGATCAGGTCGGCCCGGGTGGGGAAGTGGCGGTAGATCGTGCCCATCCCGACGCCGGCCGCGGCCGCGATGTCACGTACCGGTGCCTGTACTCCCGAGGTGACGAACACGGTTGCCGCCGCGTCCAGGAGGGCCAGCTGATTGCGCCGGGCGTCGGCCCGCTTCCGGGGGGCCCGCCCGTCGGTGTCGGCCACCACCGCACTCCTCTCATCGCCTCGCTCGACAAACGGAACACTGCTCCGTATGTTGGTGGAGCACTGTTCCGCTTGTCCATCATGGCAGAGCGGAGCCTCACCCGTGACGAAGGAGCTCCGACCATGCAGTACCGCAACCTGGGACGCACCGGCGTGCAGGTCAGCAGCCTCGCGCTCGGCGCGATGAACTTCGGCGCGATCGGGCGCACAACCCAGGACGAGGTGACGGCCCTCGTCGACGCCGCGATCGAGGGCGGCATCAACCTGATCGACACCGCCGACGCCTACAGCCGCGGCCAGTCCGAGGAGATGGTCGGCCGCGCCATCACCGGCCGACGCGACGACATCGTGCTGGCCACCAAGGCGAGCCTGCCGATGGGCGACGAGCGCAACCACCGGGGTGGCTCGCGCCGCTGGCTGATCACCGCCCTGGACGACAGCCTGCGCCGCCTCGGTGCCGACTACGTCGATCTCTTCCAGATCCACCGGTGGGACCCGGCCACCAGTGACAAGGAGACGCTGTCCGCGCTGACCGACCTGCAGCGCGCCGGAAAGATCCGCTACTTCGGCTCCTCGACCTTCCCGGCCTACCGCGTCGTGGAGGCCCAGTGGGCTGCTAGGGACCATCACCTGAGCCGGTACGTCACCGAGCAGCCCAGCTACTCGATCCTGCAGCGCGGCGCGGAGACGCACGTGCTGCCCGTTACCGAACGCTACGGACTCGGCGTGCTGGCCTGGAGCCCGCTGGCGTCGGGCTGGCTCTCCGGCGCGGTCCGCGCGGGCCACGACATCACCACGAGCCGCTCGACGTTCATGCCGCAGCGCTTCGACACCACGATCGCCGCCAACCGGGCCAAGCTCGACGCCGTCGAGCAGCTCGCGAAGGTCGCCGACCAGGCCGGCCTGAGCCTGATCCAGCTCGCGCTCGGCTTCGTCGCGGCGCACCCGGCGGTGACCAGCGCGATCATCGGCCCCCGCACACCGGAGCACCTGCGATCCCAGCTCGCCGCCGCGGACACAGCGCTCTCCCATGACCTGCTCGACGCGATCGACGCGATCGTCGCGCCCGGCGTCGACCTCGCCGCCCACGAGAAGAACGACACCCCACCGGCCCTGCTCGACCCGACGCTGCGACGGCGCTCATGACACCCACGAGCTTCGGGATCATGACGGCGCCGATGCAGGTCGACTACCACGACGTCCTGCGGGTCTGGCGCGAGGCGGACACGATCCCCGAGATCGAGCACGCCTGGCTGTTCGACCACCTCATGCCGATCGGCGGCGACCCGGACGGACCGATCCTCGAAGGCTGGACCCTGCTCTCCGCCCTCGCCGCGCAGACCGAACGGCTGCGCCTCGGGCTGCTCGTCACCAGCAACCGCTTCCGGTCGCCTGCGGTACTGGCCAAGATCGCCACGACCGTCGACATCGTCTCCGGCGGACGGCTCGACCTCGGCATCGGCGCGGGCTCACGACCGAGCGTCCCCATGGCCCGCCGCGAGTATGAGGCCCACGGCCTGACCTATCACGACGCCGCCCACGCGGTGGGCAGCCTCGCCGAGGCGTGCACGATCATCCGCCGGCTGTGGACCGAGACCGAGCCGTTCGACGTCGACGGCACCTACCACCACCTCACCGGAGCGTTCGGCAACCCCAAGCCCGTCCAACGGCCCCACCCGCCGATCCTCATCGGCGGACGGGCGGCCGCGACGCTGCGCGTGGCCGCCGAACACGCCGACGTGTGGAACATCCCCGGCGGCGACATCGCCGACGCCGTCCGGCGCAGCGCGCTGCTGGACCGCTTCTGCGCCGACATCGGTCGCGACCCCGCGGCGATCACCCGCTCGATCCTCCTGCCGGTCTCCTACGAACGGCCCACCACCACCCGGGAGGCGATCGGCCGGGCCACCGGCGCCGGCTTCCGGCACATCGTCCTGGGACTGCCGACCCCCTACCCCGCCCACGTCGCCCAATGGGCCGCCGATGAGCTCATCACGACCTGACCGCGCGGTCGGCATGTACGTCGGCGCCGGGTCCACCTGACGTAGCCAACTACCGCTGGAGGTCACAACCTGGTCGAAGCCGGGTGCTCCGGCGGGCCGGATGGCCGTCCTGCGTTCGTTCGTGTCCATTGTGTCCTCGTCGTCCATGGGGCGCGCAGGGACGCCGGTCGGTTCGGCGAGTTCACTGCTGAGCATCCGACGTTCGAGTCGGTCCCGGGCGAGGAAGCGCACCGGCGTCCGCGAACTGTCCGGTGGCGACGAGGACCACGACGAGCACGAGCGGGACGATCCACCCGCTCCAGCCGAGGATCGTCGCCTGCGTTGTGTCGATGGGCGCCCCGGCCTGGGCGAACAGCAGGAACGTCCCGGCCGCTCCGTTGAACGCGGCATGGGCGAGGGCCGCCGGCCACACCGATCCCGATCGCAGCCGCAGCCAACCGAAGACCGCGCCGACCAGGGTGCACATGACGATCATCGAGGTCATGCCGAGCCAGCCCGCCGCGGCCGGGTAGTTGTACCCGAGCAGGATGAGTGGAGCGTGCCAGGCGCCCCAGACCACGCCCGAGATCAGGATGGCCGGGAGTGCGCCGAGGGGCATCAGTTTCGGGAGCAGCCACCCTCGCCATCCGAGTTCCTCCCCGAGCGCGGGGAGGAGGTTGACGAACGCCGCGAGCGGGAGCGTGGCGAGCTGGAGCGCGACGAGCGCTCCGGGGGAGATCGGCAGCTCGTCCGCTCCGGCGGCCCGCGCGTCGAGGAGCTGCCGGAACGCGGAGAAGTTCACGAAATCGGCCGGGTAGACGCCGAACAGCGCGCCGACCGGGAGCGCGACCAGGACGAGCGCGATGGGCACGACGATCCCCAGTGCCGCGTAGCCGAACATTCTCCGGGCCGGTGTCAGCGGCCACAGCCCCAGCGTCCGCGCCTTGTGCTGCGGCCGCTCGACGAAGAACACGACGACGAGGGCGGCGATTGCCGGAGTCGTCATCACCGCGACGGCCACGAGCGGGAACCAGGGGGTGGCGAGGCCGTCACCGAACCAGAGCGGGAGCGCGACCAGCCAGGCGAGCGTGAACGCAAGGGCGAGGAAAACGGCGACGGATCGCCGGTCGCGGAGGGGCATGCGGGGCGTGAGTCGGGTCGCTGCAGTGGTCGATCCGCCGGAGGTGCCGACGGTCATGATGTCTTCCTGTCGAGGATGTGCAGGCCGGCGATGACCCGATCGTCGCGCCCGGCCGCGAGGTCGCGGATCACCGAGGTGGCCAGTGCGGCGACGCCGGGTAGTGGTGTGGTGGTCATGAGTTCTCCTGTTCCCGGATCGATCGGTCTGCCGTAGCGCTGGAACGCTGCTTGTCGGGTCACGCCGGGCGCGTCGCCGACGACCTGCCAGGTGGCGCCGTTGTCGCGGGCGTGCCGCACGACAGCACGGACGACGTCGTCGGCACCGCCCGACGGGCGGACCGCGGACCGAGCGGCTTCCGACCTCGACCTCACGCACCGCGCCGTTCCGGACGGCCGTGTGGCCCCTGGGCTCGCGCCCCGAGGAAGGCCAGGACCGCGGTGACCACCTCGGCCGGGAACTGCACGTGCGGGTAGTGGCCGGCCCCGTCGATCATCTCGACCCGGGCCAGGCCCGGCGGCATGGCGGCCACGATGCCCTCGCCCTCGGCGCGGGCATCGGGCCAGTCGGGGTCCAGCGAGCCCTCGATGACGAGTGCGGGACACCGGATGTCCCCGAGCCGGGCGCCGGCGTCGCTCGGCGCGGACATGCCCATCCTGCTCACCACCGCCATCCGACCGGGCCGGCGCAGCTGGGCGTCGAGTTCGGCGAGGTGTTCGGCGAAACCCGGGGGCCGGGACCCGGGGTAGGCGTGCTCGACGTAGCGTCGCCACAGCCCGACACTGCGGAACAGCGCCGCACCTATGAGCAGCAGCACCCCCCTGCGGTAGCGGGCCCGGGAGACGAGTCCCCAGAGGTCGATCTGCTGTACCCGAGTGAACGGGCTGATCAGCACGATGGCGATGACCAGCTCCGGCTCCCGGGCGGCCGCGATCGTGGCCGAGCCGCCGGTGAACGAGTGGCCCACGATCACGGCCGGGCCGCCCAGGTGCCGGACCACCGCGAGCAGGTCGCCCGCCGAGTCGGTGCGGGTGTAGGAGGTCCAGCCACTGCTGGACCCGCCGTGGCCGCGCTGGTCCACGCACGCGACGCGGTACCCCGCGTCGACCAGCCGTGCGGCCATGTCGCGGTAGGCGCTCCGGTTGTCGCCCATGCCGTGGGCCAGCACGATCAGCGGTCCGTCACCGATCACGTCGTAGGCGAGCCGTCCACCGTCCAGTTCCAGGAACTCGGTCACGTCTGTACTCCTCGGTAGCAGTTGTCGACATTGGGACGGGCCGTGTGTTCAGGCTTCCGTGTGCGGGCGCGTGTTCGCGTCGGTGGAAGTTCCCGCCTTCTGCGCCGGTCCGCGATCGAGCGACACCACCGACCGTGCTCGGAGAGCACCGGTGCTGGCCGCGTGCGGTCCGCGTCGGTGATAATCACCTAGATCGGTGTCCGGGACCGTGGGCACCCGGGGAGGACGAGGCGATGCTCCGGGGTCGGCGCGACGAGCACGAGACGCTTCGGCAGCTGCTCGTCCGGGCTCGGGACGGGCACAGCGGGGTGCTGGTGCTGCGGGGTGAGGCCGGCATCGGCAAGACCGCGTTGCTGCAGGACCTCGGGGCCGGGGCCGGGCACGGGTTCCGCACGGAGAACGTCGTGGGGATGGAGTCCGAGGCGGAGTTCGCCTTTGCGGGACTGCATCAGCTGTGTGCGCCGTTGCTGGCGCGGTCCCGGGCGCTGCCCGAGCCGCAGCAGGCCGCCCTGGGGGTGGCGTTCGGCCTGCGTGACGGGGCTGCGCCGGACCGGTTCCTGGTGGGTCTGGCGATCCTGAACCTGCTGGCCGAGGTCGCCGAGGACGGGCCGCTGCTGTGCGTGGTGGACGACGCGCAGTGGCTGGACCAGGCGTCCGCCCAGGTCCTGGCGTTCGTGGCGCGGCGGGTGGTTGCCGAGCGTGTGGTGCTGCTGTTCGCGCTGCGGGATCGGGGCCATGGCGACGCCGGCCAGGGCGATCCCGGCGACGTCGACGCGTTCACTGGGTTGCCGGAGCTGCGCCTGTCCGGGCTCGCCGACACGGAGGCTCGGACGTTGCTGGCCACCGGGGTCGGCACATCGCTCGACGACGAGGTCCGCGACCGTATCGTCGCCGAGGCGCGGGGCAACCCCCTGGCTCTTCTGGAGCTGCCCCGGGGTGTCGAGCGGGCTCAGCTGGTCGGCGGGTTCGAGCTGCCGGACGTGGTGAGCGTTCCGCGGCGCATCGAGGACGTCTACCGGCAGCGCTCGGACAGCCTGCCGGCGGCGACGCGGCTGCTGCTCCTGGTCGCCGCGGCGGAGCCGACCGGTGAGGCGGCGTTGCTGTGGCGCGCGGCCGCGCACCTGGACCTCACGGCCGAGGCGGCGGCCCCGGCCGAGGCCGCCGACCTGGTGGAGATCGACATACGGGTGCGGTTCCGGCATCCGCTGGTCCGCTCGGCGGTCTACCAGGCCGCCACCCCGCCGGACCGCCGCCGCGCGCACCACGCCCTGGCCGCCGCGACCGATGCGCAGCGCGATCCCGATCGGCGGGCCTGGCACCGTGCGCAGGCCGTGCTCGGCACCGACGAGGAGACCGCCGCCGAGCTGGAGCGATCAGCCGGGCGGGCCCGCGCCCGCGGCGGGTTGGCCGCGGCGGCGGCGTTCCTGCACCGCGCGGCCGAGCTGACCCCGGAGCCGGCCCGCCGTGGGGCACGAACACTCGACGCCGCGCACACCATGCACGAGGCGGGCGGGTCCGCGGTCGCGGCGCAGCTGCTGGAGGTCGCGGCGCAGGGACCGCTGGACGACGTGGCGGGCGCCCGCGCCCAGTTGCTGCGCGCCCGGATCGCGTTCCACCTGACGCGGGGCGCCGAGGTGCCGGGCATGCTGCTGGACGCCGCGACCAGGCTCGCCCCGCTGGACCCGGCGCTGTCGCGGGAGACCTACCTCCACGCCATCGATGCCGCGATGATCGTCAGCGGTTCCGGCGACGGCCGGGACTTGCAGAAGGTGGCCGAGGCCGCCACCGCGGCGCCCGCATCGCCCGGGCCGCCGGGCCTAGCCGATCTGTTGTTCGACGGGCTCGTGACGATGTTCACGCACGGGTACGCCGCCGGCGTGCCCGGACTGCGCCGGGCGGTGGAAGCGTTCCGCAGCGAGGGATCCACGGGTGACGCGGACGGCCGCCGCTGGCTGTGGCTGGCCAGCCGCGCTGCGGGCGGGCTCCTCGACTCCGAGATGGCCCAGCTGCTGGCCGAGCGCAACGTCCGCGTCACCCGCGAGGCCGGCGCGGTGGCGGCGCTCCCGGGCGCACTCGTCTTCCTGTCCGCGACGCAGGTGACCCAGGGCAATTTCGGGTACGCCGCCGAGCTCGCCGCCGAGAGCGAGGCGATCACGCAGGCCACCGGGGCAGCGCCGCAGCACTACGCCCAGCTCCTCCTGTCGGCCTGGCGCGGCCGCCGCACCGAGACCGTCGAGCTGCACGCGGCCATGGTCCGGGAGGCGGCCCGGCCTACGGGCACCCTGGTCGCACTGGCCTACTACGCGCTGTCGGTGCTCCACAACGGCCACGGCGACTACCCGGCCGCCCTGGCCGTCGGGGAGCGGGCCTGCGATGCCCACGAACTGACGCATGGCAGCACGGCGCTGCCCGAGTTCATCGAGGCGGCGGTCCGGGCCGGCGAGCCGGAGCGGGCGGCCGACGCCCTGGAGCGGCTCTGCGCGCGGGCGCAGGCGAGCGGTACCCCGTTCGCGCTCGGGCTCGCGGCCCGCTCGCGCGCGTTGACCGGCACCGGGCCGGCCGCGGAGGAGGACTACCGGGAAGCCGTCGACCGGCTCAAGAACAGCCGGGCCGCCACGCACCTCGCCCGCACCCATCTCCTCTACGGCGAGTGGCTGCGTCGCGAAGGCCGTCGCCAGGACGCCCGCGAGCAGCTCCGCACCGCCCACGAGATGCTCTCCGACATGGGCGCGGAGGCGTTCGCCGACCGCGCCGCACGCGAGCTGCGCGCGACCGGCGAGCACCCGCGCGGCCGGACCGCGCAGCCGACCGATGCGCTCACCGCCCAGGAGCTGCAGATCGCCCGGCTGGTGGCCACCGGGGCGACGTCGCGGGAGGTCGGCACGCAACTGTTCCTCAGCCCGCGCACGATCGAGGCCCACCTGCGCAGCGTCTTCCGCAAGCTCGGGATCACGTCTCGCCGGCAACTTCGGGACCTGCCGCTCCCCTGACTGCGGTCGCGCCCGATGCAGCGTCCGCAGGGGCGAGGGCACGCGTCCGCCGGCCGCGCCCGGATGCTACCGGCGGACCTCCAGTGGGTCGGTGGATCAGAAGCGCTCCTGCAACCAGCCGGTGACCAGGTCGAGCACGTCCGGCGCGACGGTGGTCTCGATCCTTGCGTACTCGGCGAGCGAGCCGGTGTCGGCCGGCTGCATGAGGTGGTTCAGCCCGGGGAGAGTGCGCACGGTGGCATCCGTGTTGCCGGACAGGAGCGCGACGGCACGCGGCTCGCTCTGCTCGGCGGGGACCTGCAGGTCCTTGCCGCCGTAGAAGGCCAGCACCGGCACCGACAGCTCGCCCAGTGCCGCGGCCGGGTCGTAGGTCACCAGCGCCCGCGTCACCGGCGAGACCAGAGCCGCCGCCTGGGCGTCGACCTGCTCGGGGGTGGGCCGCTGCGCGGGTGGCAGCGCCGCGGCCTGCTCGGCGATCCGGGTGCGGGTCAGCTCGGCAGCCCGGTCGTAGTCCTGCGCCCGCAGTAGCGCGACGAGCTCCCGCACGTACGCGACCTGCGTCTCGACCTCCGCCGGAGGGCTGCCCGCCTGCGCCAGCAGCCGCTCGTTCTGCCGCACCAGCACGTCCTCACCGGAGACCGCCGGGCCGGCCATGAGCACGACGAACGCGACCTTCCCGGCCGCCTCGCGCGCGACCAGCGGGGCCAGGGAACCGCCCTCGCTGTGGCCGAGCAGCCCGATCCGTGCCGGGTCGATCTCGGGCCGCGAAGCCAGGTGGGCCGCGCCGGCCAGCACGTCGGCGGTCAGCTCCTCGTAGGTGGCCCGGGAGTAGTCCCCGCCGGAGCCACCGACACCGCGGTCGTCGGTCCGCAGGACCGCGTAGCCGGCCCGGGTGAGCGCGTCGGCGAGCACCAGGAACGGTCGGTGCCCGGCCACGGACTCGTCCCGGTCCTGGGGGCCGCTGCCGGTGATCAGGACGACGGCGGCGAACGGCCCGGGCCCCTCCGGCAGCGTCAGCGTGCCGGCCAGGGTGAGGTCCCCGCTGGGGTAGCTGATGTCCACGGCGCGGTAGGGCAGCGGCGGCTGTGGTTCCTGCGGCCGGACCGGTGGCGCCGGGGCGCCGCGTTCGAGGCGGAACGGGAACGTCTGCCCGGCCTGGGTGTAGTCACCGGCGATGCCGGCCGCGCCCTCGGCGACCGTTCCGTCGAAAGCGGCGCCCCCGGGCAGGCCGGGGACGGCGGCGGTGAACCGCGCGCCCTCGACCCGTACGTCGGCCAGCGGCAGGTCGGTGGCCCCCTGCGCCGCCACGTCCATCGTGCCGGCGCCGTCGGCGCTCAGCGTGATGCCGATGTCCAGCGGGGCGCCGGGCACGTCAATGCGGCCCTGCCACTCCCCGGTCAGGTTGAGACCACCGGTCGCGGCCAGCGGGCCGGCGCACCCCGAGCCGAGCAGCGCCACGCCGAGCAGGACAACGACCGTCGCGACCGGATCGGCCCGGCCGCCTCGGCCGGGAGGGCGTGGGTGGGTCGCCGCGTGCCGGGGAACGCCGGGTTCGGGTGCAGGCATCTGTGGGCTCCGTTCGAGCGCGGATCGGGTGGAGGCAGCGAACCCCATCGGACACCGTGCCGTCACGGCACGCTCAAGCCCGTGCCGCTGTGACCCCGATCGCGTCCGCCGGTCCGGTGCGCTCGGCGTGAGGCCGAGCGACGGACCCGACGCGCGGTGTGATCCCGCTCTCGCGGGCTGGACCATGTCGCGACGGCAGGGTGTCTCGTGAGTGTCGACGACCGAGCCGGAGGAGTCCGATGTCGACCAGTACATCCGCGGTCCGTGGCCGGCTCGGGCTGCCGCTCGCGGTGCTGGCGCTCGCGTCGGTGGTGCTGCTGTACCTCAACCGGAGCGCGGCGTGGGGGTGGGTCGCGGTCGGTCTGCTGCTGGCCGGGACCGCGTTGGTGGTGCTGCGCCTGCGCCGTCCGGCCCTGCGGTTGATCGCGTGGGGCGTGTGCACGGTCCTGCTGGCGGTCACGGCGTTGGGGAGCCACCCGGACCCGGAGCACCGCCCGGCGGCGGGCGAAGGCGCCACCCCCGGCGGGGTCGTCCGGACGACCTACGGCCCGGTGTCCGGGCTGCGGACCGCCGACGGGGCCGTCGAGGTGTTCGCCGGCGTGCCCTACGCCCGGCCGCCGGTCGACGACCTGCGGTGGCGGCCCCCGGTGCCCCCGCAGCCCTGGACGGAGGTGCGGGAGGCGACGGAGTTCGCCGACGTGCCGGTGCAGCCGTCGTCGTCGTTCGCGCTGCGGGCGGTGCAGCAGACGGTGGACGTCCCGCTGGCCGAGGTGTTCGTCAACCCGTACCCGACCGGCGAGGACAGCCTGTACCTCAACGTCTGGCGCCCCACCCGGCCCGAGTCGGCGGCGCTGCCGGTGATCGTCACGGTGCCCGGCGGCGGGTTCGCGACCGGCTCGGGCGAGCTGCCGGTGCTCGACGGCGAGCCGCTGGCCCGGCGCGGGGACGTCGTCACGGTCACCGTCAACTACCGGCTCGGGGTGTTCGGGTTCCTCGCCCATCCGGAGCTGGACGCCGAGTCCCGGTACGCGAGCTCCGGAAACTACGGCCTGCTCGACCAGGTCGCCGCGCTTCGTTGGGTCAGGGACAACATCGCGGCGTTCGGCGGGGACCCGCAGCGGATCACCGTCGCGGGCGAGTCCGCGGGTGGGGAGAGCGTGTGCCTGCTCTCGACGATGCCGGCGACCGAGGGCCTGTTCCACCGGGTGATCGGCGGCAGTGGGGGCTGCCTGGGGACGGCGGGCGACACCGCGGCCGGCGACCAGGTCGACACCCGCGAGGTGGCCCGCCGGGCCGGCCAGGAGCTGAGCTCCCGACTCGGCGGGGCCTCGGTGGCGGAGCTGCGGGCGATGCCCGCCGAGCGGGTGTTCGCCGCGTCGCGGGAGCTCGCCGGGCACTGGCGCCCATCGATCGACGGGCACGCGCTGCGCCGGGCCGCGGCCGAGGTGATCGCCGCGGGGGAGCAGCACGACGTCCCGATCCTGGTGGGCAGCAACGCCGACGAGGCGTCGCTGGCGCGGGCCGCCCCGCCCGACACCGACCCGGCCGTCTACCGGGCCGACGTCGAGCGTCGTTTCGGAACCGACGCCGAGGAGTACCTGCGGCTGTACCCAGGCGGGTCGGACGCTGAGGTGCTCGACTCGATCCTGCGCGCCGACGCCGACCGGGTCGTGCACCGGGCCATGCACCTCTGGGCGCGGGAGCACACGAGCACCGGCACGGCCGACGCCTACGTCTACTTCTTCACCCGGGTCCCGCCCGACCCGGCGCTGCAGGAGTTCGGCGCCTACCACGGGGCCGAGCTCATGTACGCCTACGGAACCCTCGGCGCGGCCGGCGACGCCGACTACACCGCCGCCGACCTCCGGCTGTCGGCGCGGATGACCGACCACTGGGTGCGGTTCGCCGCCACCGGGGACCCGAATGGGCCCGGCCTGCCCCGCTGGCCGTCGGTGGCGGAGTCCCCGGACCAGGTCATGGGGCTGGGGGAGCGCAGCGGGATGCGCCCGCGGCCGCGGGCCGATGCGGTCGACTTCTGGCTCCGCCACGCGGGACCCATCGCATGACCGACGAGCCGGGCTTGACCCTGCCGCAGCGGCACGGTGTCAGCTGAGGTCACGGCTTCAAGAGAGAGGACCCGACCCGTGCAGTTCGGCATCTTCACCGTCGGCGACATCGCCCCCGACCCGGTCACCGGGCGGACGCAGAGCGAGGCCGAGCGCATCCGCGACATCGTCCGGATCGCCCGGCATGCCGACGAGCTCGGCCTCGACGTCTTCGCGCTCGGCGAGCACCACAACCCGCCCTTCGTGCCGTCCTCGCCGCCGGCGATCCTGGCTCACGTCGCGGCGGTGACCCGCACCATTGTCCTGAGCACGTCGGTCACGCTGATCACGACCAACGACCCGGTCAGGATCGCCGAGGACTACGCGACGGTCCAGCACCTCGCCGGCGGCCGCCTGGACCTCATGGTCGGCCGGGGCAACACCGTGCCGGTCTACCCGTGGTTCGGCAAGGACATCCGCGAGGGCGTCGCGCTCGCGCTGGAGAACTACAACCTGCTGCACCGGCTGTGGCGAGAGGACGTCGTTGACTGGGAGGGCCGGTTCCGCACCGCGCTGCAGGGTTTCACGTCGACGCCGCGACCGCTGGACGACGTGCCGCCGTTCGTCTGGCACGGCGCGATCCGGACACCGGAGATCGCCGAGCAGGCCGCCTTCTACGGCAACGGCTACTTCGCCAACCACATCCTGGCACCCGACTTCCACTTCAGGCCTCTGGTGGACCTCTACCGCAAGCGCTTCGAGCACCACAGGCACGGGACCCCGGCACAGGCGATCGTGGGGCTCGGGGGACACGCGTTCGTCGCCCGCCGCTCCCAGGACGCCTACGCCGCGTTCCGGCCCTACTTCGAGAACCACGTGCTGTTCCGGGGGACTCGCCTGGAGGACTACGCCGGCCGGACGCCGCTCAGCGTCGGCAGCCCGCAGGAGGTCATCGACAAGACCTTGACCTTTCGGGAGGGGTTCGGCGACTACCAGCGCCAGCTCTGGAACCTCGACGTCCTCGGTGTCCCGATCGAGACGGTGCTCGAGCAGATCGACCTGCTCGCCACCGAGGTCGTCCCGGGGTTGCGACGCGAGATGGCGGCCCGCCGGGCGCCCGGCGTCCCGGACGCGCCCACGCACGCCGCCCTGGTGCGGGCGCGCTACGGAGACGCCGAGCCGCGTCAACCACGGCCCAACGCGAACCGGGGCGACAACCTGACCGGGACCTCCCCGTACCAGGACAGCGACCCCGCGACGCCGGCCGTGTACCCGGCCGCATGAACACGGCGGCCCCGACCCCGGCTAGTGGTCATCAGCGCGGGCGTGAGCGACCCGTCGGCCACGCGGGTCGGGACCGCCACCGACACCGCTTCGCCGGCAACGCCACCCGGTCCCCGCGATCGGCCGACGACGTCGACCTCGACGCCGACCTGATGCGCCTGGCCACCGGCGGCGCCCCACGAAAGGACACGACATGACCACCTCCGACGCGCAGCCGAGGCTGATCGAGGTCGAGGAGTTCTTCGCCGACCCGCAGTTCGTCGTGCCCTCCATCTCCCCGGACGGCACCCGGATCGCCTACGTCGCCCCGCACCGGGGGCGACGAAACGTCTGGGTCCGCGGCGTCGACCAGGGCCACGACGATGCCGTCCCGGTCACCCACGACACCCGCCGCGGGATCACCACCTACCACTGGACCGACGACCCCCGGTTCCTGCTCTACGAGCAGGACACCGACGGCGACGAGGACTGGCACCTGCACCGCGTCGACCTCGACGCGCCGGACGAGCCGGCGGTCGACCTCACCCCGATGGGGCCCGGGTCGCGGGTGTTCGCCGTCGAGCCGCTGCCCGCGGTGCCCGGCAGCGTCCTGGTGTGGATGAACCCGCAGGTCGAGCGGATCGACGTCTACCGCGTCGACATCGCCTCCGGTGGGAAGGTGCTCCACCACGAGGAGACCGATCCGCTGGCCGCCACGCTGCTCGACCGCCAGGGCAGGCCCGCGTTCCGGGTCGCGACCGAGGAGGACGGGACGATCGTCGTCTCCGGCATCGACCGCAGCAGCGGGGATGTCCGACCGCTGCGGCGGATGGGTGGCGCGGAGTACCCGCTGAGCGTGAATCCGCAGATGGTGACGCCGGACGGCGACGGGCTGCTCGTCGGCTCCTACGCCGACGGCGGCGACGACCTGCGGCTGGTCCGCATCGACCGCGAGACGGGCGAGGAGACCGTCGTGGCCGCCGTGGCGGGTCTGACCCTGGACACCTTCGGCATCCTGGCCCCGGCCGTGCTGCCGCCCGCGGTGCACACCCACCGCGGCACCGGTGAGCCGATCGCCGTCCGGTTCGTCGGCGACCGCCCGCACATCGAGGTGCTGGACCCCGAGTTCGCGCCGGTGCTCGCGGAGCTGGCGACGCTGTCGGACGGGGTGCTCGGCACGCTGTCCTCCGACGTGTCCGGCCGGTGCTGGGTCGCCACCTTCCTGCACGACCGCGAGCCGGGCGTCACCTGGTTCTACGACCACGCCACCGGCGAGAAGCGCCGCCTGGGCCGGCCCTACCCGGACCTGGACCCCGCCGACCTGGCCCCGATGGCCCCGGTGCGCTTCCCCGCCCGCGACGGGCTGCCGCTGCCCGGCTACCTCACCCTGCCGGTCGGGGTGCCGCCGGAGAACCTGCCGATGGTGCTGCTGGTGCACGGGGGACCGTGGTCGCAGGACATCTGGGGCTACAACCCCGAGGTGCAACTGATGGCCAACCGGGGCTACGCGGTGTTGCAGGTCAACTTCCGCGGCTCCACCGGGTACGGCCGCCGCCACCTGACCGCGGCCGTCGGCGAGTACGGCCGGGCCATGCAGGGCGACCTCGTCGACGCCGTCGGCTGGGCGGTGGCGCAGGGCTACGCCGACCCCGCCCGGATCGCCGTCTCCGGTGTGTCCTACGGCGGTTACGAGGCGCTCGTCGGGATCACCGCCACCCCCGACCTGTTCGCCGCCGCGATCGACTACGTGGGCGTCTCCGACCTCGTCACCGCGCTGCGGGCCCTGCCGCCGTTCACCCGTCGCTACAACGCCAACAGCTGGTACCGCTACCTCGGCGACCCGGACGTGCCCGAGCAGGAGGCCGAGCTGCGCGCCCGTTCGCCGATCACCATGGTCGAGAAGATCCGCACCCCGCTGCTGGTGGCCCAGGGCGCCAACGACGTCCGCGTGCCGCAGGCGCAGTCCGACCGCATCGTGGCCTCGCTGCGCGAGCGTGGCGTCCCGGTCGAGTACCTGCTCGCCCACGACGAGGGCCACGGCTTCGAGAACGAGGAGAACCGGCTCCGGTTGTACCGGGCGGTCGAGCGTCACCTCGCCCGGCACCTGGGCGGGCGGCGCGGGACGACAGCCGAGGTGGACGCGGCATGACCCCCGACTTCACCGGGCTGCGCGCCATGTTCATCAACTGCACCCTCAACCGCTCGCCCGCCCGCAGCCACACCCAGGGCGTGATCGACCGCAGCGCGGCGATCATGGAGGCGAACGGGGTCGGTGTGGACCAGATCCGCGCCGTCGACCACGACATCGCCACCGGTGTCCGCCCGGACATGACCGAGCACGGGTGGGACGCCGATGAGTGGCCCGCGTTGCTGGACCGGGTCCTGGCCGCCGACATCCTGGTCATCGGCGGCCCGATCTGGCTGGGCGACAACAGCTCGGTGACCCGCCGGGTGATCGAGCGGCTCTACGGCTACTCCGGGGTGCTCAACGAGCACGGCCAGTACGCCTACTACGGGCGCGTCGCCGGGTGCCTGCTCACCGGCAACGAGGACGGTCTCAAGCACTGCGCGATGAGCATCCTCTACAGCCTGCAGCACATCGGGTTCACCGTCCCGCCCCAGGCCGATGCGGGCTGGATCGGGGAGGTCGGCCCCGGCCCCTCCTACCTCGACGAGGGCTCCGGCGGCCCGGACAACGACTTCACCAACCGCAACACCGCCTTCATGACCTACAACCTGCTGCACCTCGCGGCGATGATCCGCCGCGCCGGCGGGATCCCCGCCCATGGCAACCAGCGCACGGCCTGGGACACCGGCACCCACCCCGACCACGCGAACCCGGAGTACCGATGACCATGACGACGACGAGCTGGCCGGGCCTGCGGGTCTCGGACTGGACGCCCACCCGCGAGACCCTGCACATGTGGACCCAGATCGTGGGCAAGATCCGCATGGCCCACGCCCCGCTGCTCAACCACTGGTGGCAGGTGACCCTCTACGTCAGCCCGCGCGGGCTGACGACCTCGGCCGTCCCGTACGGCACGGGGGCCTTCGAGATCGAGTTCGACTTCCTCGCCCACCGGCTGGAGGTCCGCAGCAGCGACGGCGGCACCCAGAGCATCCCGCTGCGGCCGATGCCGGTCGCCGAGTTCTACGCCCAGGTCCTGGACCTGCTCGGCCGGCTCGGTATCGAGGCGGAGATCCGGCCGCTGCCCAACGAGGTCGAGCCGGCGATCCCGTTCGCCGAGGACCACGTGCACGCCTCCTACGACGGCGAGGCGGCCGCCCTGTTCTGGCGACAGCTGCTGCAGGCCGACCGGGTGATGGGCGAGTTCCGGTCGCACTTCGTCGGCAAGGTCAGCCCGGTGCACTTCTTCTGGGGCGGCATGGACCTCGCCTGCACCCGCTTCTCTGGGCGGCCGGCCCCGCCGCACCCGGGCGGCGTGCCCAACTGCGGGGACTGGGTCATGGTCGAGGGCTACTCCCGAGAGCTGTCCAGCTGCGGGTTCTGGCCCGGCGGCGGTGAGGAGGGCGCCTTCTACTCCTACGCCTACCCCGCTCCCGACGGGTTCGCCGCGCAGCCGGTCGGCCCCGACGGGGCCTTCTACAGCCCCGAGTTCCAGCAGTTCCTGCTGCCGTACGAGGTCGCCCGCGCGGCCCCCGACCCCGACCGCGCGGTCGCCGACTTCCTACACACCACCTACGAGGCCGCCGCCGTCCGCGGACGGTGGGACCGCTCTGCGCTGGAGGACGACCCTCGCCGCTGGCACCCGATCACTCAGGAGACCGCCACATGATCATCGTGACCGACCACCGCGAGGCGAGCCGGTTCGAGGCCCGCGACGGGGAGACGCTCGCGGGGTTCGCGGACTACCTGCGCACGCCGGAACTGGTCGCTTTCGTCCACACCGAGGTCGACCCGGCCTTCGAGGGGCGCGGGGTGGGTTCCCTGCTGGCCCGCACGGCCGTCGAATCGGTGCGGGCGGAGGGGCTCCGGGTTCTGGCGGTCTGCCCCTTCATCGCGGGTTGGCTGGTCCGCCACCCGCAGTACGCCGATCTCGAGTACCGGGCGACGAGCAGGGTGACCGACTGAACGATCCTCGGAAACCAGCAGGCCACCAGCCGGAACACCACAGGAGTGATGTAGTGGGATCGATCGAAGACGTCGTCAGCGCGCATCTGAACACCTGGAACGCCCCACCCGGCGCGGACCGGGACGAGTCCGTCGCGACGGTGTACTCGTCGGACGTGTTCGTCGGCGAGCCGGGAGCCGCCCACCGGGGGCACGCCGGGATGTCCGCGGCGATCGCCGCCCTCCAGGCGCAGCTCCCGGGCACCGTGATCAGCCGCTCCGGCCCCGTCCAGACGGCGCAGGACCTGGTCACCTACAACTGGACCCTGGGTGCCGAGGGCCAGGAGCCGATCGCGTCCGGCCGTGACGTGCTCATCATGGGGGAGGGGCGGATCACGAGTCTGTACGTACTGATCGACACAGCGTGAGAAACCACCCACCCCGCCGCCCCGGCCACGATCCCGGGGCCGGCCACCCCGTGCGGCGCCACCAGGTGAGCCGCGGCCACGACCCACTCGTCGCACCACCCCTCAGGGAAGAAGTCCGATCATGACAGCTCAGCTCGTCGGCAGGACGTTCGCGGCGGACCTCGGTCAGTTGCAGGTGCGCTCGACCTACGAATCCGACACGCGGATGACGTTCACGGTAATCAGGGGAGCAGGGATGACGACCGACGGTCACACCGAGACCGTCGACGTCGAGATCGTGGAGATCCGTCAGCAGGTGTACCTCGTCTCGTGGCGTGAGGCCACCGGCGCGACCGTCGTCCACGTGGAGGATCTGGCCAACTCGACACTGCACTCGAACGTGACCCTCGACGGCCGGCTCTACCGGCTGCACGGAACCGTGAAGGAGATCTGATATGTCGAACAAGGACACCCTGCTGACGGCCATGCGTGAGCTCTTCCACGACAAGGACGTGACGGCTCTGGACCGGTACTGGGCCGAGCCGTACGTTCAGCACAGCCCCGACCTGCCCGACGGACTGGAAGGGCTGCGCGCCGCCGTGCCGGCTCTGGAGGGCTTCCGCTGGACCCCCGAGCGCGTGTTCGAGGACGGCGACCACGTCATCGCGCACAGCCGGGTCAGCGGGTGGATCCCCGACGGGGACGCGGCGATCGTCGACATCTTCCGCTTCGAGAACGGCCGCATCGTCGAGCACTGGGACGTCGTTCAGCCGTACGTCGAGGCGAACCGGACCGCCAGCGGCAACCCGATGGTCTGACCCGGATGCGCAGGAATGCCGGCGGCCGCGCTGCGTGCGAGGTACGTCGTGGCCGCGGCCGCGCGGTGCTGACCGGCGAACCGCCGCCGCTCAGGGTAGTCGCAGGTCGCGGAGCTGCCGGCGGGAGGTGATGCCGAGCTTGCGGAAGAGGCTGCGCAGGTGGGCCTCGATCGTGCGCGGGCTGAGGAACAGCTGCGCGGCCACCTCCCGGGAGGTCGCCCCGGTCGCCACCAGCCGCGCGATCTGTGTCTCCTGGGCGGTGAGCGCGTCGACCGGCGCAGCGCTGCGCTTCCGCACCTGCTCACCCGTGGCGCGCAGCTCGCGGGCCGCGCGCGCGGCGAAGGCCTCCGCGCCCATGCCCGACAGCAGCTCGTGGGCGGTGCGCAGCTGCTCGCGCGCGTCCTGGCGACGGCCCTCGCGGCGCAGCCACTCGCCGTACACGAGGTGGGTGCGGGCGAGGTGGGTGGCCATCCGGCACCGGCCCAGGTGCCCGACGGCCTCGAGGTAGTGCTTCTCGGCCTCCGGTCCGTCGGTCGTGAGCGCCCGGGAGCGCGCGGCCAGTCCGAGAGCCCACTCGGTCCCCGCGGCCCGCGCCCGCGCGTCCAGCTCCGCCGCCGCGGCGGCGGAGCGCTCCGGCTCGCCGGCGCGGGACGCTGCTTCCACGAGCTCGGGCAGGGCGACGTTCCTGATCGTCAGCTCGTCGGTCTCGGTCGCCCGTGCCGCCGCTCCACACGCCGTCGCGTAGTCGCCCGACCCGTTGTGCAGCACGGCCCGTGCCCAGTGCGCCAGGGAGACCTCGGTGCCCTCCCCCCGCGCGGTCGCCTCCTGGACGACGGTGGCGTGGCGAGCGGCGGTCTCGCCCGGGGCTCCGCGCCACGCCGCGAGCACGAGCCCTGTGCTGTCCACCGGCGCAGCGCCGGTCGCGGCGCTGATCGCGCTCCCCTCCTCGGCCAGCGCCGCGGCTCCGGCGAACTCGCCGGTGAGGACCAACAACGAGGACAGGTACGCGAGCGCGGTGGGGAGCGCGGTCAGCGCGCCGGCCTCGCGCGCGAGCCGGACCGTGCGGTCGCCCAGCACGAGGGCGAGATCGTCGTCGAAGAGCACGACGGCACATCGGCTGGCCGTCCACAGCCAGCGGTCCCCGTCCCCGTCGACGCCGTGCGGGCCGGCGCCGCGGAACGCGGCCAGCGCCCGGCGCAGGCGGGGCGCCCCCGCGGCATACCCGTCGGAGTAGGTCGTCGCCATCCCGGCCAGCAGGAGGTCGGCGGGCCGCGGCGCGCCGGGCCGTGGGGGTGCGGCCCGGGCCGCTTCCGCGACCTCCCGCACGCGATCGTCCCCGGAGGCGCTGCTGGCGATGAGTGCGGCGTCGAGCGCCTGCAGGTAGGTGTCGCGGGCCAGCCCGGCGTCGAGCGGGGCCAGCGCGTCGGCAGCGGCCAGGAACGACCGGGGCGCGTCGCTGCCGCGGGTCAGGTGGTAGGAGAGCTGGGCACGCAGCAGCTGGACACGAGCGCGTTGCCGCGGGTCCAGCGGTCCGGCCGTCGCGACCGACAGCAGGTCCCGCGCCGCGTCGGCCGCGCCGGCCTCCTGCTCGACCTGCGCGGCGTCCAGGGCCCGTCCCGCGCGGCGGGCCGGGTCGGGGGTCAGCTCGACCGCCCGCCGCAGGAACGCCGCCGAGGCCGCCAGGCCCCCGCGGGCGCGGGCCCGCCCGGCCGAGCGCTCCAGCTCGGCTGCGGCCGGCTCGTCGGCGCCCAGCACCGCCTGCCCCCGGTGCCAGGCCCGCCGGTCCGGATCGACTTCCGGGTCGATGGCGGCGGCCAACGCGCCGTGCGCGCGGCGGCGATCCGGCGTCGTGGCGGTGCGGTAGACCGCCGAGCGCACCAGCGGATGGCGGAAGCGCACCCGGGTGTCGACCTCCAGCAGGCCCGCCGCCGTCGCGGGACCGGCCGCGCCGGGCTCGACACCCAGGTGGGCGGCCGCGCGCCACAGCAGCGCCGCCTCGCCGGTGCACTCGGCCGCCGCGACGAGGAGCAGCAGCCGCGTCGGGGAGGGCAGGCTCTCCGTGCGGAGCCGGAAGGCGTCCTCGATGCGGCGCGGCACCCCGTACCCGCCCGGCAGCTGCAGCGGATCGGCGCTGTGGGGCAGTTCCAGCAGCGCCAGCGGGTTGCCGCGGGCCTCGCCGACGATCCGGTCGCGCACCGCGTCGTCCAGCGGCGTGCCCAGCGCGGCGGCCAGCAGAGCCCGGGCGTCGGACTCCGCGAGCCCGTCCAGGCGCAGCTCGGGCAACCCGTCGAACGGGTCGGCGCCGCCGTCGGCGGGGTCACGCAGCGCGAAGACCAGCGCCAGCCGCTCCGCGGCCACCCGCCGCGCCACGAACGCCAGCACCTGGGCGGAGGCCCGGTCGAGCCACTGCGCGTCGTCCACCACGCACAGCAGCGGGCCGTCCTCGGCGACCTCGGCCAGCAGGTTCAGCACGGCGAGCCCGACCAGGAACCGGTCCGGTGCCGGGCCGTCGCGCAGCCCGAACGCCACGCCCAGCGCCACCCGCTGCGGCTCGGGCAGGCCGGCGATCCGCTCCAGCATCGGCGCGCACAGCTGGTGGAGACCCGCGAAGGCGAACTCCGCCTCGGACTCCGTCCCCGTCACATCCTGCGGCCGGAAGCCGAACCCGGCCGTGGCGGCCGTGTCCCGCACGTCCTGCAGCAGCGCGGTCTTGCCGATACCGGCCTCCCCGCGCACCACCAGCACGCCGCTGTGCCCGTCCCGGGCCCGGGCGAGCAGCCGTGCGACCGCCTCGTGCTCGACGTGCCGGCCCACCAGCATCTTGCGGTCCTCCCGAGGCGGCGGGTCCCGGACCGCTGGAACCGCTTCGACCGTTGGCCACCGACGCGGACCGTACAGGTTCGAGCGGTCGGACGATCAGTCCGCCATCCAGGTGCTCTTGAGCCGCAGCGCGCGGTCGGTGGCGGCCAACGCCCCGGCGACGGCGAGCGCGATCGTCGCCCAGACGGGCAGGTGGATCGGTGAGGTGAACGTGCCGACGTGCTGGGCGACGACCTCGACGCGGGTGATCTGCTCCGCGACCACCGCCAGCGTGCCCGCTAGCCCCACCAGCAGCACGACGAGGCCCACCGCGCCGATGACCGCGCTGGTGCGGGGGAATCGTTGCCCGAACCGCGCCCGCCGCCCCTCCAGGGAGCGTGGATCCGGGCGCAGCATTCGCGCGCGACCGTCGTCGGTGACGTGGTGCATGCGCTTGACGCCGTACTGGCTGACCGCGACCTCGATGACGCCGCCGGGCACAGGGAAGGTCACCGGCAGGTTGGCCGCCAGCACCTGGACGCTGTCGCGGTAGAGCGCGGCGGGCCGCTTCGCCGATGAACTGTCGCGGAGGTGGTGGACGTCGACCTCGTAGCGGTTCGGGCGCCCGGACTCGTCGGCCAGGTCCAGGGCGAACAGCGAGCGGGACAGCAGGTGCCAGAACCGGAACTGTTCCAGCCGGCTGCCGTCGCCGGGCTTGGCCTTCGACAGCTGCCAGCGTCGCTTGTACCTGTTGAACATTGTTTCCTCTACCGGGTGGTCGTCGTCGCCGAAGGGGACACCGTGCCGTCGCGGCAGGGTCAAACCCATGTGGTGCGGACCACAGCGGTTTGAGTGTGCCGCGGCGGCACGGCCTTTCCTGGAGGTGCACACCACGCGACCCAGGAGGACACATGACTGCCAGCGACCCTCACCGAGGCCCGGCCGGGAAGGCGCCCGGCGGTTCGGCACCTGCCCGCGCACCGCAGCCGACGCTGCTCGAGCAGATGGGCGGCCCGATGGGGTTCGTCTACTCCGCGGTCCCCGTCGTCGTCTTCGTGGCGGCCAACTCGTTCCTGGCGTTGACCGCGACGATCACCGTCTCGGTCGCCGTCGGGCTGGCGATCGCCGGTTACCGGCTCCTGCGCGGGGAGAAGTACAGCCTCGCGGCCGGCGGGTTGCTCGGGCTCGCCCTCGCCATCGGCATCGTGGCCCTGACCGGGTCGGCGCGGGACTTCTTCGTCATCGGAATCTGGGTCTACCTGGCGGCGTTCGTCGCCATGCTCGGCTCGGTGCTGGCGCGGCGGCCGCTGAGCGGCCTGGTGTGGAACCTGGTGCACGGCGGCACGCACGACTGGCGGGCCGACCGTCGGGTCCTGCGCGCCCACGACGTCGCCACGCTCGCCGCGGCGGCGGTCTCCGGAGCCCGGTTCGCCGTGCAGCAGTGGCTCTACGTCAGCGACGAGACCGGCTGGCTGGGGTTCGCCCGGGTCGCGATGGGCTGGCCGCTGACCATCCTGGCCGCGCTGGTCGTCGTCTGGGCCTGGCGGCGCAGCAGCTCGCGCCTGCTGCCGTCGGCCTGACGGTGTCGGGCCCGCCTGCGGATCTCCGTCGGGCCGCACCGCTCGTCGGTGAGCGCGACGACGCCGGTGCCATCGCGGCCGTCGCCCGCGCCACCGCGGCGGTGCTCACCTCGACTCCCCGCCTGATCAACCGGACGGCGTGGCGCGGTCGGCGCGGAGCAGCGCCTCGGTGCGCCGCAGCACGTCGAGCTGGGCGGGGTTGTAGAGGTCGCGCAGTGCCTCGCCCACGGTCCGTGCGGCGAAATGCGTGTCGCGGGGGGCGTCGGACAGCGGCTCGCCCAGGTCCGGGTGCTGGGCGCGCAGGGCGCGGACGTAGGGCACCATCCGCTCGGTCACGGCGTGGCGGGTCGCCTCGTCGGCCTCGGCGGGCAGGTCGTCGAACTCCGCGGCGACCGGGTCGTCGGGCAGGTCCTGCAGCATGTCCGCCCAGGCCTGCCGCCGCTGCGGTCCGATGACGCGGCCGAGCACCGCGACGAACGAGCGGTCGGCCTCGGACAGGTCGACGCCGGCGACGGGGGCGAGCTCGGGGGGCAGGTCGGTGGGCGCGGCCCGGTCGAGGGTCTCGCAGAGATCCGCGCGGGCGCGCTGCAGCCGGTCGATCGTGGCGGCCAGGTCGGCGTCGAGGGTGCGTAGGGCCTCGGCGGGGTGATCGTCCAGCTCGCCGAGGTCGGCGATCTGCGGCAGCGTGAGCCCGAGGTCGACCAGGCGCTTGATCCGCAGCAGCCGGACCAGGTGGGTCACGCCGTACTGCTTGTAGCCGTTGGACCGGCGCTCCGGCTCGGCGAGGAGCCCGACCTGGTGGTAGTGCCGCACCGCCCGCAGGGTCGTGCCGGCCAGCTCGGCGAGCTCGCGGGTGCTCCAGGCCACGACCGACCTCCCTCCGTCGACGCTCGTCGTGTGCCGGACGGTACGGGTGACGGTTTCGTCGCGCCGATCGCGTGTATCGCCGGGGCAGAGACGCGTGAGCTCGACAACCCCGATCAGGTCGACGTCTTCCGGCGGTGCGGGCTGAGAACGTGAAGCGACGCACGGTCTCCGGCTGCAGGACGACGCGGACCTGATCGGCGGCGACGATCGCGGCGAGCTCGTCGGCCCTGACCGGGTCGTCGAGGTCCCAGTAGCGCGCCGCCAGGCGGGAGACCAGGTCGTGGGCTCCGTCGGTCTCGATCGTGGCGCGGCCGGCGACGGACACCCAGTGCTCCCGCTCACCGACCGGGGCGGCGACGACGAGCGAGGCACGGTGGTCGCGGCGCAGGCGGCGCACCTTGAGCGAGTCGGGTGCGGTGAAGAGCTGGAGCGTCCCGTCGGTGGTGACCTCGAACCACACCGGCCGGGGTTGTGGCGGTTGCGGGCCCGCGGCCACGGTGAGGAACCTGTGCAGGGGGCGGGCGAGGAACGCGCGGTCCTCTGCGGTCAGCGCGTCCATCAGATCTCCTCGGCCGTGCGGCGGCCGCCGAGGTGTTCGGCGAGGTGCCGCTCGATGGCGCGGTTGAGCCGCATCCGGTTCTCGGGGTTGGCGAAGCCGTGGCCCTCGTCGTCGGCGACGAGGTAGGTGACCGGCACCCCGCGCTCCCGCAGCGAGGCAACGATGTTGTCGGACTCGGCCCGGACGACGCGGACGTCGTTGGCGCCCTGGGCGACCAGTAGCGGCGTGCGGATCTTCTCGACCATGGTGATCGGTGAGCGGGCCCGCATGTCGGCCTCCTGCTCGGGGATGTCGGGGTCGCCGACGTAGGCGTACCAGCTGTTGATGTTGTAGGCGCGGGTGAAGGGTGGGAGGGTGCGCAGGAAGTTCGCCAGGTCGGAGACGCCGACGTAGTCGACTGCGGCGGCGAACGTATCCGGGGTGACGGTGACCCCGACGAGCGCGGCGTAACCGCCGTATATGCCGATGCGGTCCGGGTCCGCGTGGCAGCGCGCGACCGCCCAGTCGACGGCGTCGATCAGGTCGTCGTGCATCGCGCGGCCGATCTCGCCGATCGCGGCGGTGAGGTGGTGGCGGCCATGGCCGAGCGAGCCGCGGAAGTTCACCTGCAGCACCGCGTAGCCGCGGTTGGCGAGGAACTGCACGTCCGGGCTGTAACCCCAGCTGTCGTGCATCCAGGGCCCGCCGTGCACCAACAGGACCAGCGGGAGCGACCGTGCCTCGACCCCGACCGGGAGGGTCAGGTAGGCGTGCAGCGGCAGGCCGTCGCGGGCGGGGAACCCGACCGGGGTCATCGGGGCCAGGACGGCGGGGTCGAGGTCCGGGTAGGCCCGCCACAGCAGGCGGGCCTCACCGGTGGCGTGGTCGTAGAGCCAGGTGACGCCGGGATCGCGGTCGTGCACGAACGTGGCGACCCACCGTCGGCCCGCCTTGTCGGAGGACAGCGTGCCCAGCACTCCGACGGACAGCCTCGCCAGGGCGGCGTACACGTCGGCGAAGTCCGGGTCGACCATGCGCTGGCAACCGGTGTCGCCCACGTTGATGCGTCGGCTGCGCGAGCACAACGCCGAGCGCGGTGGCTCTGCTGACGGTCCGCTCCTGTGCTATCGGTCGGGACGTCCGATCAGTGCCCGACGATACGATCACCTGTGGCAGCGGCTGGGGCAGCACCTTGCTTGGGTGCGGACGCAGCAGGTTTCCACGCACTGGTTGCGGCACACGACCTTGACGTGGGTCGAACGGAATGCCGGCTACGCGGTCGCTCGGGCCTACGCGGGGCACAACGGCAGCCGGGACGTCGGCGTCACCTCGACCTATGTGCGCGCGGACATCACGGAGGTCGCTGCTGCGCTCGCGGCGCTGTCCGGCGAGCCGCACCCGCTTGCCCCCACTGCCACGGAGGGCGGCCGCAGGCCGCTGATCAGCTTTGCGCTCGGCGCCGGCACGCCGGGCTGAGCCCCGGTCCCTCGACCTGCCGGCTGCAGACGCCATACTCGGGGGCATGGCGACGGTGACGATGGTGGTGGTCGAGCGGTCCGGGCCGGCGATCCGCGCGGCCTTGGCCGAGCACGCCCCCGGCGATGAGGCCCGTTTCATCGCCGAGCTGCGTGAGGCACTGGTGCGCGCCGGCGAGGACCTGGACCTGGCCGGCCCGCAGGCGGTGCTCGCCCGCTGGCACGCGCTGGCCACCATGGCCGCCAACCCGCTGTCGGCCGATGAGCAGGTTCAGCTGGCCCGGGCTCGGGCCGGGGACCTCACTGGGCTCTAGGTGCGCGACGAGCGCGGCACCTGGACCACCCTGTAGCCGGCCGCCCCGTCGACGTCGACACAAGGGAGGATGCCGCCGCGGTCCCGGCTGGTCTGGTTGCAGATCGCGGAGCAGCAGTACCGCGACCTGCCCGAGGACCTGCGCCGGCTGGTCGACCGCCGCATCGCGGCGTTGCTGGAGAACCCCACGACCGACGCGGACGCCGTCCACAACGCGCGCTCCGACCAGTGGAGCGTCCCGCTGGGGGATGATGGGTTTCTGTTCTACGCCGTCGTCCGCGACCCCGCGACGCTGATCATCCTGCGGGTAGTGAGCTTCGTATAGCACCGCCCGGCGGGCCATCTCGATCCTGATCTGCAGACGGCTACTACTCGATCGACATCGGCTGCGTGGCGGTCTGACCGGGCGGTAGGGCTGTAGCCCGCCGAGTTCGCCGTAAGCGTCATCACCCCTGTCGGGCTGGTGATCATGCGAGTGGGTGGGTCTCGTCGGTGAGGGCGGCGAGCGCGGCGGCGACCTCCTGGACGGTGGCCCGCACGTAGGTGGCGGTGGAAGAGCCGTCGCCGCTGCCGTCGGTGTGGCCGGCGTAGGCGTGGGCGACGGCGAACCCGCAGTTCCGTTCGACCCAGGTGAGGGTGGTGTGGCGCAGCCAGTGGGTGGAGATCTGCTGGGCGGCTACCCAGGGCAGCGCTTCGCCGATGCGCGTCCACAGGTGGTCGTAGCGGCGTCGGGTGATCGGACGGCCCGATGCGTAGCGCAGCAGTTGGTCGTGGGGGCCCGATCCACGTTGCTCGACATGCTGGCGCAGATGGGTCATCAGGGTGGGGGACACCGGCTGCCAGCGGACGGTGCCGGCCTTCTCTCGCAGGAAGATCAGGCACTGGGTGGGGTCGAGGTCTTGGGGGCGTAGGGCGAGGGCGCCGCCGCGGCGGCAGGCGGTCTCGATGTGTAGGCGCAGCAGGAGGGTGTCGAGGGCGGGGTCGTCCCCGGTAGTGGCGGCAGCGTGGTGGATCTCGGCGAGGCGGGCGTCGGGGACGGCTTGTCGGGTGCTGGGCAGCCGGCGGGGCTTGGGCACCTTGCGGGCAGGGTTGTCGGCGGGGTCGATGAGACCGTCGTCCTCGGCGTGGCGGTAGAGGCAGCGGAGGGCGGCGATGACGTGCTCGGCGGCGCTGCGCCCGCCGCGGTTGTTGCGGCGGGTCACGACGTGGGTCTTGGTGTGCTCGACGAGCTGCTTGATGTCGGTGGGGCTGATCTCGTCGAGGCGGTGGTCGGGCCAGCTGTCGACGACGCGGTTCCAGTACGAGCCATACACCCGGCGGGTGCCCTCGCCGACCGCGTCGCGGACGCGCGGGACGTACTGGGCGAAGGTCGGAACCGTGGCTCGGGGACGGGGCGTGGTGAGCAGGTCGGCGGGGGTGATGCCCATGCGGTCGAGCAGCAGCCGGGCGGCGTCGAGCTCGGCTCGCCGGGCGTGGTCCGCCGTGGCGTGGTGTGGCTGCGCCGTGGTCATGGCGTGGCTCCGCTCAGGATGTCGGCGTGGTGGGTGTCGAGCAGCGCGCCCAGCGCGGCGGGTGGGTGCAGCAGGAGCCGGCCGGCGGGCGGGTCGGCGACGAGCAGCACCCGGTCGCCGGGCACGAGGCGGCAGGCCCGGCGCACGCCGACCGGCAGGCGCACGTATCCGTCGTTGCCGACGCGGGCTGTCGCGTCATCGTGCGCGACGATGAGGACGGAGCCGGAGACCAGGGTCAGGGCGAGCGGGTGGCCGGGGCCCCAGTGCAGGGCGCGGAGCACGGCGCGGTCGGCCAGCCGTCCGTACCGGTCGAGGGTCGCGAGGCCGTACACCGCGTCACGAGCAGATGGGCCGGGCAGCAGGGGGACCGGCAGCGGTCGGGCTGTGGCCGATCCACGCTTCGCGGATTCGTCTGCGCTGCGACGCCTGGTCAAGGGAAGGGCGGGGACGACGCTCGATGTCAGCACCTCGACCGCCAGCCGGAGGCACGGCAGGATGTGGCTGATACGGACCGGGGGTGCTCAAGTGCGCTTGAGCACGAGCACGTCGGGTGTTGCAGGGATGCAACTGCGTGGTGTCCGAGGGGGGACTTGAACCCCCACGCCCGTTAAAGGGCACTAGCACCTCAAGCTAGCGCGTCTGCCATTCCGCCACTCGGACCGTTCGCGGCCGTGGCCGCGCACTGGGAAGACCATAACGGACGCCGTTCAGGGGGTGCGTACGGGGATCGGTGCCAGCGGCACCAGCACGCTGAACCGGGCCGGGAGGCGGCTGGCGAGCAGCAGGCGACCCCCCTCGGCCTCGGCGAGGCTCCGGGCGAGCGCGAGGCCGATCCCGTGGCCGCCCGCGCTCTCCGAGCGGCGGGTGAACACGTCGGGGTCGGTGCCGCGGACGCCCGGGCCCTCGTCGGACACGTCGATGGCCAGCGCGTCGCCCGCGTCGCGGACCGTCACGGTGACGGCGCCGCCCCCGTGCCGGACGGCGTTGTCGAGCAGCACCCCGAGCACCTGGCGCATCGCCGGGGTGGACGCCGCGGCGACGGGCGGGTCGGCGGGGACGGTGACGGCGAGCGCCCGGCCGGCCGCGGTCAGCGGGCCGGCCCAGTCGCGGCGCAGGCCGTCGAGCAGCGCGTCGAGGTCCAGGGGCTCGCCGCGGCGGTCGGTGTCGCGGGCCAGGGTCAGCAGGTCGTCGATGGTGCGTTCGAGGCGGTCGGCGCCCGCCATCGCCGTGACGACGACGGTGTGCAGGTTCTGGCCGGGCGTGTCGAGCGCGGCCTCCAGGCCCAGCCGCAGTCCGGCCAGCGGGGTGCGCAGCTGGTGGGAGGCGTCGGCGGAGAACGCCCGCTCCCGGGCGACGAGCCCACCGATGCGTGCCGCGGCACCGTTGAGGGCGGTGCCCACCTCGTCGATCTCGGGGATGTGGGAGGGCGGGGCGGTGGCGGTGAAGTCGCCCGCCCCGACGGTGCGGGCGGCGGACGCCAGGTCCTCCAGCGGCTCGGCCAGCCGGGCGGCGAGCCGCCGCGACACCAGCCAGACGGTGCCGACGGCGAGCAGCCCGAGCGCCGCCATGGCCGCGAGGGCGACGGCGATCCGCACGAACGCGGGCCCCTGGGGCGCCTCGCCGCGCAGCGCGCCGACGAGCCGGTCGCCGTCGTAGAGCGGGATGGCCACCAGGAACCGGCCCGACCCGTCCCCGTCGACGATGCCCTCGCCCTCCATCACCTCCGCCACCGGCGCGTCGCCGACGGCCGGGCCGTCGCCGAGCAGCCGCGTGCCCGTCGCGTCGTAGAGGGTGAACCGGATGTCCCCGGCCGGCGGCAGGGCGTCGGGCACCTCGCCGCGCGCGAACTCCGCGGCCAGGGTCAGCCCGAGGGTGTCGGTGGCCTTGTCGACCTGGTTGTGCCCGGCGTTGAGCATGTACGCGGCCATGACGGCGGCCAGCGGGCCGCCGAACAGCCCGATGGTCATGACCGCGGCGACGACCGCCAGTACGACGATCCGATGGCGCATCGGCACATGATGGGCGACGGCCGCGGTCACCGCGAGCGTCGGGCCAGTGCCTCCCGCAGCAGCCGCAGCGGACGCCGGGTCGCGAGGTCGGTCGCCCACGTCAGGCCGGGCATCGGGTCGCGCAGCGACAGGACGCCGACGTCGCGGACGCCGCGGAAGGTCCGCAGCACCTCCGGGAGCGTCGTGAGCCCGTTCTGCAGGCGGAACCGGATCGTCCGCAGGTCCTCCTCGGGCAGCCACACCTTGCGCCCGGGGACCGGGCGGGGCTGCGCGCCGAGCTCCCGGCCGGCCAGCGTGGCGTAGAGGCGCCACGGGCCGTCGGCGCCGCAGGCCTGCGACAGGCCGAAGTTGCCGGGGATCCGGACGTTGATCTCGATGAGGTAGAGCTCGCCGGTGTCGGCGTGCCGCTTCATCTCGCACGAGGCGATCCCGACGAACCCGACGTGCTCGAGCAGCCGGAGGTGGTTCGCGTGCGCCTCCGGCACGTCGAACGACTCCAGCATCGAGCCGACGCCGTAGTCGACGGGCCACTGCCGGATCTTGCGGCGGCCGTAGCGCAGGGTGACCTCCCCGGAGGCCTCGCGCACCAGCACCGATCCCTCCAGCGCCGTCTCCGGCCCCGGGACGAGCTCGGTGAGCACGATGTCGAGGCCCAGGTCGAGCAGGATGCCGGCCTTGTCCTGCAGCTCGGCGTCGGAGGCGAGGCGGGTGGTGCCGAAGCCGGCCTTCTCCCGGGCGACGTGGCCCAGGGTGGCCTTGACGATGCACGGGTAGGTCAGCGAGCCGCGCACGGCCTCGAGCTGGGCGCGGGTCGAGACGTGGTGCATCCACGGCGTCCGCACGCCCGCCTCGGCGGCGAGCTCGTAGAGCCGGTTCTTGTCCATCAGGGCCAGGTGCGCGCCGTCGCCGGACTCGAACGACCGCAGCGCGGCGGGGACGGCGGCCCGGTGCTCGGCGAGGTACTTCGTTGCCGCGTCGGACCCGGACAGCAGGACGCCGCCGCCGTCCTCGGCGAGGCGGCGCAGCTCGGCGGTCCACAGCTCGGGGAACTCACCGGGGTCGGGCAGCACCCGGCCGGTGACGGCGCGCGACCGCAGGGCGTGGGCGAACGCGGGGCTCGTCAGCAGGTGCACGTCGACACCGCGGCGGGCGAGCACGCGGGCGATCGTGAGCGACCCGTCGTTGGGGTGCAGGACGATCAGCCGGGGCAGGGCCGACCGGGACGGTGCGGGCCGGACGGGGGCCGGCCGGGAGTGGAGCGGGGGTGCCGTCATGGAACCAGGCTTGCTCACGCACGGTCAACGGACGGCCAACCGAGGCCCACCGCTGCGACAACTCTCGGCCCGGACGGCTCAGCGCGGGGGGTCGAGCCGGTAGCCGTGACCGCGCAACGTGACGATCTCGGGCAAACCGGTCGCGCCGGTACCGCCGAGCCGGCGACGCAGGGCCGCGATGTGCATGTCGAGGGTCTTGGTGGAGCCGAACCAGTTGACGTCCCACACGTCGCACATCAGCGTCTCCCGGCTGACGGCGCTGCCGGCGTCGGCGGCGAGGCGGGCGAGGAGGTCGAACTCCTTGGCGCGCAGCGCGATCTCGGTCCCGGCGACGGTGACGCGGCGGCCCGCGACGTCGATGAAGACCGACCCCAGCTCGACCGTGCCGGCGCCGGCGGGGGTGGCGGGCCCGCCGCGGCGCAGGTGGGCGCGGATCCGGGCGCGCAGCTCGTCGAGGCGCAGCGGTTTGGTGAGGTAGTCGTCGGCGCCCGCCTCCAGCCCGACGACGACGTCCATCTCGTCGGTGCGGGCGGTGAGCACGACGAGCACCGCGCCGGGCTGCTGCGTGCGCAGGCGGCGGCAGACCTCCACGCCGTCGAGGTCGGGGAGGCCGAGGTCGAGGAGCACGAGGTCGAGGTCGTGCGCGGCGGCCGCGCGCAGCGCGCCCCGCCCGGTGCGCTCCCAGGTGACGTCGTGCCCGTGGGCCAGCAGGCTGGCGTGCAGCACGCCGCCGATGGTCTCGTCGTCCTCCACCACGAGCAGTCGGGCCATGCGGGGGAGACTACGACCGCCCCGGACGGGCCTCGATGGTAGGAAGGCCGCGTGACCCGCTCCCAGGACAGTTCCGCCGTCGACGAGGTCGTCGACCTCTGCTCCGAGCTCATCCGGATCGACACCACCAACACCGGAGACCCCGACACGGTCACCGGCGAGCGGGAGGCCGCGGAGTACGTGGCGGCCAAGCTGTCGGAGGTCGGCTACGAGATCGAGATGGTCGAGTCCGGGGCCCCGCGCCGCGACAACGTGTTCTGCCGGCTGCCCGGCGCCGACCCGTCGCGGGGGGCGCTGCTCGTCCACGGCCACCTCGACGTGGTGCCCGCCGAGCCGTCGGAGTGGTCGGTGCACCCGTTCTCCGGCGCGGTGCAGGACGGCTACGTGTGGGGCCGCGGCGCCGTCGACATGAAGGACATGGTGGCGATGACGATCGCCGTCGCGCGCCGCTTCAAGCGCGAGGGCGTGGTGCCGCCGCGCGACATCGTGTTCGCCTTCCTGGCCGACGAGGAGGCGGGCGGGGCCTACGGCGCGCACTGGCTGGCGAAGAACCGCCCGGACCTGTTCGAGGGCTGCACGGAGGCCGTCGGGGAGGTCGGGGGGTTCTCGCTGACGCTGGCCGAGGACCGCCGCGTCTACCTCATCGAGGCCGCGGAGAAGGGCATCGCCTGGATGCGGCTGCACGCCCGCGGCAAGCCCGGCCACGGCTCGTTCCTGCACGACGACAACGCGGTCACCCACGTCGCGGAGGCCGTCGCGCGGCTGGGCAACCACACGTTCCCGCTGACGATCACCGACACCGTCCGCCAGTTCCTCGACCGGATGAGCGAGCTCACCGGCCTGGAGTTCCCCGAGGACGACCTGGAGGGCTCGCTGGCCAAGCTCGGCCCGCTGTCCCGGATCGTCGGCGCCACCGTCCGCGACACCGCCAACCCGACGATGCTCAAGGCCGGCTACAAGGCCAACGTCATCCCGTCCACCGCGGAGGCGGTGATCGACTGCCGGGTGCTGCCCGGGCGTCAGGAGGCCTTCCTGCGCGAGGTCGACGAGCTGATCGGGCCGCACGTCACCCGCAGCTGGGTCACCGAGCTGCCGCCGGTGGAGACGGAGTTCGGGGGCCCGCTCACCGACGCGATGGCCGCCGCGCTGCGCACCGAGGACCCCACCGCCGAGACCGTGCCGTACATGCTCTCCGGCGGCACCGACGCGAAAGCGTTCGCCGAGCTGGGGATGGCCTGCTTCGGCTTCGCGCCGCTGCGCCTGCCCCCGGACCTCGACTTCGCGTCCCTGTTCCACGGCATCGACGAGCGCGTGCCCGTCGACGCCCTGCAGTTCGGCACCCGTGTGCTCGACACCTTCCTGAGGAGCTCGTGATGGACCTGGACGGGAAGAGTGCGCTGGTCACGGGCGGCGCGTCGGGGATCGGGGAGGCCGTCGCGCGGCGGCTCACCGCGGCCGGGGTGAAGGTCGCGGTGGTCGACCGCGACGAGGCCAGGGCCACGGCGCTGGTCGGGGAGATCGGCGGTCTCGCGGTCGTCGCCGACGTCACCGACGCCGAGACGATGACCGGCCTCGTCGGGCAGGTCGAGGAGCACTTCGGCGGGCTCGACATCGTGTTCCTCAACGCGGGCACGACGTCCGGGCAGTCCGGGATCTCCGACCTCGACGTCGAGGCGTACCGCCGGATCATGGGCGTCAACGTCGACCACGTCGTGTTCGGCCTGGCCGCGGCGGTGCCCGCGCTGCGCCGCGCGGGCGGCGGCACGATCATCGCCACCTCGTCGCTGGCCGGGCTGGTCCCGATGCCCGGCGACCCGATCTACACGCTCACCAAGCACGCCGTCGTCGGCTACGTGCGCTCGGTCGCGCCGACCCTGGGCGGCGAGGGCATCCGCGTCGCCGCGCTGTGCCCCGGCTTCGCCGACACCCCGCTGATCGCGCACGCCAAGGAGCAGTTCGGCGGGTTCCCGCTGCTCACCGCCGAGGACGTCGCCGACGGGGTCGACGCGATCCTCGACCGCGCCGAGCCCGGCGAGTGCTGGTTCGTGCAGCCGGGCCGCGAGCCCGCGCCCTACGGGTTCCGGGGCGTGCCCGGGCCGAAGGGCGCCGGGGCCCCGCCCGCCGTGTCCTGGGAGGACCACTGATGAGGGGCTGGAGCGTCTCGCGGCTGGGCGACCCGGCCGACGTCCTGGAGTTCGGCGAGCTGCCCGACCCGGAGCCCGGGCCGGGCCAGGTGCTCGTCCGCGTGCACGCGGTGGCCTGCAACTTCCCGGACATCCTGGTCTGCCAGGGGCGCTACCAGGAGAAGCCGGACCTGCCGTTCACGCCGGGGCTGGAGATCGCCGGCGAGGTCGTCGCGGCGGGGGAGGGGGCCCGCGCCGCCGTCGGCGACCGCGTGCTCGGCACGCCGCCGATGGGCCGCGGCGGGTACGCCGAGCTGGCCGTCCTCGACGCGGCGTCGACGTTCCCCTGGCCCGACGGATGACGGCGGCGCAGGCCGCGGGGCTGTTCATCACCCAGCAGACGGGGGTGTGCGCGCTGACGCGGCGCGGGCGGCTGCAGGCGGGGGAGACCCTGCTCGTGCACGCCGCGGCCGGCGGCGTCGGGAGCGCCGCGGTGCAGATCGGGAAGGCGCTGGGCGCCCGGGTCCTCGGCACGGCGGGCGGGGCGGCCAAGTGCGAGGTCGTGCGGGGCCTCGGGGCCGACGAGGTGGTCGACTACGCGGCCGAGGACGTCGTGGCGCGGGTCAAGGAGCTCACCGGCGGGCGGGGGGCCGACGTGGTCTACGACCCGGTCGGCGGCGACATCTTCGACCTCTCGCGCCGGCTCGTCGCCTTCGAGGGGCGGATCCTGGTGATCGGGTTCGCCGGCGGACGCATCGCCGAGGCCCCCACCAATCACGTGCTCGTCAAGAACTACGAGGTCGTGGGCGTGCACTGGGGCTTCTACCGCACGATGGACCCCGGCCGGATCGACGAGTGGCAGGGCGTCATCGAGGACCTGTGGGCCCGCCGCGCCATCGACCCGCTGGTCAGCGCGGAGCTGCCGCTCGACCAGGCGCCGGAGGCGCTGCGCCTGCTCGGGTCGCGGGGCACCACCGGCAAGGTCGTGCTGCTGCCCGGCTAGAAGGAGATCTCGGGCAGCATCCTGGTGGAGCGCTTGCGGCGGAGCGTGACCTTGCGCACGCCGCCGGGGTAGAGCCGGACGCGGGAGAGCTCCCAGCCGCCGAACTCCGCCTGGATCGCGAGCCGGACCGCTGCCGTCACCCGGGACACGTCCCCGGGGATGTCGATCGGCCGGTACTCCCACTCCCCGTCGGCGGCGTCGGGGTCGACGTCCGCGGTGGTACTGCTGCGGGCCACCGGCACCTCCGAGAGCTCGTCCGTGTTGCGCCGCGGTGAACGGCGGATGGCCCCACACGATAGGCGGGGCGGGAGTCCGGTGCCAGGTTCGTCCGGGTCCGGCCGGGGCGGCTCAGGTGATCGGGCCGCTGACGTCGTCGAGCGCCGCGCGGATCTCCGCGGGCAGCGTCACCGCCTCGGTCGCCATCGACGCGGCGAGCTGCGCGGCGTCGCGGGCACCGACGACGGCCGAGGCGACGCCCGGCAGGTCCCGCACCCACGCCAGCGCGACGGCCAGCGGCGAGGTGCCGAGGCCGTCGGCGGCGGTGAGGACGGCCTGCACGATCCGGGTGGAGCGCTCGGTGCGCCGCGCCTCGACGTAGGGGGCGAGAGTGGGCGACGCGCCGCGGGAGTCGGCCGGGGTGCCGTCGGCGTACTTGCCGGTCAGGACGCCGCGCCCGAGCGGGGCCCAGGCCAGCAGCCCGACGCCGTGGTGCACCGCGGCGGGCACCAGCTCGGCCTCGACGTCGCGGGCCAGCAGCGAGTACTCGACCTGGGCCGAGACCGGCACGGTGAGCGGGCCCAGCGTCCGGCCCCGCTCGGCGACGGTGGCGAGCTGCCAGCCCCGGGGCGCCACCAGTCCGGCGTAGCGGACCTTGCCCGCGAGCACGGCGACCTGCACGGCCGAGAGCGTCTCCTCGACCGGCACCGTGGCGTCCCAGGCGGGGAGCTGCCACAGATCGAGGTGGTCGACCCCCAGGCGCTTCAGCGTGGCGTCGAGCCCGGACAGCAGGGCGCCGCGCGCGGCACCGTCGCCGAGCGGCCCGCCGGGCAGCGACGCGCGCCCGGCGATCACGACGTACTCGCGCGGCACGGAGGCCGCGAGCACCGCGGCGAGGGTCTCCTGGGCGAGCCCGTCGCCGTAGCCGTCGGCGGTCTCGACGAGCGAGCCGCCCGCGTCGACGAACGCCGTGAGCTGCGCCGTCGCGGCCTCGAGATCGGTGTCGGCCCCCCAGGTCAGGGTGCCCAGACCGATGCGCGAGACCTCCAGACCGCTGCTCCCGACCCGTCGCCTCTGCACGGCGGGGAGCCTACGGCGGACGCGATCACGGTCCCCAGTACGGTCGCTCGACGTGACGTGGCTCGAAGTTCTCGTTCTCGGACTGGTGCAGGGTCTGACGGAGTTCCTCCCGATCTCCTCCTCGGCCCACCTGCGGATCACCTCCGAGGTGTTCTTCGGGCGCGACGCGGGCGCCGCGTTCACCGCGGTGACGCAGCTCGGCACCGAGCTCGCCGTCGTCGTCTACTTCGCCAAGGACATCGGGCGGCTGGTCGCGGTGTGGTGGCGGGGGTTCTCCACGCCGATGGTGCGGATCACCGACGACTACAAGATCGCCTGGCTGGTGATCATCGGCACGATCCCGATCGCCGTGCTCGGGCTGCTGTTCGAGGACCAGATCCAGACGGTGGGCCGCAACCTGTGGCTGGTGGCCTCGACGCTGATCATCTTCGGCCTGCTGCTCGGGCTGGCCGAGCGGATCGGCCGCCAGCAGATCGAGCTGCGCAAGATCACCCCGAAGGACGGCATCCTGCTCGGGTTCGCGCAGGCCATGGCGCTGATCCCCGGGGTGTCGCGCTCGGGCGGGACGATCACCGCGGGCCTGTTCCTCGGCATGACGCGGCCCGCGATCGTCCGCTACTCGTTCCTGCTCGCCATCCCGTCGGTGTTCGCGGCCGGGCTGTTCCAGCTGCCCGACGTCTTCGCGAACGACGGGCCGAGCGTCCTGCAGATGATCGTGGCGACCGTCATCGCGTTCGTCGTCGGCTACGCCACGATCGCCTGGCTGCTGCGCTACGTCGAGGGCCACAGCGTCTACGTGTTCGTCTGGTACCGCGTCGGCCTGGGCCTGCTGCTGCTCGCCGCGCTGAGCACCGGCCGCCTCGCCGCCACGTAGGGTCGGGGCGGTGACCACCCTGATCCTCCTGCGCCACGGTCGTTCCTCGGCGAACGTCGCCGGCGTGCTGGCCGGGCGCACCCCCGGCGTCGAACTGGACGAGACCGGCCGCGGGCAGGCGGAGAAGGTGGTCGGGCGGCTGAACGGCGTGCCGATCGCCGAGATCGTGTGCTCGCCGATGCTGCGCTGCGAGCAGACGGTCGCCCCGCTGGCCGCCGACCGGTCGCTCACCCCGCTGACCGAACCCGACCTGGCCGAGGTCGACTACGGCAACTGGACCGGCTCGGAGCTCAAGAAGCTCGGCAAGGAGCCGCTGTGGAAGGTCGTGCAGAGCCACCCGTCGGCCGCGGTGTTCCCCGAGGGCGAGGGGCTGGCGGCGATGCAGGCCAGGGCGGTCGCGGCGGTGCGACGGCACGGGGCCCGGATCGCGGCCGAGCACGGGCCGCAGGCGGTGTGGCTCGCGTGCAGCCACGGTGACGTCATCAAGGCCGTGCTGGCCGACGCGCTGGCCACCCACCTGGACAACTTCCAGCGGATCATGGTCGACACCTGCTCGATCAGCGTCGTGCACTACACCGAGACCCGCCCGTTCGTCGCGCGCGTCAACGACCTGGGCGGCGACGTCTCCGGACTGATCCCGCCCGCCCCGAAGCGGCGCCGTCGCACGGCGGCCGCGCGCAGCTCCGATGCGGTGGTGGGCGGTACCACCTGACGTGCGGCGTGCCCTCCGCGGCGGGGCGAGCTACCCTGGGAGGGCCATGTCACGCGTCATTCACGTCTTCCGCCAGCCCGAGCGCTTCGTCGCCGGGACCGTCGGCGAGCCCGGCGACCGCTCCTTCTACCTGCAGGCCATCGAGGACTCGCGCACGATCAGCGTGCTCCTGGAGAAGCAGCAGGTGTCGGTGCTCGCCGAGCGCATCGCCGCTCTCCTGGAGGAGGTGGCGCGCCGGTTCGGCGACGACGACCCCGACACCCCGGGCGACCGCACCGATCTCGATCCCCTCGCCGTGCCGCTGGAGGAGGAGTTCCGGGTCGGCACGATGGGCCTGGGCTGGGACGCCGACTCGAAGTCGGTCGTCGTGGAGCTGCTCGCCGTGAGCGAGGAGGAGGTCGACGAGTCGGTCGTCCTCGACGACGCCGAGGAGGGCCCCGACGCCCTGCGCGTCTTCCTCTCCCCGGTGCAGGCCCACGCCTTCGCCGAGCGCGCCGAGAAGGTCGTCTCCGCCGGCCGGCCGCCGTGCCCGTTGTGCGCCGAGGCGCTCGACCCGGACGGCCACGTCTGCGTGCGGCTCAACGGCTACCGCCGGCGCACCCCCGCCGTCGAGGGCTGAGGCCACCCCTCGGTGGATCCTCGGGACCCCGCGGTGCCGGAGCTGCTCCGCCACGGCCGCATCGACATCACCGGCCGTCTCGTCGACGCCTCCAACGCCACGCTGTTCGGCACGGTCAGCGCCGACGGGCTGGAGGCGAAGTGCGTCTACAAGCCCGTCCGCGGCGAGCGGCCGCTGTGGGACTTCCCCGACGGCACGCTCGCCGGCCGGGAGTACGGCTCGTTCCTCGTCTCCGAGGCGGCGGGGCTGCACGTCGTGCCGCCGACGCTGCTGCGCGAGGGGCCGTTCGGGCCGGGGATGGTGCAGGTCTGGGTCGACACCGACGACGAGCGCGAGCTGGTCGACGTGTGCTCGCCGAAGAAGGTGCCCGAGGGCTGGATCGGGGTGCTGCGGGCGCGGGGCGACCGCGGCGAGCCCGCCGTCCTCGTCCACGCCGACACCCCGGCGCTGCGCCGGATGGCGGCGTTCGACGTCGTCGTCAACAACGCCGACCGCAAGGGCGGGCACGTGCTCGCCGGCACCGACGGGAACCTCTACGGCGTCGACCACGGCCTCACGCTGCACGTCGAGGACAAGCTGCGCACGGTGCTGTGGGGCTGGGTCGGCGAGCCGCTGCCCGGCGAGGTCGTCGAGGCGCTGGAGAAGCTGCGCACCGAGCTCGACGGCACCTTCGCCGACGTGCTGGGCGAGCACGTCACCCGTCGTGAGGTGCGCACGCTCGCCTCACGGGTCGACGGGCTGATCGCCGAGCCGCGGTTCCCCGAACCCTCGGGGTACGGCCCGGCGATCCCCTGGCCCGCGTTCTAGGGGCTAGGCGTCGGCCCACAGCTCCAGCGCGATGTTGTCGGGGTCGCGGAACTCCAGCAGCTGGCCGATCCCGATGTCCTTGACGCCCTCGTGGGCGACGCCGAGCTCGTCGAGACGGGCCGCGGCGGCGTCGAGGTCGGCGCGCGAGGCGACGCCGAAGCTGAGGTGGTCGAGCCCGGCGCGGTCCTCGGTGAACCGGTCGCCGCCGGGGGCGACGGGCCGCAGGCCGAAGAAGCCGCCGGGAACCTGGTAGACGACGCCGCCGAAGAGCCACCACTCCTCGGCGCGGGTGGCCTCGTCGGCGTCGGGTGTGGCCGCGAAGGCGACCGGCAGCCCGAGGACGGCGTCGTAGAAGGCGCGTGACTGCGCGATGTCGGTGACGGTGATGCGGACGTGCGAGAAGCCGGTGACGGGGATGCTCATGTGCAGATGGTTGCATCCGACAAGATCGTGCGCAGCATCAGCCCGCGGCGAGCAGCACGATCCCGGTCAGCGCGAGGGCCGCTCCGATCCGCTGCACCGCCGCGGGCCGCTCGCGGAGCAGGACGAACGCGAGCACGACGGTCACCACGGGGTTGAGGGTGGCGATCACCGAGACGACGCTGAGCAGCCCGATCCGGGTGGCCTCGCCGAAGGCGAACGTGCCCAGGGCCAGCAGCAGCCCGGGGACGAGGACGAGCGCCCCGTCGCGGGGCGCCACCCGGACAGGGGCGCGGAGCAGCAGGATCCCGACGCCGGTGGTGAGCACGAGCGCGACCCGCGACCACACCAGCGCGCCGGAGGAGGAGTCCGCGGCGGCCCCGGCGTAGGTCGTGAGGAACGTGCCGAACAGCGCGGCGGCGCCCAGCGCCCAGCCGATGCCCCGGGCGCCGCCCGGGCCCGTCGGGCCGACCGGGGGGCGGCGCGCCGCGAGCACGATCCCGACGAGCACCAGCGGGATGCCGGCGAGCTGCCACGGCCCGGGCCGGTCGCCGGAGACCAGCCCGACCAGCACCGGGACGGCCGCACCGCTCGCCGCGACGGGGGAGATCACGCTGAGGTTGCCGGTCTGCGCCGCGCGGTACAGGCAGGCCAGCGCCCCGGCGTTGCTCGCCCCGGCGGCGACGGCGAACGCGAGCCCCGCGGCGTCCATCGTCAGGTCGGAGCCGAGCGTCAGGAGCACCGAGACGACCAGCCCGGCGACCTGGCTGCCCAGCAGGACCGCCGCGAGCGGCATCCGGCGGCCGAGGACGGGGGCCAGGTAGTTCGCGACGCCGTAGCCGAGTGCGGTGCCGAGGGCCAGCAGGATCGCGATCACCGCGTCATCCTGCGCCACCGCGATCACGATCGCGTGACAGGTCCTTGAAGGCTCATGCTTCACGCACTAGGTTCTTGAGTGTTCAACTCACCTCGAGCGCTGGGAGCGCACCGTGTCCGTCGTCGCCTGGATCCTGCAGATCGTCCTCGCCCTGGCCTTCCTCGGCGCGGGCGGCATGAAGCTCGCCCGTCCCAAGCCCGCGCTCGTCGCGGCCGGCATGGGCTACGCCGAGGACTTCTCCGCCTCCGCGATCAAGACCATCGGGCTGCTGGAGGTGCTGGGGGCCATCGGTCTGGTGCTGCCCGCCGTCACCGGCATCGCGACCTGGCTGGTGCCCGTCGCGGCGATCGGTCTCGCGCTGACGATGGTCGGCGCCGTCGTGGTGCACGTCCGGCGCAAGGAGCCCTACCTGCCCCCGCTGGTGCTCGGGGTCCTCGCGCTCGTGCTCGCCGTGCTCCGCATCGCCTACCCTGCCTGACATGAGCCCGATGCCGGCGGCGTTCATCGGGCACGGCAGCCCGATGAACGCCCTCGAGTCCAACCGCTACACCGAGTCGTGGCGCGCGCTCGGGGCGGCGCTGCCGCGGCCGCGCGCGGTGCTCGTCGTGTCGGCGCACTGGTACATCAACGCGACCGCCGTCACCGCGATGCCGCGGCCGCGCACGATCCACGACTTCTTCGGCTTCCCCGGCGCGCTGTTCGACGTCGACTACCCCGCACCGGGGGCCCCCGACGTCGCGGCGGAGGTCGAGGAGATCGCCAAGCCGACGTGGGTGGGCCAGGACGTCGACAGCTGGGGCATCGACCACGGCACCTGGTCGGTGCTCACGCACATGTTCCCCGGTGCCGACGTGCCGGTGATCCAGCTGTCGATCGACGCCGGCAAGTCCTTCGACGAGCACCTCGACCTCGGGGCGAGGCTCGCCCCGCTGCGGGACAGCGGCGTGCTCGTCGTCGGCAGCGGCAACGTCGTGCACAACCTCGGCGGCATGGACCCGCGCCGCCGCGACGAGGGCTTCGACTGGGCGCAGCGCTTCGACGAGGCCGCCCGCGCCACGATGACCGGCTCACCGGACGCGCTGCCCGGGATCGTCGGCTCCGCCGACTTCCCCGCCGCCGTGCCCACGCCGGACCACTTCATCCCGCTGCTCTACCTCGCCGGGCTCGGCGCGGCGTCCGGGAACCGGGCCGACGTGCTGGTCGACGGGTACGCCTACGGCTCGCTGTCGATGACGGCGTACACGCTCGACCTCGACCGCCCCGTGGCGGCCGACGGCCCGCCCGGCGCCGGCAGCGTTCCGGCCGGCCGGCCGCCGGAGGACATGAACATCTGATCAGCGGCCGTAGGACTCGAACCAGTCGCGGTCGATCCACGGCGGCAGGTGCGGCGGCACCGTCATCGCGGTGGTGCGGTCCCGGAAGGTGACGTCCGCGCCGCCGCCGGGACGCACCCGCACGCGGATCTCCTCCAGGTTGTGCGGCTCGCCGGGGTCCTCGCCGAGGGTGGTGGCGAGGAACGCGCGCATCGGCGCGGAGTGGGTGGCCGCCACCACCAGCAGGTTCTCGGGGGCGTCGCGACCGACCTCGGTGATGCCGCGCCAGAACCGGTGGGCGGCGACGTGCGGGGGCTCGAAGTACAGCGTCGGGTTGTGCAGCCAGTACTCGATCGGGCCGCCCGCGGCCGCGACCGAGCGGTAGTCGGAGTCGAAGCGGTCGTACTCGCGGGCCCAGTCGGGCAGGTCGCCGGTGAGCGTCAGCCGCTCGGTGACGGCGTCGGAGGTGTCGACGCCGCGCCCGTGCAGGGAGTAGCGCAGGTTGTCGAACCACGGGTCCGGGTGCAGCGGGCCCGGCTCGATCCCGGCCTCGACCAGCGCCTCGCGCAGCCCGACCGCCGTCGCGATCGCCCGGGCGGTGCGGGCGTGCGGCATCCGGACCACGGTCTCGGGGGTGATCTCCTTCGCCAGCGCGGCACCCCGTTCCCGGGCCTGCTCCTCGCCGAGCGGGGTGAGCCCCAGGTCGCCGTCGTAGCCGACGGTCTCCCCGTGCCGCAGCAGCACGACCTCGTACTCCGACACGGAACCTCCCGGGACTCGACGACGGGCCCGACGCTACGGCGAGCGCCCGGCGGATCGGGACCGCCGTACCGGATTCCGGAACACCGGCGCGCGAGGGTAGGACTGTCGGGCCCAGGCAGCGCGGCCACCACCGGTCTAGCGTCGGGCCCGAGCGGCCGCGGAGTCAGCCGCGGGGGAGAGGTACTGCTGTGGAGATCGGTCTGCACGTCGCGGACTTCACCTACCCGAGCGGGCCCGCCGGGCTCGCCGACGACCTGACGCGCATCGTCGTGGCGGCCGAGGAGGCCGGCTTCGGCCGCGTCAGCGTCATGGACCACCTCTGGCAGATCCGGCCCGTCGGCCCGATCGAGAACGACATGCTGGAGGCGTACACGACCCTGGGCTACCTCGCGGCGCGCACCGAGCGCGTGCAGCTGCTGGCCTGGGTCACCGCCGTCACCTACCGCGAGCCGGGGATGCTCGCGAAGCTCGTCACGACCCTCGACGTCCTGTCGAAGGGCCGCGCGTGGCTGGGCATCGGCGCCGCGTGGAACGACGAGGAGGCCACCGGGCTGGGCCTGCCGTTCCCGGGCACCGCCGAGCGCTTCGAGCGCCTGGAGGAGACCCTGCAGATCTGCCGGCAGATGTGGAGCGACGACGACGGCCCGTACGAGGGCACCCACTACCGGCTCGGCGCGACGATGAACGTGCCCCAGGCGCTGCGCCGCCCGCCGATCCTCATCGGCGGCGGCGGGGAGAAGAAGACGCTGCGCCTCGTCGCGCAGTACGCCGACGCGTGCAACCTGTTCGCCGGGCCCGACCTGGCGCACAAGCTCGACGTCCTGCGCGGGCACTGCGCCGACGTCGGGCGCGACTACGACGAGATCGAGAAGACGGTCATGTTCCCGCTCGACGCGGGGGAGAAGGGTGAGAACGTCGACGCCCTGCTGACCCAGCTGCGGGAGCTGGCGGCGCTGGGGGTGACCGAGGCGCACGGCTGGGTCCCCGAGGTCTGGAAGCCCGAACGCCTGGAACTCCTGGCCAAGGAGATCATCCCAGCAGCAGCAGAACTGTAGAGACGCTGTTCACACGCACTTCGGAGCCGTACTGCTGCGGGGAGGGGCCCCACCCGACAGTATGGCTCCGAAGTGCCGTCCGTTCGTCGTGAGGAGAGTTGTGAGCAGTCGCATCGGGGTCACCGGCCTGGCCGTCATGGGGGCGAACCTGGCCCGCAACATCGCCCGTCGCGGGGTCCCGATCGCCGTGCACAACCGCACGACGGCCAAGACCCGGGAGTTCATCGAGGAGTTCGGCGACGAGGGCGAGTTCACCGCGGCCGAGTCGCTCGAGGACTTCGTCGCCGCGCTGGAGAAGCCGCGGCGGATCATCGTGATGGTGAAGGCGGGCAAGCCCGTCGACGCCGTGATCGCCGACCTCACGCCGCTGCTCGACGAGGGCGACATCATCATCGACGCCGGCAACTCGCACTTCCCCGACACCGTGCGCCGCACCGAGGAGTGCGCGGCGAACGGCCTGCGGTTCATGGGCATCGGCGTCTCCGGCGGCGAGGAGGGCGCGCTGCTCGGGCCGAGCATCATGCCCGGCGGCGACCCGTCGGCGTACGCGGAGGTCGAGGAGATCCTCACGTCGATCGCGGCGGTCGTCGACGGCACGCCGTGCTGCGTGCACGTCGGGCCGGGTGGGGCCGGGCACTACGTGAAGATGGTGCACAACGGCATCGAGTACGCCGACATCCAGCTCATCGCCGAGGCCTACGACCTGCTCACCCACGTCGGCGGCCTCGACGCCCCGGCCATCTCGGCGATCTTCGAGGAGTGGAACTCCGGCGACCTGGAGTCGTTCCTCATCGAGATCACCGCGAAGGTGCTCGGCAAGACCGACGAGAGGACGGGCGGCCCGCTCGTCGACGTGATCGTCGACCAGGCCGAGCAGAAGGGCACCGGCACCTGGACCGCCGTCGACGCCCTGGGCCTCGGCGTGCCCCTCACCGGGATCACGGAGGCGGTGTTCGCCCGCGGCCTGTCCGCGCTGCGCGACGAGCGGAGGGCCGCGTCCACCACGCTGGCCGGCCCGACGCCCGGCGACGGCCCGGACGGCCTCGTCGACGACATCCGCCAGGCCCTCTACGCGAGCAAGGTGGTGGCGTACGCGCAGGGCTTCGCGCAGATGCGGGCCGCGTCGCTGGCCAACGACTGGGACCTCGACCTGGGCGCCATGGCCACGATCTGGCGCGGCGGCTGCATCATCCGCGCGCAGTTCCTCAACCGGATCCGCGACGCCTACGCCGAGCACCCCGACCTGGACAACCTGCTGATGGTGCCGTACTTCACCGAGGCCGTCGCGAACGCGCAGGACGCGTGGCGGCGCGTGGTCGTGACGGCCACCCAGCAGGGCGTGGCGGTCCCGGCGTTCGCCAGCTCGCTGAGCTACTACGACGGCTACCGCCGCGAGCGCGGACCGGCCAACCTCATCCAGGGCCTGCGCGACTTCTTCGGCGCCCACACCTACCTGCGCACCGACGCCGAGGGGAAGTTCCACACCCGGTGGGGCCAGGACGGCACCGAGGTGCGGACGGACGGGTAGCCGCGGGAGTTGTCCACAGGCGCGGAAGGGTCGATCGTGGACCCATGACGCAGCAGGTGTTCGTGCTCGGCGGTGCCCAGACCGACTTCGCGACGAACTGGTCCCGGGTCTCCGACGAGCCGCTGCGGGCGATGCTCGCGGACGCCGTCGCGACCGCGCTGGCCGACGCCGACGTGCCCGCGGCCGACATCGGCACCGCGCACGTCGGCAACCTCGCCGCCGAGCTGTTCACCGGTCAGGCCCACCTCGGCGCGCTGCTCACGACCCTGGACCCGGCCTGGTCGGCGCTGCCGACCAGCCGGCACGAGGCGGCGTGCGCGTCGGGGAGCATCGCGGTGCTCGCCGCGACGGCCGAGATCGAGGCGGGCCGCTACGACGTCGCGCTCGTGACGGGTGTGGAGCTCATGCGCAACGTCGGCGGGCGGCAGGCGGCCGAGCACCTCGGCTCCGCGGCGTGGGTCGGGCGGGAGGAGTTCCCCGACGGGCTGCCCTGGCCCACGCTGTTCGAGCGCATCGCCCAGGAGGTCGACGACCGCGACGGGCTCGACCGCGACCACCTCCGCCGCATCGCCGAGATCAACCGCGACAACGCCCGGGCCAACCCGCTGGCCCAGACCCGCGGCTGGACCGACGTCGTCACCGCACCCGACGACGAGGCCAACCCCGGCGTCGTGGGGGAGATGCGGGCGGCCGACTGCGGCCGCATCACCGACGGCGCCGCGGCGGTCGTGCTGGCCGGTCGGCGGTACGCGGAGGAGTGGTCGCGGCGCACCGGCCGCACGCCCGCGGTGATCCGCGGCTGGGGCCACCGCACCGGCTCGCTCGGGCTGCAGGACAAGCTCGACGCGAGCCGCGGCGGCGAGCACCTGTTCCCGCACCTGCGCACGGCGGTCACCGAGGCCTACGACCGGGCCGGGATCGCGGGGCCCGAGGAGCTGGACGCGGTCGAGCTGCACGACTGCTTCACGATCACCGAGTACGTGGCGCTGGAGCACCTCGGCATCCCCGCCGCGAAGGCGATCGACGACGGGCGCATCGCGCGCGGCGGCGCGCTGCCGGTCAACCCCTCCGGCGGCCTGATCGGCGCCGGACACCCCGTCGGGGCCACCGGGGTGCGGATGCTGCACGACGCCGCCCGCCAGGTGACCGGGCGGGCGGGGGAGTGCCAGGTCGAGGGCGCGGGCACGGTGGCGACGCTGAACATCGGCGGCAGCGCGGCCACGGTCGTCAGCCTCGTGGTGGGCACGGTGGCCGGCTGACGGGACGGCGGCCTCACCGCACCGGGGAGCCGCGCCGGAACAGCTGCGACGACCCCACCGGCACGAAGCCCGCGGCCAGCAGCGTCCGCAGGCTCGCGGCGTTGCCCGGTGCGCACGCCGCCACCACCACCTCCCCGGCCGGCACCGAGGCGAGCGCGTCGCGGACCAGTGCCCGCCCGGTGCCGCCGCGGGCCGCGGGCGGCACCTCCATGCTCAGCTCCGTCAGCCCGGCGATCCCGCGGGCCAGCACCGCGACCTCGTCCCCGGAGGCGCGGCCCAGCACCCGCACGTCGTCGCGGACGGCCCGCGCGAACGCGACCCGGGGGTGTCCCGCCAGGTCGGGTCGGGCCCGGAGCACCGGCGGGCCGCCGGTGCCGCGGGCGACGAGCAGGGCGTCGAGGCTGTCGATCCAGCCGTCCGGGCCGGCCAGCGCGGCGATCAGGCGCGGGTCGTGGGCGCCCCCGAACCCGTCGATGCCGGACCCGTCGATCCCGGACCCCGCTGCTGCCCCGGGCACCGGACCGTCGACGGCGAGCACCGCGAACCCGGTGAACGCCACCACCGCCTCGACGCCCGCGCGCCACGGCGGCACCCGGACCCAGCTCCCGTCGGCGTCCGGGAACCGGCCGTCGGCGGCGTCGCGGAGGAGCCGCGCCAGGCACCGAGGAGTGCCGTCGGGGTGCGCCGTCACAGGGACGTCCGCACCGCGGGGAGCTCCCCCGCAGGGATCCTCCCCGTCGAGGACCACGGCTTCACGTACGGCAACGGCGTCCACGACCTCGACGGGCACGACGGGGCGTTCATGTGGACGGACCCGTCGCGGGTGCCGGCGTGACGGGCAGCGTCCCGAGCACCTCCCGGGCCGCGGCCCGCCCGGCCCGGTTCGCCCCGATCGTGCTGGCGCTGGGGCCGTAGCCGACGAGGTGCACCCGGGGGTCGGCCACCACCCGGGTGCCGTCCATCGCGATCCCGCCGCCCGGCCCGCGCAGGCGCAGCGGGGCGAGGTGGCCGAGGGCCGCGCGCCAGCCGGTGGCCCACAGGACCACGTCGGCGGCGTACTCCGTGCCGTCGGCCCACGCCACCCCGGTCGGCACCAGCCGGTCGAACATCGGCCGCCGCTCCAGCACGCCGGCCTCCTGGGCGGCGCGCACCGCCGGGGTGCGGAGCAGGCCGGTCACCGACACCACGCTCCCGGGCGCGAGCCCGGCCCGCACCCGCTCCTCGACGCGCGCCACGGCGGCGCGCCCGTCGAAGGGCTCCTCGGAGAACACCGGCGGGCGCCGCGTCACCCATGCGGTGCCGGCGGCCACCGCCGCGATCTCGATGAGCAGCTGCACCGCCGAGGTGCCCCCGCCGACGACCACGACCCGCTTCCTGGCGAACTCCGCCGGCCCGCGGTAGTCGGCCACGTGCAGCTGGCGTCCGACGAAGGTCCCCGGGTAGCGGGGCACGAACGGGCGGGTCCAGGTGCCGGTGGCGTTGATCAGGGCGCGGGTCGTCCAGGTGCCGCGGTCGGTCTCCACCCGCAGGTCCGGGGCGTCGTCGTGGACACCGCGCACGTGCACCGGCCGCAGCACCGACAGCCCGAACTCGCGCTCGTAGTCGGCGAAGTACTCCGGCACCACCTCGGCGGCGGGCCGGGTGACGTCGGCGGGGTCGAAGGGCAGGCCGGGCAGGTCGTGGATGCGGTGGGCGCCGTCGACCCGCAGCGTCGGCCAGCGGTGCCGCCACGCCCCGCCCGGGCCGTCCTCGCCGTCGAGCACCACGAAGTCGGCCCCGGCCCGGGCCAGCCCGGACGCGGCCGACAGCCCGGCCTGCCCGGCCCCGATCACCACGACGTCGGTGCGCACGCACCGCACAACGCCACGGCCCGCCGGCGCAGTCCCGTCAGGCGGGGGCGGGCACCCGGGCGGGGAACGGGGTGGCGGCGAAGCGCCCGGTCCACGTCGCGAGGTCGGCGGTCGTGGCGTTGCCGCCGCAGACGACCAGGCCCGGGCGGGCGTCCGGCCCGATGCGGTCGAGCACCCGCAGCGCCGCGGGCACCAGGCAGCCCGCCGCCGGCTCCGCCCACACCTTCGCCCGCTCGGCGAGGGTGAGGGTGCCGCGCACGGCGTCGGCGTCGGACACGACCAGCACGTCCTCGACGAGCGAGCGGACGTGGTCGAGCGTCAGCGGGGTGACGTACGGCGCGCTCAGCGTGCTGACGATCGACGTCGGCGTGAACGACACCGGGGCGCCCGCGGCGAGCGCCTGCGACATCGCGTCGGCCCCCTCGGTCTCGACGCCCCACAGGCGCACGCCCGATCCGGCGAACGCCGCCGCGACGCCCGAGACCAGCGCGCCGCCCCCGATGCTGACGAGCACGTCGGTGAGCCCGGGCGCGTCGGCCGCGAACTCGGCGCCGACGGTGCCCTGCGCGGCGATCACGTCCCGGTCGTCGAACGGGTGCACGAGCGTCATCCCGGCGGCGACCAGCTCGTCGAGCAGCGCGAACGCCCCGGCCATGTCGTCGGTGAGCCGCACGGTCGCGCCGGAGGCCCGGCAGGTCGAGACCGCCCGCTCCGGCACCGACGACGGCATGACGATCGTGGCGGCGATCCCCAGCGTCCCGGCGGCGTCGGCGACGGCCAGCCCGTGGTTGCCGCCGCTGACGGCCACCACCCCGGCGGCCCGCTCGGCGTCGGAGAGCCCGAGGAGCTTGTGGAACGCGCCGCGCGGCTTGAACGACCCGGTGCGCTGCAGCAGCTCGAGCTTGAGCGCGACGGGCGCGCCCAGGTGGGCCGAGAGCCCGGGGGAGTCCACGGTCGGGGTGCGCACCACGTGCCCGGCGATGCGGGCGGCGGCGGCGGCGATGTCGTCGATGGAGATCAGGTCGCTCACCCCCGCCACGGTAGGCGCCCTCAGCCGAGCACGTTCACCGCCCGCGCCACGACCAGCGCCACCGTCACGAGCGACACCAGCGCCTGGACCAGCATCGCGCCCTTCGCCCACCGCGAGAGCGGCAGCGTGTCGGTGGGGCTGAACGCGGTGGAGTTGGTGAAGGAGACGTAGAGGTAGTCGACGAACACCGGCTCCCAGTCGGGGTCGGCGACCTCCGGGGTCTGCATCTGGGCGAACAGGAAGTCCGGGTGCTCCGCGACGCCCGCCGCGCGGTCGGCCGGGCCGCCGCGGTCGAACTCCCAGTACAGCAGCGCGAACGCGATGACGTTGGTCAGCCAGATGGCCGCGCCGGTGGCGAGCAGCGCGGGTGCGTCGTCGCCGAAGCGGCCGTCGACCAGCCCCACCACGAGTCCGACGACCGACACGGCGGTGGCCAGCCCGACCAGCGACGCGAGCCCGATCCCCAGCACGCGCAGCCGCCGCGAGTCGCGGTCCATGCGCAGCGGGTCGGCCACCAGCAGCACGACGAGCAGCAGCGCCTCGAGCGCGGGCAGCAGCCAGCGCGGGGCCGGCGTCATCTGGTCGGGCAGGCCGAGCTGCAGCGCGACGGCGACGGCGACGGCGAGCAGGGCGGGCCACCGGTGCTCGCCGCGCGTCCGCCGTCGCCAGGCCGGTTCGCTCACGCGCGCACGCTAACGACCCGTGCGCGGAAACGGCGGCCGGGGCAGCCGTTTCCGCGCACGAGCGCGTCAGCGCAGGGGCACCACCTCCGGCGCCCCCATCCGGGCGGAGTCGGCGGTCTCGTCGTCGGGCATCTTCTGGCTCTCCCGCTCGGCGTCGACGCGCTTGCGGTAGTGCTCGACCTCCCGGGCGACCTGGTCGTCGCTCCACCCCAGCACCGGGGCGATGAGCGCGGCGGCCTCGTCGACCGACCCGATGCCCCGGTCGAACGTCTCGATCGAGATCCGGGTGCGGCGGGCGAGGACGTCCTCCAGGTGGCGGGCGCCCTCGTACTGCGCGGCGTAGACGATCTCGGCGCGCAGGTAGTCCGGGGCGCCGGCGAGCGGCTCGCCCAGCGTCGGATCGGCGGCCACGAGGTCGAGCACCTCGTGGATCATCGAGCCGTAGCGGGCCAGCAGGTGCGCGATCCGGGCCTCGTGCAGCCCGTACTGCGCGGCCAGGACGTAGCGGGAGTTCTTCAGCGCCGTGAACCCCTCGGCGCCGAGCAGCGGCACGTTCTCGGTGACCGAGTTCGGCACCTTCGCGTCGAGCGCGTGCACGGCCGCGTCCACGGCGTCCTTGGCCATGATCCGGTAGGTCGTGTACTTCCCCCCGGCGACGACGACGAGCCCCGGCGCGGTGTGCGCCACCGCGTGCTCGCGCGACAGCTTCGACGTGGCGTCGGACTCGCCCGAGAGCAGCGGCCGCAGCCCGGCGTAGACGCCCTCCACGTCGGCGTGCGTGAGCGGCTGCTCCAGCACCTCGTTGACGTGGTCGAGCAGGTAGTCGATGTCGGCGGCCGACGCGGCCGGGTGGGCCTTGTCGAGGTCCCAGTCGGTGTCGGTGGTGCCGACGATCCAGTGCCGTCCCCACGGGATGACGAACAGCACCGACTTCTCGGTGCGCAGGATCAGCCCCGAGTCGCCCTGGATGCGGTCGCGCGGCACGACCAGGTGGATGCCCTTGCTCGCCCGGACCTTGAACTGCCCGCGCTCGCCGACCATCGACTGGGTGTCGTCGGTCCACACGCCGGTGGCGTTGATGACCTGCTTGGCGTGCACCTTGATCGTGCGGCCGGACTCCAGGTCGTGGACCTCGGCCCCGGTGACGCGCTCGCCCTCGCGCAGCAGCCCGACCACGCGCGAGCGGGTGGCCACGTGCGCGCCGTACGCGGCGGCGGTGCGGGCGATGAACATCGTGTGCCGGGCGTCGTCGACCTGCGCGTCGTAGTACTGCAGCGCGCCGACGAGGGCGTCCTTGCGCAGCGACGGCACGATCCGGCGCGCGCCGCGACGGGTGAGGTGACGGTGCAGGGGCAGCCCCGCGCTGTGCCCGGACGCCCGGGCGAGCACGTCGTAGAGCGCCACCCCGGCCCCGGCGTAGATCCGCTCCCACGCGCGGTGCTTGAGCGGGTAGATGAACGGCACCGGTCGGATGAGGTGCGGGGCCAGCTTCTCGATGAGCAGGCCGCGCTCGGAGAGGGCCTCGGCGACCAGCCGGAAGTCCAGCATCTCCAGGTAGCGCAGGCCGCCGTGGATGAGCTTGCTCGACCTGCTCGACGTCCCCGAGGCGAAGTCGCGGGCCTCGACGAGCCCGACGGTCAGGCCCCGGGTGGCGGCGTCGAGGGCGCTTCCCGCACCCACGACACCGCCCCCGACGACCAGCACGTCGAGTTCGGTCGACGCCATCGCCTCCAGTGCCGACTCCCGTGCGGCGGGGGAGAGCGCGACCGATCTCATGGTGTGTCCCTTCGTTCGTTCTTCCGTGGGGCGAGGGTCTCTCAGCCCACGTCTACCCAGTCCAACGTCCGCTCGACGGCCTTCTTCCACTGCTCGTAACCGGCATCACGCTGTTCCGCCGACCACTGCGGCGTCCACTGCTTCGACTCGTTCCAGTTGGAACGCAACTCGTCCGTGTTCTTCCAGAAGCCCACGGCGAGCCCGGCCGCGTACGCCGCGCCCAGCGCCGTCGTCTCCGCGACGACGGGCCGGCTGACCGGCACGCCGAGCACGTCGGCCTGGATCTGCATGCACAGCTCGTTGGCGGTGACGCCGCCGTCGACCTTGAGCACCTCCAGGTGCACCCCGGAGTCCTTCTCCATCGCCTCGGCGACGTCGCGGCTCTGGTAGCAGATCGCCTCCAGCGCGGCCCGGGCCAGGTGGGCGTTGGTGTTGTAGCGCGCGACAGGCCGACGATCGCGCCGCGGGCGTCGGATCGCCAGTAGGGCGCGAACAGCCCGGAGAACGCGGGCACGAAGTAGACGCCGCCGTTGTCCTCGACCTGGCGGGCCAGCGTCTCGCTCTCCGAGGCGCCGGAGATGATGCCGAGCTGGTCGCGCAGCCACTGGATGGCCGAGCCGGTGACGGCGATCGACCCCTCCAGGCAGTAGACGACGGGCTCGTCGCCGAACTTGTAGCCCACCGTCGTCAGCAGGCCCGCCTTCGACCGCACCAGCTCGGTGCCGGTGTTGAGCAGCATGAAGTTGCCGGTGCCGTAGGTGTTCTTGGCCTCGCCGGGGGCGAAGCAGACCTGGCCCACGGTGGCGGCCTGCTGGTCGCCGAGGTCGCCGGTGATCAGCACCTCGCCGCCGAACGGGCCGTTGGTCAGCGTCGTGCCGTAGCCGCCGGGACACGAGCTGGGCTTGATCTCCGGGAGCATCGAGCGCGGGACGCCGAAGAAGCCGAGCAGCTCGTCGTCCCAGTCGAGGGTCTCGAGGTTCATCAGCATGGTGCGGCTGGCGTTGGTCGGGTCGGTGACGTGCACCCCTCCGTTCACGCCACCGGTGAGCTGCCAGATCAGCCACGTGTCGGTGTTGCCGAAGAGCGCGTCGCCGCTCTCGGCGAGCTCGCGGGCCCCGTCGACGTTCTCCAGGATCCACTGGATCTTGCCGCCGGAGAAGTACGTGGCCGGGGGCAGCCCGGCCTTCTGCCGGATGACGTCGCCGCGGCCGTCCTTGTCCAGGGCGGTGGCGATGCGGTCGGTGCGGGTGTCCTGCCAGACGATCGCGTTGTAGAGCGGGCGGCCGGTGCGCTTGTTCCACACCACGGCGGTCTCGCGCTGGTTGGTGATCCCCAGCGCGACCAGGTCCGACGCCGACAGCCCGGTCTTGTTCAGCCCGGTCTGGATGACGGCGGAGGTGCGCTCCCAGATCTCGACGGGGTTGTGCTCGACCCAGCCGGCCTGCGGGAGGATCTGCTCGTGCTCGAGCTGGTGGCGACCCACCTCGTTGCCGCTGTGATCGAAAATCATGAAGCGGGTGCTGGTGGTGCCCTGGTCGACGGCTCCGACGAACTCTGCCATCACTGTTCTCCTCGCTGAGTCAGGCGTTCTGGTTGGGCTCGGACACCACGACGGTCTCCGGTTCGTTCGGCAGGAACCCCTCGATCATGTACTTGAACAGCGCCCCGCCGATCAGGCCCCCGATGATCGGCGCGATGATCGGCAACCAGAAGTACAGATCGCCGTTCTGGTCGAGGAACGCCGTCGTGTACCCGGTGACGAACGACGCCAGCCGCGGCCCGAAGTCGCGGGCCGGGTTGATCGCGTAGCCGGCGTTGGCGCCCCACGCCATGCCGATGCCGACGACCAGCAGCCCGACGACCACCGGCCCGAGGTTCGCCATCGGCGGGTTGTTGGCCGCCGTCGTCAGCGCGAAGATGACGAACACCAGGATCGCGGTGCCGACGATCTGGTCGAAGAACGCCGTGCCGACGCCGACGCCCTCCACCCCGTTGCCGGGCAGCGTCGAGAAGATGCCCTGCGTCGCGATCGTGTGGTTCGGGTCCACCTTGTCGATCAGGTCGGAGTACACGAAGCGCACGATCAGCGCGGCGACGAACGCGCCCGCCGTCTGCGCGAGCGCGTACGGCGCCACCTTGCGCCACGAGAAGCCCTTGAACGCGGCGAGCGCGATCGTCACCGCCGGGTTGAGGTGCGCGCCGGACAGCCGGGCCGCGACGTAGACGCCCAGCGTGACGCCGATGCCCCAGGCCCACGCGATCGAGTCGTGGTCGCCGAGGCTGCCGTCGGGGGCCGTGACGACCTGCGCCACCACCCCGGTCCCGAACAGGATGAGGATCATGGTGCCGAGGAACTCGGCACTCAGCTCACCCAGGTACGAGTTCTTCATCGGTGAAGTCCTCTCTCGTCGGCCGCCCCCACAGACAGGCCGTGGCTCCGGACGCTAGGAACGGCGCCGATGCGGGTCAACGAGCGGTGTTCGACATTGTCGAACCGCCGTTCGGACGCACGTCACACTCCGCCCGCGGCGGGTCTAGGGTCGGGGGGATGCCGGGATCCATCCAGTCGATCGAGCGCGCGGCGGCGGTGCTGCGCCTGCTCGGCAGCACCCACCGGTCGCTGGGCATCAACGAGATCGCGGCCGCGCTGGACCTGCCCCGGCCCACCGCGCACGGGATCGTCCGCACGCTGCGCGAGGTGGGGTTCGTCGAGCAGGACCCGTCGTCGCGGTACGTGCTGGGCGGTGCGCTGCGCGAGCTGGGCCGCGGCGGCTGGGACCGGCACGACCTGCGCGCCCGCGCCATGAACTGGGCCGACTCGCTGGCCGGCAGCACCGGGCTCGCCGTCCATCTGGGGGTGCCCGACGCGGGCGCGGTCCGGCTGGTGCACCACGTCTTCCGCCCCGACGGCACGGCGCAGTCCATCCGGACCGGCGAGGAGCAGCCGCTGCACGCCACCGCACTGGGCAAGTGCCTGCTCGCGTTCGCCCCCGTCGCGACGCCGCCCCCGCGGGACCTGACGCTGACCCGTTACACCGGCCGCACCTGCGTCACCGTCGCGGCGCTGGACGCCCAGCTCGCCGTGGCGCGGCGGCGCGGGTGGGCGGGTGACAGCGGGGAGTTCGAGCCCGGTGTCGGCGGGGCGGCGGCGGCGCTGCGGGGCAGCGGCGGGCTGGTGGCCGGGGCGATCGGCGTCGTCGGGCCGGTGGAGGAGCTGTTCGGGCTCGGCGGGGAGCTGCGGGCGGCGGTGGCGGTGCACCTCGTCGCCGCCGCCCGCGAGATCTCCGCGTCGCTGGTGGAGGGGACGGCGTGAGGGGCGAGCGAGTCGTCGCCGCGATCGACCAGGGCACGACGTCCACCCGCTGCCTGCTGTTCAACCGCTCCGGCCGCATGCTCGCCGTCGCCCAGCGCGAGCACCGCCAGCACTACCCGGCCCCCGGGCTCGTCGAGCACGACGCCGCGGAGATCTGGCGCAACGTGCAGCGCGTCGTGCCCGCCGCGCTGCGCAGCGCCGGGCTCGGGCCCGAGGACCTCGTCGGGCTGGGCATCGCCAACCAGCGCGAGACCACCGTCGTGTGGAACCGGCACACCGGCGTCCCGATCTCGCGGGCCGTCACCTGGCAGGACACCCGCACCGACGGGATCGTCTCCCGGCTGGTCGAGGACGGGCACGCCCCGCTGATCACCGAGGTCTGCGGGCTCGCCCCGGCCACCTACTTCGCCGGGCCGCGCCTGCGCTGGATCCTCGACCACGTGCCCGGGGCGCGCGAGGGCGCCGAGGCGGGCGACCTGCTGTTCGGCACCATGGAGAGCTGGCTGATCTGGAACCTGACGGGGGAGCACGTCACCGACGTCACCAACGCCAGCCGCACGATGCTCATGGACCTGCGCAGCCTGGAGTGGTCCGACGCCCTCCTCGACGTCCTCGACGTGCCGCGCCGGATGCTGCCGGAGATCCGCTCCAACGCCGAGGTCTACGGCGTCTGCTCGACGGTGCTGCCCGGGGTGCCGGTCGCGGGCGCGCTCGGCGACCAGCAGGCCGCGCTCGTCGGCCAGGCCTGCTTCGCCCCCGGCGAGGCCAAGTGCACCTACGGCACGGGCGCGTTCCTGCTGATGAACACCGGATCGCGGATCGCGGAGTCGACGCACGGGCTGATCCCGACGGTCGGGTACCTGCTGGGGGACCGCCCCGTCTACGCGCTGGAGGGCGCGATCGCGATGACCGGCTCGCTCGTGCAGTGGTTCCGCGACTCGCTGGGCATGATCGGCACCGCGGCGCAGATCGAGACGCTCGCCGAGACCGTCGGGGACAACGGGGGCTGCTACATCGTGCCCGCGTTCTCCGGGCTGTACTCCCCGCGCTGGCACCCCGACGCGCGGGGCGTGATGGTCGGGCTGACGTCGTTCATCAACCGGGGCCACCTCGCCCGGGCGGTGCTGGAGGCCACCGGCTGGCAGACGCGCGAGGTCGTCGACGCGATGAACCTCGACTCCGGCCTGCCCGTCACCCGGCTCAAGGTCGACGGCGGGATGACGGCCAACCACCTGCTCATGCAGTTCGTCGCCGACGTCCTCGACGTGCCCGTGGAGCGCCCGCTCGGCTCCGAGGCGGTGTCGCTGGGTGCGGCCTACGCGGCGGGGCTCGCGGTGGGGCACTGGTCGGACGTGGAGGTGCTGCGCGCCAACTGGCACCGCGCCGCGGCCTGGGAGCCCGCGATGGACCCGGACCTGCGCCGCCGCGAGCACGCGAACTGGGGGCGGGCGGTCAACCGCAGCTACGGCTGGGTCCAGACCTCGGCCGACTGACCGGACCTACGGGCGGGTGGACCAGTGCGCGTCGCCGGTCAGCACGTCGACCAGCGCGTCGACGTCCGCGACGACCTTCGCCGCCCCGCTCAGCTCGCCCGGTCCGGCGTAGCCCCAGGCCACCCCGACGGTGGGGACGCCGTGGGCCGCCGCCCCGTCGACGTCGTGGTGCCGGTCGCCGACCATCACGACGGGCTCGCGCGCCGGGTCGATCCCCAGCCGCTCCAGCACCGACCCGACGACGGCCGCCTTGCCGAGCCGCCCGTTGGGCTGGTCGGCCCCGCCCACGAGCACGAAGTGCCCGCCGATCCCGACGCCCTCCACGATCCGGCGCGCCACCGGCTCCGGTTTCGACGTGGCGACGGCCAGGCGCAGCCCGCCCAGGCGCTCCAGCAGCGCGACGGTGCCCGGGTACAGCGGGGTCTCGGTGGCGGCGACGGCGTCGTAGGAGCCGCGGTAGGCGTCGATGGCCGCCGCGGTCTGCTCCGCGGTGAGCCCGAGCGCGGGCAGCGCGGTCTCGAACGGGGGGCCGACGAGCGGCAGCAGCTGGTGCGGCGTCCGGTCGACGCCGAGGGTCCGCAGCGCGGCCGAGAGGTGCTCGGTGATCAGGGCGGCGGAGTCGACGAGGGTGCCGTCGAGGTCGAGGAGCACGGTTCGCACGGACCGAGCGTAACCACGGCCGTTACGGTGACGGGGTGACGGCACGGAGTTGGCGCAGACAGTTCACCTACGCACTACTGCGTCTGGAGGACGTCGTCGAGGCGGGGATCGCGACCGGGGCCAAGCTCGGCGGCCACCGGCACCCGGTGATCATCCCGTTCATCGGGCACGGGACCACCGCACGGGCGCGGGTCGGGGCCCGGCTGGTCCTGGGGCGCAACGCGGTCGAACCGCAGGCGCCCGCCGTCCTCGTCGGGGACGCGACGCCCTCTCCCCGGTCGCGCCGCGCGACGCTGCGGGTGAGCCTGGCCCGGTTCCTCACCGTCGAGGTCCCGCGCACGGAGGTGACGATCCACGCCCCCGGCGGCGACGTCGTCGTCCGCACCGACCGCGACGGCTACGTCGACCACGAGCTGGACCTGACCGGCGCCCGGCCGGGCTGGCTGGAGATCGCGCTGTCCGGCCCCGACGGGTCCACGGCGACGGCGCGCGTGCTGCTCGTCGACCCGGCCGTCGACGTCGGGGTGATCAGCGACGTCGACGACACGATCCTGCACACCGGGCTCACCCGCGGGCTGGACTTCCTCAAGGCCACCCTGCTCACCGACGTCGAGGAGCGCACCCCGCTGCCCGGCGCGGCCGCGCTGTACCGCGCGCTGGTGACCAAGCCCGGCAAGCCCGAGCGGCCCGTGTTCTACGTGTCGACGAGTCCGTGGAACCTGCACGAGATGCTGCTGCAGTTCGTCTCGATGCGCGGCTTCCCGCTGGGCCCGCTGCTGCTCACCGACTGGGGCCCGTCGCACACGGGGCTGTTCCGGATCGGCGCGCAGGCCCACAAGCCCGCGCTCGTGCGCCGCCTGCTCGACGAGCACCCGCAGCTGCGGCTGGTCCTGATCGGCGACAGCGGCCAGGAGGACCCGGAGATCTACGCCGACATCGCGCGGGAGTGCCCCGACCGCGTGGCCGCGATCTACATCCGCCGCGTCACCGGACTCGACCTGGGCCGCAACGACGAGATCGACGCCCTCGCGGCCGAGATCACCGCCCTCGGCGTCCCGATGCGGGCGGTCGACGACAGCATCCAGATCGCCGAGCACGCCGCGGAGCACGACCTGCTCGACGCCGCCGCGGTGGCGGCGGTCCGCGCCGACCTGGGCTGACCGCCTACGCCGTCCCGAGCACGTCGAACTCGCGCAGCCAGCCGGGGGCGGTGGCCGCGCAGGTGAGCGGGCGGCCCGCGTCGACCCGGCGCTCGGCCAGGTCGACCACCACGTCCGGGTCGCCCAGGACCACCCGCCACCGGCCGGGCGCGGGGGCCTCGACGGCCACCAGCCGCAGCGCGTCGACGCCGTGCTCCCCGGTGAGGAGCCGGGCGTGGCGCTGCGCGGCCTGCACGGCGGGCGGATCGGTGGAGCGCCCGCGCAGGTACCCGGGGTCGATCCGGCCGGCGGCGTAGCCCGCCGCGAACGCCACGCCCTCGGCCGGCGTCATCCCGCCGAGGACGAACCCGTGGGGGAGCAGGACGAGCGCGGGGGCGAAGCGGCAGCCGCCGATGTGCGAGCACTCCCAGGTGCGGTCCGGGTCGGCGGCGGCCAGCGCCGCGGCGAGCGGGCGGCCGCGCACCGCGCAGCAGACGTCGTGGCGGCCGTGCGCACACACCAGGTTCAGCGGATCGTCGTGCGGGGTCCCGGGGGCGGTCACGGCGTCGACGAGCCCGGCGTCGTCGACGACCGTGCCCGTGCGCACCGACTCGTGCCCCGGCCGGGAGTCGACGCGGAACCAGCGCCGCGGCCCGTCCCCGGCCCGCCGCCCCGGTCGCCGGATCAGCAGCACCCGGCCGCGCGACGCGCGCGCCCAGGCGTCCATCGCCCCGACGGCGGCCGCGGGCAGCCCGGACTGCGCGAACGCCACCCGCCCCCACGGCCCCGGGTGCTCCACCAGCAGCCAGCGGTCCCCGGGCGGGGCGGTGCCCTCCCGGGAGTCGTCGGCGGCGAGGTCGGCGCAGCGGGTCATGCCGGGGTGGCCGGGACGAGCACGCCCTCCCTGAGCAGCCGGCGCACCAGCACGATCTGGTCGGCGTCGTCCATGCCCGGCAGGCTACCCACCGCGTGGGTGTCCCCGTCGAGCACCGAGCGCAGCGCCGCCGTCGTCGCGGCCGGGAGGGTGATCTCGCGGTCGGCGAGCTCCAGCACGACCTTCCCGCCGCGCTCGGCGACCCGGTGCCCCAGACCCGCCCGCAGCCGGACGGCGTCGCCGGGGGCGAGACCGTCGGCGAACGCCGCACCCGCGACGGGCCGCACCGGCTCGGGCCGGTTGCCCTCCCACACCCGGGTCCGGACCCGCCGGGCCACGTCGGTGGCCGGCACCCGGCCCAGTGCGGCCACCAGCGCGTCGCGCACGGCGTCGACGTGCGGGGCGAGGGCGTCGGGATCGGCGACGTCGAGGCCCAGCGGCAGCGACGCCCGCAGCGCCGGGTCGCCGGTGACCAGCGCCGTCAGCGCCTCCACCAGCGCGAACCGCGTGACGACGTGCACGCCGACGGTCAGGTGCGCGGACACCTCGCCGAGCGCGGTGGCGGCGTGCAGCCAGCCCCGCGGCAGGTACATCGCGTCGCCGGGCTCGAGCACGGTGTCGATCACCGGCTCGTCGTCGCGGGCGCGCGCGGCGACGGCGTCGGCCCGTCCGTTCCACGGCTGGTCGCGCAGGGGGTCGGCGTGGACGGGGGCGTGCACCGTCCAGTGCTTGCGCCCGGCGAGCTGCAGGACGAACACGTCGTGCACGTCGTAGTGCGCGGAGAAGCCGCGCGAGGACGCCGGGGTGACGTAGGCGTTGGCCTGCACGGGGTGCCCGAGCTCGGCGCCGAGCCGCGTCGCGAAGTCGATCACCGGCGGCCACAGGCGGTGCAGCGCCTGCAGGACGACGGTGGTGCCGTCGCCGAACAGCGCGGCGACGCGGTCGTCGCGCACCTGGTCGCCGATCTCGGCCCCGACGCCCGCCGGTCCGGTGAACGACGACGAGCCGACGACCGAGCCGTTGCGGGCCAGGCGCAGGAACGGGGTGCGCAGGCCGCGGACCGACAGCAGCTCGTCGACGCCGTCGAGGTCGAGGAGGTCGCGGAAGGACTCCGCGTCGGCGCCGCGGGTCAGCAGCGGGGTGCGGCCCCAGTGCGCGTCCGCGAAGGCGGCCGGGTCGAGCCCGGTCGCCCGCAGCAGTGCCGACGCCGGGCGGCCCGTCGCGGGCCGCCCGGCGTCGAGAGCGGGATCGATCTCACGCACCGCTGTCGGCGCCGCCGTCCGCGCCGCCGTCGGAGACGCCGGGGGTGCCGGAGCCCGCGCCGGAGTCGGCCGGGCCCTCGGCGCCGGAGTCGGCGCCGCCGTCGGCCCCGCCGTCGGAGACGCCGGGGGTGCCGGAGCCCGCGCCGGAGTCGGCCGGGCCCTCGGCGCCGGAGTCGGCGCCGCCGTCCGCGCCGCCGTCGGAGACGCCGGGCGTGCCCTGGCCGGCACCGGAGTCGGCCGGGCCCTCGGCGCCGGAGCCGTCGGTGGTGCTGATGTCGTTGTCGTCGAGTGCCATGTGGTGCCTCCTGGGGGGATCGGATGGTCGGCGGCGGACTACCCCGTTCGCGCCGTCTCCACGCCTGACGATCATCCCGGTACGGTCCGGCGGTGGAACCCCGTGACTCAGGCCGCCTCGCGCGCGCCCTCGAACCCCTGCACGCCATGATCTACTTCGCCCCGGAGACGGAGCAGCTGCTCACCGCGGCCGGGCTGAAGCCGGGTCGGATGAGCTACTTCGCCGGTCGCGCCGCCCCGATGGGCGCCGTCGGGCCCGGGGTCGTCGCGGCCACCTTCTACAACTTCAGCCCGACGCTGGTGGCCCGCAGCATCCCCGACGCCTGGACGCTCGCGAGCCCGGAGTCCCTGGTCGCGGCCCGGTTCGCCGCCGCCGACGCCGCGCTGCGCCGGATGCTGGGCGAGGAGGTCGTCGGATCGCTGGAGGTGGCCGAGGCCGCCGCGCTGGCCCGCCGGGCCGCCGAGTCCTGCACCGTCGACGGTCGCCCGCTGGCGGCCGGGCACCTCGACCTGGAGTGGCCCACCGCCCCGCACCTCGTGCTCTGGCACGCGCTGAGCATCCTGCGCGAGCACCGCGGCGACGGCCACGTCGCGATGCTGCTCGGCGCCGGGCTGTCCGGGCTGGAGGCGCTCGTCACCTACACCGCCACCGGTCGCGGGTTCGTCACGCCGTTCGCGATGGCCAGCCGCGGCTGGTCGCAGGAGCAGTGGGACGGCGCGGTCGCCGGTCTGGCCGACCGCGGCCTGCTCACCGCGGACGGCGCGCTCACCGACGGCGGGGACGCCCTGCGCGGGACGATCGAGGACGACACCAACCGGCTCGGGGCGGGCCCGTGGGACCACCTCGGCGCCGAGGGCGCGGCCCGGCTCGGCGACATCGGCGGCGTGCTGGTGCGCGCCCTGCTCGCCGCGGGCTGCTTCCCGGATGGCGTCTTCGCCGGGACGCGGTAGATTCCCCGATCGGGTAAAGGCTCGGTAATGGAGGATGTCGTGCTGGAGATCACCGGTCTGACCTGGGCCGTGACGATCGGGTTGGTCGTCGGGCTGCTCGCCCTCGACCTGATCCTGGCCGCGGTCCGCCCGCACAAGGTCGGGTTCCGCGAGGCCACCGCGTGGTCGGTGTTCTACATCGCCGTCGCGATCGCCTTCGGCCTGTGGTTCATGGCGAGCTACGGCGGCGACTTCGGCACGCAGTACTTCGCGGGCTACATCGTCGAGAAGAGCCTGTCGGTCGACAACCTGTTCGTCTTCGTGATCATCATGACGACGTTCGCCGTGCCCGAGGAGCACCAGCACAAGGTGCTGACGTTCGGCATCGTGCTCGCACTGGTCATGCGGGCGATCTTCATCGCGCTGGGCGCCACGCTGCTGTCGCTGTTCTCGTTCATGTTCCTGATCTTCGGACTGCTGCTGATCTTCACGGCCGTGCAGCTGTTCCGGCACCGCGACGAGGACCCCGACATCGAGGACAACGGCGTCGTCAAGGCCGCGCGCCGCCTGCTGCCCGTCACCGAGGAGTACGTCGAGGGGAAGCTGGTCGTCCGCGTGGACGGCAGGCGGATGGTCACGCCGCTGTTCATCGTGCTCATCGCGATCGGCAGCATCGACCTGCTCTTCGCCCTCGACTCGATCCCCGCGGTCTTCGGCGTCACCGAGGAGCCCTACATCGTCTTCGCGGCGAACGCGTTCGCGCTGCTCGGCCTGCGGGCCCTGTTCTTCTTGGTCAAGGGCCTGCTCGACCGGCTCGTCTACCTCTCCGCCGGCCTCGCGGTCATCCTCGCGTTCATCGGCGTGAAGCTGATCCTGCACTGGGCCCACGTCGACATCGACCCGGCGGTCCCGGAGATCTCGACGCCCGTCAGCCTCGTGGTGATCCTCGTGGTGCTGGTCGTCGTCACGGTCGCGAGCCTGATCAAGACGAAGGGCGACCCGACCGCCAAGGCGCACCCGGGGTCGCTCAAGGCCTCGAAGAAGAAGGACGACCAGCAGGCGTCAGCGTGACAGGCCGGCGCCGCCGAGCGGGGTGAGGTCCACCAGCTCCGGCGGCCCGGCCAGCAGTTCCAGGACGTCGCCGATGCCGACCTCGCCCAGCTCGCCGGACAGCGCGCGGTCGGAGGCCTCCTCGTCGGCCCACACCTCGGTGACCCACACGACGTCGTCCTCGTCGGGCGAGGTGTTGATCACGTACAGCTCGCAGCCGGGGGCTCCGCGCAGGCCGTCGGCCACGCGCAGCAGGGTCTCGGCGAGTGCCGCACCCTGCCCCGGCCGGGCCGTCATCCGGACGTACCGGCCGACGCGGCCGCTCGGATCGCTCATGATCCGACCGTAGCCGCGCGGTGCCCGCGCGGGCCCGGCGGGGCGGTGGCCCCACCGGACCCGTCCTGCGGCCGACGGCACCCGGCGTTATCGTGTCGTTACGCAGTCCGCGCACGGCCGAGCGCCGGTGCGGCGTCCAGGACCCGGGCCGGGAGGCGGAGCGCGATGGTCGACGATCCTCGGCGCACGGAGCCCGAGCCGGTGTTCGCCGACGACCTGCTGGTCGAGGCGGCCCGGGCCGGCCACCTCGAGGCCGGCGCGGACGACCCGCTCGCGGCCCTGTTGGCGGGCCTGTACGACCGTGCCGCGGGCCGGTGCTCCTGCGGCTCCCGCCGCGAGGAGTGCCCGGCCCGGACCGCAGGCTGCGACTGACCTGGTCGGGTCAGGCGGCGAGCCCCATGGCCGCGGCCATCCGCAGCGGGCCACCGGCCTCGGCGTGCCGGCTCCGGCGCTGCAGGGTGCGTCCGAGCAGGAGGTAGGCGTAGGCGTTCTCGGGGTCGGCGGCGAGCACGGCGCGCGTCTCGGACTCCGCGCGGTGCAGCTGCGCGGAGTGGTAGTAGGCGCGGGCCAGCAGCAGGCGCACGGCGAGGTCGTCGGGGTACTCCGTGGCCAGCTCCGCCAGCAGCGCGGCCGCGGCGAGGAACTCACCGGAGTCGAACAGCCCGTGGGCGTGGGCGAACACGGCCCCGGGCGGGGTGCGGGTGGTGGTCATGGCGACCCTCCTGTCCAGATCGTGGAACACTCAACCGGCGAGGGTGTGAGCGCGATCGGGGGCCCCGGTATTCCCCGCTGCGTCGTGCTGGTGCAGCGAGCGGGCGATGCCGAGCGCGGCCGCGTGCACCGCCGGGCCCAGGCGGGCCACGTCGATCAGGTGCGCCCATCCCGTGACCGAGACGGCGGCGACCGCCCGCCGGTGGCGGTCCAGCACCGGTGCGGCCACGCACGCGATGCCGCGGGAGGACTCCTCGTGCTCCACGGCGAAGCCCCGCTCGTGCACCGCGCGGAGCTCGCGCAGCACGAGCCCGGGCGCGACGATCGTGCGCGGGGTCCGCCGGTGCAGGGGGCGGCCGAGCAAGTGCTGCACGGCGGTGGGGGAGGAGTGCGCGAGGAGCGCCTTGCCGACCCCGGTGCAGTACGCCGGCATCCGCCCGCCGAGCCGCGACGACACCACCGGCCCGTGCCGGCTGCCGAGCTTGTGGACGTACACGGCGTCGGTGCCGTCGAGCACGGCCAGGTGCACGGTGTTGCGCGTGCTCTCGAAGAGGTCGGCGAGGGACGGGCCTGCGGCCTCGCGGAGCCGGTGTTGCAGCGGCGCCAGCGCCCCGAGCTCGAAGAGCCGCACCCCGAGGCGGTGCCCGGTGTCGGTGCGTTCCACGAGGTTCCACGCGGCGAGCTCCCCGAGCAGCCGGTGGGCGGTCGCCTTCGGGAGCTGCGTGCGCCGGGACAGCTCGGCCAGGCTCAGTTCCGCGTCGCCGGGCCGGAACGCGGCGAGCAGCTGCAGGGCTCTGCCCAGCTTCGACGGTGCTCCGAGGTCCGTATCAGCGCCCATCCGGTCCGCCCACTCTCCGCGTCGAGACGTGCACCGCCGCACCCGCGACGGCAGAGTCCCGAAAGTACGTTTCCGCAATGCGTAACGCAATACGTAGTTCAGAACCCGCTGTGCCCCAGCTCGGTGGAGACGGTCCTCGCCGTCGCGACCAGCAGATCGCCGACCCGGCGGAACTCCTCGTCGCGGTCGAAGCGGGCCGGCATCGCGACCGCGATCACCACCTCGGTGCGCCCGTCCGCGCCGAAGGTCGGCGCCGCGACGACGTTGAGGCCCGCGATGAGGCTGCCGCGCACGGTCGACAGCCCGGTGCTCCGGATCTCCTCCAGCACCTGGGCGTAGCGCTGCGGTGAGAGGTCGGAGGTCTCCTTCCGGCGCTGCTGGGCGCGCAGGACCGGGGCGGTCATCGGCTCGGGCAGGTACGCGAGGAACGCGCGCCCGATCGCCGAGTCGAGGACCGGCAGGATCGAGCCGACCCGGACCATGATCGGGAGCGGGTACCAGCCGTGGTCCTGGCGCACCAGGCTCGGGCCCGCGTCGGTCCACAGCGCGAGGTAGACGGTGTGGCCCGTGCGGTCGCGCAGCCCGGCGGCGTGCCGGGAGGCCGTGCCGACCTCGTCGACGCGGCGCAGCGCCTCGACGCCGAGCGTCCGGGCCGCGGGGCCGAGGTTGTAGAGCCCGGTGCCGGCCTCCTGTGCGACGAACCCGGTGCGCACCAGGCTGACCAGGTAGCGGTGGGTCTTGCTCGGCGCCAGCCTGCAGACCGCGGCGATCTTCGACAGCGGCATCGGGCCGCCGCCCCGCTCGAGCGCCGCGAGTACGTGCATCCCGATCTCGACGGACTGCACTCCCTGCTGGTGGGGCGTCGTCACCTGCGCTCGGGCTCCTCGGGACGGGGGACGGGGGACGGGGGAGGGACGGCCACATCATGACGCACCCCGCGGTGCCGGGCCCCGTTCCAGTGGCTGGAACGCGTTCCTGGGGGTCGGCCCGCGCGGGTGCGACGGTCTCGCCCCGTTCCCGACAACGAGGTAGGAGGGTCCCGTGAAGGTGGGTCTCGACGCGGTCGTCGGCCGCAGCAGGTTCGGCCCGTTCCATGTGCGGATCGTCGTCCTGTGCGGGCTGGTGATCCTCTTCGACGGCTACGACCTGACGATCTACGGCGCCGCCGTCCCCCGCATGATTGCCGAGTTCGGCATCAGCCCGGCCACCGCGGGGCTGATCGGGAGCGGTGCGCTCGTGGGCATGATGCTCGGCGCGATGGCGTTCGGGGCACTCGCCGACCGGGTCGGCCGCCGGATGCCGATCATCGCGTGTGTCGTGCTGTACACGGTGTTCACCGGCGCGGTGTTCCTCGCGAGCTCGCCGTGGGAGGTGGGGATCTACCGGTTCCTGGCCGGCCTCGGGCTGGGCGGCGTGATGCCGAACGCGGTCGCGCTGGTCAGCGAGTACGCACCGGCCCGGCTGCGCAGCACGATGGTGAGCGTCATGTTCAGCGGCTACATGGTCGGCGGGATCGCCGCGGCGCTGATCGGGGTGTGGTTCATCCCGGCCTACGGCTGGCGCTCGCTCTACCTGCTGGGTGCGCTGCCGCTGCTCGTCGTCCCGCTGCTGGTGAAGTACCTCCCCGAGGCCCCGGCGTTCCTGGTCCGCCGCGGCCGCACCGACGAGCTGGCTGCCACGCTGCGGGCGCTGGACCCGAGCCTGCCCGCCGACGGCGAGCTCCGCGTGACGGTGGAGGAGGCGCCGCCCGCCTCGCCGGTCGCGACCCTGTTCCGCAACGGGTCCGGCCTGAACACCGTGCTGCTGTGGACCGCGTTCTTCATGGTGCTGCTGATGATCTACGGCCTGCTCACCTGGCTGCCCCAGCTCATGATCGAGGCGGGGTACCCGCTGGGGTCGAGCTTGTCGTTCCTCATGACGCTGTTCCTCGCCGGCATCGTGATCACCTGGGTCGGCGGGTACCTGTCCGACCGGTTCGGGACCCGCCCGGTGCTGATCGTCAGCTACCTGGTCGCGGCGGTGTTCGTCGCCCTGCTCGGCTTCCTCGGCGACAGCTCGCTCGTGCTGGTCTACGCCTCGGTCGCCCTCGGCGGCGGGGCCACCTTCGCCGCGCAGATCTTCGCCAACGCCTACGCCGCGCAGTCCTACCCGGCCCACGCGCGGTCGGCCGGGATCGGCTGGGCGCTCGGCATCGGCCGGATCGGCGCGATCATCGGCCCGCTGCTGGGCGGGATCCTGCTGACGGCCGGCGTCCCGCTGCAGGTCAACTTCCTGGCCTTCGCGGTCCCGGGGGTGATCGCGGCCGTCGCGCTGGCCCTGATCCGCACGCGCACCGGGGACGCGCCGGACCGGGCCGCCGCCCGGCCTGCGGCGGGGCGATGACGATGGCGACGGACACGACGACGACCGACGTGGACATCGCCGTGGTCGGCGGGGGGATCGGCGGGCTGACGCTCGCGCTGGCCCTGCGCGAGCGCGGGATCGACGCCGAGGTCTTCGAGCAGGCCGACGAGCTGCGCGAGGTCGGGGCGGCGGTCGCGCTCGCCGCGAACGGCACCCGCATCCTCGAGCGGCTGGGTCTCGGCGACGAGCTCGCGGCGGCCTCCGTGGTGCCGACGGAGCTCCAGTACCGGCACTGGCGCAGTGGCACCGTGCTGGCCGGCCATCCCATCGGCGCGGAGTACGCGCGCCGCTTCGGCGGACCGTTCTGGGGCATCCACCGGGCCTCGCTGCAGCGGACCCTCAGCACGGCGTGGGGACCGGAGCGGCTGCACCTCGGCTGGTGCCTCACCGGCATCGCCGACGGCCCGGACGGCGTGCGCCTGGAGTTCGGCGGCGACCGCACCGTCCGCGCCCGCGTCGTCGTGGGGGCCGACGGCGTGCGCTCCGCCGTACGCGGGTACATCGGCGGTGGCGCGCCGGTCTACTCGGGGACCAGCGGGTTCCGCGGGATCGTGCCGACCGGGGCGCTCCCGTCCCTGCCCGCTCCCCGCGCCGTGCAGTTCTGGGTGGGGCCGGGCGCGCACCTGCTGCACTACGCGGTCGGCGAGACCGTCAACTTCCTCGCGGTGCTGGACGGGCCGGCGGAGTGGCCCCACGCCGCCGGTCTCGGCGAGGCCGGGCCCGGCGAGCTCGACGCCGCCTTCGCGCAGTGGCACCCCGCGGTGCGCGAGATGGTCGCAGCGGTGCCGCAGAGCCCGCGGTGGGGGTTGTTCGTCCTGCCCCCACCGCCGCGGTGGAGCCGCGGTCGCGCGGTGCTGCTGGGCGACGCCGCGCACGCGATGCTGCCGCACCACGGCCAGGGTGCGAACCAGACCATCGAGGACGCGACCGTGCTCGCCCGGTGCCTCGCCGACACCGGCCCGCAGGGGTACGGCACGGCGTTCGGTCGCTACGAGCGGCTGCGCCGGGCCCGCACCCGCGCCGTGCAGCGCGCCGCATGGGACACCTCCGCCGCCCTGCACCTGCCGGACGGACCCGACGCCGCCGCCCGCGACGAGCGCCTGCGCGCTCTCGACGGGTGGCTGGGCTGGATCCACGGCCACGACGCCGACGCCGCCGCCGACGCACTCACCGACGCCCGACGCTGAAGGAGAACGGACATGACCACCGCACCGCCGAGGTTCGAGCTCGCCCACCTCGCCCACGCCGAACTGCTCACCCCGGACCTGGAGGGCAGCCTGTGGTTCTTCACCGAGCTGCTGGGCATGCGCGAGACCGCCCGCCACCAGGACTCGGTCTACCTGCGCTGCTACGAGGACCCGTACCACCACAGCCTCAAGCTGACCGCCGCCGACCACGCAGGACCGGGCACGCTGGGCTGGCGCACCACCTCCGCCGACGCGCTCGAGCGGCGGGCCGCGGCGCTGGATGCGGCCGGTCTGGGGCGGGGCTGGACGACGGGTGACATCGGCGTCGGGCGCACCTTCGCCTTCGACACCCCGGACGGGCACGCGATGGAGCTCGTGTGGGACGTCGAGAAGTACGTCGCACCGCCGGAGCTGCGGAGCCCGATCCTGACGCGCCGCTCCCGGCGCCCGCTGCAGGGACTGCCCCCGCGCCGGATGGACCACGTCAACCTCATGGCCTCCGACGTCACGGCACAGAAGGAACTCCTCGAACAGACCCTCGGGTTCGAGACCCGCGAACGCGTCATCGACGCCGCCGGCGGCGGCACCGAGATCGGGGCGTGGATGAGCGTCAACAACCTGGGCCACGAGATGGCGGTGATGCTGGACCAGACCGGGTCGCGCGGGCGGCTGCACCACCTGGCGTTCTGGTACGGCGTGCCCCAGCACAACACCGACGCCGCCGAGCTGTGCCGCGAGTACGGCATCCAGATCGAGGCCGGGCCCGACGTCCACGGCATCACCCAGGGCGCGTTCCTCTACGTGTTCGAGCCCGGGGGCAACCGCATCGAGCTGTTCGGCAACTCCGGGATCCTGCAGTTCGAGCCCGACCACGAGACCGTCACCTGGGACCTCGGCGACTTCGACACCGCCCTTGCCATCGGCGGCGCGACGCTCCCGGTCGAGACCTACTTCGTGTACGGCACCCCGGTGAACGCGGGCCAGGAGAAGCTGGTCCGATCCGTCCCGAGCCGCTAGCTCCACCGGGACAGCTGGGTACACCGCCCGCACGGACGACAGGCCACGGGGGTCCGTGTCCTGTCGTCCGTGCGTCGGGGGTGGCACCGGCGTGGTGCCGGGCGGAACTCAGCTGGCGTTGACCTTGGGCATGATCTCCTCGGTGATCCGCTTGAGGTCATCCATGGTCTTGGAGGTGGGGACGTCGCGGAACGGCGGCCAGATCAGCGGCATCGTCATCCCGGCCTCCTTGTAGGCCTTGAGCCGGTCCTCGATCTGCTGGGCGGTGCCCGCCAGCAGGTTGGTGACCTTGCCGTTGTCGGACTGGTCCAGCGGCTCGTCGGTGATGACGGTCCAGATCATGCTGCACATCTGGAAGTCCGCGGGGAACTCGCGCCCGAGCTCGTTGAGCTCGCGCTCCATCTCGCCCTTCCAGCGCCTGATGTCCTCGGGGGAGTCCTGGATGCCGATCCAGCCGTTGAGGCCGTACTTCGCGATGCGCTTGGCCGACCGCTTCGGGTCCTTGAGGCCGGAGAAGTAGATCGGCAGGGGGTCCTGGAGCGGCTTGTGGCCGAACCCGGAGAGCTCGAAGTCGGCGAACTCGCTGTGGTGCTCGTACAGGTCGTTGTTCCAGATGCCCTGCATGATCTCGAGCGTGTCGCGCACGTGGGCGTGCCGGCGCGGGAACAGGTGCGCCACGCTGGCCGCGGCGAACTCCTCGGGCATCCAGCCGGAGCCGACGCCGACGTTGAGCCGGCCGCCCGAGAGGTGGTCGACGGTGGCCAGCTCCGTGGCGAGGACCGCGGGCCCGCGGAACGGGGTGTTGGTGATGCTCATGCCGATGCGCAGCTTCGTGGTCTTCGCGGCCAGCCACGGGATCAGCGGCCAGCCCTGGAACCACTTGCCCCGCGAGATGACCGGCAGGCCGTTGGGCAGGCCGTCCATCATGCCGAACGGGTACTCCATCTCGGCGCGGTCGGACTTCTCCGGGACGATGACGCGGTCGAGTGTCCAGACGGAGTCGAAGTCGAGGTCCTCGGCGAGCGCCGTGAGGTCCTCGAGCTCCTTGACGGTCACCTCGTCTCGGAAGTTCGGGAGGTAGAGGGCGAGCTTCATGCGATCGGACTCCTCGGGGTCTCGTCGTCGAGCGGTCCCGGCTCCGGTAGCGCCGGTGGGTTTGCCCGTAGTGTTTCGGGGCCACATCAACCCGACCTCACGCGGATCTCAACGGATGATCAACGACCCCGTCCGCCGGTACCCCGGGCGGCGGCACCGGCCTATGTTCCAGGGATGGACCCCGTCCTCTGGAGCCCACGCCCCGACCGCATCGAGCACTCGGCGCTGCGCGCCCACCTGGACTGGCTGGAGGAGCGCGAGGGCCGCCCGTTCCCCGACCACGACGCCTTCCACGCGTGGTCGATCGAGGACGTGGACCGGTTCTGGGTCGCCGTCGTCGAGTACTTCGAGGTCGAGTTCTCCGCGCCCTGGACGCAGGTGCGCACGGCCGAGGAGATGCCGCGCACCCGCTGGTTCACCGGCGCGCGGCTGAACTGGGCGCAGCGCGCGCTGAGCACCGGGGCCGACGACGCCCCGGCCCTGGTGTGCGTCCAGGAGGGCGGCGGGGCCGCCCGCGAGATCACCTTCGCCGAGCTGCGCCGCTCCGTCGCGGCCGTCGCGGGCTGGCTGCGCCGCGCGGGGGTGCGTCCCGGCGACCGGGTCGGGGCCTACCTGCCCAACACCGAGCACGCCGTGATCGGGGCGCTCGCCGCCGCGGCGGTCGGCGCGGTGTGGGCGTGCTGCTCCCCGGACTTCGGCGCCGACGGCACCATCGGCCGGCTCGCGCAGCTCGAGCCGACCGTGCTGATCGCGGCCGACGGCTACCACTGGAACGGCAAGGAGATCGACCGCGGCGACGTCGTCGCGCAGCTGCGCGAGAACCTCCCGACGCTGCGCCACGTCGTGCACGTGCCGTACGTGTTCGACCGCCCGGACCCCGAGGGCTCGACGCCCTGGTCGGAGCTGCTCGCCGTCGACGAGGCGCCGCAGTTCGAGCAGGTCGAGTTCTCCCACCCGCTGTGGGTGCTGTTCACCTCCGGCACCACCGGGCTGCCCAAGGGCCTCGTGCACGGGCACGGCGGCATCACCTGCGAGGGCCTGAAGTGGGCCGGGCTCTACGCCGGGATGCGGCCCGGCGAGCGGATGTTCGCCTTCACCTCCACCGGCTGGGCGCTGTGGAACATGCAGGTCAACACGCTCATGCACGGGGCGGCGATCGTGCTGTACGAGGGCAGCCCCGGACACCCGGCGGGCGCGGTGTGGGAGGTCGCGGCCCGCACCCGGGCGGACGTCATGCTGCTGGGGGCGGCGGTGATCACCGCGTCGGCGAACACCGGCGTCTCCCCGCGGCGGGACCACGACCTGAGCCGGCTGCGGCACGTGATGGTCAGCGGCTCGGCGCTGCCCCCGGCCGGGTACCACTGGGTGCTCGAGCACGTGAGCCCCGACCTGCGCATCGACTCCACCAGCGGCGGCACCGACATCTCCGGCGCGTTCGTCGGGGCCAACGAGTACACCCCGGTGCGGGCGGGCCGCATCGGCGGCAGCCTCGCGGGCGTCGACTGCGCGGCATGGGACGAGGACGGCCGGCCGGTCGTCGACGAGGTCGGGGACCTCGTGATCACCCAGCCGATGCCGTCGATGCCGGTGCAGCTGTGGAACGACCCCGACTTCACCCGGTACACCGAGTCCTACTTCGACACCTGGCCCGGCGTGTGGCGGCACGGCGACTGGGTGACGATGCACGCCGACGGCAGCGTCTCCATCCACGGCCGCTCGGACTCCACGCTCAACCGGCAGGGCGTGCGGCTGGGCAGCAGCGACTTCTACGACGTGCTCGAGACGATGCCGGAGATCGCCGAGACGCTGGTGGTGGGCGTCGACCTCCCCGACGACGGCTACTGGCTGGGGCTGTTCGTCGTCCCCGCCGACGGGCACGTCCTCGACGACGACCTGAGGAAGACGATCGTCACCACGCTGCGGACCCGGCTGACCGCCCGGCACGTCCCGGACGAGATCGTGCAGGCGCCCGCGGTGCCGCACACCCTGAGCGGGAAGCGGCTCGAGGTGCCGATCAAGAAGCTGCTCTCCGGGCGGCCGCTGGAGAAGGCGGCGAACATCGCCTCCGTCGACGACCCGGACGCGCTGCGCTGGTACGCGCGGTTCGCGCAGGAGAGGAACGGGGACGCGTGAGGCTCGGCGCGACGCTCGCCAACCTGGCCCCCGGCCCGCCCCCGCCCACCGCGGAGTGGGCGAAGCGGCTCGTCGGCGCCGGGTTCGAGAGCCTGTGGATCCACCAGGTGATCGGCCGCGGGTACCTCGTCCCCGACCCGTTCGTCACCCTGGCGGTGGCCGCCACGGCCACCGAGGGCGTCGAGGTCGGCACGGCCACCGTGCAGATCCCGCTGCACCACCCCGCCGACCTCGCGCACAAGGTCCTCTCGCTGATGGCGGTGTGCGGCGACCGGCTGACCCTCGGCGTCAGCCCCGGGTCGACGGAGGTCGACTTCGCCACCCTGGACCGCGACCACGCCGCGCGGTTCCGCACCTTCCGGGAGAACCTGCCGCGGGTCCGCGAGCTGATCACCCGCGGCCGCGACGCCCACGCGGACCTCGGGCCCGCCCCGACCCGGGTCCCGCCCCTGCTGCTCGGTTCGTGGGGGAAGAACGTGGAGCGGGCCGCGCGCGAGTTCGACGGCTGGCTCGCCTCGGGCTACCGCACCACCCCCGACCAGATCATCGCCGCCCACGAGCGGTTCCGGGCCGCCGGGGGAGGGCGGGCGATCGTGTGCGCGGTCCCGGTCGACTCGGACGCCGACCTCGGCCCCACCGGCGAGGCGCTGCACCGCTACGCGGAGGCCGGCTTCGACGACGTCGTGGTGGTGATCGCGCCGGGAGGCCCGGACCCCGAACGGGTCCGGGCGCTGCTCGACCGCTGAGCCGGGCGGCCTCGCTCACCGGCCCTTCACGGGTGGACGCTCATGATGAGCGGAATGCCCGATGTCCGAGGTTCGCGATGACCGGCCCGATCGACCGGGTGCTCCGCACCGGGCTGCACCACCGGATGCCGCGTCCCGCGGCGGTCGTCCGGGTGGTCGCGGGGATCCTGTTCGTGGTGTTCGGCGTCCCGAAGTTCACCGACCACGCCCGCTGGGTGGCCGACTTCGGCACCTACGGCCTGCCCGAGTCGAGCCTGCTCGTGTACGGGACCGGGCTGGTCGAGGTGCTCGGCGGGCTGGCCCTCGTGGCCGGGATCGGCGTCCGGGTGGTCGCGGCGGTGCTGGCCCTGGTCATGGCCGGGGCGGTGATCGGCGGCGGGATCGTCGGGGGCAACCCCGCCTCGCTGACGCTGGCCCCGCTCCTGCTGGTCGCGGCGCTGTTCGTGCTGTGGTCCGCGGGCTCCGCCACCGGACCCGAGCGGCGGCGTGGCCGGCGGTAGCTGCCGCCCGCCCGTCGAGCAGCGCGAGGTCGTCGTCGTCGGGTCGGGGTTCGGCGGGCTCGCCGCGCTGATCCGGCTGCGGGAGCAGGGCCACGACGTCCTGGCGATCGAGCAGGCCGACGCGATCGGCGGGACCTGGCGCGACAACTCCTACCCCGGGGCGGGCTGCGACGTCCCGTCGGCGCTGTACTCCTACTCGTTCGCGCCCAACCCCGACTGGAGCGCCCGCTACGCCGGGCAGCCGGAGATCCTCGACTACCTGCGCCGCACCGCGGACCGCCACGCCGCGACCCGCAGCATCCGCTTCGGGACCCGGCTGCTGCGCGGGGACTGGGACGAGCACACCCGGCGGTGGCGGCTGGAGACCTCGACCGGACCGATCTCGGCGCGCTGGCTCGTCGCCGCGGGCGGGACGCTGCACGAGCCGGCCTGGCCCGACCTCCCCGGCCTCGACACGTTCCGGGGCGCGGTGTTCCACAGTTCGCGCTGGGACCACGGCCGCGACCTGCGCGGCCGCCGGGTGGCCGTCGTCGGGAGCGGGGCGTCGGCGCTGCAGTTCGTCCCGCGGATCGCCCCGCAGGTCCGTCGCCTGGTGCTGCTGCAGCGCAGCGCCCAGTGGGTGCTGCCGCGGTTCGACCGGTCCGTCACCCGCGTCGAGCGCCGGCTGTACCGGCGGTTCCCGACGGCCCAGCGGGCGGTGCGGCTGGGCGTCTACCTCGCGGCCGAGGCGGTCGCGCTCGGGGTCCGGCACCGGTGGCTGCGCCCGCCGCTGACCTGGCTGGCCCGGCACAACCTGCGGCGCTCGGTCGCCGACCCGGCCCTGCGGGCCCGGCTGCTGCCCGCGGAGGACATCGGCTGCCGGCGGCTCCTGCGGTCCAACACCTGGTACCCCACGCTGGTCCGGCCGAACGTCGCGGTCGCGGGGGACGTCCGCGAGGTCCGGCCGGGATCGGTCGTCGACGGCGACGGCCACGAGCACCCGGTCGACACCCTGATCCTCGCCACCGGGTTCCACGCCGCCGAGCCGCCGGTCTTCCGGCTGCTGCACGGGGCCGACGGCACGTCGCTGGCCGAGCGCTTCGCGGCCACCGGCGCGCGGGCGCACCTGGGCACGACCGTGGCGGGCACGCCCAACCTGTTCCTGCTGGCCGGGCCCAACTCGAACGTCCAGACCTCGTCGGTGACGGTGCTGGAGGCGCAGGTCGACCACGTCGCCGCTGCGCTCGCGGCCGCCCGTGACCGCGGCGCCGACCGGGTCGAGGTGCGCCCGGAGGTGGCGCGCGACGGGGAGCACGAGGTCCGGCGGCGGCTCGTCGACACGGTGTGGGCGACGGGCTGCCGGGCCTGGTACCTCGACCGCCGCGGCCGCAACACCACCAACTGGCCGGGGACGACCACCGAGCTGCGGCGCCGGCTGCGGCGGTTCGACGTCGCGAGCTACCTCTACGGTCGCGGCGCGGTCGAGCCCACCGGGCTCGCGCGGTGCTCGACCGTCGTGACGAACGGCGACGTCGTCGCCCGCAGGAGCGCGCCGTAGGCGACGCCGAAGTCCATCTCGTCGCCGACGGAGACGGCGTGGTCGCCCAGGTCGACGACCAGGTGGTCGCTGCTCATCCCGAGGACGGTGACGCCCGCGGGCGGCCGCAGGCCGTCGAGCGCCACGTCCTGGTGGCCCAGCGCCAGCACGGCCTGGCGCACGGTGCCGCGGCCGGTGCGGACCGGGGCCTCGCCGAAGGCGGCCTGGGCCCGGTCCCCCCAGGGGCGGGCCGGTTTCACCGCGACCTCGATGACCTCGGCGGTCAGGGTGAACGCGTCGGTGTGCAGGCCGGGGATCGGCGTCCGGTGCAGCGGGTCGACACCGAGCAGGACGGCCTCACCGAGCCGCAGGTCGTCGACGCGGCCGACGTCGTCGCTGGTGAGGGCCCAGCCGATGTTCGCGGAGTTGCCCCCGGAGACGGTGCCGAGCGGGATCCCGTGCCGCGCCTCGGCGGCGTCGACGAGGCGGGAGAGGACGCCCATGTTGCGGTCGTCGGGCACGATCCCGTTCTGGCAGGCGAGGTTGCCGCCGAGCTCGACGAGCCGCAGCGACGGGTGCCCCAGCACCGCCCGGACCGCCGCGGGCGCGTCGTCGACCGCGATGCCCTCGCGCAGGTCACCGAGCTCGATCATGAGGATGACGCCGTGCGTCCGGCCCCGCAGGGACGCCGCCCGGTCGAGCGCGGCCAGCACGACGGCCTCGGTGTTCAGGCTGACGTCGGCGACCACGACGACCCGCCCCACCTGGCTGAGCATGGGGGAGCGGATCAGCGTGCGCACCGCGCCCAGCCCGGCCAGCCGGTCGAGGTTCGGGACCCGGGAGTCGCCGAGCCCGCCGGCCCCGCCGCGCAGCATCGCCGCGGCGACCCCGGGCGAGCCCAGCACGGCCTTGGTGACACCGGTGACCCGGATGCCCACCGGGGCGAGCCGGTCGACCAGCACCCGCGTGTTCTGCTCGATCTTGTCCAGATCCACCCCGATCCGGGGAGCGGTCACACGGAGGTCGTGGTGTCGGCCGTCGCCGCGAGGGCGGGGAAGGCCGCCAGCACCATGTCGACCAGCTCCGACGCCGGGCGCGTCAGCGGGTCGGTGACCGGGAGCCCGAGGCGGCTGCGGTGGTCCGCGATCGCGTCGGCCAGCTCGGCCGCGGTCATCCCCTCGTGGTTGATCGTGACCCCGATGACGCGGGTGGCGGCGAACGCCTCGATCAGCGCGATCTCGCTCGCCGCCGTCGGCATCGGCATCATCGGGAAGTCGCCGAGCACCCGGCGCTTCGGCGCGTGCTGGACGATCACGGCGTCCGGGCGGCTGCCGCGCAGGATGTGCGCGGACGTCAGGTAGGCGGGGTGGCTCAGCGCGCCCTGGCCCTCGACGACGATCACGTCCGGGTCCTCGCCCTCGAACGCGGCGACGACCTGGTGCTCGACCTCGCCCGAGCAGAACTGGGGCACCAGCGCGTCCAGCGCGACGCCGTACTTCCCGCCCTGGATCAGGGTGGTCTGGCCGGTGCCGACCATGACCGCCCGGATGCCGCGTGCGGTGAGCGCCTGCACCAGGAGGGTGGCGGTGGTGCGCTTCCCGATCGCGCCGTCGGTGCCGAGGACCGCGATCCGCGGGCACGTCACGTCGAAGATCCGGCCGGAGAACAGGTGCAGGTCGCGCTTGGCCTTCGGCCTGCGGACGTCGGTGATGGTGACGCCGGCGATCACCGCGGCCGCCACGAACTCGGCGTCGTCGTTGAGGAACTCGTGCAGGCCGTTGACGATGTGCATCCCGCGGGCGATGCCGTCGAGCAGCACGATCCGCTGCTCGTCCGACAGCAGGCCGTCGGCCGGGGCCAGGCCGCAGATCAGGTGGTCGGGCACCCGTCCGGCGTGCGCGACGGACTCGGCGAGCGAGGCCAGCACCGGGATGCCGTTCGCCGTGCCGTCGAGGAACTGCCCGGAGTCGACGCCGGCCCGGACGCTGTCGATGACGCTGAGGACCTCGTACTTCTCCGAGTGCCGGACCAGCCCGTTGGCGGTCTTGCCGTCCTGCTCGCCGAACTGGCCCTCGCAGTAGACGACGGCGGTGGAGCCGGTGGGCGGCGCGAACGGGACCGCAGGGCGGGAGAGCGACGACATGGACATCCTCTGAGACGTCTCAGAGGAGGCGACGGTTCGTGGTCGGGCCGACGGCCCAACGACCAGCGATCGGTCTGCCCTGAGGGTTGGCGAAGTTACCAACGCGTTAAGTCTAGCCGGTCGGATCGACGTCGGGAGCCACTCGGCACGCGGACCGGACGGTGAGCCACGGCGTCGCGGGGAGCGGGTCACCTCGACGACCGGTGTCCCGCAGAGCGCCGTGCGTCGGTTCCCGGTCGTCCGGGGTCCACCGGCTCCGCCCGGCGTGACCGGTCGGGACGGTGGTCCGGGCGATCCCGGGCGGGCCGCACGTCGGAGCCGGGGCCGATCAGTGCCACGAACAGCAACCGCGTGAGCCGGACCCGGGCGGCGGAGGGCCGCTCAGGGGACATCGGGGTGGCCCGTCGTCGGCGGTGGCCTCGGGATCGGCCCACCACCGATCGTCGTCCGCACGACGTGGCCGGACAACCGGCCTGGGTCGGGGCGCCGACCCCGACCTGGGCCCACCGCCGAACGGGCGCACCCCGGCGACCGGCGGACCGCTACGCCTGCGCGGGGACGACCTTGCCCGGGTTGAGGATCCCGTGCGGGTCGAGCGCCCGCCGCACGGCGCGGTGCATCGCGGTGACGGCCGGGTCGAGCTCGGCCTCCAGCCCCTCGCGCTTGAGCAGGCCCACGCCGTGCTCGCCGGTCACGGTCCCGCCGAGGTCCAGCGCCGCGGTGATGATCTCCGCGAACGCCTGCTGCGCCCGCTCGCGGGCCGCCTCGTCGCCGGGCGGGGTGAGCAGCAGCGGGTGCAGGTTGCCGTCCCCCGCGTGGGCGATGGTGGCCACCCGGACGTCGCAGCGCCGCCCGATCTCCTCGATCCGCCCGAGCATCGCGGGGACGGCGCCCACCGGGACGCAGACGTCCTCGGTGAGCACCGGGCCGAGGCGTTCGAGCGCGGGGTAGGCGAGGCGGCGCGCGGCGAACAGCGCGTCGGCCTCCTCCCGGTCGCCGGAGCGGGCCGCCCAGCTCGCGCCGGCCCCCTCGAACGCGGCGAGCACCGCGTCGGCCTCGGCGTCCCCGGCCGACCCCGGGGCGTCGACGCGGGCCAGCAGGATCGCGACGGCGTCGGCGCGCAGGCCCATGTTCTTCCACGCGTCCACCGCGGCGAGGCACTGCTCGTCGAGCAGCTCCAGCGCGGAGGGGACCACCCCCGCCGCGGCGACGGCCGCGACGGCCTCGCCCGCGGCCACCAGCGAGTCGAAGTAGCCGACGACCGTCTGCTCGACGGGACGGGCCGGGCGCAGCCGGACGGTGACCTCGGTGACGATGCCGAGGGTGCCCTCGGACCCGACGAGCAGGCCGACCAGGTCGTAGCCCGCGACGCCCTTGGCGGTGCGCCGCCCGACCCGCACGAGCTCGCCGGTGCCGGTGACGACCTGCAGCTCGAGCACGTAGTCGCGGGTCACGCCGTACTTCACGCAGCAGACGCCCCCCGCGTTGGTGGCCACGTTGCCGCCGATCGTCGACCATGGTGAGCTGGCCGGGTCCGGCGGGTACCACAGGCCGACCTCGGCGACGGCCGAGCGCAGGTCGTCGTTGACCACGCCCGGCTGCACGACCGCGTAGCGCTCGAGGGTGTTCACCTCGATCACCGCGTCCATCCGCTCCAGGCTGAGGACCACGCCGCCCTCGACGGCGTTGGCGCCGCCGGACAGCCCGGTGCCCGCCCCGCGGGCCACGACGGGCGCGCCGTGGGACACGCAGAGCCGCACCACGTCGCGGACCTGCTCGGCGGTGGTCGGCCGCACCACCGCGACGGGGAGGGCGGACGGCGCCCACTCGGCCTCGTCGTGCCGGTAGGCCTCCCGCGACTCGGGGGCGGTGAGGACCGTGCCCTCGGGGAGCAGCATCACCAGGGCGGCGCGCAGCGCGTCCGCGTCGCGGAGCAGGAGGGGTCGCTCGTCGAGGGCGGTCATCGGACGGACCTGATCGGCAGGACGGCGATCGCGCCGACGAGGACGAACACGATCCCGGAGACGAACACCGCCGGGTAGCCGCCGGTGACGCTCACCAGCCCGGCCGCGATCGACGGGCTGAGCGCCTGCGGCAGCGTGGTGGCCAGGCCGAGCACGGCCAGGTCGCGACCCGCGGTGCTCTGCTCGCCGGCGAGCCTGGCGGGCAGCACCTCGGTCATCAGGGCGAGGTCGATCGAGATGTAGGTGCCGAAGCCGAGGCCGAGCAGGAAGCTGTAGACCAGCACGCCGGTCACGGTCGGCACGAACAGCGGGATGGCCAGGGCGAGGGCCATGACCACCGACGACCACACGATGAACGGCTTGCGCCGGCCGACCCTGTCGGAGAGCTTGCCGCTGGCGAGCGCGGAGATCAGGACGCCGACGAGCAGCACGATGCCGACCTGGGCGGCGACGGCGGTCGACTCGGCGTCGGACAGGCCCACGTAGTCGCGCAGGATGTAGAGGCCGTAGGTCTGGGCGCCGTAGAAGCCGATCACCATGAGGAAACGCGACCCGAAGGCCCAGGCGAAGTCGGGGTGGCGGCGCGGCGAGACCCAGAAGCCCGTGAGGAACGCGGCGAGCGAGAACGGGGCCCGCGGGGCGTCGACGACGGTCAGGCTGGAGGAGTCGCGGTTCGTCACGACGAAGGTGCCGACGACCACGACCATGAGGGCGGCCAGCACGAGGTAGGGGAGCGCGCCCTGCGCGGCGAGGGAGCCCGCGACGATCGCGCCGACCGCGTTGCCGATCGTGATGCCGAGACCGACCATGCCGGAGACGCCGCCGCGGCGGGCGGGCGGGAAGCGGTCGGGGACGAGCGCGGTGGCCGCCGCCTGCAGGGCGTTCACGCCGAGCTGCACGGCCAGCCACACGATCGCGACGGTGACGACCGAGCCCGCCATCGGCAGCCCGACCATGAAGCCGGCGGCCACGAGCCCGCCGCCGACCATCCACGGGGTCCGGCGGCCGAACCGCGAGCGCGTGGCGTCGGAGAGGGCCCCGGCGATGGGCTGGGCGAAGACGTTGGCGAGGAACGCGACGGTGGAGACGATCGCGAGGTTGCCGACCTTGTTGGCCTCGTCGATGCGGCTGACCAGGTCGGGGATCAGGATGCCGAGGCCGCCGGAGTTGATGGCGAGGATGGACACGTAGACCATCAGCAGCCCGAACGACAGGCCGCGCAGGCCGGACGGCTTCGCCCCTCCGTCAGGAGGTGTCGGGACGGCGGTGGGCGACGGCATCGCTCGGGTCATGGGGTTCTCCTGGCGTGAGTCGGCGGCTCTGCCGCTCGGTGGGGTCGCATCAGGGTCCGGCGCGGACACCCCGCCCGACAACGGACGGATCCTCTGTCACAGCCGGGGATCGGTGGGAGGATCCTCCACATGACGGCGGAGTCCGACTGGGTGCAGCTGCTGGCGGGGCAGGCGCCGCTCGACGCCCTGGAGGCCCACCGGCGCGCGCTCGTCGCCGCGGGGACGCCCCCCGAGCGGGCCGACGCACAGGCCCGCGCGGCGCTGGAGGTGGCCGCTCTGCTCGCCGAGCGCCGCCAGCGGGCGGTCGAGCTCGCGGCGCTCAACGACGTGGCGGAGCGCCTCGCCGTGGTGCTCGACCCGGAGGACCTCCTGCGGGAGGTCGTGGCGCAGGCGCGGCGGCTGCTCGGCGTCGACCTCACCTACCTCGCCCTGGTCGAGGGCGACGACCGGGCGATGCGGATCGTGGTGGCCGACGGCGCCCGCAGCCCGCGGCTGGTGGGGGTGCGCCTGCCCTCGGGCGGCGGCCTGATCGGGCGGGTGGTCGACTCGGGCGAGGCGATGTGGACGCGCGACTACCGCACCGAGACCCGCATCGAGCACGCGGAGACGGCCGACCGGGCCGCGGACGCCGAGGGGCTGCGCGGCCTGCTCGGCGTCCCGCTGGCCGTCCGCGGCCGGGTGCTGGGCGCGCTGCTGGCGGCGAAGCGCCGGGAGCGGGTGTTCGACGACGACGAGGTGCGGCTGCTGCAGGGCCTGGCCGCGCACGCCGCCGTCGCGATCGACAACGCGCGGTCGCGTCAGCGGCTGGCCGAGTCGGAGGCGGCGCTGCAGCGCACCCTGGCGCTGGACGCCGAGCTCACCGCGGCCGTCCTCGAGGGCGGCGACCTCGACTCGCTGCTGGAGCGGGTGCGGGCGATGACGCCGACCCCGCTGCAGTGGCTCGACCCGGACGACGCGCGGCGTCCGCGCGAGGGCGCCGCGCGTCCCGTCGTGGCCGCGGGCGACCTGCTCGGGGCCCTCGCCGTCGACGACCCCGACCCGGACCCCGACGTCGTGCTCCTGATGGAGCGGGCGGCGCCGGTGCTGGCGCTCACCCTGACCGGTCGCCGGGCCGCGGAGCGCGCCGACCGCCTCGGGCGCGACATCGCGACCGTCGACCTGCTCACCCGGGCCGAACCGGATCCCGCGGCCGAGCGGCGCAGGCTGCGCGGCGCCGGCCTCGACCCGCGCCGCGAGCACCTGGTGCTGGTGGCCGACGGCGATCCCGAGGCGGCGCGCCGGTGGGCGGCCGGGCTACCGGGCGCCGTCGCCGCGCTGCGGGGCCGGATGGTGATGGTGCTGCCGGACGGGGTGGATCTCCACGAGACCTGGACCCGTCCGGGAGCGCCGACGGCCGGGCTGGCCGGGCCGGTGCCCGCCTCCGAGCTGCGCCGGGCCTACGCCGACGCCGGGCGCACCGCGAGGGCGCTCACCGCGCTGGGTCGCGACGGCGAGCTGGCCCGCGCGGGCGACCTCGGCGTGTTCGCCGTGCTGCTCAGCCACAGCGGGCGCCGGGACCTCGCCGAGCAGGTGCGGCGCGAGCTCGGCCGGGTGCTCGCGGAGGAGCAGGTGCGGCAGGTGCCGCTGGTCGACACGCTGCGCACCTACCTCGAGCACGGGCGGCGCCCGACCCCGTCGGCCGCCGCGCTCGGCATCCACGTCAACACGCTCTACCAGCGGCTCGCGACGATCGACCGCCTGCTGGGGGACGGCTGGCAGAAGCGGGCCCTCGACCTGCACGTGCTGCTCGTCCTGCACGCGGCGTCGGGCCGGCTCGACGGCTGACGGGTCAGCGCAGGCCCCGCAGGAACTCCAGCAGCGCCCGGTCGAACGCCGCGGGCTGCTCCATGTTCACCGCGTGGCCGGCCCGGGGGATCGTGACGGCGCGACCGTGGGGGGACAGCGCCGCGGACGCGTCGGCGTGGGAGGCGGGCCACAGCTCGCTCTCGGCCCCGGCGACGAAGAGGACGGGCACGTCCACCGCGCGCACGGTGTCGCGCCAGTCGGCGGCACCGTGGTCGTCGAGGAGCACGTGGTCGGCCGGGGACAGCGTGCGCCGCGCGCCCCGCATCGCGCGGAGCAGCCGGACCAGGCGCAGGCCCCGGCGCCACAGGGGGGTGCCGTGCCCGGTGTCCGGGATGCCGTCGGCGAAGAAGCCCGCCCGGTTGGCCTCGGTGTAGCCGTAGAACCCGTGCGGCCAGTCGTCGGTGTTGACCATCTTCGGGGTCTGGTCGGCGACCGCGATGCCGGCCAGCCACCCGGTGCCGTGGGCGGCCACGTGCGCCCAGATCGTGTTGCCGCCCATCGAGCCGCCGACGAGCACGGCGTCGTGCAGGTCCAGGTGCTCGAGCAGCGCGTGCAGGTGGTCGGCGCGCCCGCGCATGGTGCTGCCGTCCGGCGTCGGGCCGGCCGTGCCGTGGCCGGGCAGGTCGGCCGTGACCACCCGGTGGTCCGCCCGCACGAGCGCGGGCACCTGGTGGAGCCACGAGGTCGCCGGCGCCCCGAACCCGGCGAGCAGCACCACCGCACGGCCGGCGCCGGAGCGGTGGTGCTCGGTGTAGTCGATGCGCGCACCGTCGGGCGCCGTCGTGGAGCGGGTCGTGGCTGGCATGGACCCTTCTACCACTCGCGACCGCCCCGTCCGGAACCGACGCCTTGACCCACTTCCTCGGCGCCCTCTACCCTGCGGTGCAATCGTTTCTACCCGGCTGTGCGAGCACGTTCCCGCCGAGCGAACCCGGACGAACCTTCCCTGACGTGGGCGCGGACGAGCTCCGGACACGGCTGCGTCAGTGATCTCCCGGCAGCAGTGAGGATGAGGATGACGAACGCGGATCGTTTCTACATCGACGGCGAGTGGGTCGACCCGTCGGCCTCGGCGTCGTCGACGGACGTCCTGGACCCCGCCACCGAGACGGCGATCGCCACGGTGGCCCTGGGTGGCGCCGAGGACGTCGACCGGGCGGTGGCGGCGGCTCGTGCGGCCTTCGCGTCCTTCTCGCAGACGACCGTCGCGGAGCGGGTGCAGCTGCTCGAGCGGATCGTCGAGGTGTACCGGTCGCGGTCGCAGGACATCGCCGACGCCCTGACGGCCGAGATGGGCGCGCCCGCCTCCCTCGCCGGCACGGCCCAGGTGGGCGCCGGGCTCGGCCAGTTCACCTTCGCGATCGACGCACTGAAGAACTTCGCGTTCGAGGAGCAGCGGGGCGGCACCCAGGTCCGCTACGAGCCGATCGGGGTCTGCGGCCTGATCACGCCGTGGAACTGGCCGCCGCTGCTGATCGCGGCGAAGGTGGCCCCTGCGCTCGCCGCGGGGTGCACGATGGTGCTCAAGCCCTCCGAGCTCGCCCCGTTCAACGCGGTGGTCATCGCCGAGGTCCTGCACGAGGCCGGCGTCCCGGCCGGGGTGTTCAACCTCGTCCACGGCGACGGCCCCACGGCCGGGAGCGCGCTCACCTCCCACCCCGACGTCGACATGGTCTCCTTCACCGGGTCCACGCGCGCCGGCGTCGAGGTGGCCAGGAGCGCCGCCCCGACGGTGAAGCGGGTGGCCCAGGAGCTGGGCGGCAAGTCGGCGAACATCATGCTCGACGACGCCGACTTCGCCTCCGTCGTCCCGCGCGACCTCGCCGACGTGTACGCGAACTCCGGGCAGTCCTGCAACGCGGGTGCCCGGTGGCTGGTCCCCGAGACCAAGCTGGAGGAGGTGCTCGCGCACGCCCGGACGGCGGCCGAGGCGGTCGTCGTGGGGCACCCGGAGCAGGAGGGCGTGCAGATCGGGCCGCTCGTGTCCCGGGCCGCCTACGACAAGGTGCAGCGCCTGATCCGCGGCGCGGTGGACGCCGGCGCGACGGTCGTGGCCGGGGGACTCGGCCGTCCCGCCGGGCTGGACGTCGGCTACTTCGTGCGTCCGACCGTCCTCGCGAACGTCACCAACGACATGGAGATCGCGCAGGAGGAGATCTTCGGACCGGTCGTCACGGTGACGACCTACACCGACGTGGACGACGCGATCCGCCTCGCCAACGACACCGTGTACGGCCTGGCGGGGTTCGTCTCGTCCGCCGACCTGGAGCGGGCCCGCGCGGTGGCGCGCCGCATGCGGACGGGGATGGTCCACGTCAACGGGGCCGGGCTCGACTTCGCCGGCGCGTTCGGTGGCTACAAGCAGTCCGGAAACGGCCGGGAGTACTCGGACTTCGGCCTGCGCGAGTTCCTGGAGACCAAGTCGGTCTTCGGCTACGCCGGCGCCTGAGCCGCCCGGCGGGCGGTGGGCGCCCCTCGCACCCACCGCCGGCCGGCCCGTGCCTAGGTGTACTGATCGGAGACGTTGGTCGAGGTCGTGTGACGACACGGTCTGACTGATCTTGATAGGTGAGGACCCCCTGGGGTGGTGTGGAGCTGTCTGACGGCACCCACACCACGACCCAGGAGGTCCTCACCGTGCACGCTAACGCCGCGCTGACCCCGACCGCACGACTACGGCTGGGGAAGCTGGTCGTCGAGCAGGACTGGCCCGTCGCCCGGGCTGCGGAACGGTTCCAGGTGTCCTGGCCGACGGCGAAACGCTGGGCCGACCGGTACGCCTGCGAGGGCGAGGCCGGCATGCAAGACCGGTCCTCCCGCCCGCACCACTCACCCTGCGCGACGCCGGCCCCGGCGGTGCGCAAGGTCGTGCACCTGCGCTGGAAGCAACGCCTGGGGCCGGTCGGAATCGCCGCGATCCTGGGGCTGTCGACCTCCACGGTGCACCGCATCCTGACCTCGTGCCGGATCAACCGGCTCTCCCACCTGGACCGGGCCACCGGGGAACCTGTGCGCCGCTACGAACATCCCCACCCCGGCGACCTGGCCCACGTGGATGTGAAGAAGCTGGGCAACATCCCCGACGGCGGCGGATGGCGCTTCGTCGGACGCGCCCAAGGCAAGCGTCATCGGGCCGCGACCCCGGGCAAGCCGCGCAACCGTCACCACCATCCCAAGATGGGCACCGGCTACCTGCACACCGTCCTGGACGACCACTCCCGCGTCGCTTACACCGAGATGTGCGACGACGAAACCGCCGCCACCGCGGTCGCCGTGCTGCACCGGGCAGTGGCCTGGTTCGCCGCCCGCCACGTCACCGTCCGGGCGGTCCTGACCGACAACGGCGCCTGCTACCGCTCACACCTGTGGCGCGAGGCCTGCGCCGAGCTTGAGATCCGCCACCGCCGCACCCGCCCCTACCGCCCGCAGACCAACGGCAAGGTCGAACGGTTCCATCGGACCCTGGTCGAGGGATGGGCGTTCCGCCGGCTCTACGCCAGCGAAACCCACCGCCGCAAAGCCCTACCGGGCTGGATTCACGAGTACAACCATCACCGACCCCACACCGCCTGCGGCGGACACCCACCGATCACCAGATTGACTAACCTGTCCGATCAGTACAACTAGGGCTCGGGCAGCGCGGGCGGGGCCGTCCGGTAGCGCACCGGGGTCCTCGACAGCGTGATCGGGTTGCGGGTCAGGCCGATCGAGGTCCCGTCGGCGCGCGGCAGCCGCACGACGGGGTCGAGCCCGAGGGACTCGGCGAGCGCGAAGGCGCCGGCGACGTCGTTCACGACGCCGGCGGGGACCCCGACGCGGGTCAGGCGCTCCACCCACTCCGCCGCAGGCCTCCGGCTCAGCCGCTCCTCCAGCACCTGCCGGAGCAGGTCGCGGTGGCCGACGCGGTCCGCGTTGGTGGCGAAGCGGGCGTCGCCCGCGACCTCGGGCAGGTCGAGCACGGCGCAGAGGACCCGGAACTGGCGGTCGGTGCCGACGGCCAGGACGAGGTCGCGGTCCGAGCAGGGGAACAGCTCGTACGGGGCGATGCTCGGGTGCCGGTTGCCGAGCCGGCGGGGGACCACCCCGCCCGCGGTGTACGCGGAGCCCTGGTTGACCAGCGCCGCGAGGAGGCTCGACAGCAGGTCGACCTCGATCCGCTGGCCGTGTCCGGTGGACTCGCGGTGCCGCAGCGCGGCGAGGATGCCGACCGAGGCGAACAGCCCGGCGAGGACGTCGACCAGCGCCACCCCGACCTTCTGGGGCTCGCCGTCCGGCTCGCCGGTGATGCTCATCAGGCCGCCGACGGCCTGGACCAGCAGGTCGTACCCCGGCATCCCGGCGCCCGCGCCCGCGCCGAAGCCGGTGACCGAGCAGTAGACCAGCCGCGGGTTCGCGGCGCAGAGCTCGGCCGGGCCGAGTCCCAGCCGCTCCATGACCCCCGGCCGGAAGTTCTCCACCAGGACGTCCGCGCGCGCCGCGGCGGCCTGCGCGGCGGCCAGGCCCGCGGGCGAGGACAGGTCGAGTGCGCTGGTCGCCTTGTTGCGGTTGACCGCCTGGAAGTAGGTGGCCTGCCCCGCGTCGTCGTACGGCGGACCCCACGCCCTCGTGTCGTCCCCGCCGCCGGGTCGCTCGACCTTGGTGACGGTGGCGCCGAGGTCGGCGAGCAGCATGGTCGCAAAGGGCCCCGCCAGTACCCGGGAGAAGTCGAGCACCTCCAGCCCGTCGAGCGCCGTCGGCTCGGACACCGCCACCGCACCTCCTGAAGCATAGAAAGCTTTCTACGAAACGTAGGACGGGCGACGCGGAGCGTCAAGCCCGCAGTTCCGGGGCACGAGCAGGGGCTCGACGGAACTGGCCGCCGGGAAAGCCTTGACCTCGGGCCAGTGGGTCGCGCTACGCTAGAAACGAATCAACATGATGCGTCGTTCGCGAACGTGCACGGCGGTCAGGCCGGTGCGAAAGGTTTCTCGCACGGTACCCGAGTCGGACAATCTGAGAGGAGGCCGTTGCCGTGACGGAGTACGACCCCGATGCCCGCAACGCGCGTCGTTACCCGCGGGTCATCGTGCCCGAGGAGATCGACAAGATGCCGGTGCTGACGTTCAACACCGGCATCGTGACCAACATCTTCCTGTCGCGGGAGCGCGACGACGCCCGCTACTTCCGGCACGGCTACTGCTACGGCGAGCCCGACCACCTGCCCTACCACTGGGACCAGAAGGACTTCGACGAGACGCACTACGTGCTCGAGGGGAAGATCCACCTGGTCGTCGAGGACGCGGCCGGACGCACGGTCGTGCTCGAGGCCGCCGCGGGGGAGCACATCTACCTGCCGGCCGGCTACAAGTACACGCTCGAGAACACCGGGGTCACCTGGAAGTTCCTCTGGACCTCCGGCCCGTCGCCCAAGGTCGGCGTCGCCGACGCGCCCGACTACAGCCGCGAACTGAAGGCGCTGCGCGCCGCGGAGGGGAACTGACCATGGCCGTCACCGCGAGCACCTGGCAGCCCCTGCGGGGCGACAAGCGCTGGGCCTACCTGTCCCGGGCGAAGACCATCCGCGTGGCGACGGCCGATGAGGACGGATCGATCTACCTCTCGCCGCTCTGGCTGGTGGTGCGCGACAAGAAGATCTACATCCCCATCGACGCCGCGTCCCGGCACGGCGACAACTTCCGGGCGGGACGCGCGCTGTCCGCACTGGTCGACCAGGGGGACGAGTACGCGACGGTGTCCGGTGTCCGGATCGTCGGCAGCATGCGGCGGGTCGAGGACGCGGCGCTGGCCGCCGAGCTGGCCGAGCTCGTGTTCGACAAGTACTTCCACGTCGGGCACCCGTTCGCCGAGCAGTACCTCGAGTTCGGCGACGTCGCCGGCCGGACCTACTACGAGCTGGTGCCGGACAAGATGATCGGGTGGGACATGCGCGAGCTCAGCGTCCTGCCCATGCCGGAGTCGCGCGTGCTCCCGGCCCACGTCGAGGACCGCATCCTGTGAGCGCCGGGGTCGCGCCGGGCCGCCCGCCGCGGGTGCTGTTCGCCGGTGAGTCGTGGATGAAGCACACCATCCACATGAAGGGCTTCGACCAGTTCCACACCACGGAGTACGAGGAGGGCGCCGGCGAGTTCCTGGCCGCTCTCGACCGCGAGGGCTTCCCGGTCACCTACATCCGGGGGCACGAGATCTCCTCGAGGTTCCCCCGGACCATGACCGAGCTCGACGAGTTCGACGTCGTGGTGCTCTCCGACATCGGGTCCAACTCGTTCCTGCTGCCCGACGAGACGTTCCTGCGGTCGGAGCGCAGCCCCAACCGGCTCGCCCTGCTGCGGGACTGGACGCGGGCGGGCGGGGGACTGGTCATGATCGGTGGCTACATGTCCTTCACCGGCATCGACGGCAAGGCGCGGTTCGGCATGACCCCGCTGGCCGACGTGCTGCCCGTCGCGATGCTGGACCACGACGACCGGATCGAGGAGTCCGAGGGCATCAAGGCGGACTTCGACCGACCGACGCACGAGGTGCTCGGTGGTACCCCTGCGGAGTGGCCGTCGTTGCTGGGGTACAACCGGGTGATCGCCAAGCCGGAGGCGACGACCGTCGCACGGGCCGGTGACGACCCGCTGCTGGTTGTCGGACAGGCGGGTGAGGGCCGGTCCGTGGCCTTCACCTCCGATCTGGCTCCGCACTGGGCGCCACCCGAGTTCGTGGGGTGGCCGCACTACCAGCAGTTCTGGGCGTCCGTCCTGCGGTGGGCGGCTCGCGCCAGCTCGTAGAGAGGTCCCGACCGTGGTTGCACGCCGTCGTCCCACCATGAAGGACGTCGCAGAACGCGCGAACGTCTCGGTCAGCACGGTCAGCTACGTGCTGAACGACAGCGGCCCCGTGGCGCAGGACAGGAGGAACCGCGTCCTGGACGCGATCCGCCTCCTCGACTACTCGCCGAACGAGTCGGCGCGGAGCCTCAAGCGCCGCTCGGCCTCGACGATCGCCATGGTCGTCCCCGATCTGACCAACCAGTTCTTCGCGATGGTCACCGAGGGGGTGCAGCGCGCGGCGTCGGCGGTCAACGTCCTGGTCGTGCTCGTGGTACCGGACGCGATCGAGCTGCCGGAGGAGAACTACGCGAGGCTGCTGCGCAGCCAGCGGGTCGACGGGGTGATCTACCTGTCGGGGACGGGGTCGATGCCCGAGTCCATCTACGACCTCGCGAAGTCCGGGCCGGTCGTCCTCGTCGACGAGCAGATCCCTGGCCGGGACCTCCCGGCGATCGTGTGCGACTCCCGGCGCGGCGCGCGCGAGGTCGCGACGCACGTGCTGAACCACGGGCACCGCCGCATCGCGGTGATCGGCGGGCCGCCTGCGCTGTGGACCGCGCAGCAGCGACTCGCCGGGTACCGGGAGGCGATCGCCGGTGCCGGCATCGACCCCGACTCCGTCCCGGTCCACGCGGGGGACTACCGGCAGGAGTCGGGCCGGGCCGCGGCCGAGCAGATCCTCGCGGGCCCGGCGGCCGAGCGGCCCACCGCACTGCTGTGCGCCAACGACCTGATGGCCATCGGCGCCATCGACTGCCTCCGCAGCAGCGGGTTGACGGTGCCCGACGACATGAGCGTGGTGGGCTTCGACGACCTGCCCATCTCGGCGCTGCTCACCCCCCGCCTCACCAGCGTGCGCCAGCCGGCCCACGACATGGGGTACCGCGCCGCGAACGTGCTGTTCGACCTGCTGGAGGGCAACGATGTCGACACCAGTGACACACTCCCCGCCGTCGTCAAGATCCGCGACAGCGTCGGGCCGCCGCGCGGGTGAGGACGCGCCGGTGAGCGGGATCGACGTCGTGGTCGTCGGCGCGGTCAACGTGGACATGGTGGTGAACGCCCCGCGCCTGCCCGCGCCGGGCGAGACCGTCGTCGGCCCTGGCGTCGAGCGGTACGGCGGCGGGAAGGGTGCGAACGCCGCGGTCGCGGCGGCCCGCGCGGGTGGTGCCGTCGTCCTCGTCGGCGCCGTCGGCGACGACGACATCGGGCGGCAGGCCCTCCGCGACCTGCAGGACGACGGGGTCGACACCGGCGGGGTCGAGGTCAGCGCGTCGGCGCCGACCGGGGTGGCGCTGATCGTGGTCGGGCCCGGGGGCGAGAACCAGATCGCGGTCGGCGCCGGCGCGAACGACGACGTGAGCGCGGAGGCGGTCGTGGCCCGGCTCGGCCGGCTGCTGCCCGGGGCGGGCTGCGTCCTCGTCAGCACGGAGGTCCCGGCTGCCGCCGTCGCGGCCGCCGTGCGCGCCGCCCGGGCCGCCGGCGTGCGGTGCGTCCTCAACCCCGCGCCGGTGCTGCCCGTCGTCGCCGACCTGCTCGGGCTCGGCCCGATCCTGACGCCCAACGCGGGCGAGTGCCTCGCACTCGCCGAGCTGGCCGGTGTCGCCCGGCCGGGGGCCGCGACGGGGGAGCCGCCCGGCGCGCCCCCGTCGGCGTCGGTCCGGGACGCCGCACTGGCCCTGGCGGAGCTGACCGGTGCGGACGTGGCGGTCACCCTCGGGGCCGACGGGGTCCTCCTCGTCGAGCCCACGGGAGCCGTCACCCACGTGCCGCCCCGACCGGCCACCGTCCGGGACACGACGGGGGCGGGGGACACCTTCAACGGCGTGCTCGCCCTCGAGCTGGCCCGGGGCGGGCCCCTCGCCGACGCCGTCCGGCTGGCCAACGTCGCGGCGTCGCTCTCGGTCGGCGGCGACGGCGCCCGGGGCGGCATGCCCACCGCCGACGAGCTGGCCGCGGAGGTCTCCGCCCGGGCCCGGTAGCGGGCGACCCATCCTGGGTAGAATCGTTTACTGCTTCCGGCGGGACTACGCGCCGAGTCGTGCTCCGAGGGAGCGACGCGTCCCGCCCCGGACCTCGCGGGTCGCGAGCGGCGTACGGGTTCTGGCTGTGGTGATGCCGGCCGCCGGCGACCGCGGCGCGCCCCGGGCCGGCGCCCCGACCTGGGGCGGGGCCGAAACTCGGCGCCGAGATGAGTTGACGGTCACACTAGAAACGTTAATATGGTGTTGCCGAACGAGCCGATCCCTGGTGATGGGCCAGCACGTACGCAAGGCTGCTCGAAGGCGTAGAACCGTGGTTCCGCGCATCCCAAGTCTGTCGTGCCATCCGATGTCGGCGCGCATGGCAGGTAGAAACGACTCTCGTGGAAGGTGGGCGAGCCGATGGGCTACCTCGACAACCTGATCATCAACACCGACAACTACAAGCACTGCCACTACCCGCTGTACCCCCCGGGCACCGAGTACGTCTCGAGCTACATCGAGTCCCGCGGCGGCGACTGGCCGGTGACCCAGTTCGTCGGGTTGCAGGCGTACCTGCGTGAGTACCTGATGCGCCCGATCACGCTCGAGGACATCGACGAGGCCGAGTTCGTCACGCGCGAGCAGGGCATGCACTTCAATCGCGACAACTGGCTCGGCATCCTCAACGACCACGGCGGTTACCTGCCCGTCGAGATCGAGGCCGTGCCGGAGGGCATCGTGCTGCCGGCGCGCAACGTCCTCGTCCAGCTGATCAACACCGACCCGAAGTACTTCTGGGCCACCAGCTTCTTCGAGACCGCCCTGCTGCGCGCCGTCTGGTACCCGACGACGATCGGCACGGTCAGCTGGCTGTCGAAGATGGTCATCAAGGAGGCGCTGGCCCGCACCTCGGACAACCCCCACCTGATCCGCAACATCCTGCACGACTACGGCGCGCGCGGGGTGAGCTCCCAGCAGTCCGCCGCACTGGGCGGCCTGGCGCACCTGGTCAACTTCGACCAGTCCGACACGGTCCCCGGCATCCTGGCGGCCAAGCACTTCTACAACGCGGGCAAGGTCTCCAACTCGGGCCCGAACTCCGAGCACGCCGGCTTCTGCGCCTGGGGCCGCGGGAACGAGGCCGACGCGCTGCGGAACATGCTCACCATCTACGCCGCGAGCGGCGTCGCGCTCCTGCTCAGCGACACCTACGACCACGAGAACTGCGTCAAGAAGATCATCGGTGTCGAGCTGAAGGAGCAGATCCGGAGCTTCCCGGGCCTGGTCGGGATCCGGCCCGACTCCGGCGACATCGTCCAGGTCACCGCGGACACCACCGAGTGGCTGATGGAGGCCTTCGGCTACGAGGTCAACTCGAAGGGCTTCAAGATCCTCCCGCCCTACATCCGGGTCGTGCAGGGCGACGGGGTGAACTTCTACAGCCTCCCGCAGGTGTACATGGAGCTCGAGCGCCGTGGGCTCGCCGCCGACAACGCGGTCTTCGGGATGGGCGGTGGCCTGCTGCAGCACTGGAACCGCGACACGATGAACTTCGGGCAGAAGGCGTCGGCGGTGTGCGTGAACGGCGAGTGGCGCGACATCGCCAAGCAGCCGACCGGGGCGTCGTTCAAGACCTCCAAGGCGGGCCGCCTGGCGCTGAAGTACGAGAACGGCACCTACGTCACCGTGCCGAAGGGGTCCATCCCGGAGTCGGAGAACGTGCTGACGCCGGTGTTCCGCAACGGCAAGCTGCTCAAGAAGTGGGACTTCACCGACCTCATCGCCCACGCCGAGCGGGAGGTCCCGGAGTCGTACTACATCAGCCACGTCGGACAGATGCGCACCGTGGTCAACGAGGCCGCCGTGGCCGCGTCGGCCTGATGCACGCCCGCGGCGCCGTCGCGGCCGACCCCCCGGCCGCGACGGCACCGCTCACGCCGACCACTGGAGCCTGTGCGATGACCCGGACCCACCTGCACGTGTTCGACATGGACGGCACCCTCCTGCGCGGAGCCGGCTCGGTCGAGCTCGCCCGGCACCTGGGGACCTTCGAGCCGGCCGACCGGATCGAGCAGGCGTGGCTGCGCGGCGAGATCACCGACGTGCAGTTCTGGGAGCGGATGCTGCCGCTCTGGGCCGACGTCAGCGAGGCCGAGATCGACGCCGCGTTCGCCGCCGCGGCCTGGATGGACGGCGTCCGCGAGGTCTTCGCCGACATCCGTGCCCGGGGCGAGCACATCGCCGTCATCTCGCAGTCCCCGCACTTCTTCGTCCGGCGGCTGGAGGGGTGGGGCGCCCACCGCACCTTCGGGTCCGACGTGGTCCCCAACACCCCGACCCGGAAGGAACGGCTCCTCACGCTGCAGCACAAGGTCGACATCACCCTGGCGCTGCTCGACGAGCTCGGGATCACCGACCGGGAGTGCGTGGCGTACGGCGACTCGACCTCGGACACCCTGCTGTTCGCGCGGCTGCCGCACTCGGTGGGGGTCAACTGCACCGCCCGGCTGCGGGAGAGCGCCGCGGTGTGCTTCGAGGGGGACGACCTCCGCGGCGCGTACGCCCTGGGCCGGCAGCTGCTCGACGGCGCGCGGGCCGGTCGCGGGTGCCCGGCGTGACGGCCGGGACCGCGCCCCTGCGGCCGGGTCCGACGAGCATGCGGTTCAGCCACGACAAGCGGCTCATGCTGTTCGCGGGCCGCGCCAACCCCGCCCTGGCCTCGGCCATCGCCGGCCGCCTCGGCGTCGAGCTCGGTCCGGTGACCCTGCGGACCTTCTCCAACGACGAGGTGTACTGCCGCTACACCGACTCCATCCGCGGCGCGGACGTGTTCATCGTCCAGCCGATGTGCGGCAACCCCGCCACCGGCCTCAACTCCAACGACGCGCTGCTCGAGCTGCTCGTCATGATCGACGCCGCGGTCGGGGCCAGCGCGCACCGGGTGATCGCGGTGACCCCCTGGTACGGCTACTCCCGCCAGGACAAGAAGTCCGCCCCGCGCGAACCCATCTCCGCCCGGCTGGTGGCGCGCATGCTCGAGTCCGCCGGGGTGGACCGGGTCCTGACCATGGACCTGCACGCGGGCCAGCTGCAGGGCTTCTTCTCCCGGCCGGTCGACCACATGACCGCGCTGATGATGCTCGCCGACCACTTCCGCGGCCTCGAGGCGGATCCCGGGGAGCTCGTCGTGGTCGCACCCGACGCGGGACGGGTCAAGCTCAACAAGCAGTTCGCCACCCGCATGGGTGCCGGGCTCGCCATCCTGGACAAGGAACGCCCCCGCCAGCAGGTCGCCGAGATCGGGCACGTGATCGGTGACGTGCGCGGCCGCACCGCGATCATCGTCGACGACATCATCGACACCGCCGGCACGCTGCGGGCGGCCGGCGAGGCCGTCGTCCGGGCCGGTGCCCGGCGGGTGTTCGCCGCCGCGACGCACCCCGTGCTGAGCGGGCGCGCGCACGAGAACCTCGCGGTCGCGCCGTTCGAGCGCATCGTCGTCACCGACACCATCCCGCTGCGCCCCGGCGTCCCCGGCAACGTCGACGTCGTCTCCTGCGCGCCGCTGCTGGCCGACTCCATCCACCGCATCTTCACCGACGACTCCGTCAGCGAGGTCTTCGGCGGCAACAACCACCTGTTCTGAACGGCTGCGCCGTGCCGACGACCGGACCGTCCCCGTCAGGCCCGCCCGCCCGCCCCTGCCCGTACGCACCGACACCGGAGAACCCATGCCCGTCATGACGGACCCGCTGGACCTGCTCGACACCGCCTCGCTGCTCTCGGAGGAGGAGCGGGACATCCAACGGACGGTGCGCGACTTCCTCGACGACCGGGCCCGCCCGCACGTCGCCGGGTGGTACGACTCCGCGACCTTCCCCCGCGACCTCGTGCCCGAGCTCGGCAAGCTCGGGCTGCTCGGCATGCACCTCTACGGCTACGGCTGCGCGGGCACGAACGCCGTCAGCTACGGCCTGGCCTGCCTGGAGCTGGAGGGGGTCGACTCCGGCCTGCGCAGCTTCGTCTCCGTGCAGGGCTCGCTGTCGATGTTCTCGATCTGGCGGTGGGGGTCGGAGGAGCAGAGGACGGAGTGGCTCCCGCGGCTCGCCGCGGGCGAGGCCGTCGGCTGCTTCGGGCTGACCGAGCCCGACTTCGGTTCCGACCCCGCGGGGATGCGCACCCGGGCGGTCCGCGACGGCGGCGACTGGGTGCTCAACGGCTCCAAGACGTGGATCACGAACGGCGGCCTCGCCGACGTCGCGACGGTGTGGGCCCGGACCGACGACGGCATCCGCGGCTTTCTCGTCCCCCGCGGCACCCCCGGTTTCACGACGACCGACATCACGCAGAAGCTGTCCCTGCGCGCGTCGGTGACCTCGTCGCTGCACCTGCAGGACGTGCGCCTGCCGGCCTCGGCGATGCTGCCGGAGGCCCGGGGCCTGCGCGGTCCGCTGGCCTGCCTGAACGAGGCACGGTTCGGGATCCTGTTCGGAGCCGTCGGGGCCGCCCGCGACAGCCTGCGCGCGGCACTGGGGTACGCGGACTCGCGCATCCAGTTCGACCGGCCGATCAGCGCCTTCCAGCTGACGCAGAAGAAGCTGGCCGACATGGCGGTCGCGCTCAACTCCGCCATGCTGCTGGCCCTGCACCTCGGCCGGTTGAAGGACCGGCACGAGCTCCGCGCCGAGCAGGTCAGCGTGGGCAAGCTCAACAACGTGCGCGAGGCGATCGCCATCGCGCGGGAGTGCCGCACCATCCTCGGCGGCAGCGGCATCTCGGGGGAGTACTCGCCGCTGCGCCACGCCAGCAACCTCGAGTCGGTCCGCACCTACGAGGGCACCGACGAGGTGCACACGCTGGTCATCGGCCAGGCGCTCACGGGTCGGGCGGCGTACCGGTGACGGCGGCGCGCGGGTCCGTCCTGCGGCTGGTGGGCGCGGTGCGCGGCCTCCGGCCGTCGTGGGACCAGGTCGCGTGGGCCGTCCGGCACTCGTCACGGGCCTGGGTCGCGGGGCCCCGCGTCCGACACGACGGGGCGCCGCACGGAGCGGGACGGGAGACCCGATGACGACGATCACGAGCCTGTGCGTGTTCTGCGGCTCGAACACCGGCCGCGGGCCGCGGTACGTCGACGGCGCCCGACGGCTCGGGCGGCACCTCGCCGACGAGGGCATCGCCGTCGTCTACGGCGGCGCGAGCGTCGGCACGATGGGAACGCTGGCGGACGCCGCCCTCGAGGCCGGCGGAACGGTGATCGGGGTGATCCCGCGTCAGCAGACCGGCCAGGAGATGGCCCACCGGGGTCTGACGCAGCTGCACGTCGTCGAGTCGATGCACGAGCGCAAGGCGAAGATGATCGAACTCGCCGACGGGTTCATCGCGCTCCCGGGCGGGCTCGGCACCCTGGAGGAGTTCGCCGAGGTCCTCACGTGGTCCCAGCTCGGCATCCACTCGCTGCCGACGGGCCTGCTCGACACCGACGGGTACTACGGGCACTTCCTCGCCTTCCTCGACCACGCCGTGGCCGAGGGGTTCCTCCGCCCGGCCGACCGCGAGCTCGTCCTGGCCGGGGAGGACCCCGCGACCCTCCTGGACGCGCTGCGGAACTGGGAGCCGGCCGGCGAACGGCAGTGGCGGCCGGTGGAGTGAACGCCGCGGAACGACCAGCAGGCCAGGGCTGCACGGCTCCGGCCTGCCGGTGCGGTGCGCGGTCGTGGCCGTGGGACTCGGGCCCGCCGCTCGGACGCCGAGGCGGTGGCCAGGGTCGCGTGCCGCGGCGAGGCTCCTGATCCCGCACCGTCGTGAGCAGCGTCCGGCGCGTCGACCTGCGCCGCGGGGAGGAGCAGGCGGCGGGGGAGCGGGTCGTCACCGGGTTCCGCGACGACCGGTTCCCCGAGCTGAAGGGCTGAGCGGCCCGCGGGCCACGTGTGCCCGCCGCGGGTCCCCGGGGCCGGATCGCCGGGTAGCGTTCCTCCTCTGTCCGAGCCCTGTGCTGTCGGCGGGGCTCACGCTGGCGACCCGGGCGAGGAGGGTGGCGCGTGCGCTACTGGACGACGGTCGACCGGCCGGTCGGCGAGCAGTTCAGCTACTGGCGCGAGGTCATCTGCGAGGCGTTCACGCCGCTCGCCGCGGAGCGGCGGTCGGCGCATCGTCCCGCTGGTCCGCGGCAACCGGGGATCGAGAGCTGGGTGCGGTCGGACGCGCTGACGGCGACCAACTGCGCGGAGGTCGTCTCGGCGACGCAGCTGATCACGCACGGTGAGGCCGAGGTCCGCCGCACCGACTCCGACCACGTCTTCGTCAACCTGCAGCTGCGGGGCCACTGCGTGGGGGGCCAGGGCGACCGCACCTGCGTCGTCCGGCCGGGCGAGTTCGCGATGTTCGACACGACGGCCGAGTACCGCCTCGAGTTCATCGGCGAACCCGCGACCCACGAATGGCACGTCGTGTCCTTCCGGGTGCCGCGGACCCAGCTGATCCCGCTGCTCGCCGACCCGCACGGGTACACCGCCGTGACGCACGCCGCCGGGTCCGGGGGGCCGGCCTCCCTCGTCGCCTCCACCATGACGTCGATCTGGGGCACCCTCGATTCCCTCGACCGGGTGGGGAGGGACGCTGCCGAGGTCGCGTTCACCGCGCTGCTGGCGGCGGCAGCCGGCGGTGGCGACCAGCTGCGCGATGCCTGCCGCGACGAGCTCGACGCCTCGTTGCGGGCCGCGATCCACCGTCACGTCACGGCGAACCTGCGGCACGCGGACCTGTCCGCGGCTCGCGTGGCGCGGCGCTTCGGCATCTCGCTGCGCAAGCTCCACCGGTTGTACGAGGGCACGGGACAGGGCTACGCCCAGACCGTCATGTCGCTGCGCGTCGAGGCATGCGCACGTGAGCTCACCTCGGGAACGAGCCGATCGTTGACCGAGCTCGCCAGCAGGTGGGGTTTCTGCGATCTGTCCCACCTCAACAGGGTCTTCCGGTCCCGGTACGACTGCCTCCCGTCGCAGTACCGGAGCACTGCGCTCCCGGGCGGTGCTCCGCCCGGACCCGGGGGCCCCGTCCGCTGAGGTCCAGCCCGTCGCGCACCGCGGGTCCGGCGTCCGGACGGTGCCCGCTGCGCGGAGCAGGCCGGGACCGGGCCGTGCTCCGGGACACCCGTGCAGATCGGTCCTAGACCCGAGGCACTCCTGTTCAAGCCAGGGGCCGCAGCGGTGACGACCATCTCCTCCACGTTCGTACGCGGTGCGGACATCGAGCCGGAAGGGGAGACCGATGACTCTCGACTTCACGCTGGACGCGGATCAGATGGCGGTCCGTACGCAGGCCAGGCAGTTCGCCGAAGGGGTGCTGAGCGGCGTGGAAGCCGCGATCGCACCCCTCGCGAAGCCCGAGGAGCGCTTCTACGCCCTGCGGCCGTTCTTCCAGCAGATGGTCGACGCGGGTTTCGTCAAGGCGCTCATCCCGGCCGAGTACGGCGGCGCGCCCTTCTCCTCGCTGCAGTTCGTGCTGGCCGTCGAGGAGATCGCTCGCGTCGACGTCAACGTCGCGTCGGCGGTGCTCGGCACCGGTCTCGGGCTCTACCCGATCGTCCACTTCGGTTCGGAGGAGCAGAAGAAGCGGTTCCTCCCGCCCTTCTGCGGCTCCGACCCCAAGCTGGCCGCGATCGCGTACACCGAGGTCACCGGGGGCGCGAACTACGACAACCCCGACCCCAAGGTCGGCTTGCAGACCTTCGCCCGGATCGAGGGTGAGGAGATCGTCCTCAACGGCGCGAAGCACTACACGACCAACGCCTCTGGTTGGGAGGGCAAGGGGGCCGACCTCATCAGCGTCGTCTGTCGGACCGACCCGGCCAAGCCGCCGCAGGAGTCGCTGGCGATCGTCGTGGTCGAGCGGGGCACCCCGGGTGTGGAGATCACCGGGATGATCGACACCATCGGACACCGCGCCACGAACTCGCCCCGGGTGGAGTTCAAGGACGTGCGCGTCCCGCTGGCCAACATGATCGGGCAGCCCGGCGACGGCATGAAGATGGTCAAGGGTGCGTTCTCCTGGACCTGTGCGCCGATCGGTGCCGCCTGCGTCGGGCGGATGCGTGCCGCGTTCGAGTACGCCTACGAGTTCGCCAAGACCGACAACCGCGGCGGCCCGCACCCGGTCATCGAGTACCAGAACGCCGGCTACATGCTCGCGGACATCAAGATGCGCATCGAGGCGGCCCGGTACCTGTCGTGGAAGGCCGCGGACCACTTCGACAAGACCGGTGGGCTGGACCGCGAGCTCGCCAACATCACCAAGGTGTACGCCTCGGAGCTGTCGGTGCAGACCGTCTACGACGCGATGCGACTGGTCGGCGTCGACGGGTACGGCGACAAGACCCCGATCGCCGCCATCATGCAGGACGTCCTCTGCTTCCCCGTCTACGACGGCGGCAACATGGGCGTCCGGCGGCGTCAGCTGCACGAGATGTTCATGGAGCCCAGCTACGACCACCTGGCGCTGGCCGAGAACCGCCTCTCGACCGGCAACTGATCACCCGCAGCACGGCGTGACGGGCGTGCGGGCGACGACATCGAGCTGTCTGCGGAGGGGTCCGGCGTCACGGGCGTCGTGCAGGCCGGCGCCACCCGGGCCCAGGTCGCCACCGCGGCCGAGGACGGGAACCCGACGGCCGGCGACCTGTTCTCGTTCGAGGCCTCGAACACCGAGACGCCCACCTCGACCCGCTGGGGGCCAGGGGATCGGTGAGTCCGGGACGATCGGTTCCACACCGGCCGTGCACGACGCGGTGATCGACGCCCTCTCGCACCTGGGAGTCCGCCACGTCGACATGCCCTTGACGCCACAGGCGGTGTGGCGGGCCGTCGAGGCCGCGCGGTAGCGGGCGACGGGCCACCGCACGGGGGACTCCGGGACCGGCCGGGAGGGGGCGGTGACGTCGGGAGGCGTGGCGCGGGCGGGACGCTCGGGTGCCCCACGGGCTCGTGCTCGTCGCCGATCGGAGGCTTGACGCCCGAGGTGGTCTGAACGACCGTTCTGGTTCGCCCGTGCGCGGCCGTCGGTCGAACGACGATCCAGGAGGTGGCAGGTGATGCGGACCTGGAGCACCGACGAGCTTCCGGCCGGCGAGCAGTTCTCGTACTGGCGCGACGTCATCTGCGAGGCGTTCACCCCGCTCAGCCCTCGACGACGTGCCGAGACCTCCGCCGGTGGCCTCCGCGGGTGGGTGCGGTCCTCACCGCTGAGCAGCACGAACTGCGCCGCGATCGGTTCGACGGCGCAGAAGCACGTCCACGGCGCTGCCGAGGTGAGGCGGACGCCGGCCGATTCGGTGTTCGTCAACCTGGTCCTGTCCGGTGTGTGCGTGGGTGAGCAGCGCGGCCGGACGTGCGAGCTGAGGGCGGGCGAGTTCGGCATGTTCGACGCCACGGAGCCGTTCAGCCTCGACTACGTCGAGGACTGGGAGGTGCTGTCCTTCCGCGTCCCTCGGGAGAAGCTCCTGCCCCTGCTCGCTCGCCCGGAGGGGGCCACCGCCGTGACGCACTCCGGTGCCCGACCGTCCACCGCCGCCGTCATCGCCATGATGCGAACCGTCTGGCAGACCGTGGACGGCCTCGACGTCCCGACGGCGACAGCGATGGACGACGCGTTCGCCTCCGTCCTCGCCGCAGCGGTGGGCGGGTCCCCGGACGTCCGTCCGCAGTGCCGGGCGGACGCGGAGGCGGCCCTGCGCGGGGCGATCAACCGGCACATCCTCGCCTCCCTCCGATGGGGCGACCTGTCGGCCGCCGCCGTCGCGGCGCGGTTCGAGATCTCCGTGCGCAAGCTCCACGCCCTCTACGAGGACCACGCCCTGACCTACGGTCAGCAGGTGAGGCGGATGCGGGTCGAGGCGTGCGCCCGGGACGTCGCCGACGCTGGACGGGGCACCTCGTTGACGGCGATCGCGGCACGATGGGGCTTCAGCGACCTCTCACACCTCAACCGGGTGTTCAGGGCGGAACTCGGCTGCTCACCCTCCGAGTACCGGGCGAGCCGGAGAACGGGTGCCGCCGTACCCGGAGGAGGACCGCCGGCCACCGCGACGCGGCGTCGGGGCCACCGATAGGTGGGACGCCCACGCGCCTCGTGCGTCGAGGTGGTGGACCGGGTCGGGGCCATCTCCGTCAGGCGGGGTAGCCGGCCTCGGTGAGGGCGGCTGTGGCGATCGTCATGTCGTCGCTGTAGTGCCCGCCCGACACCCCGAGACCGCCGACGACGGCGCCGTCGACCGTGATGGGGTAGCAGCCGCCGAAGACCACGAGGCGTGCGGTGTGGACGATGCCGTCCGCGAGGGGTGCGTCGTCCTTGATGACGTCGTGCCTCTGGTGCGACGCCATGCCGAAGGACGCCGCGGTGGAGGCCTTGTCCTGGGCGATCTGCACGGTGAGCAGGGCGGCGCCGTCCATCCGGACGAAGCCCTTGAGGACGCCGGCGTTGTCGACCACGGCGATCGTGCGGGCCTGGCCGTGCGACCGGGACGCGGCCACCGCCGCGTCGAGGAGGGTGCGGGTGAGGGTGGTGCTGACCGTGGGAGGGGCGAAGGTCGGGCCGGTGGACATCGGATCACCTTTCGTGGGTTCGGGACGGGAGTGCGTCGAGCCGGCGGAACCGGCTTGCGTGCACGACGAGGGGGGAGACCGATCCGGACGTGCCGCAGTCGTCGATCCGCAGCAGCGCGATGACGTGGTCGCCTGCGGGGTGCTCGGCCTCGAGCGTGCAGTCGAACCAGGCACACGGATCCGACAGGAAGACCGAGCCCGACCCGGCGGTGCTGATATCCAGTCCCGCGAACCGGTCGCCGGCTCCCGACGAGAGCTGCAGGCCCGCCGGGCCGTGGTGCTCGCCGAGGATGGTGGGTCGAGCGAGACCGGGGTGAAGGTGCTGACCGTCATGCCGACCGGCTCGCCCCCGTGGCGACCGCACACGGCCGCGACACCACTGGGGACGGCGCCGAAGACCGTCCGCAGATCCGCGGTGGTCTCAGACCGCACTCGCGCCCCCGTCGACCATCATCGCGTTGGCGGTGAAGAACGAGCTCTCGTCGCTCGCCAGCGACAGCGCCGCCGCGCCCGGAGAGACGGTGTGCCTGCACCGACGCACGGACGACCAGGCGGTGCTGTGCCTCGGGATCGAGAGCGAGCGGCACGTCCTGCGCCACGTCATCCGCATCGGGGACGCCCACCCCCTGGTCCGCGGGGCGGCGGGCAACGCGGTGCTGGCGCACCTGGATCCCGCCGTGCGCGCGGCGATCGTCGATCGGGCGGGCCTGTCGGACACCGAGCGGACGGAACTCGGGGATCGGCTGCGGCGGATCGTCGACCGGGGATACGCCGTCTCGTACGGGGAGAACCACCCTGGACTGTTCGGATTCGCCGCCCCGGTCCTCTCCCCGGCGGGTGGGGAGCCCGAGCTGGCCGTCAGCGTGTCCGGGCCGGAGCAGCGGTGGGGGGAGGACGACGCGCGGACGCACGCCGACGCCCTCCGCGCGTGCTGCTCGCAGATCTCCTACGCCGTCGACTCCGCGGTCCCGTAGTCCGGTCGGCCGGATCCCGTGAACGAACAACAGGCCAGAGCGAGACGCTCTGGCCTGTCGGGTGGTGCGCCGTCAGGGACTTGAACCCCGAACCCGCTGTTCGGGAGCATGGTCAGCGACGGTGATCTATGAACCCCGTCCTTGCTGGTCAGCGGGCCTGGCCCGAGCGGTTGATCATGCGCCGTGCGCAGTGATGCGTGCCGGTGCCGCGCCGTAAGCGGCAAGGTTCCTGGCGGGCAACGGTGCGCCTGCCGCAGGTTGGAGTGAGGGGGCCGGCTGCAGGGGCGCCGCAGCCATGAACGCCGACTGGCTTGACTTATGACCCTGTGGGGTCGACCAGCCGGGCGGCCATCTACCCGCAACGATATGGTTCGCGCCATGGACGCTGCGGTGCCTCAATCAGCCATCCTCCCTCGGAGGATCTCGGCGCAGCGCAGGTTTCGAGCGAATGACTGATCCAACCGCTGTCTTTCATCGGGTTCGACAGCTTGTGCCCAGCGACCAAGAGCTGGTCTATGTGACAGATGACACATTGGTCACAGAAGCGATCACGTTAATGCACGGTGGCGGTTACGATCAGTTGCCTGTCGTGGCGGGTGACGAGATTCTTGGCGTATTTAGCTTTCGCGAGTTCGCCCTCCGCTTGAATTCGCAGCCCCAACTTTTGAAACACGGATTAAAATCCTTAGTTGTTGAAGACTTCGTAGAAGAAGTGCCACTCGTACGTGAGACCGACAGGCTGGACTTCGCAGTCCGACAATTACGCAGCAGTGGGACGGTTCTGGTCGGCGATCAGAACTCGCTTCTGGCGATTCTGACTGGCGAGGATTTAGTGGCTTATCTTCATCGCCTGGCCGAACCCTACATCCTGGTGCAAGAAATCGAACTTGGAGTTAGAGCATTAATTGAGAGTTGTGCCAACGAAACCGTAATGAGCGGTGCAATCAAGAATGCACTTTCAAGTAAGTATAGCGCTGATCTGTCGCGGATGCCGGTTCGAATCGAAGATCTGACCTACGATGAGCAAATAAATGTGGTTGTGAACGGACGAAACTACCCTCTATTTCAGCCTGCGTTCGGACGCCATGCCGATGCCGTGGGTCTGCAATTGCGTCCAGTCGGTGATCTTCGGAATGCCGTCTTCCACTTTCGTAGACCGCTCGCGGTTGTCGAGGTTGAACTTCTGGTGGAAACCCGAGACTGGGTTCTGCGACGTTGTCGTCGATTTAGTGCAAGACTAAAGGGTGGTGACGAGAATGTCGCCTAGCGACATTGAAATCAGTCTGCGCGCCGCACTAGATGGTGAGACGGGTCGACGACGGGTGCTCCACATGCTCGTGAGGCCGCAAATTGGATTCTACTCGGGCCTGGCGCAGGTGGTGGGCGAGCTGGGCAGGTCGGGGATCCATGTCTGGGTATGCCGAACTCGTAGCGAGGTTGCACAGCTTTCCTCTCGGCTGAGCGCTTCTGGTGCGCTCGTCTACACCCCTCACTCGTCTATGGAGCTACGTGCACTTCGGAATAAGTGGGCGCATGGTCTAAATGGAAGCTCAGGTATTATAGTTGGGACCGCGGCATTGCTGCTCGGCCGAACGGGGGCAGAATTATCTCTTGTGCTTCCTCGGGTTCGGCTGCTGATCCTAGGGATTGGTCTTGCTGGCAACGAGAGAGCACTGGCGCATCCTCTCACTGCATCGGCAGATACGATAGTGCAGGTTTCCGACTCATCATATGATTTGTTGGCGTTTGCCACTTCATACGATGGAAGAGAGCCGGAGATCCATGACTTTCGCCCAACTGTCGCAGAGATTTCGCAAGCCCTCAACATTGAGTGGGTCAGCTTTGAGCGCTCGACAGAGGAACTTGACTTCTTGGGGGCGCTCCCCGCGACCTTTTTGCGAGCGGCAGCATCTAGTCGGGGCGCCCTGCGTCAGCAGCTAGAGTCTGTGGTCGAGCCCTCTGAAGGCGTCTTGAGCAACATGTCCGAGCCAGGAACGACCCCATCTGAGATCGATCTCGAAGAGCTTCTTTTCCGGCTTGACGATCTGCCGGTCGACCCGCGCGTAAGAGCGATAGTCGACATCAGTAGCGGTATGTCCGGGTTAACAGTCGTACCCCTTCTTCGACGAAGAAGCGTTCAATACTTCGGCGCGGCCCTGCGCGAGATGTTGGACCCAGGAGTTGTCATCACGGACGACGACTTCTGGCCGGATCATGTTGGCTTCTCGCTTGCAGTCGTCGGACAACGGTTCTTAGGGGTTTTGCCATTTACGGCTGACGCGTCCATCTGGGTTGACTTGCCGGCCTCAATGGAAGGTATGTTAGCGAGGCTACGAGTCGTCGGAGCTCACCACACTATCTTTATTCTTCGGCCAGTGGTTCTGACAGACGCAGAGCGCCAAGCCGTCGAACGGATAAACGGAGTTCTGCCAATAATTCCAGAGCTAATCGGACGCACCATTGGTGAACGTTACATCGAGGGATCAAACGCATTTGCCGAACTTTTCCTTGACGCATTTGGATCGGGCGTTGACTCGGAATCAGCCGAAGACTCCTGGCCAACCACCGGCTGATTCGGATCGTCAAGCTGCGGGTGGTGATCTACGAGGAGGCCACCCTCGCCACCCGCAAGGGGAAGTCCTACGACGGGGAGACGCGGGAGGAGCAGTTCGCCCGGTGGGAGGAAATGGGCCGCGAGCGGGTCACGGACGGGTTAATGCCTCTGGCTGAGCAGTTGCGCCAGCGTGCGCAGGACCCTGGGCCGGCGGCCGAGTTCTCCCCGACCGATGTCATCGAGCGCGCCGTCGCCGCCGTCGCAGAGGTGCGGCAGCACTACAGCCGCTCCGACCTGTTTCGCTCTGTGTCTGATGCGCTGCCCTGCCATCTCGGCATTGGACCCGACGACGTATGGCAGTTTCTCGACGGACTCACCGACGCCGCGATCGAGCGCGTGCAGCAGCTCGGCCTGACGGTCGACCTGGACGCGTTGCCGTCGGAGGTGCGGCTGGCCAACGGCGACTGGCTCCAGGTGGAGGTGCCCACCTCAGGCTCACCCGCCTACGCCGCGGGAGCTGGTTCCTACCGGGTGCTATCAGACGTCCGCTCAGTCTTGGTCGTCCGATGAGCTGAGAATCAGCCTAAGCACTTGTATGAGCTGATCTGTGTCAGAGTCTCCCCGCCATCGAGCAAAATAGACTTTGCTTGTCAGCTGACCAGTTGTCATTGGGTTGTTCGACCTTGTGCCTTTGGGGCTATTAGGAGAGATCACCAAACTCACAGTTGGGACACCCAGTCTCGATCGGACAATTCCCATAGCTCGCTTGAGCATTGGAACTACCATTTGGAAGACCTGTCCGAGGGACCATTTAATCTCTATAATAATAGCTAATCGAGACGATTCAATGATGGCGTCAAGCTCTGTCTTTCCCTCCGACCATGCGGTAGAGACTTGCCATTTCGTATCGGGTTGGAGGTCATCGAGTAGAGATCCGATCAGCGGAATAATCTGACGCTCGTAAGTCGCATGCCGCAACCAGCCGCCAGCTTTGGCGAAGCCCTCAACGGCTTGTTCCTGGCCGAGGAGGTCGAGTGCCCGCACTACAATCTCATCGCGTGTATCCGAGCCGGGAATCTGCACGGCTACTCGGACCCGCTGAACACCACCTGAGACGTAGGACTCAAGGACGATTCCTGCGACGGAATCCAAGCCCCAGGGGACGTCTACGAGATCCCCGGGGTTAAGAGGTATCGTCTCTTCCATCTGTGCCTCACCAGGGCTTAGCGGTGCCGAGAACTGCACCCACGTACGTCGAAACTACATCATCCATTGCGGTGGCCAATTTGTCTACCTGCGACCTCGCCTTCTTGAACGCCGCTAGGGTGCTGGCGTTATGACCAGCCGCAGCGGCTTTAGCCAGCTTGGTATCGTCGGAATGCGCAACCGCGTTCCGCGCGTCACATAGAAGTTCCAATGCCTTGTTCCATTTATGCGCTCTTGGATATTGTTGATGGAGGGCAGGCCAAAGCAGTAGACCGAATCTCTGAAAGTCGCTGCCGATGTTCCCGGGGGTTGCATTACCTCGGTCGAGCTGGCGGTTGTCAGTGAACCGGGTTGCTACTACTGTTGCCAATGTACTGTTCGTGACGCCCGCCGTTAAAGCGTCGCCTGCCAGATCGTGTAAATCTCGCGCGAATCCTTGAAACTCTGCGGCTAAGCGCAAGCTCAAAGACCAGTTGATCTGCTTTGTGCGCCATCGCCGTCCGGGGCCTGGGCCAGTAATAGCGGAGTGGGCAGCCAGGAGGTCGTCCAGATTCTGCGATCGCCGACTTGTCCAGTCGGTAAGAGCTGACGAAGGCACTTAACGATCATACATGGTGCGTCGGAGCTACACTCATCTTGTAGGGTGGAATGTCAACCCGCAAGGATCGGCTATGTGGGGGAAGGAGGAAGCTTGAACTCCAGCGAACTTCTTCGACGTTTGGGAGAGTCAAACTCCAGGGTCGTGAAGCAGTCGGATGTCGGTACGCGGTTCACATTAGAGTCCCACGGCGAGACAGAAGTGTTCATTGAGGACGTCTTGGATGTGACCCTTGGTGAGTTTGCCGCTCTAAGCGATAGTGTTCCAGCTCGAGACAATGCGGCGGTTCACTTCGACATTCTGTTCAATCGTCCAAACGAGCATCTATCATTCTTCTTCCTCCTCTTCGGAGTCGACGGCTCCATCGAGATAGAGTTCGCTGTCGATAAACCAATTCCATACCCGCTCGAGGATGTGCATTCGCTGCTTGATCTAGCGTTCATGGCAGTGTCTGGAAGCGTGAACTATGCCACGCTAAACTCAGAGGGCCGAGGAGGGGACGTTTGGATATGTCGGTTGTTCATGAACGATCTCGCTACTACTGTTAGACAAGTTGCAGATTCAGTTGTCGAAGCGCGGGCGAGTCTCGGTATAGCTGATAATCTAAGAAAAATGAGCAGTATCGCTCACGTTGTGAACCAGCTTCGCGGAGGTCGCCATCTGGAACTCATTGGGCAGCCTGAGTCTGGATGGCTTGAGTTCAAGTCCTTTGTCGATCTCGATAGCGGCGCTGCGAAGATTGAGTTGGCGCAAGATGTTTCGCGGTTCGCGAACTCCGAGAGAGCTGGACTGTTGGTCATTGGGTTTCGAACGGATAAGCGGAACGGTGAGGATGTGGCGGTCAAGCTTTCACCCCTGCCGCTATTGTCGAACTGTTCAAAACGATACGAGGACATTATTGATAGCCGAATCTACCCAGCTGTTCGCGGATTAAGTGTTGAGCAGATCGAGGTATCGCCCGACGTTTGTATTGTAGTGATATACATTCCTGCTCAGAGGGAGGACGACAAACCGTTCCTGGTCCATGGTGCGATAGTTGAGGGCAAGGTAGAACAGACGTTCTTCTCCATCGTTCGACGCCGAGGAGAAGGGTCTGTGCCGATCACTGCCCGCGAAGTCCATGCGCTCCTCTCGGTGGGCCGTCGTCGTTTGCGTCCGTAGGTTGCCTCAAGTTCTAGAATGCTGAGTTGCGCATTTCTGTGTCCATGTATTGAAAGGGTGCAGAACTTTGCTGAAGTAGAGGGTCAGATCGCTCGATCCGGGATGAACTTGGATCAGAAGCACTCCTAAAGCGACCTGAGGTCTCACGACAAGTTCATCAGCGTCTGAGATCGCCGCCCTAGACATCAGGTCGGCACAAGAAGATCCCATCTAAAACTAGATACGTTCGTTGAGTCAACGAAGACTCGGTCGGGATCGAACATGATGGCGCCTGCAGATCGGAGCCGGTCAGCATTCTGTTTGTACGCCGGATGCCGCCGTAGAGCCTTCTTGATGCACGGTGCCACGATGATCGGTGCATCTAGACCGAGCGCTTCGTTCAATAATCCGAGTGCAAGGGTGTCGCTGATACCGGCTGCCCACTTATTAAGACTATTGAATGTCAGCGGTGCTGCGATCACCACGTCTGCCGGAGGAAGTGGATCCGGTTCACCAGGTCTACGCGGATCGACACGAACCGGGTGGCCGCTGGCTTCCGCAAGGGCGTCTACGTCGACCCAGGTTGCAGCCGTCGGAGTGAGGATCGCGTAAGTAGTCCAGCCCTCCTCGATGATCAACTTGGTAAGGCGGGCTAGGTCAAGGGCGGGCGGCGCGCTGCATGCGACCACATAAGCGACTTGCTGGGTTCCTGTCATCCCTGCAGCACTCCTGCGCGTCCCGCGATAGCGCGCAGGCCGGGAGTTGCCGTACGCCGCTCCCGCTTGAGCATCTCGCGTAGCAGCTCGCGCACGAGGACGTTATAGCGCAACGTCTGTGGTGCGACCCGCTCGGCTTCAAGCAGGTTCACGACGGCCTCGGCGTCGGCGCGCCATTGGCAGTACGCCCACGCCATGTCGATGTGGACCTGCGCGCGCCGACTGAGGAGGCCGCTCGGCAGGGACGCGACGTCGACGACCTCCGCCTGCGCAATTGCGGAGGCTGCGTCGCCGAGCTCGGCTGCGGTCGAGACGCGGTGGATGGCGACGTTGGTCGGGCCGAAGGCAGTCCAGCCGTGGTTGGCGTCCTCGCCGAGTTGGTCGGCGAGCAGCTGCGCCCGCTGGAGTCGCTCCATGGCCTCACCGCGGTCGTTGCGCCGGCCTGCGATCACGGCTGCGATGAGGGTCAGTGCGCCGCGCAGCGAGAGGCCAGCGGGGGAGTCGTCGTCGAGGTTCTCGGCCGTGATGAGGGCGATGGCCTCGGCCTCGTCGAGGCGGTCGTTCTTCAAGAAGGCGCACGCGACCTGGTAGGCCGCCGCGGCACCGAGTGCTGGCGACTCGGCGTGCAGCGCGGCGCCTGCGGCCCGGTCGGCGGTGAGCCAAGCCAACTCGGCGTTGCCTACTTTCGTCACGAGCTTGGCCGCAGCGACGTAGACGCTGCTCTGCAGTTCGAGCGCGCGGCGTCGCTCGTCGCCCCGCGACTCGGCGACCAGGCCGTCGACGCTCATGATCAGCGACGGCAGGATGCGGGTCGCTGCCCCGTAGTCGGCGCTTTGGTATCGCAGGTGCACCTCGGTCGTGAGCCGCTCGATGTCCGACAGCTTCGCCGGTCGCGGGGTGGTGACGCCGAGACCCGGGTACGCGCCAAGCGCGTCTTGAATTGCTGCGAGCCCGTCCAACTCCGGATCGCCGTTCGGGGCGAGCGCGAACGGCCTGCCACTGAGGGTCTCGACCTTGACGTGCAGGACCTTCGCGATGTCGATCAGGACCGAGAGCTTGTCGACGGACCGGATGCCGCGCTCCACCTGGGACAGCCAGGACTCGGAGCGCTGGACCAGGCCGGCCAGCTGTCGCTGGCTGAGGCCGCGGCGCAGCCGGTAGATCCGGATGCGTTCCCCGATGGGACCTTCGAGCGCCATGCCCACATCCCACCTCCCAATCCCGGCTGCGACCCGCATTTTTGTGCGGCCAGCCGTTGGTGCAGGTCATCTACAAGGACGTGTTCGAGCATAGGTCCCGCTCACCCGCCGCACGGCCGAATGGTGAAGGTGGCACGGGATGACCGAGCATTGCCGCGAGACCCGAAGCGAGGGCCTGATCGTCGCGCGCCGTCTTCAGGTCCAGCTGGACCGGCTCGACGAGGCGGTCGCGGCCCTGCGCGCTACGCGTCTCCGTCAGCTAGCTGACGCTCGATCTGGTCGACTCGGGCCCGGAGAGCGCGGATCTCCTGCTCCAGGCCGCTGAGGGACGTCAGAACCGGATCTGCGCTCTCGTCCGCGTGGGGCTCGGCAGCTTCGCCGTGCAACACCTGCACGAGGTAGCCCGCCGGCCACCCCAGCGCCTCGGAAACCGCGGACAGGGTCTGCGGACGGCGGCGCCGCGGGTTCAGGTTGTGCTGTAGCTCGCGAAGCGTCGTCAGCGACACCCGGGCCCGCGACGCGATCTCCATCTGCGTCGAGCGCGTCTCGTCCAACCGGTTCTGGATCGCCCGCGCGACGGCATCCCAGTCGTCGCGCTCGCCCGGTTCTGCCACATGAGCAGCGTAGGGCCACTCACGCCACTGGCGTCGATCGACGCCATCTCCAGTAGCAACCGTGGCCGAAAGGCATCAATATTGATGTCAACTGATGCTAGTCTGCGTTCGGAGGAGAGGAGTGATCATGCGAGGTCACCGGAACGGGCCGCTGTCGACCGGCGGCGATGACGGAACGGGTGCATACCGATGAGCGCGCCGGCCCAGGCGGAGCGTGCCGGCCTGCTGATGACGGTCGAGGAGGTGGCGACGCTGTGGTTCGGCGAGGTCGGCGAGAACGGCTCGGCCAGCTCGAACTGCCAGAAGATCCGCCGCCTCATCCCCGAGGTGCTCCCGGCGCGACGAATCGGCAACCGCTGGTACGTGAGCCGAGCTGCCGCGGAGGCGTGGGCGGCCGGCGGTGATCCGGCGTCGGTGATGGCACACCCGGACACCCGCGAGCAGCGCGCGGGGGTGTGGTAGCCATGCCGGGCGCCGGAATCCTGATCTTCTTCGCCGTCGTGGGCGCCGTGATCTGCGCAAAGGCGCGGGTCCCCGGAGGTGCGATCGCGTTCGCCCTGATCGCGCTCGTGCTGTTCATCGGGACCCCGGCCGGTGCCGGGCTGCCCGAGATGGTGTCGGACTTCATGACGGCCGTCGGGTCCGCGTCCGAGCCGCTGACCGGTGAGTCGGGAGCGGTGGGGTGACCGCGGCCATGACCACCGAGACGCGGGACTGGCGTCGGCACGCCGGGTGCCGAACCGAGGACCCGGAAGCGTTCTTCCCCGCCGCCGAGGTCGGCCCGGCCTACGAAGAGCAGGTCGCGGCCGCGAAGGCCGTCTGCGCCGTGTGCCCGGTCCGGAGCGTCTGCCTCGAGTTCGCCCTGACTGCGCTCGCGCACGGGATCGCCGGCGGTCTGACTGCCGACGAGCGGCGGGCCCTGCGCACCGCGGGCCCGTACGTCGACGCGATGGGCCGCCCGATCGGCGCCGGCCGCGACGACACAGCCGCGGTGGGCCGGGCTCAGCTCGCTGCCGGCCGCCGCGGCCGGGTCGTGCAGCACGAGTTCGGGGCGTCGCGGCGCACCGTCGAGCGCTGGGCGGCGCAGGCCAGTGCCGCGCGTCAGCAGGAGCGGGACGCGGGGGAGGGGAGCCGCGGCGGCAACCGGGCTCCCCTCCAGACCTCCCAGCAGCACAACACCCAGGCAGGGACTCGAACCACGGAAGGAGACCGACCCTAGTGAACGCAACGGACGATCGACCCGCTGCGGTGGCAGCGGCCGAGACCGGCGCGGACGGCTGGACCGAGGTGGCGCGCCACCAGAGATGGGCCGACGCGGACCACGCGGACTTCTACTCGATCGCCGGGGACGCCCTGGCGACGGTCCACGCGCTGGAGGACCTGGCGGAGATCCTCGCCGGACAGGTCGCCGCCTACGGGCAGGGCCGTGCGGTCTACGACGACTCCCACGTCATCGACCCGGCCGTGCGACTCGTGGACGCGGTCGCGCAGCTGCGGGCCGCGTACGCCGCGCTCCGCCAGGCATCGCCGGCCGTCAACGAGTTCTGGTCGGCGATCGGGCACATCGGCGTCAGGCACACCCCGACCCGCGATGTCCCGAGGTTGAACGGCGCGGCCGATGGCGAGGCGGCGTCATGAACGGGCCGTGGGGCGGACCGCCGTGGGACGAGGACGGACCCGTGCACTTCTGGCCGGTCGAGCACGGCCGACCGGCGGGGAGGGGTCCGGCGTTCGAGGTGCCGGAGCGGTTGCTGATCGCGGCCGCCGCCGCGGGCGCGGGCGGCGCGACCGTCCTCGGGCTGCTCGCGTTGCTGGTGGGCGGGGTCATGGTCGCGGTGGGCCTGGGCGCGCTGGTGCTGATCGGGGCGGTGGTCGTGGTGTCCGCGGCCGAACGGGGTGCTCGATGAGCGCCCGCACCGTGCTCTACGTGCTGCTGCTCGTGGTCGCCGCCGCGGCCGCGGTCCTGTCATTCGCCGCGCTGCGCGACCTCGCCCTCGTCTGTGGGTTCGCCCCGTGGCTGGCGTGGCTGCTCCCGGTCGTGGTCGACGCGGGCGCGGCGGCGGGGTCGCTGGTGTGGCTGGGTGGCTGGTCCGCCCACTCCGCCCGGCGGTTCGCCCGCACGCTCGCGTTGGCGCTGCTCGGACTGTCGGTCGCGGCGAACGCGCTCGGTCACGGCCTGGCCGCGTTCGCGCTCGCCCCGGCGTGGTGGGTGGTCGTGGTCGTCTCCGCGATCGCTCCGGCGGTGCTGGGCGCGGTGGTGCACCTGGCCGTCCTGGTCGGCCGCCCGGCGGTAGTCGTGCCCGCCGCCGACGGCCAGGACCCACCGGACCGGGCGGTCGCGCTGATTGCCGAGGGCGCGGGTCGCCGGCGCCTGTCGCGGGAGCTGGACATCTCCGAGTACGAGGCCCGCCAGCTGCTCGCCCGCAATCGCCCGGCCGACCCGCTCCCGGAGCGGCCACCTTCTCTCAACGGATCAGGAGCGACGTCGTGAACGTCCCTGCTCTCACGCTGCTGGCCGCGCTCGTCGCGATGGCGCTGTTCTTCTGGCGGCGCGGAGCCCACGCCGTCAGCCTCGGATGCGGAGCCGCCGCGGCCATGCTCGGCATGGCCCTGGTGCGCACCACGCATCCGTTCGTCGTCGGGGTGCTGGTCGCCCTGGTCGTGGGCTGGCTCTGGTCCCGACACGGACGAACGATGGCGACGGTCACCCGCTGGGGTGCATCGGCACGGCGGAAGGCCGGGGTCGCGTCGTCGAGCGACATCGTCCGGGTCGGGTCGGCTGTCGCGATGCGCCGCCGCGCGCCGAACGTCCGCCCGTCCCTGCGCGCCGGCTCCCGGTGGGACCGCGCCGCGCAACTGCTCCGGCTGCCCGCCGCCGCGGTGGCGGTCGAGCTGTGCAGGGTCGGGGCGCTGCGCGTGTGGGCGTCGATCGAGGACGTCGTCCTGGTCTTCGGCGGCCCGCGGGTGGGTAAGACGCAGTGGCTGGCCGGCCGCGTGCTCGACGCCCCTGGCGCAGTTCTGGTCACCTCGACGCGCACGAACCTGCTCGACCAGACCGGCCCGATGCGCGAGGAGATCGGGCCGGTGTTTGTGTTCAACCCGGTCGGGCTGGGCGGACGACCCTCGACGATCACGTTCGACCCGCTCACCGGGTGCTGTGACCCGCCCACGGCGACCGAGCGGGCCACCGACATGCTCGCGGTCGCCACCCGGCCGGGCGGCGGGGACCGCGAGTACTGGGACGAGCAGGGCCGCCGCAACCTGGCCGCGCTTATGCACGCCGCCGCGCTCGGGGGCCTGACGATGAACACCGTCCAGGTCTGGCTGTCCGCCCTCGACGAGCACCAGCAGCGCATCCTGCTGCTGCTGCACAACAAGAGCCTGGAACCGGCGTTCGAGACCGCCGTGCGCCAGTTCATCGGCACCAACGAGAAGACCCGGACGTCGATCGCCTCGACGATCTCGCCCGCGCTCGGATGGCTCACGCACGGCCCGGCCTGCGCAGCGGCGCTGCCCCTCGCCGAAGGTGGTCGGCCGTTCGACGTGGCGGCTCTGCTGGCGTCTAGGGCGACGGTCTACATGCTCGGCGGCGAGGAAGCGCAGGTGGCGCCGCTGGTGTGCGCGCTGACCGGCTACATCGCCCGCGAGGCCCGCCGCCTGGCCGAGGACCAGCCCGGCGGCCGGCTGGACCCGCCGCTGTCGCTGCGCCTCGACGAGGCCGCGCTGATCTGCCCGATCCCGCTCGACAAGTGGTCGGCCGACATGGGCGGGCGCGGGATCTCGATCGTGGCCTGCTTCCAGTCCCGCGCGCAGCTGCTGGACCGCTACGGCGATGCCAAGGCTGCCGTGATCCTCAACAACTCCGGCGCCCGGGAGCTGTTCGGCGGGACCGCCGACCGGGACGACCTGAATTACTGGTCGACGCTGGCAGGGGAGCGGGACGAACCGACCACGACCACGGACATGCACGGGCGGGTCGCGTCCCGCACGACGCGGCGGGTCCCTGTGCTCGGGCCCGCGCAGCTGGCGAACCTCCCGGCTGGGCGGGTCGTGGTGTTCCGCCGGGACATGCCGCCGGTGATCGGGCGGGCCGAGCAGGCGTGGCGCCGCCGGGACGTCCATGCGTTCCACCATCCCGACGCCCTCACGGTCCGGGCCCGGGCCTGGAAAGCTCGCCAGGTCGCCCGGGCGGTCGGGTGGATCGCCCACCGGACCCGGCCCGCACGAGCGTGGATAGGTGCTCGTGGGAGGGCCGTCTCCGGCTGGTGCCGGATGCGCGGGACCGCGCTGCGGGTCCGCGTCACCGGGCATGGCGGCGCCACCAGCTACCGGTCGCCGCAGGTCGTTCTGGGTGAGGTCGTCGGGCCCACGACGACGACCAACGACGCTGAGGTCAATCCCTTCCCTTCCGAGTGGGCTCGCCCGGACGATCACGGCGACCCGTGGGGCGGTGCCTCGTGAGCAGGCCCACCGCGCGGGAGATCGCCGACCTGACGGCCCGGCTGCGCCAGCTCTCGACCCCGGGCCGGCACGCCGATCCCGACGAGCTGGCTGCCTTCCTCGACGACAAGCACGCGCTGCTCGACCGGATCGCCGCTGCCGAGCGCGGTTCGGCGGCAGGCGAGGACGTGGGCCATCGCGCGGCGGTCGACCGTTTCGTCGCCCTCGGTTCCGACCGGGCTCGGGCCGAGGCGATGGTCTCGGAGTTCACCAACGACCGGCACGACGTGCACGCGCCCGCCCAGGGCGACCGGGCCGGCTGCCTCGTCGAGCACGAGCCCGAGTCGACCCGCCGGGAGCAGCTCGCCCTGTGGCACACCGACGACCAGGCCGCCGCCGACTCGACCGACGCACAGGAGGAGACGAGCGATGCCGACGGCCGATGACGACGCCCGCCGTCCCGTGACCGCCAACGGGCACCACCCCGCGGGTGGGACGGCTCCCGCACCGGGCGAAGAGGACCCGACGACCGTCGCGCTCGGCCGCGCGGTCCAGCGTGCCCTGCACCGCATCGACACCGTCGACAAGAACGTGCTCCAGCTCGCCGCGGACGTGGCCGCGCTGGGCGGGCGTCTGGCCCGGTCCGCCGAACCTGACGAGCCCGCCGAGACCCAGCCCGCCGTCCGGTCGTGGTTGCTGACCACCGACACCGAGCGAGCCGTCGCGGACCTAGCGGATCTCGCGGAGTGGATGGGCCGCGTCTACGTCCGTTACACCCGTGCGCAGCTCTCGTCCTGCTGGCTCTGGCACCCCGAGGTGATAGAGGAGCTCTGGTGGCTGCGCTGCGCCCACGCCGACGCCTACCACCCGGAGAACGGGTCCTGGCTGCGCGTGGGGGACTGGCACGACCGGCAGCGCACCGGCGTGGAGCGCCGCGTCAACGCGCTGCTCGGCGGGTGCTCGCTGTCGCGGCACGTCGACCGCAACGGGCGGCCGGCGGAGGTCACCGAGCCCGCTGCGCCGCCGCTGGCCGGGCACCACGCCGCCGTTGCCGCGCACTGGGCCACCACCCGGACCGCCGGTCCCTCACCGGCCCCCGCGGTGGTCGCCGAGGCCGAGCAGGCCGAGTTCGCCCAGCACGGGGGCTACCGGTGAGGCGCGGCTGCGCCGTGCCGCAGTGCGGGCGCCCGCATCACGGACGTGGGCTCTGCCGGCCGCACTGGGACCGGTTCCACCGCGGCGGGGATATGGGCGCCGAGATCCGCGACGCTGCGGCCGTTCCTGGCTACTGCGCGATGCGCCAACGGCTCGTTGCGGCGCGCGGTCCGGCGGCGGCCCAGCCGTGTGCGGGTTGCGACCGCGAGGCGCAGCTGTGGTCCTACGACGGCACCGACCCCGTGGAGCGCACTGACCCCGCGCGCGGCCGGCGCTACAGCCTCGACCCGGACCGGTACCGACCTCTCTGCCGGTCCTGCCACCGGCGCGCCACCGCGCGCGGGGCGGCCGGCCCGCTGGACGTCGAGCGCGCCGCCTGGCTCTACCGAGCCGGCGCCAGCTCTCGCGGCATCGGCGCCGTCCTCGACGCCAGCCCGAGCGCCGTCCTCCGCGCCCTCCGAGCACACGGCGTACCGATCCGATCCAGCCGCGACGCCCGCCGATGAATCCCGACCAGCACGACTCGACTCGAGAATCCCCGATCTTGAACGACACCCGACACGCCAAGAACAACAACGCCCAGAACCACCAGCAGTACGACGACGAGAACCACCGAGACGACACCCGTAGCAACCAGACCAAGAGCAAGAGCCACACCCACGCATCACGATCCTGTGGTGCCCGTCGCGAGCCCTGGCGGGCCCGCTCGGAACTGCTCCGCCGCGCCCGCCGCAAGATCAACTTTGGCCAGCAGGAGGACCGGTGAGAAACGACCAGAGCGACGCGCTCCGGGAGCTGAAGGACGCCCAGTGGCCGACCGAGCGCATGGCGGCTCTGTTCCTGGCCCGCGTTCAGCGCGACCTCGCAACTGCCCGTGCCAGCAGCCCGGCCGAGATCGCGCACGAGCCCGGCGTGACGGACCCGGAGGCCGACTACCTCGCGTGGGTCGCGCTACTGGAGCACGGCGAGCGCTGCACTCGGGATTCCGCGCTGCGGTCGGTGGCCGCCGGCTACAGCGACGACGACTCGCCGAACCCGTCGCGCCAGCTGATACGCAATGAGTTCGCGCCGGTCCACGTCGACGCGGTGGCCCGGGCGCGCGCGGCCGTCGCCGCGATGGCCGGGCCAGACCCGGCGAAGGCCGTCGCGGCGCAGATCGACGTCCTTGACCGCTGGCCCATCGACGACCGGGCCGACGCCGTGATCTACGGGGAGGCGTGATGCTGAGCATCCACCGCGGACACTCCGTCCGGTACCTCACCGACGAGGTCGCGACGGCCCGTGAGGGCTACTACACCGGCGCCGTCGCGGCCGGCGAGCCGCCGGGCCTGTGGTGGGGCAAGGGCGCCGAGTCGCTCGGACTCGCCGGAGAGGTCGACGCCGACCTGATGGAGGCCGTCTACACCCGCCTGCTCGACCCGCGCGACCCCGCCGCGCACGACCGGACCACCTGGGACGAGGCGGAAGCACTCGCTGCGGGCCACCGCAAGTACCGCTCCGCGGAGCAGATCTACGCGACGCTGCTGGAGGCCAACCGGGAAGCCGGGCCCGAGGAGCGTGCCGCCCTGCGCGCCCAGGCCGGGCGATCGGCACGGCAGGCGGTGACCTTCATCGACGTCACGTTCTCCGCGCCCAAGTCCGTGACCGTCACCGGCCTGGCCTTCGAGCGCGCAGCCAACGACGCCCGCCTGGGCGGCGACGGCGAGGCCGCGCGGGCGTGGGACACCCACGCCCAGGCCGTCGAGGACGCCATGATGGCCGGCACCCGCGCCGGCCTGGCCTACCTGCAAGAGCACGCCGGCTACTCCCGCGTCGGCCACCACGGCGGCGGGGCCGGGCGGTGGATCGACGCCCACGAGTTCGTCGTCGCCCAGTTCTTCCAGCACGACTCCCGCGAGCGCGACCCGCAGTGGCACATCCACAACGCGATCCTCAACCGCGTCCTGTGCTCCGACGGCAACTGGCGCACCGTCGATGGGCGCGCGATCGACGAGCACAAGGCCGCGGCCGCGGCGATCGCCGAGCGCGTGATGGAGGCCCACCTGGCGCAGTCGCTCGGCGTGCGGGTGGAGACCCGCCCGGACGGGAAGGCGCGCGAGGTCGTCGGCGTCGACCGCGACCTGATGGACCTCTACTCGTCGCGCCGGGCGCAGATCGGGCCGAAGGCAGCCGAGCTGATCCGCGAGTTCACGGCGAAGGTCGGGCGGGAGCCGTCGCCCTACGAGCGCGCGGTGATCCACGAGCAGGCCACGCTCGTGACGCGCAAGGCCAAGTCCCACGAGGGGGAGACGCGGGACGAACAGTTCGCCCGGTGGGAGGAGATGGCCCGCGAGCGGGTCACCGGTGGGCTCGCGCCGCTCGCCGAGCGGTTGGTCGAGCGGGCGCAGAACCCGGGCGAGGTCGCGCAGTTCTCCCCGCTCGACGTCATCGAGCGCGCCGTCGCCGAGGTCGCCCAGACCCGGGCGCACTACTCCCGCTCGGACATGTTCTTGGCCGTCTCCAACGCCCTGCCCGGGCATCTCGGCGTCCCGCCCGACGACATTCTGCCGCTGCTCGACGGCCTCACGGACGCCGCGCTCGAGCGCGCTCAGCGACTCGGCCCGGCCGAGGACATCGACGCGCTGCCCGACGAGCTGCGCCTGGCGAACGGCGAGTCCGTGTACGCCCGGCACGGCTCCACCCGATACGCCACGGCCGGCCAGCTCGCGGCCGAACGCTCGCTGATCGCCGCCGCGGTCGAGCGCGGCGCGCACCGGTTCACCGACGACCAGGTCGACGACGTCGCCGCGCGGTTCGCCGAATCCGGCATCACGCTGGGCCCGGACCAGGCCGCCACCCTGCGCGGCGTGCTGACCTCCGGCGCGCAGATCGAGGTGCTGACCGCCGCAGCGGGTACCGGCAAGTCGTTCGTCGTCGGCGCGATTGCCGACACCTGGACCGTCGACGGAGAGGCGCCGCGTCGGGTGTTCGGGCTCGCGCCGTACCAGAACGCCGCCGAAGTCCTGGCCGGCGAAGGGCTCGCGGCGAAGAACGTCCGGTCGTGGCTCGCGACGCAAAACCGCCTCGATAGTCCCGGTGTCGCGACCGGCCCCACCGGCGACGACGAGTCGTGGCGGCTGGGCCGGGACGACCTGGTGGTCGTCGACGAGGCCGGGACCGCCGAGACCGGCGATCTCGTCGCGATCCGCGCCCGCTGCCAGGCGGCCGGGGCGAAGCTGCTGCTCGTGGGCGACCCGAAGCAGCTGACCGCGATCGGGCCCGGCGGTGCGCTCGCCGACGTCGGCGAGCACGGCATCACCTACCAGCTCTCCGAGGTACGCCGCTTCGCCAACGACTGGGAGGGCCCGGCGTCGTTGCGCCTGCGCGAGGGCGACGCGGGCGTGCTCGCCGAGTACGCCAAGCGCGGCCGGCTTGTCGACGGCGGCACCGCGGAGCAGACCGAGGCCGCCGCGTCGCGGGCGTGGCTGGCCGACACGCTCGACGGGCGCGAGTCGCTGCTGATGGTCGGCACGAACGCCGCGGCCGCGCGGGTCTCGGCCGCGCTGCGGTCCGAGCTCGTCCGGCTCGGCCGGGTCGCCGAGGAGGGCGTGCCGCTCGGGGAGGGCTCTGCCCTTGCCGACTGGCGGGGCACCGTTGCGGGCGTCGGCGACCTGGTCCAGGCCCGATCCCTCGCGTGGCACCTGCGCGGGTTCGAGGGCAACACCGCCGCGCCGATCACCCGCCAGACCTACCGCGTGATCGCCACCCGGGCGGACGGCGGGCTGACCGTCGCCCCGATCCTCGCCAACGACGCCACGTCCGACGTCGAGCGCAACGCGTGGGGCGAACAGCTCGGCACGCCGATGCAGCTGCCCGGCACCTACGTCCGCGAGCACCTCTCGCTCGGCTACGCCTCGACCAAGGACGCCGCCCAGGGCCGCACCGTCGACACCAGCCACGCCGTCACGGGCCCCGGGACCGATGCCGCCGGCCTCTACGTCCCCGCGACCCGGGGTCGGGAGCGCAACACGATCTACGCCGTCACGCGCCACCTGGCGCCGGACGCCGAGACGGGGGAGACGTTCGACGCTGCCCCGCGCACGCCCGAGGCCGTCCTCTCCGACGTCCTCGCGTCGATCCGCGAGGACCGCAGCGCACTCGCCGAGCAGGCCCACGCCGAGGACGAGGCCCGCTCGGTGATGACCCAGGTCGACCGCATGGCCGACCTGATCCGCGACGTCAGCGCCGGCCGCGTCGCCGACACCCTCGACCAGCTCGCCGCCGACGGCCACCTCACGCCGCACCAGCGCGGCCAGCTCGCCGCCGATGACGCGTTCGGCTCACTCGAACGCCTGCTACGCACCGCCGAACTCGCCGGCCACGACCCCGACCAGGTCCTCACCGCCGCGATCGAGGCGCGCAGCCTCCACGATGCCGACTCCCCGGCGCAGGTGCTGCACCACCGCATCACCCACGCGCTCGCCGGTCGGCTCACGCCACACCTCCGCGGCGGCGCCGCAGACCTCATCCCGCACCACCTCCGCAGCGTCGAGCCGGTCGACGACAAGCGAGCCGCGCGGCTGCACCAGCTCGCCGACGCCGCGGACGACCGCCGCCGCGAACTCGGCACCCTCACCGCCTCCGAGGCGCCCGCCTGGGCGGTCGACGCGCTCGGGCCGGTCCCCGACAGCACCGACCCCGCGCAGGTGGTCGCGCGGCAGGACTGGGAGCACCGCGCCGGCTGGGCCGCGGCCTACCGCGAACTCGTCGACCACACCGACGAGCACGATCCGCTCGGCAACGCCCCCGGCAAGGGCCGCGTCGAGCACGCCGTGATGTTCCGCGCCGCGCACGAGGCTCTCGCGCTCGTCGACGCCGGAGCGGAGGAGGCGAACCTGTCCGACGGCGCGCTGCGCTCGCGGGTCCGCGCCTACGAACGCGAACTCGCCTGGGCACCCCGGTGGGTGGAGGACGACCTGGCCGCCGCCCACCAGCAGCACGCCCGCGCCGCGGCTGACGCCACCCTGTGGACCGCCCGCGCCGACGCCCCCGACACGGCACCGGACGACGCGGACCGGCTCCGCGCGGATGCCGAGGCCGCACGCGCCGAGGCCGCCCGGCTCGCCGAGCAGATCGCCGAGCTGGAGATCGTCGACGCGGCCCGGGCGGCGTGGTTCACCCACACCGCCATCAGCAGGGATAACGCCGACCGCTCCCGCACCGAGCTCGGCGCCCGCGGCGTCGACATAGATCGGCCCGACGACCGCACGACCGGCCCGGACTGGCTCGCCGAACACCGCGCCGAGCAGACCGACCGCGAACGCGACCAGCCGATCACCGAGGCCGACCTAGTGCCGGACGACGACGACGACCGACAGCCGCTCCGTGATGAGCCAGCCTGGTACGACGCCGGCCGGCCGGATGCACCGGAGGTGGTCGAAACCGATGTGCCAGACATCCGCGAAGTCAGCACGCCGGAGGCCACCGAGACCATCGACCCGCCGGATCGCAGCCGGGTGTTGCCGGTCGACGAGTCGACGGGCGCCGTGCGGAAGGCGCAGGCCACCCTGGCGGAGATCGCCGAGCGCCAGGCCGCCGACGCTGCCCGCGCGGCGGCCGACGCCGCCGAGCGGGAAGCCGCCGAGGCGGCCCGCCGCGAGGAACTCGCTCGCTGGTCGGCCGCCGACAACACGACGGCCGCCGAGGACGCCCACACCGACACCGGCGAGGAGGATGTCCTGTCCCGCGAGCCCTGACCTGGGCCGATCAGCGCCGGGCGAGGTCCGAGACCCAGTTGACGACGAACCCGGCCGCCTCCAGCTCGGCCCGGGTCGCCGCGACGTCGCCGCGCCGCAGCTCCCGCCACACCGCCAGCAGCTCGGCGACCGACGCCGGCAGGTCCCCGCCCGGATGTCGGACCTCCGCGCCCCACTCCGGCCAGATTGATGCCGTGACCGGGATCGGAACAGCCGGATCGGAGGCGGCATCGGTGCGCATCCGGAACGGGTGCCAGTGCACGACGTGCTCGGCCAGGTCGGCATCGACTACCACCAGCCCGAGCGGGTACCGGCCCTCTCGCCAGTCGGGCAGGTCCAGAGCCGCGCACAGGTCGGAGTACTCCCACACCACGATGAGCCGCGTCGCGTGCACGACGGACGGCAGCAACCCGAGCGCCGCTACCGCCGCGGCCGCGTCGCTGCCACGGCGGAACGGCCGGGTAGTCACGCTCGCGATGTACGGCTGGGGGAGGTGCTTGAACAGCAGGTGCACCGTCGGCGGACATACCGCGCCCGACCGCCGCAGCATCTCGTCGGCCAGCTCGACCGCGCCGGCCTCCACAGCGTCCACCAGCCCGTCCAGCGCATGATCCATGACGGCCAGTGTGCGGCCGACCCCTGACAATCCCGAGTGGACCAAGAGCACTCAGGGGCCCCGCCCCCGAACCCCCGGCCCTCACTCCGATGAAGAAGGGGGCCCGACCCGCGCCCGCTGCGGTAGGCAGGTGGCGGGGGTATGTGGGTGGGCGGCTCCACCGTCGATCGGTCGCCCTGAAGGGTTGCCATACCGCCGCAGGGGCGGCAAGGCACGAGTGCGCCGGCAACGACGAGCACGAGGCGAACAGCATGCCCCGCGCCCGCCGCCACCAGCGCGCCTTGCGGCCCCGACGACGGCGCGGCATTGCTGAGCACGCCCGATCGACGGTGGGGCCACCTTTGTCAGGAGGCCATTCCGGGCTGCCGTCGTACCTTCCTACGCCTGCCTTGTCGGCGTGTCCGAACCGAGGATCGAGGCCGGACTGATCAGGCTCGGGCGCCGGGCCTTGACCTCAGGCGCGTGCATCCAGAGTTTGAGCCCATGTTCAATCAGGTAGGACAGCAAAGGCTGCTCCTGCTGTGGCAGCTTCACGAATTCAGTGTTCACCGAACCAACGCGAAAGTCGCCTGCGGCATCGCGATAGGGAATGAGGATCAGGCCTGCGTACTTATTGACCGTCCCCTCCGGCCCGAGCGGCGAGTCTTTTACGGTATAGTACAGACCTTGAGTCGGTGGAACTTCAGGCATCTTTCCTCCTGCTTGTGCGTGTCGGTTTGAGAATAGCTGAAAATGACTCAATGGGTCGCGCTGCAGCTCACCTGAGCTTCAACGCTCGGATCCGATTGGACCTAGCGCGCAGCAGTGCGAGATCAGCCTCGCCGACTTCCGTGTGCGGCTCACTCCGAGTCCATGGAGGTCGACCGCGCCGTCGTGCGCCGCTGCGTCGGTCGGGGGCTCTGCAGGCGCGTACTGCTTCATGCGCTACATCGATAGGCCCTTCTTTCGAGAGTCGCCAACCCTCGCCCTTCCAATTCGATCCGCCTGTCGAGTATCGAGTGTCCATCCTGGATGGACGCCGTTTCAGATCGGGGTCTTCCCAAAGTTCTCGCATGGTGATCTCCTTCGCTCTTTTCTGTTTCGGGCACAAAAAAGGACCGGAACCTGCGGCGCAGGTTCCGGTCCGGATACGATGAAGGGCACACTTCTCCCCTATGGAGTCATGTGCCCAGATCGATCATGAAGTTATCTACCAGCATGCCAAAGTTCGACCTGCTGGAGCGTCGACCACCGGACCGCCGGTGGGACGTCGTGAGAGTGCCATGCCAGCCGTAGCCAGTCAATCGCCTCTCTTGAGGTCGCCGCGTAGCTCCTGGCCGGTGCGAGACGGACGTCGAGGTCCTGGTCCGCGCAGTGCGCCTCAGCGTGACGACCAGCTCCCTGCGATCGCCGAGATCTGCGGACGAAGTGCGGCTGGGACGAAGCCGATCTGAATGCCGCGTTACACCCGGCGCTACCCGCCGAGTACGAGCAGTGGGAGAACCGCGGCGCAACCCGTCGGAACCTCGGAGTGCCTGGTGCCGACCACGCCTGCACTGCAGCCTTCACGACGGAGCGTCGTGGCGTCGGCCGGGTTGGTGGTGCTGGTCGCTGCGCCGGTATCACGAGCTCCTAGCGGGATGAGCTGCGCAATCTGGTCGTGCGGTCGCCCGAGTCGGATGCCGGACCACCTCGCCCCACTCCGGCCAGATCGACGCCGTGACCGGGATCGGGTCCGAGGTGGCGTCCGTGCGCATCCGTAACGGGTGCCAGCGCACGACGTGCTCGGCCAGGTCGGTATCGAGCACCACCAGCCCGAGCGGGTACCGGCCCTCTCGCCAGTCGGGCAGGTCCAGAGCCGCGCACAGGTCGGAGTACTCCCACACCACGACCAGCCGTGTCGCGTGCACGACGGACGGCAGCAACCCGAGCGCCGCTACCGCCGCGGCCGCGTCGCTGCCGCGCCGGAACGGCCGGGTAGTCACGCTCGCGATGTACGGCTGGGGGAGGTGCTTGAACAGCAGGTGCACCGTCGGCGGGCACACCGCGCCCGACCGCCGCAGCATCTCGTCGGCCAGCTCGACCGCGCCGGCCTCCACGGCGTCCACCAGCCCGTTCAGCGCAGGGTCCATGACGCCAGTGTGCTGCCGATCCCCGACATTGCTGAGCGGACGGCGAGGGATCAGGGGCCTCGTCTGAGCCCCCGACCCTCCCGAGTGGAGGGGCCGGCGCCCGCCCTGCGGGCGCAACGTCTACCGGCCATCTCCACGTCGGCCGCCGTCATCTGCGCCCGACTGACTACGGATACCGCACGTAGCTGTCACTCAATCGAGTGGCCCGATCACAGCCCGTCAGAGGTCCTCACTAGTCTGGCGTGACGAAGCGCACGTGCTGGGGGGCCGTATGACTATCGACGACTGGTCGCGACGAGACAGCGGGCCGAGGGGTTCGGCATGAGTGGTGCGTCGCCCGGGGGCGCGTCGAGCGCCGTCGCCGCGTCCGCACACGCTGCCTGCGCGCGCTTCCGCGGCACCGACCCGCTCGTCGTCGGACGGACGCGCCGGAAGCTCGCTACTGACATCGGTTTCGCGGACGATTCGGGTCGCATCCCCGAAGCTCGGTGGATGCGGGCGATGACCTTTGAGCGCCTCGTGCGCAGTCCGAAGTTCGCGAGCGAGGTCGCGACGACCACGGTGGGACGGCTGGCCCTGAACCGTCCCACCGAGGTCGTGACTGTCAACGCGCACGTGAGCGTTGACCGGACCGCAGCCCTGCTCGTCGCAGCACATGAGCGAGCGACGGCGAACGGGGCGGCAACGCTGATCCATGGGCTCGCAGTCCCGTTCGTCGGTTTCGAGGAGAGCCCCGCCACCGAGGTCAAGCCCGACTTCGCCGTGGTCGCGCCGAAGGCAGGCGAGGATGATGGGTCCTGGCTGATCGTCGGAGACGCCAAGGACTACGAGCGGGTCCGCTCACGCATCGAGGACACACGACTGCTCAAGGGCTTCCTCCAGGTCGCGCTCGGTGCCGAGTCCGCGGCGGCCTGGTCTCGCCTGCCGCGTGACATGGCGGTCCACTCCCACGGAGTTCTGGCCGCGCCGCGCAACGCGTTCCTGCAGCCCGAGGCTCTGGTTGAGTCGCTCGACGACCACCGGGCCGAGGTGCGGATGCGGGTCGCGGAGCGACGACGCGAGGCCGCGGAGGCGCCCTACGACGCCGTCACGAGCGTCTCGGCCTTCGTCGCTCACCTTCAGGCGACGTTCGACCCGGCGACCTGCACGACGTGCACGCTGTTCTCCTACTGCCGCCACGAGCTCCGCACCTCGGATGAGCCGGCCGACCTGCTGGTCGAGCTGGGCGTTCCAGTTGACGTGCGTGGCCAGGTCGTCGGCCTGGTCGACGGGACGGGCGCGGCCGGCACGGCGCCGGCGTCCGTGGTCGCCAACGTGAAGGCGACTCTCGACGGTGTAGGCCGGCTGACCGGGCAGAGGCGCACCGACCAGGCGGGCCAGGCCGGCACCGTCAACGTCGTCGTCGCCAAGTCCGACGCCGCCGCGCTCGGCCTCCACGGGATCGCCCTGCAGCGAATCACGGCACAGGGCCGCGGTCCGTGGCAGGTCACCGTCTTCGATGACCCTCAGTCTCCGCAGACGCGCCGCGACGTGATGCGCCTGCTCGGAGCAGACCTGGCGAAGGCGATGGCTGAGCAACGCAGAACCAATAGAGAGGCACCCGGCCCGATCCACCTCGCCGTAGCCGACAAGTCGACCGCCGACATCCTCGCCTCGATCGCCGACAACCTGGCTGGCATCGAGCTCAGCCGGCTGCGTTGGGAGCAAGATCGATCTGCGGGCCGGGAGCCGTTGACGTTCAACGGCGAGCCGGCGCAGATCCCGCCTCGGCTGACCGAGTCCGACCGAACAGCGGTGTCTTTCCTACTGGAGGAGGACCGCGCCCGCGCGCTCACCCTCCGGTCGCCGATCGTCGACGTCCGGGCGGTGCTGGCACGCCACCTGATCGCCGGGGGGCCCTCCATCGCCTCTCTGCGCCTGGACTACCTGGTGGCGTGGGGCGAACCCGGTCCGGTCGACCCCAGGCCGTTCGAGGACGACATCGAGTCCTCGGAACACTCACCAGGCGCACGGCTGACGAACCGGCGGTCGGACGCGATCCACCGGGCTCTGGCGGGAACGCGGTCGCGTCGCCGCGGGTCGGGGGAGGGCCCCGCCGATCCGGAGAGGTACGCCGAGCTCGTCACCGAGGAACTCCAGTACAAGTCCGCGATCCTCGAACGAGCCCTGGACGTGCTGGACACCGTCCCGGACTCGACGCTTCGTGAGGTACATCGGGCGATCGAAGGCGACGCCCAGGCGGTGTGGCGGCGCCGTCTGGAGCTGCACGCGTCTGACCTCGTGCGGTTCGGGCGGACCTACCGCCACTGGCGCAACTCGCTCGTGCCCGTGATCGAGAGCGACGGCCGGTGCCACAGCCAGCTGCTCGCGCTGGCGAACCCGCAGGTGGCCAACGACCTCGCCACCGACGCGAGCGTGCGGGAAATCGCCATCGCAACCGTCGTCCGGGCGGATCCACTCGTCCTGGATGTCGCGTCGCGCCGGATCGGGGACGGGTCCAGGATCGTGCTCCTGCACGTCAACGACGAGCCGTGCGTCGAGCACCCGGCTATCGCCATGACTGCGCAGAAGGGCAGCTTCAAGTTCGTTGGGTTGTCGATCGGTCCGCTCTCGTCTGCGGGTGACGTCAACGCGCCGCGCCGCCTGCGCTGGGCCCCCGCGACGGTCCCGACGGTGTCGGTGGGTGACCGGCTGATCGTCGCGGACTTCGCATGGTTCTCCGATCTGAAGAAGAACACAGCGCTCAACGTCGGCCGGCCGAAGGCTGACGACGTGTCGGCGCCCAAGGTGACCTGCGAGCCCGACTCGTACGCGAGCGACCCCGACGCCCACCAGTACTGCTGCCGACCTCACGAAGACGCCGAGGCCGACTGGTCCGACCAGCTCGCCGTGCGTCGCGCCAACGGCGAGCTCAATCCGCAGGTGTGGCCACCGGTCGTCGACGGTGACGCGTTCGAGGTCGGTCCGGCCGGAGCTCCTACCGGGGACGCGACGGCCGAGCCCCCGACAGCGCCACCCGACGACGTGACCATGGACGATCTGGAGTGACGTCGTGACGATCGAGTTCGTCCAACCGGGCGGCCAGGACACCGGAACTGGCGGGGTCCATCACGCCCGGGCGGCCGGAGGAAACGCAGCGGTCGCCGAGAAGGCGACAGGGGTCCTGCGGGACGCCCTTTCGGGCACGGCGCCGGTTGACCGGATCCTGCTCAAAGCGGCGGCCGGCGCCGGGAAGTCTTTCGTGCTCAAGCGGCTGGTGGGCGACGCCGTCGCACATCCGAGCTGCACACGGGTGGCGATCGTCGCGTTCACCAACAAGCAGATCCACCCGCTGGCGACCGCGTTGGGGCGAACGCTCGGGAAGGACCGGGTGTGCCTGTTCGTCTCCAAGGACAGGTACGACGATGTCCCCGAGGACGCTCTTGTGTGCGCGACCGTGGTCACCACGACGTCGGACATCCCGCACGAGGCAGAGGTGATCATCTCGACCTCTCACAAGCTGGGAGCGATCGGGGAGCTCAGACGGCTGACCGATCACCTCGGTGCCGCGCATCACGGCCGTTCGCCGTTCGACGTCCTGTTCGTCGACGAAGCGTGGCAGCTTCCCCACCACCTATTCGACAAGGTCGCGAAGGCGGCTCCAGTCACGGTCGGGGTCGGCGACGTCGGGCAGCTCCCGCCGATGGAGATCGGCACGAACCCGTGGCGGGGCGACCCGGGGTTCAACCCCTACCGCGCGTGGCCGACCGCGTTCGACGCCGACGAGCGCACTTGGGCCGTCGAACTCCCCGCGGTCTGGCGGCCGGCGGCGGGCCACCTCGACCTCTGGCGGGCCTTCTATCCGGAGTGGGGCGAGCTGCACTGCGTCGCCGCGCCGGGTGACCGGGCGCTCGTCGCTGACGGGCTGTCCGGGCCGGCGGCCGCGATCTGGCGTCAGGTCGGCACCGGCGTGCCGACGCTGCTGGAGGTCGAGGGTCTGCCTGACGCCGAAGCTGCCGACATCGACCTCCCACTGATGGGAGTGGTCGAGTCGCTCCTGGACGAGCTGTTGTCGTCCGGGTTCGCGCTTGAGTACGCGCAGTACGACGACGCCGGGTCCCCGACCGGAACCACGCTGACGGCGTGCCCCGGGGACGGCGCCGGAGACCCGCTGATCGCGGTCCTGGCGACCCGAAACCAGGCAGTGGACGACGCGACCAACGTCGTCGAGCGGTTGCGGGCGAAGCACGCGTGTAGCGATACCGAACTCGTGGCGTCCACGGTGGACTCGTGGCAGGGGCAGACGAACGGCATCACGGTCGCGATCCACCCGCTGACCGGCGCCGCGCAGCTCGACGAGTTCAACTCCGCCTTCGGACGGCTCGCCGTCACGTGTACCCGCGCCACCCACGGGCTACTGATGGTCTCCCGCCCGGGGCTCGGCCGGCTCCTGGGCGAGGCCCCGGCGCGTCCGGGGACGCCGTTCGGCGAGCCCGGCAACCGGCACCTGCCACGCCAGACCCACCAGCGCATCCTCGCGACGTTCGCCCGTGGCACGCTGACCGTTGATCCCGAATTGGCATGAAGGAGCACCGTTGTCCCGGCTGAACGACCTGATCCGCCAGCTCCGCCTGAAGGACCCGGCCCTTGCCGACGACCTTGAGCGCGAGGTCGGAGCTCTTGCGGACCGCCGTTCGTTCGGCCTGAACTTCGAACGGCACACCCCCGAAGCAGTCGAGCTCCCCGGCCGGCAGGTAAGGCGTGGTGACAAGGTCAGGATCCTGCCTCCGCGCGGAACAATGCCGACGAAGTCGGACGAGCGCCTGTGGCGGGTCGCGTCGATCGACAGGGCGGGCGACGCGCGGGCTGCGGCGCTGGAGTCGCTGGACGGGGAGGATTCGCAGTCGGTCACCGTAGCCGATCTGGTGGTAGTAGCGGAGTTTCGCGAACCCATCTACCCCGGGCTCGTCTCCACTGGGAAGGTCGAGCGCGGCGGCGACACGCCGTTCCACACCGTCATCAACGCCGAGAACTACCACGCGCTGCAGACTCTGTTGTTCACCCACCGCGGCAAGGTCGACTGCATCTACATCGACCCGCCTTACAACACCGGCAGCGCCGACTGGATCTACAACGACCGCTACGTCAGCGGTGACGACCTCTACCGGCACTCAAAATGGCTCGCCTTCATCGAGCGGCGCCTGGTACTTGCGCGGGAGCTTCTCGCGGAAACCGGAATCATCATAGTCGCGATCGGTGACGACGAGCATCATCGGCTCCGCATGCTGCTCGACCAGGTCTTTGGCGATGGCAACTTCCTCTCGGATGTGGTTTGGCAAGGTGGTCGGAAAAACGACTCTCGCTACGTCTCAAACGGTGCCGACTATATGCTGATTTTCGCAAAGAACGAGTCAGCTTTGGCTGCGGAGGGCGTCCGGTGGCGTGAAAAGAAGCCTGGCGTAGACGAGGCTCTAGCTGCTGCAGCTTCGATCTGGGTTGAATGCGGTGGGGATCACACTGCGGCCACGGTCAAGTGGCGAGCATGGATCCGCAACTTCAAGCGCCAGGGAACGTCGTCGGATGCCGTAACGCGATTCGTCAATCTGGATAAGAATGGGCGGCCAATCCGAACCGACGCCGATCTTCGAAGCCCGAACCCGCGACCGAATCTCCAATATGAGCTCCTCCATCCTGTCACAGGTCGACCCGTTCGTATGCATCCAAATGGATGGCGGTACTCGCGAGAGACCATGTCTCAGATGATTGCGCGAGGACTCGTGTACTTCGGACCCGATCACACAACTGGTGCTGGCGGCGTTTCGTATCTAGACACCATGGATACACACGTTCCGGAGTCAGTCTTCATTCGCGATCGAAATTCCTCTGGGCGGCAGCTCATTGCAATCCTCGGAGATCGACGATTTCCGAATCCGAAAGATCACGATGTGCTGAGGCGGTGGATCCGACTTGCCGCACCAAGTGACGGGGTAGTCCTCGACTTCTTCGGTGGCTCTGGCACCACCACCGAGGCCGTGATGCGCCTCAATGAGGAGGACGGCGGCACCCGACTGTCGATCCTCGTCACCAACAACGAGTTGGATGCGAAGGTAGCGCAGGTGTTGACGAAGGCGGGGCACCGCAGGGGAGATGCTGAGTGGGAGGCGAAAGGCGTCCATGAGTACGTCACACGACCCCGCATCACCACAGTGGCCACGGGTGAGCGCCCCGACGGCTCGACCTACGACGACACCGTCCCTGCGAACGTCGAGTTCTTCGACCTCACTTACGAGGCACCCCTCCGCGTCGCCAGCAACCGCGAGTTCGGGCGGATCGCGCCGCTTCTGTGGCTGCGGGCCGGCTCCCGCGGACGGCGAATCGATGACATCTCGACGGGGTGGGACGTCGCAGACACCTACGGTGTGATCGCCGACTTCGACCACGCCGAGAAGTTCGTTCGGGCGCTGGCCGACGAGCCCGACGCGGCGCTCGCGTTCGTCGTCACCGATGAGGACTGGCTGTTCGAGTCGATGTGCCGCGACCTGCCAGAACACGTCGAACCGGTGCGGCTCTACGCGGCCTACCTCCGGAACTTCGAGCTGGAGTCCGGGAGGGGCGCTCGATGAAGTTCACGCTCAAGGACTATCAACAGGACGCGGTCGGTGACGTCCTGAACCTCCTGGAGCAGGCGCGGACGATCTTCCACCGCGACGGCCGGGAGTCGTCGTTCTCGCTGTCGGCAACCACCGGCGCCGGCAAGACGGTGATGGCGGCCGCTGCGATCGAGGCGCTGTTCTACGGCAGCGACACATTCGAGGCCGACCCGGGCGCGGTCGTCATCTGGTTCTCCGACGACCCGAACCTCAACGACCAGACCCGGTCGCGGCTGATGGAGGCGTCGGAGAAGCTGGTCTCGTCAGACCTCGTGGCGGTCGCGCCGCCGTTCTCCAAGCCCCGCCTGGATCCGGGCAAGGTGTACTTCCTCAACACCGGAAAGCTGACCAAGAACTCCCTGTTGACGCGCGGTCACCAGCCGGATCCGGACGCCCAGCCGCTGCCCGGGATGGACGCGGCTGCCCAACCGGACATGCAGGGATGGACGATCTGGGAGACGATCGCCAACACGATCGGCGACGACGACCTGACGGTGTACCTGATCCTCGACGAGGCGCACCGCGGCTTCAACACCAGAACCACGACCGACAAGCCGACGATCGTCCGTCGCCTGGTCAACGGGCACGCCGGCTATCCGCCGATCCCGGTCGTGTGGGGGATCTCGGCGACTATCGAGAAGTTCCGGGACGCGATGAAGGCGGCCGACGCGGACGAGAGCCGTCGCGCCCTGCCGTCGGTCATCGTCGACCCGAACCGGGTGCAGGAGTCCGGCCTCGTCAAGGACACCGTCCTGCTGGACATCCCCGCCGAGGCCGGCAACTTCGACACCGTGCTCGTCCGGCGGGGCGCCCGCAAACTCCGGGAGTCGACCGAGCGATGGCAGGCCTACGCCCAGGCGCAGGGGTCCACCGACGTCGTGCGGCCACTGTTGGTGCTCCAGTCCCCGAACACACCCAACCCCGACGACCTCGGGCGGGTGCTGGACGTGATCTTCGCCGAGTACCCCGACCTGAGCGGTGACGCGGTCCGTCACGTCCTCGGCGACCACTCGGTGCAGCGGTTCGGCTCGTGGGAGGTCGACTGGATAGAGCCGCAGCGGGTCGAGGAGACGACCAAGGTCCGGGTCCTGATCGCGAAGGACGGCATCTCAACGGGCTGGGACTGCCCGAGGGCCGAGGTGCTGGTGTCGTTCCGGCCGGCGAAGGACCACACCCACATCACCCAGTTGCTCGGCCGGATGGTGCGCAACCCGCTCGCCCGTCGCGTCCCGGGAGACGAGCGGCTCAACGCCGTCGACTGCATACTGCCGTTCTTCGACCGAACCACCGCCGGGAACGTCGTGAAGTTCCTGACCGGGCAGCTGGAGGAGATGCCGGCGGGATCGGGCAGGAAGGTCCTGTTGGACGGGCGGGAGCTCCGCCCGAACGAGCAGATCGAGGGATCGGTGTGGGAGTGCTGGGACGCGCTGCCCACGCTCACGGTGCCGCAGCGCGGGGCGCGCCCGGTAAAGCGGCTCGTCGCGCTCGCCGAGAGGCTGTCCAGCGACGGGATCCGTCCGGGCGCGCTGAAGGAGGTCGAGGAGGAGCTGCACCGGATCCTCGACGCCTACGCCACGCTCTATGCGAAGCAGCTAGAGGGGGCCGTCTTCGAGGTGTGGGCCGTGCGGGGCCAGTCCATCGCCGGGACTGTCGGAGCGAAGCAGCTGGTCTACTCGGACTTCGTCGAACGAGCGGACGACCGGGCCATCCGGGTCGCGTTCGACGCCGCTCGTAAGGCGTTCGGTGCCGACGTCGCCCAGTCCTACGTCAACCACCTTGCCGGTCCCGACGACGACGCCGACGATGACCTGCGCGACGCCTACGTCCGGACCTCCGCGCTCGCCACGGTCCCGGAGGTCAGGGTCAAGGTCGACCGGGAGGCCGACGAGCTGGCGAAGGCGTGGTTCGCCCAGCACCGGGTGGAGATCAGGAGCCTCCCCGACGAGCACCAGCAGCAGTACGAGGTCATCCGTGCTCTCGCTACGGAGCCACAACGCGGGGAGCTCACCCGCCCACGCTCGCGGATGGAGGACTACAAGACCGTCGATGAGTCGGGGCAGATCGGCATCGCCGTGCTCGTCCGTAAGCACCTCATGTCGGACGGGAACGGCGAGTTCCCGATCTCGTCGCTCAACGAGTGGGAACGGGATGTGGTGGTCGCCGAGCTGGATCGGCCCGGCTCGGTCGGCTGGTACCGGAACCCGGCTCGCGCTGCCGTCGATTCGCTCGGTGTCACCTACCGGGACGCGATCGGCAACTGGCGCTCGATGCATCCGGACTTCCTCTTCTTCAACGAGGTGGGCGGTGTGGTCCGGGCGTCGATCGTGGACCCGCACGGCCACCACCTCGACGACTCGTTGGTGAAGCTGAAGGGTCTGGCCCTCTTCGCGCAGGAGTACGGCGGCGGATTCCATCGGATCGAGGCGGTCACGAAGATCGGCACCACGATGCGGATTCTCGACCTCCAGCTCCCAGCCGTCCGAGAGGCGCTGATCCGGGGAGACTCTACGCCCATCGAGTACTACAAGTCCGATCTCGCCATCGACTACGACGCCGCGAAGCACGCCTGATGAGTGATCTCAAGCTGTTCCGGATCACCGGGGGCACCGCCGTGGAGCTTGCGGGCACTGCCGTGGCGCTGGAGAAGAACCTCCAGCAACTCATCGAGAAAAACATGGCGACGCTGTTCGGCGTCCGGTTCCTCGCCTCGGAGTACTCGACCGGGGTCAAGCACCGTGGCCGGATCGACTCCCTCGGGCTCGACGAGAACGGCTCTCCCGTGATCTTCGAGTACAAGCGGACGAGCACCGAGAACGTCATCAACCAGGGCCTTTTCTATCTGGACTGGCTGCTGGACCACCGGGCCGAGTTCGTGCAGCTCGTCGCCCAGCGGCTTGACGCCGACGCCGCCAAGACCATCGACTGGGTGAACCCCCGCCTGGTGTGTGTAGCGGGCGGCTTCGACCGGTACGACGAGTACGCGGTACAGCAGATCGACCGGAGCATCGAGCTCGTGCGCTATCGGGACTTCGGTGGGCAGCTCCTGGCGCTCGAACTACTCACCGTTGCTGCGTCGACCACGTCAAAGGCAACCCCACATCAAGCTTCGCCGAAGGCCGGCTCGTCGGCCGCGACGAAGACTGTTGGCGCCGCCCTCGCTCAGGCTCCTCAGAACCTGAAGAACCTCTACGCCGATCTCGACGCCCGGCTCGTTGCACTCGGCGACGACATCCAGTTGACCGAGCGCCAGAACTATTTCGCGTATAAGCGGTTCAAGAACTTCGCGTGCGTAGAGGTGCACCCACAGAAGCAGGTTCTCCTGGTCTTCCTGAAGGTGGACCCGGAGACGGTCGACCTGGTCGAAGGATTCAGCCGCGACGTGAGCAGCATCGGCCACTTCGGTACCGGTGACCTCGAGCTGCGCCTGCGGACCGCTGACGACCTGGCGCTGGCCGAGCCGTTGCTCAAGCGAAGCTACGAAGCGAGCTGATCGTCTCGCGCCCGCACCTACTCGGCGTGATCACTCCCGTACTCGGGCGGGTCGATCCGGCCGAGCAGGGCGGCGGCATCGGTCCGAGCACGCTCGGCTCCGGGGCATGCCCTGAAGATGGCATCAGCGCGTCAGCGGCGAGCGCCGCGTGAACGTCGGCCTCTCGCTCCAGTATCGGGACCAGCAGCGTGGGCGCGCCAGCGCCCATGGCGGCCACCAGCTTGTCCTGCGCAGGGCCGATGACGGCCAGTGTGAGGCGAACCCCTGACATTCCGGAGCGGGCGCGTGCGCAGGAGGCCACCGGCTGTCCTGTGCGCGCTCACGGCCGCGCGGGCCAAGAATGAGATCGATGGACCGCCTTCGGCGGGGGCCTGTCGGCCCTGTGGCTTCGCACGGCCTCACTCACCGTAAAGGGCGCTCCGCTGCGCTACGCGTCGCTACGCGACGGCCTGGCGGCCGCCCTTGACGGAGAGCCTCGACGGCCGTGCCGGATCGCCTTACGGCGGCGGGGGAAACAACTCCCCGCCACCCCAAGGGGACGGGCCGACAGGCCCACCAACACCGGGAGGCCACCATGCCCGCACGCACCGACCGCAGCCGCACCGTCGAGCAGCCGAGCCCGACCGCGCAGGCGCGGATGATCACGAAGTCCTCGGTGGTCACGAACCTGACCGTCCGCGCCGCCGGAGTCGTTCCCGCTCGTCTCGATCTTGCCCACGTGGGGACAGCGGAGCAGCAGCTCGGCCTCACCCTCGGCACCGTGCTGGTCTACCTCCGTGCGGGAGTGACCGCGCGGGCGGTCGCCGATGGGTGGAGCGCAGCCGCGATCGGCGCGCAGTCGCTGACCCCGGCGGTCGCGGGCCGTCGGCCGTTGCTGATCGGGCCGACGACGGTCGCGGCCATGATCCGGTTCGCCGGGCTGCCGAAGGTGAACTCGGCGTTCGTGCCCGCCCGTGCCGGTGGTGCGGTTCCGGCGATGCTGCGGATCGAGGTCGGCCCGGTCACGTGGGCGGTGTGCGACGCGACCGCGTACACCTCGATGCTGCGCGCGTGGCGCCAGGCGGCCCGGTTGTTGGGGGAGAACCCCACCGAGGACGAGTAGCCGCACAACTGTGGACAACTCGGGGCGGCCGCCGACGCGGCCGCCCCGAACCCGTGATCCTGCGCGGATGTACACCATCTGGACCGTCGGAGTACTCAGCGCCGGAGCGGAGAACGTGCAGACCCTTGCCGGTGGCGCCACGCCAACGCGGGCGGGGGCGGTCGAAGCGGCATCCGACGCTCTCGTCGTGGCCGCGATGGATCGCGGCCGCCAGGAGTACCGGATTCGTGTGGCCGACACTTTGATCGTCGTGATTCCGGGGGTGACCGAGCAGGGCGACGTGGACCTGTTCGATCTCGCTGCGACCGTGCCGAGGTTCGAGCGCGCCCGTCGGTAGAGGCTCAGCTGTATGGCTACACAGGATTGCATCTCGACGCGTACCGCGTCAGCGAGGTGGCGGACGGCTCGGCGGATCCCGATGGGCACGTCGCGGCCGGCGTTGAATTCGAGCGCAGTGCAGCGCAAGATCTTGCCCGGCCGGTCCGCGATGACCGGTGCGTCGATACCGGGTAGTCGTCGAGTAGGACTGCGATCACGTGCAACGCACCGGCCTCGTCGGCTTCGCGGCGCACGTCGACTCTGATTGTTGTCGACCGCGGGGAAGCGCGGCCCTGTGATGGCACGTCGAGGCGGCCAGGGCGGTAGCGCCACCATTAGATCCACAGTCTCCTCGTCAAGATCGACGAGCCAGGTAACGGGCGTCGATGTCGCGCGATGGAGGAGCGTGGTCTTCATCCGGTTCGTACTGATTCTTGGCAGCTTGCTCGTCCTCACCGGGTGCGCGGCGCCGTCACCGGCGCCGACAATCAGTCCATCGCCAGCGGCCGGCCCGGACGCGCTCACGCCGGCAGAGGTGGCGTTTGTCGAACAGGTTGCGACGATTGCGCCGCCCTTGGCGGAGAACCCGGAGCGGCTCGCGCGCCGCGGCGCGAACAGCTGCGACTCGATCGCGCGCGGCCCGGAGGTTGCGATTCCTCAGGCCGTCGAGCGGTTCTCAGGCGGCAGCTACACGGTGACCACCGAAGAGGCCGAAGCCATCGTCGACGCCGCTGAACAGACCGTGTGCGCCGCGTCGTGAAACCGCTACCCGCGAGATCAACTCGTCGGCGGTCGAGCACGATCAGACCCCTGTAGTCGCCGGAAGGGTTCCCGGGAGCTGTACGGCCGCCCGCAGGTGCGACAAGCTGCGCGGATGCCGAGACGAATGGCCGAGTCAGCGTTCCGGGCCGCGCAGGAAGCGGACCGCTACGCCGCACATGTCAAACCGATCAACGAGCTCGTCGACTCGCTGCGCGACGAAACCCGCGGATGGATGCCGCACGTGGCGCCGCTGCACGGCGGGATCAACGCCGAGGTGCTCAGCGTGCTGCGGGACCCGGGACCGGCTACGCAGGTGGGTTCGGGGTCCGGGTTCTTGTGCATCGAGAACGACGATCCGACCGCGGAGCGGCAGCAGACGATGTTCGAGAAGGTTGGGGTGCTGCCGGGCGATGTCACGCCGTGGAACGCCTACCCCTGGTACATCAACGCCGCTCCGAAGGCGGCCCAGCTCGATGACGGCGTTCAACCTCTGATCGACCTGCTCGATCTGATGACGAAGGTGCGGGTGGTGTTCCTGCAGGGCAACGACGCCCGGAACGGTTGGGCGCGGCTGGTGAAGCGTTACCCGGCTCGAGCACGACGGGCCGGGACGGTCATCGCCACGTTCCACCCCGGGCGGCAGGCCTTGTTCCATCCCGACCCTGACGTGCGCCAGGCCCGCGCGGAGCATCGAGAGGCTGCCTACCGGCAACTCGCAGGAGCGCTCGGGCGTGGGTGAGCCGGCGAACGACGAGATCGGGATGGCCGCTGCGTGTGTTCGGCGGCTGCTGGAGGCCGACGCCGCCTACCAAGATTCGGTGTCGACGTCTTACGACGAGGTTGTTGTTGAGGTGATCGCGCGAGTCGGTGATGTCGGGAGCGTCGGCAAGCTCGACATCGCCGCCCTGACGACATGGAAGAGGTTGCGTGCGGACACCCGGTGGGCAGCGGAGCTGATGAGCTGGCCCGACGCCGAAGTCAGGCGCCACACCGCCCAAGCAGTCACATTCGCGAACGACGCCTCGTTGTCCGTTCCGGATGCCGCTGGTCAGGCACGCGGAGCTCTCTCGCCACTACCCGGTTTCGGAACCGGCGACGCCCTGGCCTCGACCGTCTGCTTCGTTGCCGCCCCCGACCGGCTGGCCGTCTACGACCGGCGCGCGCACGCCGCGGTCAGCGAACTCGGGTTCGATCTCAACAACCGCCCGGGTCGTTACCGGCGCTTCATGACGATCGTCGAGAACTGTCGTGCAGTCCTCCTTGAGGCCGGCCACGACTGGAGCGCGCGTCGCGTGGACACCGCGCTCTTTCAGCTCGGCGGTTGAGCTGAATCGAGTAGACGACCTTGACACGGGCCGCGGGCCCAGCCCAGCCCGCGGCCGCCTCTTCGCATGGCCCGCACGCCGGCGGTAATCTCGTCAACGACATCGCCGCCGTCGCGCCAGGCCTCCTTGGCCTCCGACGAATGCGTTAAGCCAGGTCGGAGTAGTGCTGGACGGTCATCGGCGTGCCCCGCGGTTCTTAACGATCAGCTTGTTGATTCGCTCGAACAGCTGCTCGGCGAGGTCGAGGGTGGTCGTGCTGGGAGTCGAGGTGACAGCGCCAGGACGCAGCAGGACCGCTGCCGGGCGGTAGTGGTCGAAGTGACCGTTGTTGATGTTGCCCTCGCGGAAGTACTGCTCGATGCGGCTGACCACGCGCGGGTCGTCGTTGTTCAGATCCCCGGGAGTGATCGCGCTCGGGAGCTTGTCGCTGTAGGCGTCGTTGACCAGCGCGAGGTAGAAGTCGAGGTCGAATAGGTCCTCGATGTCGGCGTTGGTCCGGCCGATGATCTCGCTGAGCTTGATCAGGGCCTTGGGTCGCATCTGGCCGTTGTCGTGCAGCCGCCTCACCGCACCCTGGTCCTTCGTGCTGGAGTCGATGAGCACCGCGACATTGAGCTTGTTCGACCCCAGCAGAGTGACGAAGGTGGACAGCTTCCCGGCGCCGCCGACGGGGACCTTGACCCACCGGGGGTCGAGGGTGATCCGGTCTTCCTGGGCGAGGGCGTCGTTGAGGACATCGATGTAGATGAGGTCGCTGGGGCCTTCGAGGAGCAGGGTGTTGTCGCCGATGAACAGGGTTTGGCTCATGTCGATGCCCATCGCCGCGAGCAGCGGCGCGGCGGTGTCATCGTCGGCCTTGAAGATCTCGGCCGAGACCCGGGTTCCGCCGGGGTCGTGGTCGATGACGGTGCGGACGCGGCCGAACTGTGTCGACGACACCATGAACGGCGAGTGCGTGGTGTAGAGGACCTGGTGCTTCGGGGCGAGGCGCTCGTCGATCAGCCGCAGGAGGTCCTCCTGGGCGCGGCCGTGCAGCGACAGGCCCGGCTCGTCGAGCAGCAGGACGAGGTCGGTGTCCTGAGCCTCCTCGAGCTCGGTGAAGTAGGCCAGGAACGAGAAGAACCAGACGAACCCGCGCGAGCGCTCGTCGAATGGCACCGAGGCCCCGTGCTTCTCATTGAAGACGCGGACCTGCAGGTTCGTGCCCTCGCTCAGCCGGCCGGTGACGCCCTTCTCCGGCGGCTTGACGTCCAGCTTGACCGACAAGCCGGTGTTCTGGGTCCAGAACGCGAACACCTCCTCGGAGATCCCGTTGCCGGCGTTCTCCAGCAGCCGGATGAGGCGCTCGTGGTTGCTCTGGTCGTCGAAGTCCTCGGGGTCGGTACCGGCCATCGACAACAAGTTGAACAGCGCGGCCTCACCGCGGGTCAGAGTGCCGTCCGCGTAGCGCTTGGCCAGGTCGGGGATGGCGATCTTGCCCGGCATCCGGTCGTAGTCCTCGAAGTAGACGAATCGGGGCAGCATCGGCTTGACCTGCGCCAGCACGCAGTGCGATGCGGTCCCGCCCCAGCCTCGGACCTTCTCCAGGACCGCCTTGGACGTGCTGTGCAGCTCCGTCTCGGCTTCGAGGGTGGTCACGAGTGCCTCGACCGACGCGGCGGAACCGACGATCTCGCGAGCCGTCGCATCGAGCTGCGCGACCAGGTGCGCGGTGATCGTGCGCTCGGAGTACTGGAACTGCCATTGCCCACCAGGGAAGGCCCGGTAGCCCTTGGTGAGCGTGAACTGCGTGCTCATGAGCACGCCCTCGCCCAGGGCCCCGTCGACGTGGGCGACCTCGCCCGGGGTGAGCTCGAACGTCGCCGTGACCACCGGGATCATCTGGTCCCGGCGGTACTCACGCTTCTGCTTCATCCGCTTGGTGGGGAAGTCGACGTGCTCGTCGAACTCGGGGACGTTCTCCACCGGGTTTAGGTGGTAGAGCGCCTGCAGCAGACCGGTCTTGCCGGCCTCGTTCTTCCCGACCAGGCAGGTGACCTCGGGATCGACCTCGAACATCTCCGAGTCCTCGATAGAGCGGTAGTTCATGACGTGGGCATCGACCAGCCGCATGGCTGACCTCCTCGTATCGCAGCCCAGGGCGGTCACGCGCGCGACAAGCGCCACTCGATCCGGGTGCAGTAGTGCACCCGATGCAGTGGTCGAGGTAGGTTCCAGACGCCAATCAGGAAGTCCGCCCCGGAGCCTGTCGCCCAGCGATGTGCCCGGGGCGTCCTGTTTTCCGTATCGATCACAGTAGCCGTGGGGTCCGACGGTTCCCTTCGACCCGCATCCCGGCCTGCGACGACCGGCCCGCCGGGGAGCCGTCAGCGGTCGAACGGCTGTGCGAGAACGACAAGCGTCTCTACGTTTGCTCATGATCTTCGTGGTCGGTCGATTCGTTGCTTACCGTAGCGCTGCGTCTATGAACAGCGCTGCGTCTGGGTGTAGCTCGCCGCGGCTGACGTAGGCGTCCTTCAGGAACTTGGCCTGGCCCATCAGGTCGGCCTTGGCCCGGTCGGTCAGGGTCATCTCGTCGTCGAGGATCGTGGCGTAGGTGCGGCGCCAGGAGTGCGGAGTCATCCAGTCCAAACCGACTTTCGCTCGGACCGTCCGAACGGTGCGACGGAGCGTTGAGGGCCACCGGTAGGTGAGCTGACCGTTGCGGCCGGCGGAGGCGAACACCGGCCAGTCGGGCGATTCGTCGCCGTGTCGCCGCAGTCGGAGGCGGTCGGCAACGAACTCGGGCAGCGGGACGATTCGCAGCGCCATGGAGGTCTTGCCACCGTGGACCGACAGGCCCTTGCCCTTCACCGGGTAGACGTTCTGGCGCACCGCCACGACCGGCACGAGGCGCATGTCGTTCTCGTTGACGACGGCGATGCCTTCCAGGTTCACGTCTCGCCAGCGGACGGCGCACAGCTCGCCGATGCGTAGGCCGGTGCCGATGGCGAAACGGATCAGGTCGGGGAGGTCGGCGGCGACGGAGACCGGGTCGGTGTCGATGTAGGTGAAGAGCTGGCGCCGCTCCTCGGGTGTCAGCCCGCGCGGCGAAGGCGCCTGGTGGCCCTTGGCAGACTCGATGCGCTCCAGGTTGCGCACCGGGTTCGTCCCGATCGCTTGGTGCAGCACGGCTTGCTGCAGGACGCCGGAGACGACGCTGCGGACCGTGCGGCGGGTCGCCGCGGCGTAGTGCGGCTTCTTGGCGATCGAGCCGTCGTCCTGGACGACGGCGAGGCGGGCGCGTTCGAGCCGAGAGAAGAAGGCGTCGATGTTGGCGACGTCGCACTCGACCAGGCGCAGTTCGCCGAGCTGGGGGAGAACCAGCTTGTTCAACCAGTGCGCGTAGAGGTCATACGTGGAGTCGGCCCGCCGTTCCCGGATCTTCAGCATCCACATGTCGGCCGCGTCGCGGAACCGAGAATAGGGCCGGAGTGCTTCGACCCGCTGGCCGTGGCGTTGGCGTAGCTCGTCCTGAAGGGCGCGTTGCGCCGCTGCGCGGGAGGTGCCGCGCTTCTCGATCTGCCGGGTCACGCCATCGAGGTCTCGGACGCGGCAGCGGGCCGCCCAGCCCTTGCCCTTGCGGGTGAGGTGCACGGTCCCGTGATGACCGAGCGCGAGAGGTGGACGTGCCACGAGGCATCAGCTCCGGGAAGGGTAAGCGGTGAGTTTCCGCTGACTTCGATCTTCCCGAATGTGTAGCAGGCCAGAGCGACAAAGCTCTGACCTGCTACTTTGGGTGCGCCGTCAGGGACTTGAACCCCGAACCCGCTGGTTAAGAGCCAGCTGCTCTGCCAATTGAGCTAACGGCGCGTGCGATGCGCTCCTGCGAGCACTCGAAAACGCTAACACAGCCTCTCCGGCGGCCCGTCGACCGGGTCGGGGGTGGGGGGCTCGGCCCTCGACCACCCGGGCCTCGACGTCGTGCAGCTGAGCGTCGCCCGGTCGCGACCTGTGCGAGGAGGCCGACAACGCGGTGCCGGACGCGACCGCCGCGTCGTGACCGACGACGGACCGGACCGCATGGGGTGAGTGACGGGACTTGAACCCGCGGCCCCCTGGACCACAACCAGGTGCTCTACCAGCTGAGCTACACCCACCATGCGCACCCGGCCGCAGCCGGGAACCTCTCCAGCCTATCGCGACCCCGCGAGCCGTTAACCCCGGGGTGCGAGGGAGGCGGCGACGGCCTGGGCCTCCTCCGTGCTCGGCCCGGGCTGGGCCACGAACAGCGTGCCGCGGTAGTAGGCGAGCTCGCGGATCGACTCCTCGATGTCGGCGAGCGCGCGGTGGGCGAGGCCCTTCTCCGGCTTCGCGTAGAACACCCGCGGGAACCAGCGGCGGCACAGCTCCTTGATCGAGCTGACGTCGACCATGCGGTAGTGCAGGTGGGCGTCGAGCTCGGGCATGTCGCGGGCGAGGAAGCCGCGGTCGGTGCCGATCGAGTTGCCGGCGAGCGGGGCGGTGCGGACGTCGGGCACGTGCTCCCGGACGTAGGCCAGCACCTGCTCCTCGGCCTCGCGCAGCGTCACCGTCGAGCGCCGGACCTCGTCGGTGAGGCCGGAGTGCGCGTGCATGTCGCGGACGACGTCGGGCATCGCGGCGAGCGCGGACTCGTCGGCGTGGATGACGACGTCCACGCCCTCGCCGAGCACGTTGAGCTCACCGTCGGTGACCAGGCAGGCGATCTCGATCAGCGCGTCACGCTGCAGGTCGAGGCCGGTCATCTCGCAGTCGATCCACACCAGACGGTCGTTCACCGACGCAGCGTAAGCGCTGGGGGCTCCGAGCGCGGCCGGAACACGCCATCGCCGTCGCCCGGCCGGGTGGGCGCGGAGTCCGGGACCTGCCGCCGCATGATCGCGGGGCGCCCGGCCGGGGGCGATAGGGTGCGCGCTCGTGGAGAACGACACCGCTGCCCAGGAGATCGCGTCCGGTTACGCCACCGAGGGGGCGGCGCTGGAACTGGGGGCCGTCGTCGTCGACGGCGTCGTGGACCCGACGGCGCGGGTCCGCATCCCGTTCGCCACGCTCAACCGGCACGGCCTCGTCGCGGGCGCCACCGGCACCGGCAAGACGAAGACGCTGCAGGGCCTCGCCGAGCAGCTCTCGAACGCGGGCGTCCCGGTGCTGCTGGCCGACGTCAAGGGCGACCTGTCGGGGCTGTCGCGGCCCGGCGAGCCCGGCCCGAAGATCGACTCGCGGGCGCGGGACACCGGAGACGACTGGACGCCCACCGCGTACCCCGTCGAGTTCCTCTCGCTGGGCGGCAGCTCGTCGGCCGTGCCGATCCGGGCGACGATCACGCAGTTCGGCCCGATCCTGCTGAGCAAGGTGCTCGACCTCAACGACACCCAGGAGTCGACGCTCGGCCTGATCTTCCACTGGGCCGACAAGCAGGGCCTGCCGCTGCTCGACACCAAGGACCTGCGCGCGGTCATCCAGCACCTCACCAGCGACGAGGGCAAGGCCGACCTCAAGGGCATCGGCGGCGTCTCCTCGGCCACGGCGGGGGTCATCCTGCGCGCACTGGTCAACCTGGAGGCCGCGGGCGGCGAGGACTTCTTCGGGGAGCCCGAGTTCGAGCCGTCCGACCTGATCCGCCTCGTCGACGGCAAGGGCGTCGTCACCCTGCTGGAGCTGGCCGACCAGGCCGCCAACCCGCGGCTGTTCTCCACGTTCCTCATGTGGCTGCTCGCGGAGCTCTACGAGGAGCTGCCGGAGGCCGGCGACCTCGACAAGCCCAAGCTCGTCTTCTTCTTCGACGAGGCGCACCTGCTGTTCAACGACGCGTCGAAGGCGTTCCTGGAGCGCATCGAGCAGACCGTGAAGCTCATCCGGTCCAAGGGCGTCGGCGTCTTCTTCTGCACGCAGCTGCCCACCGACGTGCCCAACGCCGTGCTCAGCCAGCTCGGCGCGCGCATCCAGCACGCCCTGCGCGCGTTCACCCCCGAGGACCAGACGGCGCTGCGCAAGACCGTCAAGACCTACCCGAACACGAAGCACTACGACATGGAGGAGGCGCTGACGTCGCTGGGCACCGGCGAGGCGATCGTCACGGTGCTCTCCGAGCGCGGTGCGCCGACGCCCGTCGCCTGGTCGCGGATGCGGGCCCCGCGCTCGCTCATGGCGGCGATCGGCGGGGACGCGATCACGGCGGCGGCGCGGGGCTCCGTGCTGCACCCCAAGTACGGCACGACCGTCGACCGCGAGTCGGCCTACGAGAAGCTGACGGCCCGGATCGCGGAGGTCCCGCCGCCCCCCGCGCCGGCCGACGCCCCGCCGCCGCGCGCGCGGGAGGAGCGGGCCGAGCCCGGTTTCGTCGAGAAGGCGTTCGGCTCACCCGTGGTGCGGTCGTTCCTGCGCTCGGCGGCCAGCGCGCTGGGCCGGGAGATCACCCGCGGCATGTTCGGGACGCGCCGACGCCGCTGACCGGGACCTACCCCGGGAGCAGCGACTCCAGCTCGTCGGCCGCGGCCCCGGCCCCGTCCCGCGACCGGATCCGGGCCCCGACGGCGGCCGCCGCCGCCCGGTGCGGGCCGTCGGCGAGCAGCGCCGCGACCCCCGCGGCGATCACCTCGGGCGGGCTGTCCGGCGGCAGGGCCCGGCCCGCCCCCGCCACCTCGACGGCGGCGCCGATCATCGGGTGCACCAGCTGCGGGTGGCCGGGCAGGACGAGCACCGGCAGGTCGTTGGCCAGCGCCCGCAGCGTGCTGGCGTGCCCGCCGTGGCCGATCAGCAGGTGGGCGCGGGAGAGCACGTCGGCGTGGTCGAGCCTGCGGTGCAGCCGCACGGTCCCGGGCACCCGCAGCGCGTCGCCGTCGACCCCGTCCCCGATGCCGACGAGCGCCTGCCCGTCGAGGTCGGCGAGCCCGTCGAGCACGCGCTGCAGCAGCTCGGCCTGCCCGGGGTAGGCGCCCGTCCCCAGCCCGACGGCGACGAGCACGTCGGGCTCGCGGGCCGGGGGGCGCAACCGGCCGGTGACGGCACCGGTGTGCACCGCGCCCGCGGGCAGCGGGCCGTCCAGGTCGGGGTCGGTCGCGACGATCACCCGCGCGGCCCGGCCCCACAGGGTGGTCGGCCGCAGCCGCCGCAACCGGGAGGCGAGCCCGAGCGGGCCGGCGGCCCAGCGCTCGGCGAGGAACCGGTGCAGCGTCGGCACCAGCACCGCGGTCGGGATCCCGGAGCGCTCCGCCTCCCGCACGGCCGTGAGGCAGGTGGCGTCGACGAGCACGACGTCGGGGCGGCGGCGGACCAGCTCCGCACGGACGTCGACGCCGGCACCCGGGTCCAGCGCCAGCGCGACGCGGGCGGCGAGGAACCGGTTCTCCGGCACCTGCGCGGCCGGGGACCACGCCGCCGCGTGGGTGTAGGCGGCGAACCCGAGCCCCGCCCCGTTCACCGCGGCGTACCGGTCGGCGTGGTCGAGGGCGCGGACGTCGTGGCCGCGGCGGACCAGCTCCGTGCCGATGCCCAGGGCGGTCGGGTCGCCGCCGCGGGTGACGATCAGGATGCGGGCCATCGGGGGTCCTCCGTCCGGTGCAGGAACGGGGTGAGCATGCCGGGGACCGCGGCGTCGGCGAGCGCGACCCCGTCGGCCGCGGCGACGTCGAGGACCGGGTAGCCGCCCTGGCCCGCCGCCGTCACCGCCTCGACGGTGACGACCCCGGCCCGGCGCTGGAACACGCTCTGCCGGACGGTCCAGCCGATCACGCCGTCGCGCTGCAGGGCGACGGTGGTGCGCACCAGCGAGCCCTGCCGGGCCACGAGGTAGCGGGCGGTGAGCTCGTGGCCGAGCTGGGCGTAGCGGTCGAGGCCGAGCAGCACCGCGAGGGGCAGGAGCAGCAGGGACGCCGGCCCCGCCCAGCCGGGGCCGAGCAGGAACGCGCCGGCGCACACCACCGCGGTGGGGACCAGGGTGCGGGTGAGGCGGCGGGTCCGCGCGGCGGCCGGGTGCCGGCGCAGCGCGGCCCCGGTGATCTCCGCCGGGTGCGCGCGCAGCGTCGCCGACGCCACCCGGTGCGCCTCCGCCCGCGGGGCGGGCGGCAGCAGCGCCCCGCCCTGCGCGTCCCGGGACAGCCCGGTCGACAGGGCCCGGGTCTGCCCGCCCCGCCCGCACCGCAGCAGCAGCGGCTCGACGACCTCGGCCCCGCGCAGCCGCTGCTCCGCCACCGACAGCGAGCGCCGCGTCAGCAGCCCCCGCTCCACCCGCAGCGTCCCGTCGGCCTCGCGCGTGAGGCGGTAGTCGTACCAGCGCTCGGCGTAGAGGAGCAGCGCCCCGACGACGGCGAGCACCAGCAGCACGCCCGCCACGACGAGGACCCCCAGCCAGATCGGGGCGCTGGTGAACCGGCCCGCGGCGTCGTCGACGGCGCCGATGTCGCGCGGATCGACCCCCAGGTCGTCGAGGGCGTTGAACAGCGTCGCGCCGATCGCGCCGATGCCCGCGATCGAGGAGAACGTCAGCGGGGCGAAGCGCAGCCACGACCAGTCCAGGCGGGCGAGCAGCTCACCCGGCGGGGCCTCCTGCCGCGGGACGGGGCCCGAGCGGTCCAGCAGCTCGCGGCGCAGCAGGTCGGCCTCGGCGGTGCTGACGGCGTCGAGGCTCAGCCCGGCGGACTCCAGCGGCGAGCCCGACGCCGCCCCCACCTGCACCACCGACAGCCCGAACGCGCGGTGCAGCAGGCGGGCGGTGAGGTCGACCGTGCGGATGCGGTCGCGCGGCACCGAGCGGCGCTGGCGGCGCAGCCAGCCGGTGTGCAGCTCGACGCGGTCCGGGGTGATCCGGTACTTCGTCGTGCGCCAGCGGACGATCCCCGCCAGCACGACGACCCCGGCCGCGACCGCGGCGATCCAGAGCCGGACCGGGTCGCCGGTACCGCCGGTGACCAGCAGGATCAGCACCAGCGGGACCAGTCGCGCGAGGCTGCCCAGCGGCCCGACGACGAGCATCCGGGGATCGAGCCGCCGCCACGGCTGCTCGCCGGGGACCCGGTCGTCGAGGACCCGGTCGACGGCCGTCACGTCGCGTCGCCCGGGGTGGCCTGCGTCGTCTCGGTCAGGGTGCGGGCCAGGTCGGCCGCGTCCCCCGCGTCCAGCCCGGCGATCTTCACCGCGCCCCGGGCCGAGGCGGTCGTGACGGTGACCGTGGCCAGCTTCAGCAGCTGCTGCAGCGGTCCGTGCTGGGTGTCGACGGTCTGCACGCGCGAGATCGGCGCGATCCGCCACTCCCGCACGAGCCAGCCCGACAGCGTGTAGACGGCCTCGTCGGTGATCTCCCACCGGTGGATGCGGAACAGGATCCGCGGCACGACCAGGACGTAGGCGAGCACGGCGACGACGGTGGCCGCGAGCGTCCAGGGCCAGGCTGGGGCGCCGGTCGCCAGCAGCAGGACGAGCTGGGGCACGCCGAGCACGACCAGCCAGGGGAGCGCGCGCAGCTGCCACCAGCGGACGGCCCGGGGGCTCACCTGGTGCGCCGGTGGACGCAGCGGCGGTTCGACGGTCATGGACCCGATCATGCCCCGCCGGTGGACGCGCGGAGCTGCGCGACCCGCACGCCCGCGGCGTGCGGGGCGAGGTCGGCGGCGATCCGGGCGGCCCGGACGCCGCTACGCGAGGGTGTGGACCGCGGTGGCGTGCAGGGCGACGTAGGGGAGGGCGGCGACGCCGCAGGAGGCGGGGCGGGTGCCGGTGCCGGGGCGCTCGGCCACCTCCACCGCCCACCGCCGGCCCGCGGGCCCGGAGACCACGACGGTGCCGGGGCGGGCGAGGGGGTCCAGCGTGAGCGCGTCGGCGTCGCGCAGTCCGGTGGCCTCGCGGACGGCGAGCTCGGCGACCTGCCCGGCCGCCGACCACGTCGAGCGCCCCCGGCTCAGCCCGGCCTCCACCTCGCCGAGCGCGGCGGCCTTGCGGGCGGCGATCGCGGTGGCCGCGTCGAGGCGGCCGTAGAGGTAGCCGGTGGGGAGCACGAGCGCGGTCGGGGCGAAGCGGTGGCCGCCGAGGTGGCTGCACTCCCACACGTCCGGCTCCCCGACGGCGGTGACGGCGACGGCGAGCGCGCGGCCGTCGACGGCGCAGCAGCGGTCGCGACGGCCGTGCGTGCAGACCAGCAGCAGGGGGTCGCGGACCGGCTCGCCGGGCAGCGGCGTCCCGGCGCGGGGCAGCGGCACCCGGGTGAGCTCGCGGGGGCCGGCGACCGTCAGCAGCGTGGTGCGCGACGCCCCCGGCACCGTGTCGGCCAGGAACACGCGCGTGGGCCCGTCGCAGGCGCGCCGCCCGGGGCGGCGGATCAGCAGCGGGCGCCACCCCGCGGCGCTGGCCCGGGCCGCGAAACCGGAGATCGACGGGTCGGGGTGGGCGGCGATGTCGCGCGGCCACGCGCCCCGGTGCTCGAGCGCGACCCAGCGCGCGGCCTGCGGCGCGGTGCCGGCCAGCGGCTCGTCGAGGGCCCGCGCGAGTACCGCGCAGCGACCGTCGGGACCCGTCATCGGACGAGCCTACCGTAAGGGTGCCCTTACCCGCTCGGGTGAACGGTCAGGAGGGGAGCTCCCGGTGCACGACCTTGCCGGTCGCGTTGCGCGGCAACTCGTCGAGGAACACCACGTCGCGCGGCACGGCGAACCGGCTCAGCTCCGCCTTCACCCAGCCCCGCACGGCGTCCTCGTCGACCGAGGCCCCCGGCTCCAGCACGACGTAGGCGGCCAGGCGCTGCCCGTACTCGTCGTCGTCGACGCCCGCGACGGCCGCCTCCCGCACCTCCGGGCGCGCGACGATCAGGTCCTCCACCGGGCCGGGGTGCACGTTCTCCCCGCCGCTGACGATCATGTCGTCGGCGCGGCCGGTGAGGTGCAGCCGCCCGTGCTCGTCGATCCGCCCGACGTCGCCGGTGCCCATGAGGTCCCCGGCCCGCTCGACGTCGGCCCCCTCGCGGGTGTAGCCCTCGAACGGCATGTCGTTGCCGACGAACACCCGGCCCTCGGTGCCGGCGGGCACCTCGTCGCCGTGCTCGTCGAGGACGGCCAGCCGCGTGCCCAGCGGCGCGCGGCCCGCGGTGCCGGGGGCGGCGCGCAGGTCCGCGGGCCCGGCGATGCTCACCCAGGAGACCTCGGTGGAGCCGTAGAGGTTGTAGAGCACCTCGCCGTGGCGGTCGAGGAACGCCGTCGCGAGGCCCGCGGGCAGCGCCGACCCGCTGACGGCGACGACCCGCGCCATGCGGCCCCCGGCGGGCTCGTCCATCGCCCGCTGCAGCATCACCGGGACGGCGAACACCGCGTCGCACCCCGCGGCGATCTCCAGGAACCGCGCGGGATCGAACTTCGCGCTCAGCACGACGGGGGAGCCCAGCAGCATCGCGAGCTGCAGCGCCGCGTGGCCCCAGGTGTGCAGCAGCGGCGCGGCGATGTGCACGCGCTCGCCCGCGCGCAGCGGGATGGAGCCGAGGACGGCGGCGATCGGCGCGAGGTTGTGCGGCGGGGGGCGGCGGGCGCCCTTGGGCGGACCGGTCGTGCCGGACGTCAGCACGATGGTGTGCCCGCCCGCGGGGCGGAACGGCAGCGGGTCGGGGCCGCCGCGCGCGATCAGGTCCGACAGGTCGCGGACGACGCGGCAGGAGTCGGGGAGGTCGGTGAACTCGGCGTCGGCGAGCAGGGTGTGCACCCCCAGCTCCTCGACGACGTCGGCGCGCTGCCCGGCCGACATGCCGGTGTTGAACAGCACGACGTCGGCGCCCAGCTTGCCCACCGCGATCTGCATCTCGACGGGCCCGCGGTGGTTGCGGCACAGCACGCCGACCCGGGTGCCCTCGCCGACCCCGGTCGCGGCCAGCGCCTGCGCCAGCCGGTCGGTGCGCTCGTGCAGCTCGCCGAAGGTGAGGACGCCGTCGTCGTCGACGATCGCCTCCCGGTCGGGGTGGCGGGCGGCCCCCGCCTCGTACCCGGCGGCGACGCTGAGGCGGTAGCGCACCGCCGCCGTCGCCATCCGGGCGAGCCGGTCGGGCCGCACCGGCCCGATCAGCCCGGCCCGGCCGAGCTCGCGCAGCGCGCGCGCCGTGCCGACCGCCTCGTCCGCCACCGCCCGTGCCGTGGTCCACACCTGGTTCACGGCGCCGATCCTCGCAGCGCGCCCGCCCGGACGCAGTGCGGCCCCGCCGGGGTGCCGGAGCCCGGCGTGCGGCTCAGCCCGTGAGGTCGTAGACCGTCTGGCCGCCGACGGTCGTCGCGGTGGCGGTGGCGGCCACCCAGGCGGCGATCTCGGAGTCCCCGCGCCCGAAGCCGCCCTCGGTGGACCCGATGAAGTACCGGACCTCGCCCGCGGCGACGCGGGCCTGGAACTGCGCGAGGGTCGGGGACGGGTCGCTGCCGGTGAACCCGCCGATCGCCATGACCGCGGTGCCCGACGACAGCTCCAGGCCCGCCGCGCCCTGCGCGCCGACGGTCGCCGCGGCCCAGCGCGTCCCCGCGGCCTGCAGCAGCGCCACGAGCGCGGGATCGGCGTCGGCGGCCGCACCCGGGCCCGTCCCGCCCGGGCCCGCTCCACTGCGCACCGCACCCCCGTCGGGCGGGGCGCCGGTCGGCACCGTCCCGCCCGGGAACCCGGCCGGGGGCGTGCCCCCGCCGGGCAGGCCGCGCCCGTCGGCGTCGCCGCCGGGGAACCCGCCGGCGGGGAGGTCGCCGCCGGGGAAGCCGGTGCCGCCCTCGACGGTCGGCCCGGCCAGCACGATGGACCCGGTGTGCGCGGTCGCGACCGTCTGCACCGCGTACGCCGCGGGTCCGGCCAGCCCGGTCAGCGCGACGACCAGCACCGCGACCACCCCGGCCCGCCGCCCGGCGCGCCCCAGCAGCAGGACCGCGACGGCCACCACCGCGAGCCCGACGACGACCCAGCGCAGCCACGGCAGGAACTCCGGCGACCGGCCGAGCAGGACCCACGCCCAGGCCGCGGTCCCCGCGGTGACGACGGCGAGCGCGGCCCGCCCGCCCCACGTCGCCCGCCGCCGCCACAGCACGTGCCCGCCGACGCCGACGAGCGCGGCGATCCCGGGCGCGAGCGCCACCGAGTAGTACTCGTGGATCGTGCCCTCCATGAAGGAGAACACCAGCCCGGTGACGACGGTCCAGCCGCCCCACAGCAGCAGCGAGGCCCGCAGCGGGTCGGTGCGCGGGGCCCGGCGCGTCAGCCACAGGCCGGCCAGCAGCAGCGCGAGCGCGGCCGGCAGCAGCCAGGAGATCTGCCCGCCGAAGTTCGGGCCGAACAGCCGCGTCAGGCCGACGGTGCCGCCGAAGCCGCCGCCCGTCCCGCCGCCCGGGTTGCCCGAGCCGCCGAGGATCCGGCCGAGCCCGTTGTAGCCCAGGGCCAGCTCCAGCGCGCTGTTCGTCTGCGAGCCGCCGATGTAGGGACGGCTGTCGGCGGGCCACAGCTCGACGAGCGCGATCCACCAGCCCGCGCTCACCACCACCGCGAGGCCGGCCAGCAGCAGCTGCCACAGGCGGCGGCCGAGCCCGGTCGGCGCCGCCACCAGGTAGACCAGCACGAACGCGGGCAGGACCAGGAACCCCTGCAGCATCTTGGTCAGGAACGCGAACCCGACCAGGACACCGGCGAGCACCAGCCAGCGCGTGCCGGCCCGCTCCACCGCCCGCACCACCGCGTACGCGGCGCCCACCATGAGCAGCACGAGCAGGGCGTCGGGGTTGTTGAAGCGGAACATCAGGACGGCGACGGGGGTCAGCGCCAGCACCGCCCCCGCGACGAGCGCCGCACCCGACCCGGCCACCCGGCGCACCGCCGCGTGCAGCAGCGCCACCGAGCCGACGCCCATCAGCGCCTGCGGCACGAGCATGCTCCACGTCGAGAACCCGAAGATCCGCGCCGAGAGGGCCATCGCCCACAGCGACGCGGGCGGCTTGTCGACGGTGATGGCGTTGCCGGAGTCGAGCGACCCGAACAGGAACGCCGTCCAGTCCTGCGACATCGCCTGCACCGCGGCGGCGTAGTAGCTGTTGGCCCAGCCGTTGGCGTCGAGGCCCCAGAGGTGGAGGACGGCGGTCCCGACGAGCAGGACGGCGAGCGGGGCCCGCCGGTCCCCGCGCGCCGCGGGAGCGCCGGCGGGAGCGGGCCGGTTCAGGGTGGCGGTCATGCCGCGGTCCCCGTCGGACGGAAGATCCAGCTGCGGAACGCGACGAAGCGGAGCAGCGTCGCGAGGGCGTTGGCGGCCACCAGCACGGCGAGCTCGACGGCCGCGCTCGCGCCCGGTGCGGCTGCGGCGAGCAGGGCGAGCGCACCGGTCGTCAGCGCGAGCCCGAGACCGAACACGATCAGCCCCTGGAACTGCTGGACGGCGGCCCCGTCGCGGCCGCGCACGCCGAACGTCAGGCGCCGGTTGGCCGCGGTGTTCGCGACGGCCGTGACGAGCAGCGCGACGAGGTTCGCCGCGTAGGCGCCGAGGGGGTCGCGCAGCAGCAGGAACAGCAGCAGGTGGGCCAGCGTGCTGACGACGCCGACCGCGGCGAAGCGCACCAGCTGGCCCGGCATCCCGGCGAGGACGCCGGACACCTCCAGGGTGGGGCGGGCGAGCTGGCCGCGCAGCTCCCGCAGCGGCAGGGCACCGGTGGCGAACGCGCGTCCGAGCCGGGCGATGCCGCGCAGGTCGGCGAGCGCGGTCGGGACGATGTCGACGCGCGAGTCCGGGTCGTCGACCCAGTCGACCGGCACCTCGTGGATCCGCAGCCCGGCGCGCTCGGCGAGCACCAGCAGCTCGGTGTCGAAGAACCATCCGCCGTCCCGGACGTGCGGGAGCAGGGCCCGGGCCACGTCGGCGCGGATCGCCTTGAACCCGCACTGCGCGTCGCTGAACCGCGTGGCCAGCGCGCCGCGCAGGAGGAGGTTGTAGGAGCGGGAGATGAACTCGCGCTTGACCCCCCGCACCACCCGCGACCCGCGGCCCAGCCGGGTGCCGATCGCGAGGTCGGAGTGCCCGCTGATCAGCGGCGCGACCAGGGGCAGCAGGGCGGCGAGGTCGGTCGACAGGTCGACGTCGCAGTAGGCGAGCACCTGCGCGTCCGAGGCGTCCCAGACCGCGTGCAGCGCGCGGCCGCGGCCCTTCTCCGCCGTCCGGAACACCGTGACGCCGGGCAGCTCGCCGGCCAGGCGCTCGGCGATCCGCGGGGTCGCGTCGACGCTCGCGTTGTCGGCGATGGTGATCCGGAACGGGTAGGGGAGCTGCGCGGACAGGTGTGCGTGCAACCTCCGGACCGACGGCTCCAGCGCCGCCTCCTCGTTGTGGACGGGCACGACGAGGTCCAGCACGGGGCCGGTGGCGCGGGGCCCGGGCGGTGCGGCGGGAGCGGTCTCGACGGTCATGCCACGAGCGTGTCGATCTTCGCTGTCGGGCCCGTGTGGCCGACCTGTGCGCCGGCTGTGCGTCGGGCCCTACCCGCTCACCTCTCGGTGCCCCCGTCGGCGGCGTCCCGGCCGGTGCGGGTCCCCCGGTGGTAGCCGGTGAGCCGGTCGCGGACCGCCTCCGGGTCGCGCTGGCGGGGCGGGGCGGGGGCCGGCACGCTCCCGGGCACGAGCTGCGCGCCGGGGGTGCGCTGCGGCAGCCCGTTGGCGTCGAGCTCCACCGCGACGTCGCGGGCGGGTGCGGCGTCGTCGGCGGGCGAGGCGAAGGCGTCCCGGCCGATCTCGTGGCGCGGCTGCGGCATGCCCGTCAGCATCGGTCCGGCGGGGGTGACGGGCTCGCCGTCGGGCGCGGCGCCGTCCTGCCAGGTGATCGGCACGTGCCGGTAGGAGCGGAACCAGCCCGACGTCACCTCCTCGAAGATCGGCGTCCCGGCCGACCCGTCCGCGTCGGGACCGGCGTCGGCCGCGGGGACCGGGCGGGCCTCGGGCGGGACCGGGGCGACCCGCGGGGGCGGCTCGCTCCGGGCCGGGGTGAAGAACGGGGCGGCGTCGCCGGACGGTGCGAAGGAGGAGTGCGCGGGGGTCGGCGCGGCGTCGGGCCGGACCGGGAAGCTCGGACGGCGGGACGCCTGCTCCGGGACCGACGGCCGCTCCGGCCGGGGCGGGGCCGCCTGCGGGGGCGGGGACACCTGCGGGTGCGGGGCCGCCTGCGGGGGCCGGGACTGCGGCGCGGCGGGCGGCTGCCGCCGCGGGGTGGCCCCGACGACGAGGTGCGCGGGGATCGCGACCCGTGCGGTGATCCCGGGGTCGCCGGTGGCCGAGGAGATCGCCGGCGGCTCGCCGCCGCTGCGCACCCGGGCCTGCGCCAGCCCGGCCCCGGTGACGAGCCGGACGTCGATGCCGTGGCGGGCGGCGAGCCGCGCGACCACGAACAGGCCCATCCGCCGCGACGCCGTGACCCCGACCTCGGTGCGCCGGGCCAGCGCCCGGTTCGCCTCGGCCAGGTCGTCGGGCGGCATCCCCACCCCGGTGTCGGTGATCTCGACGACGAGCGGGCCGGTGCCGGAGCGGACGACGCTCATCCGCACCGGCGCGTCCGGCGGGGAGAAGTTGGTGGCGTTGTCGAGCAGCTCGGAGAGCAGGTGCTGCACGTCGTTGGCGGCCCGCCCGAGGATGGCCAGCGGCGGCGGCGACTCGACGGTGATCCGCTCGTAGCGCTCGACCTCCGAGACCGCGGCCTGCAGCACGTCGATCACGGGGACGTGCTGCGCGGAGCGCTTCGTCAGGTCGGTCCCCGCGAGGACCAGCAGGTTCTCGGAGTTGCGCCGCATGCGGGTGGCGAGGTGGTCGAGGCGGAACAGGCTGGAGAGCTGGTCGGGGTCCTGCTCGTTGCTCTCCAGCGCCTCGATCAGCTGGAGCTGGCGGTCGACGAGGGTCTGGCTGCGCCGCGAGAGGTTGACGAACATGCGGTTGACGTTGGCCTGCAGCGTCGCCTGCTCGGCCGCGAGCCGGACGGCCTGGCTGTGCACGGCGTCGAACGCGCGGGCGACCTCCCCGACCTCCTCCCGCGACGTGACGGGCACCGGCTCGACGTCGACGTCGGGCATCGAGCCCGACCGCATGGCCTGCACTGCCTCGGGGAGGCGGCGCTCGGCGACGTCCATCGCGCTCGACCGCAGCGTCCGCAGCGAGGTGAGCATGGCGCGGGCGATGAGGCCGACGATCACCGCGCCGACCAGCAGCGCCAGCAGCAGCAGCACGGCGTTGACGCCCGCCAGTGCGGTCGCCGCGCTGCCGCGCTGCTGCGCGGTGCTGGTCAGCTCGGCGCGCACGCCGTCCTCGGCGGCGTCGAGCTCGCCGAGGATCCCGTCGAACACCTCCGGGGTGCGGGGCGGGACCGTGCCCGGCGCCGCCAGGACGCCCTGCACCAGCCCGGCGCGGGCCGTGTTGGCCGGCCCGGCGATCACGGCGCCGTAGCGGACGCGCTGGCCGGGGTCGAGCGCGGTGCGGAAGTCGGCGAGGGCGTTGCCCATCCGGGCGTCGGAGGCGGCCAGCTCGGTGGAGTCGTCGCCGGAGGCCACGAGCGCGTACTGCAGCGACGCCTCGTTGCGCGCGGCCGTCAGCCCGGACAGGCCGGTGGCCAGGCCGTTGACCTCGGTGCTGTTGACCCCGCGCAGCAGGGCGCCGTCGAGCTCGGAGAGCTGGGAGACCAGCCCGGTGTAGCGCGCGGCGACCGCCGACGCCGGGGCCGCCGAGGTGAGCGTGAGACCGCGGACGTCGGAGAGGCGGGCGATGGCCTGGTCGGCCTGGCGGACCGCGCCGACGAGGGCGGGATCGTCGGGGTAGAGGTCGGCGAGCACGGGCTCGAGCGCGGCCCGGATGTCGGTGACGCGGCCGAACCCGGACTGCAGCGCGGCGGCGTCGCCGGTGCGGCCGCCCGCCACGTACGTGGTCGCGGCGTAGCGCTCCTGGGCGACCTGCTCGACGAGGCCGGCGACGGCGCCCTGGGCGGTGGCGAAGCGGGCGACGCGGTCGAGCTCGGCGGCCTCCCCGGTCTGGTCGGCGATCCGCAGACCGCCGAGGACCACGGCGAGGATGCCGGGGACGAGGAGGACGACGGCGAGCCGGACGCGCAGGCTCCAGTCGCGGGGTGAGAACCGGCGGGACGATGGCACGGCAGTACTCCCAGGTGGCCAGACGCTGCTGGGGAGGGCGGCGGTGTCCGGGACGGATGTGGCGACTCAGCGTAGCGAGGAGCCCGGAGTCCCGCTCATACGATCGGAGGAACGACGCGGGACGTCGGGGGGTGTGGACACGGAACGTCAGTGACCGGTCGCGTCCCCTGCGCCGTACGGGTGCGAACGGGCGAACAGTTCCGTCTCGATCGTTGACACCGCAACTCTGGTCCCCCGATGCTGCGACCTCCGGGCACCGGGATCGCCGGTGGCCGCGCGACGACGGGGGCACGACGGCATGGCCGAGACGCAACGCCGGCTCAGCGGCATCACGGGGGGCGTCCCGTTGGACCGCCGCCGCTTTCTCAGGGTGCTGGGCAGCGCCGGCGGGCTCGCCGCGGCCGGCGGGCTCGCCTCCGCCTGCGGCGGGCTCCAGGAGTCCGGCGGCTCGGGGGGCGCGGACGTCATCCGGATCGGGTACGTGAGCCCGGAGACCGGGCCGCTGGCGCCGTTCGGCGAGGCCGACCAGTTCGTGATCACCGCGATCGGCGAGTACTTCGCCCAGAACCCGATCCAGGTGGGCGGCACGTCCTACCCGGTCGAGATCATCAAGCGCGACAGCCAGTCCGACTCCAACCGGGCCGCCGACGTCGCCGCCGACCTGATCGGCAACGCCGGCATCCACCTGATGCTGGTGTCCTCCACGCCGGACACCTCGAACCCGGTGTCGGACCAGTGCGAGGCCAACGGCATGCCGTGCGTCTCGACGGTCACCCCGTGGCAGCCCTGGTACTTCGGGCGCGGCGCCACCGAGGGCACGCGGTTCAACTGGACGTTCAACTTCTTCTGGGGCCTCGAGGACGTCGAGGCGGTGTTCGCCGACATGTGGGACCAGGTCCCGACGAACAAGACGGCAGGCGCGCTGTGGCCCAACGACCCTGACGGCCTCGCCTGGGGCAACCCGCAGACCGGCTTCCCGCCCGCCCAGGCGCAGCGCGGCTACTCGATCGTCGACCCGGGCAACTACCCGAACGGCACGCAGGACTTCTCCGCGCAGATCGCGCAGTTCCAGGCGGAGAACGCGGAGATCCTGCTCGGCGTCCCGATCCCGCCCGACTTCACCACGTTCTGGCGCCAGGCCGCGCAGCAGGGCTACCAGCCCAGGATCGCCACGGTCGCGAAGGCGCTGCTGTTCCCGTCGAGCGTCGAGGCGCTCGGCGACCTCGGCGTCAACCTCGGCACCGAGGTCTGGTGGTCGCCGACCCACCCGTTCACCTCGTCGCTGACCGGCCAGAACGCCGGTGCGCTCGCCGACGCCTACACCGCGTCGACCGGGCGGCAGTGGACGCAGCCGATCGGGTTCGCGCACGCGCTGTTCGAGGTGGCCGCGGCCGCGTTCTCCTCGGTCGAGGCGATCGACGACCGCGAGGGACTCGCGCAGGCGATCTCGCAGCTGCGGCTGGACACCGTCGTCGGGCCGCTGGACTGGACCGCGGGCCCGGTGCCGAACGTCGCGAAGACGCCGGTGGTGGGCGGGCAGTGGCGGACCGGCACGGACACCCCGTACGACCTGGTGATCGTGTCGAACACGCAGAACCCGAACATCCCGACGGCCGGCACCGTGGAGCCGCTGCGTTGACCGACGCCGTCCTCGACGTGCGCGGCCTGACCCGCGCGTTCGGCGGTCTCACCGTCGTCGACGACGTGTCCTTCGCCGTGCCCGCGGGCAGGGCGCTGGGCGTCGTGGGCCCGAACGGGGCGGGCAAGACGACGCTGCTGACGCTGCTCGACGGCGGGCTCACGCCCGGCGCCGGGCGGGTGGAGCTGGCCGGGCGCGACGTCACGCGCGTGTCCGCCGCGCGCCGCTGCCGGCTGGGCATCGGCCGGACCTACCAGACGCCGCGCCCGTTCGTCGGCATGACGGTGTTCGAGAACGTCCTGGTGGGGGCGGTGCACGGGGCGGGGCTGCGGACGTCGCAGGCGCACGACGCGGCCGGGGACGCGCTCGTCCGCACCGGGCTGGCCGACCGCGCCAACACCCCGGCCGGGGACCTGCGGCTGCTCGACCGCAAGCGCCTGGAGCTCGCGCGGGCGCTGGCCTGCCGCCCGACGCTGCTCCTGCTCGACGAGATCGCGGGCGGCCTGACCGACGCCGAGCTGCCCGAGCTCATCGGCATCGTGCGCGAGGTGCGCGACGGCGGCACCGCGGTGATCTGGATCGAGCACATCGTGCACGCGCTGGTCTCCGTCGTCGACGAGATGCTGTGCCTGGCCTCGGGTGCGGTCATCGCGCTCGGCGACCCGGCCGACGTGCTCGCCGACGCGCGGGTGCGCGAGGTCTACCTGGGCTCGTCGGTGGAGGGCCTGTGACGAGGGGATGCCGGTGAGCCTCGAGGTGCAGGGGATCGACGCCGTCTACGGCCACTTCCCGGCGCTCACCGACGTCTCGCTGTCGGTCGCGACGGGGGAGACGCTGGCCGTGATCGGGGCGAACGGGGCCGGCAAGTCGACGCTGCTGCGCGCGGTCGTGGGCCAGGTCTCCGCGACCGGGTCCGTGGTGCTCGACGGCACGCGGATCGACGGGCTGCGCCCGCACGAGCGGGTGCGGCGCGGCGTCAGCCTGGTGCCGGAGGGGCGCAGGCTGTTCCCGAGCCTGAGCGTGCGGGAGAACCTGCGGATCGGGGCGGTCCGCCCGGGCCCGTGGACCGTCGACGCGGTGCACGACCTGTTCCCCGACCTCGCCGCGCTGCGCGACCGGCCGGCGGGGGCCCTGTCCGGCGGCGAGCAGCAGGCCGTCGCGATCGGGCGGGGGCTGATGGCGAACCCGAGCGTGCTGCTGCTCGACGAGGTGTCGCTCGGGCTCGCGCCGGTCGTCGTCGAACGGCTGTACGCGGCGCTCGCGCAGATCGGCGCGGCGGGGATGACGATGCTGGTGGTGGAGCAGGACGTGGGTCAGGCGCTGAGGATCGCCGCGCGGGTGCACTGCCTGCGGGCCGGGCGCACGGTGCTGACGGGGGCGTCGGCCGACGTCACCCCGGAGGCCGTGACGGCCGCGTACTTCGGGGCGGCGACGTGATCAACGCGGTGGTGCAGGGGATCCTGCTCGGCGGCGTGTACGCGCTGTTCGCCTGCGGGCTCTCGCTCGTCTTCGGCGTGCTGCGCATCGTCAACCTCGCCCACGGCGACCTGACGGTGCTGGCCGCGTTCCTCGCCGTCGTCGTCACCGGGGTGCTGGGGGTCGGGCCGCTGGTGTCGCTCGTCGTGGTCGTGCCGGCCGTCGCGCTGCTGGGGTACGTGCTGCAGCGCGTGCTGCTGCAGCGCAGCCTGGAGGCGGGGGAGCTGGCGCCGCTGCTCGTCACGTTCGGGCTGTCGATCGTCCTGCAGAACGCGCTGCTCCAGACGTTCTCCGCCGACACCCGCTCGCTGCCGGCGGGTGATCTCGGGACGGCCGGGATCGCGCTCGGCGGCGGCGTGCAGATCGGGGTGCTCGCTCTGCTCACGCTGGTGGTGGCCGTCGCGGTGCTGGCCGGGCTGCAGCTGCTGCTCGCGCGCACCGCGCTCGGCCGGGCCATGCGGGCGACGAGCGACGACCCCGAGACCGCCGAGCTCATGGGGCTCGACCCCCGCCGCGTCTACGCCACGGCCACCGCGCTCGCGCTCGCGACCGTCGCGCTCGCCGGGGTGTTCTACGGTCTGCGCGGCACGTTCACCCCGACGCTCGGCCCGCAGATCCTGATCTTCGCGTTCGAGGCGGTGATCATCGGCGGGCTCGGGTCGCTGTGGGGGACGCTGGCCGGGGGGCTGGTGCTGGGCGTCGCGCAGACCGTCGGCGCGCAGATCCAGCCCAGCTACGGCGTGCTCGCCGGGCACCTGGTCTTCCTGCTCGTGCTCGCCGTCCGGCCGCAGGGCCTGTTCCGGAAGGCGGCGACCCGGTGATCGTGACGCGCGGCTCGCGCCTTCCCCTGTACCTCGCCGTGCCGGTGGTGGTCCTGCTCGCGGCGCTGCCGTACCTGGTCGCGCCGCCGGTCACGCGGACGCTGGTCGGGCTGTTCGCGCTCGTCGTGCTGGCGTCGATGTGGAACCTGCTCGCCGGGTACGGCGGGATGATCTCCGTCGGGCAGCAGGGGTTCATCGGCATCGGGGCGTACACGGTGCTGCTGACCGACATCGCGGGCGTGAGCCCGTTCGTCGGGATCCCGTTCGCCGCGCTCGTCGCCGGGCTGCTCGCCCTGCCCACGACCGCGCTGGTCTTCCGCCTGAACGGCGGCTACTTCGCGATCGGCACGTGGGTGGTCGCGGAGGTGTTCCGGCTGGTCACCGTGGAGTTCGCGGCCGTGGGCGGCGGCTCGGGGGCGTCGCTGACGGGGCTGTCGGCCCTCGGCCCGACGCTGCGCGGCGCCGTCACGTACTGGTGCGCGCTGGCGGCCGTCGTCCTCGCGGTGGGGGTGGTGTTCGCGATCATGCGGTCGCGGCTCGGGCTGGCGCTCACGGCCATCCGCGACGACCCCACGGCCGCCGACAGCCTCGGCGTGCGGGTGACCGCGGCGAAGCGGCTGGTGTTCGTCGTCGCCGCGGCCGGGTGCGGGGTGGCGGGGGCGATCATCGTGCTCGACTCCCTGCGCGTGCAGCCCGACTCGATCTACTCGGTGCAGTGGTCGGCGTTCATGATCTTCATGGTGGTGATCGGCGGGATCGGCTCGATCGAGGGCCCGATCCTCGGCGCGATCGTGTTCTTCGCCCTGCAGCAGGTGCTGGAGCCCTACGGGGTCTGGTACCTGGTGGTGCTCGGGCTGGTCGCGATCGCCGCCGCCCTGTTCGCCCGGCGGGGGCTGTGGGGCCTGGCGACGGGCGGGCGGGACGTGCGGTTCCTCCCGACGGGTTACCGGGTGGCGGGCTCGCAGGGTGGGGTCAGCGGGGGAGGGTCACCGTGAACTCGGTGCGGCCGGGCCGGCTGGTCACGTCCACCGTGCCGCGGTGCGCCGCCACCACCGCGGAGACGATGGCCAGGCCCAGGCCGGTGCTGCCGTTCTCCCGCGACCGCGAGCTCGACCCCCGTGCGAACCGCTCGAACACCCGCGGCGCCAGGTCGGGCGCGATCCCCGGCCCGTCGTCGACGACGGTCAGCGCCACCCCGCCGGCCACCGGGGCGAGCCCGACCGACACCCGCGTCCCCGGCGGCGTGTGCGTCCGGGCGTTGGCGAGCAGGTTGCCCAGCACCTGGGCGAGCCGGGAGGGGTCGCCGGTGACGGTCACCGGCTCCTCGGGCAGGTCGAGCAGCCAGCGGTGCCCCGGCCCCGCGACGTGGGCGTCGTTCACGGCGTCGAGGACGAGGTGGGTGAGGTCGACCTCGGTGCGCTCCAGCGGGCGGCCGGCGTCGAGGCGGGCGAGCAGCAGGAGGTCCTCGACGAGCGTGCTCATCCGCTCCGCCGACGACGAGATGCGCTGCAGCGAGTAGGCGGTCTCCTCGGTCAGCTCGCCGCGGCGCGACAGCTCGGCGTACCCGCGGATGGCGGCCAGCGGCGTGCGCAGCTCGTGGCTCGCGTCGGCGACGAACTGGCGCAGCTGCAGCTCGCTCGCGTGCCGCTCCTCCAGGGCCGCGCCGACGTGGTCGAGCATCCGGTTGAGCGCCGTGCCCACCTGCCCCACCTCGCTGCGCGGGTCGGCCACCGGCACCCGCTCGGCCAGCTCCACCTCGCCGCTGGCCAGCGGCAGCGCGCCCACCCGCGACGCCGTGGCCGCCACCTGCTCCAGCGGCCGCAGCTCCCGGCGCACCGCGACCGCCCCGGCGACCCCCGCCCCGAGCAGGGCCACCGCGACGACGACGACCTCGATCGCGACGAGCGTCGACAGCGTCTCCTGCAGCGGCCGCTCGGACTGGCCCGTCACGACCGTCACCGTGCTGCCGTCCGACGAGGTCCGCGAGCCGGCGACGAGCCGGTAGTCGCCCAGCTCGCCGAGGTCGGCGCTGCGGGGCCGGTCCCCGGCCCGGACGTCGAGCAGGGCCGGCGTCGCCTCCGCGGGCACCGGCTGGCTCGCCCCCCGGCGGTCGAGCACCGCGGCGCTGGTGACCCGCCCGTCGCTGACCACCGCGACGAGCACCCCGAACTGCAGCCCCGGCCCGAGCGGGGCACCGGCGGGCAGGTCGTCGCCGTCGGGGACGCCGCGGTCGTCGTCGGCGGGCGGCAGCCCGCGGGCGATCCCGCCTGCGGCGCGCAGGTTGTCGTCGAGCTGGTCGACGAGGATCCGGTGCAGCGACACCGTCGTCACGATCCCGATCACGGCCCCGGTGACGGCGAGCAGCAGCAGGACGGTGGCGACGAGCCGCGCCCGCAGGGTGCCTCTCACCCGGCGGGCTTCAGGACGTACCCGGCGCCGCGCACGGTGTGGATCATCGGCAGGCGCCCGGCGTCGATCTTCTTGCGCAGGTAGGAGACGTAGAGCTCGACGACGTTGGACTGGCCGCCGAAGTCGTAGTGCCAGACGCGGTCGAGGATCTGGGCCTTGCTCAGCACCCGCCTCGGGTTGCGCATGAGGTAGCGCAGCAGCTCGAACTCCGTCGCCGTCAGCTCGACGAGGTCGTCGCCGCGCCGGACCTCGTGGCTGTCCTCGTCCAGCGTGAGGTCGCCGACGACCAGCTCGGTGCCCTGGCGCGCCGCGGCCATCCCGGACCGGCGCAGCAGCCCCCGCAGCCGCGCCACCAGCTCCTCGAGGCTGAACGGCTTGGTCACGTAGTCGTCGCCGCCCGCGGTCAGCCCGGCGACGCGGTCCTCGACGGCGTCGCGCGCGGTGAGGAACAGGACCGGCACGTCCGGGGTGTCGGCGCGCACGCGGCGCAGCACCTCGAGGCCGTCGAAGTCGGGGAGCATGACGTCGAGGACGACGGCGTCGGGCCGGAACTCGCGCGCCCCGCGCACCGCGGCGGACCCGTCCGCCGCCGTGCGGACCTCCCAGCCCTCGTAGCGCAGGGCCATGGACAGCAGGTCGGCCAGCGTGGCCTCGTCGTCGACGACCAGCACCCGGATCGCGCTGCCGTCGGCGCGACGCAGCGGCGCCTGCTCGTTCATCGTCGACATGCTAGTGACCCTCGCGCGCGGAACTGTCGCCTCGCTGGGAGGAACCTGTGCGCCCGCTGTGGAACCGCGGGGCGTCGCGTCCCGTCCAAGTCGGCATGTTCACCGCAGACGCCACCGCGTTCCTGTCCGAGATCGCCGACGACAACACCCCCGCGTTCTTCGCCGCCCACCGCGACCGCCGCACCGCGGCCCTCGACGCGCCGATGCGGGCGCTGGCCGCGGCGCTGGCGGAGGAGTTCGGTCCGCTGCGCGTGCTGCGCCCGCAGCGCAACCGCCGCTTCCGGCCCGACGCGCCCCCGTACCGCACCGACGCCGGGCTGGTCGCCGCCGACCCGCCGCGGGCGGTCCTGCTGTCGGCCGCCGCGCTGACGGTGTCGGCGGGGCCGTGGCGGTTCGACGCCGGTCAGCGCACGCGCTTCCGCGCCGCCGTCGACGACGGGCTGGCCGCGCTGCTGGAGGGCTGGACCGTCGCGTCCCCGCGGCTCACCGGCCTGCCCCGCGGGTTCCGGGCCGACGCCCCGCACCTGGCGCTGCTGCGCCTGGGCGGGCTGCAGGTGGAGCGGTCGTGGCCGGTGGGGGAGTGGCTGGGCACCGACGAGCCGGTCCGGCGGGTGCGGGAGACGTGGCGGGCGGCGGGCCCGCTGCTGCGCTGGCTCGACCGGCACGTCGGCCCGGCCGACCCGGTCGTGCCGCGCCCCCGCCCCGCGGTGCCGGGCTGATCCGGAGACCACCGGGAGTGGGCCGCGGGTGTCACCGGTGGCACCCGGGGGCCGTTCCCGACGATCACGGCGACGGACCCCGCCGGCGTCTGTAGCGTCGCCGCCGTGACGTCAGACGAACGGCGGCCGGTGCTGGTCGGGGTCGGGCAGGTCCGGGGCAACCGGGAGCGCACGGTCGAGGGGGCGCGGGAGCCCTTCCCGCTGATCGTCGAGGCCGTGCGCGCGGCGACGGCCGACTGCGGCGTCGACCCGACCGCTCTCGACGCCGTCTACTCCGTCCACGTCGCGAGCTGGGCCTACGACGACCTCGCCGCCCGCGTGGCCCGCGAGGTCGGCGCGAGCCCGCGGCACACCGTCGACACGACGGTCGGCGGCCAGCGCCCCGCCGAGCTGCTGGAGCTCGCGGCGGCGCGGATCGCGGCGGGCGGGTCGCGCGTCGCGCTGATCGTCGGCGGCGAGGCGCAGGCGTCGGTGCAGGCGCTGTGGCGCAACGGGATCGACCCGGCGCAGCGCTGGAGCGCCACGCCCGGCGGGCCGCCCTCGTTCGAGGAGAGCGGGCTGCGCAGCGACGCCATGACCCGCACCGGGCTCGTGCTGCCGACGCGCGTCTACCCGCTGTTCGAGAACGCCCTGCGCGCCGCCCGCGGCGAGACCCCGGAGCAGGCCGCGCGGGCGTCCGCGGAGCTGTATGCGGCGTTCTCGCAGGTCGCGGCCGCGAACCCGGTCGCGTGGAACCCCGAGCCGCGCTCCGCCGACGAGATCGCCACCGTCGGCCCCGGCAACCGGATGGTGTGCGAGCCGTACCCGCTGGGCGTCAACGCGATGCCGATGGTCGACCAGGCCGCCGCCGTCGTCGTCACCTCGCTGGCCGCGGCCCGCGAGGCCGGCGTGCCGGAGGACCGGATCGTGCACGTGTGGGGCGGGGCGGGCGCCCACGACGACGCCGACGCGCTGGCCCGGCCGAGCTTCGCGGCGTCGGCAGCGCTGTCCGACGTCCTCGACCGCACCCTCGCCGCCACCGGGCTGAGCCCGGCCGACCTCGACGTGATCGACGTCTACAGCTGCTTCCCCGTCGTCCCGAAGCTGGTCGGCGCGCACCTGGGCATCGCGCCGCCGGTGGGGGTGACGGGCGGGCACTCGGCGTTCGGCGGGCCGCTGTCGAGCTACACCCTGCACGCGCTCGTGGCCGTCACCGCACGGCTGCGCGCCGGCGGCGGCACCGCGCTCGTGCACGGCAACGGCGGCTACCTCACCCACGAGCACGCGCTCGTCGTCTCCACGACGCCGCACGAGTACGTGGGTGATCCCGGGTCCCGCGACACCGCGCGGCCGGGGCCGCCCGTCGCGACCGTCGTCGACGGCGAGGAGGTGACGGTGGAGACCGCCACCGTCGAGCACGGCCGCGACGGCGCACCGGCCCAGGGCTTCCTGGTCGCGCGCACGGCGGGCGGCGCGCGGTACTGCGCCTCCACCGCGCCCGGGGACGTGGCGAGCGCGCGGGTCCTGTCGCTGGAGCACGGCGAGACGGTCGGGCGGAGGGTCCGGGCGACGACGACGGGCGAGCACGTGGTGGTGGAGGCGGCATGACCGATCCCTGGCGCACCGACGAGCGGACGGCGCTGCGCGCGCTCGTCGCCGACTTCACGACCCGGGAGATCGTGCCGCACCTGGCCGACTGGGAGCGCGACGGCGAGGTCCCGCGCGAGCTGCACCGGAAGGCCGCGGACGTCGGGCTGCTCGGCGTCGCGTACCCGGAGGAGGTCGGCGGGGGCGGCGGCGACGCGATCGACGGCTTCCTCGTCGCCGAGCAGATCATCCTGTCCGGCGGCTCGGGCGGGCTGGTCGCGGCGCTGCTGACGCACGGCATCGCGCTGCCGCACATCGTCGCGGCGGGCGACCCCGACCTGATCGACCGCTTCGTGCGTCCCACGCTGGCGGGCGAGCTGATCGGCGCGCTCGGGATCACCGAGCCCGAGGGCGGTTCCGACGTCGCCGGGATCCGGACGCGGGCCCGGCGCGACGGCGACGAGTACGTCGTCGACGGGGCGAAGCTCTACATCACCTCCGGGGTGCGGGCCGACTTCGTCACCACCGCGGTGCGCACGGGCGGCCCGGGACACGCGGGGGTCTCGCTGCTGGTCGTGGAGAAGGGCTCGCCGGGGTTCGGCGTCTCGCGCAGGCTCGACAAGATGGGCTGGCTCTGCTCCGACACCGCGGAGCTGTCCTACGCCGGGGTGCGCGTGCCGGCCGGGCACCTCGTCGGGGCGGAGGGCACCGGGTTCCTGCAGATCGCGCAGCAGTTCCAGAGCGAGCGGCTCTCGCTCGCCGTGCAGGCGTACGCCACCGCGCAGCGCTGCGTCGACCTCACGAGCACCTGGATCCGCGAGCGCGAGACGTTCGGGCGCCCCCTGTCCTCGCGGCAGGTCGTGCGGCACAAGATGGCCGAGACGGCCCGGCAGATCGACGTGGCGCGGGTCTACACGCAGACGGTGACGACCCGCTGGCTCGCCGGCGAGTCGATGCTCATGGAGACCGCGATGGCCAAGAACACCGCGGTGGCCGCGTGCGACCACGCCGTCCACGAGTGCGTCCAGCTTCTCGGCGGGCTCGGCTACATGCGCGAGCACGAGGTGGAGCGGCACTACCGCGACGCGCGCCTGCTGGGCATCGGCGGCGGCACCACGGAGATCATGAACGAGATCATCGCCAAGCTGCTGGGGTTCTGAGGATCACAGCTAGCGGGCCCGCCAGTAGCCGGTGGCGTAGACGGCGCGGCGGTCGAGACCGCGGTCGTCGAGCAGGTGCCTGCGCAGGTCCTTGACGCACGCGCTCTCGCCCGAGAGCCACGCCTGCCCGCGCCCGGCCGGGAACGCCGCCGTCCGCACGGCCTCGGCCAGCGGCGCGCCGGCCTCGCGGTCGCCGCGGTGCACCCAGGTGACGGTGCCGGGCAGCGGCTGCTCCTCGGCGGCGTCGGCGACCTCCAGGAACGTCAGCGCCGGCACCCCGGACGGCAGCGCGTCGAGGACCGTGGCCACCGCGGGCAGCGCGGTCTCGTCGCCGATGACGACGTGGAAGTCGGCGGTCGGGTCGGGCTCGTAGCGCCCGCCCGGCTCGGAGACGCCCACCCACGCCCCGGGTGCCGCCTCCGCCGCCCACGCCGCGGCGGGCCCGTCGCCGTGCAGGACGAAGTCGACGTCGAGCTCGCCCGCGCCCGCGTCGAACCGCCGCACCGTGTACGTCCGGATCGCCGGCCGCGCCTCACCGGCCGGCCACACCGGCCCGCCGGACGCGGCGCGCGGCACCGCGGGGCGCTCCTGGCCGGGCACCGGGAAGAACATCTTGATCCGCCGGTCCGGGCCGTCGCCGGGGAAGCCGGCGAGCTCGTCGCCGCCCAGCGTCACGCGGATCATCCGCGGGGTGACCCGCTCGCTGCGCCGGACCTGCAGCAGGCGGGGTGCCGTCGTGCTCATCGGCCGATCATCCCGCGCCGGGGTCCAGCGTCCCCAACCCCGTCCAGGCCAGGTCCATGAGGTACTCCGTGGCCTGCTCGCTCGTGACGGTCCGGGCGCTGCCGCGCCACACCGCCAGCCGCTCGCACGCACCGACGATCACCTGCGCCCAGCCCTCCAGGCGCTGCGGGTCGGTGCCGGGGGCCTGCGCGGCGAGCAGGGCCGCGATGAAGTCGGTCTGCTGCGCGCGGATGCCTTCCAGCGCCTCGCCCGCGACCGTCGACTCGCAGTAGAGCAGCGTCCACTCCGGCTCGTGGCGCTCGAGGTAGTCGAAGAACGCGCGGGTGCCGCGGCGCAGCATCTCCTCGGGGGTGTCGGCGGAGGCGGCCGCACCCGACGTGACCTCCAGCAGCTCCGCGCGGGCCCGCGAGATGCAGGCGAGCAGCAGGCCGTCCTTGGAGCCGAAGTGGGTGTAGAGCACGGGCTTGGTGACGCCCACGCGCTCGGCGACGGCGTCCATCGAGGCGTTCTGGAAGCCCCGTTCGCTGAACACGGCGACGGCGGCGTCGAGGATCTGCTGCTCGCGCTCCGCCCGCCCGACCCGGCGACGGGGGGCTCGTGTCGTCGTCACGGGAAGACCCTACCGCAGGTAACTTACTCGTGGTAACTTACCGCCGGTAACACCTACTGGGAGGTCGGGGAATGTCGGATCAGACCGTGGACGTGGCCATCGTCGGCAGCGGGTTCGCCGGGCTCGGCGCCGCCGTGAAGCTCGCCGAGGCGGGCCGGGACGACTTCGTCATCCTGGAGAAGGGCGACAGCGTCGGCGGGACCTGGCGGGACAACACCTACCCCGGCTGCGCCTGCGACGTGCAGAGCCACCTGTACTCGTTCTCCTTCGCCCCCAACCCGGACTGGACGCGCACCTTCGCGCGGCAGCCCGAGATCCGCGCGTACCTGGAGGCGGTCACCGACCGCTACGGCCTGCGCGACCGCCTGCGCTTCGGCCGCGAGGTCACCGGCCTGGAGTGGGACGGCACCCGCTGGGCCGTGAGCAGCGCCGACGGCTCCGTCGTGCACGCGCGCGCCGTCGTGTGGGGCACCGGGCCGCTGCACCTCCCGTCGACGCCCGACATCGAGGGCCTCGAGGACTTCCGCGGCACCGTCTTCCACTCCTCGCGCTGGAACCACGACCACGACCTGCGCGGCGAGCGGGTCGCCGTCGTCGGGACCGGGGCGAGCGCGATCCAGTTCGTCCCGCGCATCCAGCCCGATGTCGCCTCGCTGACGCTGTTCCAGCGCACCGCGCCGTGGGTGCTGCCCAAGCCCGACCGGGAGATCGCGGGGCCGCTCCGCGCGCTGTACAGGGCGTTCCCGGCCGCGCAGAAGGTGCAGCGCTCGCTGGTCTACGCGCGCAACGAGATGCTCGTCGGCGGCTTCCTCAAGCCCGCCCGCATGAAGATCATCGAGGGCTTCGCGCGGGCCTACCTGGACCGGAAGTTCGCCGACCGCCCCGATCTCAAGGCCAAGCTGACGCCGGACTTCACGATCGGCTGCAAGCGCATCCTCATGTCGAACGACTACTACTCCGCGCTCAAGCAGCCCAACGTCGACGTCGTGACCGACGGGATCACGCGCGTCACCGCGAACGGGGTCGTGACGGCCGACGGCATCGAGCACGAGGTCGACACAATCATCCTCGGCACCGGCTTCCGGGTCGGGGAGAGCCTGGCCGACGTCACCGTCACCGGCCGCGACGGCGTCAAGCTCGCCGACGAGTGGGCCGACGGCCCGCAGGCGCTGCTGGGCACGACCGTCGCCGGCTTCCCGAACCTGTTCATGATGATCGGGCCGAACACCGGGCTGGGGCACAGCTCGATGGTCTTCATGATCGAGTCGCAGACGAGCTTCATCGTCGACGCCCTGCGCCTGCTCGACGCCCACGGCGCCACCGCGCTCGACACGCGCCGCGACCGGCAGGACGCGTTCAACGCCGAGATCCAGCGGCGGCTGGTCGGCTCGGTGTGGAACTCGGGCGGCTGCAGGTCCTGGTACCTCGACGCCCAGGGCAACAACCGCACCGTCTGGCCCGGCTACACGTTCGACTACCGCCGCCGCACCCGGAAGGTGAACCCGGCCGACCACGAGCTGGTTGCATAGGGGCGTGTTCGTCTACGCCCTGCCGATGACCACCCGCTTCCGCGGGATCACCGTGCGGGAGGGCCTGCTGCTGGAGGGGCCCGCGGGGTGGGGCGACTTCTGCCCCTTCCCCGAGTACGACGACGCCGAGGCGCGGGCCTGGTACGACGCCGCCCACGAGGCCGCGCACGACGGCTGGCCCGCGCCGGTGCGGGACGCGGTGCCGGTCAACGCGATCGTGCCGGCGGTGTCGCCGTCCGTCGCGCACGCGATGGTGGTGGCGTCGGGGTGCGGCACGGCGAAGGTGAAGGTGGCCGACGCGCCGGGGTCGCTGGCCGCTGACCTCGCGCGCGTCGAGGCCGTCCGCGACGCGCTGGGCCCCGGCGGGCACGTGCGGGTCGACGCGAACGCGCGGTGGACCGTCGACGAGGCGGTGGCGGCGATCCGCGCCCTCGACCGCGCGGCCGGCGGGTTGCAGTACGTGGAGCAGCCCTGCGTCACGATCGACGAGCTCGCGGCCGTGCGGCGCCGGGTCGACGTGCGGATCGCCGCCGACGAGTCGATCCGCCGGGCGTCGGACCCGCTCCGCGTCGCGGTGGCCGGGGCGGCGGACGTCGCCGTGCTCAAGTGTGCCCCGCTCGGCGGCGTGCGGCGGGCGCTGGAGGTGGCGGAGGCGTGCGGGCTACCGTGCGTGGTGTCCTCGGCGCTGGAGTCCGGGGTCGGGCTGGCCGCGGAGATCGCGCTGGCCGGGGCGCTGCCGTCGCTGGAGTTCGCGTGCGGGCTGGGCACGGGGGCGCTGCTGGCGGCCGACGTCGTGGCCCCCCTCGCCCCGGTCGACGGGCTGCTCCCGGTGCCCCGGACGGCGCCCGTCCCACGGCTCGCCGACGCACCGGCCGCCGACCCGGAGCGCACGGCCTGGTGGCGGGCGCGACTGGCCCGGGTGGAAGCGCTGCGCTGACCCGCCCCGACCCGCCCTGCTCCACTCCGCCCGTGGATCCGGTGCGCGGGACGCGGGAGCGTCCCGGCGGCCCGGGAGGGGGCGGGCCGACGGGTGGCACTCGGCCCCGCCTTTGCTCTGCTTACCTCGACGCACCAGCCGATCTCCGGCGGTGCGTATCGGTAAGCAGAGCAAAGCCGGTGTCCGGCGGGGGGTGTGCGGCGGGCCGGGTGGGCACCGTCACCGGGCGCCCGCTCCGTCCGGCGCCTAGCGTGGCCGCCATGTCGGTGATCGTCGTGGGGGCCGGGATCGCCGGGATCGCGTGTGCGCGGGAGGTGGCGGCCGCCGGGCTGCCGGTCCGGGTGCTCGAGCGTGCGCGGGTCGTCGGCGGGCGGATGTCGAGCAAGCGCCTCGCCGGGCGTCCGGTGGACCTCGGGGCGGCGTACTTCACCGCCCGCGACCCGGAGTTCAGCGCGGTCGTCCGGGGCTGGCAGGACGCCGGTCTGGTCCGGGAGTGGACCTCCGAGCCCGCCGTGCTGGCCGGGGGCAGGCGCACCGGTGCCCCGGGCCCGGTCCGGTACGCGGCGCCGGGCGGACTGCGCAGCCTGGTCACCGACCTCGCGACGGGCCTCGACGTGCGGCTCGGGCACGAGGTGAGCCGCGTCGGGCCCGGCCCGGTCGTCGACGGCGAGCGGGCCGACACCGTCGTCCTGGCCATGCCCGACCCGCAGTCCGCGCGGCTGACGGGGGCCCCGTCGCCGGAGTGGTCGCCGGTCGTCGCCGTCGCCGCGGGGTGGTCGCGCCGCCGCTGGCCCGACCTGCCGGTCGCGTTCGTCAACGACCACCCGGTCCTCACCCTCGTCGCCGACGACGGCGCCCGCCGCGGCGACGACGCCCCGGTCCTCGTCGCGCACACCACCGCGGACGTCGCCCGCGCCCACGACACGGACCCCGACGCCGCCGTCCCGCTCGTCCTCGACGCGCTGGCCGGGCTGCTGGGCCTCACGGTCGAACCGGAGTGGACCTACGCCCACCGCTGGCGCTACGCCTCCCCGGGGCAGGCCCGCGAGGAGCCCTTCCACCTCGGCGAGGACGGCATCGCGTACGCCGGCGACGGCTGGGGCGCGCCGAAGGTGGAGACGGCGTGGCGCTCCGGGACGCTCCTGGGACGGGCCCTCGCGGCGCGCGCCACCGCCGGTTAGCGTCGGCAACCATGTCCGACGACGTACTGGCGGCGCTGACGGCGATCCTGCCCCGGCAGCACCTGCTCACCGACCCCGACACGGTCGCCCCCTACCTGCACGACGAGGCCGAGTGGGCGCCGCACGGGGCCGCCGTGGCGGTGGCCCGCCCGGCGACGACCGCCGAGGTGGCCGCGATCGTCACCGCGTGCGCCGCGCACGGCGTCCCGGTCGTCACCCGCGGGGCGGGCACCGGCCTGTCCGGCGGGGCGAACGCGGTCGAGGGCTGCGTGGTCCTGTCGACCGAGCGGATGCGCGACATCGTCGAGATCGACCCGGCCGAGCGGCTCGCGGTCGTGCAGCCCGGCGTCGTCAACGACGACCTGCGCGCGGCCGCGGCGAAGGAGGGCCTCTGGTACCCGCCGGACCCGGCGAGCGCCCCGTGGTCGACGATCGGCGGCAACGTCGCCACCAACGCGGGCGGCCTGTGCTGCGTCAAGTACGGCGTGACCCGCGACTACGTCCTCGCGCTCGAGGTCGTGCTCGCCGACGGCGAGGTCGTGCGGCTGGGCCGGCGCACGGCGAAGGGGGTCGTCGGCTACGACCTGGCGGGGCTGATGGTCGGCTCGGAGGGCACGCTCGGCGTCGTCACCGAGGTGACGGTCAAGCTGCGGCCCGCGCGCACCACCGCCCCGCGCACCGTCGTCGGCTTCTTCGACACGCTGCCCGCCGCGGGCGACGCGATCGCGCGCGTCACGGCCGCCGGTCTGCAGCCGGCGATCTTCGAGCTCGTCGACCGCGTGTGCCTCAAGGCCGTCAACGACTGGAAGCGGGCCGGTCTGCCGGAGGACGCCGCCGTGCTGCTGCTCGCCCAGACCGACCTCCCGGAGCCCGCCGCCGAGCACGAGGCGGCGCAGATGCACGCCGAGTTCCTGGCCGCGGGGGCGAGCGACGCCCTGCTGTCCACCGACCCCGTCGAGGCCGAGGCCCTGTTCGACGCCCGGCGCCTCGCCTACCCCGCGCTGGAGCAGCTCGGGATGGCGATGCTCACCGAGGACGTGTGCCTGCCGCGCGGCCGGATCGCCGAGATGCTCACCCGGATCGAGGAGATCGCCGCCCACCGCGACGTCGTGATCGCCACCGTCGCGCACGCCGGCGACGGCAACCTGCACCCGCTGATGCTCACCCCGCACGGCGACGACGCCGCCCGCATCCGCACCCAGGCCGCGTTCGACGACATCGTCGACGCCGCCATCGACCTCGGCGGCACGGTCACCGGCGAGCACGGCGTCGGCCTGCTCAAGCGCGACGGGGCCCTGCGCGAGCTCGGGCCGGCCGTCGTCGCGATGCACCGCGCGGTGAAGGCGGCCCTGGATCCGCGCGGGATCCTCAACCCCGGCAAGGTGATCGCGTGACCCCGCTCCCCACGGCGCTGCTGCCCACCCTGCTCGACCCGACCGACCGCCCGGCCCTGCGCGCGGGCGAGGCGTCGCTGACCCACGCCGAGCTGGCGTCGGTCGCCGACGCGCTGGCCGAGCGGATCAGGGCGGCCGGCGCGAAGCGGATCGCGGTGCACGCGGTGCCCGGGATCCACACGGCCGTCGCGGTGGCCTCGGCGGTGCTCGCCGGGGTGCCCGCGGTGCCGGTCAACCCGAAGCTGGGGGAGCGCGAGCTGGCCCACGTGCTCGGCGACTCCGAGCCCGGCGCGGTGCTCGCCGCCCCGGCTGCCGACCTGCCCGGCGGGCTCGCCGAGCTCCCGCGCATCGACGTCGAGCTGAGCAGCACCGGCGGCGGCGCGCCCCCGCGCGACCCGGGTACGGCCGCGCCCGCGCTCGTCGTCTACACCTCGGGGACGACCGGACCGCCCAAGGGTGCGGTCCTGTCCCGCGGCGCGGTCGCGGCCAACCTCGACGCACTCGCCGACGCCTGGTCCTGGACCGGCGACGACGTGCTGGTGCACGCGCTGCCGCTGTTCCACGTGCACGGGCTCGTCCTCGGCGTGCTCGGGCCGCTGCGCCGCGGCGGGTCGCTGCACCACCTCCCCGCCCTCGACGCCGGTGCGCTCGCCGGGGCCGTCGAGTCCGGCGCGACGATGGTGTTCGGGGTGCCGACCCAGTACCACCGCCTCGCCGACCAGCTGGAGTCCGATCCGGACGCGGCGAAGCGGATCGGCCGCGCCCGGCTGCTCGTCTCGGGGTCGGCAGCGCTCACCGCCGTCGACCACGCCCGCCTGCGCGCCGCGACCGGCCTCGCCGTCCGCGAGCGCTACGGGCTCACCGAGTCGCTGATCCTCACGGCCGTGCGCGCCGACGAGGAGCCCGAGCCCGGCACCGTCGGCCGCCCGCTGGCCGGCACCGAGGTGCGCCTGGACCCCGTCGAGGGCGACCCCGACCTGGGCACGGTGCACGCGCGCGGCCCCGGCCTGTTCGACGGCTACCTGCACCGCGACGGCGGCGCCGACCGCGACGGCTGGTTCGCCACCGGCGACATCGGTCGCTGGACGGAGTCGGGCGCGCTCGCGCTCGTCGGGCGGCAGTCCACCGACCTGATCAAGTCCGGCGGCTACAAGATCGGGGCGGGGGAGATCGAGAACGCGCTGCTGGAGCACCCCGGCGTGGCCGAGGCCGCGGTGTTCGGGATGCCCGACGACGACCTCGGGGAACGGGTCGTCGCCGTCGTCGTCGCAACGGGGGAGCCCCCCGCGGAGCGGGAGCTGATCGACCACGTCGCCGCCGAGCTCGCCCCGCACAAGCGCCCCCGCGAGGTGCGGTTCGTCGACGCGCTGCCGCGCAACGACATGGGCAAGGTGCTCAAGTCCCGTTTACGGGAGGGCTGAGACCGGGCACTCCGGTGCAATGCCGAAGACGACCGCCCCGCCCACGCCCCTGCACTTCCGCGGAGCCGCCGAGGCCGGGTCGCCGCGGCTGGCCGGGCTGCCGGGGGTGGACCGCGAGGAGTCGTCGCCGGTCGTGGTGCTCGAGGTCGAGCGCTACGACACCGACGACCTGCGCCTCGCCGCGGCCGGGATCACGCTGTCGCTGCACCGCGGGGACGGACGGGCCCCCGGGGGTTCGGCGCAGTGGCACCTCGACCTGCCCGACGGCGACCGGGACGAGCGCCTGCGCGTGCCCGTCGCGGCCGACGTTGCCGAGCCGGCCCCGGTGCCCGCGCAGATCGACGAGCTGATCCGCGGCGCCGCCCGGGACCGCGCGGTGCGCCCCGTGGGCCGCGCCCGCACCACGCGTGCGGTGACCCGCCTGCTGGCCGCCGACGACTCCGTCCTCGCCGAGGTCGTGCACGACCACGTCTCCGTGGCCACGCTGGGCCGCTCCACCGACGTCCGCACCTGGACCGAGGCCGCGCTCGACCTGCGGCCCGGCGCCCCGGAGGGCCTCCTCGACCGCCTCGCCGAGTCCGGGCTGACCCCCGCCGCACCCGGCGTCGACGCCGCGCTGGACCGGCTGCTGCGCCCCGCGTCCGCCCGCCGGGCCCGGGCCGGGAAGAAGGGGTCCGCCGGCGCCGCGCTCATGGCCTACGTCGCGACGCAGGCCGACCGCCTCGCCGCGGAGGACCTGCGCGTGCGCCGCGACGAGCCAGACGCCGTCCACCAGCTGCGGGTCGCCTCGCGGCGGCTGCGCAGCGCGCTGCAGGCCTACCGCCCGCTGCTCGACGTCGAACGCACCGAGCCCGTCGTCGAGGCGCTGCGCCGGTTCGGGCAGGCCCTCGCGCCCGCCCGCGACGCCGAGGTGCTCCGCGAGCGCGTGCTCGCCGGCCTGGCCGACCTGCCGCCCGAGCTGCGGCTGGGCCACGCCGAGGCGTTCGCGACGCGGCACTTCGCCCGCGTCGAGGCCGAGGCCCGCGCCGCCGTGCTGACCGAGCTCGACGGTGACCGCTACGCCGCCCTGCGCGGCGCGCTCGAGGCACTCCTGGAGGAGCCGCCGCTGACGCGGGCGGCCCGCGGGAAGTCCGGGCTGAGGACCGGGGTGGCCCGGGCGACGAAGCGGCTCGCGAAGGCCGTCGACGCCGCGGTGGCACCCGGCCCGGAACAGACCGAGGCCGTGCACGCGGCGCGCAAGGCGGGCAAGCGCCTGCGCTACGCCACGGAGGTGGCGGGCACGAAGGACAGGAGCCTCAAGCGCCTGCAGAAGGCGCTGGGGGAGCACCAGGACGCGGTCGTCGCCGCCACGGCGCTGCGCGAGCTGGGGGCCGCGGCGCACGCGAGCGGCGAGAACGGGTTCAGCTTCGGCGTGCTGCTGGGTCGCGACGTCGAGCGGGCCGTGCGGATCGAGCGCGACCTGCCGCAGCTGTGGGCGGGTGTGCGCGGGCGGAAGTAGGGCAGGATCACCCCCGTGAGCGAGGACCGCGACCCCGTGGCCGACCTGCGCCGGGTGGCCTTCCTGCTGGAGCGCGCGCACGAGTCGACCTACCGCGTGCGCGCGTTCCGCACCGCCGCCGCCGTGCTGGCGAAGCAGCCGCGCGAGGAGCTGACGCGGCTCGCGCTGTCCGGTGAGCTGGTGCGGCTCAAGGGGGTGGGCGAGGTGACGGCGCGGTGCGTCGTCGAGTCGCTCACCGGCGAGGAACCGGTGTACCTGCGCCGGCTGGAGGCCACGGAGGGCACGCCGCTCGACGCAGCCGCGCTCGCCCTGAAGGACGCGCTGCGCGGCGACTGCCACAGCCACACCGACGCCTCCGACGGCGGCTCGCCGCTGCGCGAGATGGTCGAGACGGCGCGCTCGCTCGGGCACTCCTACCTCGTCGTCACCGACCACTCGCCGCGCCTGACGGTGGCCAACGGGCTCTCGCCGGAGCGGTTGCGCGCGCAGCTGGAGCAGATCGGCGAGCTCAACGCCGAGCTGACCGACTTCCGCGTCCTCACCGGCATCGAGGTCGACATCCTCGACGACGGCGCGCTGGACCAGGACCCGGAGCTGCTCGACCAGCTCGACGTCGTCGTCGCCAGCGTGCACTCCAAGCTGCGGATGCCGCGGGCGGAGATGACCGAGCGGATGCTGACGGCCGTCGCGAACCCGCACGTCGACGTGCTGGGGCACTGCACGGGCCGGATGGTGACGGGCACCCGCAAGCGCCCGGAGTCGGAGTTCGACGCCGAGCGCGTCTTCGCCGCGTGCGCCGAGTACGGGGTGGCGGTGGAGGTCAACTCCCGGCCCGAGCGGCTCGACCCGCCCAAGCGGCTGCTGCGCCTGGCCGTCGAGGCGGGCTGCGAGTTCACGATCGACACCGACGCCCACGCCCCCGGCCAGCTCGACTGGCTCGGCAACGGCTGCGAGCGCGCCGTGGCCTGCGCGGTGCCGCCCGAGCGCGTCCTCAACACCTGGCCGGTCGAGGAGCTCCTGGACCGCACCCGCGCCTGACCCCCGCGCTCAGGCCAGCTCGAAGTCGGCGAAGTCGAAGCCGGGGGAGACCACGCAGCTGACCAGGGCCGGATCGGGGCCGAGGAGGCGGGCCGACTGCCAGGCGTGCGCGGGCACCGTCCGCTGCGGGGTGGCGGCGTCGAGGACGGTCGGCCGCCCGTCGACGGTCAGCTCCACCGCCGATCCCGTGTGCCACAGCCACAGCTCCGCCGAGGCGACGCGGTGCCGGGCCGAGACCGCGTCGAGCAGGTAGAGGATCGCCGTGGCGCTCGGGCGCGTCCCGCCCGGCGTGTCGACCCGCACCGGGGAGGTCCAGGTGCGCCGGTACCAGCCGCCCTCGGGGTGGGGTGCGAGGCCGTGAGCTGCGACTTCCGGGGGAATCGACACCCCGTGATTCTGACGCAACGCGACGCGCCGACCCGATGGAGGGCCGCCCGAACCGGTGGCCGAGGTGGCGCCGGGGACCCTGCGCGGTCGATGATCGTGGAGGCCTTACGGCGGGCCCGTGGGTGGGGCGGCGGCGAAAAGATCTGGGGCGTCGTCGTCCCACCCACGTTTCACACCGGCCGCCGGGTCAGGCCAGCTCCGCAGCCCTCGGCGGGTCGGCCCCGCGCCGCGAGCAGGTGATCGCCGCGGCCCGTGCGGCGAACTCGAGCAGGGCGTCGAGGACGGCGCCGTCCAGGGCCCGCAGCTCCGCGCGGTGCGCGGCCCCGAGCAGCCCCCGCCCGTGCAGCCCGGCGAGCAGGGCCGCGGAGAAGGTGTCGCCCGCACCGACGGTGTCGATCACCGTCACCGGGACGCCCGGGCGCCGCGTGCGCAGCCCGGAGGCCGTCCCGGCGAGGACGCCGTCGCCGCCCAGGGTGATCGCGACGACCGCGGGCCCGCGCGTCAGCCAGTCCTCCAGCGCGGCCTCCGGGGTGAGGCCGAGCCACTCCAGGTCCTCCGAGCTGACCTTCACGACGTCGGCCACGGCGAGCAGCGCGTGCACCCCCTCCAGCACGACGGCCGGGTCGCCCATGAGCAGCGGGCGGCAGTTCGGGTCGTAGCTGACGGTCGCGGTGGCCGCGGCGCGCTCCAGCAGCGCGCGCAGCGGGCCGTCGCCGGGGGCGGTGGTCAGCGCGAGCGAGCCGGAGTGGACGGCGACGACCGGTCCGTCGAGTGCGTCGGCGAGCTCGGCGTCGGTCCACTGCCAGTCGGCGGTGCCGTCGACGCGGAAGTCGTAGCTGGGCACCCCGTCGTCGTCGACGGTGACCAGCGCCATCGAGGTCTGCTCGACGGCCGCGACCGTGTGGTCCAGCGCGACGCCGTTGTCGGCGAGGTGCGCGCGCATCCGGTGGCCCAGCGGGTCGTCGGCCAGCCGCGCCAGCATCCGCGCCGGGACCCCGAGCCGGGCCAGCCCGACCGCGACGTTCGCCGGGCTCCCGCCGGGCGCGATCTCCAGGTAGCCGCCGACGGGGGCCGGGACGAGGTCGACGAGCGCCTCGCCCGCGACGGCGACGATGCCGGTCTCAGCCACGCACGACGCCGTCGAGGTTCGCGAGCACGCCCTCGTGGATGCGGCGCAGACCCTTCGGCGCGAACGTCCGCTCGAAGAACCCGCCGATGCCGCCCGCGCCCTTCCACGTGGTGACGACCCGGACCGTGCTGCGGTGCGTGCCCTCGGAGGTGACCGTCCACGTGGTGACCATCGAGGAGTTCGCGTCGCGCTCGACGATGGTGGTGGCGTCGGGCTTCTCGACGGCGACGAGCTGGTCGCGCACCCGCTTCTCGGTGGCGGCGAGCTTCCAGTGCACCCGCCCGTCGGGCTCGGTCCGGTACTCCGAGTAGTGCTCGGTGAGGATCGTCGGGCGGACCGTCTCGTAGTCGCCGAGCGCCGTGCTGACCTGCTCCGCGGGGGCGTCGATCGTGCGCTCGGCCGTTGCCGTCACCTGTGCCATGGCCGCCATCCTGCCGCACGCCCGGCAGCGGTCGCGCGACGCCGACGGGTTGACACGGGCCGCACCGGGTCGCTCCCATCGGCGGATGGCCTCCCGGCAGCCGCTGCTGCACGACCTCGCCGTCACCCTCGCGGCCCCCACCCTGTGCCTCGCCGGCCGGGACGGCCAGATCCGGGCCGCCGGCACCCAGGGCGTGTTCCACGGCGACGTCCGGGTGCTGGCCCGGGCCGTCGTCACGGTCGACGGGGCCGAGCCGGAGCCGGTGGCCCACGGCGTCGACGGGGCGGCGGCCGAGCACGTCGTCGGGCTGCTGCGCGACCACGGCGACCCGGTCGCGGACCCGACGGTGTGGCTGCGCCGCGACCGGACGGTGCGCCCCGGCGCGATGGCCGAGGTGCTGCGGGTGGTCAACCGCAGCGACCGCGAGGTGCGCGCCGACCTGGAGCTGGCGGTGTCGGCCGACCTCGCGCCGATCGAGGTCGTGAAGGCGGGAGGGGCGACCGTCGCGGTCGTCCCGCAGATCGGCCCCGACGTCCGGTGGCCCGGGGTGGTGCTGACCGCGCCGGGGGCCGCGCTGCGCGCCCGCGGCGACGGGGCCTCGATCACCTGGCCGGTCCGGCTGGGGCCGCGCAGCAGTGCCGCGTTCCGCTGGACGCTGGCGGCGTCCGACGACCGTCCCGTGGTGGTCGGCGCCACCCGGACCCTGACGCGCCCGTCCGTCGAGGCGGGCGACCCCCGGCTCGCCCGGCTGCTCGACCGCGCCCTCGACGACCTCGACGCCCTGCTCGTCGCGGAGCCCGACCACCCCGACGACGTGTTCGCCGCCGCAGGCGCCCCGTGGTACCTCACCCTGTTCGGCCGCGACTCCCTGTGGACGGCCACCCTGCTGCTCCCCGTCGACGTCGGGGTGGCCGGGGGCACGCTGCGGACGCTGGCCCGCGCGCAGGGCACCCGCTCCGACCCGGCCACCGGCGAGCAGCCCGGCAAGATCCTGCACGAGCGCCGGCGCGGGGAGGCCGCCCACGGCACGATGCTGCTCCCGTCGCGCTACTACGGCACCGTCGACGCCACCGCCCTGTGGGTCTGCCTGCTGCGCGACGCCTGGCGGCACGGGCTCCCCGCCGCGGAGGTGCGCGCCCTGCTGCCGCATCTGCACGCGGCCCTGGGCTGGATCCGCGACGACGCCGACCGCGACGGCGACGGGTTCACCGAGTACTTCGACGACTCCGGTCGGGGCCTGGCCAACCAGGGGTGGAAGGACTCCGCGGACGCCGTGCGGTTCGCGGGCGGGGCGGTCGCCGAGGGCCCCGTCGCGCTGTGCGAGGTGCAGGGGTACGTCCACGAGGCGCTGGTGGCGGGGGCCGAGCTGCTGACCGCCTTCGACGACGGGGACCCGGCCCCCTGGCTCGCCCGCGCCGCCGCGCTGCGCGACCGGTTCCGCGGCGCGTTCTGGGTGTCCGACGGCGACGGCCCGTTCCCGGCGCTGGCCCTGGACGGCCGCAAGACCCCCGTCGACGCCCTGACCAGCAACATCGGCCACCTCCTCGGCACCGGGCTCGTGTCGGCGGAGGAGTCGTCGGAGATCGGGCGGCGGCTGGCGGGCCCCGACATGGCGAGCGGGTACGGGCTGCGCACGATGTCGGCGGGGGCCGGTGGGTACTCGCCGCTGTCGTACCACTGCGGGTCGGTGTGGCCGCACGACACCGCCGTCGTGGTGCGGGGGCTGCAGCGGTCCGGGCAGGGCGACCGGGCGGCGGCGCTCGGGGTGGCCCTGCTCGACGCCGCCGACGGGTTCGACGGGCGGCTGCCCGAGCTGTTCGCCGGGTTCGGGAGCGACGAGGTGGCCTCGCCGGTGCCGTACCCGGCGTCGTGCCGGCCGCAGGCGTGGGCGGCGGCGTCGGTGGTGGGGCTGGTGACGGCGCTGCTCGGGCTGACCGTGGACGTGCCCGCCGGGGTGGTGCGGGTGGCGCCGCCGTCGCCGAGCCCGGTGGGGGAGCTGCACGTTCGGGGTCTGGTGGTCGGTGGGGGCGCGTTGGACGTCTCCCTCGATCGCGGCGGGCGGGTGGTCCACTGCTCGCATGCGTCCGGTCTGCGGGTCGAGGTCGCCGGGTAGGAAGGGCCGCGCCCGCGATCAGCCGGGGGAGGGGGTGTCCCAGTTCCGACGGTCCTGCGCGGAGTTGGTCAGCTGCTTGCCCGTCTCGATCACCTCCGCGGCGCGGACCGCGTCGGCACCGCTCAGGACCCCCTCGCCCGTCGTGTGGAGGAGGGGGGCAGCGGCGCGGACCTGCGCCACGGTGTCGCGCATCGCCGAGACCAGCTGGTGGGCGGTGCGGCCGGAGGCGTCGAGGGTGTCGAGCAGGCGGGAGATCTGCCGGACGAACGAGCGCGCCAGCCGCTCCGCCCGCACGATCGCCTGCACCGCCGCGGCGGCGAGCGATCCACCGGCGGTGAGGAAGGCGAGCACGCCCGACCAGAGCAGCAGCTGCAGGACGAGCCACACGAACTCCGCGATCCGGTCGCGGATCCAGGAGCGCATCGCCGCGACCCCGGCACCGGACACCAGGATCACCGACGACAGGCGCTCGGCCATCGCGGCGACGTCGTCGAGGCGGGTGGCGTAGTCGGTGACCGCGGCGCGGTAGGCGTCGGCCGCGGCCCCCTCCCAGTCCGGGGAGCCGCCGGCGAGCTCGGACCGGTACCCGGCGGCCACCGCGGAGAGCTGCGCGCCGACGCTGTGCCAGGTCTGCGCCTGGGCCTTGATCTGCGTCGGGTCACCGGCGAGGGCGTCGAGCGGCTCGTGCAGCCACCAGACGTGCTCGATGAGCCAGCCGACGGCGGAGGTGGCGAGGGCGTCGAGCGGGTGCATCACCGCGTCCAGCCCGTCGAGCGCGGCCCCGGCGGTGGTGAACCCGATCTGCAGGAGGTCGGGGTCGTCGCGCGCCCACGCCGCGTTCATGTCGGCGACGCTCGACGCGGCTCCGGCGCCCTCCCAGTTGTCCAGGGGCTGGGCGTCCTCGTTCTCCGCCTCGACGATCAGCGGGTTCGGCGCGGTCACCGCGGCGGCCGGAACAGCTCGGCGGTGACCCGCTCGGCGTGCTCGTAGGCGGCGCGCGTGGCGCGGAGCCCGACGACGAAGCCGTCCGACTCGTCGGCCAGGCCGCGGACCGCGTGCGCGCCGATGCCCGCCGCCACCCCGACGGCGAGGGCGAACACCTGCCCGACGACGCCGTAGGAGAGCGGGTCGAGCGGCCGCCCGGCCCCGGTGGCGAGCCGCATCGGCTCGGCGACGGACCCCTCGACGAACCCGATGTGCGGCCCCAGGTCACCGAGGCGGAACCCGGAGTCGGCGTTCACGACCCGGCCCCCCGGTACGAGCGGATCACCCGCATCGCCTCGCTGTCGTCGCCGAGCAGCGGGGCGACGGCCTCGGTCACCCGCCGGTCGGCCTCGGCCTGCGCGCGCGCCGCGGTCTCGACGACGAGCGCGGCGAGCTGGACGCGCGACAGCGCCTCGCTGCGCTCGGAGAACACGACCCGCCGCACCGCCCCACCCGGGACGACGGTGACCGACACCGCCCCGTCGGGGCTCGCCGCCGTGCCGTCGACGCCGGCGAGCGCGGCCTGCGCGCGGTCGGCGCGGGCCTTGAGCTCGCTGAGCCGGTCCTGGTAGCTGTCGAGCCACTGTCGTCCGTCGATGCCTGGGCGTCCGTCCATGCCCGCGGACGGTACGGAGGGACGCCCGCGCCCCGTGGGCGTTCGGTGAAACTCGTCCCGCTCACGTAGCGTCGACGCGTGATCGACGATCGGGCGCAGGCCCTGGCCCACGTGGTCCGCGGCGGGACGGTGGAGTCGGTGCACCGCGGCCACCTCGTCGCCCTCGACGGCGGCGGCTCGCCGGTCCTGCACCGCGGCGACCCGGACGTCACGGTCTTCGCGCGGTCCACGCTCAAGCCCGTGCAGGCCGTCGCCATGCTGCGCGCCGGGCTCGACCTCGACGGCGAGCTGCTCGCGCTCGCCTGCTCCAGCCACTCGGGCGAGCCGATCCACGTCGACGGGGTCCGCCGGATACTGGCCGGGGCTGGTCGCACCGAGGACGACCTGGCCAACACCCCCGCGTACCCGCTCGGCGAGGACGTCGGCGCCACCTGGCGGGCCGACGGGTTCGGCCCCTCGTCGCTGGTGCAGAACTGCTCGGGCAAGCACGCCGCGATGATCGCCACCTGCGTGGCGGCCGGCTGGCCCGTCGAGGGCTACCGCGCCCCGGACCATCCGCTGCAGGAGTCGGTGCGCGAGACGGTGCAGGAGCTCACCGGCGACGCCGCGGAGCACGTCACCGTCGACGGCTGCGGCGCCCCGCTCTACTCGTGCACGCTCACCGGGCTCGCGCACGCGTTCGCCCGCCTCGTGCTGGCCGAGCCGGGCTCGGCCGAGCACCGCGTGGCGGCGGCGATGTCGGCGCACCCCGAGTGGGTGGGTGGCATCGGGCGCGACGTCAGCGCGTTCCTGTCCGAGGTGCCCGGCCTCGTCGCCAAGGACGGGGCGGAGGGGGTGTGGGCGGCCGCCCTGCCCGACGGCGGCGCGGTCGCGGTCAAGGTGCTCGACGGCGCGATGCGTCCGCTGCCGGTGGTGGTCGCCGGGGCCCTGCGCGCCCTGGGCGCCGACGTCCCCGACGACCTGGGCCGACGCCCGGTGCTCGGCGGCGGCGAACCGGTCGGGGAGATCCGCGCCGTCCTGGCCTGACGGGCCCGGGCGCGGTGGCGGGCACGGTGCGTGATCTGCTGGTCGGATGAGAAGGCTCCTGCTCCCCGCGCTCCTCGTCCTCGCGGTGGCCGGCTGCGGCTCCGCCGAGACCGCCGCCCCCGCCGCGTCCCCGGCGTCCGCCGCGCCGTCCGCGTCCGCGACGGCGGCCGCCCCGGCCGGGCCCGAGGGCGGCGTCCCCGGCCTCACCGGCGACCCCACCGACCTGACGGCCCCCACCCAGGCCGGCGCGGGCACCGGCGCCCCGCCCACCGAGCTGGTCACCGAGGACGTCGTCGTCGGGGAGGGCGCCGCGGCCACCCAGGCCGACACGGTCGGCGTCCGCTACACCGGCACGCTGTGGTCGGACGGGTCGGTCTTCGACAGCTCGTGGTCGCGCGGCGACGCCCCCATCGAGTTCCCGCTGGACCAGGTCGTCCCCGGCTTCTCGCAGGGCATCGAGGGCATGGCCCCCGGCGGGCGCCGCGTGATCGTGATGCCGCCGGACCTCGCCTACGGCGACAACCCGCCCCCCGGCCTCCCCGCCGGCGCCACCCTGGTCTTCGTCGTGGACCTCGTCGGGATCAGCTGAGCCGGGATCGGCTGAGCCGGGATCGGCCGGTCACCGCGCGGGCCGGAACCCCCGCAGGCGCAGGCTGTTGGCCACCACGAACACCGAGCTGAACGCCATGGCCGCCCCGGCGATCATGGGGTTGAGCAGCCCGGAGGCGGCCAGCGGCAGCGCGGCGACGTTGTAGGCGAAGGCCCAGAACAGGTTGCCCCTGATCGTGCCGAGCGTGCGGCGCGACAGCCGGATCGCGTCGCCGACGGCCCGCAGGTCGCCCCGGACCAGCGTCAGGTCGCTCGCCTCGATCGCCACGTCGGTGCCGGTGCCCATCGCGAGGCCGAGGTCGGCCTGGGCGAGCGCGGCGGCGTCGTTGACGCCGTCGCCGACCATGGCGACGACCCGGCCCTCGTCCTGCAGCCGCTTCACCACGTCGAGCTTGTCGGCGGGCAGCACCTCGGCGATCACGTCGTCGATGCCCACCTGCCCGGCGACGGCGCGCGCGGCGCGGGCGTTGTCGCCGGTGAGCAGCACCGGGTGCAGCCCCAGCGCGCGGAGCTGCGCGACGGCCTCGCGCGAGGTCGGCTTCACGGTGTCGGCGACGGCGAGCACCGCGCGCGCCTCGCCGTCCCAGGCCACGACGACGGCCGTGTGCCCGGACTCCTCGGCGGCCTCCCGCGCCGCGACGAGCGCCGCGGGCAGGTCGAGGTCGTCCAGCGCGGCCCGCCCGACGACGACGTCGTGCCCCTCGACGGTGCCCCGCACCCCGAGGCCCTCGACGTTCGCGAAGCCGGTGACGGCCGGCAGGTCCCCGACGCGCTCCCGCGCCCCGGCCACGACGGCCGCCGCGATCGGGTGCTCCGACGCGGCCTCGACGGCCCCGGCCCACCGCAGGGCGTCCTCGTCGCCGACGACCGACACCAGCGACATCCGTCCCTCGGTGACGGTGCCGGTCTTGTCCAGCACCACGGTGTCGACGCGGCGGGTGGACTCCAGCACCTCCGGCCCCGTGATGAGGATGCCGAGCTGGGCGCCCCGCCCGGTGCCGACGAGCAGCGCGGTGGGCGTGGCCAGCCCCAGCGCGCACGGGCACGCGACGATGAGCACCGCGACCGCCGCGGTGAACGCCGTGGCCGCCCCGGCTCCGGTGCCGAGCCAGAACCCGAGCGTGGCCGCGGCGAGCGCGATGACGACGGGCACGAACACCCCGGACACGCGGTCGGCCAGGCGCTGCACCGCGGCCTTGCCGCTCTGCGCGTCCTCGACGAGCTGCGCCATCCGCGCGAGCTGGGTGTCGGCGCCGACGCGGGTCACGCGCACGACCAGCCGCCCGCCGGAGTTGAGGGTCGACCCGACCACGGCGTCACCGGGCCCGACCTCGACCGGCACCGGCTCCCCGGTCAGCAGCGACACGTCGACGGCCGAGCTGCCGTCCTCGACCACGCCGTCGGTCGCGACCTTCTCACCGGGCCGCACCACGAAGCGGTCACCGACGCGCAGCGCGTCGACCGGGACGCGGGTCTCCGTCCCGTCCCGCAGCAGGGCGACGTCCTTCGCCCCCAGCTCCAGCAGCGCGCGCAGCGCCGCGCCGGCCCGGCGCTTGGACCGCGCCTCGAACCACCGCCCGGCCAGCAGGAACGTGGTGACCCCGGCCGCGACCTCGAGGTAGATGTTGCCGGCGCCGTCGCTCGGGGAGATCGTCAGCTCGAAGGGGTGCACCATCCCGGGCGTGCCCGCGGTGCCCCACAGCAGGGCGTAGAGCGACCACGCGAACGCGGCCAGCACGCCCATCGACACCAGCGTGTCCATCGTGGCCGCGCCGTGGCGCAGGTTGGTCCAGGCCGCGCGGTGGAACGGCGCCGCCGCCCACACGACGACCGGCCCGGCGAGCGCGAGCGCGATCCACTGCCAGTAGGTGAACTGCCAGGCCGGCACCATCGACAGCGCGACCACCGGAACCGACAGCGCGATCGAGACGAGCAGCCGCTCGCGCAGCGGGTCGGCCGTCCCCTCCTCGGGAGCGGGCGCCGCGGCGGGCAGCTTCGCCGTGTACCCGGCCGCCTCCACCTGCGCGACGAGCACGGCCGGGTCGACGCCGTCGGGCGCCTGCACCCGGGCCTTCTCGGTGGCGTAGTTGACGCTGGCGCTCACGCCGTCGAGCTTGTTGAGCTTGCGCTCGACCCGGTTGGCGCAGGACGCGCACGTCATCCCGCCGATCACCAGCTCGATCTCGGTGACGGGGAGCGTCGCGGTCATCGGGGTCCCTCCTCGTGCGAGTGCGGTTCGCTCTCCGCGCCGGCCCCGGTGGACGGGCCGGTGGGCACGGTGAACTCCGCGGTGCGGACGACCCCGCCGTGGGAGAAGTCCAGGAACAGCCGGTAGGTGCCGGCGCTCGGCACCTCGGCGACGAACCCGATCCCCGGCCCCGCCGGCCCGTCCTCCGGGTGCACGTGCAGGTACGCGAGGTCGCCCCCGCGCAGCGCGACGAGGTGGCCGTACGCGCCGAGGTACGGCTCGAGATCGGTGACGGGCACGCCGTCGCGCGCGACCGTCAGCGTGACGGGGGAGGCCTGCCCGGCGACCAGGTCGCCGTCGAGGGTCACGGTGTAGCCGCCGACCTGCGCGGTGCGGCCGGGGGCGTGCTCGACGGGGACGAACTCGCCGGGCACCGACACGTCGACGCCCAGCGTGACGGGCTCGCCGCCGGTGGGGACGAAGTCGGCGAACGCGCGGTAGCTCCCGCCGGCGGGCCGCTCCAGCGGCACGGTCCAGGTGCCGTCGGGCGCCATCTCGGGGTGCACGTGCCGGAACGCGGAGCCGTCGCGGCGTACGACGACCAGGTGCATCCGCTTCTCGTGCTCCACGTCGAACGCGGTGACGGGCGCCCCGTCGGGGCCGGTGATCGTGAACGCGAACGGGCCGCCGGTGTGCGTCGTCGCGGCCGGCCGCAGCGTCAGGCCCTGCTCGGTGGTGGACAGCCCCGGGGGCAGTCCGGTCGCCTCCGCGACGGTGCCGCTGTGAGCGTCCCCGTGGGCCGCGGTGCCGGGATCGGCGACCGCGGAGCCCAGGGGACCGACAGCGGTTCCGGTCGCCCATGCCCCGGCCGTGACCAGGACGAGCGCCGCACCGTAGGCGGTCAGCTTCGTGGCGGTGCGCATGGTCAGGCGGCCACCGCGTACCCGGCCTCGGCGACGGCGGCGCGCACGGCGGCGTCGTCGAGCGGGGCGGCGCTGCGGACCGTGACGGCCCCGGTGCGCAGGTCGACCGCGACGGCCGCGACGCCGTCGAGCTCGGTGATCTCCTCGGTGACCGACGCGACGCAGTGGTCGCAGGTCATGCCGGTGACGGTCCAGGTGTGCTCGGTCATGTCGTTCCCCTTCTGCTACGAACGGACCAGGCGCGCGATGGCCGCGCTGGCCTCGGCGACCTTGTCGTCGGCCGCCTGCCCGCCCTGGGCGACGGCCTCGGAGACGCAGTGGCGCAGGTGCTCGTCGAGCAGGCCCAGCGCCACGGCCTCCAGGGCCTTGGTGGCGGCGGAGACCTGCGTGAGGACGTCGATGCAGTACTTGTCGTCCTCGATCATCTTGGCGATGCCGCGCACCTGGCCCTCGATGCGCTTCATGCGCTTGAGGTAGGCGTCCTTGTCCTGGGCGTATCCGTTCACGCCGTCGAGCATACGCTAGGGGGGTACCGTACCGCTCAGCAGTCCTCGTCCTGCCGCACGACGCCGAGGTCGACCATCGAGTCCGTCGTGATCTCGGTGCCCGCCTCCGGGGTCTGGGTGCACACCATCCACTCGACGTCGGTGACCTGCCTGCGGTCGGCGCCGCTGAGGTCGTGCGTGGTGACGCGCACCGCGAAGCCCGTCAGCTCCTGCACGGCGTCCTGCGCGGCCTGCAGGTTCTGCCCGACCACCCCGGGCATCTCCCACGCCCGGTCGGGGGAGGAGCAGCCGGCGATGGCGGTCACCGCGAGCAGGGCGGTGAGGGTCCGGCGTCGGTTCACGTCGAGTATGTCGCCGGTGTGGCGTCCGTGTTACCGCTGGGTACAGGTGCATCGCGCCGCTGCGCCTCGTAACCTGCCCGGCGAGGCGAGGAGGACGGCATGACCGAGGTGTTCCGGATGCTGATCGGGGGCCGGGCCGTCGACGCGGCGTCCGGCCGCACGTTCGAGTCGGAGAACCCGTACACCGGGCAGCCCTGGGCGCAGGTGCCCGACGGTGGGCCCGAGGACGTCGACGCCGCGGTGGCCGCCGCCCGCGCCGCGCTCGACGGCGAGTGGGGCTCGCTGACCGGCTTCGCCCGCGCCGCGCTGATGCGCCGCCTCGGCGACCTGATCGGCGAGAACGCGGAGCGCCTCGCCCGCCTGGAGGTCAACGACTCCGGCAAGCTCTACCGCGAGATGATCGGCCAGCTCAACGGCCTGGGCTCCTGGTACCACTACTACGCGGGCCTCGCGGCCACGCTCGAGGGACGGCAGATCCCCGCGCCGAACCCGAACTTCCTCGTCTACACCCGCCGCGAGCCGGTCGGCGTCGTCGCGGCGATCACGCCGTGGAACTCCCCGCTGCTGCTGACGACCTGGAAGCTCGCGCCCGGTCTCGCCGCCGGCTGCACGTTCGTCGTCAAGCCCTCGGAGCACTCGCCCGCGTCCACGCTGGGCTTCGCCGAGCTGTTCGCCGAGGCCGGTTTCCCGGCGGGCGTCGTCAACGTCGTCACCGGGCTGTCGCGGGAGACCGGCGCCGCGCTGGCCGGGCACCCGGGCGTCGACAAGGTGGCGTTCACGGGGTCCACGGCCACCGGCCGCGCCGTCGCGCACGCCGCCGCCGACAACCTCAACGCGGTCACCCTGGAGCTGGGCGGAAAGTCGCCGCAGATCGTCTTCCCCGACGCCGACCTCGAGGCCGCGGCCAACGGCCTGATCGCGGGCGTGTTCGCGGCCACCGGGCAGACCTGCATGGCGGGCTCGCGGCTGATCGTCCACGAGTCGGTGCACGACGAGCTCGTGCGGCTGGTCGCCGAGCGCGCCGCGACGATCCGGCTCGGCGACCCGAACGACCCGGAGACCGAGATGGGCCCGGTCGCCAACGCCCCGCAGTACGAGAAGGTGCTCGGCTACCTGCGCACCGCGCAGGACGAGGGCGCGACCGTCGCCTACGGCGGTTCCGCCGACGACGGGCTCGGCGGGTACTTCGTCCGACCGACCGTGCTGTCGGTGAAGCCGTCGGACACGGTGTTCCGCGAGGAGGTGTTCGGCCCGGTGCTCTCGGCCGTCACCTTCACCGACGAGGACGAGGCGCTCAAGCTGGCCAACGACACCCCGTACGGCCTGGCCGGGGCGGTGTGGACGAAGGACGTGCACCGCGCGCACCGGGTGGCGGCGCGGCTGCGGGCGGGCACGGTGTGGGTCAACGCCTACCGGGTGGTGGCGCCGAGCGTGCCGTTCGGCGGGATGGGCCAGTCCGGCATCGGCCGCGAGAACGGGACCGAGGCGGTGCTCGCCTACACCGAGAACAAGTCCGTCTGGGTGGAGCTGACGGGCGGCACGCGCGACCCGTTCACGCTCGGCTAGGGATTGGGTCTGGGCCGAACGGGGTAACCGTCTGGCATGGACACCGACAAGAAGCTCCAGGCGAGCAAGGTCATCGCAGCCCCCGCCGACACGATCTTCGCGCTCCTGTCCGACCCGAACCAGCACTCCGCGCTCGACGGCGCCGGCTCGATCCAGGGGGTCGAGGGCTCCACGCCGCCGATCTCGGGCATCGGCCAGGTCTTCACCATGAACATGCAGGCCGACGACCTGGGCGAGTACCGGATGGTCAACTCCGTCACCGCCTTCGTCCCCGGCGCGCGCGTCGGCTGGGCCCCGAAGGTCGACCCGACGTGCGAGCTGGCCGAGAAGCTCGAGGGCATGGAGGCCAGCGGCCACACCTTCACCTACGACCTGCGCGAGGTCGACGGCGGCACCGAGGTCACCTCGGTCTACGACTGGACGGGCGTCAAGGACCCGCAGTTCGAGAAGATGTTCCCGCGGGTCTCGCAGGAGCAGCTCGCCGGCACGCTCGACCGGCTGGAGTCCGCCGTCAGCTGACCGGCAGCCGCACCAGCACCGTCGTGCCCGATCCCGGCGCGCTGTCCACGGTGAGCTGCCCGCCCATCGCCTCGGTGAGGCCGCGGGCGAGCACCATCCCGAGGCCCGCGCCGGGCTCGGGGCCGACGTCGGCCCCGAGGCGGTCGAACGGCACGAACAGCCGCTCCATGTGCTCCTCCGGGATGCCCGGTCCGGAGTCGGCGACGCGGATCGTGCCCGCCCCGGCCCGCACGCGCACCCGTCCGCCCGCGTGGTTGTAGCGCACGCCGTTGGTGACGAGGTTGATCAGCACCTGGCGCAGCCGCCGCGGGTCGGCGCGCACCGTGCCGCACGGCGCGCAGGCGACGAGCTCGACCCCGCGGTCGTCGGCGAGCGGGCCGAGCAGGTCCACGACCTCTCCGACCAGGCCGGCCACGTCGACGTCGACCGGGTGCAGCGGGAGCGCACCCGCCTCGATCGCGGCGATGTCGAGCACGTCGTCGACGAGCGCGAGGATGTGCGAGGACGCCCCGCCGATGTGCCCCAGCGCGGCCGCCCGCCGGGCCGGGGTGAGGTCGAGGGTGCCCAGCAGCTCGGTGAACCCGGTGATCGCCTGCAGCGGGGTGCGCAGCTCGTGGCTCAGCGCGGACAGGAAGTCCGACTTCGCCCGGCTCGCCGACTCCGCCACCTCCCGGGCCAGCTCCGCCTCGCGCCGCGCGCGGCGGTCGAGCTCCGCGGCGCGGCGCGCGGTGACGTCGAGGACGTTGATGCTGAGGTAGACGGGCTCCCCGCCGGCCCCCCGCACCACCGAGGCGGTGACGCCGGCCCGGACCGGCTCGCCGTCGACGCGCAGCAGCGTGGTCTCGAACTGCACCGAGTCCCGGTCGCCGCTGGTGCACAGGGCGATCGCGGCGAGCGCCGCGGGAGCGGTCGGGGGGTCGAGCACGGAGTCGAGCCCGGCGGCGAGCAGCGCGTCCTCGTCGCGGCCGAGCATCTCGCGCAGGGCGCGGTTGACCCGCCCGAACCGGCCGTCCAGGCCGGTCAGCGCCATGCCGACGGCGTTGTCCTCGAACGCGCGGCGGAACCGCTCCTCGCTCTCGGTCAGCGCCCCGTAGAGCCGCGCGTGCTCGATCGCCACCGACGACAGGTGCGTGAAGCGCTCGACCAGCCGCCGCTCGCGGGCCGTCGGGCGGTGCGGGACGTCGTGGTAGACGGCGAAGGTGCCCAGCACCCCGGTCGCCGCCCCGTTGGCCCGGCGCCCGCGGATCGGGCTCGACCAGCACGCCCGCAGCCCGTGCGGGCGGGCGAGCACGCGGAACCGGTCCCAGCGGGCGTCGTCGAGGATGTCCTCGGCGACCACCTCGACGTCCAGGTGGGCCGCGGTGCCGCAGGACCCGGCGTCGGGCCCGATCGCGAGGCCGTCGATCGCGGTGGAGTACGCCCGGGGCAGCGACGGGGCGGCCCCGTGGTGCAGCGTGGTGCCGTCGAGCAGCAGCACCGAGCAGCGGCTGCCCGGGATGAGCTCCTCCAGCGCGACCGTGACGGCCGTCAGCATCTCCGGCAGCGCGGCGCCGCCCGCGATCAGTTCCAGGACGGTGGTCTGGCGGTGCAGCAGCTCGAGGCTGTCGGCGTGGTCGAGCTCGGGCATGACGGGCAGCATCACGGCTCCAGCTGGTAGCCGACGCCCCGCACGGTCCGCAGCCGCCGGGGCCGCGCGGGATCGGCCTCGATCTTGTGCCGCAGCCGGTGGACGTGCTCGGTGACGGTGGCCTCGCCCTGCCACCCCGGGTCGCTGCGCCAGACCTGCTTGAGCAGCTGCGCCCGGCTGAACACCTGCCGCGGGTGCGCGACGAGGAACGCGAGCAGGTCGAACTCGCGCGCGGTCAGCTCGACCGTGCGGCCGTCGGCCACGACGTCCCGGGTCGCCGGGTCCACGACGAGCCCGCTCCCGCGCGTCACCGGCTGCGGCGCGGCGCGCCCCGAGCGGCGCAGCACGGAGCGGACCCGCGCCGCGAGCTCACCGGGGGAGAAGGGCTTGACCAGGTAGTCGTCGGCACCGAGATCGAGGCCGACGATCCGGTCGGTCTCGCCGCTGCGGCCGGACAGCACGATCACCGGGAGCGACCCGTCGCCGTCACGGACGCGGCGCAGGACGTCGAGCCCCCCGACGCCGGGCATCGACAGGTCGAGCACCACGAGATCGGGGAGGTCGTCGGCGATCCGGGCCAGTGCCGCGGCGCCGTCGGGCGCCTCGACGACGACGTAGCCGTCGGCCTCCAGCTGCCAGGACACGACGGTGCGCACCCGTTCGTCGTCGTCGACGACGAGCACCCGCGCCTGTGTGCGATCGGTCACCCTCGACCCCCTCGGGCCCATCGTGCCCGCCGCGCGGAGCGGGGGGCAAGGGGCCTCCGTTGTCAGTCCGTTGAGCGTCCGTTGCGAACGGCGGCGGGGACCCGGGCCGGGGCGAAGTCCATGTCGCGGCCCAGAGCGGCCCCGCTCATGACGAGCCGGTCGAGCAGGTAGTTCTGCCGGACGTCGAAGGGCTCCCGGCCGGTGCGCCGGGGGAAGCGGTCGACCGCCCGCTGCACGTAGGAGGAGGTGAGGTCCAGGAACGGCAGGCGCGGCTGGTCCGGGCCCGGCACCCGCGGCGTCGCCGAGGCCAGGCCGCGGCTGCGCAGGTGGCGCACCAGCCGGGCGACGAACCGCGACGAGAGGTCGGCGCGCAGCGTCCACGAGGCGTTGGTGTAGCCGAAGCAGAACGCGAAGTTCGGGACGCCGCCCAGCATCAGGCCGCGGTAGGCGACGCTGCTGCCGACGTCGACCGGCTCGCCGTCGACCACGAGGTCCATCCCGCCCAGCGCCACCAGCGACAGGCCGGTGGCCGAGACCACGACGTCGGCCTCGAGGACCCGCCCGGACTCCAGCCGGATCCCCTCGGGCACGAACCGGTCGATCCGCGCGGTCACCACCGACGCGTCCCCCGCCGCGACGGACCGGAAGAAGTCGCCGCCGGGCACGACGCACAGGCGCTGGTCCCACGGCTCGTAGGTCGGCGTGAAGTGCTCGTCGACGTAGGCGGGGTCGTGCAGGAAGCGCAGCGCACCCGCCCGCAGCAGCTTCTTCGCGGTCTCCGGGCGGCGCCGGCACAGCTGGTAGAACGCCGAGGTCAGCAGCACGTTCTTGGTGCGGACGATCGAGTGGGCGAGCCCCGCGGGCAGGAATCTCCGCAGCGCGTTCGCGACCCCGTCGGTGCGCGCGAGCGCCGTCAGGTAGGACGGCGAGCGCTGCAGCATCGTGACGTGCGCGGCGGTCCCGGCCATCGCCGGCACGAGCGTCACGGCCGTCGCGCCGCTCCCGACGACGACGACCCGCTGCCCGGTGTGGTCGAGGTCGGCGGGCCAGGACTGGGGGTGCACGAAGCGACCGGCGTAGTCGTCGAGCCCGGGGAAGTCGGGCTGGTGGCCGTGGTCGTAGTCGTAGTAGCCGGCGCAGACGTAGAGGAACGAGCAGGTCCACGTCCCGCCGTCGGTGCGCACCGTCCACCGCGCGTCGGGCGTCGACCACTCCGCGCCCAGCACCCGCGTGCCGAACCGGATGTGCTCGGTGATCCGCGCCTCGGCCGCGGTGTCGCGGATGTAGTCCCGGATCCGGTCCCCGTCGGCCATCGACTCCCGCCCCTGCCACGGCCGGAACGGGTAGCTGAGGGTGAACATGTCGGAGTCCGAGCGGACGCCCGGGTAGCGGAACAGGTCCCAGGTGCCCCCGATGGCGTCGCGCGACTCCAGGATCGCGTAGCTCGTGCCGGGGGCGTCGTGCTGCAGCCGCCACGCGGCCCCGATCCCGGACAGCCCGGCCCCGACGATCAGGACGTCGACGTGATCACTGGTCATGCCCCGATTGTGGACCGGGCCTCCGGCGCCCGCTGCCGCCGGTCCTCAGTCCGCCGGCATCGGTTCGGGATCGTCCGGCAGCGCGGACGTCACCCGCCGGGTGGCGCGGTGCCCGAGGAAGACCGGCCGGTTGGCGTGGGCGAACAGCAGCGGCAGCAGCTCCGCGGCCCGCACCTGCCCGTACCAGCCGTGCCGGGCGGGCGACTCGCCGAAGGCGGTGACGCCGTCGGGCCGCACCCCCGGCCCGGCGACGACCAGCGGGGTGGGGTCGCTGGTGTGCAGCACGCCGTCGACCGACGGGGTGGCGTGGTCGCCGGTGACGGCCACGACCGCGCGCCCGGCCAGCTCCGCGAGCCCGGCCAGGCCGCGGTCGGCCGCCTCCAGCACCTCCCGCTTCGCGTGCGGTCGTTTCGTGTGCCCGGCCTCGTCGGTGGCCTTCGTGTGGACGTGGACGAACCGCGCGCCGTCGGCGATCAGCTCCTCGGCCGCGGCGAGCCGGGTGGCGAGGTCGGCGCCGACGTCCGGTACGGCGGCCACGTCGCGCCGGGCGGTGCCGAGCACGCCGGCGAGCCCGCGGTAGAGCCCGGTCTGGGTGACGAGCGCGCCCGCGACGCCGTTGCGCTCGGCGAACGTCGGGATCGGGGTGCGGTCACCGGACCACTTGGTGGTGAGCACGTCGAGCGGGGGCAGGCCGTCGGCGGTGCGGCGGGCGTTCACCGGGTGGGCGCGGAGCACGGCGCGGGCGTCGAGCAGCAGCGCGTTGAGCGTCTCCGCCGTGGCCGTGCCCCCGGGCGAGACGGGCAGCACCCGCAGCCACGGATGCCGCTCGGCGAAGAACGGGTCGGAGTCGGTCACGGCGCCGCTCGCGTGCCCGGCCAGCGTCAGCAGGGCCTCGCCCCGGCCGCGCAGGGCGCGCAGCGCCGCCCCGTGCCGGGCGGCGACCGGGGAGAGGGCGTCGAACAGGGTCGTGACATCGGCGGCGTCGCCCGCGGCGGCCCGGCCGACGATCCACACCCGGCCCTCGTGGGCGTGCGACGCCCGCAGCGCGGCGTGCGTCACGGCCGTCCCGTACGGCACGTCGAGGCCCGCACCGACGGCCTCCAGCACGGCCCGGCCCGGGAACGGCACGTCGGCGAACCCGAACATCGCCCAGTGCGCGAGCTCCGACGCGGGCGCCGGCCCCCACCCGAACGGCAGGTGCCAGCCCGACGCCCCGCGCGCGGCCAGCGCGTCGAGCACCGGGGTGCGGGCGGCCTCGGCCGGGGTGCGGCCACCGAGCTCGGGGACCGGGCGGTCGCCGAGCCCGTCGAGCACCACGAGGACGACGGGGACGCGGTCGTCGGGCAGCCGCGGCTGGGTCTCGCCGTGGTGGAACGCGCCGTCGGCGCGCGGGAGCACCGCCTCCGGCGGTCTCACCCGCCCACCCCGCCCGGCGCCCGCGCCGGGCTCATCGGCGGGTCGCCATCGGGGTCGCGGCGAGGAGCTCGGCGAGCAGGGGGGCCACCCCGGCCGGCACCGCGTCGCGCCACTGCGCGCCCGAGGCGAGCAGGGCGCGGACGTCGGTGGCGGAGCGCTTGGCGGCCGGGTCACCGCGGAGCACGGTCACCCGGTAGCCGCCCGCTTCCAGCGCCGCGGCCTTCTGCCGCTCCCAGCCGTCGTAGGCGCGCACGTACTGCCGGGCGTCGGGCGGGACGTAGGCGGCCCAGACCGCGGGGCGGGTGAGGTCGAACGGCACGACGGTGGTGCGGCCGGCCCACCCGGCCCCGGCGAGCGCGGCGGTCAGCAGCCGGGACCGCTCGTAGTAGGTGAACGGGTTCGCCGCAGGCGTGTGCCGGTGCGCCGACGTGGACTCCTCGTGGCGGGCGTCGGGGTCCGGGTTGGTCACCGCGACGATCACGTGGTCGCACTCCGCCAGCGCGATGCCGATCAGCTCCAGGTGCTGGTCGTGGACGGGCTGGAACCGCCCCGTGACGCAGCCGGTGGTCACCGCAGCAGCCCCCGGGCGATGGCGTTGCGCTGGATCTCCACCGTGCCGGCCGGGATCTTCAGGTTGCGCGCCACGCGGAACAGCTTCTCCTCCGGCGAGCCCTGCAGGAGTCCCGTGCCGCCGTGCACCTGCACCGCGTTGTCGGCCACCCGGAAGAACGCCTCGTCGTTGACCACCTTGATCAGGCTGATCAGCCGCGGCGCGTCGGGGTGCAGCGGGATCGAGAACGGCCCCAGCTCGTCGAGCTCGGCCTGCGCGACGAGCGACGTGGCGCGGGCGGCGTAGACGTCGGCGTCCATGTCGGCGACGAGGTGCTGCACGGCCTGCAGGTCGGCGATCGGCCGCCCGCCGGACCGCCGCGTGCGCGCCCGGTCGATCGCCCGCTCCAGCAGCCAGGAACCCCAGCCGGCGCACATCCCGCCGCGGCACATCCGCCGCCAGTTGATCCACGCCATGGCGAGCGCGAACCCGTCGCCGACCTCGCGCACCACGTTCTCCGCCGGCACCCGGACGCCGTCGAAGTGCAGCTCGCCGGTCAGGCCGTCGCCCAGCATCGTGGGGATGTCCCGGCCGCGGGTGACGCCCGGCGCGTCGCCGTCGACGAGGAACATCGACAGCGACCGCGTGCCCGCCCCGGCCTCGGTGACGGCGACGACCTGCAGGACCTCGGCGAAGTGGGCGTTGGTGATCCACGCCTTGGCGCCGTCGAGGATCCAGTCGGTGCCCCTCCGACGGGCGCGGGTCGTCATGGCGAGGACGTCGGTGCCCACCGAGGTCTCGGTGTTGCAGAACGCCGCGGTGACCTCGCCGGCCAGCAGCGGCTCCAGGTAGCGGCCGCGGGCGGCGTCGGAGCAGTGCTCGATCGCGGGGTTGGCGCCCTCGGTCCAGCCCAGTGCGGCGAGGCCCAGCCCGAGGCCGGAGCTCCGGTAGACGTACTCCTCGACGTGCTGCATCTCCACGCGGGAGAACCCGTCGCCCCCGGCGCGGGTGGAGACGTGCGGGTGGTAGAGCCCGGCGCGGGCGGAGCGCCGCTGGACCTCGCGGCGCGCCGCCCAGACCGCCGGGTGCATCCGGCCGTCGGCGTCCAGGGCGGGCTGCCACACGGTGCCGACTCCCGCCGCCGCGAGCTCGGCCTCCACGGGCGCGACCTCGTCGTCGAGGAAGGTGCGGAAGCGGGTCGTGTAGTCGGTGACGCGTCTCGACGCGGCCACGGTGCCGGTGGTCATGATCCGACCGTAGCCACCGGGCCCGCCGCCCGCCCGGGGCGCCGCCGCGGCCGTCCTCAGCGTCCGCGGACCGGGGTCAGCTCGGCCGGGGGCACCGGCCCCGCCCCGGCGCCCGAGGTCGGGCACGGGACGGCACCGGTCGAGCTGACGGTGACCCCGAGCCGCCCCACGCCGTCGACCTCGGCGACGACCTCGTCCCCGTGCCCGACCGCGCCGACCCCGGCCGGGGTCCCGGTGGAGATCAGGTCACCGGGGTGCAGGACCATCACCGACGAGACGTACTCGATCAGCCGGGGCACGTCCCAGATCAGGTCGGCGACGCGCGCGAGCTGGCGCAGCGAACCGTTGACCGCGCAGCGCAGCTCGAGCGCGTCCAGCGGCCCGACCTCGTCGGGGGTCACCAGGTGCGGGCCGCAGGGGGTGAAGGTGTCGAACGACTTGCGCACCGAGCGGTCCTCCCCGCCCCGCATGGTCATGTCCAGCACGCAGGTGTAGCCCGCGACGTGGTCGAGCGCGGAGGCGGCGGTGACCCGGCTCGCGGTGCGCCCGATGACGACCCCGAGCTCGCCCTCCTGGTCGAAGCGCCGGTCGGAGTAGGGCAGCCGCACGACACCGCCGTCCGCGACCAGCGACGACGGGGCCTTGAGGAACACCCCGAGCGAGCCGACGTGGACGGTCTGGCTCATCTCGGCCTGGTGGTCGACGTAGTTCACCGGGGCGGCGACGATCTTCGTCGGGTCCGGCACGGGGGCCTGGAGCGTGTACTCGCCCCGGCCGAGCCGGGGTGCGCCGCGCCCGGACAGCGCCCGCAGGTCGCCGCCGGTCGCGGCGAGCAGCCGGCGCATCGGGCTGACGGTGTGGGCGCCGGAGGGGCCGATCACGGGCTCCAGCCCGGCGGTCAGGTCCAGCACGCCGTCGTCGACGGGGACGCCGACCGACGGCACGCCGCCGGTGGTCAGGAAGCTGACGAGTCGCACGGCTACCTCTCTCGCGGGTGGGGGACGAACGTGCCGGTCACGGCCTGCGGCGCGTCGAGGACCTGCTCGCGCTCCAGGCCCAGTGCCCGCAGCACGGGGGCGTCGGTGAGCACGAACAGGTCGGCCTGCTCCGCGGCCGCGTGCTCGACGGCGGCCCAGGACGGCACCGCGAACATGTCCCCGGGCCCCCAGTCGAACCGCTGCCCGTCGATCACGCTGGAGCCGTGCCCGGAGAACACCACGTGGACGGCGTTGCCCGCGCGCCGCACCGGCGCGCTGCGCCGCCCGGCCCGGACCCGGTGCACGGCGCAGGCCAGCGTGGGCAGCACGCTCGCCCCGGTCACGGGGTCGACGTACTCCAGTGCCAGCAGCGGCTCGTCGGAGGACGCGGCGAGCCGGTCGAGCTCGGCCGCCGTGTCGGTCCAGCGGTAGACCATCAGCGGGGAGTGCCGCGGGCTCAGCGCCGCGGTCGTCCCGACCGCGTACCGGGTGCCCGCGGCGTGCACCCGCTCGGAGACGTTGTGCTCGGCGGGCTCGGGCTGGCTCTCGCCCGGCCCCGGGTACTCCTCGAAGAAGACGCCGTCCAGCGCCGCGACCATGGGCAGGTCCAGTCCGTCGAACCAGAACATCTCGCTGTCGCCGCCGTTGACGTGGTCGTGCCAGTTCATCGACGGGGTGAGCACCAGGTCGCCGGGCCGCATGTCGCAGGCGTCGCCGTCGACGGTGGTCCAGACGCCCTCGCCGTCGAGGACGAACCGGATCGCGCCGGGGGAGTGCCGGTGCGCGGGTGCGGTCTCGTGCGGGCCGAGGCACTGGATCGCGCCCCAGAGCGTGCCGACGGCGTACGGGGCCCCACCGAGCCCCGGGTTCTGCAGGCTCAGCACCCGCCGCTCGCCGCCGCGCTCCACGGGCACGAGCCGGATGGCCCGCCGGGCCAGCGGCTTCATCGTCGCCGCCGGCCACAGCCACGGCACCGCGCGGGGCCGCGGGGTCGGGGTGAGCAGCTGCTCGGTGATCGTCCACAGCGGCCGCAGCTCGGCGGCGGCGAGGTCGGCGTAGAGCGCGTCCAGCTCGGTCGCGTGCCCGGTGCCGGTCATCGGACCTCCGCACCCAGCTCGGCGGGCGGGCGGCCGATCCCGAAGCGCTGCACGCTCTCCAGCAGCGACACCCGGCGGATGTAGGCGCGGGCCCGCTCGGGATCGGCGGCGATGGCCCGCATGTCCTCCTGGTGCTGCCGGCGGACACCGTCGTCGGTCTCGCGCAGCCGGTCGGTGTTGCGCTGGGTGTCGGCCTGGACGTACTCGACGGCGACGGTCCGGCGGACCCGGTCGTAGGCGTCGAGCTCGGCGTCGGCGTCGGCGTCGCCACCGGCGATGCGGACCAGGCGCCGGGCGCCGTCCATCGCGTCGTGGATGCCGGAGTTGAGCCCGACCCCGCCGATCGGGGAGTTGATGTGCGCGGCGTCGCCGGCCAGCAGGACCGGGCCCACCCGGAACGCGCCCGCCACCCGCTGGTGCACGCCGTAGACCTGGTGGTCGATCACGGGGTAGCCGGCCGCGTACGGGGCGACGCGCTGCAGCTGGCGCTGCAGCCGGTCCGGGTCGCTCGCCTGCTCGTCGGTCAGGGACCCGGGCACCGGCCAGACCACCCGCCACGACTCGGGCGTGCGCAGGATGAACAGCCACTCCTGCGGATCCGCCACGTAGTTGACGTGCCCCAGGTCGGGGAGCAGCTCCTGCAGGTCGACCGAGGTGCTGGTGATCGCGAAGCGCTCCGGGTAGGTGAACCCGTCGAAGGCGACGCCCAGCGCGTTGCGCACCGCGCTGCGCGGCCCGTCGGCGCCGATGACGTACGACGCGTCCAGCTCGGTGTCCCCGTCCGGGCCGGCGAGCTGCAGCCGGGCACCGTCGGCGGTGATCCGCAGCCCGGTCAGCCGGGTGCCGAAGCGCAGCCGCACGTGCTCGTCGCGGTCCAGGCGCTCGGCGAGCATCCGCACCAGGTGCTGCTGGTTGAGCTGCAGCCGGTACGGGAAGCGGGTCTCGTCGGCGAGCAGGCCGAAGTCGAACTCGGCGATCAGCCCGTCGCGGCGGTCGCGGAACTGGTAGGTGGGGACGACGAGCCCCTCGGCGTGCATCTGCCCGGTGATGTCGATCGACTCGAGCAGCTCGAGCGTGGCGGCGTGGAACGTGCTCGCCCGCCAGTCCGGGCGGGGTTCGGGCGAGAGCTCGACGAGGACGACGGGCAGGCCGTGCGCGGCGAGCGCGGCGGCGGCGGTCATCCCCACCGGTCCGCCGCCGACGACCACGACGGGGTGGTCCTCGTTCACCGGTGCGGCAGTGGCTGGGTCCCAGGACATGGCGCTGAGGCTAGACATCGGTTCCGTCCGTTGGAATGGGTTCGGTTAGAGTTCCGGTATGTCGAACGTGGTCCCGTCTCCGCCCTCCACCTCGGTGGACAACGCGCTGCGGCTGCTCGAGCTGATCGGCCAGCGGCAGGCGCTGCGGGTGGCCGAGGCGGCCGACCTGCTGGGGGTGGCGCGGTCCACCGCCCACCGGCTGCTCAGCGCGCTGCGACGGCGGGGCTTCGTCATGCAGGACCGGCCCAACGGCGCCTACCGGCCCGGTCCGGCGCTGGTGGAGATCGGGCTCGCCGCGGTGAGCCGGATCGACATCCGGCGGGTCGCCCGGCCGGTGCTGGAGGAGGTGCGGGAGCTGACGGGGGAGACCGTCAGCCTCGCGGTGCTGGAGGGCGCGAGCATCCGGTTCGTCGACTGCGCGGAGGGTCCCCGGTCGGTCCGGGTCGGCAACCGCACCGGGGTGGTCCGGCCCGCCCACGCCTCCGCCGTCGGCAAGGCGATCCTGGCCGGGCTCTCGGACGCGGAGGTGCTGCGCCGCTACCCCGACGAGGAGCTGCCCGCCGCGACGACCGACGCGGCGCTGACCGGCCGCACCGCCCTGCTCGACGAGCTGGCCGCGATCCGTGCCCGCGGCTACGCGCTGAACTGGGAGGAGAGCGCCGACGGGGTCTGCGCGGTCGCGGTGGCCCTGCGCGACACCGTCGGTCAGCCGCTCGCCGCGCTGGGCGTCGCCGCCCCGAGCAGCCGCATGGGCGACGCGGAGGCGATCCGGGCCTTCGTCCCGGCGGTGCTGCGCGGGGCGGACCTGGTGCACGAGCGGCTGCGCACGCAGTGAGCGGGCCGCTCCGCGTCGGGTCACGGAGCGGTCAGCCCACGACGACGTCGTCGAGCGCGATCGGGGCGTCGACCAGCCCGTAGTCGACCATCAGGCCCATCACCAGCTCCAGCGACTCGCGGTCGGTCGTCCCACGCCACAGGTTGATCCGCACGTTCTCGGCCAGGGCGGGGTCGGTGTCGCTGATCCGCGGCAGGGCCGCGCGGAACGCGGCGGGATCGGCGGCGATGGAGTCGGCCGTGGCCTGCACCGCCTGCTGGAACGACGCGACCAGCTCGGGGGAGGACCCCACCAGTCGCTCGCTCATGAGGAACGTCCCGATCTGCAGTCCGGGGCGCAGGTCGGTGTAGGGCCGGCCGATGATCCGCAGCCCCCGGCCCTCGGCGACGGTGATGAACGGTTCGATGATCATCGCCGCAGCCACGTCGCCGCGCTCCACGGCGGCGGCCATCTCGGGGAACGGGATCTCGACGAACTCGACGGCATCGTAGCCCAGCCCGGCCTGCTCCAGCTCGTTGCCGAGCACGATGTCGTTGATGTTGCGCAGGCTGTTGACCGCGACCCGCTGCCCGGCGAGCTCGCCGATCCCGGCGACCGGGCTGTCCGCGGCGACCATCAGGGCCGAGAAGTCCTGTTCCGGGTCCTCGGACGTGCTGGTGCCCGCGGCCACCATCCGCAGCGGCAGGCCCTGGCTGATGGCGATCATGCCGGAGACGATGTTCGACCCCGCGACGTCGAGGTCCCCGCTGATCAGCTGCGGGATCACGGTGGCCCCGCCGCTGGACGAGGCGATGTCCAGGTCCAGTCCCGCGTCGGCGAAGAAGCCCTGCTCGTCGCCGTAGGTGAGGAAGTTCAGGGGCGCGCCCGCGGTCTCGGCGATGCGCAGCGGGGTCATCCCGTCCGCACCGGCCTGCGGGGCGGACCCGGAACCGGAGCAGGCGGCGGTGGTGAGCAGGGCCGCGGCGGCGACGACGGCGCCGAGGCGGGGCCAGGTCTTCATCGGGTGCCTTTCTGGTGGGAGGGGGTCAGCCGGTCGCGGGCTCGGGGGCCCGCAGGCTGGACAGCACGCGGGAGCGCAGCTGTCCGAAGCGCGGAAGCGCCTTGGTGGCGAGCTGGTCGCGCTCGACGGGCAGGTCGACCTCGACGACCTCGTGCACGTGCGCGGGCCGGCGCAGCACCAGCACCCGCTGCGAGAGGTAGACCGCCTCGTCGATGTCGTGGGTGACGAACAGGACCGTGATGTCGAAGCGGCGCCAGATGTCGAGCAGCAGGTCCTCGAGGTCGGCGCGCGTCTGGGCGTCGACGGAGGCGAACGGCTCGTCCATCAGCAGGATCCGCGGCTGGTAGGCCAGCGCCCGGGCGATCGCCACCCGCTGCTGCATGCCGCCGGAGAGCTGCCACGGGTAGCTGTCGCCGCGGTCGCCGAGACCGACGGCGTCGAGCGCCTCCGCGGTGGCGGCGGCGACCTCGGCCGCGGACAGGCCCTTGTAGGGCAGCGGGAACGAGACGTTGCCGGCGACGGTCATCCAGGGCAGCAGCGAGCGGCTGTAGTCCTGGAAGACGAACGCCATGTCCTTCGGCGGGCCGTCGACGCGGGCGCCGTCGAGGGTCACCTCGCCCGAGGTCGGGTCGACGAGCCCGGACAGGCAGCGCAGCATCGTCGTCTTCCCGCAGCCCGAGGAGCCGACGATGCAGACGAACTCGCGCTCGCCCACGGTGAACGACAGGTCGGCCATCGCCGGAGCGCCCGCCGGGTCGTAGGTCTTGGTCAGGTCACGGACGTCGAGCATCGGCGGTCTCCGTCGGGGTCGGGGCGGTGCGGCGCTGCGGCGGGGTCGGTGCGGGCCCGCGGCCGGTGGTGGCCAGGTGCCAGTGCAGGACCCGCTTCTCCACCGCCAGGAACAGGGCGTTGAACGCGAAGCCGAGCAGCCCCAGCAGGACCGTGCCTGCCCACATCTCCGGGATGTCGAAGCCGCGCTGGGAGAGCTGGACCAGGTAGCCGACGCCGTTGTCGGCGCCGATCAGCTCGCTGACGACCATGAGGATGATCGCGATGGCCAGTGCCGTGCGGGCGCCGGCGAAGATCCGGGGCAGCGCGGCCGGGAGGATCAGCCGGGTGAACCGGGCCCGGGCGGGCACCCGGTAGGACCGCGCCATGTCCAGCGCCGTCCGGTCGACGCCGCGCACGCCGTCGACGGTGTTGAGCAGCACCGGCCACAGCGCGCCCAGGGCGATCAGGAAGATCTTGGCGCTGTCCCCGGCGCCGAACACGAGCAGCGAGACCGGGATGAGCGCGGGCGGCGGCAGGGCCCGGAGGAACTGCAGCACCGGGTCCAGTGCGGTCGCCCACGTGCGGGAGAAGCCGAGCAGCGCGCCGAGCGCCACGCCGACCCCGATCGCCAGCGCGTAGCCGGAGAGCATCCGGGCCAGGCTCGGCAGCAGGTCGGTGGCGACGCGGGCGAACAGCCACTGCTCGGCGAAGGTGGAGCCGATCTCCGACAGCGGGGGGAAGAAGAAGTCGCCCGCGGTCCGGGCCCACAGGTCGTAGACGGCGAGCAGGGCGACCGGGACCACCATCGCCAGGCCCCAGCCGGTGAGGCGGTCGCGGATCACCGGGCCACCTCCCGGAAGGAGGTGTGCCAGTGCAGCGTGCGGCGCTCGACGGTCTGCAGGACCCCGTTGAGGGCCCAGCCCAGCAGCCCTGCGGCGAGGATCCACGCGTACATCCGGGCCTCCGCGCCGCCCGCCGACTGCGCGTCGGTGATGCCGACCCCGATCCCCGGGACCCCGACGACGATCTCGCTGGTCACGGCCAGGATGAGCCCGATCGCCGAGGCGATCCGCAACCCCGTCGCGAGGTAGGGCAGCGCGCTGGGCAGGGTGATCCGCCACAGCACGGCCCGGCGGCCCAGGCCGTAGGACCGGGCGGTGTCGCGCGCGGTCGGGTCGACGTCGTGCACGCCGTAGACGGTCTGCAGCAGCACCGGCCAGAACGTGCCGAAGGCGATGAGGAACACCTTCATGTCGAGGTTGGAACCGAAGATCAGCACGGCCGCGGGGATGAGGGCGACCGGCGGGATGGGCCGCAGGAACTCCAGCAGGAAGCGCGACATCCGGTGGGCGAGGTCGGCCGAGCCGATGAGCACACCGAGCGGCACCGCGACCACGGTGGCGGCGAGGATGCCGAGCACCCAGCCCTGCAGGGTCTGGCCCACCGGGGCGAACAGCTCGCCGGTGGTGACCAGCGCGGCGAACGCGGGGAGGATCTCGCTCGGCGGCGGGAACCAGGCCGCGGGCAGCAGGCCGCCGCGGACGGCGAGCTCCAGCACCGCGGTCGTGCCGAGCACGCCCGCGACGCCCAGCCCGACCGTGCGGAGCCGCGCGTTCACCGGGGTCACCGCGGGTGCCGGGGCGGGTGTCGTCACCTTCCCCGGCGCCCGGGCGGTGACGGTCGACCAGTTCACCGTGACGTCCCTCCTTGGGATCGGGGTCGTGCCCGGCCGGTGGGTGTGGCCGGGGACACGCGATGCCCCGGGACGCTAGCCCGACGACTCGCTCAGCGCGCCAAAGAGGGGTCGAAGTTCCTCCATGTCGAATCCTCGGTTCCGGATCGGGGTGACCGCTCACCCCTCTGGCGTGGTGCCCCTCGGACACGACCGGCCGACCGGGACCAGCACCGGTGATCCACGAAGGACGCCGGCCCGTCCCGACCCGGGGCCGCGTGCTGCTCGCATCGGCGGCCGTGCAGCTGATCGTCGTGCCGACCCGGGGCGAGACCGCTTCGTCGCTCGCCGGCGCGTCGCCTCCGGTGCGCAGGGGCTGCCGGGCGTCCGGATGTCGTCGCGGTGTCGGACGGCGACTCCGTCGGGGGCGCGCCGGCGCGGCAGGAGGCCTTCGTGCCGTCGCACACCGCGTCCGACGCGGGAGGCGGATCCCCGTGCCTCCGGGTCGGCCCGGTCATCCGGCCGACCAGCGGATCTGTGCCCCCGGCAGGACTCGAACCTGCGACCTAGAGATTCCGAGTCGGTGTCTCGGGACGGTGCCGCATGGTGCCGGACAATGCCGCTGAGCTGGGCGGACAGTTCCGGCGCCTACGGGTCATCTGGCGTCGTTCCAGGCCGTTCCAGGTAGGTAAACGTGGGATGCGATCTTGAGCCGACCCGCGCCGGGGTTCGGCCCACACCTCCCCGGCTCCCTCGTCCTGGCCGCCTTGCTCGTCGCGGTGGTGGTGTCCAGGGTGGCGCAGCCATCGCGTAGCGACGCCGTAGGCGCCCTGTACTCCGCCGGCGTGGCGTGGATGATTACGGCCGAGGGGGCAGCTACGTTCCGGCTGGTATCGGCGGCGGTTCATCTGGATGCTGCACGATCCTGTAGTTGGGTTCGACTCCCAGCGTCTCGACGAAGTGGTCTGCGAAAGCCAATGCGGAACTGACCGCCCATTGCGCGCAACCTGCACCGAGAGCTCGGTCTGGGAACCACGCATTTCCACTACCGGCCATTAATGCGCAGTCCGGAAACTTGCCGACCAGTCGTTTTGCTACGTCGTAGCTCGATTCGTCGCCGACATTCTTTGGCCTGTAGTGGATTTGCCAGTTTCGCAAATCGATCGCAGCTTTCATGGATTGGTAAGGTTCAGCGCCTTTGTCGTATGCAGGCTTGCCGCATAAAAGTAGGGCCATCTCGTACTTTGTGAGCACTGATACGTTGTTCCCGCTGCCGGCTATGGACCAATAGCCTCGGATAGTTGCGAGCACTTCAGGTCCCAGACTGTCGTATCGATCGGCGTGCGAGTCGTGAATATCGGTGAAGAACTCGTTGATGAGTGCTTCGACGAACGCGACTGCCTCAGTTACTGCTGACATGACATATGCGCGTTGGTGGATATGGAATGCTGACCGCTCTGCCTTGTGCTGCGTCTCGTACTTGGATGTGTAGGCAGCGCAATGCCTGGCCATCCACAGATGGGCTGTCGACAGGTATGACCGCATCGTGACCTTCACACTGTCGACGATAAGGAGCCCCTCGCCACGTATCTCCACCATCAGGGCAGCTTCGCACAAGTCGGCCCGGTCCCGCCGTGAGCGGAGCGGCAAGGCGGGATCCGGGCCGGCGGCGCGCGGAGCGCGCCCTTGATGATGAAAGAGGTCAACGCGGCAACGGAGCGGCTACGGCGATGGTCGAGCGGGACGGCTGCGGGCACGTGTGATGGCGACGCCAGTCAGGATGAGGACGCCGCCGATGGGTAGTGCCAGGCTCGCGGGCTCGCTGAGGACCAGGACGCCGAGGAGTAGCGCGACCGCGGGAACGAGGTAGGTCACGACGCTGGCGGCGGTGGCGCCCTCGGTGGCGATGAGCTGGAAGTTGATGATCAGGGCTACGCCGGTGCCGATGATGCCGAGTATCAGGACGGCGACGATCGCGAGTGGTCCGGGGCTGTGGAGCGCGCCGCTGAACGGCAGAGCCAGGGCGAGGAGCGCGGCTGCGATGAGGAGTTGTGCGGCGGTCAATGTCAGTGGTGAGAGTCCGCGGTTGGTCAGGAATCGGGCCTGATAGATGTAGGCGATTCCGTAGCTTGCGGCTGCTCCGATGCAGGCGAACAGGCCGGTAGCGGTCCCGCCGGCTACGCCGTTCCACGGCTCAAACACCACGAGCACACCGACGAATCCGAGTGCCACACCGGCGGCCCGCCGAGAGGTTAGTCGGCTGTCGCTGCGTGTCGCCACGGCAAGTAGCAGCGTCCACAGTGGAGTTGTCGCGTTGATGACCCCGGCTAGGCTCGATGGAACGGTCTGCTCGGCGACCGCAAAGAGCGTGTAGGGGATCGCGTTCCCGACGAGCGCGGAAACGGTCAGGTGCAGCCACATGGTTCGGCCGGCTGGCCGGGGCAGCCGTCGCCACAGAACGATCGGCACGAGCACCAGGGCGCCGAGCGCGAGCCGGGCGAATGTGATCTGAACCGGAGTGAAACCGTCGAGCGCGAGTGCGATCCAGAAGAATCCTGATCCCCAGAGCAGGGCGAGGGTGGCGATCAGGCCGGTGGTGCGCACCTACTCGACCGGGGCGTCGTATCGCAGTCCTGACAGATCGGCGCGCATGACGAACCGTGTCAGCTCGTAGGGCTCGCCTTCGGTGTCGATGCTGGTGTGTAGGACGTCGAGCACCGGGACGCCGGGGGAGAGCTGTAGGTGCTCGCGCTCGTCGGGGGTCGGCATCCGGGCGCTGATCTCGTCGTGGATGCGGGTCATCGTGTGCCCGCGTTCCTCCAAGATTCCGTGGATGCCGAACGGGTGGCCGACCTCGTCGCGCAGGAGCGCGGTCCCGTCGGCCAGCGCCCACGGCAGCCAGGTCGTGACCCGCTGGACGGGGTCGGCGTCGGCCCAGAACACGTTCTCGCGCCGTAGCGCCGACAGGGTGTCGGGAGAGAGCTTCAACCGTGCGGCGACGTCGGCCGGCGGGGTGACGCGCTCGACGGACAGAACCTCGAATCGGCCGGCCTTGCCCTGCTTCGCGCACTCCAGCAGGAACGGCGAGAGTCCGGTGTCGCGGTAGCGGGGGCTGTAGCGGTCGTTCCCGAGCCGGATCACCGAGATGGCCGGCCGCACGAACACCCCGCGGCCGTGCTCGGCGATCACTAGCCCGCTCTCGGCCAGTAGCCGGATCGCCTGGCGTGCCGTGTTGCGGGCGATGCCGTGGAGCTCGGCGAGCTCGCGTTCCGAGGAGAGCTTCGCGCCGGCCGGCAGCTCGCCGGACTCGATGGATCTGCGCAGCTCATCGGCCAGGCGCTCGCTGGCCGGACGACGGTCGCCGCCCTCGGGAGAAGTCATGTCACCCACCGTACTGGCTTGCGCCAGTCAGGTGAAATCGACAGACCGCCGTTCCTGTGTCATGAGCCACGTGCTCTACTGGCTCAAGCCAGTTAGCCAACTGGCGCAACTTAGTCTCAGGAGCCCTCCGTGTCTGCAAGCAACCAGCGCCTTCCCATCCCGCACGAGCAGATCTTCCCGCACGGCTGCTACCTCGTCACCGACGTCGAGCCGATGCGCGACTTCGACAAGTCCACCCGCGAGAACTTCGTCCAGGCCCTCGACAAGGTCACCGGCCTGCGCCTGTGGTCGGCGATGGCCCACGACGCCGACCCCGACGTCCGCAAGACGGAGAAGACCTTCGAGATCAAGTTCATGGCCGAGGTGCAGCCGGTGCCTCCTCCGACCGTGCCCGGCACGCCGTTCCGGCCGGTCGAGTTCGACGGCCTGACCGTGACGCCCTACATCGACGACAAGGCGTGCAAGCCGGCCCGGCCGGGGGAGCAGCACCGCTGCCGCGCCCGGATCGCCTACAGCCTGCGCGCGATCGGTATGCGCGCCCCGCGTCCGGCAGGGAAGGCGGGTCACAGCGATGCTGCGTGAGATCACCGTGCCCGCTGGCACGAACGTTCCCGAGCTGGTCGAGCGCGCGATGCTCCGGTGCTCGCAGGAGTACGGCGAGGCCCTGGCCCTGCCCAGCGGCAGCCTCATCGAGCAGGCCCACCGCGCCGAGTGCCTGGCCGCGGTGTGCGAGCGACGTGCCCGCTGGTGGGGCGTGCTCGTCCGCTGGATCTTCTCGCCCGCCTGCACCCTGCCGTGGGTGTTCGGCGCCGCCGTCCTCGACGCCCGACGCCGCGACGAGGACGACGCCCGGTTCTGGCGCACCACCGCCGCCGACTGGCACGCCGAGCACACCGCCCGCGTGATCGGCGACCCGTTCGACCGCGCTGCCGGGAGGGCGTCATGAACGACGAGCAGCGCTCCCCGGCCCTGCACCGGGCCGCGGAAGGCACTGACGGGTGGGAGCAGGTCGTGCGCCACCAGCGGCACGCGACGCCCGATCACGCCGACTTTTACGCCCTGGCCGGCGAGATCGTCACCACCCTGCACGCCTTCGACGACCTGACCGCGGTCCTCGCCGAGCAGGTCGCCATGTACGCCGAGGGCCGGCCCGTCTACGACGACACCCGCACCGTCGACCCGGCCGCCCGGCTCGCCGAGGCCGCTGCCCTGCTCCGCGACACCCGCACCGGGGTGCGCGCGGCAGCCCAGGCGGCCAACCGCTTCTGGTCCGCCATCGGCCACATCGGAACGGAGACCACGCCATGAACGGCCCCCGCCGCAACCGCCGCGCCCCGGTCGACCGCTGCGAGGTCTGCTGCGCCGTCCTTGGCCGCCGGCCGCAGCCCCACCGCCGCCGCTGCGCCGACCACCTCGCCCAACTCGCCCTCGTCCCGCTGCGGGACGTCGGCCGACGCACCCGGAGGGCCGCATGAACAGCCAGACCGCCCCGAACCGCTTCGCCCGCTCGGAGCCGTTCGAGGTCTTCACCCGCCCGCAGCGCTCGCGCCCGGCCCGGCTCGCCGGCCTCCTCATCCGCCGCCGCGTCGAGATCGCCGTCATCGTCGCCGGGCTGCTCGCCTGGTCGTGGCTCACCGAGCACCTGCCGACCTGGGGCGCCGGCCTCGTCCTCGGCGTCCCCACCTTGGCCGCGCTCGCGGTCCCGGTGAGTCGGCGCTACCTGCACCGCCGCGTCCTGGCCGTGCTCACCCGGCATCGGCTGCGGTCGGTGTTGGTGCAGCGCCGTGTCATGAACTGGACCGGGAACCTGCCGGTCCTGCTCTGGTCTCGTCCGACCCCGGTCGGCGAACGGGTGTGGGTGCTGCTGCGCGCCGGTATCGACGGTGTCGACATCGAACGCAACCTCGCGCACATCGCGTCGGGCTGCTTCGCCCGGGACGCCCGGATCAGCGTCACCCGCCGCATGACGGCCCTCGTCCTCGTCGACGTCATCCGCCGCGACCCGCTCAGCGGCCCGGCCGCCCGCCCTGCTGCCCCCGCTCCGCGCCCGGCCGCCCGGCCGGTCCTGCACAGCGTGCCCACCCGGAAGGGAGCTTGATCATGCGCGCCATCCGCCGCCGACCCCGCCCACGGAGCTGCCCGATCGACCTCGCGCCGACGTCGATCTGGGATCCGATCCGGCTCGGGATCGACGAGAACGCCTGCTCGGTCGACATCACGTTGATCTACCGCAACATCCTGCTGGCCGGGGAGCCCGGCGCCGGCAAGTCCGGCGGGCTGAACCGGATCACCGCGCACGCCGCCCTCGCGACCGACTGCCGGCTGTGGCTGATGGACGGCAAGCGCGTCGAACTCGGCCTCTGGCGCCGCGCCGCCGAACGGTTCGTCGGCCCCGACCTCGCCGAGGCCATCGACGCGCTCGGGGAGCTGCAGGCCGAGATGGACCGCCGCTACGACCAGCTCGACACCGACGGAGTCCGGCAGATCGAACGCCAGGACTGGACCGATGCGATCATGCTGGTGATCGACGAACTCGCCTACTACTCCGCCACGGCGGGGGACAAGAAGCAGCGCGACCAGTTCTCGCTCCTGCTGCGCGACATCGTCGCCCGCGGCCGCGCCGCCGGGATCATCGCCGTGGCCGCGACCCAGCGTCCCAGCCACGACATCATCCCGGTGTCGCTGCGTGACCTGTTCGGCTACCGGCTCGCGTTCCGCTGCACCACCGAGACCAGCTCGGACATCATCCTCGGCCACGGCTGGCACGCCCGCGGCTACGACGCCTCCACTATCGACCCGGAGGACCGCGGCGTCGGCTGGCTGCTCGCCGAGGGCGGCATCCCGCGCCGGATGCGCTGCACCTGGCTCACCGACGCCGACATCGCGGCCGTCGTCACGGCGGTGACGTCGTGAACGACTATCGCCTGATCATGACCGGCGTCGCCCTGGTCGCGGTGCTCGCGGCCGTCACCTCCGTGTGGCCGGCCCTGGACGGCGTACTCGTCGCGTTGATCCTCACCGCGGCCGGCGGTGCGGCGGCCGGCTACTGGCTGCGCGAGGCCGTCCGCGAGTGCCGGTTCCGCCGCGACATGCGCGCCCTCGACACGAACCCGTCCGCTCGACAGGAGGTACCGGCATGACCGCACCCGTGAAGATCGTCGCCCCGCTCGCCCGGGAGCTGGCCGAGGCCGCCGCCACCGAGGTCGGTGCCTGCATCCGCCCGCTTGCCGTCCGCCGGATCGACACCCAGACCGGCGCCCGCATGGCGGTCCCGATCCCGTGCGGCGCCACCCGGGCCACTAAGTGCCCGCCGTGCGCCGAACGTGCCCGCCGGCTGCGGATGTGGCAGGCGCAGGAGGGATGGCACCTCGACACCGACCCGGAGATCGTTACCGCCGAACCGACCGCCGAGCAGCTCGCCGTCATCGGCTACCGCGCCGACCTCGAGTCCGCCCGCGCCGCCGCGCTCGCCGAGAATGACACCGCCGCCGTGACCGACCTGGACCGCGCCATCGGCGACGCCGACGACATGGTCCGGGCGGCCGGCGCCCGCGGTTCCACCCGCCCACCGGGGGAGCGCAAGCCCCGCCGCGTCCGGTCCACCCGCCGCCGGCAGGACGCACCGAACCTGCCCCGGCTGCCCGTCGCAGCTCGGACCGTCGGCCGGACCTTCGACACCCCCGACGGCCGGCGCTACCGGCCCTCGACGTTCCTAACCCTCACCCTGCCGTCCTACGGCCGGATGTACTCCGACGGCTCGCCCGTCGACCCCGACCGCTACGACTACCGCCGCGCGGCCCGCGACGCGATCCACTTCGGCGACCTGGTCGACCGGTTCTGGCAGAACCTGCGCCGTGCCGTCGGGTGGAACGTGCAGTACTTCGCCGCTGTCGAACCACAGCGCCGGGGCGCCCCGCACCTGCACGCAGCCGTCCGCGGGACCATCCCGCGAAAGCTCCTGCGCCAGGTCGCCGCCGCCACGTACCACCAGGTCTGGTGGCCGCCCCACGACGAACCCACCTACTCTCCGGACCGGCCGCCGATCTGGGACGAGACCCGCGAGATCTCCTGCTACGTCGACCCGGACACCGGCCGGCCGCTGCGCGCCTGGGACGACGTCCTCGACGAGCTCGCGGCCGACAAGACCGCGCCGCCCGCGCACGTGGTCCAGTTCGGCAGCCAGGTCGACGTGCAAGGCGTCCTCGGCGACACCGAGCAGGCCGGCCAGTGCCTGCGCTACCTCGTGAAGTACCTGACCAAGTCGCTCGACGAGTGCCACGAACCCGACTCCACCTCGGCGATCGCGCACGTCGACCGGCTCGCCGATGCGCTGCGCTACGAACCGTGCTCGCCCACCTGCGCCAATTGGCTCCTGTACGGCGTCGCGCCCGAGCACGCGAAGGCCGGCCTCGTCCCTGGGCTATGCAAAGGCAAGGCGCACAAGCGCGACAACCTCGGCTACGGCGGCCGGCGCTGCCTGGTCTCGCGCAAGTGGTCCGGGCGCAACCTCACCGAGCACCGCACCGAGCGTCGGGAGCACGTGCTCCGCACCCTCGGCGTCGTCGGTGCGGCGGTCGAGCAGTCCACTCCCGACGGGGAGCGCGAGCGCTACACCTGGGAGCCGATCCGGCCCACCGACCCCGACCAGCCCGACCGGCTCGAACTGCTGCTACGGCTGATCTCCGAACGCAAGCGATGGCGCGAGCAGTACGAACGCGCCCGCGACCAAGTCGCCGAACTTCCGGCAACCGACGATCGACCGGCGGCGTAGGGGAGGAGGTGACAGCGATGCAGGTCAAGAACCGGCTCTGGACCGTGCAGGACGTGGCCGACTACCTCGGCGTCCCGGTCGGCACGCTCTACGACTGGCGCTGCAAGGGGTACGGCCCGAAGGGCAAGAGGGTCGGGCGGTACCTCCGCTACGAGGAGACCGTTGTCCGACAGTGGTTCGCCCAGCTCGACGGGGACGCCGCCTGATGGCTCGGCCCCCGCTCCCGATCGGGACCTACGGGGAGATCACCGTGACGCCCGCGCCCGGTCGCCGGCTCCGCTTCCGGGCGCGGGTCCGCTTCCGCGACGTCGACGGCATCACCCGCCACGTCGAGCGCGTCGGCCCGTCCAAGACGGCGGCGATCAACAACCTGCGGGAAGCGCTGCGCGATCGGCAGTGGACGCCGGCCGGCGGCGAGATCACCGCCGACTCGACGATCAGCGCCGTGGGGGCTGTGTGGCTGCGCGACCTCGACGAGTCCGACCGCGCCATCCGCACGAAGATCACCTATCGGGACGTCTGGACCCGGCATCTCGAACCGGCCGTCGGGTCACTACGGCTCCGGGACGCTCGGGTGTCCCGCGTCGACGCGGTGATCCGGCAACTGCGCGAGCGGTCCGGCCCCGGCACCGCCAAGCACGCCAAGGTCATCCTCTCGGGCGTCCTCGGGCTCGCCGTCCGTCACGACGCACTCGACGCCAACCCCGTCCGCGACCTGACGCCGGCCCGGTCCAAGCCATCGAGCAAGCCCCTCGTTCTTACGGAGTCGAGCTGGGACGGCCTCCGGGCGCACCTCGCCGACTCGCCGGCCGCCGGCAAGCACGATCTGCGCGACCTCACCGAGGTTCTGTCCGGGCTGGGCTGCCGCATCGGCGAGCTGCTGGCGCTCGACTGGCCGCGGGTCGACGACGTCGTCGGCACGGTCGCGATCGAAGGCACGGTGATCCGGGTTCCTGGTGAGGGGCTGTTCGTCCAGTCGCACACGAAGTCTGACGCCGGCATGCGCACCATCCGACCGCCGCGCTGGGTGTTCGCGCTCCTGCGCAAGCGGCACGCCGACTCACACGGCCCCTGGGTGTTCCCGTCGACGCGCGGCACCCTCCGCGATCCGGACAACACCCGGAAGGCGCTGCGCGAGGTCGTCGCCGGCACCGAGTGGCAGGGCCTGCACCCGCACGCGTTCCGGCACCTCGTCGCCACTCGGCTCGACGCCGCCGGCCTGACCGCGCGCGAGATCGCCGACTACCTCGGCCACGAGCGGGTGAGCATGACCCAGGACGTGTACATGTCGCGCAAGTCGATCGGGACCGGTGCCGCATCTGCCCTCCAGCAGTTCGAGCCGGGCCGTGGCTAAAGTCGGCCGTTGCTCAGTCGAGAGCGCACGAAGCGGGCTGGGCGCGTTCCGCGCTCGGGTCGAGGGCCAGGTAGACGTAGACCTGTCCGTCGCGTTCGGCGGCAAGCCGACACTCTGGCGCCCAGCCGCGAACGGTCCGGATCGCCGTTCCTTGCGGGAGGAAAGCGGTGTCGCCGTCCCGGGGTCGGCCTGGATCTCGCCCCGTGATCTCGTTGAAGGTGCTGAGGGAGCACCTCGACCGGAGGACCACGTCGCCCAGGTCTGTGCGAGCGACAGGCGCAGCCTCGTTGAACCCGGCGAGATACCGGCGGCCGGCGTGGTTGACGAAGTCGGTGTAGTCGATCGCGACGCCGGACCTGATCGGCCCGTCGGCTTCGGGAGCCAGCACCGGGCAACCGTCAGCCGGCGCATCAGGAGTGGCGGCGTCGGGCACCGCCACGGGTGCGACGGGTTCCGGTGCCTCGACGGTGCATCCGCTGAGGACGGCCAGGGACAGAACCACGAGCACGTTCAGCGCCGTCCGCTGACAGTTCCGCACAGACCCTCCAGCCGTCGTCGCGTCGCAATGCGCGGGGTAAACGCGGGTTAGATCGTCGCTGGTCAACCCGGTTACGCGACTGACCAGCGAGTATGTGCCCCCGGCAGGACTCGAACCTGCGACCTAGAGATTAGAAGGCTCTTGCTCTATCCATCTGAGCTACGGAGGCCGGGACGGACGAACCGCCCACGGGAAGCGTAGCGGGCCGTCCGGGCACCCCGCGCGGCGAGCAGGACCTCTCCCGGGTGTCGTCGTGGTGGGGGAAGTCCACCCCATGAGAAGGTGTGCCCATGCCCCTGACGCTGCGCTCGGCGGCCGGGTCCGACGTCGGTCGGCGCCGTCCGTTGAACCAGGACTCCGCCGTCACGAGTCCGCGCCTGCTCGCCGTCGCCGACGGCATGGGCGGGCACGCGCACGGTGAGGTGGCCAGCTCCGTCGCCGTGACGGCGCTGGCCGATCTCGACAAGGACCTGGCCGGCACCGACCTCGCCGGGCTCGACCTGCTCGGCGTGCTGGCCCGCGCCGTCACCGCCGCGGCCGACCGCCTCACCGGCCTCGCGCGCGAGAACACCGCGCTGCGGGGGTCGGGCACCACGGTCGTCGCCCTGCTCTTCGACGGCGGCCGGGTCGGGATCCTGCACGTCGGCGACTCGCGCGCCTACCTCGTCCGCGACGGGGAGCTGGTGCGCCTCACGCGCGACCACACGCTGGTGCAGGCCCTGGTCGACGAGGGTCGCATCTCGCTGGAGGAGGCGCGTGAGCACCCGCGCCGCTCGATGCTGATGCGCACGCTGCAGGACGGCAACACCGTCGAGCCGGACCTGTTCCACCACGAGGCGCAGCCGGGCGACCGCTACCTCGTCTGCTCCGACGGCGTCACCGCCGTGCTCGGCGACGACGAGATCCTCGAGGTACTGACGTCCGCGGGCGAGCCGGAGGCCGTGGTGGCGCGGCTGATCGAGCTGTCCAACGAGGGCGGCGGGCCCGACAACATCACCTGCGTGGTGGCCGACGTCGTCGACGGCGAGGAACCCGTGTCCGACGCCGGCCCGGAGCTGGTCGGCGCCGCCGCGGTCGCACCCCCCGACTGATCGAGCCGAACGGCCCGACTGTTGGCAGGATGGGCGACGTGGCGGCCGACGTGACCGCGGAGGACGTGGCCCGCCGCACCTCCGTCGGTCTGGTGGTGGTGCGGGACGGCGCGGTGCAGTGGACCAACCGCGCCGCGCACGACCTCGTCGCCCCGCACGGCGGAGCCTGGCAGGGCGCGTCGACGGTGCTTCACCTCCTGCACGGCGTCCGGCCGGGGACCCGCCGGGAGGCGCTGCGCTGGCCGTCCCCGGTGGGCGGTACGCGCTGGTGGGAGGTCTCCTGCCGCCTGCTCGAGCCGACCACGATGGGCCTGCTCTACGAGATCACCGACGAGACCCCGCGGCAGCTGCGCGAGGACCGCAACGACCGGTGGCGGCTCGACCGGCTGGAGGCCATCGCCGGGATGGGGTCGTGGGAGTGGGACCCGCTGGACGGCATCGCGGAGTACTCCGACTCGCTGCTGCGGCTGCTCGGCGTGCCGCCGGGCACGACGCGGGACCGGACCGGGTTCCGCGACCTGATCCACCCGGACGACCGGGCGATGGTCGACGCCGTGCTCGCCGAGGCCCTCCGCACGGGCGAGCCGTTCACCTACACCCATCGCATGCACTCCTACGACCGCAGCACGCTGCGGACGTTCGAGTGCCACGGCGAGGTGTTCACCGACGCGTCGGGCGCGCCGGTCCGGGTGCTGGGGGCCGTCCGTGACGTCACCGAGCAGCACCGCGCGCGGGCCGAGCTCGCGTTCCTCGCCGACCACGACCCCCTCACCGGCATCGCCAACCGCCGTCGCATCACCGGGCGGCTGGAGGAGTGCCTGGCCGACGAGCGGGGCGTGGCGCTGCTGCTCGTCGACGTCGACAACTTCAAGGACATCAACGACATCCGGGGTCACGCCGCGGGTGACCGGGTGATGCGCACGCTCGCCCGCACGCTGGGTGCGCAGATCGGACCGGACGCCCTGCTGGGTCGGCTCGGCGGCGACGAGTTCGCGGTGGTGGTCCCCGCGTGCGGCGCCACCGACGCGCTCGACCTCGGCGAGCGGCTGTGCGCGGCCGCCCGTCACACGCAGGTGCCGGGGGAGGGCGACGCGCTGCGCGTCAGCATCTCGGTCGGGGTCGCGGCGTTCCGGCGCGGTCACGACGTCGAGAGCGCGATGGCGCAGGCCGACCTCGCGCTGTACGAGGCGAAGGGCTCCGGCCGCGACCGGGCCCGGCTGTTCGCCCCCGACCAGTACGACCAGGCGCTGCGCCGGGTCTCGGTGCTCGAGCGCGTCCGCGCGGGGCTCGACCACGGCACGATGACGTTCGACGCCCAGCCCATCGTCGACCTGCGGACCGGCACCGTCGCCCGGCACGAGCTGCTGATCCGGCTGCGCGACGGGCTGGAACCCGTGCTCGGACCCGCCGAGTTCCTGCCGGCGGCCGAGCGCACCGACCTGGTGCTGCGGCTGGACCGCTGGGTGCTGGAGCGCGCGATCGCCGCACTCGCGACGCCGTGGGCGCTGGAGTCGCACCTGCGGCTGGAGGTCAACGTCTCGGCGCGCTCGCTGGACGATCCGGAGCTCGGGGCGTGGATCCTGTCGGTGCTCTCGCGCGCCGACGTCGACCCCCGGCGGCTGGGCCTGGAGATCACCGAGACCGCCGCCATCGCCAGCATCGACGCCGCCCGCGACCTCGCCTGCCGGCTCACCGGCGCGGGGTGCGGCTTCACCCTCGACGACTTCGGCGCCGGCTTCGGCTCCTTCTCCCACCTCAAGCACCTGCCGTTCACCGGGATCAAGATCGCCGGCGACTTCGTGCGCCAGCTCGACACCGAGCCCGTCGACCGGGCGCTCGTCGGGGCCGTCGTGGGGGTGGCGCACCAGCTGGGGATCGTCACGGTGGCCGAGCAGGTCGACCGGCCCCCGCTGGTCGGGCAGCTGCGCGGGCTCGGCGTCGCGCAGGGGCAGGGCTACCACCTGGGACGGCCCAAGCCGCTGCGCGAGGTGCTGGCCGCGCTCTAGAGCGGAGCGGTCGCCGGGTCGCGGCGCGGCTCCTAGCGGCGGGCCACGAGCCGGCGCAGCGGGACCGGCAGCCGGGCGCCGGGTCCGGCCCGATGGGTGAGCTCCGCGGCCAGCGCGGTGCGGACGTCCGGGGCGAGGTCGGGCCACAGCCCTGCCGCGGGGAGGTCGTCGACCGCGCGTCGGGCGGCGTCGACGTCGGGCAGGGGGAGGGCGAAGGGGACGCGGTCGTCGGCCAGCACCGCGAAGTCGGCCGCCGTGAGCAGCCACGCCGCGTCGTCGAGCGCGGCCCGGTGGCGCCACGGCCCCCGGTGCACGGGCCTCAGCGTCCCGCGCCAGCGCAGCTCCGCGACCGAGCGCGTCGACACCGACGGCGTCACGACGACCAGCGTCCCGCCCGGCCGCAGGAGGTGCCGCAGCCGGGCGAAGGCCGCGTCCACGTCGACGACGCGGTGCAGCACCAGCCGCAGCAGGACCCCGCCGGCACCACCGGGCCCGCTCGCGCCCGGCCCGTCGGCGGTCCCGGTCGGGCCGGCCCCGGGTGCGTCGAGGACGAGCCGTCCGTCGTCGACGCGGGGGAGCAGCACCGGCGCGAGCCCGCGGAGCGGCGCGGCGGCCCAGGCGGCCGCGTCACCACCGCGGAGTGTGATGAGGGGATCGCCGGTCACCGCCGCAGTGTGCCGGGCCGGCCGCCGGACCTGCGGCTAGCCTGGTCGATATGGCGAAGACCCCCGTCGAGACCGCCGCTCCACCCCGCACGTCCGGACCGGCCGGGCTGGTGGCACTGGGTACGGCGATCGCGGTCCTCGTGGCCGCGGGCCTCACGGTCCTGTCCGGGGCCCGCCCGCTCACCGCGCTCGGGCTGCCCGATCCCGGGGTGCTCACGACCGCCGGGTTGCCGGCCGTGCGGGCCGTCGCCGAGGTGGGGATGGTGCTGACGATCGGCGCGCTGCTCCTCGCCGCGTTCCTGGTGCCCCCGCAGCGGTCGGGCTACCTCGACGTCGCCGGGTACCGCGCGCTGCGGACGGCGACCTGGACGGGCGTCGTGTGGTTGGTGGCCGCGGTGCTGCTCGTGCCGCTCAACGTCGCCGACGCACTCGGCCGCCCGGTCTCCGACGTCCTCGACGTCGGTCTGCTCGTCG